>CP069437.1:0-2660948 GCA_016888885.1 Faucicola osloensis
CTCGGATTTGACCGCCAGTATTGACAAATTGCAACTTGCTATCCAGCAGATTGACAGTCAGACCAAACAGCTTTTTATGGATATGTTGACCCAAGTCAATATCGATCTTAACAAGCTATTCACCCAAGTGTTCGGTGGCGGGCAAGCTAAGCTGGTGTTATCAGACCATACCAATGACAAAGATGGCAGCGGCAAAGGCTGGCAGTCAGGGTTAGAGCTTATGGCACAGCCGAAAGGCAAAAAGAACAGCCGGCTGGCGCTGTTATCGGGCGGGGAGAAGACCTTAACGGCGTTAAGTTTAATCTTTGCTATTTTTAAACAGCAGCCCGCGCCATTTTGTGTGCTCGATGAAGTCGATGCGCCGCTCGATGACGCCAATGTCGCACGCTTTACCCGCTTAATTGAGCAGCTTGCCAAAGACGTACAGTTTGTTTTTATCAGTCATAACAAACTTGCCATGCAAATTGCCGATGAGCTCAAAGGTGTGACCATGCCAACGGCGGGGGTGTCCAAGCTGGTCAGTGTGGATATGGCGGAGGTGGAAGCTTATTTGGCATAAGCGATTTTCACCTGTCAAATACGCAAAAAGTCAAGCCTTGTCACGGTTTTTTCTAGCTGATTTTATGAAGTCATGATAGTATAACGGCAAAAATACCGATGTAAAAATTTTTACACTACAAACAGGGTCGTTATCGTCTTTCTCAAAGGTCGTTGTTTATGTCTATCACTCAGCTTATTCTTATCATTCTTGCGGTTGTTGCTATCGTTTGGGGTATTTACACGCTACTAAAATCCATTCGTCAAAAAAACCAAGATGTATTAGCGACTGACGCGATTGAACATGATAAAGATGGTTTACCTATTATTCCACGCCATCAGCGCCCTGAGCCCGAAGAAAGCCAGTTGTTTAAAGCGGAAATTACACCCGACAATCCTAAAGGCGAAGTAAAGCTAAGCGCGGACGATACCGAACTGCGCCTAGACAACTATCCAGCCAATGGCGGTTTTGCCAATGCCAATGTCACTAAATCTGCCAATGTCACTAAATCTGCCAATGACAAATTATTGGCAGAAACCAATACATTTGTGGAAAACGAAAACGACGCTTTTAGCATGCTTGCCAATGCCACAGAGACTATCAGCCCTGTTGTGCATACTTTCGATGAAAATCAGCTAAAAAATGACAGCTTTACCGATAACAGCCCAATTTTGGACACCCATATCCAAGCGCAAATTGACGAAGAACAAAACAGCCCACTCAACAACGCGATTCAAAATATCAACATCAGTATTTTTCCTAATCAGCAGTTTGTCGACATTAAAGGCGATTATCTGTTAGAGCTGATTGATAAATATGGCTTGAAGTTTGGTGCGATGAATATGTTCCATCGCTACGAAAACAAAGACGGGACAGGCTTATTGTGGTTTAGTCTGATGATGATTGACAATGAGGGTATTTCACCTTTCGATCTCAATCGACTACCGACGCAAACCATGAAAGGCTTGGTATTATTTTTATCGCTACCACACCCACGCCCTGTTCAAGGCTTTGATAGCATGATGAGTATCGCAGGATTGCTTGCCAATGACCTAAATGCCACGGTATATGACGACACAGGTGAGCCGATTAACAAAGAAAATACCCAAGCCATGCGCGAGCTTGCCATTAATTTTGGTCGATAGATTTTCTTAAAATGAAACAAGGTACTCCTCGTGAGTGCCTTTTTTTATGGTTAAAAGTTTTATTGTTTTGACTGACCCGATGACTGAAAAAATTGACCAAGTAAGCCATCACTTTGTTGTAAAATATCCGTTATCTTTTTTAAATCATTATGATTATGAACACAGCCGCTATTACTGCGCAAATGCGCAAACTCATTGCACAGCTAAAACAACATAACCATGCTTACTACGTCTTAGATAATCCGCTGTTAGAAGATAGCGAATACGACCAACTTCGCCAAGAACTGGTGGCACTAGAAACCGCCCATCCTGAATTGGTACAAAGCGACAGCCCTACCAACCAAGTAGGCGACAAACCGTTGCCATTTTTTACCCAAGTCACCCACCAAATACCCATGCTGTCACTGGGTAATTTATTTACCTTTGACGATTTACAGAATTTTATGCGACGGGTCAATGACCGTTTGGCAGACCATCAGCAAAATCCTGAATATGAAGTCGAGCTCAAACTTGATGGGCTTGCGGTTTCACTGTTGTACCAAAACGGGCAATTTGTGCAAGCGGTCACTCGCGGCGATGGTCAAACGGGCGAAGATATTACCCAAAACGTGCGTACTATTCGAAATCTACCCCTGCAGCTGGCGATTGATATACCGCGCTTAGAAGTGCGCGGCGAAGTACTCATGCCCAAAGCAGGGTTTGCAAGGCTCAACCGTGATGCCCAAGCAAAAGGGGAGAAAACCTTTGCCAATCCGCGTAACGCTGCCGCAGGAAGTTTGCGCCAGCTTGATCCCAATATCGCCAAAAGTCGTCCGCTGGCGTTTTATGCCTATTCTGTCAATCAGGGCTTGCCCGCTGAGATTACCACCCAATCCGATGCGCTTTTTTGGCTACAAGGGTTGGGTTTTAGCATCAGCGATATCAAAATCGTGCAAACAGCCGCGCAGCTACAAGCGTATTATCAATCGGTGATTGAGAAACGCAGTCGCTTACCCTTTGAAATTGATGGCACGGTGATTAAGGTCAATAGTTTAGCCTTGCAAGAGCAACTGGGCTTTTTAAGCCGTGAGCCACGCTGGGCAACTGCCTATAAATTCCCTGCCGAAACCGTGATGACGCGTCTAAATGCGATTGAATGGCAAGTAGGGCGCACAGGTCAGTTGACGCCCGTGGGCAAGCTTGAACCTGTCAATGTCGGTGGCGTCACTGTGAGCAATGTGACCCTACATAATATCGGTGAAATTCAGCGTTTAGATATCCGAGCAGGGGACATGGTCAGCGTACACCGTGCCGGTGATGTCATTCCCAAAGTTACGCGCGTTTGGACGGACGAGCGCCCCGCCAATGCCCAAGTGGTGAGCCTGCCGACGCATTGCCCGGTGTGTGGTTCACCTGTTATTATGCCAGAAGGCGAAGCGCTGGCACGATGCACTGGGGGGCTATTTTGCCCAGCCCAGCAACAAGAAGCACTGATTCACTTTGTCAGTCGTAAAGCGATGGATATCGACGGGCTCGGTGAGCGTTGGTTGATTAACTTTTTTGAGCAGGGTATTGTTAAAAATGTCGCAGATATTTATGCGCTTAACAATCACCGCGATGCGCTCATCAACCTTGAAAAATTGGGGGAAAAATCTGTTGAAAATATGCTGGCTGCCATTGAAAAAAGTAAAGATACGACCTTGCCGCGGTTTATCTTTGCCTTAGGTATTGGCGGCGTAGGAGAGAGCACGGCAATGAATTTAGCCATGCAATTTGGCGACTTGCAGCCGCTCATGGCAGCGAGTATTGAAGCCTTACAAAAAACCCCCGATGTCGGTGAAAAAACCGCAGACTCGATTTTTGAGTTTTTTCGTGCCGAGCACAATATCGAAGTCATCAATCGATTATTACAAGCCGGTATTCATTGGCAGCCTGTCAGCCAAGTACCTGAAGGCAATCAGCCGCTTAAAGGTCAAAGTTGGGTCATTACAGGCACCCTTGAAGGCATGGGACGTGACGAAGCCAAAGCCAAATTGCAAGCATTAGGGGCAAAAGTCTCAGGCAGCGTTTCTGCCAAGACCACCGCACTGCTCGCAGGCGAAAAAGCGGGTAGTAAACTTGCCAATGCCGAAAAACTGGGGGTAAAAGTGGTCACTGAAGCGCAATTTAACGATTTATTAAACAGTTATCATGCCTAATATATACTCGGTATTGTAGAAAAAGTTAACGCCACCTTGAGTAAGCTATTTTTTGCCCAAACTATAGCAAGGTTACTTACAAAACACGTATAAATCAGTCTTTATTCATAACAATAGGGTGAAAAATTTACGCTAATATAACTTCAGTAAGTTGCTAAAAAGACCTGACATTTTAGCAAATGGAAACCCTACTGGAGAAAAGTATGAAATCACTTAAAACACTTGCGGTACTTGCAACACTTGTTGGTTCAACAGCACTGACAGCTTGTGCTACCACTGATGCCTATGGCAACCGCGTCACTACCCAAGGCTCTTCTCGCGCGGCGATGCAAGGCGCGGTAGCGGGTGCAGCGTTAGGTGCACTGGCAAAATCAGATGGCGACCGTAGCGACATCGGTAAAGCCGCAGCAATCGGTGCAGCAGCGGGTGGTGCAACAGGCTATGTATTAAGTACATCACCTAACTATCCATACCAAAAATAAGCTACACTAAAAGTTATAGCCTATCTCGACAGCATTGATGCCGGATGCTGTAAAAAGTCAAACCATTAAAGGTTTGGCTTTTTTCTTTGCTAAACGTTAAGCCAGCTATTTGCTGCAATCAAAGATGAGTTGAAATAAAGCAGTTAATTTTTATTTGTCTAACCTAAATTGCTAGCCTAAATCATAGCGCTAAAAATCAAGGGTATAAAAAAAGCCCTTATCAATTCGATAAGGGCTTTGGATATGGTGGATCGTCCGCGACTCGAACGCGGGACCAATGGATTAAAAGTCCACTGCTCTACCAACTGAGCTAACGATCCTGAGAAGCGTTAAGAAAACGTCTGGGAGGCGTTTTCAGCTTCGCAAGAGCAAATCTATGATTTGCTAAAGCATTAAAAAATTGCAAAGTAATTTTGATTTCACAAGTCAAATTCATAAAATGACATTGTCAAACTTTCAAAATATGGTGGATCGTCCGCGACTCGAACGCGGGACCAATGGATTAAAAGTCCACTGCTCTACCAACTGAGCTAACGATCCAAAAATTTTAAGGCAATACAAAACGATTTTCACGTTTTTATTTTGGCTATTGCCGTTAAGTGAGTGCATATTATACGCATTAAATCTTGGTTTGCAAGCCTTTTTGCACAATTTTTTTAACTAAGGATTTGCATCGAAATAGAGGGGTAAATTCATCGACTTATGATAGGTTTTCACCCCTTTAATCTTTAACTTATCCAGCTTTAATTAAATGAATCTTGATTGGCTAGATGTTGATTAATCAGGTGATAAAACTTTTATTCACCACCTGATTATTCACCACCCGATAAGGCATCAACAGGATTGAGTTTGGCGGCATTGCGCGCGGGAATAAACCCAAAAACCACACCAATGAGAGTGGAACACACCACCGCCGCTACAATGGAAGTGGTTGAATACACCACTTGGAAATTACCCCCTGCAAATTTGTTAATTAAAGCGCCGATGGCAAACGCTAGGCTAATACCTAAAATCCCGCCCAAGATACACACCAAAATCGCTTCTATCAAAAACTGCTGCATGATATCAGATTGTCTTGCGCCCACTGCCATGCGCACACCAATTTCACTGGTACGCTCGGTGACTGAGACGAGCATGATATTCATGACGCCAATACCCCCAACAATCAAAGAAATAATGGCTATCGACGAAACCAGTAATGTCATCGTGCCTGTGGTGGATTCAATCGTCTGACGGATTGAATCGGAGTTTTGAATACGAAAGTCATCGGTGCCGTGTCGCTGCTCTATCAAATCAGAAACGGCTTGCTCAGCGGCACTAGACGAGATAGTGTTTTTTAGTAGCACAATAAAACTATCTACATGACTAGTACCAAGCATTCTACGCATTACAGTGGTATAAGGCATATATAGGGTAGGGGTGTCTGAACTTGGACCAAAAGCTTGCTCAGATGGCTGCAGCACACCGATGACACGAGCGGGCACACTACCCACCAACATCACTTCACCAATGGGGTCACTGACATTGGCAAAAAAGGTGGTTTTTGCATTATCATCAATAATCACATCTTGGGTCATCGAGGTAATACTATTGTCATTAAAGGTTTGCCCAAGCGCCAGTTTTTCCCCTTTCACCGTTAGATAATCTTTGCCCACGCCACTGACATTTACAGAAGCTTCTGTTTCACGGTAACGGGCGGTGGCGCTGCTGCTGACTTGTGGACTGACGCTTTGCACATACGGCTGTTCTGCGACAGCATTCGCATCGGCATCTGTTAAATTATTATCATGATATTTGCGGCGAGGGTCACCAAATTTATAGCCATCTCGTATGGTTAAAGTATTGGTGCCTAAGGAGCTAATATCATTGAGAATTTTTTGTTGAGAACCTTGCCCTAGACCCACTACCGATACCACAGAGGCAATACCAATGATAATACCTAACATGGTTAACAATGTCCGCATTTTATGGGCTTTCATCGCCAAAACAGACATCTTAAAGGCTTCAGATAAGCGGTCCAAAAACGCGGTAACACCAGATTTTTTGGCAAAATTTAGGTGTTGAACTTCAGTGGTTTTGTCAACTCTATTGTCGGTATAATAATCTTTAAGAATCTGCCCGTCTTTGATTTCAATCACGCGTTCGGCTTGGGCAGCGATGGAAGGATCGTGGGTCACCATAATGATGGTATGACCTTGGCTATTTAGATTTCTCAAAATCGCCATCACGTCTTTACCCGATTGGCTATCTAATGCCCCAGTCGGTTCATCAGCCAGGATAATGTCGCCACCATTCATTAAGGCACGCGCAATAGATACACGCTGTTGTTGACCACCGGAGAGTTGGCTCGGGCGATTTTGGGTTTTTGCCCCAAGCCCTAAGTCGTCTAACAATTGGGTGGCGCGCGCTTCACGTTGCCGCACCGGCATCCCTGCATATACGGCAGGGACGGCGACATTGTCTTGGGCATTGAGGTCACCAAGTAAATGATAGCGCTGAAAAATAAACCCAAAATGCTCACGGCGAAGCTCGGCAAGTTCGTCTGCGGTGAGTTTGTCCACCGCTTTGCCATAGATGTGGTAACTACCTGCGGTCGCCTGATCTAGGCAGCCTAAAATGTTCATTAAGGTGGATTTACCCGAGCCTGATTGACCGATAATTGCGACCATTTCACCTTCATAAATGGTCAAGTCAATCCCATGTAAAACCCGAATTTTTTCATCACCTGCAGGGAATTCACGGATTAAATCCTTCACTTCCATAACAGGTTGTTTGGTGTCTTGCGTTATCATCAGCCGTGTATCTCAAAGTTAGCATGCGTCATAGGTTACAATCAACGTTTACAATCTAGGGTTATCATCTACCGATGACTACATCATCGGTGGACCACCGTTATTTTTAGACGATGAACGTGATTTACTCACCGTTGCTTGACCCACAACCACCTTATCACCTTGGTTGACGCCGCTAAGAATTTGGGTGGTAATACGATTGGTGACACCTGTTTTGACCGCTTGTTTTTTGGTAGTACCATCGGCTTGTACCACTTCAACATAACTGCCCATTTTTGGATCAGTTTTGATTGCTGCAGCCGGTACGCTAAGCACATTATTGACTTTGTTTTCAACAATATAGACTTGCGCTGTCATGTTGATGCGTAGCGCGCCATCGGGATTGGGGACAGTAAAATAACCAATGTAGTAAATCGCCGAATCCGTTGACGTTGATGAATCACTGGCGGTGGTACCATCGGGCGCAGGTCCAATGGTCGACAGCGTGGCTTGGTATTTCTTATCTGGGCGTCCAATGATATTGAAATAAACAGGCAACCCTACTTTGAGGTTAACGACATCGGCTTCTGATATTTTGGCTTTCACCCGCACACTACTCAAATCTGCCAATGTCACAATGGTGGGGGCTGATTGATTGGCGTTCACCGTTTGCCCTTGTTTGGTGGTGATAGAAATCACCGTGCCTGATATTGGGGCAACAATTTGGCTATATCCAAGATTTTTTTCAGCCGTATTGACGTCCATTTGCGATTTTTTTATGGTTTGTTGTGCACTCACAATATCGGCTTGCGATGAGGCAATATTTGCTTGGGCAGTCACAATCGCTTGTTGGGCACTGTCTACATTGGCTTGGGCTGTTTTGACAGCGGTATCCGCTTGCTCCAGCTCTTGTTTGGAGATGGCATTCATGGCAAGCAAGGATTTTAGGCGATTGTATTCTGTTTACGATTGTTGCAAGGTTGCTATTTTACCTTTCAAGTCGGCTCGCGCTGTGGCAAGTGCGGCTTGTTTGGTCTGATAGGCGGACTTGGCACTTTCCAAATTCGCTTTGCTTTGCTGTAAGGTAGCTTGCTGCGCGGCTAAGGTATTTTGCAGGGTAACTGGGTCAATTTGAGCAATAACATCGCCCTTTTTGACCGTATCACCTACTTCGACATACAATTTTGTCACTTCCCCTGACACCTGAGCGCCCACATCCACTTGTTTAATGCCTTCAATTTTGCCCGTGGCCATCACACTGTTTTCAATATCGCTACGCTCGACACTAGCGGTGATGTAATTGGGTTTTTGGGGTTTGGGTTTAAAGTACCAATAGGCTAACGCTGCCAGTGAAATAACGATCAAACTTAAGATTGCCCATTTGAGCCATTTTTTTTGGGTAGCGGTCATCGTGCCAAACCTTATCAAGGGATAAACAATTGAAAAAAATTAAATAAATACAGCTTTTTAACAGGGAGTATTAAAAGCTAAATGAGAATAAATTGCAATAAAAACAGGTAAGCCGAAAGGATTTTTAATTATAACCACATAATCTTGCTGGATTATAAAATAAATGTTATGAGTAAGAAAAACGCATTAAAAATTTGAGGGTAGTGGATTGTATGGTGTTTTGATGGTCGGGTTGTTTGAAGGGTTGCAAAGATTGCAAAGGTTGCGGAGCATTTTTAAAAGCAACTTTTAAAGTAACTTTTAAAGCAACTAGTGAAATAATGGTTGACCCGCTAGACGAAAAGCGAGTTGGTAGAGCAGCTCCCAAGCCGGTTGTTGCACCAGACCTTTGATGGCTTGATCAGCTTGGTACAGTGCGTCCGACCAGTTTCGGGTAGCGTCATGGGAGTGACGATGCAGCGCTTTACTATACAGCTGTTGCTTGCTTTGCCAAATGCCGAGGCTTTGATAACTTGCCCCTGATTGCAAGCTTAAAATATTGCGCATGTCTTTGGCTATCATCCATAACACTAGACTCTCTGGTTCTTCACTGGCTTTGAGTTGCTGCAAGATTTTTGCAACCTGCGCAGTATCACCTGCCAACATGGCATCCGATAAATCAAAGGTGGTAAACATAGATTGACTCACCAATCCATCAAACAGCTGAGACTCATCGATGGTCACAAAATGGGTAGGAGGATTGGCATCTGTTGTAGCATAGAGATAGGAGAGTCGCCACAGACTTTGGTAAGCTGCCAGCAAATTATGCTGAGTTTGTGCCATCAGCATTTGCCAAGCGGGTTTGGTGAGTTCGAGCCCAAAATCTTGGGCGTGTTGCTGTAACAGTTGTTCGCGTTGCTGCTCTTGATAAAGATGGCATTCAATGACCTGACCAAATTTGTCGCAAAGCAAAAAAAACGCACTGTTTTGGCTTTTTTTATCGTATTTATCACTGATAATGACTAAGCAATTGCTCGAATTGCTGGTCGCAAATTGCGCTAATTCTGCCAACGCCTCTTTATCGGGCTTATGATTGCCGTGAACGATAATGGCTTTGTTGTCGTCAAACAGTGACAGACTGCTTAGCTCTGCCAAAACCGCTTGCCATGATTTGGCGCTGGTAATATCCATGCGCGAAATTGCCATATTATGCTGCCGCCAATTGGGCGACATTTTTTCAATCAGCCACTGTGACAGCAACTCTTCATCGCCATGCATTAGCCACACCCCAGTGGCGGGGGCTTGCCTGTTTTTGAGATGTTGAAAGGCATTTAAAAAATTGTACTGCATCAGCGTATTATCAATTAGGTATCAATTAGGTTATGGGGTAGTTGCAGTAGGCACTTTGGTGATTTTAGGAAGGCTCAATGCGACATATTGGTCAGCAATACGCTGCGCCAGGTTGTCATACAACCATACTTTAATTTGCTCAGCTTGGGGGTTGTCAGTGGCTACCACGCCTTGGTCATACTGATAGCTACGCTGTACTTGAATAGTATTAGTCAGCGTGCGAGGTTGACCATTTTCAATGGCGCGATAAGTGACCTCTGCGCTTAACACCATGCGAATTTCGGTCAAAATACCGCGTAGCTGGTAGTTTTGCAGGCGAATGTTTTTGACTTCAATACTGGCAGGCAAGGTGGCATTTGATTGGGTGGTTGCCTTGTTATCAATCACCCTATCTTGGGTATTAATGCTTAGCTGGTCGAGCTGTTTTTTTAACGAATTTTTAACCGCATAGGCTTCTGGGCTATTGTTAAAAATCAGCTCAGTGGTTGGGATATTTTGTGACATGGGCGCATCATACCCGCGTAGATGAAAACCACAGGCAGGTAGCTGCGTCAGTAACACACTGCTTAGGAGGATACGAAGAAATGGCTTATTCATATAGTTACCTGTCTGTTAGTTACCTGTCTATGATTGTCGGTATTGCTTGTGATAACGCTTTATTATAAAGCTTCAGGTTATTATAAAGCTTTAAGGTCAAAAAGGGCTTAGGTTGCCAATAAGCCCTTGTAATCAATTAGGGCGTGTCCCTATTTGGATAATGAGGCTAAAAATAGACTAAATCGCCAGCAAAACAAGGCAAATTGTGCAGATAATATTGGAATATTGTCAAACAATTTAACGCAGTTTTGCCAGATTTAGGCATTTTTAGGCCATTAAAAATACTTTGTTCCGAATTAGGGACACGCCCTAGGCTTTTACCACAATATTGACCAGTTTATTGGGCACCACGATTTCTTTGACGATATCGCCGGTGATAAATTTAGCGACACTGTCGAGTTGTTTCGCTTCGGCTTTTAACCAATCGTTGTCACTGTTTGGCGCCACATCCATTTGACCACGGATTTTGCCGTTGACTTGCACCACCATGGTGATAGTGTCTTGTACCAAGGCTGAAGTATCAACGGCTGGATAGCTTAGTGTCATCACATCAATCCCTAACTGCTCAAGTAGGACTTCTGCCATGTGCGGCGCGTACATGGTGAGCAAGGTCAATAATGTTATGAGTGCTTCATTGGCTACCGCCAAGTCGCTATCAGAAGCGATTTCAAACGCCGTGAGTTCGTTCGACAGTTCCATTAAAAATGACACGGGCGTATTGAGCGCCAAGTTTTTGCCAAAGGCGTCATCTAATTTGCCGATCGTATCATGTGTTTTACGCCGTAGATTTTTAGCGGCTTTACTAAGCGACTGGGTATCAGTTACCGATAAGGTTGCTGCGGTTAAAGATTGTTGTGCCAAGGTTTCGGCATGCTCGATGGTATAACGCCATACTTTTTTCAAAAAGTTATACGGACCTTTTAGTCCATCGTCAATCCATTCAAGCGTTTGGTCGACAGGCGCGGTAAACATGGTGTAAAGTCGAACCGTATCTGCGCCATATTGATCAATAGTCGCTTGTGGGTCGACACCATTGTTTTTTGACTTTGACATTTTTTCGATTTTGCCAATTTTGACAGGCTGACCATCGGCTTTTAAGGTCGCTTCGATGGGCTGACCTTTGTCGTTGTAGCGGATATCAACTTCTTCTGGAAAGTAATAGGATTTGCTACCATCGGCATTTTCGCGAAGATAAGTACCCGCCAAGACCATGCCTTGGGTGAGTAAATTGGCAAAGGGTTCATCACCCTGCACCAAGCCTTCATCACGCATAAGCTTGTGGAAAAAACGCGCATACAGCAAATGTAACACGGCGTGCTCAACACCGCCTACATATTGATCCACAGGTAGCCATTTATCGGCGGCGACTTTATTAATCATCCCATCAGTATAATTGGGTGAGGCAAAACGCGCGTAATACCAGCTTGATTCTACAAAGGTATCAAAGGTATCGGTTTCACGTTTGGCAGGCTTACCGCAACATGGGCAGTTGACATCGGTAAATGAAGCGAGATTGTTGAGGGGATTGCCACGTCCATCGGGCACTACATCTAAAGGTAATACCACAGGCAGCTGACTTTCAGGAACAGGTACTGTACCGCAGTCGGCACAGTTGATAACCGGAATTGGGCAACCCCAATAACGCTGACGAGATACCCCCCAATCGCGTAGCCGATAATTGATGGTTTTTTTACCCAAGCCTTTTGGCTCAAGTTGGGTTAAAATTTTGTCAAAGGCTTGTTTAAAATTTAAACCATCTAACTCGCCCGAGTTAATAGCCACGCCATTTTGCTTATCGCCATACCAGTCTTGCCAAGTCGTTGCATTAAACTGTTGACCTTGCTTGTGGGGTTCGTCTAGGTCAATCACTTGCTTGATAGGTAACTGGTATTTATTGGCAAATTCAAAGTCGCGTTCATCATGCGCAGGGACTGCCATGACAGCGCCAGAACCGTAGCTCATTAAGACGTAGTTAGCGACCCAAACAGGCACTTGCTCACCGGTCAACGGATGGGTGACAGTCAGACCCGTATCCATACCCATTTTTTCAGCTTTAGCTAAGTCTGCTTCGGCAACTGAGCCTTTTTTGCAGGCTTCAATAAAGCTTTGTAGGGCAGGATTGGTCGCGGCCGCGTGTTTTGCCAGTGGATGCTCAGCCGCCACCGATACATAAGTCACACCCATTAAGGTATCAGGACGGGTCGTGAACACATCTAGGGTTTTTTCTTCACCATTTAAGGTATAGGGAAAATGAATTTCCATGCCTTCAGAGCGACCAATCCAGTTGCGCTGCATAGTAATCACTTGCTGCGGCCAATGACCTTCTAGCTTATCCAAATCATTTAACAGCTCGTCTGCGTAGGCGGTGATATTAAAGTAGTACATGGGGATTTCGCGTTTTTCAATTAGCGCACCTGAGCGCCAACCGCGACCATCCACCACTTGCTCATTGGCAAGGACGGTATTATCAACAGGGTCCCAATTCACCGTTGAGAGTTTTTTGTATACCAAGCCTTTTTTGAACAGTTGTACAAATAGCCATTGTTCCCACTTGTAATACTCTGGCGTACAAGTAGCAAATTCACGTGACCAGTCAATCGATAGTCCTAATGATTTGAGCTGCGCGCGCATATTGTCAATGTTTGAAAACGTCCACGCAGCAGGGGCGACAGCGTTGGCAATCGCCGCATTTTCTGCAGGCATACCAAACGCATCCCAGCCCATTGGTTGCAATACTTCATAACCCTTTAACCGATAGTAACGACTCAACACATCACTAATCGTGTAGTTGCGCACGTGCCCCATGTGCAGTTTACCACTGGGGTAAGGAAACATAGACAGCAAATAACGTGACGGCTTATCTGACGCGGCATTGTTCACTTGATAGCGATTTTGCTGTTCCCATTTTTGTTGTTGGGCAGGCTCAATCTCTTGGGGTTGGTATTGACTGGTTAAAGCTGAATTACTCATAATGGTCTGAATTTGCAGTATTTGAATGGGAAAGTATATTAAGCCCCATAGCATAGCCTAAAACCGTAAAAATTGCGATAAAAAAAGGAGCCAATATGAGCATCACCATCTACGGTATCAAAAATTGTAGCACCATGAAAAAGGCGTTTGATAAATTAACTGCACTGGGTTTGGAGTATGAATTTTTTGACTATAAAAAACAGGCGATAGACAAAACGACATTAGCCCATTGGGTAAAGCGAGCAGGTATAGATAAGGTATTAAACACCAAAGGCACAACCTACCGCAAACTTAGCGATGCGCAAAAAGCCCAAATCAAGCAAGATGTGGATGCTGCGTTAGATATGATGGTAGCTAAGCCAAGTATGATTAAGCGCCCGATTGTCGTCTCAGACAATGAGTTAATCATTGGTTTTGATGAAATTGCCTTTGAAAAACTAGCCAAGTGAAAAAATAAGCAGGTAAAGAGGGACAAATCAATCGCCAATAAAAAAGCGAGTGATTAAAACTCGCTTTTTTAAGTAGCAGGTAAAAATTATTTTACCGCACTAGCAACCGAAGATTTTACCGCATTGGCAGTTTCAACTGGGGTAGAGGCTGCACCACGTTCTTTATTAACAACAGTGGTTGGCGTCATCACAGAAGCGTCTTGTTTGTGATCGCTTAATGAATAAACATACGCTGCCAATAACATAATACGCTCGTTACCCAGTTTGGTATCCCAATGTGGCATCACACCGGCACGACCATTACGTATCGTAGTACGAACTGTTTCCCGGTCGCCACCATACAACCACGTGTCATCCGTTAAGTTAACAGCACCGACATCAGGGTTACCTTTACCATCTTTACCATGACATACCGCACAGTTGGCATCAAAAATACCCTTGCCTTGATTAACCAAAGTTTGGTTTAACTGACCATTTTCTTTTGAACCATGACCGGGTGATAGTGATAATACATATTCAGCTACGGCGCGAACACCGTCTTCACCAATCTGCGCTTTCCAAGCTGGCATACCACCGACTCGACCATGATTTAGGGTTAACAATATTTTATCGGGTGTACCGCCATAAATCCAGTCATTGTCCGTCAAGTTTGGATAACCGGGTGCACCATGCGCTTGTGAGCCATGACACACTGAACAGTTTTGTAAGAACAAACGCTGACCAATTTTAATCGCTTGCGGGTCTTGAGAAAGTTTTATAACGGCAGGTGCCAGCCCTACAATATCTTTATCAATTTGCGATTTTAATTCGGCATTCGGTTCTGCATTTTTAGCTTGCTGTGCTTGTAATTTAGCAAGGCTATCAATTTGTGCCGTTACCGCTTTGTCTTTTAAGATTTTATCATTGAACGTGCGAGTAAATACGGCATTATTGCGCTCAAGATCGGATGCTAATTCATTAGCACTGGTCCAAGGAACATCTTGCCCATCTACTTTTACCGTAGTAATACCTTTCCATGAGCCTGGCAATATTGATGGGAACAATAGCATGTACAGTAGTGCCCAAGCTAATGAACCCCAAAAGATTGCTAACCACCATTTTGGTAATGGACGGTCAAACTCTTGGATACCATCGTATTCATGGCCTGTGGTACCGTCATCCGACATTTTTGGGCGATAACCCAATACACCGACTAACCAGCACAAAATCCAAGCCCAACAAGCGATGGAAAATAGGGTTATCCAAAAACTCCAAAATCCACTCATTTTTTATCCTTATTGCGTTGTGATGCATCTGTTAGGTCTTCGTCATCTAACGCAAGTTTTGCA
The DNA here is from genome assembly GCA_016888885.1 of Faucicola osloensis. Classification (GTDB taxonomy): domain Bacteria; phylum Pseudomonadota; class Gammaproteobacteria; order Pseudomonadales; family Moraxellaceae; genus Faucicola. The sequence continues at coordinate 15,197 of CP069437.1, forward strand.
TCTTCTTCAAATCGTTTGCGATTCTTTGGCGAGTAAGCCCACCAAACAATCGCAATAAAAGCGATAAACGCTGCGACCGTTGCGATACTGTGTAATGTGCCCAACATTAACGTTGACCTTTCATTGCAGTGCCCAGTTGTTGTAAATACGCAACAACAGCATCGAGCTCAGTTTTACCTTGTACCGCATCGGGTGCAGCTGCAATATCAGCATCGCTATAAGGCACGCCGAAATGGTCGCGGAATAGACGCATTTTTGCTTGTACTTTGTCAGGGTTAACTTCATTTTTTGCTAACCAAGCAAATGATGGCATCACAGATTCAGGTACTAATGATTGTGGGTTAATTAAATGTTCGCGTTGCCAGTCATCAGAATAACGTCCACCAACCCGCGCAAGATCAGGTCCAGTACGCTTGGAACCCCATAAGAAGGGGTGATCCCAAGCGGATTCAGCAGCGCGCGAATAAGGTCCATAACGTTCCACTTCAGCCCGAAGAGGACGAACCATTTGGGTATGACAGACGTGACAGCCTTCACGAATATAAATATCACGACCTTCTAATTCAAGTGCGGTCCATGGCTTCATATTGGGCAAAGGTTGGTTAACCTCTTTGGTATAAATCAATGGCACGATTTCTACCAAAGTGGCAAAGCTGATAGACACAACGATTAGGATAAGTAGAAGACCCGTGTTTTTTTCAATAATTTCGTGATTGATTTGCATGAGTCTCTCCTTAAATCTGTTTTGCGGTAGCAGTTTCTACTACAGGTGTAGTGGTATCCGCTACTTCAACAGTTTTAGTGCTTGGCATCGTGATGGTTTTGTAGACGTTGTAAGCCATAACGACCATACCTGTGACATACAATAAACCACCAAATGCACGACCAATGTAAGGATAGTGCGAGAACAAGACAGTATCAACGAAACTATACACCAGCGTTCCATCTGGATTTGTAGCACGCCACATCATACCTTGACCAATACCTGAAATCCAAAGCGATACGATGTAGAAAATAGTACCTGCGGTAGCCAGCCAAAAGTGCGTGGTGATTAAGTCAGTTGAATACATTTTTTGTTTGTTCCAAATACGTGGAATCAATACATATAATGAACCAACCGTAATCATACCAACCCAACCTAGCGCACCAGAATGCACGTGACCTATCGTCCAGTCAGTATTGTGGGATAACGCATTGACGGTTTTGATTGACATCATCGGACCTTCAAACGTTGACATCGCATAGAATGACAGTGCAACAATCAAGAAACGAATAATAGGGTCTGTGCGAAGTTTATCCCAGCTACCAGATAAGGTAAGTACACCATTAATCATACCGCCCCATGAAGGCGCAAATAAAATGATAGAGAATACCATCCCTAAAGACTGTGCCCAGTCAGGGAGTGCTGAATAGTGAAGATGGTGACCACCCGCCCACATATAAGACGCGATTAACGCCCAAAAGTGGATAATAGATAAACGATAAGAGTAAATAGGACGACCGATCTGTACAGGCACAAAATAATACATCATACCTAAAAACGCGGCTGTTAAGTAAAAACCTACGGCGTTGTGACCATACCACCATTGCACCATAGCGTCAGTTGCACCGCCAAACAACGAATACGACTTCCAGAAGCTCACAGGGATTGCCATACTATTGACAATATGCAGTAACGCAATAGTCAAAATAAATGCAGCAAAGAACCAGTTAGCAACGTAGATATGCGAAGTTTTGCGTTTCAATAACGTACCAAAGAACACAATAGCATAAGATATCCACACCACGGCAATTAAAATATCAATGGGCCATTCAAGCTCAGCATATTCTTTAGAAGACGTTAAACCCAAGGGTAGGGTAATAATTGCGCCAACAATAACAAGATTCCACCCCCAAAAGGTGAACCAGGCTAGATAAGGTGCGAATAAACGCGTTTTACACGTTCTTTGAACGATATAATATGAAGTTGCGAATAACGCACAACCACCAAATGCAAAAATCACCGCGTTGGTGTGCAATGGACGCAAGTGGCTAAATGTTAGCCAAGGGATACCAAAATTGAGGGCAGGCCATGCCAATTGTGATGCAATGAACACCCCAATTGCCATACCGATAATACCATATACTACCGCCATGATTGAGAACAACTTAATGATGTCCACTTCATAATCATCGGTAATAGGTATTGCTGTGTTTTGTAAATTCATTCGATGATTTCCTTTACAGCCTATATTATCAACAAGTTTAAGCAGAAATCTCCTTTGTGCCTGTCAATAAAACTATCCGGTCAGAGGCGTTGGCGCTAGTTATTTTTTTATAAGATAGGCTAACTGTTTAGTGGCTAGTTTCAGGATGAATGTTAAAGAAATTAGCGGCTAAATCTTGACGCAAAACAGTAAATTTACAAGCAGTAAAATAGGCTCAAACTCACGATTCTCACCAAGTATTGTAACTTAATCTTTGCTAAATATCATCTAATGTAACGTTCATAGCGCAAAAAAAAATTACATACCAACTATTATAATATGAAAAATAAAAAAAACCATGTAAATTGTGGGGATTTTTTTAACATCCCATACACTATCTAGTAACAATGCTAAAAATGGTTAACCGAGCGCCATTATCGTTGTTCTACAAATAGGTTTATTATGCGTTAGAGAATTGTCATTCATACAAAATCTCGGTAAGATGCACAAGTTCTAAACTAACGATAAGGAGAGTTTAAAATGGCTAAAATTTTAACACAAGAATGGTTTGATAAAGTTGACGAATTAACCAACAAAGCAGGTGACTTAAATCTACCACCCGCGATTAAAAATATGTCAATTAATTTACAAGTCACAGATAGCGACAATCAAGAAGTCAATGCCGCTTTTTATGATGGCACGATTCATCAAGGTTTGAAAGATGGCGCTTTAACCACCTTAAAACTGGATGCCGATACCTTAAAAGCAATCTTTTTAGATCGTGATATGAACCGTGCGATGGAAGCCTTCATGGCTGGCAAAATCCGCGTCGAAGGCGATATGGGACAATTAATGTCTATCCAAACCGCAAGCCCAAGCGCTGAGCAAAAACAGCTTTTCAAAGACATCTTAGCCAATACACAAGTGTAAATGGGCTGATTAAATAATTTTAGATATTGCGCGCATTATCCGTGTGTTAAGCGAAATATCACTAACACCCCGAGCACAAAGAAAATCATCGATAATATTCGGTGATTTTTTTTATCGCCTGCTTGGGTGGGGTACAGTAGCAAACCTGTGGTATAAACCATCAGACCATTGACTGGGCTAGTTTGAGTAGCTAAGGTCGTTTGAGCAGATAGTGGGAGTGGGCTGTGATTTACCAATCCAGTCTGGGCTTGGGTAGCGTCTGAAGTTGAAACTGCGGATTTAGTCGACTGATTTGGCATGGGTCATCTTCCCAAAATAACTGATATAACACTCATAAACGTTAGCGGATGATGTTGCGTAGACGGCTGAGCCGCTATAGAATTTATGACGTTGATTGATAAAAATTGATTAAAATCAAATTTAAAATAACGATAATACCCCACTCTCAACACTTTTAAGCGGGGTTGAAACAAAAAAGGCATGAACTTAAACTTTAATCAATGACCAAAAAGATTAGAGGATAAGCCATGCCCATTGATGAATTTATCATTAAAATCTATCTAATGGTAGATGACTACTACAAAAAGATTGTAACAAACCGGCTAAGACAAGGCGGATATGCACCAAAGCTAACCGACAGTGAAATTATCACCATGGAGATAGTGGGTGAGTTTTTACAGATGGACACCGATTCGCAAATCCATCAGTATTTTAAACAGCATTGGCAAACATGGTTTCCACAAATAGGCTCATATCCAAACTTTGCCAAGCAATGCGTCAATTTGTTACAAGTAAAAACTTTGATACAACAGCATATCGTTAAACAGCATGGGCAAGACAACATTCATTTTATTGATGGCTTTCCCATTCCGGTGTGTCAATATGCCAGAGCCTATCGGCATAAAACCTTCAAATACGAAGGCAGTTATAGTTACTGTGCCTCAAAGCAACAAAAATATTTTGGCTTTGAAGGACATTTACTTATTAATCTATCGGGCATGATAACCAATTTTACCTTTGCCTCTGCTAAGATAGATGAAAGGCTTGTTGCACCTGATATGCTTGATAATATCAAAGGCTTGTTAGGTGCAGATATGGGCTATATTAGCCCTGATTTATCTGAGTATTGCTTTAAGCGATGTGTTGATTTGCAAACACCGCTTAGAAAAAATATGCCCGATAAACGACCAATCAGTGTACTTAATCGTCTTAAAAATGCTCGTCGCAATATTGAGACGGTGATTGGTCAGTTATCACAGCGGTTTAACATGCAAAAGGTGAGAGCTAGAGATTTATGGCATTTATCCCACAGATTTATGCGTAAAATCTTGGCTCATAACTTCTGCTTTGTAATCAATAAACAGTTAGGTAATCCCCCACTTCAGTTTGAATTGCTTATTTCAAGTTGAGAGTGGGGTGATAATATAAAATTATAGTCGATTCAATGAATTAAATAAAATAAAGGGCAAAATTTACATTTATTTACAAAACAACAAAGCCACTGTCATAGTCGGCAGTGGCTTCAAGAAAATTAATCAATAATCTTACAGGTGAATGGCTTAAAACGCTCTGTAATTGGTGGCTGCTTTTTTCTGATTTTCCATAAAAATAGTCCCCTGTAGCCAAATATTGGCTTGAATATAATCGTTGACTTGAATGGTTGAGTCGATGTTATCGGCATTGACCGCTAAACGAATAACAACGGGATTATCAAGGCTTTCACGTAATATCACCACATCAAGCAATACAAAGTCAACGCCGTTAAAGCTGGTAGTCTGTTTGCCAATAATTTGACCTTGGCACCAGGCTTCATCTTGTTGCCCGATGGTTTGACCAAATAAATAAGCACACATGTGACCGACGTTGATTTCAATTGGCTCCAGCGGTAAATCGTTTTCGCTAGGTTGCCAAGCGGCAATTTGGGCTTCAAGGTCTTTTGGGGCAACGTTATTATTTTTGGTCAAAATATCATTAAAAGCACGGTGATAGCGAATCGCTTCAGGCTCATCAACCACAATGGTTTCTGAGCGGTTACTCAAGCTTACACTGTAAGCAAATGCACTCAGATTGATAAAGTAGCGGTGATTTTTTTCATAGTTGTGCGCATTGATGGCATAATACTGGTCAAATACATACAGCACGGTATTGTCATCAGTTTTTAAGCGCAAAATCGCCTCTATCTGATTGTCACATTTATAGACACCTTCAATAGTGACCCATTGCCCATACGGACTATTGACACAAGGAAACGCATTAATCAAACGTTTGGGTGAGCGATTGCTATCAATTTCAATCACTTGATTGACATGAATTGGCTGATTACCCGATAGTAAAATATGCGAAGACGTGGCGTTGGTAGTCTTTAGTGGGGTAGGCATGGTGGCAGTATCGATATGCGATTGCAACCAATTTGGGACGTCATCGGGAATATTGTTGGTAAAACATGACCAGTGATCTGCATGACCAACCACTTGATCACAGTTTAGACTAATCGTACTGGGGGCATTTGAAGAAGGGGGTTGGTGGGTATTGGTCATAAGACGTCCTTTAAGTAACAACAGGTTTATCAGTAACAACAGGCTTATATTGCAAACAAACTTAATAAACTAAACAGCTGTCACGATATTTATCAAAATTTTAATGATTACATTATCAGCTATCAATAGGCTAATATGAGCCTTCAAATCATCCCGATTAAATCAACGAGTATCAGCTATTAACCTATCTGTTAACAATGGATTAACCCTTGATTAAGCAGGGATGAAATTTAATTCTGCTATGTTAATGGGGACATGCAGAATTTTTTCACCTTATTTTGCTTAAAACATCCACAATTTATTGCGCAGATATGTTTGATTCTGCGAATTTTTAGCAAAATTGCAAAAAAACTTTTGCCAAAACGGTAAAAAAGTGTGTCAGACTAACACGCTTTTAGCAGGCTTGAATAATGGTTTTGAAATAAGTTACTTCTTTGCCTGCTGGTATCATCAAAATAGTGATAATTTTTAGGAATGCTATGTTTCGACCGTTGGCTTTGTTTTTAGGATTACGGTATACCCGTGCTGAGCGAAGTAACCGATTTATTTCTTTTATTTCTTTGATTTCAATGGTGGGTTTGACGCTTGGCGTCGCCGTGCTCATTACCGTGTTATCGGTGATGAATGGCTTTGACCGCGAACTTAAGAGTCGTATTTTGGGCATGGTGCCGCAAGCTACTGTCACTGCCAGTGAAATTATCCCAAACTGGCAGACGCTAGCGCAAACGATTCAAAAAAACCCCAAAGTTGAAGCCGTCGCACCTTTTATCCAATTACAGGGGATGCTCACCGCGAATGGACAAGTTGCAGGTATCATGGTGACAGGTATTGAACCAAGCTATGAGAAAAAAGTCTCGATTATTCATCAGCATATGGAAAGTGGTAGTGTCGATAGTCTAAAAGCAGGTCAATTTGACATTGTGATTGGCAAGCAAATGGCGGATTCACTGGGGGTGAAACAAGGCGATATGGTCACCTTGGTGTTACCAGAAGCCTCGCCATCGCCTGCTGGCGTGATTCCGCGCTTTAAGCGTTTTACCGTCACTGGGGTGTATGACATCAGCCCTGAGGTTAACAATATTATGGCATTCATCTCGATGAATGATGCGGCTACGTTATTGCGTCTGCCTGCGGGAGCACAAGGTATTCGCATGAAGCTAAAGGATTTGTTTGCCGCACCACAAGTGGCTCAGCAAGCAGCGAGCCTTGCACCCAATATGCTCATGCCTAGTGACTGGACATCGACGCATGGGAATTTATTTGGTGCGATTCAAATGGAAAAAGCCATGGTGGGGTTGTTGCTGTTTTTGATTATTTTGGTTGCTGCATTTAACATTGTCTCATCCTTGGTGATGCTGGTGACTGATAAAAAGGCGGACATTGCGATTTTAAAAACCTTTGGGGCGTCGCCTAAGCTCATCACCCAAGTATTTATGGTGCAAGGATTGTTTATTGGGGTGATTGGTACCGTCGCGGGAACTATTTTGGGCGTGATTTTAGCGTTGACCGTGAGCGATGTGGTAGGCGGTATCAATAGTTTATTTGGGTTACATTTATTTGATGCGTATTTTGTCAACTATTTACCTTCACAACTTGAATGGAAAGACGTAGCTATCATCGTGGCAGCCTCACTGGTAATAAGTTTTGTGGCAACCATTTATCCAGCACGCCGAGCAGCTAGCATTCAACCGGCTCAAACATTGCGTTATGAATAGGAGTGAGCCATGACGGCGATTTTAACAGCAAAAAATATCACCAAGACCTATCAAGATGGTAAAACCACCACCAATGTGCTCAATCATTTGGATATCAGTATTAACAGTGGCGAGCGCATCGCCATTGTTGGCACGAGCGGGTCGGGTAAAAGTACCTTGCTACATATCTTGGGTGGCTTAGATGTGCCGACCAGTGGGGAAGTTTGGCTACATGGGCAACGCATCAATGATTTGAATGAAACCCAGCGTGGTGAGCTTCGTAACCAGCATTTGGGCTTTATCTATCAGTTTCACCATTTGTTAGCGGAGTTTACTGCCATTGAAAATGTAGCAATGCCACTATTGATGCGAAAAGCAGTGCCAATCGCAGCGGCGCGTCAGCAGTCTATTGAATTATTGGAAAAAGTAGGGCTTGCGCATCGGCTGACCCATCGCCCAGGCGAGCTGTCTGGCGGTGAACGTCAACGGGTGGCGATTGCTAGAGCGCTGGTGACAAAGCCTTCATTGATACTGGCAGATGAGCCCACAGGGAACTTAGACTATGCCAATGCACAGGCGGTGTTTGAAATCCTCTCAGAACTACAAAAAGATTTTAATACGGCGCTGTTGATGGTCACCCATGACCGGCAATTGGCACAGTTAGCGGATAAACAATTAGCCTTACAAAATGGTACGTGGGTGGCTTAATACTCATCGAGTAGCCAGCCGCTGATAAAAGCAAAGTATTCGCGAAACCACACATTTGGACGGATATACCAAGGGGTGTCAGACCCGACCACCTGTAAATTGGTATATCCTTGTCGTTTACCAATAAGGCTTGCGCGCAAGGTGTGAAAATCACTGGTGACTGCGATTATCGGCTGATTTAAGGCAATCCCTTGCTGCGCTAAAATCTTTTTACTATGGATAAAGTTAAGCTCGGTACTGGTGCTGTGTTCTTCAAGCGCAATATGCGCCAAGCTGATACCATAGGTGTCGTGTAAATAGTCCGCCATCGCTTTGGCTTCACTGACATCTTCTCCCGCATCAAAACCACCACTGGTTATCACAAGTGCGTTTGCAAAACGCTTGATGACTTCAGATGCTTTATCCAAACGCAGTTTTACCGCATCGGTCGGCTTATTATCTTTTGTTCCGCCGCCTAAAACAATAATCGCTTGCGCTGCTTTAGGATGGTTATCAGTGTTAAAGTGCTGTTTTAAATAGCTGACAAAGACACAAAAACTTATCAACCAGACAAAAAATAGTAGCCAAACTAGCTGCCATAATTTTTTTAATGACGGCTGTGACGCCAAATAAAGTTGGATACGCTCCCAATATATCGCATGGCCTAAAAAAATTAGCCCGATGCCCAATGGCACTAGGGTGCCAATATGAAAAACACGATTGGCCAGCAATAGCCCGCAGTCAACAACCAGTATCAATCCTGCAATCCCTAGACTGATTTGGATAGTTTTTTTCCTTACGGCTGAGGTTTTGTCATTGCCGCTACTAAATTGAGTCAACATCGATTAATAATTTCCAAAAGTTGCTATTTGTTTTACTATATCGTTCATTCGATAATTGTAAGGGAAGTAGCGAGCTATCGCTATCTTTATCAAGGATGAAACATGATTTGGCTCATAACGGTTGCCAGTTTGTTGGGGTTTTTAGTGGTAAATACGCTAGCAAACCAACCCTTGATGATAGGTTCTGCGCTAACAAGTGATGAGATAGCCAGTTATGATGCAAAAACTTGGCTCATGCTATCAGTGGTCCTGTTGATAGCACTGCTAATTAATTTAGGTTTATACCATGGCTGCAAGCGTAAACAGCTAAAACGAGCGTCACCAAACCCTGCATTCGCCTACCGTTTTGCCTTACCGTTATTATCAAGCTTTATCTTTTTGCTGACGCTCATGTTGAGCGCCAGTTATGGTTTATATCATTATAAGCGGTATGAAAACGCGTTATTGCCCTCAGCGCTCACAGTGGATGCTATCGTTGAAGCGCATCAAATCAGCGATACGCTGAGCCAAATGAGCCCGCTATCAAATGATAATACCCTGATTGGCAATGGTTTTATCAAACAAATCCTGCAAGTCCGCGTTGATAAGGGCGGTGATGCTGATACATCGTCAGCAACCCTTCAGCCACCGCTAACGGCACTCATTACCGCTAACATCAAAGATAACCCTGAATGGGAAGCGACCTTGTCGCAGTTAACACCTGGCATGCAGCTTAACGTAAAATTACAGCTTGCGCCCATTGCAAAGCCTAAGCCTACAAGCTTACCCAGCAATGCCAAACCGCTATCGCTAGGATTTGATGAAGCGCAATGGTTAAGACAGCGTGGGGTGCAAGCAAAGGGAGTGATAATCGGTATTGAAAAAACGAGCCTACGGGAATTTAACCCATCCCATGTCACGGACCGTATGGCTATTGCTATCGAACAATTGCGCTGGCAACTACGCCAAAAAATCCTCGCTAATTTGCATACAACCCTGCTGAAACAATCCACGTCTATAGTCAATGCTAAAAACGATACTGCCCAACCCGCTTTTCAAAGTTCTGGTCAAAGTTCAATTGAGAGCGATATCCAAAGCCATGCAATCTTATTGGGACTGTTAACGGGTGATAAAAGCCTGATGGATAGCGACCTAAAGAATCGCTATCAAGTCACGGGGATTAGCCATTTATTGGCAATTTCAGGCCCGCATGTGTTGATGCTAGCTTCTATCGTGTCTGTTTTTGTATTATGGCTCGTTAAGTGGCTTGCGCCGCAGTTGTTGGTCAAATTACCGAGTAGTTTGTTGGTGCTTTGGGTGAGTGTGGTGATGGCAGGGTTTTATGCGCTGCTGGTGGGTTTTGAAATACCTGCCCAGCGGACATTTTGGATGCTGTTACTGCTCACGCTGTCGAAGCAGTTATTGGTTAATTTTTCAGCTTATCGGCTGTTGGCTTGGGTTGCGCTAGGCATGATTTGGCTAGAACCGACAGCAGTCGGGCAAGCAGGGTTTTGGTTGTCCTTTGTGGCGGTGGTTTTACTGTTGAAATTTAGCGAGACAATAGGGACAGTTAGCGCCATTGAAATTAAGGATGTTAGTCAGTTACTAGCGCCTACTGCACGCAGCGATGTGCTGAGTGGTTTTGTTAAAATCATCAGCCATCAATTCAAGGCGCTACTAAAACTGCAAATTTGGCTATTTATTTGGATGCTGCCCATCGTGGTGTGGTTTTTTGGCAAAGTATCCGTTATTGGCATTTTGGTAAACTTGCTAGCCGTACCATTTTTAGGCTTAGTGGTTGTACCCTTGGATATGTTGGCAGGCGTCGTTAGTTGGCTACCTGTGATAGGGGATTGGCTGAGCCAAATCATTTGGTCGATGCTAACAACCCTGCTCAATGTATTTCACTTTTTGCTTAACAACCTTATCGACACGGGTGTTGCCAAACAATCATTTTTTGCCTTATCACAAACGCAGCTTGCCCTGTGTTTGTTCATTGCGTTACTGGGGTGGTTAAAAGGCTTGTTGCCTAGAATGCTGATGTTGCCACTGGCTATCTTATTGATATTATTGCCACTGCAGCAGCGAAGTTTAAGTAACAACAAGCCGACTCTGGCAGTTGGTGATAACCCTAAACTGGTAATCAGTTTATTAAAGAAAGGCGATGATAGCTGGCTGATTTTGTCCGATAACCAAATCAAAGCCGCTCAGGCGGATAAACCCAATTTTTTGAAAACCAAACAAGCTATCCGTAATGTTGCGGCTGATGAAGAAATCAGTTCGCTGTTGAACCGTGATATTTATCCGCTGTTGGCAAATCAGCAGGTTCACCGATTAACTGGGGTGATTAGTCAAACGCCCAGTGTCCGCGTCAATGAGCTAGTGCAACAACTGGCAACCCATGTACCTGTTAAAGCCTACTGGCTGGCAGGGTATGATGTTGAACACAGCAGGCTTGATGTGACAGATAAGGCTGTAGCTACAAGTTTTCGCGCGATTACACCTCGCAGTTGCCAAACCGCGCAACGTTGGCAACAAGATGGCTTGGAAATCACAGCGGTGTCGGGATGGCACTTGGATTTAGCCTTAACCGATGAGCAAAAGCTAGCGACCCAAACCTGTTATATCCACATCCGTTTCAAGCCGCCAACCAGCAAACCCTACGATGTGCTGATGTTGGCAGGTAATAGCGATATTCCGATGCAAATGACTGAAAAATTATGCACGGTGTCGGCGACCCATTTACTCATTCAGCCCTATAATTTATCCATTAAACCATCGTGGCTAGCATTGACAAAACCTTCCTTGCTGCATGTGGTCACAGGCACATATAAGTCGCAAAAACTGGGAGAAGATAGCCAATTATCACTGGCTAGTTGGTCAGTGGATAAGCCTGCCGAACACTCGTTCGAAGTCCTGTATGCCGATCAAGTGGGCGCGGTAATTTACACGCTCCCCCCAGATGATACGGACTGATAATTGACGATTTGGCTACAAGGCAGTGATTGTAATTTTGACCGCTTCCCCCTATCATGGGCGGTAAATTATATATTGCTAAGGAACTTTTATGTCAGATAATTGGCCACCCGATCCCAACCAACCCTCACAATCAAAGCCACCTGTTCATCCAAACCATACGCAAAACTTGCCACCCAATGCGCCATACGCAGGCCAAGAATGGCAATTGCTAGAAAAAACCCTCATGGCAAGCCTTGTGGAGCAGCGCCGTGCAAGACGCTGGGGTATTTTCTTTAAGCTCATCACCTTGGGCTATGTGCTGCTGTTTGGCGCGGTGGTAGCCAAAGGCTGTAGTGGCTCTGCCAAAAGCGGCGTGAGTAATATCGGTATGAGCAAACCGCATTTAGCCGTCGTCGATGTCAAAGGGGTTATCAGCAGCGACAATGAAGCCAATAGTCAAGCAGTGGGCGAGGCATTGACGGAAGCGTTTAACAACGACCAAGCGCAAGCGGTGGCGTTACGCATCAACTCACCGGGTGGCTCGCCTGTACAATCCGATGAAATTTGGCAAACCATGACCGAATTGAGAAAAGCCCATCCTAACAAAAAACTGTATGCCGTTATCGAAGATATGGGTGCTTCAGGCGCGTATTATATCGCTTCTGCGGCTGATGAAATTTGGGTCAATCCCTCAAGCTTGGTCGGCTCAATCGGCGTGATTATGCCAAGCTACAATGTCCAAGGTTTGATGGATAAACTAGGCGTTAAAGATGGCACCATGACAGCCGGTGAGCATAAAGATATTTTAAGCATGAGTCGCCCGCTTTCCGATTTTGAGCGCCAACATGTACAAGGTGTGCTGGATAACACCCACGCCCATTTTATTAATGCTGTCAAACAAGGTCGCGGCAATCGCCTCAAAAACCCTGATGCCAATCAGCTTTTTTCCGGATTGTTTTGGAGTGGTGAGCAAGCGATTAATCTTGGTTTGGCGGATAAAAAGGGCGGCATCAGCACCCTTGAGTCTCAGCTCAAACTAGACAATGTCGTGGAATATAACCCAGAAGACCCGGTGAAAAAAGTGTTCGGTAAATTTGCCAGTCAAATCGGCTATGGGTTTGGCGAAACGGTCTCTAAAGGCTTTGCCAGCCAATTAACCCACGCGGCTGCAAATGACAAAGGGATGCAATAACCATGTCATCTGAGACGAGCCAGCATCCGTTAGCCAATAGTTTGCCCTCTACGCCAACGCTAGCGACAGGCATAGAGGGGATAACAGCGATAGCACAGGCAGGGCAAAAACCGCTGATACACTTTGCGCATGCCAATGGGATTCCATCGCGAACCTATCAATATCTGTTTGATTTGCTCAGTGATGAATTTGATATTGTCTATATTCCAGCGTTAGGTATTGACCCGCGTTATCCGGTTGATAATCATTGGCAAAAACTGACCGAGCAAGTGATTGATAGCATCCAAGCGCACCTAAGCGCGCGCGGGCAAGCCAAGGTCATCGGGTTAGGGCATTCGCTTGGCGCATTGTGTACGCTGCAAGCCAGCTATCAAGCGCCCGAGCTATTTAGCCAAGTGATTGCCTTAGACCCACCGCTCATTCATGGCTACTATTCAATGGCACTACATTGGGCAAAACGCTTTAGCCCACGGTTGGTAGATAGGCTCACGCCTGCAGGTCTATCAAGCCATCGCCGTGACATCTGGCCAAGCCGTGAAGTTGCCTACGAGCATCTGCGGCATAAAGCATTCTACCGACACTTCGATGAGCGCTGTTTTAATGATTTTATTTGTTATGGCTTGACGGATACCGCAGATGGGCAAGTGACGCTTACCATTCCAAAAGCGGTGGAAGTGGCGGTGTTTCGCACCAATCCCTCGCTATACTGGCAAAAACCTAATCATCCGCCGGCTGTCCCTGCCAAGCAAATAATTGGTAAAGATAGCCTGTTTTTCAAACGTGGGTTTCCTGCGCTGGTCAAACAGCGTATGGGCATTGATTTTGAAGTGCATGAAGGGGGGCATATGTTCCCGTTAGAATACCCAGCCAGTACGGTTGAACGAATCAAAGCGCTTATTCACTCAGTCAATCATGATAGTCAGTAACAACATAAACATCCATTAAAGGATTTAATGTGCAAAATTTATCGTTACAGCCTAGTACCCCCATCTACGATTTGCCAAAGACCATTGTGCTATCTATGGTGTTATTGGCGGTGTTTTTTGCCAGTCAATTGATGGGCGTGGTGTTATTTGCACCATGGGTGCTACAAGATGCCGCAAATTTGGATATCGCTGAAAAAGTGTTGCAGGGCAGTGAAAACGGCACGTTAATGAGTCTAGCGCTAGGCTTTACCTTAGCCGTGGTGCTGGGCTGCGTTTATTTGTTTATCCGATTTAAAAACAGCCGTGTCAAAAATTATCTTGCCCTTAAATCCTTTACTTGGTATCAGTTGTTACAATGTAGCGCGCTACTGATTGTGCTGAATGTTATCATCAATCTAGTCACCGTCTGGCTGGGTCGCGAGCCCATGATGTTTATGGATAATCTTGCCGAGTCCGCACATCCACGCTGGCTGCTTGTGCTGGCGATGGTGGTATTTGCACCGATTTATGAAGAAGTGATATTTCGCGGGTTTATGTGGACAGGGCTTGCCAGCTCAAAGCTTGGTATGTGGGGCGCCAGTGTGCTAACCAGTATCCTATTTGCGGTGATTCATATGCAATACGGGGTGGTCGAGTTGTTGGGGATTTTTTGTCTAGCGATGCTATTTAGCTATGGGCGTATCATGTCAGGGTCACTGTTATTGCCTGTGGTGTTGCATATGATGAATAATGGTTTGGCGATGGCGCAGTATTTATACGGCTAGTCTTTTTTAGCAAACTTTTAGCCCGCATTTAACGCCAATACCACCTCACCGGCTTCACGAACTTGGGCGACCGAGAGGGATTTTTGCCCGCTAAGCGCCTGACGCCATTTACGACTGCCTGTCAATCCTTGGAACAAGCCCAAATAATGGCGCATAATAACCGTCAACGGTGTGCCTCGCGCTTCACTGGCTGCCAAAAAATCCAGTAACTGATAAAAAATATCCGCTCGGCTAGGCACAGGCTTGCCCCACAGCTGCATGGCTTCGGCTAGAATATAAGGGTTGTGATAAGCTTCACGCCCAATCATCACGCCATCGACTTTCGTCAGATGGGTTTTGATTTCATCAATAGTGGTGATACCGCCATTGATTTCCACAAATACATCGGGAAAATCCTGCTTTAAGCGGTACACATCCTCATAGCGAAGGGGCGGAATTTCACGATTTTGTTTAGGGCTTAAGCCTTGTAGCCAAGCGGTGCGCGCATGAACGATGACATGCTGACAACCTGCTTTTACCACATGATCCACAAAATCCGCCATAAACTCATAACTATCAAAATTATCAATGCCAATACGATGCTTGACAGTGACGGGAATATCCACCGCATCGCGCATCGCAGAGACAATATCTGCCACCAATTTGGGCTCTGCCATCAAGCAAGCCCCGATTTTATAATGTTGTACCCGATCGGACGGACAGCCGACATTTAAGTTGATTTCATCGTAACCGTAGTCTTGTCCGATTTTTGCACAGCGCGCCAATTCGTCAGGATGTGAGCCGCCAAGCTGAAGCACCAAAGGGTGTTCATTGGGGTAAAATCGCAGCTGATAGTCTGTATCCCCTTGCAATATCGCCGAGGTACTGATCATTTCAGTATAAAGGTAAGTATAAGGATTGAATAATCGAGCAAAGTAACAATAATCGCGCGTACTCCAATCAATCATCGGTGCGGTGGACAAGCGTTTATGCTGCATGGTATTCATAGGCAGGGTCATCGGCAAATATTCAAAAAAAGTGGCTAATCTATAGCTAATCTATCAGCCAATCAATAAAAGCGGGCGCTAAAAAAAGCGATGGCAAAACAACTATCAGCGATGAAAAAACTCAAGAATTCATCAGAAGCTTGTCTTCCATGCGATACAAACCATGCAAATTGGTCAACAACATACCCATGATAATGCCAATCACACAGACAAACACCAGATACAAGGCGCTTGAAAGCATTAATTTACGTGAAAAATAAATCAATAGCACAGGCAATAATGCGCCTGCCAATGCATACGCCACGTTATAGATAAAGCTAATACCACTTAGTCGTACACTCACTGGAAACAGACGCACACAAATACTTGGGACTAAGCCAATCACGCCAGAGAAAAACCCTAAAATCGCATAATTAATCAGTAATAGCTCACTACTGTTTTTTAGTGAAATAAAGAAAACAACACTGGCAATGCTTAAAAATATACAGCCTAAAGTAAATACACGACCTGAGTTAAAACGATCGGCAAAATAACCATAAGTTAACGCCCCCAATCCACCAAAGATAATACCCACCCCATTGGATATCATCATCAAACTGGTATCGACATCAAAAAACTGGATGCCCAAAATCGGCAAAAGCAGATAAATCGTCAAATAAACACTGGCGGTAAACCAAGACAAACCCAGCGTCATCACCGTACCATAACGGTATTTGATAATAGCTCGGCGTATCGGCAGACGTTTAACCAAGCGATTTTTAGACTTAGCCATCAGCCAAAGCGGGGTTTCTTCAAGCTTGGTTCGTAACAGCACCGCAAATAGCGTACCGATACTGGCGAGGACAAAAGGAATACGCCAACCATACGATTGCATCTGGGTAGGGGTGAGCATATCTGATAAGGTGGCGCTTAAAATATTGCCCATCAAAGTCGACAAAATCAGTGCACTGATGAGGGCGCCACACACTGACCCTAATTGACGCCTTGGCATATGCTCAGCAATGTATACCCATGAAGCGGGCACCTCAGCCCCATATCCAAAGCCTTGAATTAAACGCAATAATAGCATGAGAAAAATCGCTGCCACACCAATATGATGATAGGTAGGCAAGCAGGCAATCACTAAACCAGACGCACCCACCAACAGCAAACTATACAGCAACACATGTTTTCTGCCATAGCGATCGCCGATATCACCCAATATCAAACCGCCTAGCGGTCTTGACATATAACCGGCTAAAATCAGCAGCAAAAAACAAATCGACTTTAACGACTCAGGTATATTTTCTGGGAAAAAAGCTTGATTGATACTATCATTAAAATAAAAATAAATCGTGAAATCAAAGGAAGCAAAAAAAGCCCCAAAAATCGTTAAATACACCACGTTTTTTTCGTAGCGATTTAAATCCCTAATTTCTTCGTTGGCATGATGAAAAAATGGCATAGTCGACAGTATCACCTAGAAGCTGGCTAAAGGTTTGCACGCTTTATAATCAATGGACAGATAGGTTAGTTAACGCGCTAAAGAATTAAATTCGTCACTATTCACCTGACAAACTAACTCACTTGAAAAATTGAACAATAATTTATCAAAACTGTAATAAATTTAATTATTTAAATAAATATTACAAGCAAACGTCATGATTTAACAGTTGAGATATATTACTTTTTGAAACCGCATACTATAGTGATTTTGATACTATTTTTACTAGCAAAAATGTGTGTTTTTTGTAATATCCCTGCTTACAATAAGCGCTTAAATGGCAAGGCAGAAAAAATCTTTAGCCAAAGTCCATTGACAAACGTCATGTGCGGCTCTTTATCCAAAGTGATAAGCTTTTTATTGGTTTTATCATCATGGGTTTGCCACATCAGTTGTTCATCATCGTTAAGATGCACGCGGTAACTGACATTGAGCATAGAATTATCAAACGTATTATGGAAGGATTTGGCAAGCGCTTTATCTTCAATCAGCACACCAAGCTCGGTATTGATATTGGCAGAGCGCGGATCCACATTGTAAGAGCCGATAAAAGTGTATTTGTCATCCACCGCAAAGGCTTTGGTATGCAAACTGGTGCTGTATTTACTGCGATATAAACTACGTTTTTTGCGGCGAAAGTCTGCATCGGCAGAGGATTTTAGCTCATAAAGCGCAATTCCCGCTTTGAGCATCGGCACGCGTGCCACGTTATACCCTGAATGCACGATAGGCACATCGGTTGATTCATACGAGTTGGTAAAAATATTGATTTTTACCCCGTTTTCTATGAGTTTGGTTAGTTGCAGTACGCCCAAGTCAGTGGGCACAAAATACGATGAAACAATGGTCAATTGCTGTTTTGGGGTACCGATACGGGCCCGAAGCTTGGATACCAATCGGCTGTCTTTATCATCTTGATTAAGCAGTTTTTTGACATCATCTGCCAAAAATTCCATCGGTTGCCAACGAAATGGGATTTTTTTGTTATACAGTTGTTTATCGACTATGGCGCCATTTTGTACCCGATAAAGTTGCGAGCTTTTATGCAGATGCGACTGGCTGTTGACCGGTGCAATCGCAGTCAAAGTCCCCAAAAATGGCTCATCGCTTTTATTACGATCGGGGTTTTTTGAGGGTCTGACCAAACGCTCGATATCATACGATAAAGGACTGTCCCAATAATCTTCAAAACTCTCATTGATTTGGTTGACCACTTTGCCGGCAAGCAAAACATCCAAATCAGCAAACTCAGCGATGCTATCTTTACGCAGATATTCATCGCCAATATTGCGCCCACCAATGATGGATAACTGACGGTCAAAGGTCATGCTTTTATTGTGCATGCGGCGTTGGTAGCGAGGCAGTGCTACCACAAAATTGGCGGGGGTAAAGCTACGCACCAATTTGGGGTTAATCAATCGCACTTGGGTATTAGCATGCGCCGCAAAGGCAAGTAGTTGTTGGTCAAGCTCAGGATTAGTGTTCAAATCATCGAGTAACAATCGTACTTTGACACCACGATTGGCGGCTTGGTACAAGTCTTTAAGCATCAATTGTCCTGCTGCATCGTTGTGCCAAATATAGTATTGGATATCGATGGTCTGCTGAGCCATTTCGGTCAAAATACTGCGTGAGGCAAACGCATCACTGCTATCAATCAGCGGATAATAACCGGAAAATTTGCTCGGTGAGGGGTTTTTGCTAGCACTGATACGGCTGATTAAATACTGACCTTGTATATGCGATTTTTCGGAAAATTTTTGCGCACTTGGCAACTTCGATACAGTTGGCGTTGCGGTGATATGGGGATTGTTCGGCAGCATTTGGCAAGCGGTAAGTGGCGTAAGTAGCAGCGTAAATAGCAATGGCAAGCAAAACGTCACAATTTTGGTGGTGAATTTTTGCAATGCTAATCTGACAAAGCCAGCCGATACCGAATACAATGCTGCTACCAAAGCCTGAATCCTTTTAAAAAAACCACTGATTAAAATGCTAATCGCTTGAGAAAAGTTGGTTGTCATGGCGTTTTTGCATAAAATACTGACTTGAAAGCCACCGCCAAATCCAACTTATGCTATCATAATTTATTTGATGCACAAAAGATGTAACATTATGACCCAATTAGACCCCAACTGGCAAAGTGATGCACTTGATTTGAGCCTAGAGTATGCCGACCAAACCATCGCCGTGCGCGGTGGTTACCACCGTACCGATGAAGGTGAGCATAACGAAGCGATTTTTACCACCAGCTCTTACGTATACAACAATGCCGCCGATGCCGCCGACCATTTTAATGGCAATAAAAAAGGCAATGTCTACTCGCGCCATACCAATCCGACCGTGCGCGCTTTTGAGCGTAGATTGGCAGCATTAGAGGAAGGCGAGCGCTGCGTGGCAACCGCATCAGGCATGGGCGCGATTTTGACCATGTGTTTGGCGTACTTGCAAGCAGGTGACCATCTACTAGCAGCCAAGCAATTATTTGGCTCGTCGGTCACCCTGTTTGATACCTACTTTAAAGCGTTTGGCGTTGAGGTGAGTTATGTCGATTGCTTTGATAATGACGCTTGGCAACAGGCGATGCAGCCAAATACCAAGGTGCTGTACTGCGAAAGCCCCTCCAATCCCTTGGCGCAAATTGCCGATTTAAGTTTTTTATCAAGGCTTGCGCATGACCACGATGCGCTATTAATCGTCGATAACTGCTTTGCAACCCCAGCCATTCAAAAACCTTTAATGTTGGGTGCGGATGTGGTATTACATTCCGCCAGTAAATATATTGACGGTCAAGGCCGTGTGCTAGGCGGTGCGTTGGTTGGTAACAATGAATTGATGGAAAAAGCCTTTGGGGTGGTGCGTACCGGCGGGATTAGTCTATCACCATTTAATGCGTGGGTGTTGCTAAAGGGTCTAGAAACCTTGTCACTGCGCATGAAAGCCCACTGTGAAAATGCCAATCAAATCGCTAAATTTTTGCACAATCACCCAAAAGTCAGCAAAGTGCATTTTTCAGGCTTGCCCGATCACCCATCCCATGACATCGCCAAACGCCAACACACCGCACTCAAAAATGTGCAAGGCGGTGCGTTTGGCGCCATTATTGGCTTTGAGGTGGCTGACCAAGCGGCAGCCTGGCATGTTATCGATAGTACCAACATGATTTCGATTACCAATAACCTAGGCGATGCCAAAAGCACCATTACCCATCCTGCGACGACGACACATTTTCGCATGACACCTGAAGCAAGAATCGAGGCAGGCGTGAACGAAGGCTTAATTCGCTTCTCGGTGGGGCTTGAAGATGTCGATGATATTATCGCTGATTTAAAACGCGGTTTGGATACACTCGCCTGATATAAAGCCACTAACCAGAACCCAAAAGCCATTAGCCAGATAAAAAAGCCAGTAGCAAAATTTACTGGCTTTTTTATGTCACTGTTTTATTGCGCTTTTTTATCTGGCTTTTTTATTTCAGCGCATTGACCAATAAAGGCAATATTTTCCCTGCGTTGTCGGGTAACACGGTGTCAACCGCTGGGGTCTGGGTCGGATTGGGATTAATCTCAATGACGGTTGCGCCCTGTTGTTTTGCCAAATCAATCAAGCCCGCCGCAGGATAAACCACGCTTGATGTGCCGATACTCACCAATACGTCACAATTGAGCGTTGCCGTTTCTGCCGTTTGCCACGCGTCCTGTGGCAACATCTCGCCAAACCACACAATATCCGGGCGAATCAAGCCGCCGCATTCACAATGCTTTAACTCAGTGTCTGTGACAGCAATCGCTTTGGTATACGGCTTGCCGCAATCATGACAACGATTTTTGGCCAAATTCCCATGCAGTTTTGCCACCGTAGCACCGCCTTGCTCATGCAGATTGTCGACATTTTGACTAAACAACGTCCAAGTCTTACCTTGCTGCTTTGCCAATGTTTGCCATTCACCTAAGGCAAAATGGGCAGGATTGGGCTGTTTATCGGCGATTTGTCCACGCCACCATTGGTGCCATTGCCACACCAAGGCAGGCTCCTTTTCAAACGCTTGAATGCTGACCAAATATTCGGCTTGGTATTGTTGCCACAATCCAGTAAGTTTATCCCGAAAAGTCGAAATGCCACTTTCAGCCGAGACACCTGCCCCCGTCAGGATGGCAATATTTTGCGCACATTTAATAACATCAGCAGCTTTATAGAGAGCGACCTCTAGCGATGGGGGTGTAGTTGTTATCATAGTCGTAGTTTTTTGCTATTAATGGGTTTATGGTAGTGAGGTTATTTTAGCATTTTTATGTGAGTGATTTTAGATTAGCAGTTGTATAGTCAATCCTAAATTATAGTAACCACCGTTTGCCCTGAGCTTGTTTAAGGGTAACGGTCGTTATGGTTCCACAGGCCTACCACGAACGACCCTGTTCGATATAATTCAGTTTTCACTATATGTTAAAAATTTGGGCTAACGATTAGCAATAGACAGTTTGCGGTCAAATTCGCTACAATGAGCCACCAAGATTAGAAACAAACAGGAAAACTTATGAACTTACAAGCCCTCATGCAACAAGCGCAAATGATGCAAAAGCAAGTCGAAAAAAACGTTGAAAACGCCAAGAAAAAACTGGCAGAAAAAGAAGTGCATGCCGAAGCGGGTAGTGGCTTGGTCAAAGTCACCATGAATGGTCGCCATGTGGTCAAACGTTTATCAATCGATCCAAGCCTACTGCAAGATGACCCTGATATGATTGAAGATTTGATTGCAGCTGCTATCAATGATGCCGTACGTCAGGCCGATGAACTACATGAGACTGAAATGGCGAGTGCCACCAACGGCATGGGTTTACCACCAGGCATGAATGGTTTATTTTAAACCCACTAGGGCTATAAAATAGTGGAAAATTGCCTTGCGATTAGGCAGTCAAACCCCCATAAAAAGCTGATAGTTGACTGTCAGCTTTTTTTATTTTCCAGCCAGCTTTTTTTATTTTTTATCATGTTTATAAGAATGCGCCTATGCTTACGCCAAAATTTGATGAACTTGTAAAACAACTCAAAATACTACCCGGGGTCGGACCCAAATCTGCCCAGCGGATGGCACTGCATTTGCTCAGCTATAAACGCCCGCAAGGTCAAGCGCTGGGCGAAGCTTTGATTGTGGCGATGCATGATATCAAGCAATGCCAAGTATGCCGTGGTTTATCAGATGAAGATATTTGCCCGGTATGTAGCGATCCGCGGCGCAATGAGCGCGTGCTTTGTATCGTAGAGACGGCAGCAGACATGATGGCAATCGAGCAAACCGCTGGGTTTAATGGGAAATACTTTGTGCTTGGTGGGCATTTATCACCCATTGATGGCATTGGCGTGGAGCAGCTTGGCATCAATCAGCTAATTGCGCTGTTAAAGCAACACCAAGCCGCGCAAAACCCGGTAGAAGAAATCATCTTGGCAACCAGTACCACGGTAGAAGGGCAAACCACCGCGCATTTTATCAGTGAAGCAGTCAAGCCTTACGTCACCCATATCAGCCGGATTGCCCAAGGGATTCCGATGGGCGGCGAGCTTGAATATTTAGATAGCATGACACTGGGTCAAGCCCTGCAAAATCGTGGACGGTTATAAAATCTTTTCATCAGTTTGACAAGACAAAATCCTAGATTCATCATAAAATACGCTTAAATTATCCGCCCACAAGACCCAAGTTATGCTCAACCAACATCCGTTAAGCCCAGCCCAATTACAACAACTTCATGACTTGCCAATCCATTGGGTGAAAACTCAGGACGCACTTTTTGCCCTGCTCGATGACCTAGAGCAAGTCGATACCATTGCCTTAGACACTGAGTTTATCAAGCGCGACACTTTTTTTCCCATTCTTGCGCTGATTCAAATCAATACAGGCAAAGCGATTTATTTGCTTGACGCGCCCAAGCTGTATTTAGAAGAATTTTGGGAAGTGTTAGCGGATATACCCACCGTGGTGTTACATGCGTGTGGCGAGGATTTGGGGATTTATTATTTACTCTCCAACTTGCCTGCGCTGCGCAATGTGTTTGATACCCAAATTGGTTTGGGTTTTTTGACCGGTGAAAACTCGCTTGGCTATCAAAAATCGCTGCAAGAAACCATTGCTGTGCATGTGGATAAAGGTGAAAGCCAATCAGATTGGTTGCAGCGCCCCTTAACGCCTGAGCAAGAAAGCTATGCGGTAGACGATGTGCGTTATTTATTGCCGATGTTTGTTGCCATCAAGAAACAGTTGACCGAACAAGGTTTATGGCAATACGCGGTTGAAGACTGCCAAAGCTACACCCAAGAAATTTTTGCCAACTTTAGCACGCCTGATAACGCCTTGTATTTAAGTGTCGCTGATTACCGCGATAATCGCGAGCAACTCGCCATGCTGCAAACGCTGTGCGAATGGCGCGAACAGCTTGCCAAATCAATCAATAGACCACGCACTTTTATCCTGCGCCCGCAGGCGCTGCGTGAAATCATCGAAAAACCGCCCTTTAGCATGAAGCAGCTAGGTTTTACCAGTATCAAGCCCAATGTGATTCGCATGTATGGGCAAGAGATTTTGACGCTGATTGATAAGGTACGAAAAGAAGATGACGCAGCCTATCCAAGTCTATTGCCTTTGCCGTATCGTAGTCTGTCTAGCGATGTGCAAAAACAACTGGAAAAAGCCATCAAACAGCATGGGCAAACCCTGTCAATTGATGAGACAGTATTGATGCGAAAAAAATGGCTGTCAGAGCTGTATGCTTATGCTGTCGCAGCAGAAAAACCGGCATTAAGCCCTTGGCTGAGTGGGTGGCGCAAATCGTGGATTATGGCAGAGATTTTACCCATTTTAGATACGGTGATTGCCAACAACCCGCCATCTAGCGAGCATGAAACGACCGCTGAATAAATGAAAAAATCCCACCACTGAGTGGGATTTTTTACTACTAAATGGCTTAAAATAAACCGCTTAAAAATAAACCGCTTAAAAAGAACCAAACATGGTACCCAAAACAATCACCACCGTCACCGCAATCAGCGGAATTGCCATCGTCACTATGGCGACATCTTTATAAGATTGCTTGTGGGTCAAATGGCAAATGGCAAATAACGTAATCACCGCACCACTATGCGGTAGCGTGTCTAAGCCACCTGCTGCCATCACCGCCAGCCCCAGAATCTGCCATCAGCTGACCAAACACCGCCCCGAGCAAAAATATCGGAAAAAACTTCAATAAAAAGCCACTCAACGCTTTCATAAAAACGGTGGTATAGATGGGCAGTGAGCTTAGAATATCGCCTGACAGCGCGACCGCTAGGGTGGCCATCAAGGGTGCTAAAATTAATACAGAATAGCCGCGATAGGCAAAATACATTAATAGAAAGAGCGAAATAATAATCGCAATGGTACTAAACATAATGTCATCCTTGACTTATGATGGGTTTAAAGTCACGCGTGATGATTACAATTTTTTTTCAGTCCCTGCATCATAGCAGAATTGTTTTGACTCGCAATTGCCTTTATAGCAAAAAGCCATACATTTTTGCATGGCTTTTGTAAAAAATACGGTAAGTGTTGATTGAGGCTTACTCTGCGATTTCACCATTCTCATAGCTTGAGATATCGGGGCAAGAACAGATTAAGTTTTTGTCGCCATATACATCATCGATACGGCTCACCGATGGCCAAAACTTATTGTCACGTACGTACGCGAGTGGATAGGCGGCTTCTTCACGGCTGTATGGACGATTCCAGTCACCGGTCACCACTTGTGCGGTGTGTGGTGCATTCACTAGCGGGTTGTTATCTGCTGGCCAGTCACCGTTTTTAACTTTCATCGCTTCAGCTTTGATTTGGACTAAGGCTGAAATAAAGCGGTCTAGCTCTTCTTTGCTTTCTGACTCAGTCGGCTCAATCATCAAAGTACCTGCGACGGGGAAAGACATGGTAGGCGCATGAAACCCGTAATCCATTAAGCGTTTGGCGATATCAACTTCGGTGATACCTGTTTCGGCTTTTAGTGGGCGGATGTCAATGATACATTCATGGGCGACGCGACCATTTTCACCACTATAAAGTACGGGGTAATGGTCTTTTAATTTCATGGCCGTGTAATTGGCATTTAATAGCGCAGCTTCTGTCGCTTGCACCAAGCCATCACGACCCATCATGGTGATATACATCCATGAGATAGGCAAGATGCTGGCTGAACCAAACGGGGCAGCCGATACCGCACTCATGCCATCTTGGGCATTGGGCACCGCAGATACAACGTGGTTGGCAATAAAAGGCGCCAAATGTGATTTCATGCCGATAGGACCCATGCCAGGACCGCCGCCGCCGTGTGGAATACAGAAGGTTTTGTGCAAATTCATGTGTAGCACGTCAGCACCGACATCCGCAGGCTGCATCATGCTGACCTGCGCGTTCATGTTAGCGCCATCCATATACACTTGACCACCGTGTTGATGAATCAAGTCACAGATATCACGGATACCTTCTTCAAACACACCGTGTGTCGAAGGGTAGGTAATCATCAAGGCGCCCAGATTGTCGCTGTATTTTTGCGCTTTTTGGGTCAAGTCGGCAATATCAACGTTACCACGCTCATCGGTGGCTACCACGACGACTTCCATCCCCATCATCTGTGCCGTGGCAGGATTGGTGCCGTGTGCGGAGCGCGGAATCAGGCAGATATGACGGTTGGGTTGACCTAAGCTTTCATGATAACGACGAATCGCCAATAGTCCTGCGTACTCGCCTGACGCGCCTGAATTTGGCTGCATAGAGATAGCGTCAAACCCTGTGATGGCTTTGAGCTGCTCTTGCAGGTCTTCAATCATTTCAATATAGCCGCCCACTTGTTCGCGTGGCGCAAATGGATGCACATTGGCAAATTCATTCCAAGTAATCGGTAGCATTTCGCTAGTGGCGTTAAGTTTCATGGTACAGCTACCCAGCGAAATCATACTATGATTCATCGCCAAGTCTTTGTTTTCTAGCTTTTTCAAATAACGCAGCATTTCATGTTCGGTGTGATAACGATTAAACACAGGATGAGTTAAAATCGCATCAGTACGTAGCAATGACGCTGGCAAAGACAAGCTGATATCATCGGATAATTGAGCGGCTACACCTGTAAATAACTGCGTGAGCACACCAAAATCTGCCGCATCACTGGTTTCGTTAAAGGCAATGGCGATATGGTTATCGTCTACCTTGCGCAGGTTATAGCCGATATTGAGAGCATTTTGATAGATTTGCTCAGTTTGACCTTCGGTATTGATGAGCACAGTATCAAAAAACTGCTCATGCACAATCGACATGCCAGCTTGTTTGATGGCTTGGGCAAAAGCGCTGGCTAATGCATGAATGCGGGTGGCGATACGTTTGATGCCTTTAGGACCATGATACACCGCATACATCCCAGCCAAATTTGCCAGTAACACTTGCGATGTACAAATATTTGAGTTGGCTTTTTCGCGGCGGATATGTTGCTCTCGGGTTTGTAGTGCCATACGCAAGGCTTGTTTACCTTGAGCATCCACCGATACGCCAATGATACGACCTGGGGCAGAACGCTTGGCACTGTCTTTAAAGGCAAAATAAGCCGCGTGTGGACCACCAAAGCCCATCGGCACGCCAAAACGCTGGGTGTTACCCAGTGCCACATCCGCACCCATGCTGCCCGGTGATTTAAGAAGTACCAGACTCATCACATCCGCAGCAACAATTGTCTGTGTGCCTTTGGCTTTCACTGCACTGATGATATCAGTTAAATCAACCACATCGCCTTCGCTACCCACGTACTGGAAAATCGCGCCAAAGAAATCACCCTGTTTGGCAACGTCAAAATCACCGACCACTACCTCCCAACCAAAATACTTGGCACGGGTTTTGATGACATCTAAGGTTTGAGGATAAATACGGCTATCAACAAAAAATTGGTTAGATTTATTTTTACCCACGCGTTTTGCCATCGCCATCGCTTCAGCCGCCGCCGTCGCTTCATCAAGCAAACTTGCGCCCGCCAATTCAAGACCTGATAAGTCAATACAAACTTGTTGGAAGTTGAGTAATGCCTCTAAGCGACCTTGAGCAATCTCCGCCTGATAAGGGGTATAAGCCGTGTACCAGCCTGGGTTTTCAAGCACATTACGTTGAATCACCGCAGGTAGGCGAGTCGGATAATAGCCTAAGCCAATATAGCTTTTATTGACCTTGATTTTATCCGCCAACCCGCGCAACTTTGCCAAGGCATCATGCTCAGTCATACTTAAGGGTAAATCTAACTCTTTGCTAAGACGTACCGAAGCTGGCACCGTCTGTTCAATAAAGCTTGCCATGCTGTCAGCGCCGACGGCTTTTAGCATCGCTTCTTTTTCATCTTGGCTAATGCCAACATGACGATGAATAAATTCTGATGATTGGAATAAATCAGCAAATGATTGAAAAGACGGTTGACTCATTCAAGTTTCCTTTAGCGTCTGATAAAACATTGAAAATAAAAATAGCAGGTTTTGCCATGGCTACCATGACAAACATCGGTTGAATGGATAAAAATTACACTTTAACGGTATTACACCTTAACGATAAAGCGCTCCCGCTCAAAACGGTATTGCTCACTATAGATACCACGCTCGTCGCGCTCACCGGCAGCAATTACCATACAAATATGCTGGTGGTCATTGAGGTCAAGCAATTTTTTGAGTTGTGGCTCGTCAAATCCCCCCATGGGGCAACTATCAAAACCGTGGGCACGCAAGGCAAGCATCAAATTCTCGGCAGCCAGTGAGGTGCTAATGAGCGCCCAGTTTTTAAGGTCTTGCGCATCATAGATGGGGTCAACCATCGCACCTCTGACTTTGCGAGTGGCTTGCGTCAGCGCCCATTTGGCAGGGGTGAACACATTCATCACACCGCGCGTCATGGTCAGCGGAATGAGCTTGCCATAATAATCTTGCACGGGTTTTGGTACAGGTTTGACAGGAAAATACTTGATATTGTCTTTGGCGTGTTGACGCCACGTGTCAGTACGAGCGACCACAACAATCAGCTTATTGGCGGTTTTTGCTGCATTTTGGCTCATGCAATAGGTCACAGTTTTTTGGCGTTTTTCTTCTGATTCAATCACAAAAAATTGCCAAGGCTGTAAATTACTTGAGCTAGGCGCTAACATCGCCATATCGAGACAGGCATTGAGCACTTCATCACTGATGGGCGTTTTGGTAAAGCGTCGTACCGAACGGCGAGTGCTCACCACCTCATAAAAACTGGCTTGTTTTGGGTCAGTAAGCGGGGTCAGTGTCGGCATAGCAGCTCTCAAGTTAACAAAATAAAGGATGCGTTACAGTTAATTGCTAGGACAACAGGCTAAGGTAATCAGGCGACTACCTTAGCTAGGCTCTATAACGACGATTAGATAAAAGCGATAAAGATAATTAAATACTATCTTGGTACTCGTCTGCGTCCATCAAGCCTTGATAATCATCAGCATTGTCTGGTTTGATTTTAAAGAACCAACCTTCGCCATAAGGGTCTTCATTAATGGTTTCTGGCGCATCTACCAAGGCTTCATTCACCGCTAGGATTTCACCAGCGATGGGTGCGTAGACATCGGAGGCAGCTTTCACCGATTCGACGACCGCAATTTCAGCATCCACGTCAACGTGTTCACCTACTTCAGGCAATTCAACATACACGATATCACCGAGCAAGTCTTGGGCATGGTGAGTAATACCCACAGTGATAGTACCGTCTTCTTCTTGGCGTAACCATTCATGACTAGCCACATATTTTAAATCTGCTGGAATATTGCTCATAACTATTTTCCTCAAAGCGAAAGTAGGGGTGAAAATAAAAGGCTGTCAGCCAAGCAGTCACACTTGGCGCCTTTTTACTAAACATGTTTAAAAGCCTAGTTTTAAAAGCCTAGTATTTAAAACCTAAGTAATTTAACAAACATAAGTAACAAAAATTTGGTCGATACAATGTATATCGACCAAACTTGAAAACCAAATTAGCAGTTTAACCCGTTCAACAAGTAAATCGGATTAAATAGCATTACACACAAAGTTATAATCACGACCTTGTGAGGTCACGGTTAACGCACCTTCTGCACCTTTGACGCCCCAATCATACATGGTAGTTTTGGTGGCATTTGACAAGGTATAGCGATTACCCGAACCTGATACATCTTGTTTTAACACCATCGCCGCTTGGTTTAGACCAAGCATTGGCGAGGTGATTTTTAAATTAGCGACATTCCTGCCGTTTTCTTGACCATAGAATGCGACGACTTCAGTATTGTTATCACATTTAAAGGTTTGTGAATTTGCTTGAATTGCCAACACTTGTGACGGACTAGGCTGTGCCACTGGGGTTGAGGTACAGGCCGCCAAACTTGCCAAAAACGGTACAACAAAGAGTAATTTTTTCATGATTTTACCTTCTAAAGTATGATGAATTTATTATCGGTTTTTCAAATTACGCTGACTAATTATTTGAATGTTGTTCATTAATAAGCGCTAAATCCATCATAACATGATAAAATCTTAGTTGAATTGTTTGTTGCCATTTCTAACAAACGGTAACGAAATGATACGTACTGGCGTCGGTGTGCCCCGTAAATCAACGGTAGCTGCTGTATCCGTCGTCTTCGGAATACGGGCAATCGCAATCGATTGTTTTAGGCTTGGGCTAAAAGTGCCGCTAGTGATTACCCCAGTTTTGCCATTGTCTAGCGTGACCGTCATGCCTTCACGCAGTACCCCACGTGACTCTAGCACTAAGCCTACTTGCATAACGTCATTACCCTCAGCAATCGCTTGGTCTTGTTTGGCTTGCATAGCCTCACGACCCACAAAATCCCGATCATCTTTTACCGCTAGCGTCCATGCCATACCGCATTCATACGGATTGATGGTTTCATCCATCTCATGACCGTACAAATTCATGCCCGCTTCAAGACGTAAGGTATCACGCGCACCTAATCCTGCTGGAGCGATGCCATGGTCTTTGAGTAAGGTAAAAAATGCTGAGGCCTCGGCTTGTGGCAAAATGACTTCAACGCCATCTTCACCCGTATAACCGGTACGCGCCACAAACCAATCTGCGCCTTCAATGTCGGTCAAATCTTTGCCCACAAATGGTTTTAAGGTAGCTAGGCTATCTGCCCAATTTGGTTTGGCTTGGCTCAGTTTCTGCAAGGCATTAGGACCTTGCACCGCAAGCATAGCAAGTTCTGGGCGCTCGGTAATGGTGACGGCAAAGTCTTTGGCGATTTTGTCAAACTGTGCCAAGTCTTTATCACGGGTGGCGGCATTTGAGACGATACGATACTCGGTCTCTGCATCGTTCATCCGGTAAACAATTAAGTCATCAATCACGCCGCCATTTTCGTTTAGCATGGCAGAGTAAAGCGCTTTACCGACAAATTTGAGTTTGGCGACATCATTGGCAAGCAGTTTTTGCAGCCAAGCTTTGGCATCTTTGCCGGCGATGTCAGTCACCACCATATGTGACACGTCAAACATGCCCGCATCGGTACGCACGGCGTCATGCTCTTGAATCTGTGAACCATAATGGATAGGCAATTGCCAACCAGAGAAGTCAACGATTTTGCCGTTGCTATCGATATGGGATTGATAAAAAGGGGTGCGGTTTAAAGGCTTGTCTGTGGCTGACATGGCAAATCCTTGAGTGGATAAAAATCAAATAACGGCTTGATGGTTTATTTGATGTTTTAATAGCGTGGGATAAAACGCTAAAACCAAACATCGCACATCAATAGAGCACTAAAACTAATCCAACTTTATGTCGGTAGCTATCAGCCCTATCTGTCCTGTTACCTGAGATTTTCAATCGACTTGTCAATTTCTTGTAATATAGCTTATAGTACAGATAGACAAGTCAATCTTTTCCCCTTCGGTGGCATTGCCAAGCAATACACTCTCCAGATTTGTTATATTTTGATGCAGTGCTGAAAATATTGAGAAATTCGCCACTGCCAAAAATTACGATTCCAGTCCTTTTACCTGAGCGATTATAGGGTCTTTACGCCTTCGGTGATGGTTTTGGTATTTCATAATTTGATGAAAAACAAAACAACATTCTCTCCTGAAATCTTCGGTTATTATGCTGGGTTTTTAACTTTTTGACAAGCAAATTTGCACAGATTTTATGACCGCCTGATGTTTTGGCAAGACTGCATTATGAGTATTATTGTGTTATAGCAAATAAAGCCAAAAGCAAGTATGATTAAAGCCACTGATGAATATGAAAATTTAAGTAGTTAAATAAAGTTAAAGTGTTTAAATAAAGTGCTTAAATAATTTTTGTGGTTTTGGGTTAAATTTTTGCGTGCTGACCCCATTAAAAGCACAATAATTTAGCCTTTAACATTTTGAATATCTTTGAATATTAACCCCCAATACCAAAAGTTGTTAAAAGTTACTATAAAGGTCAGTGCTAACATCGCTGAGTGAGAATTGGCTGATTGAGAACTGGTAGATGAGTTGGGTTATTACCTTATAAAGATGGCATGATAAAAGGAATAAAATAACGATGGACTTGATGAATATTTCGTTGATAGGCATTTTAACCAGTTTAGCCATGGGCGGTACGTTGCCCGATGATAGCAAAACCCAACAGCAAGTGGCGCAAGTGTCGACGCATATTTTGCCAAATATCGCAGGACAGTGGCAGCTGCGACTTGATAAAACCGACGCTGCGCAGCCAAATTGCCAAGAGCGGTATAATTTTGGGCGCGATCAGCAGTTTATCGGTTCAAGCGGTCAGGAGTTTACGTATGGTAAATATTTGTACGCTGACACAGGGGATGGCTTACCTGCACTAGCGATTCAGACCCAATATGATAACAATGCAACAGATTGTTCTGGCAATCGCGTTGACCAGACGGGGGATATTTTGGTTGCTTACGTCAAACAGCAAGGCGAGCAAATGCAGTGGTGCAAGGATAGTAAAGGCACCCGATGTGATATGACATTGCAGCGTGTGTTGCCCTAAATTTTTTTATTTTTTCTCTCTACATCCCATAGCACTTGCAAGATTTGCCAGTGCTATTATCCTCGTTAAAACTTGCAACTAGTGTCAAATACTTATGATTCCACCTTTTTCAAGTGCCAATTCGCAGCAACGTCTGATTAGTCCGATGGGTCGCTCAGAAGACCAAAATGACAATAATATCCGTCCAGCTTTACTCGCTGAATATATCGGTCAGCCTGTGGTCAAAGAACAAATGGGCGTGTTTATCAACGCGGCGTTATCGAGAAAAGAAGCGCTCGACCATACCTTGATATTTGGACCGCCTGGACTGGGTAAAACCACACTCGCCAACATTATCGCCCGTGAGATGGGCGGTAATCTGCGCTCGACGTCTGGCCCTGTGCTTGAACGCGCGGGTGATTTGGCAGCGATGCTGACCAATCTAGAGCCTGGTGATGTGCTGTTTATTGATGAGATTCACCGTTTAAGCCCGATGATTGAAGAAATCTTGTATCCTGCGATGGAAGATTTTCAGCTGGATATTATGATTGGCGAAGGACCTGCTGCACGCTCTATAAAGCTTGATTTACCGCCTTTTACTTTGGTGGCTGCGACCACCCGAGCAGGATTATTGACCTCGCCACTGCGCGATAGATTTGGTATTGTACAGCGATTAGAGTTTTATAATGTGGCGGATTTAACGACCATTGTCACAAGGTCGGCTGGATTGCTTAACGTGCCTATGACCAAAGAAGGCGCAGTGGAAGTCGCTAGACGGTCGCGCGGTACACCGCGTATTGCCAATCGCTTGCTACGCCGCGTACGTGATTATGCCCAAGTTAAAGGCGATGGCACCGTCACCGCTGAGATTGCGCATAGCGCACTTGATATGCTGGCAGTTGACAAACGCGGGCTTGATAATCTTGATAGGCGTTATCTTGAGATACTAGAGGAGCGTTTTAATGGCGGACCTGCGGGGGTTGAGTCGATTGCAGCCGCACTCGCTGAAGATAGAGGCACGCTTGAAGATGTGATTGAGCCGTATCTGATTCAGCAAGGCTATATCGTACGCACTGCACGGGGGCGGATATTAACTGATATGGCAAAGTTGTAAAGGTAGATTTAATTTTTTTAACTAGCACCTTTATAATAAAATTGATGCTTTACTCAAATAATAAAAAATCCCCAATTTTGAATTGGGGATTTTTGTTAAAGGGGCATACTATTGGCAATACGGCTTGTTGTTAATAGTTACTGGATAATGGTTAGATGTGTCTACAATATATTCTCCATTGCCTACACCAACATTAACATACTTGAGGTTTCTAAGTGCATAGTTTCCTTTACCCATACCAATATATAGATAATTAGTGGGAACACTTAATACAGTTCGTTTTCCAAATGGGCTAATCCAGTTAGGACGTAATGGCGGTGTGGCATCAGGTTGAGATACGTCTTCTACCGCTGTTGGTAAGCTAATAGTACGGTATTCCACAAACTCTGTACCATTGACTTTGGTAGTGACTTTAATCATACCTAACCACCAATCGGCAGATTCTTTGGTATAACGGATACTAAAGTCAAGCTTACCTGTGCTATCGGTCGTCATGGTCTGTCCATTAACAACTTCACTGCCGCTGGCAGAAAGAATAGTAGCAGGGTTTAAAGGATCGAGCTTACCATTATTATTAAAGTCTTCACCGATTAGTGACTTACCTGTGGCAAGGTCGGTTAAGGTAATATTATCCATGATACCATTACTATTTATGTCCTCATTGCTACACACTGCACCAAAGCTATAAGTATTCCCATTATCATCGAAATGTCTAATACCCCATCGTGCTGGAATTTCAGGTACTGCTGGACTAGACTCATCTTGAGCGGTGTTAGGATCATCTTTTACTTCAGATACAGCTGGTATTTTTGGAATTACATAGTATTCTCCTAGTAGATACTGTACAGGGATAATCGATACTGACACTGGCTGATTGGCGGCTGGTTGACCAATATTATTGTTCACAAATATTGAGCCGTCATAGACATAATAGATTTGTCGCCCATCAGGATGCTGACGAATCTTATCAGCAAAACCGAAACCAATAAAGGTCGCGTTGGTCTGTACCGTTAGGGTTTTAATTTCAGAAGTAAAGGTTTGGTTGTTTTCGGTATTTTCTTCTTTACCATTAATCCGAATTTTACTCACGTTTGCTTGGATTTTGACGGCATCATTGGCGGTAGGGGTACGACCAGAGAAGTATTTAACCGTCGCATTACCGCTATCATCTGTAATGGCATAGCCTTTTTCTAGGCGACCGCCTGATGGGTCTTTAACTAAACTAAACTCAACGATGGCATTTTTAACTGGTAAACCGTTTGCGTCTTTAACAGTGCTAATGACATTGGTTTCACCATTGGTTGACAATGTTGTGCGTTCTAATTGTAAAATTAATGGATTTGCAACGGCTTTGGTCAAGAAGCTCATGTTATCGGTAAAGATTTGCTCGCCATTGTAATCAAGGACTAAGGTTGCGGTATTGGCGACAGGTGATTTAATAGAGAAAGTCACTTGATTATTAGTAACTGTACCTTTAACTCTAGTACCTTGATCATTTAATGTACCTTTATTGGTTGATAAATAGACCTCTGAGCCCTCAACAAGTAAATTACCTGCTTTGTCTTTAGGTCTTAATATCGTAATCTGACCTGTGGTATTGACCAAGATTTCATTATTTGCCATTAGTACATTATTGGCTCTTACTTCCAACTTAGTTTCAGTTTGGCTTACCGTTTTGAGTTCAGTCAAAGCGATTGGTGAAGAGCTAATTTCTACCCCTTGCGTGTTATTGCCAAATAGTCTTAAAGATAACGGATATTTGGTTGCTTGCCCAAGCTCAGCTTGAGAAACGGTAAAAGTAAATTTACCATGTACATCTGTGGTAACAAATTTAGGCGTGGCTAATGACTTATCACTCAACAATAATTCAACTTTAGTATTGGCAAAAGGTTTGCCACTACCATCCAAAGCAGTCGCTGATATAGTGCTACTGGTTGTACTGCTGATTTCTTTATTAGATACGAATAAATTATCAACTGTCGTACCTGTAATTGGGATTGTGACTTCCTCTTTTTCAGCTCTATATACACCATCGTTGACGATTACGCTGATTTTTCCAGTGCCATTTAATCTTGATACAAGTCCGATATCGTTTTGTGATAAATCTACAGTGACAAGTCCTTTATCATCTGTTTTTAAGGTTGAAACTTTGTTAAATGATAAACCACGTGCAATGCCATCTTCAAGAATTTGTAGATAAACTGGCACATTTGCCTTAATACCACCATTAATATCTGTTACTCGGATAGTCATTGACAGGCTATCATTACCAGTTCTCAGTTCATCTTTAGATTTACTGACAAATACATTGTAAGCTTGTGTGGCAGATTGACTGCTTGCGCTGCGGACGGTAGTAGTACCCACAGATACACCAGATTGGGCAGTGACGACTAAACCATTTTGTAAAGCAGTCGTTGCCTTGGCAATGTCCTTGATTTCAACTTCAATGGTTGCTTCACCATTGGCGTTGGTATTGACAACCGCACCTGTATTGTTCACCAAGCCAGAATCAGTTGGTACTTTAAAGCTCACTTGTGCATTTGTCACGACAGCGCCGTTTTTATCTATTGCAAGCGCTGTGACTTTGACTTTTGAGCCAACAGCCAATTGAATTGCTGAATCACTAGTTAATAGCAATGTGTTGACGCTATTGGACGTAATCGCTTCTTGGGTTCTTAAGGTGACAGTTGAGCTAGTGATAGCACCGGCAGTTGCTTTAAATGATAGTCCACTGGTTTGTAGATAATATTTTTGGTCTGGGGTGAGCGCACCGACTTTTAAGGTTAATACCGCTTCACCATCGGCATTAGTGGTTGCCTGAAGTGGGGTGGTATTAGTTATACCCGTCGCAGTTGTCTCATCCAATAGCGTAAAGCTAACTGGCATGTTCGCTAAGCCAACGTTATTTGCATCTCTTACTTGTGCGGTTACATTAATGGTGTCGCCAGTGTTGGTTGTCAATGTGTTCTTGTTTGTAACTAAACTGACTTTAGCGATATCTGCAACAGTTGCTACTTTGATAGCTTTTAAAGTAACGGCAGTAGCGGTCTTAGCGTTTGAAGAGGCATTTACCGTAAAGCCTTCAGCTAGTTTAGCTTTTTGGGCTGTGGTCAAAGAAGCGTTGACAGCAAAAGTCATCACTGCTTGACCTGAACCATTCGTATTAGGAGAAGAACTGGCTATGGTTAGTCCATAATCAGCGAGTGTAGGATAACTAAATGCGACAGGTGCATTGCTAACAGGTTTGCCATCTTTACCAAGCGTTGTTGCGGTTATACTAAACTGAGCGTTAGGCGCCAAAGAGATTGTATCAACGCTGGGGGTTAAGCTAATTGAGTTTACTAAACTTTCAGCTGTTTCATTTTTAGCCGTCAAGCTCGCTTGGGCAAATTTACCATTAGAAGATGCATTAACGGTGAAGCCTTCGATTAATTTAGCTTTTTGAGCAGTAGTCAGTGAGTTTACTGTGAAAGTAACAGTAGCTTGACCAGATCCATTCGTAGTTGCCGAAGAATTTGCTACCGTCAATCCGTATTCTGCAAGTGTTGGATAAGTGAAGGCAATAGGCGCATTACTAATAGGTTTGTTGTCTTTATCATTAGTCGTTACAGTTAATGTGAATGTAGAACCAATAGCTAAGGGAATTGAGTCCACATTAGGGGTTAGAATAATAGAGTTAACTAAGCTTTCTGCTGTAACCGAACCAGTATTGGTATCAAGGTTATCAACACCTTTAAAGGTTGGTCTATTTGACGCTTTTAAATCAATATCTCTATCAATAAAGGCATCAACTTGAAAACCATTTTTTAGATCTTCTCTTTTATCTAAAGACATGACTTGCAAAGTAATTGTAGCAATACCTCTATCATCAGTATTTACAGTAGAGCCAGAAAGATTATAAATACCTAGACTTGGTAAATTTGATAAATCAAAAGTAACAGGTACATTTTTTAAAGCGCCGCCTTTACTGTCAGCGACAAATGCACTTACTGTAATTTGCGTACCTACCTCAAGTTTGAAGTTTGCATTGGAGGGAGAAAGCATAAGTGAACGGGCATCGTTAATAACATTAGTTATTTCAGAAGATGTAGCCGGTGCAGCGCCAGTTAAGCTAATTGTTCCATTCGGAATGGCTTGCTTGCTATTGGTGGGTTTCACACTAATTGAAAGTTTATCACTGTTTGCTTTTAAATAAGCGGTTGCTTTTGCCAAATCTTTAATTTGCAGTTCAATCGCTGCTTCACCATTGGCATTGGTGGTAATAGGTGTTGGTGTAATGACATAGATTCCGCTTGTCGCTGGGTCTGGAATGATTGCATCTACAATCACACCTTCTACAGGTTTACCACTTTTTAACGCATTAGCAATAATTGTAAACTTTTCGTCTTGTTTAAGAATGAAAGTATTAAAAGATTTGGTAATAGTCATACTATCAACATCTTTAACATTAGTAGTGGGAGTTGTGGTATCCCCATTACTTTGACCTGGCTTCGAAGGCGGCGGCAATGTATCATTACCGCCACCACCGCCACAACCAGCGAGGGCAAGTGCGGTCGTCAATGCAGAGAGTTGAAAGGACTTGATTAGGTTGGTAGAGATAGCCATAAAGTTATCCTAGAGAAAGTAAGTAAGGCTGGTAAATAAATCGATAGCGATAAAAAGAATCAGAAAAAATTACCAATTTTTCGATGAGCAGAAAATGTTACGTGATTGATGCTAAAATATAATTTTTGATGCTGTCTACTTTACTAAGTTTGCACCAAAGTTACAACAAATTCTAATCAGAATTTGATGAATTTAATCGAATTGAAATTATAAATTATCAACAAGATTTCTAAATCTAACGCTATTTTTTTTAGAGGGCGTATAAAAAAGTTGTCACGCATCTACAATATTGCTAAAAACTTACTAACCACCCCAATGCCAAAAAATGTAAATTAAGTGACAAAATATGCTGTCAAAAAATCCTTCAACGCCTTGTAATATCATTGACCATATATCGTTATATCATTTTTGGGCAAACATGCTGTCGCCATTGCTACCGCTAGTCGCAGATGAGTCACACGTATCAATTTGTTATCTAAAAAAAGTCATGCCTGAGCTATTAAAAGTCGTGCTTTATCAGTTATCGGCAAAAATTCAGCAAAATCCGTCGTTAATCCATCAAACTTTGCCACAGGTAACAGATAAAAATAGTTTTACCCCCAAATTTTTCACGACTTTAGTTACAAAAAATTTCCCTGAAAACGGCATCAACTTTGTAACTCTAAAACAACTGTCTAAAAATAGCCCATCGATTTTTGAGCAGTGGTTTAATGATGAAACCCAAAAAACCATGATTGCTGGCGTGTTACTGGAAAAAACCCATCTGCCCTTAGATAAGCTGTTAACTATTTGGCAGACTATCACTGCATTGGCGGTGATAAATTTGGCAGATACGATAAGCTCACTACAAAACACCATAGACTCAGCGCAGATTACTGAGTGGCTTGTGATGCAGCCGGTTTTTTTCCTGTCACCACAAGATACAGGACTGATAAATGCAGTGAATTTTAAACGCGCTGTCAGTTTTCAAGCAATGCAGCAACAGCAATTAACATGGTCAAAAATTCAAAATATTACTGATTTGCCTGTCTATCAACAGCATATTGTCCAGCAAATGACTATTTATAAAGCGTCCAATTTTTTTAACATTGCGCCAATGACCATCCCACATGCTCACTTCAATCAACAGGTGATTTCAAAAGGCAATCGGCAAATAAACAAAGCGGTGACGTCAAACACACAAACAGCCCTTTCAGCCAGCAGTATTTTTGCCAAACCGCAAGTTCGCAAACCTGCTCATTGGATAGATAAGCTACAAAAAAATTGGATTGCGACAGCCACTGTATTGTCTGTCGCCATTTTTGGCGGGGTGGGCGCGTTGGTGAGCGTCAAAGATAAGCCTGCCGCCACCCAGCCATCAGCAGAGATGTCAGTGGCACGCCCAGTTTATCACGATGTGGCGATAGTAAAAGTCGCCTCTGTAGCGGATATAACTAACCCGATAACCATGACTGAGCGTGGCAAAAAAGCAGCTATCTCTGAACTACAAGAGAATAATAAACCACAAGATAATAAGCATTCAGCGCAAGCTGAAAAAGCGCGAGATACGAAAAAACCCGACAAAAAGCAGCCTAACAAAGACCGCAAAAAAACGACTAGCCCTGAATCTGGCACTGACTCTAACCGTGATTCTAGTCCTGATTCTAGAAAT
This sequence comes from Faucicola osloensis, assembly GCA_016888885.1. Taxonomy (GTDB): domain Bacteria; phylum Pseudomonadota; class Gammaproteobacteria; order Pseudomonadales; family Moraxellaceae; genus Faucicola. The sequence continues at coordinate 54,735 of CP069437.1, forward strand.
AATGCTAAAACAGATAACAAAAAAGCTAACTTAGCGACCAAAGGCGACAAGCAACCCTCTGAAAAAGCTGCTAGCACTGGCAAAAAATCAGCGGCTAACGATAAAACTGTAAAACAAAAAGCGCAGAAAGCCTCGTCGTCAACAACGGCTACTGACAAAAAATCCGCTAAAAAGCTTGACAAAAAGGTATATAACACGACGGATAACAAAGCGAATAACAAGGTGGGTAATAAGGTAAACAATAAGGCGAATAACAAACCTAGCAATAAATCCAAAACCCATTAACATCGTTATCAAAACGACATAAATTGACGTATTATTTGTCAGTGTAATTGGCTTGCGAATATTTTCATGTCGTTTTTTGCCTAAAACTGCTATGATGCACAAGTTTTTCAACGCTTCAATTATCGGTTTTTGACGTTGTTTTTTTTAGGCACTCTCAAAGCTTTTCGAGGAAATCATGAGCGCAGCGACTGCATCTATCAATACTTTTACTATTACTGCACCTGATGACTGGCATATTCATTTACGGGATGGGCAGGCGCTTGCCACGACGGTGCCACATGCTGCTGCCAATTTTCGCCGCGCCATTTGTATGCCAAATTTGGTGCCACCTGTCAAAACAGCCGCTGATGCTATCGCTTATCGTGAGCGTATTTTGGCGCAAGTGCCCAATGACAGTATCTCCCAACAATTTGAGCCATTGATGACGCTTTATTTGACCGAGTCACTGACAGCAGAAGATATTGAAGCCGCCGTTGATTCAGGGGTAGTAAAAGCAGTCAAGTTATATCCTGCAGGTGCGACCACCAATTCTGCGGATGGGGTGAGCCATATCAATCATTGCACCGATGTATTTGCCAAGATGGAAGCGTTGGGTTTGCCGCTGCTTGTGCATGGTGAAGTGACGCACCATCATATTGATATTTTTGACCGTGAAAAACGCTTTATTGATGAAGTGATGGTCAATCTCATTGATAAATTTCCAAAATTAAAAATCGTCTTTGAGCATATCACCACCAGTGATGCCGCTGACTTTGTGTTGTCACAGGGCAAAAATGTCGCAGCGACGATTACCCCGCAGCATTTACTGTTTAATCGTAATCACCTGCTGGTGGGCGGGATTAAACCGCATTTTTATTGCTTGCCGATTCTAAAACGCCAAAGTCACCAAAAAGTATTACTTGATGTGGCAACCAGTGGTAATCCCAAATTTTTTATTGGCACTGACTCTGCGCCCCATGCGACTCATACCAAAGAAAATGCTTGCGGTTGTGCAGGCTGTTACAGCGCATCGATTGCGCTGCCCTTGTATGCCCAAGCCTTTGACAGCGTGGGCAAACTTGATAAGTTAGAAGGCTTTACCAGTATTCACGGGGCAAAATTTTATGGCTTACCTATCAATAGTGATAAAGTGACCTTGGTACGTGAAGCATGGCAAGTCCCCGAGCATTATCCTTATCTTGACGGTAAAGATTTGACCCCGCTGATGGCTGGACAAACGCTGGACTGGAAAGTGATGCCATTTAATTTAGCCGTATGATTTTTTACCCTTTATTTTTCTGTTTTTTTCCGCAAGGTAACGTATGAGCGCCACAACTGACCCCATGACTATTGCCAACCGTTTTCGCAATTACTTGCCCGTGGTGGTGGACGTAGAGACAGCAGGGTTCAATCCAAAGACCGATGCCTTGCTTGAGATTGCCTGTATTCCAATTTTGATGGATGATAACGGGCGTTTCTACCCAGGTGAGGCGGTCAATGCCCATATTGAGCCGTTTGAAGGGGCAAACCTTGAAGCGCGCGCCCTGCAATTCACCGGCATCAATCCCCACAGTCCGATGCGAAAAGCCATTGCTGAAGATGAAAAAACCGCCGTTCGCCGTATTTTTAAATATTTAAAAACGGTGCGTCAATCGACCCAATGTACCAAATGTATTTTGGTAGGGCACAATGCGCATTTTGACCTCAGCTTTTTAAATGCTTTAATTGAGCGTACCCATAGCAAAAATCAAAGCCAATTTCACCAGTTCTCCGTGTTAGATACCGTCACCTTATCCGCGCTTGCTTTCGGTCAAACGGTACTGGCGAGAGCGTGCAAACTCGCTGGACTAGAATTTGATGGTAATGAAGCGCATTCTGCTTTATATGACACCCAAAAAACCGCTGAATTGTTTTGTTATATCTTAAACAATTATCCGCTGCTGACGCCAAACTTGGCGAGCGATGAGGCCAATGATGATGAGTATAAGAGTGATGAGCGTCAGGATAGCAATGACGAGGGCGTACTAGTGCGTTCTAACGACCCTACTGATGGCTAAATTTTTTGGTAGTGGTTTGGATATTTAACCTTGTTTAATATCCAAATCACAATTCATCCAAATCTTTAAACTTTAACTGCCACAAATATCAGTATCATGAACATAATCAGCGCCGCAGTCGCAAGCGCCATTTTTTTGCCATAGCGAGTGTCTTCGCGCTGGGTTTGCTTGAGTAATGACAGGGTGGCAATACCTTGCGAAATGCGTATGGCGTCAGGGTGACCATGTGCCGCAGCCAGCTCTAGCCAGTATTTGCCCATCTCGCTATCTTGCTCGACTCCATGTCCTGCATAGTAGAGTTTACTGAGTAATTTCTCCGCACGATTATCATGTTGCGAGGCTGCTTGTTGCAACAGTAGCAAAGCTTGTTGGGAGTTTTGAGAAATCTTGAGTAAGTGATTGCCTTCAAATAGCCATAGCGCTTGGCGCAGCAATGCATCAGCAAGACCGTTCTCGGCAAATTCATCAATTATTTGTACGGCTGTTGCCAAATTATCCGCTGAGATAGTGTTTTCGACTATATTTTCTGCTGGGACATTGTCTTCGAGTACATCATTTTCTAATAAATTGTTTTCTAATACGTTGCTTTCTAATAAATTGCTTTCTAATAAATTGCCACTTGATTGCGCTGTTTGAATCAGCGCAACCGCTTTTTCATACATGGCTCGGCTTTGCTCAGTCATGTCTGAATCAAGCCATTGAATGGTCTGCAAATCTTGTGCAAGCTCGCCAAAAATCGCATGTTTGTTGACCACTGCCTGCGATTCGGCAATGGATTTTCGCTGATTGAGCAATCCTTCATGCAGTGTGGGATTGAGTAGCGCGGCTTCAACTTCTGCCTGATAGCGGGCGATTTCTTGTGCTTGGCGTTGCTGTTCTTGTTGTCGTTTTTGCTGTTCAATTTGTTTGGCTTGGGCTCTTGCTTGCGCAATAACTTGGCGATTTGAGCGTGTTTTTGATGGGATTTTGCGGGTTAGCGATTGAGAAGTAAGGGGTTTTTTGAGCGAAGTGGGCGCCGCCGATGACGCCGTTTGTTGAGCCATGTGCACAGATTTATCAGTAGCAGGGGTGGCATTTTCTGATAGCGCTTTATGATCATTGGGCATATCCATGATATTGGGCGCATCAATCACTGGGGTGATTTGCATCACTGTTTGGCTAAAATCTGGCACCTCGGTAAAGTCAAACCGATAAATTTGCGGCAATGCTACGCCGTCATCGGCTGCCATCTCATTAAGATACTTACGATCAATCAGCGGATTGTCTTCATCGGTGATAAATTTGGGATGAGAGAAATGAGATGCAATCATGGTGTTGGATAAATTTTGATAGTGATGTCATTATAGATGACAAATCAGCGAAAGTAAAAAAGCCAAAACAATAAAAAAGGACAGCGTCACTGTCCTTTTAATGGCAATTTAACGCTGACTTGTGACAGCGCTATTTTACAGTTGTTATCTTGCAGGTGTTATAGTGCAATTATTGTGCAATGGTTACGGGTGTTTTTGATTGTAACTCTTCAAACGTGACACCGTCTGCCAGCTCAACCAGCTTTAGACCGTTATCGGTCACATCCATGATGGCTAAATCAGAGATGATACGATTCACCACTTTTTTGCCTGTCAGGGGTAGCGTACATTCAGCCAATACTTTTGGCTCACCATGTTTATTGGTATGTTCCATCAATACAATGACGCGTTGAACGCCTGCGACCAAGTCCATCGCGCCGCCCATGCCTTTGACCATCTTGCCAGGAATCATCCAGTTGGCAAGATCGCCATTTTCCGAAACTTCCATCGCACCCAAAATGGCAAGGTTGACTTTGCCGCCACGAATCATGGCAAATGATTGTGAGCTTGAAAAAAAGCTCGCACCGGTCGCTGTGGTGACGGTTTGTTTGCCCGCATTGATTAAATCTGGGTCAACTTTATCGGGTGTTGGGAATTCATCAATCCCAAGCAGCCCATTTTCTGATTGTAGCCAAACGTTGACGCCTTCTGGAATATAGTTCGCCACTAAGGTCGGTAAACCGATACCTAGATTGACATAAAAGCCGTCCTGTAGTTCTTTTGCGGCTCTTTGTGCCATTTGTTCACGAGTCCATGCCATGGTAATCTCCTTATATCCTAGTTTGTCTGTTCTTTGGTCGTCACTTTTTCGATGCGTTTTTCTGGGTTGGCATTGACCACGATGCGATGCACATAAATACCCGGCAAATGAATTTGGTCAGGGTCTAGCTCACCAGTTTCCACCAATTGCTCAACTTCGACAATGGTAACTTTACCTGCCGTGGCGACATCTGGGTTAAAGTTACGCGCCGTTTTGTTGAACATCAAGTTGCCCGCTTTATCCGCTTTTTGGGCTTTGACCAGTGCCACGTCAGCGACTAATGAGCGCTCAAGGATATATTGACGACCGTCAAATTCACGCTCTTCTTTACCTTCAGCAATTTGGGTGCCTACGCCAGTTGCGGTAAAGAATGCAGGAATGCCCGCGCCGCCTGCACGCAATTTTTCTGCCAACGTCCCTTGTGGGGTCAATTCCACTTCCAATTCACCCGATAAAAACTGCCGTTCAAATTCTTTGTTTTCACCCACATACGACGCAATCATTTTTTTGACTTGGCGAGTCTCTAGTAATAATCCCAAACCAAAGCCATCGACACCGGCGTTATTGCTGATACAGGTCAAATCTTTAACGCCGCTATCTCGCAAGGCTTCAATTAAAGCTTCGGGGATACCACACAGACCAAAACCACCAACCGCAACCGTTTGTCCATCTTTGATGACGCCTTCAAGTGCGCTAGCTGCGCTGTCATATACTTTGCTGGTCATACATTTACTCCTTGTCGCTAACCAATGTTGTTAATATCATTTACCAAAAATAAAAACATTTACCAAAAATAAAAATCACGCTCAAACCTAAAAACTCCAAAACGAAACAAATTGTATCATTATAGAATTTATATAACAAATTTTGTCTTAAGTAAATCACATTGCATGAATTTTTGCAAAAAGTAAACCCAGTTTTTCGCAAAAATAGGGCATAAAAAAAGGCATACTAGGGATGCCTTAAATTTATCAATGTTTAACAGTCAATTCTTTATCCATTTTCTAGTCATCATTGGCAGAGCGAGGGATGCGTTTGGCATTCGAGTTGACCGTTTTGGCTTGTCCGTCGATGGTCGTGCCAAATTTACCGCCGTTGTTATTTTTGCTACCAAAGCCCCCGAACGGACTTTGTCCGCCCATACCGCCAAACGGGGTTTGTCCACCCATGCCACCAAGACCCCCTAAGCCACCCATTTTTGAGGGATCCATACCGCCCATTTTGCTTGCCATCATTTGCATCAATTTTTCTGGGTTTTTAGTGGCATAGTCTTTGGCAAAGGCTTTAAACTTATTTTGTACCGCAGGTAATAACACAATAAGTGCCGCAATATCACTTAAAATACCGGGCAGTACCAATAAGATACCTGCCACCGCAAAAGCAATCGCTTTAACCACGGAATTTTCATTGGGGCGCATGGCAGGGTTAAGCATGGCGGCTTGGGCTTGTCCAGCCATCGGTTTTAAGGTGGCTATGCCTTTTTTAATGAGTGCGGCACCCACAAAACCGGCCACGACAAACCACAAAAACACCCACCAGCCACTGACAAATTGTGCGATTAGATACCAAACCAGCATCTCAATAATCAACCAGACAATGGCAATCCCAACTATATTTCCCATGAAAATACGATTCCTAAATTGTGAATAAACTATAAAGAACAAACGATGAATCATTAACCAATGCAATAATGATGGGGGTAATGAATAAAACTATCAAATAGTTTTTTGAAATTCAGCAATTTTTTCGTTAAATTTTTGATAAATGCTATAATTTGACTGCATTTTTAGCTTCGACTGCATTTTTAGCAAAATTGTTTTGTGGGTATCTTTTTTTACGAGCATGTTTTACGAGCATCTTTTATGAGTATCTTTATTGGTATTGACCCAGGCTCACGTCTGACAGGCTATGGCATCATTCGGTTGAGTGGGGATAAACTTGAACATTTGGATGCAGGTACGATTCATGCTTACAGCCAAGGGGAAACCATGCCCGAGCGGCTCAAGCGGATATTTGATGGGGTTAGCCGTATCGTTGAGCATTATCAAAAATATACCAATGAACCCATGACCGCCGCCATCGAGCAAGTATTTATGGCATCAAACCCCGATACCGCGCTCAAACTTGGTCAGGCGCGGGGTGCAGCAATTGCCGCCATGGTTGCCAAAGATTTGCAAGTAGCTGAATACACCGCACGGCAAATCAAACAAGCGGTATGTGGCTATGGCGCGGCAGACAAAGAGCAGATTCAGCTTATGGTCATGCGTTTGTTGAGCCTTGAGATACAGCCGCAAGCGGATGCGGCAGATGGCTTGGCGTGTGCGATTTGTCATGCCTATCATAGCCAGACACTGAATAAATTGCTCGGCGGTGCAGCGGTAATCGCTGGTCAAAGCGCAGGTGGACGCTCAAAGAAAAAAGGGCGCTGGCGCTTGACCGAAGTTGATTTGGGTAATTTAAGTTAAAAGGCAGGTTAAAAGATAGGTTAAAAGGCAGGGGTAAACGAATCTCAAGAAAATTTTTATATACAACAAGGCTTTTGACGGGTTTAGACTTCTTTGTCAGCACAAAAATCGCTACAATGGCATCTTTTGAAAATTGAACACAAGAAGTACCTCATGAGCCAACTAGCTACTGCAACCTTATTGATCAAATGCCAAGACCGCGCAGGCATTGTGCAAGCTGTATCCGAATTTTTTTATCGTTATGGCGCCAATATTATCAGCCTTGACCAATACTCGACTGAGCCCGAAGGCGGTCAATATTTTATGCGCCTTGAAATGGCTATCAATGATTTGGACAATATCATCGATAATATGAAAGGCAGTTTTGAGCATACCGTCGCTCGCATGTATCAAATGGAGTGGAAACTATTTGACAACAGTAAACGTAAAAAAGTGGCGATTTTGGTGTCCAAATATGACCATGCGCTACTTGATTTGCTGTGGCGCTGGCAACAAGGGCAACTAGATTGTGAGATTACCTGTGTCGTCAGTAATCATCATGATTTGCGCCAAGCGGTAGAAAATTTTGGTGTGCCATTTCATCAAGTGACTGTGAGCAAAGACAACAAAGTACAAGCAGAAGCCGAGATTCAAGCGCTGGTAAAAGACTGTGATTTGTTGGTGCTGGCGCGCTATATGCAGATTTTGTCCGCTGAATTTACCGCCGCTTGGCACATGAAAATTATCAATATTCACCACTCATTCTTGCCAGCCTTTGTCGGTGCTGATCCATACCGCCAAGCGTATGAAAAAGGGGTCAAACTGATTGGTGCCACCGCGCATTATGTCACAGCCGACCTTGACCAAGGACCGATTATTGAGCAAGACGTGCACCGTGTCAGCCATCGCCACCATGTGGCAGAATTGCGGGCGATTGGGCAAGATGTTGAGCGTAGCGTGCTGACCCGTGCCGTGCGTTGGCATCTACAAAACCGGGTGATTGTCACAGGCAATAAAACCGTGGTATTTAACTAATTTTTCATCCGTTATTGTTGTCATTGCAGTTTATCTTGTTATGAGGGCGTAGGTTTTACGCCCTTCTCATGACTATAAAGATAATCTACCTGTGGTAGTCCTATGCCGTTATCAAAGTCGCCAGCGCCCCCATCCAACACTCATTTGACCCACTATAAAACCTTAGGCTTACTGCTGACCTTATATTTGGCCCAAGGCTTGCCCGCAGGATTTATTACCCAAGCTTTGCCAGCGATTTTACGTGAATACAACGTCTCACTGGTTGCCATTGGTTGGTCAGGGCTGATTTTGGTACCTTGGGGGCTTAAATTCCTTTGGGCTACTGTGGTGGACGGCTATTATTCAGAGAAAATCGGACGCGCCAAAAGCTGGATTTTGCCGATGCAAGGGCTGTCGATTGTCATCCTGATTGCGGTGGCGTTTTTTGAACCGCATAATTTGGCACAAACCCCTTCGGTGATAACATTGTACGGGATGTTATTTACCTTAAGTCTCATTGGTGCGACACACGATGTGGCGACGGATGGGCTAGCAACCCGTTTGCTTAAAGCGGCTATGGCGCCCAAAGAACCGCTGACCCATGATATGCCTGCGCCTGATTCGGTGACTCAGACGCCCAATCACCATCATCGCCAAAGCCAAGGCAATGCCGTACAAGTCATCGGCTATCGGCTGGGGCTTATCGTCGGTGGCGGTGTTTTACTGATGCTGTTAGAACAATGGGGCTGGCGCAACAGTTTTCTTGCCATGGCGGCTTTGGTGGCAATGAATACCGTGCCCATTGTGTTTTTTAAAGAGCACACCCACACCTCGGTTATACCTGCCAAAAAACAAGTAGAGGCAGCAAAATCTGGCAGTTTTAAGGCACTAAAAAATTACCTTAGCCACCATTATCAGTATTTCTGGTCATCGCGGGAGATGAGGGCTTGGCTAGGCGTGTTACTGACCTTCAAAATTGCTGATGGCATTTCAAGCGGTATGGTCAAACCGATGATGGTCGATGTCGGCATTAACTTGCAGCAAATTGGCTTTTGGGCAACTATTTTGGGCTCGGCTGCCTCAGTCGCTGGGGCAGGGGTCGCCACAATTTTGATGAAACGACTCACTCGCTTTACGTCACTGCTATATTTTAATCTTGCCCAAGCGCTGACCACAGGGTTGTACGGCTTGGTCGCTTATGGGTTTTATCATCAGTTACTGACGGATTTTTTGTGGCTCTATGTTGTCAATGCGCTGGAGCATTTTTGTGCATCGTTGGCGCTGATTGCGATGCTCACGACCATTATGCATTATTCACGCCCTGCCAATGCAGGGAGTGATTTTACCGTGCAGGTTTGTCTGTTGACGGTGTTGGGCGGCTCAGCGCATTTTGCCAGCGGCTATATGGCGCATTTTTTGGGCTATCAATGGCATTTTTTGGTGAGTATGTTGATTGGTTTTGTCTGCCTTGTACCAATAATTTACTGGCATAAATTACAAAATAATGAGAAATAATTTCATTTTTAATTGATTTTTGATATTTTTGACCATATTATCTATTTATATGATAAATTGGAAAATATAGATAGAGCGGAGGGGATATGGCAAAAACATTTTGGCTGAACCAAAAATTTAATATCAATTTACCCATTTGGACGTTATTGTCACCAAGTATTGCCGCTTTAGTGCTTGCGGTGCATTTGATTTGGCATCCCTCGGGTATCATCATGAATACCGTGACGGCGATTTTTTTGATGGGGTCAGTTTTTGCTGCTGTGCATCATGCTGAGGTGATTGCTCACAAAGTGGGTGAGCCTTTTGGTACGTTGGTTTTGGCATTGGCGGTCACTGTGATTGAAGTGGCACTTATTTTGGCACTCATGAGTAGTAGCACACCCACCGATGCCGCGGTGCTTGCCCGTGATACGGTATTTGCAGCAGTGATGCTGATTTGTAACGGGATTATTGGTATTTGCCTGTTAATTGGGGGTATCAAAAATTATGTACAGCGTTATAGTTTGCATGGCAGTAAAGCGGCAATTAGTGTGTTATTGGCGATTGCATTAATCGTATTTATTTTACCCAATTTTACCACCTCTGCCGCGGGCGGTTTTATGATTGGCGCTCAGCTACTGTTTGTAGCGATTTGCTGTTTGATTTTGTATGCCGCATTTATCTTTACCCAAACCATTCGTCACCGTGATTATTTTATTGCAGACGGTGTAGATGATCAGCATCACAGTGATAATGCGCTAACCACAGCGATGAGTGTGGGATTTTTGTTTCTGAGTTTAATAACGGTGGTGGGTCTTGCTAAGATGTTGTCGCCTGCGATGGAAGCGGCGCTGCTCGCGATGGGTATGCCAAAAATCGTGTTAGGGATTATCATTGCTGCCTTGGTACTGTTGCCTGAATCTATTGCTGCATTAAAAGCTGCCTACAACGACCAGCTGCAAAACAGTTTAAATTTGGGGCTAGGCTCGGCTTTGGCGTCTATTTCGCTGACAATTCCTGTTATCGCGCTTTATTCAATGTTTACAGCAACGCCTGTCATGTTTGGGTTGTCTGCCAAAGAAGGGCTAATGCTGGTCATTACGCTCATGATAACCATCAATACTTTAAGTACCGGGCGCACCACTTTTTTACATGGCATCATCCATTTGGTCATGTTAGCCACTTTTGTGTTTTTCTCCATTATCCCCTAAAGGAATAAAGGGCATAGAAAATTGGCGTAATAAATGACGTAATAAATGACGTAATAAATGAAAGCATACTTGCAATCAGTAACATTCTTTTACTAAATACTTATGCTCATCGATTTAAGTTTTTGCTAATCTAGAGGGCAACTAGAATAACGCCATAATTAACACGATTATCATTGTAGTGATTTGAGGTCGTTCTAGTAATTTGAGGTGTTGAAACGATCATTTAGGAGTTTCAACAAACCATACATTAAAAATCGTATATTAAAATATTACAACATAAACCCCACTCTCAACACTTTTAAGCGGGGTTGAAACAAAAAAGGCATGAACTTAAACTTTAATCAATGACCAAAAAGATTAGAGGATAAGCCATGCCCATTGATGAATTTATCATTAAAATCTATCTAATGGTAGATGACTACTACAAAAAGATTGTAACAAACCGGCTAAGACAAGGCGGATATGCACCAAAGCTAACCGACAGTGAAATTATCACCATGGAGATAGTGGGTGAGTTTTTACAGATGGACACCGATTCGCAAATCCATCAGTATTTTAAACAGCATTGGCAAACATGGTTTCCACAAATAGGCTCATATCCAAACTTTGCCAAGCAATGCGTCAATTTGTTACAAGTAAAAACTTTGATACAACAGCATATCGTTAAACAGCATGGGCAAGACAACATTCATTTTATTGATGGCTTTCCCATTCCGGTGTGTCAATATGCCAGAGCCTATCGGCATAAAACCTTCAAATACGAAGGCAGTTATAGTTACTGTGCCTCAAAGCAACAAAAATATTTTGGCTTTGAAGGACATTTACTTATTAATCTATCGGGCATGATAACCAATTTTACCTTTGCCTCTGCTAAGATAGATGAAAGGCTTGTTGCACCTGATATGCTTGATAATATCAAAGGCTTGTTAGGTGCAGATATGGGCTATATTAGCCCTGATTTATCTGAGTATTGCTTTAAGCGATGTGTTGATTTGCAAACACCGCTTAGAAAAAATATGCCCGATAAACGACCAATCAGTGTACTTAATCGTCTTAAAAATGCTCGTCGCAATATTGAGACGGTGATTGGTCAGTTATCACAGCGGTTTAACATGCAAAAGGTGAGAGCTAGAGATTTATGGCATTTATCCCACAGATTTATGCGTAAAATCTTGGCTCATAACTTCTGCTTTGTAATCAATAAACAGTTAGGTAATCCCCCACTTCAGTTTGAATTGCTTATTTCAAGTTGAGAGTGGGGTAACATAAGGAAAAACAAATGGGACTATTTAGTTTTGCAAAAGACATCGGTGATAAAATCTTTCATCGTAACAAAGACGCAGCGCCAGCATCGACACCTGCATCAAATGTTGCACCAACCGCAGCGCCTGCTGCCTCTAATGAGCCATCTGCCCAAGAGATTGCGAACTTATTGATTCAGCGTATCCAACAAAACGCACACATTGACAATCTATCAGTCACCTATGACGGTAACACTGACAAAGTTACCATTAATGGTTCTGCTGCTAACCAAGCAGAGCGCGAAAAAGCCATTCTAGCGGCAGGTAATGTACAGTATGTTGCACAAGTGGAAGACCATATCACGGTTGCGACGCAAGAGCCAGAATCTCGTATGTACACAGTGAAATCAGGCGATACGCTGTCAAAAATTTCAAAAGAAGTATATGGCGATCCCAACCAATACAACAAAATCTTTGAAGCCAACAAACCATTACTATCTGACCCAAACAAAATCTATCCAGGTCAAGTACTGCGTATTCCAGCTTAATTTTTACCTTAAGCCTTATAAACAACCAGTGACCCCTGTCGCTGGTTTTTTTATAAAAAAATTTGCATATCGACAAATAAAGTTTTATAGTATGCCGCTGATTCATTAGTTTTGATAACATATCAAACTGTGAATGTACCCAAACTTTTATTTCAGCTCTGTTTTGGCATTCTGATGTTAGTACCATCGCCAAAACCGCCACCCTAGCAAAAGGGAAAAAGGAGACACATGATGTCCGTACTTACTCACAACGTAAAACGTCTAAACAACACTGTTGATGTGTCTGCCGTCTGTTTTAACTAATTAAAATTTGGTTTTTTAACCGCGTATATGCGATACGCCCCACATTTACCGATTTTGATTTATCAAACCCAAAGCATCACCATCAATAGTAACTGACGGATAATAAAGCGAATTTTGGCTTTTGATTATGTTTGTTGTCATGGTAACGATTTGGGTTTTTTGTTGTCTAAAATTTTCCTATTTTCCCATGTCCCTATTTTTACATGTCACAGAAATCGTCAGATAGCTAAAACGCACCTTGCGATAACAAACTTTTTCAGAGCAGTTAGTTTTTCAAACGCATTTATGTGTGTCAGTCTTGTTTGCCAGTCGTGTTAAACGATTGGACGGCGTTTTATTGTTTAAATTTACTTATCAAAGTTATTTCAAAAAATTTTAATTATCATTTATTGGGCTAAATTTGCTACGCTAAAAATTTTAAGGGTGTGTGAATTTAGCATTAAAACAGAAAAAATATATGAGTATTCAATTAGTATTAAATAAATCTGCGCAACATGGCGTACCTGTCAAAGTATTTACCAAAGATATTGAACAAGAAGCCATCGAGCAGTTACGTAATCTTGCCCAGCTTGAATTTGTCTATCATCACATTGCAGTGATGCCTGATGTGCATGTAGGCAAGGGTGCGACTGTAGGTAGTGTGATTCCGACTAAAGATGCGATTATTCCTGCGGCGGTGGGTGTGGATATCGGCTGCGGCATGAATGCGGTGCGACTGTCGCTCAAAGCCCACCAATTGCCCGATAATCTGGCTAAAATCCGTACAGCGATTGAAGCCAAAGTCCCTGTCGGTTTTAACCAGCACCAAGCCATCACGGTGAAAATGACTACGCTTGACCCGCTTGCCAAACGCTTAAAGCGAATCACTGATAAGCACAAGGGGCTACTCAAAATGCTGCGCAACTTTGAGCGAACTTGGGCAAAACAGCTCGGTACGCTGGGCGGTGGTAATCATTTTATTGAGCTGTGTATCGATGAAAATGAGGATGTCTGGGTAATGCTGCATTCGGGCAGTCGCGGTATTGGCAACTGTATTGGCGAGTATTTTATTACCCTTGCCAAAAAGGAACAGCAAAGCCGCTTTGGGCATGTGCCTGACCGTGATTTAGCGTATTTTGCCCAAGGTTCCCATAGCTTTGACGATTACCTTGAGGCAGTGCAGTGGGGGCAGGATTATGCTTTGGAAAATCGCCGCGAGATGATGCGGCTCATTATCAATGTGCTACAGTGTGAACTGCCGCATTTTACCTTGACTCGCGAGGCGATTAATTGCCATCACAATTATGTCAGCCAAGAACATCACTATGGTGAGGATGTGTACGTCACCCGCAAAGGGGCAATTTCTGCTTTCGAGGGTGAGCTTGGTATTATACCTGGCTCGATGGGGGCAAAATCCTATATCGTCAAAGGCAAGGGCAATAGCGAAGCGTTGTGTTCGTGTTCACATGGGGCAGGGCGACGCATGAGCCGTGGCAAAGCGATTCGGCATTTTAACCTTGATGACCTAAGAGCACAGACGGCGGGCGTGGAGTGCCGCAAAGACAAGGGCGTGATGGATGAAATTCCAGAGGCGTATAAAGATATTGATGCAGTGATGGCGAATCAGTCGGCGCTGGTCGAAGTCGTGCATACGCTTAAACAAGTGATGTGTATTAAAGGATAAACCATGAAAAACCAAAAACAATTAATCAAATTGGGCGAGCAACTGCAGAAAAATCCGTCAATCGCTCAATCCAATTTGGCTGTTAAACCCCGTAATTACTTGGCGTTAAATCCGCTGTTGCAAAAAGGCGGACTGCATGAAAAAGACGATGTCGAAATCGCCCGCAAAAAACAACGCAGGCAGACCAAGCAGGATTTGCGAAAACAAGTTTGGCGACAGGAATCGTAATAACCAAACACCCCAAATTTTGGGGTGTTTAGTTGAAGCCTATACAATATAAACTTATTCAAATACCACGTCTGCGCCATCGGCTATTGTGCCATACAGACTTAGCGCATCCCAATTGGTCAAACGCACACAACCGTGTGATTTTTGCGCGCTGATTAACTCAGGCTCAGGCGAGCCATGAATACCATAACTCCGTTTTGATAACCCAATCCAAGCGCGCCCCACAGGGTTGTTGGGTCCTGGTGGTAGCCACTTTTCTTTGGAAGAAAAATCAGTATTATAGGTGGGGTTTAATACCCGATTTTTAACTTTTAAACTGCCAGACGGTGAGGGGGTGTAGTTCGAACCCACGGTTGTCGGATAGCTTGCAACGAGCTCACCACTAGCAGCATAGGCGTACAAGATGTTTTTCTTTTTATCGCTTATAACCTTGGTCACTTCCGTCATATTGGGCTGATAAGGATTGTAAACGGTGATAACGTTACCTGCTTTGAGTGGCGTGGTGGGGTTTAATCGACTTACCAGTTTTTGGCTCATATGAAATTTTTCAGCTACCGCTTCACGCGCTGACTTGTATTGCATGTCTTTGGGCGCTTTGGTAATCACCAAATCATCGCGCGTTAGCTGATAATTGATAAAAATCGGCTGCTTATTTAACGTCTCGTTGCTGGTTAACGCCGCCCAAGTGGCTTCATCCATCGTGGTGGTTACGGGCAGATTGTGTTTTTGCTGAAAAATCTGCATCGCTTTGATGGTATTTTTATTCATTGACCCTGTCAGCGCACCCACACTATGCCCATGCCAGTTAAGCAGTGCTTGGGTCTTAAATACCAGCAGTTCATCAGGCTTAATGAACACTTGTTTTGATGGTAACGCGTCTTTGTTAGCCACGGATGATGGATTATTATTAGTAGATTGTTTGAGCGCAGCATAGTCAATAGTTGATTGAAAACCCGTCACAGAGGGGGTCGCTGAAGCAGATGCGGTTGATGCGGCTTGTGACGCCGCCACCGCAGAGGCAGGCATAGCTGGCAAATCAATAGCGCCTGTGGGTGACCAACTCACTTGGTTTACTTGCTGGGCAACCATCGGTAAATTATCAGTGGTGTAGGCAATCTCTGGCAAGGCTTGTTTCAGTCGTTGCTGCACCAAGCTTGCGCCAACAAACTGTTGACTGACATTGGCTTTTAACGTTGGGGCAGGCGAAGAGGCAGTAACACTTGCGGTTGTGCTGGCTGCAGTACTCGCTGTAGTACTTGCTGTCGCAACTGTGGGTACATCCATCGCTTGATTGGGTGACTGTTGACAGGCAGATAAACTGATAGCAAGCAATAGGCTTGTAAAGCAAGGTAATATTTTATGATAAGAAGACATAGTCATTGAATTTTAAGAAAAATTTAGCAAGTGAGGATGGAAGGTCATCGAAGTTTTAGAGAAACGATAATGGCATACTATAGCAAAACCCAGTTGAAGATAAGCAGGATTTTACAAATTTTTCAAAAAAATGTTGGCAAAAATGCTATAAAAAAAGGCAGGTTAGACGGGCTAACACTACCTTTAACGCAGGATAAAAATTAGGGTAATCAAAGATTATAAGTTAGCGATAACTGCATCACCCATGGCTGAGCAAGAAACCAGCGTGGTGCCTTGTTCAAAGATATCGCCTGTGCGTAACCCTTGCTGCAATACTTTTTGCACTGCTTGCTCAACTTGCGTGGCACGGGCTTCATCATTGAGGCTATAACGTAACAGCATCGCCAATGACAAAATGGTTGCCAATGGGTTGGCTTTATTTTGACCTGCGATATCAGGGGCAGAACCATGCGATGGTTCATATAGCCCTTTGCCTGTGTCATTTAAGCTCGCGGATGGTAGCATACCAATAGAACCAGTCAGCATCGAGGCTTGATCTGACAAAATATCGCCAAAAATATTGCCTGTGGCAATCACATCAAACTGTTTTGGGGCTTTGACCAGCTGCATCGCTGCATTGTCGACATACATGTGAGTCAATTCAACATCTGGGTATTGGGCAGCGACTTCAGTGAAAATCTGCTTCCAAAACTCTGTGGTCTCAAGTACGTTGGCTTTATCAACTGAGCAGAGTTTTTTACCGCGTTTTTGCGCCGCTTCAAAGGCGACTTTGGCGATACGGCGAATTTCTGATTCGCTGTATTTCATGGTGTTGTAGCCTTCTTTCTCACCGTTTTCAAGCGTGCGAATACCGCGTGGTTCACCAAAATAAATATCACCGGTGAGCTCACGGACAATCAAAATATCTAACCCAGATACCACTTCAGGTTTTAAAGTTGAGGCATTGGCAAGCTCTGGGTAAAGAATGGCTGGGCGAAGATTGGCAAATAGATTTAAGTCTTTACGAATCGCCAGTAATCCACGCTCTGGGCGCACTGAGCGTTCAAGGTTGTCATACTGTGGGCCGCCTACAGCGCCGAGCAATACCGCATCAGCCTTGCGGCACAGGGTTTGAGTAGCTTCTGGATAGGGTGAGCCATGCGCATCATACGCTGAGCCACCTAACAGCCCATACTCATAGCGAGCGTCTAATCCTTGCTCGATTAATTTGTCCAATACTTTGACAGCTTGTCCAATGATTTCAGGACCAATACCATCACCTTGTAATACGGCGATTTGTTTTGTCATGTTACTTCCTTCACGTTAATCCACAACTTTTTGCTGACAAAGCAGCTTTTAAAATTTTGTTAGTTTCTAAAAAATAATTGAATCAGGCGTTATTGAATGGCGCTTTTTTGAGAGGCGCTTTTGCGTGAGGCTTTAAGGTGCATCTATAAAGCCACTTTTACAAATTCATTCGATAAAGCGCCTTGCTGATTGGGTTTTTTACACCATTGATTGGTAAGTTTGGCATTTTCATACAAATCAATACACAGGGGCGTTGGGGCAGACTGCGCTAGCAAACTATAATCGGTCTTTTGAATTTGGCGGTAGGCTTTGAGCTCATAGCGTTTACCGCTTTCAAAACGATGAATAAAACTAAAACTTTCAACCGTCGTCAAATCCTCATCCAAATAAAAACGGGTGGCAACCACGTGCTGACCACTGGGAAAACTTACCAAGTAATTTGGTATAGTAGACTTGCTCTGCGGCTTACTCATCAAAGGTGTGACGGTCACTGGACTGGTCACTGAGCTATGGTTGCCAAGTGTAGCGCTCGGGGTGTGAGTCGATTGATTGATAACTGACAACGTGCCAATACGATTGATTTCACAGGCATAAATACCGGTACATTTTAGTGTGCTTTTGCCTGCAGCAATCGGTTGCGGCGCTGTTACCACTGAGGGTTTGGCGCGTGTGCTTGGCTGATTTGTCATTGATTGACAGCCAGATAGCGCCACTGCCGAACAAATCGCAATGGCTATACCTACAACAGGCAAACAGTCAAGGCGAAAAAAGCGCTTCGTAAATATCATGGTCGTTATTCCCTCAAATCAAAAAAAGCAATTAAAATATTGCAGTAACAGGGTTGTCACAGTTAGACGATGATAATCATGGCGGATGATGCCATGATTTAAACACAGTCCTAGGCACGCTAAAATGTGACTAACATAACCAATATCCCAACCTTTGTCAAAAAATGCCTTTTTTATACGCGGCTTATACGCAGGTTGGGATAGATGATGAATAAACCATCAATGATGAAACACTCCTGACATTGTACATTTACCTAACCAAGCAGCACTTTAAGCCGCCCCTGTGCCAAATACCCAAGGGCGTGATTGTTTGGCGTTCTCTTCATACGCTTTGATGCTATCAGCTTGCTGTAATGTCAGACCAATATCGTCTAAACCGTTGAGCAGACAGTGCTTACGAAATTCATCGACGTCAAACGCATAGCTTTTACCTGAGGGGGAAATCACTTGCTGCTTTTCTAAATCCACGGTTAATTGATAGCCATCTTGGGCAAAACATTCGGCAAACAATTCACTGACCGCATCTTCGCTTAAAATCACTGGCAACATACCATTTTTAAAGCAGTTGTTGTAGAAAATATCGGCAAAACTTGGCGCAATCACCGTTCGAAAACCGTATTCTTCGAGCGCCCAAGGGGCATGCTCACGGCTTGAACCACAACCAAAGTTTTTACGCGCAAGCAAAATGTTAGCACCTTGATAACGGGGCTGATTCAAAATAAAATCAGGGTTAATGGGGCGTTTGCTATTGTCTTGACCGGGATAGCCTTCGTCCAAATAACGCCATTCATCAAATAAATTGGCACCAAACCCCGTGCGTTTGATAGATTTCAAAAATTGTTTTGGAATGATTTGGTCAGTGTCCACGTTTGAGCGGTCTAGTGGGCAGACAATGCCTTGCTCAAGGGTATATTTTTTCATAGTTCTACCTTAATAATTTCTCACGTCAACAAAATGACCGGCTAATGCCGCGGCAGCTGCCATCGCAGGGCTGACCAAATGGGTGCGTCCGCCATTGCCTTGACGGCCTTCAAAGTTACGATTGGAGGTACTGGCGCAATGTTCTTTTGGCTGCAATTTATCCGCGTTCATGGCGAGGCACATCGAGCAGCCTGGCTCTCGCCATTCAAAACCCGCTGCGGTAAAGATTTTATCTAGTCCTTCGCTTTCTGCCTGTTGTTTAACCAACCCAGAACCGGCCACCACAATCGCTTCTTTGACGCTATCTGCGACTCTACGACCTTTGATAACCGCCGCTGCCGCGCGGATATCTTCAATACGCGAGTTGGTACAAGAGCCGATAAACACCCGATCGACTTTGATGTCAGTGACCGGTTGACCTGGGGTCAAACCCATATACTCATAGGCGCGTGTCCAAGCCTCTTTTTGGACGTCATCTTTTGCGGCATCTAGGGTAGGGACGTGTGCGCTGATATCCACCACCATCTCAGGGGAGGTGCCCCAAGATACTTGGGGTGCGATGTCCGCGCCTGCCATTTCAATGACGGTATCAAACACGGCATCGGCATCTGAATGTAGGGTTTGCCAGTAAGCCACGGCTTTATCCCACATTTCACCGGTAGGCGCATAGGGACGACCTTTGACGTATTCAATGGTGGTGTCATCAACGGCCACCATACCAACGCGTGCGCCGGCTTCAATCGCCATATTACACACGGTCATACGTCCTTCCATGCTCATGTCACGGAACACATCGCCTGCAAATTCAATGGCGTAGCCTGTCCCGCCCGCGGTGCCGATTTTTGCAATAATCGCTAGTACCACGTCTTTTGGGGTGACACCTTCACCCAATTTACCATCGACTTTGATAAGCATATTTTTCATCTTGGTTTGCACGAGACACTGCGTTGCCAATACATGCTCAACTTCACTGGTACCGATGCCGTGGGCAAGACAGCCTAACGCACCATGGGTTGCGGTATGTGAGTCGCCACACACCACGGTCATCCCAGGTAACACTAAACCTTGTTCTGGACCTACCACATGCACAATGCCTTGGCGCACGTCATTGATGGTAAATTCAGTGATGTTAAATTTGGCACAGTTTTCATCGAGTGTAGCCACTTGCAAGCGAGAGACGTCATCTTTAATACCTGCCACCCCTTCTTTACGTTCGCTCGCCACTGTCGGGACATTATGGTCAGGGGTGGCGACGTTTGCTGACAAACGCCAAGGGTCACGATTTGCCAATGACAAGCCTTCAAATGCTTGTGGGCTCGTGACTTCGTGTAATAAATGACGGTCGATATAGATAAGACTAGAACCGTCGTCTCGTTGATTGACTAAGTGGTCTTGCCAAAGTTTATCATAAAGCGTTTGCGCTGCCATGACACATATCCTATGGTTTTTTTATAAAAGGGCGTAGTAATTGGGTAAACAATAACGCCATTATAACAAAGAAAAATGATAATTTTAATTGATGATTTTTATATTTTATAAAAATTTTAGGAATGTATTGAGCGATTAAATAAATTGTATTTGTGGATACGTTGTCTTATAATCTTATTTAATGTATTTTTTAAAGAATGAAACTTTTATTTATATCAAATGGTAGGGTTTTAGTTTTGGGGGAAAGATGAATACCACAAATTTAAATACTTTTTTAGCGGTTATGCAAACAGGTAGTATCTCGCAGGCGGCTGATAAACTATTTATTACACAGCCTGCAGTAAGTAAGCGTATCAAAAACTTAGAAGACGAATTTGATGTCACCCTTTTTGATACCGTGGGTCGTGGTATTATCCCAACCCAAGCGGCACATGACTTGATACCCCATGCCAAACGCTGGCTAGATGATTACGATAATCTAAAAATTAATCTTAAAAACCGCCAGCAAACGGTGTCAGGCAAACTGATTATCGGCACCAGTCATCATATTGGCTTACATCATTTGCCAGCGGTTCTCAAACAATTTATCCAAAGCTATCCTGCGGTACAGCTTGAAGTGCATTTTGTCGATTCCGAGCAAGCGCATAAAGCAGTCCTTGATGGCGACTTGTCATTGGCTTTTTTAACGCTACCTCCTGTGTATGATAAACGTCTAAATTATCATATGCTATGGTCAGATCCGCTGCATTTTGTGACCGGCATTTTATCGCCGCTGGCGCATAAAATGAACGTGACGCTTGAGCAATTGGCAAATTATCCAGCGATTTTACCCGCCGCCAATACCTTTACCAGCCAAATCACTTTAGCTGAATTTGCCAAATATAACTTAAAACCGTATGCCACGATGAGCACCAATCCGCTAGAATCGATTCGTATGTTGGTATCGGTTGGGCTAGGCTGGTCGGTGTTACCGCAGACGTTAGTCAATCAAGATTTACAGCCGATTAATATGGATACACCCGTTGAGCTGCAACGCTATTTGGGGTTGGTCACCAACCCCAATATCACGGTATCTGCAAGCATGGCAGCCTTGCTTGACATGTTGGGATTAGAGGTGGATGGTAAACATCGCGATTAATGGATCGACATAAAAAAGCCTATCGACGTGATAGGCTTTTTTTATGAGACTTACTTCTTCTGATAAGTTAAACGCAGCCCGTAAATCCAAGCATCGTTGTTTTGGAAATCACCCACTAAGTCGCCATTGGGGATTTTTGATTTGGCATCGCCAAACATCAAGTATTTCACGCCTGCCGACACGGCGACTTCGGGTGTAACATTGTACTTGGCGCCTAGACCTACATTCCAATGACCTTCGACAGGTCCTAAGGTGGTGATGGGACCACCCGCGCCGCTATCCCAACCCACTGAGCCTGATACCGCCCATTGGTTATTTAATTTTTTACCCAAGCCCACTTCTGCTGCCCAGCCATCATCTGAGTAATCAATCAAGTTTAAACCATTGGGATATAGGGGTTTAAAATCCGCACCCACGGCTTTTTTGGTCGTTGCATTATACAGAGGTGGTTTGATTGAAAAATCACTCCAAGGTACCCAGCGCAGTTTTGCGGTCAATAGCGTGGTTGGGTTTAGACCTGTTTGAAAGTCAACATTCACGGATTTTGGGGTAGTGATGGTCATGTCATTAGTACCTGAATCGCCAGTTGCAGGCATGTATTCATAAGCTACGGTGTCATGATCAATTTCAGAGCGATAAGTTAATGCCGCTTTAAGCGCAATCTCAGGTTTGCTATAGGCTAAACCTGCCATCCAACCATAACCATTTGATTGGGCAAAGATACCATCATAACCTTGGGTAGAATTGTAGGCTGTACCGCGTAAATGCACTTCACCTTCTAATTTTTGTAATACCGGCCCGCCATATACTTGCCAATTATTTTTTTCGCCAAATTTGACACCCAGCAAACCTGTGAAGTTTTTACTATCAACAGAGACGTTGGTACCTTCGTTGGGGTGCTGAGCGATATTGCTTGCTATATTGTAGGCTGCCCCTGCTTCCCGTTCGGTTTTAACCGCGGTATAAGCGAGTATTTGGTTGGCTGGATCTGCTTTTGCAGCATCGGCGGCTTTTGCAGCAGCGGCTTCTGCAGCTTTGGCGGCTAGCGCCGCTTGTTCTGTATCATTGACAAAGTCGTTATTGCCGGTGAATTCGACATCCGCGCCCCACGGCTGGTCAAAAAACACACCCACACTGACTTTATCGTTGATGTCTGCTTTTGCCCCATAATTGATAAAATTATAGTTTAGCGCCATGTTGTTAATATCGCGACCTTCTTCATACGTAGTTGGCGAAGGGGTGGTGGCAGCGTTGTCTTTACCACTAATCGATGGGTCAATGGTGATTCGTTCGATGTAGGCAAAAGTGCCATCTTGCGTAAACCCCCAACTTGGCTGAGTTGAGCGGTCAAGTCCTGCGGCTTGGGCAGCGCTAGCAAATGAAATGCTGGCAATAGCGAGTGTTAAGGATTGCAATCTTAATGACATGAAATACTCCCTTTTACATGGATATTGATAAGGTGCGAATTGGAGAGCTTGCTAATTGGAGAGCTTGCTAAAGGTTGCTAAAAGGTATGAAAAACTTAGACAGGATAGTGAGGCCTTCCAATGGACCCACAAAGAATAGTTAAAAACTTACGCCTTGACAACTTATGGCTTACAAAAATGGCGTCAATTTCTGACCTGATAGGTCACTAATAGCGTATTTACAGTGACATAAACATAAAAAAACACCGATTAATATAATCGGTGTTTGAGTCAAAACATGCCAAAGTATTAATTTACTTTAACCAAATTCATTTCCATTTTTTTACCATCATTGTTTTGAACGACTTTAACAGGTAGATAATCAAGTTTTGGGGCTAACCAAAAACTGGTTTGACGGTCTTTATCATCATGCACGCGATCGATACGCACCACGTCAAAAGTACCCGCTGGCACGGTAATGCGAGTCATGGCAGATTTTTTGAAGGGCACCGCTTCAACTGTATTGCGGTCTGCCATGTAATAGTTACCACGGAATTTGCCTGCTTTTAAATCCTCGCGAATTTGAATTTCTAAACTCAAATCATCATAGGCAGGCTGTGGCAAAGCAATGACTTTGTTTTGACCTTTATAATTGGTGACCAGCTGTTTTTTTGCATTATTAAAGTTCAAGGTGGTAGTACGACCCGTCCCCAAAATTTTGTATTGGGTTAACGCGCTCACCGGTAAGATAGCGCCATTGGCATTGACAAAATTGGCGGTTTGCTTGGCACTGGCTAATTTACCGACACTTGCATTAACGTTATAAAAATACTGATTGCCAGTTTGGGTCAATACACGGCTTGCGGTGCCATTGTATTTGCCTTCAATATTAAAATTATAGGTTGCATTAAAAGGGGCAACTGCGGCATTCGCCATAGCGGTGATAGCCATCGCTGACACGAGTGAAGTACTTACTAGCAGTTTTTTTACTAAAGAATTTTTCATGTTTCATCCATCAGATAACGTTCATAAGATAAGGTTAAATCTGTTTAGTATGCATACAGTAGTATTGACGGCAAGCAAATACAAGCCAGTTAACAAAAGATTGTGGTTGTGCAATAAACGGCAGTCTTTATGCGGTATTTGGGTGAAGGGGTTAAAAAATTGACAACAAATTGCAAAATTTCTCAAATTTATGCTTGAACAAATTGGCATACATCCCCACAGTATAGACAGTGAATTGATAACATGTGATAAGCATATGATTATTTATGCAAACAATAGTTATCATCTTTTTGTGGTTGGCAAAATAGCGGTGGTCTTTTGAGCTAACCTCTGAGCTGATCACAGCTTTTAAAGCTAACTACGGCTTTCAAACAATAATTTAACAGTTAATTTATGGAGTAAATTATGGCAATTCGTCCTTTACATGATCGTATCGTGGTGCGTCGCAGCGAAGAAGAACAAAAAACAGCTGGCGGTTTATTACTAGCAGGCGGCGCCCAAGAAAAACCGTCTCAAGGTGAAGTCATTGCAGTAGGTAATGGTCAAATCCGTGAAAACGGTGATGTACGTGCGCTCGATGTCAAAGTCGGCGACAAAGTACTCTTTGGTCAATACGCCGGCTCAACGGTTAAAGTAGATGGTGAAGAATTATTGATTATGAAAGAAAGCGATGTATTGGGTGTGATTGAAGGTTAATCAGTCACTGTTTTAAACAATCGTTTTTTACCTAAAAGCTAATTTACTTAGTCTTAATTTACCTAGCGTTAATTTACCCAGTGTTACTCTAACTGGTTAAGTGCTTGGTAAAGTAATTGATAGCAACCGTGGTAGCAATTTGACTACCTTATACAAATAAAAACTTATAATTTGGAGAATTTAACATGGCTAAAGATGTAAAATTTGGTATTGATGCCCGTGCAAAAATGATTGATGGTGTCAATGTACTCGCAAATGCGGTCAAAGTGACATTGGGTCCTAAAGGTCGTAACGTGGTTATTGACAAATCTTTTGGCGCGCCAACCATCACTAAAGATGGCGTATCAGTGGCCAAAGAAATCGAACTTGATGACAAATTTGAGAACATGGGCGCACAGCTCGTTCGTGAAGTTGCAAGCAAAACTAATGATGTTGCAGGTGACGGTACTACCACAGCGACTGTTTTAGCCCAAGCGATTTTGCAAGAAGGTATGAAATCAGTTGCCGCTGGCATGAACCCAATGGACTTAAAACGTGGTATCGATAAAGGTGTACGTGCCGTTGTTGCACAAATCCATGCGCTTTCAACCCCAGCCAATGACAGCAAAGCCATCGCGCAAGTCGGCTCTATCTCAGCTAACTCTGACCAAACTATCGGTAACTTAATCGCTCAGGCGATGGAAAAAGTGGGTAAAGAAGGCGTGATTACGGTTGAAGAAGGTTCAGGCTTTGAAGATACCCTTGAAGTCGTTGAAGGTATGCAGTTTGACCGTGGCTACATCAGCCCATATTTCGCCAATAAAGCAGATACGTTGACCGCTGAACTAGAAAACCCATTAATTTTGTTAGTCGACAAAAAAATCAGCAACATCCGTGAGTTGATTCCACTACTTGAAAACGTGATGAAATCTGGTAAACCCTTACTGATTATTGCTGAAGATGTCGAAAACGAAGCCTTGGCAACTTTGGTTGTGAATAATATGCGTGGCGGTCTAAAAGTCTGTGCCGTCAAAGCCCCTGGTTTTGGTGACCGCCGTAAAGCGATGCTTCAAGATATCGCTATCTTAACGGGCGGTACAGTTGTATCAGAAGAACTGGGCATGAGCTTAGAAACTGCGGATTTATCGGTATTAGGTACTGCCAAAAAAGTGACGGTTGGTAAAGACAACACCGTGATTGTCGATGGTGCCGGTCAAAAAACTGAAATCGAAGATCGTATTGCCTCTATCCGTCGCCAAGTGGAAGAATCAACCTCTGATTATGACAAAGAAAAGCTACAAGAGCGTATTGCTAAACTTGCAGGCGGTGTGGCAGTTATTAAAGTCGGTGCGGCGACTGAAACTGAAATGAAAGAGAAAAAAGACCGTGTGGATGATGCCTTGCATGCAACTCGTGCAGCCGTCGAAGAAGGCGTTGTAGCAGGTGGTGGTGTGGCATTGGTTCGTGCTATCTCTGCGCTTGACAATGTCAATGGTGACAATGACGACCAAGCCGCTGGTATCAACATTTTACGCCGTGCGATGGAAGCACCCCTTCGTCAAATCGTGACCAATGCAGGTGATGAAGCATCTGTGGTGGTAAACCAAGTCAAAGGCGGTGAAGGTAACTACGGTTATAACGCAGCGACTGGGGAATACGGCGATATGCTAGAAATGGGTATCCTAGACCCTGCCAAAGTCACTCGCTCAGCGCTTGAAAATGCGGCGTCTGTAGCAGGCTTGATGCTTACGACAGAAGCAATGATTACTGACTTGCCAAAAGACGACGCTGGCGCTGCTGCCATGGGTGGTATGGGCGGCATGGGTGGTATGGGCGGCATGATGTAATCTAGTATTACATCTCGTCTATAGTAGTCAGTTATAATCTATAGCTTAAATCAAAACCCTGTTAGACGTAAGTTTAACAGGGTTTTTTCTATGATTTGTCCAAATGCTTTACAGCAAAGTGTAGCAATTGCCAAAGTTGCTGCTGC
The DNA here is from genome assembly GCA_016888885.1 of Faucicola osloensis. Lineage (GTDB taxonomy): Bacteria > Pseudomonadota > Gammaproteobacteria > Pseudomonadales > Moraxellaceae > Faucicola. The sequence continues at coordinate 81,326 of CP069437.1, forward strand.
TGTTCCTGTATGGCGTTCCAAATGGCATCTTCTGACATGACGCTATATTCACCTTCCGTGGTCAAGTTCAAGTCTTCGCCGTGCTCAAGCCTTTCAAATAAGTCTCGATACTCGCCTTGCAAATAAAACGCTTCAAGCTGTGCCATTAACTTAACGCTTTTTTTCCAGTCTTTTTGCGCTTGTACAAGTTTGGGCTGTAGGGCAAGCCACTCACGATAAATGGCTTGAACCTCATCAATACGCTGCTGGGCAGATACTTTATCCATCAGTTAACCTCTCTTCTAAACACATATTCAGTGCTACTCGACGCATGGTCCACAAATTTATAACCTTCTAAATTAAATGCTTTAAGCTCTTCCACTTGGATCAATTGGTTCTCTGCCGCAAAACGCACCATTAAGCCCCGCGCTTTTTTGGCATAAAAGCTTACCACTTTATATTGGCCATTTTTGCCGTCTTCAAAACGGGGCGTGATAATATCCGCGCTGATTTTTTTGGGATTGACTGCTTTAAAATATTCATTGGAAGCCAAGTTTACCAAAACTTTGTGTTTATTTTCTGCCATGCGTTGATTGATTAAATCGGCAATCGTATCGCCCCAAAATTGATACAAATTCTCGCCTTTGGGATTTTTTAGTTTTGTGCCCATTTCCAGGCGATAGGGTAGCATCAAATCAAGCGGTTTTAACAAGCCGTACAACCCAGACAATATTCCTAATCGCTCATTTAAATAGTGCACTTGTTGCTTAGTCATTTGCTGCGCTGCCAAACCTGTATAGACATCGCCATCAAATAAATACAGCGCCGCTTTAGCAGGTATATCAGCATGATCGGTGCTAAATGGCTGGGTAGTATCCCATCGCCAATTTTGGTTGCGCACGGCATTTAATTGCCCAAGTTTAGCTGAGATACTCATCAGCGCCGACAAATCAGTTGGCGCTAATGTTTTTAATTCACCCATCAATTCGCAAGCGTGCGCCATCAAAGCAGGCTGGGTGTAATGTTGACTAAAATCAAAAGGTAAATCACTTTTTTCATTCAAATTTTTGGCAGGCGAGAGCACAAAGTACATGGCTATGTTCCGTTTGCTTTATTGGTTAACAATTAGAGCGGTTAAGATAATGATGATGGCAGCGCAGGGCGCAAAGATAACGCCCAGACCACATAGATTAGGCGAGTTTGATTTTATCGGTTAACAAAAATTCCATCAATGCTTTTTGGGCATGCAGACGATTTTCGGCTTCATCCCACACCACAGCACGCGGATCTTCTAGCAAATCATAGGAGATTTCTTCGCCGCGGTGGGCAGGCAGACAATGCATAAACAAGACGTCTGGATCGGCTTTATCCAGTAATGAGCGGGTCACCATGTACTGGGCAAATCGCCGCGCACGAGTATTTTGCTCGCTTTCTTGTCCCATACTTGCCCATACATCGGTGGCAACCAAATGCGAGCCTTTGACCGCCTCATTAACATCTTCGACCAGCTCGACACAGTGCGAATACTGTTTGATGAGGTCGGCATTGGGTTCAAATCCATAAGGGGCGGAAACCCGCAGTTGAAAGCCAAATTGATGCGCGGCATGGATAAAAGAAGCGCACATATTGTTGCCATCTCCAATCCAAGTCACCGTTTTGCCTTCGATGCTGCCACGGTGTTCCATAAAGGTTTGGATATCGGCTAGTAGCTGACAAGGATGCTGCTCGTCAGTGAGCGCATTGATAACAGGCACTTGCGAATACTGGGCGAATTTTTCAACAATACTGTGTTCAAAGGTGCGAATCATGACGATATCGACCATGCGTGAGATGACACGTGCTGAATCTTCAATCGGTTCGCCACGACCAAGCTGGGTATCACGAGGTGATAGAAATATGGCATGGCCGCCAAATTGTCCCATCCCTGTTTCAAACGAAATACGGGTACGGGTGCTCGATTTTTCAAAAATCATACCCAAGGTACGACCGACAAAAGGCTGATAAATAACCCCTTCATGCTGCATCAAACGCAGTTCACTGCCGCGTTTAATCACTTGCATTAATTCTTCTTTGCTAAAATCCAATAACGTCAAAAAATGGCGGGTACTCATTGCCTGTCCTACATCCCAATTTTGTCAATAAACATTACAGTAAACTATCAGTATAGCGGATTTATCCAAACTGTCTAGCAAATTGACGCATTTGTGTCACTTTAACATCCGTCACATAGTTAACAGTTACGACTGATAAATCCATGTTGGGCGTCGAGTGACCACGCTTAATAGCTCATAGCTAATGGTATCATTCCAGCTACCCACTTCATCAATGCTCGGTGCGTTACCCCAAAGTTGGACAGGGCAGTCAAGGTTTACCTCAGTAGTATGGGTCAAATCAACCATCAACATATCCATCGCCACGCGACCGATGATAGGCGCCTGTTGACCTGCGACGACGACATACGCATCATCGCTAATCACCCTTGGATAACCATCAGCATAACCCACACTGACAATGCCGATGCGCGCTGGGGCTTGGGCAGTCCAGCGACTACCATAACCCACGCTATCGCCCGCTTTTAGCGTATGAATTGCCATGATGCTGGCGTTAAAATGCATGACAGGTTGTAGGTTTAGCTGTTTGGCAGTGGCATGGTTTACAGGCGTTGCCCCATACAAGATAATGCCTGGGCGCACCCAATCATAATGGCGGTCTGACCAGTTGACAATCCCCGCTGAATTACACAAAGAGCCTTTAATCGTTGGGCTTACTTGGTCACGTAGCATTTGTAAGGTTGAATCAAATAACTCAAATTGTTGTTGGTTATTGGGATGATCGATGACGTCAGCGTTGGCAAAATGGGTGGTCAAAACAATCTCGTAACCTGCCCTAGTTAATTGCTGGGCAATTTCCCTGATTTCACCCGATGTAAAGCCAAGGCGGTTCATGCCAGTGTTTAGTTTTAACCAGACGGTTGCGCCGGTTTTTGCAGGCTGCTGCAACGCCCAGTCTAATTGGCGTTGGTGATGCATCACGCATTGGATTTGATGCGCTGTACAATATTGCCATTCTGCTAACGAAAACGCGCCTTCAATCACTACCATTAATTTTTGCCAGCCAGCCTGTTGCAGTTCTATTGCTTCTTGCAAACAAGCGACACCTAAGGCATCGGCTTGTGCTACGGCGGGTAAACAGTTGACTGCGCCATGCCCGTAGGCATTGGCTTTGACCATGGCTAATACCTTGGCGGTCGGGGCATAATCTTTGACGCGTTGTAGGTTATGGCTAAGCGCTGCTAAATCGATGGTGATGCTGGTTTGACGCACAATCTTGACCTTGTTGCAGTAAAATTTTTATTCATCAGGTTCGCTAAAGGAAGCGGTTTGGTAAAATTCAGGGGTTAAGTTACCAAAACGGGTAAATTGCCCTTCAAAGGATAGGCGCACTGTCCCAATAGGTCCATTACGCTGTTTACCGATAATGATTTCAGCTGTGCCTTTAGCATCGCTGTTTTCATTATAAACCTCATCCCGATAAATGAACATAATCAAATCGGCATCCTGCTCAATGGCACCCGATTCGCGTAAGTCCGACATAATCGGGCGTTTGTTGGGGCGATTCTCCAAACTTCGATTGAGCTGTGATAAAGCGACCACCGGGCAATTCATCTCACGAGCCAGCGCTTTTAAGCTTCGTGAAATCTCCGAAATCTCACCCACGCGGTTGTCGCCTAAGCCTGGGACTTTCATCAGTTGTAGATAATCGACCATTACCATCCCAAGTTTGCCATCATTGTCTTTGGCAATACGGCGACAGCGCGAGCGAACCTCAGATGGCGGTAGCGCGGTACTGTCATCGATATACAATTTTTTAGCATGCAGATGGGCGATGGCGTTGGAGAGTTTACCCCATTCATCTTCATTCATTTGACCTGAGCGCAAGTGCGTTTGGTTGATAGCCCCCCAAGAGGACAATAAACGCATCACAATTGACTCGGCAGGCATTTCCATCGAAAACACCACCACAGGTAAATCGGTATGAAATAAAATACTCTCTGCCAAATTCATCGCAAACGTGGTTTTACCCATCGAAGGACGCGCTGCCACGATAATGAGATCGCCTGCTTGTAGCCCTTGGGTTTTGTTATTGAGTTCTTCAAACGGGGTCTTAAGCCCAATCATGCCTTCAGGATGGTCTTTAAGTTCTTGGATATTATTGACGACATTGGTGATAACATCGCTTAGTTGGGTAGGACCCTTGTGTTTTGACTGGCGGCTATGGGTTTCATTGATGGCAAAAATTTCGCTTTCAACGGTGTCTAAAATCTCACTGACACTTTGATTTTTTGGGTCAAAGGCAAGCTCTAGCATATGACTGCCTGCTTTGATGATTTGGCGTAAGGTCGAAAATTCTCTGACCCGCTGCGCATAAGCAGTCAAGTTAAACAGCGTCGCTGGGCTTTGTGATAGGATATCGCCTAGATAATCGCTACCCCCCGCGGGCTCAAGCAGTTTTTGCATGTCGAGCCAGTCCATCACCATGGTGGCATCATACGGCTCATTGGCATTGGCAAGATGAGAGATGGCATCAAAAATATATTGATGGCGCTGTGCATAAAAATCATATTTGGTAATAATATCTGAGATGCGATCAAACGACTCTTCAAGGCTCATCAGCGACGCTAGGACGGACTTTTCTAAGTCCATACTGTGCGGTTGGTGCTGCATCAGCGAAGTAGTCTTAAGATCGTTCTCTTTGGTTTTATCGTCTGCCATGATGACCTGTGATAAAGTTATTTTAAATAGTTTGAAAGGGCAAAAGTTTGCTAAATGTTATCGGTTATAACTCGTGAGTCTAACACACGCATCGAAATAGAACAGACAATATACCGAAAAAACCATTCAAATTCTAATGAGAAAAATATAAAAAAACGGCAATTTTTTTGAATGAAATCAGCTTGAATTTTAGGCTTTTTTGTTAAATTTTACGCCGCAAACAATAAAAAAAAGAGACAGCAAAGCCATCTCTTTTTTAAAGTAAACTATCAATTAAGCAGCTGAATCTTCTGCCAAGATAGTGACTTGAATGTTGGTCGTTACATCGTGATGTAATTGGATATCAACATTGTATTCGCCAATTTGACGTAATGTACCTTCAGGCAATTTAACTTCTGAACGGTCAACAGGTAAACCAGATTTGGTTAAGGCATCGGCGATATCGCGAGTACCAATAGAACCAAATAGTTTGCCTTCATCACCTGATTTTGCACGGATGATAACATTGACGTCTTGTAGCGCTTCAGCACGGGCATTAGCAGCGGCTAATTCATCAGCTTCTACTTTTTCAAGTTCTGCACGGCGTGCTTCAAATTTTTCGATGTTAGAAGCAGTGGCTGGTAATGCTTTACCTTGTGGTATAAGGAAGTTACGACCGTAACCTGCTTTTACATTAACAGTATCGCCTAGTTTACCTAGGTTAGCGATACGTTGTAATAAAATAACTTGCATATATCACTCCTCGGTTTATTTTTGGCTGTCAGTGTAAGGAATCAACGCAAGATAACGCGCTTGTTTGATTGCTACAGCCAATTGGCGTTGATATTTGTTTGAAGTACCAGTGATGCGGCTTGGTACGATTTTGCCACTTTCACTCACATACTGTTTTAGGATTTCGATATCTTTATAATCGATATGGGTAATGCCTTCAGCAGTAAAACGGCAAAATTTACGGCGGCGATAAAAACGTGCCATGATTAGTCTCCTTAATTATTCGTCGTTGTTGTCATCAGCATCAACTTCTGACTCATCATCATTTGATTGATAGTCATCTTGAGCTGTATCGTTACGGCGTGAAGCTTTACGAGCACGTTTTTCTTCAGCACTTTTTGCTAATGGTGATTCTTCAGTAATCGCTTCGTCACGACGGATAACTAAGCTACGGATGATAGCATCGTTATAACGGAATAATTCTTCAAGCTCATCAAGCGTTTGTTGACCCGCTTCAATATTTAATAGCACATAGTGAGCTTTGTGAACTTTGTTGATTGGGTAAGCTAACTGACGACGACCCCAATCTTCTAGGCGATGGATAGCACCACCTTGTTCTTTTACTAAGTTGATATAGCGCTCAACCATGCCAACCACTTGGTCGCTTTGGTCTGGGTGAACCAATAATACCAGTTCATAATGTCTCATAAAGACTCCTCACGGATTAAACAGCCGTTGACCCCGTGTCAACAGCAAGGAGATTGAATGCACCTAAGTTAAAATCATCTAACTATATTGGTATAAACAAGGTGCGCTATTATATAGTAGCGCACACTCAGTAGCAAGTTAATATTTACTTAACAAATTCGCCCACGCATTGCTGCAAGGTATTCGATACCGCCCGCGCCACAATGACATTGCGCGCGGTCGGGTCGACTGCGGCTGTGGTCAAATCGACAATGGTGACGGACTGCGGGGCTTTTTCGCTGACGCAGCCACAGACATTGCTCGCCACCTGTGCTTGTTTGTCGGAAGTCATCAACACGCTGCCCAAGCGCCAGTATTGGTTATTTTGTAATTGAGTTTGGCATTGTTGATTCACCGCGGCTTTAAATATCGCCATGCCGACATTGTTGGCAGTGCCGATGGTGCTATTAGCATCCATCACACCGTTACCTGTGGTAGAGGCGCAACCGCCCAAGGCTAGGGCTGAGCCAACCACGGCAGCGGTACTTCTTAGGTGTTTAGTAGCTAGGCGTTTATTAGCTAGGCGTTTTGTCGATGGCTTAATAGCGGTGAAAAAAGAAAAAGCGGCGAAAAAAGAAAATTGTTGATGCATGTTAAATACTCCTGTCCTTTACTCTGTTAAACAATTGATAAACACCGCTAACATAGCAGATTACAGAAAACTTTTTTACCCAAAATTTTTTAACCAAATTATGTTATTGGGTCATAGTTATTAAAAATAGTTACTAAAAAATGTGCCATTAAACTTAAAAAACTGGGTGGAATTTTTTTTCATCAATGCTTACAAAGCCAATTAAATACCTCGATATCGATGATATTAATCGGAAAAAAACGCGAGTTTTTTAGATTTCTCGATAGATTTGATTCAAATTAAACCTTACTAAAAATGTGGGATTGATAACTAATTGTTTTAGGTCGTGCATTTGTTTAATCTTTTTTTTCCTTGTTTTGAGTGTGGAATTGGACTATAACTATATCTAACAAATACATCTATTTACGCAATGATAAGGAGTTGTTATGAACTGGCAATTATTTAGCGCAATTTTTACAATCGCTTCTGGTGTGACTATCGGTGTTTTAATGACCATTGCGTTGGTGACAGGTTTTGATGAGGCGCAACACATTGTGACGGCAGCCATTATAGGGCTGGTGTTGTCGATTCCGATTGCTTGGGTGGTGGTAAAAAAACTACAGAGTTTGGGTGTAAATAAAACCCCTGTCACACCCTAACTGTCATAGCATAAACGGCGCTTTAATAATGCAGCAGTTCACTAGATAACTAATAACATAGCAAAAATCGCTTAACTGAAAAAACCGCTTAGCTATTGCTAGTTAAGCGGTTTTTTTATGGCTAATAAGATTAAAAGTATATAGCACTCACGCTAGACTGTGGTGCTAACCGCTGTGGCTCAACAGCTACTGTAGGTCTACCTTGGTGCCCGTATCAACATTGGCATACACTTCAAGCACATCCCAGTTGGTTAAGCGAACACAGCCGTGCGAGGCTTGACGGCTAATGCCTTCAGGAACGGGCGAGCCATGAATACCGTATGACGGTTTACTCAGTCCCATCCATACCACACCGACTGGACCGTTGGGTCCTGGCGGCAACATAAACACTTTTTTATCTTTGCCTTCACCGCTAGTGGCGCGGTACCAAGGGTTTTTAACACGATTGACAATACTAAAGGTACCCGTAGGAGACGGTGTATCACTACTACCGACCGTGGTAGGATAAGTGGCAATGAGCTTGTCACCGTTATAAGCGTACAAGATATTGTCGGCTTTTTTGGCAACCAAGCGGGTGATTTTCTCATTGAGTGGCGCGCCTGGGTTAAAGACGGTGATGGTTTCACCCACGGTGAATTTTTTATCGCTATTAAGCTTTTTAAGATAGCGAATATCCATGTGGAAACGTTCAGCCAACATTTCTTGGACGTCTTGATAGTATAGACCTTTCATTTTAGATTTGGCTTCACTACCACTCGGTGTTGGCTGATACGGACCTTTAATATCTTCTTGCGTCAAGGTATAACCGACCAACACAGGCTGATTGGCAGGGATTTTTTCATTTAAGCGTTGCCAAACTTCTGCGCTCATACGGCCATCTTGGGGTAGTCCGTGCATGGCTTGGAAATTTTTGAGCGCTTTTTTGGCATTCATACCCCAGCCGCCATCAATCGGACCTGGTGAAGCATGATTCCAATCTAACAAGGCTTGAAGTTTTAAGGTCGTTGCTGAGTTAACATTTTGACCAGGTTTCCATTCGGCGCTATTGACTAGCTGTGCATAGTCAGACAAATTCAGGTTAGAAAAACTGGCAGGTGTCGTTGCTGTTTTATTGTTACCTACCGTTGTGGGGTCAAAAGTTGGCGCAGCCGTCGTAGTATTATTGAGCTCTTCAGAGCTCACGCCTGCGACACCTGCACCCGAGGTATAGTCACTGTCGATACCTGTTTGCGTGGCATCTTCTTTAATACCTAATGCCGTGGTGGTGGCTGGGATTGGGGTCAAAGGGATATCGGTTGCTGCCGTCATTGCAGCAGCCGAGGCGACTTTTGGCGTGCTGGTAGATTGGGCGACGTTAGCTGCGGGCTTGGCTGTTTGCGGTTTTTTAGCCGTTTTACTATCGGTAGTGGTTTTTTTAGCGGTAGGGGTGCTCGCTGCTTTCGTGGTGGCAGTTTTAGTCGTGGTCGTTGTTTTGGTCACAGCTTTGGTGGCGGGTGCCGTTTTGGCGGTGGTGTCTGAGACCGTGTTGGTGGCTGCAAATGCTTGATTGGCAATCAGACAAGCTAGGGTAGACAGTACAAATTTTTTCATAGATTGACTCAATAATGGGCAATAACAAATAAAAATAAGGGACAATATAACGTACAATAAAAGCATAAATTGGCAGCAATTATACTATAAAAACCAACTTGTCGGGCAATGGCTCATTTGTTGGCAGCACGGCTGTCTAAGTAGCGTTTGCCAAGGTGTTTAACAACCTTGCGCCATAGAACCTTGCTACACACCTAATTTTTACGCCGTTAAATTGTTGTATAGATAAATTGTCCCATAGGCGAATTTACATGCTTTAAGTCTAACATTAACAAATCGCGCGATAGATAATGGTAAAATTTTTTAACCAAGCGGTATTTTTATAGCAAGATTAACCCAAAAAAGTGTTTAAAATATTTAAACCTGCGCGCAATATCTATTTTTACCATGTTTATTGAATAGCTCGATGATGAAAAATTGAATTGTACAAATCTGCGACACTTTAACTTGTTAAATGACTTTAGCTCGTTAAATAATTGGTAAAAAAATCAAAGTATATTATAATTTTAATTCAAAATTTTTTAGGTTAACCACTATGTCATCATCGCCATTTGCATCAGCCAATGTTTCTCACACGCCATCTTTTGATCAAAATCAAGATTCACAAAACTTTGACGATTTGCAAATCGATTTGCAAGCGCTTGATATGGATGAAGAAACCGAGTCAGATGACATCTTTGACACCATGCAACAAGAGTTTGCTGAAGCACACCAAACCCTAAAAACGATTCGCGATTTTATCCGTTTTGGGGTCAGTAAATTACGCGAGCATGATGTGGTAGTCGCGCAAGGTACCACAGATGAGTTTGCTGAAGCTTCTGCCATTGTGTTACAAACCTTGTCGCTTGATTGGTCTGCCGATGAACAAATCTTAGATTGTCGCCTGACCAATAGCGAAAAATCAGAAGTATTGACATTGCTGCAGCGCCGTATTGTAGAACGTAAGCCTTTGAGTTATTTAATTAATTTATCTTATTTTTGCGATTTGCCATTTTATGTGGATGAACGGGTATTGATTCCGCGCTCGCCAATTGCTGAGCTGATTCGCCAGCAGTTTTATCCCTATTTTGAACCCAATGATTTGGTTGAAAAAATCAGTGGCACTACTAATGACAAAAAATTTCATGACCACGGATTGTATGATAAGCAGTTAGCACAGCCAGAACGTATGCTAGACTTGTGTACAGGGTCAGGCTGTATTGCCATTGCCTTGGCAAGCCGTTTCCCTGATGCAATGGTCGATGCCAGTGATATCGACAAGAACGCGCTAGAAGTGGCAGCGGTCAATGTGGAACATCACCATATGAGCCATCAGGTCAATTTGATTGAGTCAAACTTATTTGAAAAAGTGCCTGCAGAAAATCAATATGATTTGATTGTGACCAACCCGCCGTATGTCGATGCGGCGACTATGGCAGATTTACCACCCGAGTTCTTGCATGAGCCAGATCATGCGTTGGCAGCGGGACAAGATGGCTTAGATTTGGTGCATCATATTTTATACAACGCCCCAGATTATCTGAATCGTGACGGCTTGCTGGTATGCGAGGTGGGGGATAGTGAATGGGCACTGCGCCAAGCCTATCCTGAAATTCAGTTTAATTGGTTAACCTTTGCGCATGGCGGGCATGGGATTTTTGCCATGGATTATGATGAATTGATGGAAAATCGGGCATATTTTGAGCAGTATGTGAGTGCTTCTTAGTAAGCGGTTGTTTGGAGTTGCTATCTTTAACTTGTTGATTAGGCTTGTTGATTGAACACGTTAGATAATGACTAAAAAAAACAATATATGAGCAGGGTGCAACAAACCCATGATTTTATTTGTAAGCATTCATGAAATAGTAAGCGGAGCGTAAATGGCAGGCAATACCATCGGGCAAGTTTTTACCGTTACCACCTGTGGCGAATCACATGGTGCAGGACTTATGGCAATCGTTGACGGTGTGCCACCAGGGTTGCCTTTAACCGAAGCAGATCTGCAAATTGACTTGGATCGTCGTAAGCCGGGCACGTCAAAATTTGCGACCCAGCGCCGTGAAGACGATGCAGTTGAAATTATCTCTGGCGTGTTTGAGGGTAAAACGACAGGTACGTCTATCGGGCTGTTGATTCGCAATACCAACCAAAAATCCAAAGATTATAGCGATATTAAAGACACCTTTCGTCCCAACCATGCCGATTATACCTATAGCATGAAATATGGGTTTCGCGATTATCGTGGTGGTGGTCGCTCGTCAGCGCGCGAAACGGCAATGCGAGTGGCAGCGGGCGCGATTGCCAAGAAATATTTGAAACAACGGCTAGGGGTAGAAGTCCGCGGTTATGTGACCCAGATTGGTGATGTGGTTGCCAAACAGATACCTGAAAATACGATTGATTGGGAATTTGTCAACAGCAACCCATTTTTTTGTGCGGATATAGATGCCCTGCCAAAGTTTGAGCAGCTGATTACCCAATGCCGCGAGCAAGGGACAAGCTGTGGCGCAAAGCTCACTATATTGGCATCGGGTGTACCTGTGGGACTCGGCGAGCCTGTGTTTGACAGGCTGGATGCCGATATCGCGCATGCGATGATGAGTATCAATGCGGTCAAAGGCGTTGAAATTGGCGATGGCATGGCAGTGGCGGGACAGTTTGGGCATGAATCTCGCGACGAGTTAACCTTGCACGGCTTTAATGCCAACCATGCCGGGGGAATTTTAGGGGGAATTTCATCAGGGCAAACGATTGTAGTGAGTATTGCGCTAAAACCTACTGCCAGTATCACCACCCCGGGTCAAAGTATTGATATTCACGGCAATGCAGTAGAGATGCTAACCAAAGGGCGGCATGATCCTTGTGTCGGTGTGCGTGCTACGCCGATAGCAGAAGCCATGCTTGCCATTGTGCTGTTAGACCATTATCTGCGTCATCGTGGGCAAAACGCGGATGTCACTGCGCCGCTCACCCCGATTGTATAATTTTTTAATAGGGGTATTTGGTTGCCATAAGGTTGCTATAATGCGTTACCCCATTCAACTTGAGTTAACATTGGTATGACTGTACCTGACCTTACCCTTGATGAGCAGCAGTACCATGCCTGGCAAAGCGAAATACTGGCGCAGATGGGTGTTACGCGTTGGGTGCGCCAAGATTGCCCTGTCAAAACGTTTGCTAATCTAGAAGATTTTGAGGTTGTTTCTTCCTATCAAGCGGTTGAGACGCTTGCTGCCATGCCACAGCAGTTACAACCCACTCAAACTGGGTTAACTAGCAATTTTTCGCCCATTGCTACAACGCCAGACTTCAATCATCCTGTTATTGCGGATGATGCCGTTGGGGGCGTAGCAGAATTACCCCCAGCGAGTCTGGCAGATTTTCAAACCCATGATTTACTTTTACCCCATCATTCACCTTTAAAAAGCGACCCTGCGCCAAATAGTGATAGGTATAGTGATGGCGGGCACAGTGATGAGCTGTTCAATAATGAACAGCTCAATGATGAATTACTCACTGCCAGTTTTGATGTGCAGGCGATAGTGGTGGGTGAGTGGACACTGGTGGTTGACAGTCATTTTTTGCAGACGGACAGCCGCCAACAGCAGTTATGGCAACAAATCATCAGTGGGTTAAAAGCGTCAGTGCATTTTTTTAACTTTCCCTTGCTCACCGATAGCCAGCATTTACCCAAAGCCACGGTGCAATTAATGAGCAGCTACCCGATGGCAGTCGCAGGGTTTTCAGGATTTTTATACCGTATTAATCAAGGCAATCCTAAGGTGGGGGCATTGACGCCATTGCCTGACTGTCTAGATGAACAACCGATACAGCGTCTGCCGTATCTAGTAGATATGCTTGATGATTATCGCCTAAAACGCCAACTTTGGCAGTTGCTATCAAGTTAAGCTTAAAAGCTGCCGATTGATGACTCATCTTTATGATTCATCGACTAGCCATATTGTGGTAAAGTATTTTTTTATTTCATTTCACACGATAACATTTCACACGATAAAAAGGAACGTGCTATGAGTGTCAGCTTTGATCAACGTGTTGCTAACTTTTGTGCAGGCCCAGCGTCTATGCCGACTGCGGTGCTGCAAAAAGCGCAAGCCGAATTGTTAAATTGGCATGGCTCAGGCATGTCGGTGATGGAGATGAGCCACCGTAGCAGTGAATTTGTGGGCATTGCCTCAAAAGCCGAGCAGGATTTGCGCAAGCTGATGAATATTCCTGACAATTATAAAGTGCTATTTTTGCAAGGTGGCGCAAGCTTACAGTTTTCAGCCATTCCTTTGAATTTACTTAAAGGGGAGGCTGATTATTTAGACACCGGCATTTGGTCTAAAAAAGCCATCAGCGAAGCCAAACGCTATGAGCAAGCAGGGCTAGGCAAAATCAATGTCGTCGCTTCTGCCAAAGACAGCAACTATACCACTGTGCCCCCACGTGATAGCTGGCAACTTAATGACAACGCCGATTATTTCCATTATTGCCCCAACGAGACCATTAATGGCTTGGCGATGTTTGATGTGCCAGCGGTGAATGTGCCCATCGTGGCGGATATGTCATCTTGCATCCTATCTAGCCCAATAGATGTATCAAAATTTGGACTGATTTATGCAGGTGCGCAAAAAAATATCGGTCCTGCAGGTTTGACACTTGTGATTGTCCGTGATGATTTGATCGGTCATGCCAACTTGGTTTGCCCAAGTATCTTGGACTATAAAAACCAAGCCGACAATGATTCGATGGTCAATACGCCAGCAACTTTTTCTTGGTATTTGGCAGGTTTGGTGTTTGAATGGTTGCTTGAGCAAGGGGGTGTCGAGGCAATTTATCAACAAAATTTGTTAAAAGCGCAAAAGCTGTATGAATTTATCGACCAAAGCGATTTTTACCAAAACCCTGTCAACAAAGACAACCGCTCAATCATGAATGTACCCTTCACCTTGGCAGATAGTCAACTTGATAAAACCTTCTTGGCTAAAGCCGACGAAGCAGGACTTTTGAATCTTAAAGGGCACCGTACAGTGGGTGGCATGCGCGCCAGTATTTATAACGCGATTGATTTGGCGACCGTTGAAAAGTTAATCAAATTTATGCAGCAGTTTGAGCAAACTAGCGTATAAAAAGATTTAACAATCATGCTACATTAAGACTTAACATAAAATGCTTGTTAAGTCTTTTTTATAGTTAGCGGGTGTGGGGCATATGAGGGATAACAGCTAACAATACCAAGGTTTTTTGAAAAATAGGTGAAGGGGTCAGGGGGGATGCAAGTGAAAGAAAACAGGGTGATAAAACCAGCCCACTGGATGAGGGCAGTCACTCGCCAGACATTCGGCAAAAAATACTGGGTGCTGGGCTTATTAGTGGTCGCGTCCGCTGCCAATACCGCTATCATCACTGGCACATCTATCGCTCACAACAGCACCGCGCAATTTGCCCATGTCTCTCATTTACCGTATGCCAATCCCAACGCCCCCAAAGGCGGTGTGCTGAGCCTATCTGCCATCGGCACCTTTGACAGTATTAATAAATGGATTGATGTCGGTACACCTGTGACAGGAACCGATTATTTGTTTGAAAGTTTGATGACAGGCTCGCTCTCAGAAGCGTTTGTGCAGTACCCACTACTGGCGGATAAAGTCACTTATGACCCAGATGACCCAAGCTGGGTTATCTATCACATCAACCCCAAAGCCTATTTTTGGGATGGCACGCCTGTGACGGCGCAAGATGTCAAAGCCAGTATGGATGCACTGCTGACAAAAGGCGTGATGAGTATGCGTAGCTATCTATCCGATGTCAAAGAAACCCAAGTGATCGATCGACAAACCGTCAAATTTATTTTTAAATCCAAAGACAACCAAGAAATCAAACTGACCGTCGCGCAAATGCCGATTTGGTCAAAAAAATCGATTGATGGCTATTTTGATAAAGTCGGACTGACGCCACTGATGGGCAGTGGCGCGTATAAAGTCGGCACAATCGATGCAGGACGCGCCATTACTTATGTGCGTGACCCTAATTATTGGGGCGCCAAACCTGAAGCGGGCGTGGTGGTAAATGTCGGTCGCTATAATTTTGACCAAATTAAGTATGTGTATTATCAAAACCCCGAAGTGGCATTTGAAGGCTTTAAATCCGGCGAATATTTTTTTCGTGCCGAAAACAAAGCGCGGACATGGGCAACGGGTTATAACTTTCCTGCCGTCAAAGCAGGCATGATCACCAAAGCGCAAATCGCCAATAACAACCCCGTACCGATGCAAGCGATTGTGATGAATTTGCGCCGACCGATTTTTCAAGACATTCGGGTGCGCCAAGCCATCACACTGGCGTATGATTTTGAATGGCTCAATAAAACCATGTTTTATGGGCAGTATGAACGCTTGCAAAGCTTTTTTCATGGCTCAGAACTTGCCGCAACCGGCACGCCAACGCCCCAAGAACTGGCGGTTATCAATCCGCTATTACCTGACCTTGAGCCTATTCAAAGACAGGCTGTTTTAAGCGATTGGCAAGCCCCAAAATCAACTGGCGATGGATTTAATCGCGACAATTTATTAAAAGCGCGTGAATTGCTGCTGCAAGCCGGTTTTAAATACCACAATATGAAGCTGTATCAGCCCAATGGTCAGCCCGCCAAAATCGAATTTTTATCCGCCGATGACAAGAATGCGCGTATTGTGCTACCTTTTTTACGTAACCTGCAGCGGCTCGGGTTTGAAACAAGCTTTCGCCAAGCCGATGTCCCCCAGTACCTAGAGCGCACTCGTAGATACGACTACGACATGATTATCGATATGTTTGCCCAAAGTTTGTCACCTGGCGCCGAGCAAACCTATATGTGGGGCTCACAAGCGGCAGACGAAAAAGGCAACCAAAACTCGGCAGGTATCAAAAACAAAGCCATTGATGCGGTGATTGCCAAACTCATAGTGTCGAAGAATCGTGACGATATTGTGCTATACAGCAAAGTATTAGACCGTCTGCTACGGGCGGGCTATTATGTCGTGCCGACTTATGGCAAGCACACTGACAATGTGGCGTATTGGAAATTTTATGAGCATGGGCCGCTGCCAAGCAATGCCATCGGTATTGATTATTGGTGGGCGAACAAAGACAAACAAGCACAAGTCATGCAGTACTTAGGAAAATAATAAGGAATAAAACAATGCTAAAAATCCACCCAATCCCAGCCTTCACTGACAACTATATTTGGGCGATGATCAATGATGAAACACAAGAAGTGATTATTGTTGATGCAGGTGATGACAAGCCTGTTTTAGAGTTTGTAAACCGTGAAAATCTGACCATCACCCAAATATGGGTGACCCATCATCACAGCGACCACATCGGCGGCGTCACAGCATTGGCAAATGCGTTTCCAAACGCACAGATTTTTGCACACGCCAATATTCACCCGTTAATCAATGCCACGCATTTAACCCCCGTCGCTGAAGGGCGCGAATTAACCGCTTGGGGCAGACCTGTGCAGGTGTGGCAAGTGGCAGGGCATACCGAAAATCACTTAGCGTACTTAGTGACGCTTGATAACCGTCTGCATATTTTTTGTGGAGATACGTTATTTCGCGCAGGTTGTGGTCGTGTTTTCACAGGCACGATTGAGACGTTGTTTGAAAGCTTTGACCGTTTTGCACAGTTACATGACGATGAAACGCTATTTTATCCTGCCCATGAGTATACCTTGTCAAATCTTAACTTTGCCAAGTTTATCGAGCCCAATAACCCAGCCATTGCACAGGCAATAGCGCATGACAGTGAGTTACGCGAGCAAAATAAGCCAACCTTACCGACCACGCTTGCCGATGAAAAAGCCATCAATCCGTTTATGCGTGCAGTGATTGCACCCAGTGATGAAATGATAAAAACTGTACAAACGCAGACAGGAATTGAGGATGACAGCCCGTTTGAGATATTTAAAGCCTTACGCCAACTAAAAAATAACTTTTAAGGCTAACAGTTAACGGTAACCATTAAGGCT
This sequence comes from Faucicola osloensis, assembly GCA_016888885.1. Classification (GTDB taxonomy): domain Bacteria; phylum Pseudomonadota; class Gammaproteobacteria; order Pseudomonadales; family Moraxellaceae; genus Faucicola. The sequence continues at coordinate 98,348 of CP069437.1, forward strand.
AATAATGAGAGATAACAATGAGGGATAACCATGGGCAAATATATTCTTAAACGGCTGTTGTTAATCATCCCCACCTTGTTTTTGATTCTGCTCACCAATTTCGCCATTGTCCAATCGGCGCCTGGCGGTCCTGTCGAGCAAAAAATATCCCAAATTGAAGCAGAACAAAAACACAGCTCAACCCAAACCCAACTGTCAACGACCACTTATCAAGGCAGTCGCGGTTTATCGCCAGACATGGTCGAGGCTATCAAAAAACAATACGGCTTTGATAAATCCGCGCCTGAGCGATTTTGGCTCATGCTGACAAGCTATGCCAAGGGCGATTTTGGTACCTCGTTTTTTAAAGGCAAACCTGTGTCACAGCTGATTTTGGATAAAATGCCCGTGTCGATTTCGCTAGGACTTTGGAGTACGCTACTGATTTATTTAATCGCTGTGCCGCTAGGGATTGCCAAAGCCAGACGCCATAATTCACTGATGGATAAAACCACCGCATTGCTGCTTGCGGTGAGTTATGCCGTGCCTGTGTTTGTGCTTGCGGTAGTGTTACTGGTGATGTTGGCAGGGGGGAGTTATTGGCAAATTTTTCCGCTACAAGGCTTGGTGAGTGAAAATTTTGATAAACTGTCCACGTTTGGCAAAATCAAAGATTATTTTTGGCATTTGACATTACCCATCACGGCAAGCACGATTGGCGGGTTTGCGGGACTCGCATATTTGACCAAGTTTAGTTTTATGGAAGAGCTCAACAAACAATACGTGCTGACGGCTCGCAGTAAAGGGTTAAGCGAAAAAAAAGTGCTATACGGTCATGTATTTCGCAATGCGATGATGATTATTATTGCAGGCTTGCCGTCGGCGATTGTAGGAATATTTTTTACCGGCAATTTTTTGATTGAAGTAATTTTTAACTTGGATGGTTTGGGACGACTGGGGTTTGAAGCGATTGGACAACGCGATTATCCGGTGATTTTTGGCACGTTGTTTATTTTTACCTTGATGGGGCTGATTTTGCAGTTGATAAGTGATGTAACTTATCATCTCATTGATCCCCGTATTGATTTTGAGGGTCGCTAATGCTGATAAAACATCCTGTTTGGCAAGCCCGCATTCACCGCTTTCGGCGTAATCGGTTGGGATTTTTTTCGCTCATCATGTTTAGCCTGATTTTCCTTGCCTGTATGGGGGCAAACCTTATCGCCAATGACAAGCCCATACTGGTCAATTACCAAAATCACTGGTATTTTCCCATCGTCAAGTCTTACCCCGAAACCACCTTTGGCGGGGTGTTTGAGACCGAAACCAATTACCAAGACCCTGTGGTCAAAGACCTAATCAACCAACATGGCTATATGATTGAGCCTGTGATACCGTTTGCTGACCAAACGCCAAGTGTGAGTCGTGATGTGCCGTTTCCTGCGCCGCCAAATAGCGAGAACTGGCTCGGTACCGATGACCAAGGTCGAGATGTGCTGGCAAGGGTATTGTATGGCTTGCGTGTATCGCTATTATTTGGGTTGGCGTTGACGGTGGCAGGGTCAATTATTGGCATTGCGGTGGGGGCGGTGCAAGGGTATTTTGGCGGCTGGACAGATTTGGTGGGTCAGCGGCTGATGGAAGTGTGGGGCGGTCTGCCACAGCTGTTTATGATTATTATTTTGGTCAGTCTGTTTAGCCCAAGCGTGTTTGTGTTGTTTGGCTTAATGCTGCTGTTTGGCTGGATGGGGCTCGTTGGTCTGGTGCGTGCTGAGTTTTTGCGAGCGAGAAATTTTGATTATGTGCGGTCGGCAAAGGCGATGGGGGTGTCAGATGCCAAGATTATGTTTCGCCATATTTTGCCCAATGCGATGTCGTCGAGTCTGTCGCAGTTGCCGTTTATTTTGACGGCGAATATCACGGCACTCACCACGCTTGATTATTTGGGTTATGGCTTGCCGGCAGGTTCGCCGTCTTTGGGGGAGCTAATCTCACAGGGAAAAGATAATTTGGATTCACCGTGGCTGGCTTTGACGGGGTTTTTTAGTTTGACGATTGTGTTGTCGCTGCTGATTTTTATTGGGGAAGCGCTGCGAGATGCGTTTGACCCAAGGCAGTCTTGAATTAACTAAAATTCAATGCAGAAATCAACCCAAAATGCTGAGTAAACGGAATAAAATCCCTATCGCAAAATAACAGGGGTAATTGATGTTCAACGCAGAAACTAGCAATCATCACATCATTGGCTTTACGAATGGTAATGCCTTGCTTGCGTAATTGGCGGTAATAATCAGCGTATTTAATCGCATTTTGTTGGTTTAAAATATCGTAACATAATAAACTATCAAGGGCATTTTTGGCTTGATTGTAGTCTGTATCAAGGCGAAAACCTTGCAAGATTTCCATCAAAATCACATCAAAAATCGCCACATTAGTTGCCTCAAGTTGCGTGTCCAAAAAATCGGTGTGAGGTGTTGAATGACCGTTAAAATAGTCTATCCAAACGCTAGTATCAGCGATGATAGGCAAGTTCACGCTTCAACACCTGTTTTACGCATTTCGGCTAAGTCGCCTTCCCAGTGCAGTTTGCCCCGTAAGTCACGGATTTTTTGTTGTTGGCTTTTTTGCAAGAGTAGCTTTAGCCCTTGTTCGACGGCTTCTTTTTTAGTTTTAATGCCTGTGGCTTGTAGGGTCTGTTGCATTAGATTGTCATCTATTATGATGTTAGTTCGCATATCATTTCGCCTTTGTGTATGATTCTTTGATATTATACACATTTTAATAAATAGTTAAAAGGATAAAAATATGAGTTCAGGTTTTGTGGCGGGGACGCTCGTGCATACGGATAAAGGGTTAGTGCCTATTCAAAATTTACAAGTTGGCGACTATGTTTTATCTTACTCAATTAACGAAAATGAAACTCAGTTCAAGAAAATTTTAAGAGTGTTAGATTCATCTAAAACAGTTATCTATAGAATTATTTATATAGATAATCAAGAAAATTATATTCAAGGAGAAAAAATTAAAGCTAAGGCTTTGTTTGTTGCAGAGAATCATCAATTTTGGATTGAAGAAATAAAATGTTGGAAATCTGTGCAAGACTTTGTAGAGTATGAAACGGTAATTTCTTCTTTAAAAACTAATAAAGGCAATACTGTTGTTTCTACATATCCAGTGTTTGCAATTGAAGTGAACGAATGTGATGTTATTTCTTCAAAAAATATAATGCAAATAGAAAAAATTGGTCACTGTACTCAAGAGAACTTAAGACCTGATATTGATGCGATATTATTTTCTAACATTAACGGTATTCAAATTCATAAATATGAAAATTGGAAAGAATTATTTGATGTAGATTATGACTTAAAAGTTATAAATATAGAGATGATTGAATCGTTGGAAAATTTAGACATCAATACTAGTCCGAATTTTTTTAACACGGAAATCTATAATATTGAAGTAGAAGATTGTCACAATTATTTTGTTGGACATGATGGAATATTAGTCGGCGATTCAACCATTCAAGGAAATAATGAATGAGAGAATTGCTAACAGTCAAAAACCTAACCATCAAATCCGCTAATCAAACCTTAGTGGACGATTTATCCTACACCCTGCACACAGGCGAAACCCTCGCCATTGTCGGCGAATCTGGCTCTGGCAAATCCCTCTCAAGCCTTGCTTTACTTGGACTTTTACCAAATAGCCTAAGTATCACAGGACAAGCCACTTTAACTGATGTCAGTGATACGCAAAACCCTAAACCAATCATTTTACCCATTGAAAACGATAGCCTAAGCACTTATTCCAAAAGCAGAAAGCAAAACGAAAATATTTTCCGCCAAATCCGTGGCAAACGCATCGGCATGATTTTTCAAGAGCCGATGACCGCCTTAAATCCCTTGCACACGGTGAGCAAACAAATCGCCGAATCGTTAAGTTTAGCTGGCGTGGCAAAAAAACACTGGCGACAGCGTACCCTAGCGCTGCTTTCCCAAGTCAACATTGCCAACCCTGAAAGCAAACTTGCGCGCTATCCGCATGAGCTCTCGGGGGGACAACGACAGCGTATCATGATAGCGATGGCACTGGCGCAAGACCCTGAGATTATTATCGCAGACGAGCCGACTACCGCCCTAGATGTGACTTTACGCCATGAGATTTTGCGGTTACTGCATCGGCTAAAAAATGAACGTGGCATGGCAATGATTTTGATTAGCCATGATTTAAACCTTGTCAAACGCTACAGCGACAATCTCATCGTCATGCAGCAAGGCAAGGTCATGGAGCAGGGAGCGACCCAAGCAATTTTTGACCATCCGCAGCAGGATTATACTCGCTCATTGATTTATCAAGAGTTTGGACAAAGCTTGCCAATCATTGACAATTCACCCAGCGTTTTGGAAGTTAAACAGTTAACCATCGCTTTCCCCCAAAAAAACAATATATTGGGTCAAACCACCCAATGGTTTGAGGCGGTCAAAGGGTTAAATTTGACCCTTGCGCAGGGGCAATCCTTGGGTATAGTGGGCGAGTCTGGGTCTGGCAAAACCACCACGGCTTTGGCACTCATCAAATTATTGGCGAATGCTGCCAAGGTGCAAGGTCAGATTTTGCTGTCAGCCAATGCTCACATGACGGACGTTTTAGCGTTGTCGAATAAAGCCTTTTTGCCGTATCGCTCGGATATGCAAATGGTATTTCAAGACCCATATGCCAGTATCAATCCACGGTTTAGTGTGTTTGAAATAATTGAAGAAGGGCTAACTATTCAAGGTATGGCAAAAACGGCGCGTGAAAAAGCGGTATTAGCGGCCTTAGACACGGTGCGGTTGCCACGAGATTTTATCAGCCGTTATCCGCATGAGCTTTCAGGCGGTCAGCGTCAGCGGGTGGCACTCGCGCGGGCATTGGTGATGAAGCCCAAAATTTTGTTACTCGATGAGCCTACATCGGCGCTTGATAGCAGCACCCAAGTGGCAATGGTGAAGTTATTGCGAGATATTCAAGCAAAATTTGGTTTAAGCTATATTTTTATCAGCCATGATTTGCAGGTGGTTAAGGCAGTGTGCCAAACGATACTGGTATTGAAAAATGGCGAAACACAAGCGTATGATACGACAGACAATATCTTCAGCCAACCACAAAATCAGTATGTGACTGCCCTAATTGCGCACAGCGGTGAAAACTAGACGGTTTGCTGTCAAAACATTAGAAAGTTAACAATTATCATGAACCACGTTGTTATATAAGTTTGCTTGGTTATAGCCAATTTATCCTAGTCATTTAGCCCTAGTGATTTTATTACCAGCACTTATAAAGCTACTTAATTACATGGATTTGATTACAGCCCCTTTAGCAATTGTTAAAAGTTAACCATGCCAAATTCCATCATTACCGAAGATAAAAAGCCACAGCATGACCAATTTGCTATAGCTCCCTTGACCCCCGCGCAAACCAAATATTTGCCAATCGTGGTGGCAATCGCTTTGTTTATGCAGATTTTAGATTCAACGGTGCTCAATACCGCTTTGCCTGCGATGGCGCATGATTTGAATCAGCCTGCGTTATCAATGCAGTGGACAGTGATTAGCTATGCGCTCACTTTGGCAATTTTTACCCCGATTAGTGGCTTTATTGCCGATAAGTATGGGACTAAGACCACCTTTATGGTGGCGATTGGCGTGTTTACTGCAGGCTCGATGATGTGTGCGTTATCACCAACCCTTAATAGCCTAATTTTTTCTCGCGTGGTGCAAGGATTGGGCGGTGCGATGCTGATGCCTGTAGGCAAGTTAACGCTGATTAAAAGCTATCCGCGAGAACGTATGCTGTCGGTGATGAATTATGCGGTGATGCCTGCGATGATTGCGCCAGTGATTGGGCCTTTGGTCGGGGGGTATTTGGTGGAGCTTGCAAGCTGGCATTGGATTTTTTTGATTAATATTCCCATGGGGGCGTTGGGGATGTGGGCAGGGTGGAAACTGATGCCCAACTATCTACAGCGCAATCCTAGCATGGATTTGCTTGGATTTTTGCTGTTCGGTGGCGCGATGGCAAGCTTTACCTTTGCGCTCGAATTTGCCAATAACATTCATGCCGATAATCTGGCTTCAGCGGTTTTTCCCGTGATGGTTGCTTTATTGGCGATTATGCTGCTTATTGGCTATTATTATCACGCCAAATACTCAGAATCGCGTAATGGACAACAACCGCTATTTGGCTTGGATTTGTTTCAAGTGCGTACCTTTCGCGTGGGTATAGTTGGCAATTTGCTAACCCGTTTGGGGATGAGTGCGATTCCTTTTTTACTGCCGCTACTGCTACAAGTGGTGCTGGGCTATTCGCCGTCACAAGCGGGTTGGATGTTGGCACCGATTGCGGTGGGCGCGCTGTTGACCAAGCCGCTAGTCACGCGTATTGTGAAGCGATTTGGCTATCGTAGAACATTGGTGGGCAATACCTTGTTGATTGGCGTCAATATCATGCTGCTATCACAACTCAATCAAACCACGCCGATTTGGCTAAGTGTGCCATTTTTGACTTTTATGGGGGCGTGTAATTCGCTACAATTTAGCACGATGAACACCATCAGTATCGCACGGCTTCGCCCAGGTCAAACCAGCAGTGGCAATAGTTTATTGGCGGTCAACCAGCAATTGGCGATTAGTTTTGGGATTGGCTTTGGGGCGATGCTGCTACATTTACTGACGCCCGCTCGCGCTTCGCTGGCACAGACGCAAACCGCATTTTCATACAGTTTTATCATATTGGGTATCATGACGATTTTATCTGGGCTGTATTTTTTGCGGTTGCACCGATTTGATGGCAAAGGACTATACCAGTAGTCGCCCTTATATTCTTGCCCATATTGTTGATACTATATTGTCAGTATAAGTTGCCAAGCCATAACGATGGGTAGCGTGGTGATTTATTTCACTCAATTTTATGATAATTTTAATCCTTTAACCCGATTGCCCCTAATTGCTATTCTATGGGCGCAATCGTTTTGGAAAACCTATGCTCTCCAATGCTTTTTCAATGATAATTGATACCCGTTGGTGTCTTGATGAACTGCTAAAAGATGGCATCATTGACCAACGTGATTATAATTTGGTGATGACCCATAACCGCAAAACCTTGCATCCCTTGCAAGTGATTGCAGGCTTTCATCTAGTCGATAAGACTACGCACATGGCGCTCAGTCTTGAACAGCTCAATCGCTGGTTGGCACAAAAAGCCGGCGTTGATTATGTACGTATTGACCCGCTGAAAACCGATGTGCCCTCAGTGACATCGATTATGTCATTTGAATATGCGCGCTCGCAGCACATTTTGCCAGTCGCCGTCACCCAAGATACGGTGGAAATCGGTACTGACCAGCCATTTTATCAAGATTGGCAGCTCAATATTGCGCATATCGTGTTGCCCAAAAAAATCAAAACTGTATTAATCAGTCCTGAGCAAATCAACCGCTATCGCCAAGAATTTTATCAAGTCACCAAAGCCATTGCGGGGGCAAACCATCAGCAAAAACGCGCGGATGCCGATATCACCAATGTCGAAGCGTTATTACAATTGGGCAATGCCGCCAATATCGAAAATCCCGATGCCAATGACCAACACATCGTCAAAATTGTTGATTGGTTATTACAGTACGCCTTTGACCAGCGTGCCAGTGATATTCACTTAGAGCCGCGCCGAGATAAAAGCAACGTGCGTTTTCGTATCGATGGCATTTTGCATACCGTTTATCAAATGCCGACTGGGATTATGACCGCGGTGGTGGCTCGAATAAAAATTTTAGCAAGACTCAATGTCGCTGAAAAACGTAAACCGCAAGACGGACGGCTCAAAACCCGTACCCCCAAAGGTCAAGAAACCGAGCTGCGGTTATCGACGCTGCCGACTGCGTTTGGCGAAAAATTGGTGATGCGGGTATTTGACCCCGAGGTACTGGTGCGCTCTTTTGAACAGTTGGGACTGACAGGGCGGGATTTGCAAAAATGGGATGACATGACCCGGAAAGCCAATGGCATTATTTTGGTCACAGGTCCGACAGGCTCGGGTAAAACCACGACGCTGTACAGTACCCTCAAAAAACTGGCGACAGAAGAAGTCAATGTCTGTACCATTGAAGACCCCATTGAGATGGTGGAGCCGTCGTTTAACCAAATGCAAATTCAAAACAACATTGATTTGACCTTTGCTGACGGTATTCGCTCGTTGATGCGTCAAGACCCCGATATCATCATGATTGGCGAGATTCGCGATACCGAAACCGCGGAAATGGCGGTACAAGCCTCGCTGACTGGGCACTTGGTGTTATCGACATTACATACCAATGATGCACCCAGTTCGTTAACAAGGCTGCATGATTTGGGCGTGGCGCCGTTTTTAACCTCAGCGACTATCTTGGGCATCATGGCACAGCGTTTGGTGCGTACCCTTTGCCCACATTGTAAATCCAATAAGCCCATGAATGACATTGAGCAGCAGACTTGGCAGGCGTTAGTCAGTCCTTGGAAAGCCGCAGCCCCAGATACCATCAATCATGCCGTAGGCTGTGAACACTGCCGTAATACCGGCTATCTTGGGCGAGTGGGGTTGTATGAAATCATGGTACTCAGTAATGCGCTTAAAAAATTGATTAGCGAAGGCGCTGACTTGTCGCAAATCGCGCAAAAAGCCTACCAAGATGGGTTGCAGCCGTTAAGACTGGCAGGCGCGAAAAAGATTGCCGAAGGTATTACCACGTTTGAAGAAGTGATGAGAGTGGTGCCGTTAACTTAGGCGGCTACCCATTATTTGAGAGACAAAAAGTAAAAGTTAAAAAATAACCGGCAACAAAAAAGCCTAAACATCAAAGTTTAGGCTTAATCAATGGTGCCCGGGGCCGGACTTGAACCGGCACGCTCGTAAGAGCGAGGGATTTTAAATCCCTTGTGTCTACCAATTTCACCACCCGGGCAGGGTAGTCACAGCACTGACGCTTGGCGTCGTGTGGTGTCTGTGTCAGAAGTGGGTGCTATTATAATCAGTTTTGTTAACTTTGCAAGCAATTTTTTACGATATTTTTCGCGTTTATTGCTGACTCATAATAACAAAACACCCATAATAAAAAAATAATAGTACCGCAAAATGAAAATGGAGGCTGAGGCCGGAATCGAACCGGCGTCCGCGGATTTGCAATCCGATGCATGGCCACTGTGCTACCCAGCCATTTCATTTAGGTTTGCTATGATAGCAAAAATTTTTAAAAGTGCAAGGACTTTTTTAGCCATTTTAGCGATGTAATGAAGGATGGTGAAGGGTATTTGAGCGCTAATTTAGCGGTTAAACATTTTCAATGGATGTTATCACGCCGCAAAATCGGTTAAAATAACGCAAATTTTTTGCTAACCGACTTTTTGTTGACCGATTCGTTATTGATTGAGGAACCACCATGACTGCGACAGTGTTAGATGGCAAAGCGTATGCCAAACAAATGGAAGCTGAACTTGCCGAGCGGGTTGCCAAGTTAAAACAAGACTCTGGACGCACGCCGATTTTGGCAACGATTTTGGTGGGCGATGACCCTGCCTCTGCAACTTATGTCAAAATGAAAGGCAATGCCTGTCAACGTGTCGGTATGGATTCGTTAAAAGTTGCCATGCCACAATCCACCACCACCGAGCAGCTATTGGCAAAAATTGCCGAGCTTAACAACAATCCAGATGTGCATGGGATTTTGCTACAACACCCTGTGCCCAGCCAAATTGATGAGCGTGCCTGTTTTGATGCCATTGCGCTGGCAAAAGATGTGGATGGCGTGACTTGTTTAGGGTTTGGCAATATGGCGATGGGCGAGCCTGCGTATGGTTCTTGCACCCCACAAGGCATTATGTATTTATTGGAAAAAAACGGCGTTGAGCTTGCTGGTAAGCATGCGGTGGTCGTGGGTCGTAGCGCGATTTTGGGTAAACCGATGGCGATGATGCTATTAAACGCCAACTGTACCGTGACCATTTGCCATTCACGTACCCAGAACTTGGCAGAATTGGTCAAACAAGCGGATATCGTGGTGGGTGCTGTGGGCAAACCAGAACTTATCAAAAAAGATTGGATTAAATCGGGCGCCGTGGTGGTGGATGCAGGGTTTCATCCGCGCACCCATGCGGACGGTACGAGCGGTGGCGTGGGTGATATTGAGCTGACAGGTATCGAAGATATTGCCTCAAGCTATACCCCAGTGCCAGGTGGCGTAGGTCCAATGACCATCAATACACTTATCCGTCAAACGGTAGAAGCGGCAGAAAAAGCAGCAGCAAAATAATGGGTTTGAATTAAAAAAGGAAGTGTTTAAAGCTTCCTTTTTTTTGTACATTTTTTTGTATTCATTTTTTCACCATGATTGGAAATCTTTACGTGACTGATGCTAAAACTTCCGCTTATAAAACTTCTCCTTATAAAATTTCAATGCCATCCAATGCTTCTGACGCATCAACCGTTTTTCATCAACTGATTACCGCATTGCAGCAAGTGTTGCCTAGCGCTAATCTTGCCAAGACATACGTGCCGTTATTATCTACGGTGAATCAACCTTTTTATTTATGGCTCATTGATGCAGATTTTTGCCATGAAGATTTGACGCCAGCGGTGATAGAAAATCTGTGGAAGAATTGTCCATATTGGGTGTTTGCATGGGCGTCCGGGCAAGTATTGGCGCAGTATATTTTGCAGCAGCCACAGATGGTGCGCAATAAAGTGGTGATGGATTTTGGCGCAGGGTCGGGGATTGTCGGTATTGCCGCAAAAATGGCGGGTGCCAAACGGGTCATTTGCTGTGATATTGATAGTGTGAGTCTAACTAGCTGCCAAGCCAATGCGCAATTAAATGGGGTAACGGCTCAGCTGCTAGATAATTTATTTGAGTTAAAACAGCAATTGGGCATGGATAAGGTCGATGTGCTGTTGGTTGCGGATGTGCTGTATGACAAAGCCAACTTGCCGTTACTAGATGTGTTCTTACAATACGCGCATGAGGTTTGGGTCGCTGATAGCCGTGTCAAAAACTTTGCTCACCCGCGCTACCACAAGGTAACGACGCTGGATAACACAACCACTTTGCCCGATATGGATGAAGCCAAGCAGTTTAACCAAGTAGTGCTTTATCGCAGTACCGATTGACCCAGACAGTAGCAGGGGAACAGTAGTATGGAGTGTATGGTTGCAAAAAACCCTCGCCTTTGTTTTCTGTACTTTTAAGGCTATGAAATAATTTGTAACATAGTTATCGCATTATCGCTATTTTCAAGGCATAATAAGCCACACCCCTATTTTTAATCATCTATCTGTTCAATATCATCCCCGATGGCATGCACCGCGGCATCATTATTGATGACGACAGCTAGATGATTACCTTGCCGTTTTACGTTTAGAAAAGGAATCCTAATATGAGTATTTGTATCACTGCCACAGGATTATATACCCCGCCTTATAGCATCAGTAACGAAGAGTTGGTCACTACTTTCAACCAATATGTTGATAACTATAATGCCAAAAATGCCGATGCCATCGCCCGTGGTGAGAAGACGGCACTTGTGCACTCGACGGCCGAATTTATCGAAAAAGCCTCAGGTATCAAATCCCGCTATGTGATGGAAAAAGACGGCATTTTAAACCCAGATATCATGGCGCCGGTGATTCCTCATCGCAAGCTTGGCGAAGAGATGTCCATCATGGCAGAAATGGGTCTAGATGCACTCAAACAAGCACTGGACAATGCAGGTTTACAAGGTAAAGACTTAGACGGTATTATTGTTGCTTGTTCAAACTTCCAGCGCGTGTATCCTGCCATCGCCATCGAAATTCAGCAATATATTGGTATGCAAGGCGGTTTTGGCTTTGATATGAACGTCGCCTGTAGTGCAGCAACCTTTGGTATCGCCCAAGCGGTCGGTCTGATTAAATCTGGCACCGCCAAACGTGTCGCCATGGTCAATATCGAAATCACCTCAGCGCACCTTAACTGGCGCAACCGTGACAGCCACTTTATCTTTGGGGATGTGGCAACGGCGACGATTATCGAAGAGCTCGCCACACCCAAAGGCTATGAAATTTTAGATAGCCATCTGTTTACCCAGTTTTCGACCAATATTAAAAATGAATACGGCTTTTTGGATCGCAGTGAATTCTTAGCCGCTGGCACACCGATGTATCCTGATATCGACGCGCCTGTGACCGACAAATTGTTCTTGCAAGAAGGTCGCAAAGTATTTCGTGAAGTGTGTCCTGCCGTGTCCAATTTAATCCTTGAACTGCTCCATAAAAACCACGTCGAGCCACAAAGCCTCAAAAAAATGTGGCTACACCAAGCCAATGCCAACATGATTGATTTGATTTTACGCACCGTGTTGGGCAAAGAAGCGGATAAATCGATTGCGCCCATGGTACTGGCAGAATATGCTAATACCAGCTCAGCCAGTCCTATGATTGTGTTTCATAAACATCAAGAAAATATGCAATCGGGTGATTTGGGTGTGATTTGCTCGTTTGGCGCAGGTTACTCAATCGGGGGTGTGTTGGTCAAAAAAGTCTAAGCTTTTTATTGCCTCTCACGAAACCCATGCAAATCCCCCCAAAATGTGGCAAAATATCCGATTATTTTGCCATTTTCTGTTTTTAAGCGCTACATTGCGCCAAAACTTTTAAGCCCTAAATTAAGCCAAAAATTTTAAGCCATCATTATGAAAGAATCTTTACGTTTTCGCCTTGACCAAATGTCTGACCGTTTCGAAGAAGTCACCGCCATGCTGTCTGAGCCAGAAACCATGAATGACAACAAAAAATTCCGTGAATTATCGGTTGAGCACAGTGATTTATCCGCGTTGGTCGATGTCTGGGGCAAATACCGCCAAGCGGAAGAAGATTTGGCAACCGCTGAAGAAATGCTGTCAGATTCAACGGGCGATGGCGACATGAAAGAAATGGCACAGGAAGAAATCCAAGCCGCCAAAGACACCATCAATGAGCTTGAAGACGTGCTCAATGTGATGATGCTGCCTAAAGACCCGAATGATAAAGTGCCTGCTTTCTTAGAGATTCGAGCAGGGACGGGCGGCGATGAAGCGGCAATTTTTAGTGGCGATTTGTTCCGTATGTACGAGCGTTATGCGGCAACCCAAGGTTGGACAGTGGAAGTATTGTCCGAGAACGAAGGTGAGCATGGCGGCTATAAAGAAATCATCAGCCGCGTATCGGGTACGGGTGTGTATGGTCGCTTAAAGTTTGAAAGTGGCGCACACCGGGTGCAACGGGTGCCAGAGACTGAAAGCCAAGGACGGGTGCATACTTCGGCTTGCACGGTCGCGGTGATGCCAGAGGTCGAGATTGATGATACCGTGGATATTAACCCTGCCGACTTGCGTATCGATACTTATCGTGCCAGTGGGGCGGGTGGTCAGCATATTAATAAAACCGACTCTGCGGTGCGTATCACCCATATCCCAACAGGCACGGTGGTTGAGTGTCAGCAAGAGCGTAGCCAACATGCCAACCGCGATAAAGCCATGAAAATGTTGGTGTCAAAAATCCAACAAGAAAAAGTGCAAAAACAAATCGATGCGTCAAGTGATATGCGTCGCAATTTGGTCGGTAGTGGTGACCGTTCGGAGCGCATTCGCACTTATAATTTTCCCCAAGGGCGTATGACCGACCACCGTATTAATTTAACCTTGTACAAACTCGATGCCATTATGCAGGGTGACTTAGATGAGTTACTTGACAGCCTACTGCGTGAGCACCAAGCTGACTTGATGGCATCGGTGAGTGGGGAAGAATAAGCTGAGTGACGAAGGCTAATTTTGATGAAAAAATGGGAAACCACCTATAATAACAATAATTTACGACTCATGCGAGTGCATATTGGCTTTGTAATCTTTTATGTATTACTGGCAATGATGTATGCTTTTTTTGCTTATGGTTTTGGTGCTCATGCAACCTTCTTTGAATTATTGGTAGCATGTTTTTTGTTCTTCTTGCCATTGATGCTACTGCATGGGTTTTTAGCCATCGGAGCGAAAAATAAAGTTGAATTAGCTCGCAAGATATCTAAAATTGTTTTTGCGTTTTTATTGTTAGGATTTCCTATTGGTACAATTTTGTCTATGTTATTTTTTTTGCCAAAAACTACTTGGAAACAACCTGATGAAAGTGCCTCAATTAATTGATTGATATTGACAATGACATTTATTGTAGTTATGTCAGTTTGTGGGAAGTTGTGGTTAAATCATTACTGGCTAAACCTAATTTTTGTGTCAATCTAGACAGTTTGACACAGGGGGTTAATCAAAGGTGGTTTTGATCAACTCTACATTGACAATAAACACATGTTTGAAATCAAGAATTTGCCCCATGTTCACAAAGAACCTTTTGATAGATTGTTAATTACTCAAGCCAAAGTGTAGAGCATTTTCATTTTTAACTGTTGATGAAAAGATTTTGCAATATGGCTATGATTTTGTCATTGATGCTAGTTAAATTTTTAACATATTGATTTAGCATGATATTGACGCTTTTTATTTTTTGTATGCCTGTTTTAAGGAAAACTCATGTCAAACCAACCGCAAAATCCTGAAATTGAACAACCCGTTGAAGACGTCAACGAACTTATCAAACAACGTCACAGCAAACTTGATTTAATCAAACAAGCAGGCAAAAACCCTTACCCAAACCAATTCAAACGCAAAGATTACGCCCAAGACTTGCAGCAGCAATTTGCCGATAAAGACAAAGAAGCATTGGCAAACAGCGATAAAGTCATGGTAACTGTCGCCGGTCGTATCATGCTCAAACGGGTGATGGGTAAAGCCAGCTTTGTCACCATTGCCGACATGACAGGGCGTATCCAAGCCTATGTCAGCAAAAACGACTTGGGCGAAGAGATTTATAATGACTTTAAAACATGGGATATCGGTGACATTATTGGCATGACAGGTTATGTATTTCGTACCAACACCGGTGAATTATCTGTGCATGCCACTGAAGTGCAGTTATTGACCAAATCACTACGCCCGCTGCCAGACAAATTCCATGGGTTAAGCGATACTGAGGCTCGCTATCGTAGCCGTCATCTTGACCTGATGACCAATGAAGACAGCCGTAACGCCTTTATTATCCGTAGTAAAGTCATTGCTGGTATTCGTGAGTATATGCTAAATGAGCGTTACATGGAAGTTGAAACCCCGATGATGCACGTCATTCCAGGGGGCGCTGTGGCTCGTCCATTTGTCACCCATCATAATGCGCTTGATATGCCGCTTTTTTTACGCATTGCGCCAGAGCTGTACTTAAAACGTCTAGTCGTGGGTGGTTTTGAGCGGGTGTTTGAGATTAACCGTAATTTTCGTAACGAAGGGGTATCGGCGCGTCACAACCCAGAATTTACCATGATTGAGTTTTATCAAGCCTATGCCGATTATGAAGATTTGATGAAACTGACCGAAAATATGTTTGAAAAACTGGCAAACGATATTTTAGGTACCACCGAGATTGATTATCAAGGTGAAGCAATTAGTTTTAAAGCGCCTTTTGAACGCTTGCCAATGACCAAAGCGATTGAAAAATACGCGGATAATTTTGACATGAGCAAAATTGCAGACCGTGACTATCTAGCGGATTATGCCAAAAACGTACTCAAACAAGACGTTAAAGACATCTTTGGGATTGGTAAACTGCAAACCATCATATTTGAAGAAACCGCGGAAACTAAACTGCGTCAACCAACCTTCATCACAGAATATCCTGCCGAAACCTCACCGCTAGCACGCCGTAACGATGACAATAGCGAGATTACTGACCGTTTCGAACTATTTATCGGCGGGCGTGAAATTGCCAACGGCTTTAGCGAGCTCAATGACCCAATCGACCAAGCCGAGCGGTTTAAACAACAAGTGGCTGAAAAAGATGCAGGCGATGATGAAGCGATGCATTATGATGCAGAGTTTATCGAAGCATTGTCGTATGGCTTGCCACCGACTGCAGGCGAGGGCATCGGTATTGACCGTTTAGTGATGTTATTTACCAATGCACCGAGTATTCGTGATGTGATTTTGTTTCCGCATATGCGCCGCAAAGACGTCTAAAAAATACCAATACAGTGTTAATATAGCGTTAGCTTTCAAAACCGCAGTCATTATGGTGACTGCGGTTTTTTTATGATAATGCAACCCGCCTTGAAGCCAGTAATATCGAAGATATCTTTTGAAACAAAACTAATAAAAAATCGGCTCAACTCACCAAATAATAAGTGTTAGACTAAACTGTATTTTTCGCTCAAACCCGTTTATTTTCTGACCTATCGTTGAGAAACGTTGACTATGACAGACCCCCGTTCAGACAAGCCTTTGGAAACCCCACCCGTTTTGCCGCCTACTTATCGTAAACCTAACAAATTTACTCTAATACTACCCTGGATTTTGTTACTACTAGTGCTGTTGGCGGGCTTGTGGATGATGACCAAGCCACAGCTGCCTTGGCAAAAAAATCAAGCGATGGTAGCCAGTCAACCCAGTTGGCAGCCGCCGAAATCTGAGCCTGTCGATACCAAAAAACTCCGTGACAATCCAAATGCTGCGGTGGCATCTTATCACAATGCTGTCGCTGTCGCTGCTCAGTCAGTCGTCAATATCTATACCACGCAAAAAATCGAGGAGCATCCCTATATGAATGACCCGATGATGCGCCGCTATTTTGAATATCACGGTATCCCTAATGGCGAGAGCGATAATACCAATTTAGGCTCGGGTGTCATTATTTCGCAAGATGGCTATATCGTCACCAACTCGCATGTGATTTCTAAAGCCGATAACATTATCGTGATGCTCAATGATGGTCGCAAGGCAACGGCAAAAGTCATCGGCAGCGATGTGGAAAGTGATTTGGCGGTGATTAAGGTTGATTTGACAGGGCTGAAACCCTTAGGATTTCGTGAACAGTCGACCCAAGTGGGCGATGTGGTGTTGGCAATTGGCAATCCGTTTGGGGTCGGTCAAACTGTCACCCAAGGTATTATCTCGGCAACAGGACGCACGGACCTCGGTATCAACACGGTGGAAGATTTTATCCAAACCGATGCCGCTATCAATCCCGGTAACTCAGGGGGTGCGCTGGTTGATGCTTATGGTCAGCTTGTTGGTATCAATACCGCGATTTTTTCACGCTCAGGCGGCTCAATGGGGATTGGGTTTGCCATTCCTACTGAGATTGTTAAGCTTGTGATGAATGGTATTATTAAAGATGGTAAAGTGCACCGAGGCTGGCTTGGGATTGAATTACAAAGTTCGATGAAAGACCCAACCAAGCTCAGTGATGACACGCAGGGCGTTGAAGTGATGAACGTGATGCGTAATGGTCCTGCCGCCAAAGCAGGCTTGCAAAAAGGGGATATCATCACTGCGATGGATAATAAACCTGTTAATGATGCCAATACACTGATTCAAATGGTGGCGCGTAAAGCACCCAACAGTGTGGTTAATCTACAAGTGATGCGTAATAAAGCGCCAAGCAGCGTCAATGTGACCCTAGGCGAAAGACAACCCCAAGAAGCTTTGACCGAGCTACCCACCTCACAAAACTTTGACCAAAACAATGACAGCGCTAATCAAAATGGCGCCAGCAATGAGGATGACATTCCAGCAGAATTAATGGAATTACTGAAAAAAAATCATTAAACGTTATTCAAAAATTCAAAAGTTTGCTGCATTGCGGTTAGTCAGGTGCTTTATTTGCTCTGGCTGCCGGCTGTTATTACCTGTTTTCATTACCTGCTTTAATTACCAGCTAAGGTCAAACTACGACCGCCATCCACTGCAATAATCTGCCCTGTGATATACGGGGCAGCTGCCAAAAATACCGCCACTTGCGCGATATCTTGCGGTGTGCCAATTCTTTTTAACGGTACGGCGCGGCAGATTTTGTCAATCGTTTCAGCAGTGAGCGCTTGCTCAGAGCCCGCTACCGGTAAAATGTTAATACCCGGCGCAATGCCATTGACGCGGATATCGGGCGCTAGTTCGATTGCTAGCGACTGCACCATCATTTGGTGCGCGGCTTTTGCCATGTTATAGACCGTATAACCGCCAAATGGCTTGCCATTGGCGTGAATATCCAAAATGCTGATAATGCAGCCTTGCGATTTTTTTAGATAAGGGTATAAATATTGGCTGATAAATAACGGGGTTTGTGCATTGGTCAAAAATAAATTTTGCCAGTCTTGCTGAGAGATTTGACCAAAGGGCGTCGGGTAAAAGCGTGAGGCATTATGAACCAAACAATCCAATCGACCAAAACTGTTGATTATGCGCCAAGTCACTTGTGGCAACGTTTCAAAATCCTCTAAATCCCCTTGCACGCTTTTTGCTGATTGTGGGCGAATGGCATTACAGTAATCAACAAGTTCCATGGCGTCTGATTCACTGGTGTGGTAATGGATGATGATATTATAATTGGCTTGGTGCAGTGCCAGCACAAGCGCCCGACCAATTCGTTTGGCGCCACCTGTGACACACGCCACACGGCACGGATGGGATACTTCGCTTATCGCGGCTGGATTCAACATCATTTGCTACCTATGTCTATTTGATTAAGCATTTATTTGATTAAGCGGTTTATCGTTTTAATCATTCATGCTTTAATCCATATGAGCCCAATTGGTTGGGATTGGAAAACCCCATGATTATCACACACCTTGAACGAGCGACACAACTTTATCAAGCGCTGCAGGATTATCAGCAAAGCACCCATGCCTTTAGCCAGCCGTCACATCTGCTCACTGCTATTTGGTCATTACGCCACAGACCCAAGTCCTAACGATTTACCTTAAATTTACATAAAAAAAGAGCAGGGCTTAGCCTGCTCTTAATTTTTGACACTTAAAAATTAGTTAGCTTTAAAATAGTTAACTTTAAAAAAAATTAGTTACCTTGCTCAAGCGTTTGTTGATAGGCTTGGTCAAAATTGACTGGCGCAAGTAACAATTGTGGGAAGCTACCACGGGTCACAATGTCACTGACCACTTCACGGGCATAAGGGAACAATACGTTTGGACAATACGCACCTAAAATTGCGCCCAATTGTTCTTCAGGGATATTTTGCAACATAAAGATACCCGCTTGGTGTACTTCTGCGATAAACGCGGTTTCACCACCGTTATTGGCAGTCACATTAACGGTTAATATCACTTGGTAGTGGTCATCATCCAACTTTTCAGCGGCACTTGATAGGTTGATATCAAGCTCTGGTTGCCATTCACGGGTAAATACATCTGCACCCGGTACTTCTAATGACATATCTTTTACATAGATACGTTCTAGCGCCAGTTGTGGTAAGTTTTGTTCGTCTGCCATGGTAGTGTCCTCAATTGACTGTTTTTACGTGGATTATAACAATATGACAGCTTTAACTTTGTTTAAAAACTATCAACTGTATTTATAATGGGGGTTACTTATCTAAAAAGTTCTAGTAAAGTTTTTTACTCTGTTAACGGTTAATCCGCTAATAAACCATCAAGTTTGCCTTGACGCTCAAGACTGGCAAGTTGGTCATAACCACCAATAAAATTATCGCCAATAAAGATTTGCGGTACAGTGCGGTAATTATTGGTTTTTTGCGCCAATGCCTGACGTTCCTCTGTGGTCACATCATACATGTTAACTTCTTCAAATGCTTGACCTTTGTTTTTTAATAGCATTTTAGCTTGCATACAGTAGGGGCAAGTCGGTGTGGTATAAATTTTCACCATAGCCATAACAATCTCCTTATTTCTGGATTTTTTAAAATGGGTTAAAAGCTTATTATCAGATACCGATGACATAATAAAGCGTTATTGATGGTTATGGGGCTTGGCGATTTAAATTTCAAATTGTGAACAGCCAAGCAGTCTTATTTGGTTTTGCCGGGCACGGTTTTTTCTACCACTAAAGGTAAACCTGCGGCTTGCCAATTGGTAATACCACCATCAAGACGATAAACGTTGTCTTTACCAATCATTGCCACTGCAGTACCCGCGGTCATACCCATTTGACAAACGATGATAATAGGATGGTCAGCACTGCGAAGTGCGTCAACGTGGTTTTTAAGCTCAGTAAACGGGATATTGCGGCTGCCTTTGATATAGCCTTTTTCAAAATCTTTTTTGGGGCGGATATCAATCAGCTCAGCGTTTTGGTTGTTGACCATCAAACCGACTGCATTTGGATTGATTTTTTTGCCACCGCGTTTGTTCTCAAGCATAAAAAATAGCACAATTAGCACAAACATGGTGCCAAATAAAAATGGGTGATGACCCATAAACTCAAACCAACGTTCCAAGATATCCTCCACAGGGGCATGTCGTCAAAATTATCTTTTCATTGCCCATAAAAAATTGACTGTATTATAACGGTAGTTGTCAATTTTAAGAAACTTTTATTTAGTCTAATATTTAGTCTACTATTTGGTCTAAAATCGCAAGCTTAAAAATCCTGCGAAGCTGCTTCTTGTTGCAGTAGCACCAAATTGTCCACCCGCCTTGCTAGCACTTGCCCGTCTGACACCGCCTGCCACATCGCACAATTGGGCGTGGACTCGGTATGTTTGCAATCGCGAAAACGGCAGTAGGGCGCAAGCGGTGCAAGCTCGATAAAGCCTTGCAAAATATCATCAGGGGTCAAATGCCAAAGCCCATATTCGCGAATACCGGGTGTATCAATAATGGCGCCTTTACTGAGCGCCATTGGGTCAAACGCTAAAAATCGGCTGGTGGTGGTGGTATGCTGACCCAACTGTGAAATGGTTGAAATTTCATTGACTGATTGCCCTGCAGCAGGCAATAACTGGTTGACCAAGCTGCTTTTGCCAACTCCTGATTGACCGGCAAAAATCACGTTCTTGCCAGCAACGGTGTTTTTTAGTTGGGTTAAGTCACCATTTGATTGGGTCACCAAGGTGGCATAGCCAAGCTGTTGATAGGCTGACAGTAGCTCTACAACCTCGCTATGACTGCCATCTGCCAACAAATCAGCTTTATTTAAAATCAGCAATGGGGTGATGTCTGAGTGATGGCAAGCCACCAAATACCGATCAATCAGCTGGGCAGACGGTAGCGGCAGCGGCGCAAATACGACTGCTAAAATATCGACATTGGCGGCGATGGGTTTGAGCTTGTGATAACGGTCGGGGCGGTTGATGATGCTTTGTCTATCATAAATCGCTTCAATGCGTCCAAGCCCTGTATTTGGGTCAGCGACAAAGCGGACTTTATCCCCAGTGGCAATCAGTGGCAAGTTGGTACGGGTGTGACAACGCCAAACACTGTGTAGGGTGATGGGTTGCCAAAACGGTTCTGGCTCGTCAGCGGCGACAATCGGTTTTTCAGGCAGGGTTTGCGGTAGGCTAGTGGCTTGAACTTCGAGCTGCTTGCCGAAGTTTGCGACAACAATACCATCCATCAGCTGGGCATCGTCCAGCACTTGCTGGGATTTTTGTTGTTTTTGGATGCGGCGGGTTTGCTGGTCAGTGAGTTTACGTTTACGGATTAACGCCATACACTATCCACTACATCAGCCACTAGGGGATTTTTTACCATACTAACACCTTATAAAATTTTGCAATACTTTTGGACATCGCTACATGAGCACGCATGAGCAATCGCCAACAAAACCGATATTTTACCTGTAAAATCTGCTAAGATGGCGGATTATTTGTTAAAGAGTATGAAAAGGCAACAGTATGGCGGTTGATAAAAAACATCTGATTTGGATTGACCTTGAGATGACAGGTCTAGATACCCTCAACGATACCATCATCGAGATAGCGACGATAGTGACTGACAGTGAACTCAATATCTTAGCCGAAGGTCCTGTGTTTGCCATCCATACGCCTGACATTGTGCTCAACAGCATGGATGATTGGAACACGCGCCAACATGGGCAATCGGGGCTGATTGACCGTATTCGCCGTAGTAACGTGACCATGGCTCAAGCAGAAAGCGAAACCATTGCATTTTTGAGTAAATATGCCGAATCAGGACGCTCACCCATGTGTGGCAATTCGATTTGCCAAGACAGACGGTTTTTGGCACGTCAAATGCCAACGCTTGAGCGGTTTTTTCATTACCGCAATTTAGATGTGTCAACGGTCAAAGAGCTGGCTTATCGCTGGCGCCCCGATATTTTGTCAAGCTTTGAGAAAAAAGGCAATCATTTGGCACTGGATGATATTCGTGATTCGATTCGTGAACTGCGCCACTATAAAGCGCATTTTTTTAAGTTTATTGGTTAACAGCATAATTTTTTAAAACGATACAATTCATATCATAATACTTGAAATTATCCAAGCGATTGAATACCGCCTTCAAAAAGCCGCTACCAAAGTGGTTTTCACCGACAGCCATAACCGTGAAAAATTCAATGACATAAACCCACTACTTTTAACATCAACAAAAAATAACAGGTTAACGGAAAAACAATGCAAGTACAAAATAATACCTTTTTGGTCACAGGCGGCGCGTCAGGTCTAGGTGAAGCGACAACCCGTTATTTGGTGGCGCATGGCGCAAATGTTATCATCGCCGATCTGAACCAAGAAGCCGGTGAGAAATTAGTGGCGAAATTGGGCGACAAAGTGATTTTTGCAAAATGTGACATCACCAGCGAAGCGGATGTCAAAAACGCAATTGACGCGGGTGTGAGCAAATTTGGTAAATTATCAGGGTCAATCAACTGTGCCG
Organism: Faucicola osloensis; assembly: GCA_016888885.1. Lineage (GTDB taxonomy): Bacteria > Pseudomonadota > Gammaproteobacteria > Pseudomonadales > Moraxellaceae > Faucicola. The sequence goes on from CP069437.1 coordinate 121,074, forward strand.
GTATCGTGGTGGTACAAAAATTACTGGACAAAGAAGGCAATCCAGCCGATTTAACCACCTTTGCCCGTGGTATCGAAATTAACCTCATCGGCACTTTTAATGTGGCGCGACTGGCGGCGGCGGCGATGGCAAAAAATACTGCAGACAGTAATGAAGATAAAGGGGTGATTATCAACACCGCTTCAATTGCCGCATTCGATGGTCAGGTCGGGCAGGGCAGTTACTCGTCATCCAAAGCAGGTGTGGTGGGCTTAACTTTACCACTCGCGCGTGAGCTGCAGCGTCATCAAATACGTATCATGACCATCGCACCAGGGGTGTTCGGCACACCGATGATGGCAAGCCTGCCAGAAGCTGCCCGTACCAGTCTTGAGCAAGCCGTGCCTTTTCCCAAACGTTTGGGCAACCCAGAAGAATTTGCTAAATTGGTGGCACACATCATCGAAAATAGCTATCTCAATGGCGACGTCATTCGTTTGGACGGGGCTATTCGCATGGGTTAATTCAGTTGATTGTTGCCAGTAGCTGCGCACAGTGACTAGCAACAGTAAATATCAACTTAGTCCTCTAAAAAAGCCACTCTGAGGAAGATTGGCTTTTTTTATTAACAATTTCACAATTTCACGGGGACTATTTGGTAAGTCACTATTTGGTGAGTATTAGGCGGTTATTACGGGTCAATCGAAGACGGTATTCTTCGCCGTCATGCTGAATGCGAATCTCTTTGGTCAGCGCAAATAAATGATTGGAATGTAGCGTAGGCAAGGAACTTTGTTGGGTGAGATTAGCGCGATTTAATAAGTGTAGCATGGGATACTCCTTTTCTCTGTAAGATGGGCGAATAGTGGTTTTAATTGATAATGATTATCATTTATATTTAATGGGTCGTCAAGTGACTTTTTTCACTTTTTCATCAAATTTAATGCTTTATAATGGGTAACAATCAATAGTTTGAGAAAAATATGTCAAAAATCGTCAATGTGGCAGTCGCGGTGATACATTTTAACAATCAATATCTACTGGGATTTCGCCATGCCAGTCAACACCAAGGCAATCGCTATGAGTTTGTCGGGGGGAAAATTGAGCCAAATGAAACCCCAACACAAGGGTTAATCCGTGAAGTCCACGAAGAGATTGGTTTGGATATCGCGCAAAATACCGCAGTCAAAATGGGGGTGATACGCCATGATTATGCTGATAAAAGCGTGGCATTGCACGTTTTTAAAATTCAAGTGAGCCAAGCCCAGTTTGAGGGGTTACAACAGGGTAAAGGTAAGGAAGGTCAAGCGGTCACATGGGTTCACCAGTCAGACTTGCTTGCTAATCAGTACCCGCTGCCCGATGCCAATGCCCGCATTTTAGAGTGGTTAAAATTGCCCAATACGATTTATATCACGCAGTCTTTAGATAGTTTCGTTAGTATGGATAAGTGGGTTGATTTTTATAGCCAAAAACTACCCCAAGGTGCCCATTGTTATCTTCGCCCCCAAACCAGCGATGAAAACGCCACCGCTATGATTGATGGCTTACTCACGATAAGGGCTGATATCACCCCGATTATTCAATATGCAACATTAGCGTGCTTACTTGAGCGCTTACCTGAGCGCTTATTTCAGCGTTTAGATGCGTGGTTAAAAAACGGCATGGTGCATTTGAATCACCAACAACTCGTCACGCTGGATTTCTCAAGCTTATCAAAAAATTATCGCTATTTTGCCAGTTGCCATGACCAACATAGCCTAAGCAGATTAAATACCTTGGCAACATCGCATACTGTCATGGGCTGTTTTTTATCCCCGGTGAAAGCCACTCCGACACATCCAGAAACCTTTCAAAGTGGGGGCATGGGTTGGCAAACTTTGGGTGAATTGGCAAAAATCTGTGATGTGCCGGTGTTTGCGCTGGGCGGAGTGGGGCAGGCAGATTTAGCTGCTGCCTATGAGCATGGGGCGATGGGAATCGCGGGTATTCGGTTATTGGTCGACAAGGTATAAAAACTAGCCAACAGGTTGACAATAGCGCATTCATTGTAACAACTGGCTGACAAAAAACGCCCGAACAGTCACCGTTTGAACGTTTATTTTGGGCTAAAATGAGTACTTCAATGCGCAATAAAACTGAGCAAAATAAGGTGATATAGACAATGAAAATAATGAGTAAAAAAACGCTAGCAGTGGCAGGTATTGCAGGTACATTAATTGCGATGAGTGCTTGCGCCACCACCCCCACTAAAACCACCGCAACCGAAACCACCGCCAAGCCCACAGGCGTTGGTAAAGCTCAGGCAGTGCAAAGCGTCGATTTAAACCGTTATGCGGGCAAATGGTACGAAATCGCCCGTTTGCCGATGTTTTTTCAGCGTAACTGTGCCAGTGATGTCACCGCCACTTACACCCTACAACCGACAGGCAAGGTGGAAGTCAATAACCAATGTATGGGCAAAGATGGCAAACCCATGCAAAGCATTGGTGAAGCCACCAAAAATGGCGACAGTGGCAGTAAACTTAAAGTTACTTTCTTGCCGCAAGCATTGCGTTGGTTACCTGTGGGTAAAGCCGACTATTGGGTGCTTGCTTTAGACCCCAATTATAACCATGCGTTGGTGGGTACACCAAATCAAAAATACTTGTGGATTTTGTCACGCACGCCCACGATGGATGAAGCTACTTATCAAACAATGGTCGCTACCGCAAAATCTCAAGGCTATGATGTTAGTAAATTGCAAAAAACCGTACAAAACAGCCGATAAGCTCGCTAGTTAAAACACTCTGCTTTAAAATTGCTAAAACGCCTAAATTCCGTTACAATTTAGGCGTTTATTTTTGCTGTATTTTCCACAGATTTTATTTTTCCTTCACAAAAAAAGGTCATACGATGTCTGCCAATCTCTACCAAGACCACCTCGCTACTCGCAAAAATCAAGAAGCCCAAGCGGTTCAGTTATTAGTTGAGCTAAATACCCTAGCCAATAAAGGCGTCAATGTGTTGTTTTTTGGCAACCGCATTGCCCTAAATCTTGTTGATATCATCGCCCATCATGACAAAAACGCCCTTAACATCGCTGATACACTTGCCTTTGCCACCGCGTTAAACGACCAAAATCTAAGCCATACCACGGTGGACTTGGGTCAAGCGCTCAAAGCAGGCAAACAAGCCGACAGCTTTACTAGCGGTGACGAAGTGCCTGCGACAGATGTCGTGTTGTACGGTTTTGGTCGTATCGGTCGTATTTTAGCTCGGTTGCTGATGAGCCGTCCTGCCTCAGACAAAGGCTTACAATTAAAAGCCATCGTCGTCCGTCCAGCCGGTGAAGCAGACGCTTTATTAAAAGACTTGGAAAAACGTGCAAGCTTACTTGAGCGTGACTCGGTACATGGCTGGTTTGATGGCTCAGTGGTGGTTGATAAAGCAAACAGCGGTATCATCGCCAACGGTCGTTTTATCAAAGTCATTTATGCCGCTGACCCAAGCGAAATCGACTACACGTCTTATGGTATCGACAATGCCCTAATCATCGACAACACCGGTAAATGGAAAGATGAGGCAGGTCTTGGCAAACATTTACAGTCAAAAGGTGCCAAAAAAGTGCTATTGACTGCCCCAGCGTCGGGCGATATCAAAAACATCGTCTATAATGTCAATGATGATACCATCGGCAGTGATACCATCGTATCAGCGGCAAGCTGCACCACCAATGCAATTACCCCTACGCTCAAACTGTTAAACGATAAATACGGCATTGAAAACGGTCACATGGAAACCATCCATGCGTTCACCAATGACCAAAACTTGGTCGATAACCACCATAAAGCCGAGCGTCGTGGGCGTGCTGCAACCTTAAATATGGTGATGACAAGCACAGGTGCTGCCAAAGCGGTCAGTAAAGCGATTCCAGAACTAAAAGGCAAATTGTCAGGCAGCTCGGTACGTGTACCAACGCCAAACGTGAGCCTTGCGATTTTGAATTTGAATTTCAAAAACCCTGTTAATTCAAGCGATGAACTCAATGCCTTTATCAAAGAAGCCAGTCAGAGCGAACAATGGCAAGCGCAAATTGCTTATTCAGATTCGGATGAAGCCGTTTCTACCGACTTTGTGGGCTGTGAAAAAGTGGCGATTTGGGACGCCAAATCTACGCTTGCTCAAGACAACCGTGCGGTGATGTACTTATGGTATGACAACGAAATGGGCTATAGCACCCAAGTATTGCGTGTCGCTGAAACCATGGCGAAAAATGCCTAAGTGTTAAGAACGATGACAAGACCGCTCAAATTTGGGCGGTTTTTTATTGAATAAAATTTCAAACATCGATTGTGTTCAAATTTTTCTTGCTAAAATTCATGCTATAATATTTGGTTATTCAAGAATTTAAGGAAAGTCTTCAATGCGTTTTATCGATGAAGCAATCGTAACAGTCAAAGCAGGCGACGGCGGCAATGGTATCGTCAGTTTTCGCCGAGAAAAATACGTCCCCAAAGGTGGTCCTGATGGCGGTGATGGCGGCAAAGGCGGTGATGTGTACGTGGTTTGCGACGACAACACCAACACCCTTGTCGATTACCGGTTTACCCGTCGCTATGATGCCAAGCGCGGCGAAAATGGCGGCGCCAAAAACTGTTCAGGTCGTGGGGCGGATGATATCTATCTATCTGTCCCCATTGGTACCACCGTGGTAGATACTGAAACAGGCGAAGTGTTAGCGGACTTGACCAAAAAAGGGCAAACGGCGAGGATTGCCAAAGGCGGTGACGGCGGGCAAGGCAATACCCATTTTAAAACCTCCACCAATCAAGCACCACGACGTGCCACCCCAGGTTTCCCAGGCGAATTAAAAGTCTTGAAGTTTGAGCTAAAAGTGGTGGCTGACGTCGGTCTTATTGGTCTGCCAAACGCGGGTAAATCCACCTTTATTCGTCAAGTCTCTGCTGCTAAACCCAAAGTTGCCAATTATCCGTTTACCACTTTGGTACCCAATCTAGGTGTCGTGGATGTGGGCAAACACCGCTCATTTGTCATGGCAGATATCCCAGGGCTGATTGAAGGCGCCTCTGAAGGGGCTGGACTGGGTATCCGCTTTTTAAAACACGTCGCTCGTACCCGTCGATTATTGCATCTTGTCGATGTACAGCCCATTGATGGTAGCGACCCTGTGGCAAACGCCCAAGTGATTTTTAATGAGTTAGAAAAATTCTCGCCAGAGCTGTCAAAACTGCCACAGATTTTGATTTTAAATAAAATCGACCAAGTACCCGCAGAAGAATTAAACCAACTTTGCACCCACATCGTGGCAGAGCTTGGTTGGACAGGGATGGTTTTTCGTACCTCCACGCTCACAGGCGAAGGGGTTGATGCCGTGGTTTGGCATTTGATGAACGAAATCGAACAAGAGCGCGAGATGGAAGAAACCGATCCCGACTTTGCTGAAAGTCAGCGGTTGCGTTTTGAACGACTGGAAGCGGAAGTGCGTGCCAATACGGAAGAGCAAAAAGAAGCGTATCGTGCCAAACGTAAAGCTGAGCGTGAAGGTCGCGCATTGGATGACGATGATTTTGATGACGACGACTACGATGACGATGATGGCGTAGAAGTGGTCTACGCACCTTAGCGGTGATTGAAATAGCTTTAAAAAGGTTAGCGCAGGCTAACCTTTTTTATTAGGTGAATGTAGATAAGGACGGGTCATTTTTTTAATGCTTTGACAATGTAGGGTAATTCACCATAAAACACCCCAATACCTGTTCCCATCAAGCCATGATTGGCAAGTGAAATAGTCGACACGCGAATGACAGGCAAATCATGCCAACCAAAATGCGTCGCCAATATTTTTTTAAAAAATTCGGTGCTTTCATGATGCCCCGTATCTGTCAAATAGATAAACGCGGGTTGATTTACGGCAAGTTTTTCGACGGTTTTTCCCATGGTAGCCAGGGTTTTTTCAAGCTTGCGCACTTTTTCCACCGCGACAATCTCACCAATTTGATTAATTTGCATAATCGGTTTGATATCAAATAAGTTGGCAACAAATGCGGCAGGGGCGGACAATTTTTTGTTGCGAATAATATAGTCCAAGTCGCTGAGGGTAAATAAAAACTCACTGCGACGACGCAAATCGTCAAGTTTTTTTGCCACGTTTTCAAACGATTCACCTTGTTCAATCAACACTTTTGCCTCGTACGCCAGCGCCCCTTCAGCAATATTGAGTGTTTTGGTGTCATACACAAAGATGTGCAGGCGATTGGCATAATGTACTTTGAGTTCTTCTAGCATGGGCAAGGTTTGGCTAAATTTGGACGAGATGCCGCAAACAAATACCTCCGTGACCCCGCGAGCGATCAAATCATTAAACAATAAATGCATCTCATGGATGGATGGCGGAAATGTCCTCGCCACCGATTTGAGGTTGGTTTTCATGATGGTTGCCAGACGCTCACTGGTGATATTTTTACCATCGATAAAATCAACGTTATTGATGTTTACGTGTAAGCGCAGAATGTCTATGCCTTGCGACAATCCGAGGGCTTCAAGACAAGATGAGGAAGTGGTGACAACAGCTCTTTTCATAAATTTGATAAACCCAGTAGCACATGAAGATGAGCAAATTTATATAAAAGCAAAGTTGATAGCAAGTTATCCTCATCTAAATTGAGAAAACCTCAAGTCGATATTTTTTAGTTGACAATGTCAATTTGTTTTTTCAATGGTTGCTATTTGATTGGGATAAAAATCCATATGATAAAAACATGTAATATTTAACGGCTACCAGCATCGAATTAGCATTTATAAAGCCAGTAAAAATTGTTACAATGCTCAGCCAAGCCATTATGGCATTTCATTTGATTAAAAAATTGCACTTGACTGATTATAATAGCCAACTTATGACTGCCACCGCCTCACCTAGCTCAACTAAAAAAGCCCTTAAGTCCAACACCATTGTGGTAAAAATTGGTTCATCGCTACTGACCAATAATGGTAAAGGCTTAGATCGCACCGCAATTTATGAATGGGCGAAGCAAATCGCCAAACTGCATAATGAAGGCTACCAAGTATTGCTAGTATCCTCAGGGGCAGTGGCAGAAGGGGTGGTGCGGATGAACTTGGAAGAACGCCCCAAAAAACTACAAGCCTTGCAAGCCTGCGCCGCCATTGGGCAGATGGGCTTGATTGAAACTTGGTGGTCGGCGTTGATTCAGTATGGTGTACAAAGCGCGCAGTTGCTACTGACACATGACGATCTTGCCAATCGAAATCGTTATCTCAATACCGCCAGTACCTTAAATCAGCTACTTGAATGGCGCGTGCTGCCTGTCATTAACGAAAATGACACCGTCAGTGTCGATGAAATCAAATTTGGTGATAATGACAGTCTAGGTGCGATGGTGGCAGCCATGGTCAAAGCTGATTTATACATTATATTGACCGACCAGCAAGGCGTATTCACCGATAACCCTCGTACCAACCCTGATGCCAAGCTGATTAAGAGCGAACGGGCAATGGCAGATTACTTGTTTGACGTGGCGGGAGATGGTGGTAAATTGGGTCGTGGCGGCATGATTACCAAAATTCGTGCGGCAAGGCTTGCGGCAATGGGTGGTTGTCCCACCGTGATTGTCAGCGGCAGCATCGACAACGTGATTAATCGCGTGGTCAAAGGGGAATCGTTAGGGACGATGCTCACCACCAATGACGATGATAAACGCATTGCAAAAAAACAATGGTTAGCCGCTCATCTGCGTATGGCAGGTCGCTTGGTGATTGACGATGGTGCAGTGGATGCCATCATTAAAAATAACAAAAGCTTATTGCCTGTCGGGGTGATTGAAGTGCAAGGTGATTTTGATGAGGGCGATGTGGTGGAGTGCGTTGATAAAACAGGGGTACGTATCGCGGTCGGTCAAGTGGATTTCTCATCAAATGAAGCTCGGCGCATCGCTCGCAAACGCAATAGCGACATCGAAGCGATTTTGGGTAAAAATGAGGAACGCCACGTGATGGTCCATCGTGATAATATGGCGATTATCGTATAATTTTCGACAATTCTTGATTGAAATTTAACTAATTTTAGACTGATTCAATAGTATTTTTACCCAAGATTATTTTTAAAGGCAATGACATGACCCATAACTTTCCGATGTTAAAAAATGACCGCATTTTAAGAGCCATGCGTTTTGAATCTGTGGATGTGACGCCTGTGTGGATGATGCGACAAGCCGGTCGATATTTGCCTGAGTATAAAAAAACCCGCGCCCAAGCCGGTGATTTTCTATCGCTTTGTAAAAATACCGATTTGGCGACAGAAGTCACCATTCAGCCATTTCGCCGTTTTGAGTTGGATGCGGCGATTTTGTTTAGTGATATTTTAACCATTCCTGATGCGCTCGGTTTGGGTCTGTATTTCGAGGCAGGGGAAGGTCCAAAATTTCACAAAACTGTCAGAAGCATGGCAGAGGTTGAAGCCTTGCCAACCGTCGCGATGGCAGATGCACTCGACTATGTGATGAAAGCGGTGACCAGTATTCGTCATGCGCTGGCAGGCCGTGCGCCATTATTTGGCTTCTCAGGTAGTCCGTGGACGTTGGCGACCTATATGATTGAAGGCGGTAGTTCTAAAGAATACCGCTATGCCAAAGCCATGTTGTATGGCGAACCTGACACCTTGCATGCGCTGCTCGCTAAAATCACCGATGCCGTGATTGATTATTTGCTAGCGCAAATAGCCGCAGGGGCACAGTTAGTACAAATTTTTGATAGTTGGGGCGGGGCATTGGCGCATCGTCAATTTGTTGAATTCTCACACCATTACAACACTAAAATTGTCGCGGCGATCAAAGCAAAATACCCAGAGGTACCTGTGGTGCTGTTTACCAAAGGTGGCGGATTGTGGTTAGATACCCAATGCCATAGTGGCGCGGATGCGCTAGGACTTGATTGGACAATGCCACTAGATAGAGCCCGCAGTATTGTCTTTGAACAGCAAAAAGCATTGACCAAATTGCACAAAAAGCTGCATACAGGCATCGCGCTGCAAGGTAATCTTGACCCCGCGACATTATTTGCATCGCCTGAGCATATTCGCCAGCAGACGCATTTGATGTTACAGGACGCCTATAGCCTCGGTGATAAAACAGGCTATATAGCAAACTTAGGTCACGGCATTAACCAATGGGTTAATCCTGACCATGCCAAAGCTTTTATTGATGCGGTGCATGAGTACAAACTTTAATAATAATATCAGGAGACGACCATGATCAAAGTAGGTATTGTCGGTGGCACAGGCTACACGGGCGTAGAGCTAATTCGACTATTAAGTCGTCATCCACAGGCAAAAGTTACGATGCTGACATCGCGCTCAGAAGCGGGCAGGCGCGTCGATGATATGTTTCCAAGTTTGCGGGGCGTGACCGATTTAACATTTTCGGATTTGGATGAAAAAAAATTAGCAGCATGTGATGTGGTATTCTTTGCTACTCCCCATGGCGTTGCGATGAAGCATGCCAGATTTTTAACCGAAAAGGGCACTAAAGTCATTGATTTGGCGGCAGATTTTCGTTTGCAGTCGCTACAAGATTTTGAAACTTGGTATAAACTTGAACATGCTTGCCCCGATATTTTAAAAGATGCTGTGTATGGGTTACCCGAAGTCAATCGTGATGCCATTGCCAAAGCCAAGGTCATTGGCAACCCAGGTTGTTACCCCACCACGGCGATTTTGGGGTTAAAACCGCTAATCGATGCCCAAAACAGCCAGCAGCAGGCATTGATTGAACCTTGGATTATTATTGATGCCAAATCAGGCGTATCAGGTGCCGGTCGCCAAGCCAAAATGAATTTATTGTTTAGTGAGACCTCGGATAGTTTTAGTGCCTATGGCGTGGCAGGTCATCGTCACGCTCCAGAGATTACCCAAGGGATTGACCAAATATTGGGTCAAAGCAAACGCTTTCAGCCGCATGATATCCGCTTTGTACCCCATTTAGTACCCATGATTCGCGGTATGTTTACCACGATTCATGTTCGGTTGACGGCGGCGGGTCAAGCGTTAGATTTACAATCTTTGTATGAAACCAGCTATCAAAATGAATATTTTGTAGACGTCATGCCAAAAGGGATGTACCCAGATACCCGTAGTGTACGGGGTAGCAATTATTTAAGAATTGCGGTGCAAACACTAGAAAATAGCCCGATGGCGACGATTTTGGTGGTACAAGATAATTTGGTCAAAGGTGCGGCAGGACAAGCTGTGCAAAATATGAATGTGATGTTCGGGCTTGCAGAGCAAACAGGGTTGGCGTTGGTCGCCGTCGTGCCTTAAGTTATTTCTTTAATAAGTGTTTTCTTAAGCTATTTATGGTTAGCCTGTTTAGAAATTTTAATGCCATAGCAAGCACTGCTTTATTATCTTTAGCCAAAAAAATATGACGCTATGATGAAATGGGTTAACTTTATTATTTTTTCGGTCAATAAATTTAGCTGAATTCATCATAATTTTTGTTTATAATGGGGTTCGCTTTAATGGATGTCATATTCATCAACCCTTTTTGAGCTATCATCAGTACTGTGATTATCCATGTTTTGATCGTTTTTCAATTTGAGTATCTCTATGGATTTGCCCGAAGATAATAACTCTTCTCAATCTTTGCCAGAAGTACAACGCAATTATATTACCCAACCCAACAAGGTGTCTGGGTGGTTGATTGCGTTTGCGGTTAGTTTGTTGTTAGTTGCCATCATTGCACTGGTGTTAGGTCAACGCATTGGTTATCATCGCGGCTTAAGCTTTGCCGCTGAAGAAGCGAAAAAAACCGCCGCAGGTCTTGAAATCTCAGCAGAAAACATCAAATCATTAAAGCTAAAATCTGATACGTTGCAAAGCCAATTAACCACCGCGCAGCAAGAGCGTGATATCAGCTTGGCGAACCTGTCAGCACTGCGTACCGATATTCAAGATTTAAAAGTCACCAACTTACAGCTTGAACAAGGTCAGCAATTCTTAACCACATCGCTTGCCAAAAAAGGCGGTATGAGTTTACAAGTCATCGGGGCAAAAATCGCACCGTTGCCAGAAAATGCCTATGAATACCGCTTTGATGTCGGTATGGTCGATCCGTCAAATCAGCCAAAAAAATTGATACCAAAATTGACCTTGCTGGATGAAGTTAATATGGTCGAAGTCCCATTGCAACCCAATAGTTACTCGATTCATGGGATTGCAAGAATTCGCGGGCGTTTTTTGATGCCCAAAAACTTTGTACCCAAACAAGTGAAACTTGAATTAACCGCCGGCAACCAAAAAACTGAGCAAGTGTATGATTGGCAACTCGGTCAACCGATTGATAACATGCCATATACGCTTGAAGAAACGCCTGAAGCGGATAAACGACCTGTGAGTTCGACCGATAGCACGCCAGTGGCAAGTACAGCCAATACGCAAAAACCTGCCGCAACGACTGCTGTAAAGTAGTATAATCAATGTTTCGTCTAATCTTAGGTAAATGTTCAATTAATGATGCTTCAAATGCTTAATTTTTCTCGTCAATCAGTCGTGTCACAGCCAACCACCACGAATATGGATTGGCATCTACCGGCATGGTTGCCAACACAGTCCCCTAAACAGCCACCTAGCCAATCACCAAATTCATTGCCAGCCCGTTTGACCGACATAGAAGGCGAGCCAAATACCGAGCCCGTCGAAGATGTGCTATTGGCTGACCCTGAGCTGAAAAAACCACAGATGTATGCGGTGGTCATGTATAACGATGACTATACGCCGATGGAATTTGTGGTGGATGTTTTACAAAATCATTTTAAACATTCGCTAGATTCGGCTATCAATATTATGCTTGCCATTCATCAGCAAGGCAAAGGCATTGCCGGTATATACCCTAAGGACATCGCAGAAACCAAAGCCCAAACGGTCAACCGTGAAGCGCGTCAGGCAGGCTATCCGTTACTAAGTCAAATCGAACCACAAGGTTAGTGGCAGTTTGCTGATTTACCATCAAAATTTTTTGCCATTTTAAAACCCGCCATTAACTACGTTTTATCACTTGAATTTATTAGCAATGTCATTATATTAAAGGTAATGATTTTGATTTTTCCCATTTTGTCATCTTTCATTTTTACTTCCTTTTAACCGAACTTAGCATGATTAGCCAGATATCCATAAGATATTTGGTGCTGAGGTGACGGCAAATGAAACTTGAGAAAACATCAACGCAAATAACCCTCAACAGCAATAACCACATCAAACCAATCAATTAGATAACGCATGATTTTTCAAGTAGGGCAAAATCAAAAACCGTCGGTGACAAGTATTAAGGACATTTTATGTTAAGTTTAGAATTACAAAGTACGTTGCGGTTGGTAGTGACACTCGCAAAACAACGTGCACATGAATATTTAACGGTCGAGCATTTGCTATTGGCACTGTTAGAGAATGAAAATGCGGTAGAAGCCTTGGTGGCTTGTGCAGTCAATGTGGATCAGCTTGGCAAAGATTTGACCCAGTATATTGATGAACATACCCCAACGGTCGACATCAACGAAGATTACTCGCCACAACCAACGCGCAGTTTTGACCGTATCTTGCAGCGTGCGATTTTTCATGTGCAATCGGTTGCCAGCAGCCGTTTGGTAGAAGGCTCAGATTTACTAGTGTCGATGTTCTCAGAGCATGACACCTACGCGGTGTACTTGCTTAAAAAACAAGGGGTTACGCGACTTGAGTTAACCCAGTACCTATCGCATGGTCAAGACAAAAAGGTACGCGACAAATTAACCAGTGTGGAAACTGAAGAAACGGGTGAAAAAGCCAATAAAGACCCATTGACTGAATTTACCATTAATCTCAATCAAAAAGCCTCTACGGGCGGCACCGATCCGTTAATTGGTCGCCAAGCAGAAATCGAGCGTACCGCGCAGATTTTATGCCGTCGCCGCAAAAATAATCCACTACTGGTGGGTGACCCAGGGGTGGGTAAAACGTCGATTGCTGAGGGCTTGGCATGGCTAATTGTCAATGACAAAGCACCAAAGCCATTATCAGGTTGTGTGGTATATAGTTTAGATATTGGTGCGCTGATTGCCGGTACAAAATACCGCGGCGATTTTGAAAAACGGATGAAAGCGCTATTAGATGCCTTAAAAGCCAAGCCCAATGCGATTTTATTTATTGATGAAATTCATATGATTATTGGCGCGGGCTCATCGATGAGCAGCAATATGGATGTGTCAAATTTAATCAAACCTGCGTTGGCATCCGGTGAGCTGCGTTGTATCGGCTCAACTACCTTTACCGAATACCGGCAAGTGTTTGAAAAAGACCATGCTTTAAGTCGTCGTTTCCAAAAAGTTGATGTTAACGAGCCATCCATTGATGAAACGATTGATATTCTACGCGGTCTGAAAAAACAATATGAGAAATTCCATAACGTGAGCTATACCGATCAGGCGCTACAAAGTGCTGTGCATCTGGCGGTAAAACACATTCACGAACGCTTTTTGCCTGACAAAGCCATTGATGTGATTGATGAAGCGGGTGCATTCGTTCGCCTGCAGAAACAAGCCGAAAATCATGTTGAATCTGGTGTGGACAGCAATCAATCCATTGATGGCGTCGCAAATGACAAGCTATCAAATCAGCCTGTGGTGGATGAAGGCGCACTTGTCGATGATTTGGATGTTAGCCATGCAGCAGATGGTGTTGTCGAGCCTGAAGCTATGTTAAGCGAAGCTGATAATCAAGTGATTGATGCGGCACAACAAGATGGCGAGGTGGTGATTGATGTCCCGCAAATTGAATACATTATCTCAAAAATTGCGCGCATCCCGCCAAAATCAGTCTCAACGGATGACAAATCGGTGCTGCAAAATCTTGAAAGCAACCTAAAACATCTGGTGTTTGGTCAAGATGAAGCCATCAAAAACTTGGCAGATGCCATTAAGTTATCACGTGCAGGCTTAAAACCAGATGATAAACCGATTGGTTCGTTTATGTTCGCCGGTCCTACCGGTGTCGGTAAAACTGAAGTGAGTCGTCAGTTAGCGAATTTGTTAGGCATTGAATTGGTTCGTTTTGATATGTCTGAGTATATGGAAGCACATACGGCGTCACGCCTGATTGGGGCACCGCCAGGCTATGTGGGCTTTGATCAGGGCGGTTTATTGACCGAAAAAATCAATCAATTCCCGCATTGTGTGCTATTGCTAGATGAGATTGAAAAAGCCCATCCTGATGTATTTAACTTGCTGCTTCAAGTGATGGATCATGGCGCGCTCACCGACAATAACGGTCGCACATCAAGCTTTAAGCAAGTGATACTAATCATGACCACCAACGTCGGCGCTGATAGCATCAGTCGCAACAGCATGGGCTTTACCAAACAAGACCATAGCCGCGACAATAGTGAGGCGATGAAACGGATGTTTACCCCAGAGTTTCGCAATCGTTTAGATGCCATCATTCAATTTAACCCATTGGATCAAAATGTCATTGTATCTGTGGTTGATAAATTCTTGGTTGAGCTGCAAGCCCAGCTCGATGACAAGAAAGTGGTGCTTGAAATTGATGATGCGGTCAGAAATTATCTGGCAGAAAAAGGTTACGATCGTCTCATGGGTGCACGCCCAATGAACCGCTTGATTCAAGATGAAATCAAAAAACCATTGGCAGAGCAAATATTATTTGGTGATTTGGTCAATGGCGGTACGGTTTCGATTCGTATGAATGCCGATAAAACAGCGATTGAGCTTGTGCCCATTGATGAAAAGCAAGTCGACAATGTTTAGTAATGTCTAGTATAAAAAAAGGAGCCAATTGCGCTCCTTTTTTTATGCCTACTGATTATGTTTAATGATTATACTTAATGACTATCGCTAATGATTATAATTAATGATTAGGCTTAATAATTATACAAAACCAAATTTGGGTTTTTCTGCTTGTTTCTCTCGATAGGACAGATGATCCATGTTGGTTAACTCTGCCAATGAGTGCGGTTTATTGACGGTGATAGCTTTATCAATGGATGCCAAAAACGCGTTGGATTTTTCAACGGACAGTTCTTTGAATTTATACTCAGCTATCAATCGACCTTTACGCAGCAGCGCGGGGTCAATTTTTGAGATATCGGAGTTAAAGGTACAGATAAACTGACACTCCAATACATCCGACAGCATACCATCAGCAATGTTCAAAATCGCCGATACCACATCGGTATTGGGGTTATCAATGCTACGCTCGGCAATGTAGTTTTCACAGTCTTCAAGCACTAATACCGAGTTTTTGTTATCTACCAATAGTGACATAAATTCAGGGTTGGTCAAATACCCAATCATGGTAGTGGGCACAAAGATGAATTTTTTATTAGGCACTTGGCTGGTTAGCCATTTGATATAGTTAGTTTTACCTGAGCCCGCCACACCATGCAACAGTACCACGCCTTTACCATCGTGATTGAGCGATTCTTTGATATGCTGATGCACGGGCAGAAAATCCTCGTGATACATGGTGTCTAAATTGATGGGAAATGGCTTGATACGATGGGTTTTAAACACAAAACCATGGACTTCTTTGAGTAAAATCGATACTTTAGCCTCTTGCGACACATACTTTTGCAAGTATTCATCAAACACGTTTTTGACACTCGCTGCCGAATGCGGATTGGTCGAAATATAGTAAATACTGACGACTTTTAACAAGCCTGACTCAAAGATGTACTCGTCATAGTCATTAGACAAATCCTCATTGGTGAGCATGAACACTTCATATTTGGGATGAAAATAACAAGCTTCACGCTCATACAAGGTATTATTTTTATGCGAATAGGCGACGGTGGTAAAATCGGTGCAACGTTCAAAATCTTTAAGCTGCTCTTTGCGAATCACCATGTCATGGTTGCCAACATGCACCCCAGGGAAAATATCATCGAGTAGCGACTCAAAAGGGTTATATTTGCTAGCATATTGGATGTTGTCTTCAATGAGTTGAACGCTATAGGGCGGCTCAGAGGAGGCGCTGAGCAGCTTTCGCGGTTGATAATAGGGCGATTGTAAAATTTTCATAGGAATATAGGCTTATAAAAGGCAGTAGAAAAATTAACATAGTTAGTAGTAAACAAGCTAACTATAGAGATGGGGCAGTTAATACTAGATGCAAGTTAGAAATTAGCTAGTTGGCAATCAGTTAAAAAATTTTTAGCAACACAGTAAGCAACATACGGGCTAACAGTAAACCAGTATGCAATGGTGAGATAAGATAGACAGGAATTTTAGGCATAAAAAAACCTGCAAGAAGCAGGTTAATTTAACTAATACCGATTTGAGTGGTGGGGCTGAAGAGACTCGAACTCTTACACCTCGCGGCGCTGGAACCTAAATCCAGTGCGTCTACCAATTTCGCCACAGCCCCATGAGTTGCCTCAAAGTGTTGACTCAATATTTGTATCAGTGTCTTTGTGGTTGGCTATTATATAGAAAATTTTCGCTTTGGCAAGGGGTTTTTTTAAAAAAATCGCATTTTTATTGGTTAAGTAAAATTTTTAGCGCATTGATAATGTTTGCCAAGTCATTAATGCGGTTTTCCACGCGTTTTGCCAGCAACTTGTCAATAAAAGGCTGGCAAGCTTGGCAAGCAAATTCTGATAACTGATGATTTGGGCATAAAAAGGGCACGGGCTGTTGGCAATGCGCGATTGCCCAACCAGGATAATCATTTGCCATAAAAGGCAGACATCCCGTCAATAATTCGTACCATATCACCCCTAAGCTATAGTAGTCGCTATACTTGTCAAGTGGCTGTCCTGTGAATTGCTTAGGACTCATATAAGGGGGTGTACCAGCGGTGTGAGATTTGCAGTTGAGTGAGTCATTTTTTGCCCTAGTATCACTAAGACCAAAATCACTGAAACTAAAATCACTCAGACCAAAATCAATTAACACCACTTCAAGATTGGGTTTTACGATAAAGTTGGCGGGTTTGAGATCCAAATGCATCAGCCCACATTGATGTAAACGGTTGACCACTTGGCAACTATGTAAAAAAATGGTCATTTTTTGCTGAAGACTGAGTATGGGCAATTTAGCATGCGCATATATCAAGGATTTTAACGTCTCACCTGAATGATACGACATGAGCAGACAGGGACTGACAGGTTGCTGCGGCTGCTGTTGGTCAAAGATGAGGGTGTCGGGTAGAAGGTTTGAAGCATACAGCGTGGGAATGCCGCTTGTCGCATTGGTGCCGTCAATCGCTAGGCTTTGGCAATGATGAAGGGCGTTAATTTCTTGCTTAAAATGGGCGAGATTGGTTGCGCTAAAGTGAGGTAGTAATTGTTTAACCACAACGGCTGTAGGCGGGGAGTGAGTCGAATGCCATACCCCGTACCAAAGTTCGGTATGGTTGAGTGGATTTGAAGCTGATAGTGGCTGTAGGTCAGTAACGACCGACTGACAGCCATTTTTTATGATAACCAGTGCTGGGTGAGTTGACCTTGTCTCAATCATGATGGCTTAACGGGTCTGCCTTCAATCAACTGCTGGTATTTTCGGGTCACGGTATTGCGCCCCCAACCGAGTAGGTCAGCCGCTTGTCCTTTATGTTGAGCAGTATGGGCAAGTGCCACTTCGAGCAAACATTTCTCAAACATCGGATAAGCGGTTTGCAATATGTCATACTGTCCTTCAGCCAGTGCTTGTTGTGCCCAAACTTGCAGCGGGGTGATCCAATCTGCGGTTGCGCCAGTTTGTGATGCGTGCAAGGTCGGTATGACCGTCGTAGCAGGCAAAGGCGTTGGCAGCTCACTCGAATTGGTACTCAGATTAGAACTAGCACTGGGGCTGTCACTGGGAGCTGGTAAAGATGACGGATGTTCGCTCGCAGGTGCCTCAAGCTGAGTGTCGGGCTGATAGTTATGTGTCTTATGTGTATTGGGCTCACGCGTAGTTATAGGCGTACTATCTTGCGATTCAAACGCTTGTAAAATCTCGGGTGGCAAATCACTGGGCTGAATGGTTTGCCCTGTTGTCATCACACTGAGCCAGCGGCAGGTATTTTCAAGTTGACGCACGTTACCTTGCCAAGGATAGCTTTGTAAAATATGCATCGCAGACGGCGTGATGGTTTTGGTGGGGGTATGCATGCTTTTGGCGATATTTTGCATAAAAAAATCGATTAACAGCGGAATGTCTTCGCGGCGCTCACGTAGGGAAGGTAGCGCCAGTCGAATGACATTGAGCCGATAAAACAAATCTTCACGAAACTTGCCTTGCTGCACCAGGGTTTCTAAGTTTTGATGGGTCGCTGCGATGATACGTACATCGACTTTAATGGGTTTGAGACCACCGACACGGTAAAACTCACCATTTGCCAAGACGCGCAGTAAACGCGTCTGGGTCGGTAAAGGCATATCGCCGATTTCATCCAAAAACAAAGTGCCGCCATGCGCCTGCTCAAAACGCCCTTGGCGCGTGGTAGTCGCACCCGTAAACGCGCCTTTTTCATGACCAAATAGTTCAGCTTCAATCAAATCATGCGGAATCGCCGCCATATTGAGCGCGATAAATGGTTTGGATTTGCGTGGCGAATGTTCGTGTAAGGCACTGGCAATCAGCTCTTTACCCGTCCCTGATTCGCCGGTGATGAGTACTGTCATCGGCATATGCGACAAACGACCAATCGCACGAAAGACTTTTTGCATGGCAATCGATTGCCCGATGATGCCCGATGGGTTGGTGGGGGTTTTTTCTGGCGCGACTGCTACTTTTTGCGCTGGCGGCTGCTGTGCGCCACGAATCAGAGAGTCATTGTAGTTCTCAGGCTTACTGCGCTTTTGTGTTTGGTTTGACTGGCTTTGCAGGCAAGCTTTTTTCACCATGGCAATGGCATCATCCAACTCAAACGGCTTAGGTAAGTAATCAAATGCGCCTGATTGATAGCTATCCACCGCAGACTGCACATCGGCATGCGCGGTCATGATGATGACAGGAATTTGTGCAAAGGCTTGTTTGATTTTACTGCTAAAGTCCAAGCCGTTCATCATCGGCATTCGAATATCGGTGACGATGACGCTTGGCAAAGAGGCACTATGGTCACTCTTCGGTTGGCTGTCTTGCCCGCTATCTTGTAGCAGCCGCCACGCCGATTGCGCATTGCCAAAGGTTTGCACTTGAAACCCACTATCTGTCAGCGTATCTTCCAAAATCATGCGTAACGCTTGGTCGTCATCGATGACCCAAACAATAGGCTCGGTGGTTGGCGTTTTATTATTGGTATAAGTCATATAAAAACCCTATATGGGAAACTGTAGTATTTAAAAATTCATAGCCGATCAGTCATGATGCTGTGGTGTATCAGGGTTAAACTATCGATTGGTCATTTGGTTATTTGCCGAATTTGCCAAGGTAAAAAAATCGTAAATAGGGTTTCACCTGGCTGAGAGGTCACACTGATTTGCCCTTGATGGCGCTGAATAATGTCATGAGCAAGTGCCAGTCCCAAACCTGTACCATTGGCGCGTCCTGTGACCAAAGGATAAAAAATTTGCGGTAACAACTCACTATCAATGCCCAAGCCATTATCAATAAAATCAACCCGCAATACGCTTTTATGCCGTATATCAGCAATGGTTTGTTGGTGCTGAATACGGGTCTTTACTGTGATGATAGGCGACACAATGTCGTTTTCATTCAGCGCTTGTATCGCATTATTGACGATATTCATAAATACTTGTACCAGCTGGTCTTTATCAGCGGTGATTTCTGGTAACGATAAATCAAAGTCTCTGACTAGACTAATATTGGGGTTTTGTATTTCTGCCAACGTTAGTACATGCTGCAGTGGCTCATGTACGTTGATTACTTGCCAGTTGGGCAAATTTGGCGCGCCCAGCAATTGGGTCACCAAATTGTTGAGTCGTCTGGTCTCATCCATGATGATACTGAGATAATTGGCGACCTTTTGCGCCTTGGTGTCGTTAATATAGCTCACAATCCCATCAGATTTCATGATTTGATTAAAATTCTTCTCAAGCAGTTGGCTTGCCCCAAGGATACCGGCTAAAGGGTTTTTGACCTCGTGTGCCATACTGCGAATCATTTGACGGGTTATCAAATGTTGGTGGTTTTGATACTGTTCTTGTTGAATACGACTTTCGCGATCTTTTGCCCAAATTTCAATCAAATAGAAAAAACCCGCCTCGGTTTCTAATGGGGAAACCCCATAATCGACCAATAATGGTGCACCAATACCTTGGGTACTTAGACCCAAAATGGTGCAATCATGATGGATAAAAGCTTGGTACATTTTTTTGGTATGTTCAAATTGGTTTTGCAGCGCCAATTTGACCTGCGCTTTGGTTTTTTTATGGGTGATCGGGTCATCATCGGTATGCGATTGCTCTGATGCTTGCGTTAGTAATTTTTCATAGTTTGCGGGGGTTAAAATATCGATAACATTTTTATGAAGTAAATGGTGCTGACTAACTGACAGAATCTGCTCTGCCGTCGCGTTGATATAGACGCACTCATAGTTGCTGTCAGCGACAATTAACCCCGATAGTAGGTTGTTGAACATATCCTCAAACAGATTCTGGTTGGATTCAAGACTATTTAAAAAAGTAGGATGGGTCATTGGATAACTACCACAAATTTGAGCAATGGTTAAAGTGCAATTTAAATGCCAATACACTATTGGAGAATGTTTGGATGATTGTCACAACAGATAAATAATAGAACGATTGGCAGCAAATCAGTTATTTGATATTAAAAAATCACTCATTTATAGCAACGTGCTAATCGTAGTATGATATATTTTGAACCAAAATAGTGCAAAATTTAAAACGTAATTGCTAAAAAAAGAAGTATAAAAAAAGGGCATAAAATCTATGCCCTTTGATGTACTGTAGCTATAAAAATTAGAACCATTGGTAGGTTAGTGAGATGAAGGAATTAATGCCTTTTTGGCGGTAGCCATAAACGGTCTCATAATCTTTATCGGTGAGATTGTTAAGACGACTGCTAATGGTTAGGTTGGGACTGACATAATAATTCCCAGTCAGGTTCAACAAGGTGTAGCTGTCTAGAGTTTGTGAATTGTTGGCATCACGATAACGCTCTCCGACGTATTGTAGCTCCGTTCGAATGTCATATTTTGGCTGTTGATAGCCTAGGTAAACAATACCTTTGTTTTTGGGTTGATAGGTAAGTTGTAGTCCCGTTGCCTTATCTTCCGCATTGGTGTAAT
Source organism: Faucicola osloensis (assembly GCA_016888885.1). Lineage (GTDB taxonomy): Bacteria > Pseudomonadota > Gammaproteobacteria > Pseudomonadales > Moraxellaceae > Faucicola. Next base: position 142,306 of record CP069437.1, read on the forward strand.
CATAATTGAAACCAAATAATAAATTATTTATGTTCCAATCAGACTTTAAATTAACACCTTTTATTTTAGCTTCGGCAATATTTTGTGGGATATAATTTTTATCATTTTGAATTTTATCTTTTATATCAGACTGATATGTTGTTAATCGTGTTTTTTGCAGATTATTACTATGCTCTACAAAAATTTCGCTGTTTTTACTGGTTTCAGATTTTAAATTAGAGTTTGAATAACCTGGATAATACAAATCATTAAAGGTTGGGGCTCTAAAATTAGTAGCATACGAAGCCCCAACACGCACGTTTGGCATTATGCGATATGCAACGCCGACGTTATAAGTGGTTTCATTGCCAAATTGTGAATTATCATCATATCTGATATTTAATTGACCATCGTATTGATCATCACTTACTAGATAACCTGCATACACACTTTTGATAGTACGGCTATCAATAGCGAATGCTACGCTGCTATCCACTTCTTGTTTTAAATGTTCATAGCCACCAATTATTTGACCGAAAGGCAATTTATAGCCTAATTGTAAGTTGGCTTGCTTTTGAGTTGTGTTAAAAACATCATCTAATCGACCAGTTTGCCAATGTGCTCCATCATACGTGGTAGATTTATCATAACTTTGACCATATTTAATATTGGCAGACAGTTTATCTTGTTGATAATCGGCAAAAGCTGAGACAGCCGCGTTTGTTTGGTCAGCATACGCGTTTGGCACTTTTGAACCACTATCAATATCTGTAGTGGATTTTGCAAATAATCCTGTTGCTCCAATTTCAACATTGTCATTGACTTTATGCTTGGCGACCAAACTTGCGTTTTTGGACTCAAAACCGTCTTTGTCAGCATGATGTATGCCGAACTGAGCGTAAGGTTTTGTCGCGTCAATGCCATTGGTTTTTTCATAGCCTGTAGATAAGCTTAAGGTAGAAGTATCGTTGACATATTGTCCCGTGATTTGCCCTTTATAGCTTTTTTGTGTACCGCCGCCAATGGTCAAGGCAACATTAGACTGCTGAGCATTTTGACCTTTGGTAAAGATTTGAATCACGCCGCCCATCGCATCTGAGCCATAAAGACTTGAGCCAGAAGCACCATAAACTATTTCTATTCTATCGATTTGGTCGACTGGTAACAGCGATAATGCTGCTCCACCTGCGGTTGCAGAGCTGTAACGAATCCCATCGATTAATACTAAGACTTGACTATTGGAGTAACCACGCAACCTGACACCACTGCTCGCACCATCCCCACCATTTTGAGTAACATATATGGCACCTTGTCCACGAAGTACATCAATCACGCTTTGACCGCGATAACGTTGTAATTGTTCTTCATCAATTACGGTGGTTTGGGCGATGGTATTCTTGACAAGCGTCGGCGTTTTGGTTGCCGTGGTGGTAAAGGTAAGACTCGGCAATGTCGTTTCAGCTTCGCTAGTCGCTGCATGAGCGCTAACACCAGTCATGGACATGCCAATAATCACAAAAACGCTTTGTGTCATTGGATGGATATTAAAAAATGGCTTTTTGCTAAAACGTGGTGATGTCTGACAGGTATAACGCATAACTTGACCCAAAAAAATAGTTTAAAGACACATTGTAGAAAAATATCGTTACATAAGCTATTACTTTTGCTTGGTCATTGCTCATCAAAGCTTGAGAATTTTTCAATAAAAAACCCCTCTAGTAACTAAAGGGGTTTTGATACAAGCCTTCGTATCAACAATTAGTTGGCTTGTTGCTGCAATTTTTTAGCTTTTTGGTAGCATTCATTGATGTGATTTTCAGCAATTTTTTTAAACATCAAATAACCGATTGTACCTGCCACTAGTTGACCGCCAAATGGTACAAATTTGGTCACTTGCTTGGCGATAATACGGCTACCAAAACCTTGGAAAGTTTTTTTGGCAATACTGCGTGTCACCACTAGCCCTGCAAAATCCACCGCTTTATCTTTTAGTTGGTTGATTTGCGAGCCGTTGTTTAAATCTACCGCTGCTTGGGCGGGTTCAATTAAGCCAAATTTAGCGGAGATTTCAGGTAGCAATTTTGATAATAGACCGGCGTCAACCGCAACGTCTAGCAGCGGCACAGGGACAACCGCTGCTACGGCAGAAATTTTGGCTTTACTTTTAATCATTGCCTCGCATTCGCGTTTGATTTTTTCTAAGTCAAGTTTTGGGTCGATGGTTTTGGTCGAATTTTCTGCTGACATAATTTTTCCTTCTAAAAAATTTCAATTATCAATAGTAAAGGTAGTATTGCAAAACACTTGCAACAAGAGGTGATTATTCATTAATGGTCGGTGATACTGTCTCATTAATGGTAAGTGATAACTCTTTAGTTTGATTATAACTGAGTGTAAACGTATGAATAAGCATCTTTTTGCAAAAAAATGCTAATGGTTTGTAGTGGCATTATTACGATATGCAAAATGCACAAAGGACTATGGAAGCTGATGGGATGTTTTTCACCGTTTCGCTGTTGTAATTTTGCCTATTCACTCTCATTATGCTAGTTTGTTCTCTCTATTTTATTTGGCAACCCTGATAAATTTATGTTGACTGTGACTCCCCGTTTTAGTGCCACCAAGATTGACGAGATTCCCCGTGATTTACAGCCGTTGGCGCAGACATCGATGACATTAGCACGCATTTTGGCTGGGCGAGGCGTGCAAGATGTGGCAAATTTAGACACTTCCTTTAATAAGATGTTACCTGCAAATTCGCTTACAGGCATTACCAAGGCAGTGGCGCTGCTTGACAAGGCGATTGATACGCAGCAAAAAATACTGATTGTGGGTGATTTTGATTGCGATGGCGCGACCAGCACGGCACTGATGGTAAGGGTGCTCCGTGAAATGGGCGCACAGGTTGAGTTTTTGGTGCCCGATCGTTTTAAGTACGGTTATGGACTGACGCCAGAAATTGTTGCGCTAGGTATTGAAACCTATGATCCTGATGTGATTGTTACGGTTGATAATGGTATCTCTAGTCATGCGGGGGTCGAGCTTGCCAAAGCCAAAGGGCTAACGGTGATTATTACCGACCATCACCTGACGACGCAGGCGACACCAAACGCAGATGCCGTGGTCAATCCCAATCAGCTGGGCTGTGATTTTGCTAGTAAATCATTGGTAGGGGTTGGGGTGGCATTTTATGTGCTAGGCAATCTTGCCAAGGTCAGACGCCAAGCCAATAAATCCACCACCCAAGTGAGTCGCTATATTGATTTGGTGGCACTTGGCACGGTGGCGGATGTGGGCGTATTAGACCAAAATAATCGCATCTTGGTGCACCAAGGTATCCAAGCCATCAAGCAAGGTCGTTGCTGTGTGGGTATTTTGGCGTTGTTGGAACAGGCAAGTCGGCAGGCAGCCGACATCACGGCTCAAGATTTTGGTTTTATTTTAGGACCCCGCATCAACGCCGCAGGTCGTATGGATAGTATGCGAATTGGCATTGACTGCTTGCTCACCGATGATTGGGGGGAGGCACAGCGGCTTGCGCATCAGCTCGATAAACTCAATCAAGAGCGCCGCCAAGTCGAGCAGGGCATGCGACAACAAGCCGATAGTGTATTAAGGACGCTTGATAATCCATCTGAGCAAAGTGCTATAAATCAAGTAACGCAGCGCAAACGCAGTATTATTTTGTATCAAGATGAGTGGCATCAAGGGGTGATCGGTATCGTCGCAGGCAGGCTAAAAGAAAGCTACCATGTGCCTGCTATCGTGTTTGCGCCTGCCGATACGGCGTTGATTGAAGATGAGGATGCTATCAAAGGCTCCGCACGCTCCATTGAAGGCATTCATATCCGTGATGCCATTGAATCAGTCGCGCAAACCTACCCCGAACTTATTAGCCACTTTGGCGGGCATGCGATGGCAGCAGGTCTGACAATCAAACGAAAAAACTTTGAGCCGTTTTGTAAAGCGTTTGATGAGGTAATTGCAGAAGTGGCTGATGAGGTATTTGCAGAGACGTTATATAGCGATGGTGAATTGACAGCCGGTGAATTCACGGTCGATTTTGTAGATAGCTTGCAGACGTTGGCTATTTGGGGACATGGTTTTGTGCCACCGATATTTGATGGGGTGTTTGTGGTGCAAGATTATCGGGTGTTAAAAGAGCGTCATTTAAAATTATGGTTATCGTATCCCGATGTCCCTTTTACTATTGAAGCGATTTGGTTTAATGCTGACTTTGACGCGATAGCTTTGTCTGCTATCAATCGCAGTGTGTCAAAAGTGCATTTGCTCTATGAGCTGGAGAAAAATTTATTCAATGGACAAACTAAGTTGCAGTTAAGGGTAAAAAAGGGTGTGCTCCTCTAAACAAGCGTTTTTGCTGATTCATACACAATCTGATAACCATAACACCCAATAAAGATGGTAAACGACATAAAATGACATGTTAATATAATTTATCACCTATATCGCCCCAAATTTTGATAAATTATGCAGGTATAAGGGTGTTAATTTTTTAAAGTTTTAATAAGGCTTTGGCGCTTAGCTAGCTATTATTTATTATTTAACCGTTTGTCTTTTAACTAGATGTCTTTTAACTGGCTGTTTTTTAACTATCTGTCTTTTACCTGCGTATGGAGAATTGCCATGAGTAAATCGCTTGCCAACAATGCAACCGCAACGACGGCTCGGCAATGGCAAATCCTCTCACAGCTGGATCGCAAGCGTTGGCTTGGTACAACCCATATCAAAGAACAGCTTGATTTGATGGGTTTTGATATCAGTTTGCGCACCATTCAGCGAGATTTAAACGCTTTGGCAACGCGTTTTCCGATTGAAAAAAACAACACCAACCCACAAGGTTGGCGCTGGCGTGAAGATGCACCGATGCAAAGCTTGCCGCACATGAATTTGTCGCAAGCGGTGGCATTTAGTATGATGCGCCATAATTTGACCCAGCTATTACCGCCGGCTATCTTAGATGAATTGATTCCGTGGTTTGACCTAGCGAATCGGCAACTCAAAGAAAGCAAAGTAGTAAACACTTGGCTCGATAGAGTGCGTATCCTGTCAGCCAATCAACCGCTCATCCCGCCATCGGTCAATCCAGCCGCCAAAGACGCCGTCTATGACGCGTTGTTTCAAAATAAAAAACTCATCGCCTGTTATAAAGCGCGTGGGCGAGAGGAAGCGCAAAAATACACCTTAAATCCGCTAGCCATTGTGCAGCGTGGTGTGGTGATTTACTTGATTGCCTCGCGAACTGACAGAGCCTCTGACGATGTGCGCCAATTTGCTTTGCACCGTTTTGAAAGTGCAGAAGTGAGCGCAAGCGACGCGCAAACCCCGAAAGATTTTAATTTAGACAATTATATCAACACAGGTGCGATGGGGTTTAATTATCCGTTATTCCAAAAACTCATGCCTGACAGCGAAAAAAACAACCACGAGCCCCCCATACAGCAAGTGCAGTTACTGTTTCATCCGTTATCGGGGGCAAGTTTGCTTGAAAGCCCATTATCAACCGATCAGCAAAGCTGGGAAGACGACGAAGGATTGCATATCACAGCCACAGTGAACATGACGTCCCAACTGGTATGGTGGCTACGCGGTTTTGGTAAAGGACTGCGAAAAATCGAGCCTGAGATTTTATCAATCGCCGTCTTTGAAACCCAAATGCCTGAGCGACAAATGCCCAATCAGCAACCGCCCAGTCGACAAGCGTTCGATCAACAACCCACCGCCCAAACAATAAGCGAATAATTAACAAACGCCCAAGTAAACTAACTACTTTGTCCGATTTTTCGAGAATTTTATGAAACATACTGATAATAACACCCTTGAATCCACTAGTGCCGACACCAACTCACAGCAGCCTAGCAAACCAAAAACCACGATTTTATACAGTGATTTGACGGACGATTCGCCGATTGTTAATGCTGTCAAATCGCCTGATAATCTGACACCCAGCACTACTAAAGAGACGTACCAGATTATTTCGACGCAGTTTGCCGACCCAACGCCAGCACCATCGGTTAAAATAATAGCGCCTGTCAACTCACCCAATTTGACCGATAAAAACACCAATGAGGCAGGAGTGGCAAGTACCTCGCCGCTGCACCATTCGCTACACAAAACGCCAAAAATCAACCCCATGACTGATGACAAGATTTTGCAAAAAAGTCATCAGTTAGCAATCACCCAAGACGATCAGCTTGAAGATGATAAAACGGCGACAGGTATAGCCGTCGAGCATATGGGTGTGGTACTCAAGCAGTGGTATTTTACCGTGCAATGGCAGCAAACACAGATGCCAAAAGCAGGGCTTTACAATAAATTTAAAAAACGCACGCAAGCCATGGACTTAGACTTATCCTGCTTGCTTTGTAACCGATATGGCGAGGTAATCGAGACCGTTTGGTTCAAAAATGTCCGTGATAAATCGCAGTCCGTGCGTCATCAAGGCGATGAATTATTGGGCAAAAAGCCATTTGGCGCTATCGATGACCGCAAAGAAGACCCTGACAACCATCAAAGCACCAAGGTCAATGATGCCAACCTCAATCAAGAAAGTATGGTGCTTTTTTTAAGTAAGCTTCCGCCGCAAGTATTTCATGTGGTGATGATTGTGTCATCTTATCACGGCTATGCGCTTAGCAAAGCGAAACAAGCGTCTTGTCAGCTCAGTGATGATGAAGGTAATGTGATTAGTGAGTTGGCTTTTACCAAACTGCCAAGTAATACTAAGGCATTATGGTTTGCCAGTCTGACCCGTTCTGCCGATAGCTGGCGCTATAACAACGAGCAGCAACCTTTAGACAACAACAAGATGGCGCTAATTGAAAAAGAAGTAAGTGAAAAATTGGTACGTACGGCCAGATGACTTGGGTGTAGCGTAAGCTTATTGTTTCTCAGCGGTAAAATAACGAAGCAATTTTAAAGCCAAAAATTAATACATTTGACGACGTTGCTACAGCGTCTGTCAGTGATTGGATATATTCGCCACTGTGATACTGTGGTACACTATGACAAAAAAAGGGATTGTGTTAATCGATAGGGATACAGCGTATCTGCATTATTTTTCTCCTAAATATAGGTATTCCTAGATACATTATTGACTCATTATGCGGTAACCGTATACTTTGCGTTTAAAATGGTCAATCACATTTTATCCCCTAATTAGTAATACTTACTGTGAAATTTCTCACGCTGCTAGATGCATCATCTAGTATCTCAATTAACATTCATATAAAAGAGGTTCTCTATGGCTAGTGGAAAGTCAAATATTATCTATACCTTAACTGACGAAGCCCCGCTACTGGCGACGTATTCACTACTTCCTATCATTGAGACATTTACCAAACCTGCTGGCGTTGAAATCACTAAAGCCGATATTTCCCTTGCCGCGCGTGTATTGGCAGAATTCTCTGACTACCTGACCCCAGAACAACAAGTGCCCGATAATCTTGCTGAGCTTGGGCGGTTGACCCAAGACCCAGACACCAATATCATCAAATTGCCTAATATCAGTGCCTCAGTGGCTCAGCTACAAGAATGTATTAAAGAGTTACAAGCCAAAGGCTATAACATTCCTAATTACCCAGAAAACCCAACCACAGACGAAGAAAAAGCCATCAAAGCCCGTTATGGTAAATGTTTAGGTTCTGCGGTAAACCCCGTATTACGTGAAGGTAATTCCGATCGCCGTGCCCCAGCTGCGGTAAAAAACTATGCCAAAAAACACCCGCATTCAATGGGCGAGTGGAAACAATGGTCAAAAACCCACGTCTCTCACATGAAAGAAGGTGACTTTTACCATGGCGAAAAATCAATGACCCTTGATAAAGCGCGTAAAGTGAAAATGGAGCTCATCACCCACAGTGGCAAAGCTGTGGTACTAAAACCCGAAGTTGCCCTACAAGATGGTGAAGTGATTGACTCGATGTTTATGAGTAAAAAAGCCTTAATCGAGTTTTATGAAAAAGAGCTAGAAGATTGCCGCGAAGGTAAAATCCTATTCTCTTTACACGTCAAAGCCACGATGATGAAGGTATCACATCCTATCGTATTTGGTCACTGCGTGAGAGTGTATTACAAAGATGCATTCGAAAAATGGAACAAAACCTTTGACGAATTAGGTATTAATGTTAACAACGGTATGGCAGGACTATACGAAAAAATCGAAACCTTACCGACCACTATCCGTGAAGAAATCATCCGTGACCTGCATGCCTGTCAAGAACATCGCCCCGCATTGGCGATGGTGGACTCAGCGAAGGGAATTGATAACTTCTATTCGCCAAATGACGTCATTGTAGATGCCTCAATGCCAGCGATGATTCGTAATGGTGGTAAAATGTGGGCGGCAGATGGCAAGCCTTACGACTGTAAAGCCGTGATGCCAGAATCGACCTTTGCCCGTATTTACCAAGAAGTCATCAACTTCTGTAAATGGCATGGCAACTTTGACCCAGCGACCATGGGTACCGTACCAAACGTAGGTTTGATGGCACAAAAAGCGGAAGAGTACGGCTCTCACGACAAAACTTTTGAAATCCCAGAGGCAGGCGTTGCCAATATCACTGATATTGAGACAGGCGAAGTATTGATGTCGCAAAATGTTGAAGAAGGCGATATTTGGCGTATGTGTCAAGTCAAAGATGCGCCAATTCGTGACTGGGTAAAACTGGCAGTGACGCGTGCACGTAACTCAGGCATGCCAGCTATTTTCTGGCTTGACCCATACCGCCCACATGAAAATGAGCTCATCAAAAAAGTTAAAAAATACTTACAAGAGCATGATACCACAGGTCTAGACATCCAAATCATGTCTCAAGTTCGTGCGATGCGTTATACCCTTGAGCGTGTGGCGCGTGGTTTGGATACCATTTCAGTCACAGGTAACATCTTGCGTGACTACTTAACTGACTTGTTCCCAATCCTAGAATTAGGCACGTCCGCCAAAATGCTATCAATTGTTCCATTGATGGAAGGCGGTGGTCTTTATGAGACAGGGGCAGGCGGTTCAGCCCCAAAACATGTCGAGCAGTTGGTTGAAGAAAACCACTTGCGCTGGGATTCGCTCGGCGAGATGCTGGCGCTTGCCGTATCTTTAGAAGACTTGGGGATTAAAGAAAACAACCCACGGATAAAATTACTGGCAAAAACTCTAGACTTGGCAACGGGTAAATTGTTGGATAACGACAAATCACCGTCACGCCGTACCGGTGAGCTCGACAACCGTGGTAGCCATTATTATCTAGCCAAATACTGGGCAGAAGAATTGGCGAACCAAGATCAAGATAGCGAGCTTAAAACCAAGTTTGCGCCACTGGCTCAAGCGTTGTCAGAAAATGAAGACAAAATTGTTGCTGAATTAAATGATGTTCAAGGTCAAGGTGTAGATATTGGCGGTTACTATCAACCAGACCAACAAAAGCTAAGCCAGGTGATGCGCCCAAGTGCGACATTTAATCAAGCATTGGCCTCTTTTGATGCCTAATTCAATAGTATAAAAAAAGCCGAAGCTGAATGCTTCGGCTTTTTTAGTGTCTGGTTTTTAGTGTCGGTAAATGGCTAAACATAGCTAAGCTAAGAATATAGCTGAGAAAAAACCGTCAATATCATTATTTTTGCTTTTCTTCGACAAGCGCCAATGCAGATTTTAGCTGGTTAGTAATATCATTTTTATCATAATTACGAATATCATGAAAATTTAAATGTAGGTTAAACCCAGGCAAGCTAAAGTCCACCCAATCGGTTTGTTGCATGGATTCACTTTTGGGTTCAAGCAATTCCCACACATTCATGGCATCTTGAAAGCCTTTAAATTTAAATTGCCCCACGGCTTGGCAATGATGGACATGACCAATTAAATTAAACGTACTTTCACTGATCAAAATTTGATTGTTTTGCGCGGCAGATTCAAGGCGAGAGGCAAAATTCGCTTCTTTTCCAACCACGGTATAAGTCATACGATTGCGGCTGCCAAAATTACCGACATAACAATACCCTGTATTGATACCCATACGTACATGCAGCCCTTCAAAACCGAGTAATCGCCATTGGTGGCGCAGCACTTCCATCTCACGGCGCATCTCAATGGCCATACTGGCACAAGCAATCGCGTTATCACGGTCATTACCACCCACATCACCAAAATAGCACAATAACCCATCCCCCAAAAACTTATCGAGGGTCGCCCCATATTTTTGGCTAACTTGGGTCATACGGTCAAGGTAAGTGTTTAAAATATTGGCTAAATGGTCGGGGCTAATATGATCCGACAAATCAGTAAAACCAACAATGTCCGAAAACAAAATAGTTAGCTTGCGCCGTTGATTAATGACTTCAACCTTGGTGTTATTTTTGACAATCGGTTGCCAAATCTGGGGCGGCAAAAAACGGGTTAATTTATTGGTGACATTGACCAAGGTATCAATCCGTGCTTGTTGCTGCGCAAGCATTTGATTTTTTTGGCGTAAGCGAATCACCAGAGAACAGATATGATAACCAACAATCAAGATATCGGTAAATACGATGACAAAATTTAAAATATCTTCTTGCTTGGCGGTCAAACTAATGGCGGGTAATAAAAAATGCGCAGATATCAGACTAAGTATACCCACTGCTACGGTTAATAATACCAACGAAACAGTATGTTTGGTATCTGAAAAAATCAAGCGAATTAAAATCAACAACCATAATGCAAGGCTTGGGATATAGTTAAACTGCAACATACCCGTTGCCAACGCCATCAAGGTTAACACACTTGCTGAAGTAATATAATGATGGGGCCGGATAACACTCAAAGCAGTGACAATAACGCCTGCTACCAACAGCAAAATACTGAGCGTATGATAAATAGGCGGTACATCAAGAGATGTTAAGGTAAGCAATAAAATAAAAAATGCCGCCAATTCAATGAATTTCGGACTTTTTAGATTGGTCGAAAGACCTTGAATGGATTCACGCAATTTAGTTTGTCTACCTCGCGCCTCGTGGTAAAATTTTTTTTAGACGTTCATTTGCCAATCAAATGGCATATCACGATGACCGCGCAGTGCCATCATCAGTGTCTGCTGCATATGTCTCAGCACTTCAGGGGTATAAGGGATGGCAGGATTACCCCATACCGGATTGGGCCAAGCAATATCATTTTGGTAGCGCACGATATGATGAAAATGCAATTGCGGCACTTGGTTGCCAAGCGCGGCGATGTTCATTTTGTCGGCTTGAAAAGTTTTGGCAAGCTGACTTGATAGCCAGCTGGATTCACGTAAAAACTGGGCTTGGTCACTGGCGGATAGTTCATATAATTCTTTGATACCGGGTACACGCGGAATTAAAATCAACCAAGGAAATTGACAGTCGTTCATCAAGCGGCAAGTAGATAACGGAAATTCGCCCACCAAAAAAGTATCTTTTGCTAGTTGTGGATGTAAATTAAACATAATAACTCAATGCATTTAAAAGTGTTTTTGGAATTTAAAACTGATAAAATCAAATAATTCGCGTATTTTAGCAGTTATACCTACAAGACGAAATACTTTATTCAGAATAAGCGCAGTGCAATTTAAGATTTCTTAAAGCATAAAGCAAGGCCGTTATCATCTAGCCTAACTATTAGCCTAATTATGTCTGAGCGTTTTACAAATTTTGGGAAGTTTATGCAGTTGTCAAAGTCTCTTAACCAATGTCAGCGTCATGCTGATGCACCATCTTTATACCGCCGTTGTTTTATGATGGCATTGTTTGCCTTACTCATGGTTATCACCAGTGTCAAACCCACCGCTGTATGGGCGGCTGATAGCAGTAAATCAGCCAGTAGCGCCAGCAGCACAGCAACCCCACAAGACACCTTTGGGCGTGATACCCCGCGTGGTAGCGTGCAAGGCTTTATTCAAGCATTAGCAAAAAGTGATTGGATGCTTGCCAGCCGTTATGTAGATTTAAGTTCTACAAAAGACCCTAGTGGCACGCTCAAATCTTTAAAATCGGCACTCGATAGCGGCGGACGTATCAACGAGCAGCTACAAATTAGCAATGACCCTACCGGCAATCTCGATGACAAACTAGCGCCCAATCTCGATAAGGTAGGGGAAATCAACAATCCCACCGCTGACAAAAAGAGTATCGACATCTTAATGCAGCGTGTCAAACAATCTAACGGTACCTATATTTGGCTGATTTCACAACAAACCTTGCAAGAAGTTGCGTCGTTATCACAGGTTACCCAGCCGACACTGGTAGAAAAGTACATTCCCAAACAATGGATTGAGAAAGATATTAAAGGCTATAGTCTTGGGCACATCGGGGCAGTGATTGCGCTCATGATAGCGACTTATCTCGCCTGTCTATTGATTAGCCAAATCTTATATATGATTATCACGCGGATTTATCTAGCGACCCACCCAGATAAAGAAAAGCAATTTCCGATTGATGGGCGCGTGGTCGTACCTGCCGCAATGGTGCTGACGGCGCTGATTATCAAAGAAGCCATGATTTTGGTGGGTATTAATTTGGTGGTGCGTAATATGGCGTCCAACCTTGCCGATATTTTATCTTGGGTATCCATGGTATGGTTGATTTTACGTATTTTGGATTTGATTTTTAAACGTGCGGAAAACTATGCCAGTAATAACCATTATCCAGAGCGGCTATCGGTGCTAAATCTGCTGCGAAAAGTGGTAAAATTGATTTTGATTGCGGTTGCGACCATTGTGATTTTGGGTAATCTAGGCTACGACTTAACCACAGGTATTGCCGCATTGGGGATTGGTGGTGTGGCGTTGGCATTGGGTGCACAAAAAACGGTTGAAAACTTGGTGGGTAGCGTATCGGTCGTTGCTGACCAGCCTGTCAATGTGGGCGACTATTGCCGCTTTGGCACGCAAGAAGGTACGGTTGAAGACATCGGTATCCGCTCCACCCGTCTGCGCACCACCGATCGCACGGTGGTGACGATTCCAAATGGCAATTTCTCATCAATGAGCATTGAAAATGTCTCGCAGCGCGACATGTTTCATTTTTCGCAAGTGTTCTATATCTCGCGCGATAGCGAAATCAGTGAGATCAAGGAATTTATCGAGCAGACGCAAATTTATATCACCAATCATCCGGACACCAACAGTGTGTGGAATCAAGTGCGTATCTCTGGCACTCAGCAAGACGCGTATCTTGTCGAAGTGAGATGCTATCTCAATGTGAAAGGTGCGATGGATTTTAATCAAAAACAAACTGATATGATTTTAAAAATCGCGGAGATGATGCAAGAAGTGGGGCTCAAAAATGCGTTACCGACCAGCCGTGTGATGATGGGCAAACCGATTGATGTTACCCATTCAAATTTTGCCAATACTGTACCCGGCAAAGATAAAGTGGTAGCGTCAGAAAAACTGGCACAATCGGACAAGCCTGATACCAAGCCTTAGTGACTCATGGTTTTGGCTTTTGAATTGGGCAGGGTGGTGGCAGGTATGGCATCACCTAAGTCAACATACACAGGAATCGGACTGTCGTATGTTTGCGGCAAAGAAGCACACGAGGTAAGGTTCATGAGTAAAATGGCATAAACAATCAACGGGTTTTTCAAGTTCAAACATCCTATGTAATAAAAATCCATGCAATGAAAATTTCTAGGCTTTTAATAATAAAAACCTAGATGTTACCTTAAAAATGATTTAGGTAATCAATTTAATGGGTTATGCCATTTTTATTTGTATTTACAAAAGATAAATCACTGAATAAAAAACTAGGGATAATCCATCAGTATTATCCCTAAATACTCTCTTATAAAGTACAAGCCCCGCCAGCACAGCCATTTTCAAGGTCGTCTTGGGCATCATTTGCACCGTCACGGGTATTATGATAATACAGCGTCTTAACACCTAATTTGTACGCCATCAACAAGTCTTGAATCATCACCTTCATCGGTACACGGCTATCTTCAAACTTGGTTGGGTCGTAGTTGGTATTAGCTGAGATACTTTGGTCAATGAATTTTTGCATAATCGCCACAAGACTCAAATAACCTTTGTTATTTGGCATTTGCCATAATAGCTCGTATTGATCTTTGAGCTTATCAATCTCAGGCACCACTTGTTTTAAAATACCGTCTTTTGATGCTTTGACAGATACCAGACCGCGAGGTGGCTCAATACCATTAGTTGCGTTAGCAATCTGGCTAGAGGTTTCTGATGGCATCAAGGCGGTCAAGGTTGAGTTGCGAAGACCGTGGGTTTTGATATCATGACGCAGTGCTTCCCAGTCGAGTTGTAGCGGCTCATTACAAATCGCATCAATATCCGCTTTATACGTATCAATTGGTAAAATACCTTGTGAATAGGTGGTATCGCCAAATGCAGGACACGCGCCTTGCTCTTTAGCCAGTTTATTGGATGCCACCAACAAATAATACTGTAAAGCTTCAAAAGTGCGATGGGTTAAACCGAGCGCCGTAGGATCTGAATATTTGGTGCCATTTTTGGCAAGATAATAGGCGTAGTTGATGACACCAATACCCAGCGTGCGGCGTTTCATAGAGCCATTTTTAGCAGCGATGACAGGATAGTCTTGGTAGTCAAGCAAGGCATCTAGCGCACGCACGATGAGTTCCGCTGGCTCTTTGATGTCTTCTAGTTGGTTGATTTCACCCAAGTTAATCCCTGACAGCGTACAAAGGGCGATTTCACCGTTTTCATCATTGATGTTGTCAAGCGGTTGGGTCGGTAGCGCAATTTCCATACATAGGTTGGATTGGCGAATTGGCGCGACACTTGGGTCAAACGGACTGTGGGTGTTGCAATGGTCAACGTTTTGCACATAGATACGACCCGTGCTGGCACGCTCTTGCATCATTAGGCTAAACAACTCTTGCGCTGGCACACTGCGTTTGCGAATGGAGTCATCTTGCTCATATTGCTCATATAAACGCTCAAACTCGGCTTGATCGGCAAAAAAAGCATCGTACAAACCTGGCACATCCGATGGTGAAAACAGGGTCACGTTTTGATTTTTAATCAATCGGGTATAGATGGTTTTATTGATTTGTACGCCATAATCCATGTGGCGAACACGGTTGTCTTCCACACCGCGGTTGTTTTTGAGCACCAGCAGATTTTCCACTTCCAAATGCCAAATCGGGTAGAACAAGGTCGCTGCACCACCGCGCACGCCGCCTTGTGAGCAGCATTTAACCGCAGTTTGGAATAGTTTGTAAAAAGGAATACAGCCGGTGTGCTGCGCTTCACCGCCACGAATTGGGCTACCTAATGCGCGAATACGACCCGCATTGACCCCAATACCGGCACGCTGTGACACATACCGCACGATGGCACTGGTGGTGGCATTGATACTGTCTAAGCTATCATCGCATTCAATAAGTACACATGAGCTAAACTGACGCGATGGGGTACGCACGCCCGACATGATTGGCGTTGGCAGTGAGATTTTAAAAGTAGACGTGGCGTCATAAAAGCGCTTGATATAATCTAATCGCGCCGCCTTGTCATATTGTTTGTCATAACTGGCAAACAGGCACATACCAACGAGCATGTACAAAAATTGTGGGCTTTCAAAGACTTGTTTGGTGACGCGGTCTTGCACCAAATATTTGCCTTCCATTTGTTTGACGGCGGCATACGCAAAGCTCAAATCACGGTTGTGGTCAATATAGTCATTGAGTATATCAAATTCTTCTTTGCTAAAGTCTTGCAAAATATGGGCATCGTAACGACCTTCTTGGGTCAGTTTGGTGACATGGTCAAACAAATGCGGCGGCTCAAACTGACCAAACGCGATTTTGCGTAAATGAAAAATTGCCAATCGCGCTGCCAAATACTGATAATCAGGCGTTGCCGCAGAAATCAAATCCGCGGCTGATTTAATGATGGTTTCATGGATGCTTTTGGTGGTGATTTTGTCATAAAACTGGATGTGTGAGCTGATTTCTACTTGCGAAACAGACACATTATCAAGCCCTTCTGCTGCCCACTCGATGACTCGGTGAATCTTATCCAAATCAATTTTTTCCAAACGCCCGTCGCGTTTTTGCACGAGGATGTCTTCAGTACGAGTCATAATACGTTCCTTTTTTTACCTGTTTATCAACGTCATATCTGTATGTATTAAAAAGGCGCTGAGTGAGAGGTGGTGAGATAAAAATGTCAAATAAAACAGCTAACCGGAAGTATAGTGAGTGTGTATGCCGCTTTTAACGACCGCTTTTGAGCCAAAGCTACACCACGTATATAGCATCGCAAAGTCATTGCCGTATTATTGCAAGGTTTGCAAAAAACTACTATATCTAGGGGTTGTTTTATTATTTCGCACAATATAGCGTAAAAAAAATTGTAATTCTAGCTTGTATTTTTTTCAATTTTTTGCCTATTTTTTTGCAAAAATCCTAGAGGCTTGATTTTATTAGCAGTTCATCAAGTCAAGCAAAAAGATAAAAAATTTGTAATTGTTAAAGTCAGATGGATTCATGAATGCATAGTCATTGTCATAAACATTTGCAAAATTTATGCTATAGTCAAACTTATAGTCAAACCATTACAACGATTTTTTAATCGTGGTTTTTTATGAAATTAAGCAAAAAAAGGACGGACAATGACAACTTTTAGTAATTTTACCTATGATGAATTAACTATCGGGCAAACTGCCAGCATGACCCGCCAAGTGACCGCAGATGATGTCAAAGCATTTGCGCTGGTTACCCATGACTACAACCCAGCGCATCTCGATAATGAGTATGCCGAGCAAAGCCAGTTTAAAGGCGTGATTGCGCATGGTATGTGGACAGCCGGTCTATTATCAGCCTTGATTGGTACCAAATTTCCAGGCTTGGGGACAATTTATCTAAACCAAAGCTTGTCGTTTCGTCGTCCTGTGCATATCGGTGATACTTTAACCGCGACCTTGACGGTGAAAAGTAAAGACGATAGCAAAAAATGGGTAGTGTTAGATTGCCAAGTGACCAATCAAGACGGTAAAGTGGTAGTGACAGGCGAAGCGCAAGTGATTCCACCCACCCAAAAAATCAGCCGTGAAGCGGTCAAATTAGACGATTTTACCCTGCGTCAAACCTTCACAGAATAATCAGTCTAAAATAGCCAGCATGAAGTGTTGCAGTTATTGACGACAATTATTTGCTACAATAAAGCCAAGAGATTCTTTGGCTTTTTTTATAATTTTTTGATAGCAGATCAATCATGAAAACATTAACGCCTGAACAACAACAAATTTTAGCCAATGTCAAAATGCCGGACGATTGGAAGCACGCCTTGGCGACAGAATTAACGAGCAGTAATATGGATAACATTCGCCAGTTTTTGCGAGATCAATATCATGCGCAAAAAGTGATTTATCCTTCAGGTAGTCAGATGTTCAATGCGTTTAATTTGACGCCTTTGTCGCAGGTGAAAGTCGTGATTTTGGGTCAAGACCCGTACCATGGTGCGGGACAAGCGATGGGGTTATCCTTTTCCGTGCCCAAAGCCATTCCCAAACCGCCGAGTCTACAAAATATTTTACGAGAGCTCGCTACTGATTTGGGTATCGCCCCGTCAAAACATGGCGATTTGACCCATTGGGCAACCCAAGGGGTGCTGCTGCTTAACAGTATGTTATCCGTAGAAGCAGGGCAGGCGGGCAGTCATCAGCGTATTGGCTGGGAAACGTTCACTGATGCGGTGATTGAGGCTGTCAATCAGCACTGCGAGCACTGTGTCTTTATCCTATGGGGAAGTTACGCGCAGAAAAAAGGCCGTTTTATTGATACATCTAAGCATTTAATCATTACGGGCACGCATCCATCACCGCTTGGTGCCAATCGGGGTGGTTTTTTTGGCACGCGTCCTTTTTCCAAAGCCAATGATTATCTGATAGCGCACGGCAAAAGTCCGATAGATTGGCAGTTGCCACAGTAGTTTGGGTGGTATCATAAATGAATGCAAGTGAGCATGACTGTTGTGACAGCGGCTTTTGTGACAGCGATGAGACCTTTATGCAAGCGGCGCTTGACGTTGCAGCCGAGGGCGCAGAGAGGGGAGAAGTGCCAGTGGGTGCGGTGATTGTGCATCAAGGCATTATCATAGCCAAAGGCTACAATCAACCGATTTTAAGTCATGATGCCACTGCGCACGCCGAAATAGTGGCAATAAGGCAGGCGTGTCAATATTTTGACAATTACCGTCTGCCAGCGGATTGTGAGTTATTTGTCACGCTTGAGCCTTGCACCATGTGTCTAGGGGCGATTATTCACGCCAGAGTGTCGCGCTTGGTGTTTGCAGCGACAGAGCCGAAAGCGGGCATGATTGTGAGCCAGCAGGATTTTAGCCAAGTGGCGTTTTATAATCATTTTTTGACAGTAAAGCAAGGCGTAATGGCAGAGCAAAGCCGCGCGTTGTTACAGGATTTTTTTCGCCATCGTCGTGAGCAAAAAAAACAAATGCGCGAGCAGTTAAGGGTAAACCAATAACCAATGAGTCTCTCAAACCTATTCTTTAATATCAAAACCTTTCCTTAAAATAAAAGCCATTGGATAAAAAAAGGCAACCCATCGGCTACCTTGTTTGACGCAAAAAACGGTTAGATTTTAAGACTTAAATATTTTCGATGAGGTTATGACGCTTTTGGCGTTAACGCTTTTGGTACTAAACAGTTACGCTGCATCAAAAAGCCTTGCCAGCCAAAAAATCTAAAGTTACGGATATTGGCATGGTTTGTACCTTTTGGCTCTGCTTTAACACTTTCATAGTGCTCAGCAAACAGTTTTAGCGTATCTTCTTGGATCAAATGGTTAAGTAGTGCAAACCCAAACACTTTCGCACTGCCTTCATTTTCGCCCGCCGCATTGTGCACTTCGCCATTGACAAACTCAGTTGGGCGATAGTCATAGTAACTATCGATGATAGCTAACACGGAAGCAAAATCTAGCGATTTGTTTTCTAATTTAGCTAATAGTTTTGATACTTCTAGCTTATCAATAGCGCTCATAGTTACTCCAAAAGTCAAAATAGCGACCGTCATTAACGATTAAAATAATCGTCCTCAAACGGATCAAACGCTGGGTTAAAATTATTGTTGGTCTGACCAAAACCGCGGTTTTCCATACGGTTTTCTAAATGACGCATTTGCTGACCGCTGTTGCGCGGTTGAGAGGGTTTACTGCGCTCTTGGGGAAAGGCCTCGTGACTGGCTGCCCCAAAACCACTGCGGTCTTGACCCATTCTATCATGGGCGGCAAAATCGACTGGGTGATTATCATAACCCATGCGTTCATGCCCAGTCCGTTCATGCCCAGTTCGTTCATGCAAAATTCTTTGATAAATCTCTTCACGGTGTACGGCAATGTCTTTTGGCGCATTGACGCCCAGTCTGACTTGGTTACCTTTTACACCCAGTACGGTGACACTGACTTCGTCACCTATCATTAACGTTTCGCCAACACGGCGAGTCAAAATTAACATGCGTCACACTCCTTATGTCGCAACAAGTACCATCAATGTCCTATGATGATTCAACGATAAATTAGCTAAATTCGTCAAATATATTATCATGTATCATTGCCCAATGATACGTTAAAGACAGACTGCAAGGGCATAATTTAAGCTTAAGCGAACTCATCATGCACGGCGGCTATTTGCCAACAGTCAAAATAGGCATTGAGGGGTTAGTTGCGTTTGTGCCCAATAAACGAGATACCATTATAAACGAAATGCGGAAGTAAAAAAAAGGTTAACACCCGCAAAACGCAGATATTAACCTTGTTTTTGTGGAGAATTACAAATTTCTTATAATCCAGCAACCTTGCTTTCACCGTCTTCACGGTCAAGACCAAAAGCGGTATGTAACGCTTTAACCGCTTTTTCCAGTTGTTCTTCTTGAATCAGTACCGAGATTTTGATTTCGCTGGTAGAAATCATTTGGATATTGATGTTGTTTTCTGCCAGTGTTTCAAACATTTTGCTTGCTACGCCTGCATGTGAACGCATCCCAACACCCACCAGTGATACTTTAACCACTTTGTTATTGCTCACGATTTCTTTGCCGCCAATCTCAGCAAGATTGTCACCCAAAATCGCTAGGGTTTTATCAAAATCCCCACGGTTAACGGTAAAGGTAAAGTCGGTCAATCCGTTTTCTGCGATGTTTTGGATAATCATATCAATTTCGATATTGGCAGCACTGATCGGGCTTAAAATCGATGACGCAATACCAGGACGATCAGGCACTGCTAAAATAGATACTTTAGCTTCGTCACGGTTAAAGGCGATGCCCGAAATAATTGGTTGTTCCATGCTGTCTCCCTCATCGGTGGTAATTAATGTACCTACATTCTTTTTAAAATCATCATCGAATTTACCATCGGCGTTTTCATCAAAACTGGATAAAACACGCAGTGGTACTTGGTATTTTCCGGCAAATTCAACCGAGCGAATTTGCAACACTTTTGAGCCAAGGCTTGCCATTTCTAGCATTTCTTCAAAGGTAATTTTTGATAATTTTTTGGCTTTTGGTGTCACCCGTGGATCCGTAGTATACACGCCGTCAACATCGGTATAGATTTGACATTCATCAGCAGATAGGGCGGCAGCCAGTGCGACCCCGGTGGTGTCCGAGCCTCCACGACCTAAGGTGTTGATGTCACCTTTTTCATCCACGCCTTGGAAACCCGCCACCACAACGACCATACCAGCATCGAGTGCGGCGCGAAGCTGACTATCATCGATATGTTGAATACGGGCTTTGGTATGACTATCATCGGTACGAATCGCCACTTGTCCACCCGTCATTGACTTGGCGCTCACACCGATTTCATTTAATGCCATGGCAAGTAAAGAAATCGAGACTTGCTCGCCGGTTGATACCATTTGGTCGTATTCACGAGCGTTCGGTTCTTTGCTGATTTGACGTGCCAAATCAATCAAGCGATTGGTCTCACCACTCATGGCAGAGACGACAACCACCACTTGATGACCATTGTCATGCCAACGTTTGACGCGCTGTGCCACATTTTTGATACGTTCGACACTACCCATCGACGTACCACCGTATTTTTGTACGATTAAAGCCATTGTCAATACACCCTATAATATCGCGCACGTTGTTTACAATTGCTATCCAGGACTTGTTTAGCAGTCGGTGGTGGATTATTTGGCAGATTGTTTACAATGTCACGAAACGTAAATTAAACGGTACTTTATACCATATTTCCCAATTTTGGGGCAAGGCAAAATTGCCAAAAATCCCCAAATGACTGGCTGAAAATTGGATGGGTATTATGAACCAAAAGTTATCAGTTTAGTCAATCGGTTGTAGGGGTAGGGTTAAAGCGCGTTGCACGGCAGGACGGTCATGCAGTTTTTTTGCCCAGCGTTGTAGGTGGGTGTAGTTTTGTACTTGTAAAAACTCGCCAGCGTTATACAATTTGCCCAGTGCCAACTGACCATACCATGCCCAAATCGCCATATCCGCGATACTGTAGTCATCACCTACCATAAACGTGTGAGTCGCTAAATGTCGGTCGAGTAAATCCAATTGGCGTTTGGTTTCCATGGTAAAGCGATTGATGGCATATTCAAACTTCTCTGGGGCATATGCATAAAAATGCCCAAAGCCGCCACCGACATACGGCGCAGCGCCCATTTGCCAAAACAACCATGACAAACATTCGGCACGTTTGGCGGTTTCTGCTGGGATAAACTGCCCAAATTTTTCGGCAAGGTATAACAAAATAGCCCCTGATTCAAACAGTTTAATCGGTGGATTAACGCTGTTATCCACCAGTGCAGGGATTTTAGAATTGGGATTGATGGCAACAAAATCTGAGCCAAATTGGTCGCCATTCATGATGTCGATTTTGTAGGCGTCATACTGTGCGCCTTCAATACCGAGCTCTGCCAACTCTTCAAGTAATATATTGATTTTGATACCGTTTGGGGTGTTAAGGCTGTAAAGCTGCAAAGGGTTGTTACCAATCGGTAAGTGTTGCTCGTGGGTCGCTCCTGCGGTAGGGCGGTTGGTACTGGCAAATTTGCCGCCGTTAGCTTGGTTATTTATCCATATTTTTGGGGGTTGGTAATGATTGTCCATGATTTTTCCTTTTTGATTATAAGTTTTTTAAAGGTATAAGTGTGTTTTAAAGCTTTTTTGGTTGATAAGATGTTAGATATGATTATAGAAACGATTATACACAATGTGCTTTAGGCTTTATGATACCGAATGTTTGGCTAAAGTAAATAACGCTTTGATTAAGCCTGATTAAACGCATGCCTTATATAGCCGCATAAAAAAATAGCCGCATAAAAAACGCCGAATAAGTCATTCGGCGTTTTTTTAGGTGTAGTTTTAATTAGGCAAGTCGCTCAGCCAACCAATTTGGTAGTGCTTCTAATACGGCTGGCAATCCTGCCACATCAGTTGCGCCGCCTTGGGCAAAGTCAGGTTTACCACCGCCTTTACCGCCAAGCTGCTCGCTTAAGTGTTTGATGATATCGCCCGCTTTGATTTTGCTGGTTAAATCTTTGCCAACACTGGCAGTCAAGGCAATTTTATCGTCAGCCACGCCCGCAAGCACCACGATGCCATCATGCAATTTTGACTTCATGTCATCGGCAATCGTGCGTAATGCTTTACCATCCATGCCTTGTAAGCTTGCAATCAGCACTTTTTGCCCGTTGATATCTTGCACGTTGTTGATTAAGTCTTTGGCTTGGCTGCTGGCGAGTTTTTGCTGCAAACGTTCAAGTTGTTTTTCAAGGTCGCGTGTTTTGTCGGTCAGTTGATTGACACGGTCGGCGATTTCGTCGCGCTTCGCTTTGAGCTGACTGGCAAGTTGATTGAGCTGTTTTTCACCTTGCTGCACATATTTGACTGCGCCCATGCCTGTCACCGCTTCGATACGGCGAATACCTGCCGCGATACCTTGCTCACTGACGATTTTGAATAAGCCGATATCACCCGTGCGTTGTACATGCAGACCTCCACATAGCTCGATGGAGAAAGGCTTGCCGTCTTTATCTACCGTACCCATCGACAATACGCGAACCGTGTCACCATATTTTTCACCAAATAGCGCCATCGCGCCTTTGTCTTGCGCTTGCGTCATGCTGAGCATTTCTACAGTGGCAGGTTGGTTGGCAAGGATTTGTTGGTTAACGATGTTTTCAATGGTGATAATATCTTGCTCAGTCAAGGCTTTGTCATACGAGAAGTCAAAACGCAACACCTCACTATTGACCAATGACCCTTTTTGGGTGACACCCGTACCAAGATGCTCACGAAGGGCGGCGTGCAGTAGGTGAGTGGCGGAGTGGTTTTTGGCACTCATGGCGCGTAGTTGGCTTGCCACGCGCGCTTCGCTTGATTGACCCTGGCGGATACTGCCCATTTTGACCACGCCATAATGGATGATGGCTTGACCAGATTTTTTGGTGTCTTGGACTTCAAATACGCCGGTCTCGGTTTGGATGTCACCCAGTTCACCCGCTTGGCCACCGCCTTCAGCATAAAAAGGCGTTGCCGCTAATACGATGACGCCTTCATCGCCTTCCTGCAATTGTTCAGCAGATTTGCCCTCAAGGTATAAATGGGTGATAGTGCTGCTGTGTTCTGCTTTGTCATACCCCAAAAATTCAGTGGCACTGTCAACTTGAATCAATTGGTTATAATCAACGCCAAATTTACCTGCTTCACGGGCGCGGGCGCGTTGCTGCGCCATGCCTTGTTCAAAACCGGCTTCATCAATGCTGATGTCGCGTTCGCGCACGATATCGGCAGTCAAATCGGCAGGGAAACCGTAAGTGTCATACAGTTTAAACACGGTTGCACCCGATAAAGTATCGCCAGATTTTAAGCTATCTAATTCTTGGGATAACAGTTTAAGACCTTGTGATAAGGTTTTGGCAAATTGTTCTTCTTCTTTTAAGATAGCTTGCTCAATGTTGGCTTGCTGTTCCCGAAGCTGTGGGTAGGCATCGCCCATGATTTGGGCAAGAGGCGCGACGAGCTTATAAAAGAAGTTGTCATTAGCGCCTAATTTGTTGCCATGACGAACCGCGCGGCGGATGATACGACGCAGCACATAACCACGGCCTTCATTGCTTGGCAGTACGCCATCTGCAATTAAGAAGGAAACCGAGCGGATATGGTCGGCAAGCACTTTGAGTGATGGCTCAGACTGTAAGTCGATATCGTTTGGCAAGCCAATCACTTGCGCCGCGTGCTGCATGAGATGGGTAAATATATCGATTTCATAGTTGCTATGCACGCCTTGCATGATGGCACTAATACGCTCAAGCCCCATGCCCGTATCGACACTTGGCGCAGGCAGTTTTTCAAGAGTGCCATCTTTTTGGCGGTTAAACTGCATAAAGACGTTGTTCCAAATCTCGACAAAACGGTCGCCGTCTTCTTCAGGTGTACCTGGCAGACCGCCCCAAATATGCTCGCCGTGGTCATAAAATACTTCGGTACAAGGACCACAAGGACCTGTGTCACCCATTGCCCAGAAGTTATCCGATTGGTATTGACCGCCTTTATTATCACCAATACGGATGATACGCTCGGCAGGCAAGCCCACCACGTTATGCCAAATATCAAAGGCTTCATCATCGGTGTGATATACCGTCACGTAAAGTTTATCTTTGGGTAATCCAAGCCACTCATCCGATGTCAAAAACTCCCAACAAAATGGGATGGCTTGTTGTTTAAAATAATCGCCAAACGAAAAATTACCGAGCATCTCAAAAAACGTATGGTGACGCGCGGTATAGCCGACATTGTCAAGGTCATTGTGTTTACCGCCTGCGCGCACACATTTTTGCGACGATACCGCACGTTTATAATCGCGTTTGTCTATCCCTAAGAACACATCTTTAAATTGGTTCATACCGGCATTGGTGAATAGCAGGGTAGGGTCATTGTGTGGGACTAGGCTCGATGATGCCACTGGGGTATGACCATTTTCGGCAAAATAATTGATAAAAGCTTGACGTATATCGGCTGAAGAAAACGGACGGCTCACAGTGGCTCCTTAAGAGTTTTCAAAATTAAATTTGGCATATATGATCAAAAAAATGTAAACATTGTATTTTAGCAGAATTCATTCGATGTGGATAATGCTTTTATAGATAGCACCTTTTATAAACCGCATCTTTTAACAGCTGCACTTTTTATAAAACGCACCTTTTAAAAACCTTACATGGCATCTAAAACCGTGGGGGTCAAGTATGGGGTTTGCAACGTTTTTCATGGGGCTAAAAAAAAGACCGATAAGTAGCATCGATCTTTTTTGATAATTCTTTTTTGCCAAATTTTTTAGTAGTAATGTCGTTTGGAGTAAAAAATTAGCGCTCTACTTGACTGACATCACGAACCGCGCCGGTATCCGCGCTAGTAGTCATCGCTGCATACGCCCGCAAGGCAGCTGAAACTTGGCGCTCACGATTGACAGGTTTCCAAGCTTGGTTGCCACGGCTCACCATCGCCTCTCGGCGTTTTTCAAGTTCGGCAAAATCAACCGCCAAATGAATCGAGCGATTAGGGATATCAATCTCGATGGTATCGCCTTCATTGACCAGACCGATGGTACCACCTTCAGCGGCTTCTGGGCTGACATGACCGATGGACAAACCCGACGTACCCCCTGAAAAACGACCATCGGTGAGTAGCGCACAGGCTTTACCCAGACCTTTTGATTTTAAGTAAGAGGTCGGATACAACATCTCTTGCATACCCGGACCGCCTTTTGGACCTTCATAGCGAATCACCACGATGTCACCTGCGACAATTTGGTCTGCCAAAATCGCTGCGACGGCGTCATCTTGGCTCTCAAAAACACGGGCACGACCGGTAAATTTTAGGATGCTGTCATCCACGCCCGCTGTTTTGACGACACAGCCACGTTCAGCGATATTACCAAACAATACTGCCAAACCGCCGTCTTGTGAGTAGGCAAATTCTTTGCTGCGGATACAGCCAGATTCGCGGTTGACATCAAGATTGGACCATTCATTGTTTTGGCTAAAGGCTTGCGTGGTGCGTACCCCACCTGGGGCTGCAATATAACGCTCACGTGCCTCGGTATTATCAGGATTCATGATATCCCATTGGCTAAGCGCTGCTTTGAGTGAAGTACTATGAACGGTGGGGACATCGGTTTGCAGCAGGTTTGCGCGATCAAGCTCAGCTAAAATTGCCATCACACCCCCAGCACGGTGCACGTCTTCCATATGATATTTTTGTGTCGCAGGGGCAACTTTCGATAGACAAGGCACACGGCGGCTTAGACGGTCAATATCCGCCATTTTAAAATCTACTTGCGCTTCATTGGCAGCGGCAAGCAAATGTAAAATCGTGTTGGTTGAGCCGCCCATGGCGATATCAAGGCTCATGGCGTTTTCAAATGCTGCTTTGGTCGCAATTGAGCGTGGCAATACGCTGGCGTCATCTTGCTCATAATAACGTTTGGCAAGTGCCACGATACGGCGACCTGCTTCTAAGAATAAATCTTTACGTTTGGCGTGAGTGGCAAGTAACGAGCCATTACCAGGCAGGGATAAGCCTAAGGCTTCGGTCAAACAGTTCATCGAGTTGGCTGTGAACATACCCGAGCATGAGCCACAAGTTGGGCAAGCAGAGCGCTCGGTTTGTGCCACATCTTCGTCACTAATCAAGTCATCTGCCGCATCAATCATGGCATCGACTAGGTCAAGTTTGCGAATTTTTTCACCCAATTCATTCATCACGGTTTCATGGGTGGTATGTCCATCGCCCAAGGTGGATGCCAATACTTTGCCCGCTTCCATTGGACCGCCCGACACAAAAATCGTTGGGATATTAAGGCGCATCGCTGCCATCAGCATACCAGGGGTGATTTTGTCGCAGTTGGAAATACAAACCAGCGCATCGGCGCAGTGAGCATTGACCATATATTCCACGCTATCAGCAATTAAATCACGGCTTGGCAAGCTATAGAGCATACCCAAGTGACCCATGGCGATACCATCATCCACCGCAATGGTGTTAAATTCTTTGGCAACGCCACCTGCCGCTTCAATCTCGCGGGCAACCAACTGACCCAAGTCTTTTAGGTGTACGTGACCGGGTACAAACTGGGTAAACGAGTTGGCAATCGCGATAATCGGTTTGTTAAAGTCCTCATCTGTCATACCCGTAGCACGCCAAAGTGCGCGTGCACCCGCCATATTGCGGCCAGACGTGGAGGTTTTTGAGCGATATTGTGGCATGGTTGTTCCTTATTTCTAACAGTCAATACAAGTGATAAATTTAGCACTTAGTGTACTCTGTCTCGACCAAAAGGGCTAGTCATGGCTCATGATAGATAGTTATAATTGGTTGTAAAGAATGGCATATTAGCCACCCTATTGCTATATCACGGCTATCATTCAACAGTATCTAAAAAAACTCATCAAAAGGATGTTATTTTGACCAATCCCACCTTAAGCATTACTGATGTCATCCGACAAAGTCTGGCATTTTTAAGCAAACATGATTTGAGCAAAGATAAAAATGCCGCATCAACAAATCAACCGTTCACTGGGCTGATTATTGGTAATGACAGGCAGTCGGTTTTTAGCCAAATTCAAGCCATTGATCAAGCCGTAAGTTGGGAAGCGTTTGATTATCAACAGTTTATCGCGCATCGATTTGCCAAGCGCTATGACTTGGCAGTGATAATATTATCAAACGATAGCGCTATCGATACCCAAATCATTCAGCGCTGTCGCGACTTGTTTGCCAAGCATTGTTTGGTGGTGCAAAACTTATCCGAGCCAGCAACAGGTGTGGATGTGGCGAGCTTTGGCTTTAGCCGATTACATGAGCAGCCGATTGTGGAGCATGACCAAGATCACCATATAACCAGCTACCAAGTATGGCAATTTAATCTGTTTGACTATAAATATTTGCCAGATTGGTTTAATAGCAAGTTTTGGGCAAATCCTGAACTATGGAATAAATTTCGCTGGTAGCGGCTGTAGACACAACTTTAGACAGCGCTGTTTTAGAAATCGTCGTTTTAAAAAACTTGTTTTGTTATCATTAATCTTATGACAGGCGAGTTTTTTTAAGCTATTTGTTTAAGCCAAAAATTAAACTGCTTTAAGAATTTTAAGAAAAGTTGGCTAAAATTTACAGTAACACTGTTTACAAAAAGCGCGAGATTGATTTATTCTATCGAAAAGTAACAAACAAAATAGGTAAACGCGTTAAATAATAATTTTTGAGGAAAGACTATGAAATTAACGATGCTAAAAGTAGTAAGCACTGCTGCGATGATGGCAACCATCGCCTTAACAGGGTGTTCTGCCAAACGTACTGGCACGTCTGAAGTAGTGGTTGCGCCGATGGGCGTGCCCGGTGGCGTAGGCTACTATAACGGTGGCGCTGTGGTAACAAACTCAACATCAGTCATCACCGCCGCGGGCGGGAATCCCAATGTGGTGTATTTTGACTTTGATAGCAGTGAACTCGACGCTCAAGATCAAGCCGTGTTAAATCAACAAGCGCAATTCTTACAAGCCAATCCAAGCGCCCGTGTCGCCATTGCGGGTCACACCGATGAGCGTGGTAGCCGTGAATACAATTTGGCATTGGGTGAGCGCCGTGCCCAAGCCGCACAAGCCTACTTAGCTACGTCAGGGGTATCAGCTTCACGCATGGAAGCCATCAGCTATGGTGAAGATCAACCTGCCGATCCCGGTCATGACGAATCAGCATGGGCAAAAAACCGCCGTGCAGAAATTTCTTACTAAGCATTTCTTAGTGAGTAAAAGACAAAAAAACCTGTTGATTCAACAGGTTTTTTTGTGGTTAACAGTGGCTTATTTTACCAGTTGGACGGTACCGTTGGCAGTGACCGTAATGGTGCTATCGCCCGCTTGGAAGTTTTGGTCAGCGACTTTGGCACTGGCGGCCTCTAGCATCATTACACTGCCATACGCGCGCGGTGCACGATAATCGCCCCCTTGACTAAAATCCAACGAGACTAACTGATAGCCTTTTGCGCCCCACACAGGCAGCAGCGTTTGCGCTTGGCGCTGGAAGTTTTTGGAAGCTTCTATCATCAATTCTTGCTCGGTGGCTTTGCGCGCGGCATCGGACACACTAAAGTCTAATCCATCAAGCGTCATAAAACTTTGCAATTCGGCAATCAATTTGCTCGCGGCGACTGTGTCGGTGCTTTTTAAATTCAAGCTTGCAGTCCCCGTCCAACCAATGATTTTTTGGTTTTTGTCATATTGCGGATAGGTGCTTTGGTTGCCCGTACTCACTTGCACTTGTGGGTATTTTTTGGCAATGGCAACCGCTTGGTTCAAGGTGGTAGCGATTTGATTAGCGACCTCACTGCTTGATTTGTTTTGCACAGTTTTGCTAAGGGTAGCATTGATTTGGTCATTGCTGACTTTTTTACTCGCTGAGGCAGCAAAATTAAGCAAGCCGTAGTTTAAAGTATTGGTCATTGATGGGTTCGCAGGGGATGGGTTCACAGGGTAGGTAGCGGCTGAAACACTGGTAAAAGGTAATAGCGTCACCATAGCAAGCAAGCTGGCTGCAATACCTTTGGTCACTGTATGATTGGGATGATTGTTAGTTACGGTGCTTAATTGTGTCATAGTGTTTCCTATTGTTTTTTTCCTAGTTTTTTCTAGTGGTTCTTTATATGGGTTGGCATGAATCTGTTGCTGATTAAACTGCTATTTAGTTCATTCAATATGTTGCTGAATGGGCATTATAAAATATTTTGTAACATTTGCAGCGCAAGAATTGTAGAAAAAGGGTAAAAAGGTGGACAAAAATTTACCCAAATGTTGCTTGGTGATGGTTTAGCGTGTGTAACAGTGAAATAAATACAAAAATTTGGTGTATATGATAAAAATAGTTTGCATTTGGTCGCCAAATTCTCTAGAATACCGCTTCGGTAACCCCATTGGTAGCTTCGCAACTAGCTGCTGTGAACCCCGCCAGGACCGGAAGGTAGCAACGGTAGCAGCCAGCCAGTGTGCCGAAGATGTGCTAGTGGGGTTATCACTTTTTTAAGTAGGTGTTTTTGATACCTATTTCACTTGGTAAGTTTTTTAATTGCGAAAGAAAACTGACCAATAATGACTCATATACGCTACCTAAACGCTAAGAGCAACGTCAATTTTCCAATTAATCTAGCTTATCCATCTGCCTATATATCAAGCGCGCCATTGTAAGCGCTGATAATCTTCCGATGATAACCTAATATTTAGCATTGTATTTTTTTAAGCATTCTTGTGAATGCCGCGATACGAACTTTTTGATGGTTTTACTGTTTCAAAAGTTTTGATAAGTCTGACAGTAGGTTTTGTCGCTATTTTTATAGTGAAAATAAGTCTTACAGACACGATTACAATGCTTTAAAGCGATTAACACGATATTTGTGATTAATGATAGCTGATAATTTTGCCTATTCATTTTGCTTATCCATTTTGAAAGTGCAGTCAGCTTGAGGGCTTTTGCTTGTTGCGTGTTTTCAATCAAGGTTACCACCGACACTTTGATTAACTTATTTTTTAAGGACTTACATGACTGATTTTAATTCAACCACAGATTTTACTGATAACTCAATCGATAATTTTTTTAGCCATAGCCATAGCCATAGCCATAGCCATAGCCAAGCCAACAGCAATCAGCCTACTGACAATACCCCAGTTGATGATACAGAAGCAACTGCGACAACGGATGCGCCAACGTCTGACGATGCTAACCCTAGCGAAAATGGTTTTACCGCACTAGGTATTTCAGGTTCATTACTAAAAAGTATTGTGGCAACGGGTTATATCACACCAACGCCTATCCAAGCGCGCGCGATTCCTGCTGCATTAGCGGGTCGTGATTTGCTATTATCAGCACAAACAGGTAGTGGTAAAACTGCCGCGTTTGTATTACCAATTTTGCATCAATTAAGCGAACTACAAGCCAAAGAAAAAGCGGCAGAAAAAACCGCAAGTGGCAAACGTGGTCGTCAACAGCCAAAAGTCGTACAAGCGTTGATTTTGACACCGACGCGTGAGCTGGCTAACCAAGTACAAGACAGTATCCGCAAATATGGCTCAGCCATGAAAGATTTGTACAGCGTGCCACTTGTTGGCGGTGCGGCATACAGTGGTCAAATCCGTGCGCTAAAAAAAGGCGTGCAAATCATCGTGGCGACGCCGGGTCGTTTGCTAGATCATATCAATGCCCAGCGTGTGAATCTCTCTGATTTGACTATGTTGGTACTTGATGAAGCAGACCGTATGCTAGACATGGGCTTTGCCGATGACATCAATGCGATTTTGCAAGCCACACCCGCGCATCGCCAAACCATCATGTCATCTGCGACATGGGATGGTCCAGTCGGTAAAATCGCTGAAAGCTTTACCAAAGACCCAGAGCGTATCAACATCAAAGTTGAAACCGCACACATCGATGAAAAAGTGTACTTCTGTGATAACTTTGACCACAAAAATAAATTATTAGAGCACCTGATCTGTGACCCAGAGCGTGGTCAAGCGATTATCTTTACCGCGACCAAACGCAGCAGTGAAGAAGTCGCTGAGCGCCTACAACAATGGGAACACAAAGCCTGTTATCTGCATGGTGACTTGCCACAAAGCAAGCGTAATCGTATCGTCTCAGATTTACGCAGTGGCAAATTTGACATCGTGGTAGCAACAGACGTGGCAGCACGTGGTCTTGATTTACCCAACATTAGCCATGTATTTAACTATGATTTACCGCGCCAAGTGGAAGATTATGTGCATCGTATCGGTCGCTCAGGTCGTGCCGGCCGTACTGGTATTGCCATCAACCTATGTAGCCGCGATGACCGTCGTCAATTTGGCAATATTGCCCGTTACCTAAAACGTGATATCAATGAAGCGCAAGTTGAAGGCTTAGAACCGCGTTTTGTGGAAAAATTTGAAGGTCGTGGTAAGCCTAATGGTCGTGATGGTCGCGGTCGTGGTCGCAGCGGCAGTGATAGCCGTGGCGGTCGTGATGACCGTGGCAGTCGCTCACAACGTTTTGCTGGTTCAAGCGATAGACCTTCGAGCGAGCGTCGTTTTGCGGACAAGCCACGTTTTGACAACCAAGAACGCTATGGCAAACCAGCGAGCAACGATAGTTCGGCACGTTTTGAAAAACGTGAGCGTTTTGACAAAGGTCACCAAGGCAACAGCGATAGTCGTTTTGGGCGTGATGATGCGAGTGCGCCGCGTCGTCACCGCGATTCAGATAACCGTCATGGCAATAGTCAGGGCGATTTTCACCGCGCCGCTAAATCATCGGACAAACCAAATTTTGACCGTGATTCACGCCAAGGCAATCGTGAGCCTCGCCAAGGTGAGTATGCAGATCGTCGCCGCGATGATAACCGTAGCTTTAACAAAGATGGCTTTAAAGGCTATCAAGGTGATAAACCACGTAACAACACGGACCGTAACAGCAGTGAGCGTCATGGCGAGCGTCCTAACCGCTTTGAAAGAAATGACCGTTTTGGTGACAAACCTTTTGCCAAAAAGACCGACCGCTCTAGCGAGTTTCGTGGCGATGACCGCGCTCGCAAGCCACGTCCAATCGTAGAAGAAACATTTGGTCAACCGCTTAGAAAACGTAGCGACAGACCGTATCCGGCAAAAGATGGCCAACGTGCTGGCGATTCACGCTCAAACGGGTTTAAATCTGAGGGTTTCAGAAAATCAGACAAACCATTTGCCGGTAAATCGTCAAGATCGGAAGGATTTAAGTCATCGTCTGACCGTTATGCTTCATCAAGCAAGCCATCCACTAAACCGGCTGGCAAACAAGATGGTTGGGATGCCCCAAAACGTAGCCGCCGCAATAGCACAGGCAAGCCGCTATAAGTTATAAGCAGTAAAAAAAAGCACCTAATTGGGTGCTTTTTTATTGGGTAGCTTATTTTGACTTGTTATCAGACTGGGCAAATTTTATCCGGCTGTGCAGGTGTTTGGGGGCGTTGGTTTATTGGCAAAATTCGCCAACGGTTTGATACAGTTGTTTGCATTGCTCAGGGCACAGATTTTCCATATTCAAAAACGCGTGCGGCATATCCGCAAAATGGACGAGTTGGGATGGCGCGCCTGCGGCTTTTAGTACGTCATGATAGCCGATATCTTCATCGCGCAGCGGACAATAACCAGCCGTTAGGTGCAGTGTCTTTGGGGCTTGATACGGCGAATGATGTAGTAGGGTAGCCATATCGGTCCAAAACGGTGAGCTCAGCTCACGGTCATCATATGCTGAAAAATAATTGTCAAAATACCAGCGGATTTTGCTGGATTCCAGTAAATAACCCGTGCCATTTTCCTCAATCGAGGGCTGTGACATGGTGTAGTCTAGGCTGGCATAGATCAAAATTTGATGGGTGATAGCTAAGTCTGTGCGCACACGGTTGGCAAGCCAATCTTGCACCAAGCTAGCAGTAATCGCCCCGCCAGCGCTATCACCTGCTATGATAAGCTTGCCGTTACAGGCATAACCGACTTGCTGTAGGGTCGCCGTTAAATGCGTTAAAATCGCGTGGGCATCATCAATCGCCGCAGGGTAACGATTTTCTGGTGCAAGGCGATATTCGGGCGCTACCACCACACAGCCTGTCGCTTCGGCCAATTTTTTATAGAGTTTATCATACACAGTGACGCTACCTGCCATGCCACCACCGCCATGAAAATACACCATTACCGGCACGTCAGTCGTTGCTTGTTCATTTGGCATGGGGCAGTTGCTCGGTACAAATAGCCTAAGTGGTACGTTATAACCACGAAAATTGCTTGGCGTCACCAGCACCGTATCGATGATTTTTGCCATATTGGGTGCGTCAGTGACAAATGCGGTTGTCAAATTGGCTAACGCTTCACGTGCGTTGATGGCATTGGGCTTAAACCCTTGCGCTAACAGATACGGAATAATCACTTGATGCAGCTGTGTCAGATACGCTTGCATGGCAGCGGGCATTGGCTGTTTTAAATTCTCTGGCATAATTCAATCCTATTGATTTTAAGGTTAACTTCCACAATGTGCTAAATATTACTGCAATTTCGTCATGGCTGGATAGTCATGTTTTGAAAAATACGGATGTTTTGACAAACAGCCATGGGTTAAAAATATTACGCTATAGGTCACCAAATTTGGCATTTAAGGGTTTTTAAATACCTTTAATTCACCTGATTGGTTTGAAAATTACAGTTTAAGGTTAAACTTCTTTTAACAATAAACAGCGCGCTTTAGTGCTAGTATAGGCATTTCTTTGACGGGCACTACTTTGTAAAAAGGTCACCTATGACTTCTCAAGCACAACATGCCACTGGGCATTTAGATTCTTCCAATCATTCCACTGACACTGATACTGATACTCACACACTAATATCTAGCAACTTAACTAGCCGCAATCCATCCCATAGCCAACCGCAAAATCAACCGCCTTCTCAACGACCGAATGCCAAACCACCGACAACGCCACCCTCGTTGATAGTCAAAATCATGATTGGCATGATTGGCGCGTTTGCATTTTTGCAGGTCTATTCGATTCAAGCGATTTTGCCGATTATAATGCAAGCGTTCTCAGCGACCGAAACCCAAGTGGGCATGACAGTTGGGGCGACAGTGATTGCCATTGCCATCATGTCACCGTTTATGGGGATGTTGTCTGATGCCGTGGGTCGTAAAAATATCATTGTGGCATCCATTGCCTTTATGGCAATACCCACGATGATGATTGGGCTGTCTGACTCACTCTCCAGTATCATTATTTGGCGATTTATGCAAGGGTTGGCGGTACCTGGCATTACAGTGGTGACGATTGCCTATGTCGGGGAAGAGTACGCGGGCAAAGAGATGGCAAAAATGATGTCCTACTATGTCTCAGGTACCGTATTTGGGGGATTTTTAGGGCGCTTTATCTTGGGGCATTTAGAAGAGCTTATCGGCTGGGAAAAAGGCTTTGTGTTCATGGGCGTGTTGACGGTGCTAGGCGCTGCCTTGGTGGCTTGGTTATTACCGTGCTCACGTCATTTTCATGCCAACCCAAATTTTACATCGGCGCTGCACATGCTAAGTAAACATGTGCGTAACCGTTATGTGGTGACCGCAGGACTGCTTGGCGCGTGCGTGTTGTTTTCATTAGTGGGCTGTTTTACCTATGTTAATTTGCACTTGGCAGCCGCACCCTACAATCTATCGAGTGCTGGGCTTGCTAACATTTTTGCGGTGTATTTGATTGGGGTGGTGGTCACACCGATTGCAAGTAGTTTAATTGCCAAATACGGTGCTGCGCGTATGGTGCGCGTGGCCGTGATGATTTCGATGATGGGCGTGCTGATGACACTGGCTGAGCCTCTCTCTTTGGTGATTGTGGCGCTTGCAGTGATGTCAACCGGGGTGTTTATTACCCAATCGGCGACCATTACTTATATCGCGGTGAATGTCAAAGAAGGGCGGTCGCTGGCGTCAGGTTTATATTATATGGCGTACTACATCGGTGGTAGTATCGGTGCGTGGGCGTGTGGTCTGGCATATGCACAAGGTAAATGGCTATATACAGTCTATACGCTGCTGGCTGTACAGGTCATCGCCTTACTGATTGCATTTTTTGGGTTAATTAAAATCCCAATCAAAAGATAATCATTCATCACAAAAATAAACCCCAGTCAATGGGGCTTATTTTTTTAACTGCTGTTAAGTGCAAGCATTAAAGCAGTCACATATTAAAATTAAGGTACAAAGCGATCATGGTTAGGATGTTCACCAAATTCTTTACGATATTTGGCTGAAATTTCATCCCAGATTGGCGCATTGTGTACGCCATTGGCGCGCGCATCATAGATCGGATCTTTGCCTTGTTTGACCTGTGCTTCATAATCGCGAAGTGCTGCAAACGCAGGTTTTTGCAAGAATAAGATACCAATGATGTTGAGCCATGCCATCAAACCAACGCCCAAGTCACCCAGTGCCCATGCTAAGTCGGCGGTTTTTAAGCAGCTATAAATTACCACAAATAAAATCACTACTTTGAGTACAGGGATTGCCCAATTTAGCTTCATGGTACGAGTGAGATAACGGATATTGGTTTCTGCAATATAGTAGTAAGCCATGATGGTAGTGAAAGCAAAGAAGAATAGCGCAACCGCCACAAACACTGAGCCAAAACCCGGCATGATGTTTTCCATCGCAGTTTGAACGTAACCTGGACCTGCGGCAACACCTTTAACCCCTTGATACAAGAAGGCTTCTTTGTTGGCAGGGTCTTGTACGTTGTACATGCCAGTAATGATTAGCATGAAACCTGTCGCCGAACAAACAAATAGCGTATCGACATACACTGAAAACGCTTGTACTAAGCCTTGTTTGGCTGGGTGTGACACATCAGCGGCTGCCGATGGGTGAGGACCTGTACCTTGACCTGCTTCATTTGAGTAAACGCCACGTTTCACACCCCATTGGATGGCAAGACCCAACACAGCACCAAACGTAGAATCCATACCAAACGCAGAGCGGAAAATCAACGCTAGCACTTCAGGTAACTGACCGATATGCATGATGATGATAACAATCGCCACGATGATGTAGGCAAGTGCCATAAAAGGTACAATTAACTCAGCCGAGGAGGCAATACGTTTGACACCACCAAAGATGATAAAGCCAAGTAGTGCCGCAATTATCGCGGCTGAAACGCTAGGTGCGACACCCAGTGAATTGTTCATCGCTTCAGCAATCGAATTGGCCTGTACGCCTGGTAACAATAAACCACAAGCGGCGATTGCCGATATCGCAAATAACACCGCGTACCATTTTTGCCCTAGCGCTTTTTCAAAATAATAGGCTGGACCACCGATAAAAAAGCCTTTATCATCACGTTCTTTATAAATCTGCGCAAGCGTTGACTCAACGAATGCGGTACTTGCACCCAAGAATGCAACCATCCACATCCAAAATAATGCACCAGGGCCACCAAAAGTAATCGCCGTTGCCACACCGGCAATATTGCCTGTACCCACACGACCTGCGAGTGACATAGCGAGTGCTTGAAATGAAGACACACCCTGATCGCTGCTTTTGCCATCCATCAGTAATCGAATCATGCGACCAAAATGGCGCACTTGTAAAAAACGACCACGAATTGAAAAATATAAACCAACCAATAAACATAGATAGATTAATGCGGGACTCCATACCCAATCATTAATCGCATTGACAAAATCTTGCATTACCTTATCTCCCACTACCGTAGAAAGCTAAAATCCCATAGGATTTTTGACTATTTGCCAACTGTTTAATTTATAGAAACGATAATCTATCACCCAATAATAGTTTCTATAAACTTGCTGAATTATTACAGTTTCCTTATCTTATAAGAAAAAATTGGTTTTGCAAATGGTAATGATAAAAATTAGCGATAAATAATGCGATAAAAAGTGATTGACTAACCTGTTTTTACCCCAAACATTCCACCGATAAGGTTGGTAGTAACCAACGCAACAACGCCCCAAATGACCACCCGTACAATGGCAGGGAAAATTTTGGCACCCCCCAAATATGCCGATAACCAGCCCAAAAATGCTAATCCTATCAAGGTCACTGTGCCCAAACCGCCGACCAAATATTGCTTTGGTAACAGCCAAATACACAGCACCGGTAGCAGCGCCCCTGTGATGAAGGATAAAGCCGATGCCACGGCTGCCTGTAGTGGATTGGCGGACGCGGTATCGGTAAGTCCAATTTCATCGCGTGCGTGCGCTTCTAGGGCATTGTGAGCAGTGAGTGCTACCGCAACATCATGTGCCATAACAGGCGTTAAGCCACGCTGAACATAAATATGCGTCAGTTCTTTTAGCTCGCGGTCTGAATTGTGCTCAAGTTCATAGGCTTCTTTTGCCAAGTCGGCTTTTTCGGTGTCGGCTTGCGAAGAGACGGAGACATATTCGCCCGCTGCCATACTTATTGCGCCAGCAATCAGCGATGCCACCCCTGTCAACAGCAAGGTGTGACTGTCCACTTGCGCTGCCGCAACCCCCATCAATAGACTGGCAGTAGAAATCAAACCATCGTTGGCGCCAAGCACGGTTGCGCGTAGCCAGTTGTTGCGATTACTAAAATGCGGTTCATGATGTGCTGAATACATGGTATTGCCCTCAAAAACAAAAAAATTGACATAAATTAAAAGATAGAGTAAAAGGTAAACATAACAAAACTGGCTTAATAAATTCTTATAATGTGCTTAACAAATAATAGGCTTAACAAATAATAGGCTTAACAAATAATAGCCTTAACAAGGCTAGATAGTTTTTAGCCAAGTTTTTTATTATGATTGTAGGTTGATAAGTCAGCGTCTTAGTTGGCGTGATAATTGCCAAGCTGCCTCATCGCGCAGCGCATGCGACTGCTTGGCAGATACAGTGGCTTGTCTGCCTGTGTTAAGCGATGACCATTCGGGCTTACCACGCGCTTTTTTGAGCAAACTTGGCAATCTATCAACTGACCAAGGCGCGAGCGATTGGTTCGCCATGATGCTATCAGTCGCCGCATGACCGCGATGGCGTAGCGCAGTCAGCAAATCCATCGCTCGAGTCGCCAGTAAGGTCAGGGTAGCAGGGTCTATGTACAGACGTTTGACGCCACTGATTTTGTCAGCAATCGCGCTAGTGTTTGACAGTAAGCCACCTGCCAAACCACCGAGTGCCGTACCCAGCCCCAGTGATGTGCCAAGGGTGGCGACATCGATACCCAGTCCAATCAGCGCGCCTGCCGCTGCACCGCCTGTAGTACGAATCCCATAACTGGCTAGTACCTCTTTATCAAACGGATCGCGGCGATATTCAGTCAGCTCAAGCGGTGTGGTGGTGACGGTATTGTCATAAAATTTATACAGGTTTAGCAGTTCATCTTGCATACTGCGTTCAGCTTGGCGTACTTTTTCTTGCATTTTTTGCAAGGTAGGTAGCGGATCATCCTCATCATGAATGGTTTCAACGAAGGCGGCAACGTTTAATAAAAAATGCGCAATGATAATATTGGCATCATCGTACAAATTATCCCAGTCGGCTTTACGACGCTCAATCAGCTGTTTGATAATTTCAGGCTGTATCAGCATGGTTTCTAAGTTTTGCCACAGTTTGATTTCATCATCAAATTCAAACGCCACTGAATCAAACCGCGTGGATACATGCAAGTTGCGGCGCGCTAGCATCTGCTGCCACTCATTGATATTGCTATCTTGACCCTGAGTAAAGTTAAATACGGGCATGACGGGGATGGCTGACCATGACAGCACCGTCAACTCATCTTTATATTTGCCGAGCACAGGCTCACGCGCATCAATCACATAAACGGCCATGTCACTGGCAATCAGCTGACGAATGACCTTGGCTTCTTGGCTAAACTCGTCTTGCGCAGGCGCACTTGCCAAAAATTGCTGTAACCGCTCCACACCGTCACGGCGGGCAGCGGTGTTGTCTTCTAACCAATCAAGTAGCCCTGACGCATCTTCTAAACCGGGCGTGTCATACAGTGCCACCAAGCCTTGCCCCGTTTGGCTGTCATTAATCATGGCTTTTTCCACATGGCGGGTAGTGGCAGGCGCATTTTTGACTTCGCCAAAGTACATATCACGCAACAGG
The DNA here is from genome assembly GCA_016888885.1 of Faucicola osloensis. GTDB lineage: Bacteria > Pseudomonadota > Gammaproteobacteria > Pseudomonadales > Moraxellaceae > Faucicola. The sequence goes on from CP069437.1 coordinate 181,953, forward strand.
GTGCGTAGTAGCGAAGTTTTACCAGTATTGGTATGACCCACGACCGCCAATTTTAACGCTTCATTTTCGCCAATGCTGATTTTGCGGCTTGAATAGGGGCTTTGTTCAGCTTGGGCTAATGGATGATTGGGCGATTGCGTAGCAATGTCACTGCTTGGATGGGTCGCACTGTCAACCACCTTCGCTGGCAAGGTGGTATTCGCTGGCAAATAATCTTTGGTTAAATCAATTGTCAATTTTTCTTGGGTGGTTATGTCTTTGTTATCCATTATTTTGTTAACCTTTATGTATTCAGCGCGAGCTATTTTTGGCAAGTTCTTTTGGCAAGTTCTAAGGCATGGGTGACGTGATTGAAGGCAGTTTGGGTCAGTGGATGTGCCAGCCAATCATCAAAACTATGGGCAACATCGTCGGTGTTTTCGCTACTATCTTCTGCCAGTTGGTCGTAATAATCCAAGTAGCCTTCAGCGGTTAAAATCACCCAACCATCACTCACGGCAGATTTTTCTTCCATGGCGGTCAAAGACAGATAAAACCCCAGCATATCAAGCATCAGCAAAATCGCGTCACTGGTGCTGTGTGGATAGCTATCGCCCATAGCAAACATGATGTCATCGAGCGCATTTAGCGCCTGTTCGATGCTAGCGGTTTGCCAAGTTTGAGTATTTACGGCGTCAAATAGGGCTTGATAGTGCGGTTTTTCACTGTCGAGTTCATTGTCAAGCCAATCGGCTGGTAGATTTTGCACAAATTGACGCAGTAGATTTTGCACAAAAGCGCTTTGCGCTGTGAGCGTAAGCTGTGCAGCAGTTTGGGCAATGCTATTAATCACATCGGCATAGCTTGTCGTGGCATTCATGGTTAATTTTCTCTTACTAGGGCAATTTGGCGTTCTGCCAACGCGGTTTCCCATTGTAGTTGACGGGCTTTGATGGTTTCAATGTCGCTCGGACTTGGCAGGTAGCCTTGATTGGTATCGAGCAGCTGCACAATCATGCCGCCTTTTGCCGCGCTTGCGATATTATCGAGTTTTCGCAGGGTGCCACGGTCGGGGAGTGCGAGATTGGAGATACCGACGAGCACTTGAACAGGGTTGCTTTGAAGGTAGGTAATCAGTTTTTCCAAGTCATCACGATCATCGATACGACCAAAGTTTTGCGCCGCCATACCAACGCTTTTGGCATACCATTGCGGGTTGGCTTGCGGGTATTCGAGCAACACGGCGAGTTTATTGGCTAGGCTGATTTTGGCAGTGGGTGCGATAGGTTTTTGCTCAGCAGGGCTGTCATCGGGGTCAATCACTTTGCGCTGCCAAAAATCGATAATTTTTTGATAATACGGCTGTTTGGTATCAAGTTTCATACGGCTTGAGCGCACCATCATCAGACAACATAGCCATGCGAGCAAACGTGGCACGATACCGTACATCAGTAGGCTACCGATTAATAACATCGCCCAGCGAAACGAAATCATCTGTGGCGTGGTTTCAGGATTCATTTGCGCGGTGATAATATCTTGCGCCGTTGGCGTAGGAAAGCCTACCCAATGGGGGAGCCAAGACATCAGCTTGACCACTTCCACCACGTTGCTGTCTTGTAGTAGGGTTGATTCCCACACAAAATTATAATTTTTGACCAGTAATAATAGAATTAATGACACCAACATTCCCGATAGGCTGGCTAACCAAAACTGGTGGCTGATACGACTGACGTACCATTTGGTGCCAGCGTGATTGAGCTGGTCTTGATACAGTTCAACCGCCGTTTGGGTAACAACATCTTTGCCACGCACTAGGGTTGCCGGGGTGAAAAAAGTACCAAAAAAACTGGGTTTGTTGCGCGGTGAGAACAGCATCCAACCGAGCCAAACCAGCAAGATAATGGTATTAAACCCTAATAAACTGGCTAGTACATAAAAAAAGTTCACCACCTGCGCTTGCATCAACCCAAATAACGCGACAAAGCCCAAAATAAACCACAGGACGGTCAATCCCCAAATCACGCCATTGACGCGGGTGTCAATGGTGGTGAGTAGCTGCGCAAGTTTACCGTCATTATCAATGCGTGTGGCACGGCGACGCAGTTTGGTCAGTGGTTCGCCCGGTTCATGTTGCAGTTTTTCCGTGATAAGGATGGGGTCGGCGGCAAAAATATGCTGTTTTTCTTCCAGCCTGCGCACCAGTTCGGTCAGTTGGTCTTGGGGTGTGTACATTTTTTTATATTCTAGAAATAATTTGTCTTATGATAACAGAATTTATTTTGAACTTAATAATTAACGACTGATTAAAAAATCTATCAATTTTCATATTGATAAATATATTTTAAAAAGATAGAATAACGATAAATTATAGATAAAAAACTTAGGTGATAATTTAAGTGAATAGTATTAGTCAATTAGATTTAATTGAAAATTTAAATTTCGACAACCTACTTAAAGGTTGTTCAAGTTTGAATGATATTTATTTGACTTTAGAACTAAGTGGTTTGAATACCACTAAATGGCTTCCAATTGAATTAAATAAAGAAAATTACTCTGATAAAGAAGCGATTAAAAAAAGTATATGCGATTTATTGAATAATGTTAAAAATAATATAAGAAAAAATATAGAATATTTAGATTTTGCTCTTAGTTTACTTGTAGAAGCTATTAGAAAACCTGAAAACTATATCAGAAAATACAGCATTTATAATAATGAGTATTTTTTTCAACTTTCAGAAAATTTAAAAGCTAAATTTTCAAATCGTAGTTGTCAATGTGACATTGAGTTTATATTAGTTTTTTTCAGTAACTTTAGAAAATATTATCAAAAACTAGTTGTTAACTTTACAGAGTACATTGTGGCTAAATACATTCATAATATTTCTTTTAATAAAGCGTTTAGTTTAAAAGTCAATTTATTAACTTTTAATCATTTATTAAGAGAAAGAATTTATGCGAGAAACCAAAAATTTAGATATATCAATTAATACTTTTAATTTCAAGAATTGTAATAATTTTCAAATCAATCAAACCATTATTCTTACGTCTGAATTGGCTGAGACTGATGTGAAAGTAGTTGCAATAGAAGATATTGAAGAAAAGGCAAAAAAGCTAGAAGTTTTAGCGTCAGTCATGAATATTGTAGCTACTATTTCGCCAATAGTATTGCCATTTTTTATGAGTATAACTGTTTAATTTAACGTGATAAGTGCATTTCTAAGAAACAGTAATGCACTTATTTTAAGGTAATAGAATGTCGGCTAAAAAAGAAGATACCCAAACTAAAGCTCAAAGAATCCAAATTGATTTATCACCCAAAGCAGTAGAGACGTTAAAACGCCTTAAAGAAGAAACGGGCTTAAGTACCTATAGTGCTATTATCGCTCAATCGTTAAGTTTCAAAGACCAAATTATGAAAGAATTGGCGCGGGATGATAGTAATCGCTTATTGATTGTCAATGATAAGGGTGAGGCAACTCAAATCCTTATTACTTAATATTTTGTAGTCGTTTCATCCCAATAAAATACCGACTAAACTGATAAGCCACGCGCCCCGAGCGTCCACCGCGTTCACTGGCAAAGCGCAAGGCAGCGGCTTTTGCTGCCTCATCAAAGGGCAAACTTGCTTGCGTCAAATAATGCGCACAAATATCTAAATATACAGGTTGGGTCATCGGATGAAACGACAGCCACAGCCCAAAGCGGTCAGACAACGACACGGTTTCATCAATCGTCTCATACGGATTGACTTCATCGGTTTGCCCATTATAAATACTCACATTGTCTTTCATCAGTTGCGGTAGTAGATGACGGCGGTTACTGGTCGCATAGACCAGTAGTTTGTCTTGCTCGCTGTCTAGCGCGCCATCGAGCACGCTTTTGAGTGTGCGATAATTCTCATCTTGCCCATTGAACGCTAAATCATCACAGTACACCACATAATGACAGCCATGATTGGGCTGGGTTGTATGAAGGTCTCGTACCGCTTGGCGAATCGGCTCTAACATCACCAAATCATCTCGTGACACTTCGATAATACGAAGACCATCCGCTTTATATTGATTGAGCAATGCCCGAATGAGCGACGATTTTCCTGCGCCACGGGTGCCTGTCATGAGTACATGATTGGCAGGTAAGCCTGCTAAATATTGGCGCGTGTTTTGAACCAGTTTATTTTTTTGCCCATCAATGCCAAGCAAATCATCCAACGTCAATCGCAAATCCACGGTTAAAGGCACTAGTTCACCGCTGCCCGTGCGGCTATTGGATTGCCATCGGTAGGCAAGCACGCTTGGGTCAAGTTGTATGGGCTTGGGCAGCTGCGCCTGTAAAAATTGGGTGAGTAAGTGTTCTAAATTAGCGGGTAAACTAAGATTAGTGGGTAGAGTGAGTTGCGACATACAAGGGTTCTTCTGAGTGGTTTTTAAGTAATTGGTTTTTAAATGAGGAGTTTTTAAGCGTTTTTGCGGTATTTAATCCGTATGATAGCAAAACTCCGTTAGATTACCCATTATCTTTGTAAACATTGCCGCATAACACTGGCTTTTTGTTTACAAAAAAATTCAATTCAGTTATAAAGATAGGGTTTATGATAAAATTTGTTAAGGAAGATCAATGAATGCGCAACAAGCCATCACCTTTTGTATAAAACCTCTCACTTTTGCCATCGTCTTGCTGGGGATTCATGGCTGTGCCACACAGCCTAGCGCGAGTCAACCACTGTCTCAACGCGTGTTGCAAGCCAACCAACAGTTAGTCAGTCGCCAAAGCTATGCTTATGACTATCGAGTCAATGTGGTGCGCCCGCCCTTACGTAACGCACAAGCGTTAGCTGCAAGCCCTAATCGTTTAAAACTTATCGGGCAGCTGAGCAAAGCACAGCACCTTGATGCTCGCCAACAAGCCTTGGTTACAGAGGGGGTCAATCACCAAACCCGTGAACAAAGCGAAGTGGGGCAAGTGATGGATATTTTAACCAAGCGCTTTGAGTTTGCATCCACAGGTGTGGTAGATTTCCGCCGAGGGCAAATGTCAATCGTGCCTGAATTTCGCTACGTGCAGAATAATGCAGGGGCGTTTATCAAAGTGCCGCTTGCGGCTGATTTTGCGCGATCAAAAGTATATGCTGACTTGTCGGCACTCTCTGAGTTTGCCACCGACCCGCAATATGATGGATGCTACATTGAGTATGACTATAGCAAACTGCTAAAAGATAAAAAGATAGATAAAAGAGCCTTATTCAAGGTATTTGAACAGATGTCACTGCTAAATGCCACCCTTGCCAAAGAAAGCGACTATCAGCCATTGGCTTTGACTACTGAAGATAAAGCCAAAGGTGTGAGCCACCGACGAGTCAACCACAGACGAATCAACCAGTGACGAATTGGGTCAAACCGCAAAAGCCTTAGCAGCCTTTGACAAATACCAATCAGACAAATTGGTCAGTGCTGCTGCACTGGCAAAAATCATCGACGCCAATCCGCAAGCCTTTAAAGCGCTACAAGCTGAGATAAGCAAAGAGGCAAAAAATAGCAGCTTTATCTCAATGGATGACGACATCCGTATCAGCTATGGACTCGACCGCCACAATCAATTACTCAATATGGTGGCAATGAGTGATTTGCCAGCATTTGAAAAAACCACGCCGACAACCAATCAGCCCAAGACCCAAATGCGCACAGTGGTTAACTTTTATGATTATGGCAAAGCCCGCGTCAATCCTGATATCTTCAACAAGGCAATCACTTGGCAACAAGCATCAAAAGATAACAATCTATGGGCGGCGACAAAACAATCCAAAGCCTTTGACAGTGATAAGAATTTAGAAGCCTTGTCATATAGCTTGCTCAAACAAAACAAAGGGTTTGTCGAGACCTTTGTCACTCTTTATAGCTACCAGTTTGTGTTGCAAAAAGATGAAGCAAGCCTCAATGAAATAGATATGGCGGCGCTAAACGCCGCTGCAACCAAACTTGCAAAAATACAGGCCGATAATTATGCGGTCATGAATACCGATAGCCGTCAGCAAGAGGCGGTTACAGACGTTGATGCGTATGTCGATGAGGAACTTGCTGAACATATCGCAGGGATTGTTGATAAAACCTATCGCAATCAACAATATTTGCAACAAATTGCTAGACTTAAAGCGCAAGGCAAATCTGACGCCCAGATTTTTAGCCAGTTGTATCAAACTATCAGTGACAAACCCAGCGATGTAGAAAGTGCAGCTGCGGCGGTGGAAGCTGCAGCGGCAGTAGATGTTGTTGAGGAAAGCGAAGAACAACAAGCTTGTTCGCTACTGTTGGACACAGATAAACTTGATAAAACATCACACACCCGCCTTGCTAAAATCTGTGCAAAAATAGACAAAGCCACCGCATCTGCATCACGCGACGCGGCTAAATCCGCACCCATAACGGCTGCCGATATTGCCAAGCAAAAGCAGGCGCGTGATAAGTTTAATCAATTACTGGGCGAAATCGCTATCGAAGACATGCACACCCAAGCCAAGCATATCAGCCTATCTGATGAGGGGGATGATAAGTTAATTGAAAAACTCAAACCTCACTTTGAGGCGAGCTATGATTTTGATTATGATGCCTACAAAGCTGCCTATCAGTTGCTACTTTTAAGCCAATAATTGGGCAAACGAAGCATCAACTGCTGATGACCTATATAAAACAGATAAAAAAAGCGGGATAACTGATGTATCCCGCTTTTTTGTATGTCAATCACTCGTGCCATTTTAACCATGACAGGTTTATAATACAGTACGGATACTTGCCGCTTCATCGAGCATTTTATACAAGCTGTTGACTTGCTCGGCGTCTGTCAAATATACATTAGCGCGTACTGAATGAAAACGACCGGTACGCGATGGATTGATAGTCAAACTTGCCAAATCAAATTCAGGAAATAAACTACCCAAAATTAATTTTACTTCATCGAGCAGCGTCTCTTTGTGACCCTCATGACCGATGATGCTAAGCGGATAATCCATGGGAAAATTCCACAATTCTGGGTGCTGGATATCCGTAGGTTTCGCCGCTCGCGTACTACATGCAGCGGCTTCTAAGTTGTTAAGCGTAATTGTTTTATCGTTCATAGCATCACCTAAGGTTATATAAATTTCTTTAGGATCTAAATGAGGGTAAAACCGATAATTTCAAGACGTTAGGGTTTGGCGTTGAAAAAAGCCCCATTCATAAACCTATCCATAACCCCATTCATAACCCAATTTATAAAAAGCCACATTCATATAAAAGCCCAATTCATCAACCCGCCCATAAAAAGACCGAGAACATTGTCTCGGCTTTTTTGGATGGATATAACATTAATCATTTTCTAGGAATGAACGTAAATGTTCTGAGCGAGAAGGGTGGCGCAGTTTACGCAGCGCTTTGGCTTCAATCTGACGAATACGCTCACGGGTGACATCAAATTGTTTACCCACTTCTTCTAAGGTATGGTCGGTAGACATATCAATACCAAAGCGCATTTTAAGCACTTTGGCTTCACGTTCGGTGAGGTTGGCTAACACTTCACGGGTAGCTTCTTTTAACCCTTGTGCCGTTGCTTCATCCACTGGGCTTGAGATGCTCGAATCCTCAATAAAATCACCCAAGTGACTGTCTTCATCGTCCCCAATTGGGGTTTCCATTGAGATAGGTTCTTTGGCGATTTTGAGTACTTTACGGACTTTGACTTCGTCCATCTCTAAGCGTTCGCCCAATTCCTCAGGGGTAGGCTCGCGTCCCATTTCTTGTAATAGCTGGCGCGATACACGGTTGATTTTATTGATGGTTTCAATCATGTGCACAGGGATACGGATGGTACGCGCTTGGTCAGCAATCGAACGGGTGATGGCTTGGCGAATCCACCAAGTGGCATAAGTGGAGAATTTATAACCACGGCGATATTCAAATTTATCTACCGCTTTCATCAAGCCAATGTTACCTTCTTGAATCAAATCAAGGAACTGCAAACCGCGGTTGGTGTATTTTTTAGCAATCGAGATGACCAGACGTAAGTTCGCTTCAACCATTTCTTTTTTGGCGCGGCGGGCTTTGGCTTCACCCACAGACATGTTACGGGCGACCACTTTCATTTGGTCGATGCTCATGCCAAGATTTTGCTCATGCTGCTGGATACGCCCTTGATACTGTAACACTTCATCAAGGACACGCTCTAGTGTATCTGCAAAGGCAGGTTTGCCTGCGATACGGTTAGGGAGCCAGTCAAGGTTGGTTTCATTATGCGGAAAGGTTTTGCGAAACTCATCTTTTGGCATTTTACCGCGGCGAATCACCAGTTTCATGATATGACGTTCGTTTTTACGCACTTCTTCATACACTTCACGCATCATATTCATGATATTGTCAGAGACGCGGCTATTGAGCTTAAATAGCATAAAGCAGTTGGCAAGCTCATTCATCGCCGCTTTGACGACGTCGCTATCACGGTCATGGGTGGCTAATAAATCTTTGACCTTGGTGAACAATTGCTCTAATTCTTCAAAGCGCAGACGCACTTCTTCAGGGTCAAGACCGCTAGCTTCTTCGGTATCGGCATCTTCACTGACTTCGCCATCGACTTCTTCGATTTCATCGGCGTTTTCGGCTTCATCATCGAGTTCATCCGCTGCCTTTTCGTCTTTGACTTTGGGTTTGATAATCGGTAACGCGATTTCCACTTCTTCGTCATCGGCAAGGGGAATGACATCAGCGGCTTCAGGGTCAAGAAAACCGGTAATAATATCCGAGACTTTCTTTTCACCTGCAAAGGTTTGGTGGTATTCATTAATCAGCATGGCTACCGTACCTGGCCAAAAGGTCATGGCATGTTGTACATCTCGAATACCATCTTCGATACGCTTAGCAATCGCAATCTCGCCTTCACGGGTAAGTAGGTCAACCGTACCCATCTCACGCATGTACATACGCACAGGGTCTGTGGTGCGACCTGGCTCAGATTCTACTGAGGCAAGTACCGCAGCGGCTTCATCGACAGCAATTTCGTCATCATCCGCATCATCGCTAAGCATAATGTCGTCTTCATCAGGCGCGGTCTCAAAAATCTTGATGCCAACGTCTGTGAGCATTTGAATAATATCATCAATTTGGTCACTTTCAGTTACTGATTCGGGGAGTTGGTCATTGATCTCAGCATAGGTGAGATAACCTTGCTCTTTACCTAATTGAATCAGCGTGGCTAATTGAGAAGTTGAATGTTCGCTCATGAGGGCTCGCTTTGATATTGGTTAAAAAAATAAATAATGTAATAGCACGACAAATAAGCTAATGACTGTATTTCTTCATTTTTATCAAGGGATACACCCTGCAAATGACAGTCGAGGACTAAATAAAGATTTAGTATGATTAAAAAGCGGTAGTCAACCTATTATTATAACGGATTATATGAGGCTCGCGGGGAGAAAATTAAAGGCAAAGCGGGTAAGTTTTCGCTTTATGCGGCATTTCGCGCAGTTTTTGGCGGGTTATTTTGGTAAATTAATCGATATCAAGCTCGATTGCCCCTCTGACTTGACAACAGCAGGGTAGGATTTCGTCATCATCTAACATCACCAGTGGCGGGTGAATATAGTCAATACGGGTGTCATGGTGGCGACGGCGGTATTTGAGCTTACAAGTACCGCAATAACCTTCAAGGCATTGGTGATTGGCAGGGATTTTTGAGCGAAGCATGCCTTGTAGCAGCGTCTCAGCGTCATGCAGATAAAACTGCGTGTTGTTGGTAAAAATCCATGCCATAATCGATTATATTGCCTAAATAAAATAAGCGTATGACGAATTACAATTCAAAATCATCAAATGCATCATCACTCAGCTCTGCGTCAATTTGACCGACTAAGTAAGAGGTGATTTCTGACTCTTGGGGTGCGACTTGCACGTTGTCTGAGGAGAGCCAAGCATTAATCCATGGAATTGGGTTATTTTTAATCGCCGCAAAAATAGGGGGTAAGCCAATCGCATCCATACGTAGATTGGTAATGTATTCGACGTATTGCACCAAGATATTTTCATTCAAGCCAATCATTGAGCCATCTTTAAACAAATATTTTGCCCATGCTTTTTCTTGTTCAGCCGCGTCTTTGAAAATTTCAATGGCTTGCTGTTGGCAATCTTGGGCGATTTCTACCATGTCAGGGTCATCTTTGCCCCATTGCATCAAATTAATCATATGCTGGGTGCCGTTTAGATGAAGCGCTTCGTCACGGGCAATCATTTTGATAATTTTGGCATTACCTTCCATCAGTTTGCGCTCAGCAAAGGCAAATGAACAAGCAAACGACACATAAAAACGAATCGCTTCTAGCACATTGATAGCCACCAAGCATAGATACAATTTGGTTTTAAGCAGGCGTAAATTGACCTCAATGGGCTTGCCATCAATGACATGACGACCTTCACCGTATAGGTTATATAGCTGAGATAGTTGATACAGCTCGTCATAGAACTTGGCAATCCCTGTCGCGCGCTCTAGGATAAAAGGATTGTCAACGATATCGTCGAATACTTTGCTTGGGTCATTGACCACGTTACGAATAATATGGGTATAGCTGCGAGAATGGATGGTCTCAGAAAATGACCAAGTTTCAATCCAGGTTTCTAGCTCAGGAATCGACACCAGCGGCAGTAGCACGGCATTGGGGCTACGACCTTGAATCGAATCAAGCAAGGTTTGGTACTTTAGGTTACTTAAGAAGATATGCTGTTCATGCACTGACAAGTTGCTAAAATCCAAGCGGTCTTTGGAGACGTCAATTTCTTCTGGACGCCAAAAAAACGACAATTGCTTTTCAATCAACTGCTCAAAAACAGGGAATTTTTGTTGGTCGTAACGTGCCACATTGACAGGCTGACCAAAAAACATCGGCTCAAGCAATGGGTCATTTTTGGTTTGGCAAAAGATGGAATATGACATAGCGGTGAATCTTCTTCAATCAAAGTTCAAGACAAGTGGCGTAGCAGTATCAGTTTACATATAAATCAGCTAACAAATAAATCAGTTGAAAATGAGCAGCTGGCTAGTATGATTGGCTATTATAGATAACAACATATAGAAATTGCAATCCACCCAAGGATTTGATTTCTAAGGATAAAATTTATAAGATATTGAAATATATACATATTTGTATATAAAAAAATTAGTAATTAAATTTATTGACATTTGAAAATCTATATATTGTGTTTTATTTTACCACGCAATAAAAAAGACGACTGTCAAAGCCGTCTTTTTGGTCAGATGGGATAATTAGCCAAGATAAGCGTTGTACATCCACACCAATTTTTCTTGTTCTTGCACATAGGCAGTCAATTGGTCGGCAGTGCCTTGATCGTCATCTTCATCCGCTAGGTCAATGATTTCACGTTCTTTAGCGATGGTCATAGTCAGACCCGTTAAAATACCTTTCACACATGCCACACCGTCAGAGACGTTTTTGTCTTCTTTGATGCTTGAGATTTTTAAGAAATCGCTATAAGCATGTAGAGGTGTACCTTGTAAGGTCAAAATGCGTTCAGCAATTTCATCAATCTGGATTTGCAGCGCAGTATATAACTCTTCAAACTTCACATGGAGGGTAAAGAAATCTGAGCCACGCACATTCCAGTGATAGCCACGCACATTGGTATAAAACACATGATAGTTGGCTAATAAGGTATTTAATTGCTCAACAATGGCGCTCATGTCTGTAGCGGCTAAGCTGATATCGCGTGTTTTACTTGAGGCAGATTTGGAAGCGGTAGATTTGGGGGTAGTCACTTTTTCACCTGATTTATCGGTATTGTCTAATTGTTCTGAGTCTTGTTTGGTTGCTGGTTTTGCCATGTCGTTATCTCCTAAAATGATGATTGTTATTTGTTTAGGACTTAATTGTAAGCCTAAACAATCTGTTATTAAAATTAATCGTTTTTATCAGTACGTTTAATTTTATCAATTAAAATATACGGTATTACCCTAAAAATAATATCAAACATTTGGCGCAGCTGTGTGCAAATTTGGTAAATAATTTTGCTTGTTGCCATAAAAAAACTGCAGTTTTTTTAGTCATCGATAACTAGTTGTTGTCTTAATCTTAATCGTTGTCTTAATTGTTTTCTGGGAAATATTTATCAGTCGGTTTGTCGGTTAAATCAAAACCTGGTTGTCCGATGTTTTGCTGTAAATGATGACGTAGGGTATCTATGGGGAATTTTTGGTTGGCAAGGCGTTTGGGGACGATTTGGCTGCCTTGTTGGCTTTCACCGGTTTTTGGATTTTTGACATCAAACATCATAAAGATATAATCAGGCGTTTCTTGCCAGTTGGTGACACTATCCCATTTGATGACCGCTTGCTGCATACCGCTGCTACGTACCAAAGGCTGATTGTAGCCGCGTGGCATGGCAGGCATATTGGGTGCAGGCATGGACATCACTACCCCGTGCTGCTGTACGCCAAGCTTAATTTGTTGCATCTCTGGGGGCATGCTTTGGCTTGCCATTTGTTTTTCAAATTCTCGTTTGACATACCATTTAAGACCGTAGGTACGTGCCAGCAAATAAATCACCACACCCACGAGCATCAACCAAAAAATAATGGTGGAATAACCGTGCACAAAAATCAGACCTAAAATCGCTAGCACCACGATGACTGCCAAAATTGCCCAAGTTTTTGGGGTGATTTTGGTCAAAGTTTGGTTGTTGGCATCAAATAGCTGTAGCTGTGCTTGACGAAACTCGTCCTCGGTCAGATTCAAATCCACAGGTTGTAGGGTGTAAGGGTACAGAGCCATAAACAATTCACTCACTATCAAACGATAGTTACAAAACGATAAAAGAAGGCTTATCTTACCCAACCTTGACCCAAAAATAAACCTAACAACGCACTTTTTGATAAATTTTTGTTTTACCGCCAATGCAGCGAGGGGCGAACGCCGATAAGCGCATACCGATAAATCGTCAATTTGGCGTGTATTTCTAGTCGCTACCGTGAAAAATCGCTGCAATCTTGCTATCATACACGCTGATATCAACAGCCATTTTGCTGCTTTAACTCAAGTTTGAACAATTTAAGGAACTTATCGCCATGATCGACCCAAAATTACTACGTACAGAACTAGACACGGTCGCCGAAAAACTTGCCAAACGCGGCTATGAGCTTGATAAAGCATTTTGGCAGCAGGTCGAAGAACAGCGCAAATCCATTCAAGTCAAAACCGAAGAATTACAAGCCAAAAAAAATGCGGGTGCCAAACAAGTCGGTTTGATGAAACGTAATGGCGAAAATACGGATGCTTTGATGGCAGAAATGGCGACCATCAGTAGCGACATGAAACAAGCGGAAGACGCGCTCAAAGCCTTGCAGGAGAAAATTCAAGCGGCAGCTTTAACCATCCCAAACTTGCCGGATGACAGCGTGCCGGCAGGTAAAGATGAAAACGACAATGTCGAAATGCGTCGATGGGGCGAGCCACGCCAATTTGATTTTGCGGTCAAAGACCATAGCGACTTGGGCGAAGACTTGGGGCTACTTGACTTTGAAATGGCGGCAAAACTGACTGGCTCACGCTTTAGCGTGCTAAAAGGTCAACTTGCCAAACTCAACCGCGCTTTGATTGCCTTTATGCTTACTACCCATACCGACAAATACGGCTATACGGAAATGTATGTACCGTATATGGTCAATGCCGACAGCCTGCTTGGTACAGGGCAGCTACCAAAGTTTGAAGAAGACCTATTTAAGCTGCGCGGTGAAAAAGAGTATTACTTAATCCCTACATCAGAAGTGCCGCTTACCAACAGCGTGCGTGACAAAATCCTAGACCCCGAAGCCCTGCCCATCAAAATGACTGCCCATACGCCCTGTTTTCGTAGTGAAGCGGGCAGTGCAGGACGTGATACTCGCGGCTTGATTCGTCAGCACCAGTTTGAAAAGGTGGAAATGGTGCAAATCGTCCATCCTGAGACTTCAATGCAAGCCTTAGAGGACATGACAGCACAAGCAGAATATATCTTGCAGCAGCTTGGTTTGCCGTATCGGGTGATTGTGCTGTGTGGTGGTGATATGGGCTTTAGCGCGGTGAAAACCTATGACATCGAGGTGTGGCTACCGTCTCAGACTACCTACCGTGAAATCTCTAGCTGCTCAAACTGTGGCGACTTCCAAGCGCGCCGTATGCAAGCGCGTGTCAAAGATGGCAAAAAAACCGAGCTGGTGCATACGTTAAACGGCTCAGGTCTTGCGGTGGGTCGCACGTTGCTGGCAATTATGGAAAATTATCAAAATGCGGATGGTACGATTACCGTGCCTGAAGTGTTACGTCCGTATATGGGCGTTGATGTGATTGGTTAATGGCGGGTAAATAAATAATAGCTGGTTGAAAAACTGGCTATTTTTTTTGATTTAAAAATTGCTGAGAAAAGCAAAACGCTGAATCAGTTTGAGCCAAGCGATTTTAAAAAGATAGTGTATATGGAAACGGCGAATGTCGGGGAAGATTTTTTAAGGGTTAAACAGCATGTATCAAAATCCTTATCAGTTTCAATGACTATTTAAAAATTATCTAATTAAGATATGTGTTAATATTAAGTATTAATAATTAATTTCCTTCAAAGTTAATTACCTTTTGATAGTTCCTTTAATGAGTTAATTAAACGTATTATACATTTTGAATCTGACTATATATAATGAACTATTTGCTTGAACTGTAATACTGTATGAAATTTATTTTAGCTTATAAAAAATATTGAAATTTTGTTTTTCAAGGAAATTTATCTAAAAATTCAATTAAATTCGAATTTAATTGTTGAAAGTTTCGAAGAAGTTGTTCTATTAAGGATTAAATAAATGATTAAAGAATTTACAGTTTTAGGTTTGCATGGAGAAAGAAACATAAAACTTAATTTTGATAAAAATTCTCCGTACAAAATATTGGTTGCTGAAAACGGTTTTGGAAAAACTTCACTACTTAATTTGTTTTATGGTGTTTTATCAGGCAACTTAGAAAAAATTTTGACAATTGATTTTGATGAAGTGATTTTGATTCTTCATGGGAATAAAGGAAAAAAATACTCAATTAATAAAGATGAATTAAGTAAAAGCTATTTGTCAGTATTTAAAGATGCTGAGCCAATGAGAGTTTTAGTAAGAAGATTAGGAGAAGAAAAAGCTTTAGAACTTCTTGATGAATTAATTTCAAATAATTTTAGACTATCTAAACAATTGATGGATAAAGCGAGAGCCGAAAGAATTTCAACCATATTAATAAGAGATTTAAAGGAAATATTTGAAGAAAACTTTTCAACATCAAGTCCTTCTATTAATAAATCTTATAATAATCTTATTGAGATTAAAAATAAATTCTATGAAAATATTTTGTATTTACCTACTTATAGGAGAATTGAAGAAAGTTTAGTTAATCTATATTCTGGTGAAGAAAATTTAGATATAAGCGAATTTTCATTGAATTTCGGCATGAATGATGTAGAAAATCGTTTAGAATATTTAACAAATCAAATCCTAAATTCATCAAGAAGCGAATTTCTTAGAATGAATGGTCAAATGTTGTCTCAATTAATATCTATTGATGAAATTGAAATAACTCAAGAAATGATAGATTTTATAAAAGCAAAATCAATAGATGTTCTTCTTGATCGCATCCCCGAAGAAGATCTATCAAATAAAATTAAAGAAAGTATTAAAATCATACTACAAGAAGAAAAACCTGAAATTTCAGAGCATAAAGTATTATTTTCATTTATTTATAACATGGCTAAAGCTGATGAAAAGCAAAAGCACAATGAAAATCTGATATATTCATATACTGAAATTTGTAATAAATATTTAGTTAATAAAAAAATTATTTATGATAATAGGAAAGTTAATGTCAATATTATCTTAAATGGTAATAAGCAAAAAACGATTAATATTCATAAGTTGTCATCTGGCGAGAAACAGATTTTATCATTATTTGCTAATTTGTATTTAAGTGAGAGAAATGACTTTGCAATATTTTTTGACGAGCCTGAATTATCACTTTCTATTGAATGGCAAAAAATGTTACTTAAAGACATTATTGATTCAAAAAAATGTAAGTTTTTGTTTGCTACAACCCATTCGCCTTTCATTTTTGACCGGTTGATAGATATTACATCTGATTTGAGTGAATTTTCGGAAGAGATTGAATAAATGAATAGAGTCCAACAAATGCTATCTCAGACATCTTCTAATTCAGTAAAATTTAAGGAATTCATGAATGTAGTTAGAGATAGTAAATTTCCTGTTTTGTTTGAAGGTGAGGATGTTAAATATTACGATGTAAGATTGAATCAATATTTGGACAAAAAGGATTGGGTGCATATCGATTGCAATGGAAAAGAAAATTTATTGAAACTTAGGGATGAAATAAAGAATCACTCTCAATATAAGGATGTAAAAGCGTTATATTTTATAGATGCTGATTTTGACGATAACACTCATTTATTACAAGAAAATGACATCTATATTACTCCATGCTATGCAATTGAAAACTTTTATATTAGTGATAATGCATTCGAAAATATTTTAATAAAGCAATTTAAAATAAGTCCTTACTCTGAAGACAAAAATTTATTTGTTGAAATACTAGGGCGTGTCCTCAATTTAACTTAGCATGAATAATAGAGCAAGCCAAGTAAAGCATCGATTTAAAATTACGAGCTAATTTCTCATAGCGAGTAGCAATACTACGAAACTGCTTTAATCGTGCAAATGCATTCTCGACTAAGTGGCGTAATTTATAAAGGTAGCTATCAAAATCAGGGTTAGGTTGCTTGGCATTTTTACGCTTTGGTATAATAGCTTTCATACCGTGTTCTATCGCTTTATCTCTGATTTCTTGCGAGTCATACCCTTTGTCAGCGATAAAATACTGGGCTTCTTGTATGACTTCTATCAAGTCGTTTGCAACTTGACTGTCGTGCACGTTACCCCCAGTGACTTTAAAATCGAGCGGATTTCCATGCGAGTCCACACATAGGTGTATTTTTGTCGTGTTTCCGCCACGGCTTTGTCCAATTGCTCTATCGAAACCACGCCGAGCTCCACTTGCATGTTGATGACACCGTACATAACTTCCGTCGATGAATACCCATTCTTTGTCAATTTCTTTTCGTAGGTCAAAAAAAAATTCTGCCACAAGCCTTTTTTAGACCATCGGTTAAAGCGGTTATAAGCGGTTTTCCATGACCCTAGCTCAATAGGTATGTCTCGCCATGGTGCACCTGTTCTTAGCTTCCATAGTATGGCTTCCATCACGGTACGGTCGTTCTTCCATTGATGACAGCCGTGCGCTTTCATGGTTGTTTGTAATTGTTCCCATATGTTGTCAGTTATTGCGGTTCTCGCCATTGTTTGTGTTTGCCTATATTTTGTTGGAATATAGGGTTAAAATAGGGCTCTTTTGGGCTTATTCAAATTAGGGACACGCCCTAAAATCATATAAAAAAAGTAAGTCTGATTTTTTATCTGCTATTGAGGAATTATAGTAAATCCTAAATTAAACTGAACAATGAATAACACAGTCATTGAGTGACTCAAACTGACTCATAGACAGTTGCACATTTTGCTTCACTACCGCCCACTTATTCTCTACAGGATTTAACTCAGGGGAATATGGCGGTAAGTATAACAAGGTTAAATTATATTGTTTAGCAATCTGATTTAAATTGCCACCCCGATGAAACCTTGCATTATCCATGATTAAAAAACGCTGTGGGTAGCTGTCGAGTTCATGTTTAGGCAAAGATTGACCAAGCGTGTGAAGCCAATTTTCTACCGTATCACGCTTACACCCACCTTCAAAGGTCACAGGTGCAATCAGTTTAAATTCAGCCATACTCATTGCACCAATTAGATTTAACCGTTTACCTTTGTTGGCCTCAATTTTAGCATAGCAGGGTTTGCCAACAGGTGACCAACTACGCTGATAACTTTGTCTTTGGTAAAAGCCTGTTTCATCCATGAATAAGATATTGGATAACCCAAACCAAAACGCCATGATAGCTAAACATACGCTAAAACCTTGTTGTTTTACAGGGTCGGCTTCTTTAAAGGTAAAGGTCTTTTTTTAAATGTCCAGTTGATACGATGCAAGGTATCGACAAACGCATTGTAGGATATACTGACATCAGGATGGTCTTTTAAATATTGTTCTCGTAGCTGTTTAGCGGTGTCAAATTCCTGAGATTTGACGTATTGTTCAAAAGCAATAAGGTCGGTTATGATGTGTTTTACGCCGGTTGGTTGTGCTTTTTTAGGCTGGGTATTACCTTGTTCTTGATACAAATCTATCCAACTGTCTAGGGTATTGCGACAGATACCAAAGGTACGAGCGGTTTTACTTTTGTTGTTCGTTTCTTGCCAGTAGGCGATGGTGCGCTTTCTTAGGTCTTGGTCGTATAGGTTCGGCATGGCACTATCT
Organism: Faucicola osloensis; assembly: GCA_016888885.1. Taxonomy (GTDB): domain Bacteria; phylum Pseudomonadota; class Gammaproteobacteria; order Pseudomonadales; family Moraxellaceae; genus Faucicola. Next base: position 200,395 of record CP069437.1, read on the forward strand.
ATGAAAATTTAAATTGTGTTCATTATAATATAGGTTTAACTATAAATAAATATTTTTACGCACTTAAGAATAAGATGGATAAAAATAATACAATTAGCTTTAAGGATATTAAATTTAATAAAGTTGTTGATGTAGGTTTAACAACTACAACTAAAAAATATGCTTATATCAAAGAAGTTTTGCCCCAATTAGATGAAACTTCTATAGATTTATCTAAAGCTGAGGAATATTTTCGGGATAAAAATAAGGAAAGATCTTTTAGAGGTAAAAATTTAATAGAGTTTTTTAAAACTTATTTAATAAAATTAAAAGAAGAAAAAATGAGATCAGATATAAGTGATGAAAAAAGAATATTTTTCAAAAAAAAGGGTAAAATAAATTTTACTATAACAGATAATATACTATCTGAAATTTGTATTTATGCTGATACACCTGAATGTCTTAAAAATTTTCTGAAAAGACATAATGATTAATTAATTTAAAAAAGGGATTTCGAGTTTGAAACCCCTTTCATAATATTACAATAAATTTTAAGCCACTTCACCTTTTAAGAAGTCTTGCGCGAATTTTTGTAGCACGCCCCCTGCCTTATAAGTGTCCACTTCCGCTTGGGTATCAAGACGGCAGGTCACAGGCACTTCAAGCGGCTGCGAGCCTTCTTTATTAATCACTAGCGTCAAATCACAACGTGGCGAAATTTCACCAATCACATCATACGTCTCAGTCCCATCTAGCCCTAGCGTGATACGCGTCGTCCCAGCTTTAAATTCAAGCGGCAGCACACCCATACCGATAAGGTTGGTACGGTGAATCCGCTCAAAACCTTCCGCCACAATCGCTTCCACCCCAGCCAGACGCACACCTTTGGCAGCCCAGTCACGGCTAGAGCCTTGACCATAGTCCGCCCCTGCGATGATAATCAGCGGTTGCTTACGGTTCATGTAGGTCTCAATCGCTTCCCACATCCGCATCACTTGACCTTCAGGCTCAACGCGAGCCAGTGAGCCTTGCTTGGTACTGCCATCGTCATTTTTGACCATTTCATTAAACAGTTTTGGATTGGCAAAGGTCGCACGTTGCGCGGTTAAATGGTCGCCGCGGTGGGTGGCATAGCTGTTAAAGTCTTCTTCGGGTAAGCCCATTTTTGCCAAGTATTCGCCTGCCGCCGAGCTTGCCAAAATCGCATTGGACGGTGACAAGTGGTCGGTGGTGATATTGTCAGGCAAGATGGCGAGTGGACGCATACCTTTTAGCGTGCGTTCGCCCGCTAGCGCGCCTTCCCAGTAGGGTGGACGGCGGATATAGGTTGACTGTGGGCGCCAGTTGTACAGTGGACTGTCGGCTTTTTCGCTGCGGTCAAGGTTGAACATCGGGATATAGATTTGACGGAATTGCTCAGGTTTGACGTGTTTTGCCACAATCGCGTCAATCTCTTCATCCGATGGCCAAATGTCAATCAGGCGAATCTCTTTACCATTGACCACGCCAAGCACGTCTTTTTCAATGTCAAAACGAATCGTCCCTGCAATCGCATACGCGACGACTAACGGCGGGCTTGCCAAGAAGGCTTGTTTGGCATAGGGATGAATACGTCCGTCAAAGTTGCGGTTGCCTGACAACACCGCAGTGGCATACAGGTCACGGTCGATGATTTCTTGCTGAATCGCAGGATCTAACGCACCCGACATACCATTACAAGTGGTACAGGCAAATGCCACGATACCAAAGCCGAGTTTTTCTAGTTCTGGCAATAGATTAGCGTCTTGCAAATACAGTTCAGCGACTTTTGAGCCCGGGGCGAAGGATGATTTGACCCAAGGTTTACGGGTCAAACCAAGTTCGTTGGCTTTTTTGGCAAGTAATGCCGCAGCCACCACGTTACGAGGGTTTGAGGTGTTGGTACACGAGGTAATAGCCGCGATAATCACCGCACCATCAGGCATTAAGCCATTCTCTGATTCAGGCACGGCTTCACCTTCAGCATGGGCAATGCCTTTGGCAGAGAGCTCAGAAGTCGATACGCGCGCATGAGGATTTGAAGGACCTGCCATGTTACGGGTCACGAGTGACAAATCAAACTCAAGCACACGCTCATAGTCGGCATTGACGAGGTCAGATGACCACAGCCCGGCAGTTTTGGCATAGTTTTCTACCAATTCGACTTGTTTGTCTTCACGACCTGTGAGGCGTAGATAGTCGATGGTTTGCGCATCAATATAAAATAACCCTGCGGTTGCGCCATATTCTGGGGTCATGTTGGCGATGGTGGCACGGTCACCGATAGATAGGCTGTCTGCGCCTTCACCGAAAAATTCCACATAGGCACCCACCACGCGCTCTTTACGCAAAAACTCAGTGAGTGCCAACACAATATCGGTGGCAGTAATGCCTGCTTGGCGTTTGCCTTTGAGGTGTACGCCCACGATATCAGGCAGACGCATCATTGATGGGTGACCGAGCATCACGGTTTCTGCTTCTAGACCACCGACACCCACCGAAATCACCCCCAGCGCATCCACGTGTGGGGTGTGGCTGTCTGTGCCCACGCAAGTATCTGGGTAGGCGATGCCATTTTGTACTTGGATAACAGGTGACATTTTCTCCAGATTGATTTGGTGCATGATGCCGTTGCCTGCTGGAATTACATCGACGTTTTCAAAGGCAGTCTTTGTCCAGTTGATAAAGTGAAAACGGTCTTCGTTGCGGCGGTCTTCGATGGCGCGGTTTTTTTCAAACGCCTCTGGGTCATAACCACCGCATTCCACAGCGAGCGAGTGGTCAACAATCAGCTGAGTTTGCACCACAGGGTTGACCTTGCTTGGGTCGCCGCCTTGCTCGGCGATGGCATCACGCAAGCCTGCCAAGTCCACAAGGGCCGTTTGACCCAAGATGTCATGACACACCACACGGGCAGGGTACCAAGGAAAGTCTAACGTACGCTCGCGGTTGATAAGCTGTTTGAGCGCAGCGGTCAGTTCATTTGGGTCGCTGACTTTACGCACCAGTTGTTCAGCTAAAATACGCGAGGTGTAGGGGAGTTTGTCATACGCGTCTGGGGTGATGTCATTCACCGCTTGGCGGGTGTCGAAGTATTCTAAATCAGAATTGGGTAAGGGCTTGCGGTATTGGCTTGTCATTTGGCTTAACCTTAAAATTAATAATCTATTAGAAAAAAAGCCCTTCAAATCAATGGGTAGGCTGACCTGAAAGGCTTTTTATACGATTAAAACGCTAATTATTGACGCTCATCCAGCGGTACAAATTTTTGGTCATCAGGGCCTGTGTAGTTGGCAGAAGGACGGATGATTTTGCCATCAGCACGTTGCTCAAGCACGTGCGCTGACCAACCTGCGGTACGCGCAATCACAAATAAAGGGGTAAACATGGCAGTGGGCACGCCCATTTTGTGGTAGCTGACCGCTGAGAACCAATCGAGATTTGGGAACATTTTTTTGTTGTTCCACATCACGGTCTCTAGGCGTTCTGCCACATCAAATAGGGTCATGTCACCCGTTTCTTTGGATAAGTTACGAGCCACTTCTTTGATGACCACGTTGCGTGGGTCGCTCACGGTATACACAGGGTGACCAAAGCCAATGATGACTTCTTTTTTCTCAAGGCGTTCAAGGATGTCTTTTTCTGCATCGTCGGCATTGCGGTAGCGTTTTTGGATGTCATATGCCACTTCATTGGCGCCGCCATGTTTTGGACCTTTTAACGCACCGATTGCGCCTGAGATGGCGGAGTACATATCCGAGCCAGTCCCCGTAATCACGCGGCTGGTAAAGGTTGACGCATTGAACTCATGCTCAGCGTACAAAATAAGCGAGATGTGCATGGCTTTGATATGCGATTCACTGGGGGCTTCACCCTGTAATAGCTCAAGGAAGTGACCGCCAATGCTGTCTTGGTCGCTCTCAAGGCTGATGACTTTGCCATTGTGGCTGTAGTGGTACCAGTACAGTAGCATTGAGCCTAATGAGGCAATAAGCTTGTCGGCGATATCACGGGCTTCTGCCACAGGCTGGCTTTCACGCTCAGGCAAGGTGCAGCCCAGTGCTGATACGCCGGTACGCATCACATCCATCGGGTGGGCGTGCGCAGGCAAGGCTTCAAGCACCGCCAGTACATTGACGGGTAAGTTACGCAGGGTTTTGAGTTTTTTCTTGTACGCCGCTAGCTCATGACGGTTTGGCAAATGACCATGAATCAGTAGGTGCGCCACTTCTTCAAACTCGCTGTCTTTCGCCAAATCCAAAATATCATAGCCGCGATAGCTTAAGTCATTGCCTGTACGACCTACGGTACATAGGGCAGTGTTACCGGCGGGTACGCCTGATAGGGCAACGCTTTTTTTAGGTTTTGGCTTGTTGTCGCTCGCGTCTGTCACTGGGGTATCTTTTGACATGGTAAAACTCCTTTTTAGCTTTATTAAATGTTTGGCATTAATTATTCAGCATAGTTCGCCAATTATTTTTTTGATTTAAATAATGCGTCCAATTTTTGCTCGTATGAGTGGTAGTTTAAGAAATCATACAATTCCATGCGGGTTTGCATGGTGTCAACCACGGAGGTTTGTACGCCTTCATCTTTTAAGGCTTGGTAGACATTGAGGGCGGCTTTATTCATCGCACGAAACGCGGATAATGGATAAAGTACCATGTCAACGCCCACGTCAAACAGCTCTTTGGTGCTATAAAGGTCGGTTTGCCCAAACTCAGTCATATTGGCAAGCACGGGAATGTCTAACACGTCGGTAAATTTGCGGTACATGGCGATATCGGTCAACGCTTCAGCAAAAATCATGTCCGCGCCTGCTTCTTGAAACGCCACTGCACGTTCAACCGCCGCATCCAAACCTTCCACTGACAGCGCATCGGTTCGTGCCATCACCACAAAATCTGGGTCAACTTTGGCATCCAGCGCAGCTTTTAGGCGGTCAACCATCTCGCTGGTTGAGACGATTTCTTTGTTAGGGCGATGACCACAGCGTTTTTGCGCCACTTGGTCTTCGATATGGACCGCGGCAACGCCTGCTTTTTCCATTTGTTTGATGGTTTGGGCGATGTTAAATGCGCCGCCCCAACCCGTGTCGATGTCAACCAATAATGGCGTGTCAACCGCATTGGTAATACGGGTGGCATCGGTCAATACATCGTTAAGGCTCGTCATACCGAGGTCAGGCAAACCAAATGAGGCGTTAGCAACACCGCCACCTGAGATATAAATCGCTTTATGACCGACTTGGCTTGCCATCATGGCAGTATAGGCATTGATAGTGCCAACGATTTGAAGGGGACGACCTTCGGCTTTTTCAGACTCGATGGCGTCACGGAATTTGCGACCTGCAGAGATAGGTGCCATGTTGCTTCCTTTTTACATGATTGAAGGGGAAAATAGCAAAGTTAGGGTTAATCAGCCCTGCTTTAGGTTTAGGGCAGGATATTTGCTGCTTTGCCTTAGTATTTCCATAAGTATACGCACAAAAAAACTAACCGTCAGTACGCCATTTTTAAAATTTAAGTTAAGTAAAAATAAAAGTATGTGGAAAATGAATAGTAAACTTCTATTTTTACATAATTAGTCACTCTAACTTTTAAAAGGTGAATATTTTACCCAAAGTATGAAGCATTTATTTACATTTATTTACAATAAACAGGTGCTCGTTGCTACATTCTTCTAAAATAAGTTTAACAAACTAGGCATGATATACAGGTTAAAATTTGAGGAATTACTTATGGCACAATCAACGTTACCGAGTCATATCAAACAACTGGTCGATAAAAAAAACTACGTCATCGCCATCAAAACCCACGCACAAGAGCAGGGGATTAGCTTAGATGAGGCAAAACAACAAATTGATGCGTATGAAAACCAAGCGTTAGCGGCAAATAGTCAAACCCCACCTATTGCCCATCCTGCGCCATCAGTAGAGACTAAAGAGCAAGGCTTTAGCACATTGACACAAGGATTAGATAATCATCTCAAACAAGAAAATATCACTCTACCGTTATTGCCAAGATGGGTTAAACGCATGAGTGTGATTATATTGGTCATCCTGATAATAGGTTGGTTGTTTTATCGATTGTTTAAATAATTAATTGTTCAAATAATTGCGGGTTTAGATGATAAGCGCTGCAATAAAAAAAGCGTATGACGATTCAATACGCTTTCTTAATGAAATGCTCGTGTTGTTGGACTGCAATTAATTGCCGATTTGCATATATTTTTGGAAGTTTTCGGCATAATCATCAATATTATCCGACAGCATACGCTCAAAATTCTTGGTGAAATGTTCGATAATATCTTGCTTTTCTTTGGCATAATCAGCGCCTTTGACAAAGCCCGTTGCTGCTGTCCATGCGCTAAAACGCGCGACCGCATACAGCATTGAGGCATTGATTTTACCTGCGTGTATATCATCGGTGCGAAGGGTGTTGGCAAGCTGGATAAACTCATCAGCGCGCTCATAAAACGCGTTCATTTCTTCGGTGATTTGGTTGGTGTTTTCGCTCATAACTTTTCTCTACAATTCTCTACCATCAATTAAACGTTAAAAAGGTGCGTAAAACGCACCCTACAAATCTTGTATTTGGTCAATAAAATTATAAACCTGCGTCTGCTTTAAGTAGTGCTGCGCGGTCAGTACGCTCCCAAGTAAAAGCGGTTTCAGTGCCTTGGCGACCAAAGTGACCATAGCTCGCTGTTTGCTCATACATGGGCTGGAGTAGGTTAAGCATACGGGTGATACCATACGGACGTAAATCAAAATGCTGGCGAATAAAATCGACAATCTTGTCATCGCTGATTTTGCCCGTGCCAAACGTGTTGACAGAAATAGAGGTTGGCTCTGCCACCCCAATGGCATAACTTACTTGAATTTCACAGCGCTCCGCCAGTCCTGCCGCTACGATATTTTTGGCAACATAACGCCCTGCATAAGCTGCACTGCGGTCAACTTTTGATGGGTCTTTACCTGAGAATGCACCGCCGCCGTGACGCGCCATACCGCCATACGTGTCTACGATGATTTTACGCCCAGTCAAACCTGCATCCCCCACAGGACCACCAATCACAAATAACCCGGTTGGGTTGATATGATACTTCGTGTCTTTGTGCAGCATCGCGGCTGGAATGACAGGCTTGATGATTTCTTCCATGACCGCTTCATGCAAGTCTTTTTGCGAGATACTTGGATCGTGTTGGGTTGATAGTACCAGCGCATCAATAAACGCAGGTTTGTCGCCATCATAGCGTACCGTGACTTGTGCTTTGGCATCGGGACGCAGCCAAGCCAATGTGCCGTCTTTACGTAATTGCGCTTGCTTTTCCATCAAACGATGGGAAAACTGAATGGGGGCAGGCATCAACACATCTGTCTCATGGGTGGCATAACCAAACATCAAACCTTGGTCACCGGCACCTTGCTCTTCAGGGCGCGAGCGGTCAACGCCTTGGGCGATTTCGGGGGATTGTTTGCCAAGCATATTGATAACCGCACAGGTGGCGCCATCAAAGCCCAATTCTGAGCTATTGTAGCCGACGCGCAAGACAGTATCACGCACGATTTTTTCAAAATCAACATTGGCGGTGGTAGAGATTTCACCTGCCAGCACCACGCCGCCTGTTTTGGTCAAGGTTTCGCACGCCACACGCGCATGGATGTCTTGCTCAAGGATGGCGTCAAGGATAGCATCAGAGATTTGGTCAGCGAGTTTGTCTGGGTGACCTTCACTGACGGATTCAGAGGTAAATAGTTGATATTCACGCATTTAATTTTCTCATTACATCAAGGGTGATAGAAAATTAATCGCTTTGCAAACCTATCTCTATTTTACATTTTTAAAACGAGAACAAAGCAAAAAATAGAAAGTCACGGACTGCAATACAGCACGAGCAAGTTTGCAAAATGATTAACGAAAAAATGATTAATATGACTAATAGCAAAATGACTCATACAAGTCACTGCCGCTAAAATGGAAAAAGTCAGGGGATATTATAAGGGATTTTGCCAAATTAACCTAATGCTTTTAAATGCCTAACTTAGAATAGGCTAATGGGGTAATTTTAACAAATTTGATGAGGGGTGGTTTGTGAATGGCTCTTTTGATAAACCCAGTCACTGATACAATATTTCGCGTTATTTTGCTTTAACTTTTCACCCATCAACCCCATTATTTAGCCATCTTTGACTACGATAAAGGCAATAAAATGCGACCACCTCAATCTTCCCGCTCCGAACGTGAACTTAGCCAACTTGCCCGCCAAATCCAAGATGACGCCCAAATTACCGGTGTCAATGCCAGTGGCACCCAAATCTCAAGTAAACCCTTTGAGATGGTGACCGAATTTGAACCCTCAGGCGACCAACCGCAAGCGATTGCCAAATTGGTTGATGGCATTGAGCGCGGCATGCACGGTCAGCTGCTCTTAGGGGTGACAGGCTCAGGTAAAACCTACACCATGGCAAAAGTGATTTCCCAATGCCAGCGTCCCACCATTATCATGGCACACAACAAAACCCTTGCTGCCCAGCTATATGGCGAGTTTAAGGCGTTCTTTCCCCACAATGCTGTGGAGTATTTTGTCAGTTATTACGACTATTATCAGCCTGAAGCGTATGTACCTGCCAGCGATACTTTTATCGAAAAAGACAGCGCCATTAACGACCATATCGACCAAATGCGACTGTCCGCCACGCGTGCGCTACTCGAACGTCGTGACGCCATTATCATTGCATCGGTGTCTTGTATTTATGGTCTCGGTGACCCAGAAAGCTACCTAAAAATGCTTCTTCACATCGTAGTGGGTGACAAAATCGACCGCACTGCCATGCTCAAACGCTTGGTGGAGCTGCAATATACGCGTAACGAGCTTGACTTTGGGCGAGGTACTTACCGTTTGCGTGGCGAAGTGCTGGATATTTACCCAGCTGAGTCTGAACAGCTTGCGGTGCGTATCAGTATGTTTGATGACGAAGTGGAAAAAATCACTTGGTTTGACCCGTTGACAGGCAAGAACGTGCGCAGTGTGCCACGCATTACCATCTATCCAAAATCTCACTACGTCACCCCACGAGACAAGCTAGAAAGAGCCAGTGGCACCATCAAAGCCGAGCTTGAACAACGCCTTGAGTATTTTCGAGCGCATGACAAACTGATTGAAGCCCAGCGTATCAAAGAACGCACCACTTATGATTTGGAAATGATTCAACAGCTTGGCTACTGTAACGGCATTGAGAACTATTCGCGCCATTTATCGGGACGTCCTGCGGGTGAAGCGCCGCCGACGCTGTTTGACTATATTCCGCCCGACGCCTTGCTATTTATTGATGAAAGCCATGTAACCGTGCCACAAGTCGGCGCAATGTATAAAGGCGATAGAAGTCGTAAAGAAACCTTGGTCAATTATGGCTTTCGCCTGCCATCCGCGATGGATAACCGTCCGCTGATGTTTGAAGAATGGGAGCGTATTACCCCTGCGACCATTTTTGTGTCAGCGACCCCTGCCCAATACGAGCTTGAGCATAGCGAGCAGGTCGTTGAGCAAGTGGTACGTCCGACCGGTCTAGTTGATCCACAGCTTGAGATTCGTCCTGTCTTGACCCAAGTTGATGATGTGCTATCAGAAATCAATATTCGTAAAGCCAAAGATGAGCGAGTGCTGATTACCACGCTCACCAAACGCATGGCAGAAGATTTGACCAGTTATCTAAAAGAATACAACATCAAAGTCGCTTATTTGCACTCGGATATCGACACGGTGGAGCGCATGAAAATCATCCATGAACTGCGTACAGGCGTGCATGATGTGCTGGTCGGTATCAACCTGTTGCGTGAGGGTTTGGATATGCCTGAGGTGAGCTTGGTGGCGATTTTTGATGCGGATAAAGAAGGCTTTTTACGCTCGGAGCGTTCGCTTATTCAGACCATCGGTCGTGCCGCGCGCCATGTCAATGGTAAGGCGATTTTGTACGCTGACAGCATTACCCCAAGTATGCAAAAGGCGATTGAAGAAACTGAGCGTCGCCGTGCCAAACAGATGGCATATAACGAAGAACATGGTATCACGCCAACATCCGCTCGCCGTCAGATTACCGACAAAATCGACACAGGCGAGGCAGAAGCCCCGAATGATAACCAAGCGATTGCGGTCACCCATGCGTTCCCTGATGTGGATATTTCGATTTTGCGTTCGCCTGATTTGCTTGCCAAAGAGATTGTACGGCTAGAAAAAGAGATGAAAGCCTTGTCGCGTGATTTGAAGTTTGAGGAAGCGGCAAAAGTGCGCGATAAAGTAGTAAGTTTACGGGAGTTTGTGTTGCAGTAATTTATGAAAATTTTATATTTAATTTCTCAATAATTAATTTTAAAGGTATTTAAATGAAAGTACAAGATTTAATAAATAAACTTAATAAGCTTGACCCAAATCTACAAATTTATGGCATTTGTGATGAAGAAAATTTAGATTCAAAGATTATAGACATGATTTTTGATATTGAAGAAATCTCGACAAATAATGCTGTATTGAGCAGGGACGAAAAGAGAAATCCTAAAATTACTTGGTCTAGTGAAAAAGGAAGTCAAAAAATTGCAGTTCTTTCTTTAACTTCAGTATTTTAGGTTGATTATTAACTTAAGATTTATTGAAATATATTTACTTTAAAAATGGTAAAAGTTAATGAAAGATTTTGACATATTTAAGCTATTATTAGCAGTTTTACCGATTATTATATCAATTTTAGGGGTTTATTTTACTCATAAAAAACTTAGTTATGATTTTGCAAAAGACAAGCTTGAAAAAATTAATCAATTAACTGAGGAGATAGATGAGATTGGTAAAAAAAAGAAGTGCTACCAGCAAACTTTTTTAGAAACAGTTGATTTTTTCAAAGGTTATAATCTGCAAGCAGCCAAGTGGGCTCTTGAAAAAGATTTTAATATTTCACGCATCAAACAAATTGGAATATTGTTTCGGAATGATTTTGCATTTCTTAATACTGAAAAAGGGAAACTGATTCTACCAAGTATGAGTTATGTTATGGTTAGAGGATGGATCAGTATCGCAAGTGCAATCATGACTATTATATTTTCTTTAGTCTTTATTTATCTTACGGCTACTAATAAAATTGGTTTAAATGGGTATTTTGGGAGTTTATTACTTGTAATATTGTTTGAATTTTTTACTCTTTTCTCATATGAACCAATACTTAACTATAGAATCTTAAAAAAAGAAAATTTTGTTGAGATTGAAAAAAATTTGAAAGAATTTAAAAATCGTTTAGTAATTTGGAGAAAAAGTTTCTGACTTTTAATTTAGATTCTTTTTAAAACTCCGTTAATCCGTAAATTAAGTAAATATGGAATGAATATGACCGACGTCACACAGACCAACCAAACCGAAAACCCACAATTATTAAACACCGAAATGCCCGATGTGCCTGCTAATACACCAACACCCGACCCAAGCCAACCGCAAAAAATCTATCTAAAAGACTACACGCCGCCGGTCTTTAGTGTCAATCACATTGACTTAAAAATTGAGTTGTTTGACGGCGCTGATAAAAAGCATGCAACCGTCACCGCCAATCTTGACATGACAAGAAACACGGCAGGCGATTTGGTACTCTTTGGACGAGAATTACAACTTGAATCAATTACCTTAAACGGCAAAACTTTAAGCGAAAGCGACTACCAACTAGACCAAGAAAGCCTAACGATTGTTAACGCGCCAGACACTTGTCAGATTACTACCGTTGTCACCATCGTGCCGCAAACCAATACCAGTCTTGAAGGTTTATACCAAGCAGGGGAAGGGGCGGACAAAATGTTCTGTACCCAGTGTGAGCCAGAAGGGTTTCGTAAAATTACCTTTTATCCAGACCGTCCCGATGTGCTTGCCACCTTCACCACACGCATTGAAGCAGATAAAACTTACCCAACGCTGCTTGCCAATGGTAACTTAATCGACCAAGGCGAGCTTGCGGGCGACCGTCATTTTGCGGTGTGGCAAGACCCCACCAAAAAACCGAGTTATCTATTCGCTTGCGTGATGGCAGATTTGGACGTATTGACCGATCAGTATGTCACCAGTGAAGGGCGTGAGGTGCTGCTTGAATTATACGCCAAGCATGAGAACATCGAGCAGTGCCATGTCGGCATGCAAGCGTTAAAAGACTCAATGAAATGGGATGAAGACAACTACGGACGGGCGTATGATCTTGACCGCTATATGATTGTGGCGGTTAGCCAGTTTAATATGGGCGCGATGGAAAACAAGGGATTAAATATCTTTAACACCGCTTGCGTACTATCTAGCCCAGAGACCACCACCGATCGCCGTAATTTTAATGTCAAAGCGGTAATTGCCCATGAATACTTCCATAACTGGACGGGTAACCGTATCACCTGCCGTGACTGGTTTCAGCTGTGCCTAAAAGAAGGCTTTACCGTATTTCGTGACCAGTCTTTTTCCGAAAGTCTGCATTCCCCTGCGGTACAGCGGATTGATGATGTGGCAACATTGCGAGCGGCGCAGTTTCCTGAAGATGCCAGCCCATTGGCGCACCCGCCACGCCCTGACCATTTTGTTGAGATTAATAATTTCTACACCGCCACAGTGTACGAGAAAGGCGCAGAAATCGTGCGCATGATTGCTAATACGCTTGGCAAAGAAAAATTCCGCCAAGGCACGGACGAATATTTTCGCCGTTATGACGGGCAAGCGGTAACGGTAGAAGACTTGTTGTCGGCGTTAAGCGTTGCAGACCCAAGTATTGAAACATTTATTGATTGGTATACCCAGCCAGGCACGCCTGTGTTGTCAGGGCATTTTGAAAAAACAGCTGACAAGCTTATCTTGACCTTAAGCCAACACACGCGCCCAGTGGCAGGCTATCCTGCACCAAAAGCCTTGCCGATTCCTGTTAAAATGGCGATTTTTAACCGTGCCACGGGTGAGTTGGCGAAAGAAGACTTGGTATTGTTAAAAGATGATAGCCAGAGCTTTGAATTTGATGGGTTATTTGCTAAGGCGGATTTTGACCCTGTGGTGTCATTGCTTCGTGATTTTTCCGCGCCTGTTCAGCTCAATTTTGAGTATAGCAATGATGATTTGGCATTTTTGATGCAATATGAGACCAATGGCTTTAACCGTTGGCAAGCGGCACAGTTGTTGGTCAATCGTATTTTATTGCAAAATGCCGATACCGATGCCTATATCACAGCATTAAAAGCCAGTCTGCCAGCGCTATCAGAAACCGATCCCATGCTAGCGGCGCGGTTACTAGATATGCCAAGCGAGCGAGAGCTAGGCAGTGCGATTCAAACCGACTATGACCCTAGCCAAGTTCGTGCCCGTCATCAAGCGGTCAAAAAAGCCGTGGCGGTACAGCTTAAAGACATTTGGCAAAGTGCGTATGCCAAACTGCCGATTACCGCGTATGAAGATACAGCCGAAGCCATGGGCGTGCGGGCATGGCGAAATGTGGTGCTGGATATGGCGTTATTGGCAGGCGTGAATGATGCCAAACACTGGGCGATTACCCAGTACCAACAAGCGTCTTGTATGACTGAGCGTTTAGGCGCGTTAAATGCGGCAGTGGAGCATGGTTTGCCCCAAAAAGCCGAATGGCTTGCCGATTTTTACCAACGCTTTCATCATGATGCATTGGTGATGGATTTATGGTTTGGTGTCCAAGCCAATGACAGTCAGGCGAGCGTTGCCGATATTTTTGCGTTAACCTCACATCAAGACTTTGACATCAATACCCCAAACCGGGTGCGTGCGGTGCTCGGCGGATTGCTTGCGCAGCCTACCAAAATTTGGACACAGCAGGGCGTTGAGCAGTATTTGAGCATGATGCAAGATTTGGATAAACGTAACCCACTGTTGGCGTCGCGTTTGATTCAAGGTTTATCAAATTGGAATGCCTTGGTAGCAGACAAAAAGTCAATGGTTAAACAGGCTTTGATATTAAGCCAAGCTAATATGTCGTCCAAAAATGTGAAGGAAACCTTGCAAAGTATGCTCAATAATCTTTAAAATGCAAGCTTAAACGCTGACAAGCCGTGTCAATAAAATCAAGGGGTAACGCAAAATGTCACAATCTGACCGACAGCAGATTATATTTTGCTTTATCCTAGCAAGTACCGCGCTTGCGGTGGCAATGGGAATCGGGCGATTTGCTTTTACACCGATTTTGCCTTTGATGATACAAGAAGGCAAGGTGCATCTTGCGCAAACGGCGTGGTTATCAAGTAGCAACTATATTGGCTATTTGGTCGGTGCATTGTCACTGCTTAAAAGTAAGCGGCACCCGCTTTTTGTCGTGTTAGGTCTTACCTTAGTCACGCTTACCACTTGGCTGGCTTCGCTAAGCAGCTTTGGCTGGTTACTGGTGTTACGTTTTTTGGCGGGCGTGGCAAGCGCTTGGGTGCTGGTATCTATCAGTGCGTTTGCAATCAATTGGTTGAAATCAAGACAGGTAGCCAGCAGTGGCTTGATTTATACGGGTGTCGGCATCGGTATCACCCTCACAGGATTGATTTGTAGCTATTTTATTTTTCAATCAGCGACGGCGACTATCGCGGCTCAGTCATCATTCAGCTCATTATCGAGTCGATTATGGCAGTATCTAGGCGTGATTGCGCTGCTCGCCACCTTGCTTGTCACCTTTTTGCTAGCGAAAATCAATTCACAGTTTGCCTCAACAGCTGCTGCCTTAATAGCCGCTGCCAAAACCAACCCTAGCAAAGCCACCCATACCAATCCTATCTCGTCTAGCATACAGCCACCTGCCAAGCTAAAATTAGCGAATGTATTAACCGCCTACGGCTTATTTGGGTTTGGCTATATTTTACCTGCGACTTTTTTGCCACAAATCGCCAAGCAATGGTTATCGGGTCAAAGTTATTTACTGATTTGGCCATTTTTTGGGTTGGCGGCGGCTTTGTCGGTGGTGTTGTCGCAGGGGTTACAACGCCGTTATAACAATGTTTCTTTGCTCGGTGTTTGGCGAGTGTCACAAATCATCATGGCGGTCGGTACGTTATTGCCTGCGCTTTGGCAGTCATTGGTAGGTTTGATGTTGTCAGCGCTGATGGTGGGCGGCACCTTTATGGTGGTGACGATGGCAGGGCTGCAAGTGGCGGCAAGCCAAGTCACGCACTACCCTAAATACAATTTAAGTGCGCTGATGACAGCAAGTTTTGCATTTGGGCAGCTTATCGGACCGCTAGCCGCGCTAGTTGCAACAGGCAACAATATTTGGCTTGCGTTGTTACCCGTTTCTGCCATCGTTTTGCTTATTGGGGTGGCGCTACTTTGGCGACCGTATCAACATCAACAATCATCAAGTCATGTTTAAATCACTTTTAACGGGGCAACCATGAATAATCAAACTGTGAGCAATCAAACATTATGAGCAAACCATTTTGGCGTTTAATGAAGCGCGTGAGCGTAAGCCATACCGTCAAAAATTTGCCGATTACTACAGTCAACCCTATGTCGCTGCTGCAGAAGATTGGCTCAAAGCGCAGGGTTTTTTGACAAAACAAAAATAACGTGTAAAATTCGCGCAGTTGACAGATGAGAGCAAAATTATGGCAAATTCGCAAAGACGACCAACCCATCAAAATACCGGCAATGATAGCGGCTGGTTCCCAAAATGGCAGCCTTACGATGGGCATTTAGATCATCATCCTGTGCGTATCCACGAGTATTTACCTGCCGATAAAAGTCTGCTACTTGGGCTGCAACATGCGTTTGCGATGTTTGGGGCAACCGTGCTTGCGCCGTTATTGATGGGCTTTGATGCCAACCTTGCGATTTTGATGGCGGGACTCAGTACGGCGCTGTTTTTCTTTTTGACGGGTGGGCGAGTACCCAGTTATTTAGGGTCAAGTTTTGCGTTTATCGCGCCTGTCATCACGGCAACGGCTTATACAGGCGCAGGCTTTAACGGTAATTTATCTGTGGCGCTCGGTGGTATTTTTGTCTGTGGTATTTTTTATGCCATGGTTGGATTACTGGTGATGAAAACAGGGGTTGGCTGGATTGAGAAACTCATGCCGCCTGTGGTAACGGGTGCGATTGTGATGATTATCGGGCTAAATTTGGCGCCAGTGACGATCAAAGGCGTGTCGGGCAACCAGTTTGATAGTTGGGTTGCGTTGATGACGGTGCTGTGTATCAGTGCGGTCGCTGTGTTTAGCCGCGGTATGCTACGTCGTTTGTTGCTACTGATTGGTTTGGTACTGGCGTATATAGCATATTTTGTGCTCACCAATGTGCTTGGGTATGGCAAGCCGATTGATTTTACCCCAGTTGCCCAAGCAGCTTGGGTTGGATTGCCCAATTTTTATCATCCGACGTTTGATATCAACGCAATAATTTTGATTGCCCCGGTTGCCTTTATTTTAATCGCCGAAAATTTAGGACATATCAAAGCGGTAGAAGCCATGACAGGACAAGCGGTATCGCCCTATATGGGACGGGCGTTTTTCGCCGATGGGCTATGTACGGCGATGTCATCGAGCATGGGCGGTACGGGCGTGACAACCTATGCAGAAAATATCGGCGTGATGGCAGTGACCAAAGTATACTCGACCACGGTTTTTGTGGTGGCAGGCTTGATTGCTGTGCTACTGGGGCTGTCACCAAAATTTGGCGCGCTTATTCATACCATCCCAGCGCCGTTACTGGGCGGTGCCTCAATCGTGGTGTTTGGGCTTATCACGGTAGCAGGGGTCAAAATTTGGCTGGATAATCACATTGATTTTAGCAAAAATGCTAATTTAATCATTGCTGCGGTGACCGTCATTATGGGGGCTGGCGATTTTAGCTTACATATTGGACAATTTAATTTGGGTGGTATCGGTACGGCGACAGTGGTCGCCATCGTGTTAAATTTACTGTTTAGCCGCAGTGAAAAAGCCAAATTGACGGTTTTAAAATAAACTAAAAAACGCGCTACTTTGGGTAGGGCGTTGTTGCTGGATAAGCTGTTTGATAAACTGTTTGATAAGTTGTTTGCCAAAAAGAATATGTCAGCAAAAATTGACGAAAAAGGATGTCGCATGAGCGAAAATAATGTAGCAAAACCCAAGGGATTGAGCGCAACCAGTTATTTGTTTGTACCCGCCATCAATATTGAGCGGGTGGAAAAAGCCTTTGCCCGTGGCGCAGATACGGTGATAATTGACTTAGAAGATGCGGTCAGTGATAGTGTCAAAATGCAATCGCGTGACAATGTGGTCAATTATCTAAACGGCGCCGATGCTAAGCCTGTTTGGGTGCGTATCAATGCCGCAAGTAGCAACCACCAAGCGGGCGATATTGAGTTGCTCAAATCTTTACCAGCGTCCGCAATCAACAACGTGATTGGGGTAGTGCTACCCAAAGTAGAGCACGCCATAGAGATTGACCGCGTCCGTCATGCCCTCGCCAAACCCATGATTGCCTTGATTGAGACACCCAAAGGCATGGCAAATATACCCGACATCGCCGCTGCCGCAGGATTGACTGCGCTCAGTTTTGGCTTTTTGGATATCTGTGAAAAATTGGGCGTGCGTGCAGACAGCGAGGCAGGGCAGATGGTTGCCAACCAAATCCGTTATCAGCTAAGCTTACATAGTGCTATCAATGCGCTCACCCCACCGATTGAATGCGTATATCCGCCTTTTAATGACGATGACGGCTTGACCCAGCGGGTCAATGGGTGGCGCGATTTGGGTTTTTCAGGGATGCTGTGTATTCATCCAAACCAAGTCGCCATTGTCAATGCACTGGCTAGACCGAGCCAAGCACAGCTTGCCTTTGCCAAAAAAGTGGTGGAGCATTATGCACAGACAGGGCTTGCGGCATTTGCCATGGATGGACAGATGGTCGATACCCCAGTGATTGTGCAAGCGCAAAAACTGATTGAAAAATACCAACCCTAAGGCTAATCAAACCCTAAGCCAACTTATAACAACACAAACCATAACAAGGCAAACTATAACAAGGAAAATCATGACAACGCATAGTGAGCATAGTAACAGTAAACCCACCCTAGAGACGATACTCAATTATCGCTCGATTCGCAAATTCACCAACCAGCCAATAGATGCAGCAACGTTTGAGCAGCTTATCGAAGCGGGGATGGCAGGCTCATCATCGGGATTTTTGCAGTCGGCAAGCATCATTCGGGTGACAGATGCAAAGCGGCGCTATGACATCCGCCGTATTTGTGCCGATGCCCAGCAAGCCAAAGACGGGGAAAAATACGGTCATCCCTATGTGGAGCAGTGTGCCGAGCTGCTAATTTTTTGTATGGACAACCACCGCCACCAAACCCTTGTACCCAACGCGCAAATTGATTGGACTGAAGTCACCATTGTTGGGGCGGTTGATGCAGCCATTATGGCGCAAAATCTGCTACTAGCGGCTGAGAGCATGGGATTGGGTGGTGTGTATTTGGGCAGTATCCGCAATGACATCAGACGTATGGGCGACATACTCAAACTGCCACAAGGCGTGGTGCCGCTATTTGGCATGGCATTGGGTTATCCTGACCAAAACCCTGCCATGCGTCCACGTTTGCCAAAGGCATTGGTTGTTTCCACCAACCAATATGAACCCGCTAACAAATCCGAATTAGAGCAGTATAACCAAACCGTTGCAGAATATTATGCGGCGCGTGGTCAAGCAGGGTCAGATTGGGTGCAAACCATTGAAAGTTATTTGGATAAACCCGTCCGTCCCGACGTGCTGCCTTATCTTAACCAACAAGGCTATGCCAAAAAATAACCCAAAGCTCAATCAATAAATTCATCTAAAAAAATCATGTAAAAAAGTCACGTAAAAAAAGGACGCTTAGGCGTCCTTTTTGATGAGCGAAAAAGTCTTATTTTAATAAATTTTTCAAGTTTTTGGCTTGCTGTGCTGCATTACCTGTATAAGTGGCAGGGGTCAAATCAGCCAAACGTTGACGCTCAGCTTCTGGCACGGCTGTCAGTTCATCACCATTGACAAAGTTGACCATCATCTCACGAGTCATGGCTTGACCGCGGGTCAAAGCTTTTAGTTTCTCATAAGGTTTTTCAACATTGTAGCGACGCATCACGGTTTGGATTGGCTCCGCCAACACTTCTTGTGCAAGCTCTAGGTCTTCATTGAGACGATTGGCATTAAGCTCTAATTTGCCAATACCTTTTAAGCAGGCGTCAAAGGCAATCAGACTATGGGCAAAACCCACCCCCATATTGCGAAGGACCGTCGAGTCGGTCAAGTCGCGCTGCATACGAGAAATCGGCAATTTTTCACCTAAATGTGCCAACACCGCATTGGCAATACCTAGATTACCTTCTGAGTTTTCAAAGTCGATTGGGTTGACTTTGTGTGGCATGGTGGATGAGCCCACTTCGCCATCTTTGAGTTTTTGTTTGAAATAACCCAAGGAGATATACGTCCATACATCGCGGTTAAAATCAATCAAAATGGTATTGTAACGGCGCAGCGCGTCAAACAATTCGGCGATATAGTCATGTGGCTCAATTTGGGTGGTATAGGGATTAAAGGTCAACCCAAGGCTGGTGACAAAGTTTTCGGCATTTTTTGCCCAGTCAATATGTGGGTAGGCTGACAGGTGCGCGTTGTAGTTGCCCACCGCACCATTGATTTTACCTAGCAATTCTACGTTATTAAATTGCTTGAGCTGGCGATGCAGACGGTATGCCACGTTTGCCATTTCTTTACCCAAAGTCGTTGGGCTTGCGGTTTGCCCATGCGTGCGTGACAGCATGGGTTGGTCGGCATGGGTTTCGGCGAGCGCTGCAATCTCATCAATGATTTTTTGCATCGTTTGCGCCAGTACGTCGCGACCGGATTTTAGCATTAACGCGTGCGATAAGTTATTGATGTCTTCAGAGGTACAGGCAAAATGGATAAATTCACCCGCGTCTTTTAGCGCATCGATGTCGGCAATTTTTTCTTTTAAAAAGTATTCAACGGCTTTGACATCATGGTTGGTGGTGCGTTCGATGTCTTTGATACGCATCGCGTCTGCTTCGCTAAAATTGGCTACAATCGCGTCTAAGCGCTCATTGGTCGCTGCCGAAAAAGGCTGAATTTCATGAATATCGGCATGATTGGCAAGGCTCTGTAACCAGCGCACTTCCACCGTCACACGGGCATGAATCAAGCCAAATTCTGACAGGTAAGGACGTAAACTATTCACTTTACTGGCATAGCGACCATCAATAGGTGAAAGAGCGGTCAAAGTATTCATCAAATAATCCTAATCGGTTAAATAAAGGGTTAACGTAAAAGTGCCTGCATTATAGCAAACTATGACAACCTGGACTACCGCTAGCGTTGCTTGGCAAACAGCCCAAGCCCAATAATCACCAGCGCAATCCCCACAAAACTTAAGCCTGATGGCATCGGCGTGTGCAGCAGTAAAATAAAAACCGACAACAACAGCCACATAAAAAAACAGCGAAAACTTGCTGACCAAAACCAATGTCCGCCTTGTACACTCATCAATTGATACAGCACAAACGACGTGCTAAAAAAAGCCGACGCAATTAGCCCCCAAACAATCATTTTTCCCATTGGCTTGATATTTCCCTAAGTTGCGTTTTAACGATTTGGCAGCGGCTATTTGCCTTTGGCATCTGCCCAAATGATTTTATGCAGTTGCAATTGAAAACGCACCGGCAGCGCGTCGGCAAGTATCCATTCTGCCAAGTCAGCGGCAAGGGTAGGTACATTGGCTTGACGTTCTTCCACATTAAACATTGGAGAAAACCATACTGTTGCGACTTTTTTATCCAGTTGGTAGTCTGATAGGATTTTTTTTGACCAGTCATAATCGTCGCGATTCATAATCACAAATTTGATTTGGTCATGGGCAGTTAAGTAGGGGAGGTTTTGCCACAGATTTTTATCGGCTTCTTGAGAGCTTGGGGTTTTGATATCCATGACCTTAGATACCGCCGTTGGCACCTCTGCCACGGACAGCGCGCCCGAAGTTTCAAGCGAAATCTCGTAGCCATGCGCCAGTAGCAAATTCATCAAAGCGATTGCATTGGGCTGGGCTAAAGGTTCGCCGCCTGTCAAACAAATACGCTGGCACGGAAAACTCTGACACACTGCCAAAATCCCTGCCAAACTCATGCGCTCGCCGCCGACAAAGGCATATTCGGTATCACAATACACGCAGCGCAGCGGGCAGCCTGTCAAGCGGATAAAAATCGTCGGCAATCCTGCGCTCAAGGCTTCACCTTGCAGCGAGTAAAAAATCTCCGTAACTTTAAGTCCTGCTTCGGGGTCAGTGGTGGGAATGGCGGTATTGCGGATGGGTAGCGTTGAATTTGGCATAAATGTGATTAACTAATAAAAATTAGCGTTTATTTTATCAAATTTATGCCAATAAATCTTTGTGTTCAGCGGTTAAAGCAATTTCATTTCGGTTAACACGTCCACCGCAGCACGATAGGCTTCTTGTGCTGCTGGTGCACCGCAGTAAGGTAGACTATGCAGTAGCACTTCTTGAATTTCTGCCACGCTTGCGCCGTTATTAATCGCCCCGCGAATATGACCTTTTAGTTCTGTCGGGGATTTTTGCGCGATTAAAAAGGCGAGAGTGACTAGCGAGCGGGTTTTACGGTCAATGCCTTTTCCATCAGTGCCGTCGCGTTGCCACGTTGAGCCTCACGCGTGTTCATTAATCCAGTCTTGTAGCGGCGCAGTAAAGTCGGTGACTTGTGACATGGCACGCTCCACATGTGCTTCGCCCATGACCTGTTTGCGGACTGCAATGCCGTTGTCATACGGGGTGTTTTGTTGTGATGACATACTGTTTCCTTTAATAAAGGCTATAAAGATGAGCGCTATAAAATTTGCTAAAAGGTATAAAAAAAGCAAACCATGGCTGATTTGCTTTAAATAATTTACGGTTATCTTGACTAAAAATCTAGTCCATTCTGAGCAAATCGTTGATAGAAGTTTTAGAGCGGGTTTGCGCGTCTACTTTTTTCACGATTACCGCACAGTACAAGCTATGCGAGCCGTCTTTACTTGGTAAACTGCCCGACACGACCACCGACCCTGCAGGAATACGACCGTAACTGATTTCGCCTGTTTCGCGGTCTAGGATTTTGGTTGATTGACCGATATACACGCCCATCGAAATCACCGAGCCTTCCTCAACAATCACACCTTCAACGATTTCTGAGCGCGCACCGATAAAGCAGTTGTCTTCAATGATGGTTGGATTGGCTTGTAGCGGCTCAAGGACGCCGCCAATGCCGACACCGCCTGATAGATGCACGTTTTTACCGATTTGGGCGCATGACCCCACCGTCGCCCACGTATCGACCATCGTGCCTTCATCGACATAGGCGCCGATATTGACGTAAGATGGCATCAAGATAGCGCCTTTGGCAATGTATGAGCCTTTACGCGCGACTGCAGGTGGCACCACGCGCACGCCCGCTCTGGCAAATTGTTCATCGCCCCAATCTGAAAATTTGGTTTCGACTTTATCAAAGAACTGCAGGTCACGACCGCCATTCATGATGCGGTTGTCGTTCAGACGAAAGGATAATAATACCGCTTTTTTGACCCATTGATTGACGATCCATTCACCGTCTTTTTTCTCTGCCACACGCAAGGTACCCGCATCGAGCTGAGCAAGCACATCATTGACGGCGGCACGCACATCGTCGGTGGCGTCATTAGGGTTGAAGTTAGCACGGTTTTCAAACGCATCTTCAATAATCTGTTGTAATGACATAATTTTTTCCTACAATCCAAAAAAAGGTAGGTCATTGTCGCTAATTTTATTTTGTTTGGCAAATATTAATACGTCATTTTGGCAAGTTTTCATGACTAGACAGCTTTGAGGTGTTGTAAAATCACAGCAGGTATTAAAAGGCATGTGTTAAATAGCTTAAAAAAGCATGGGTTAAATAGCTGTCATTAAATGAATCAGCGCAGGGCCAAAAAATACCATAAATAACCCTGCCAATACCATCGTCAGGCTGGCAATCACGCCTTCGCTTTCATGGCGCTGACTGGCTCTTGCGGTACCAAAACCATGCGATGCATTACCCAGTGCCACGCCGTGAGCAAGATGAAAACGGATTTTTGACCACGCCAGTACCATATCGCCAATCACCATGCCGACCACCCCTGTAATTAAGGTAAATAGCGATACGAGCGCCGCTGAACCATGAATCTGCTGCGCCAAATCAATGGCAAAGGGGGTAGAAATTGACCGCGCCATCAAACTGTAAGTGAGGGTGGCATCAAATTTAAACACACGAGCAAACACCATGATGCTAGCAATACCTACCAACATGCCCACCACAATCGACACCGCAAGCACGGCAGCGTAGCGGTAAATTAATTGACGATACTGATAAATCGGTATGGCAAATGCCACGGTGGCAGGGCCTAACAATTCTACAATCCAAGCGGTATCGGCAAAATAGGTTTGGTAAGAAATCCCAAGCACAATCATCAATACAATCGTTACCGTCGCCACCGTGATGGCAGGATTGAGCCAAAATTTTGGGAAACGGGCATACACCCGCTTTGCTAAAACATACGCCAAGATAGTCCAAAGTAAACAGCCGATAGAGATAATATTCATAGTAAATTACGATTGGTATGATTAATGATTAATGGTATGTGATTATTAATGTGCATGGTGCGTGCGGCGATACAACACGCGCTTAACACGATTGCCTAGCATAAAAGTGATGGCGGAGCTCAGCATCACCAGTGCCGTACTCACGAAAATGGTAATCATCAGCTGCCAACCTTTAGCAAAAAATAACTGCTGATATTGGGTAATCGACATCATCAGCGGAATAAATAACAGCACCAACTCGCCCAAGATAAACTTAGCGCCGACATTGACCCAGTTAAGTTTAATAACCCCAGTTAATAGTAATCCCAGCATCAAAAAAAGCCCTACGATGCCAGATGACATAGGGAGGTTGAATAATTTTTTGAGGACGTCAGCTGCGCCCCATACCACACCAATGAGGGTAATTTGCAGTAAAATTTTGACCAGTGGCTGTTGTAACATAGGGTCTATTTTTTGGGGTAACACTGTATGGCGTAGCAGTTTATGGGGCACCAGTTTATGGGGTAATAGCTGCTGAAAGGTTGGAAGATTCATAGCGCGTTTCATGGTAAACAAGTCATCAATAATTAAGATATCTAGTATAAAAAACCCATTAACAAAAAATATGAATAATAGTTTTAAAATTATGCGTAAAATCTATAAAGCTACAAAACGAAGCTATAACACTATAAAGCTATTTTGGGCAGTGCAAAAACATGATGACCTTAAAACAACTTCAATGCTTTATCACTGTGGTGAAGACCGGCGGATTTTCTCATGCTGCCGATACATTAAGTTTGACGCAGCCCACAGTGACCAAAGCCATTTCTAATTTGGAAGATACGCTGGGCGTGGCGCTATTTGATAAGCAACTGATGAGCCGCAAGCGGGATATTGCGCTGACCGAAATTGGTGCATTGGTGTATGAACAGGCGCAGACGGTGCTGCAACATGTCGGCTATCTTGAGCAGACGGTGACACAATATCAGCACATGGACCGTGGGCAGCTGCGGCTGGGGTTGTCACCGCTCGGGGGTGAGTTGTTGAGCGATGCGATTTTTGAGTTTTATCAAACCCATCGCCATATTGAGCTGTCGTTGCTAGAAGATGGCGCAGAGTCGTTAAAACAAGCCTTGCTCGATGATGCGCTTGATGTGTGTACCTTGATGCAACCGATTGATGAGGACTTTGATTATATCTCGGTATGCGATTATCCCATTATGATGGTGGCACACCGGCAGCATATGGGCAATACCATCAAACAAGTGACTTTAAAATCTTTAAAAAATGCGTCGTTGATGTTGTTTGCATCCCATTCGTCATTTACCTCAATGATTGTCGAAGAATGCCAAAAAATCGGCTTTGAACCCAATATCGTTTGCCACACCAACCAATGGCAACTACTGATGTCATTGTTGAAAAAAAACATGGGGGTGACGCTACTGCCCAAATATTACACCGATAAACTCGATGACAAACAGCTGGTTTGCCTGCCGCTCATCCAGCCCAATTTGACTTGGCAAATGGTGATGGCATGGCGAAAACACCGACCACTGACCCCAGCGATGCAAGCTTGGTTAAACGTAGTACAGCGCCAAGCTAATAATAAAGTTTAATAGGAAAGTTTAATCGACAGGCTATAAATATTTGATAAACTTTCTTATAGCACCGTATTACGGCTTTGTTTTACAGCCCCGTGTGTTAATGCTTTTTGATATATGCAATTTACCAAATGGTGTTAGACAGCGCAAAATCACTGCCGTAAAATCATTCAACAATATCTCAAAAAAGGGAATACCTATGCTACAACAACCTGATGATCACTACACCGCACCCGCCAACCTTGGTACAGCGGTATATGCCAACAATGCCGATACTATTGGTAACACGCCGCTGGTGCGTCTTAATCATATCATGCCACAGGGAGTGACTGTGCTTGCCAAGATTGAGTCACGTAACCCGGCGTTTTCGGTCAAATGCCGAATTGGTGCGGGCATGGTGCAAGCCGCCGAGCAAGCAGGGTTATTAAAGCCAGGTATGCAAATCATCGAGCCGACCAGTGGTAACACGGGGATTGCACTGGCGTTTGTGGCAGCAGCCAAAGGGTATAAAATCACGCTGACCATGCCAGCTTCGATGAGTATGGAGCGCCGTAAAGTGCTAGCCGCCTTGGGCGCACACTTGGTGCTCACTGAACCTTCGCTAGGTATGAAAGGCGCGGTGGAAGCTGCACAAGAAATCCATGACAACCATCCTGGCGAATACTTTTTGCCGCAACAATTTGATAACCCTGCCAACCCAGACACCCATGTCAAAACCACCGCACCTGAGATTTTTAATGCCACCGCGGGTAAGGTCGATGCGCTAGTGGCAGGCGTGGGTACAGGCGGGACGATTTCAGGTATCGCCCGTTATTTTAAACAAATCAAAAACCAGCCGCTTTATACCGTCGCGGTTGAACCTGCAGAATCACCGATTATTACCCAAACGCGTGAAGGTAAACCCATCACCCCAGGTCCGCATAAAATCCAAGGGATTGGCGCCAACTTTATCCCAAAAAATCTTGCGCTTGATTTACTTGATGAAGTCATCACGGTAACGGGCGATGATGCGATTGCATGGGCAAGACGGGCGATGACCCAAGAAGGTATTTTATGTGGTATCTCTTGTGGGGCAGCGCTGCAGGCGACGTATCAACTAGCAAGCCGCCCTGAGATGCAAGGCAAAACCATTGTGGTTATTTTGCCAGACAGTGGTGAGCGTTATTTATCCAGTGTGCTATTTGATGGTATCTTCACTGGCGAGAACTTTAATTAACAAGCTTTCATGAACGATAAAAAAAGGGCGTTAGTTCGCCCTTTTTTAGTTTATTTTTACTTTGTTTTTAATTTAAAATGTCTATAAAAATCATCGGTTAAATACCCCAAATATACTCATCAACTCATGACCCATAACGAATAATCCACAATAAATAGCCTAAGCGAATTTGCTAATCATTGCCACTCATTTTTTCAAGTCGTTTTTATTGCCAAGCCATTTTATTTTTAGATTATTTTCTTTTTAGGTTATTTTATAGCCAAGCCATTTTTAAGCGTTTTTGCTGACGTAATAAACGCGTCCCTAACAGCAGTGACGCCAATCCCAGCGCTGCAACCAGCGCAATCCAAAACCCTTTAGCCCCCATATCGGTATGGCGTACCAAATAGGTACCCAGTGGAATCGCCACCACCCAATAGCAAAACAAGGTGATAAACATCGGCACTGTGGTATCTTGCATACCGCGCAAAATCCCCGCAAAATTGACCTGCCAGGCATCAAACAACTGATACACGGTGGCAAACCATAACAACAGCGCGGCTTGCTCAATCACTTGCGGGTTTTCACTAAAGAAAGTGGGCAGCGTTTGCCGAAAAATGGCAGTTAACAGCATGTTAATCACCGCAAAGGACGTGGCTACGGCAATGCCGATGACCTTGATGCGTTTAAGCGCTCGGTAATCTTTGGCGCCATAGCGATTTGACACCATGATGGTGAGCGCCATCGCCACTGAAAATGGGAACATGAATAACTGCGATGAAATCGTCAACGCTACTTGGTGGCTTGCCACCGCGATTTCACCCAGTGGGCTGATGATAATGGAAGCTAGACTAAACGCGCTTACTTCAAAAAAAATCGACATGCCAATGGGAATACCAATCGATAATTGCTGACGCACCTGAGCAAAATCCATACCGGCAAAATTGGCAAAAAAGCGCTGGTTGGCAAAATCTGGCTGGGGGCTTAAAGTCAAATAGCTTACCAACATCAGTAAATTTATCCATAACGCAATCCCAGAAGCAAAACCACAGCCTGCGCCGCCCATAGCAGGAATTAGCACAGTTTCACCGAGGGTGACGCCATGAATAAACGCATAGCTGAGCGGCACATTTAAAATCAAACCAATGAGGCTAATCACCATGACCACGGTGGGATGTTTTAAGCTTTCGGTGTAGCAGCGCAGCGAGGTATATAGACAGACGGCAGGAAACCCAAAAGAGATACCAAACAAGAATTTTTGCGCGATGTGCTGAATATCCTTTGGTACCTTCATCCAATCAAACAAATAATGCAGCTGATTGACCGCCACAAACCCTATAATACCGATGATAAGCGCCAGCCACAGCGATTGTTGGGTGATAAATGGCACTTTTTGTAGTTGCTGCTGACCAATCGCTTCCCCAATCAATGGCGTGGTGGCAAGCAAAATACCAACCGCTAGCAAAAACGTGGGCATCCAAATACCCGCGCCGATTGCCACGCCCGATAAATCTAGCGCGGAGACTTGACCTGCGAGTAAGGTATCGACCAAGGCGAGTCCTGACTGGCAAATCTGGGTGATTAAAATAGGTAAGGTCAAGACAAATAATTGTTTTAAGTCTTGACGAGCAATAGCTGACAGCATGTAATGACCAAATATGCGTAGAAAATTCAATAAAGGCGGCAGTTTAACAGATTTTGCGGCATGATTTTTTATTGTTTAATTTATTGTTTAACAGGTCAGCAAATTAACAGGTCAAAAAAAGTTAGCGTTTGATTGTGATAGCGTCAACATAAAAAAGCCTTTATCAAATGTCGCCACAATTCGATAAAGGCTTTTTTTTAACAATAGCTTTTAAAGCGCTTTAATCATGGCTTGATAGCCTGTGAGTTTAGCATGCCTATTTTATAAGACGCTTTTTTATAAGGCACTTGGCTATATGACATGATGACAGTCCTTCCTTGATAATAGATGAAATAGCAATAACAAATAGCGATAAATTATTAAATAAAATCAAAATAAAAGTTTGGGGCTATGCTACCATTGTTATTTTTTAAAGTATAGCCAAATAGTAACGATTATCATCAAAAAATTATTGGCTATAGCGTGTCAAATTATCAATCAAATGAATTAGTTACTGATTAATGCCAAATCCAAACCTTATCCCTTTATCGCTTTATATCCATATTCCTTGGTGTGTAAAAAAATGCCCGTATTGTGATTTTAACTCACATGAAAGCCGTACACCGATTGATTTTGTAGGCTATGTCGATGCCTTATTAGACGATTTAAAAACCCAGCTAAGCTTGGTACAAGGGCGCAAGATTGCTACCATTTTTATTGGGGGCGGCACGCCATCGCTACTACCCATTGCGCAATATCAGCAGCTTTTTGCGGGTATCAAGGCTCAGTTAACACTGACGCACGATTGTGAAATCACCATGGAAGCCAATCCTGCCACCGTGGAGCATGCGCCATTTCATGAGTATTTAGCGGTCGGTATCAATCGGTTGTCGCTCGGTGTACAAAGTTTTCAAACCCAAAAACTTGCCGCCTTGGGACGGATTCATAACCCGCAGCAAGCCATTTCAGCTATTCAAAACGCCCAGCAAGCAGGGTTTAAAAAGCTCAATGTCGACTTAATGCATGGCTTGCCCAACCAAACACTGACAGACGCCCTGAGCGATTTGCAGCAAGCGATTGATTTGGGCGTTTCGCATATTTCGTGGTATCAGCTTACCATTGAGCCCAATACCGTGTTTTATCGCAATACGCCGATTTTGCCCGATGACGAGATATTGGTGGATATTTTTGAGCAAGGCGCCGAGCTGTTGCAAGCCAATGGGTTTGTGCAATACGAAGTGTCGGCATGGTCAAGGCAGGCGGATTTTCAGCCCAGTCAGCATAATCTCAACTATTGGCAGTTTGGCGATTATTTGGCAATTGGGGCAGGCGCGCATGGTAAAGTCACGCGGTCTGATGGCATTTACCGGTTTAGCAAATCCCGCTTACCAAAAGATTATAGGGTTAATCAGGCGGCGATAGGTTGGCAAGCCATCGAGTCGTCTGATTTACCGTTTGAATTTATGATGAATGGGCTGCGGCTAAAAAATGGCGTGCCCAAACAGTTTTGGACACAGAGAACAGGCTTGGCATGGTCAGTCATTGAGCCGCAATTGATAAAACTACACAATCGGGGTTTGGTTGAGTTAAGCGGTGATCATATCCACTGCACAGCGCAAGGGTTTTTATTTTTAAACCAAGTGTTACAAGAATTTTTACCCGATGACTAACGCTTTGACGGTGCATTTGATTGAATTTATGCGCCGCAGCCTTATTTAAGCGTCAATCAATTAAAAAAAGAGAGTGATATGTTTACCGATACCCATGCGCATCTAAACCGTTTGGACTTAGAAAAATATCAAGGTGATATCCGTCAAGCCTTACAAGCCGCCAAGGATGCCAATGTGCAGCGGATTATGGCGATTATGTGTGAGCTGGATGAATACGATGCTATTTATGAGATTATCAATACAAAAATTGACGGGCTGACGCTTGGGATGAGTGTGGGCGTGCATCCCTGCGAAGACCTTGCCATGCTAAAAAGTGCCACAGTTGAGACACTCGTTGAAATGGCAAATCAGCCGCAGGTTTGGGCGATTGGCGAGACCGGGCTTGATTATTATTGGTCAACAGAAAACAGCGGCGAGCAAAAAGCCAGCTTTGCCCGCCATATCCATGCCAGCCAACAGCTAAAAAAACCTATTATCGTCCATACCCGTGAGGCGAAACACGATACATTGGATGTATTAAAAGCAGAAAAAGCCGAGCATGGCATTATTCATTGCTTTACGGAAGATTATGAGACCGCCAAAAAAGCCTTGGACTTGGGTTTTTATATGTCTTTATCAGGGATTGTGACCTTCAAAAACGCCACTGAATTACAAGCAGTGGCGAAAAAACTGCCTAAAGATCGCATT
Source organism: Faucicola osloensis (assembly GCA_016888885.1). Lineage (GTDB taxonomy): Bacteria > Pseudomonadota > Gammaproteobacteria > Pseudomonadales > Moraxellaceae > Faucicola. Next base: position 230,792 of record CP069437.1, read on the forward strand.
TTGATTGAAACAGACAGCCCATACCTTGCGCCAGTGCCCAAACGCGGCAAATCTAATGAGCCTGCTTTTGTACCCTATGTGGCGGATTTTCTCGCCAAGCATTATGACATGCCAGTGGATGAGTTCGCCCACTTAACCCATCAAAATTTTGACGCATTATTACATCAATATGCTTAAAAATAGTTAACGAAATCTTTATACTTTATTAAGTAGGTAATAAAATTTATGTGATAAAACATTTGGCAATGACTCATCAGTCATGTATCATACATAACAACCTTGCTCCTATGTTACTAAGCGAGGTTATTAAGCTGGGTTACTATGCAAAGTTACTATGCAAGGTTATTAAGCGAGCATTTTTTTATCATTTAACAGTTGTGCGTAGATGGGTTGATGTAACGGGTCTCGTCAACAATAGGGGCTACTAGAACAGACTGATGGAGTAATCAATGAGTCGTCAACAACAATTCAAAAATCGTGAAGAAGTGATATTAGCAGTTGCCGAGCAGTTGCTATTAGAGTCTGGGGAAGGCGATATCACGCTAGATAGTTTAGCCGAGCAGCTAGACCTAGCCAAAGGTACGCTATACAAGCATTTTACCAGCAAAGATGAATTGTTTTTACGCATCATTATCCGTCATGAGCAACAACTACTTGCGCTAAGCGAAGTCGGCGATTGTCCTGCCGCAGGCGTGGCACGTCTTACGCTATTTCAACTGATTAATCCGCAAAAAGCCATATTACTCAACCAAATCGAAGAGCGCTTAGCCAATTCTGCCGTAGGGCTTAATAAGCTTTTTTCACAGTTATATGAAATTCGCCGTGAACGCATGAAGCGATTAATCAATACCACGGCTGAATACCTGCAATCGCTACAAAGTACCATGAGTACCCGAGACTATCTGTCAACCATTTGGGCGATGGGTCAAGGCGGTGCAGGATTGCTAAATTCTAGTTTTTACCAACGCTATCTCGGTCGCCGCGATACGCTACGTTTTGCGCTAGTTCAGCATATTTTAGACATTCCCAAGCAATACCCTGCTGCGGTACAATCAGTCGATGCGCCTACTGCGGCGAACCTACCTAGCAATTCTACTGATACGGCAACTTCACAGACTGAGTCAAACCTGACGCCGCGCAATGTTAAATAATAAATGTCAAATAGTAGATGTCAAAGAATACTAGTTAACTATCATCACCCACGGTTAAGCTTTATAAATTATCCCTGTTTTGTCTGAGTGCATAACGATGCGATTGCTGGTTGGTCGGTCTTGTAAAACTTTCACTCCCGCACCCAGTGCGATGGGTAGGCAACAAGGGTTTACCTTAATCGAAATCATGGTAGTCATCGTCATTTTATCTATTTTTGCTGGGATGATGAGCCTATCTGTGGGGGGGAGTGAAAATCGTAGAAACGCGGCGTTTTATGAGCGTCTGACCAGTAATCTTGATTATGTACGTCTGTTATCAACAGAACGCATGCAGCCTTATGGGCTGGCAATCAAACTGCCGCAAAATGATGCGCCCAATCAGCTAGTGGTGGTTAAATTAGAAAACGCTTTTACTAATTCTCAAAGTGCTGTTGGCAATGCCAATGCCGCAACAACCTCGCAACCTGCGCCACCACAATGGGTGATAGAAAAACAAATTCCACCGCTGGATGTGCCAGACAACCTTGCCGTCAAAATCCGCCCACTGGATAACTCATTTAACGCCAGCACCGCCCAAAATACCCAACCCACCGCCAACTGGTTGAGCGGCAGCGAAGCACCGCCTGTGGTGTGGTTTGGGACAGGCGAGGCGACACCGGTACAAATCAGCATCCAAAAAACCAATGCCGACAAACAAACCTTTGCGGTTGGCAATCCCATCATCGTCAACCAAGCTGGGGCAATTGAGGTGGCAAAATGACTATTGCCACCTTAAATAGACTGGCTACCTTAAATAAACTGGCTGTCAGGCAGCCTCAGCAAGGATTTACCTTGCTTGAAGTTATGGTGGCATTAGCGATTTTGGCGGTGGTTGCGATATCAGCCAGCCAAGCCAGTCGCAGTTATGTGCAGTCTGTCGATAACATGAAAACGCGCACCTTTGGCTATTATGTGGCGCAAAACACGCTGGCAGAATTACGCGTACAAAAAACTTGGCTCACCGCGTCCGATACGCGGCAAATCACCTCGCAAGGCCGTCAATGGCAAGTGGTTATCTCACCGAAAACCACACAAACCAGCCAAGGCTTTGTCCAACCCATTCATATTCGCGTCGCGCCTATTGTCGATGGCAGCGCAAAAAAAGACGTGGTGGATATTGATGCGGTGCTGGTAAAGGATATGGGGACAACGCCGTGAGCCGTTTTTTTATTGATTGCTCTGCTGCAACAGCAGCGCATAAAACATCCCAGCAAGGCTTTACCTTAATCGAGCTGATGATTGCGTTGGTGATTTTTGCCATGCTGGCATTGGCGGGATGGCAGATTATGGATAGTCTGACTAAAAGTCGTGAGCGCGGCTACCAACATCAAAAATCATTATCACAGCTTGATTATGCTTATTTACAGTTGTCGCAAGATTTGGCACAAACCAGCAATTATGTGGCAGTGCCAATCCTATCAGCGACTGACAATAATACGGCATCGACCAATAGTGCCGCTATGACGCCAACTTTCGTATTAAATGCGTCACAAATAAGTTTTATCCGTTTTGCCGCGCCCGATCCGCGTTATCAGCCGTCACCTATGCTAGCAAAAATACAATATTCGCTCGCAGGGGAAACGCTGACAAAACGGCGTTTTTACCAGTTAGACAACGACAACGAAACCCCTGCAACCAGTGTGTTGTTGACAGGTATCAAGGATGCCAGTTGGCGAGCATTGACGCCTGACGCGGTGAGTGTGTTTCCAGATGAAGCCACGCTGCAAAAGCTACAGCAAATACAAGCGCAAAAAAAGACCAATCAAACGGCCAATGCTTCAACCAACCCGATTCCTAACGCGCCTGATAACGCAACAGATCAAAATAGCAATTTGCAAAACAGGGTAGATTTAACCCCTTATCAGCAGTTACCACGCGGCATCGAGCTTAATTTTAGTTATCAAGGCGAGCCGATTACTTGGCGATTTGCATTACCCAGTACACCGCCAAACGCGCCAAACCCATAATTCAATCAAATTCTACCAAATACACCATGCCAACAAACGCCAATCCGTCTAAAATTTTTGCAAATGTTGCCATAGCAAACCCGCCATATCGGCATGGGCAACAAGGGATGGCGCTCCTGACGATTTTGTTGTTGGTGGTGGCGATTACCATCGTGGCAGGCAGTATGCTTGCCAATCAAAAAGTGATGATTCGAGAATTTGAGCTGACCAAAGGTCAAGGGCAGCTTAGGGAATATGCCTTGGCAGGGGAAGCTATGGCAACCAATTTGATTGCGCAAGACAGCCAAGTCAACCAAGTCGATAGTTTAACAGAGGCTTGGGCAAAACCGCTGGCACAGCAAACCATCAATCAAGCCAAAGTCAGTATTAAAATTGACGATGATGCCAGCCGTTTTAATGTTAACAACCTGTATCACGATGGCAAAGTGGATGATACGGCACTGGCATTTTTTCAAGCGCTGTTACAAGCCAATGGCTTATCGCCCAATATTGCGATGGCGGTGCTCGATTGGCAAGACCCAGACAGTGACGCCCGTGCCGACGGTGGCGCAGAAGCAGCGTATTATCAAAGTACGGGCAAAAAAATGGCGATGGGTATTGCCAACCAGCCTTTTATCTCAATCAATGAATTGCAACATGTACGCGGTATGGATAACGAAGGATTGCAAAAATTAGCGCCGTATCTGACCGCAGTGCCATACTATCTGCCCATGAATATCAACACGGTAAAGCCCGAAATATTAACCCTACTGGTGAATTTACCTACCGAAGCCAACGGCAACCACCCGCAAGGCTCAAACCGTTCGGACAGCGATGGCTCACCACAATCTGGGCAAGACACTAGCGCAGCTTCAAATGTGGCGGCTACCTACCAAATCGACGATACGGCAATCATCAATTGGGCGAATGCCCGAGAAAACAACCTACCGGTGCAAAACTTGACTCAACTGTGGGCAGTGCCAAGTTTTGCCCAGATTGACGAGCGTAACAAAGCACGCATCGCCAAGCTGTTATCCACCCAAAGTCAAAGTTTTCACGTCGTTGTCAGCGTCAAAAGTGACGACAAGCAGCTTTTTTTGCATAGCCAAATCGCTAAGATTTTACCCAAAGCTGACAATGACCCAGCAGCTGCTTCTAGTGTGTCAGCGACACCCATGCCAGCACCAGTCAATGCACAAAATGGCACGCAAAATAACACGCCACCACAACTCATCACTTACAACCGCCAATTTTTACCCTTTGCCCAATAATGCTGCAGCGCAATAAATTGGCTTCAAAATTTTCAGTTATTTTATGTTTATTTTAATCAGTTATTTGTTACTGGCGTATTCTAGGGTAAAATAAGGGGTTTTTCTTGGGCGTTGTTGAATGACAATGGGGCAGAAAACGGGCACAAAAGCGTTGTCAACACAACGGATACAGATGCAACCTAGACTTATAAATTGGATGAATAAATTGGGTGAATATAGATGAATGTAATCGAGCGCTATTTTGGCATAGATGGCCGCAATACAACGATAAAAACTGAAATTCTGGCAGGTCTGACAACCTTTTTGACCATGGCTTATATTATCTTTGTCAATCCCGACATGCTGGCAAAAGCCGGGATGGATAAAGGGGCAGTATTTGTAGCGACGTGTCTAGCCTCAGCGCTGGGCTGTTTTTTGATGGGATTGATTGCGCGTTTGCCCGTGGCATTGGCACCTGGCATGGGTCTAAATGCGTTTTTTACCTTTACCGTCGTCTTGGGGATGGGTAAAAGCTGGCAAGTGGCGTTGGGAGCGGTATTTATTTCAGGCTTGCTCTTTGTGCTGATTAGTGCCTTTAAACTGCGTGAATGGATTATCAACGCCATTCCCTATACCCTTAAACAAGGTATCGTAGCAGGGATTGGGGCGTTTTTAGCGTTTATTGCGCTTAAAAGCTCGGGCATCATTGTAGCGAGTCCCGCCACATTTGTGACCATGGGCAAACTCACCGATTTTGGGCCTGCGATGGCGATTTTGAGTTTTTTTCTGATTGTCGTATTTGTGCAGCGTAAAGTCCCTGCGGCAGTGATGTTGTCAATTTTGATTGTGACGGTGATTAGCTTGTTGGCAGGGGAAACCCATTACTCAGGGATTGTATCAATGCCGCCATCGATTGCACCGACCTTTATGCAGTTAGATATTGCAGGCGCGCTTGATGTGAGTATGGTTAGCGTGATTTTTGCCTTTTTATTTGTGGTGTTATTTGATACATCAGGCACATTAATCGGCGTGACCAAAAAAGCCGGGTTAATGTCTACCGACGGTCAAATCCCGAATCTAGGTAAAGCCTTGTTTGCTGACTCAACGGCGGCTGTGGCAGGCTCATTGCTAGGGACTTCATCGGTAACGAGTTATGTAGAAAGCACAGCCGGCGTGGCAGCAGGTGGACGTACCGGTTTGACCGCGATTGTAGTGGGCGTGTTATTTTTATTGGCGTTATTTTTTGCGCCATTGGCTGGGATGATTCCTGCGTATGCGACGGCAGGGGCGATTTTTTATGTCGCGGTATTGATGTTGTTTACGCTGCGTGAGATTGATTGGGATGACTTGACCGAAGCGTCACCTGTCGCGGTAGTGCTGCTGTTGACGCCGCTTACTTTCTCAATCGCGGATGGGATTGCGTTAGGTTTTATTACCTATACCATTGCCAAATTGGTGAGTGGACGTTATAAAGAAGTTAGCCCTGCGGTTTGGGTGTTAACGGTGATTTTATTGGCAAAATTGATTTTTTTAAGTTAATCAATGACTGAGCAAAAAAAACCATCTAGCCGAATTGGGTTAGATGGTTTTTTTATTAAATTTTGGTCCAGAGTACCGCTGTCTATGTGAACCCATGAACTGTAACGTTCAGGGTGGGTATGGCAACCACTCTTAAGGCTTCCTGAATCATCGCAGCGTAGCTGGATGCAGGCTTGCACAACAAGTGAAAAGAACGCATACCCTTATATAAATTATCAGCTCAGGTAAAACCATAAACTGGCGAATACCCCAGATGCATTTATTGTAGCAGATTACCTAAGATGATGCAAAAGCTCGCTCGTTAATTCAATGATTGATTAAATTAATCACACTTGACGGTCAAAATACCATTCAAACCTTCAAAACACATCACAAGGTTCTTTGTTCTCATCATATTGCTTAGCAGTTAACAGTTAACAGGCTTAGCATTTAACAGGCTTTGCAGTTAACAGAATGACGCAAAATCTGGGTTAAAGAGATGGAGCGAGCTATGCTATAATTTTCAAAATTTTTTTAATACCAGTTTTGTATTTCCTTATTTTAGCTTTTCTAGAGGCAACAATGAATCAAGCATCTAACTCGGTTACCCATCAATCGACGGTTAAAAAAATCCCCCATGTGTTGATGATTTTAGATGGTTTTGGATATCGTGAAGATCAGCGTGATAATGCGATCGCCGCGGCGCATACCCCAAACCTTGATTATTTGTATCAGCATTATCCGCATGGGTTGATTTCAGGGTCAGGTGAAGACGTGGGTTTACCCGCAGGGCAGTTTGGTAACTCTGAAGTTGGGCATATGAATTTGGGTGCAGGTCGTATTTTGTATCAAGACTCTACCCGTATTCACAAAGAAATCCGCGAACAGCAATTTTTTAGCAACCCTGCATTAACCGAAGCAGTAAAGCTTGCCAATAACCGAAACGCCAATGTGCATATCATGGGATTGTTATCCGATGGGGGAGTTCATTCGCATCAAGATCATATTGTCGCGATGGTGGAGCTGGCATTGCAGCAGGGTGCAAAGCAGGTCTTTATCCATACATTTTTGGACGGGCGTGATACGCCGCCTAAAAGTGCGGACAATTATGTCGCACAATTAGAACAAGCGCTTGCCACGCTTAATCAGCGATATGAGGGCACGGCTTATTTGGTCAGTCTTATTGGTCGCTACTTTGCGATGGATCGGGATAAACGCTGGGATCGGGTACAGCAAGCGTATGATTTGCTGACCCAAGCCAAAGCAGAACGGGTGGTGCAATCAGGTGCTGAAGCGATTAGCGCAGCGTATGGCGCAGGTGAAAGTGACGAGTTCGTCAAACCGACTTGGGTGCGTTATGCTAACCAAAACGCTGACTTTGGTACTATCCAAGACAATGACAGTGTGATTTTTATGAATTTTCGTGCCGACCGCGCCCGCGAAATCAGCCAAGCACTCATATCAGCTGATTTTGATGGCTTTACGCGTGAAAAACTGCCAACGCTGTCAAAATTTGTGATGCTGACCAAATACTCCGATGAATTACAAAACAATGGCGTAACCAGTATTGCCTTTGAACCGACATCGCTAACCAACACATTGGGCGAGTATTTGCAAGCGCAAGGCAAAACCCAATTGCGCATTGCTGAAACGGAAAAATACGCCCACGTGACTTTCTTTTTTAGTGGTGGGCGCGAAGCAGAGTTTGAAGGGGAGCAGCGAATTTTGGTCAACTCGCCTGCGGTTGCTACTTATGATTTACAACCTGAAATGAGTGCGCCAGAAGTCACTGAAAAATTGACCAATGCCATCAATTCCGGTGCGTATGATGTACTGATTGTGAATTATGCCAATGGCGATATGGTAGGGCACACAGGTGTGTTCGATGCCGCTGTCAAAGCCGTCGAAACGTTGGATAACTGTGTGAAAACCATTGCTGATTGTGTAATTGCCAATCAGGGGCATTTGCTGATTACCGCTGACCATGGCAATGTCGAGCAAATGCAGGATTATGATAGCGGACAGGTACACACCCAGCACACCACAGAGCTAGTACCATTTATTTATGTCAATGAGCAAGCGCCTGATACCGTGCACATTCGTACAGGTGGTAAGCTATCGGATGTCGCGCCAACACTATTGGACTTAATGCACCTTGCCAAACCTGCCGAAATGACAGGTGAAAGCTTAATCGTAGCAAATTAACAGTTAATGGGTGCAACTATCCTATGGTAACGCAGCGTCTCAAACCACTATCTAACCCTACTTTCAAAAGACATATTGTCGCGCTTGCATTATGGGGGATAGGTTCATTGGGTTATGCTGCTAACCGACCGACTGTCAGTGTGCCTGTCAAATCACCTGTCAAATCTGCTGCCTCAGTTGCGGCAAAAACCAATAAAACGGCATTAACACCTGCAATCACTCAGGCGATTGCGGGTACTAATCCTACTACTGCCGTACCTGTTAGTGGGGTGAATGCACCTGATGGTATACCCGATGGCGCTGATGATGACAATTTAACGGATGACGGCGCTGACGATGGCGGAGAGGTGGATATTACGTCAACCACCCCTATAGTGAGTAATCCCACTACTCAGCCAAAAGCCACTCAGCCCATCGCGCCAGCCTCTGAGCAAATCCAGCAAGTGGCGCTGGGCGCGGTATCACCCGTCACAGTCGAAAAATTTGTCAAAATGATTGATATCATCCGTCAAAACTATGTGACCAATGTCGATGATGAATACCTGTTTGCCAATGCGATGGCAGGCACTTTAGCGGCGCTCGATCCTTATTCTGAATATCTGGATGCAAACGCGTTTGAAAACTTAAGGTTATTTACCGAAGGCGATATTGGCAGTATTGGCGTGAGTGTCAGTTTTCATGCCGATGTAGATAGCTGGGTGTTTGATGACGTGCTGCCCAACTCGCCTGCTGCAAAAGCGGGTATTCAGCGCGGCAATTATTTGCATCAAATCAATGATAATAAGTTAGACAGCACGCGAACCTCGCAAGACGTCGATCAGCTACTGACAGGCATCGCAGGGACAACGGCTCGCTTGTTAGTCTCGGATAAAGGTCGTCGTAAACATCTGGTGGTGGTGCAAAGAACCTTGGTACAACAACAAGCCATGAGTACCAACATCATTAATGGGGTTGCGGTGGTGCAAATCCCCGTGTTTCAAAACAATACCCAGCAGCAATTTTTAATGGCACTCACCAAATTAAATCAGCCCTTTAGCGTGCTGGTACTTGATTTGCGCAATAACCCAGGTGGCGTGTTGTCAGCTGCCAATGATATCGCAAGCTTATTTATGAACGATAAAGTGGTGGTGCAGATTAAAAATCGGCAGGGCATACAAGAGGTGATGCGCACGCACGGCAAAGCCCAATTTGCGGACTTACCGCTGGTCGTGTTGCAAAATCGTTATTCCGCTTCGGCGGCTGAAGTATTAGCCAGTGCGCTACAAAACAACCAACGTGCCAAGGTGTATGGCGAAACCAGCTATGGTAAAGGCTCTATCCAAAGCATTATACCCATCAATGATAACGAAGCGGTAAAGCTAACGGTCGCTCATTATTACTCAAGTAAAGGCGAGAAAATTGATGGCGTAGGCGTCAAACCCGATGTGGCTCTGACTGGCGCAGAAACGAGTTGGCAAGATCAGGTATTAGCGGATTTGCAAACCACCAAACGAAGCAACCAATTTTTACTTAAACCTACACCAACGCCCCAGTCTTTTTAAGCTAATCACCTAAGCAGCCACCCAATAACCTCTCATATTTATCATCGGGTGGAATTTATCTTATAATTCATCTTCCATAAAAAATTGCGGATCGACGGCATCCAAATCACGCACATCAAGTTTGGCATAGTGTTTTTTGCAAAAATTTGGATCCAATTTGCACATTGCACTTTGCAATTCATCAAGGCGCGCTTCAGACTGGCGAATGTGCTCGAGCATTTTGATAAAAGTCGTTGCCACAGGGTCTTGGGTGTTAGGGTCAATCCCATATTGATGAAAAACGCCCGCTTGCTCTAGCTTAATTTTATTGCAATCTTCCTGATTGGTAGCAGAGGTATTGATAGAGGTTTGTTCAACCGCTTTCATCTGCTCGGCATCGGTTGTTTTTTCGATGACGGTTTTTTCGATATAATCGTCAGCTGGGGTTACCCCATTATTTGCCAAGCTATCAAGCCCCATTTGCTCTGCTTTGGCTTTATCATGAATCAAACGCGCGGCACCGCCTACCATGGTCGCGCCTGCAGGCACTTCTTTGACAACAACAGCATTGGAGCCGATTTTGGCATATTTACCCACGGTAAAGCCGCCTAATACTTTGGCGCCTGCACCGACAACCACGCCATCTTCCAGCGTGGGGTGGCGTTTGCCTTCACTTAATGATACCCCGCCAAGCGTGACGCCATGATACAAGGTGACGTCATCACCGATTTCGGCGGTTTCACCAATGACCACACCCATACCATGGTCAATAAAGAATCGCCGCCCAATTTTTGCTGCAGGGTGAATTTCAATCCCGGTCAAAAATCGATTGCCAAAGGATACAAACCGTGCCAAGCCTTTGTTATTGTGTTGCCACATACTGTGGGCGACGCGGTGAATCAATAGCGCATGCACGCCAGGATAAGTCAACAGCACTTCAAGCGTGTTACGTGCCGCAGGGTCACGGTCAAACACCGCTTGGATGTCCTCTTGTAATTCTGCTTTGATGGTCTGGATTTTTTTGGATAAATTTTGGATGACGGACAACATACTGACTACCGATTTTATAAAAATTTTAAGGGATTATGATATCACGAACTCATCAATTGCTTGAAAATTTTAAACAAGCTTAGGATTTAAGTAATTTTGCGATGGTGGCTTGCAGTAACTGATATTCTTTGATATCAAGCTGTAATCTACTAAGAAGTCGATTAATACGCTGAGGCATCACTTTAGATTGGGCGGGATTGTAGATAGCTAAATTCTCCAGCAATGCCAACAGCCTATTTTCTAGCTGTAAACGCTGCTCATTTGAGATAGGCGGCTCATCCCACTGCTGGCGAAAAGTCAAATCAATGGATTTTTCAGCCGCTGTTTTTGCCGTCAATGCTAATTCGGCAGTTTCGTAAAAAACGCTGGCAATCACTTGAACCGCAGCCGCCACATTTAACACCCCATACTGCGGATTGGCAGGAATTTGAATATGGTAGTCGGCCAGTTGCAGCTCTTCATTTGTTAAACCCCGATCTTCACGACCAAACACAATGGCAAGTTGCCAATTGCGATGCGCAGCATCTGTCATTAAATCGCCAAGGTTTTGAAAATTAGTGACCATCAATTCAGCCGCTTGTCGGGGCGATAGCACGGGTCTTGGAATATGGCGTTGGCGACTACTGGTAGCAATCACCCAGTGGCAATCTTGCAAGGCTTGCTCAAGGGTGTCGCAAATAGTCACAGTATCTAAAATAGCTTTGGCACCTGCGGCATGGGCATAGGCATCTTCGTCAATCGGTAGTTTGGGCGCCACCACCGTGAGCTGCGTTAGACCCATGGTGTGCATGGCGCGGGCGGCAGAGCCGATATTGGCAGGCAAGGTGGTATTTACCATCACAATGCGAATACCGGCTAAAAATGCCGCAAGGGTTGAGAAGGGTTGCTGGGAAGCGTTAGTGTCAGTCGTTACCATGGGTTGTCAAATTTTAGCCAGTCGTTACGCAATAAGCGATTGTATTTGGTCATTCACTGCATGGCATTCCGCTTTGATTTCTTCAATCAATTGTTCATGTTGGTGGATATGACCTGTGCGGCAGATTTCTTGCAGTTTATAACAAAGTTCGGTCAGCTCGGTAGCGCCAAGGTTAGAGCTAGCGCCTTTTAAGCCGTGCGCTGCATTATACCCCAAACGGTTGTCTAAGTTAGCATACGCTGTCTCCATTTCCGATAAACGTTGTAAGCTATCTTGCATATAAGTATGAATCAAATCGACAAAATCTTCGTCAAGTAACGCTCTTAATTCTTCAAACTGGGGTAAGCTGATATGGGATGGCTGAGTCATATGAGTTTCCTGTTGATGGGGCATTGAATAAAACATCATTGATTAAATTTGATTGGCTTATTTTAGCCCATATCTCATTGAATTTTATCAAAACTTTGATGAAAGTCAGTTTAAAGGATACAAACGTTTATCGCATGATGGTTTTATCGGACAAATTCACCAAAATCAGACGCTAACTAAAATGTAAATGCAAATCTTCTTCATTGACCAAGCTTTTGAGTTTGCCAAAATTCTCTTCTGTCGGCACAATTTGCCAATGGGTTGGCATATTAAGATGGGCAATCGCATAGTCGTTATACACACATAGATTAATCGGTACCCCTAATTGCCCCGATGCATTGGCGGGCTGATTGTCCACAAATTGGGCATTGTCGGCAGGGTGATTCAACTGATGCGATAAATAGTGAATTGTTGAGTTATTGGCGGTCGCTAACAATTGCTGTATCTGTTCAAACAGTGCCATATCATGACCTGCAATTTTGATGCTGATTTTTTTTAGCCAGCGTTTGCGCGCATCGGTTAAAGTCATTACCTCTTGTAGGCTGGCATAAAACGTACCATCGCGTTCACGAATAGAGCCGTCGATAATCACCACGGTTTCGACTTTAAGCTTATCTTTGACGCGGGCAAAGCGCTCGGCATAACAACTCACTTCGATACGACCTGTACCGTCATCTAAGGTAATCACTGAGCGATTACCAAAGTTTGCCACATCGAGTATCAAGCCTGCAAAAAATACGGTTTCGCCATAGCTGGTTTCGCTCAAATCGCCCAATGTCTTTGGCGTATAGCGTTTTAACTCATCGCGATAACTATCAATCGGGTGACCGGTGAGATAAAGTCCTAGCGTGTCTTTTTCACCTTTTAAGCGTTCAGCATCTGTCCAGACCGGCTCACAGGGCAATGGGGGTGGCGCAGTGACCTCTTGTATATCGCTAAATAAATCAATCATCCCTAGGCTGTCATTGCTGCGCTGTTGCTCGGCTGCCTGTACCGCTTTTGGCAATTCGGCAAGTAACGCGCCACGGATGTGATAAGCTTCATCCGCAGGCAAATCAGGTCGTAACTTTGGCGCAAAACTATCAAAACAGCCTGCTTTAACCAATGCTTCAAGGGTGCGCTTATTGACTTTTCGTGTGTCAACACGGCGGCAAAAATCATACAAATCGGTAAACTCACCGCCCGTCTTTCGCGCTTCCACGATAGACTCTACGGCACCTTCACCAACACCTTTGATACCGCCTAACCCATACACAATGGTCGTCGGGTTAATCGGCACAAACGCCCAATTGGAGTGGTTAACGCTGGGGTTTTCTACTTTTAAGCCAAAATTTTCGCGGCAATCATTAATAAAAAACACCACGCCATCGGTATTATTCATGTCCGAGGTGATGACCGCCGCCATAAATTCGGCAGGGTAGTAGTGTTTTAAATAGGCAGTTTGATAGGCTAACACACCGTATGCGGCTGAGTGTGATTTGTTAAACCCGTAGCCGGCAAATTTTTCCATCAAATCAAACACGCCACCTGCAAGTTTATCATCGATGCCCTGACCAATAGCCCCTTCCACAAAAATACTGCGCTGTTTTGCCATTTCTTCGGGTTTTTTCTTACCCATCGCGCGGCGTAGCATATCGGCACCGCCTAGACTATAGCCTGCCATCGCTTGCGAGATTTGCATTACCTGTTCTTGATAGACAATGACCCCATAGGTATTTTCCAGTATCGGCTCAAGTCGGTCATGGTCATAGATGACCTCTTCGCGGCCGTGTTTACGGTCAATGTACATATCGACCATCCCGGCATCGAGTGGACCCGGGCGGTACAGCGCACACATGGCGATGACGTCTTCAATATTGGTCGGTTTAAGCTTGGCCAAATATTTTTTCATGCCGGTACTTTCAAGCTGGAATACAGCGGTGGTATGGGCATCTTGTAGCAGCGTGTAGGTGGGCTTATCGTCTAAGGGTAAAGTCTCAAGATCAAGCGGTGGCTGTTGCTCTTTAGCGCGGCGTGCATTGATATTTTTTACTGCCGCATTAATCACCGTTAAATTGCGCAGACCCAAAAAGTCAAATTTTACCAAGCCAACTGCTTCCACATCGTCTTTATCAAACTGACTGACGGGATGACCCTCTTCATCACAATAGATGGCGCTATAATCGGTGATTTTGGTCGGCGCGATAAGTACGCCCCCTGCATGTTTACCAACGCCCCGGGTAATCCCTTCGAGCCGTACCGCCATTTCCCAAATCTCATTGGCATCTTCATAATCCATGTTGTCAGGATTGTTAAGCAAATCTTTGAGCTGCGGTTCGGCTTCAACCGCTTCAGCCAGCGAAATACCTGGGGTTTTCGGGATAAGTTTGGAGATTTTATCAGCAAGACCATACGATTTACCTTGAACGCGCGCGACATCACGCACCACCGCTTTTGCCGCCATCGTACCAAAGGTGATGATTTGCGATACCGCTTCTCGTCCGTATTTTTGCGCCACATAATCAATGACGCGGTCGCGCCCTTCGATACAAAAATCGACGTCAAAGTCTGGCATGGATACCCGCTCAGGGTTCAAAAACCGTTCAAACAGTAGGTCATATTCTAGCGGGTCTAAGTCAGTGATATTGAGCGAATACGCTACTAATGACCCCGCGCCTGAGCCACGACCAGGACCTACAGGCACATCATTGGCTTTTGACCAGCGGATAAAGTCCATCACGATTAAGAAATAACCGGGGAAACCCATATTCAAAATCGTCGTGAGTTCAAACGCCAAACGCGCATCATACGGCTTGCGTTTTTCTGCCCAGCTATCGTCGCGTTTTTCGATGGGGTAGAGTTTTTCAAGGCGTTTTTCTAGACCTTCTTGGGCAGTGCGCCGGAAAAAAGTTTCAATGGTATCGCCTTCGGGAATGGGGAATTCGGGTAAATCGTGATGACCCATAGGAATAATGACGTTACAGCGTTTTGCCAAATCCAAGGTGTTGTCAATCACCGCTGGCATGTCACTAAACAGGGCAGCCATCTGATCTTGGGTTTTTAAATACTGCTCAGAGGAATAATCACGTGGGCGATTGGGGTCGGCAAGCACTTGCGAATTGGCGATACACACCCGTGCTTCATGCGCTTCAAAATCATCTTCTGTCAAAAAACGCACGTCATTATGGGCAATGATAGGCACATCAAAGGCATTGGACATGCGAATGGCTTGCTCGATAAAACGGTCTTCGTTGGCGCGCTTGGTGCGTTTAATGGCAAAATAGACACGATCGGCAAATGTGGTTTGCCATTGTTGTAGTAGGCTATCGGCTTTTTCTGGGTGACCTGATAACATGGCTTGACCGACGTCTGATTTTTCGGTGAACAGCACAATCACGCCTTCACTGCGCTCAAAAATCCAGTCCCGCTGAATAATCGGTTTGCCCATTACTTGACCATCGACAAAGCCTTTTGACACGATATTGGTCAAATTCTTGTAGCCGATTTGGTTGCTGGCAAGTAGCGTTACCGTCGTACTATCATTTTCAAGCCATACTTCAGAGCCAATAATTGGCTTGATACCGGCATCCAAGCAAGCTTTATAAAATTTGACCGTGGCATACAGGTTGGATAAATCGCTAATGGCAAGCGCCAGTTGGTTATCGGCTTTGGCAGCTTTGACCAGCGCTTTGATGCGTACAATCGAGTCAGTGATAGAAAATTCGGTGTGAATACCAAAGTGTACAAATGCCATGGATTGCCTTTATCGCGGTTCGTCTTTAGCCCACTATTATACTATGAATTGCCAAACTGCGAACCTACAAAATCAGCAACAAAATGCCTAAAAAGTATCAGTGGATGCTAAGCATTTACGATTTAATATGATAAAATAGCAGACCTTTACGCCTATAGCTTAACTGGATAGAGCAGTTGCCTCCTAAGCGACCGACGTGGGTTCGAGTCCCGCTGGGCGTACCAGTTTTTTTGACATAAAAAACCTATAAAAATAAAAAAACCCAATAAAAAATTATTGGGTGTGGCTTAAAAAAGTAACAATTAGCTTAAACGTTTGGCATTGGCGGCAACGCGGCTATAGATAGGGTGCATCCCTTTTTCTAATACATGCAGCGCTTCTTGGTTGACAGCATAAAAGAAATTTTCCAAGGAAATCGGTTGACCCAAGCTTAATTTCATACAGTTTGAAAACATTAATTGCCCAATATTTTGCTGGGCAACCAGCGCTTGCCAAGCCATTTGCGTCCAAGATTCAAAAAATGCGATGGGTTTTTCAGTCACCATACGTTCCATTTCTTTCATTTCTTTGGCATTGTTGAGGGGGTTTTGTCTTGCCATCATATAGATGCGGCGCTGCATGACTTGTGGTACGCGAACTGAAAAATCTTCAGATTGCTGACACATTTTTTCAACTTTTTGGTTAATATGTTCGTAGGTAGCCATAGGGACTCCATTGATAACAACAGTAAAATACAGGATTGACAGTAAAGTGTAGTGCTATTATACACTGATTTAAATTAAGTTAATAATAGCAAAATCACTGGGTATACAATACTTACTTAACATTACGCAAATAATTAGATTTCATTTAATCAAACCATTGGTAATCGCCAACAATCATCTGTGTAATCAGAGTTTTAGTTGACCTCATGAGCATGGAACTATTTTATCAAGTTAACAATCCGCCGCATGTGATAATGAATTCAAAAATTACTAAACTGAATCATTTTATCAGTTTTTATCAAAAGGTATAAAAATGACCATTCAAAGTCTTCCCTTAGTGATTACTTCGGGCGAACCTGCGGGTATTGGCATGGATATCATATTGATGCTTGCCGACAAACAGCAATTAAACCTGCCCAATCGTGCTGTCATTGTGTTGGCAGATATCAACGCGCTGCAACAAAGGTATAGTGAGCTCAAACAAAAAGGCGCGGTAAAACACGGATTATTGATTCAACAATTAGCGATGGATGAGTTAAAGGATTTGCCGCAAATTGTGCAACCATCATCCGATAACATTATTTTGGTGGTGGATGTGCCGACAGCACAACCTGTGGTAGCAGGGCAGCTAAATCCTCATAACGCGCCGATGGTCATCGCACAGCTGCAACTGGCGCATAAGCTCGCCATCAGCAAACAAGTCGCTGCCATTGTCACCGCGCCACTGCAAAAATCGGTGATTATGACTGTGTTGCCAGATTTTATGGGACATACCGAATTTTTTATGCAGCAGTCGGGGCTCGATAAAGTGGTGATGATGCTCGCCAATAACCTGATGAAAGTGGCATTAGTCACCACCCATTTGCCCCTGCGAGCGGTCGCTGATGCGATTTCCCACGAAGAAGTGGCAAAAACCGTTGATATTGTCATCCATGATTGTCAGCAAAAATTTGGTCTCACTCACCCAAAAATATTGGTCTGTGGACTCAATCCTCATGCCGGGGAAAGCGGTTATCTTGGCAGAGAGGAAATTGACATCATCAATCCTGTATTACAGCATTATCGCGATCAAGGTGTCGATATTAGTTTGGCAATGCCAGCTGATACCTTGTTTACCCAAAAATATATCGCCACTGCCGATGCGATTATCGCCATGTATCACGATCAGGGACTTGCGCCGCTCAAATCACATGGGTTTGGCGAAACGGTGAATATCACTTTAGGGTTGCCTTATATTCGCACGTCGGTTGATCATGGCACGGCGCTTGATTTAGCAGGCACAGGTAAAGCGAGTGCCGATAGTCTGTATCATGCGATTGATTATGCCAATAACATGGCGACCGCGATTGCCCTTTAATCATTCTCACCGATAATCACACTGACAAAAAAAGCCAATCGTCATGGATTGGCTTTTTTATTACGATTATTTAAAACATCTGTTTATATATTTTAAATAGCTGCTTGATTATTTTAAATAACTGGCAGGGTTCACTGGCGTGCCACGATAACGGATCTGGAACTCTACAGCAGGTTGATTCAAATTATTGTCCGTTCCAACGGTACCGATGGTTTGACCTGCTTGCACCGTTTGGCGCTCTTGTACAGCAAAACTTCCCAAATGCGCATAGGCACTAATATAGTCGCTGTTGTGCTGAATTAGTATCAATTTGCCATATTCTGGCAAATCACTACCGACATACAGCACCGTACCTGGCTGGCTGGCGACAACATTTGCGCCTGCTTGTCCGCCAAACCACATACCTAGCGTACCTGTTTGCTGGTTAAACGGTCGCAATAGATTGCCAGTGGTAGGACGTAACCAACCTTGTGACAAGCTGCTGGTTGGCACGATGACTTGGTTTGGCATCGGTAACGGGGTTGATGAGTTATTGGTTTGTCTAGGCGGGTAATAAGTCGGGTTAGACGGGCGGGATGATTGGTTGACCGTCACCGGGCGAATGGTCGTTGGGCGATAAGAAGTGGGACTGCTTGCTGAGGTTAAAATCAAGCGTTGCCCTGGATAAATGGTATAGTTGCTATCAAGGCCATTGAGCGCGCCAACCCGGCGATAATCCAGTCCATAAGTGGTGGCGATTTTGCTTAACGTATCGCCGTTTTTGACAATATAATAGTTGGGCACACCCCGTACATACACAGGGCGCTTATCCACGGTCGCAATCTTCTGTGAAGCACAAGCGCTCATCAATACCGCCGTACAGGCTATCGCACTGAGTTTTACCAGTTTGGGGGTGCACAGTGTTTTATAAGTGGCAAACATAACAGTCATTCCTAGCAAATGATACAAAAAAAATTACAACAAGTCAGGGTATAGTAACTAACTTTTAATCACTTACAAAGTAACTGAAGTTAACAACAACGTTTCTTTGCCAAACGATAACAAATAGCAACATTTTGGACTCAAATGAAAACATGGCGCAAAATCCCTTGTTTATCCATTGCTTGCCATTTACCCCTTGCCTAGCATTTCTAGCTATTTGTGCTAACCTAACGGGGCGATTAAATAGGCTGATTGAACAGAGCGATAGGGTATTATTCATGGGTCATAATGGGCTTAGTAGGGCTGTATTTTTTTAGTTTTAAAAATAGCCAAATGCCCATGACTAAATTTATCACCCCGACAATCGCAAATAGCATCGGCAGGCTCACGTTAAATAGCGTCAAACAAACAATCGAAAAAATCGCCGAACCCACCATAAATACCGCATTTAAAATATTGTTGGCACCGATAATGCGAGCACGGCTTGTTTCCGGTGAATAAGCTTGCATATAAGCGTATAAAGGCACAATATAAATACCGCCTGAAAAACCCAATAAAAACAAATCGACAAATACACGAATAGCACCCTCCGCGGCAAAAATCATACCAATACTATAGTGGGCGTTGTTGGCGAGTGGCGGCAAATGCATCGCTGAAAGCGTGAAATACAAGTCAATCGCAAAAATCGTCAATCCTGCAATCCCAAAGGGCAACAGCTTTAAACTCACTTGGTTTTTGGTCAACGTTTTGCATAACAGTGAGCCGAGCGCCGTACCGACAGAAAACAGCGTTAATAAAAATATCACGACGCTTTCATCGCCTAGCAAAATAGACTTGCTAAATTCAGGGACTTGGGTCAAAAACGTGGCACCATAAAACCAAAACCAACTATTACCCAAAATGGTAAACCACATAATCGGCAAACGATATAAATTGGCGATGGTTTGCCAGCTAGTACGAAAGATATTCCAGTCGATGGTCAAATCAGGCTGCGGCGCAGTCATGACGGGAATAAACCGAGAAGCCAAGTAGCCCATAATCGCCACAAAAACCGTCACCCCAGATATCCAAAACAGCGGACTGTCTAACTTCATCAATACACCAGCCAGCATCATCCCTGTCAAAATAGCCAGTGACGTGCCCATTTGAAACAGCCCATTGGCTCCTACCAGCTCATCGGTGGTCATGGCTTGGGGTAGATAAGCGTATTTGATTGGACCAAAAAACGCCGAATGGGTGCCCATCAAAAATAACGCAACAAATAATAGCGGATAAATCTCAAACACAAACCCAAATGCGGCAACTACCATGATGACGATTTCAAGGATTTTAATCAGCCTTGTCAGCCAAGATTTTTCATATTTATCAGCGATTTGCCCCGCCAAGGCGGAAAACAAAAAAAACGGCAATACAAACAGCATCGCCGCTAGATTGTTGAGCAAACTAACACGCACCCCCAATTTTGCCGCTGCCATAAAGGTTAGTACTAAAATCAAACCTTGCTTAAATACATTGTCATTAAATGCCCCTAAAAACTGGGTGGCAAACATGGCGCTAAAGCGTTTGTATTTAAAAAGCGCAAACTGGGTACTCATAAGCAATCCTAGAAATGTCTGATGATGCCTATCTTAACAAATATTTTACAAAGGGTTGCGAAAATGTTTGGTTAGTAAAATGTTTATGCTAAAATCGCCTAGTGCTCGCTCAAGGATTTGATTTTTATCATGAAACCAATAAATTTGCTACCCTATCGTCCGTCAACCGCATGGACCGATAACCTGCTTAGTTTTTTTTATGCCACATCTCCACTATCGTCAAATCCTTGTCCGTCAAATCCTTGTCAGAGCCTTATCCAATCTAGCGTATTTCGCTTGACCCCCATACGTTTGGCAATTGCTTTGGTTAGTGTCGGTATGGTGCCTGCTTGGGGGGCACAAACGCCAATAATGTCAGCTACTGTTAATAGTTCAGCTAACAGCTCATTTAATACTTTGGCTAACAGCTCAGCAACGAATAGCACGCTAACCACTAACAGCGTAGCGCAGACCACTGCCAATGACAGCAAGGGCACCACGGCAACGCAAAATGCCACACCTGCGGCAGCTGCGCAAGATAGTATCACAACCGATGCCAACACTGCTCAGCCTTATCTGTATCAACTCAATCAGCAGCGCGTTGAAGATAAAATTGGTCAACAACTCGATAATCAGACCTTGGCAGACTTTAATAATTTCAACCAACCTGTGGCGACGTTGAAACAAAACCAACCTAGTGTCGGCTACAGTAAAGCATTAGACCAAACAACGCCGCAGTCGGTTGCCAATCAAGTCAACAATAGCAAGCCTGCAAGCGTGAATACCCAATCACAATCCCAAGCACAAGTCACTGAGCAGCTAACAACCGAAAAACAGAATTTCGACGCGATTAATCAAAAAGTGAGCGAGCAAACCAATTTATCTAATCAAAATATCGCTAACCAAAATATTGCTAATCAAAATCCTAGTAATCAAGGCGTCGCTAATGATGCCAGTAATATCAAATCCACCGACACCATCAATCCCAATGATTACTTGCCCGCCTATCAACAGCAAACAGCAGCATTGACCACCCCACAAGCCAATTCAACCGTGACCGCAGAGTCGCAAGGCATCGTGGCGCGCTTGAAGAACAAAATTATTGGTCGCGGGGAAGGGCTCAACTATATTGATATCAGCTTTGCCAATGCAGATGCCAAACTTGAGCCTGCGCGCAACATCAAAGCGGCATTGGAAAAAGTGACCGTCGAATCGGTGTCGGATTTTAATGCCAGCGTGAACAAATTACGCCAAATTGCCAAAGATGCGGCAGAGGCGGTGGGTTTTTATGATACTAAAATTGCCTTTAAGCATTTAGGCAAAGACAATATCCAAGTCAGCTTAGAGGTCGGTAAACCCGTCATCGTGCAAAATCGCATCATTGATATCCGTGGTGAAGGCGGGGAAGGCGATAACGCGCTGCCGGTGTATCCTGTGATTGAGAAAGAAATCCCACCCAAAGAAGGGGATGTGTTCAGTCATGGTATCTATAAAGCCGCAAAGGCGACGATTGAAGGCGTCGCGCAGACCAATGGTTACTTCGATGCCAAATGGCTTAATAGTTCAGTAGATATTATTTTGCCGGACAATACCGCCGATGTTGACCTAATTTATGACACAAAAACTCGCTATCACTTTGATGAGGTAAAAATATATAGCATTGATAAACAAGGCAATTTGACCGATGACCCCGATAAACTGCCTTTAAAGCCAAAGCTAATGAAAGCCTTAATGACGTACCAAAAAGGCGATGCCTACTATCAACCCTTTGTCAGCGAATTTACCAACAACTTGACTGCCACTCGTTATTTTAATGGGGTGGATGTCGATGTCATCATGCCATCGGACGAAGCAGCAAGCGATATCGCATTTGAACAATCGGGCTCGGCGACGCTCAGCAATGCCAACAGCAGCAGTACCACAGCCGACAATACCGCTGACACTTCTGATACATCCGCCGGTATTTTGCCCGCCAATTCAACCGATCAAAGTCTCGCATCTCAAAGTAATTTAGATCAAAGCAACTCAGCTCAAAGTAGCTCATCTGAACTTCAATCCGCAGGTACTGTCGATAGCACGACGCAAAAAACGGTCAATCAGGTGCAAGACCCCAATGACATCGCGCCGATTCAATTTGAAGTCGATGATTCGACCGAACAACGTCTCAATGCCATCAGCCGAAAAGCCAAAAATTTATTGGCGGCACCCGAAGATATGGAGTTATCACCCGAGGCTGAAAATAAAAGTAAAAATCCGCTGGTGGTCATTGCCAATGCGGTCAGTAAAACGGCAAAAAAACTGGATAAAGACAAAGACTTACCTCTCAAACCACGAGAAGACCAAGTCATACCAAAGCTCACGCCACAACAAGTGTATGAAAGAAAGCAAATCCCAACCTATGTGGTACTCAATGCCACCAAGCCGCATGAGGCACAAGTGGGTTTGGGTTATGAAACGGATGTGGGCGTGCGCTTGATCGGTAAATACCAAAACAACTTGGTTAACCGAAGTGGCTTGCAGACTGGGGCATCAGTGGCGTTATCCAAAGTCGATCAAGCGGTGGAATTTAATGCCAGTTTACCCTATAAGCATCCCCTCAATGATAAGCTGACAGGCACAGTCGGCTATCAGCACAAAGAAGTTGATGACCTAGTCAACACCTTTGAAGCGGACACGGTCTATGCCAGTATCGCCCGCAATATTTATCATGATAGTGGTTGGAATCGCACCTATTCACTGCGCTACCGCGGCGATAAATTGACCGTCGACCCTGAAAAATATAGCACCGATAGTTTGCCTTATCCTTTTAACAACTACGCATCGGACTATACCCAACAAGCCTTGTTAGCGGGTTATGCAATCAATAAAACAGTAGCAGACAATATGCTGACGCCAACGTGGGGATATAGCCAACGTTATTCGCTTGAAGTCGGTGCTAAAGGGGCACTGAGTGACACCAATATGGCCATTCTACGTGCAGGTGGTACGGGGATGTATACCTTTGGCAAAGATAACAAACAACAAGTGATTGGGCGACTGGATTTGGGTTATCTATATAGCGGTGATTTTTATGATGTGCCTTATCGTTCACGCTTTTTTGCCGGCGGTGATTCTAGTATCCGCGGCTACAATACCGATAGTTTAGGACCGACCTATGGCGGCGAAAATTTCTTAGTCGGCGGTGATGCCTTAGCGGTAGGCTCGGCAGAGTATAACTATAAGTTTAGACCGAGTTTTCGCGGCGCTGTGTTTACTGACTTTGGTAATGCGTATGATACGACTGGCGAATATGATAATGCAACGGCGGTCAGTATTGGTACAGGTATCCGCTGGCAATCACCGATAGGCTTGGTACGGCTCGATGTGGCAAAAGGTCTGACAGGGGATAACAACGATGTCCGTTTACATTTCTTTATCGGTTCACCGCTATAATAGTTTGGCTAAAAATCAAAGCATTATTTTATGCAAGGTTTTTAGTCAAGATTTTTGGATAAAACTTTGCTAGTATGTAAGGTTTATCCAATATACCGCCCATATACAGCTCATAGAACCTGTGTTTTTGTAGTGAGCTAACGATTGATTTGCGATATTAATGAAAGATGATAATAACCACGACTCATTGCCCGAAGATGGCACCAAGCCTGACGATAAATCGTTGGTAGATAATGACCTAGACACTAAACTAGAGGCTAAAAATCCAGACGGTGAAGATTTAGACCCAGCACAAAAAGATGCACGTTGGCTACGACGTTGGTATCCGCTTGGCTTTGTGTCCAAAATTGCCATTGTGTTAGCGCTTATTTTAATCTTAGTGATGCTAGGGGCTTATTATGCCGTCGGCACCCCATGGGGTACACGGTTACTTATCAATGCCATCGTTCAACAAACAGGTATCAGCCTAACGTACGGCAAAGGCAATCTTCGTGATGGCATTTGGGTTTACGATCTTAAAATTCCTAGTAAACCGCCAAAAAATTATGTCGAAGTCACCGTTGATAAAGCTTATGTCAAAATTGGCTGGCGCGCCCTCATCAACAAAGAAGTACATTTGCGTGAAGCCAACATCAATCGCATGGTCATCACCTACAAAAAACCCCCTTCCAATAAACCCTTTGATTACTCACGCATCGCACTGCCTGTTAACTTAACTTTAGATGATGTAAAAGCAAATTTAGTGCGCTATCAGCAAGTGACCCGCGACCCCATCGATTTTAAACAAGCCCATATCCAAAATTTTACTTGGTATGATACCCAAATCACGGTTGGCGAAGGCAAATTGGCATATAACAATTTATTAAGCGTTGATAAAATCAAAGGCAAAATTGACCTGCAGCAGGATTATCCGCTGGATGTGACAGGACTGGTTATTGTCAATTCATTGTCAAAAGTGTATGTCGATGCGCTTGATACCCATGCCACAGGCAGTTTGAAATTTTTGACCGTGGATATAAAAAGTAAATACAATCAATCGGATGTTACTGGGCATGTAACAGCGCAGCCGATGGATAAAAACGCGCCATTTAATGCCAAACTTGAATGGAAAGATGTGTTATTACCCTATGCCACCAGTCAAAACATCCACCTAAAAAATGGACTAGCGACCGCGACAGGGGTGACCAATAATATCCAGCTGCGTATCAATGCTGATTTGACTGCCAAAGATATCCCCGATGGGCATTATCAAGGTCGCGGCGTGATTGCCAATCAAAAACTCAGTATCGAATACCTCACGGCTAAAGTCGCGCAAGGCACATTGACCAGTCAAGGCACGATTGATTGGCATGACCGCACCCGTATTGCCCTGATGAATACGGGTAATGGCTTTAAGATTCGTCAGTTGTTGCCAAAAGACATCGCCCCCTATGCACCAGAGACCTTAACCGGCAAATTAGGCATCGTCTATGATGTGGCAACCGATAAATTGCCGATGCAAGTACGGGCAAATCTGCGCCAAGATGATGGTGAAATTATCAATGCCGATATCCGACAAGCCAAAGGCAACCATAAACCTTATACTATCGATGCCAATTGGCAACAGCTGATACGTCACAATTTACCGAACATTGGCGAGCTTAACAGTCCCAATGGCAAAGCGCAGGTGATTTTTCAGCCGGCAGACGGCAAGCGACCCAGCAGTGTACAAGCGCAAGTCAATGCCAATATCCTAAAGCTCAATCAAGCCCCAAGCGGTAATTATCAAGTCAATGTCAACAAAACAGGTCAGCTGGTTGATATCACTCAATTGGTGTACCAAGGCGTGGCAGGTAATTTGGCAGGCAATGGTAAAATCAAACTTGCCAGCGGCAATCAGCCGTTAGCTTGGCAAATCAATGCCAAAACCAACCATTTAAATGCCCACGGCATTTTAAATAGCATCCCGCTGCAAGACTTAACGGGCAATGTGGTTGCCAGCGGTACCCTGCAACAGCTCCGCCAAGCCAATCGAGCAGTTGTGACCCGTCATGATGTCACCATCAACCAGATTGACATGACAGGGGATTTATTGGGCGCCAACAATAGCAAAAAACACTTAGCGTTAAAAGGCACAGGTAAAGTACGTGCCGATCTACTCGGCAATAAGTTATCTTATATCGCCGCCAAATTTGATGGTAGCCTCAATGCGCCAAACGTACCCGCAGGCTCATTTAAATTTGATATTGCAGGCACGCCACAACAGCTCAAAATTAATCAATTTAGTCATCAAGGCAAAGAAGGCTATATCAATGCCAACGGTAGCATTGATATGACCAATGGTGCCGGCTGGCATATCAATGCTGACATGAAAAATTTTGATGCCAGCTATTTTGTGCCAAGTCTGCCAAGCCAAATCACCGGCACCATCAATACCGATGGCTATTGGCGGGCAGGCGCCCAGTATATTCATATCGCCAATATGAATCTCAAAGGCAGGCTAAAAAACCAACCCTTGATGGCAACGGGTCAATTGACGGCAAAACTGAATTTGCCAAAAGACCTAAGTAGTCTGCGTCAAGTCATTGAAAATAGTGCCAATAGTCAAAAATACGGACAAATCCGCCATCTTATTGAAAGTCTGCAAGCCAATAATCTGCTGGTACAATGGGGTAGCAATCGTATCACCGCCAATGGCAACCAAAACCAACTGGTGACCAGTGTCGATATCAGCACGCTCAATCAGCTCATGCCGCAGCTAAAAGGTATCGTTAAAGGCGGTATTGTCTTAACCCAAGATAACAACCAAGCACTGCCTAACATTTATGTGGATTTAGTCGGGCGTAACATTTCACTGCCAAACTTTGTGGTACTCGATGCCAAAGTCACCGGCAAATTGGTCAATCTCGCCAAATCACCCAGTCAGTTGCAATTGACTGCAACGGGTATCAATATTGCCAATCAACCGCTGCGTTCTGTGCAACTATATTTTAACGGTACCCAAGACAATCACACCTTGGATGTCAAAGCAGATAGTACTAAAGGACAAGTACAAGCGACACTCAAAGGTCGTATCGATCTTGCCAAAAAACAGTGGTCGGGTCTGCTCGGTAATGGGCAAATTGGTACCAAATATGCCAAGTTGCAACAGCTACAACCCGCCCAAATGCTATTTGGCTGGCAAAACCTGAATGTACAAATGGCGGCACACTGCTGGCAAATGGTGGGTCAAAACGGCAGTCTGTGTCTAAAAAACAACCTCGTGGTCAGTAATGGGCAAGGCAATGTCGATGTCAGCATACAACAAATTGATAGCCAAATTTTCTCTGTGGTG
The DNA here is from genome assembly GCA_016888885.1 of Faucicola osloensis. GTDB lineage: Bacteria > Pseudomonadota > Gammaproteobacteria > Pseudomonadales > Moraxellaceae > Faucicola. The sequence continues at coordinate 257,790 of CP069437.1, forward strand.
ATGCCGCGTGATATCGCTTGGTCAGGAAAACTCAACGGCACCGCACTCGTTCATTGGCAGAAGAACCAACAACCCAGTATCAATGCCAGCTTCTTTACCGATAACGGGGTATTTGGTACTGCCCCACAAACCCCTGAAGAAAATCCAACGACCATTGCCTATGAGCGTATCAGTGTCATTGCGCGTTCAACCGCAGAAGGGCTAAAACTTCGTGCAGATATCAAAACAGCCAATGGCGCGGGCAATGGTTATTTGGACGCCACCGTCAATCCCTACATACAGTCAAAACCGATTTCAGGCACCGTTGTTTTCCAAGATATTGACTTGGCGGTATTTAAACCTTTCTTCCCATCGTTTGAACGTTTGACAGGTAACGGTCTAGTGGCAGGTAAAATCAGTGGTTCATTAATGCAGCCCAAATTTGTTGGCGATATTGAGCTACAAGATGCCGGTCTTAGCATCACAGGCGTGCCGATGCGCTTTGATAAGATTAATGTGTTATCGCACGTGGCAGGCAATCAAGCCTCTATTGATGGGTCTTTTGCCAGTGCAGGCGATGGTCAAGGCACTATTACCGGTACAGTTGATTGGACACGTGAGTTGCAAGCCAAGCTGAAGCTGCAAGGTAAAGACTTGCAAGTGAGCCAGCCGCCTGCGATTTCTGCCATTATTAATCCAATTTTTGATGTGATTGTCAAACCTAGCCAGCGCTACGTGAATATCGTCGGCGTGATTGATGTGCCTCGCGCCACCATTCGCCCCCCTGAGGCCACAGGCAATGTGGTGAGCAAATCCCCAGATGTTAACGTGATTGATAGACGCTTGATGGGTCAGATTGATGACGTACTAAAAGTCACCCAACCTTGGAATATCAACGCGGATGTGGGTGTGGATCTCGGCGAGCGCGTAAGCTTCCAAGGTTTTGGCGCACGCTTGCCATTGGCGGGTGCACTGCATATTACCCAGCGCGGTCAAGGCACCATGAAAGCAGAAGGGGTGGTGCAAGTATCACGCCGCTCAAAAGTCGAAGTGTTTGGTCAAAGCTTGAATCTAAACTTTGCGCAAGTTCGGTTCAATGGTGAAGTGATGAAACCACTGCTAAACGTAGAGGCAGTAAAAGACGTGCAAGGTGTACAAGTGGGCGTCAAAGTCAAAGGTAGTGCCAGCGCGCCAAGTATCACCGTGTTTAATAATGGCGGACTCAGTGAACAGCAGGCGATGAATGCGTGGGTGACAGGTAGTCTAAATAACAATTCAGGTCAAAATACCAACGAACAAGACTTTAGAAACCGCGTCGACAATACCATTGCCGCAGCAGGGTTAAGTTATGGCTTAAGCGGGACGCGCCAATTTACCAACCAAATTGGTCGGGCGTTTGGGTTGCAGCGTTTAACGTTAGATGCCAATGGCTCGGGCAATGACACCTTGGTCAGTCTAACGGGGTATATCACCCCAGACTTGTTTATACGTTATGGGGTAGGCGTGTTCACCTCGCAGCCTGAGCTTAGTATGCGTTATCAATTAACAAGACGCTTGTATATTGAGTCTAAATCTGCCATCAATAACTCTGTCGATTTGATTTATAACTGGCGCTATTAATGGGTTGATAAACAGTAAAAAGGCTGAGTTAATGCTCAGCCTTTTTTGGTTTCACTGTTTGTTGGTTTCACGGTTTGTTGGTTTTACTGTTTTTTAGCTTAAGTTTTGGTTAAGGACACCAATTACGGACACCATAAAACAGCACTTGCGCCTGTTTGATACAGCGATTGAGATAATCTTGCTTACCTTGCAGCTCTGTGGGGTCAAATTTGAGCCATTGATACACCCAAGAAAAATACATATTCACGCCCATATCTGCAATCAACAAGCGCACTTCCTGATTTAAATGTCCAAACGCAGGCTGCATCGCCAAATCATCGGCCATGATTTGCGCAAACAAGCTGATTTGCTCATCAAGTGCATTTTGCACAGCTTGGTTGCCACCATAGCGCTCAGAGACAATAAAGTGCCAGTGCAATGACGCGTGCTCCACACTTTCTAAAAAGAAACCCACGCTTGAGGCAATTTGACCTTCATGCGTTCGGGTGCGACCGAGCTGCAAATGATCGCGAAGATTTTGCAGCGTGTGACCGAGTTCTTCATTGACTAAGCAGGTGCCAAGCTCATCGATATCCTGAAAATGTCGATAAAAAGCCGTTGGCACTACGCCGACTTCGCGGCTAATCTGACGAAGTGAAATCGACGAAAACGCATGCCCTGACCTCGATAACTGAAGCACCGATTGAAAAAAGGCTTGACGGGTTTGGCGTTTTTGCAAGTCACGGCTAGTCATTAGGTATCCAATCAGCGGGTTCAATAAGGAAAAATATTCTAAGCCGAAAACGCCAAATATACAATCGTTGACGATTGACGATAAGTGATGAGGTTTAAATATTCACCGACCAATTGCCCTTTAACGCTTGCGCGAGCCGATAGGCTTCATGATCATTCATGCCAGTCAGCATGTCTAAAATACACAAGATATTTTGATAAACATCATCCCCTAACTGCCGACTAACATTGCTTAAATGGGCATTTAATAGATTAAGCAGTCGTAATTGCTCAAACTGAGCAATACTGTCTGCTGAATTACCCGTCAACGCGAGTGGCATAAACGCATCAAGTAGCGTATGTAAACAGCGGTTTGACATGATTTCCACCCGTACTTTGCTTGGATGTTGGAAAATACGGGTATTGGCTAGGCTTTTGGCTTCACTGATACTACTGCGTACATTATTGGGGCAGTAGTCAAATAAGCTGCCTGTCAGCTCACCTGCCAATAAGGCGGCTTGGTTGGCAACAAAGGCATCAGTAACTTTGTCCACCAATCGCCGCATTGCTCGCCCCCGTAGTGCGGCTAATTTTTGGCTGATAGGCGCATTGGTTGTGACTTCAGATGGTACGCCAAGCCGTTTACCGACGAGTTTGAGCAGCAGTGGCTCAACTTCATGATAGTCTAACATACCCAGTAAAATCCCATCTTCCAAATCAATCAGCGCATAACAAATATCATCCGCGGCTTCTAGCAAATAAGCCAATGGATGACGCGCGTAACCTCTTTGGGTCTTAGGTAGTCGCAACTGCTCCGCCAAATCCTGTAAATACGGCGCTTCACTTTCAAAACAACCAAACTTCTTGAGCGTTAAGGGTGAGGGCAGTGAGTCACTGTCGCTGACTGGGTTGATAGGGGTGGAAAGATAAGGGTATTTCATAAAAGCGCCCAGCGTCGCCGCTGTCAGGCGCATGCCGCCTGCATCGGGATGATGCTCGTTACGGGTCAGCAGTCGAAAACCTTGCGCATTGCCTTCATACGCTAATAAATCTATTTGCTGGCGTGGGGTAAGCCGCCTGAGATACTGGCGCTGGGCAGGCTGAAAAAACCAATCTCGAATCGCCTGCTCGCCTGCATGCCCAAATGGGGGGTTACCGATGTCATGCGCTAAACAAGCTGCCTGCACAATGACCCCCATGTCGGAAATCGTAAAGCCGCTTGGCAAGTCATTACCGAGTTTCTCCGCGCTCATCATCCCTAGCGAGCGACCAATACAAGACACTTCAAGCGAATGGGTTAAGCGGGTATGAATACCCATCTCATGGGTTAACGGATGCACTTGGGTTTTTTGATTCAATTGGCGAAAAGATTGCGAAAAAACCAGCCTGTCATAGTCCTTATGAAATGCCGTCCTTGACGTCTTAGATTGGGTGAACTGATTGCCATGGTAGATAGGTTTGGCAGATAACAGCGCTTGCCATTGCTTGTGTGTATTTTTTTTCATTATTGTTTTCAGTCATAAAGCTAAAAAGCGGATTTTTGGAATTAGCTAACTAACTAATTGAGTTTAGCTAGATAATTGATTATTAACCAGTTTAGATAAAAATTTTTTCACAGGTTTGACGACACTATACCATTAATCGCAAAAAATGACCAAATGCGAATTTTTCTGATAAAACAATTGTGTAATTTTTTATTATTGTTATAATTAAGTAACAAATACATTGTAGAATGTAATCACCATAAGATAAATGTAATGTTTGATTGCTTTTGTAAATTGCTTTTATAGCACTATTACGCATAGTTTTCGGTCTATGTCGTATATGGATAGTTGCTAAGTAACACAATGAAATTTAAACAGTTAAATTTCAAATTTTTTAGGATACAAGTTATGATCCATCAAGTGAACGATACTAACGATACCGATGATAGTGTGGAAATGACGCGCCATCAATCCAAAGTCAACATTCATAGTGTTGTGCTGGTGATTATGGTAGCGCTTGTGGTGACATTTTTGATGGTGGTGGGGGTCAGCTATCTGTATGAAGCTAACAACTTAAAGGGACAGTCATCAAAATATTTTTGTCCGTCAGCTTCTACCGTACAAGTAAGTATATGCGTTAAGAGCTAATAGTAGATTTGCTATTAGGCGTGATTTGCTATTGTGCGTGAATGGTTATTATATTTGCCGACTGGGTTAATCCAGTCGGTTTTTTAATGCCTAAGTTCAAGGGCTTTGAATCAAAACACCTTGAATTAAAACACTTCGAATTAAAGCGCTTTGAGCTGATAAATGCCGGCAAAAATTTGCCCCATTTTTTTATATTTGAGTGGCTCAAGTGATGCGGTGAATGATTCCAACAACTGTGTGTGATCTTGATCGCTTTCAATATACAGTAATGTCTGCGGATGAATTAACTGATGGTTTATTAACCCATGCAAGATTGTATCCCATAACGCTAGTTGATAAGGTGGGTCGATAAACACCACATCAAACGGCTCGGTGTTTGCCAGTTGTGGTAAGGCTTGTTGTATTGTAGCTTGCATTGTCACAATTTTTGTATCAGCAATCCCTAACAGGGCTTGGGTGGCTTTAATGTGCCTACATTGCTCATGGTTAGGCTCGATAGAAGTTAACTGCTTGGCACCCCGCGACAAGGCTTCAAAACCGAGCACCCCACTACCAGCACAGCAATCTAGTACCTTGGCATTGACTAACTCATCGGCAAGCCAGTTGAATACTGTCTCTCGGACACGGTCAGGCGTGGGTCGTAACCCATCGGCATCGATAAACGCTACCAAACGCCGACGATACTCGCCGCCGATGATACGCACGTGAGAAACTGGCGGGGATTTGGTGGCTTTATTGGGTCGTTTGCTAATTTTGGACATCATACATTACGTCAGTCAGCACCACCCACTGCAGTGAGTTTGGCGGTATTGGGTTTTGCGATAATAGGTTTACCCGACAAAACTAACGCTTCACGTTGCAATTTGGCGGCTTGTTTTTCGGCGTTGATTTTGACAAGTTCTTCAGGCGACGGTGGCACAATCGGTTTTTTGATTTTATCAATGAGCCAATAATCCATCATTTTACGCACAATCGGTGCTACCCAGCCACCATGACGCCCATTCTCTACGATAACGGCAATGGCAATTTGCGGGTTTTCTACCGGGGCAAAACCAACAAACCAGCCATGGTCCCAGTGGCGCGAGTCAAGCGCGGCTTCGTTATAGCGTTTACCTTGTGCGATAGATTTGACCTGCGCTGTGCCTGTTTTGCCAGCGATGCGATAAGTTGGGGTATAAATATTATGCGCTGTGCCTTTTTTGACCACATCTTCCATGGCTAGGTGCATACGCTGCCAATCATTGGGGTTACCGTTGTATTGAATTTTCCCATCGGGCTTTTCAATGGGGGTGATATGTTCGGCACCGGTAGATTTCTTGAGCAGATGGGGGGTCAAATGCTGTCCATCGCTGGCTAACATGGCGATACCGTTGGCAATCTGTAAGGGGGTCGCCAAAAAATACCCTTGCCCGATACTCACAGAAATGGTTTCCCCAGGCAACCAGGCTTTTTTGTAGGTTTTCATTTTCCACTCAGTAGAAGGGTAGACCCCAGTTTTTTCTCCTGGCAAATCAATCCCTGTTTTGCTACCAAAATTAAAACGCGTCATCCAATCATGAAGCCGGTCAATACCGAGTTGATAAGACAGCTTGTAGTAGTAGGTATCGACAGATTCGACCACGGATTTATGCAAATTGACGTTACCATGCCCCGATTTTTTCCAGTCACGAAATTTATGGCTATCGCCAGGCAGACTAAAATACCCCGGATCATAAATACTACTGTCCCATCCCATGATGCCGTAATGAATCCCTGCCAAACCCTCAATCGGTTTGATAGAAGAACCCGGGGGATATTGCCCTTGCAGCGCGCGATTGTACAGTGGCATGTCGGGGTCTTGTTGCAGCGCCTTGTATTCTCTGCTACTAATCCCAGTGATAAAGGGGTTGGGGTCAAAACTTGGGTTGCTGACAAAGGCTAAAATCTCGCCAGTATTGGGGTCAATCGCCACTGCGGCGCCGCGTTTACCATTTAACAAATCGCTGGTCAATTTTTGTAACCCGTAATCAAGGCTTAGATAAATATCATTGCCGGGAATGGGCGGTTTGGTATCGAGTTTTTTGATGATATCGCCATAGGCATTGGTTTCAATCGATTGATAACCGGGTTTGCCCAGTAGCAGCGACTCGTAATATTTTTCAATCCCTGTTTTACCAATCAAATCGGTGCCTGCATACAGCTTTTTATCCAACTTTTTACTATCATTGTCGCTGATACGCCCAACATAGCCAATCACATGGGCAAACAAATCACTGTAGGGATAGGTGCGCGTGAGTTTACTTTGAATCGTCACCCCTTTAAAAAACGGTTTGCGTTCACTAAACTGGGCAACTTGCTGTTCGGTAAGTCCAATTTTAATGGTGACAGGTTCGTTTTTACTTTTTTTAAGGGCTTTTGAAGCTTCACTGATTTCTTCAGGTGTCAACTGAAAAATCGGGGTGAGTAGTGCCAAGGTATTGTCAGGATTGTCAATTTCATCAGGACTGATGACAGCGGTAAAAACAGGCTGGTTATCTGCCAAAATCACGCCGTTACGGTCATAAATATAGCCGCGACTGGGCGGCGCAGAAATTAGCTTGATACGATTATTGTCAGACTGGGTGACGTACTGGTCGTGGGTATAAATTTGTAGATAAGCATAGCGTACAATCAAGCCAACCAAGCCCAAAAAAACAAACACCGATGCCAAAATTACCCGGCGGCGAAAGATGAGATTTTCACGTTGCATATCTGAAGAATGGGGTAGTTTCATAAGCGGGTAACAGCAATTAGAACGGTTTTAAAAAGGGTCGCGGTGCGATGAACAAATATAGGGATATCACCCACCTACCTATTGGTGGCTAAAATCAAAATTTAAGAGCGATATACTAGCATAAAATTTGGTAAATAAGCATGCCCAAATCCTGTCAAAATCGCAAATAACTAACGGCTGCTGTCAAAACAAATGTATCAAATTATGATAACCGCATTGACGGCAATATGGATGATAACATAGGGACGCAAAACCGCTAAAAATATAACTTCTTCAGGCAAAATGTATCTTTCTGTGCTAAAATCTAGCGGTTTGAACGCACCCATATTAACGCACCCATACTACAGACGTTGTCAAGCAAACCTTGTAATGTCATCTCGGTTTTATGGTCCTTTGATTTTAGCTTTTTTACCATGTGAGCTTTTTTGATATGTTTGCAGAAATTTGGCACAAGCTTGCAACCCATCCGCAATTTTTCGCTATGCTGACCATTCCATTTGTGACAGCAGTCGTGACTTGGGCGCATGTATGGATGGCACTCAAGATGCTATTTTACCCCATTCATTTTTGGGGCATTAAGATTCAAGGGTTCCCAGGCGGCGGTATCGGCTGGCAGGGCATTGTGCCACGCAAAGCGGGTAAAATATCCGGGATTATCGTTGACCAAACTTTATCCAAGCTTGGTTCGCTCGATGAGTTTTTCCAAGCCATGCACCCTGAAGAAGTGGCAGATTTTATCAGCCAAACCATGAACCAAAACTTGGATTTGCTGATTGATGAAATCATGAATGAGCGCTCGGCAACGCTATGGGCGAATCTGCCTTTTGCTGTCAAACGCCGTATCTATGCCTATGGACACGAGCAATTGCCAGCCATCATGAAAAATCTGGTGCTCGACTTGACCTACAATGTCGAAAACTTGGTTGATATGCGCGAGATGATTGTCAACAAGATGGAAAGCGACCGTGCGCTGATGGTGCGGATGTTTTTGAAGGTAGGTCAAAAAGAGATTAATTTTATTTGGCATATCAGTGCGTTGATTGGGTTTGTATTTGGTATTTTGCAGATGGCGATTTTTTGGTTTGTGCCGCAGCACTGGACGGTGCCGTTTTTTGCCGCGATTTGGGGGCTGTTGACCAACTGGATTGCCATCTGGATGGTATTTAATCCGATTGAGCCGCATTATTATCGCTATCCCAAATTTTTTAGTTTTAGCAAATCATTGCCGTTTATTCGCTTTGAAAAACCACACATGGGACAATTTAACTGGCAAGGTGGTTTCATGAAGCGCCAGCCTGAGGTCTCTGAGGTGTTTGCTGAGATTGTGGTCAAAGATTTGGTCACGCTCAAAAACATCATGTATGAAATGATGTATGGCAGCCGTGCGATGCAAACGCGTGAGCTGATTAAAAAACACCTAAACCCAATTTTGGAATCACAGGTGATTCAAACGAGCTTGAAATTTGGTTTGGGTCGTAAAGAGTTTGGTCAGCTCAGACACGTGATTATTGATAAGTCAATTGCAGCGACCATGGTGCCGATGAGTAATCCTGAGCTTAACCTTAGCCGCGCAGAAAAAATCTTTGGGCTGTTTCGAGACCGAATTCGCGCATTGACGCCCAATGAATTTCAAAATCTGTTGCGTCCTGCCTTTCGTGAAGATGAATTAACACTGATTATTTTGGGCGGTGTGACAGGGTTTTTGGCGGGCTGGATACATTTGATATTGGTGTTTTATTAATTTGACCCATTTTTTTGGTGAAAATTCTACAGTGTGATAACCACTACAGCGATAGGAGCAGTGGGTATGTTAATTACTGAATTGGGCTATTTTGCGCTTATTTCAGCCTTGGTGATTGCCATTTTACAGGTTATTTTGCCAGCAGTGGGGGTGTTCAAACACCAACCTGCTTGGCAACGACTGGCGGGAAGTTTTGCCATTGCTCAGTTTTTGGCAACCGGTACGTCATTTTTGTGCCTGATGTATGGGTTTTATGCCAATGATTTTACGTTGATTTATGTCGCCAATCAGTCAAATTCTTTGCTGCCTTGGTACTATCGCCTATCCGCCACGTGGGGCGGGCATGAAGGCTCACTGTTATTGTGGGTCACCATTTTGGCGACTTGGGGCGCGGCGGTGGCTGTTTTTAGTCGAAGCTTGCCGCTTGCCATGCGCGCACGCGTGTTGGTGATTATAGCCTTTGTGCAAATGATGATGCTAAGCATGGTGATTTTTGTGTCGTCACCTTTTAATCGCAGTCTACCCAGCATCCCAGTGGATGGCAAAGATTTGAATCCACTACTGCAAGACCCTGGATTGATTTTTCACCCGCCGATGCTGTACATGGGCTATGTGGGCGCGGTGGTACCGTTTGCCTTTGCCATGGCAGCATTGTGGGCGGGTCGGTTAGATGCGGTGTGGACGCGTTGGTCGCGTCCTTGGACACTAGCGGCTTGGTGCTGTTTGACACTGGGCATCGTGTTTGGCTCAATGTGGGCATACAACGAGCTTGGCTGGGGCGGCTGGTGGTTCTGGGACCCTGTGGAAAACGCGTCCTTTATGCCTTGGCTCGGTGGGGTGGCATTATTACACTCATTGGCAGTTACCGAAAAGCGCGGCGTATTCAAAGCTTGGACGATTATGTTAGCGATTTTCACCTTTGCTTTAAGTTTATTGGGTACGTTTTTGGTACGTTCGGGGGTCATTACCTCGGTTCACTCATTTGCCGCAGATCCCACCCGCGGTCTGTTTATCTTGGTGATTTTGGGCGTGGTCATCGGTGGCGGTCTGGCGATGTTTGCGTGGCGCGGTTGGCGCTTGACCCAAGAAAGCCATTATCAGCTTAAATCTCGTGAGACATTATTGGTCATCAATAACATTATTATATTAGTCGCAACCATCGTGGTGGTGATTGGCACACTTTATCCAATGCTGGCCGATGCGTTAAAACTGGGTCAAGTATCGGTGGGAGCGCCCTATTTTAATGCGTTATTTGTGCCGTTAACTTGGTTATTGTTGTTGTTTTTAGCCATTGGACCGGTCAGCCGTTGGAAAAAAGACACCCGTCCATTGTTAGGTATAGGCTTGGCGATTTTAGCCAGTTGTTTTGTGTTTGCCGGGGTTTTAAGCTATTTCTTGGTTAGTAGCATTAACATCAACATCTTTATGTCAGCGGCATTGTGTTTATGGGTGTTGGTATGGATGGTGATTGATATCAAAGACAAAACCCGTAACGCGCGCTCGCTGGGCGCTGGGCTGAAACGTCTGCACATGGGCTATTGGGGAATGCAGCTGGCGCATTTGGGTATTTTGCTATCCGTGATGGGCATTGCCATTACCACAAGCTTAAGTATCGAAAAAGACATTGCCATGCAAAAAAACCAATCGGTTGAAGTACAAGGCTACCAGTTCACGATGGATGAGCTAAAAAAAATCCGCGGTGCCAACTTTGATGCCACCCAAGCGGTGGTCAGTGTTCGTAAAAACAACCAACTGGTTGCCACCCTTTATCCAGAAAAACGCCATTATGTGGTCAGTCAAATGCCCATGACCGAAGCGTCTATCCAGTACAACCCATTAAGAGATATCTACATGGCAATGGGTGAGCCGATTTTGGACGCCAATCAAAGCGAAGCCGATGCCAATAAATGGGCGGTGCGTATCTATATCAAACCTGGCGTACGCTGGGTATGGTGGGGCGGTTTTGTCATTGCACTGGGTGCGATTTTAAGTATGTTTGATAAACGCTATCGTAAACTGCCGAGACTTGCTGATATGGGTGATGACAAGTCGGGGAATTTGGCAGCGATTAACACCCCAGCGGCAATCGCCCCCGTGTTAGTAAAAAATGACAGTGAGTTAGGTCAGGAGAATGCTCATGGCAATGCGTAAAAGACAACTTTGGTTTTTGATTCCTTTGGTGCTTTTTTTGATTATCATAGCGCTGTTTTATACGCGGTTGGGCAAAGATACTACGGTAGTGACCAACACCTCACTCAATCGCGCTTTGCCAAGTTTTAGTTTACCGTCTTTGGGTAATCCATCACAAATGATTACCCAAGCACAGTTACCCAAACAGCCATTTTTACTCAATGTATGGGCATCTTGGTGTGTGACTTGTAAAGTTGAACACCCGTTTTTATTGCAAATGTCAAAGGCAGGCGTACCGATTGTTGGGGTCAATTATAAAGATGAAACCAAAGACGCGCTTGCTTATCTCAACACCCATGAAGACCCATTTACCCTCAATGTGCAAGATAAAGAAGGGAATTTTGGCATTGATTTGGGTCTGACGGGTGTGCCAGAGTCGTTTGTGGTTGATGGCAAAGGCAATGTGCGCCAGCATATCTTGGGTGAAATCAACGAAGAGCGCTACAACAAACAAGTATTGCCTTGTATGACTGCGCTGCGTGAACAAGCCGCCGATGCTAAAATCCGTGAGGTGTGCCAATGAGTATCACATTTGCAAAAATTCTTCATTTGATAGTCAGGGCGATGGCTATGGTGTTGCTAGTCGCAGGGTTATCCATGTCTGCTTGGGCAAACATTGATACCTACCAATTTGACAACTCGCGCCAAGAAGCCCAGTATCGTGCGCTCATTGAAGAATTTCGTTGTCCAAAATGTCAAAACCAAAACTTAGCAGGTTCCGATGCGCCAATTGCCCAAGATTTAAAACAAAAGACTTATGATATGGTAAAAGACGGTCGTTCCGACGCTGAAATTCGCCAGTATATGAATGAGCGTTACGGTGATTTTATTAGCTACAAACCACCTGTGCGACCATCCACCTGGATTTTATGGTTTTTTCCGCCTGTGTTGTTGGTGTTTGTGATGCTGGCTTGGTTTATTCGTAACCGTAATTCGTCAAAACGTGACGCTGCCATCGCCAATCCCATAGAAGAGGGCTATGCGCCACTCTCAGCCGCCGAACAACAGCGATTACAAGACTTGTTAAACGCCAATGATAACGCTGCCAATGCTAAAACTGGTGAAATCAATCAAGCAGTGGCTAAGGAAAATTAATGTCAACGCTAATTATTTTTATCATTGTCGCACTTTTGTTTGCTATCACGCTTGCGGTATTTATTTTGTTGCCTTGGTTGCAAACCCAAGACCATCACGCCATCGCCAATCGCGCTGATAATCAGCTACTAACGCTCAATATTGAAGTATTTAAACAACGGCTGGAGGAGCTTGATGCCGATTTTGCCGAGGGTCAAATCGATGAGGCGACTTATCAAACCCAAAAACTGGCGTTAGAGCGTCAATTACTAGACATCAGTGACAATCAAGATACCAACCATTTTACCCCCAATTGGAAAAGCCGTCTGATAGTTATCATCTGGATTCCGCTATTATCTGTGATGGCTTATGTGATGATTGGCGACCGCACGCCCGTCTATCAATTATGGGATGCACAAAATCGCTTGGGAAAAGTCGCGGATGATTTATTGACCGCAAAAATCGATACGCCACCTGAATGGGCGACCAAAGACAGTGTGGGGCTCATTAGTGCCATGCAAACCAACGTGCATCATCATGCCACCGATCCGCTGCGTTGGTTTCGTCTATCTGAGGTGTTTATAGCCTTGCAAGCGCCCGAGCAAGCACTTGAAGCCTTGGCAAGGGCGTATCGTCTCAATCCTGATGATGAAAAAATCGCCATCACCTACGCGCAAACGAGATTTTTTACCCAAGGCGGCGTGATGGATGACAAAACCCGTCAAGTGGTTGAGCACATTCTAGCCAAAAGTCCCAAACACCAAGGCGCACAAATGCTGATGGCAATGGGTGAAATGCGAGCGGGTAACTACGCGCAGTCTCGAAAATGGGTAGAATTGCTACGCAGCGAAATCCAAGCACGTCCTGGCGATCATACCCAAGCCTTAAACAGCTTATCTGAACTTGAGCAGACTATCAATCAGCGAGAAGCCCAAGGCAAGCAGGCGATTACAGTCAATGTCAAAGTCACCCCTGAGATATTAGGACGGGTGAAAAAAGGCCAAAGCTTATTTGTTAATGTGCGTAAGATGGCAGGTGGTCCCCCTGTTGCTGCCAAAAAACTGTCAGCAGATAGCTTAACCATCAATGGTATGGCAATTAACATCAGCGATAACGATAGCATCATGCCGACCATGACCTTAAGCTCGGCGATTAGCGCCAATGAGCCCTTGGTGATTACTGCTCGGGTTAGTGCGTCAGGTGACGCCATGCCGCAAAGTGGCGACTTGACGAGTAACCCCGTACCGCTAGAGAAAACGGCTGACTCGACAACGGTACTGATTGATAAAATCGTGCCTTAAATCATAATAAAACTCCCTTGATTGAATAGGGGCTTAATTGAATAGGGGCTTAATTGAATAGGGGGTAGGTTAAATTTTGCCACATTTTTATTTTTAATACCCCTATCAATTTAAATTATTTTGCAAAAATTGCTTGAGATTTTAGCGGTTAACGAGTATTGTTAACCCAGTATTTCAAAACTGTTAGTTATTTGAACACAGCATTTGTGGGTCTTTTTTGCTATTGCAGTAATGAGATAGGGCGATTTTAATAATTTCGACTTAAGGAATAGGTTTATGAAGCGTATTATTCTTTTAGGGCCACCTGGCGCTGGTAAGGGTACCCAAGCACAAATCATCACCAAGGAATTTAATATTCCACACATCTCAACAGGTGATATGCTACGCGCCGCTATCAAAGAAGGTACTGAGCTTGGCAAACAAGCCAAAAGTATCATGGATGCCGGTGGACTTGTCTCAGATGATTTAATTATCAACCTAGTTAAAGCCCGTATTGCGCAGCCAGATTGCGCCAACGGCTATATTTTTGATGGCTTTCCCCGTACCATTCCACAAGCGCAAGCGTTAGCCGATGCAGGCGTACATATCGATAACGTGGTGGAAATTGCCGTACCTGATGAAGAGATCGTGTCTCGTTTGTCGGGTCGTCGCTCTCATCCTGCTTCAGGTCGCGTGTACCATGTGGTCTATAATCCACCCAAAGTGGCAGGTAAAGATGACGAAACCGGCGAAGACTTGGTTCAGCGTGAGGATGATAAAGAAGATACCATCCGCGATCGTTTAGCCACTTATCATAACCAAACAGAAGCCTTGGTTGGTTTTTATCAAGACTTGGCAAAATCGGGTCAAAACGCGCCACGTTATGCCAAAATTGATGGCACACAAGCGATTGATAAAGTCAGTGAGCAAGTCCTAGCTGAATTAAAAGCATAATTAACACCATGATGAAACGCATCAATGCGCTTTTAAGAAAGTTAATTTTAGGTAAGCTAAATAAAAAAAGCTGAAATTTCGATTTCAGCTTTTTTTTATAATTAAATCAGTTTTATAGCCAAATCAGGCTCAATAAAAAAGCCAATTCAATGTGAATTGGCTTTTTTAATGCAACAAACAATTAAGCAGTTTTAAGGGCTTTAATTGCTTTGTTTAAGCGGCTTTTATGACGTGCTGCTTTGTTTTTGTGAATCACGCCTTTGTCAGCAATACGGTCAATCACTGGAACTGCTTTTTTGTAAGCTTCAGTCGCTGCTTCGTAGTTTTTATTTTCAACGGCTTTTATCACATGTTTGATGAAAGTACGAACCATAGAACGTTGTGATGCTTTTAATTGGCGACGTTTAACGTTTTGACGAGCGCGTTTGCGAGCTTGTGCAGAATTTGCCACGTAAATCTCCTTGGATTTGCAATATAAATCGATCTGTTAGTAAGTGAGCAGCCATTCGCTTATTACAGACACGGGTAGTTAGGGTTGCTTGAATCCTTGAATCACTAGACACGGAAACACAATTAACGATATCAAGCGGATTTAAAGCCCGCTATTTTAGCAAACTCACGCTACAATAACAACTTACTTCGGCAGATTATTCAGCGTATTTCGTCTATTGGCTAAAAAACCATCGCGCAATGCCCATAAATGCTGAAAAAAACGTATTTGTAGGTGAAAGTTTTGATTATCTGTGATTAAATAAAATGACAGTAAAAACTCATAAAAATATTCATACTGAGGTCATTGTTTTATGCAGCGCACAGCATTAATCATCGGTGCAACCGGCTTGGTAGGCAATTCATTACTGACCCAGCTTGGCAGTCTTTATCAAAAAGTCATTATCATTGCGCGCTCTCAGCCAAAAGGGTTGAGTGATTCGATGCATTTTTACCAGCTTAAAGATTTTAATCAAATGCATGAATTTGTGTCTGCGCTGTTGATTGGTAAAGACACCGATGCTTTTAGCTGCCTAGGTACCACCATTAAGGAAGCGGGTAGTGAAGCGGCTTTTCGGCAAATTGATTTTACCTTTAATATGGCGTTTGCAAAAGCTTGCAAACAAAAAGGCGTAGAGCGGTTTTTTTTGTTATCGGCGATGGGCGCCAATGCTGACAGTCGCTTTTTTTATAACCGTGTCAAAGGTGAGCTTGAAACCGCGATTGGCAATTTAGGTTTTCAAGAATTGGCAATTTTTCGTCCCTCTTTGCTGCTTGGCAAACACGATGATCGTAAACTTGAAACCATCGCGCAGACGGCGTACAAACTCATAAAACCTATTGTACCCAAAAAACTGCCTGTCCGTCCCATAGAAGCCGATAGGGTAGCGATGGCAATGGCGCTGGTGAGCAACAATTGGCACATCAAACATACTTATGAAAAATCTGCTAATCGCGTCGATATTGCCCAAAAAACCCAAGTTATCAGTAACAGTGAAATGCTAGCGATGACGCGGTTTAGAAACTAACCTTCCCAAAAAAAATTGACTTAAGGAACGATGATGAGCAACATGACGTTACAAAATTTTATTACCTGCGACCTACTTGATGATAATCCAGAATGTCAAGTTTGTGCACCCAACATGGAAGGCAAACGCTTTTTTAGCTATGGCGGTAACACAAAATTTGGCGGTGAAGTAGTAACCGTCAAATGCTTTGAAGACAATAGCCGGGTTAAAGAGCTGTTAGCCACGCACGGCAAAGATGATAAAGGCAACGGCAAGGTTTTGGTGGTAGACGGTGGGGCATCAATGCGCTGCGCTTTGCTAGGTGATATGATTGCACAAAGCGGCGTTGATAATGGCTGGGCTGGCGTGATTGTGTATGGCTGTGTGCGAGATGTGGATGATATGGGCAAAATGCCAATCGGCGTACACGCGCTCGGCGCTATCCCCCGCAAATCCAATCGCAAAGGCGTGGGCGAGACGGATATCGAAATCAGCTTTGGCGGTCTAACTATCAACTCTGGCATGTATGTGTATGCGGATAATAACGGTATCATTCTTAGTCAAAAATCACTAATCGACTAGGGACATGATGATGAAAAATCTGTTTAAAATCGCCGTGATTAGCAGTGGTTTATTATTAGGTGTCAATAGCTTGGCTGGAGTCGGTCAATTTGAAGATGAAACAACCACGTGCTATGTGCTAAAAAACCATAAACTTGTTAAAAAAACCGTCTGCACATATGAGGGTTCAAGTGGCGGTGCAGCCTCAGGCTATGCTGTGTTCGAAGCAACATTCTATATTAAAGGCTATGGTAAAATTGATATCGTTGATAATTGGTTTGCCGAAGATGACGGCAAAGGCGGTTGGAAAAATGAACAGTCAACCACGACCATCGATGGTGAAAAAGCGGTACAGCGTAGCCGCGATGCTAAAACACTGAACATTTTAACCGATAAAGAAGTTGAAAAACGCTCAACAGCTTATAGTAAACTTCTCCAAAAAAGTAATGGCAAGACTATGCCACTGGAGAATTGGCTAACGTGTTATACGAATAAAAAAGCCACGAATGAACTTTGCTATATCGATAATACCCCACGTTAAAAGCCTTCAAGATTGAATAGAACATCCGCTAAATTTGGCTGATTTTTTGCTTTAAATCAACCTCAAAAACCCCCACAATAACGTCATTCTTTTTTGCCTTTTTAACTCAAAAAACCGATAACCAAAAGACTTATAACCAAAAGACCGATAACAATGACGAATGCTACGCACCCACTGTCTCATCTTTCCTTTCGCCTTAACCAATCGTTGTTTGACAATGCTAAGCATGACAAAAAATGGCTGGGCAACCTTCAAGGCATGACCCAAGCCTTATGGCTTGCCAGTCTGACCAGCAGTGATAGCGGTCAGCAAAACCGCCTAAAAGTGGTCGTGACCCGTGACCAAAATCAGCTCAATCAGCTTGAAACAGAGTTGGCATTTAGTGGGGTCGATGCCCATGTATTTCCTGATTGGGAAACGCTCACCTATGACGAGTTGTCACCGCACCATGACATTGTCTCTGAGCGGATTCATTTGCTTACCCATATGCCAACTGATGGTATTTTACTGATTTCGGTGCAGACTTTAATGCACCGCGTCGCCCCTGCATCATGGCTATTGGGGCAACACTTTGATTTGTCAGTGGGTGACACCTTTGATGTGGCAACCGAACGCCGAAAACTGGCGACTGCGGGCTATCATGCGGTAGACAATGTCTTTGAGCCTGGGGAGTTTGCTGTGCGTGGCAGCGTGATTGATTTGTTTGCCATTGGTCAGCCGTTTCCAGTGCGCATTGATTTGTTTGATGATGAGATTGAGAGTATCCGTTTTTTTAACCCGCAAACCCAGCGTAGCCTGACCCAAGCGGATTTGGACGAGTTAAAAGACAGTGACCCCCATCAATATGTCAAATTTATCAATAGTCAAAAAAAATCGGCTGAAACCATCGGTAAAATCACCAGTTTTCAGATTTTACCCGCGCGAGAATTTCCCCTGGATGAGGGTAAAGAAACGTTTCGCGCCAATTTTGCCAGCACCTTTGCCAACACATCTGCCCGCCGTTTTGAGCTGTTTAACGATGTGATGAACGGCATTGCACCCGCGGGAGTGGAGTATTATCAGCCGTTATTTTTTGACACGGATACTTGGCAAAATGGCTCGGATTTTTTTAGTTATTTGCCCAAAGATAGCTTGTTTATCGTCGATAATCAAATAGAGACGGCTTACCAAAATTTTTGGCAACAAATCCAAACTCGCTACAATGACCGCAGGCACGATATCGAAAAACCGATTGTGGCACCGCAAGATTTGTATCTAGCAGAACATATCTTTAACGAAAAAATTGCCCAATATCCCCGCATTATCACCAGCGAACAGCCAATCGATGAGACCAGAGCAGGGGCAGTCAATGCATTGGTTGACACCCCCCCTGATTTAACCGTTGACCACAAACTTGCTGAGCCACTGCAAAGACTGATGGTATTTCGCGAGCAGTTTGCTAAACCGATATTATTGGTTGCCGAAACTGCGGGTCGCCGTGAGATTTTATCGGAGCTGTTGCAAAAACGCTTTAATTTGCAAAGTGTTTCAGGATTGAGCGATTTTCTTGCAAACATGGATGAGGCGCATAGTAATGCGATTGCCTTGACCATTGCACCGATTGAACGAGGCGCGGTACTTCCTGATAAGTTTGCGATTGTCTCAGAAACCCAGTTGTTTGGACGGCAGGTGTTACAGACTCGCCGCCGTCGCCAAAGCGATGTGTCTGATGAATTTTTGGTTAAATCGGTCAGTGAGCTTAATATCGGTGACCCTGTGGTGCATATTGATTTTGGCATTGGGCGTTATCAAGGCTTGATTACCCTTGAGATTGATAGACAACTGCAGGAGTTCATCCATCTTACCTATGCAGATGATGCCAGTGTGTATGTGCCTGTGGCAAATCTGCAACTCATCAGCCGTTATGCGGGTGGCGACTCGGCAACCGCACCGCTTCATACCATAGGTAGTGGTAAATGGGATAAAGCCAAAGCCAAAGCACTCAGCCAAATTCATGATGTGGCGGCGGAACTGCTCAACGTGCAAGCCCGCCGTGATGCCAAAGTGGGCATTAACTTCCCAATTGACCAAATCCAATATGACTTATTTGCCAGTCAATTTGCGTTTGAAGAAACGCCCGACCAAGCCAATGCCATTGAGGCGGTTAAGTTTGATATGAAGCAAAATAAGCCCATGGATAGGCTGGTGTGCGGTGATGTCGGTTTTGGTAAAACCGAAGTGGCGATGCGTGCCGCTTTTATTGCGGTGCAAGCAGGGTATCAAGTAGCAGTGCTAGTACCGACGACGCTGCTTGCTGGGCAACACGAAGACAACTTTTTGGATAGATTTGCCGATTGGCCCATTCGTATTGAGTCGCTTTCTCGCTTTGGCAGCAAAAAACAACACGACAAAATTTTAGCAGATTTGGCAAATGGGCAAGTGGATATCGTCATCGGTACCCACCGTATTTTGCAGGAAGATGTCAAGTTTGCCAACTTAGGTCTGATGATTGTCGATGAAGAACACCGTTTTGGCGTGCGCGATAAAGAGCGTATCAAAGCCATGCAATCGGATGTTGATGTATTATCAATGACCGCGACACCCATTCCGCGCACGCTGAACATGGCGTTATCGGGTATGAGAAACATGTCGATTATCGCCACGCCCCCTGCAAGGCGGTTGGCAATTAAAACCTTTGTCATGCAAAAGTCTGATAACTTACTCAAAGAAGCGATTTTGCGTGAATTATTGCGTGGCGGACAGGTGTTTTTATTGCATAACGATGTGGCAAGCATTGAGCGTATGGCAGAAACCGTGCGAGAGCTTGTGCCCGAATCTCGGGTGGCAGTGGCTCACGGTCAAATGAAAGAACGAGAGCTTGAGCAAATCATGCAATCGTTTTACCACAAAAGACACAATGTGTTGGTGTGTACTACCATTATCGAAACGGGCATTGATATCCCCAATGCCAACACCATTATCATCAATCGAGCCGATAAATTCGGGCTCGCCCAGCTTCATCAACTTCGTGGGCGTGTTGGTCGCAGTCACCACCAAGCCTATTGTTATCTACTTGTGCCGTCTATCAAAGGCTTGACCAGCGACGCCCAAAAGCGGCTTGATGCCATCAGCCGTGCCAACACATTGGGGGCAGGCTTTATGCTTGCCAGTGAAGACCTTGAGATTCGGGGCGCAGGCGAGCTACTGGGCAAAAACCAAAGCGGCAATATGCAAGCGGTTGGTTTTAACCTGTATATGGATATGCTAAACCGTGCCACCAAAGCCATCAAAGCAGGTAAACAACCTGATTTAAACACCCCCTTATCGCTAACCAGTGACATTAATTTGCATTTGTCGGCACTCATTCCTGAAGATTATCTGGGTGATGTCCATCAGCGGCTATTATTCTATAAAAAAATCGCCAATGCTGAAGACTATGACAGCCTAATTAGCATCCGCAGCGAAATGTTAGACCGTTTTGGCAGTTTGCCGGAGCCGACCAAAAATCTGTTTGCCATTCACCAAATCCGCTTATTGGCTGAAGCGCTGGAGATTAGCAAGATTGATGGCAATGAGCGGCAAGTCACCTTTGAGTTTTCACCCAGCACCCCTGTGGAAGCCATTACCATTATTGGGCTTATTCAGTCGAATCCGAAAAAATTTAAAATGAATGGCGCGACAGGGCTAAAAATGATGGACGACAAAGCCCTTGCTACGCCAGAAGGACGGATTGACGCGGTGAAAAATCTCATAGAGAAATTATCTTTAAAAGCGTGATGATGACCTAATAACAAACAGTTATTGACTCATCATAAGCGTGTTATAGCAAAAAAGAAGATTTAAAAAATGATGGAAAATCAATTACCTAATGGCGAGCGCCTGATTGAAGAACCTACCTATCCTGAAGATTGGGAATGTTGCAACAACGGCTGCGAAGAACTGTGCGTGTATGAAATTTACCGCGTTCAAAAACAAGCCTATGACGAACAGCAACAACGACTCAAAAGCGTGCCAAAACTACTTAGCGACCTCGACAAACCTTCACAGTAGCTGGAGTATTCTTCAATAAAAGTAATTTTTTGTAAATTCATATTCCTGTCACATGAATTTCATGCTAATGTCATCAAACTCACGTTAAATATCATGACGTTATGAAGTTGCATTGATAACGTAAAATAGTAAGTAAACAACTAGAAAATGGCAAAAGCCTTAAAATGAATAAAAAATCCATAATCATCGGATAAAGAAGGATAGGAGTAAACAATGTTAGATATGTTAAATGAAGCGTTTGAATATGAAACCGATATCATCTATCTTGACGAAGGCGATGACGCGGTAGAAATGTAAACTGCAGGTTAAGCGTAAAACGTAAAAATTCGCAACCGATAACCTCTTAATATACCGATTAAGAGGTTTGTTTTTTTGGGCAATATCAATGAATGATTAGTGACTAGTGATTATGACTGGTACTGGCAGGCATCGCCATCTCATGGTGCTTATCGTTCATATCCTGCATATTGTGCATGTCGTGATTCATGTTATGGCTCATAGGCATAGTAGTCGAAGCTGTCACAGAAGCAGGGTTAGACGCAGAATGATTCATTGTCGACATATCATGGTGCATACTCGTCTCATTCATGCTATGACTGGCGTTACTATGTGAACCTTGATTATGTGAACCGTGGCTATGATTATGGTGCATCATCATCGGAATAAAAATCACCGCAAGCCCAGACAACATCATAATCACCCCATTAATTTGGCGAAGGCGAAAATTTTTAATACTCGACTGTAGCATCCCCACAGTTTTTTGCGTGGCAATGAGCATCGGCATCGTACCTAGCCCAAATACAAACATCAGAGCCGCCCCTGTAGCGATGTCATTGCCAGCAATCGCCATCATGAGCGCACCATACACCAATCCACACGGCAAAAATCCCCAAAGCAGGCCAGCAAACAAGGCTTTACCAAAACTATCAATCGGAAACACTTTTTTGCGTAGCGGGGCAAGCGATTGCCAAAAACGCATCCCGAACTTTTCTAACTCATTAAACAGCGGTAACCCAAGCATCGCAAGCCCAATCAACACCAATACCACACCCAGTACAATTCTTGGCGCACTATTGCTCATAATGGACTGAAAGATTGCCACCCCAACAACACTGGCAATCAATCCAAGCAAGGAATAACTGATGAGGCGTCCCAAATGATAAGTCAAAATCAAGCCATTTTTTTTGCTGTCCGATACATGCTGCATAGACAGCCCAAAAGCCGTCACAATGCCACCACACATCCCCAGACAGTGCGGTGAGCCGAACAATCCCATGCTAAACGCTGCCAAAAATAATGCCCAGGTCATAAAATGCTCCAAAAAAGTCTAAAAATTTTCCAAAAAAAAGTAAATAAATCAATCAATAGAAAGAAATCAGCAGGAAGAAAAATAACACCAACGTGTTATTTTTGCTCGTCAGTAGGGTCTTGTATTTTCGGGGGATGAGAAGATGAAGGCTTGGCGGGATTTTGCCCCAATTGTTCGCGGCGAAATTGTCTGTCATCCAAAATGACCCGCTGAGATTCATTGTCCAAATCGTCAAATTGGCGTGATTTGATGGCGTAATAAATGGCAAAAATGCCCAATACAAATAGCACTAGACTAATAGGAATCAAAAAATACATGCTTTGCATCGTGCATCCCCATTACTTGGCGTAAACAAACGAATTAAGTTAAAAAAACCATTATACGCTTATTTTGATATAAATAAATGCGGCAAAATGTCGCAGCGTTGCTGTAGCAATTAAATAACAGCAATCAAATAGCTTTTGCTATGCTTACAAAACAAACACATGGGTTGCAAATCAAAGCAACTCAGTGATTTGAGTGCGAACAATGAATGCTATAATGATAGCAGGTTAAACATTGAGGTTTAACTTGGTTTTAAAACTCAAAATTCTACAAGGAAATTATGATGTTAATGCCTAAAATCTTTAAGCCTTCCTTTAAGCTTTCAAAGAACCTGAAGCTTTCAAAAAAACAGTTGCTTGCCTTAGGCGCGGCTGTCATGGTTGGTGCGTTATTGATGCCAACAGCAAACGCGGCGACGGTGCTCATTGATGTGCGTACCCCAGAGGAGTATTCTGTAAATCATCCCGCAGGTGCTATTAATATTCCACACAATGAATTACTTGCCAAAATAACGGCGCAAGGCATTGCAAAATCAGACACCATCAAAGTCTATAGTCGTGGCGGCGGTCGTGCCGAACAAGCCAAATCTGCTTTGCAATCAGCTGGCTATACCAATGTAGAGATTCAAAAATAAGTTATTTATTTATTTATTGGTTGGTTGGCATTCGTATTGGGGTTTGACAAGATCGCGAGCGAATGCCAACAATTCATATAAGGCACGTCTTGAATGCTGCAGGTTCTGATCAAAATGCTGCCAATCATTTGGCTTTGGTAAGGGGGCGATACTAGGAATAGTAGCCACGCCATTAATGGCAAACTGCCGCCTTGAGCGGTTCATGTGATACGCATCGGTCACCAAAATTACCTGTTTGACATTGACCATTTCTGCGGTGTATTTTGCATTTTGACAGGTGTTAAAGCTGTTTTTTTCTGCCACAACCCACATAGTACCTTTTTTTTGCAGCCACTTTGCCATCCATGGCGCCTCCTTACCACTAACGATAATGGGTAAGCCAGTCTGCTGATACACTTGGCTTGCTTTAATCAATCGGCTTTCGGTAAATTGATTAATCACAATCTCATTTTGCTGGTTATTGGTTAATCCGCCACCTAACACCACAATCGCCGTTGCAGGATTGACGCTTACCGCCGATTCTGGCAGGCGATAGCAATCTAAGATAAACAATACAATGGTAGAAAATAGGGGTGTGAAAAAACTGAGCGTGATTAAACACCCCACCAATACAACAACGGTCAAAATCCGTTTGATGGTTGAAAAAAATCGCTCAAGGTAGTTAATGAGCTTGGCGAATGCTACCATCAGATTCAATCCAAACCGGTTCAGCTTCCAAATTTATCCCAAATTTATCCAGTACAGTGTCTTGTATAAATTGCATAGTTTTGGCAACATCACGCTGCGTCGCAACTTTTGGCGCATGGTTAGTCAATACTAGGGCTTGTTTTACATGCGTTAAAATCGGTGCAATGCCTTTGCCTTTAAGCCCTGATTGGTCAATAAGCCAGCCAGCCGCAACTTTGCAGTCATCAGTCAAATTGCCTTGGTCATCTTTGACAGGATAATACACCAGATTGGGATGGCTCTTTAGTAACTGGTCAACTTGAGATTTGGCGACGATGGGGTTCTTAAAAAAGCTGCCACAATTGGGCAAGTCGTTGGTATCGGGCAATTTACTTTGACGAATGTCGATGATGGCATTCATGGTATCCACGGGTGTGACTTCATCGCGACCTGCTTGACTCGCATAATGCTGTGCAACTTTTGCCACATCCCCATACTGGGTATTGGGTTTGGCAGTTTTACTGAGGGTAAAAATGACGCTGGTAATGAGCCATTGCCCGGCTTGCTGTTTAAACAGGCTGTCACGGTAACTAAACTGGCAATCAGCGTTGCTTAGATGATGCCACGTTAAACTCGGTATATGAAACGCTTTTACACTATCTATCACATCTTCAGCTTGTACCCCATACGCACCGATGTTTTGCACGGGACTACCACCCACCCAGCTTGGGATTAACGCCAAATTCTCCAGTCCATACCAACCTTGATGGACCGTATCTACTACTAGCGTATGCCAATCTTCGCCAGCCATCACCTCAAGTGTTATCGTTTGGCTATCTTCAGACAGGATAGTTTTACCTTGAAGACTGGGTGACACGACAACCGCGTCCAACACTTCGGGCAAAATGATATTACTACCATTAGATAGCACAATAAACGCTTGTTGATGGGCTGCCAGTTGCTTAAAAGTGGGCTCAATATCAGACAGATGAGTTAAACGAATGAATTGTTTGGCTTGACAGGCTAATGCCATGGTATTGTATGCGCTAATATCCACATAGCTAGGATTAGCCTGCACAAGGTTGGGTTCAAAAAAATTGGTCATAAAGATATCGTTAATAATCGGCAGAGGTGCTCATCGCCAGTGCAATGACTAGCGCAATGATAAAGTGCTTATTATAACGAAATATGACAGGGAAAATCGGGATTTTTATGACCCCATGACAGCCAATTAAAAACCTTCTTCATCACTGCCAAAATGGTTAATATCCCTAAAGCGGCTCAGCTGACGACGCTGTTTTTTATTTGGGCGATGATCTGGGCGGGCAAGATTGGCAAGTTTTTTCTGTTCGGTGAAAAATTCTCGTTGACTGATACTGGCATCGGTCTCCTGATAAAGCACACTGGCGGCAGTGGCATTGCCACGCACTTCAGACAGCGCTAACACCTTGACCGTCTTTTGGGTGTAATGATTGGCTGACCCTTGACGAATTGTCAATTCATCACCCACCGCTATTTCTTTACTAACCTTGACGCGATTGCCAAAATGGTGGACCCGTCCCGATTCAATCGCTTCCTTAGCTAGGGTGCGAGTTTTATAAAACCTTGCTGCCCATAGCCATTTATCTAAACGCACTTTAATTTTATCAGTTGTACTCAATGACATTTCCTATAACTTAACTCCATGGCTAACTTTAGATTAAATGGTTGTTTTTTTCAAATCTTTCAATACGTCACATCGATATTTCTAACAAGCAACTGCGGTGTCAAAGCGAGGCTAATAGTCTATTCATCATGACAGTTATAAAACGCTGCTTAAACACTCAACAGTCAGACTCATTAGTAAGACTCAGGGATTTTAAGCTAATTGATATGGTGAGTAAGCCAAGCCAAAATATCGTCATACACTTGTTGGTGATTAGGCTCTAGCAAGATTTCGTGACGCATCGCTTCATATTGCTGCACGCTCACCGAGGTAAAATTATTTTGTTGCAAACGTTTGACAATACGCGGAATGCCTTTTCCCATCTGCCCAACAGGGTCATCTTTTCCGCTGACAAATAGCAGCGGTAACTGCCTGGGTACTTGTTGATACCAATGCTTATTGGTGCCTGCTTGCATCAACGACATGAGCGCAAAATAGCCATTGTTGGTAAACTGAAAGCCGCAAAGCTTGTCATCAAGGTAGGTTTTTACTTGCTTAGGATCTGAATTGAGCCAATTAAACCCTTGTAAATCGGGTTCTTTTCTAAAGGGTAGGTTATTAAATTGTTTTAAAATCTTATCCAATACCGGATTGGTGCGCCGCGTGGTAAAGTGATTCAGGTTTTTGGTCACAGGGACAAACAAGTTTGCCAACGGATTAAAATCTGAGGTGCCCATAATTATTGCGCCCGCAAATTGCTCACCATAGCGCTGCAAAATACAGCGAACGATAAATGATCCCATACTGTGACCCAAGATAAAGTGGGGGAGGTCGGGGTATTTTTCAGCGATTAACTGTGCATGCGCCATCACATTGTCAATCATCAACTCAGCAGGATTGGGGTTACCCATATAGCCTAAGCAACCATTGTCATAGGCTTGCTGTCCATGACCTAAATGGTCAAAAGTCAACACCGCAATATCATGATTTGCTAAGAATTGCGCAAAGGGTTGGTAGCGCCCTTGGTGTTCTGCCATGCCATGCACGATTAGTAACGTAGCAACGGGCGCCACCTTAGGCAAATAGAATGTGTAGTTGTTATTCATCGCAAATTTCCTGTGTGTTATTTTATAATTAGGGTAGCATAAAAAAGCCGTCATTAGACGGCTTTAAATCAACGCACAAATTCACAAATCAATGCACATATTTAACGCAAAAATCAACAGCCTGATTTTTTCATATCCGCTTCTGATAACGGATTGGCACCACGGGTAGGGCGCGGGCAAGGCTCACCATAGTATTGACGATCGGCAAAATAGCTTGAGCGCACCATCGGGCCTGCCCAAATATTTGCAAAGCCCAATTTTTTACCGTGTGCCGTATAACGGTCGAATTCATCAGGATGCACAAATCTATCAACTGGGGCGTGCGATTTGCTTGGCTGCAAATATTGACCGATGGTAATTAAATCAACATCATGCGCCTTTAAATCATTAAGTAAAGCATAAACCTCTTCTTCGGTCTCGCCAAGACCCACCATAAAACCACATTTGGTGACGATATCAGGGCGACGCGCTTTATAATCTTTTAACAGCTGTAATGAATGCTGATAATCTGACCCTGGTCGAAACGCTTTATACAAACGTGGCACGGTTTCGATATTGTGGTTAAACACATCAGGCGCTGTGTCACTTAAGATATCAAGTGCCACTTGTTCACGGCCGCGAAAGTCAGGGACTAAAATCTCAATCAAACAATTAGGGCTTAACTGACGAGATTCTTTAATGACATTGGCAAAATGTTCCGCGCCGCCATCACGCAAATCATCTCGGTCAACCGAGGTAATCACCGCATATTTTAACCCTAAACCGGCAATGGTCTCAGCGGTGTGAATTGGCTCAAGCTCATCGAGCGCATTGGGGCGACCATGCGCCACATCACAAAATGGGCAGCGACGGGTACAAATATCTCCCATAATCATAAAGGTCGCGGTGCCATCACCAAAACATTGGGGTAGGTTGGGGCAGGCCGCTTCTTCACACACCGTATACAGCTTTTGTTCACGCAAGGTTGACTTGATGCGCGCCACTTCGCTCGGCGATGACAGTTTGACGCGAATCCAGTCAGGTTTTTTTGGGGTTTCTACCGTTGGAATGATTTTAATCGGAATACGGGCAACTTTATCATGGCCACGTAGTTTTTCACCCACTTCAGGACGTTTTGGCTTGTCGCAATTTGATTTGTCACGAGCGATGGGTCTATCGGTGCGCGGCGTTGAAGGGGCAAAAGTTTGTACAGTGTCGGTCATTGCTATGATTAATCCTTGAATTCACTTAGCAGATTTTAGGGGGGTATTATAACAGAAATCTATGCTGACGAATTTAAACTATTTTGGGATAAGCTTTGTTGTTTAAAGTACACAGCCAAAGTTATTTTTCATCCTAGTAAAAAAGCGACAATCGGCTCAAACGCATTTATTAAAAATTATTGGGCTATTTTTTTAAAAAATAATGGCTATGTTAACAAAAACGTATTTTCTCATTAACATTTCATCACATTTCAAGTATATTAGAAGGGTTAAATTTTTTAGCAAAAGCCATGCTGGCTAGTAGCCATTTCAAAATTCAACTGTGTTGTGAAGAGGGCTTGCAGACGCATGGTTAACACAATAATCTTACATGACTATGAGGACGATTCATGCTAGAGAACTATCGTAAACACGTCGAAAATCGTGCGGCACAGGGTATTGTGCCAAAGCCACTTAACGAACAGCAAACGGCTGAGTTGGTTGAACTATTAAAAAATCCACCAGCGGGTGAAGAAGAAACACTTGTAGACTTATTAGAAAACCGTATTCCACCTGGGGTTGACCAAGCAGCGTATGTTAAAGCAGCATTTCTAGCAGCCATCGTTAGAGGCGAAACCACTTCTCCGCTGATTTCAAAACTAAAAGCGATTGAGTTACTGGGTTATATGCAAGGTGGTTACAACGTTGAACCATTAATTCAAGCATTAGACGACAAAGAATTGGCGAAAGCTGCGGGCGATGCGCTGAAAAAAACCTTACTGGTATTTGATGCCTTCAATGATGTCACTGAAAAAGCGGAAGCGGGCAATGAAGTGGCCAAAGAGGTGTTACAATCTTGGGCAAACGCTGAATGGTTCACCAGCCGTCCAGAAGTGCCAAAAAAAGCCACTTACAAAGCCTTCAAAGTCACCGGTGAAACCAACACCGATGATTTGTCACCTGCCCAAGATGCATGGTCACGTCCAGACATCCCCCTACACGCATTAGCGATGCTAAAAAATGCGCGTGAAGGTATTGTGCCAGACCAAGACGGCGTGATTGGTCCGATGAAACAAATCGAAGAGATGAAAAAAGACGGTATTCCACTCGCATACGTGGGTGACGTGGTTGGTACCGGTTCAAGCCGTAAATCAGCGGTCAACTCCGTATTATGGTTAATGGGTAACGACATCAAAGGCGTACCAAACAAACGTACCGGCGGTCTTGTATTGGGTGGTAAAATCGCACCGATTTTCTTCAACACCCTGGAAGATGCGGGCTCATTACCTATCGAAGTGGATGTTAGCAAACTTAACATGGGTGATGTATTTGATATCTACCCCTATGACGGCAAAATCACCAAACATGATTCTGACGAAGTGCTTGCGACTTTTGAATTAAAATCACCAACGCTGCTCGATGAAGTGCGTGCCGGTGGTCGTATTCCATTGATCATAGGTCGTGGCTTGACCAACAAAGCCCGTGAATACCTAGGCTTGGGCGCGTCTGACATTTTTGCAAAACCAGAACAACCTGTCGATACTGGTAAAGGCTATACTTTAGCGCAAAAAATGGTCGGTAAAGCTTGTGGCGTAGAAGGTGTTCGTCCGGGTGCCTACTGTGAGCCAAAAATGACCACCGTGGGTTCGCAAGATACCACAGGTCCTATGACCCGTGACGAATTAAAAGACTTGGCTTGTCTAGGCTTCTCTGCAGATTTGGTCATGCAATCATTCTGTCATACCGCAGCCTATCCAAAACCAATCGACATAGAAACTCAGCACACACTGCCTGACTTTATCATGAACCGTGGCGGTGTATCATTACGTCCAGGTGATGGTATTATTCACTCATGGTTAAACCGTATGCTATTGCCTGATACCGTGGGTACAGGTGGCGACTCACATACCCGCTTTCCAATGGGTATTTCGTTCCCAGCAGGTTCAGGTCTCGTGGCGTTTGCTGCAGCAACCGGCGTGATGCCATTAGATATGCCAGAATCAGTTCGTGTGCGTTTTGTCGGTGAAATGCAGCCTGGTATCACCTTGCGTGACTTGGTACATGCGATTCCTTACCAAGCCATTAAAGAAGGTTTATTGACCGTTGAAAAAGCCGGTAAGAAAAACGTATTTAACGGTCGTATCCTAGAAATCGAAGGTTTAGAAAACTTAACCGTTGAACAAGCATTCGAATTATCAGATGCCTCTGCCGAACGTTCAGCCGCAGGTTGTACTATCACCCTGTCTGAAGAATCAGTAAAAGAATACCTAACGTCAAACATCACCCTACTCAAATGGATGATTTCTGAAGGTTATGGCGATGCCCGTACCATTGCACGCCGTATCAAAGGTATGGAGGCATGGCTTGCCAACCCAACATTATTACGCGCTGATGCAGACGCAGAATATGCCGCTGACATCACTATCGATATGAGCGCCATCAAAGAACCGATTCTTTGCTGCCCAAACGACCCAGATGACGCCAAGACCTTGTCAGACGTTGCCGGCGACAAGATTGATGAAGTATTCATCGGTTCATGTATGACCAACATCGGTCACTTCCGTGCAGCGGGCGCGTTGCTCAAAGAAGTACCTGCGGGTAGCTTAAGCACACGTCTATGGATTGCACCACCCACTAAAATGGATGCACGCCAATTGATGGATGAAGGTCTGTACAATGTCTATGCACAAGCGGGCGCACGGATTGAAATGCCGGGTTGTTCACTGTGTATGGGTAACCAAGCGCGTATTGCACCAAAATCAACGGCTGTATCAACTTCTACACGTAACTTCCCGAACCGTTTAGGTCAAGGTGCCAACGTGTACTTGGCTTCTGCCGAGTTGGCGTCGGTGGCTGCGGTACTTGGTAGACTTCCTACCAACGAAGAATACCAACAATATGCTGGTAAGCTCAACAGCATGTCAGCTGATATCTACAAATACTTAAACTTCGACCGTATGAGCGAGTATACTGAAGAAGCAAATAAAATTAACGTAGCACAGCTTACCTAACAATCGTTAAGTTAAGTTAGGCTCATCTAATTTTAATTAAGTAGGATAGCTTTTAATTAAGTAGGATAGCAATAAAGTAAGACCCTGCAATATAGCAGGGTTTTGCTGTTGTTAGCATTTACATAAAATTTTTTGAACGTTTAGCTAAAAAATATCTTAGCAAAATTTGGCTTATAGTAATGACATCTGTGGCGAGGCTTCAGCTTGCAGCAAATTTGAATAAGTCACCCCAACCAAACGTACAGGTAAAAGTTTTGGGGTATGCTCGTATAGCCATTGAATCCAATAATGGGCATCAGATTCCTGTTCAAAGTGGGAGGAAATACTATGAGAACGGGTAATCACACTAAAATCGCTGTATTTGATTTTAATGGTGATGGTGCGAGCATAACGCTGCTTTTTTTGTAAATCTTTAAACGCTTGGCTATTTTCGCGATATAAGGCAGCCACAATGATTTTATCATCCATGGTATTTTGTAAAAACGTTGTCTCAGAACCGACTGATTTGTGTTTGCGCTCAGCTTTAACCTCTCGATTATCAATACCGTGGGCAATCTGGTGAAAGAAATCACCCCGTTTGCCAAAGCGTTGTTTTAATACGTCCGCTGGGGTATTGCGTAAATCCGATCCTGTAATTATACCCATGTCATGCAACATTTTGACGGTGGCTTTGCCAATCCCATGAAATTTTTTTACGGGTAAATTGGCGATAAAGTCCAATCCTTGCTCAGGTGTAATCACCGCAATACCGTTGGGTTTATTTAAATCTGACGCGATTTTGGCAAGCATTTTGTTATAAGACACCCCGGCTGAAGCGGTCAGCTGCGTTTGTCGCAAAATCTGTTGGCGAATGCGATTGGCGATTAGTGTCGCAGAATTTTTTTCATACGGACTATCGGTCACATCCAGATACGCCTCATCCAGTGATAAAGGTTCGACCAGTGGCGTATATTGGTGCATGATGGTACGAATTTGCTCACTGACTTCACGATACACCTCAAAGCGTGGTTTGACAAAAATTGCTTGTGGGCACAGCTGACGGGCTCGATAGCATGACATGGCAGAATGTACACCAAACTTGCGTATCTCATAACTTGCTGCTGCGACGACGCCACGCCCATTGGGATCACCGCCAACCACCAATGGTTTACCTTGTAACTCAGGATTATCCCGTTGCTCAACACTGGCAAAGAACGCATCCATATCGATATGAATAATTTTACGCATGGCTGTTAGTTTACCATCCTAACTGTGTGGGGAAAGTATTTAATTGTCTAAACGCTAAATACGCTAGCTGATATAAACAATAAATTCAAAACGTACTGATTGATAAATTCAATTGATAAGTCGTCGTTAATCTGCTACATTATCGGTATCAAGGGGAGTAACTTCTCACTTTAACAGTTTGTGATTTATCGTCATTACGTAAGTAGCCGCTTACCGGTAAATCAGCTATTTTTTAGCCATATATTGAGCTAATTATCAAATAGTAAGCCAGACCTTGACTTAACACAACCACATATTTGGTCGGTGTGAGTCAAGGTTTTTTTGTGCTTAGCATTTTCCAAAATCCTTTGACTTATTGCCAACCATAGTTTGTAAATGCATACTAAGGAGCGATAATGTTACTTGCAGCAGTAAATCAAATGACAGAACCCATGAGCATTGGCAGTCCCATGCTATATGCCGTGTTCTTTGCTATCGTAGCGATACTGTTATTGGTTGATTTTTTTACCTTTAAAACCCCCAAAAATGGTAAAGCGGTTTCGATGAAACAGGCAGGTATTTGGAGCGCCATTTGGGTGGGCGTGTCTGTGTTATTTGCAGGCGGTCTATGGTGGTATCTATCACAAAATTTTGGCAGTGCTATAGCTACTCAAAAAGTAGGGGAGTTTTTTACAGGATATTTACTGGAAAAATCGCTCGCCATTGATAACGTCTTTGTATGGTTAATGATTTTTGCGGCGTTTGCGGTGTCGCCTGCGATGCAACGGAAGATTTTACTGTACGGGGTGATTGGTGCGATTGTCATGCGCACGGTGATGATTTTTGCAGGGGCTTGGCTTGTCGCTGAGTTTAGCTGGATTTTATATATTTTTGGCGCATTTTTGCTCTACACCGGGGTGAAAATGTGGCAAAACCACGATGAGCAAGAAGACCCGAAGCAGTCAGGCTTATATAAGTTTTTACAAAAACATCTTAAAATCAGCGATAACAGCCATGATGCGTCAGGTCAAGAGCGGTTTGTGTTGGTGAAAAATGGCGTAAAATATTTTACCCCGTTAGCCGTGGTGCTGATTTTGGTTGAATTGTCGGATGTGATTTTTGCGGTGGATTCGATTCCTGCAATTTTCGCGGTCACTACCGACCCGTTTATTGTTTTGACGGCAAACTTGCTGGCTATTTTGGGTCTCCGGGCGATGTTTTTCTTGTTGTCGGGTTTGGCGGATAAATTCCATTTATTGCCTTATGCGCTTAGTGTCATCTTGGTGTTTATTGGTGCCAAAATGCTACTGCTTGATGTGTTCCATGTGCCGATGGCTATCTCGTTAGGCTTTATTGCCACCGTACTAACAGTGACAGCGATTTTATCGGTAAAGTTTCCAAATTTAGGTAAAGCATAATTTGGGTAAAGGATAGCCCCTGCGGTAATTACAAAATCCCCATACTAAAATTTGAGTGTGATAAAATAAGCCTTTTTGATAAAGGCTTATTTTTTATGATTGAAAAACTGTTTAAAAATAGCCGTTATTTGGTGTTTCTAACCATTATGGTCAGCTTAGTATCTTCGGTCACGCTTTATATGGCGTCCTTAAATATTATTTTTCATATACTCTCTGACTTTTTTACCAATCCCACCGTCAAACCGTTAGATGGGCAAATTTTGGCGGTCAATCTATTAAAAACATTGGATATTTTACTCATTGCATTGAGTTTTCAAATGATTGCCATCGCCAATTATCGCTTATTTATTTCCAATAAATCTGCCCAAGAATCGCGGTTTCTCACCGTGCTAGGCATCAAAGATTTCCATGACTTAAAGATTAACTTGATGCAAGTGTCGATGATTATTTTAGTGATTATGTTTTTGGAGCAAGCGGTTGAAGGTGGCGCAAATATCAATACCTTTTTATATGGTGCATCCATTGCCATGGTTGTCATTGCGATGGTATGGGCGATTAAAAGCTTGCGCCATTAATCGGCAAATCCTTGCTTAGTCACCAATTTGGTTGCCTATTAAACGGCTTTTGGCTGAGCAAGCTTATCTTCTAAAATTAAAAGACTCACTGATGGGTGAGCCTAATACAGGGCTGATTGGATAAGGTGAATAAGGCGCTCACCGATTTGGACGGTTTCATCGGCACTCATGTTAAGCGGTGGCAATAAACGAATGGCATTACCGCCTGCCACATTGATGATTAGATGATGATTATCACGCGCTTTATCGACCAAGCTATCAAATGCAATGCCGCGATCTTGTGGCATCACCACCCCTAGCATCATGCCTTTTCCGCGTACAGTAACCCCTTGGCTACCCAGCTCGCTGGTGATTTGCTCAATCAATGCTGCGCTATTGCTTAGAGTAGTTGCCATCATATTTTCATCATCAATGACATCAATCACTTCACTAACCACACGGCAAGCAAGCGGCGTACCACCATACGTTGAACCGTGCGAGCCATAACTAAAAATATCATTGGCTTTTGCCGTGGTCATGCACGCACCCACAGGAAAACCATTCCCCAACCCTTTTGCTGTGGTCAAAATATCAGGTTTGATGGAGGAATATTGATAAGCAAAGTATCGCCCCGTACGACCATTGCCTGTTTGTACCTCATCTAAAATCATTAGTAAGTCATGGTCATCACAAACTTTGCGAACTTGGGTTAAAAAATCAAAGCCATTGGCAGCAGTATTGACGCCACTTTCACCTTGGATAGGCTCAAGCATCACGGCGCAAACATTATCGTTATCGGCAATCGCTTGGCTAATCGCTTCAATATCCCCAAAAGGCACGCGAATAAAATCATCATCTAAGGTAAAAAATCCAGCTCTAGCCATTGGATTTGCGGTGGCGGATACGGTCAGTAGGGTGCGTCCATGAAACGATTTTTCCATCACAATCACTTTGGCTTGGGTTTGCCCACGATTTGATGCAAACAGTCGCGCCATTTTTAATGCCGCTTCGTTGGCCTCGGCACCGCTATTGGCAAAAAATACTTTATCCATGCCTGCGACTTGGCATAATTTTTCACCCGCGCGCTCTTGCCAATCAATACCAAAAAGATTGCTGGTATGCACAAGCGTTGCGGCTTGATCGGCAATCGCGGCAGTGACACGCGGATGACAGTGCCCCAGTCCACAGACAGCAATCCCTGTTAACGCATCCAAATACGGCGTTGCGTCAGCGGTATAAAGATAACTACCTTGACCTTTAACAAAGCTAATGGGCTGGCGTTTATAGGTGGGGAGTAAATAAGAGCTCATGGGGATTCCTTTAATCATAGTCAGCGAATCATAGTCAGCGAGTCATAGCTAGCGCAATCACTAACCAATCAAATCTACGTTATTTAAAAGCGTCTAATTCGTCACTAAACGGGGTGTCTTCTGCACCGACTTTATAGTCCTCATTCGCCCATGCGCCTAAATCAATGAGCTTACAGCGCGCACTGCAAAATGGCTTGGTGGGATTATCTGCCCAAACGGTAGGTTTGCCGCAGCGCGGACAGGGGTAAGTTTTGACTGGTGCATTTGATGGGGTGTGCTCGGTTTTAGACATAAACAAAAGGTATTCTGAAAAATGGTGTATCGGATTATTTGCCATAGTATACTATAAATCCTTTTTTTTGGGCGAATCAAGCGACTGTTCATGCTAAGTCATCAATTTACCAGACCGTTTCAACCCGATCGTATCCGTCATCCCAGAGATTTTCAGCCATTTGCCGCAACATTTTGGCAGCAACCCGCCATTTTTCTTGAAATCGGTGCAGGGAAAGGCAAGCATGCGCTGAGTTTTGCCAGCGATAATGCCAATGCCCATCTCATCGCGATTGAACGTACCGCAGAAAAATATCAAGCCATGCAAAAAATGGCGAATCAAGCGCAGTTGTCTAATTTAACGACTATTCATGCCGATGCCATTGCTTGGGTCACCCATGCTGTACCCGCGCAAAGCTTGTCAGGGGTTTTTATTCTTTACCCCAATCCAGAGCCGCATAATCCCAACCAACGCTGGCTTAACATGCCGTTTTTTGAATGGTTGCTGTCTCGGTTAAAACCAGATGGTGAGCTTATACTTGCCAGTAATATTGAAAGTTATATCGATGAAGCCGAGCTTAAAGCACTGACGGTTTGGCAAGTGCCGGTGGAGAAAACCCAAGTACCCAATCATAGTGAACGCACGCATTTTGAGGTAAAATACCTAGCGCGTGGCGAGGCGTGTTGGCAACTGACCATAAAAAAACCGCATGGTTATACCACACGGTTTGATGATTTTAAGTTACTTTAGTCAGGTTTTAACGCTAGGGGCGTGGTTTGGGTGTCATCGGCACGTACCACATAAGTTTTGGCGATTTTATCATGTAGGCTTAATCGCTCTTTGCTGGTGAGCATCATGACCAAATCAATGACTAACACAACCAAACCAAAAATCGATAAAGAGTAAGCCAATGTGGTAAATAACCCACGCATAATAATTAAGTTAAAAAATCCAGGAATGGCATTGGATTGGCGATCCAAAATACGTATGCCCATTATCATCTTACCGATAGTCTGACCACGGCGCATCAATAATAGGACTTGCGCAATCATTAAACCCCATACCAAAATATTGGTCAACAACAATATATGCTCAGGTAACGCTGACATGAGTTCCATCTGCTGGGCAGAGGTCAATCGGGTTTGTCCGGCTTCTGCCCATTTGAGCAATTTATCAAAATTTGGGCTGTTATATAGGGAGATGAACAGGGGCGACGACGCCAATACCATAAGCAGGGTATCTACTAATTTTGCTGCGATACGACTACCGATGCTGGCAAGGTCTAACTGTTTTTTGGCATGGGCAACGTCTTGGTTCGAGCCAAGTTTTTTGGTCAATGTGACCTTGGTAGGGTTAGGGGATTTGTGCGGGTTATTCGCTGAATACCGATCCCAAACATTCTCAGCGTCGTCTGAAGGCGATATAGGATTAGGCGTGTTGTTAATAATATAATCTGCTTCATCAGAAGCGGGCTGCTCACGTTGGTGGGTATCGACTGGCAGGCTTTCATCTATCGTTGGACGATAAAAAAATTGCCCATCCGTCATCGCATTGACTGTGTTCCAGTTATCCATCCCTTGATGCCACATCAAATCAGTGAGTAACACTTGCCCTGTCGCAAGCATTTGATTGAGTTGTTCAAGGGTATAAGGGCCGGCTTGCACATTGTTGCGAGCTAGAAAAATATGCATGTAATAACTCTACTTGTACTGGGTGGTAAAATTTGAATGACTGTATCTTATTATATGATGTTTTGCAACATCGTGCTAAAAATCGCTTATTATATCAAACAGGCGATGCAAAAAATCGCGCTAGGCTGAAGTAAGCTCATATTTTTGGTTAACCCTACGATTATTTTTCTTATTCTTATTCTTATATTGTCAGATTGTATTTATGTCAACGATTCATCCCACCAACGCCATCATTGATTTTGATAAACCTTGGTATCACTATTTGACTTATTTTGCTGAGCTTGACGCAAAACACAGTCAGGCAACACATGGTCATGCCCCTGCTATCAATGCTATCAATGCCATCAATATTGTTGAAAAATTGAATGCTGGTTTGGATAGATTCGAGGATGTAAACGCCAGCCGTATAGCCAATTTTGAAAAATTACCGATTCGCTTTGTTGAGCAAGCATGTCTGCCTGAGGGTGAGGCTTATGAGAGTTTTATTGCCAACACAGGGAAAATTCCAACCCGTGACAATCACCATGATTTGCTTAATGGTTTAATTTGGCTGAATTTTCCGCAGTCCAAAGCGGTATTTAATGAACTCCATGCCAAAGATATTTTGCGACATGGTATTCATAACGCCAGAACAGCGCTGCGTAATGCGTTAACCGTATTTGATGAAAATGGCGGCATTGTAGTGAGTTCAGATAAACTATTGCTTGAACAGTTACAAGCCTTTAAATGGCAGGCGGCTTTAGTCACTCATAGAGCAAATTGGTTGGCTCAACATCGTACCATTGCCTTTTTTCCATTTGGTCATGCCCTGCTTGAAAAATTGCTTAACCCAAGAAAAAATATCACCAGTCATACCTTGCTGATTTTAGTAGATGAGGGTTGGTTTGCGCAGTCTATAGACAGTCAGAAAAACCAGCTTGATACGGCAATCGCTAAGCTATTTCGAGAGCTAGCGATGCCAGATTTGGCGGGTAATGCAGTTAAGCTATCATCCAAAAGTTTTCAGCCGTTACCTGTGATGGGTATCCCTGGCTATAGTGCTGACAATGTGATACCCGCATTTTATCAAGATGAGGCTGTTTTTAGGCATCCAAGAGCGTTCAGCGCGCCTATTTTTCCATTACATGACTGATAAGTGAACAGACAATTTATAACCGTGGTTGGGGTGATTACCCAGTCTATGAATGTTGCTTGATAAAAGCCGGTTAATCCGTTAGTATTAAAGCAATCTTTAATTCATCCAGTCGCATTTATTGATAACAGTCATGATTACTAATAAAAATATTGGAGCATCGGCATGACCACCAAAGTCGTCAAAATCGATAATAAAGTTCGTATGATTACAGGTAAATTAGCCCCACATCTTGAAATTCAATGGGAACATTATACCTTAGCAGAATTGCAATCATTGCTTGAGAGGGTGGTTCGTTTTGAAATTGAGCACAACTTTCGGCGTCATAAAGATTATAAAGATAGCAAAGGCGCTAACATTCAAGTATTTAATGATGCCAATGAACTTAAAGTCACAAGTTTAAAAGATGAGTTACTCATCATCCGCGATATCCAAATCGATTCACAATAACTATGAATCCGCGAATCAATCAAAATCCAAGCCGAATGACTTGGATTTTTTTACGTTTTAGATTTTTTCGTCATCTCGTTGGTGATTGTTGAAGCAAAGTATCACGCTAAACGCTCAATGATTGGCATTGATAAAAAAATAATCGATAGCCGTTTAAGCATGGTATAATTGTCAGTTTTTATTGACAAGCGAATCATGGGTGACACGATGAAATACCCTAAAATCTACGACGTAATTGTGATTGGTGGCGGTCATGCTGGCACAGAAGCGGCGCTAGCGGCTGCGCGCATGGGTCAGCAGACGCTGTTATTGACACATAATATCGAAACTTTGGGACAGATGAGCTGTAATCCTGCGATTGGCGGGATTGGCAAGTCGCATTTGGTGCGTGAAGTCGATGCGTTGGGCGGCGCTATGGCGCTTGCCACCGACAAAGCAGGGATTCAGTTTCGTGTGTTAAATAGCCGTAAAGGTGCCGCTGTCCGTGCCACACGCGCACAAGCCGACCGTGTTTTGTATAAAGCGGCGATTCGTTATACCTTAGAGAATCAGCCAAACTTGGATATTTTCCAACAAGCGGCGGATGATATTTTGGTTGAAAACGGCAAAGCGGTAGCCGTGGTTACCCAATCAGGGATTGAATTTGCTTGCGGCGCAGTGGTGTTGACCTCTGGCACTTTTTTAGGTGGTACTATTCATATTGGACTAGAAAACCACAAAGGTGGACGTGCAGGCGATCCGCCTTCTATCCGTTTGGCGGATAGATTGCGTGAACTCAAGCTACCGGTTGGACGTTTAAAAACTGGTACGCCCCCACGCATTGATGCGCGCACAGTGGATTTTAGTGTCATGACCGTGCAGCCAGGGGATACACCACTGCCAGTCATGTCATATTTGGGCGATGTGTCCATGCATCCGCGCCAAATCAACTGCTATATCACCCATACCAATGAACGCACCCATGACATTATCCGCAGCGGGCTGGATCGCTCACCCATGTATTCAGGCGTGATTGAAGGCATTGGTCCCCGTTATTGCCCATCGATTGAAGATAAAATTCATCGATTTGCTGATAAAGACAGCCATCAGATTTTTATTGAGCCTGAAGGGTTGACCACCCATGAGCTTTATCCCAATGGAATTTCAACCAGTCTGCCATTTGATATCCAGTTGGCTCTGGTACGCTCCATGAAAGGGCTGGAAAATGCGCACATCTTGCGTCCTGGCTACGCGATTGAATACGATTATTTTGACCCACAAAATCTTAAACCAAGCCTTGAAACTAAATCCATTGATAACCTATTTTTTGCCGGTCAAATCAATGGAACCACAGGGTATGAAGAAGCCGCTGCGCAAGGTATCTTAGCTGGGTTAAATGCCGCGCGTCGCACCCAAGGACTGGATGCTTGGACACCGCGCCGCGACCAAGCTTATATCGGTGTGTTGGTAGATGATCTCATCACCAATGGTACCAAAGAGCCGTACCGTATGTTTACCAGTCGCGCCGAATACCGTCTGCTGCTGCGTGAAGACAATGCCGATCAACGCTTGACAGAAATTGGACGTGACTTAGGACTGGTGGACGATGCGCGCTGGCAAGTGTATAGCGATAAAATGACAGCGATTGAGCAAGAAACCGCACGTTTACGCTCGCTTTGGGCAACGCCTACTAATACGCTGGGTCAATCATTTATCGATAAAACCGGTGAAGTACTGACCAAAGAGAATAACGCGCTTGATTTGTTAAAACGTCCAAACGTGTCATTTGATGATATTAGCGAATTGACCCAATCTCCCGTGTCTGCTGAAGTGGGTGAGCAAATTGAAATTGGTGTCAAATACGCCGGTTATATCGATCGTCAGCAAGTTGAAATCGGTCAGATGAAAAAACTTGAACACACGCTGATTCCAGAAGATTTTACTTATCATGATATCTCTGGGCTTTCCAATGAAATCGTGCAAAAACTTGAAAAAGTGCGCCCAACCACACTTGCCCAAGCCAGTCGCATTAGTGGTGTCACGCCAGCTGCGGTACAGCTTTTGGCCATGATGATTAAAAAGAGCAAAAAAGCGCGTGAAGTGCTAAGCTCTTAACTTTAAGCCATGCTACATAAGTCCCATGGTATTGGTATGTGCCAAACTTGGGACTTTTTTATCCTCTGTTGCCGTAAAACCACCGACTTCAGGCGGTGGATATAAGGCAACTTAAGCAACCGTATTGACACATAAAAAATATAAAATATGTTAGAATAACCCTATGAAAACACTCAAGCTACGCATACGAGATAAACACACAGACCAATTAAACCGCCTAAGCGGTTTGGTCAATTTCGTGTGGAATTATGTCAATGATTTGAGTTACAGACACCTACAAAAAACTGGCAAATTCTTTAGTGCTTATGACCTAAACGACTACACCAAAGGTAGCGGTGAGTTACTTGGTT
This sequence comes from Faucicola osloensis, assembly GCA_016888885.1. GTDB lineage: Bacteria > Pseudomonadota > Gammaproteobacteria > Pseudomonadales > Moraxellaceae > Faucicola. The sequence goes on from CP069437.1 coordinate 299,202, forward strand.
TACATTCTCAAACTATTCAAGCCATCAATGAAACCCACACCAAGTCGCGTCGCCAATCCAAAAAAGCTAAATTGTCATGGCGAACCAACAACCCAAAATCAAAGCGTAAAAGCTTGGGTTGGCTACCATTTAAACAATCTGCCATTAAGCATATTGCCACGCACCAAACAGGCAAAAAGGGCTTAAAATCCACCTTACAACTAAGCCTAGCCAAAGGACAAAAGCTAATCATCGACCTATGGGACAGCTACAACCTATCGCTTTACCAAATCAACACACTAGAAATCGTCCAAGACAGCCGTAACCGTTGGTATGCCTGTATCACCGTCAAAGACTATCCCAAACAATCATGCGGTACAGGTAGCATTGGCGTTGACTTAGGCTTAAAAGACAGTGCTACCACCTCAAAAGGCAATAAATTACAAATCAAACAAACGCTCAAATATGCCAAAGCATTAGCCACCGCCCAACGTGCCAAAAACAAACAGCGTGTCAAAGCGATCCATGCCAAAATCAAAAACACACGCCAAGACCTAATCCACAAATTCACCACCCAATTAGTCAAAGACAATGCCCTAATCGTGGTGGGTGATATTCAGAGTAATCAATTTAATAGTAAAAAAGGCAAACTAGCCAAATCGGTTTACGATGCAGGTTGGTTTGAACTCAAAAGGCAACTGACCTACAAATGCGAGAACGCAGGTTGTCGTTTTGAAATCGTATCAGAGCGATACACTACCCAAACTTGTTCGTGTTGCGGTCAAATAGACAGTAACAGTCCGAAAGGTAGAGCGGGGCTTGGAATAAGAGAATGGATATGTGCTTCGTGTGGCACATGGCATGATAGAGATATTAACGCCAGTCGGAACATTCTTGCGGTTGGGCTTAACCGTCTTGTAGAAGGAATCCCCGAACGATAGGGAGGGGAGGAAGTCAAGTGATGGCTCGCAGCATGGGCGGCAATGAAATATTAGCCGCCAATATTTTAGGATTTACCACCGTGTTTTCCATGTTTAGTCTAGCCATCGGCATGGCGTTGTTACGCCATTTTGGCTTGGCGTAGCAAAAAATTGGCTAATCGTAGATTATTCAAAATAGATTATTCAAAATAATGTAGCCATTTTAGCGCAACTTCATCAACGTTATCGATATTGTCAGACTTTGGCAACCATTCACGGCTAGCGGTAACCCGAATCGCATTGGTTTGATTGATATCATATTGACTACCAATACTGAGTTTGGGCTGCCAATAGCTTTCATTATCACTATCGCCACTTATCCAAAATGGCAGTTTTAATTCCGATATCGCACGCCAATTTGGACGCAATTCTGCATTGCACCCGACATTGACGCCAAGCCCAGCACGATAACCATGATATAAGCCCTTACCAAACTGCGCTGCAATAGTACCCAAGCCATAGCAAATATTGGCGGGCATATCGCCTGTGTTTGGGGCGGCGCTACCTAGTGCCACGCTTTTACCAAATTCACCGCTAATATTTGCGACCAAATGATTGTCTGTAGTGCTGTGGTCATCTCTGTTAATAGCCTTGATACTATCAAAGACTCGCTGTAAGCCAATATTACCACCCCATGAAATACCTTTTTTTGCGCTATTAATCGGATGCAATGAGCGCACATCAAATAATCCGAGCTGCTCAAGTTGCACGCTATCTTGCTGGTCGACGTTATCATGGATGCTAAGACCCATACTCAATGCCGTCAATTGTGAGCCTATGGGATAGCCATCAATTTTATCCAACGCATCGCGGTACACCATGCGGTAATTTAACGTGATAGCCTGGTTACTACTGTCTAATTTAGGTCGTCCACTGACCCTATCAAACGACTGCTGGCTGACGCCGATATCAAATCGACTTAAAGGATTAGCCAGTACGGGATTGTCGCGGCTGGGCAAAATCTGAGAACTTAACGCTATATTTTGATGGGTATTGTTAAGATTTTTGGGATGATTTGCCGCGTTGCGGGCGTTTAATTGCGCTTGCACAACAGTCGGTGTTGAAGGACTAAAACTGGTAGAGCGAATCAAATTTTCGCGGTTTAACATGCGTACCACTTGGGCAGGGGAAATCATTGGGGAGTGATTCACTAAAAAATTTTTATCGGGAAAAATAGAGTTTAGTAACACCAAAATTTCAGAGGCGCAGTTATCGGATAACAGATAATAGGGCAGGTTTTGGTCTTTAATTTCCCAAGTTCGATAGGCAAGTTGTTTAACCTGTTTATCGCTGAGATTGAGCTGATATTGCCATACATTGCGCCCATCATCTTGCAAATATTCTTTGATACCTTGCTGATAATTGGTCATGGTAAATTCGCCCGCATTGCCACCGATAGTAGATTTGTAAGCAAATTTTAAAAAATGCTCACCGTCGCTGACTTTCGGGGTGAAGTTTAAATAGTATTGATTGCTAAGGTCGGCATTATCAAATCGCAAAAAACTATGGGCAAACGCAGACGGTGGGCTATCTAAATACTCACTGGCAAAAATTAATGAGACGGATTGGGGATTGATTTTTTGTAGCCATGAATCGAGTGCATCGCAATGTTGATGGGGTAGGCTTGAGGTATCGATGGCTAAGTTTTCAATGAGCCACTGTGTACGAGCGGGAAAGCGACATTGGACAGAGGCATTATTTTTTTTGGTAGGGTGAAATAACTGTGTGAGGATTTCATCAAGTTCTGCTTGGGGATTTTTGGCGCCTTGCGCGCTGGCAAAAAATTGTCGTTGGCTCGCTTGTGAGTTAAAACGATTGTTGACCCGACTTTCAAAGGGCTGTTTTGTGGTGATTTTTTCAGGATAATACAACAACCGTAGCCACGCTTTTTGCGCAGCTAAGTTTTGCTCATGGGCTGATGTCAATGCCGTTTGCAGTGATTGGGTAGCGGCAGTAGGGGTGGGCGTAGATAGGGCTTTATCTGACAAAAATTGCTGAGCGGGCGCAGGCGATACATAGGATAAAGGCGACGCTAACGCACAATGTTGGCCGGACATTAGGCTTAATACAAAGACTGCATGAGCCAACTGCTTTTGATTGAAAGCTATTTTCTTTTGATTAAAAACGCGGGTTACAGCGTGTTGATGATAGCTGTATTTGAGAAAGTTCATGGCGGTGCTCTATTTTATAAGGTAAATTTTTATAAGCTAACCCCACTCTCAACACTTTTAAGCGGGGTTGAAACAAAAAAGGCATGAACTTAAACTTTAATCAATGACCAAAAAGATTAGAGGATAAGCCATGCCCATTGATGAATTTATCATTAAAATCTATCTAATGGTAGATGACTACTACAAAAAGATTGTAACAAACCGGCTAAGACAAGGCGGATATGCACCAAAGCTAACCGACAGTGAAATTATCACCATGGAGATAGTGGGTGAGTTTTTACAGATGGACACCGATTCGCAAATCCATCAGTATTTTAAACAGCATTGGCAAACATGGTTTCCACAAATAGGCTCATATCCAAACTTTGCCAAGCAATGCGTCAATTTGTTACAAGTAAAAACTTTGATACAACAGCATATCGTTAAACAGCATGGGCAAGACAACATTCATTTTATTGATGGCTTTCCCATTCCGGTGTGTCAATATGCCAGAGCCTATCGGCATAAAACCTTCAAATACGAAGGCAGTTATAGTTACTGTGCCTCAAAGCAACAAAAATATTTTGGCTTTGAAGGACATTTACTTATTAATCTATCGGGCATGATAACCAATTTTACCTTTGCCTCTGCTAAGATAGATGAAAGGCTTGTTGCACCTGATATGCTTGATAATATCAAAGGCTTGTTAGGTGCAGATATGGGCTATATTAGCCCTGATTTATCTGAGTATTGCTTTAAGCGATGTGTTGATTTGCAAACACCGCTTAGAAAAAATATGCCCGATAAACGACCAATCAGTGTACTTAATCGTCTTAAAAATGCTCGTCGCAATATTGAGACGGTGATTGGTCAGTTATCACAGCGGTTTAACATGCAAAAGGTGAGAGCTAGAGATTTATGGCATTTATCCCACAGATTTATGCGTAAAATCTTGGCTCATAACTTCTGCTTTGTAATCAATAAACAGTTAGGTAATCCCCCACTTCAGTTTGAATTGCTTATTTCAAGTTGAGAGTGGGGTAAGCTAAGTTTTCACAACTTTTGATAAGCAAAGCATATAATATCTGTGTGCAAATTAACATTGCCCAATTTGTAATCACATCATTGTAGGCAGCTAGCCGGCTATAAGACAACTTGCCAAATAGATTTTAGCTGCTTAATTTGCTATAATTTTTTAATTATTTAGCAAAATTTTTTAAACTATTGTGATTTATTCAAGGGTATAAGGACAATTGGGTCATGGATAAACAAGCGATTTTATCAGCGTTAACGCCTGAAATTGTTGAAAAATTTCGTCAGGCGATTTCGCTTGGCAAATGGGAAGATGGTCGAAAGTTGACGAAAGAACAGCGTCAAACTTGTATGCAAGCGGTGATGGTGTGGGAGCATGAATTTTTGGGTGTAGAAGAGCGAACTGGCTATATTCATCGACCCAAAAAAGCGGCAGAAGACTGTGATATCGGTCATGATCATCACTACCCAAATAAACCGCAGGACGAGGACGGCGAGAAACCGATTAAATTTAGTTAGGCGATAAAAAAAGGCGAGTGCATTATCTCGCCTTTTTTACATTATTTTTTTAAGTACTTATTTATCAGTTATTTGAATACTAAGTACTTAAGTATAAGTACTTAGTATTAGCTAGTTGATTATTTTTCTAAAATGGCGACCACACCTTGTCCGCCCGCTGCACAGATAGAAATCAGCGCACGACCTGACCCTTTTTGATCCAGTAGTTTAGCGGTGCTGGCAAGAATGCGACCACCGGTTGCGGCAAACGGATGACCTGCAGCAAGTGATGAGCCATTTACGTTAAGTTTACTGCGGTCAATCGCGCCAAGTGGCTTATCAAGACCTAAGCGTTCTTTACAAAAACTTTCGTCTTCCCACGCAGCAAGCGTAGACAATACCTGTGAGGCAAATGCTTCGTGAATTTCATAATAATCAAAATCTTGCAGCGTTAAGCCTGCACGCGCTAGCATACGTGGCACAGCGTAGGCAGGTGCCATCAATAAGCCTTCTTTAACGCCTTTTTTACCGGTAAAATCAACCGCAGCGGTTTCTTGGTGGGTGAGATAAGCAAGCGGTTTTAATCCATTCGCTGCTGCCCACTCATCTGTGCCTAATAACACACAAGACGCGCCATCGGTCAGCGGCGTTGAGTTGCCAGCCGTCATGGTTGGGTTGGCATTTTTCTTACCAAATACGGGTTTTAATGACGCCAATTTTTCTAAGGAAATATCAGGACGTAGATTATTGTCGCGTGTTAAACCCTTAAATGGCGTGATTAAATCATCAAAAAACCCCTCATCGTACGCACGCGCCAAGTTTTTATGGCTATTAAAGGTCAACTCATCTTGCGCTTCACGAGTGATCGCCCATTCAAGGGCGGTGATGGCTTGGTGCTCACCCATCGATAATTTGGTGCGAGGTTCACCATTTTGCGGTGCATCAATCAAGTCTTTTGGATTAATGCTTAATAACGCTTGCAAGCGCTCTTTATTGGTTTTGGCATTATTAAGTTTTAACAGCGCTTTACGCAGCCCATCACCAATGCCTAAAGGGGCATCAGAAGTGGTATCCACACCGCCTGCAATCCCCGAATCAATCAGCCCTAAGGCGATTTTATTGCTCACCGCGAAAGCCGCTTGTAGTCCCGTAGCACACGCCTGTGATATATCATAAGCAGGTGTTTGCGGACTTAACGCCGTGCTTAACACACATTCACGGGTGAGATTGATATCACGGCTTAATTTAATGACCGCGCCTGCCACCACTTCACCCAAGCGTTTATCTTGTAAATTATAGCGTTCCACCAAGCCGTTAAGGGCAGCCGTCAACATTTCAGAGTTGCTGACATTGGCGTATTGGCCATTTGAGCGGGCGAACGGAATACGGTTGCCACCTAAAATAGCGACCTTTTTGCCAGCAGGCTGGTGAGTTGGGTGTTGAAAATTGTCCATAGAAAAGTCCTTTTGAGCAATTAATTAAAAAAATTGGCTAAGCTTAAACCAAATAACTTTTTAAAAATAACGAAATCTTTTAAAAATAACTAAACTTTTTAAGTTTTAGTGATGTTACCATAAAACGCAGACAAAAATATCGCCTAAAGGTATATATATAACGATAATTTATATAAATCAATAAAACCAATAAAATTTTATTTGATATGACTGTTCAATATTGCTTGATTGGTATAGAATTTAGACAGAAAATTTTTTAAATTAGTGTTTTACTCAGTGTTGAACTTAGTATTTAATTAAGCCTTATCTAATAGCCTAAGCAAAACTAACTATTCAAAGGAGTCCTTATGTCAGACCATTATTCCGAATTCGTTCAAAATCCATTGGGACGTAAGATTGCCCAAAATTTGGGTTTACCAATGCCAATCAGCCTTGAGCGTTATAAAGAAGGTCAAGCACCTATTACCGGCAGTGTCATTTTTGGAGTCAGTGAAAACGCTGTCCTGGCAAATGACATCGCCAAAGTCTTGGCGAATGTGCAAGCGGATGTCTATCTAGACCCCAATGAGTCAGCGCGTGATGCTTTACAAAATGCGCAGATTGAAGCCCAGCCGTTTGGCGCGAATCAGTATTTTAAAGTGGCAATTTTCGATGCGTCAGGTATCAAAACAACCCATGAGCTGAAACAAGTTTACAACTTCTTTCATCCGATTGCGCGTTCGATTGACCGCTCAGGTCGCGTTATCGTCATTGGCTTGCCACCTGAAAAATGCACCAGTATCGCACAGGCAGCAGCCCAGCGTGCTTTAGAAGGATTCGTTAAATCCGTCGGTAAAGAGTTTAAGCGCGGTATCACAAGCCAGCTTATCTATGTAGACCCAAATGCGGCGCAAAACCTTGAATCTACGCTACGTTTTTTTGCCTCACCGCGTTCTGCTTATGTGTCAGGACAAGTGGTGAGAGTGGGTGAAGGCAACCTAGTCACGGTTGATTGGCAAAAACCTTTAAAAGGTAAAACACTGGTGGTAACTGGTGCGAGCCGAGGTATTGGCGAAGCCATCGCGAAAGTATTATCGCGTGATGGCGCACATGTCATCTGTGTCGATGTGGCGGCACAGCAATCGGACTTGCAAAAAGTAGCAGGTGAGATAGGCGGCTCTACTTTAACATTAGATATCACCGCCGACGATGCCGGTGAAAAAATAGCCGCAGCGGCAGCCAAACGTGGCGGCTTAGATGGTATTGTGCACAATGCAGGCATAACCCGTGACAAGACATTGGCGAAAATGGATGATAACATGTGGGATGCCGTCATGAACGTCAATCTCAATGCGGAAGAGAAAATTGATGATTACTTACTCAGTCATGACAGTTTCAATGAAAACGCGAGAATCGTATGCGTATCATCCATTAGCGGTATTGCAGGCAATTTGGGACAGACCAATTATGCCATGAGCAAAGCTGGCGTGATTGGTGCGGTACAAGCGACTGCGCCTACGTTAAAAAACGGTATTACCATCAACGCGGTCGCCCCAGGATTTATCGAAACCCAAATGACCGCTGCCATACCTTTTGCGATTAGAGAAGCCGGTCGCAGAATGAACTCAATGAGCCAAGGCGGTTTGCCGATTGATGTGGCTGAAACTATCGCTTGGCTGGCTTGCCCTGCATCGGGCGGCGTCAATGGCAATATTGTCCGCGTCTGTGGGCAAAGTGTGTTGGGCGCGTAATTATTGACGGGCTGAAAAAAATCAGTATCGAAAATATCGCTACTGATTTTTTTTCATTATTTTTTCTAAGTCAAACTTAAACTAAGCTTTATGCAAAAAATCAACAATTAGAGTGTGACATTCGATTATAATAAACTAAGTTCTCAGATTTTGAGATCTGACGGTAATGAAAAGTAATGGAATATATCCGAACACTATCTAATCAACTAGCCATTTTTTGGCTCAAGCTTAAAAAGTAAAAAAGTAAGGACAGTCTGTATGTCAGACCAAAATTTTAGTCGTTTGCCAAAGCCGCACACCACCTATGCCAATATTATTAAAAGTTTTTTACCTATTGGCGACCAAGACAAATCGGCCAATGCGGTGCTGCCCAATGCTACTTATAGCGTCAATACGCTTGAAATCGACCATGATAACTTAGCCGATTACCGCAGAATTTGTGGTTTTGAAAACAATAGCTACGTGCCGCCGACGTACTTTGCGGTGCTGTCGCAGTCGTTACAGATGAACATGATGGTCAAAGAGCCATTTCCCTTTGCCATGCTAGGCTTGATTCATGTGCAAAACAGTGTGACCCAATATCGTCGCATTAAAGATAGCGCAATTTTTAAAATGGCGGTGAGCTTCGCTAACCTGCGCGACCATGATCGTGGTAAGCAATTTGATTTTGTCACTAAAGTTTTTGAAAAAGATGAGCTGGTTTGGGAAGGGACTTCGACGTATTTATCACGCCAAAAACGTCAAAAAACGACTCAAAAACCATCGACGACGCAAGTAGAAGCCAAGCCCACACTTGATAGTAATGATATGCATGAATTTTGGGAAATTCCCGAAGATATCGGGCGTCGCTATGCATTTGTCTCTGGGGATTTTAATCTGATTCATTTGCATCCTTTATCTGCCAAGGCATTTGGTTTTCCAAAAGCCATTGCCCATGGTATGTGGACAAAAGCCAAATGCTTGGGTGCGTTGGGTGATTTGCCAGAGAGCTTTACCTGTGATGTGACGTTTAAATTGCCGATTTTTTTGCCCTCTGAAGTAGAGTTTATCGCAAAATTTGATAATCGTGACGAGCAGGTGGATTTTGGTGTGTATGATCCCGCCACACCAAAAGCCAATTTGATAGGGAAAATCACCCAAGCACAGGCTAAAAAATAGCGACAGAAAAATTTCAATAAGGGTTCAATGTTAAGCGGCTATTTTTTAGCAGGGTGTTTTTGTATGGTGTTTTTTAGGATGCTATTGAAGCAATGAAGGATTTAATGGATTATCAAGCGCTCAATCAACACCTAGCCCAACTATTGTCACAATTTGATCTTAATCAAAAGGTAGGTGGCTGCAGTCTGGTCATTTTTCATCAAGGTAAAGCGGTCACTCAATTGGCTCACGGTATCGCAAATATTGATAAAACTAACCAGCGAATTACCCCTTGGCAGCCATCCACCCTGTCGCTGAATTTTTCGACAGGCAAGGGCATACTGGTTACGTTGATTCATATTTTAGTGAGTCAAAACCTTTTAGCGTATGATAAAACCCTTGCCAGTTATTGGCCAGCGTTTGCCCAAAATGGCAAAGATAGCGTCACTTTGCGCGATATACTAACGCACGAATCGGGATTATTTAATATTGTCAGTATTACCGAACACGCCAAAGACATGCTAGATTGGCAACTAATGCTCAGTAATGTCGAGCAAATGGCATTTAGTCCAACTAATACGCATAGTTCAGGTAGTAGTTTAGCTAATAAAGATTTTGTCAATCAATCAACCGAATCCAGTGCGGCTTCCCATGCGGATTCTAGCGCCGCTTACAGTGCCTTGGTATCAGGCTGGGTATTGGGTGGGCTGATTGAAAAAGTAACGCAATTACCGCTGCAGCAAGCCCTAGAGTATTATTTATTGGAACCGCTTAATTTGGTCGGTCAAGTCTATTTTGGGGTACCTAAAGACAAAGTCGAGCAGGTTGCCGGTCAAATACGTGCCAAAGAGAGTCAAGCTAAACCTTTACTCACTCAAGATGCTGCATCAACGCTACAATTTTATCAATCCTTGCCTTTTTACCCAGCATGGTTAACATTGTCTCAATCGGACAGTCCTTTGACAACGCAAGCCATTAACGCGCTGTATTTTCAACCTGCTAATATCAATATCGAAGACTATAAATCTGCGCTGGTACCCATCGGTAGCAGACAATTTAATTATTATCACCCTGTCACACTGCAGGCGAAAATTCCTGCCGCAAATGGTGTCGCCAGTGCCATAGCATTGGCTACAATCTACGCGATGCTTGCAAATCGCGGCGTTTGGCAAGGTAAAACGCTAATCAATTCTGCTGTTTTTAAGGCGCTTTCAACCATTCACAATGAGCAATTTGACAAAATCATGCCAGCGGTCATGGCGTGGCGACTCGGTTATCATCGCGTGTTTAGTCTGTTCCATGATGTGTCTGATGCATTTGGACATATGGGGTATAATGGGTCTATGGCTTGGTGTGATCCCAGCCGCGCATTAGCAGTCAGCTTTGTGCACAATTATGATGTCACTATGCTGGGTGATAATCGACAATTTATCTTGAATGAAACCATATTAGATTTTTTTGCTTAAACAATAAAAGGAATATAATCAATGCCGTATGACAATCAAAATATTTTTGCCAAAATTCTTCGTGGTGAGATTCCTAGCCATAAAGTTTATGAAGATGGTAAAACGCTTGCCTTTATGGATATCATGCCGATGGCAGAAGGGCATGTTTTAGTCATTCCAAAATGTGAAGCCGTTGAATTGTCGGATATGCCAGTAGATTACATTGCGGCAGTTTTCAGCACCGCGCAAAAAGTCATGGCAGCGCAGCGCAAGGTATTTAATCGCCAAGGTATTGTGCAGATGCAGTTAAATAATGCAGAGGCAGGACAATCGGTATTTCATTACCACATTCATTTGATTCCAAGTAGTATCTATCATCTTGGCTTGCATGAAGATCGACAAGGCGATCATGAACGCTTAGCAGCATTGGCTAATCAATTAAAATCAGCCATCACCAATTAATTAACTGCTTGCAAGTAGCGGATGGTTAAAACCCAATCACCTATTTGCAAGCCGGTAAGATGGTTGTCGAGGTACAAATCGGTAAAAACCCTGCATCGGTTAAAACATCTTGTGCTTTTGCTGATTTTAGATAATCCACAAAAATTTGACTGGTTTCAGGGTGATTTAAAATTATTCCATCTTGCAGAATTGGCGGATAACTATCTTTAGGTAGTATCAAATAGTTATTGCTTAGCGTATCCACATTTTTCAGGGCAATGTTATTGGGTTTATTCAATACTTGAGACAGACTTACAAATCCAAAATCTACTTTTCCACTATCGGTTAACGCAAAAGTTTCATCTAGGGTATTGGTATAGACAATCTTGGACTTGATATTATTATAAAGATTTTGGTTCACTAACCAGGCTTCGGCTGCCATGCCATAAGCTAAACTCTTTGGATTGGCTATCGCTAAACTAAAGGGTTTATTGTCTAGCATCAACTGATCGAGCGTGGTTGTAGGGCTAATGTCCATGGGGTATGTATGACTATAAAGCACTAGCTGACCCCTAGTATAAGTGAAAGGCGCTGATTTAACACCTTTCACACTGGCAAGCATTTGCTTTGGATGACTCTGATTACCCGCTAAATAAATATCAAAGCTTTGAGGATTGGCATTGACCGTATCATACAGCGCAGCATTGGGCTCAAAGGTAATTTGAATCTTTATATTCGGATAATTATGGTTAAAATCTGATACCAAAATCGGCAATACCATGCGAAGATTGGAAAAAGCGGCTATATGTAGATTCTCAATCACTTTAGGTGAAGAGGCGGCAGGCGCATTCTTTGAGATAGCTTTAGCAGGTTCTTTGGCAGATTGGTTATTTGACGTCGTTGAGTTTTGATTGCTATTTGATGAATTACAACCTGCTATGAATGCTGTGACAATACATAGCATTATGTTAAAACAGATCGTGGCAGGTTGATTAAAAGTCATAAATTAACAAATTTAGCCCTAGTTTTTAGCGATATTATGATTAAGTGGCGAGCAAGAATACTATATAAAGTAGTAAGTGAGTGTGTAAAAAACGTATCGATTTTATTGAAAAATTATTTTTTAGCTGTTTTTTGTTTTGAGGCACAAATAATGAAAATAGTTGTTGCAAAAAAAAATAAAGTTGCTAAAATACCACCCCACATAGCCGATTACAGATAAACTAAGAAGCTATAGCCATCTATGCCAGTGTGGTGAAATTGGTAGACACGACGGATTCAAAATCCGTTGCCTTTAAAAGCGTGTCGGTTCGAGTCCGACCACTGGTACCAAATTAAAGCTCCTAATTACAGGGGCTTTTTTTTGAACTAAAATTGCTGTATAAAAATTTAACGTATGAATAATTAAGGTATTATTTTTAATTGTTTATCAAGCAAATCTATAAGGGATTAACTTTTCCTCAAAATAACTACTAACACTTTTCTGAATAATTAACATTATAAAGTAATAGGTCATGATGGCTATATCGCTTACTTAAATTTACAAAATTTACAAGCGGGTAGCATTCAAGTTTGATTACAATTACACACCATATTGGTAAATACTGTTAGATTTTGCCTTTTATTCTACGAGCCTTTTATCTTACGAGCCTTTTATCTTACGAGATTGTCACATGTTAGCAAAGCTCATAAAACTATCGCCTTTATTATTAATTCTATCTATTAGCGCCTGTAGTTCTAAAACCGCTATTACTAGTGGAATGTATTCGGGTAAACTGCCAGAAGTCTTGACGCCAGATCAACCTGTTTCATTTGTTGCAGATAATGGTATACGATTTAATGTGGCTGAGTTAACTGTAAACAATATACCTGCTCCTGATATTTTTGCTAAAAGAACGGTTTCTTTTCCTCCATTGACAAGAGGCGGGGGTGTATATAATCGTATTGCTAAGGGCGATGTATTAGGAATTAATCTTCCAGGATATCCTGAAGTTGTCGGTACTAGTTCAGCAGCAGGTAATAGCATTTACGGTAATGGCTTTTTAGTTGATCAAAGCGGTTATATTCAATTTCCAATGATAGGACGAATAAAGGCAGAGGGGCTTACAGTAGCTGAACTCACTAGTCAATTAACTATTCGTTTATCTCGTTATCTTAAACACCCAGATCCACAAGTTCGTGTACTTTCCTACCGCGGTAATAAATTTTATGTTGATGGACAGGTAAAATCACCTGGGCAATATGATATTGCGGATCAGCCAGTCAATCTGTATACAGCAATCAGTATGGCAGGTGGTACGAGTGAAAAATCTGATACAAATAATATCCAGCTGATTAGAGCTGGAAGAACCTATAACTTTGGTTTCAAGTCGCTGCAAAATGCTGGGTATTCTCCTAACCAAGTGATAATTCGTAATGGTGATACAATCAAAATCGGTGATATAACCAATCATAAAGTCACGGTAATGGGCGAGTTTACTAAACCGAGTACCATCCAAATTCCTGAGAATGGGTTAAGTTTAATTAGCGCGATTGGGGAAGCAAATGGTATGGTGCCTACCTCTGCAAATGCCAAAAAGGTATACGTACTAAGAGAAAATAGCCACCAAAACGAGTCAAATATCTATCATATTGATTTAACTTCCATTACAAATTTTTCGGTTGCAAATCGATTCAAAATGCAGCCGGGTGATGTCGTGTATGTCGACCCAACTGGCTTAACACGCTGGAATCGTATTATTAGTCAAATCCTTCCTTCAGCGGTATTACCTGGAGTTTTAAGACAATTTTAATAGCTAGGTTTTTATTATGTCATTTGAAAAAATTTTAGTGGTATGCGTCGGGAATATCTGCCGCAGCCCTATCGGTGAAGCGCTATTACAGAAACAGCACCCTAATCTAATCGTAAAATCAGCGGGATTAAGCGCATTAGTGGGCGAAGGGGCCGATGAAAAAGCCATTCAAGTGATGGATGAATGGCATATTGATATGCGTAGTCATCGCGCCCAGCAGCTTACCCAAGAATTGATGCAAACCTTTGACTTAGTACTGTGTATGTCCAAAGATCAAGAGAATTGGATGAAACAAAATTACTCAAGCCAACGTGGAAAGGTATATCGGATTGGTCATTGGATAAACGAAAATGTAGCCGATCCTTATAAACTACCCATTGAAAAATTTTATGAAAGTCGAGAAGTGCTGAGTAGAGCCGTAGAAAGCTGGAAGGATAAATTAGCGTAAATGCTGACCCTAGCGAGTTTTTCGAAATTATAAGAAAGATTTATTTATTCTGTAACAATTAAAATGTATTTTATCGTAGTTTAGCATCAAGTGAGTAAGCATGGATCAGAAAGTAAATGATGATGAAATTGATTTAAGAGCATTAATCGCAGTTTTGTTAAATCATTGGAAATTAATTGTATCAATGCTGCTACTTGGTTTATTAGGCGGTATTTATTATGCCCAATCGGCAACGCCAATTTATAAAACCAACTCATTGATCCAAGTGGACAAAAAATCCTCAGGCGTTTCTGCATTGGGCGCGGACGTTGCCGATCTTTTAAATGCACAAGATGGTTCTGCGCAAACGGAAGTAGAAATCATCAACTCTCGTATGATTCTGTGGCCTGTCATTAACCAATTGCATTTGGATTTAAATGTCAATCAAGTAAAAGACAGTTTCTTAGATAAATTACTGATTAAGAAAAATGTCTTAGTTAGTCATACAGACAATGGTGTGGGTAATTTAAAGGTGGGACTTTGGATAGCTGAATTTAATGTTCCTTTGGCCTACCAGAATAAAAATTTTACTTTAACTGCCATAGACAGCCAAAATTTTAAACTGATCTCGCCTGATGGCGCTGAGTTTACCGGTAAAGTTGCAACCGCATCGCGTTTCAAAACGAGTGCGGGTAATATTGATATTCAAGTCACCTCATTAGCCCCAGGCTATTCTTATACCTTGAGTAAACTTACACCAGCTAAGGCAATAGATAACCTTAGAGCAAATCTTGCGGTGGCTGAAAAAGGTAAACAAACAGGCATTTTAGACGCTTCTCTTACAGGCGCTAATCAAGATGAAATCACTCATACCTTAACGCGCATCGTAAAAATGTATGAAACGCAAAATCTTGATAAAAGTAGCGCGGAAACGACCAAAACCCTTGCTTTTATGCAAGAACAACTGCCTAAATTAAAAGCAAAACTTGCCGAAGCGGAAGCAAAATTTAATAATTTCCGTGAGCAAAATGCAACAGTTGATATTGATAAAGAAGCGGAATTGGCTGTCACACAAAGAGCGACAATTGAAACCAACCTGCGTGAACTTGAGCTAAAACGAGCAGAGTTATCCGAGCGCTATACGGATGAATATCCGGTATTAAAGCAATTAAATATGCAAATACAAGAGCTAAAAGACAAAGAAGAGGCTCTTAAACAAAATATTACCCGTATTCCAGAGGTTCAACGTCAATTTTTAGAATTATCGAGTGATGTTAAGATTAGCAATGAAATTTATTTAAATATGCTCAAAAATTACGAGCAATTACAAATTGTCAAATCTGGACAATTGGGGAATGTACGCATCATCGATTTACCGATTAACACCTACGAACCTATTGCCCCTAAAAAAGCGCAAATTGTCCTAATTGCGACTCTTTTAGGTTTGATGTTAGGTATCGGGCTAGCATTCTTAAAATCATTACTGTTTGCAGGCGTGAAAAATTTAGAAGAATTAGAAAACAATACGGATATTCCGGTGATTGGTGTCATTCCTCATTCGCCTCGATTAACGCGGTTGTTAAAAAGTAAATCAACTAAAATCCCGTTGGTTGAGCAAATTGAACCTGAAGGGATTGTTAGTGAAGGCTTTAAATCCATTCGCACTCATTTATTGTTTAATGCAACAAAAACCGAGGGGAATACGTATTTAGTGACCAGTGCAGGACCTGGTGTTGGTAAGTCATTTATTTCAGCTAACCTTGCCGTGGCAATGGCGATGACAGGCAAACGTGTACTGTTAATTGACGCGGATGCTAGGTTAGGTCATCTACAAGATCTATTTAATTTGCCAAATATCAATGGACTGGTTGATTATTTGGTTGATGATACGGTTGATGCGGCTAATAGCAGCTATATGATTCAAACCACCTTATATGAAAATCTGCATTTTATACCTAGGGGCAAAGGCCATAGCCACGCTTCAGAATTGTTCTTAAATGGAAAAATGAAAGCATTGCTAGATTTTTATCGTCAGTTCTATGACTATATTATTATTGACACTTCACCAGTCATGGGCACTTCAGATGCACTATCGATAGGGCAGTTGGTGGATTCAGTCTTATTTGTGGTACGATATGACGTTTCAAACCTAAAACAGGTAAATTATGCAATCGAAAAACTACAACGTGCGAATGTGAAAGTAGAAGGGATTATTTTCAATGATGCTAAGCAGTCTCTAATTGGCGCCTATAATTATCACTATGGTTATGAATATAAATCAAAAAATTAACGCTATAAAGTTGAATCATAGCCATATCATCTGCTAGGTTTTATATGAGCAATATAACTAACGCTACTAAAGCGCCTTTAGCTTTTACCGTACTATCCAATGCGATTGAACAGCCTCGCTGGCTAAAAGTAGTGAGTCTGTTTGTGATAGATTATATTGCATCTATTATTACGTTGATTTTAGCGATTGCTCTAAGGTATGCAAAATTTGATTTTCATACCAATATCTTGTCAATTATACTACTTGGCGCTTTACCTGTTATCTTTCTAGCGGTTACTAAGTTTTACTCGCATGTTATCCGCGTTTTTCAAGATGAGAGTATGCGCTGGGCGCTTGTAGTTTTGTTAGGTTATCTATTAATTAGTCAAATACTGATTTTTTTAGGAGTAACGCCTGATATTCCTAGAGCAGCGACCGCTATCCATGTTTTTTTGCTTTATATATGGATATGGAATAGCCGAATTGTGTTGCAATTTTTTATTTCAAGAACATTGCACCCTGAATTTTATACACAAAAAAAAGAAAATGTATTAATTTACGGTGTGGGTCACATCACCAAAGATTTGATGCATGTGCTTCATCAAACGCACCAATTTAAAATAGTTGGGATTATCGATGTCAATGATAATTTTATTGGGGCTAGGGTATTAGGGGTTAAGGTGTATCCAAAAGATGACCTTGAGTCTTTAATTACAGACTTAGAGGTTAATCATGTGTTCTTTGTATTACCCAGCCATCAGCGTCATATCCAAGAGCGTATTGTCAAGCAATTAGAAAACGTACCAGTTAAAATTAGTGAAATTCCAAGTTTGGAAGAAATCACCAGTGGCCGAATTAAATTATCAGATATTAAACCGGTTGATGTGCTAGATGTGCTACAACGCAATACGGTTAAACCGGACACATCGCTGCTTGCCAAAAATATCAAAGATAAAGTTGTGATGGTGACAGGGGCGGGCGGTTCAATCGGCAGTGAGTTATGTCGCCAAATTTTAAAGCAGCAACCAAAAGCACTGGTATTATTTGAGTTATCTGAATATGCACTGTATGCCATACACAGTGAACTACAAAAACTTGCCAAAAATATGCAGCAAGACCGACAACTACCAACTGTGACGCCACTTCATGTTCATCTAGGCAGTGTTACCAATCAAAAACTTATTGAACTGCTATGCAACCAGTACCACGTTCAAACCATCTACCATGCAGCCGCTTATAAACATGTCCCTATCGTCGAAAATAACGAATACGAGGGTGTAATCAATAATTTTGTTGGTACTTACAATACTTTAAAAGGCGCAGTCAGCGCGGGTGTTGAAACCTTTGTTGCGATTTCAACGGATAAAGCGGTTAGACCAACCAATGTCATGGGCGCTACCAAACGCATGGCAGAGTTGGCGTGTCAAGCGATGGCTGCAGACCAATCAACAACCACTATCAGTATGGTAAGATTTGGTAATGTATTAGGTTCATCAGGTTCTGTCGTACCGCTATTTAATAAGCAAATTGCAGCTGGCGGGCCTATCACCTTGACGCATCCAGACGTGACAAGGTATTTTATGACGATTCCTGAGGCTGCTCAGCTCGTTATCCAAGCAGGTGCGATGGCACATGGTGGCGAGGTGTTCGTGCTGGATATGGGTGAGCCAGTCAAGATTATGGACTTGGCAAAACGTATGATTATGTTGAGTGGACTTAAAGTCAAAGACCAACATAACCCCAATGGCGATATTGAAATTGTCATTGCGGGTTTACGTCCCGGTGAAAAACTGTATGAAGAGTTAATCATCGATGGAGATAATATAGAGAAGACGCAGCATCCTTTGATTATGAAAGCCAAAGAACGTTTTTATAGTTCTGATGAAATCACAAACGTAATAAATGAAGTACAAAACCAAAATAACACTACCAAGAATACGCAGTGGCTTAGAGCTCAGTTTTTAAGATATGTTGAAGGCTATACGCCTAAACTATAATAATTTATGATGGATGTAATTTATGATGAATAAGAATATTTTAGTTACGGGCGGTGCAGGGTTTATTGGGTCAGCGGTGATTCGCTATTTAATCAATGAAACCAATAATAACGTCTTAAATGTTGATAAATTGACCTACGCGGGCAATTTAGAATCATTAGCATCCGTCAATGATAATCCGCGCTATCAGTTTTTACATGCTGACATCTGTGATAAAGTAGCAATGACAAAGGCGTTTGATGATTTTGAACCTGATATTGTGATGCATTTAGCGGCTGAATCGCACGTCGACCGTTCGATCGATGGGCCGATGGATTTTATTCAAACTAATATTATCGGGACCTATAATCTTTTAGAAGTTGCCCGAAACTATTGGCAAAATTTAACGGAAGATAAGAAATCGCGTTTCAAGTTCCACCATATTTCAACTGATGAAGTGTATGGCGATTTAGAAGGTACAGACGATTTATTTACTGAATCCACGTCTTATAGCCCAAGTTCACCTTATTCAGCGAGTAAAGCCAGTTCTGACCATCTTGTACGCGCTTGGCATCGCACTTATGGTTTACCGGTTGTGATAACTAATTGTTCCAATAATTATGGTCCCTATCACTTTCCTGAAAAATTGATTCCATTGGTAATTTTAAATGCCTTAGACGGTAAACCATTACCTGTCTATGGCGATGGCAAGCAAATTCGTGATTGGCTTTATGTCGAAGATCATGCCAGAGCGTTGTATTTAGTAGCTACTACCGCTAAAGTAGGTGAAACTTACAATATTGGTGGTCATAATGAAAAACAAAATATTGACGTGGTAAAAACGATTTGTACAATTTTGGATAACATTAAACCTAGAACGGATGGGCAATCCTATACACAGCAAATCACCTTTGTCAAAGACCGTCCAGGGCATGATTTGCGTTATGCTATTGATGCTTCAAAAATAAATAAGGAACTTGGCTGGCAACCGCAAGAAACCTTTGAATCAGGTATCCAAAAAACTGTGGAATGGTATCTCAATAATTTAGAATGGTGTCGTCATGTCCAAGATGGCAGTTATCAACGAGAAAGACTGGGTGTAAAATTATGAAAACGACAAAAGGTATAATCTTAGCAGGTGGTTCTGGTACACGTTTATATCCGATTACCAAAGGTGTCTCAAAACAACTTTTACCCATTTATGATAAGCCAATGGTGTATTATCCGCTTTCGGTGCTGATGCTTGCAGGTATTCGTGAAGTACTCATTATTAGTACTCCTGAAGATATTGATGGATTTAAACGCTTGCTCGGTGATGGTACTCAATTTGGCATTCAGCTTGAATATGCCATTCAGCCTAGTCCAGACGGTTTAGCACAAGCATTTATAATTGGTGAAAGCTTTATTGGCGATAGTAATGTTTGTTTGGTTCTCGGCGATAATATTTTTTATGGTCAAGGTTTTACCCCAATGCTCCGTCAGGCGGTCGCACGTCAAAAAGGTGCAACGGTTTTTGGTTATCAGGTGAAAGACCCTGAACGTTTTGGGGTGGTTGAATTTGACGAACAAAAACGCGCAATTTCTCTAGAAGAAAAACCTAAACAACCTAAATCTCACTTTGCAGTCACTGGTTTGTATTTTTATGACAATGATGTAATTAAAATTGCCAAGCAAGTTAAACCATCTGACCGAGGTGAGCTTGAAATTACCACAGTGAATCAAATGTATCTTGAGCGTGGAGACTTGAATGTCGAATTACTCGGTAGAGGTTTTGCTTGGTTAGATACAGGTACGCATGAAAGTTTGCTTGAGGCCGCACAGTTTGTAGAAACGATTGAAAAACGCCAAGGGTATAAAATTGCTTGTCTGGAAGAAATTGCTTATACCAATGGTTGGTTAACTAAACAAGAATTGCAAAGAGTTGGGAATGAGCTTAGCAAGAATGGTTACGGGCAATACCTATTAGATTTAATAAAAGGTCAGTGATATGAACCTAATTAAATTTATTGACTTTCCTGCATTAGGTGATGAACGTGGCTCTTTAGTCGCTTTAGAGGCAGAAAAGACGGTCCCTTTTCCGATTAAACGCGTTTATTATATCTTTGGCACAAATGCAGGGGTGTCAAGAGGATTTCATGCGCATAAGAGACTTCAACAAGTTGCGCTATGTATCACTGGCAAATGTCGTATGATATTAGATGATGGTCGGCAACGTAATGAAGTATGGTTAGATTCGCCTAATAAAGGCTTAATCATTGGAGATTTAGTTTGGCGAGAGATGCATGATTTCTCTAAAGATTGTATGTTACTTGTGCTAGCAAGTGAGCATTATGATGAGGCTGACTATATTCGAGATTATGATAAATTTAAAGAGATAGTGAAATGAATAGTATACATGCGACTGCAATAATTTCACCTAAAGCTGTTATAGGAGAAGATGTAACTATAGGTGCTAATACAATTATATATGACAATGTTATTATCAATGATAATGTTAAGATTGGTGCTTTCTGTGAGTTAGGTGTTTCAAATAGTTTGTCTGAGGGTGAAAATCTAATTATTGGTAAAAATTCATTAATTCGTTCACATAGTATATTCTATGAAGGATCTTCCTTTGGGGAAGAATTAATCACAGGGCATCGCGTTACAGTAAGAGAAAAGACTATTGCTGGAAAAAATTTGCAAATAGGGACACTCTCTGATTTACAAGGACATACAGAGATTGGAGATTACGTAAGATTTCATAGTAATGTACATATAGGACAAAACAGTAAAATAGGAAACTTTGTATGGATTTTTCCTTATGTGGTTTTGACTAACGATCCTCATCCACCTAGTGATAATTTACAAGGGGTTACCGTAAAAGATTTTGCTGTTATCGCAACAATGAGCGTAATATTACCTGGCGCAATTATAGAAGAAGGTTGTTTAGTTGGTGCTCATAGTACTGTTAAAAATGCAAGTGAGCCTCATAGTATCTACCTAGGTAATCCAGCAAAAAATGTTGGTTCAACTTCAAAAATAAAACTAGTCAATGGTGATTCTGCTTATCCTTGGACGCAACACTTTAGACGTGGTTATCCAGAAGATATTACAAAAAATTGGTAAATTTAAAATGATCTCTTTTCTTGATTTAAAAAGTATTAATCAGCAGTATCGTGATGAACTGGTAGCAGCTTGTACTCGAGTGATTGATTCAGGGTGGTATATTACAGGTAATGAGTTAAAAGCATTTGAAGAAAATTTTGCTATTTATTGTGGTACGAAATATGCCATCGGTGTAGCAAATGGACTAGATGCCTTAATTCTAACCCTGCGTGCTTGGAAAGAATTAGGTAAGTTAAAAGATGGCGATGAAGTTATTGTTCCATCTAATACTTACATTGCAAGTATTTTAGCCATTACTGCCAATAATCTAACGCCAATTCTAGTCGAGCCCGATATTTATACCTATAATATTGACCCAAAGAATATTGAGCAAGCAATCACGTCGAAAACGCGAGCTATTCTGCCTGTCCATTTGTATGGCCAACTAGCAGAAATGCCAGAAATTATGCAAATTGCCAAACAACACAATTTATTGGTTTTAGAAGACTCTGCCCAAAGTCATGGGGCAATGTTGGATGGTAAAAAGGCAGGTAATTGGGGCGATGCTGCTGGTTTTAGTTTTTATCCTGGCAAGAATCTAGGTGCTTTAGGCGATGCAGGCGCAGTGACTACTAATGATGCCGAACTGGCGGAAATGATAAAAGCCTTACGCAACTACGGCTCACATGAAAAATATAAAAACCTTGTCCCAGGTATTAACAGCCGACTTGATGAAATGCAAGCCGCTATACTCGATGTCAAACTGAACTATCTAGATCAAGAAACTAGCCATAGACGAAAGATAGCTAATATCTATCTACAAGGTATAACCAATCCATTGATTACATTGCCTTTAGATGATACAGATGCAGAAAATTATAGTCAGCACGTTTGGCATTTATTCGTGTTAAGAACGCTCCATCGTGAAGCATTGCAAAAATATTTAGTAGAAAATGGTGTGCAGACATTAATTCATTATCCTATCCCACCACATAAACAGCAAGCTTATCAGGAATGGAATAATCTAAGTTATCCAATTTCTGAGAAAATTCATAATGAAGTGATTAGTCTGCCGATGAGTCCAACGTTGGGTATTGAAGAAGCTAATCAAGTCGTGACAATTTGTAATAATTTTGAAGTGCCTAATTAATGAATTTGCTAAAAACCAGTGTGCTCAATGGTATTGCGGTTTTGGTAAAGACCGCTACCATGTTTATCTTAAATAAGATATTGGCTGTGTATGTCGGACCATCCGGTTATGCAGCCATTGGGCAGTTTCAAAACTTTATTCAGATGGTGACAAGTTTTGCAGGTGGGTCAATTAACACTGCCGTTGTCAAATATACAGCGGAATATGGGGATAATCCAACTGAGCAACGTAAGATATGGCAAAATGCAGGCACGATTATATTGGCATTGAGTGTAATTTTCTCGTTACTGATTATTGTATTTCAAAAACCATTATCGCTATATATCTTCCATTCAACAGAGTATCGGTCAGTCTTTATATGGTTTGGTATATTTTTAATTTTCTTCAATTTTAATGCATTATTCCTTGCGATATTAAATGGTAAAAAAGAAATCTTAAAGTTGGTGATTGCTAATATTGTAGGCAGCGTTTTTTCTTTAGCAATTACAGGATTCCTAGCTTATCAATATCATATTTTAGGTGCTTTAATAGCCTTATCCATTTATCAATCGATTGCTTTTTTTATTACCCTTGCACTATGTATCAGATCGGATTGGTTTAAGTTTCAGTTTTTATTCGGAAAAATAGATAAAGCAATCGCTACCAAATTTGGGCATTATGCGTTGATGGCTTTGGTAAGTGCTGTATGTGTACCATTATCGCAGATAGTCATCCGTAGTTTATTAACTAAGGAGTTTGGAGCAAGTTATGCAGGGTATTGGGAGGCAATGACCCGCTTAAGTAGTGCTTATTTGACACTGGTTACTACAACTTTAGGAGTCTATTATTTACCTAGACTTTCAGAGTTAAAAACTTTTCACGAGATTAAGCATGAGGTATATACAGGCTATAAATTTATCTTCCCATTAGCTTTGATGGGCGGTTTAGCTGTTTATTTGCTAAGAGATTGGATTATAAAGCTACTATTTACAGAAAGTTTTATGCCAATGCGAGAATTATTTTTGTGGCAAATTATTGGTGATATACTTAAAATTGGCAGTTGGATATTAGCTTATTTGATGCTTGGTAGAGCCATGATTAAGTTATTCATGGTAACGGAGATAGTTTTTTCATTACTTTTAATTATTCTAACTTATATTAGTATCAAAATTTATGGCTTTGGGGGAAGCACTATGGCTTATATGATCAATTATGTCTTTTATTGGTTAATTATGTCGATTTTTGTTTTCAAAAAACTTCGCAATCAAATGGTAATTTAAGCCTATGAAATTAGATTGCCATCCATTAGTTTCTATCGTAATACCTTGCTATAACCATGAAAATTTTGTGCAAGAGTGCATTCAAAGTGTTATTGACCAAACTTATCAGAATGTTGAATTAATTATTATCGACGATGGTTCGAAAGATAATTCTGTGAAAAAAATACAAGAAATGATACCGAACTGTGAGGAACGTTTCGCACGATTTGAGTTTCGTCATCGTCCTAATAAGGGACTATCTGCTACACTAAATGAAGCCTTGGGATGGTGTAATGGTAAATATTATTCTGCTATAGCCTCAGATGATATTATGCTTCCTCATAAAACTTCTAAACAAATAGAGTTAATGCTTAATAATGACGTAGTTGGTGTGTTTGGAGCTGTTCAGTATATTGATGAAAATGGAAATTTAGGGAAGAAATTTTCTCAAAAAGATAAGTTAGTTAATTTCGAAGATATTATGTTTTCAGAGTTTACACTTATCGCTGCTACACAAATGTTACTTTTAGAAAAAGTCAGAGAAATTGGTGGCTATAGAGATGGTATGATAATTGAAGATTGGTATATGTGGCTAAAGTTGATGGAGAATGGTGACAAGTCATTATATATAAACGAAATATTTTGTCTATATAGAAAACATTCAAGTAATTCTATGTCTGATCCATACAAAATTGGACTTGGTTATCTACAAGTAGTAAATGAATTCAGTCAGCATTCGCTTTATAAGAAAACATACATTAGAGCAATATGGAATATCATATTTTCATTATTTTTTATTGAACCTAAATTAACAATACTGATATTTTTTAATAGATTTATGAGAATTATCAAAATAATGTTAAATAAATTATTTAACTAGAATTTTAAATATATGTAATGTAATAGGATTTCACATGATTAGTATAATTACAGCCACTTTTAATAGAGAAAGATTGATAAAAAAGTTATACGACAGTCTTTGTAATCAAACATGTCAAAACTTTGAATGGATAGTAATTGATGATGGAAGCACAGATAATACGAATTTTTTATTCGATAATTTTGTAAAAGAAAATAGAATTAAAATAAATTATATAAAAAAGAGTAATGGTGGTAAACATACCGCATTAAATTTAGGCATTGATTTAGCAATCTACGAGTTTATCATGTTTGTTGATAGTGATGATTATATACCTTTGAATACTATTGATGTTTTAATTACTAAATTAAATTATATTAAAACTTTGGAAGAATTTGAGAAACTAAGCGGTATTTGTGGGGATAATCAAGATCAAAATGGCAGATTAATTGGTACACCATCACCGAACAATAAAATAATGAACTATCTAGATTACAGATATAAACTAAAAATAAAAGGTGATAAAAGTGAAATCTATAGAACCAAAGTTTTAAAAGAGTTCAAATTTCCAGAATTTGCAAATGAAAAGTTTTGTCCAGAAGCGCTAGTTTGGAATAGAATTGCTAAATATTATGATATGTTTTTTTTTAATGATATTGTATATGTAAGATATTATCAAAAAGATGGTTTAACATCAAAAATTACGGAAATTAGAAGGAAATCTCCTAAAAGTACTTTATTGTACTATAAAGAATTTGCAACTAACCCTAAGATTCCTTACTATTTTAGACTTAGAGCGGTTATTAATTATTTAAGATTCAAAGTTTTATAAAATCCTCTTAATGTAAAAAAATTGAAATTGAAATTGAAATAGCGGGTGAAAATGGTATTAAATAAGTTGGGTTTTTCAATTTGCATGCTTTGTTTTTTATGTTTGGCAACTATCAGTATGGGATTTGATTTATATTCTCATGGGGTATTGTTTTACTTCTTTGAATATACTTTGAACCCATCAGACTTATTATTTGATAAAATCGTTTTGCCTAGATATTTGTTACTAAGCTACATTTATGAAATAACTAGAAGGTTAGGGATACCACTTGGTATTGTAGTATTATTTTTAGTTTGTTTTCCTTGTTATACTGTTTCAAAAAAATTCACTAATAAAAAAAATTATAAAATCAATACCATAGAAGCTTTTATTTTAATTGTCATGATAAATTTGTGTCTTTTTTATTCAGGACTTAGTTTAGTCTTATTATGGCTAATTGCCTTACTTATTACAAAAAAGAAAATATTTCTAATTGGTGGATTATTTCATCCTGTAGGTATAGTTTTAAGTTTTATATTAGTTATATTTAATCGTAGATATCTAACACAGTTTTTCATCAATTTAATATTATTCCTCTTTATTTTATACTTGCTTTCAAAATGGGGTTATTTTTCATCATCTCAATCGCCTTATATATTTAGAAATGAGATTTCACTGGATAAAAATAATTTATTGAAGTTATTGACACTATCTTTAGAATCTAAATTTAGGGAAATAGGTGGTTTATTATCTATTGGATTGATATCATTTTTAGCAAAAAGTAAATTAGCCAATATGATTAATAAAATTCGTAAAATTTATATTAATAATATATTAATAATATTTTTCCAAATTATAATAATAATTGGTATAAATTTTTATTTTATTTTTAATGCTCGCCATAATTTGATAATGGATATGTTAGAGTTTGAGATTTCCGATCCAATATATGCTACTTGGTTAGACTGGGGGAAAAGGGATTTACAAGATAGTCCAAGGTCTTTATATAATAAAAGATATGATAATTCTGCCCACTATCTAGACTAATTAATTTAGTATACTTAATTTTGTTACGATTAATAAATACTTTAAGGTAGTTTACGTTGATATTTTTTAAGGCTCTAAAATGAAGATTCTTTATGTAATTACAGGTTTGGGTTTAGGTGGCGCAGAAAGAGTAGTTTGTGATTTAGCAGATCAAATGGTTAGCAAAGGACACATCGTTAAAATTGCTTATTTAACGGGTGATATTGTTGTGAGACCTACCTCAAAAAATATTGAGATTATTTATTTAGAATTAAATAACTTCCAATCTATTATTAGTGCTTCAAAAAAATATCGTGAACTAATTAATGCTTTTAAACCAGATGTTATACATTCCCATATGGTACATGCTAATATTTTTACACGAATAAACAGGATTGGTACCAATGTACCAAAACTAATTTCTACTGCTCATAGTAATAATGAGGGTGGACAACTTAGAATGAAAGCTTATAGGGCTACCAATTTTTTAGCAGATTTGACTACGAATGTTAGTGAGAATGCTTGTCGAGAGTTTGCTAAGAAGGGTGCAATCTCGAAATCTGATATCCAAACGGTTTATAATGGTATCGATCTGAAGCGTTTTAAGTTTGACGGCTTGACCTTAAAAGAAAAATCTATCAATTTTATCGCTGTTGGTAGATTCCATGATGCAAAAGACTATCCTAACCTAATAAAGGCCTTTAAAATTTTTTTAGATAAAAATTCTGTTAATAATATGAATTTGAAAATTGTAGGTCAGCAAGACGAATTAATTTTTCCTTTATTGGATAAGTCAGTAAAAGAACTTGATCTTAAAAGTATAGAATTTTTAGGAGTAAGGAATGATGTTTCGAACTTGCTTAATCTATCTAAATTTTTTATTTCGTCTTCAAAATATGAGGGCTTACCAACCGTAGTTATTGAAGCCATGGCATCTGGATGTTTTGTCATAGCAACAGATTGTGGTGGTACAGCAGAAATTATGGGTGATACTGGAATACTAGTACCACCACAAAACTCTGAAGCATTAGCACAAGCTATCCAACAAGCAGTCAATTTAACGCAAGAGCAAATCACGGATAATAACCTTAGAGCGAGACAACGAATAGAAGAAATGTTTTCATTAGAAAAAAGTGTTGAAAAATGGTTAGAAATCTATGAACAGTAAAAAAATTATAATCATCGGCACAATTGCATCCAGTCTTTATACCTTTAGAAAAGACCTTATCCTGTCTTTGATTGAGAGAGGCTATACCGTATATGCCTTTACCTCAGACAGTGACGAAGCAGAGCTTGCCAAAATCGCCCACATAGGCGCAATTCCTACACATTACGAGCTTAGTCGTGGCGGTCTTAACCCTTATGAAGATTTATCTAACACGATAAGTCTTTATCAAAAAATAAAAAAAATTCAGCCCGATATTGTCTTTAGCTATTTTATCAAACCTGTCATCTATGGCACACTCGCTGCCAAACTTGCCAAAGTG
The DNA here is from genome assembly GCA_016888885.1 of Faucicola osloensis. Classification (GTDB taxonomy): domain Bacteria; phylum Pseudomonadota; class Gammaproteobacteria; order Pseudomonadales; family Moraxellaceae; genus Faucicola. The sequence continues at coordinate 327,170 of CP069437.1, forward strand.
CCCAAAAAAATTGCCATGATAGAAGGCTTGGGCTTTGCCTTTACCGAGCAGCCAAAAGGCTACTCAAGAAAAGCCAAAATCGTACAACGAGTGCAAGTCGCTCTATTTAAACTGGCTTTACCATTTGCTGATAAAATTATTTTTCTTAATCATGATGATGTTAAGGATTTACTATACGCACACAGTATTCCTGTTCGACATTACGAAGTATTAGGTGGGATTGGGCTAAAATTAGCAGACTATCTGCATCAGCCTGTTAATCCAAAAAACGATGAAACTAACTTTTTATTTATTGGTCGTTTGCTCAAAGAAAAGGGGATTTTCGATTTTATTGCAGCGGCAAAAATTGTCAAGCAGCGATATCCAAAAGCCAAATTTACCGTACTTGGTAATATAGATGCCGATAATCCAGGTGCGTTACACGCTGAGCAAGTGCAGGAACTGGTAGCGACTGGAGTGATTGATTACCCAGGGCAAGTGGCGAATGTCGTGGATTGGATTGCTGATAGTCATGTATTTGTATTGCCATCATATCGCGAGGGAGTGCCACGCAGTACCCAAGAAGCGATGGCAGTGGGGCGAGCCATCATCACCACAGATGTGCCTGGTTGCCGAGAGACAGTGGTTGATGGGGTTAATGGTTTTCTGGTGCCAAAGTGGAATCCGCAAGCTTTAGCCGAGAAAATGATTCATTTCATTGAAAATCCAGAGCAAATTCAAGTAATGGGTGAAGAAAGTTATAAAATAGCCCAAGAAAAATTTGATGCTCGTAAAGTCAATGAACGACTACTAAAAATTTTAGGAGTATAAATGCTAAAACGTGCCTTTGATATTGCCGCTTCTGCGTCTGCCCTTGTGGTGCTATCGCCTGTACTCGCTATTACGGCGTATAAAGTCAAAAAAGAACTGGGCTCACCTGTGCTATTTCGTCAAACTCGTCCAGGTTTACATGGCAAGCCGTTTGAGATGATTAAATTTCGCACCATGAAAGATGCGACGGATAAAGAAGGTAACGCGCTGCCAGATAGCGAACGCTTGACAGAATTTGGTAAAAAACTGCGTGCCAGTAGCCTTGATGAGTTGCCAGAGCTCTGGAATGTGCTCAAAGGAGATATGAGTTTGGTTGGTCCTAGACCTTTACTCATGGAATATTTACCTTTATATAACGCCGAACAAGCCAAACGTCATAACGTGCGTCCAGGGGTTACAGGTTATGCCCAAGTCAATGGTCGCAATAGTTTGAGTTGGGAAGATAAGTTCAAGCTTGATACTTGGTATGTTGAGCACCAATCATTGTGGTTAGATATGAAAATCTTGCTAAAAACCGTCAAAAAAGTCATTATTAAAGACGGTATCAGTGCCGAGGGCGAAGCGACTATGACCAAGTTTACAGGGACAAAATTTACAGGAACTGTGCATGGATAAAATCTATGCTGTCTATGGTGCCGCAGGCTGTGGTCGAAGCCTGATGCCAATCGCAAGAGAACATATAGCAACAGGTGAAACTATTTATTTTATTGACGATGCTTTGACCACAGAGCAGCAAATCAATGGATATAAAGCAGTTAATTACAGCATGTTTAAAGCCATCGAGTCTGATGAAAAAAATGTTTTGATTGCTATCGCCAATAGCAATATCCGCCAAAAATTAGCCGAAAAACTTACCAACGATGGCATCAACATTTGGACTGTCAAATCCCAATCAACTGTTATAATGGATAGTGTCATAATTGGCAATGGGGCGGCACTGAGTCCATTTGTTACTATTGGGGCAAATGTGATAATAGGGCAGTGCTTTCATGCTAACTTATATAGCTATGTTGAGCATGATTGTGTGATTGGTGATTTCGTTACTTTTGCGCCACGGGTTAGCTGCAATGGTAATGTGCACATCGAAGACCATGCTTATATTGGAACAGGCGCGGTGCTACGTCAAGGTACACCAGATAAGCCGTTAATAATTGGTAAAGGCGCTATTGTTGGCATGGGTGCCGTCGTCACTAAAGATGTACCCGCTGGCGTAACTGTCGTCGGTAATCCTGCAAGACCTTTGATTAAAAACTAAAATAATCGTTAAATTCATTTTCAAAAATATGAGAATATAAAACATGTTAAACACCCAATTTTCCCCTTGGCCTAGCTTTACCCAAGAAGAAGCCGATGCCGTGTCGCAAGTCTTACTGTCCAATAAAGTCAACTACTGGACGGGCACAGAATGTCGAAATTTTGAAAAAGAATTTGCCGCATGGGCAGGGACAGACTACGCAGTGGCACTGGCAAATGGTACATTAGCACTCGATGTTGCGTTACAAGCCATGGGTATTGGCGAGGGTGACGAAGTGATTGTCACGCCCCGTAGTTTTATTGCCAGTGTTTCAACCGTTGTCAATGCTGGCGCAATACCGGTATTTGCAGATGTAGATAACAATACAGGTAATATTTCTGCCACGACAATTGCACCAAAAATCACGGATAAAACCAAAGCCATCATTTGCGTTCATCTAGCTGGCTGGCCTTGCGATATGGATGAGATTATGGCACTTGCCAAGCAGCATAACCTATGGGTCATCGAAGACTGTGCGCAAGCGCATGGCGCTAAGTACAAAGGTAGACCAGTGGGTAGTATTGGTCATATTGGTGCTTGGAGTTTCTGTCAAGATAAAATCATGACCACAGGCGGCGAAGGGGGCATGGTCACCACCAATGACAAAGCATTATGGCAAAAAATGTGGGAGTATAAAGACCACGGTAAAAACTACGATAGCATTTATCATAAACAACATCCACCGGGTTTTCGCTGGTTACATGACAGCTTTGGCACCAATTGGCGCATGATGGAAATGCAAGCGGCGATTGGTCGTATTCAGCTTAAAAAAATGGCTGAGTGGACCAAGATTCGTACACAAAACGCCAAGATTTTGCGTGATGCTCTAACACAGTTTGCAGGTGAACAACAGTTTTTACGCATACCAGATATAGAGTTTCACCAAGTCATGGGTAGCGATTCTGTCCATGCGTATTATAAATACTATGTGTATGTGAGACCTGAAAACTTGCCAGAGAATATCAATCGAGATAGTATTTTAAATGCGCTTAACGAGAAAAAAATTCCTTGTTTCTCTGGCTCTTGTTCAGAAATTTATTTAGAAAAAGCATTTGACAATCATCCATCGCGTCCCAACGCGCGATTGACAGTTGCTAAAGAATTAGGGGAAACAAGCTTGATGTTTTTAATCCACCCGACATTGACAACAAATGAAATGCAAACGATTGCTACTACCACGGTTGATGTACTAACCAGTCTATTCAATGCCAATACATAAACTGCGAGCCTCGTATGACAAATAAAACGGTTAAATATCTCTCATTGGGTGTACTACTTGGACTTTCGCAATTAAGTCAGGCAGGTCAATTGGTTCAAATTGATAGTGAGCTACGTCAAACACTTGAGATTTTAAAAATCAATGGCGTTCTAAATGTTGATATATCAACATGGCCGATTAGTTCAGAAGCTATACAGACAGCTTTGAGTCAAGCGCAGCCCAAATCAGACAATGACAAGCTGTTAATTAGTCAAGTTAAACAAAAGCTTGAAGCCAACGATGTATCCAAGCTACAAATAGTGAGCAACGTCAATGGTGACGAGCGCGCGGTGTTTAGCGGATTTAATACAGAAGGCAATACGGTGACGCCTTTAGGTGTTAGTTTTTCTCATAGTCATGCAGGTGAGAACATTGATTATAAAATTCAAGGCACCTTAAATGTCGAAGATGATGAGCCTAGCAAGTCATCGAATCTTGATGGCAGCTACCTCGGTACCAAATTAGGTAATCATCGCCTTGCCTTTGGTAGTATTCCTGTATGGTGGGGCAACGGCGTTGATGGCAGCTTAATTCGCAGTGATGCGGCTAGACCTGTCACGGGCTTTCTAATGCAGCGCGCCAACAATACCCCTATTAATTTTCCTGTATTATCAAAACTGGGTAATTTTAATTACCAAATTACGGCTGGTCAATTACAAGACTATAAAGCAGAGCCTCACACTAAATTGATTGGCATGCGGGCGAGTTTTCAGCCGCATGAAGCCTTTCAAATCGGCGCATCGCGTTCCTTGATGTGGGGCGGTGATAATAAGTCTGAAAGCCTAAAGTCTTTAGGTAAGGCTTTAATCGGTAAATATGATAATGGCGGCGAAGATGAAGATCCTTCAAACCAAATCGCAGGCATTGATGCACAGCTGAATTTAAAACCGTTGGTGAATCTGCCGGTGAGTGTCTATGGTGAGTTCATTGGGGAAGATGAAGCAGGGGGGTTGCCAAGTAAACACGCTTATTTGGGGGGGTTAAAAGGTACAATCCCGCTGTTTCAACAGCCTTGGCTCTGGCATGCAGAATGGGCGAATACTTATTATGACTTGGATAAAACCAATACTATTTACACCCATAGCATTTATAAAGATGGTTATTATCAAAAGGGCTTGCCGCTAGGTCATCCGATTGGTGGGGATGGTGAAATCATTAGTGTGGGGCTATCAGGTAATATTAACGCTAACAACCAGCTCGGGTTAAAATATGCCAACGCCAAAGTGAATCAGTCAAATCAAGTGATTAATTCAGCCTTTGCAACCAAGCAAGATTTGGATATTGTCGAAGCGGATTGGAAACATAAATACAATGACAAAACCTCGGTTAAACTGGGTATTTGGGGTAAAAAAGACAGCATCAGCGATGATAAAGATGCGGGTGGTAATTTGGTGTTGGAATATAGCTACTAATTTTGAGTCATAAAAAAAGAGCCCTAAGGCTCTTTTTTTATGACTTTACTGTTTAACTTTCATTGTTTAACTTTTATTGCTCAACAAAGGCACGTTCAACCACATAATCACCTGTGCCGCCCATACGTGGTGATGGTTTCAGACCAAAGTCATCGAGTAGTGCCGCCACATCTTTATTCATAGATGGGCTGCCACAAATCATCGCGCGGTCATCGCTTGGATTAATGGGTGGCAATCCAATATCTTGGAACAACTTGCCTGACTTCATTAAATCGGTCATACGCCCTTCATTGCGAAACGGCTCACGCGTGACCGTGGGGTAATAAATCAGTTTATCTTTAACGTATTCACCCAATAACTCATCTTCAAACAAGTCTTTTTCAAACATCTCACGGTAGCCTAGCTCACTCACATAGCGTACCCCATGCACCACGATGACTTTTTCAAAACGCTCATACACTTCTGGGTCACGGGCGAGTGACAAAAATGGTGCCAAGCCTGTACCGGTTGCTAGCATATACAAATGCTTGCCAGGGTTTAAGTCATCAAGCACCAGGGTGCCAGTGGGTTTTTTACTGACCAATAATTTATCACCCACTTTGATATGCTGTAAAATAGACGTCAAAGGACCATCTTGGACTTTGATAGAATAAAATTCGAGCTCTTCATCATAGTTGGTGCTGGCAATTGAGTAGGCGCGCATCAAAGGTTTTCCATTGACTTCCAAACCAATCATGGCAAATTCACCATTCCTAAAACGTAAACCTGCATTACGGGTGGTTTTTAGGGTAAATAATGTGTCATTCCAATGATGCACATAGGTAACGGTTTCTTCATAAAATTTTGACATAGCGCCCAACCTTGTATTGGTCATAGATAAAAATAAAAGTGAGTAAATGATAAAAAAAGCGGGTTAATATTGACATTCTGGGGCGATATGATAGCAAATTTTTGATGAATTAGTCGAATTTGGGCGTAAAAAAATGGCATAATCATAGTTTAAAATATCATATTTTAACGACCCATTATGTTACCACAACAAATTACCCTGCCGATTATCGGCATTGTGACCTCCCCGCTTAAACAAAAGTTTGGCACGCCTCGCCAGCCCAATCTTGTCGATATCAACGCTACTATCAGCATGTTGCCGCCCTACAATGTGCTCAGTGCTTTTGAAGGTATTACCCAATTTAGTCATCTTTGGATTATATGGCAATTTCATCAAAATCGAGTCAATACCAATCCGTCAAATTTTCAACCAACGGTCCGGCCACCTAGACTGGGTGGCAACCAAAAGATAGGGGTTTTTGCCAGTCGAAGTATGTATCGACCGGCAAATATTGGATTGTCAGTGGTCAAATTTTCGCATATTGAAAACAGTGAGGCGGGCTTGAGGCTACATATCATCGGCGGTGATATGGTAGATGGCACGCCAGTCATTGATATCAAACCTTATTTGCCTTATAGCGATAGTATCGATGATGCGATTGCTGGGTATGCCAGCCAAAAACCCATCATCAAGTCGGTGCATTGGCATCCAGATTTATTGCAGGATTTATCCAATATTGCAATAAAAAGTCAGCTGAATCAAACAGATTGGCAAACTATCGAGCAACTCATTGCCCAAGACCCTAGACCTGCATATCGACAACAAGCGCTTAATACCATATTTGTCATGCGTTATCAAAATGTCGATGTTCATTTTAGCCAAATAGCGGATAGTGTTTTGCAAATTCAAGCGATTGAGGTATTAAACTAGACCGTGTAAACTAAGCCGTAACATGGATGATATGAAAGTTTTTACCCAGCAGTATATTGCTAAACTGTTTCAAAAATTTTTACTTGTTCACAAAATACTGACTATATAGCGTGATTATTCGCTATATTTTTTTTGATTATTTAGTATGATATGGGCTGTATTTTACTTAGATAACGTTAGGACACTGTATGATTAAACTGGGCAAAATCAGCCAAGCTATGATAGGCATGCTGTTAATGGGCGTCACCGTGAGTGGTATCGCTGAAGATAAAAATGGCGATACCATCGCAATCGATATGTCAGACTTATCGACCACCAAAGAAGAAGTGGCGGTATTACAAGTGTTGTCAGAAATCTGCCCACCCATGCTGAATAAATCGCAACAAACAGGGTTTAACACCGCTTATAATGTCGAGCTAAAAAAATTAATGCCGACCATCAGCGATCCTCGTTTAGCGGTGCAATACTTATCCTCTCAGCAAGATTACAAGCAAATTTTGAATGAAACCCGCCAATGGACACTCAGTTATCCAAAAGCGGAGAATCTTGAACTGTGCAAAGACCTTGCCAACAGTAAATAATAATTTAACTCAAGCTGTGCTATCCACCCCCTAACTGATTTAGGGGGTTTTATTTGTGATAAATCGTTGATTTTTAGACCGAATACAGTGTTGAATCATGATTTTTTTTGCTAATATAGGCAATTTGTTTTACCAAGCGTCCAAGCAAACAGGTCGCATTTGATTTGAGCCAAGAGTGAGTGAGATGAAAGCAATCGTAATACCGCAATACACCCAACGTCTGATGGTCGGCACTTTTGTCGCCGCCAGTTTTTTTGCCACAACTGTGCAGGCAAATGCCGCCATACAACAGCCTGAACTAGACAATTCCGCTTTTATCCTAATTGACTATGATACGGGTACTGTATTGGCTCAAAAAAATGCCGCTCAGCCGTTCCCACCTGCGTCATTGACCAAAATGATGACCAGTTACATCATTGAGCAGCGGCTGCTATCAGGGGCATTAAAAGAAAATGAACCCATCCTCATGACCCCGGAAGCTTGGTGTAAAGGCTCAAGTGAAGAGTCTTGTATGTATGTCCCTGTCAATACAACCGCCCCTGTGATTGATATGTTAAAAGGTATTATTATCCAATCGGGTAATGATGCATCAAAAGCGATGGCACAGCACATTGGCGGTAGCGAAACCACGTTTGCCGATTTGATGAATGAAGAAGCCAAAAAAATTGGCATGACCCGTACCCATTTTATGAATGCGACCGGTATGCCACAAGAAGGCCATCAAGCGTCTGCCGAAGATTTGGCGAAACTCGCCCAAGCGATTATCAAGAACAGTAAAAAATATTATCCCCTCTATAGCCAAAAACAATTTACTTATAACGGCATCACCCAAGGCAACCGCAACGCGCTGTTGTTCACCGATCCAACGGTAGACGGTCTAAAAACAGGGCATACCGACGAAGCAGGTTACTGTCTGGTAGCCTCGAGTAAACGCGGTGATATGCGCCTGATTTCAGTGATTATGGGTACTAAAAGCGCTCAAGAGCGCGCAGACCAATCGCGTAACTTACTCAACTGGGGATTTAGTAACTTTGCTACTAAAATTGCCGCCCCAGCACAAAAAAACTACGGTAGCGTGCCAGTCAACTTCGGTGCTGTCGATAAAGTCAACGTCATCAGCAAAGGCAATTTACAAGTATTAGTGCCAAAACTGGATCAAGAAAAAATCAGCACCGTAGTCAATTTGCCAGCCGATGTCAAAGCGCCGTTAGCACAGGGTCAAGAAGTGGGTAAACTGGTGGCTATGCTCAATGGTAAACCTGTGGCATCTGTACCACTGGTCGCTGAGACCCAAGTTCAAGAAGCAGGAATTTTTAAACGTATATGGCAACACATCGTACTGTTCTTTAAAGGTTTATTCTAAATTACAAAGAAAAAACCCTTCATCTGAAGGGTTTTTTTAACTCAAATTTTAACTCAAAATATGGGACAGCTGTTTGATATATTGATCGGGTGTATCGTCTATTACTTCTTTTTTCACAAAATAATCAACCCCCGCTATTTTTAGCAGTTCGATAGTATGCGGATTTAACGCTTTGGTATCATAAACACAAACAATAGTGACCCTGCCGTCCTGTTCAAGCTCACGAAATTTGCTGACGAAGTCTAATATCACTTGATAATGAATATTTCGGGAGATAAACAGCGCATCCACCGTATGAAATAACAAATAATCTTCAAGAAGTTCGCTACTGGTAAAGGTCTCAACTTTAGCACCCGCATTTTCCATGCGTTTGGCCTTTTCGAATAAATCTTCATAGTGATACCAAACGACAATATGTTTATTTATCAATAAATTGCGTTCATAGTTGTGTTTCCAATCTTTTAACAGTAACGATACCTGAAAATTGGTACCCACATCAGGTTCGCTAGTAACTGTGATGCTGCCTTTCATCAGTGCTAAGAGTTTTTTCACCAAAAATAATCCTGCAGAATTAGTTGACGAGGAATGTTTCACTTCAGGATTAATTTGGAAAAAAGGTTCAAAAATCTGCGCTAAATGTTCCTTGGCAATGCCTATGCCAGTGTCTTCAATCTGCAACATCCACCGTACTTGCGTTTGTAAATGTTGCAACTGCGAGGTGATTGTTATGCTGCCTTTATCGGTAAATTTAATCGCATTTTCCACCAATGAGCTAATAATTAAAGTGATTTTTTGAACATCGCCTTCTAGGACATAATCGGCGTGATAGGGCTTTGCTGTTAAGGTAATATTTTTTTCGGCAGCAAAAGGCTGATAGTCATTGACAATTTGGGTGATTAACGCCGTTGGACTAAATTGGTAGGCGCTGACGCCTGTTTGACCTTTATCGATACGGTTAATTTGGATGATTTGATCCAGCTTAGCATTCAAATCATCTTTACCCAAACTAATAATTTCAACGGCATCTTTTTGCTCAGCGCTGATATATTGATTGTGTAATAGCTGTAAACCCGATTCGATACGACTCACGGAGGATTTGAACTCATGAATCAAAATATTTTCAAATTTTGAGCTATGCTCAAGCTGCTTAATTTGGGTTTCTTCAAGGGCATTTTTTTCTTGGCGCAGGGTGTCGATTTGGGCAATTTGCGCCTTGCGCTTGTTGAGCAAATACACCAAGGCTTTTTCAAATACCCAAGCCTCATTACTTTTTGGTAGCCGATACGCCTCTGCCTGTGAAAACTCATCTTGCAAAATTTGATGGCTTAAGTCTTCAAGTTTTGGTAAGCGATTGGTTAAGTTTTGCACCTTTTGCAACACAAACCACAAATTAAATAGCGCAATAAATGATAACACCAGTACTAACGGCAAATGTTGCCAAAACCATTGCTGGCGAATGGTTTGTAGGTCAAGGGTAAGATTACTATAGCCAATTAGCTGGTCGACTTTAGTGTTGTTTTGATTGGGCGTTAATTTTAATAAATTGATTTTAACAGGTTCGCTCAATCCGTAATAGCGCTCAAAAAGCACTTCAGTGACTTTAATTGGACGGGTGGTCGGATGCTGCTGTTGATTAAATGGAAAAAATACAATGCTTTCGTACTGCGGCATTTCGCTTAACAGTTTATCAATGCTAGCGGTTGTCACACTGTTGGGGTTGCTGGCGACAGACTGGGCAAGTAGATAATTTATCTTACTGGCCTGTTTGATTTCAGATTGCACTGTTTGGGTCAAGTCGACTAAGGTATAAATCACAAGGCAAATAAATAAAACCAATAAAAAGGGTATCGCAACGATACGCTTTACCCTAATTTGATACCCTAACGTCTTCTGTACCATGCACTCATCCCTTAAAACGCCAATTAACATCACCTCAACGTTTTTTGCCGCGCTTTTTGAATTTTTGTACTTCTCGACGTTTACGTTCTTTTTGCGCATCCGTCATGGTATTGGTGCGACCTGCGTAAGGATTGGCGTTTTGTTTAAACTCAACCCGAATCGGGGTACCTTCAAGCTTGAATACTTTGCGAAATTCGTTTTCTAGATAGCGACGATAACTGTTTGGCACTTGGCTGGTCTGATTGCCATGAATCACAATAATCGGTGGATTATGACCCCCCAAATGCGCAAATCGAAGTTTAATGCGTCGCCCGCCCACCATAGGGGGCTGGTGTGCAGTAACCGCATCTTGCAGAATTTGGGTCAAGCGACTGGTGGAAATATCAAACATCGCCGCATCATAGGCACGGTGAATCGATGGGTAAAGATTGCCAACGCCTGTCCCATGAAGCGCAGAAATTAAATGCACTTTTACATAAGGGATAAAGTTAAAACGTCGATCCATTTCAATTTTGACAAAATTCTTTTGGTCTTGGTCAAGCCCGTCCCATTTATTGATGGCAAGTACCATCGCGCGACCTGCTTCTAAGGCGTAGCCCAACAAGTTCAAATCCTGATCGGTAATACCTTCTTGCGCATCAATGACCACGATGACTACATGGGCATCTTTGATGGCTTGCAAGGTTTTTACCACAGAAAATTTTTCAACTTTTTCATCAATACGTCCACGGCGACGCACGCCCGCGGTATCAATCAACACATAATGTCTGTTGTCACGCTCGTAAGGGATATAAATACTATCGCGTGTGGTACCTGGCATATCAAAAACCACCACGCGTTCTTCACCGAGCAAGCGATTGACAAGGGTAGATTTGCCGACATTGGGTCTACCAATGATGGCGATACGTAAGCCATCAGGTGCTTGTTCTTCTTGGTCATCGGTGGGCATATTGGCAGTGACGGCTTCTAATAAATTGCCGACCCCACGTCCGTGACTGGCTGCCATGGAAAATGGCTCACCAAAACCTAACGCATAAAATTCATGAATCGCCGCTTCATGGACGCCATCCATTTTATTGGCGGCTAAAAACACGGGCTTGCCAAGGGTATGAAGTTGTTTGGCAATAACTTCATCAGCGCCCGTGATACCTGCGCGGCTATCAACCACAAATACGATGATATCTGCTTCATGGATAGCGGTATGCGATTGGTGCGACATATAATCATCAATGCTGCCGTCACCTTCATCCACTTCGCCAATACCACCGGTATCGATGACGATAAAGGATTTTTCTTCAAAGGTTGCGTCGCCATATTGACGGTCGCGGGTAAGACCTGCCAAATCAGCAACCAAGGCTTGACGACTGCGGGTCAACTGATTAAATAGGGTGGACTTGCCAACGTTCGGACGGCCAATCAAGGCAACAACTGGTTTCATAAATTTAATTTCCAAAATTTTCAAAAAGCAAGATTTTTAACAAGCAAGATTTTCAACAAGCTTGAAAAATTCATTATTTCTATAACTTAACAAACCCAACATCGCGCTGCAATGCTGGGTTGTCATTTAAACTCACACTTTTATCAGTATGGGCTGCTCATCCACTCGCCAAAACTGCCAAATGCGTGAACAGTTTAACAATTAACGATTTACTTGCCAAACACTAAATGCGCCATTTGCGCTTTGGGCAATCAAACGGTTATTGATAAACTGTAATACCGCTACGTCGGATTTGGCTTGTTTTCTGTCAACCAATGCCCCTGAGGTGCGGTCATATACATGCAAATAACCCATGGCATCACCAACTACTACATAGTTGCCGATACTTACCGCGTTGCTTAAGCCTCGATAAGACAAGTTATCGGTTTGCCAATTAACCGTGCCTGTCATTTTATCCATCGCCACCAATTCGCCATCAAGCGAAGTGGCGTAAACTTGGCTATCATCTGTGCCGACTGATTTTAGGCTCGCCAACTCTTTGACAAAACTAAGCTGCTGGGAGGCCATATCGGCAGCGACTAACTGACCGCTGTAGGACACAACATACAGCATATTGCCATCTAGTACGGGGGTGGCGTCAATATCAGAAATTTTTTCGATATCGCTACTGCCTTTGCTGATACCAAAACGTTTTGACCAAATGGGTACGCCATTATCGATGTTTAAAGCATGGATACGACCATCAGCTGTCGAAACCAGCACCGTATTGCGATTGAATAAAATCGGCGTGGCACTACCGCGAACGCTTAAATTTGGATTTTGGGTGTTAAAAGTCCAAATAGGCGCGCCAGACTCTAGCGACAGCGCACTAATTTTACCATCATTGCCAAGGGTAATGACACGGTTTTGGCTGATGAGGGCAGGGGATAGGGTTACGGTGTCCAACGGCGTTTGCCAAATAACTTTGCCAGTCATTCTATCTAACGCAATGATGACCCCTTTGCTGTCACTGACCACGGCTACGCGAGATTGTTCATCTAGCGCCACCCCTGACATTAGGCCTTGTTTGAGTTTGGTACTCCAAAGCACTTTGCCTTGCCCATCAAACGCTTGCACGCTACCGTCTGCTAACGCATTCACATAGCCATTGTTGTCATACGCCACGCGAAAGGCGGTAGGTTGTTGGCTGATGGTGGTTTTATTGCGCAAACTGCCAAAGCGTTGGCTAACTTTTGTATTACTGCCTTGACTAAACAGTGGGGAAATCACATTTTGACTGCTAGCGAGTTTCACAAGTGCGGCAGGTTTATGGACATTGTCAGATTTTTTAAACTTATCACAACCTGTCAGGGTCATCGCTACCACCAAGGCGGTTGCAAATAGGGCAGGTTTCATTAAGTTTGTCGATAAGGGTGTCGATTTTGTTGTTGTTATGGTCGTCATTGTTTATCTCGTAACGTACGGTGAAGTTTAAAATGTTGTCATTCAAAAGTTTTGTCAGGTTAAGATTTTTTGCCTAATTTGCACCTATTTTATGCTTGAGGCAACAGCAGGCGCAGATGCGGCTGCAGCGGCAGTATTTTCAGCTTGGGTAGGTTTAGCGAGTACGCCGCCTGTTAAATCAGGTTGTTTGACGCTTAAGCCTAGGCTTTCCATTTTGATACGTAGCAATGCACGGTCTTGGGGGTTTGGGTTATTTTGATTACGTTGTTCAATCAATTGCCAAGCCTTTTGGTAATGAGTAGCCGCCGCTTTTTTATCACCTCGTTGGTTGGCAATATCCCCCAAAATCTCAAGTTTACTGGCTTCAAAGGCAGCGGGCAAAGGGCTTTGCAAGCGTTTTTGTGCCGCATCCGCTTGATTGTCTGACAATAGCACTTGTGCTTGGCGCAAAATGGCAATGGCTTTTAGCCCATCATCGTTAAGCGTTAACTGAGACGCTTTTTGCAGCGTTGCCGCCGCCGCTTTTAGATCATTGTTATCGGTTTGTTGTTTGGCTTGCAGCATTAAGGCTTGCCATGTATAAACCGAATTATCATGTTTAGCCACAAATTCGCTCAAGTCTTTGCTCAAATTGGTTTGCGCCGTAGCCAGTTGCGCTTGTGCTTTAGGATCGGTGGCAGCTTGGGTGGTTAGGGTCTCAATGTTGTTCTGGTCGCTTTGAATTTTGGCAAAATCGTTCGCCGCGGCGGTATCTATATTGCCGCCATGCTTTTGCCAATAACTCCAGCCAAAATAACCGGCTAATACCAACATAATAGCGGATACAATATAGCCACCATATTGTTTGAGCGCGCCTAAGGATTGTTGTTCATCATTTACTAGCTTAGGTTGTACGTCTTTAACCATTACATAAAGCCTTTCAAAAAATTACTGATATAAGTTACCCATCAAATTTGGCCTAATCAAATAGATTAGATAAAATCTGGATTTTCGCTAAAGAGCGTGTCACTTGCGACCGTAATTTGGTCACCAGTTGCCATTTTTTTGATGGTAATTTGCTGATTGGCGACTTCATCTTGCGCGATAATCACTGACAATTGCGCACCTGATTTGTCGGCTTTCTTCATTTGCGCTTTTAAGCTCGTGGCACTTGCCATTTTCACGCGAAGATTTGAACGTCGCGTACGCAGCTCATGGGCAAATTTGATGGCATCGGTGTAAACATCAGGATGGGCGACCACAAATACATCACAGGCAGGTGTTGCCTCAAATGGATGCACCTTTTGCATGAGTAACAGCAAACGCTCAAGCCCCATGGCAAAACCTACAGCAGGCTCGGAGGCGGCTGGTTTATCACTGCCAATAGATTTGATTTGTCCGATAAGTCCATCATAACGACCCCCAGCACACACTGTGGCTTGGCTACCTAGCTGGTCAGTTGTCCATTCAAATACGGTTTTATTGTAATAATCTAAACCCCGTACTAGTTTTGGATTAATCACAAAATTGATGCCGACTGCTTTAAGATACTGTTGCAAAGCTTCAAAATGCTGCTGGCTTGCTGCCCCCAAAAAGTCAGCAAGCTTTGGGGCATTCTCTAAAATTTGTTGGGTATTTTTATCTTTACTATCCAAAATACGTAGTGGGTTGGTGGTTAAGCGGCGCTGACTATCTTCATCCAATTGAGATTTTTTATCGGTTAAAAAATCCACCAAGGCTTGGCGATACGCCAGTCGCTCATCTATCTCACCCAAGCTATTAATCTCAAGTTGAACCACGTCTAAAATACCCAATTTTTGCCACATTTGGTAAGTCATGATAATGAGCTCAGCATCGGCATCCGCCAATTCACTGCCAAAACTCTCAACCCCTAATTGGTGAAACTGGCGATAACGGCCTTTTTGCGGTTGTTCATAGCGAAACATAGGACCAATATACCAAAGTTTTGGATTATCACCCCGCAATAAGTTATGCTCCACCACGGCACGTACCGCGCCTGCCGTGCCTTCAGGGCGTAGCGTCAATGCCGTGGGTGGGTTGGATTTGTCATAAAAACTATACATTTCCTTTTCGACAATGTCAGTGGCATCGCCAATCGCACGGGCAAACAGCTGGGTTTCTTCAACGATTGGGAGGCGTATTTGCTCAAAGCCAAATTGATTGAGCACATCGATAAGGCTGCTTTCAAGTTGGCGCCACTCACTCGATGGGCGCGTAGATTCTGTCTCAATATGTAAGATATCATTAAACCCTTTAATGGATTTTAACATGGTCAATTTCCCAAACAATGCAAACTAAAAAATAAACGACACAAAAATTATTTAACCCGTAAAATTTCATTGGCGCGCTGCGCTTCACGCTCAGCCACTTTTTGACGGACCATGGCTTCAATCTCATCAGCAAGCTTGGTGGTATCAATCAAATGTGATTTTTCCCCATTTTTATATACTAGGCTATTTGGACTAGCACCCACCACGCCGATATCCGATTCTTTGGCTTCCCCTGGACCATTGACTTTACAGCCAATCACCGACACATCCATTGGCTCACGGATATCTTCTAGGCGTTTTTCTAAGTCCATCATCACCCGAATCACATCAAACTCTTGGCGTGAGCAGCTAGGGCAGGCGATAAAATTCACCCCATTACTACGGATACCGAGTGATTTTAAGATATCAAAACCGATTTTAATCTCTTCTTCTGGCTCAGCGGCTAGCGAAATACGCATGGTATCGCCAATACCTTCTAGCAGTAGTCCGCCTAACGCAATCGCAGACTTAACGGTACCGGTGCGGTATACCCCCGCTTCTGTCACACCTAGATGCAGGGGATTGTCAACTTGTGCAGAAATCAACCGATACGCATCCATGGTCAAAAACACATTACTGGCTTTGACTGAGATTTTAAATTGGTCAAAGTTATTACGATCTAAAATATCAATATGGCGCATCGCCGATTCAAGCATCGCTTCGCCCGTGGGTTCACCATATTTTTTTTGGATATCTTTTTCTAGTGACCCCGCGTTTACGCCAATACGCATACTGATGCCATGGTCTTTGGCGGCGGCAATCACTTCGCGCACTTTTTGTTCATTGCCGATATTACCTGGGTTGATACGTAAGCAGTCTGCACCTGCATCAGCCACCGCAAGTGCAATTTTATAATCAAAATGAACGTCTGCTACCAGGGGCACAGAAACTTGTCTTTTGATTGCGGCAAAGGCTTTTACACTTTCCATCGTTGGTGTGGAGACGCGCATCAGATCAGCACCGGCATCGACACAGCGCTGAATCTGTGCCACAGTGGCATCGACATCACAGGTATCGGTATTGGTCATACTTTGCACACTAATGGGGGCGTCACCGCCTACTGCGACATTACCGACGTAGATTTTTTTGGTGAGTTTACGTTTGATGGGGTTATGCGCTGACATAGGCGTTCCTATTATTATAACTATTATAACGAATGGTTTAGCGTATTTTTAAAGTTATAAGTCGTTAAGGTTTTAAAGTAAAATTGGCTTTATCGTTTTGGGCATAATTGCTTAATTTAATCGGTTGTTTGTTCAAATCCAAGCTCACATTGCTGGCTTTGTCGATATTGACTTGAAACGGCGCTTGACCTGTCAATTGGTAACTACCGCGTGCTTGATCGCCATCTAAAATCGTATTGCCTGTCGCATCGACAATGGTGATTTTGGTGGTATCTTTTACAAAAATGTCAATCGAAGCTTTAGCACCAGCTTGCCCTGTCGCTGCTGTACCACTGGCGTTATCAGCACTCACCGCGACACCAGTAATGGCAGATCCGGTGGCGGGTAACCCACTGGCAGTCACCGTGTTTGTCACAATCGCTGAGCCTGCATTGTTAAGCGACGCACCGCTGACTTGGTCTTGGGTTGGCATGCTGGCAACAGCACTAGCGGGCGCTTGTTCAACCGAGTCATTATGTGCTTTGCTAACTTTATTAAAAATAAAAATCGCAAGCCCCAATACCAATAAAATCCCACCAATGACAAAAGGGTTAATACGCACACTGGGACGCGCTTCACGATTAAGCGTGCCCATCGGCTGCATCGGGGCATTGATGACCGTGGCATATTTTTGTTTGAGGGTAGCGGGGTACTGGGCATCAAAACTTTGCGCGACCAGATTTTTATCTAAACCCAAAAAACGCCCATAGGTAGTGGCAAAACCGCGCGCAAAGGTAGGCTGCGGTAAAGCATCAAAATCATTGGCTTCAAGTGCTCGAAGATGACTTTTTAAAATGAAAGTTTTGGCAGCGACATCGTCAATCGATAAGCCTTTTTTCTCACGGGCTTGTTTAAAACGCTGACCCAAAAGCTGGGTTGTGTCATGAACAGGGGTAGAGTTTTGTTGATTGTCGGTGTTATTGCTGTTTTCCATCTTATTTCCAAGTTGACGTTGGGGTTAAAAGTCCAGAACGAATCTGCTTTGCTTCATCGCTAAGTGGATAGCGATCCAAAAGCTGCTGCGCTAATTTTTGCACTTCTATGGTATTGTTCGCAAGTTTGGCAAGCCTAATCCCTTGCGATAAAGTGCGCGGGTCAAGGTTGGATTGACCAATAATTTTAACCAAATCATTATACAGTGCCTGCGCCTCCAAAAATTTGCCATCAGCCAATAAAATATCAATAAGCTCTGTACGGGCGACGATGCTTTGGCGGTTGGCATCGAGCGCCTTGATAAATGATTGTATCGCCAGCGGTTTGTTTTTGACCTTTAATGCTGTACGACCTAAATTCTCTAACGCACTGGCACGACCGTCATATCCTAAGGCAGAACCCGCAATTTGAAACTGGGCAATCGCTTCTTGGTTACGACTGAGTTGGGCGAGATAGACGCCATAGTTGTTGTTTGCTTGACTAAAGTCAGGATTGAGTGCGATGGCGTTTTTAAAATAAGCTTCGGCTTTTTGCATATTGCGCGGGCTGCCTTCTTGCTGCAATAACACACCCATCATATCATTGGCTTCTGCTGACTTTGGATAAGACTTTAATGCACTTTCTAACTGTCGTTTGGCATCGTCCAATTTTCCACCACGAATATATTCAGCGGCAATCGCGGTGCGAATTCTGGCGATTTCTTCTGGATTTTTTTCCCAGCGACTTGGGTCACTTGCGGTGACTGTCTGCGTGGTAACTTGTCGGGTGGTGCTACAACCGGTTAGGCAAAGGGTGAGGCTTGAAAGACCAATCATAGCTGCGGCAAAAATCTTAGATAAAAAAACCTTCGATAAAAAATTTGATTTGCCCGGCATTTTATCGTCGTCTATATCGTTGTCGTGTAATTGACACAAAATAGCAGGTTGGCTGTGGTATAAATGAGTTTGACGTGAGTGACATGGTGGCATAACAAACTTACTCATAATCAAATGAACTAAATTGAATAATTAAAAATTTTGACAGTAGATAACCAATTTTAATCGTCGATAAAGCCCAATAGCAAAACAAGCCTATCACTAAAAATGGCTATTACTATAGCAAAAAAACCGTGATAACACCAACCGATAAGGCTAACTTGCGCCTTTATCACGCCAAACTATTATAATGATAAAAGATTTAATGAGACGCTTTAGATTGTAACGTTTTGGACACTTTTTCTTGCCACTGTTTTGCTCGGCGGGTTTTATCGGTGACTTGTCCAACCAGTTGTCCACATGCCGCATCAATGTCATCGCCGCGGGTTTGGCGAATGGTACAGACAAAGCCTGCTTGGTTCAAGATATTGCTAAACGCATGAATACGATTGTTGCTAGAGCGTCCGTAAGGCGCATGCGGGAACGGATTAAACGGAATCAAATTAATCTTGCAGGGTAAATCTTTGAGTAGATTGACCAACTGACGGGCGTGTTCATCCGTGTCATTGACGTCTTTTAACATCACATATTCGATGGTGACATGCTTTTTATGACGAGGGTTTTCGTCATATACATAAGATTTGGCGGCGGCTATCAGCTCTTTGAGTGGATATTTTTTATTGATGGGTACCAGTTCGTTACGCAGTTCGTCATTGGGTGCATGTAGGCTGATGGCAAGTGCCACATCAATGTCTTTGGCAAGCTCATACATCTTTGGCACGATGCCCGACGTTGATAGGGTAACGCGGCGTTTGGACAAGCCAAAACCAAAATCATCGAGCATCAATGACATACTGGCTACCACAGGCTCATAATTTAATAGGGGTTCACCCATGCCCATCATCACCACATTAGTGACCCGATTTTCACGTTCAGTGACAGGCACATTTTCCATATAAGACTGATTGGCAACCCACAGCTGTCCGATAATTTCGCTAGGCGATAAGTCCCGCTCAAAGCCTTGTTTACCGGTGCTGCAAAACGAGCAGTCAAGCGCACAGCCGACTTGCGAGGAAATACACAAGGTTTTACGTCCAAATTGTTTGTTATCGTCAGCTGGGATGAGTACAGTTTCCACCAGCGAGCCACCTGCTACTTCAAACACCCATTTGCGGGTGCCATCTTCACTAAATTGTTTAAACTTGACCGTTGGGGGCGACACAGTTGCCACTTCGTCCAATGTTTCTTGTAGTTTTTTGGACAAATTCGTCATTTGATAAAAATCAGTCACGCCAAACTGATAAATCCACTTCATTACTTGGGTGGCGCGAAACGGTTTTTCGCCTAGCTTTACAAAAAATTGTCCAAGCTCAGCCTTACTCATGCCAAGTAAATTGGTTTTTGCGGTAAGGTCTCGGGGATTGATCATTTCTGGGTGTTGAATGACAGGAATTTGGGTCATAGCGGTCGGATAAGCGTGTCAAATAAACAAGCTAGTATACTAAAATCTCAACGATTTGTCATGGTAAAACATAGTGACTTGTTAGCGGCTTTATATGCAATATCTTTACCTCCCATATATTGCCCAAATTGGCATGGCTAAATGGGTAAAATATCGACAAATCAAATAGCGACGAATCAAATAGCGATAATAAGTATCATGATTAGGCATAAAAATGCCAATAACCACTTCCATTCAAGCGAAACAAAATCAACCGTACGACGAGCCACCCTAGCAGACCAATGGGGCAGCTGATAAATCACTTCCCCATTGACATGCTTACCGCTCCGATACCAAAGTTTAAGCTGTTTTAACATATGTTTATGCCCATATCTATGTCTAACAAATTGATAAGTATGAGAATATTAAACTTCTATTGGGTTAAGTCTATATGACAAACAAATAAAAAATCGTAAAAAACTGATATAAAAACTCACCCGATTGTTTAAAAAGAAGGCGAAATGGGGGATTTCACTAAATGGGCGAATTTTTCGCCAAAGCATGGACAATAAAAGTTATAATGTTCCCCCATTTTTAAGCGCATCATGCTTTTTTATTTATGTCCAACCATCCATTGCTTACCCCCCTTAATATCGGCGACCAGACCATCGCCAACCGCATCATCGTTGCCCCGATGGCAGGCGTCACTGATAAGCCTTTTCGCATGCTGGCTAAGTCCTTTGGTGCAGGGCATGCGGTGTCAGAGATGATGACGTCTGATGCCACGCTGTTTGCCCATCACAAAACGCTGTATCGTGCCAATTTTGATGGTGAAATTGCGCCTATTTCTGCGCAAATCGCTGGCTCAGACCCAGAAAAAATCGCCGAAGCGGCTCGCTATCAAGTTGCCAATGGGGCGCAAATCGTCGATATCAATATGGGTTGCCCCGCAAAAAAAGTTTGCAAAAAGCTGGCGGGTTCTGCGCTACTCAAAGATGAAGACTTGGTCAAGCGACTATTAGATGCCACGGTCAATGCCGTGGATGTACCAGTCACGCTAAAAACCCGTCTAGGCTATGCCAATGGTGAAGAAAATATTTTGCGTGTCGCAAAAATGGCAGAAGATGCAGGTATCGCCATGATTGTAATACATGGACGCACCCGCGAAGATAAATATCTAGGCAGCGCTCGCTATGAGTTAATTAAAGAAGTCAAAAATCTTCTCACCATTCCTGTTATCGTCAATGGGGATATCGACAGCCCGCAAAAAGCCAAACAAGTATATGAGCAAACAGGCGCCGATGGCATTATGATTGGGCGAGCAGGGCAAGGGCAGCCCTGGATTTTTCGCGACATTGCCCATTACCTAAAGACTGGTGAAATCTTGCCCAGTCCAACGATGGAGACGCTAAAAGAGATTGTATTAAGCCATTTGCAAGAGATTTATGCGTTTTATGGCGAATACTCGGGGTGTCGTATCGCTCGTAAACATATTGCTTGGTATACCTCAGGCATTGCCAATTCCAATGCGTTTCGCCAAGCCATGTATGAAGAAGATACCACCGCTGGGCAGTTTAACGTGGTCGCGCGGTTTTTAAAGACCGCGGAATTTGATTAAAACCTCCACTATAAAACAGTCAATCGTAGCGCGCTTATGACTTTTTAGAAACAAAGATTCGCAAAAAGTCATTATTGATGAATTTAAAATCTGTTAAAATTTTGCTGAGTCTCTGTAATAGATCGATGTCAAACAATAACCACATATTATTAATCAAATCAGATCAAATCAAATCAAATCATAAGGAGTCAGCGATGGCACAATTACGAATTGGCGACACGGCACCAAATTTTGACGCACAAACCACCGAAGGCAACATCAATTTTTACGATTGGCAAGGTGATAACTGGGTGGTTTTATTCTCACATCCGGCAGACTTTACCCCAGTTTGTACCACGGAGTTAGGACGCACGGCATCATTGGGTGATGAATTCAAAAAACGCCATGTCAAACCCATTGCTTTATCAGTCGATAGCGTCGAAGATCACAAAGCTTGGGTGGGCGATATCTCAGAAACCCAAGGCTGCGAGGTGAATTTCCCCATCATTGCAGACGCCGATAAAAAAGTATCGGAAGCTTACGACATGATTCACCCAAATGCGTCAACCACGCACACGGTTCGTAGCGTATTCATTATCGATCCACAGCATAAACTGCGGCTAACTTTCACTTACCCCGCCGCTGTCGGTCGTAACTTCAATGAAATTTTACGGGTGATTGATGCCTTGCAATTGTCAGATAATTATGGCATTGCAACGCCAGTTGAGTGGCAAGACGGGGACGATGTGATTATCCCGCCAAGCGTCAAAAATGAAGAAATCGCCGCGAAATTCCCAAAAGGTCATAAAGAAATCAAGCCTTATCTACGCACCACGCCACAACCGAATAAATAACCGTTTATGTTAAGTTTGACATCAAAAACCTAGTCACTTGACTGGGTTTTTTTATGTCAACTTTCCCATTAAATATACTCAACTAAATTTAAAGGTACTAAACTAATACCAAAACCAATAGTTAAAGTCTTGCTTGTGTAGGACGCATACGATGCACCGCTGGCTATATCTCGCCAAAAATGGTGCGTAAAACGCACCTTATTATATTTTTTGGGTTTGGTATAAATTTACAGATTAAATGCTGAATAACCATAAATATTTGGCTAAACTTCGATTAATGGTCTAATAATGGATATAAACAATGATAAACAATCGAGTGGTTAAAGGTGGCTTTAAAACGAGTACATTACTTATGCTTACCCTGACTGGTTGCCAAACGGTGAATACTAACCCATCAGCGCCTAGTGAAAGAGTGCCGTACGTGCAGCTGCCCATCTTTATCGGCTCTACCCCCACCACTAATTCTTTACAGAGTTATGATTGGCAGCTTAACAATATCAATAGCACAGATCCGATTACGTGGAATGGTTCATACTTGCAAATACAGAATGGCAAAGTCACGCTAAACTTTAACCAAAATCACATAAGCTATAATGTAGGCTGTAACCAACTATCAAATCAATATAGCCTAAGCAAAAATACAATGCAACCCATCGGGACAGGTATTAGTACTTTAATGGGTTGCGGTGAATTGCAAGCACCGGAACAATGGCTTGCTAAACAGATGCAAAGCCCAAGTGAACTACAAATAATGGAAACTGAAGTAGATGCAGTATTGTCGCAAACCACGGCTGATGGTAGCTCGCTTCAGTGGGTAGGTAAATTAAAGCCTGAAGTAAAATACGGCAAAGGGGAAACCGTATTTTTGGAGGTCAAACCCAAATGGCAGTATTGCGACAACGTGACCGATAGAAAATGCCTAGAAGTGCGCGATATCCATTATGACGCACAGGGGCTAAAAACAGCGGTGGGTAAATAGTATCTTCTCGATGCGCCCATCATCGGTTATCGTCATGATGAAAGCGCACAGCGGGTTTTGCGCTTGACTCGCTATCGCACACCGCCCACCGATACCAAAGGCTATGGCAACCTGTATAAGCTTGATAGTGTGATTGAAACCAAGACTCTGGCAAAATAACCAACTCATCAAAAAAAGCGATGGCTAACACGAGTCATCGCTTTTTTATTGGCAAATTATTTGTGGCGAATCGCCCACGACTGGTGAATAGGGCGTTTACTATCAAAATCAAAGCCAATGGTTTGGTTGGTCATTTCTTCAACGTGATAACGGTTGTTGATTTCGTCATCTAGCACAAATTTGGTAAAGTTATTGGAAAAATACAACACGCCTTCAGCGGATAAGCGATTCATGGCACGGTTGATGAGTGGTACGTGGTCGCGCTGCACATCAAAAGTACCTTGAAATTTCTTGGAATTAGAAAAAGTCGGCGGATCGATAAAAATCACATCGTACTGCTCAGTATTGCTTTTAATCCATTCAAAAATATCTTGGGCAATAAACTGGTAGCTTGGCAAATCTGGCAAGCCGTTTAGGGCAAAATTTTTGCGTCCCCAATCCAGATAGTTTTGTGATAAATCCACCGATGTCACCGCTTTTGCCCCGCCCAATGCCGCATGCACACTGGCAGTACAAGTATAAGCAAACAGATTAAGCACCGTTTTACCGCGTGAGTTTTCTGCAATAATTTTTCGGATGCTGCGATGGTCAAGAAATAGCCCTGTATCCAAATAATCGCTAAAGTTCACCAAAAAATACGCCCGTTGGTTGTTGGCAGTTGGCTCGCTGACCACATGGAATTTACCCGAATTGGCTTTCTTCTCATACTGCTCATTGCCGGATTGGCGGGCGCGGGTTTTGATAAACACTTGCTCACGGTTCACTTGCAAGGCTTCACGCACGCCATGCAGCGCTAGATTAAAGCGTTTTTTGGCGGTCTCTAACGGGATTGATTTGGGGGCGGCATATTCTTGCACATGCACAAATTCGCCATACACATCCACTGCTACTTTAAAATCAGGTAAGTCGGCATCATACACCCGCAGATTGGTCACAGCTTGTTTGTGAGCAAGCTTACGCAGATTGGCAAGATTTTTTTGTAGTCGATTGATAAAATCTTGACCTTCTTCTACGGCGATTTCACGTTTTTCAAAACGCGTAATCAGCGGTGTGTCTTTACTCTTTAACAGCTCACCATAACGAAAATAAACGGTGATAGCGCCATTGTGACAGCGCAGGGTTTTTGGCTCGGCAAGGGGTAGTACGTCGGCTTGTTCAACTTTGGCAGCGAGGACACCCAAAGTCACTTTGGCAGGGCTATCTGCAAACAGGGCTTGTAATTTTTTACCCAGACCTTGATACAAGGGTTTAATCAATTCTTCTTCACCCAGACGCTCACCATACGGTGGGTTGGTGATAAACAGGGGATTGACCCAACCATTGACTTGTTTTTCTAGTGCCAAATTAAGGGTCGCCAGTGAACGCTGCTGCAAGGTAATGCGGTTGATGATAGGCGTCAAACCTGCGGCGATTAAATTTTTATGCGTGGCTCGAACCGCGCCTGAGTCCATATCAAAAGCAAATACCGCGGGCATCTCGCCATTTGCCATGGCATCTAGGCGATGATGAAAACGGGTTTGCGCGTCTTGCACCATAGCCTCCCAAAGGGCAGTATCATGATGTTGCCATGCATAAAACCCAAATTGGCTATCGGCTTTATCCAGTCCTACGGCATAATCTGCGCTCATCAGCAAGGCTTCAATAATCAACGTGCCTGAGCCGCACATCGGGTCGACGATACTGTCAAATTGGGTGGTGTGAAAATTCACGCTATAGAGCAGGGCAGCCGCCAAGTTTTCTTTGAGTGGCGCTTCGGTCATCGCAGCACGATAACCACGGCGGTGCAAACTGGTACCTGATAAGTCTAGATACAATTCAGCTTGTTTATCACCCACAGTAGCGACAATGCCAAAATCGGGGTTTTTATCGACATTGGGGCGACGACCGAACTGCTCATTAAATTGGTCAGCAATCGCATCTTTGACACGCAGCATGGTGAATTGCTGGTTCGCTTGTACGCGCTTATCTAGGGTCAAACGAATCGCAAAGGTCTGCTGCAAATCAAATAACTGAGTCCATTTGACAGTTTTGGCAAAGGTATAGAGCTGCTCTGCAATATCGTACTCGGGATTGATGTTCTTTTTGCCCAGTGGTAGCAATACCCGTGATGCCACACGAGACCATAGACAAACTTGATAAATCTGCGCCAACGTCAATGTCGCCATCAGCCGACCCGTGCGCTCAATCTGTGTATCTATACCAAAGCTTGCCAGCTCAGTTTGCAAGGGAATCTCTAGCCCATCCGCACAAGTGATTACAATGTGAAAAGTTTGCCCAACGGGCGTTGTATTGCTGTCTGTCATAAATACTGCCAAAAAAAGTCAAAGTTGATTAATGGCGTATTTTAGCATGATTAGCAAAGGACAAATGACAGAATGTCTGAAATTATGGGGAAGTTTTTACCGATGGGGCTGCTCGCCGCTTGGCATTAAAAGCTGCATATGAGGGTAAGGTGTGGCAATGCCGGCGTCATCGAGTGCTACTTTGATTTGTTCGCGTAGATTTTCTTTGATAAATGGCATTCGAGACACGTGAGGCGGATTGACCCAAAACCGCACGATAAAAAATACCCCAAAATCGCCAATTTTATCCACTGTCGCTGTGGGCGCAGGACGCTCTAATACCTCTTTGGTGTTGGCTAAAATATCAAGAATGATAGCGCGAGCGCTTTCAATATCCGCTTCCAACGCGATACGCACTTCAATATCAAAACGAATCAGATTTTTGGCAGTTAAATTAATGACTTCCGCTGAGGCAACGGTTGAATTGGGGAAAATCACGGTGATATTATCACGGGTCAAAATTTGGGTAGTGCGCAAGGCGATTTGCACCACTTTACCTTCTTTTTCATTAATGCTGACCCAATCACCGACTTGAAACGACTGCTCAATCAAAATGGTGATACCGGCAATAAAGTTGGCAAGTGTGGCTTGTGCCGCAAAACCCACTGCGATACCTGCAATCCCAAGACCTGCGACCACAGACACAATATCAAAACCAAACTGCGACATCACCGAGGCAATCCATAATACGATGATGAGCATGGACAACAAATTATGCAGTAATTGTTCAATCGACGCGTTTAGCCCATAATTTTTGAGCATTTTTTGCATCAAATAACCGAGGTTGTACCACGCCATATAAAAAATCACTGACCAAATACCGGCTTTGGCAGTGGCTTTGACTGTTTCAGGTTCAAAGTTAAGCTGACTCATCACCGCAAGCAAACTTGAAAACAACCACATCAACCGTGCAATGAGCCTTAACGATTGGCTGTATTTACTGTCTTTGGCGATAAAACGGGCAGAATTAATGAGCAACAAACTTAGCCGATAGACCACGCCCAAAATTACCAACAGCACCATAATTTTGATACCTGTACTGGCAAGTTTGGAGAGATACAGCGGCCAATTAACCGCTTCGTCTTCGAGCGAACCACCGACTGCTTTATAAACGTCATAATACAAGTCGTGATAGATATTTTTAAAAAATTGGTTCACGGACATACAATGAGTGATCTCGAGTCAAAAAATCAAAATAAAAACAATATAAGGCGTTTGGGTTAATTTAGGTTGGTTTGGGTTAAAGGGTAGGCAATATCGCAAGCAATTTATCAATATGTCCCTTGGCACGGACATTGCGCATCTCATGAACCAGCTTGCCTGCGTTGTCGAAAATTAAGGTTGAACGCACCACGCCAAGGCTGACTTTGCCGTATAGTTTTTTTTCGGCAATGATGTCAAAATATTGGCAAAGTTGTTCATCGGTATCACTCACCAGTGCAAAACTAATCTGTTGGTTGGTGATAAATTTTTCATGGCTTTTGACACTATCTCTTGATACGCCAATGACTTGGTAGCCAAGCTGCTGTAATTGGGGCAAATGCTGGCTAAAATCTTGCGCTTGCAAACTACAGCCTGAGGTGTTGTCTTTTGGATAGAAATAGATAATCAAACCTTTATCTGCCTGTTTGGCATAAGCTAACAGATTGATTTGACGCTGGATAAATTGCGGCTGCACTGTAGCATGACAGATGGTATCCGCTTCCACAATGGTGACCAAAAAATTGGGTAGTTGAGTCATGGGCATTTCCCAAGCAAAAATTGAATTAACAATATCAGAAAGCCAGATTGAGTACAAACTTCTTCATGCGACAAAACAAAAAAAGACCAGTAAACAACTGGTCTGGTGGCGCGGCTCTATCGATTATGGACTTGATTGTAGCCGATTAGGGACGGGCTTTATTAAATTTAACGCCGTTGCCACACGCTTTCATACGCGCACTGATAGTTTGGAAAGTTTTGTTTTGGCGAACATCTTTGCCACTTTTTACCCAAGTATCAAGCTCATTTTTTTGCGCTTGGGTGATTTTTGCTTGTTCATCTACCACACAAGTACATACTTTTTTTGCAGAAGCGGCATCAGTGATGTGTTTATCGGTCATTTGGGTGGCGCAAGCATTGACGTATTGTGGGTTGGCGGCATGTGCGGCAAACGGCAAAACCATGCTAGCAAATAGGGTCACGATGGCTGAATGTTTCATAGTTTATCCTCATAAGAGACAGCAGTATAGAACAGCAGGTGTTCAATCGTACAATGGCTAGCTTTACCGTTGACGCAATAAAGCTGGCAGGATTTGATGATGATAGATTACTGATAAATCGTTGAGTCATCTATTTCAGCTTGTAAAAAACCTTGCTGACGTAAATAACAGCTATCGCAGTGTCCGCAGGCGCGTCCTTCGCTATCTGCGCGGTAGCATGAGACGGTCAATGCATAATCCACCCCCAGCGATACCCCAAGCTTAATGATTTCTGCTTTACTTAAATGCAACAATGGCGTTGCAATTTGGAGAGGATTGCCCATCACACCAGCTTTGGTAGCGAGATTTGCCATCTTTTCAAAGGCTGCAATATATTCAGGACGACAGTCAGGATAGCCTGAGTAATCCACTGCATTGACGCCAATCACAATGGCATTAGACTGTGTCACCTCTGCCAATGCCAGCGCATACGACAAAAAGATGGTATTACGCGCAGGTACATAGGTGATTGGAATGCTGTCATTATGCTGATTATCGCTAAAATCTGTTTGTTTGGCATCGGGTACCACCAGCGAAGCATCGGTCAACGCCGAGCCACCTAACTGTGCCAAATCAATATCAATAATACGATGGTTGACTTGGGCAGTCGCGGCAATTTTTTTGGCGGCATTAAGTTCGCTATTGTGGCGCTGACCGTAGTTAAAGCTTATCGCTGTGACGTTGGCATAATTGGCTTTTGCCCAGTAAAGGCAAGTCACGGAATCTAGCCCGCCCGAGAGTAAGACGACGGCGTTTTGTGATGTAGTTGATGTGCTCATAAAAATTTACTAACGACAAAAAGCGTATTTTATCAGAACTTAAGCAATTGTTGATGGGAAAATATTGGGATAAAAATAGTCAACGCAATATTAGCCAAAAAACATTTCAAAAAACTGCTATCACTACCAGTAAATATTTGCGTATTCCACCCAAATACCTTATAAAATAACCAAGAAGTTTTAAACCGAGAGTTAAACTACGTTATTTGACACTTTAGCCCAGCCCCTACCACTGTAATCATTGTACCATTTTTTATTTTCTTCATTTTTTCTTTTTTTAAGGTCACTCATGATAGTTCAAACCCATTTTATTAGCCATACTGCCATCTTATCAGCCATAAGTGTTGGCTTGCTGTATCTGGCAGGTTGTAGTGTTGCGCCCTCAACCGCCACGCCCGATAGCAATACTGTTACTATCCCTACTACTATTGCTGCCAGCCAAGCGAACTCAGATACCCAAGCACTCACCACGCGTCCGCTAGACAAGGCACTACAAAAATGCGCCAGCGAGTTTTTGGATAAAACCCAGCCGACAATTACTGCCAAGCTGTCGCAAAAAACCTACCCACTGTGCTTTAATGGCTTTGCGGTGATGTATTCGGGGGTCACCAAAACCCCGATTTGGGTCGCTGAGCATTTGACGCGACAACGAATAGCGGCTGCCAAAACCTTGGTGAGAGAGGGTAACTTTCATGAAGAAACTCGCCTGCCAACCGAGGTGCGTAGTCTATTGAGCGATTATACCAATACCGGATTTGACAGAGGGCATTTAGCGCCCAATGCTGATATGGCAAACCCGGACTCACAATTTGATAGTTTTAGTTTAGCCAATATTGCCCCACAAACGCCTGACAACAACCGGAAAACTTGGGTAAAAATTGAAACACAAACTCGCAACTTGACCGACCAATACGGCTCAGCTTATGTGGTGACAGGGGTGGCGTTCTTAACGCCCGAAGTCAAACGGCTAAAAAATCGCGTGTTGGTACCCTCGCATTTTTTTAAAGCGGTATATTTGCCATCACAACATCAAGCGCTGGTATTTTTTAGCCCGAATGATGATAGCGGAACCGTTGAAAAAATTAGCCTAAGCACACTTAAAAAACGCACCGGAGTCAATGCGTTTCCCAGTCTACCGAGCAATGTAGCGACTATTGCACCATAACTTCACCAAAATCAGTAATTAGCGAGTCAAAAACTAGCAAATCAGCAACTAAACAGGGGAAAAAGATGAGTGTTTTTAAACCATTTCAAAATGATAGCCAAAGCGTTGGCTTGGGCGAATTTACCCTTGAGAATCAAGGAGAGCAAGTCAATCTCTATGGCAGCGCGACGTTTACGTTGGATAAACAAAGTTTAGCCACGGCAAAACAATTGCAAGATGTGCTGAGCCAAATCATTGCGTATTTAGAAGCCCATCAAGCGCAAACGGTGGAAAAATCTACTATTCAACAGCAGCAAGCGTCGCACGTGGATGAAGTGGATAACCCTTTTTTATAAATAAAAAAAGCTAAATAAAAAAAGCGCAAATCAAATAATTTGCGCTTTTTATGGGCAAGCTATGCATCAAGCTAGGCATTAAAACTGATAGTTAAAGCCAATTTTAGTTTTACTATCGACGCGGTTATCAACCAATGGGCTGTCTTTTTGCTCATCGCTTAAATACTCTAAATGCTGACTGATAAACGCACTCCAGCGTGGCGAAATGGCGTAACTGGCACTGACATTGACATAGGGGGTGATGCTACTATCAGCGTTATAAGCTTTTATCCCTGTTATTCCTGTGCGTAGCGATTCTTGCTCAGAAACACCAAAGTAGTAGTTGTTGTACTTGTCATTGTACCACTGTAGTCCTAGCTCAGGATAAATGGTGATTTTATCATCCATTGCCTTAAATCTGCTCAAGTGCGCCACTTTTGCGCTAGTACCCTCACTGCGACCCAACGCATCAGTTTCCACTTGCGCTTTAAAGCCGCCATACGGGGTAATGCGCATATAGCTGGTGCCCACCATAGCAGACCATTTACGCTCATCGAGTCCTTTTAACGCCGCTGTGCTTGCATCGTCTGGATCAAATGAACGGCTATCGTAGCTTGCGGTCAATCGCCATTCGTTTTGTGCATCTTTGTAGGGATAATAACCCGCTTCACTGCCTTCAATGTAGAATCGATTATTGTCATAAAATGCCTGTGGCATGATGGTAACATCATTGTCCTTGTCGTACGCATAATGATTGATTGACGCGTTTAACCCCAGTTTAAAGCGGGCATTGGTATCCACTGGCATAGAGGCTGCGTGGGCAAATGTTGTGCCCAACATACTGGCAAGTACCAGACAAGGCGCGAAAAATTGTTTCATAAAAACATCCTGTGAGAGTGGGTCATACAAAAAGTGCTGACAGGCGTAAAGCGTAGAAAATGACCACCGATTCGCCTGTGAACCATACAGCAAGGTGATAAATTTATTATGGCATAAAAAGGTGAGCGCAAATAGTTGAATTTAAAGCTGCGATAGATAAAATCCAAGCCAGCATAAATCCTTAAGCTATCTTGAGAACACCATTAAAATGTTATAATATAACATTTTAATATTTTCAATACTTGATTGGGCGACCCAGCATGATAAACGCGTTGATTAATAAATATGCTTTTTTTAGCCGACCTTTGCTACTAAGGCTACTAAAAACCCCCACGATTGCAGGGGTAACATTGACGCTGAGTCTATTGGGGGGATTAACAGGCTGCCAAAAACAAACTGACAATCAATCCACTTCAACGCAATCAGCCTCAAACAGCCAAGCTACAAACAATATCTCATCAAAAAATAGTGTCTCATCAAACACCGTTATTAATACCCAATTACCCACCGTGTATGCCACTACCAATGTGTGGGGTTCGGTGGCTAAAGCGGTCGGGGGGGATAAAGTCAATGTGATTGTGGGGGTCGATGATTTATCACAAGATCCGCATGATTATCAAGCCACAGCGACCGACAAGCTTAATATCACTAAATCCGCTGTCATGCTGGTCAACGGTGGCGGGTATGATGATTGGGGTATGAGCTTAGCTGAGTCGGTGAGTCACAAACCTGTAGTGATTAATGCCGTAGCACTTTCAGGACTATCGCCTAACACGGACAATGCGGCAGATGAGCCTGCCAGTGAACAGCACCAACATGATACCCAACAAGAAATAAAGACCGCTGATCTGCAACCATCAGATCATCCTCACGCGCCCAGTGAAGGGCATAGTAAAGTACATAGTCACTCGCACGCTGACTTTAATGAGCACGTGTTTTTCTCCCTCGATACCGCAAAAAAAGTGGCTGAAGCGGTCAACAAGCAATTGGCGGCAACATCACCTGTCAATCAAGCAATTTATGCAAAAAATACCCAGCAATTCATCCAGCAAATTGATGCGCTTAAAGTCAAAGCCAAACAAATCGGACAGCAAAAAGCCATCACTGCCTTTGCTACTGAGCCTGTCATCGGGTATTTGCTAGCCGATATGGGCATCAAAGATGTGACGCCAAAAGCCTATGTCGTGCAATCAGAGACGGATGCGGGGGTATCGGTCAAAGTGCTCAACGACAGCAAAAGCCTGCTGAGCAATAAACAAGTCGGTCTGTTGGTGGTCAATGCTCAGACCGAAGATACCACCTCAAAGCAACTCATCACATTGGCGAAGGCATCAACAGTACCGGTTGTGGCGGTCTATGAAACCCTGCCCGATGGCGTGACAAGCTATACCCAATTTATTGAAAAAACCTTGGATGATTTTGCGGCAGCGATGCGCTAATTTTAACTAGCCTAAAACTTTTAGGCTACCTATAAATGCGTTTGGGGAAAAATTTGCGTTAATTGGTATAGTATTGGCTGGTTATCGCTTATAATGCTTAATTTTTAGCCCAGATTTTTTGCAATGTGATATTGCCAATCAACCATCCTCGCCTTTAGCATCTTGTCGTTAATCTTGCCGTTAGGATGAAGAAGTAGCTACCATGCCCATGTCAACCACCAAAATAGCCAATAGCGAGCGGCAGTTTGCGCAGGCTATTCATTGCCAATCGTTTGTCAAACTGCCACAATCACAGCAAGTCGTTTTGCAAGTCAAAGATGCCAGTATGCACTTTGGGCAACGTCTGCTATGGCAGGATGTCAATTTTTCGATTTTATCCGGTGAATTTGTGGCATTGCTCGGCGCTAACGGTACAGGCAAGACGACATTGCTGCGAAGTTTACTCAAACTTGTGCCACTATCCAGTGGTTCAATCACGCTTGGCAAAGATATTCGAGTGGGCTATGTGCCTCAGCTCAAAGACTTTGCGCCAAAACTACCGATTCGGGGTAGGGACTTGGTGCAGCTAGGGCTAGATGGGGAAAATTATTTGTTTGGTCTATTTAGCCCCAAAAAAACTTTGGGCAGTTTTTGGCAGACAGCAAAACAAAAAAAATATTTGGTGGATAAAGCCATTGCGGAAGTCGGCGGTGAGTCATTTTGTGATGCGCCGCTTACCATGCTGTCCGGTGGTGAGCAGCAGCGCATGCGTATCGCCCAAGCCTTGGTCGCTGAGCCTGATGTTTTGTTGATGGATGAGCCGCTGCTGAGCCTTGATGTGGCAAGCCAGTATGTGGTCAGTGATATTTTAGCCCATCGCAAACAGGCGCATCATACTGCGATTTTGATGATTAGTCACGAACTCGAGCCGATTATACCTTTGGTAGATAAAGTGGTGTATCTTGAAAATGCGACTGCCAAGCTCGGCGGTATCGAATTAATCAGACGATTTCGCTAATTTATTTGCTTCAATCAAACACAAGCCATCACGTTCGATGGTTTTTTAACTTTTGGAATTCACATGCTGCTCACGACTTGGCTACATACCATCATCAATTTTGATAACTTTGCTGAGCTGTTGCCCTTGGTATCAACGTCCATCGTGGCCGCGGTATTGTTGGGTGTGATGGCAGGATTTATCGGACCGATGGTACAGGCACGGGATATGGCGTTTGCCGTGCATGGGACAGCAGAGCTGTCGTTTGCAGGGGCGGCGTGTGCCTTATGGTTAGGGTCTTCAGTGACGCTAGGTGCCATCATTGGGGCGGTGACGGCTGGCATGGTGCTAGGGGTCATGGGGATTGATGGCAAAAACCGCAACTCAGTGGTGGGTATTTTGTTGCCATTCGGGCTTGGGCTGGGGGTGTTGTTTTTATCCTTGTATCAAGGGCGCTCCTCCAATAAATTTGGCTTATTAACCGGGCAAATTGTTGCAATCACGCCCGCTGAATTGCAGTCGATGTTAGTGGTTGCGGTGATTGTGCTGTCAATCATTGCCATATTTGGTCAGCGCATGTTATTTGCCGCAGTTGACCCGCAAGTTGCCCAAGCGCAGCATCTGAATTTAACATTTTTATCTTTGCTGTTTATGTTTGCGCTGAGTCTTGTGGTGGCGGTAAGTGTGCAGTTTGTCGGTGCATTGCTGCTATTATCGTTACTCATCACGCCTGCGGCGGCGGCGAGTCAAGTGACGGCTAGACCTATCTATGTCTATTTGTTGTCCATGCTGTTTGCCATCATCGCTGGGGTCGGCGGGATATTACTATCGTTAGGACCTGGACTGCCGATTTCACCTTATATCACTACCATTTCATTTGTGATTTATTTAAGCTGCTGCGGAATTGGCTACCTACGAAAAAAAGCAGGGTGGAACAAACGCTTAGCTGCAAACTTTTCTTAATCAACAGGGTATAAAAAAAGCGCAAATGGTATCAATTTGCGCTGTTTGTATCTTAGTGTATATTAAACTTTAAACTTTAAACTTTAAACTTCAGCTAGGCTAGTAGGGGCATCGATGGTTTGAATCACGCCACCGCCTAAACAAATGTCACCATCATAAAACACACAAGACTGACCCGGTGTCACCGCACGCTGTGGCTCGTCAAACACCACTTTTATGGTGTCACCTGTTTCATCAAGGGCAAAAACTGTACAGGCTTGATCGGGCTGACGATAGCGCGTTTTGGCGGTACAGCGATAACCTTGGGCAGTAAACAGTTGCGTGGGTGCATCAACCACCCAGTCAAGCTTATAAGCGGTCAATTCGGTGGATTGTAACATCGGATGGTCATGCCCTTGACCGACAATCAGGCGATTATTATCTAAGTCTTTGTGCAACACAAACCAAGGCGCCTCATCTCTATCTTTGACCCCACCAATACCAATACCGCCACGTTGACCAAGTGTGTAATACATTAAGCCATCGTGGGTGCCGATTTTTTTGCCATCATCGGTATAGATATCGCCTTTTTGAGCGGGCAAATACTGCTGTAAAAAGTCTTTAAAGCGTCGCTCGCCGATAAAGCAAATACCCGTAGAGTCTTTTTTCTTCGCTGTCGCTAAATCATACTGCTCGGCAATACGGCGTACTTCAGGTTTTTCCAACTCACCCACAGGGAACAAGGTTTTGGCGATTTTATCGCCTGCCACCGCGTGCAGAAAGTAGCTTTGGTCTTTATTGTTATCAAGTCCGCGCAGTAGTGGCGCTTTGCCATTTTCATCGCTAAAGCCGCGGCGCGCATAGTGACCAGTGGCAATATAGTCCGCCCCCAAGGTTAGCGCATAATCCAAAAAGGCTTTAAACTTGACTTCTTTGTTGCATAAAATATCAGGATTTGGGGTGCGACCGGCGCTATATTCCGCCAAAAAATGCTCAAATACGCGATCCCAATATTCCATGGCAAAGTTGGCGGTATGAAGTTTAATGCCGATTTTATCGGCGACCGCTTGCGCGTCGGCAAGGTCAGTCATAGCGGTACAATATTCGGTACCGTCATCTTCTTCCCAGTTTTTCATAAACAAGCCTTCCACATCAAAGCCCGCTTGTTTGAGCAAAACGGCAGTGACAGAAGAATCAACGCCCCCTGACATGCCCACAATGACGCGGGTTTGGGCAGGCTTGGTAATATCAGATAAATTAACAGCAGTTGAATAAGTCATAATTTTTAAAAGTGCCAAAAGGGTTATTATAGCAAATTTATTGCTTGTTAAAAATCAATAAACCTGCCACAATATCGTCATCGGATGAGCCGATATCGAAAAAACCCAACTTATTCTCGTAAGTTGGGTTTTTTAATGCCTAAATTACCAACTTACAAAACTATGAATTGATTTTTTCAAATTCACTGATTGGCTTTAATAGATAAAGCGACATTGTAAATTCACAAACATTCTTTATATAACCTTTACTTATCAAAAAAATTGGGGCTGGTATGCGTTGGATATTTCTGACCGTCATTGTATTGTTGTTTGAATTGTTTACTTATGGGGCGGGGCGGGGGCTACAGTGGTGGGCAGGGTCTTGGTTGTCCGATCGCTCTTCTCGCTATTTGATGATTAGTCTATTTGTGGTGAGTAATGCGTTATTGGTATTTGGCATCGCACGATTGACAAGCTTTGGGCTCAAGCTGTCTATGACTTGGCTGACTATTTTGTGGTTTGTCATCATGTCGATGGTGGCGGTGGGCATTATCAATCTGGTGTTGATGAAAGTTGCCCCGCAATTTTTTAATGCCGTGAGTTATCAAATTTACGGGCAGCGCATTTTGTTGCCGCTCGTGTTTTTTGGTATGGTGTTGATGGGTATTTATAATGCTTATACACCCACCATTCGTCATATCAGCTTGACTGCCAATCAACCACTTGCCAAACCGATTCGAATTGGGATGGTTTCAGACTTGCATTTGGGTCTAATGGTCGGTGAGCGGCAAATTAACCGATTAACTGAGATGGTAAAAGCACAGAAGGTGCAACTGCTGCTGATGCCTGGCGATATTATGGATGATAATGTTGACTATTATACCTCGCAAAATATGCAGCCCGCGCTGCAGCAACTAGCCAGTGCAGTGCCAATGGGCGCGTATGCCACGCTAGGCAATCATGATATGTATGGGCATGAAGGCGAGATTCGCGATGCGATCCAAAAAGCCAATATCACCTTATTGGCAGATGATAAAGTGTTGGTTGATAACCAGCTTTGGTTGGTAGGGCGACTGGATAATCATGCCAGTTATCGTAAAGCGACCAAGGACTTAATGCCGTCAACTACCGAGAAGCCGATAATTTTACTTGACCATGAGCCCAATGAGATTGAACAAAACGTACAATTACCGATTGATTTGCAAGTATCTGGACATACCCATAATGGGCAAATATTTCCTGCCAATTTTATTGTTAAATTTATCAATCGTTTGGGTTACGGCTATGAACGTATCAACAATACTGATGTGATTGTAAGCTCAGGCTATGGTTTTTGGGGGGTACCGTTTCGGCTAGGCTCGCAAGCGGAGCTTTGGGTGATTGATTTAGTCGGTAAAAAATCCTAAAGAGGACTTTAGCGCTTAAAACTGGCTGTAATGAGCGTATCGAGGTTATTGCAGATTATTGCCATGAGAGACTATTGTATAGACGCTGTCTGCATCATCAGTTGTATATTGCTACGAATATCCTCGAGTGACATTTGCTGGTCTTGCTGCAGGCAGTAACTTAAATTATTCAAGATAATCCCTGCATACGTATGCCCTTGAAACTCCAAGTCGCCTGGGCGTCCATGACGCTTGGCATGCTCAATATAATTTTGTTTGATTAACGCATACATGTCATCATATAAATGAATATTTGGGGTTTTGATTTGCCAAAAAGCCAGTATGCGTTGTTTTTGCGCGTGAATAAACGCCCAAAATTGTTCCAAACACATCAGTAAATTTTCTTGACTGGCGACACTAAAGCGTTCAGTTAAAAACTTCTCATACACTTGGCGAAAATTACTCACCATTTTCTCC
The DNA here is from genome assembly GCA_016888885.1 of Faucicola osloensis. Taxonomy (GTDB): domain Bacteria; phylum Pseudomonadota; class Gammaproteobacteria; order Pseudomonadales; family Moraxellaceae; genus Faucicola. The sequence continues at coordinate 364,973 of CP069437.1, forward strand.
GCCAGCGCCTCTTTACTGGCGTAATGACGATAAAAGGTTGAGCGATTAATCGCTGCAGTATCTAAAATATCTTGGACCGTGATGGCGCGGTAAGGTTTCTGCTGAAGTAATGCCAGAAAAGCTTGCTCGATATGTTGTTCAGTCTTAATGACCCGTAAATCATTTTCGTTCATCGCTTTTTGGTATCCTTACGCTCTTTATCTTACGCTTTATGTCTTAGCCTTTAAATTTTAGCAATCGCACGAATTGCGCAAAATTTTTACAATAAACAACATTATCTACCTAACTGTATTCTTATGCAACATTTATGTTTTATTTGATGCTTGATGGCTGTTTAGGATAGTTTTATATTGCCACCCATTAAGTATATTAAATTCCATAATCGAGCTATTTTCTAGCATAAATCCGTCTGTCAACTGTCGGATTTTTTAGATTTTGCCACTCAAGTTTAGTGATAAGGACGAAAAAATGGCTGAAATCATGCCGACTGGGGTTGATGATAGCCCCGAACCAGCACCGATACCCGCAACTACGCATAGCACAACCCAACTCCCTGCCAAATCCAAACGTAAAAAAAACCTATTGTTATTTACCTTGATTGTTTTAGCCATTGCTGCGGTGACGTTATGGTTATACTTTACCCAATGGCGCTATCAAGTCAGTACCGAAGACGCCTATGTGAGCGGCAACCAAGTACAAATCAACGCGCAAATATCGGGGACGGTGACAGCAATTGGGGTCAATGACACGGATATGGTCAAAGCCGGGCAAACTTTGGTGGCGTTAGACCAAGCGGATAATGGCTTAGCCCTTGAAACCGCCAAGGCACAATTGCGTACAGCAATCAGACAGTACAAAACCCAAACCGCAACCATCCAACAAGCTGATGTCAATATCTCGCAAGCGCAAACTGCGATGAATGAAGTGCAATCACAAATTGAATCTGCCAAAATTGCGCTGCTTGCGGCACAATCTGACTATCAACGCCGCGCCGCTTTGATGGCAAGTCAAGCGGTATCGCAAGAAGAGGTCCAGCATGCTGCCGACACTGTCAAAAAAGCCCAAGCCCAGCTCGATGCGGCAGTTGCCAAGCAAGCCACCGCTCGCTCTGCGGTCGTGACTGCGCAAGCGCAGCGCAATGTGACAGTGGCCAATTTGGGTAAAAATGATGTACTGTCACAACCTGCGGTGCAAACCGCGGTGGCGAATATCCAAACCGCTTGGCTCAATCTCAACCGTACCCAAATCGTAGCACCGATCGATGGGCAAATTGCCAAACGCGGTGTGCAATTAGGTCAAAAAATCAGCGCAGGCACCCCTTTGATGGTGATTGTGCCGCTACATGATTTGTGGGTTGATGCCAATTTTAAAGAAAGCCAAATTAAAGACATTCACCTAGGTCAAGCGGTGAATTTAACCTCAGATATCTATGGTAAAGAGGTTGTTTATCATGGCAAAGTGATTGGCTTGTCAGCAGGGACGGGCAGTGCGTTCTCGGTTTTGCCTGCCCAAAACGCCACCGGTAACTGGATTAAAGTCACCCAGCGTCTGCCTGTACGAATTGCACTCGATAGCAAAGAATTACAACAGCATCCGCTACGCGTGGGGCTAAGTATGCATGCCGAGCTTGATAGCCGAGACCAACAAGGCAAACCGCAGGTGGCTACCGCGACCGCTAGCGCCAAACCGGTTGCGCAGCTGCAGCCGCAAGTCGATATGTCAGGTGCGACCAAAATTATCCAACAAATCATCCAGCAAAACCAATCATGAGGTGAAAAATGGCGGAAGCAATTTCACCCACTATGGATACCAAGCAGCCAGCAGCTGATAGTCGAGCCCGTAGTCAGCTAAATCAACCCGCGCCTTTATCAGGGATGCCGCTTGCGATTGTGACATTTGCGCTATCCATGGCGGTGTTTATGATGGTGCTTGATTCGACCATTGCCAATGTGGCATTACCGACCATCGCAGGGGATTTGGGCGCGGCGACCTCGCAAGGTACATGGGTGATTACCATGTTTGCCGTTTCCAACGCGATATCTATTCCCCTCACAGGGTGGTTAGCTCGTCAGTATGGCTCGGTCAAAGTGTTTTTGGTGTCGGCAAGTTTATTTGTGTTTTGTTCATGGCTATGTGGGGTATCACATAGTTTGACGATGCTGATCATTGCTAGGGTGGCGCAAGGCGCAGTGGCAGGTCCCATGATTCCACTGGCACAAAGTTTATTATTACAGTCTTTTCCGCTTGAAAAACGGGCGATGGCGCTTGGGTTATTTGCTATGGTGGTCGTCACCGCGCCGATATTAGGTCCGATTTTGGGCGGCTATATCTGCGATAATTATCACTGGGGCTGGATATTTTTTATCAATATTCCGATCGGCATTGTCGCCATTATTTTGGCATGGCAACAACTTAAAAACCGCGAAACGCCTGTCATCAAGACCGATATTGATAAAGTAGGCCTTGTTTTGATGATTGTCGGGGTGGGTGCGCTGCAGTTTTTCTTGGATCGTGGGCGTGAGCTCGATTGGTTTGCTTCCCCTGAAATCATTGCTTTAGCCATCATTAGCGTTTTATGTTTGAGTTATTTGATACTTTGGGAGCGCGGCGAAGAACATCCGATTATTGATTTGTCGATTTTTCAAGACCGCAATTTTACCATTGGCACATTGGTGATTAGCTTGGCATTTTTGCTATATATGGGCGCCATTGTGCTATTGCCCGTCATGCTGCAGCAAACCATGGGCTATACCGCGGTTTGGGCAGGTCTGGCAGCGGCACCGATTGGTATTTTTCCGGTATTGTTGACGCCCTTAATCGGTAAATACGCGCGAAACATCGATATGCGCATCTTGGTGACGTTAAGTTTTTTAATCTATTGTGCCACCTTTGTATGGCGAAGTGATTTTAATCCGCAGATGACGTTTTGGGATGTGTTTTGGCCGCAGTTTATCCAAGGACTGGGTACTGCCATGTTTTTTATGCCACTAACCACCATTGCGCTCTCCAACATTTCGCATGATAAAATGGCGGCAGCGACAGGGATTTTCACCTTTGTGAGAACCTTGGCGGGCGGGATTGGCGCTTCAATGGTGATGACTGTTTGGGAACGACGCAGCAATCATGCGCATACTTATTTGACCGAAAGTATCACCCAAAATTCCAATTTTGACGCGTGGTCAAAAAGCCTGCAAGCGTCTGGCATGAGTTATGAGCAAACGTTGGCGCTTATCAACCAAAATATTAACCAACAGGCGCTGATTATTGGCTCGAATGAGGTCTTTTATGTATTTGGTTTGGTGTTCTTATTATTGATTGGTATGATTTGGCTTGCCAAACCGCCGTTTCATCATTAAAAATAAGGGTTTAAGTTACTGTGCTCAAATTAACGCTGATAAAATGTTACTATCGTCAAGTACATAGATAACTTTGGTTACAAAATATAATTTAACCGCAATTTTATAATTCGACTTATAATAATCCATCTTATCAAATTGCGTCGTTAATTTATGAGTAAAGCACATGCTAAAACCTCGGTTCCTGCGCTGACATTAGGGGCCATCGGGGTCGTTTATGGCGATATCGGTACCAGTGTACTGTATTCAGTCAAAGAAGTTTTTAATTCTGGTCATGTCGCCTTTAACGTTGCCAATATCTATGGGGTGCTGTCATTATTTGTGTGGACGATTACCATCATCGTCAGTCTCAAGTACATCTCGTTGGTGCTACGCGCCGACAATAAAGGGGAAGGCGGTCTGATTGCGATGCTCGCTTTGGCATCAAGCGCGGTGAAACATCGCCCAAAATTGCACGCAGTCATCATGACCATGGGGATATTTGGTACCTGCTTGTTTTATGGCGATGGGGTGATTACCCCATCCATCTCGGTGCTATCGGCAGTAGAAGGTTTGACGGTGGTATCGCCACGGCTGCATAGTGTGGTAATTCCTGCCACACTGACCATTTTGTTCCTGTTGTTTTTTGTGCAAAAATTTGGTACCAAAGGTATTGGTAAACTGTTTGGACCTGTGATGGTGCTGTGGTTTTTGTTGATTGCTGGCATTGGGGTTTATCATATTCAGCACAATGTTGAAATCTTGCGAGCCATCAATCCCATCTATGCTTATCAGTTTGTGATGAACAATCCGACACTCGCCTTTATCATTTTGGGGGCAGTTGTGTTGTGCGTGACAGGCGGTGAAGCCTTGTATGCCGATATGGGGCATTTTGGCAAAAAACCGATTCGTATCGCTTGGTTTTCCATTGTCATGCCCGCCTTGCTGCTCAATTATTTTGGTCAAGGCGCATTTTTACTCGCCAATCCTGAGGGCAAATCCAATCCCTTCTTTTTGATGATTCCAGATGCCATGCGTATGCCGATGGTGGTGATGGCAACTTTAGCGACAGTGATTGCGTCACAAGCGCTGATTTCTGGGGTGTTTAGTATCACCAAACAAGCGGTGCAACTGGGCTTTTTACCGCGTATGCGTATTGTGTATACCAATGTCAAAGAAGTGGGTCAGGTCTATATTCCAGCGATTAACTGGGGCTTGTTTATCGCCATTGCGTTTGCTGTGGTGATGTTCAAATCATCGGGTGCGTTAGCCGCCGCTTATGGTATTGCGGTTTGTACAGATATGCTGATTACCACGATATTGACCTTCTTTGTGATTCGCTACGCGTGGAAATACCCTTTGCTACTGTGTATTGCCGCGACCTCATTGTTCTTTGTGGTGGATTTCTTGTTTTGGGCGTCAAATCTGCTCAAACTGTTCAAAGGCGGCTGGTTCCCATTGTTGTTAGGGGGCGTCATGTTTGTGCTCATGATAACTTGGCGAGATGGCCGTAATTTAGTGAGAATTGCCCATACCACAAGACAAATTAACTTAAAAAATTTCTTGGATGACTTGTTTGGCAGTTTTACCAATAAACGCTTACAAATAGCCTTGGAGTCGACGCAAGGCAAATTAGAAAAGCTGACCCAAGATATTGAAAACGCACCGCTTGAGAATATCCAAGAGCTGCAAAATCAGCAAGCGCTGCTGCAGGAGAAAATCTTAATCAACCAGCGCTGCCAAGTGCTGTTTGAAGATATCAAAAAAATCAAAGGCATTGCCGTATTTATGGTCTCTGAAGTCGATATCGTACCCGTGGCGTTGAAACAAAACTTAAAGCACAATAAATGTTTGCATGAGTACAATATCTTTGTCACCGTTAATACCTTAGAAACCCCTTGGGTGGGTCTCAGCAAACGTAGTGAAGTGACCTATTTGGGACACAATTGCTGGAAGGTGGTGCTCAATTTTGGCTTTAAAAATGACCCTGATGTGCCAGATTCGCTCAAACACATTCAGCAATTTAACTTTGATTTCGATCCTGCCAAGGTAAGTTATTTCTTATCCCATGAGGCAGTGGTGGCATCTGAGAGCATCAAAGGTATGGCATTATGGCGTGAAAAATTGTTTGCCCATATGCACCGTAATGCCGGCACCGCGGCTGAGTTTCTAAAACTTCCTAGCAACAATGTGGTAGAAATGGGTGCCAAAGTAGAAATTTAAATGCCCAACTAAAAAGCCATTATCCCTCGATAGTGGCTTTTTTATTCTGCTTTTCTGCTTTATTAAAATTTAGTCTGTTTCAAACGCTTGATTCAGCGAGGCTTCAACGGCATCAATTCGCGCTTGGCATACTTTATAGGCGTCAATGGACTGCTCTACAATAGTCATCAGCGCGTCGATGTTGGGCTCTTGGCTATTTTGCAAGCGCTGTGCATTTGTTTTTAACACCTCATAGGCGCTTTTAAAATCAGTTGGCTCGGTCATGGTTATTCCTGTTGATTGATAGGTCAGTTTTTTGGGTGTTTAGCATTGACAGTGGCTTGTAGATAGCCATCTTGTAGCTCAATGGTTATGGTTGAATTGGGTTCAACTTGGGCAATCGAAGTCATCACCGTATTGGATGCAAGATGCGAGGTTCTGATAATCGCATAGCCACGGCTTAATACGGTTGACGGATGCTGCAACAATGTCATCTCACGCAGTCGATCGGTCGATTGACGAGCGGTGGTGATTTGCTGATAAGCAAGTTGGCGAATCTGTACAAATTGGTTGTCCATGGCAAGTTTAGCGGCAGATAATTGTCGCTGCGCTGCCGATTGTATCTTGGTAAGTTGTTGTTCGCTATCATGGCGTGCCTGCAAGATGCTGGATTTAGCAATTTGCTCGATGGTCAAAAAATGTTGTTTGGCAGCCTGAGTAATAGTCAGCAAATGATTGCGAATGCTTGCGATAACCTTCGATGGGGTATCAAAACTTTGATGTGCCACTTCATCTAGCATGACGCGGTCGCGCTCATGACCAATGCCGACCCATACCGGTATCGGCTGCTCAGCCACCAGCGCGGCAAGTTCGTAATCATTGAGATAGGCCAAATCGCCCACCGCGCCACCACCTCGGATAATCACTATCAAGTCGGGCGTGATGGCTTGATTGGCAAGGGTTTTAATACCATGAATCAAGGCTTGGCGGATGTCTTGTGGGGCATGATTGCCTTGAAAGGTGGCGTGCTCATAATGAAAAATACACGCCCCTGTGCTAGCAAGCCTATCGGCATCCGCACGAAAATCGCCCAACCCTGCAGCTTTTTCAGGCGCGATGACGAGCACATGCTCAATATCAAACGGCATCGGGAGCGATTGATTGAGATCGAGCAGCCCTTCTTCATGCAGTCTGGTTAAAATCATTTGGTATTGCTTTGCTAAATCGCCTAATGTGTAAGTGGGGTCGATATCGACGATGTTTAGCGAAAAGCCATATTGGGCATGGAACGTGGCTGAGACTTTGAGCAATACATTCAAGCCTCGCTCAAGGCTCATGCCCGTGTTTTTTTCAAACTTTGACAGTACTTTGGCTGCTTGACCACGCCATAGCGTGCCGCGGCAGCTGGCGGTGACTTTGCCATCCATATCTTTATCCGCCAATTCAAAATAATAGTGACCGCCTTTGGCTGACAGACTACGAATTTCAGCTTTCACCCAAACGGTATGGGCAAACGTTTCACTAATCACCAACTGCACAGCGGATAGATAATCACTCAATGACAATACGGTATCGCTTAACGCCTGTTGTAGTTGGCTATTGCGATCTTGAATGGCTAATTGTTCGCTAAAGTCATCATCGTTTAAGCTATCAACGCTTAAGTTATCAACACTGCCACGCTTTGTAGTTGCTTTATTGTCAGGCTCACCATCGTCAAGCAGTGCCAAAAATACGTCATCAGCCTGATTTGATGGGGTGGTTTGCAAATCCAGTCGTGCGAGCTGCTCTTCAATTGATTTGATAACGGTTTTGGAAGCTTTTGCCATGGCGGATTCTTGATAATTAAAAATAAAATTGTAGGCGAAAATGATAAAACTGACAACGTGACATTTGTGATTTAGGTAGATGCAGGTTGCTAAATTTTTGATTTTAAATATTACATTATATTTTATAATGTAATATTCAGAAGTGGAATATAGATAAAGAATAATATTGTTTTTGCTTGACGATGATTTTTTATAAAATAGAATGAATTTAAATTTTTATAGATTGATTTTTATACATTGAGATGAGGGGTGACCATGATGACTGTTAGTTTTCAAAAAAAAACTAAGGTTCAACACAAAACCGTAGCTGTGCTATCAAGTCTGGCGTTATTAGGCGTGAGCCTGGCGGGCTGTTCACGTGCGCCCACCCAGCAAGACCAACAAGCCGCTTCAGGTCAAGCCGCTACGCAATCAAATAAAGTTGCGAGCGATAAAGGCGCTATTAAACTGCTCAATGTCTCCTATGACGTCGCGCGTGACTTTTATAAAAGCTACAATCCCATGTTTATCAAATACTACGAAGCCAAAAATAAGGGCAAAACCATTGATATCCAGCAATCGCATGGCGGCTCTAGCAAACAAGCGCTCGCAGTTGCCAACGGTCTGCAAGCGGACGTGGTGAGTATGAACCAAGGCTCAGATATAGAGCTGTTGGTGAAAAAAGGCTTGGTGGCGCAAGATTGGCAAAGCCAATTCCCAAATAAAGCAGTACCCTATACCAGTGCCATCGTGTTTTTGGTGCGTAAAGACAACCCAAAACAAATCAAAGACTGGTCTGATTTGGCAAAACCCGGCGTACAAATCGTCCTTGCCAACCCAAAAACCACGGGTAATGGGCGTTATGCCTTCTTAGGTGCGTATGGCTACGGCTTACATAGTTTTAATAAAGATGAAAGCAAAACCAAAAACTTTGTCAAAGACCTGCTCAAAAATGTGCCGGTATATGAAAATGGGGGGCGTGCGGCGACGACCACGTTCTTACAACGTCAAATTGGCGATGTGTTAGTCACCTTTGAAAATGAAGCCAATCTCGCGGTTAAACAGTTTGGTAAAGGCGATGTGCAAATTGTCTATCCAAGCTACACCATATCAGCAGAAAACCCCGTGGCGATTGTTAAATCAGTGACCGATAAAAAAGGCACCAACGAAGCAGCGAAAGCCTATCTTGATTATTTATGGAGCGAGCCTGCCCAGCAATTGGCGGCAGATTTATACCTGCGCCCAAGCGACGCGGCGGTACTGGCTAAAAATCAAGATAAATTACCCGCGCTTACCACCTTTAGTCCCAATGCCGAATTTGGTAGCTGGACGGATATCATGACCAAATACTTCAAAGATGGGGGCGTCTTTGATCAACTAGCCAGCCCAACGAGTACCATAGCATCGGCACCTGCGGCAAAATAGTTGGCTGTTTTTACCTCACAAAACCAGAGTTCGGCTCTGGTTTTTTATTCTAGCTAAGAATATTTAAAGCGCATAAATATAGTTTGGAATATCAAAGTGAGATGGTACTATAGCCGTGCTTAAGATTTTGGATGCAGAGCTTTTTGTATCTTTATTTCTGGATTTTTATTTTTGTATGTTTATTATTTTAAATTCTGACGTAGTCTACCGATTATTAGTAAAGGAAGCCCTGCATGGCCAGCATCAATGCCAACCATCAAGCCGATTTAGCCTCAACCAATCAGCCTAAAACACCCTTAAAACGCAATAAAAAGCGCCATATCATGCCGTTTTTTAATTTGAGTTTGGGCATTAGTGTGTTGGCATTGTCGATTATCGTGCTGTTGCCATTTGTGGCGATGGTAATGACAGCCGCCGATATGGGCGTGGCAGGGTTTATCAAAACCATTGCCGAGCCGCGCGTCAAGGCGGCGATTGAACTGTCACTAAAAATGTCATTGCTAGCGACATTGACCAATTTGGTGTTTGGTACGCTGATTGCATGGGTACTGGTGCGCTATGAGTTTTGGGGAAAGTCGATTTTAAATGCGCTGGTGGATTTGCCCTTTGCTTTGCCAACGGCAGTAATGGGGATTTCGCTAGCAACCTTGTATGCACCCAATGGTTTAATCGGGCAGTTTTTTGCGCCATTTGGCATTAAAATTGCTTTTACCCCTATTGGTATTTGGTTGGCGCTGATTGTGGTAAGTTTGCCGTTTATTGTGCGTGCGGTGCAACCTGTGCTTGCGGAGCTGTCGCCAGAATATGAAGAGGCTGCATCGGTGCTGGGTGCTGGGAGATTGACAACTTTTAGACGGGTCATCTTGCCGGAGTTGTATCCTGCCTTGCTGATGGGCTCAGGCATGATGTTTGCGCGGGCGACGGGGGAGTATGGCTCGGTGATTTTTATTGCGGGTAATTTACCGATGAAATCTGAGATTTTGCCGTTAATCATTATTGGTAAGCTTGAAAGCTTTGATGTGCAAGGCGCTGCCGCGGTTGCTTTGTTTATGTTGATGATTTCTTTTGTGATTTTATTTGCCATTAATGCCTTGCAGTGGCTATTTACCAAACGTATGGGCGGGGCAAGTGCATGATAGATAGCAGCCAATATCCTTACCAAACCCAAGCCGCAACCCGTGAGCCGACATGGCTACGTTATACCTTAATTGGTATTGCGGTGGCGTTTATGACGCTAATGCTAGTGATTCCGCTGCTATCGGTGTTTTATGAAGCCTTAAAATCTGGCTGGCAGTTGTATGTGGCTGCCTTGACCGATCACGAGGCGTTATCCGCTATCAAGCTTACCTTGATTACGGCGCTGATTGTGGTGCCGATTAATACGGTGATTGGGATTGCATTAGCCTGGCTATTGACCCGATTTGATTTTAAAGGTAAACAATTTCTCACCACGCTGCTAGATTTGCCATTTTCAGTGTCGCCTGTGGTCGCAGGCTTGATGTTTGTGGCACTACTGGGCGCCAACACTTGGCTTGGCGGCTGGCTAGAATACTTTGGTTTTCAGGTGATTTTTGCCATTCCCGGTATCGTGCTTGCCACCATGTTTGTGACTTTTCCATTCGTGGCGCGTGAAGTGATTCCGCTGATGCAGTCGCAGGGTAGCAGTGAAGAGCAAGCGGCATTAACACTGGGCGCGTCAGGCTGGCAAATGTTTTGGCGGGTGACGCTACCCAATATCAAATGGGCATTGCTATACGGTATTATTTTGACCAATGCGCGTGCGATGGGTGAGTTTGGCGCGGTGAGTGTGGTCTCAGGTCATATTCGCGGTGAAACCAATACCATGCCGCTATTGGTTGAGATTGCTTATAATGAATACAACATGACGGCAGCGTTTGCGTTGTCGAGTTTGTTGGCGTTGTTGGCGCTCGTTACCTTAATCGTGCAGCAGGCGTTGACTAAACGTCAGTCTGGCAATGATGAATAACATTGATGCAATTTAAATTTAAAAAAAGTTAAGAGAATACCATGAGTATCGAAATCCGTGATATCACTAAACAGTTTGGTCGCTTTACTGCACTACAACCGATTAATTTAACCGTACCGACGGGCAAACTAACCTCGCTCTTGGGACCTTCAGGCTGTGGTAAGACTACCTTACTGCGCATCATCGCAGGGCTTGAGCTTGCCGATACGGGGCGTATTTTGTTTGATGGTGAAGATGTGACCGATGTGCCTGTGCAGCAGCGTCATATCGGCTTTATGTTCCAGCATTACGCGTTATTTCGCCATATGACCGTGTTTGATAACGTGGCGTTTGGCTTGACCGTCATGCCAAAAAATAAACGCCTAAGCAACGCGGAAATCAGCAAAAAGGTCAATTATCTGCTGGAGCTGGTGCAACTATCCCAAACCGCAAAAAAATACCCGCATCAACTCTCAGGCGGTCAGCGTCAGCGTATCGCATTGGCGCGTGCACTAGCGGTAGAGCCTAAGCTATTGTTACTCGATGAGCCATTTGGCGCCCTCGATGCCAAGGTGCGTAAAGAATTACGCGCTTGGCTGCGCTCAATTCATCATGAGCTCGGTGTCACCAGTATTTTAGTGACCCATGACCAAGAAGAAGCGGCAGAATTATCCGATGAAATTGTGGTGATGAACCAAGGTCAAATCGTGCAAGTTGGGGATTATGAGACGCTGGTCAATCATCCCTCGAATCATTTTGTCGCCAATTTTCTGCAAGATTCGCACGTCGAATATGTGATTTAGCTTGTTTAAATTCAGCTTAGTTGAGCAATAAAAAAAGAAGCCGCGTGCTTCTTTTTTTTGCTAAAGGCTGGATAAAAAAAAGGGTATTATCACATACCCTTTTTATCGATGGATTATCGATTGATAAATGAAACCTCACAATGATTATTTTGCAGAGTGACCGGTTAGCTCAACTTTATGTTTTTGATGATCTTCTAAGCCTTCATAGTACTTACGAAGTACCGCTAACACTTCTGGACGGCTAAAGTTATCAGGCACGTCTTCCCCTTCCGATAAGGCTTTACGCAATTTGGTACCTGAGACTTTGACATGATGGCTGGCATCGTGTGGGCAAGTTTTGGTCGATGCCATCGAGTCACAAGCGTCACACCAGAATGTCCAGTCAATTTTTAACGGTTGGGTGATTAAATCATTCGGTTTGAGCGTATCAAAAATATGCTGCGCATCAAACGCGCCATAGTAATCACCCACGCCCGCATGGTCTCGCCCGACAATCAAATGGCTACAGCCGTAGTTTTGACGGAATAAGGCATGTAATAACGCTTCACGCGGACCGGCGTAGCGCATATCTAGTGGATAGCCTGCTTGGATGACGGTGTCTTTACGGAAGTAATGGTCGATTAAGGTACCAATGGCTTCTTGGCGTACATCTGCAGGAATATCCCCAGGTTTTAATGCGCCAAGCAATGAATGAATGAGTACGCCATCACAGATTTCAATGGCGATTTTGGCAAGGTATTCATGTGAGCGGTGCATCGGGTTACGGGTTTGGAAGGCAGCGACGGTTTTCCAGCCATTTTGAGTAAAGATGTCACGGGTTTGTGCCGGGGTGAGGTAGATATCACCATATTTGCTCGGGAATTCGCCTTCGCTTAATACCACCACATCGCCCGCTAGGTTGACATCACCTTGTGCCATCACCATGGCAACGCCGGGATGCTCAATCTCTGTGGTGCCAAAGACGGTTTGGCATTCGTGCGCTTTATCAATGCGGTATTTTTCGCTTAAGGTCAAAATCCCCATGATTTCGCCTTGGTATTCCAGCGCAATGTCATCGCCTAGGTTTAGCGTATCGGCAGTGGCAGCATCGGTCGATAGGGTAATAGGAATGGGCCAAAACACGCCCGCATTGTCGCCAGTGGTTAAATGCATATTGTCACATACGCTTTGCCAGTCTGCTTGGTTCATAAAACCATCTAGCGGGGTAAAGCCGCCAATACCGAGCATAATCAAATCACCGGCTTCACGGGAGCTGATTTGGATTTTTGGCAGATTTTTGGCTTTTTGCTGGGCAGCGGTTAGCGCATCGCCTTTAAGTAATTTTTCTTTTAATGTGTCACTACCGTGCGGTGGGACCAGTTGGCTTAGAGAATGGAGGGTTGAAGTGGCGCTTTGGCTCATCGGATATCCTATATTAGCGGGTCAAAATTAACGTGTCAAAAAAACAGACGGTTCAAAAAGATTAAGGTAGCGTATAATAGAATATTGCACTTCGCAATAATAAATGCAGTAACTCGATATATTTATGTAAAAATGGAATTTACTAAAAACCCCTTGGGCATTTATGATAGGCAGGTTAAAATTTCACCCAGTTGAAATGGCTGCAAAAGCTAAAATTTAAATTTAATTTGTAATTAGAATTTGTATTAGTGACATAGGAATCCGCATGTATAAATACAACGCAATTGACCAACAATTGGTAGACGATCGGGTCGAGCAGTTTCGCGACCAAACCCGACGTTATTTGGCTGGCGAGCTCAGTGAAGAAGCATACTTGCCATTACGCCTGATGAATGGTCTATATATTCAGCGTCATGCGCCGATGCTTCGCGTGGCGATTCCTTATGGTCTGCTTGCGACGTATCAACTGCGTAAACTTGCCGACATCAGCGAAAAATACGACCGTGGCTATGGTCATATCACCACCCGTACCAATATGCAATTTAACTGGCCAAAATTAGAAGAGGTGCCCGATATTTTGGCAGAATTGGCATCGGTACAAATGCATGCGATTCAAACCTCGGGCAACTGTATCCGCAATACCACCACCGACCAGTTTGCCGGTGTGACGGCTGATGAAATCGCCGATCCGCGCCCATATTGTGAAATCATTCGCCAATGGTCAACGTTTCACCCAGAATTTACCTATTTACCGCGTAAATTTAAAATTGCGGTCATCGGTACTCGGGAAGACCGTGCGGCGACCCAGCTGCATGATATTGGCCTGCATGTGGTCAAAAATGACGCAGGTGACATCGGCTTTGAAGTGATTGTGGGCGGTGGTCTAGGGCGCACCCCTGTGATTGGTAAAGTGATTCGTCCGTTTTTACCGGAACGCCATTTACTCTCTTATTTAGATGCCATCTTACGTATCTACAACCAATACGGTCGCCGTGACAACAAATACAAAGCGCGTATCAAGATTTTGGTTGAAAGTATGGGCGCCGAAGCGTTTTCACGAATCGTGGAAGAAGATTGGGAAAAATACAATAAAGACGGTGCGTTAACACTGACAGCTGAACAAATTGAACACGCCAAAACCTACTTTCCACCGCCAGCGTATCAAACATTTAGCCAACAACAATTACAAGCTAGCCAAGAAAAACTGTCTGCCCAGTTTGAAGATAGCGAGTTTGTGCGTTGGTTTAACCAAAATACTCGCGAGCATAAAGTCAAAGGCTATCAGGTGGTGATTATCTCACTCAAACACTTTATGCAAGACACGGGCGATATCACCGCCACCCAAATGCGCGTGGTGGCTGATTTGGCGGATAAATACAGCTTTGGTGAAGTGCGCGGCACCCATCATCAAAACTTGGTGCTCACGGACGTCAAACTTGAAGATGTATATGAGGTCTATCAGGTGCTCAAACAATACCACCTTGCCCGACCAAATATTGGCTTATTGACGGATATTATCTCATGTCCAGGCTTTGACTATTGCTCATTGGCTAATGCCAGTACCTTAAATATCGTTAACCAAGTCAACCAATATTTCCAAGACGCAGACTTTGTCCATGATATTGGTGAAATTCGCCTAAATATGTCAGGCTGTATGAATGCCTGCGCGCATCACCATGTCGCCGATATCGGTATTTTGGGTGTGGATAAAAAAGGCGAGCATTGGTACCAAATCTCGCTGGGTGGTAGATCGGGTCAAAACGCCAAATTAGGCGATATTTTGGGTAAAGCAGTGCCTGTCGATGCGGTTGCGGCGACGGTGGATGATATCCTGCAAGTCTATCTTAAATATCGCCAAGCGGCGGATACCGATTTTGGTAGTGAAACATTTGCCGAAGTGGTCGATCGTATCGGCATTGAGCCATTTAAAGAGTATGTATATCGTGACAAATCAGAACAGCCGGTGGAGGGATAAGCCATGGCACTCATTAACCAAAGCCAAGTGATTGACAATGTAAAGTCCGTGAGCGTGAGTATTCATGAGCAAAAAATCGAGCATATCGACCCATCCCAGTATGCCTCAGATATCACTGAAATTTTGGTGGACTATCGCCCTGTCCAATTTAGCGAGAAAAATCCGCCAAAACCACAGTTAGAAGCGGATGATTTGGTAGCATTATCCAATCGGTTGGGCGATAAAAAACTGGGTATTATTCTATCAGGTGCCAGTGATTATCAGTTTTTGCACCAGGACTTTGTCAAAGTGATGCCGCTATTGTCGGTGATTGTGATTGATTTTCATGGTTTTCGTGATGGACGCGGTTATAGTTTGGCGAAAAAAATCCAACTACACCCCAGTTATAACCCCGCTATAGTGTTGCGCGCTAGTGGTGATATCTTGCCAGATACCTTGCAGCTGCTTACCGAAGTAGGGTTTAGTGAGTTTGATATTGATGACAGTGATTTTAACCCCGGTTGGTTTGATTATTTTGTCGATATCAAACACCGTTATACAGGGCGCAGTGTGACGCAATTACCGATTTTTGCCAATTAATTGTTGGGTGATGCCAAGATTGAGCGAATTTAAGGGTTCGCTTTTTTAATGTTAGCAAGTTGCTACGGTGTCGTTTCTAACTTCTGGTTTCTGCATTTCCAGTCAATTTGTTAATTCTAAATTTTCATAATAATATCATTAAAAATCATTTTTTAAACATCGCCTAATTGATTAGCATAGCGTATCCCAATTTTTCACCATAAAACATTAGGAAATCCAATGAGCAATAAACTAAATATCGACCTAGACAAAGCCAACGCAGAATTAAATGGCAAAACCGCAGAGGAAATCATTGCTTGGGCACTGGCACAAGGTAGTAATCCTATCATCACTACTAACTTTCGCCCTTACGAAGTGGTATTATTAGACATGGTTACCAAACAACGTCCTGATATCAAAGTATTGTTCGTGGATTCTGGCTACAACACTGAAGCCACTTACCGCCATGCCCAAGATTTGATTAAACGTCTAAACTTAAACGTGATTACCTATTTGCCACAACAAACCGCAGCTTGGCGTGATGTTGAGTTCAATGGTATACCTAGTGTCAACAACCCAGCGCACGAAAAATTCACTGAGCAAGTCAAACTTGAGCCATTTGGACGTGCGTTAAAAGAAATTGCCCCTGATGTGTGGATTAATGCGATTCGTAAAGACCAAACAGAATTTCGCCAATCGCTTGACGTGTTGTCAGAAAGTAAAGACGGCGTGTTAAAAGTAGCGCCATTGTTCCATTGGTCAGAAGATGACCTAGAAGCTTACTTAAAAGAGCATGATTTGCCAAATGAACATGACTACTTTGACCCGACCAAAGTCGAAGAAAACCGTGAATGTGGTCTACACACACAATTATAATTTTTGCTGGGCAGTATGTATGAAAATGTTAAGCTGAACTTCGGTTCGGCTTAATTGTTCTTGTCACTATCTAATGTTGAGAATGTCTATGAATACCTTACCGCTATTTTTTAAATTAGAAAATCGCCCCGTACTCGTGGTTGGCGGTGGGGAAGTGGCACTGCGTAAAGCGGATTTGCTTGACAAAGCTGGGGCAACTATCACTTTTGTTGCACCCAGCTATGAGCCGAGACTCACCGCGCAATTTGGCGATTCTCGTCATCAATTGATTAATGATGTTTATCAGCAAAAATATTTGAATAAACAAACCATCGTCATTGCTTGTACCGATGATGAAACGGTGAATGCGCAGATTTTTCATGACTGTGAAGCCCGTTTTATCCCAGTCAATGTCGTTGATAATCCACCGCTATGTACCTTTATCTTTCCTGCCATCGTCGACCGCAATCCGATTACCATTGCGGTATCCAGTGCAGGCAAAGCCCCTGTGCTGGCAAGACTGCTGCGAGCCAAAATCGAAACAGTGGTGCCACCGCAATATGGTGAATTGGCAGGGCTCGCCGGTAAATTTCGCGATAAAGTGAAAGCTGCATTGCCCAATGTGACGGCTAGACGCAAGTTTTGGGAGCAAGCCTTTGAAGGGCAAGTGGCGGAATCGGTATTTGAAGGCAATAAAAATAGCCTAAGCAAAGCTGAAAGCCAACTTGAAACTTTACTACAACAGCACGCCAACAACCAACCCACGGATAAAGCACAGCTTGGTAAGGTGTATATTGTGGGTGCAGGGGCAGGCGATCCTGATTTGCTAACTTTTAAAGCGCTACGATTGATGCAACAAGCGGATGTGGTATTTTATGATAATTTGGTTTCAGCGCAGATTCTCGATCTATGCAGGCGTGATGCCACCAAAATCTACGTCGGCAAAAAAGCCAGTGATCATGCGGTGGGGCAAGAAAAAATCAATGAGCTACTGGTCGAGCAGGCGCAGCAAGGACAGCGCGTGTTACGTCTCAAAGGCGGCGACCCGTATGTATTTGGGCGGGGCGGCGAAGAAGCCGAAGCGTTGGTTGCAGCTGGGATTGATTTTGAAGTCGTGCCTGGCATCACCGCAGCCACTGCGGCAGCGAGCTGCGCCGGTATTCCATTAACTCACCGTGCGTATGCGCACTCTGTCAAGTTTGTCACCGCCTCTCTTAAGACGGATACCATCAATGAAGACTTTGCCAGCTGGCTTGATGATAACCAAACCGTGGTTTTTTATATGGGATTAAAGCAGCTGGATAAATTGACGCGTGGCTTGATTAACGCAGGAAAAAATCCCAGTACGCCGATTGCGATTGTGTCCAATGCCAGCTTGCCGCATCAGCAAGTTTTGACAGGCACGCTTGAGACCATCGTGGCAAAACAAGCTGAGGCAAACTTGCCCGCCCCCGCGATTTTGATTATGGGTAATGTGGTTAAGCTACATCACAGACTTCATAAACTGTAGCAATCTTTAATTGATGGGGTATGGCAGTTAAAAAAGCTTGCAGATTGTGGTAAATACTTATAATTTAGATATCCGTTAGAAAAATTAACGAATTGGTCAGATAACAAAAATATTTTTGTCACAATTTAATATGACGTTTTTTGTGAAAGGATTTATGTATATTGTAGCCATACATATTATTTGTATCTGCTACAACATCAACTAGTAATTTAGAAGGATAGGGACATGCGACTAAAACCGAAACTGATTTTAACCAATCTGTCATTGGCTTTAATGTTGGTGATATCACCCATTGCCCAAAGCAAACTATTACCAAAACCCGCCACCAATGCTAGCCAGTTAGCGGCAAATCGCTACGATAGCAGTAATGCTATCTTTCATCCTGTCTATGGTAAAAATGGTATGGTGGCTTCCGAGCAAGGGTTAGCGACGCAAGTTGGTTTGGATATATTAAAACAAGGCGGCAATGCTATCGATGCGGCGGTCGCGGTTGGATTTGCCTTAGCAGTCGTCTTGCCAAATGCAGGCAACATTGGTGGTGGTGGTTTTATGGTGTTGCATGATGATAAAACTGGCAAAGATGTTGCGATTGATTTTCGCGAAATTGCGCCAGCCAAAGCTAGCCGTGATATGTACCTGGATAGTCAAGGTAATGTTATTGATGGAAAATCATTGTTCACGCATGACGCTTCAGGTGTGCCTGGTACAGTGGCTGGGATGGAATACGCGCTAAAAAAATGGGGTACCATGCCATTATCTAAAGTGCTTGAGCCTGCAATTAAGCTTGCAGACAAAGGGTTTATTGTCAGTGATGTATTGGCAAAGACGTTAAAAGAAGAAAAATCAACACTGGGTAAATGGTCAGCTAGCAAAGCGATTTTTTTCAAAAACGGTGAACCGCTGAAATCTGGTGATTTGTTGGTACAAAAAGACTTGGCGAAATCATTGCGTTTGATTGCCAAACAAGGGGCAAAAGCATTTTATCAAGGTGAAATCGCCACAAAAATTGCGAAAGAGATGCAATCACATGGTGGCACAATGACACTTGAAGATTTAAAAGCCTATAAAGTTGTTGAGCGTCAGCCAATTATTGGTGATTATCGAGGCTATAAAGTTGTTACCATGCCACCCCCAAGTTCGGGGGGTGTACACTTGATTGAGATATTAAATATGCTTGAGCATTACCCTATCAAAGAAGATGGGGTAAATAGTGCCAAAAATATTCACCACATGGCAGAGAGTATGAAATTAGCCTATGCTGACCGCTCAGAATATTTGGGCGACCCGGATTTTGTCAAAATCCCTGTCACAGGTTTAACATCCAAAGCATATGCGAATGAACGGGTCAAAACGATTGATGATAATAAAGCAAGGCCTTCATCAACCATTAAACCTGGTAAACCACAACCTTATGAAAGTGACCAGACTACGCATTTTTCAGTCATGGATAAAGCGGGCAATGCCGTTGCTGTCACCTATACATTAAATCTTAACTTTGGTAGTGGCATTGTTGTAGAAGGCACAGGGATTTTACTCAATAATGAAATGGATGACTTCTCAGTAAAACCCGGTGTGCCAAATGCGTTTGGTCTAGTGGGTGGCGCTGCCAATGCGATTGAAGCAAAAAAACGTCCACTTTCTTCAATGACACCAACGATTGTCATGAAGAATAATAAACCTTGGCTGGTTACAGGTAGTCCAGGTGGGGCTCGTATCATCACGACTGTATTGCAAAGTGTGGTTAATACGATTGACCATGAAATGAATCCAGCAGAAGCGATAATTACACCACGCGTTCATCACCAATGGTTACCCGATGAGCTTAGGGTTGAAGAAGGCATTAGTCCTGATACCATAAAATTGTTGCAAGACAAAGGTCATAAAGTTGTTACTAAAGCACCCATGGGACGTATTCAAATTATTCAAGCGGATGATTCTGGGTTTTATGGCTATTCTGACCCAAGAAATCCTGATGGTAAAACATTAGGTTTCTAAACTGTTCATTAAACAAAACGTGAGTGCTGCTACTCACGTTTTTTTTTACTAACAAAATATATCAAGATTATTTTTTGCCATTAGGGCGTGTCCCTATTTGGATAATGAGGCTAAAAATAGACTAAATCGCCAGCAAAACAAGGCAAATTGTGCAGATAATATTGGAATATTGTCAAACAATTTAACGCAGTTTTGCCAGATTTAGGCATTTTTAGGCCATTAAAAATACTTTGTTCCGAATTAGGGACACGCCCTAGTAGCCAAGTAAATCTTGAATAATTTTATCTACTGTACCACTTTTCGCCAATCTCGCATTTTGCCCTGCCCACAGTGAGCTAAACTCATCACTTCCCAGGCTTTCGGCTTTGGCTTTAAGGGGGTTACTCACAAACGAGGCATGGGGAAATGGCGGTGCAGACTCGCTAATATACCCCGTTTCTTGCATAAAGCGGTTGACAATCCCGCGTGCTAAGCCGCCACTAAATACATTGGTTAAGGCGGTGTGTTCGGCTCGTGCACTTTGCAGCGCCTTGCGATGAAAGCCTTTGGTACCACACTCATCTGCCAGCAAAAAAGCAGTACCTACCTGTACTGCGCAGGCGCCCATAGCAAACGCTGCTTGTGCAGTAGCGTTGTCGCTGATACCACCTGCCGCAATCACCGGCAAACTGACAGCGCGGATGATATTGGGCAGTAGGCTAAAAGTGCCCGCTTGCAGCGTGATATCTTGGCTTAAAAACATACCCCGATGCCCACCTGCTTCCAACCCTTGCGCGATAATCATATCCGCCCCACGCGCCTGCAACCAGCGTGCTTCCGCAGGCGTGGTGGCGGAGGATATCACAATCGCCCCGGATTTTTTGACGATATTTAACAAATTTTTGTCCGGTAACCCAAAATGAAAACTCACCACAGGGACTTTTAAATCCGCCACTAGCGCTGCTTGTTCATGGGTAAATGGCTGACGTCCACCGGTCGTGGCTATCTCATCTTGGGTCAAACCAAATTGTTGATAATAAGGTTGTAGGGCATTCAACCATTTTTCTTGCATCGCTTGGGTATAGTCAGGTTGTTGATGGGCAAAAAAGTTGACATTAAATGGTGCATCAGTCGCAGCACGAATAGCTTTAATTTCACTTTCAATTTTCTCAAGGCTGAACAGGGCACAAGGCAGTGAGCCTAAGCCCCCAGCTTGGGACACCGCAATCGTGAGTTTGCTGTCTTGGACACCTGCCATCGGCGCTTGGATGATCGGCAATTGAACTTTAACGTAGTCAAGAAAGCTATTAATCGCCTTGGTATGATGGATCATTTTATGTTCCTTGTTATTGTTTTAATGTGTTTGTCTTAGTGTTATGGTCTTACAGGGCAAAAATGAAAACCATTTTAGTGTATCGCCAATAGAGGACATTGAAAAGCACTATATGGAAAAGCGCTATATGCCCGTTATAAATCGGCTGAATATAAAAAACCCCAGTAACATTACTGGGGCTTTTTTGACTAGGGCGTGTCCTCAATTTAACTTAGCATGAATAATAGAGCAAGCCAAGTAAAGCATCGATTTAAAATTACGAGCTAATTTCTCATAGCGAGTAGCAATACTACGAAACTGCTTTAATCGTGCAAATGCATTCTCGACTAAGTGGCGTAATTTATAAAGGTAGCTATCAAAATCAGGGTTAGGTTGCTTGGCATTTTTACGCTTTGGTATAATAGCTTTCATACCGTGTTCTATCGCTTTATCTCTGATTTCTTGCGAGTCATACCCTTTGTCAGCGATAAAATACTGGGCTTCTTGTATGACTTCTATCAAGTCGTTTGCAACTTGACTGTCGTGCACGTTACCCCCAGTGACTTTAAAATCGAGCGGATTTCCATGCGAGTCCACACATAGGTGTATTTTTGTCGTGTTTCCGCCACGGCTTTGTCCAATTGCTCTATCGAAACCACGCCGAGCTCCACTTGCATGTTGATGACACCGTACATAACTTCCGTCGATGAATACCCATTCTTTGTCAATTTCTTTTCGTAGGTCAAAAAAAAATTCTGCCACAAGCCTTTTTTAGACCATCGGTTAAAGCGGTTATAAGCGGTTTTCCATGACCCTAGCTCAATAGGTATGTCTCGCCATGGTGCACCTGTTCTTAGCTTCCATAGTATGGCTTCCATCACGGTACGGTCGTTCTTCCATTGATGACAGCCGTGCGCTTTCATGGTTGTTTGTAATTGTTCCCATATGTTGTCAGTTATTACGGTTCTCGCCATTGTTTGTGTTTGCCTATATTTTACTGGAATATAGGGTTAAAATAGGGCTCTTTTGGGCTTATTCAAATTAGGGACACGCCCTAGTTAATTTAGGTTGACCATTTAGACACTAGGCGCTTGGTATCGCCATTAACAGCGCTTGTCTTGCCTCGGTATTGTGTCTAAATTCGCCCAGCAGTGACATACTGCGAGTATCGGATTTTTGTTTCATCACCCCGCGCATCATCATGCACATATGCGCGGCATCCATCACCACCGCCGCGCCTTTTGCCCCTGTCATATCCATCACCGCTTGGGCAATTTGGCGGGTTAAGTTTTCTTGAATTTGCAAACGTCGGGCGTACATATCCACGATACGTGCCATTTTTGACAGTCCAATCACTTTGCCATCGGGCAGATACGCCACATGGGCCACGCCATAAAAAGGCAACATGTGATGCTCACACATCGAATAAAATTCGATATTTTTTACCATGACCAATTCATTATTGTCAGTTGGAAAAATCGCGTTATTGGTAATTTCGACCAAATCTTGATGATAGCCTTGGGTCAAAAAACTAAAGGCTTTAGCGGCACGTTCTGGGGTATTAAGTAGTCCCTCACGTGTTAACTCTTCCCCTGTTGATGCAATGAGGGTGCGGTAAGCATCACTGTTTTGTTGGATAATCTCGTCAAAATTTGCAGGCATAGTCATGATAACATTTAAGTTTAAAAAAATAGGCATAGCTTAACGCTTTACCACTATTTGTAAAGCGATTTTTGTCACAAACGCCATGAAAATCACTAAATTTGCTTTGTTTGGGTTTTTTGCTAGAATTAACCCCTAATTTTGAGCTATTATAGTGCATATTCGTTCACTGAAAAATAAGGAAAAACCATGCTATTAACAGGGAAGCGTTTCGTTGTTACCGGTATCGCCAGTAAATTATCGATTGCTTGGGGTATCGCAGAAGCGTTACATCGTGAAGGCGCGAGTTTAATTTTGACCTATCCGAATGAAAAAATGAAAAAACGCGTGGATATGGCAGCCGAAACGTTTGGTGCAGAGAAGGTATTGGCGTGTGATGTGGCATCAGATAGCGAAATCGAAGCGTGTTTTGCCCAAGTTGCTGCACACTGGCCAGAGGGCATTGATGGGGTTGTGCACGCCATTGGTTTTGCCCCTGCCGATCAGCTAGATGGTGATTTTACCCAAGTGACCACCCGTGAGGGCTTTGCCATTGCCCATGATATTAGTAGCTACAGCTTTGTGGCGCTTGCTAAAGCCAGCCGTGAGTTACTGGCAAAACGCCAAGGCTCGCTGTTAACCTTGACGTATGAAGGCAGTATCCGTGTGTTGCCAAACTACAATGTCATGGGTCTAGCCAAAGCCAGTCTAGAAGCGAGCATTCGCTACCTTGCCAGCTCTCTGGGTAGCGATGGTATCCGTGTCAATGGGATTTCTGCAGGTCCGATTCGTACTTTGGCGGCAAGCGGTATCAAATCATTTCGTAAAATGCTCGACACCAACGCCAAAATGTCACCGCTACAGCGCAATGTCAATATTGAAGAAGTGGGCAATGCCGCGATGTTTTTGTTATCGCCTTGGGCGTCTGGTATCACCGGCGAGATTTTATTTGTCGATGCTGGGTTTAATACCGTGGCACTCTCTGAACAAGTGATGATGCAGGTAGAAGACTAATTTTTAGGCGAGTAGTGGATAAAAGAGCGACCATGGTTGCTCTTTTTTTTGCTTGCTGTTTTTTGCTTACTTTTTTTGATTGATGTTTGGATAGGGATTGCAAAGCCGTGTGGTTAAGCTTACCATTTTTTGTCAGGCTTAATATGTTTGGCAGGTCAGCTAAAGACTGATAGATGGCGGTAGCTAATGATTAATAAATTACCTAAGTGGATTTTATGGGGTGGCTGCGTGCTGGCGTTTAATGCAGGGTGTATCAATAGCACCGCGTTAGTCGGCTTCACGCACTTATCTGCTTCCCATGTAACGGGCAATGTGACGCTATTTGCCACAGCATTGGCGGAACAGCACTACCAGCAGATGGCGATGGTTTGTATCGTGCTGTTATCGTTTTTATCTGGCGCAGTTATCAGTGGCTTTGTGGTGGGTAGTACGGCATTAAAAGAAGGTAAGCGCTATGGCAACGCTCTGTTAATTGAAGCAAGTTTATTAATCATCAGTTTAATTTTATTTAGCTATCAGTCATTTTGGGGGCAGGTGTTTGCCGCGATGGCTTGCGGCTTACAAAATTCGATGGTCGGAACCTATAGTGGTGCAGTGATTCGCACCACCCATTTGACAGGATTGACCTCAGATATGGGCTCAGCCTTGGGTAATTGGCTGGCGGGCAGACCGATTAATAAGAAGATGTTCGTGTTTCAAGCGATGATATGGTATAGCTTTTGCGGGGGCGGGGTATTAGGTGCTTTGGGCTATATCCACTTTAAATACATGACGCTGATGTTACCCATTGTGATTGTATTATCGTCAGCGCTGGCTTATCAAGTATATTTATTAACCCGTAAAAAAACGCCTAAGTAGCGACCTTAACCGTTTGATTTTATCTTATTCTTCATCTTCATCTTCGAGTTTTTTCGCCTCATGTAACATATCAAGTAGCGATTCATCAGAACCCTTAGAGATAGGCGTGCTGGCATTATCTTGGTTGATGTCGGTACGATTGATGCCTTCCATCGCTTCATTGGCAACATCAGATTGGGCGTTGTCTAATTGAGATTTATCGATAGGGTTAGCATTAGTATTTTCAGTCATGATCGTCTCCTTGTTTTTTTCTTTTATACGGTTGTTTTCTTTTATACGTTAGAGCTAGTAAGCTTAATATTATAAGTAAAACAAATGGCTTACAACACTTAAAGATAAAACGTAACCAAAGATATACTCATGAGTGACGTAGGGATAAGTTTATCACTTTGTTGGCGGTGTATTGCATGTTTGGATTGCATAACTGTTAAGTAAGTTAGGGAGATTGACAGAATGCTGGCGACACTGGCTGTCGCGAATGTTGCAATTCGGGCGATTTTTTCATTGAGCGGTGATGGTGAGGTGTTTTTTTTGCTGTATAATTTTTTGAGCGACCCACTCGCTATCTATAAAAATTCTTGAGTATTTACTGCATGCTAACGATTATACAAAGCAATAAAGTCGATAAGCTATTTGACCATTTGTTAAACGCCTACAAAAATCCCAGTTATCAAAGCTCAATTTTTGAGCCATTTCAGGTGATTGTGCCATCTAAAGTCATGGGGGAGTGGTTAAAAAAACAAGTCGCAGATAAGGCAGGCATCAGTACCTTAGTGACTACTGAATTTTGGGGTCGCTATTTTTTGGGACTGATGCAGCGGGTGTTAAGAACCTATGCGCGCATCTCGGAAGACGACGATATATTAGACGTGCCAGAAGTGGCAATGCTGTCCAAAAACGTTATGCAGTGGCAAATCTTTGGCTATTTAACCCAGTACCGACAAGCCATTGTGGAGCAGCCGCAACATCCGCTTTATCCATTTTTATCGCCGCTGGTTGAAGACAAAGAGGCAGATAGCCCAAATGCGACTGGTTTTGCACCTGATACGCCAACCACCATTGACAGTTTGAGCTGGGCGAATAACCAATCGCTACTGTCTAATGACGTGATTAGCCAATCTGCTGACTTACAAACCCAAGATCAGCGCATCTGGCAGCTAGCCAGTGATATGGCAAACATGCTCAATCGCTATATGACCTATCGTCCGCAGTGGCTCAGTAATTGGGGGCAAGACAAGCCTGTCGCGGTGAGTGACATGATTGCCAAAAAAGATGCGCTGCATAATCGCTTAAACGGGCGGGATGCGTCCAACGCCATTGACACGCCTGACTGGCTCGTTGAGCACTACGAACAGTTAGAAGCCGCGCAGCGATTTTTATGGCGACAACTGTTTGATGATGACTACCAGTTGCGCGAGCAGTTGCATCAGCAGTTTTGGCAAGCATTAAACCATTCAGAGACCCGTATCCGCAACATCAGTCGTAGCAAATTACCAAAACACGTATTTTTATTTACTTTGCAGCAGTTACCACCGACAGAGTTATTGGATTTACAACGCTTAGGGGTGCTCACCGACGTCACGATTTTACACTTTAACCCGTCAGAGCAATTTTGGGCAGATATCGTCGATAAAAACTGGCTCATGCAGATGCAAATGGAAGACGATGCCAGCAAACATGACGCTTGGTATCTAAAAGATTATGGTCATACCTTGTTGTCACGGTTTGGTAAACAATCGCGTGAAGTGTTTGCCATGCTGGCAAGCTTATCGGGTAATGAATATGAACATGTGCTGTGGCAAGATGATTTTGATAACACGCCGCCTAATACGTTACTTGAATTTATCCAACATGACATCTTAATGCTAGAAGAAGTCGCGACCACCGCCAAAATCAATGACATGCTTAAACTGGTGAAAGGTGAGGAAGCAAAGGCAAAAAAAGCAGCGAGTGAAGATAGTCGCCAAAATCTCGTGCAGCAAACCCAGCTTTTGCAGCAGCAGCTTGCCAATATTCAAAGTAATGGGCTTAAAGATATTGAATCCACGCTTGGTCTATACAAAGCCATTAAAGACAAACTCAAGCAAGAATCCAACAAGCAACTTGAAAACGTGGAAAAATGGCGACCCAAACCACTT
The DNA here is from genome assembly GCA_016888885.1 of Faucicola osloensis. Taxonomy (GTDB): domain Bacteria; phylum Pseudomonadota; class Gammaproteobacteria; order Pseudomonadales; family Moraxellaceae; genus Faucicola. Next base: position 391,745 of record CP069437.1, read on the forward strand.
GATACCAGTATTGCCATTCATGTCTGTCATAGCATGGTGCGGCAGCTTGAAGTGCTACGCAGTATGATTATCGGGTGGCTAAATTATAGCGATATGCAAGCCACACCCGCGCAGATTCCCACCGATCCTTGGAATAGACGGGCGTTATCAGATATTTTGGTATTATTGCCCGACATCGAAACCCACCAAAACATCATCGAAGCCACATTCCCCAAACATGTGGGCGGTGACGGCTATCAGTTGCCAGCCAAAGTGACAGGCGTGGTGGCAAAAGATATCAACCTGCTTTGGCAAGCGATTACAGGGTACTACACGCTGCTCAATCGGGCAGGCGCTCGGTTTCAGCGTAGCGAAGTATTTGATTGGTTGATGCTAGCGCCACTATATGAAAGCTTTGGGCTTAATTTGGAGCAGATGACCCGTGCTTGTGATTTGCTGACTCAGGCAGGATTTATTCGCGGGTTTGACGAGCGGCATTTGCAGCAAACCTTAAGTGCCGCCGATGATGACTATCGATACACCTTTGCTTATGCGCTTGAGCGCTTGGTCGCTGGCGTGATGATGCCCAAAGCCACGGTGGTCAGTTTTGGCGAGTATACCAATAGCTTTGGCGTGGTAGAAAAATTTGTACCACTCACAAACTTAACCATGGCAGATGCCGACATCGTCGCTGTGCTGTGTGATATTTATCAAACGTTGGATGAAAATCGTCATCTAGGTAATGACGTCAAAACCCTGCCTGACTGGCTAACCCAAATAGAAAAACTCATTCAACAAAAATTTAGCCTATTTAATCAAACGAATGCGTGGCGCGCGATTTTTGCCGCACAAAATGACCTAAAAGAAAATATCGAAGCCAATAGCAAATACCTCGCTACGGTGAAAATCAAAACTGCAAAAAACCCCAACCCACCTACCGAGCCAATGCAGCAAATTGACACCGAGAATTTGCCACTTAAACTCACTTTTGTACTCGAAAACATCGCCCAATCAATTATCAATCAGCAAGTCAGTGCCGAGCCCTCTGGCGTGATTACTTTTGCCCGTATCGGTTCAGTGCGTAGCCTGCCGTATAAATTAGTGGTGATGCTCAATTTAAATTTATCTGAGTTTCCAAAGCAAGAGCAGCAAAACCGTTATAACTTGATGCAGGCAGGGTTGCCGATTCGTGGTGACAGATTTCGAGAAGATGACGATTTAGGCGCGTTTTTGGATGCGCTGCTGTGCGCCAAGCAAGCGTGCTGGATATTTTATAATGGTAAAAGTACCACAGATACCCACGAGCATTTACCTGCCAGTCCCGTACAGGAATTACTCGACTTTTTGCAAAACCGAATGGCAAGTGATGATGCTATTGTTGACCCCAATAACGACTCAAATAGCCTAAGTAACAATTCTCAAAATCCCCCAAATCCCCCAAATCCCCAGTCAGCTAACTTTGAGCAATGGGTAAAAGCGTATTTGGTCACCCATCATGCCGCCTTGCCATTTGATAAAAGTTATTTTGAATTGGCGCAAACTGAGCATAACAGCGAGCATAAAGATAAAAGTGTTCAAAATCCTGAGCAAAATCCCGAGCAAATTAATGACGATAGGGTATCTGCTGATTTACAACAAACCATAGCCAGCCTAAACCAGCAAATCAAGCTGTCAAAAACTGCCCTGTACCCACCTGCCAAAATTTGGCACAATCTCTATACGGCGCTGCAAGATAAAGACGCTACGTCCACTCAGCCAATCGTGCAAGTTTGGGATACAAAGCAACTAACTGACTGGCTATCGCAGTGGCAACAACTAAAACAGCGTTTGTCCAACCTACCTGAACAGTCGCAGCAGCATTATGTCAATTTAAGCAAAATCGTTGGCAACCTAGCCGACCCTGCTAAAGCCTTTGTGAAGGCACAAAACATTGCTATCGCTGCGCAAGGTGATAATTATAGTGATAATAACGATAACGAGTTTGAATCGTTAACCTTGGATGCGTTAGATGGCTGGTTGTTGCGTAAATCTTTGTTAGACGCTTTTTTTGCCCAAGCCTTACTTGATAAGGGCGATAATACTCATAACAACCATCAAAACGAGATGAAACTGGCAGCAAACGCGCAAAAGCCAATCATTCAAGAATCAATCAACATCGCTATCAATGAGTTATTGCCAGCTGGGGTGAACCGCTATCAATCTTTGCAGCAAAATCAGCAACAACTCAAAAAAGATTTGCAGGACTTTGTTCATCACTTAAAAACCATTAGCCAACAGCTCGAGGCTACTGAGGCAAAGTTGTTAGGGAATTTTTACTCAGATAAATTTGGGGCATTAGATGTACAAAACACCGACGAGGTCGTCCGCTGGGTGGCAACGGCGTTAACCCCCTGTGAAGAGCAGCGAATCGCTATTAGCGCCTTGGCGCTGGATAAACAAGCGGAACTGATGGACAGTAAAGAAAGCTGGGTCATCACTGCTAACCTGCCATTATATAAACCGTATCAATCAATTGAAGATAAGGTTGCAGCAGCTGCCAATCCGAGCTATTGGTTAAATTATTTGCCAACCTCTGGCAAAGAAAAATACCTGTTGCAATTTTGGTTGCATCATTTATGTTGGCAAGTGCTTCGCCGCACCACGGCTCAACAAGCACAGGCGAATGATGGCTTTTCGCTATGGCAGTTTAGCAATAAAAAAACCGTGTATTTACCTGCCATCCCTTGTGAGCAAGCCTGTGGTTATTTGCAGGACATTGTGATGGTGTATCAACTCATTGATAGCGTCGTAACCATTGTACCGCCCGCTTTTTGCCTGTCATTTTTACAAAAACAACAAAAACAGCCAGAGGCACCAGCCAGCCAGCATCTAGGTGATTGGTTAAAAGACAGTAATTTTAATTTTGTGGATGTGAACCAGTTTGACTATCCGATTTGGCAGCATTTAATCGGCGATTATAAACCATCAGTGGTTATCGGGTTTGCCCAGACGTTGGGCGCGCTGATTTATGAGCCTATGTTATCTATGGTCAAAGAATTGCACCAACTTATTGAAGCATGAAACGCATTTTTATTAAAGAAATCTTATGAAACACGATATTCATTCCCCAAACATTAAAGCAAGCACCAAAACAAATATCGAGGCAAACATCGAAACAAGTATCAAAGAAGACGTTGATTCTTTATCCCATTTACCCCCTGCTGTCACGTTGCCATTGACGGGGCGCCATTTGATTGAAGCCTCAGCAGGCACAGGCAAAACATGGACGCTGACGGGCGTGATGTTGCGACTAATCGTGCAAGCGGGGCAGCCGTGTGAAAAAATTATCGCCACCACCTTTACGCGCAGTGCCGCCGCCGAAATGCGCCAGCGGATTCGTGAGCGTTTGCAAGATTTTTATCAATTGTTGCAAATGATTAACCATTCTACATTTACACCGTTAAATGACAGCGATTTGGATAGCAGCAAAGCTATCGCTGTGCAAAAATATGCACATTTTATTGCGCAGGTGCAAGTGCTTGCGGCACAAAAAAATTTACTGGGTAAGTACCAAGACCCTATCAATAAACACTTAATCGAGTGGGTCGCCAAACAAGTCTTTGGTTTGCCGGTAGATGTAACCGCTGCAGCAAGCACAAAAGTAAGCCCGAAAGAAAGCCTGAGCACCCCAAAGCCAACCGCTGATGATAGTGAAAACAGCACCCATAAACCTGCCAAAAATACCGTCAATTTTCGTATCGCACTGCAGCGCACCACATTGGCGCTCAACCAGCTTGATCGCTTATTTGTCAGCACCCTTGATAGTTTGTGTCAAAAGTGGTTAAGAGAATACAGTAGCGAAACGGGGTTTTCTGCAGAGGTACAAATCAGTAATGATGTCAGCGGCATCATCAAGGGTATGATTCACGACCAACTTAGGGCATTTATGGCGCAGGTCAATGCCAATATGCCTGAATTATATCCGATGATGTTTGACAATAACGTGTTTTTAGCGGTTGCTGATTACTACGAGGCGGTCAATCGAGCGCTGAATTTTTATACCGCTGATATCGATACTGTACCATTGACAGCGTTTGATACCACTGCTCTCAAGGCGCTGATGCAGTCGATTGCAAATGATAATGATAGTGGGTTTGAGGCATATTTTGATAGCGACTTTCGTAAAGCCCAAGGATTTAGTGCTGGCAATAAACTTCATAAACACTTTAACGAAATTAAAAATCTGCAAAATTTACTCAGCACGAGTGACATTACCAATGTTTTTGCTATGTATAAAGTTGGCAATATAGTGAAGGTGCTAGAAGGCATTGAAGATTTATACGCCAACAATAAAGGCTTTAATAGCAAAAAAGAACAGCAAAGCGCCACATTCAAATCCTTTGATATCGTGGACAACATTTGGCAACTCATCCAACAAACGCAAGCTTTGCAAGACTACTTTAAACAAGTAAATTTTTACTTTACCCAGTTTATTAGTCGTTATGTGCGTACTCACCTGCCAAAACGACTAGAATCACAGCGGCTAACTACCTTTGCGTTACAATTGGCGCGGTTAAACGATGCGTTATCGGGCAAAAAAGGTCAGTCGTTAGCGCGTTATATTCGCCATCAGTATCCCATCGCCTTAATTGACGAATCGCAAGATATCAACACCGAACAAGCGTTACTGATTCAAAGGGTTTATTTACAAGATTTTGAGCCAGATAAAGCAGAAAAATCAAATACTAAAAAATATCACACCCCCTCGCAGTTTTTGCTGTTGGTAGGGGATCCCAAACAGGCAATTTATGGATTTCGCGGCGGGGACGTCCAAAACTACACCACGCTAAAAAAATTATTTCCAGAACAACCCAAGTCACTCAATCAAAACCATCGCTCATCACCCGCGCTAATTGATAGCCTCAACCACTGGTATGGTGTTGGCAAGCAAGATATTGACCCAAATCAAGCCAATCAGCTGCCCAATGTTAACCAACAGCCATATTTTATGGGGCGTGAAATTTATTATCGCAAAATCTCTGCGACGCGCCAAACCGCTGAGCTAGTTATCGGCAATGCGCTAGACAATGAAGCTGCCAGCTTACCTGCGTTCAATCATATTGCTATCGAATATAAAGCGCCTTATAGTCAGCAAGTGGTGGCAGTAGGAGAGAATGACGGCATATCAAATGATAATGATTCTTCGAATCAAACCATCTCATCAAGTGATGCAAGAACGGTAGATTATGCCGATGCGATTGCCGCGCAAATTTTTGAGTTATTTGATGATGGCAAACCATTAAGCTACCAAACTCGTGGCTTGACACTGAGCGATATTTGTGTGTTGGCAGTCAAAAACAGTGAGCTTCATACCATCGAGAAACGCTTACATCATCATGGGATTGCGACGGTCAGAGGTGGTAGTCAAAGTGTCTTTGGCGATAGCATGAGTGTTGATTTGATGACCTTGCAAAGCCTGCTGTTGACGCCATTTAGCGAATCAAAATTAAAATCCTTGATGTTGTCTAGTTTTTTTCAGCTGACCCTTGAACAAATCAACCAGTTGTATGACGCGCTTAATCAAACTAACACCCAAGCGGCGCAAGGACAAGCTCACCCTCATCATCAAGCGTCAACAAACACCAGTTTGGCTGAGATTCAGCAGTTGGTATTGACCGCCAGCGAATTGTGGCAAAAACACAGTTTTTTGGTGGCGATACAGTGGCTACTCAATCAGCCCCTTACTTTACCCAGCCAAATCACACTCAATTTTTGGCAGCGCCTCGCCAAACATCCAAATGGCGAGCGATTACTCATTGATTTGCGCCAGTTGTTAGATATTATTAGCGACCAGTTCAATGGACAGGTAGGCGAGCATCAACTGTTTGAGTGGTTCTGCGCCCAAGTGCAACAGCAGCCAAAAGAAGATTGGTCAACGCAGCAGCGCTTGCCATCTGATGAAGGGGTGCAACTGATGACGGTTCACGCCTCTAAAGGCTTGGAGTTTCCGATAGTATTTGTGGTTGGGTTTACCGGGGAGAGTAAAGCCAAGTTTTATGGTGCGCCGTTATATCTGTATAGTATAAAAACCACCCATCAAGCAGCGCCCCAATTCACTCAAAAATTGACTCAAAACAATGATAACCCGCTGTTAAGCCGCCGATTGACCGCATTACCCAGCCAAATAGCCGATAACAATCCAATCAACCCAATCAATTATGTTGCCATTGAAGACCAATCTGCGTATGAGGAACGACTGCGATTATTGTACGTCGCCCTTACCCGCGCAAAAGAACAAGTGTATCTTGTGACTGTCGCCAAAAAATCTGCGGTGAAAAATTCTGCTTTGACGCCTTTCATGGACGATTTGGCAAAATTTGCTGTCAAAGAAACATTGACTGAAACGACAAATATCATAGATTCAAATAGCCTAAGCAAATACTATGACTCAAAACTAAAATTCACAGCCAAAACAAATGGGCAAAATGAGCAAAACGCTACGGTCGCTAAGATTGATTACGATGAAATCATCAAAGTCATCACCATCGATACCTTTAAGGGATGGGCGAATACCAGTTTTACCGCATTGTCTCGTTATATTGACCATGCCAGCGTTGACACAGTGGTCAATGCCGAAGACAGGCAAGATGATGATATTTTGTCAGCGGCGCAAACTAACGTATTGACTATCGCCAATAACAGGCTATCGGGGGAGCCAAGTAACGAGGTCAACTCAATTAGATTTAACTTTGAAAAAGGCACAAACCCAGGGACTTTTTTACATAGTATCTTAGAAGACATCGCCAATAACTACAATGAAACCCCTGAGTTGGCGGTGCCACAGCAAGATGCCAGAGCAGACAAGTTAAAACGCTGGTCAGTCATGGTGGATCGCACGTTAAGACGCTACCAAATGCCGAGCAATTATTTTTCTACAAAAGCCAGTAGTGCAGGGCAGTATGGCAACTGGCACGATATCAACATTGATGATTTGCAGCCGGATTATATTGCGTTGGTGGATTGGCTAGATGACATCATTCATACGCCGTTAGCCGCTTCGGCAGTGCCGCTGGTAAATATCAAATACAACCAAAAAGTTGCTGAATTAGGGTTTAATTTACGCTTAAACCAGCATTTGTCATTTAGCGACTTAAACGCGTTGTTTCATCAATTTGATATCCCACTGCAATTGCAGAGCCAAGAAGTCAACACCATGGTTTGGCAGTATCTCAAAGGGGAGATTGACTTGGTGTATCAGCACGGCACACAGTTTTTTATCGTCGATTATAAAAGCAATTATCTTGGCAGTGATTTCGACAGTTATAACCCAGCGGCATTATATGACGCGATGACCACGCATAGTTATTGGTTGCAAGCAAGCATCTACCAAGTAGCGCTGCATCGCTATTTAAAGCTGCGACTACCCAATTATGATATCAATACCCATTTGGGTGCGGTCGAGTATGCTTTTTTACGCGGTATGTCACCCAAACATGCTACCCGTGGCAAGCTAGTAAAACAGTTTGATAGTGCCTTTATCTTGGCACTCGATGATATGTTCGGCTATCCCAACGGCAATTAAAATTTAACGATTACGCATAAAGAATTTATCATGAAAACAAACACGACTGAGCCAACCGCTATAATTGAAGAAACTGCCAAATTAACCCAATTAGCCAATTTTATTCAATACCGCAAGCAGCAAAAATCACAGCTAACTAAAACAGAAGCCATTAACAATAGCCTAAGCAAAAAAAATCAAGATAAAAAATCAAATCCCAAAGAAAAACCAAAAATCTTGCAAATTTTTGACCAAATCAATGAACAACTATCAGAAGGTCATACCGTGTATGAAATGACGGTCAACAATGAGGAAGAAAAATCACTCATTGCAGAGTTGACGGACGATAACTGGGCAAGGGTAATAGGGGTGAAGGAGGATGAGTTATACAACCATGACACCAATGCACCTATCATTCTTCAAAAACTCGCCCAAACAGTTGATGGAGTTGGTGAAACGCAAGTTAGCTACATTGTTTGGCTGCATCGGCAATGGTATGCAGAACAATCGTTAGCCAAACAGTTGATGAAAATTGCCCATAGAAAAGTGGCGGCGTTTAGTGGTATATCTTCATCACAAGAGGTCGATAACGGTTTGTCGCCTAAACCCAATACGATGCAGCAGCTCGCCATAGAAAAATCAAGCCAACACGCACTGAGTATCATTATCGGTGGACCTGGCACGGGCAAAACTTTTACTGTGGCGAAGTTGGTAACCACGCTGCAAAAGGAGCACGAGCATAAAAGAAAACAGGACCCTAATTTACCACCTTTATCTATCACCTTGACTGCACCTACAGGGAAGGCAGCGCAGCGTATGCAAGAGTCATTACGAATAAGCTTGCAAAAAAGCCTGCAAAATGAAGAAATCACTTTGGACAATGCAAAAACCTTACATCGACTGTTGGGTATTGGTAGTGATGGCACACCACGCTATCACGCCAAAAATCCGTTACCCGATGATTTGATTATTGTAGATGAAGCGTCCATGCTAGGGCTTGAGCTTGCCAGTCAGTTGGTTGATGCTATCAAACCCACGGGTCGGCTGATTTTGTTGGGTGATGCAAACCAGCTGGCTGCGGTAGATGCGGGGTCGGTTCTATCAGATTTGTGCGCGGTGACGCGTTTGCAGCCTTATATCACGGAATTGACCGAGTCAAAACGCTTTGATTCAAATTCAGTTGTCGGTCAGTTTTCTCTCGCCATTCAGCAAAATTTGCCTGCACCTAAAAAAATAAAGTTAATCCAGCAATTATTACAACCCATTGATTTACAATCAATCAAGCCGTCTCAAAGTGAAAATCCATCAGACTTGGCTGATAAAACACAGCAAACAAAGCAGCAAATAGCCAATATTCCTTTTTACCCAATTGATGCGTCTTCGAGTTTGCCTGCTGTTTTTAACCAATTAGCGAAACCTTACCATCCATTTTTTGCGCTTATGCAGCAATGGTACAGCAAGCCCATTAATATTTTTGAAGCGGATAATCGAAAAGAATTGTTTGAGGTATTTGATAGGTATCGCATTCTGTGTGCAGGTCATCAAGGACAATTGGGCACCCAATCAATCAACCAAAAGATGAGCCTAGCTTTTACCGAGTTTTCCAAAATCACGCGAACCAAAGCTTATTTTTATCACGGTTTACCGATTATCATCCAAAACAATGATTATCAGTTGGGGTTATTCAATGGCGATATTGCGATTTGTTTGTTGTACCAAGGTCAGCTATACGCGTGTTTTGCAGAAAAAGTGATACCTATTCAGCGATTAAGCCGTGAAAGTTGTGACTATGCGTATGCGATGACCATCCATAAATCACAAGGCTCAGAATTTCATACGGTCGCCATTTGTATTGATAAAGCGCATACAAGGCTACTAAGCCAAGCGCTGATTTATACAGCGGTGACGCGCAGTAAATCCGCCTTATCCATATATAGCGCTAAAGAAAATTTTGAGTTAGCTGTGACGCAAAAAGCGGTGCGACAAACTGGCTTGCAACTACAATTTGATCATCTCAACAACACCCTATAAAAGATAGGTCATAAATACAGACATCATAAAAAGATATATTCTAAAAAAATACGCCATAAAAAAAGGTATCCAACGATACCTTTTTATTTATGACAAGCAGTTTTACACATTTTTTAACGCATAAATCCCTGGCATATGGCGTAGATACCCGTGATAGTCCATACCGCAGCCATACACATAGCGATCTGCCACATCGAGACCGACAAAATCGACTTTAAACTCTTGCACTTTTCGGTCATGGAGTTTATTTAGTAGCACACAGGTGCGGATAGATTTTGGATTTTCTTTTGCCAGCTCGTCCACCACCGCTTTTAGGGTAATGCCTTCATCAAAAATATCATCAATCAATAAAATATCTTCACCCGCCAAATCAATTTCAGGTTTGAATTTCCATTCAAGTTCATTGGTGCCTTGGTTGTTGCGATAGCGGGTAGCATGGATATAGTACATACGATGATAAAAAGTAAACTGGGTAAGCAGTTGACCTGCTGGAATCAACCCACCATTCATCACCACCATCACAATGGGATTTTGACCTGCATAGTGCAGGTTGACACTGGCTGCCAAACGCTCGTAAGCACTACTCACTTCAAAGCTACTGATAAGACATTCAGAATTGCGTAGCGCTTCTTCGATTTGCTGATTGCTAAGTTGATTCATGGTGGACCTATTAATTTAAAAAAATAAGTGGGCTATTGTAACGCAGTTTTATCCAATTGAATAATAACGGTTAGCAATACCTAATTGTTAAATATTAACGCTTGGTAATGTTTAGTAAAACGCTCAAGCGATTCTTGCGGCATTTGTGGGATTAAACGGCGTAGGGCAATGTCAATTACTTTTACGATGATGCCATCGGTCACTGGAATTGCTGCGCGTTTGAGCATGTTTAAATTGAGCGTTTTGGTAAAATCGACCAAAAAATGCTGCAAACAGGCTTTGGTCAACTCGCTAAATAACCGAATCAAATTTTGCTGCTCTTCAAGCCCGTTACCTGCTTGGACATTTTCTATGGTAGCCAGTAAATTCTTTGCCAGCTCGTCAGTGAGTGGTACTGAAATACGACGTTCACCCGATTGGGTGTTTTTTAACACTTTTTGGTCAAAAAAATCAAAGCTGGGTAACACATCTTCATTTTTCGTAGGGCTTAATAGTGTGTTAATCAGTTTGTCGCTAGTTGCTTCAATGGTTTCTGCGGTTTTAATCAAATGCGATTTTCGTTCTGAATCATCGGGTAGCGATTCGATTAATTTAATCAGTAGCGCATCCATCAGCTCTTTACTGGTCAACTGGGTGATTTTATCGCGATAAACGTCATAACGTTCGCTGCTTTTGCTAGCAATCAGCTCATACGCCTTATCAATGGTAGCGCTCAATTCTACGGAAGGGGTAAACCCAAAATAATAGCTCATAATATTTTTTCGTTATCCAATGATGTCTTCAGGGTAATCAAGCACTACCCAGCCATTTTCTATCCAATCACAAATTATATCAGTTTCGACATCGGCTGCTTGCAAAATTTGCTCATCGATTGATTCGCCATTGGCGAGCCGAATGAGGAGTGATTGCGCGTTTGCTGGCATATCGTCCGCGTCAATGGCACAGCCATTGACATAAATTTTTATCTGAGTTTTTAAATCCGCTTGGGTTTGGGTAAAGATAATACGGCTAGACATGTCTTGTCTGATGACCGCACCCGCTGCTAAAGCGCTTTGTATCTCATCAATATCGGCATACGTGTCAGGAAGCATCAGTTCATATTGACGTTTGCTTACCGTTTCGCTAATCGCTTGAGTGATTATTTCATCGCCAAGTTCAGAGTTTAGCAGCGCAATCAGCTGCGCTTTGATATCTTGAATGCTGGCTATCGACAGCTCGCCTGCAACGGCGGGGGGTTGGTTGATTTTGAGGGGAATGGCTAAATCATCAAAATGGGTAGCGACATCCGCCAAACTATCGAGCAGCTGTAATGGGGTAGGTCGCCTAAATCCAAAGGAAAAAGTCAAACAATCCTCAGCTGCCACCCCGTAATGGGAGAGATTAGTCGGCACATACAGCACATCGCCTGGCTCAAGCACCTCATCAAATATCAGCTCGCCCATCTCATTCATCAAACGAATCGGTTGACCTGCTTCAAATTGGGTGGTTTGGTCGCAATACTTGCCCAATTGCCAATGGCGTTTGCCGTAGCCTTGTGCCAAAAAGACATCGTAATTGTCATAATGCTTGCCAACGCTGCCACCTGAGGGCGCATACGACACCATGATGTCATCACGTTGCCACTGTGGAATAAAATCAAACGCATGCCATAGGTTGCCAAGCGCTGGCGACCATTGTTCCATATTTTGCACCACCACCGTCCAATGTTTTGGCAGTTTTTGAAAGTCTTTGGCGGTAAGAGGGCTGGTTTTAAGTGACCATTGCTGGTTATTTTCGCTGATGAGTCGGGCAGTGGCGTCCTCATCTTGGGCAAGTCCGATGATATCGTCTGGCTCAAACATACCAACCAATTGCGGCAAGCCCTGCTTGATTAGCAGTGGTTTTTTTTGCCAGTACTCGCTCAAAAATTGTTCGGGGCTGATATCGCTAGGCAAACAAAAGTGCTGGGTCATATTTTTTCGTTCAGTGGGGATATGTAACGCGCATTATAGCAAAGGCAGTCTATCAAAACCCCATAATAAAATTTTTTTCACCAAAGTGTAAAAAAAAGCGTAAAAATATGAAACATATTGAACTGGAAAGTTTCATATTTTTGGTTGTATTGGCTATAGCGCTCGTATATAGTCAATACTCACAAGGAAGTACTCACAGCAAAGTTAGACGAGCAATATTTGATTGACTCGTTGGTTATACCACAACAAAGGAATGTTCTATGACAGCTATTTTAAATCAGCACGAAAACTACCTACAAGCAGACCAAGCTTATGGTTTTCCCTTGCTTATCAAAAATTTATTGTCTCGTGCCAAAGTGGTCTCTGGCGACAAAAAAATCCATTATGCCGACAAAACCAGCTACACCTATCATGAGTTTTTCAAACGTGTCAATCGCTTAGCCAATGTCTTAAAAGGCTTAAACCTACAAAAAGGCGATGTGGTTGCAGTCATGGATTGGGATACACACCGTTACTTGGAGTGTTATTTTGCCATTCCGATGTGTGGCTATATCTTGCAAACCGTCAATGTGCGTTTGTCAGAAGACAAAGTGCTATATACCATCAATCATGCCAAGCCAAAAGCACTACTGTTAAATTCAGAATTTTCACCGATGATCAAAAGCCATACCCAAGATGCGCCATCGGTCGAGCATGTGATTTGGTTGGATGATAACAACACGCCAATGCCCCCATATGCCCAAGGCGAATACGAAGCCATGCTCGCACAAGCCAGCGATGAGTACGAGTTTGAAGATTTTGATGAAAACACCATTGCCACAACCTTCTATACCAGCGGTACAACCGGCAATCCCAAAGGCGTATTTTTTAGCCATCGTCAAATCGTCATGCATACGCTCGTCGTCGCAATTGCCAATGCGCTCAATGTCGAAGGTCAAGGGCTGCGCTACTCAGATGTCTATATGCCAATGACGCCTATGTTTCATGTCCATGCTTGGGGGTTTCCTTTTGTCGCAACCATGCTCGGACTGGAGCAAATCTATCCGGGTCGCTATGTGCCTTCCACCATGGTTGACTTGGTAAAAAAACACAATGTCACCACCACCCATGGCGTACCAACGATTTTGCAAATGCTACTGGGTGAAATCAACAAACGCCAAGAAAAATTCAACGGCTTAAAAATGGTCATCGGCGGCTCTAAGCTCAATCAAGGGCTTGCCAAAATGGCTGTAGCCAGCGGTATCGAAGTGTCTACGGGTTATGGCATGTCAGAGACTTGTCCGATTATCAGCATTGTCAGCTTTGATGAAACATTCCAACACATGAGCGAAGAACAACAAATTGAGCATCGCTGCTTGTCAGGCTCGCCAGTGCCATTGGTCGATTTGCAAATCTGGCATAACGGTAAACGTATGCCAAACGATGGCACATCCACAGGCGAAATCGTGGTGCGTTCACCTTGGTTGACGCAGAGTTATTACAAAAATCAGGATGCAGGCAACGAGCTGTGGGAAGGCGGTTATCTGCACACCCAAGACATCGGTTGGATGGACGCAAAAGGCAATGTCAAAATCACCGACCGGCTAAAAGATGTCATCAAATCGGGAGGCGAATGGATATCTTCGCTTGAAATAGAAACCATCATGTCATTACACCCAAGCGTTGCCGACATTGCTGTGATTGCGATTCCTGATGAGCGCTGGGGGGAGCGTCCGATGGCATTGATTGTGCTCAAACCCGATCATCAAGACACCAAAGCTGAAGACATCATCGCGATTGCGCAGCAAGCGTATGAGCGCGGTCATTTGCCAAAATATGGTATTCCGCAGGATGTGAAATTCATCGCTGAATTGCCAAAAACCAGCGTGGGTAAAATTGATAAAAAAGTCATCCGCGATCAATATGCCCAAGGGTTATTTGCTTAGACTGTTACTTAATCACGATAAAGTAAAAAAGAAAGTAAAAAAGGTAGAATTTTTTCTACCTTTTTTATCACCCAAGCAATCAAATAATCAAGCAATCTATCAAACCATTAACCGCTGATTGACCTTTGCCATCGGTAATGGGTAATGTCGGGCTTTGGCAATATCACGTGCGACTATATCGACCTCATTGACATCAATTTTGTGCCAGTTGGGACGCTTGCAAGCAGATTTCTCTATCAAATTAGCGTCAACTAGCGCATTCATGACTTTATCCGCCACATCTAGGGTAGAATTGGCTTTCACATTTTCTGCCACCGCATAACGCAGCTTGGCAAACACCTGCAAATCTGCGACGCGCACGGTAATATCATCACTCGGTACTTGCTGCCCACCATATAACGCATTATCTCCCGCTTGTGCAGTTCGAAAACTTGGCACAAATTCGCTGACATAATCTATGGCGTTTTGGGTGCGCTGTTTTAGTGCGTTTGGCTCCCAGCCGTTTTCAATATAATTTAGATATTGTGGATTAATGGGCGGTTGGCTGCTTTGGTGTGTAGCTTTGGTCAACCCATCATTAAATAAGGTAATGTTTTCAGTCATGCCATGCAGCTGAAAAAACCCATCAGGATAAGGGGTGAACTGCGCCATGCCATTGGGCGTGCCACGCTCGCCATGAAAAATAATCTCAGGCAAACGCCCGTTATAATCACGCCATTCACTGATATAAGAAGCTTTAAATTCTACCATGCGCTTGATATGCACGCCTGCTTTGTCATCAATAATACCGGTTCTAAACCCGCAAGCATTGACCACAAAATCAGCATAGATACGCTGAAGCTTGCCATGCTCATCGGTAAAAGACACTTGCCAGCCATCGCTATGACGTTTTAAATCATCAACTTGGGCATTTAGATGTACCTTCGCGCGTTGCAAGCGCTGCAATTGTAAAAAAGCACTGGCAGAGAGTCTAAAAATATTCCAGCCGAATTCTTGCACCGCAATGATGGGATATTGCAGTTTTTCCAAATCCATCACTTTAAGAGCCGCCACAACCCACTCATCCGTGGTGCTTGGAATGTCTTTAGCTTCTAATTGAATCAGTTGTTGAATTTGCTGCTTGTCATATACTCGGTAATAATCTTCGACATTGCCTAACACTTGGTTGCTAGGGTCAGCATCAACCAATGATTGATAGTAAGCCGTTAACATATCAAGACGTGGCAGTAAGTCAGTGGCGGTATTGTTATCGCGTTTTGGCACCGTGATGAGAGTGGGGCGTACATCAATACTCTCTGGATACAACTTGGCAATATCAATACATTGGCGCATCAACATGCGGCAATCTTCATCACTGATTTCGCGGTACAAATTGCCACCTGCATGCAGATGACACATGGGCGGGGCGTTGATAAGGCTAGCATTTTTTTCAATCAAATGCACATGAATGCCTGCCATCGCCAGCCGTATAGCAATCGTAGAACCTGCTGAACCACCGCCAATAACTGCTACGGTCGGTGATTGCGTACTTGAATTAACGTACATAATTTTGCCCTTATGCGTTGCCCAAAGTGAAGAAATAAATTGTAGCGGAAAATAATCTAGTTACTGTGACATTTATGCAGTAATTGTCGCTTTTGTTGTTAATGAATTTTACCTCATAGTATATTAGTGCGAGTCGCTGATTATTAAAAAGCTCAACCATTTATTAGCCCGCAAAGGCTATATTAAAAACAGATACGTCAAAAAAGGCATGCTTATTTTTTATAATAAATACAGTCGCTGCCAAAACAGTTTAAAGTGGTAACATATCCAACGAAAGCGAGTTAGCCATATATTATTTAACATAATATACATTATGCGAAATAAGATACTATGAAAATAAATTAGTTTTATTGCAAAGATTTTTTATTCTTTCTTATTGAATTTTTTCTAAATATCCCGAATTCGGGACACAGGCACACCATTAGATAAGGTGTGCCTAACCAACCGCAATTAATCCGTCACGCCCGAAGTCGTGCCGTCATAATTGCGGCACACTGGCAACATTATTGTTAATCGTTGAAACGGGATTTATTTGGGAAGTCGTAACAGCTTGTGGCGTAGGTGACATGACTTGAGTAGCAACAGTATCAGAATTGCGACTGCGAATAATTGTCCCTGCATTTTTCAAATAACGCTGACACTCACTATCAGACATGATTAATAAGTCACCAAACGAATTATATGCCTTGCATTTAGACCCAATCTTAATAGCCCCTGCGACCCTAATAACTGGATTGTTTGATTCAGCTTGGTAATTTGCATTAAGTCTATTATTAAGCATTTCTTGTTCAGCTTTAAGTATTTTTAAATCATTCTCTAGCTTTATTCTATTAATTTCTATTTGCATTAATTGGTCTGCTGATGGGGTACTAGCGGCAGAACTGGCGTTTTGCTGTGTTTGTTGTGTTGGCTGTGTTGCCACTGTTTCTGATTTTTCGCTGTCTTTCGAATATTTAGTTTGGGAAAACTTGTAGAGGGTATAAGCAATGCACAATAAAAAGGCAACAACCGCTATTTTGACTTTCAACGGTATTGTCGATTTCATGTTGTGTTCGGCACTTGATAAATAATACTGACCGTATTTTTTACCGAGTATAATTTGCTTTTGGTCATCTGCCCTGTTTTTGACTGTAGGCGAATCTGGCGTTTTTTGTGCTTTGTTAAATATAAAGACGTTGGTAAAAGGCACACCAAGCGGACGCTCAACGTACCAATGAGGACTAACTAAACCAAAAATGTGAGAGTGTATATAATTGGGTGACTGTGTGAGTAAGTAAATATCTAAGCCCCAGTGTCTATGTTCCTCCATGCTTGTAACGCGAATATCGTTAGATAATGCCCCTGCTTTTTGCTTTATCCAATCAATATTTTGACATTCATCATAAATAAAAATATCACCGACATTTGGTAGCCAACAATCGGCAGGGGGTGGCATATCCTCTTTGTCTTGCTTACCGAAAAAAATCTTGTCGGAGGGGATTTTCTGAACGTCTTTTAGTTGTTTTTGTGGCGGCTCATTGACCCCGTGAATGTTTGCAAATATGCGCCTTCTTGGCTTGCCTTCTTTTTCCAGTTTGTCGTTTTCATCTTGTAAGCGCAATATCTCTTTAATGATAACTTGACCTTTACCGTGACCGTTTGCGCCAGTGATTAAAGTAATCGGCATGATACACCCCTATTTGCGTACAAAAATGATTTTAAGTGATTTATAAGTCGATACAAAAATAAGGGCATTTATCCAAATGCTGATAACCACATCAACTTTTGCAACACCCAAAAGATTTAAAATAGTAGGCGGCATTGATGTGTTGAAACCATCTAATGCCCTATTGATATAGTCATTGACAACCGTATTGATAAAACCAATCGTAATAATCGAAAAGCCAATGCTAGCAAGCAAACGCCACACAAGACCCGATACTATGTAACCTGCAACAGCAACTAAAATGGCTTGCATTTTAAACCTCTCTTACTATGTAAAAGGCGACACCCAAACAGGCAACACCGACAAAAACAGGGGCAACCATTTCGAGAACTTGACAAAGGGCTTGGAACGGTATTTCGTGCGAGTAAGTGCGACCAAAATAATTAAAGGTTAATTGTTGACTTGGACACTGTGAGGGAAATTTAATTCTAGCTTGGAATCTGTCTTGATTCTCTAACCCAACATCAGACAACTCACCGACAGGGACATTTTTAGGGGCTTCATCTTGTGGCGGTTCTTGCTTTACCCAATCGACAAAATCATTGACTTTATCAATAGCAGGCTGAAAAAAATCTTTGATATCATTTAATAAACTATCGAGCGCGTTATTGATAACGTCAGGTAATGACATAACAGCGTCAAAAAGCCGCCCGATTGCGTCTAAAATGCTAGTTGGGTCAAATGGGGTATCTGGAGTAGTTGGAGTTGAGGGAGTTGTAGGGGTATCAGCGACACAAGCCGAGCCGCTCCAGTGTGTACCAGTACCACAATTATGCGTAGCGTCAGCGTCAGCTTTTGCAGTATCAAGCGCAACATCAGCAGCGCCGCTATTTACATAGTCTTTTACTGCGTCATTGACGATTGACGCGCTAGCCGTGTCTGTTTTTGCATTATCGTAAATTTTATCTGCAACTGTTGGGATAGGGATTGTTTTATAGTCTGGCGTTTTTGTAATAGATTCAAAACCGTAGGGCAACCATTCATTTTTATCACCAGTCACAAGACAGCCTTGGCTACCTTTCCAAACGCCTGAAACATTAAGACCGCGCCAACGGAGTTTTGCTACAGCGTCGCAAGCTTCTTGCATTGTATAGCCACCCACACTTTGACCATATGCCGCGACATAATACCAAGTGCCAGACGTAACATTTTTATCTTTATACTTAATTGCATTATTAGCAGGGTCAAGCACCCAATCAAGCGATGTTAAAGCAATGCCAGTTATTTGAGATATTGCGAGCGGCAAAGCAGCACCAACAATTACACCACCAACTATACCTTTTGCTATTTTTTGAGATATAGGACTTTTTGCGACAGTCACGGCAGCAGTACCACCATTTTTCATTGCAGTGAGGACACTTGTAGCAACATCAAAGGCACTAAATGACCAACCGCTAGGACTGGCGGCATATACAATGCTAGATGGGGCAAAGATTAATACTAAAGATATGTATATCATTAATATTTTTTTGATGATTGTTTTCATCTTGTTTAAGCCTTAAAAGATTAAAAAGCATAAAAATATGGGCGACCCCTACGGGACAGGCTTTCCGCTTCAATCCTTTTATCTAGTAATAACTATCTGTAAGGTTCTATAAGTTTCTTTCTACCGAGTAACCTTAGATAACTAACACCTAGTAATCACTATTTAAAAGATATTTCTCGCTACAATCCTTGTCGCAAAAGCAAAAAAAAAGAGCTACCGCGCGAGATAGCCCTTAAAATAGCGAGCAATTAGCGCGCTTGATGGGTCAATTTTTTAATGAATTAATCGAAAAGATGATTAATTAATTAAAAAATTCGACCTTGTTTTTTCGGCAAAATTAATCGAGTAATTATTAAAAGAAGGGTTATCAAACCAATTAATGAAAAGATAATTAAAATTTCTAAAGACCAAAGATAAAAATCTTGATGGGTTTTAGATAATAAAATAGTGTCATTCAAAAAAGATTGATAGTTCATTTAATCATTAACCAAATACAGAACCAAGTTAAAAAAATAGGTAGCCAATTAAGAATGTTTGGTAAATCTTGACTATCCATAATCAGCCCCTATTTTGTGACAAAGAAAAACTATTTGCCTTTACGCATTAACATACCAATGATAAGACCGAAGGCGACCATACCAACGATAACGCTAATTAATGCGCCTCCAGTTGAATCAACAAGCGCAGACGTTGCTTCAATCGGTGCAGTAATGGTTTCAGGCGTAGGCATAGCAAATGCAGGAACAGCTAAAGCCGTACCAGTGACAACAGCAAAACCTTGACTAACACGTTGACGAACAGTTTTTTTAGGTTGAACAGCAACTACTTTATTCATAGCAAAACGCTCCATTTTAGTATCGTCGTCTAAGTAACATATTCATGACTTGGCGGTAACTCCAAGCCGTGAATATAACAACAAGAGTGGCAACGATAATTTCATCTCTTTGTTGTGTGGTAATAGCTAACATATCCAAACTTGTTTGATACTCTTGCCAGTTTTGGCAAACATTATCAACAAGTTGAGTACAGACATAATTAGCCATGTTTGTTTTATTCCAAATCGTAAATTTTGCTAAAGTCTATTTTGTGTTGTCCAAACTGTTCATAGGCTTTTATCTGTTCAGCTATGGATAATTTGGATAACGTACATCTATCAGTAAAATCATTTCTAATGAACGCAAAGATTTGTTTATCAATTCTTTGCGCTATTAGGGCGTTTCTAGTTTGGTTTTGTGATTGGTGCATTGGGTGCAGACTTCACAGGGCGAACGGAATAAACTTGCATATAAGCACCGCCATTTTGATAACGTCCTTCGGTAAATTCAATTTCGACTTCTTCGGCATTTTCGGCACATTGTTGTAATACGGCCTTCATTTGCTCAACAGGCATAACACCAGGTTCAAGGCGAATAGAATAATTAACAGGAGTAAAAACAGTAGCATTAAAGCCAAGACCATTTTTACCTTCATAAGCAGTAGGTAAGATTTTTCGAGTATTAAAAGTTAATTGCATGTCATTTTCTCCTTAGTTAAGCCACAAATGATAAATGAGAATATTTACTTGTGGGGGTGACATAGTTAGGGGGTAATTGTTGGTCAAAGTTAATTTCGACAAGCTGAACAAAGGGAATAACCTTACCGCGTTTGTCAGTGTGTAGGTTTTGTAGTGAAGCGCGAGAGATACCAGCGTCAACAAGTGCTTTTACTTGACGATGAAAAGCCGTATTGCTCATACGCTGTTTTGTTTCTTTCCAACCAATATCACGCAATGAGCGATAAAACGACATGGCGTTATAGGCTTTGGTATTGGATACTTTGCCCGTAGGGGTTACGGTTCTAAGTTTCTCTATGAGTAGGTTTTCAACCTCAAAATCATTTTTGAATGTCATATCAGCACCTTTGAGCGTTTTAAATATCGGTTCAAAAGCCACGTTCCATAATTTTGTGAGAATATCGGGGCTTTGCCGTTGATGATTGATTAAGTCCCACAGATTCGAGGGATAGCCATTTTTGGTTAGGTAGGTTTTGCAAATACGCGCTTCAAAACGCACTACTGCGTTACTGAAAGCTAATACATCATGCATGGCACAGATTAGAGATTTTGAGCGGACACAGCCTTTATCCGCTTGTTTTTGGATTTTCTGCATTTGGGATTGAACTTCCAAAAACTTGCCGTAGGCTTTGGCATTGATATAACGAGAATCAGCCGACCAAGTGACATAATTAGCAAACTTAACTTCTTTAGCTTTGCGGTGTCCAGCTTGCACATTAGCGAGATAATCTAAAACAGGTTGTACCATGTTCTGATGTGGCAATTTGCAAAAATAAGTCGTATCAAGATGCAATACTTCTGTATTAGCAAAGTCTAGGTACTTGCAAAGGCTAGGATATGCGGTAACAAGTAAGCCGAGCATTTCGACAGCACCCAAAGCAATATTATCGAATCCATAGACATTGTGACCTTGCAACAGTTTAAGCGGTGAAGCCTTAATTTCAACGTATGGCATAGTGTTCATGCTGTCATGATAGAACTTGAAAGCCATGTCAGTGTAAGAACTGGGCAAAGACTCATAAGGGGTATAAATGTCACCCGTGACTATTTGCCCATTGTCATCTTTAGCGACATATCTTGTCGCACAGGGTAAGCCCAAATCTAGCAAATCACCATTGAAATAATAGTGATTGCCTAGCTGTTTGGCATAGGTGGGAAAAACTGGTATGGCTAGGCGTAAATGGTCAAGCATTAAAAACTCCTAGCCTTTTTCATTTTAGAGTGTCTAACAGTAAAGCGGATAGAAAATAAGAGCCGAAAAAGAATATAAAGCCCAATAAAAACAAGAAAAGGAGTTTTATATTGAATAAAAAAATCAACCATATTAGACCCCCATCTCATCAACACATTGACGACAACGAGAACCAGCACCAACTAAGTAATCAGTAAAACAACCACATTCGGAACAGGTATAAACATCATCATAATCATTAGACACAGGCACACCATTAGAAAGGGGGTTTTGCTTTGGTGTGTCATTGGGGGTTTCCCCTGCCCCAGTGTTAGGGACATTGGAAACAGGGGAAAAAGTTAAACCGAATTTCTTAATAGAAGAATTAACAATAGCGTTAAAAGCACTATTTTTTTCATCAATTGGTAAAAGAGCAAATTCAGCAGAATATTTTATTTCGATAAGTGAATTAACTTTTGACATTGGTAACACTCCCTAATGTGTTTTATTGTTTCATTGTGTCACTAACACATCAAGGATTATAAATTACACTGTTTCACCGTGTCAATAACACAGATGATAAAATATTGTTTCAATGTACCAGTGAGGCAAAAAATGGAATCTAAACAATATAGAGTGAAAGCCGTATTTTTTGACGAGCTAAAAGACAAAAGCTTTGATATTAAATATTCACTAAGAGAAGAAGTAACGGAAAGCGATATAATCAACGCCCTACTTCATAAGCACTTAAAAGAAATAAACGAAAAAGACGTACTAAACTACTTTAAAGACGTTTTGAAAAAAGAAATCTAATGGACTACCTTGCCCCACCCAATCGCATGATTATGCACATAGTAGTATTCTTTGCCGTCATTGGATTAGTCAAAACAATAGAACTACTGATTAACAGACCATTCTTTAACCTATGGTATCTGTTGATATCAATGGCTGTCTTTTTATTTCAAAATTTCGAGCTATTCAAAACAGCAGTAAATTACTAAACTTCGCATAATGTGCATTATGTGTAAATTCGTGGCGTGTTCGTGGCATGGTACACGCCACGAACTGAACATAACGCGGACATTATGCGAAATAAGATACTATGAAAATAAATTAGTTTTATTGCAAAGATTTTTTATTCTTTCTTATTGAATTTTTTCTAAATATCCCGAATTCGGGACACAGGCACACCATTAGATAAGGTGTGCCTAACCAACCGCAATTAATCCGTCACGCCCGAAGTCGTGCCGTCATAATTGCGGCACACTGGCAACATTATTGTTAATCGTTGAAACGGGATTTATTTGGGAAGTCGTAACAGCTTGTGGCGTAGGTGACATGACTTGAGTAGCAACAGTATCAGAATTGCGACTGCGAATAATTGTCCCTGCATTTTTCAAATAACGCTGACACTCACTATCAGACATGATTAATAAGTCACCAAACGAATTATATGCCTTGCATTTAGACCCAATCTTAATAGCCCCTGCGACCCTAATAACTGGATTGTTTGATTCAGCTTGGTAATTTGCATTAAGTCTATTATTAAGCATTTCTTGTTCAGCTTTAAGTATTTTTAAATCATTCTCTAGCTTTATTCTATTAATTTCTATTTGCATTAATTGGTCTGCTGATGGGGTACTAGCGGCAGAACTGGCGTTTTGCTGTGTTTGTTGTGTTGGCTGTGTTGCCACTGTTTCTGATTTTTCGCTGTCTTTCGAATATTTAGTTTGGGAAAACTTGTAGAGGGTATAAGCAATGCACAATAAAAAGGCAACAACCGCTATTTTGACTTTCAACGGTATTGTCGATTTCATGTTGTGTTCGGCACTTGATAAATAATACTGACCGTATTTTTTACCGAGTATAATTTGCTTTTGGTCATCTGCCCTGTTTTTGACTGTAGGCGAATCTGGCGTTTTTTGTGCTTTGTTAAATATAAAGACGTTGGTAAAAGGCACACCAAGCGGACGCTCAACGTACCAATGAGGACTAACTAAACCAAAAATGTGAGAGTGTATATAATTGGGTGACTGTGTGAGTAAGTAAATATCTAAGCCCCAGTGTCTATGTTCCTCCATGCTTGTAACGCGAATATCGTTAGATAATGCCCCTGCTTTTTGCTTTATCCAATCAATATTTTGACATTCATCATAAATAAAAATATCACCGACATTTGGTAGCCAACAATCGGCAGGGGGTGGCATATCCTCTTTGTCTTGCTTACCGAAAAAAATCTTGTCGGAGGGGATTTTCTGAACGTCTTTTAGTTGTTTTTGTGGCGGCTCATTGACCCCGTGAATGTTTGCAAATATGCGCCTTCTTGGCTTGCCTTCTTTTTCCAGTTTGTCGTTTTCATCTTGTAAGCGCAATATCTCTTTAATGATAACTTGACCTTTACCGTGACCGTTTGCGCCAGTGATTAAAGTAATCGGCATGATACACCCCTATTTGCGTACAAAAATGATTTTAAGTGATTTATAAGTCGATACAAAAATAAGGGCATTTATCCAAATGCTGATAACCACATCAACTTTTGCAACACCCAAAAGATTTAAAATAGTAGGCGGCATTGATGTGTTGAAACCATCTAATGCCCTATTGATATAGTCATTGACAACCGTATTGATAAAACCAATCGTAATAATCGAAAAGCCAATGCTAGCAAGCAAACGCCACACAAGACCCGATACTATGTAACCTGCAACAGCAACTAAAATGGCTTGCATTTTAAACCTCTCTTACTATGTAAAAGGCGACACCCAAACAGGCAACACCGACAAAAACAGGGGCAACCATTTCGAGAACTTGACAAAGGGCTTGGAACGGTATTTCGTGCGAGTAAGTGCGACCAAAATAATTAAAGGTTAATTGTTGACTTGGACACTGTGAGGGAAATTTAATTCTAGCTTGGAATCTGTCTTGATTCTCTAACCCAACATCAGACAACTCACCGACAGGGACATTTTTAGGGGCTTCATCTTGTGGCGGTTCTTGCTTTACCCAATCGACAAAATCATTGACTTTATCAATAGCAGGCTGAAAAAAATCTTTGATATCATTTAATAAACTATCGAGCGCGTTATTGATAACGTCAGGTAATGACATAACAGCGTCAAAAAGCCGCCCGATTGCGTCTAAAATGCTAGTTGGGTCAAATGGGGTATCTGGAGTAGTTGGAGTTGAGGGAGTTGTAGGGGTATCAGCGACACAAGCCGAGCCGCTCCAGTGTGTACCAGTACCACAATTATGCGTAGCGTCAGCGTCAGCTTTTGCAGTATCAAGCGCAACATCAGCAGCGCCGCTATTTACATAGTCTTTTACTGCGTCATTGACGATTGACGCGCTAGCCGTGTCTGTTTTTGCATTATCGTAAATTTTATCTGCAACTGTTGGGATAGGGATTGTTTTATAGTCTGGCGTTTTTGTAATAGATTCAAAACCGTAGGGCAACCATTCATTTTTATCACCAGTCACAAGACAGCCTTGGCTACCTTTCCAAACGCCTGAAACATTAAGACCGCGCCAACGGAGTTTTGCTACAGCGTCGCAAGCTTCTTGCATTGTATAGCCACCCACACTTTGACCATATGCCGCGACATAATACCAAGTGCCAGACGTAACATTTTTATCTTTATACTTAATTGCATTATTAGCAGGGTCAAGCACCCAATCAAGCGATGTTAAAGCAATGCCAGTTATTTGAGATATTGCGAGCGGCAAAGCAGCACCAACAATTACACCACCAACTATACCTTTTGCTATTTTTTGAGATATAGGACTTTTTGCGACAGTCACGGCAGCAGTACCACCATTTTTCATTGCAGTGAGGACACTTGTAGCAACATCAAAGGCACTAAATGACCAACCGCTAGGACTGGCGGCATATACAATGCTAGATGGGGCAAAGATTAATACTAAAGATATGTATATCATTAATATTTTTTTGATGATTGTTTTCATCTTGTTTAAGCCTTAAAAGATTAAAAAGCATAAAAATATGGGCGACCCCTACGGGACAGGCTTTCCGCTTCAATCCTTTTATCTAGTAATAACTATCTGTAAGGTTCTATAAGTTTCTTTCTACCGAGTAACCTTAGATAACTAACACCTAGTAATCACTATTTAAAAGATATTTCTCGCTACAATCCTTGTCGCAAAAGCAAAAAAAAAGAGCTACCGCGCGAGATAGCCCTTAAAATAGCGAGCAATTAGCGCGCTTGATGGGTCAATTTTTTAATGAATTAATCGAAAAGATGATTAATTAATTAAAAAATTCGACCTTGTTTTTTCGGCAAAATTAATCGAGTAATTATTAAAAGAAGGGTTATCAAACCAATTAATGAAAAGATAATTAAAATTTCTAAAGACCAAAGATAAAAATCTTGATGGGTTTTAGATAATAAAATAGTGTCATTCAAAAAAGATTGATAGTTCATTTAATCATTAACCAAATACAGAACCAAGTTAAAAAAATAGGTAGCCAATTAAGAATGTTTGGTAAATCTTGACTATCCATAATCAGCCCCTATTTTGTGACAAAGAAAAACTATTTGCCTTTACGCATTAACATACCAATGATAAGACCGAAGGCGACCATACCAACGATAACGCTAATTAATGCGCCTCCAGTTGAATCAACAAGCGCAGACGTTGCTTCAATCGGTGCAGTAATGGTTTCAGGCGTAGGCATAGCAAATGCAGGAACAGCTAAAGCCGTACCAGTGACAACAGCAAAACCTTGACTAACACGTTGACGAACAGTTTTTTTAGGTTGAACAGCAACTACTTTATTCATAGCAAAACGCTCCATTTTAGTATCGTCGTCTAAGTAACATATTCATGACTTGGCGGTAACTCCAAGCCGTGAATATAACAACAAGAGTGGCAACGATAATTTCATCTCTTTGTTGTGTGGTAATAGCTAACATATCCAAACTTGTTTGATACTCTTGCCAGTTTTGGCAAACATTATCAACAAGTTGAGTACAGACATAATTAGCCATGTTTGTTTTATTCCAAATCGTAAATTTTGCTAAAGTCTATTTTGTGTTGTCCAAACTGTTCATAGGCTTTTATCTGTTCAGCTATGGATAATTTGGATAACGTACATCTATCAGTAAAATCATTTCTAATGAACGCAAAGATTTGTTTATCAATTCTTTGCGCTATTAGGGCGTTTCTAGTTTGGTTTTGTGATTGGTGCATTGGGTGCAGACTTCACAGGGCGAACGGAATAAACTTGCATATAAGCACCGCCATTTTGATAACGTCCTTCGGTAAATTCAATTTCGACTTCTTCGGCATTTTCGGCACATTGTTGTAATACGGCCTTCATTTGCTCAACAGGCATAACACCAGGTTCAAGGCGAATAGAATAATTAACAGGAGTAAAAACAGTAGCATTAAAGCCAAGACCATTTTTACCTTCATAAGCAGTAGGTAAGATTTTTCGAGTATTAAAAGTTAATTGCATGTCATTTTCTCCTTAGTTAAGCCACAAATGATAAATGAGAATATTTACTTGTGGGGGTGACATAGTTAGGGGGTAATTGTTGGTCAAAGTTAATTTCGACAAGCTGAACAAAGGGAATAACCTTACCGCGTTTGTCAGTGTGTAGGTTTTGTAGTGAAGCGCGAGAGATACCAGCGTCAACAAGTGCTTTTACTTGACGATGAAAAGCCGTATTGCTCATACGCTGTTTTGTTTCTTTCCAACCAATATCACGCAATGAGCGATAAAACGACATGGCGTTATAGGCTTTGGTATTGGATACTTTGCCCGTAGGGGTTACGGTTCTAAGTTTCTCTATGAGTAGGTTTTCAACCTCAAAATCATTTTTGAATGTCATATCAGCACCTTTGAGCGTTTTAAATATCGGTTCAAAAGCCACGTTCCATAATTTTGTGAGAATATCGGGGCTTTGCCGTTGATGATTGATTAAGTCCCACAGATTCGAGGGATAGCCATTTTTGGTTAGGTAGGTTTTGCAAATACGCGCTTCAAAACGCACTACTGCGTTACTGAAAGCTAATACATCATGCATGGCACAGATTAGAGATTTTGAGCGGACACAGCCTTTATCCGCTTGTTTTTGGATTTTCTGCATTTGGGATTGAACTTCCAAAAACTTGCCGTAGGCTTTGGCATTGATATAACGAGAATCAGCCGACCAAGTGACATAATTAGCAAACTTAACTTCTTTAGCTTTGCGGTGTCCAGCTTGCACATTAGCGAGATAATCTAAAACAGGTTGTACCATGTTCTGATGTGGCAATTTGCAAAAATAAGTCGTATCAAGATGCAATACTTCTGTATTAGCAAAGTCTAGGTACTTGCAAAGGCTAGGATATGCGGTAACAAGTAAGCCGAGCATTTCGACAGCACCCAAAGCAATATTATCGAATCCATAGACATTGTGACCTTGCAACAGTTTAAGCGGTGAAGCCTTAATTTCAACGTATGGCATAGTGTTCATGCTGTCATGATAGAACTTGAAAGCCATGTCAGTGTAAGAACTGGGCAAAGACTCATAAGGGGTATAAATGTCACCCGTGACTATTTGCCCATTGTCATCTTTAGCGACATATCTTGTCGCACAGGGTAAGCCCAAATCTAGCAAATCACCATTGAAATAATAGTGATTGCCTAGCTGTTTGGCATAGGTGGGAAAAACTGGTATGGCTAGGCGTAAATGGTCAAGCATTAAAAACTCCTAGCCTTTTTCATTTTAGAGTGTCTAACAGTAAAGCGGATAGAAAATAAGAGCCGAAAAAGAATATAAAGCCCAATAAAAACAAGAAAAGGAGTTTTATATTGAATAAAAAAATCAACCATATTAGACCCCCATCTCATCAACACATTGACGACAACGAGAACCAGCACCAACTAAGTAATCAGTAAAACAACCACATTCGGAACAGGTATAAACATCATCATAATCATTAGACACAGGCACACCATTAGAAAGGGGGTTTTGCTTTGGTGTGTCATTGGGGGTTTCCCCTGCCCCAGTGTTAGGGACATTGGAAACAGGGGAAAAAGTTAAACCGAATTTCTTAATAGAAGAATTAACAATAGCGTTAAAAGCACTATTTTTTTCATCAATTGGTAAAAGAGCAAATTCAGCAGAATATTTTATTTCGATAAGTGAATTAACTTTTGACATTGGTAACACTCCCTAATGTGTTTTATTGTTTCATTGTGTCACTAACACATCAAGGATTATAAATTACACTGTTTCACCGTGTCAATAACACAGATGATAAAATATTGTTTCAATGTACCAGTGAGGCAAAAAATGGAATCTAAACAATATAGAGTGAAAGCCGTATTTTTTGACGAGCTAAAAGACAAAAGCTTTGATATTAAATATTCACTAAGAGAAGAAGTAACGGAAAGCGATATAATCAACGCCCTACTTCATAAGCACTTAAAAGAAATAAACGAAAAAGACGTACTAAACTACTTTAAAGACGTTTTGAAAAAAGAAATCTAATGGACTACCTTGCCCCACCCAATCGCATGATTATGCACATAGTAGTATTCTTTGCCGTCATTGGATTAGTCAAAACAATAGAACTACTGATTAACAGACCATTCTTTAACCTATGGTATCTGTTGATATCAATGGCTGTCTTTTTATTTCAAAATTTCGAGCTATTCAAAACAGCAGTAAATTACTAAACTTCGCATAATGTGCATTATGTGTAAATTCGTGGCGTGTTCGTGGCATGGTACACGCCACGAACTGAACATAACGCGGACATTATGCGAAATAAGATACTATGAAAATAAATTAGTTTTATTGCAAAGATTTTTTATTCTTTCTTATTGAATTTTTTCTAAATATCCCGAATTCGGGACACAGGCACACCATTAGATAAGGTGTGCCTAACCAACCGCAATTAATCCGTCACGCCCGAAGTCGTGCCGTCATAATTGCGGCACACTGGCAACATTATTGTTAATCGTTGAAACGGGATTTATTTGGGAAGTCGTAACAGCTTGTGGCGTAGGTGACATGACTTGAGTAGCAACAGTATCAGAATTGCGACTGCGAATAATTGTCCCTGCATTTTTCAAATAACGCTGACACTCACTATCAGACATGATTAATAAGTCACCAAACGAATTATATGCCTTGCATTTAGACCCAATCTTAATAGCCCCTGCGACCCTAATAACTGGATTGTTTGATTCAGCTTGGTAATTTGCATTAAGTCTATTATTAAGCATTTCTTGTTCAGCTTTAAGTATTTTTAAATCATTCTCTAGCTTTATTCTATTAATTTCTATTTGCATTAATTGGTCTGCTGATGGGGTACTAGCGGCAGAACTGGCGTTTTGCTGTGTTTGTTGTGTTGGCTGTGTTGCCACTGTTTCTGATTTTTCGCTGTCTTTCGAATATTTAGTTTGGGAAAACTTGTAGAGGGTATAAGCAATGCACAATAAAAAGGCAACAACCGCTATTTTGACTTTCAACGGTATTGTCGATTTCATGTTGTGTTCGGCACTTGATAAATAATACTGACCGTATTTTTTACCGAGTATAATTTGCTTTTGGTCATCTGCCCTGTTTTTGACTGTAGGCGAATCTGGCGTTTTTTGTGCTTTGTTAAATATAAAGACGTTGGTAAAAGGCACACCAAGCGGACGCTCAACGTACCAATGAGGACTAACTAAACCAAAAATGTGAGAGTGTATATAATTGGGTGACTGTGTGAGTAAGTAAATATCTAAGCCCCAGTGTCTATGTTCCTCCATGCTTGTAACGCGAATATCGTTAGATAATGCCCCTGCTTTTTGCTTTATCCAATCAATATTTTGACATTCATCATAAATAAAAATATCACCGACATTTGGTAGCCAACAATCGGCAGGGGGTGGCATATCCTCTTTGTCTTGCTTACCGAAAAAAATCTTGTCGGAGGGGATTTTCTGAACGTCTTTTAGTTGTTTTTGTGGCGGCTCATTGACCCCGTGAATGTTTGCAAATATGCGCCTTCTTGGCTTGCCTTCTTTTTCCAGTTTGTCGTTTTCATCTTGTAAGCGCAATATCTCTTTAATGATAACTTGACCTTTACCGTGACCGTTTGCGCCAGTGATTAAAGTAATCGGCATGATACACCCCTATTTGCGTACAAAAATGATTTTAAGTGATTTATAAGTCGATACAAAAATAAGGGCATTTATCCAAATGCTGATAACCACATCAACTTTTGCAACACCCAAAAGATTTAAAATAGTAGGCGGCATTGATGTGTTGAAACCATCTAATGCCCTATTGATATAGTCATTGACAACCGT
Source organism: Faucicola osloensis (assembly GCA_016888885.1). Taxonomy (GTDB): domain Bacteria; phylum Pseudomonadota; class Gammaproteobacteria; order Pseudomonadales; family Moraxellaceae; genus Faucicola. The sequence continues at coordinate 422,601 of CP069437.1, forward strand.
ATTGATAAAACCAATCGTAATAATCGAAAAGCCAATGCTAGCAAGCAAACGCCACACAAGACCCGATACTATGTAACCTGCAACAGCAACTAAAATGGCTTGCATTTTAAACCTCTCTTACTATGTAAAAGGCGACACCCAAACAGGCAACACCGACAAAAACAGGGGCAACCATTTCGAGAACTTGACAAAGGGCTTGGAACGGTATTTCGTGCGAGTAAGTGCGACCAAAATAATTAAAGGTTAATTGTTGACTTGGACACTGTGAGGGAAATTTAATTCTAGCTTGGAATCTGTCTTGATTCTCTAACCCAACATCAGACAACTCACCGACAGGGACATTTTTAGGGGCTTCATCTTGTGGCGGTTCTTGCTTTACCCAATCGACAAAATCATTGACTTTATCAATAGCAGGCTGAAAAAAATCTTTGATATCATTTAATAAACTATCGAGCGCGTTATTGATAACGTCAGGTAATGACATAACAGCGTCAAAAAGCCGCCCGATTGCGTCTAAAATGCTAGTTGGGTCAAATGGGGTATCTGGAGTAGTTGGAGTTGAGGGAGTTGTAGGGGTATCAGCGACACAAGCCGAGCCGCTCCAGTGTGTACCAGTACCACAATTATGCGTAGCGTCAGCGTCAGCTTTTGCAGTATCAAGCGCAACATCAGCAGCGCCGCTATTTACATAGTCTTTTACTGCGTCATTGACGATTGACGCGCTAGCCGTGTCTGTTTTTGCATTATCGTAAATTTTATCTGCAACTGTTGGGATAGGGATTGTTTTATAGTCTGGCGTTTTTGTAATAGATTCAAAACCGTAGGGCAACCATTCATTTTTATCACCAGTCACAAGACAGCCTTGGCTACCTTTCCAAACGCCTGAAACATTAAGACCGCGCCAACGGAGTTTTGCTACAGCGTCGCAAGCTTCTTGCATTGTATAGCCACCCACACTTTGACCATATGCCGCGACATAATACCAAGTGCCAGACGTAACATTTTTATCTTTATACTTAATTGCATTATTAGCAGGGTCAAGCACCCAATCAAGCGATGTTAAAGCAATGCCAGTTATTTGAGATATTGCGAGCGGCAAAGCAGCACCAACAATTACACCACCAACTATACCTTTTGCTATTTTTTGAGATATAGGACTTTTTGCGACAGTCACGGCAGCAGTACCACCATTTTTCATTGCAGTGAGGACACTTGTAGCAACATCAAAGGCACTAAATGACCAACCGCTAGGACTGGCGGCATATACAATGCTAGATGGGGCAAAGATTAATACTAAAGATATGTATATCATTAATATTTTTTTGATGATTGTTTTCATCTTGTTTAAGCCTTAAAAGATTAAAAAGCATAAAAATATGGGCGACCCCTACGGGACAGGCTTTCCGCTTCAATCCTTTTATCTAGTAATAACTATCTGTAAGGTTCTATAAGTTTCTTTCTACCGAGTAACCTTAGATAACTAACACCTAGTAATCACTATTTAAAAGATATTTCTCGCTACAATCCTTGTCGCAAAAGCAAAAAAAAAGAGCTACCGCGCGAGATAGCCCTTAAAATAGCGAGCAATTAGCGCGCTTGATGGGTCAATTTTTTAATGAATTAATCGAAAAGATGATTAATTAATTAAAAAATTCGACCTTGTTTTTTCGGCAAAATTAATCGAGTAATTATTAAAAGAAGGGTTATCAAACCAATTAATGAAAAGATAATTAAAATTTCTAAAGACCAAAGATAAAAATCTTGATGGGTTTTAGATAATAAAATAGTGTCATTCAAAAAAGATTGATAGTTCATTTAATCATTAACCAAATACAGAACCAAGTTAAAAAAATAGGTAGCCAATTAAGAATGTTTGGTAAATCTTGACTATCCATAATCAGCCCCTATTTTGTGACAAAGAAAAACTATTTGCCTTTACGCATTAACATACCAATGATAAGACCGAAGGCGACCATACCAACGATAACGCTAATTAATGCGCCTCCAGTTGAATCAACAAGCGCAGACGTTGCTTCAATCGGTGCAGTAATGGTTTCAGGCGTAGGCATAGCAAATGCAGGAACAGCTAAAGCCGTACCAGTGACAACAGCAAAACCTTGACTAACACGTTGACGAACAGTTTTTTTAGGTTGAACAGCAACTACTTTATTCATAGCAAAACGCTCCATTTTAGTATCGTCGTCTAAGTAACATATTCATGACTTGGCGGTAACTCCAAGCCGTGAATATAACAACAAGAGTGGCAACGATAATTTCATCTCTTTGTTGTGTGGTAATAGCTAACATATCCAAACTTGTTTGATACTCTTGCCAGTTTTGGCAAACATTATCAACAAGTTGAGTACAGACATAATTAGCCATGTTTGTTTTATTCCAAATCGTAAATTTTGCTAAAGTCTATTTTGTGTTGTCCAAACTGTTCATAGGCTTTTATCTGTTCAGCTATGGATAATTTGGATAACGTACATCTATCAGTAAAATCATTTCTAATGAACGCAAAGATTTGTTTATCAATTCTTTGCGCTATTAGGGCGTTTCTAGTTTGGTTTTGTGATTGGTGCATTGGGTGCAGACTTCACAGGGCGAACGGAATAAACTTGCATATAAGCACCGCCATTTTGATAACGTCCTTCGGTAAATTCAATTTCGACTTCTTCGGCATTTTCGGCACATTGTTGTAATACGGCCTTCATTTGCTCAACAGGCATAACACCAGGTTCAAGGCGAATAGAATAATTAACAGGAGTAAAAACAGTAGCATTAAAGCCAAGACCATTTTTACCTTCATAAGCAGTAGGTAAGATTTTTCGAGTATTAAAAGTTAATTGCATGTCATTTTCTCCTTAGTTAAGCCACAAATGATAAATGAGAATATTTACTTGTGGGGGTGACATAGTTAGGGGGTAATTGTTGGTCAAAGTTAATTTCGACAAGCTGAACAAAGGGAATAACCTTACCGCGTTTGTCAGTGTGTAGGTTTTGTAGTGAAGCGCGAGAGATACCAGCGTCAACAAGTGCTTTTACTTGACGATGAAAAGCCGTATTGCTCATACGCTGTTTTGTTTCTTTCCAACCAATATCACGCAATGAGCGATAAAACGACATGGCGTTATAGGCTTTGGTATTGGATACTTTGCCCGTAGGGGTTACGGTTCTAAGTTTCTCTATGAGTAGGTTTTCAACCTCAAAATCATTTTTGAATGTCATATCAGCACCTTTGAGCGTTTTAAATATCGGTTCAAAAGCCACGTTCCATAATTTTGTGAGAATATCGGGGCTTTGCCGTTGATGATTGATTAAGTCCCACAGATTCGAGGGATAGCCATTTTTGGTTAGGTAGGTTTTGCAAATACGCGCTTCAAAACGCACTACTGCGTTACTGAAAGCTAATACATCATGCATGGCACAGATTAGAGATTTTGAGCGGACACAGCCTTTATCCGCTTGTTTTTGGATTTTCTGCATTTGGGATTGAACTTCCAAAAACTTGCCGTAGGCTTTGGCATTGATATAACGAGAATCAGCCGACCAAGTGACATAATTAGCAAACTTAACTTCTTTAGCTTTGCGGTGTCCAGCTTGCACATTAGCGAGATAATCTAAAACAGGTTGTACCATGTTCTGATGTGGCAATTTGCAAAAATAAGTCGTATCAAGATGCAATACTTCTGTATTAGCAAAGTCTAGGTACTTGCAAAGGCTAGGATATGCGGTAACAAGTAAGCCGAGCATTTCGACAGCACCCAAAGCAATATTATCGAATCCATAGACATTGTGACCTTGCAACAGTTTAAGCGGTGAAGCCTTAATTTCAACGTATGGCATAGTGTTCATGCTGTCATGATAGAACTTGAAAGCCATGTCAGTGTAAGAACTGGGCAAAGACTCATAAGGGGTATAAATGTCACCCGTGACTATTTGCCCATTGTCATCTTTAGCGACATATCTTGTCGCACAGGGTAAGCCCAAATCTAGCAAATCACCATTGAAATAATAGTGATTGCCTAGCTGTTTGGCATAGGTGGGAAAAACTGGTATGGCTAGGCGTAAATGGTCAAGCATTAAAAACTCCTAGCCTTTTTCATTTTAGAGTGTCTAACAGTAAAGCGGATAGAAAATAAGAGCCGAAAAAGAATATAAAGCCCAATAAAAACAAGAAAAGGAGTTTTATATTGAATAAAAAAATCAACCATATTAGACCCCCATCTCATCAACACATTGACGACAACGAGAACCAGCACCAACTAAGTAATCAGTAAAACAACCACATTCGGAACAGGTATAAACATCATCATAATCATTAGACACAGGCACACCATTAGAAAGGGGGTTTTGCTTTGGTGTGTCATTGGGGGTTTCCCCTGCCCCAGTGTTAGGGACATTGGAAACAGGGGAAAAAGTTAAACCGAATTTCTTAATAGAAGAATTAACAATAGCGTTAAAAGCACTATTTTTTTCATCAATTGGTAAAAGAGCAAATTCAGCAGAATATTTTATTTCGATAAGTGAATTAACTTTTGACATTGGTAACACTCCCTAATGTGTTTTATTGTTTCATTGTGTCACTAACACATCAAGGATTATAAATTACACTGTTTCACCGTGTCAATAACACAGATGATAAAATATTGTTTCAATGTACCAGTGAGGCAAAAAATGGAATCTAAACAATATAGAGTGAAAGCCGTATTTTTTGACGAGCTAAAAGACAAAAGCTTTGATATTAAATATTCACTAAGAGAAGAAGTAACGGAAAGCGATATAATCAACGCCCTACTTCATAAGCACTTAAAAGAAATAAACGAAAAAGACGTACTAAACTACTTTAAAGACGTTTTGAAAAAAGAAATCTAATGGACTACCTTGCCCCACCCAATCGCATGATTATGCACATAGTAGTATTCTTTGCCGTCATTGGATTAGTCAAAACAATAGAACTACTGATTAACAGACCATTCTTTAACCTATGGTATCTGTTGATATCAATGGCTGTCTTTTTATTTCAAAATTTCGAGCTATTCAAAACAGCAGTAAATTACTAAACTTCGCATAATGTGCATTATGTGTAAATTCGTGGCGTGTTCGTGGCATGGTACACGCCACGAACTGAACATAACGCGGACATTATGCGAAATAAGATACTATGAAAATAAATTAGTTTTATTGCAAAGATTTTTTATTCTTTCTTATTGAATTTTTTCTAAATATCCCGAATTCGGGACACAGGCACACCATTAGAAAGGGGGTTTTGCTTTGGTGTGTCATTGGGGGTTTCCCCTGCCCCAGTGTTAGGGACATTGGAAACAGGGGAAAAAGTTAAACCGAATTTCTTAATAGAAGAATTAACAATAGCGTTAAAAGCACTATTTTTTTCATCAATTGGTAAAAGAGCAAATTCAGCAGAATATTTTATTTCGATAAGTGAATTAACTTTTGACATTGGTAACACTCCCTAATGTGTTTTATTGTTTCATTGTGTCACTAACACATCAAGGATTATAAATTACACTGTTTCACCGTGTCAATAACACAGATGATAAAATATTGTTTCAATGTACCAGTGAGGCAAAAAATGGAATCTAAACAATATAGAGTGAAAGCCGTATTTTTTGACGAGCTAAAAGACAAAAGCTTTGATATTAAATATTCACTAAGAGAAGAAGTAACGGAAAGCGATATAATCAACGCCCTACTTCATAAGCACTTAAAAGAAATAAACGAAAAAGACGTACTAAACTACTTTAAAGACGTTTTGAAAAAAGAAATCTAATGGACTACCTTGCCCCACCCAATCGCATGATTATGCACATAGTAGTATTCTTTGCCGTCATTGGATTAGTCAAAACAATAGAACTACTGATTAACAGACCATTCTTTAACCTATGGTATCTGTTGATATCAATGGCTGTCTTTTTATTTCAAAATTTCGAGCTATTCAAAACAGCAGTAAATTACTAAACTTCGCATAATGTGCATTATGTGTAAATTCGTGGCGTGTTCGTGGCATGGTACACGCCACGAACTGAACATAACGCGGACATTATGCGAAATAAAAGCTATCGGCGTCAAAAATGGTATATATGGCACAGTGATTAATTTAATGATGAAATGACAATTAGCAGCAAAACCATTTGCATTTATCAATCAATAATGAGTAGTATGCTCACTCAATTATTTATTTATTGTTTATCATTAAAATCGCCAAGGATTTATCATGATTGGATTTATTGCCCGTCACAGTACGATTTTTATGCCATTGTTTGGCGTGATTGGATTTATATTTCCTGACTTGTCGCATTTTGTCCTTGGGCTTCTGCCGCAGATTTTATTTTTCTTGATGTTTTTTACTTTGTTGGGCATTGACCAAACCCAGCTGATTAGGCGTATGACCACCCAATATGTTTGGGGGTTTGCTATATTCCAAAGTGCGCTGATGAGCTTAGCCATGACCTTGATTGCTTATTTACTGGGTGTGCGTGGTGATTTGTTGTTGGCTATCGCGGGTCTGTCAGCCACCGCACCGCTATTTGGCACGGGCGCTATTGTGAATGCAGTTGGTTTTGATGCACTGCTAGCCATGGCAAAGACCATCACAGCCACGTTGGTCATGCCTGTTAGCTTACTGGTGATATTGTGGTTACTTGGCAGCAAGGATGCCCATTTAGACTTTGTCCTGTATATTAAGCGGTTGTTGATTTACATTATCGCGCCCATGATTTTGGCGGTCGCAGCACGCCAATATATTCCCCGTGATACGCTCAATACTTATTATCCAAAAATTGCCAAGTTTAACATTATTCTACTGATGATGTTTCCGCTTGGATTGATGTCGGGCTTTAGACAGACCTTTGACACCAATCCCATGCAGGCGTTAAGCTTATTTGGTTTGGGCGCTGCCTTGTCGTTAGTATTTTACTTTTCTGCCTATTTTTTATACCGCCGCTTTGGCTATGAAAACGCCATTATCTCTGCGCTGGCTTGCGGTGGTCGCAATGTGTTATTGGCGTATACCATCACCACGCCGTTTATGGGTGCGATGTTTTTACCGCTGATTGGCGCGTACCAATTACCTTCGTTTTGCTTACCGTTATTGGGTAAAAAAATGGTCAAATGGCATACTATCGACAGCCAAGCCAGCCTAAAATAATGCAGATTCCCAATCCGTTTGATTTATGCGTATGCTAACGTTTCAACTTAATTCTCTGCCACAGTTATCATCACAAGCCTTGTATGGCATTTTTAAGGCGCGCTGTGAGGTGTTTGTTGTAGAGCAACATTGCGCCTATCCAGAAATTGATGATACCGACTTGGTGTGTTGGCATTTACAGGGTTTTATTAATAATAATCTGTTGTGTTATGCGCGGATTATCCCACCTGATTATCATTATTTGGGTTATGCCGCGATTGGTCGCGTGTTAACGGTTGGCGATTTTCGGGGTCACCATTATGGGCGTGATTTGATGCAAAAAGCCATTGAAATTTGCCAGCAATACTACCCTAGCCAGCCGATTTTTATCGCCGCTCAAACTTATCTGATCCACTTTTATCAAGCGCTCGGCTTTTGTATACAAGGTGACTGTTACCTTGAAGACGGCATTGAGCATGTCAATATGATATTGGAAGGCAAACATGATGCATAACCGTGCTGATTATCGGCTGTATTTGGTCACAGATCGCAATTGCCTGCAACAGCAGACGCTTGAACAAGCTGTTGAACAAGCGATATTGGGCGGCGTGACATTGGTGCAGCTTCGAGAAAAAGCGATTACTAGCAAAGAGTTCTATGAGCGCGCGCTGCGTATCAAAGCGATTTGCCACCACTATAACGTGCCATTACTCATTAACGATCGTGTCGATATCGCCCTAGCAGTTGAGGCCGATGGGGTGCATATCGGTCAAAGTGATTTGCCTTGTGGCGTGGTTCGGCAAATTTTAGGCAAAGATAAAATCATTGGGGTTTCCGCGCGCACCGCCCAGCAAGCCATCCAAGCGCAAGCAGACGGCGCAGACTATTTGGGCGTTGGCGCGATGTTTGCCACATCCACCAAGCAAGATGCCAAAACAGTTACCATAGCGAGCTTAACGCAAATACGGCAAGCGGTAACGCTTCCGATTGTCGCCATTGGTGGCATCAATCACACCACCCTGCCCGCCTTACAACAAGCGCTGCAAGCTGCCGACACGTCTATTGACGGCGTGGCAGTCGTTTCTGCAATTTTGGGGCAAAAAGATGTCAAACTCGCCAGTGAACAGCTTAAAAAAATGATAAAAATCAAATAAATCAATCACTTAGATTTTTATCAGCCTTAGCTGACTATCAAAACGCCTTGCTTGCTGGGTGATAGGGTCAATAAACGCGATGGATTTTGCCAACAGCTGCAAAGGCTTCGTAAAATCGCTACTGCCTTGGGTCTTGACAGTGGGATAAAAATTGTCATTTAACAGCGGCATACCTAAACTTGCCATATGCACCCGCAACTGGTGTTTTTTACCCGTCACCGGGGTTAATCGGTATAAGCTAAACGCCCCGTTATTTTCAATCAATTCAATCATAGTGTGCGCATTTGGCTCACCTTGGGCGGTCTTTGTCAAAAAAAACGGCTCGCCACGCTCAAGTCTGGAACGGATGTGAAAAGGATAACTTAAATCGCTGCGAGTCGGTGCTATGGCATGGTAAGTTTTGTGTATGTGTCTATCGGCAAACAGCGCATGATAGCAAGCGCGGCTACTTGGATTAACCGATAGTAACATCACGCCTGCTGTGTCCTTATCCAACCGATGCAAGGGTGAAATATCATTCACGGCTAACTGCTGTAAGTCTGGATGATTTCTTAATTTGGCTAGTAGGGTTTGGCTGACATAGTGACCTGACGGTGTAACGGGTAAAAAATGCGGTTTATCGACCACCAGTAAATGTTCATCCAAATGAAGAATATTGGGCTCAAATGGAATGATAGGCTCATTTTCAACCTGCCTATAATACAAGATAGTTTGCCCTGCCAAATAGGGTGAATCGTGTTTGAGCGGCTCACCACGCTCAAGGCTAATTAAACCGCTGTCAAATCGTCGTTGCCAGGTTGCCAAACTAATATGAGAAAAATGCGCTGCCAAATAATCGATAAGCCGCCCACCCACAAACGACTTATCATGGGGTAAATATAACTTACTGGGTTTTATGCCACGCTCTATCATGTTAAATCTATCATCTTAAAAAACCACTTTATCAATGCTGTTTTAGTTTACGCCCATTTATTGGGTTAACAACAACTGCACAGTTATCGCATGATTAATGCTTAACACATCATTGGGCAGCAAAACATCATGTCGGTTGATGGGTTGACCGTTTCGGGTAATGCTGATGTTGGGATCAATCTCATCAATCAGCAGCTGTCCTTGAGATTCGACAATCGCAAAATACACGCCGCTGGCAAGCTTTAGGTCATTGGTGGCAAATAGACGTAAGGCATGCGCGATTTTCGCCTCGCGACTGGCAAACACAATCGGAAACTCGCGTACTTTTTGTTGGCGCTCCCCTAGCCCATCCACGGATTTTATGGTCAAAACAATCTGCTGTGGATTTTGGTTCAACTGCGGCAGTTTGCTTTGCGCTTGGCGTGGCGCAGTACTAGCAGTACTAAAAGCCGGCGGGCTTGCTGGGATATGATGATTTGAGTTTGGCTGATTCTGTGCCTGAGCCATGAATTTAACACCCAGTTTAATCTCATTGCTAAATACCTCACCTTTTTGCAAACGTGCGATATCAGTTGGCGTGGCTGGCACTTTGGCTTTTAACCCAAATTGCGCTTCGTCCGACAAGCTTACCCCAATTGTGGCAAGCTTGGGTTTTAATACCTCATAGCCGTAAGATACCAAATCAATGGCATCATGCGGGGTATGGGTGGGTTCATGGGCATGATTAAAACTGCTAAATAACTGCTCCACCATCGCAGTTGTCAGTCCATCATTGGATTTTAATGTGATTTGAGTAATCACTTGGGATTTATCCACCCATTGTTTCGCCGCTGCCATAATCGCATCGGTCAATAAATCTTGGTACGGCTTGGCGGATTTTTGGATGTTTGGCAACACACTTACCATCGGATTGGGCGCAGCTGTTGCCGTTTGAATTGGTGGTTGCACCCTCGTAGGTTGTGGCTTATGTGGCATAGGCTCGGTATTGACCAGCGGCGACTGCATCGGCGCAACCGCAGGCACTGGATTGGGGATTAAAGGCGGTATTGTTGGTTGCACAGGTCTATGATAAGCTTGAGCAGGCTGTGGTTGTGGCGAAACAGGTATCGGGGCTGAAGGCGCTGGTTGACCGATAGGTTCAGGCAAGGTGATTGGGGCGCGTTCAGGGTAGTGTCCTGTAGCAGATTTTTCTTCGGCAAATCGTGGAATCAGTCGCCCTAATACGCTTTGATATAGATTGGGTTTTTCATCGTCTTCAAGCGCATAGCCATCAAGCCGTTGAATCAGTAAAATGACCGAATTATCTGCTTCGCTGGCTGTGTCGTCATCCGCTGTTTGGGCGGCATGGGTTTTAATCGGCAAGATATGAATATCAGGCATGGTGTATTTGAGCGATTGGGTAAAGTGTCGGTAGCTTTCTGCCATTTTCTTATTGGAAGTGATATCAAAACTGGTCGGCACCGAGAGCTGAACGCTCACACGTTGTAAGTCATCAATGGCGGTAGTGTATAGGCTAAAGAAATTTTCCATTTCATCAAACACATCGCTTGGGTGTTTGTCGTCAATGATAAACCGGTGATTGGTGGTGATGTAAGCCATAATTTACTCTTAATGGTGAAATTTTTTATTGATGGGTTTGTGTTTTTTTAACAGCTTGCGTAGTATCAGTTACTGGACTAGCCACTGAATCAGCCCGTGGGTTGGCGTTTGCAGGACGGCTAATCGCTGAGCTTTGATACATCTGTTTGGCTAATATCATGCCCGCCTGTACCGCCCGATTAATGCCATCGCGAGGGTCATCGACCAAGCCATTTTTAGTCCAGTTACGTTCAACCAATACCGCTACCGCTTTATCCCATTTGCCATTTTTATCTTTTAGCCCATAGACAAACCATTTATACGGACGAGCATAACACGCCACCGATGGCTGAGCTTTGCCTGCGCGAATGTCCGCATTGTTACACAGATTTGCCACCATACTGACGGTGACATTGGGGGTATAAAAGCTGCGACCGTTTTGGCGGGTGGGATAGTTAAAGCCGGGTGTGCCTGTTTTGCCCACCATCACGCCCTGTGTCCAAGTACAGCTACCAATCGCTTGGTTACAGGCAGTAAAAGCTGTGCCGTTGCCGCCGCCCAACCCTGTGCCTGCTAGCAGCGTACCTGATAATAAATTGAGCGCACCACGGGCGTCAGATTGGTTGATATTGAGAGGCATGGCGCCGAGTTGGCTGGTAGCTGTGGTCAATGTCTCTTGACTTTGGGCATCGCCTCGCCAGGCTTTAGGACGCAGCGGAATTTGATTGACGCCCCACAAATCCTCAATTAAATGCACGCCACGACGCTGGGTCGCGCCATTATCGGCAATCAGCAGATTGGCAAACATATCCGACACACCCAGTACCGAGGTTTTGGCATTACCTGCGCCAAACACTTGGTTCATGCTGGCATTAAGCATATCGCCCCCTTGACGACACGCCCCATTCATACGTCCGCCATTGGCTTTGACACAGCTTGCCACTTGGCTTTCGGTAAATTGCAATTGTTTGGTGGTGTAATCTTGCTTGCCATCGGTGAGCAGTACACCTGAAAAATAGCGGCTTTGTAGCATCGGGTCGCTATTATAGGCTTTACCAAACAATAAATCTTTAAATCCGCAATTCACTCCCCCTTTATCGGCACAATTCACACTCCATCCCATGTCATCACTGGCTTTTTTAAAGGCTGGCATACCTGGGCAAACGCCTTGTCGGTCACGTTGCAATGACATCGCACTGGTCGTGCGGTGACAATATAAAAAATTCGCCACTTTTTCGGTGGATGAGCTTGCCATCACTTGTTTGAGATATTGCGCTTCAGGGGTTTGCATATTTTTAAACCGCGGATTGGCGCGTACCAGTGCCAATGCTTGTACGGTTTTAACGGTCGAACCAGGGTATACGGTTTGGTATAACGCATGGTTCATGAGATTTTGCTTGCTCCAGTCTTTTTTCCACAGTATCGGGCAACCTGTGGGCTTAATCGTGGTATCGCCATTATCGGCACGGTAGCAATTGGAGTCAGCGCTAGCAAGGGCAAGCACACCTTGGGTTTTGACGTCAATCACCGCGATACCGATACTGCGTACCAAGGCGTTCTCATACATGCCATTGGCGACGTTTTGCAACGCAGGCGATAGCACGTTATTACAGTCCGCGCCATTGGGGTTATTGGTGACACAATCCGCTACTTGCTGGGCGGTGGTCTGTACGGCAGGATCTAGGGTTAACGCCATGTTGTAGCCGATTTTGATATCTGAGCCATCGACATTGATACTATTGATTGGCGGTGCCGTGAGTTTTTGCCACCAGCTGCGTTGATCATTTTTTTGTTGGTAGCTTTGATAAGCGTCCAATAACTGACGGTCAAAATGGCTGGCGTGAATGTTGGACAATTCGCTATACATCAACCCTAGATTGGTTGGTAAAGCGACCTCGGTTTTGCTGGTGGAGGCAATCCGTTTTTTCGGGTCTTGCGTGGGTTTGTCTTGTAGGGTTTGCAGCACGCCATTGGCTTGGTTTTGAATATCGTTTTTGGTTTTATTAAAAGCATTGTTGGGGTCAGATGCTGGTGCATTGGGAAAAGTCGCCGCCCCTGTCAATGGTTTAACCGCCAAGGATTTGACCGACATCGGAATCAATCTAGGGTTGTTACAAAGCTGGGTTAATGGGTCAACGTCACCTGTGTCAGTGGTATTGCTACGATTATCGACATACAGATAGCCTGTTTGATTGTCCGCCGTTTTGGCGGTTTTGATGTACACACAGCCTGGTAGCCCATACCAAGGGTTGGTTTGGGTGAGCCAATTGGTTGGCATATGGGCGACATTGGGGTCGTTTTGATTGCGGCGATTGGGCTGTTGTTCTCGCCATTGTAGCTGCAACAATCGCTCAGGGCTGGCAAGCGTTTTTAGCGCAAAGGCTAACGCGTCTTCGTTGATATGTTGCTCACAGGCTTGTTGCCAAAGGCTGGCAGTTTGCAATTGGTATTGGTTGGCTAGACGTTTTTGCTGGTACAAGCTGAGCAGACTTTGATTGACTCGGTTGATACTGTCGGTAAAACGGGCTTGGTTTTTGGGCTCAGTTAAATCGCACGTTTTGGCAGGCGTGGCGTTGACCGAACTTGATAGATTAGCGGTTGCACTTTGGGTATTAGCAGTTTGGCTATTGGCTTGGCTGACCACGTCTGCCATACCCAGATTATCGACGACAAGTGACACGGCGTTTTCATTCGCCTCTGCATTGTACGTGGTATTTGAGGCGGTTAATGGCGAGAGATACCACGCCAGCCAGCCGATAAGACCGACAACAAACACCACCAAAATCACTTGTAAGTTGGTCAAAATGGTTTTGTAAAGCGCTTGAGAAACCCGAAAACTGGCAACTTTACCGTCGTTTTTGATTTTTTTGTTAGTGTTTTTTGTTTCACTTGCTTGCGTATTGTCGGAGGCATTGGCAGGCGGGGTGATTTGTTCAACATCCGCTGAATCAGCGACATTTTCGTCCTGTGACAGCGTGTCAGAACCTGTGTTGTTGACAGTTTCTAAATCGCCACTGTTCATAGTTTCTTGACTGTTTTCGTCTTTCGGGGTTTGGTTTTCGGTCATTACCTTAATCCGTGTAAATCAATTATTGAAAATACGTCATTGAAGTATTAAAATACATTAACGTATTTTGAGAAAAACCATGTTGCACTTTATTGAAACACCGCTTTTTACCAAGCAAATCAAAGAACTGACAGACGATGATAATTATCGAGATTTGCAAGAGGATTTAATAAAAAATCCCCAGCAAGGCGACCTAGTTCAAGGCACAGGCGGTGTTCGTAAAACTCGTTGGTCGTCATCATCTTCTACTGGTAAAAGCGGTGGTATGCGTATCATTTACTATTATATAGAGGAGTCGGGCAAGTTTTTTATGTTATTGGCTTACCCAAAATCAAAAAAAGTCACATTATCAACTGAAGAAAAAGCAAATTTGCGTAAATTCACAACTGCTATCAAACAGGTACTACACAATGAGCAATGAATTTTATGATGATTTATCATTATCTCTTTCTCAAGCATTAAGTATTGCTAGAGGCGAAACCAAGCCAAGCCGTGTTTTTAGTTATGAGTTGCCAGATATTAAGGCGATCCGAGCTAAAACAGGACTAACACAGGCACAATTCGCCGATAAGTTAAATATAAGTTCTCGCACGTTACAAAATTGGGAGCAAGGTACAAGACACCCTACAGGGGCAACGATTACGCTCATGCGGCTTTTGGAAAAAAAGCCAGAACTGATTGCGTTAGCTTAACTTAATTAAATTTATCAAAATAACTTTCGTCAATTTCAAAGGATGATGTTATTTTTTCACTTACAGCAATCTTGTTTCGTAACATATGCTTTATGATTCTTTGACCATCAAAAAGCTCAATGCTTTTACCCTTATTCTCTAATTCTTCAACATAGTTAATAGCTTGTTTTGAGAAGGTAGAAGTTGTGATAAAAATTCCGACTGTGATATCTTCGGTTAGCATTGCTCCAGCAAAGGCTTGTAGTTCAGGTCTACCGATTGAGGTTTTGTCATAACGTTTACATTGCACAAAAACTTTTTCTTTACCTTTACCAAATGTTTTTGGTGCTTCAATTATCCCATCTACTCCGCCATCACCGACTTGACCGTTATGGAAAATTTCGACTTCGCCGCCACGAGCCAATGTAGATAATAAATCTTTTTCAAGTTGGCATAAAAAAAGGTCTTGATTATCATAAATTCGTTTGTTAAATGACTGAATTTTATAAACAATATCTTTTTTTGCAATTTCATGGTTATAAGGAATTTTGAGATAAGTTGCCATTTCATAACCGTTATTTACAATAGCATTCGCTAAAAATTTTAGACCTTGTCGATAGTCAGTTTTTGTTTTAAGAACATTTAAATTTATATTTCCATCAAAATTAGCGCCTAAAAAATTATAGTCTTTTAATCCATTATTCTTATAGCCAGTAATTAAACCAAATGCCTTTAAAACATCACAGCCAAATAAACACAAATTTTCATAAAAGTCCTCACCACCTCTATATGGTTTTCCTAATTTTTCATTATCAACTTTATCAAAATCTTCAAATCTTGTTATTAAGCCATATCTATTCCAAAATGAATAATAAGAAATCTCTTTAATTTCATATTTCTTCCGCAAAGCTATTGCAAGCACTCCATGACTTGTCTTTGTGGAAAGACGATTCCTAACTTTTTTAAAAATAAACGTCAATACTTCTTCAAAACTTGGTATAGCCACAAATCTTCCCTATTCCCTAATCATCAACTTTGGCTGAAACAGCGCCAAACTGAGCATAATACTATTGAGCCATAAGTTACTGGTGCCATAACTTAAAAACGGCAACGTCACCCCCGTGAGCGGTAAAATCCCTAAATTCCCCGAAATGGTGACAAGTGCCTGAAACACTGTAATCACCACCCACAGCAAAATCACCCACGCCAGCAAAAAATAACCGCCCGACAACAACCGTGATTTCATCTGCTCACTGGCAAACGCCATTTGCTGACGTGCCATCAACGCAAGCCACGCAAAATACACCATCATCAGCACCACACTGGCCCCGATACCCACCACTGCCATCACCGAGGTAATCGTATAGTCACTTTGCATTTGTAGCGGCACGCCCTGACAGCCCGACAAATGATAACCGCACCACGGAATATCGCCAAACCCATAGCCAATCATCGGCACACTATCGCGAAACCAATGCAAAATCGCCATCTGATCGTTGCTCGCCACAAACGGATTGACCCACGCATTGACCCGCTCGGCAGTACGCGCATCAAACCCGCTTAAATTCACCAACACCATCATCAGCAAGAGCAAAATCGCGGTACTCGACAACACGCCCAAAATATAACCCCGACCGCCCATTTGGAAAATTTTGTTGGATAGCGCCACACCTACCAAAAAGGTAAACAAAAACAAAAATACCAGCATCGTGCCTTTTTCATTGGCAATACCCAGCGCGATAAACGGCAACACCACCGCAAAAGCAAGCAGCAGGGTCATTTTTTTGGAGCGGAAAAACAGATGATTAATCAAACCGCGTTGGTTAATCGCCAAAAACACGCCCAAAAACACCATCAGCCAAATCTTTGACAATTCAGCGACTTTGGCACTGTCACTGTGAATCAACACTGCCAAGCCCAAATAGCCCACCGCAAAGGCAAGTAGCCACACACGCGCTTTAGTCATCGCCGATTTGACATTCCCCCAACTGCTGTGTAGTAAGTTATTGGCAATGAGGGTTTTAAGCCCCCAACTAACCAAACTGCTAATCGGGCGAGCCAGGCTAATAAACACAAAACACCAAAACAAATCTTTGAAATGATTGAGAAAAATATAACGCAGTGACAAATAACTACGGGTGCTTAAATCAAACAAAATCATCAAGCCAAACGTGGCAAATCCTACAAACAACGGATAAATCCACGCGGATGACAGCATGGCACGGTTGTCGGGGAGTTTTTCCATCAACCGACGCATGGGTGAAAAAATCGTCAATACACTCAGTAGCACACCAACGCAAAACAGCACGCCCCCCACCATCATCGGCAATATCACTGTATGGCTAACACCCGCAATGACCAGTCCCCACACAGTGATGGCTATCGGTAATACTTCCAGCCAATGCTTACGCCGCGACAGCCATAGCAAGCCCCACGTCACCCATGACCAAATACACACCTGAGTGAGCATTCCCAAATGCATGGGCGTGCCAATTAACGGCAGTAAATTGTTCGCTTGCAGGGCTTTTTGTTGGTTGTTATTGGCGTCATAGATACTGGCGACATCATTTGCTGATTGATTTAACAGTTTGGCAATGGCAGGCTGATCGCTAAACAGGCGATTGTAGGCAAAACGTCGATTGCCATCGGCGACCGCAAGCAATGACACCGCAAAATTGGCTTGGTCGGCGGGGGATAATTTATCGGTTTTTACCGCCATTAGGTTGTTTAAACTATCGAGTTGCCCACTAGCATTAAGGTGTAGCCAATCTTGGCGATTGCTGAGTTTATCGCCACCCAAATTCACTTCGGTTTCATTTTCAACCAGCTCGGTTTGGCGTTGCTGTTTGCCTTGGGCTTGCCATGCGGCCGCTAAAGCTTGTTGGGTTTTAACAAAATGTTGCTTTGCCTCACTCATTAATTGTGTGGGCTGACTGGCCTGGGCACAGGCTTGAGCCATGCCATAATTGCGGTCATTACGGTTGTCATACAGATTAGTAATAACGTTGTCACCACAATATTTGCTGAGCAGTTGCGGTTTGGCGATGCCTTCGGTATAGCTGGTGAGTTCAAGTTGATAACGCTGCAGTTTGGGCGAATGGGCGTAATCTGCCAGTAAAAATGCGCCAATTAACAGGAGCCATACCACCGCTAAAATTATGATTTCGCTCAACGTTTGCGCTTTGGCGTTGGGTTTTTTGCTGGCTTTTGTACGACTCACTATGTTTAGCATGGGGTTTTCCAAATTGATTAACTTTTTTATTGTTATCCCTGTTTAAAAATTAATTGGGGTCATACAACACCACCGTGCGCGAGATTAAATCATGCAGCGTTTGTTTACGGGCGGTAAACCACATCAAAAAGCTAAATGGCAGCAAAATCAGTTTGAGCGTTTCTCGAATCAGCGCATGGAAAAAATTAATCCGTTGACCCTGCATACCAAACACCCACATACCCATAATCACCTTGCCCACTGTTGCTTGTCGCCCCAAACAGGTCAATAACGTCATATAAAACAAATAAAATCCATACGCTATCAAGGCAAGCGTTTGATCGGTAAACCCACGAATGCCAAGCTGCGGTAAAATCTGCGGCAATAATAATTGATAAGCCAATCCCAATAATAAACTGACTAACGCTAAATCAAATAGATAAGCCAATGCGCGGCGCACAAAACCTGCATACAGCATGGTATAAGCAGGCTTACGAGTCTGCAGCGCGGTGGAAGGGAGCTGATTGGTAGTGGGCGTTGGATATTGGCTAGGTTGCTGTGGTTGCACTACGGGAGCGACATAAGGATTTGCGTAGTCAGTGGGTTGTGCGGGTGGATTTGACGGCTGAGCAATATCAGGCTGTTCATAGTTAGTCTGTGCATAGATTGCTTGAGCAGGTTGCTGCATAGGTTGACTAGCCTGAACAGGTTGCATATCGGTCGGTTGATAATGGCCTGCAGATGAATTTGGCGTATAACTTTGCCAAGTAGAATGTTCTGGCTGCGTCAGCTGAGAGGTCTGAGGCGCGTTATGGGCACTGTCATAGGCATTATAGCCACTTGACTGTACAAACGAATTTGCTTGCTGCGGCTGAGTATGATTATCAGATTGTTGCGCAAACTGACGACTGCCACAATTTGGGCACATAACCGCAGTTTTTGGTAATTTTTGACCACATTTCTGGCAGACAATAATCATAGATGTTTACTACCCTATTTTCATATTTTCAATTTGATAAACTAATTTGACGATCCAACGACCCAGTTGTATGGCGGCAAACACTCAGCGGGCACAGGATTGGCGCCGCTGCTGTTTTGCTGGTCGATAATGGCTAACACTTTCTCGGCGATGGGTACCAGTTCTGGATAGGTTTGCGGATAATTTAACATGTTTTGGCAACGTTTTTGTTGATCGTCCGCGGTATAAAACTGTGCCAATAACGACCCCACCGCGCCTTTGTCATCACCCGCTTGCAGTGCCTTTGCCGCTGCCAATTCAATCATATAAGTATTGGGGTATTTGCTGTTATCACGCGGCGTTTGTAGCGCATAAAGCAAAAAAGATTTGCTATAAGGATAGTTGTTTTTAAATAAATAATAAGCGAAATTGGCGACATATTCGCCTTGGTTGGGATTGTATTTCACTGCTTGCGCTTGAAGATAAGCGGCGGCTTTTGGGTCTTTTTTGCGCCAGTAATAGCTTTTTGCCGCTTCATTGAGTTGTTTGGCGAGCGTTTTATTGGTGGGCTGCTGTTTAAAATAGCCCATATCCGCGTTGCGAAAGGCTTCAAGCGAGTATTGCTTTGTCGCATTGATATCTTGGCTGTAACCGAGCTCTTGCAGCTGTTTGAGCGATGGCTCGGCAAATTCACCCACCTTGACTACGTTATCAAAAAACTCAGGGCTAATACCGAGCGTGTCTTGATATAGCTTGGCTACGCTAGTTTGCGACGAAGAAGAAAAAAAGCCATTTTGCGCTTTAAGCGCTTGCGTCATCGTGGCTTTTGCTGTTGGCAGCGATTTGATGATGGTGCTGTAACTATTTTGGCTTTTTGGTTTTTTTTGTGGATTGTCATCGGTACTTGCCGCTTTGGCATTATCGGACTGATTGGTAGTGGCAGATTGTGATGTTGTGGGTGTTGAGGCGGATTTTAACCTTGATACGCCATAGCCACCGATTGCCACTAGGGCAGCAATCATCGCTATCAACCACCCTTTAGAGGGCTTTTTGACAGCTACCTCACCTGTGGCAGTGGTATGCGGTGGCGTAGTGGCTGTCGCCTCTGTGGTAGCAGTGTGATGCGCGGGTGCTGTTATCGCATTTGTTGAATGAATCGCCGGTGTTTGGGTCGCGTCATCGACTGCATTGACTACATTTGCATTGACTAAATTGATGGGTTGGCTCGATATGCCCGTGTGACTGTTAGCCTGGGTATTGAGCGATTGCTCAAGCCGACGATTGTTTGCCAATGTCTCATCATCCATCAAACCGCTCAAAGCCGCGCTTGGCTGCTGATTTGACTGATGACTTGGGTGATTTGCAGCAGTGGACGCTACAGAAGCATGGGTGGGCGTGGTCTGCCAGACGCTGGGTGTCGCTGCAGCGCTGATGGCGGGTACAGGCGTGACGGGCGTGGTTAACGGGTTATTGGGTACGGTTAAAAACAGACAGCGATGACAGGGTTTACCGACAAAATGAATGTGGCTGGCATCATTGGGATAATTTTCACACACTTTAAACTGGCGGTGTTGAACCAATCCGCGTAGATGGTTTTCCCACTCGGCGGCGCTTGGGCGATCAGTTGGATGGGTGGATAAAAACGCTTTATCAAACATCGCACGGGTTTGGTCATCCCAACACATATGAATGCTGTTTTTTAGCGGTGCAATTTCTGGCTGTGGCTGCAAGCCGTAAGCATATAGCCGCTCTTTGATAAATTGGTCGGTGTTGCGATGGGCAGCATTTTTTAATCGGTCTGACACAGGGATAAAATAAAATGGATGAATACCATTGTTTAAAATTTTAAACAGCTCAATCGCCAGTACAAAACGGTCGTGTTTTTCATCCAACAAACCAATGTCTTTGTGTTCATGATACTCAGGACTGGTCATTTCAGGGGATATAACAGGACTGGGATAAATGCTGCCATCACTGGCAGTAATACGATAGCTATCACAGTCGATAAACCCAACGATAAAGCCCTTATAATCATCATTCATGCCCGTGCTTGGCTCTGGCATCAGGCGCATATTGGCTTCTTTAAAATCAATAAAGGCATGCCCATGACCATGTAAATCCGCCATCAAGGCGCTAATATTGGCACACAGCTGCACACGATAATTGAGACTCTGCTGATACGCGGTCAGTTTTGCCGCCTCTCGTGGGTACATGAAAGGATTGAGCGATAACGACCTATCAAAATCGAGCTCTGGCATGGCATAGCCAATGAGCTCATCATGCTCGCCGACAATCAGATGTCTCACCCAAGCAAACTGGGTATACCCTACCCCATTAATCACTTCATAAATATGTTCAGGCGGGCGCGCCATCATGGCTTGTAGTTTGGCAAGACTGGGGTTTTTGGGATCGGTGGGATTTTTAAAGATTTTTGCCACCAAATTGCCCGTGCCTAACAGATTACCAAGACGGTAGACAATGCCCATACCGCCAGAGCCGATCTCATGAGAGATAGGCAAATCAATGGTGATACGCTGATTGTTTGCAATTAAATACGGCATGGACTATCTCTTGGGGTTGGAAGCTGAGGTGGGTAAAGCGGCTAACTCAGTGCTAGCAATGGCACTCATATGATTTACTGGCTCAGTAATACCCAAATAGTATAGCTGTATTTGCTGATTGCCGCTAGAATCGCTGACCGTGCTAGCAGGCAAACCCGTAGAGGCGGTAGCTGCGGTATGGCTGGTAGAGCTAGTTAAAATTTCTGATAACCCTTTGTCAAGCGTCAGACTATCCAAGATTTCCGTCTTTTTGCTTAACCCAGCTATTTGGCTCGTCATCGATTCGATAGGCAAGCTAATTTGGCAGTTGTAGTAATGCATCGTGGGCTGGATGGTGACCCCTAAATTTGTCAAATAATGGGTATCGGTAACTGGCAAGCAGCTTGCTTTAGCCGCAAGTTTGATAGCATGATTGTTAAATTGTGAGTCGGTCAAAGTAGCCTTGGTCTCGGTATGTTGGTTTTGTAAAGCTGTACTTGCTGCGCCACTGGCAACCGCTGGGTTTTTATTAGCGACCACCGTGGTAACGGTGGCAGATAATAATGGCTGATTCACACTATTTTTGTTTTCGTTTTTATTGTCGTTTTTAGTTTTAGCGCTGCTTGTTGGTTTGGATTTTTGCTCGATGGCATCGATAGACCCACCTTGCGGGCTGGCTATTATTACCTTTAAGATGGGATCATCGCTCGGATTGCCACTTTCGGTAACCGTTGCGACTTTGCTCAAGTCAATGGCATAGGAATCACCCAGTGCGTGCGCGGTCAGTGGGGGCGTTATAGCCGAGGTGGGCGTTGTGCTCGCCACCGATGCCGCAGTATTGGCATTGTTGACAGTTTGCGTGGGCAACAATCGCTCTTTATTTATCCAGCCCAATATGCCTGTGCCAATGAGCATCGCGGCGCCAGCCATCATAGCGGTATTACGCCGCTGTCTGGTTGAGTCACTGACGGACTCCGAAGGGGGCAACACCTGTGACGTTGTGGCAGCTGGCGTTGCAGGAGCAGTCTGTACAACACTGTCAGAGTGCGGATTTGGGGTAAGCGCTATGTTATTAAGGTTATTGAAGGTTATGTCATTAAATGCTACGTCATCAGACTTGCTAGTGGCACGGGGATTTTTATGATTGGCAGCATCGGCATGCCAAACCGTGGGGTTGTTTGGTGCAGTCGCTATAGTGTTATTTTCTAGGGTGTCATTCGCTAGGGTATCATTTTGCCCCTCAACCATGGGTTCAAGGCTTTGATAATGCTGTTGATTTTTTAATAACACCACCAAGGATTTATCATCGCCGGTTAATCGATAGGTCGCAGTGTTGCCAAGCGCCTGTTCAATAATCGCGCTGCCCTGCTGTGCGCTTTGACTTTGGGTTAAATTAAATAGCAAGTTGCCAAAAAAAGGGCGGTAAATTTTGGGCGTAACACTTGCGCCTTCAAATACCAAGTCCGCACAGCCATCCGACATCAGTGCAAGGCAATCCACTTGCGATAAATCAATGGGCTCAACCCTTAAAAAGGATTGCCAATTGTCTTGGGTGATAAAATGCGTCTCATTGACGTATTCATTCTTGCTATCATCCCCGTACACTTGCAAATTGGTGAAATAATCAATGTGAGGATGGCGCACAACAAATTGGCTAGTGATAAGGGGGCTATCACCGATTTGCACCAATATGGCTTGATGATTTGAATGGATAAGTAGCCCAGTAAAGGTAGTGTGATAGTCTCTTAGGCTTGATTCAGCGGGCAGCTGTGACTGCAGGTCAAGGCGTATTTGTGATAATTGCTCGATAATTTGCTGTTTAAGTTGTCCTAAATCAAGCGCAATGCCGCTGTGACTGACACTGTGGCTGACACTAAGACCCAGAAGCATTTGTGCAATCGATTGACTAAAAAACGCTGCCCCCGCTTGGCTAAATTTTGCCGAGCCCGCCCCATCACATACCACGGCGACCATACCGTCTTGGGTTTTTTGCAAATAGATACTGTCTTGATTGGGCAAGTTGCTGTCGATATGGGATTTACCAATACTGGATGCGCCATACATTTGCCAAGATGATTGGACTGATGATTGCGATGTTTGCGCGAACAAATCCGTGGTTTGGTTCATCATTATCCCCAATTTTTTTTAGGTTTTTCATTATTATGAGCGTTGAAGCTGATTATCTTTCAACTTTGAATGGTCGCCCACGGTGAGATACTCCCTAACTGCACGGTTTCTCCAGGCGCAGATTGTGACACGGTCTTAAGACTCGCGGACAACCACACAAAAAATTCGACAAATTTAACGGAGTTGAGATGCACGGGCGGGGTTAACATCGACAGTTGCTTGAGCATCTTAACTTCTTGCACACCCGCATCAATGGCAATCGGATAAATAATACATTGATTATTTTGCTCGGCTTGGTGACATTGATTGATAGCCGCCTGCCACACATCTTGGCTGTCGGTGGGCAGACCATCCGTCATGGCAATAACCCATGGACGGGTATAATTGATACCGTTGTCGCGTAGATTGATACGCTCTTGCTCAATCAAATTGAGCGCAAGCAACATACCTTGCCCGAGCGGCGTCATGCCATTTTCACGAAATTTAATGGGGAAAAAATCAATCGCATCCGTCCAATCCATCATCAGCTCTGCAGTGTCATTGACCCCGCCCACGATGACAATGGCTAAACGCACACGGTTGCGGGCTGTTTCATCTTTCATCAAATCATGATAAAACGCTTCAATCCCTTCATTGAGCATATCGATACGGCGTCTATCACCATTGCCTGAGCGTATCGCCATTGAGCCTGACAAATCCAACACCAAAACGCACAGGGTACGCTGGGCAACGTTATTGCCGTAGTCGATTTCTCGAAACTGCGGGGTGAGGGCTTGCGGGATGGATGGCGGCGTAGAATCAGCTGGGTTTTGAAAATTGGGTATGGGGTTGTGGGCGACCATAAAAGATATCCTATTTTATTAAAATTATTGTAATCGGTATCTCAGCAAAAGCCGATACGAAAAGCAAGGTTTTTTGTGGCGATTTAATTAACAACAGTCAAAAATATTTCTACAATCTTACCAAAAGGGCTTAAACATTCCCCCGCCCCGTTAATCATAAGTCATACACCATCACTTATAAATTGTAAGTCATAAAAAACCCCTAACACGCGGTTAAGGGTTTTGATTGTTTAATTATCTTAGTTTTTTAACAGGTTTATTTAATAAGCGCATTTAACAGGCTTAGTCTTTTAACACTTCTGCCATGGCATTGGCTACATAGTCGATATTGCTAGCGTTTAGACCGGCAACCGAGATACGCCCATTAGCGACCATATAGATACCAAAATCTTTGATAATGCGCGCTACTTGCTCAGGGGTAAGACCAGTATAGCTGAACATACCGTTTTGCTTGGTGATATATTCAAAACTGCGACCGGGTAATTTGGCTTCTAAGCTGTCACGCAGTTTTTGGCGCATCTCTTTGATACGATCGCGCATCACATACACTTCTTGTACCCATTCATTGAATAACGCTTCGTCATTCATCACGATATCAACCACGTGACCGCCGTGTGAAGGTGGGCTTGAATAAATGCGGCGGATATTGAACTGCAATTGACCCTGTACCGCTTTGGCTTGTGCTTCGTCTTTACACACCACAGATAAACCGCCAACGCGCTCACCATACAGTGATAGATTTTTTGAGAATGAGTTACTGACAAAGAACAACAAGCCCATGTCCACTGCTTTGCGAATCGCATAGACATCTGCATCCATGTCTTCACCAAAGCCTTGATAAGCAATATCCATAAAGGCAAGCAAGTTTTTCGCTTTGACCACTTCAAGCACTTTATCCCATTGCGCTTGGGTCAAATCAACGCCCGTTGGGTTGTGACAACAAGGATGCAGCAACACCACATCATGGGCTTGCAAGGTGTTTAAGAAAGCAATGAGTTCATCAAATTTGATGCCATTGGTCGCTGCATCATAGTAAGGATATTTGCCCACCGCAAAACCAGACCCTTCAAAGATACCAATATGGTTCGCCCACGTTGGATCAGACACATAGCATTTGGCTTGGGGAAACCAAGCATGAATAAAATCAGCCCCGACTTTGAGCGCGCCTGAACCACCGATGGTCGCTGTGGTTGCCACACGTTTGTCTTTTAATACTTGTGCGTCTTTACCAAACAATAGGTTTTGGCAAGCAGCGCGATAACCTGGCAGACCGTCCATTGGCAGGTAGGGACGTGGTTTTGGTGGATTAGCGATTTGTGCTTCAGCTTTTTGCACACAGTTGAGGACGGGTAATTTACCGTCATTATCAAAATATACACCCACACCCAAATTAACTTTGTCGGCACGTGGGTCTTGTTTATGCTTGTCCATCAGCCCCAAAATCGGGTCACCTGCATACGGTTCTACATGTGAAAACATGAATAGCTCCTACATTTAATTGATAAGTTTGACTGCTAAAAAATTTACGCTAACGTGGCATTGCCCAAATATTCAATGTCAACGGATAAGGATAAACCTTGTAACCCAATAAAACAACTGTCACGCCTATTTTTTTGCTGGTCTAAGCGCTTTACCTGACAAAGTTTTAAGCCTATGAAAGTGTCCCATTTGATGAGTTAACCTACCCATGCAGTTACATTTTTTCACAGCAGCTATCGCATAAATTGCAAATTTTGCGTGTTATTTACATTTATAACTTATATTTCTATCAACAATATGCGCATAATAATTTTATCAATCCGGTGTATATTTTTGAGGAAACACAACATGATGGCTGCTATAAAAAAATCCCAAATCGTTGCCGCGACAGTTGCGGTGATTGCCATGAGTGCCGTGGCAACCCCCAGTCATGCGCGTACCGTTAAAGCCGCCGCTAAGAAAACGACAACAGTAACCACGACACGCGTCGCACCAAAAACCACAACAATTGTCAATCAACATATCGATGGCACGAGCGATACGGTGATGGTTCGACCCAATGGATTTACCATTGTTGACGGTATGCCGTTTTACCCGACACAAATTGTCACCACGCCGACCTATCGCACTGTCTCTACCTCTACGCCTGTCGTCACTACCACAGCCCCTGTGTTAACGACAGCACCCAGTACAACCGTAGTATCAACATCGAATGTCAATACCACCACCCCAGTGACGGTACAAACAGGCTCAGGCGCGACAGTAACCGTGTCGAAACCTGCCACCGTTGTTTCTACTACCACGACAACCCCCGTATTGCTACCGGCATCAACGCCTGCGGTAGCGACAATGACCACCGTGCCTGTCACGACTGCACCGGCTATTATCGTTAATCCGTAATTCGTAATTGGTAGTCACTAATTAGTTAATCTACCAAAAGCAAGACGTCACACATTGTCGTCTTGCTTTTTTTTAACCGTATTTTTAGCGGCTTACAAGGTAAAATACTCATCTTAAGTTTAATTTTGTAACCTATTTTTTATCAGAATCGCCTACGGTGTATAGTCATCTGTTTGGGGTGGTACGGTTTCAATTGTCTAATCCCAGCCTTGATGTGTGGGAGAATTATACCCATGCGGATGTGATGGCAGTGAGCAAGCTTATCAAAATGGTCGGGCGTGAGCGCCACCGTATGCAGGCGTTTGTGCGATTTGAACAAATGCAAATGCCAGACACTGACAAATCGGTATATTTTGCGCGTGTTGAGCCAGATTTTAATGTATTACCCATTTTGCATCAGCATTTTAAAGAACGCTATGCCGATCAGACTTGGGCGATATATGATGTCAAACGCGGGTTTGGTATTTATTACGCTCACGATAATCCCAGCGAACAAGTTCATATCATCTGTGATGTAGATGATGAAGCGCTACTGCATCCGCAGCAGTTTTATAGCAAGGCAGAACAACAATACCAAACGCTTTGGCAAAAATATTTTACCCACGTGACCATCAAAGAGCGCTTAAATCGCAAGCTGCATATTCAGTATTTGCCAAAACGCTATTGGAAATATTTAACGGAAAAAATGGTCTAATTTTGGCTTTTCTACAATAATTGAATACCAAAGTTGCTTAGTAGTCTGGCCAATAACCAAAAGATCATAACCGTCACTACGATACAAATGCCCAAATCCGCCCAAAAACCAACTTTTGGCAGCAAATATGGAAAAATTAAAAACATCGGCAAGGTGGGTATCACATACCAAAATGTGTAATAGGCGTGATTGGCGATTTTTTCGGTGGATTGATGTTCAAGATACAGCCAAACCAAGGTCAAAATCGTCACCAATGGCAACGCGGCTATAAATCCTCCTAGCTTGTCACTGCGTTTTGCAAACTCTGAAACCAATACCACCATTAATGCAGTGATGGCATATTTAAACCAGATATTCATGTGATATATCTACCATGTCTTTATATTGACTGTAAATGTTCAAGTAGCTGTTGCATATCATCGGGTAATGGCGCTTGCACTTTAATAGGCTCGCCTGTTTTTGGGTGGATAAAGCCAAGCTCATAAGCATGCAGCGCTTGACGCTGGAACTGTTGCACGACGTGTTTTTGGTCGTCATCCAAGTTTTTTAACAATATTGCATTTTTACGAGCAGCGCCATATAGCGGATCTCCGAGCAACGGAAAACCTAAATTTGATAAGTGCACACGGATTTGGTGGGTACGCCCTGTTTCCAGTCGCACGCTGACCAATGAGACAGCGTCGCTTATCGCTGTGATTTTCTCAAGATGAGTAACAGCAGGTTTGCCACTACCCACCACCGCCATTTTGGTACGCTGGGTCGGATGGCGTCCAATGGGGGCATCAATGGTGCGATGGCGGGCAAGCTCAGCCGCGGAAGCCAACACAATTGCTTGGTAAAGCCGGTACACGGATTTGTCTTTAAGCTGATTAATTAGATGCAGCTGGCTTTGACTGTCTTTAGCAATCACCATTAAACCCGATGTTTCTTTATCAATGCGATGTACCAATCCTGCTCTAGGTAGCGTGCGGCTGTCAGGATAATGAAAAAGCAGTGCGTTGACTAGCGTACCTGACCCATTGCCTGCGCCAGGATGGACGACCAAGCCTACGGGCTTATTGATGACCAGCACCGCCTCATCTTCATACAAGATATCAAGTGGGATATTCTCGGGCAAATCTTGCTGCTGAGCGGTCAAGCTCGCTTTAAGCACCAACATATCATTGGGCTTAAGACGATATTTGGGTTTTTGCGCTGCGCCGTTTACAGTTAGTTCGCCTGACTCAAGCCAATTTTTAATTTGCTCACGCGAATAATCGCTAAACACCAAGGCAGCAATTTTATCAATGCGCTCCCCTATTTGCTCAGAGTTGACGGTATAATTTTGGACAATTTGATGACTGCCAGCATCGTGGGTCTGCAGGTTTTGATGGCTTGGGTGTGGTTGTGACAGGCTTTCCCATTCTTCTTCGAGTTGATTGGTATTGTTTTGGGTCATAGATTCAGTTATAGATTCAATGTTTGATTCGATTGGATTTAAGTTGTTTGGATGTGAGGCGATTGGCGTGGTCATAAATATTTCAGACTTAGGGTATAGGGATTTGCAAAATTAATATGCGCGGATAGGTCACAAAGTATAACGTTTCGTGATAGACTTAGTGAAATTTTTAATACAATATTTTGCATTCAGTTTTGAACAATAAGTATTATGATGGGCAAATATTTTTGCAATAGATTTGAGGTTCGTATGCATCATCTTTCCAAAGTTGTGGGTGTCACCGCAATTACTCTGGCTTTGACCACTTTATCTGGTTGTCAAACGCTAAAAAATTCAAAATTGTTGGGTGGCAAAGACGAAGTCGTTGCGACCAAAGCTGAAAAAAGCGAGCAAGGCTACTACCAAGCGGCGTCTGACAACATCAAAAAAGGCAACCTTGCTAAAGCGATTAGCCAGTTAAACGATTTACGGACTTTCTATCCTGTGGGTGATTACAGCGAGCAAGCGTTACTTGACTTGATGTATGCGCAGTACCAACATGGTGACTATTTGGATGCGATTGCCAGTGCCGATCGTTTTATCCAGTCTTACCCATCGAACCCGCAAGTTGACTATGCGTACTATGTTCGCGGCATCTCAAATATGCAGGCAGCCTCAGGCGGCGTGATGAAATACACCAAACTTAATCCTGCACACCGTGATATGGGCTATTCGCGCATTGCCTTTAATAACTTTCAGCAACTGATTAATCGCTTTCCCAATAGTGCCTATGCCCCAGACGCTGCGCTACGTATGCGTTATATTTATAACCAATTGGCAGAAAGTGAGATGGATGTAGCGCGCTGGTATATTAAACGCAAAGCCTATGTGGCAGCCGCCAACCGTGCTAAATGGGTGTTTCAGTACTACCCACAAAGCGAGGCAATTCCAGAGTCTATTGCAACCATCGCCTATAGCTATGATAAACTGGGAATGACTGATACCGCCAATCAATATAAACAACTGCTTCGTATCAACTACCCTGGTCTGATTGATGCACGTGGCAACGTCAAACTTGATAATAGCCGTACCGGTTCAAACTGGTTAAATAAAGCCACATTGGGCGTGCTCGGTCAAAGTTCACAAAATGCTGCTGTTCAAGGGCTAGCCCAGCAGTCGGGTCAATACTCAGGCAACACCAAGCCACAAGTGATTCAGACTTCAATTCAGCAAGCTGCGGCAATGCGCCTGCCAAGTCCGGCTACCACGGCAAATGATGAAACACCAACCAGACCACGTGATACCACAATTGGTTTGGGTCTGCCACCTGACAATACCAGTCAAGTCAAATAATCTATAAACCCCGTTAACATTAGCTAGGTTTATCCTAGCTATTTTTTTTCAATCAGCTAATTTTTAACTGGAAATGCGCTTTTTACCATGAGTAACAATGCCATCATTGATCAAATCATTGCTAATGCCGATATCGTCAAGATTATTGGCAAGCATGTGGAGCTCAAACGTTCGGGCAATGAATTCAAAGGCTGTTGCCCTTTTCATGGAGAAAAAACGCCCTCATTTTTTGTCAATCCGCAAAAAGGGCTATATAACTGTTTTGGCTGTGGTGTCGCTGGCAATGCGCTCACCTTTTTAAAAGAGTATGAAAACCTCACCGCGGGTGAAGCGCTCAAAGAACTGTCGCGTCAAACGGGGATTGAACTGCCCAAAGAACCTGTCAAAAAATTACATACCTATAAAAAAACCCCCGTTGCATCCAAACCTGCTCTATCGCAAACAAGGGTATCCTCTCATCAAAATCTGGCTCAAAGTCCCGTTCAAACTCTCTCTGACTCCGATGTTGCCGAGCGTCCGTCTATTGACGATGCAGAGGCTTTTTGGATAGACGCTTTTGATGATTTTCAAACGTCTGATAACTTAGATGCCAGCTTTATCCCTTTTGGCGAGTATGATGACGCAAGTGTTGGCGGGTTTTCAACCTTTGATGACATGGGCAATAACAGCGTGCAGGATAGTTCATCAAGTTTATACGACTTACTGACCCAAATCTGCCAGTTTTATCAACATCAATTACAGCAAAATAGCTTTGCCCAACATTATTTGCTCAAACGTGGTCTGACGCCGCACACTATCGAAGAATTTGCCTTGGGTTTTGCCCCAAATGGTTGGCAACATCTTGAAGAAGCCTTCCCCCAAGACATCGAAGGTTTAAAAATCTTGGGATTGGTGCGCACTTCGCAACATGGGCGTGATTTTGATTTGCTGCGCAATCGGGTGATTTTTCCCATCCGCGACCAACAAGGACGGGTGATCGGCTTTGCCGGTCGCACCCTATCTGATGATGAGCAGCCCAAGTATATCAATTCTTCAGATTCACCGGTATTTCATAAACAAGCCGTGTTGTATGGTCTTTTTGAAGGTCGCAAGGCCAAAGCCAAAGACTGGCTGGTGGTTGAAGGTTATATGGATGTCATAAGCCTTCATCAAGCGGGCGTGTACGGCGCAGTTGCCTCCATGGGAACAGCGCTGGCGCAATCACAAATCGAAAGATTACTGCAATTTAATCCCATACTTACTTTAAGTTTTGATGGCGATAGTGCAGGACAAAAAGCCGCTTGGCGTGCTATGGAAGTTGGGTTGCCTGCGCTTACCGATGGCAAGGAATTACACTTTTTGACACTGCCAGATAATCATGATCCTGATAGTTATGTCAAAGCGCATGGTTTATTAGCGATGCAGCAACAAATCGCCCAAGCCGTTCCCCTATCAGCGTATTTGTATTCAAGTCTGACGCGTCAATATCCTACCAATACCCCTGAAAACCGCAGCAAGATTTTGCAGCAACTCTCTGCGCTGACCCAAAAACTACCAAAAGGCAGTTATGGCTGGTTGCTGCGTGAAGACATCAAAAACAAAATGGGATTGGGGCGAAAAAACCAAGCACGGCAAGCGCAAGATGCCTTGCTCAATTTTGATAGCGAATTGACGGTACAACTGCATCTGCAGCTGTGTTTTTTGTTTCAACCAGAGCTGTTAGGCAGTCTGGAAAATAACCGCATTAGCCAATCTGTCATCCGCGATATTTATCAGCGCAGCGAAGCGGCTAACGTTTTTAAGCCGAAACACCCATCTACCAAACCGACAACCCCGATTCGATTAGATGAAAATTCAACTGGCAACACTGGTGTTATTACGGATGTCATCACGGATGCGATGAATGCGCCCTGCAAAAACTATGATGAAAGCTGCTGCCTAACTTGGCAAGCCATTGCCGATGAAGAATTATTGAAGTTGATTACTTGGATTCAAACCATTCAATCAAGATTGCAGGATTTTGATAACCCAAAATGGTCAACTTACGAGCGAATTAATGCCAAAGCACATTTTATACTGGCGGGCTTGACATCAGAGCAACAAAACAAACTTATCAAACATTGGGCGCGGTTTTTTAAAGAACTTAGTCAGCGCAATATTGATGATATCTCAGACCTAGTGACAGAGTTGGTGGTTCAACTGATGTTAGAAACCCTGCAGCGTCAACAAAAAACCCTAAAAGCAGACTTGAAGGCGCTGAGCCTATGTATCAAACACCACCAAGCGATTTTAACTTGGCTTAGAACATGGCTACAGCGCAAAGAGGATTAATTCATCGCGTGTTTATGCCATTTTAATCCGCGCATCATGAAACATATCCATTTCAGGGGCAAGTACTTTCATAAAACGGTCAAAATATAACAGTTGTTTGGTCAGTAGCGCAAAATCTCTTGGGAAATGAATACCATGGCGTTTACCGACTTCCACCATTTCAAGCAACATTTGATTGATTTCATCAGTATGATCTTTTAATCGGTTTGGCATGGTTTGGTCAATGGTTTTTCCCATAAACAAACTATCATCTGCCAAGATTTTTTTCATCACTGATTCAATATCTTGGGCAAGGACATCGACATTGACTTGCTCTCGCGCATGGGTCATATCCATTTCAACCATATAATGCGCCATGCCGCGATAGTCTTCTTTAGCAAAACTATCCATCATCCCCATACTGGCTTGCCAGGCTTTGGGTTCAAGTTTGCCTACAATCCCAAAATCAATAAAGCCAATACGGCCATCGGTCAACAACATCAAATTGCCTGCATGCAAATCGGCATGAAAACTATTGCACAGCATCAAGCTAGAAAACCACGTATTTAAAGTATCTGTCATTACCTGTGCGGGGTATTTACAATATTGACGCATGGCGGCATCATCAATCATTGACACCCCAAAGAACCGTGTCATGACAAGTACTTTTTTGGTACTGATATCATGATAAACATCGGGTGCGACTACTTTATGATTGTCGGTTTTTTTCAAAAAATCTTGGAAATCATCAATGTTTTTGGCTTCTTGTAAGAAGTCCGTTTCTGCTGCCATACGCAAACGGATTTCATCAATAATGGGTGAAATACTGGCAAATTTTAGCGACGGTGCGATACTATCAATCAGTTTAGTCAACCCAACCATCATGCCTAAATCGGTTTGAATAATGGTATCTACTTCAGGCTTTTGCACTTTCAATACCACATTATCGCCATTTTTTAAAATAGCACTGTGAACTTGGGCGATAGATGCTGACGCTAGCGGTGTGACCTCAATACTTTGAAAAATATCCTCTAAGGTCTGCCCGCCCTTTTCCAGTTCCTCTCTTAAGACGCCTTCAATATAGCTATAAGGCATGGGCGTGGTTTGATCCAGACAGCCTTGAAATACTGTCACATATTCTCGGGGAAAGATGGACGGCGTACTGGCAATAAACTGACCGATTTTGATATAGGTAGTACCCAACTCTTCAAAGCTTTGGCGTAGCAGCATTGGGGTCATTTTTTCACCTTGGGCGATACGCAGCCCTGCTTTGCCAGCCACGGTTGCCGTTTTCCCAACCCGCTGAATGACATTTAAGGATTTTTTCAAAAAGTGATTTTTTTGCATGATTGACTCTAGTTTACATGACGTCTGTGATAGCGGATGGTTGGCTACAAATCTCGCAGTTAGCGTCTTTACGATAGTGAAGTTTTTTAAGATTCATGGTTTTGCCGTTCCATAGCAATAACGTTTGCACTATAGGATTGATGCCCAGTCCCAAAAAACTTAAAGCCGCTTGGGCTTGAAGGTTGCCGATGATTTGGGTGGTACTGGCAAGCACACCGCTAGTAGCACACGTTTGCTCATCATCCCCTGCCCCTTGAAACAAGCAATGATAGCAGCCCTGCTGCGGCGTAAATAATGCCAGTTGCCCGGTTTGTGCAATAGCAGAGGCTGATAATAACGACAAATTTGACTTGACAGCGATGGCATTAATGAGGTCTCGTGTTTTGAAGTTATCGGTACAATCGCATATTATTTTGCTTAGGCTATTTATTTTCGCTCGTTCAAC
This sequence comes from Faucicola osloensis, assembly GCA_016888885.1. Taxonomy (GTDB): domain Bacteria; phylum Pseudomonadota; class Gammaproteobacteria; order Pseudomonadales; family Moraxellaceae; genus Faucicola. Next base: position 456,732 of record CP069437.1, read on the forward strand.
AATTTGTTGATAATTATCTGCTGTTAAACGTGCTTGTATGGCGATAACGTCACAAAATGCATTGATTTGATTTAATTTAGCCTTGGCTACCAGCGCTTTAGATTGACCGATATCGTTAGGGGTAAACAACGACTGCCGCTGTAGATTGCTCTCATCAATCGTATCATCGTCAATAATAAGCATCTTGCCAATGCCAGCACGGCACAAGGTCTCTGCAAGTGGGCAACCTAGCCCGCCCATCCCAATAATAATCGCACAGCTATTTTTTAGCCGCGTTTGTGCTTCTATATCCCACTCTTCTAGCAATATTTGGCGGGCATAGCGTAGCATTTCTGCATCGGTTAATTCTGTTTGTTTTGACATAGTAGTTAAATTTCACATATTTACTTAGGCTATTTTAGCACATTAATTTAGTACACTAATTTAGTACACCTAGCGTTACCCGTTCATTGTTCCCATAGTCTTTGACGGTGATTACCTCGTCAAAACCATTTGACAAAAACACGCCCCTAACCTGTTCGCCCTGATCATACCCATGTTCAATCGCTAATAACCCATGAGGCTGTAAAAATTGTGGCGCAGTTTTGACAATATGACAGATGTCCGCCATACCTTTGTTATCCGCGATTAACGCGCTAATGGGTTCATCGGTTAAGCCTGCCAAGTGAGGATCGTTGGGATCGATATAAGGTGGATTAGATACGATGATATCAAATTTATTGTTTTCATCTGCATGGGCTGTCACCAAGGGTTCATACCAACTGCCTTCAAAAAACGCGATATTATTAACCCCTAGTCTTTTAGCATTTTGTGCTGCCACCTTCAGCGCCTCAAGCGACTTATCCACTGCGCTAACGGATGAATTTTTAAATTCCTCTGCCAGCGTGATGGCAATACAACCTGACCCAGTGCCTAAATCCAAAATATTCATTGGTTTGCTTAGGCTATTCTTATGATGGTTAAGCACCGCCTCTATCAACCGCTCGGTATCAGGACGCGGTATTAAAGTATGCTCATTGACTAAAAACTCATGCTGCCAAAAACTTTGTTTACCGAGCACATAAGCGAATGGTTTACCGGCTACCAACTCATCTAGCGCAGCAAAATATTGAGTGGCTATTGCTGCAGTTACCATTTCGCTATCATGGGTAATAAGATAAGTCTGCCCTACATGAAGATACTCACCCAGCAACTGTTTGCGGATATGTTTTTCAACCGTGCTTGGTACAGCCAACAATGATTGAATGGTGTAAGATGACATTGGGTTATTCATGAGTGATGTTATCGCTTCTTGTCGCATCTTGGCTCATCACATGCTTATCTACCATATAAATCAATAACAGCACAGGAATGCCAATCAATGCGGTAAAGGTGAAAAAAGCAGGATACCCCATGGTTTCTACCATCCCACCTGAGTAGCCACCCAAAATTTTTGGTGTTAACGTCATCAATGAACTAAGCAGTGCATACTGTACCATGCTAAAGCGAATATTGGTCAATACCGATAAAAAGGCGACGAAAATGGCACTTGCTAGACCTGATGCGAGATTATCAAACATCACTGCTGAGTACATATAAAAAAAATCATGACCCTTGCCCGCCAAAATCACAAACAATAAATTACTGGCTGACGCTAAAATAGCACCAATCAACATAGCGTTCATGATTTTAAAACGCTCAGCAAGCAAGCCGCCTAGAATACCACCCACAATTGACATCCCCATCCCAAAGGTTTTGACCGCCAAGGCGATATCGGTTTTGCTAAAGCCTAAATTGACATAAAACAAGTTTGACGTCGTACCTGCCACAATATCGGAAATCCGATACAAACCTATCAATAAAATCAGCCATACGGCTTTTTTCCCATAACGAATGAAAAAGTCTTGAATCGGTGCAACCCACATGTCAACCGCGACTTGCTTTTTGATGATTTTGGCTTTTAATAACACTAAAGCGGTGCTAATGGCGATAAATACAGCGCCAATAAATTTAATACTCTCATAAACAAAGCCCAAAAACTTTGACTCAGTCTCTGGAAGCACGTGACCGATGACAATAAAACTGGCAATCAGCGCAATCACTGAAATTAAAAATAGTAAAAATAGTTGAAAATAATCCGACATCGGGCGTTCATGTTGCTCACGGGTAACGGTGGGTTCTTTAATCAAAAGGGTGGTGACAACCCCTAGGAGCATCAAAGATGCCATAATATAATAGGTTTGTTGCCAAGCAGCGTAGTTGTAAGTGGCTTTGGTAGAGCCAAAATATTCTGCCAAGAACAGCGCCCCTGCCCCTGCGACAATCAGACCGATTCGGTAGCCTGCCATAAACATACCAGAGAGTACAGGCTGCATGGATTTTTCAGCAATTTCAATGCGATAAGCATCAATCACGATGTCTTGTGTCGCCGCTGAAAAACCTAACAACACGGCAAAAAATGCCATGTAATCAAGCACAACGTCACTGGTGGGGTTAAAACTACCAAGCATAAAAATTGCAAAGGCAACCACAATTTGTGCCACAATTAGCCAACTACGACGTTGGCCTAGCATTTTGGTTAACAACGGAATCGGCACGGCATTGACGAGGGGCGACCAAACAAACTTAAACGAGTACCCGAGCATCGCCCAACTAAACATAGTGATAATTTTGATATCAAACCCTGCTTCTTTGAGCCAAATTGATAAACTAGAAAATATCAATAGATAAGGTAACCCTGAAGAAAAACCCAATAGCAACATCACCCAAGCGCGCTTGTCCATATAGGCTTTGATGGCTTCGCCCCAAGACTTTTTTGTGCCTGTTAAGCTTTCGCTTGGTAGCGCCGCTTGGTCGTTTGACACAGGTTGTTTTGATATTTCCATGTTACTTCTCACTTATCACGCACGATTTACCACAAAACTTCATTAAAATCTTGCTATTGTAGCGGTTTTCTAAGTCCATACAAACTAAAATTATTATGGATGTCTGAAACGTCGATATCTGAAACAAGGCGGCAATACAACTGAATCAATAACTGAGTCAATGTCTACAGACTTGTCACATTAATCAATTTTTTAAATTTTAAGCCTATTAAATAAGCCTGACTTAAGCAGCTAGGTTTTGAACCTGCGATTTTATGGTAATATGCTATACTTGACACCCTGCGGTGACTTTCAACCTTTTTGTCAGTTGTTAGCTGTTAACGGCTTTGGGGCAAATTATGCAATACCCGATTGCTATCCGCAAAATAATGCCTATCATGTCACGATAGTTGATAATGAAAGCTTATCTGCAGTCGATAGTAGCATGGCAGGCGCAGTGTCTAATACACGTATGGCAATAATGCCTAGTTTTGTTAATTTTTAAGTTCAATCAAGCGCTTATAGCGAGCATTTTATTTCGTTTTTTATTCGTTTTTTTATTAAGGTCATTTTATGGCAATCAATGTTGTCATCAATCAACGTTATTTACAAATCCAACTCAAACAACTTGAAACCGTTTGGCAGACTGTGATTAATAATTACAATCTGAGCCAAGCTGCCAAAGTATTACACACCAGTCAATCCAGTCTTAGTAAACATATTGCCGCGCTCGAAAGTCAGCTTCGGGCGGAAGTGTTTGTGCGTCAGGGTAAACGATTGGTGGGTCTCTCCCCTATCGGTGAGCTGCTACTGCCGCATATTGAGAAAATCTTTGTGGAAGTACGGTCGATTGAAAATTTAACTTTAGATTTTCAAAATCCCCATCAGGGTGAGTTGTCAATTGCCACGACGCATACCCAAGCACGTTATGTGTTGCCTTGGGTGGTACAGCGCTTTAAACAACAATTTCCCAATGTCCATCTGATTTTACATCAAGCTGACCCCGAGTCGATTGCCAATATGGTGGCACAAGGTCAAGCCGACATTGGCATCGCAACTGAATCGCTGCTTACGCACGATAATCTACACTGTATTCGCTATTATGATTGGTATCATCATGTGATTGTGCCAGTGGGTCATGAGCTTGAGAATCGCACCGAAATTGATATCCAAACCTTAGCAAATTATCCGATTATCACTTATCACGGCGGTTTTACGGGTCGTGGTGCGATTGATAGAGCCTTTAGCGCGGCACAGCTGACCCCTAATATTGTACTTACTGCTTTGGATGCCGATGTGATTAGTACCTATGTCGGTATTGGTATGGGCGTGGGCACGATTGCTGAAATGGCATTTGAAGGTCAGAATTATCGCAATCTTGTCAAAATTCCAACGAAAATTTTTGGAAAACATGTGACGTGGATAGCCACCCGTGTCGATGGCGATATCCGTAATTTTGGCAAAGCTTTCATTGATATTTGTCAGCAACAATTTGGGTGATTGATTTTTTTGGATTCGCCATTATAAAGAGACTACTATTCTTTTTATGATGACTACAATGGTGACAAAGATGACCAAACAAATCCCTATTTCATTTTTAGACCTTGTTCCTGTACCTGAAGGCAGTGACGCCAAAAACGCGCTTAAGCAAGCGGTGACTGTTGCCCAAACTGCCGAACAAGTAGGTTTTAACCGCTATTGGCTGGCTGAGCACCATAACATGCGAGGCATTGCCAGTACCGCAACCAGTGTGTTGCTAGCTCACATTGGCGCTCACACCTCAACGATACGGATTGGCTCAGGCGGTATCATGCTGCCTAACCATGCGCCGTTAGTGGTTGCAGAACAGTTTGGTACGTTAGCCGCTTTGTATGGCGAACGTATCGATCTTGGCGTCGGCCGTGCCCCTGGTACGGATGGGGCAACCTTCCGTGCCTTGCGCCGCACCATGAATGATGCTGAAAACTTCCCGCAAGATGTGCAAGAGCTGATGCATTATTTTGACCCGCTCGATAATCAGACAGTGATTGCCGTGCCGGCGAATGGCTTAAATGTCCCTGTGTGGATTTTAGGGTCGTCTTTATTTGGCGCCAGTCTTGCTGCTGCATTAGGCTTGCCTTATGCATTTGCGTCGCATTTTGCCCCGCAGATGTTATCACAAGCGGTGAAATTGTACCGTGAGAATTTCAAGCCTTCTCGCTACTTGCAACAACCGTATGTGATGGTAGGAGGTAACTTGCTATTGGCCGATAGCGATGAGGAAGCCGCTTACCAATTCACCTCAGCGCAGCAAAGTTTTGTCAATTTGCACCGTGGTAAACCCTCACAAATACCAAAACCGATTAAGAATATTGATGCTTTTTGGACATCTGCAGAAAAATACATGGTTGAATCGTCGTTGGCAATTTCGTTTGTCGGTACACCTGATAGTGTCAAACCCAAACTTAACCATTTTCTTGAGACTATCCGTCCTGATGAATTGATTGTCACTTGTAATATTTATGACCAACAAGCCCGCCTCAACTCCTTATCTTTGGTAAAAGCGCTTGATTTATTTAGCTTAAATAGCTAATCAAAACCCTAAAAACGCAAACCACAAAAAAGCCCAAGATTAACTTGGGCTTTTTTATTATTTCAATAACTCTGATAACGCCAACTCATTGAGCCGATCCAAATCCTCTTGCGTGTCTACACCGGGCGGCAACAATTCTGAAGCAATATCAATGGCGATACGCATGCCTTGCTCCAAAATACGCAATTGTTCCAATGATTCAAGCTGCTCTAGCTCGCCTTGCTGCCAAACACTAAATTGTTGTAGCAAACTGACTCGATAAGCATAAATGCCTAGGTGTCGGTAAGCGTTTTTTGGCGCGCTATTTTCCCCACTGATTGGCTGATCAGTCAACAATGCTGTATGACGATCGCAAGGAATTGGCGCTCGGCTAAAATACAAGGCTTCCTTGTGGGCATTTTTGACGACTTTGACCACCGATGGCCGTAAAAACTCTTCAACGCTTTGGATGGGTTCAGCCAAAGTCGCCATCACGCAATCTTTTTTTTGTAGCAGAAGCTCAGTCACTTGTTTGATAAGTCCTGCAGGCACGAGTGGTTCATCGCCTTGCATATTAATCACGATATCTTCAGTTGACCACTGCTGAAGCCTAGCTACTTCAGCAAGCCTATCAGTGCCAGACGCATGATTGGGGTCAGTCATGATGACATTTGCCCCATAGTCTTGACACAGTTTAGCGATGCTATCATCATCTGTTGCCACAAAAATATCATCGGCAATTCCCGCCGATTTCACCGCATTGGCACGATCAATCACCCATAGAATCATCGGCTTGCCATGAATTTCTAACAGCGGTTTGTTGGGCAGTCGGGTACTTTTTAGACGGGCTGGTATGACCAAATGTTTTAACATATTGCATTTCCTACAAGTTTTTTAATTGTCAGTATTGTCAGCAAGGGTAACCAATTTACCGATTTGTCGGTCGATTAACGCATAAAAGGCGGGTGATAATTCGGCTTCTACCGGTAACACCCAGATATTTGATGCAATGTCATTTTTCTCATGACCTTGGGCGAACAAAACACGCAATTTGACCGCATCCTTATCGGTGACGATAATCGGTAACTTTGGCAAGTTGGCAAAATCTTGCAAACTATAAGTGTGATGGTCATTCAGTGCCATCGGTATGATGTCAAACCCTAATTGGCTTAGGCTATTAAAAAAACGCTGCGGCAATCCAATCCCTGTCATGGCAATCACTTGTTGGGCAGGTAAACTATTTTGCGAATAGGTTTTAAATAAAGGTGTTTTAAATAAAGGCTCTAATGGTTTTTGTAGCAAACGCATACGAATATCGGGTGATATGCTATGACAATCTTTGCTTAGGCTATTTGAAAAATGGGTTAAAGCCTGAGTATCCTGCCAATCACTTTGGTGAAATATGACGGTGGTATTGGGCTGATACAGCCGTTTAATCGGTTCGCGCAGAAAGCCTGTGGGCAATAGCTGGCGGTTACCAAAGCCGCGATCGGCATCGACAACAATCCAGTTTTCATCCCTATCCAAGGCAAAATGTTGCAGTCCATCATCCGCCAAAATAAGTTGAATGCTTGGGAATTGCTCAAGCAATAACTCAATTGCTTGACCACGGTTTGGACAGACTGCCATGGGCACGCCTGTACGCTGCACAATCAGACATGGCTCATCACCAACCTCACTGGGCTTTGAATTTGCTGTCACGATACAAGGCATCAGCTTGGCTTGTCCGCCATAGCCACGACTGATGACGCCAACTGTCAGCCCTTTTTGCTGCAGGTAGGTTACCACTTCAATGATTAGCGGCGTCTTACCGCTACCGCCAACCGTGATATTGCCCACTACAATAACAGGTACGTTAGGATAATAAACGGGTTTTAGCCCTAATCGATACATAGTTTTATTGAGCCAAAAAACCAACCCATACAACCAAGACACGGGCAATAACAACCATAGCCAGAGGGATTTGTTGCGCCACGCCTGTAGTAGTGTCTGTTGCATTAGCTTGACAATATATCCTCTTCAAAATGACGCTCATACAACTTGGCATACGTACCTTGCGCGGCTAGCAAACTGTCGTGGGTACCGACTTCAATAATTTCACCGTTATCCATGACCACGATTTTATCGGCATTTTGGATGGTCGTTAATCGGTGCGCGATAACGATGGTGGTTCTGCCATGCATGACGCGCTCCAGCGCTTTTTGGATATAAAATTCTGATTCATTATCTAGCGCGCTCGTGGCTTCATCTAAAATCAAGATAGGCGCATCCTTTAGCAGGGCACGTGCAATGGATAAGCGTTGGCGTTGTCCGCCAGATAACTGCAAACCTTGTGAGCCAATCTTTGATTGGTAACCCTGCGGCAATTGCATGATAAAGTCGTGCGCAAAGGCGGATTTTGCGGCATCAATCACCTGCTCCGAGGTTCGGTTAGATAATTCGCCATAGGCAATATTGTTGTGGATAGAGGTATCAAACAGTACCACTTGTTGGTTGACGCTGGCAATCTGACTACGCAGTGAATGTAATGTCAAATCTTCGATAGCGACATCGTCAAGATAAATACTGCCCGCTGTAGGCTCTAGCGCGCGCATCAGACAGTTGACTAGGGTAGTTTTACCTGCGCCACTTCGACCGATTAACGCCACCGTTTCACCGGGATTGACCACCAAATTTACGTTGTTGAGCGCTTGTTTGCCATCCTCAAAAGTGACGCTTAGGTTGTTAAGTACTATTTTACCGCTCAGCGTTTTTTCAACCTTGCCTGTGTCTTTTTCTTCGGCTTCATCGAGCATCTCAAATATAGAATCCGCCGCCGCCAAACCTTTTTGCAAGCCTTGATTGATATCGGTCAACGAGCGCACGGGTTTGCTCAGTAGCCCTGCTGCACTGATATAAGCGATAAACTCGCCTGCGGTGGTATCACCTAATACATTGGGTCTTAACGCAATCCATACCACCACAGCCATCGCGCACGCCATCAATAATTGAATTAATGGCGTATTGATGCTATTGGTCACCACCACCTTTAGCCCTTGTTTAAGATTGGTTAAAGAGGCGTTATTAAACCTTGTCAGCTCGTTTTGCTGACCGCCATAATTTTTGACCACTTGGTAGCCTGTGATGACTTCATTGGTAATATGACTGACCTCGCCCATGGACTTTTGAATACCGCGCGACAGGTTACGAAAGCGTTTACTGGCTTTACCGACTAACAATAAAATCGGCGGCAATACCACAAACAACGACAGGCTTAATTTCCAATTACTGTAAAGCAAAAACGCCAACAACCCAATCACGGTCAAACCATCGCGTAATAAGGTTTTGAGCGTATCGGTACCCGCCGCAGTGACTTGCTCGACATCAAAGATTAATTTTGCAGAAATCTGACCGGCATTGTGGTTGAGATAAAATTGGCTGGGTAATCTGAGCAATTTTGAAAACACTTGCATACGCAGCTGATAGACGACATTGCGTGAAATCACTGCACTAAAGTAATTACCCAAAAATGAGCCAAGTCCTCGCAGTACAAACAACAACACGATTAAGGCTGGAAAAAGATTGATATGCGCTTGATCACGTTCATTAATCGCATCAATAATGAATTTTACCAGCTTGGCAATACCCACTTCCGTGCCTGCATTTAAGGTAAAGCCAATGACGACTAGCGTCATCGCCCACCAATACGGCTTGAGATAACCTAGCAATCTTCGATAGGTCTGCCAACGTGGGTGAGCATTGGTAGGTTTTGAAACGGTCATGGCATCTCAATATATAAAAGAACGACTTAACAGCTATTGTATCAGTAAATTGAACAATAAAAATTATTTGGCATCTGGCGCTGGGGCAATATTACTATCGAGCGAAGTGGCAGGCATCACAGTACTGATATTTAAATTCATAAAGCCCATTTTACCTGCTATATCCATCACCTTAACCACCGATTGGTGACTGGCATCGGCATCGGCGGAGATAACAAATAGCTGCTTTCGGTCTTCACCCGCTTCTTGACGAATCATCGCCTTCAATTCAGCTTCGCCATTGCCAGATAAAGCAATGCCATTGACCAAATAACTACCATCTTTTTGCACCGCGATTTCAATGCGTTTGCTTTTCTCGGTAATCGGCACGCCCTCTGCTTGCGGCAAAATGATATTGAGTTTACTAAAATGGTTAAAGGTGGTCGACAACAGTAGAAAAACAATCAAAAACAGCAAGCAATCAATCATCGGGGTCAGATTGATTTCTAAGGGTTCGACCGTGGGTTTACGAAATCGCATGGGTTGACTCTTTTACACAGCTATACGCCATTAACGAGGCGTGATTAGACCATTGTCCAGTAATTCTTGCATCATCAAACCCGCTTCTTGTTCAAACGCGGCATTGATATCAATGATACGGCGCTGAAAAATACGGTACGCCATCACCGCAGGTATCGCAACCAGCATGCCCCCTGCTGTGGTAATCAGCGCTTGCGATACGCCAGCTGCCAGCATGGTCGGATCTTGCATTGCGCCTTCAGTAATGGCTAAGAATGATGAAATAATCCCCAGTACAGTACCTAAAAGCCCCAACAATGGCGCGATAGCACCGATGGTACCCAGCATATTGATATGTTTTTCTAATTGGTGAATGGCGATACTGGCGCGGTTTTCCATATGCATGGTCATTGAATCAATTCCATGCTGGCGATTCATGAGTCCAGAAGCGAGGATATCACCCAAAGGCGAATTGAGTTTGACATTCTCAAGCGATTCTCTATCAATGTCGCCCTGCTCAATCAGCCGCTGCATCAATTGTTCACGCAGATGAGCGGGTGTCACTGTACTGGCTTTAAGTTTTATCGCGCGCTCAATGATGATAATCAACATCAAAATCGAACATAGAACAATGGGCCACATCAACCAACCGCCTGCTTTAACTAATTCCCACATCCGTTATACTGCCTTTGCCTGTCAATGACTAATAAATTGAGAAAACTAATCTAATGCGCAAGATTAATGCTCAAGTTGCGACTGAAACTGCACAATCAAAGCTTGTAATTCCTCTTCATTGTGAAAAAATATCTCAATACTCCCCTTGCCTTTTGAGGAGCCTTTGATTTTTACCACGGCACCGAGTAGTTCAGAGAGATGTTGGTTCAGTCGCAGCCTATCATAATCAATTTCTTGGCTTTGTGTCGGTGCTTTTGGATTTAAAATGTCTTTGACTAAGGCTTCAGTCTGACGAACGGTCAATTGACCCTGTATAATTTTTTTGGCAATAACCGGCTGCTGTTTGGGTGACAGCGCCAATAATGCCCTGGCATGCCCCATGTCCATCTGCCCTTCATTTAACGCCTGTTTGACATCGTCATGTAATTGGTTCAAACGCAGCAAATTAGAAACCGTTGTTCTCGCCTTACCCACCACATCCGCAATTTGCGAGTGACTCATGCCAAATTCATCATGAAAACGCTGCAATGCGGCAGCCTGTTCCATGACACTCAAATCTTCCCGTTGGATGTTTTCAATCAATGCCAAAGCGATTGCCAAGTCGTCTGACATGGGGCGCATGATGGCGGGTATATGGGTTAGACCCGCAATTTGTGCCGCACGCCAGCGACGTTCACCCGCAATAATTTCATGGGTAATCGGGGAATTGGGCAATACTTTGGCTAAGGGCCGAATCACAATGGGCTGCATCACGCCATGCTGCTTGATAGAGGTTGCCAACTCTTGCAAGGCATCTTCGTCCAAATCAATGCGCGGCTGATACTTGCCACGCTGCAAATACGCGACATTGATATGCATCAAATTTAACCCAGCCACATTACTACTATCATTACTATTATTATTGGCATCGTTATTTATGGGTGTGTTATCGATATTTGACGTTACTGTTTTGGCAGGTTGTGGAGTCAATGTTTTGGGTGTTATCGCCGATGTAGGCAATTTTTTGGCTACAGCTATCGTGTCGCTAGCTTCGGCTGATTCGTCATCCGAGACATTTTGCCCATCATCAGTTGACTTGGCATTTAGTTTTTCAGCGCTTTTCGCGTCATCGACAGCGGCTAGAACACTCGCATCGATTAGATTACCGGTAATCAATTTTTCTGTTTTGATTGAGCCGAGTAACGCATCAAGTCCTCGATTTGATGCCAATCCACGCTTTTTAACCATGTCGAAATTCCCAATGCCATTAAATAGTTAAAAATGACTTATAAAAAATTAAATCGATGCCGCCATTTTTGAACTGGCTATTTTAGCAGATTCGCTATTGCTTGAAAAATATTTTCATTGCTTTTGCCAGTGCGCACTCGCCAACAAGTTAACAAAAAAGGCGCCTAAACAGCTTAATCTAGGCAAGTTGGAGTTGGCGACTTTGCTTGATAATTTCATTGGCAAGGCGAATATACGCTTGTGAGCCTTTTGAATTCATCTCATAATCAAGCGCAGGGATACCGTGCGCCGGTGCTTCTGCTAGACGAATATTACGGGGAATGATGGTATTAAATAAAATCGGACCAAAATGCTCGATCAATTCCATAGAGACATCATTTGCCAAGGTATTGCGCGGGTCGAACATGGTTCTTAGCACACCGCGGATATGCAAGTTTGGGTTTAGTGACTTCAAACGCTCAATGGTTTGCGACAAATCCGCCAATCCTTCCAATGCAAAATATTCACATTGCATCGGGATAATCACCCCTGATGTGGCACACATCGCATTGATGGTAAGTAAACTTAAACTCGGCGCGCAGTCAATCACGATAAAATCATACGGTTTCGGCGCGCGGCCGTTTTTGGCAGGCATATCAGCCAGCTGCTGCATGGCTTTTGACAAAATTGCATGGTTTTCAGGCTTTTGACTTAAATGCAAATCACTGCCTGACAATTCATTGTTGGCACCGACAATATCAAACCCATTCGGGGTTTTGACAATCGCCTCATGGATTGGTAAATCATCTAATAGCACATCAGCAATACTGTACGCTAACTCGCGTTTATCCAGCCCTGATGCCGTGGTCGCATTGCCTTGGGCATCCAAATCAATCAGTAAAACTTTTTTGCGGCGATGTGCCAGTGCACTTGCCAAATTAACCGCGGTGGTGGTTTTGCCCACCCCACCTTTTTGATTAGCAATGGCTAAAATATCCATGAACTGTCTCGCAATGTGTTGATAAAAAGGTTGAAAATTGTAGTCAAAAACAGCCAGTTTTTCAAACCCTAATACCGGTAAAACTGGCTAAAATGGGATGTTTATCTTTGCAAATAAATCAAATGGCGTGATTCATGCAGCTCTGGTACGGTTAACACTTGGGTGTTAATTTGCCATTCATTTTGAAGCGCTTGAATCTCGTCAATAGGTTCAACCCCCTTCATGGCACAAATGATACCATTGTCTGCCAATTTGCTTTGACTATGGGTGACAAAATCCACCAGCGATGCAAACGCCCTTGAGGTAATCACTTGATAAGTACCTGCATGCGCTTCGATACGACTGGCAACCGGTGTTAGATTTTTTAACCCCAATTCACTGGCGACTTGTTTGATAAAGCGAATTTTCTTTTGGTTACTATCGAGTGCTGTCACCGCACGTTGTGGCTGACAAATGGCAACTATCACCGCTGGCAAACCCGCACCCGTCCCAATATCTAGCAAATCACCGGCTGGCAAAAATGGCACAATCGATAAACTATCAAAGATGTGTTTGATTAATGCTTGTTGGTCATCTTTGATAGCGGTCAAATTATACGCTTTATTCCAAAATAACAGCTGCTGTAGATAATAAAGTAGCTGTAATTGCTGCTCATCCGATAGTGGGAGCTTTAACTCAGAGAGCGCTTGTTGCAACTGCGGTTGTAATTTTAGTAGAACTTACGCACTATCTTAACTCAACAAAACATGATAGCCCTAGCTAAATTTTGGATTTAGATAAAACAAATCATCAGCGACCTGTCTTGACATCTGAGCCACTACAGGCGTAAAAAGATGACTAACCCAAGCATACACCGAAGAAAAGCCGAAACTTAATTGCTGTTTTAAATACACGAACGCCATCAATGATGAGAACACATGATTACGGATTTTACGCTCACGGCGAAGCTGAAACTTCTCAATCGAACAACACTGTTTAATGGTTCGATGATAGGTTTCAATCTGCCAATGACAATCATGCAAATACTCAAAATCAAGTGGTGTAAATACCGGTGAATTTGGCTCGCTGTCTTTAGGTTTAGGGTCAAACTTCACATAATGTCTCACTTGGTCTTTAAAGTGATGACGGTAAAGGGTAACAAAACCAAAGTCTTTAAGCCAAACTTCTAATCCTGTTTTTGGCACATGGTCAATCTGCTGTACTTGCAACCATTCGCCTTGTTTGATAGAAACCGTACGATTTGCCTTAACCGCAAACATAAACCCTAACTCAGCGTGTTTGATGTGTTTAAGGTTTTCTTTACTGCTGTACCAACTGTCGCCTGTGATATAGCTTGGGATAAGCCCCCATGCCAAGACTTCATCTAACATTTTTTGAAAGTAGTCGTTTTTGGTAAGGTTGTCTTTGGGGTCATATAGTCGGTAGTTGATGGGTTGGCTATTGCCTGTTAAGTCGGTGTAGTACAGGGTGATAAGGTTAATGCCTTGTACGGCTTTGTGATGCTTGCCACTATAGTAATAGCCAATTAGGTCGGTTTTGTTGCTGTAGGGTTTGTCAAGCACGGTGTCATCTATGCTGATGATGCCACCAGTTAGGTTGATATGCCCCTTTGTTTGCTCATACAGGTCACGAGGCTCAAAGCTCTCTCTACCTAAAAAGTTGTTGATGCTGTCATGCCCAATCTCAATACTTTGAGCAAGCCTTGTGCAGGTGGGCTGTTTGGGTTCGCTGATGAGCATTCCGATATAGTGTCCTAGGGTGCAGTGGGCGGTGCTGGGTCGGCTAAGTTGTCTTATCAATTTGGTTGTTCTTGCTTTTCCTTTAGCATATCATGCTTTCTTTGGATAGTGCGTAAGTTCTATTTAGGTACTGGGGTTGTAGCTTTACATTAATCTGCGCCATTAAAACACCCGATTAAGACCATTGAGCGCAGCAACGCGATAGGCTTCTGCCATCGTTGGGTAGTTAAAGGTGGTATTGACAAAGTATTCTAATGTATTGCCGCCTTTACTTTCCATCACTGCTTGTCCGATATGAATAATCTCAGAGGCGTGATTGCCATAACAATGGATACCCAAAATCTCTAAGGTTTCACGGTGGAACAGTATTTTTAACACCCCACTACGCTCACCGATGATTTGTGCGCGGGCAAGGTGTTTGAAGAAAGCTTGACCGACTTCATACGGCACTTTTTCGGCGGTTAATTCTTGTTCGTTTTTACCAATGCTTGAAATTTCAGGAATGGTATAAATACCCGTTGGCACACTGCGAACAGGTTGTGCATTTTCATCGCCCACCATATAAGCAGCGGCGCAGCGTCCTTGGTCATAAGCTGCCGATGCAAGCGATGGCCAGCCAATCACATCCCCTGCTGCATAAATATTTGGGATATCGGTTTGGTAATGCTCATTGACTTTGAGTTGACCCCGGCTGTTTGCGGTGAGTCCGATGGCGGCAAGGTTGAGACTGTCGGTATTACCTGAACGACCGTTTGACCATAAAATGGCATCTGATTTGATGCGTTTACCACTTTTTAGATATAAAATCACGCAGTCATCATAAGTTTCTAGCCGTTCGATTTCTTCTTTGTTGCGAATCAACACGCCAAATTGTCTAAAGTCATGCGACAACGCGTCAGAAATCTCATCATCTAGATAGCTAAGCAACTGCTCTTGGGTATTAATCAAATCTACTTTATAGCCAAGACCGGTAAAAATAGACGCATATTCACAGCCAATCACGCCTGCACCATAAATAATAATGCGCTGTACCACATAATCCATTTGTAGGATTTTATCGGAATCAAACACACGAGGATGGCTAAAATCTAACAAATCAGGACGATAAGGACGGCTACCCACGGTAATAATGGCTTGTTCAAAGGTAATGTCTTGCTCGGTACCATCACTCATATCAACATGAATGGTATGGGTATCTTTAAAACTTGCCCAGCCATTGATTAAGTCAATTTGATTGCGCTCATAAAAACGGGTGTGGGTTTCTACCTGATTACGCACCACTTCACGCGCTTTGGTTAATACTTTATTGAGTGGAATCTGGTGATAGTCAATGCCTTGGTTTAAGATAGGATCGCGGCGATTACTGATAATATTAAACACCGACTGACGCAATGCTTTACTTGGAATCGTGCCTACGTGTGTACAGTTGCCCCCCACTTGTTTACGTGGATCGATCACGGCAACTTTTAGCCCAGATTTAGCGATTTTCATCGCTGCTGCTTCACCCGCGGGTCCTGCACCAATCACAATCGCATCATAATCATAGGCATGGCTAACGGCATCTTGACGCTTGTAACGCTTTAAATTGATACGGGTGTTATCTAGCGGACTAATTAAATCAAAATGCACCGATGCATCATCAAAATGTTTTACCTTATCATCGTCTTCACTGATACTGACGGTATTGGCTTTTTTATCAGAATCAGAAATTTCAGTTTTGGTTGGTTTTGCCAAAATTTCGGTAATATTTTCTTGGAGTTCAATAATTGACTGTGTATTAGAATCACAGATGTTTTCGTTTTCATTGTTTGTAGGGGGAATTTGAGTGACTTTGTCATTAATCCGTTTTTTTGGCATATTAGCTCCCATATTTTAAGCCTTGATAATAAATAAAAAATTTTTAAATTAAATATAAAATACGATAAATTAACCGTATGTTAAGAGGTTACATTAACCAATTCGACGTTTTAACCCCGTCATTTGTAAAATACGCGTCGCGATTTCTTCAATCGACATGGTTGATACATCAATATTTGGAATCCCTTGAGAAATATAAATACCTTGAATGGCGCGCAATTCCTGCTGACATTGCTGGTAACTTGCATAGCGGCTACCTGCACGGCGCTCGTTACGAATTTTTACCAGTCGATCGGTGTCAATCACCAAACCAAACAATTTGTCACGGTAGGGCTTTAGCGCTTTGGGCAACGAATTTTCATATAAATCATCTTCAGTCAACGGATAATTCGCCGCACGAATACCGAATTGCAACGCCAGGTATAAAGAGGTGGGCGTTTTGCCCGAACGTGACACCCCAATCAAAATAATATCTGCCGCATCATAATGGGTGGTACGCGCGCCATCATCATTGTCTAAAGCAAAATGCACCGCATCGATACGTGATTTATAGTTCTCAGAATCGACATCCCCATGCGCATGACCGGTATGCGGTGCAGGTTGTACTTTGATTTCATCGGCAATTTTACTAATTAAACCTTCATAAATGTCTAAGTTAAAGGCATCTGCGCCGTTGATTCGTTCACGAATCACAGGGTCAACGATGGTATCAAAGACTAGCGGCTTTACCCCATCACGTTGGTGGGCAAGATTGATTTGATTGACCGCTTCATCGGCGCGATCAAGAGTGTCAACATAAGGAATAACCCGGGTCTCAAATGGTACCGTGGGAAATTGGCTTAAAATAGAGCGACCTAGGGTTTCAGACGTAATCGCGGTACCATCGGAGATAAAAAACACACTTCGCAACGACTGCGAATTTGCAAAATTTAAGGCGTCTTTATTTTGAATCGTGGCTTTGATTTGCTCAATGGTCATGAAAAATTATCCAAAAAAAATGACAAGAAGCGTCCATACTAATTTAAATTAACACTGGTTTAAACTGACACTACTGACATTGGGGGTTAATCTTATTCATTCACTGTGTTTTTGGCAGTGAATGTCATCTATATAATATCGTTATCAGTGCAGACACTATTGTTTGTCTCACAGGCATTTGTCTTACAGGCGTTTGTTTTACAGGTCGAGAGTTTGTTATTATACGTGACTTGTAGGCTTTAATCTAACAAATCGACGCTTAATTTGCCTTAAATTAGCCATCAGTTAGTGTCATTGAAGGCTTATCTACGTTTTTTACCCCCTTAAACTCAAAGATATCCAAGCAAAATTTTAGTTGAATCGTTGATCGCTGACAGTTTTTTTAAAATTATAAATTTTTTGCTAGAAAATCATTTTTTAAGATGAATTTTCTACGAAATACCGTTATAATCTTTTCAAAATAATCTTTATTTCACGGAGTTATCACCTTGAACGCACAAGTTATCTCACTCGACAAGTTAGGCAAAAACGACATTGACAAAGTAGGCGGTAAAAACGCTTCATTAGGTGAAATGATTAGTCACCTAACGGATTTAGGGGTAAGCGTACCAGGTGGTTTTGCAACAACGTCTGAAGCGTTTAACAAATTCTTAATCGGTACAGGTCTTCAAAACAAAATCAAAGACGCGCTTCAAGGTCTGGATGTGGATGATGTTGCGGCATTGACTGCCACGGGTAAAAAAATCCGTGACATGATTATTGAGCAAGAGTTGCCTAAAGATTTGGAGCAAGAAATCCGTGATGCTTTTGCCGAGATGAGCCAAGGCGAGGACATCGCTGTTGCGGTTCGTTCATCAGCCACTGCTGAAGATTTACCAGACGCCTCATTTGCTGGTCAACAAGAAACTTTCCTCAATATCCGTGGTATTGACAATATCTTGATTGCTATTAAAGAAGTTTTCGCTTCTTTATACAATGACCGCGCCATCGCTTACCGCGTTCACAAAGGTTTTGAGCACGCAGGTGTTGCCTTATCAGCTGGCGTACAACGTATGGTACGTTCAGAGACAGGCACTTCAGGTGTGATGTTCACCATTGATACCGAAAGTGGTTTTAATGACGTGGTATTTATCACCGCAAGCTATGGCTTGGGTGAAATGGTGGTGCAAGGTGCGGTGAACCCTGACGAATTCTACATTTCAAAAGCCTTATTAAATGCCGGCAAACCCGCCGTAATCCGTCGTAACCTCGGCAGCAAACAACAAAAAATGGTTTATGCAGACGAGCACTCAGCGGGCAAATCAGTCAAAATAGTCCCAGTAGACAAAGCAGAACGCAACCAATTTTCACTGAGCAATGAAGAATTGGTTGAACTTGCCAAACAAGCATTAATCATCGAAAAACATTATGGTCATGCGATGGATATCGAATGGGCAAAAGATGGTGACAGTGGCAAATTGTTCATTGTGCAAGCGCGTCCAGAGACAGTAAAAAGCCGTGAAAGCCAAAATGTCATGGAGCGTTACATCCTTAAAGAAAAAGGTGATGTCATCTGTGAAGGTCGTTCAATTGGTCAACGTATCGGCGCAGGTACGGTACGCGTGGTCAACTCAATCCATGAAATGGATAAAGTACAAGAAGGTGACGTCCTTGTGTCTGATATGACTGACCCAGACTGGGAACCCGTCATGAAACGTGCCGCTGCTATCATCACTAACCGTGGTGGTCGTACCTGTCACGCGGCAATTATCGCGCGTGAATTGGGTGTCCCTGCCATCGTGGGTTGTGGTAACGCCACTGAGCTATTGACCGATGGTCAAGCAGTCACTGTATCTTGTGCAGAAGGTGATACCGGTCATATCTACGAAGGTCAATTGGACTTTGAAATTCAAAACAACTCAATTGAGTCAATGCCCGACTTGGCATTTAAAATTATGATGAACGTGGGTAACCCTGACCGCGCATTTGGATTTGCCCAAATCCCTAATGAAGGGGTGGGTCTAGCACGGTTAGAATTCATCATCAACCGTATGATTGGCGTGCATCCAAAAGCACTACTTAACATGAACACCCTACCACGCGAAATCGTACAAGCAATTCAAGAGCGCATGGCAGGTTATGCTTCACCGATTGATTTCTACGTTGATAAATTGGTTGAAGGTATTTCAACCCTAGCTGTCGCATTCAAAGATAAGAAAGTTATCGTACGTATGTCTGACTTTAAATCGAATGAATATGCAAACTTAATCGGCGGTAAACTATACGAGCCATCTGAAGAAAACCCAATGCTCGGTTTCCGTGGTGCCAGCCGTTACGTATCAGAAAACTTCCGTGACTGCTTTGAATTAGAATGTCGTGCATTAAAACGTGTTCGTGATGAAATGGGCTTAACCAACGTTGAGATTATGATTCCATTCGTACGTACCACAGAAGAAGCGCGTAAAGTATTAGAGCTACTTGAGAAAAATGGTCTTAAACGTGGTGAAAACGGTTTACGCGTTATTATGATGTGTGAGTTGCCAACCAATGCCTTGTTGGCAGAAGAATTTTTACAATACTTCGATGGTTTCTCAATCGGCTCAAACGATTTGACCCAGTTAACGCTTGGTCTTGACCGTGATTCGGGTATCGTATCTCAATCATTTGATGAACGTGACCCAGCGGTTAAAAAACTACTGAAAATGGCTATCGATGCCTGTAACGCACAAGGCAAGTATATCGGTATCTGTGGACAAGGTCCTTCTGACCATCCAGACCTAGCCATGTGGTTAATGGAACAAGGCATTACTTCTGTTTCACTGAACCCTGATTCCGTATTAGATACTTGGTTCTTCTTAGCAAAAACCGAAAAATAAGCTTGTTGGCATTAAAAAAGCCCTTAGTGTTGACTAAGGGCTTTTTTTAGGGTCAAAAAAAACCTAGCATGGATATAACACGCTAGGTTTTTTTGCGCTGCAATTTATAACAACACGCGGCGTGGATCTGCTAATAATTTTGCAATATATCGGGTAAATACCGCAGCGTCCGCACCATTGATCACACGGTGGTCATACGATAATGACAACGGTAGCATTAAACGTGGCTCAAACTCGCCTTTAGTCTCATTCCAACGTGGCTGAATGCTAGATTCACTGACGCCCAAAATCGCAACTTGGGGCCAATTGACCAGCGGCGTAAAGTAAGTACCGCCAAGATTGCCTTGACTTGAAATCGTAAATGACGCGCCTGTTAACTCTTTGGCAGATAGTTTTTTATCACGCGCTTTTTTGGCAAGCTCACCGATTTCAATCGCCAGTTGCTTGATGCCTTTTTGCTCTACACGTTGAATGACAGGGACTGTCAAACCATCCTCGGTTGCTACGGCAAAGCCTAAATTCACGGATTTACGAATAATAATTTGGGTATTGTCATCGCTTAAATGGCTGTTAAATTTTGGATGTTGCATCAGCGCATAAGCAGTGACTTTCATAATGAAAGCCAGAATAGTTAGACTCACGCCTTCTTTTTTCATCTCATCTTTTAGGTCGCCACGCAATTTTTCAACATCGGTAATATCTGCCAAATCAAACTGGGTCACTTGTGGCAAATAGGTATTGTAATTAAGCTGCGGAATTGAGACTTTTTGTAGACGGGTCAAATCCTGACGCTCAATTTCTCCCCAAATTTCTGTTTTACTCATATCGGGTAAATTAGGTAATCCTGAGCGAGCCGCTGATGGCGCAGAGATATTATTTGCTGCTGCAGGCGTGCGAACTGCTTTTATTGTATTTTTGACATAAGCAAACACGTCTTCTTTGACAATACGCCCATTAGCCCCCGTGCCAGTCACCTCACTGATATCAACACCCAATTGGCGCGCAAGTTTGCGCACCGCAGGACCTGCATAAACTGCGGCGTTTTTGGCATTGATTTGCGCTTCAGACAGTTTTGACTGTGAACTTGACTGGCTAGCTGTTGTGGTAGCGCTACTAGTTGAAGTTGACGCGGTATTTTGCGTTTTAGCGACTGCTTGCTGAGCGGTATGGGTGGTCGCTTGCGGCTGTGAAGCTGAACTTGATGCGGATTGCACTGACCCCGCCGCTTCAATCACAACAAAGTCTTGACCATTGCTGACCGTATCCCCTGCATTGACTAAAAATTTGATAATTTTTCCGCTGACAGGTGCTGGTACTTCGACCGAGGCTTTATCGGATTCAACCAATACTAGCGGTTGTTCAGCAGTGACAGTATCGCCTTCTTTGACCAACCACTCACTAATTTCTGCGGTATCGACGCCCAAATCTGGCAATGTATAGGTTGCTTCAGCTGATGTAGATGTGGGCTGTGATTGATTTGGCGCAGCCATAGACGGCGTTTGCGATGAACTCGCGTTAGCTTCTTTAGCTTCTTTAATTTCTTTAGCTTCGTGAGATTGGGCTGCTTGTTGGTCTGTCTGTTGCGCAGGCTGCTCTACAGGTGCAGTGTTTGATTGGCTATTACCTGCACTGTCGATGGTGAGAATCACATCACCTTCTTTGACCTTATCACCGATTTGAAGATTAATCGCTGTGATAGTCCCTGCTGATGTTGCAGGTACTTCTACAGAGGCTTTGTCAGATTCTAATAAGACAATGTTATCATCCACATTGATGACATCGCCGACTTTGACCATAATCTCGCTGACTTCGGCACTATCAACGCCTAAGTCGGGAACTTTGATTTCCATGGGTTTATCCTTAAATTTTTATTTCTACTAAGTAGGTAATCAGCCGCTAATACGTGGCTGATTACCTACTATTGATTTCTATTATTCAGGTTTGTCGTTAAGCATTGGCGCATCGGCTTTATCTTCTGCTTTGCCGTCTGTCGAAATCGCTTCATCATCCTCTTCAACCAAGGTTGGTACAGGTTTTGGATGCGCGCCTAAAATCGCTGGTGCATCTGGGGAATGGTCGATTTGTACTTGAGGATACCAAGCAGGTGAAGCATCGGCATCAATACCCAAGCTACTAATGGCATCTTTGACCAAACGCACATCAACTTCGCCTTCATCTGCCAATAGTTTGAGCGTTGCTACCACAATGTGCGCGGCGTCCACTTTAAAGAAACTACGTAATTGGCTGCGGCTATCCGAACGACCAAAACCATCGGTACCTAAGGTGGCATACGGTCGACTGTCTGGTAGGTAGGCGCGGATTTGTTCAGAGAAAATGCGCATATAGTCGGTGGCGGCGACTACAATGCCTTCATGCTGCGCAAGTTGTTCAGTAACCCAAGGCGTACGCTGTTCATCTAGTGGGTGTAGACGATTGTATTCGTCACATGCCATGCCTTCACGAGTGAGTTCATTAAAGCTTGTGACACTCCACACATTGGCATTGATATTGAATTCTTCAGCTAAAATTTGCGCGGCTTTCTCAACCTCACGTAAAATTACGCCTGAACCTAGCAATTGCACTTGTTTTGAACCATTGTCTTTGAGCAAGTACATGCCTTTTTTGATGCCTTCTTCGACCCCTGTTGGCATAGCTGGTTGCTCGTAGTTTTCATTCATTAAGGTGATATAATAGAAAACCCGTTCGCCTTCACCATACATACGGCGCAGACCATCTTGTACGACCACCGCTAGCTCATAACCATAACATGGGTCATAAGTGACACAGTTTGGCACCGTGTTAAATAAAATCAAATGATGACCATCTTGGTGCTGTAAGCCTTCGCCATTGAGTGTGGTACGACCTGCGGTACCGCCAAGCAAGAACCCTTGCGCCTGCATATCGCCTGCGGCCCAAACTAAATCACCGACGCGTTGGAAACCAAACATCGAATAATAGATATAAAAAGGAATCATCGGTAACGCATTGGTTGAATAACTGGTCGCTAACGCAATCCAAGCACTCATCGCACCTGCTTCATTAATGCCTTCTTCAAGCATATGACCGTCTTTGGCTTCTCTATAACCCATCAAGGCTTCATGGTCTTCAGGGGTATAATTTTGACCCGATGCCGAGTAGATACCCAATTGGCGGAACATACCTTCAAGGCCAAAAGTACGGGCTTCATCAGGAACAATCGGCACCACACGCTCTTGCAGCGCTTTATTTTTTAGCAGTGCCGATAGCAAGCGTACAAATACCATGGTGGTAGATTGTTCTTTGCCTGCACTACCTTGTAGTAATTTGTCAAAAATCTCCAAGCCTGGGACATCGAGTGGAATATGGCCACTACGGCGATTGGGCAAATGTCCGCGCAGTGCTTGACGGCGACCTTTGAGGTATTGGATTTCAGCAGAATTTTCATCAGGACGATAAAACGGTAATTCTTCAAGCTGCGTATCGGTAAATGGCAAATCAAAACGGTCACGGAAATATTTTAATGAATCAATTTCGAGTTTTTTGATTTGGTGGGTTTTGTTGACCGCTTGGCTTTGGTTAGATAAGCCATAACCTTTGACGGTTTTAACCAAAATAACCGTCGGCTGACCTTTGGCTTTCATGGCTTCACTAAATGCGGCATACACCTTCACTGGGTCGTGACCACCACGGTCTAAATTTTGGATTTCTTGGTCAGTCCAATCTTTGACCATTTCGGCAAGTTCTGGGTATTTACCAAAGAAATGGTCACGGACAAATTTACCATCACGCGCTTTATACACTTGGTATTCACCATCGAGGGTCTCAAGCATACGGTGTTTGAGCGCGCCTGTATAGTCTTTGTCTAACAGGGTATCCCATTTACCGCCCCAAATAACTTTAATCACCCGCCAACCTGCACCGCGAAACACAGATTCAAGCTCTTGGATAATTTTACCGTTACCACGTACCGGACCATCTAGACGCTGTAAGTTACAGTTAATCACCCAAATCAGATTTTCTAGATTCTCGCGACTGGCTAGTGAGATAGCACCTAGGCTCTCTGGCTCATCGGTTTCACCATCGCCCAAGAATGCCCAAATTTTGCGACCTTCTTTTGGAATCAAGCCGCGATTTTCAAGATATTGGTGCACATGCGCGTGATAAATTGACATGATTGGGCCTAAACCCATCGACACGGTTGGGAACTGCCAATAGTCAGGCATCAAATAAGGGTGTGGGTAGCTAGATAGCCCCTTGCCGCCTACTTCACGGCGAAAATTCGTCAGCTGCTCTTCAGTCAATCGACCTTCTAAAAATGAGCGAGCATACATCCCTGGTGAACCGTGACCTTGATAATAAATCATATCACCGCCAAAGCTTTCATTCGCTGCGCGCCAAAAATGGTTAAAACCTGTTTCGTATAACGTCGCGCTTGAGGCAAAGGTCGCTAAGTGACCGCCTAAGTCGTCGTCATTTTTGTTGGCACGCATCACCATCGCCACCGCATTATAACGAATGATTGCGCGAATTTTACGCTCTAGGGTTAAATCACCGGGATATAAGGGTTGATCTTCTACCGGAATAGTGTTGATGTAAGCGGTGTCAAGGCGGTTAACGCGCAATTCTTCTTGAACCGCCTTATCATAGATGGCTTTTAGTAAAAAAGTGGCGCGTTTTTTCCCCGCTGACTTGATTACCGAATCAAAGGCGTCAAGCCACTCTTGGGTTTCTTGACTATCAGGGTCTTTAAAATACTGATATTGCATTTTTCGTTCCTTTTGGCAATGGCATCCATCCATGGAAATAACCTAGAATGGAGCTAGGTTGTAAGCGACTCAAAGTATTCAACTATTAGACACAAAAGATTGTCATAAATAGCGATAGCAATATTTTACATGAAAAAAATATTTATGTATTTTCGCTAATTTTTAATAGGTATTTAGCTATGAAATAAAGGTAAAAAAACAACTGTTTTTTCTGACCGTATAGTAAATTTATCAGCAAAGTAAAGCAATAAAAGCGTTAAATCGCTTGACAGTCAACCATCAACACTTATCAACTGCTTTTTGATAAGCTGGGCGAGCTTGGCATTTTTTTAACCAATTGTGAATGTTGGCATATTTTGCCTCTAAACTATGGGTTTCTAGCATGGCGTTTATGCCAAATTCCAGCTGTATATCAGCGCCGCTAAATTGGTTACCAGCAAGCCATTCATTGCTACCCAAATGCTTATCTAGCATTTTGAGCTGCTCGGTTAATGAATGATTCAGATAAGATTTGTCTATCCCCGATTTGAGTAATTTTGCCACTTGCTTGATACCTATCGGTGATTTTTTTATCATGGTAGCAAATATTAGTCGGATAATAAGCAAGGGCATCAACGAGCTTTCGGTAAAATGCAGCCAATATCGATACTGTTCATACGCCTCACTGCCATAATCTGGGCGAAATTTTTTATTCAGCACCAGTTGTGAGATGGGCTGTGCATCTTGCGGGTCGCTTAACTTATCATAGTTATCAATCAAATACTCAATGATATTGGCAGATTCAATCAGCGTTTTTCCATTATCTTGCAGGATAGGTGCCTTACCCATCGGGTGAATTTTTTGCAAAGACTTGGGCGCCAAACCATGATGGCGTTCGTACTTGGTTAACTGATAAGGCAGCTCTAATTCTTCTAATAGCCAAAGAATTCGAAATGAACGGGATTTTTCAAGGTGGTGTAGATGCAGTTTTGACATGGGTATACTCGTCTTTTAATGTAATAGGATTGTTGGAACAAGATAATTTTAAATTTTATAAGGCTTTAAACTTGCTGGCTGTTGCGAAATTGTAGAATTGATCGAAAAAAACCAGCTTATTGATTGATAAGCTGGTTTGATAAAGCGAGGTTACAAATAGCAAGGCTACAAATTAGTTATCTAGCTGTTGTGCATCGGCTTCTAATAAACCATCTTGCTGCAAGGCTTCAGACAACTCGATGTTTTGTAAATCAGCGCTGTGCAAATCCGCACTGTCTGGTAAATCAGCGCTGTCTTGCGCGATATTTTCAGCTAATACTGCCTCTAAACTATCTTCGTCTAGCTCGTCTTCACTACCGCCTTCAACCAAAGCAATAGATACCAATGATTCATCTTGTGAAATACGAATCAGGGTGACGCCTTGTGCATTCCGACCTGTCTGCGCGATTTGCCCGACCGGTGTACGCACCAGCGTGCCGGCATCAGAAATCAGCACAATATCATCAGCATCGGTTACCGCTAACGCCTGCACTAGCTCACCATTACGCGCCGTGGTTTTGATGGCAATAATGCCTTTACCGCCCCGACCTTTGACAGGGAAATCAGAGACAGGGGTACGTTTGCCAAAGCCACGCTCACAAGCACATAAAATCTCGCCTTGCTGTGGGGCAACAACCAACGACACCACACGGCTAACCGCAACGACACTGTCATTGTCTTGGTCATCTTGGCTATCGTCTTCAAGCTCGGTGTCCTCGTCTTCAATGCCTTGATTGGCCAGTAGCGTCACCCGCATACCGCGCACCCCTTTTGCGGTACGACCCATCGCACGGATTTTACTTTCATTAAAGCGAATGGCTTTACCTTCATTGGAAAATAACATGATGTCTTGCTCGCCATCGGTAATGGCAACGCCAATCAA
This sequence comes from Faucicola osloensis, assembly GCA_016888885.1. GTDB lineage: Bacteria > Pseudomonadota > Gammaproteobacteria > Pseudomonadales > Moraxellaceae > Faucicola. Next base: position 483,337 of record CP069437.1, read on the forward strand.
GTTATCGCCGTCATTGAGTTCAACCGCGCGAAGTCCGTTGGCGCGAAGGTTTTTAAATTGTGACAATTGGACGCGTTTTACCATACCCGATGCGGTTGCAAAGAACACATAGCTATTGTCATTTTGCTTGTCGTCTTCGGTCACCGGCAAGATGGCGGTGACTTTTTCATCGGCATCGAGCGCAATTAGATTGACCATCGGACGGCCACGCGAACCACGGCTGGCAATAGGCACTTCAAACACTTGTAACCCAAACACACGACCCCGATCGGTAAAAATCATCACATTGTTATGCGTGGATGTGACCACCATATGGTCAATGACGTCATCTGCTTTCATGGCAGTGGCTGACTTGCCTTTACCACCGCGTTTTTGGGCGATGTAGTCGCTGATAGGCTGGGTTTTGGCATAGCCCGTGCGTGAAACAGTCAATACAACGGTCTGTTCAGGAATCAAATCCGCACGGCTAAAGTCACTGCGACTATCGACGATTTGGGTTTTGCGTGCATCGCCAAAGTCATCACGGATTTGGATTAATTCGTCTTTGATTACTTGCATTAATTGGTCAAAGTTATCCAAAATGCTTTGTAATTGCGCAATGAGTGCCAAGATTTCTTTGAATTCTTGCTGTAGCTTGTCTTGCTCTAGCCCTGTTAAACGGTGCAGCTGCATATCCAAAATAGCATTGACTTGGTCAGGCGATAGACGATAATTTTGGTTGTCATCAATCAATCCATATGGGGCATTAAGGTCTTCGCCCTCAATCACATCAGGGCGAATCGAATGACTGCCTGCTGCCTCTAACATGGCAATCACGCCACCTGACTGCCAAGTATTAGTTAGTAAGTTATCGCGGGCTTCTTGGCGGTTTGCCGATGCCTTGATAGTGTCAATAATGCGATCAATGTTGGCAAGGGCAATGGTTAGTCCTTCGAGTAAATGACCACGCGCCTGTGCTTTTTTGAGTTCAAAAATAGTACGGCGAGTCACAACTTCTTGGCGGTGACGTATAAAGGCGGCAATCAAATCCCGCAACGTCATGATTTTAGGTTGACCTTCATCTAAGGCAACCATGTTGATACTAAAACTCGATTCTAAAGGCGTTTGGATAAATAGATTGTTAACGATGACTTCCGCGTTTTCACCGCGTCTTAAGTCAATAGCGATACGCATGCCATCTTTATCTGACTCATCACGAATCTCGCTAATGCCTTCAAGTTTTTTATCGCGTACCAATTCCGCGATTTTTTCAATCAATTTTGCTTTATTGGTTTGGTATGGAATCTCGGTAAATACAATACGTTCACGCTCTTTATTGGCGCCCGTTTCACTCATCGGTTCGATGTGATATTTGCCGCGCAAATGCAGGCGACCTTTACCGGTGCGATAAGCATCGACAATGCCTGAGCGACCATAAATAATACCACCTGTTGGGAAATCAGGGCCGGTGATGTACTGCATAAGCATTTCGCCAGAGATGTGCGGATCATCGGCATACGCCAAACAGGCATTAATCACTTCCGTCAGATTGTGTGGCGCCATATTGGTTGCCATACCCACTGCAATCCCTGTGGCACCATTAACGAGCAAATTTGGAATACGGGCTGGCATGACGCTTGGCATTTGCTCCGAGCCATCATAGTTTGGCTCCCAATCCACAGTGTCTTTATCCAAATCACCCAGCATTTGGTGAGTGAGTTTTTGCATGCGCACTTCGGTATAACGCATCGCTGCGGCAGGGTCATCATCCACTGAGCCAAAATTACCTTGACCATCGATGAGCATATAGCGCATAGAGAAAGGCTGCGCCAGACGTACAATCGCGTCATAAACTGCGGTATCGCCATGTGGGTGGTATTTACCGATAACATCACCGACCACACGCGCCGATTTTTTGTAAGGTTTGTTAAAGTCGTTTGATAATTCATGCATCGCGTATAACACACGGCGATGAACAGGTTTCAGCCCATCACGCACATCAGGTAAAGCACGGGAGACAATTACGCTCATGGCATAGTCGAGATAAGATTGTTTTAATTCATCGACGATGCTAATGGGGCTAACGGAATCGGTGGACATGCACGCTCCTTTTATCAAGCTACTTAAATATATGAGTCATCTTATTTATTTTACTTTTCAAGGCGATGGCTAACTTAAAAGCACTGCGCAATGTAAAGGCAATGCGCATTTTTGACCAAAAGCTGCAAAAAACCCCAATCAAAACTTTTAGAAAAGTAACACAGATGACATTATATTTTTAGGATAGTAAAAAGGAATAATTATAGCATAAAACGCATGATTTAGCAGTTAACTCACCGCCAAATGTCGACGGTAATGTCAAAATATCATGCTTTGACGGGTGTTATTTTACCCCATGGTAAACTGCCCAAACTTTACCAGCTATCTTAATCAACTATTGTAATAATCTATAAAGTAACCTGTCTAATGACAAAGCCTGTTGATAAACAGGCTTTGTTAAATTGGAATCAGTTAAGTGCGTGTTGGTTAATTGGCTATAGCTTCAGGCTATCGCCAATTTAGAACTGGCTAAACTTAGAACTGGCTAAACAATGTCTGTGCCACACCCATACAATACGGCGTGACTAAACCATGATATTGCATAGCAACGGCTTGTGATGGATTGCCCCCGTTGGCAGCCGCAATCGCTGCAATATTTTGCACTTTACTAGCAAATCCTGCCTGCATTTTTTCTCTAAACAGATTTGCGTTTAAACTTGCTCCAAACCGCAGTTACTGGGCCCGATAAGGCGTAAATCACGCTAATGGCGAGCAATCCTGCAGGAATATTATACAGCACGATACCGAGCGCAAACACAATCAAGATGAGTGCCACAAAGGGGACACGCTTTTTATCAAACTCTTTAAAGCTATAGTATTTTAAATTACTCACCATCAAAAAGCCGGCAATCACCACCCAAATGGCTGCCAAGATTTGAAAAGCAGGGCTGGTCACCGGCAATTCAACTTGCCAATCCATATGCACCATCACAAACGTGGTGACTAAAATAGCGGCTAACGGACTTGCTACCCCGACAAAGTATTTTTTATCAACGACACCAATTTGTACATTAAAGCGCGCCAGTCTCAGCGCCGCACAGGCAGCATACACAAAGGCGCAAGCGATACCAATACGCCCCAACGGCTCTAACGCATAATGATAAATCAATAACGCAGGCGCCAGTCCAAACGCGATGCAGTCGGCTAGCGAGTCTAGCTGCTCGCCAAAGGGACTTTGTGCATTGAATAGCCTTGCCGCCCGGCCATCTAACCCATCTAGCAATGCCGAGATAAAAATCGCCACACAGGCACGCATATAATGCCCTTCCCCCAACGCGCTTTGGGTAATCGAATAAAATGCCGCAAGCAGTGACAATAGCGTAAATGAATTGGGAATTAAATAAACACCTTTTTGCGCAATCGTTTTGTCAGCGACACGCGCATTTTCAATGACTTCAAAGGTCAGCCCATCATAGTCATCGGTTTCTGCCAATTCACGGTTACGCTGATGCTCAAGCTGAATTGGATTAATATCCTTAGTGTGCTGTTGCGGCTGTTGTGGCTGTTGTAATGCGTCGATGGGCGTCTTGATAAGGGTGGGTTGGTTATTATTATCGTTATTCATTGATTATCCTTGCAGGTTGTCTCTTGCAGGTCGTCTATAATAAATTGTCTGTTGCTAGGTGCATCGAGCTCGGTAACAAATTGCAAAATTTGGCGGGTTTTGTGACTACTTAACCCGCCAAGTGTGAAATTATTCGCCAACCAACCATTGTACTTTGGTGCGCTGCTCCACACTCATTTGTGGGCTTTCAGGATGCTGCAAAATTGGCTGTAGATATTGCAAAATCTCTTCGGCTTTAGCATCAAATTGCCACGGTGGGTTAATCACCAACATGCCCGTCCCATTTAAGCCCATCGGCAAATCGGGTGGGAAAATATTTAGCTCAAGTATCAGCTGACGGCGGATTTCGGTGCGTTTCATTTTTTTGTAAAACAGCTCAACCGCATCGTTATTTTTGATGGGGTACCAAAGCGCCAATACCCCGGTTGACCATTTTTTATGCGCTTTGACCAACAAATCTACCAATGCGCTAAAATCACGGTGTTCCTGTTCAAAGGGAGGATCGATTAAAATCAAACCACGTTTTTCTTGCGGTGGTAGCACCGCCAAAATCCCTTCATAGGCATTGCGATGTTGCACGCCAATGGGCAATTGGTGCAGTTGGTAGTTGAGCGCATCAAACTCGCTGGCTTTCCATTCAAACGCTTCGGCGCGATTGTTAATCTCTGGGTGAGCGTCTTGTTGTTTTTCGATGTGATGGGCAATAAACCAAGGCGAACCTGGATACACATGCTTATCGTAGAATTTTTTGGCGTAGCCAATATCTTGTAGATAGGTTTGCACCGCCTGTGGCGCTTGGCTATTATCTTGCGCTAGCAGTTTGGTAATGCCATGGATGGCTTCACCCGTTTTTTTGGCCTCATCACTGGCCAGTGAATACAAACCGCGCCCACCATACGCATCCAAAATATAATAAGGTTTTGGCTTGGCGCTCATCATCTCAAGTAATTGGAGTAATAAAACGTGTTTTACCACATCAGCGAAGTTGCCCGCGTGGTAGCTGTGTTGATAATTCATAATAAATTTTTCGTAAACAAATTAGCAGGTATGGTAGCATAGCTATCAAAAATTGGCGAAGTTTTTGCTACAAGTTTTTGCTACAAGTTTTTGCTAAAAATTGCCCAGTTAAATGTTTAAACAATGCTGAAGGAAACACAGCGCATATGCCAGAGTTGAATTTTATCCTGCCCAACTGGTTTGAAAAAATAAATGACGCACAGCTTGACGGACTGGTTAATGACGGATTTATCGTGCTAGATGACTGTTTTGACGTCAATTTTTTTCAAGCGTTACAAAAAGAGAGTGGCTTGATTGACTATCAAGCCGCCAATTTGACGCAGGGTGAGCGAATCACTAGCATTCGCGGGGATAGCACCCGCTGGATTGATGAGCACTGTCCGATTGGTATGCAGTATCTACAAGCGATTAACGAGCTGGCGCAATTTTTTAATCAAACCTTATACACCGGCATTCGCCGTAGTGAAGCCCATTATGCCCGCTACCCTGCAGGGTTTGGTTATCAGTGGCATTCAGACAATCCGCAAGGGCGTGATGAACGTGTGTTATCGGCAGTTTTTTATCTCAATGAGGGTTGGGGCGCGCACGATGGCGGTGAAATTGTCGTCATCGATCAGCATGACACACAGCAACAATTACAGCCCCAAGGTAACAGATTGGTGATTTTTAATAGTAACTTAGTCCATCAAGTCGCAATCACCCATCGCGAACGCTTCTCCATTGCCACTTGGATGAGAAAAGATGGGTTAATTAGCCAGTAATAAACTTGCCGCAATCCCCCACATCACAACGCCGATGAGGATATCAAGAATTTTCCAAGACAGTGGTTTGGCAAATAGCGGCTGCAGCACACGCGCACCATAACCCAAACTAAAAAAGAAGATAAACGATGATAAAATTGCACCCAACGCAAACGCCAATTTATCGGTAACCTGTGACGCAATCGTCCCAAGCAAAATCACCGTATCTAAATACACATGGGGATTGAGCCAAGTAAACGCCAAGCACAGGGCAATCACCTGTTTTAAATTACCAACGTCTTCACCCTGCGCCATGAGCGATTGGTTTGATTGATAAGCGGCAATAAAACTTCGGGCACCATACACAATTAAAAACAATGCCCCTGCGTATTTTGCGATGGTGACAATCAGCGGGAATTGTGAAATCAGCTTGCCAAAACCAAACACGCCACCGGTAATCAACACCGCATCGGATAACGCGCAAATCAAACACACGATAAACACAAATTGTTGTTTTAGCCCTTGTTTAAGCACAAACGCATTCTGTGCCCCAATCGCCAAAATTAACGAAAAACACACGCTCATGCCCATGAAAAAAGTAGAGATATTCAGCGATACCACACGTCCCCAGTAACATTCGCAGAAAACACAAAAAAGCCCAGTGAGAAAAAAAGCATAGCGAGAAAAAAAGCGTATTGTAGCCAAAATGCTGAGCGATTGCGAACAATGCGACCCGCTAAGGCGCTAATTTATGCTAATATGCAGCGCAAATAAGCGAGCTTTTTGAGAGATTTTAAGGAAACCACAATGACTGATTATGCCAGTAAAGCGACTGATTTAGACCACCTTCAAGCGCAAACCTTAGCACTAAGCTTACAGCTGATGCGCGAGCCATCAGTGACGCCGACTGACCTTGACTGTCAAAATATACTGGCTGAGCGGCTTAACCACCTCGGTTTTGATTGTGAGTTTTTATACTTTGGTGAAAAAGGCGCAACAGGACGCGAAGCAGAAGTCAAAAATTTATGGGCAATCCGTCAAGGTCGTGGGCAGGCGCAGGCGCCGGTATTATGTTTTGCAGGACATACCGATGTCGTGCCCACGGGGGATGTCAGCCAATGGACCTATCCGCCATTTGAGCCTACTATCAAAGATGGCATACTGTATGGGCGTGGTGCTGCAGACATGAAAACAGCGATTGCGGCATTTACTGTCGCTGTTGAAAATTTTGTCACCCACCACCCCAATCACCACGGCTCAATTGCTTTCTTAATCACCGCTGATGAAGAAGGTCCTTCAATCAACGGTACAGTCAAAGTGGTTGAAACATTGCAATCGCGCAACCAACCAATCACCTATTGCTTGATTGGCGAACCCTCTAGCACTCACAGCTTGGGCGATATCATCAAAAATGGTCGCCGTGGCTCGCTTGGCGCTGTTGTGACGGTGACCGGCAAACAAGGCCATGTTGCCTACCCGCATTTGGCAGTAAACCCTATTCATTATGCTTTGCCAGCCCTATCCGAGCTTTGTAGCCAAACTTGGGACAATGGCAATGCGTACTTTCCTGCCACCACCCTGCAAATATCCAACCTTCATGCAGGCACTGGGGCTAACAATGTGATTCCTGCAACGTTAAGCGCTGAGTTTAATTTTCGTTTTTCAACTGAGACCAACGATGAGAAACTTAAAGCAACCACTCATGCGATTTTTGATAAGCATTTTCAAGACGGTGCAGCCAGTTATCACATCGATTGGAAACTATCGGGTAACCCATTTTTGACGCCGCAAGGCAAACTCGTCAGCGCCTGTCAATCCGCGATTAAAGCCGTGACCGGAACAGATACACAGCTTTCAACCACAGGCGGCACCTCAGATGGTCGTTTTATCGCAACCTTGAATGTTGACAATAGGTCGCCTGAAGTGGTTGAGCTTGGCGTGCGTAATGCCACCATCCACCAGATTGATGAGTGTGTAGCAGTCGAAGATTTGGGTAAACTTGCCGCAATTTATGAGCAAATACTACAAAACTTACTGTTAAACTAAATACTGTTAAGCCAAATATTGCCTTCAGCTTAATCCAGTTCGTCTAGCCAAGCCATTTGAATCGCTTCTAATTGTTTTTCGGTGGATTTGGTTGGGTCATCGCTAAATTCTTCTAACTGCGTCACATACCGATGCAAATCGGTAAAACGAATATATTGCACGTCTTCATCAGGATATTTTTCAGAAAGTTGAATGGCAATTTCTAACGTGTCGTTCCATTTGAGGGACATATTTTGCTCCAGTTATTTGATGGGGGTGAGTTTTTTGATTTCGTTAAGATTGTCTTGCCAGGTGTTGATGACAGGATGAGCTTGTTCATCTTGCTGCACAATGACGCGGGTCGGTTGCACTTGCCCATCTAACATCAATACAATTTTGGTCAGTGCCACCACATTTAAGTCATTTTTCACCCAAAACTGGTGGCGAAAATACAGGTATTTTTTATCCCAAGCCAGTAGTTGACTGCGAAGCGTCAATTGATCAAACAAAAAGCTTTCTTTGATGTAAGTTAATTGTTGCGATGCAATCACCCAACCTAGCTTGTCCGTTGGGCGTTGCTGCATCAGCCACTGTTGGATATTGAGCTCAATAAAGCTTAAATAGCGATAATTAGGCACATGGTGACGAAACCCCATATCATGTGGCAAAATCCGGTAGCGGCGGATAATAGCATCGCTATAGCTTGGTTTAGATGACTTTGCTTTATCAGATTTTAGCATCAAGCATAAGATAAGGTAACGAAGTAATAAATTCATGAATTTTCCTTGTGATATCCGCCTGATTATAGCAAATAAAAAACCCTGACTAAACTGGTTAGTCAGGGTTGATTGAAGTCAAAAAAACTTAGTGACCTGTGCCATTGATATGGCGAATCATGTCTTCTACCACTTTTTTGGCATCGCCAAAAATCATCATGGTTTTGTCCATGTAAAACAAGCTATTATCAAGACCTGCGTAGCCGGCACTCATTGAGCGTTTGATGACCATCACGGTTTGCGCTTTGTTTGCTTCAAGAATTGGCATACCAAAGATGGGTGAGTTTGGATCGTCTTTTGCCGCTGGGTTGACCACGTCATTGGCACCGATAATCAGCACAACATCTGTACCGGCAAAGTCGGAGTTGATTTCATCCATTTCTAGAATGTCTTCATACGGCACATCTGCTTCAGCCAATAGTACGTTCATATGACCTGGCATACGACCTGCCACAGGGTGAATCGCAAAACGCACGTCCACGCCTGCTTCTTTGAGCATTTCATAAAGCTCTTTTACCGCATTTTGCGCGCGACCTTGCGCCATACCATAACCTGGCACAATAACCACACTGCTAGAGTTTTCCATCATAAAGGCGGCATCTTCAGGTGAGCCTGTACGGTAAGTTTTGGGTCCGCTATCTTCTTCTGTCGCAGCGGCTGAGCTGCTTGACATACCGCCAAACAATACGTTGAGCAGTGAACGGTTCATGGCTTTACACATAATGTAGGACAAAATCGCCCCAGATGAACCGACCAGCGACCCTGCGATAATCAGCATTGAGTTACCTAGGGTAAAACCGATACCGGCTGCCGCCCACCCAGAAAATGAGTTAAGCAAAGATACCACCACAGGCATATCACCGCCGCCAATCGGTGCAATCCACATCCAACCAAAAATAATAGCCAAAATGGTCATCGCATAAAACGCTGGCATCGATTGGGTGGTAAAGTACATGATACCAAACGCAATCATGGCGATGAACAATAGCGCTTGGACAGGTTTTACCCAACTGCCTTTAAGCGTCTTTGCCCAGCTTTTTGCCGCCAATTTACCAAAAGCAAACAGTGACGCTGAGAAGGTAATTGCACCAATAAAACAGCCCACGAACAACTCAAACCGCGCGATGGTGCTATGCTCGATGCCCGTATGTAATACACTCGCTAGCGCGATGGCAACCGCCGATAGACCCACTAAAGAGTGCATCAAAGCCACGGTTTCTGGCATTTGGGTCATGGCAACAGTGCGTGCTTTCCAAGTGCCGACCACCGCGCCTAGCACCATCGCGCCAACAATTAATACAAATACCGGACTGGGTGCCAAGAAAAAGGTGGTGATAATGGCAATCGCCATACCTATCATACCGAATCGGTTACCACGGATGGCGGTTTTTGGGCTTGATAAACCCCGTAAGGTTAAAATAAATAGCACCGCACCAATCAAATAAAACCAATCAGCATGTTGGGCGACCCAATTCAAATTCTCATTCATCAAGCATTTCCTTCTTTGTTTGGCTCAGCTTTGGCTTTTTTATCTTTTGATTTAAACATCGCTAGCATACGTTCTGTCACCGAAAAACCACCAAAAATATTGATGCTGGCTAAAAATACCGCGAACGCACCCAAAAGACTTGTTGGGGTAAACATATCGCCATCGATGCTGACGGTCTGCAGCATGGCACCGACAATAACAATACTGGATAAGGCATTGGTCACCGCCATGAGCGGGGTATGCAGTGCAGGCGTTACCCCCCAAACCACGTAATAACCCACAAAAATAGCCAAAACAAAGATACTAAAGATTGCCACAAATGGGGTGGCAGATGTCGCAGACGCTAATAGGGTCAATAACATAAAACCTCCTAACCTCGATAGGTAAAATTAAATGAAAATTAGGTTAGCGGCTGGCTAACAATACTTGACCTTGGCTAGTAACCAGCAAGGCTTTTTGGATTTCATCTTCTGGATTGAGCGCAAACACTTTATTGTCATCCATCAAGGTTGCAAAAAAGTTATATAAATTATTGGCATACAATGCCGATGACTGCGCCGCCAAGGTCGATGGAATATTGGGTACACCCATGATGGTGACACCGTTTGGGGTGATGATATTTTGTCCGACCACTGAGCCTTCTACGTTACCACCAGTTTCCACGGCCATATCGAGTAGGATTGAGCCAGATTTCATTTTATCGATGGTAGCTTGGTGTATCAAACGCGGGGCATTGCGACCCGGAATTTGAGCCGTGGTAATCACGATATCTGCTTGGCTGACTGCTTTATCGACAACCGCGGCTTGGTCTTTGATATATTGCTCAGACGGTGTCCAGGCATAGCCGCCTGTGTCTTTAGCTTTGGCTTTTTCCTCATCGCTCATGGGGACATCGAGCCATTTACCACCGACGGACTCCACTTGATCACGCACGGTAGGACGTAAGTCACTGGCTTCTACAACGGCACCCAAACGACGAGCGGTGGCAATCGCTTGCAGACCTGCGACGCCCACGCCTAGGATGACAATACGCGCAGGTTTCACCGTGCCTGCCGATGTCATAAACATGGGGAAAGGACGACCAAACTGGTTGGCAGCCAAAATCACCGCTTTATAACCTGCCAAGTTGGCTTGGGATGACAACACGTCCATATTCTGCGCCCGCGACAAAGTTCGTGGCAATAGCTCCATGGCATATACTTTGGCATGGCGATTGGCATAGTCCTGCAAATTGGCATTGCGATACGGATTCATCATACCGATGACAATCGCTTCTTGTTTTAGCTGGTTGATTTTTTCAATCGGTAAGCTATTGACCGTCAGCACCACATCACTTGTTGAGATCGCATCATCAACAATTTGTGCCCCTGCTTGTTCCAACGCCTCATTGGTAATAAACGAACCTTTACCGGCATCGCGTTCGACCACAATACTGTGACCCAACTTGATGAACTTTTTAATGGTATCGGGGGTAATCGCAATCCGATTTTCATATAATGCAGTTTCTTTTGGTACACCAATTTGCATACACTCTCCTCAAGCGGTTCGGTGGGATTCTCAATCCATAACTGACGATTAGCTTAGACAGTTATAAATTAAAAAAATGATAATTAAATTACCATAAATATAATTAATTATGCAAAATAATTCTAGGCGGAATAACAAGTAAATTTGACTGATGCGTATAAAAAAAAGTTATCAATAAAAATTTTTACAAAATTTTCTTTTAACAAGATAGCTTTTTGAGGGTTAGTTTATTTGCGTATTGCGTTTTTTAACGTTGTCATTGTCGATTTCAAATTCATCAAAATCTTGGGCAAGCCAAAAGTTACCTTGATAACTGGTAGCCACTTCTGCCCGAATATCTGACATATTCAAAGTTTTGCTACTAGGTTTATCAAAAGCTTGAAAACGCGCGCTAAAATGGGTCAAAATCAGGTTTTTTAACTGTGATCGCTGCGCAAACTCGGCAACTTGCTTGGCAGTTGAATGCATGGGGTCAAAATAGTTAGGGGCTACTTTTCGTTTATCAGCGATTGACTGGGTATAAGTCGCCTCGTGTACTAGCACATCGGTATCTGATATGGCATCGGCTAATAGCTCAGGTGAGTCATTGTCGCCTGCGATTATCAGCACGGTTTTATGCAGCATGGTGGTGACAAAATCCGCGGATTTTAGCAAGGTGTTATCATCTAGATTGACGTCAATACCGTATTTAAGTTTGCCCCATAGCCGTTTATCTAGCACGTTAAGCTCGGTGAGTTTTTGGGTCAATAAGGTTTTTTTGGACAGTCGCTGGGTGAATTTAAAGGCATGGCTAGGGATACGGTGTGATAGCGCAATCACGTCAACTTGTAGCTGATGGTCGTCTGTCAAATCCAGCGTGACAGGTTGGTAACTATCCCCCTGCGCTCTATTTTCAATGGCGATAAAATTAATATCAAAACTTATCATCAGTGCTGTCGTGGCTTGCACGGCGGCAAGATAATCGGCAATGGCTTGCGGGGCGATGAGGGTCAATGGGTGCTTGCGTCCACTCATCGCCATACTTGCCAGTAACCCTGGCAAGCCATAACAGTGGTCGCCATGCACATGGGTGATACAAATCAATTCTAACTGCATCACAGACAACGGGGTTTTGAGTAATTGATGCTGGGTGGCTTCCCCACAGTCCACCAATATCCAAGGGACATTTTTTGCTTTGCTATAAGGATTGATGAGTGATACAGCAAGCGCGGTGACGTTGCGGTGTTTGGTGGGTATCCCTGCTGATGTGCCCAAAAAAGTGAGTGTTAACATGATTGCCTTATTATCAAACGTATTACCTATCTTTATATTGAATTTTTCATAAATTTAACTATAAAATGTGCTAACAAATTTCACAACAACTTTTGACTACGCTATGACAATGGCTTCAACGCATCCTTTTAACTCTTAGCTTTTAACTTTTGCCTTTTAACCCTTACGCTGTGTCTGACAAATTCGGCAATTTTTCTTTAATCATCAGCCTTGTATTTGGGGATAGGCAGATTTGGGGCGTGCTTTGTTACGGGTGCAACGGCTGACGGCTGCCCGCTTACGTTTTAAAGATTTGGTAACAGATAGTAGCAATAATAATTTGGCAAGCGGGTTATTATTGAAGATGATTTCACTGAGTTTTGGTATACTCAGTGCGGCTTGTATCACCTGTTATATCACCTACTGAACACAATAAGGAAATGCTATGTTTAAGTTTCTTACCCCATTATGCTTTTCATTAAGTTTATTTGGTTGCCAAGCTGTTAGCCCAGCTCAACAAAACCCCCAACCTATGCCTCAGCCCATCAAGAAACCTGAGATGATGTGCACCATGCAATATGATCCTGTCTGCGTCAAAACTATCAATAATGGCATCGTCCGCTATCAAACCTATGGCAACGCTTGTATGGCAAATAATAGCGTTAATGCTCCGAACAATGCCATAAGTATTACCAAGGGTGCTTGTGAGTCAGAAACTAGCAAGTAACTGAGTTAGTAAGTGACTGAGGTAGCAAATAGCTGGGCTATTATAATTTAGCCCGCCATAACGTCTGCACTAGCTTGTTTGCCATAGCTTACTGACGATAAAATGAGCGAAGTGTTATAATCCCCTCTAATTACTTTGTGTTAAAGGTGTTGCATCTGTATGGCATTAGCGCTGATTATTGATGATGAAGTAGATTTGTGTCGCTTGATGCAGATGACACTCAAAAAAATGGGCATTGAAACCAAGGTCGCCTATGACTATGCCACTGGCATCAGCCATCTTCAAGCGTATAATTTTGATTTTTGCTTAACCGATCTCAAACTTCCTGATGGGACAGGACTTGATATCGTCAAGCTTATCAATAAAAATTATGCCAAAACCCCTGTGGCAGTGATTACCGCTCACGGTAGTATGGATTTGGCGATTGAAGCGTTAAAATTGGGCGCCTTTGATTTTGTCAATAAACCGCTTGAGCTATCACGGCTGCGCCAGTTGGTCGAAAACGCCTTGAAGGTGGCGGAAAATGCCAACAAACTTAATTGTAAAGAAGTCTATGATCCTTTTAGCAATCGCCTAATCGGACAATCTAACGCCATTGCCCATCTCAAAACCACCATCCAAAAATTGGCGCGTAGCCAAGCGCCCGTATTTTTGTGGGGAGAGTCGGGCACCGGTAAAGAAGTCGTTGCCAAGCTCATTCATGATTTAAGCCCGCGCTGCCACGCCAATTTTGTGCCTGTTAACTGCGGCGCCATCCCATCAGAGTTGATGGAAAGCGAGTTCTTTGGGCACAAAAAAGGCAGCTTTACTGGGGCTACCGCAGATAAAGAAGGGTTATTCCAACAAGCAAATGGCGGCACGCTATTTTTGGATGAAGTAGCGGATTTGCCGATTTCCATGCAAGTCAAATTACTACGCGCGATTCAAGAAAAGAAAATCCGCCCCATTGGGAGCACCCAAGAGATTGCCGTGGATGTGCGCCTTTTATCCGCTACCCATAAAAATTTGGCTAAGCTTGTCGAAACGGGTGAATTTAGACAAGATTTATATTATCGCATCAACGTGATTGAAGTAAAATTACCCAGTCTCAATGAACGGCGTGATGATATTTTACTGTTAGCCAATTATTTTATCGCTTTGATTGCAGACGATTGGGGACTAGCGCAGCCACTGACATTATCGAATGAAGCCGCGGTTCAATTGACAAACCATCACTTTGCAGGCAACGTACGTGAATTAAGAAATATCTTAGAGCGCGCGATTACCCTAGCTGATGGTAATGTGATTGAAGCCCATCATTTGAATTTGCCATTATCAGCCGCCAACGTACCGCATGACACTCCTAGAATCCATGAAACCCATAACATCCATAAAATCACAGAAACCCCCAATCAATCCGTCTTATCAACCCCGAGTCAACCGAGCGCGCCAAAAGTTGCGCCCTTAGCTGAAGCTAAATCCGCCGCAAACCGCCCCATCAATACTTCCTATAGCAGCAACTTGTTTGCAAGTGGTTATAAAGTCAAACCCAATATTCAACTTACGCCCACACCGACCCAATCCAACCATGAAGCGTTAACCTTAAACGCGCCGATAGGGGGTATCAATGCGCCCAATCTAGCCCACCCCCCTGCTGAGGAAGGTCAGCTGCCTGAAGAAGGGCTTGAAGAATATTTGATGAATCAAGAACGGAAAGTCATTCTCGCAGCGCTCAACCACAGTGGTTGGAATCGCACCCAAGCCGCTAAACTATTAAATACCACGTTTCGCTCACTCCGCTACCGTATGAAAAAATTGGGCATTGACAGTGGCAGTGACAGTGATATTCATAGTGATGAGGATTAAAAACTTCGGATAAAGGACAAATCAATATTTTTTGATAAATCTACTATCCCTGCTTGGTCATAACAAGCTAGTGGAAACCGCCGGCGGATACCTAACCACTGGTTTGCTGATTTAGCAAATAGCAAGAATCGATTGCCTTTTTCATCGAGGCTTTGGTCGATATTGTCAATTTGATGCAGGCATTTTACCGCAATGATATCAATGTCTAAAGTGACAGCGGGTTTTTGGTACAGACGTCTGTCTTGTTGCTGTTCAAACTTCTTGGTGAGTTTTAGCCATTGCCAATAATCCATGGGCTGCGCAAAGTCTAAATAAGCCACTTGGTTAAAATAAACCGCTGTATTGGATGTTTGCTTGTTTAAATCGTTATCACTACAAGTATCTTCATTGGTATGAATCGCACTGAGGGTCAAAGTGCCAAAGTTTTGCAGCCAGTCTTTGGCTTTTTGTAAATAATACAGTTGTTTGACATTACTGGCTAACGACAAAACGCAGGCTTCGATGACTATGACATCACGCGGTGGTACACTCATACTCAAATGCTCAAATAAACATATTTTTTGCTTAGGCTAATTAATTTTGCTGAAAACGGGTAATTTTAACCCCGACACTATCGGCTTGTTTGATGGCGGTGGGTTTGTGAATCGTCACTGTGACTTTTTCTGGGGCAAATTCTGCTAAAATCATCTCAGCGACCAATTGCGCTAACCGCTCTAACAGCGCGACTTTGTTGGCAATACTCACTTCAGCCACGCGCTCACTGACACTTTTATAGTTAATGGCATCTTCAATATTATCAGTCTGCGATGCTTGGTATTGACAGCCCACCATTTCAATATCAAAAATCAACGGTTGGGTTATTTGCTGCTCCCACTCATACACGCCAATCACGGCATCGACTTTGAGACCCTTCACAAATACCGTATCTGTTGAATTACCTGTCAGTTTGACTGGCTGATTGTTGGACTTTTCGTTTGCAATCGCATATAAGGCATCCGCCGCTGAATATAGTGATTCATGCATGGTTTTTTGTGTGGGAGCTTGCGTGGTATTATGGGGCGTTTCAAGCTTAGTTTGTTGGGTGGTTTCTGGTGTAGTCATTTTTACTCTCGTTAGGTATTTCGTTGTTTGATTAAATCATAACTAAAAAATACCAACCCTGTCCAAATAAAGGCAAAGGTAATCAATTTATAAATGTTAAAAGGCTCATGATACAAGAATATCGCCAATAAAAAAATCATGGACGGGGTCAAATAATTTAAAAAGCTCAATAAGCTAAAATTAACCATTTTGGTGGCTTTATTAAACATGAGCAAAGGTATCAAAGTCACAGGTCCTGCAATCATCAATAAAAAAATTGATGGCGACAGCCAAAAATCTAACTGACTACTAGCAACATCATGCATAGCAAACCAGCCAATAAAGATAGGTACCAATAGCGCCGTTTCGATAAACATCGCAGAGAGCGCGTCAAGCGGGGTATGGCGATGCATCAAACCATATACAGAAAAGCTACTCGCTAACACTAACGATACCCACGGCAATTTACCCAGAACGACCAGCTGAATCGCCACGCCTATCGCTGCCAAAATCACTGCCATCCATTGCAAAGGACGCAGTTTTTCTTTGATGACCACTAGGGATAATAAAATACCCATCAACGGACCAATATAATAGCCTAAACTGGCTTCCAAAATCTGATCATGATTGACCGCCCACACGTACACCAGCCAATTGACGGAGATAATCGCCCCCGAAACGGCAGTATAAAGTAGCCATTTTGGGTTGGCTTGAATCACTTTCACCCAGTGCCAGTTTTTAGTCACTGTCATGATCAGTAAAATCGTGACAAACGTCCAAATAATTCGATGCCCAATGATTTCAATCGCATCATAATCTTTGAGTAGCTTAAAATACAGCGGGAAAAACCCCCAAATCAAAAAAGCCGCCAGTGCGGTCAACACGCCTTTGGGGGTGGTCACTATGGTTGGTTTTTCATGGTCAGTAATATCAACGGCACGGGTCGGAATGTCACTATTGATGATATCAATTGTTTGATTTTCGGGGATTTGATTTTTCATTAACACAACGATAAATTTTATTTTTTATAAAAAAGCGAAAACTCAGAAAGTCATAGTCTATCTTAGTTTTCATGTCATCCATGTAAAGACTTGCGAAAGTGATACAAGTTTAGCTCAACTAGGGTTTAGTCAGTCACCACTTTAACTTGCAATCCTGCACTATTGACTAGTTCAGCAAAGTTGGGGAAGCTGGTATTGACCGTTTCAGTACCATGAATGGTAATCGTATCGCTTGCGCGCAAACTTGCCACAGTAAAACTCATGGCAATGCGATGGTCATGGTGACTTTCAATCTCACCACCGCCAAACACCTGTGCCACATCACCGCGACCTTCAATTTCAATGCCATCATCGAGTACAGTACAGGCAATTCCTAAGGTTTTTAGCCCATCTGCCATGACTTGAATACGGTCAGATTCTTTAACGCGCAGTTCAGCTGCGCCATGCAGCACGGTTTTACCCGTGGCACAACTTGCTGCCACAAACAGCACAGGAAATTCATCAATGGCGAGTGGCACCAAGTGCTCAGGAATCTCAATACCTTGCAACTTTGAAGATTTCACCACGATATCGGCAACTGGCTCACCGCCGACGGTGGTTTCATTGGTCAATGTCAAATCAGCGCCCATCAGCTTTAAGATATCAATCACGCCAGTGCGCGTGGGATTGATGCCCACTTTGTTGATGGTCACATTGCCTCGTTGGGCGATGGCGCCTGCCACCATAAAAAATGCCGCGGATGAGATATCAGCAGGCACTGCGATGTCACACGCCGTCAATTCGCCGCCCCCTGTCACACTAATTTGATTGCCATTGTGCACTTTTGACACTGTCACAGGATAACCAAATGCCGTCAGCATGCGCTCGGTGTGATCGCGCGTCACTTCTGGCTCAATCACTGTGGTGGTGCCTTGTGCCCATAGTCCTGCTAACAGCAAACAGGATTTCACCTGCGCTGATGCCATCGGCATTTCATAGCGGATACCTGTTAACGTTTGATTACCGGTGATGCTAATCGGCGGCGTACCCTTTTCGCCCGTGGTTTGGATTTTGGCACCCATCTCCCGCAGAGGCTTGGCGACCCGTTCCATGGGACGCTTGGATAAACTCGGGTCACCCGTCATCACCGAATCAAATTTTTGTGCCGATAAAATACCTGATAACAAGCGCATACTGGTGCCTGAATTACCCATGTATAATGGATCATGCGAAGGTTTTAACCCATGTAATCCAACCCCATGAATCACTACCCTGCCCTGATTAGGACCTTCAATCACTACGCCCATATCACGAAAGGCTTGCAAGGTAGCGAGTGCGTCTTCACCTTCCAAAAACCCTGTCACCGTGGTGGTGCCTTTGGCTAACGAACCAAACATAATCGAACGGTGAGAGATAGACTTGTCTCCTGCGACAGTGTGACTGCCTTCAAATTGTTGGGCTGGGGCGATAACGTAAGTTTGCTTCATGGCTTGTTTTTCCAAATAAGGCGTTTTATTTAACATATGTCCAAAATGTTGTCGGGCGGCTTGGGCTTGGGTTAATACACCTAGCATCTGCTCAGAATCATTGGTCTCGATAATTGCTTTCAACTGGCTTAATTGCTCACTAAATTCATCAATGGCATCGAGGAGCGCGGTTTTATTGGCATAAAAAATATCATGCCACATGGTTGGGTCGCTGGCGGCGATACGGGTAAAATCCCGAAAGCCACCCGCCGCGAAACGAAAAATATCCATATTGTCGTTGTGATTGGCTAGTTGCGCGACTAGATTGTAGGCGAGCAAGTGGGGTAAATGACTGGTACGCGCGAGCACCTTATCATGATAATCCGCTGGCATAGTCACCACTTCTGCGCCAGTCTGCGCCCATAGTGCAATCACTTTTTTAACCGCTTGTTTGCTGGTGGTATCTAGCGGCGTTAAGATAATTTTATGGTTATCAAATAGTTTGGCATTACGCGCATCAATCCCTGATTTTTCTGCGCCAGCAATCGGATGGGCGGGCACAAAACCTTTGGGCATAGCCTCACCAAACACCGCGCTGGCGTCTGCAATGATATTGCCTTTGGTACTGCCCACATCCATGATAATAGTTTTATCGGTAATGATGGGTTTGATTTGTTCAAAAATTTTTTTGACCGCCTGTACCGGCGTGGCTATTACCACCAAGTCCGCACCTTGCACCGCAAAGGCAGCATCATCAAATCCTGCATCAAGCAGTCCGTAGTTGATACCTTTGTCAATGGTTGATTGTGAACGGCTGACCGCCACAATTGATTTGGCCAATTTTTTATCACGCATGGCTTGTGCCAAACTTGCGCCGATGAGCCCTAGCCCAATAAAACACACTTTTTCAAACATTTAACTTACCGATTTTTTATAATTTGCTAAAAAGACTGCCAACGCAATCAAAATCCCACCCAACATAGTGCTGATGGTGATTGTTTCGCCCAATAAAACCACACCCAACAATACCGCAATGAGCGGAATAAAATAAATATACAGCGAGGTTTTTACCACGCCCAAATGCTTATTGGCATTGGTCCACAACACAAAACATAAAGCGGAAGCGATACCACCCAAAAACAGCAAATTTGCCAGATTAATGGGCGTAAACGCATGAAGATTGATAAAGGCTTCACCTGTCACAAGCATATACAGCGACGCGGTGATTATGCCATACAAAAACACTTTACGCATGCGTACCATCGGGTTCAGTTCATCTTTAATGGCACTGTTAGCAAAGCCAAAAAATGACCATGCCAACCCACTTAATAGCGCCAAAATATTACCCAGCATGCCATTGGTTAAACTCATCGGCTGATTCGCCAGTACCAACGCCACGCCAACCAATGCTATCACACAGGCAATCAACAGCAACTTGCTAAAGGCATGGGTTTTAATGATAAAACTGGCAATCAGCACCGTAAACAAGGGGGATGCTGTGACTAGCAATGCCGCATTACTGCTATAGGTATATAGCAATGCGGTATTTTCTAGCAAAAAGTACAAGGTGATACCGCACAGCCCCGACAAAAAATACAACACTTCGTTTTTTACACTGCTAAAGGTTCGCAGTCTAGGTGACATGGCAAACAATAACCCATAGGCAAATAACGACCGATACAGCAAAATTTGAATAGGTGACATATCCGCCAGTAGCACCTTGGTGCTTGCTAATGTTGTTCCCCAAACGATGACCACAAATAACGCTAAAAAATGCCAAAATACTTCACGATTTTTTTCTAACATTGTTAGCTCAGTACCTGCGCCAACGTATCTAAAAAACGGTTGATTTCTTCAGGCAAACCCACACTCACGCGTATCCAGGCTGGCAGACCGTACCCAACCATCGGCCGCACTACCACACCTTGCTCAATCAAAGTTTGGTAGATATCCATGCCATCGCCGACATTAACCATCACAAAATTGGTCGCCGATTTGACATAGACGACACCTAAGCTATCCAAGCCATCATACAAGGCTTGTTTTTGCTCATGGTTAAACGCCAAATATTGGTTAATAAAATGTTGGTCTTTAATTGCTGCTGTGGCGGCGGCATGCGCCAATGTACTGGTATTAAACGACTGGCGCGTATAATTTAAAATCTCAGCAATGCTTGCGCTACTTACTGCATAACCAATGCGCAAGGCTGCCAGTCCATAAGCTTTGGAAAAGCTACGTAGCACAATGACATTGTCATACTCTTGGGTCAAATCTACACAGCTGAGCGTTGGCACAAATTCGATGTAAGCTTCATCAATCACCACCAACACCTCCGATGGCACTTTTTTGATGAATTTAATCAAGTCATCTTTGGCGAGCACGGTGCCTGTGGGGTTGTTGGGATTGGTGATAATCACCATTTTACAATTGGCAGTTTGATTGACCGTCTCAAGTATCGCAGGCAAATCATGAGCAAAATTTTTGGCAGCGACTTGTTGGGTTCGCTCACTAATACCCAAAGACGCCAACTCGTAATCCGAAAACGCGTATTGAGAATACACAATCACATCATCGCCATCGGCAAAGCTTGCGGTAATGTTATTGAGTAATTCATTAGAGCCATTCCCCAACACAATTTGTTTTGTTTCGCAGCCCAAAAAATCGGCTAACGCCTGTTTAAGCCCCTGCCCTGCGCCATCGGGATAACGCGATAATTCTCCCAGCTTTGACGTGATTGCCAAGGTCACGTGTGGCGAGCAGCCCGTTGGGTTTTCATTGCTCGCCAATTTGACGATGTCACCCAAGCCATACTCACGGGTTAGCTCTTCATTGGATTTATCCATTTCATAAGCTTTTAACTGCTCAATACTGTGATTGACCGATTGGATCGTCATATCAAAACCTTTAGTTGATGATTGATACTGATAAAATTTTATTGCCAAAAACGGTTAAATCACCGCTTTTGGATAAGCACCTAATACCCGTAAATCTTTGACTTGCGGGCGAATCTCAGCGAGTGCTGCCTGCATATTGGCATCGTCAATATGACCGAGCATATCAATAAAGAACACATAAGCCCATTTGTTTGGACGCTCTGGGCGGGTTTCGATACTGGTCATTGACACCCCATATTTTGCCAGTGGCTGCAATATTTGAATCAGCGCGCCCGCCTGATCTTTGGCTGCCACTAAAATCGAGGTTTTATCTTGACCTGACGGCGCTACTGCTTCGCGGCCAATGATTAAAAAACGTGTGGTATTGGACGGGGTATCTTCGATGTTTTCAAATAGTTTGTGCAAATTATATTCGCTTGCTGCCACTTCCCCTGCAATGGCGGCTGAGTGCCACTCATTTTTGATACGCCGCGCCGCTTCACCATTGCTAGAGACTGCGACCCGCTCGACATTGGGATAATGGGTATCTAACCATTGGCGGCATTGGGCAAGCGCTTGGCTGTGGGCATAAATTTTTGAAATCGCGCCCACTTTGGTATGCTCACCCACCAAAAACTGATGATGCACCGGTAATTCCACCTCACCAATGATTTTCAGATCGGAGGATAAAAAGCCATCAAGGGTATGGTTAACCACGCCTTCTGATGAATTTTCTACAGGGACAACGCCATACATGGCAGAGCCTGCTTCTACTTCACGAAACACGTCAGCAATCGTCGATAGCGGCACTGTCGTGGCGGCTTTACCAAAATGCTTCAGCGCTGCCATGTGGGTAAAGGTGCCTGCAGGACCCAGATAAGCAATTTTTTGTGGGGCTTCTAAGTCTAAACACACTGACATGATTTCGCGGAATAAACGTGCCATTTTATCGGCAGGGAGTGGACCCTCATTACGCGCCATCACTTTTTTTAGCACCTGTGCTTCCCGCTCTGGACGGTAAAAAATCGGATTGTCCTCTTGCGTCTTTTTGGCTTTGGCTACTTGCACCGCATAGCCTGCTCGCTCGTTGATTAATCGCTGGATTTTTTCATCCACTTCATCGATTTTTTGGCGAAGTCCAACTAATTCATCATTGCTCATCGTTTGTTCATTCATAAAATTACAACTCAACAGTCAACACTGACCTGCGCGATAGGATTGAGGGTCATAAATCACAGGCAGCCTAGCTTGAAATATACCTTGAAATATATAAAGTTACCAAATGGCTTTATAGCAGAAATTGCCTAATACTAGCACAAATCACGCCTGTTAATCGAGTTTCGCTCGGCGCTTTTTCATCACAATTATTGATATAGACACAATATTTTTGGCATACCCTAAAAAAAAATTGGATTTTTCTGCTTGGCGCTTAACAAATACTTGCAAAATAGAAAAAAAACTAGCGATTGTCACAATGTTTGTGATAGCTTTTGATATAGCTTAAACAACATTGAATGAAACCATACGATTTTGTCCCTGAACCATTTTGTCCCTGATAGCTTATCAGTGACATGAAGCAATTTGACATTTAGGAAAGTACATGACGAGCAGCTTAAACCAACTAAAAATGATGACAACCATTGTGGCAGATACTGGGGATTTGCAAGCGATTGCCCGCTTAAAACCAGTCGATGCGACCACTAACCCAAGCTTGATTACCAAGGCACTGTCAGCGCCACAAATGCAGCCTATTTTAATTGAGACATTAAAAAAATACCCCAATGATATCGACGCGGTGATTGATGAGCTCACCATTTATATCGGCACCGAAATTTTAAAACTGATTGATGGTCGTGTTTCCACTGAAGTTGACGCAAGGTTGTCTTATGATACCGATGGCACAATTGTCAAAGCGCAGCAATTTATCAAAGCGTATGAAGCCGCTGGGATTGATAAAAAACGCGTACTCATCAAAATCGCTGGCACGTGGGAAGGCATTCAAGCCGCCAAAGCGCTAGAGCAACAAGGTATCCATTGTAATGTGACGCTGCTATTTGGCTTGCACCAAGCCAAAGCCTGTGCCGATGCCGATGTTACCTTGATTTCGCCATTTGTCGGACGGATTTTGGATTGGCAGAAAAAAGACGAAGGACTCGATAGCATCGAAATCAGCCGTGATAAAGGCGTGAGCTCAGTCAAAACTATCTATCATTACTTCAAACAGCATGGCTACACCACCCAAATCATGGGCGCGAGTTTTCGCAGCATTGAGCAAATATTGGCATTGGCGGGTTGTGATTTATTAACGATTGCGCCTGATTTGCTAGACCAACTTGCCACGATGGACGTCAAAGTCGAGCGTCAGCTATTCCCAGACATGAAATTTATTGACCTCAAAAAACAAACCCTCGATGAGACCCAATTTGCTGAGCAACATGCGCTTGATCCTATCAGCCAAGAATTATTATCTGCCGGTATTGAAGGCTTTATCCAAGCTAGAGAAGCGTTAGAACAAACATTGAGAGGCTTGGTTAACTAAAGCTTTAATGAATAAAGCCTTAATGAATAAAGCTTAGTTCATTAAATTTTTGTTAGCGGCTAATCATGTCCTTTAATCATGATTAGCCCCATGCCACCCCACTAACCTTTAGCTTGCAACACAGTATAAAGTGGTATAGCAAGCGGTTGATGCAAATTCACCAAATCAAGTAACACAAGTGCGCCTAATACTTGATGTCCTACGGATTCACAAAGTCCCACCGCAGCGCTCAAGGTACCGCCTGTCGCCAATATATCATCCACCAACAACACATTCGCGGGCGTAAGTCCCGCCTGCATTTCTAGCGTATCGGTACCATATTCTAGCGCATAGCTTTTTTTCGCCACAGGCGGTGGCAGCTTGCCTTCTTTGCGTATCAATACCATGCCTTTGCCTGTTCGACCTGCTAACAGGCTGGCAAAGATAAACCCCCGTGCTTCAATGGCGCCAAAACAATCAACCGCCTCAAACACTGGCTGTGGTATCGCTGCCAGTAACGCATCAATTACCGCATTGACGTGAGCGCGCAATAATGGCGTGATATCATAAAACTCAATGCCTTGTTTGGGAAAATCAGGTACCACTCTGATGATTTGCCAAAATGGGTGTGGTGAATCAGGGGTGATAGTCGATTGCATAGGATTGACCTAGTTAAGTAGAATTAAGTGTTAAGTAAAATTAAGTATTAAGTAAAAATTAAGTAAAAATTGCTAAAGCATGCCTCATTCTAGCAATTTTTTCCTGTTGAGCCAATCAGCGTCATAGATGGCGTTAAGCCTTTACTTTAGCCATGATTAATAGGCTAGGCTTGGGCGAACTGATTTAAAGGTTCTGATATGGGATTGAATGTTGCCTGTCATCAGCTTGCTTGTTTCAGTGCATACTTGTAAACTATCGCAAGTTAAATTTTTAGGTGATTGCGTGAGTTTTGCATGGTTAACATACTGCTCGGCATTGTAATTGCAATTTTTATCCTTATCTTCAATAGCAAAAGTTACCACTAACATAGGGAAAGTTATCAATGAAAAAATATCAATGTATCGTGTGTGGTTGGGTGTATGATGAGGCATTGGGCTGCCCAGAAGAAGGCATCCTCCCCGGTACACGTTGGGAAGATATTCCCGAAGATTGGACTTGCCCTGAATGTGGGGTCAGTAAAGTAGACTTTGAAATGATTGAGCTATAATAAATATAATAGGGTTTCATCATGCAATCAACTAACAATGTCGATAGCGCAATTTTAGACAGTATCAGTTCAAATGATGCGCAACTGTCAAATACAGAGCCACAACCTGTGATTATTATTGGCTCAGGCATGGCGGGCTATACGCTAGCGCGTGAGCTCAGAAAGCTAACGACTAGCTTGCCTATCGTCATGGTGTGTCAAGATAGTGGTGATAGCTACGCTAAACCAACCTTGTCAAATGCCTATGCGCAAAACAAACTTGCCGATTCCATCGCTAATGCAAGCGCGGCAAAAATGGCAGAAACGTTAAACCTAACCCTATTAAATTTTCATCAAGTCACCGATATTAATGCCGATGAACAAGTTATTGTGGTTCGCTCGTTAGTCAATCAAGCTTCTGAAACAACGCTTGCATATCGAGATTTGGTATTGGCGACAGGCGCGCATTCTAGACTGTTACCCAATCTAGCTGTCAATCATCAAACCATTTTTGCCGTCAATCATTTAGATGAGTACAAAAGCTTTCAGCAGCGCCTCAACACCCTAAAATCTCAAAAATCAGCGCCGGTTAAGGTAGCGATTATCGGTGCTGGATTGATTGGTTGTGAATTTGCCAATGATTTGATTGGTCAAAATACCGGTAACCAGACCGCTGACATCACAGTGGCAGTGTTTGATAAAGCGGCACGCCCACTGGCTCAGCAACTCCCTAGCGAAGCGGGTATCATGCTACAAGACGCTCTGACTCAGTCAGGGGTGGCATTTTATTTAGGCACTGATATCACCAGTATCACGACAAATATTGACACAAGCGATAATGCAACCGTGACCATCTCGTTTGACAAGGATAAGCAATCACAAACCTTTGAGGCGGATATTGTTTTGATAGCGATTGGTTTGGTGGCTAATACTGACCTTGCCGCATCAGCGAACATTGCCATAGCATCGTCACAGCACATCAATCCTACAATAACCCATTTACCAAGAACCGTGCAGCAAGGCATCAAGGTCGATGCCTACCTAGCCACATCGGCAAAGCATATTTATGCCATTGGCGATTGTGCCAACGTGATGGGTAGCTATATGCCCTATGTCATGCCATTGATGAACCAAGCCAAAGCCTTGGCAAAAACCCTAGCTGACCCTAACATGGCGCCGACCAAAGTGGCGTATCCTGCCATGCCAGTGGCTATCAAAACACCTAGTTTACCTTTGGTGGTATTACCCGTATCAGGGCAGTACAGTGACGATCAACTGTATTGGCAAACGACCCCAACGACTGATGGAATGGTCATGACCGCCCATCCAAAAGATGATACCAATAGCATTTTAGGGTTTGTATTAGCCGGTAGAGAAGCAGCAAAACAGCGCTTAACGTTAACCAAGCAAGTGGCGGATTGGCTTTCTTAGCTGCCATACTCGTGCAACGAGTCATCTAATGCGGCAAGTTCATTCAACACCCCACTAGCAGATTGATATTTTTGGAATAAATTATGGATTTAGCCAAATTTAATTTTGAACCCTCAGCGATTACGGACTTTATGCAAAGTGCCATAATTGATATCGGTGATGAATTACAACTGTGTGTTGAAGTTGGTGGCAATCCTGATCATCCGCCCTTGCTGCTGATTATGGGCTTAGGCTCGCAGTTGGTGTTTTGGCCAGATAGTTTTGTCAAAGGCTTGATTGACGCAGGCTTTTTTGTGATTCGTTTTGACAATCGTGATATCGGGCTATCATCAAAAATCGCCCGACCCTTCCCGCGTTTTCCCATCAACAATGTCAAAATGATGCTGCGTATGCAAGTGGGTTTGACGAACCGTCATTTTCCTGTGGCGTATAACTTATTTGACATGGTCGAAGATACCCGTCGCCTGCTTGATAAGCTTGAGCTAAAAAATGTGTATGTGGTGGGGGCATCTATGGGCGGGATGATTGCGCAAATTTTGGCTGCCAAATACCCAAAACGTGTGTCAACACTGGGTCTCATGTTTACCAGTAACAACAAGCCATTTTTACCACCCCCAAAGCCAAAGCAGCTGCAAACCCTACTGTCACATCCCAAAACCACCCAAATTGATGACGTGGTCGCATACGGCGTGTGGTGTATGCAGCGTATCGGCTCACCCAATCATGTGGATGAAGAGGAAGTAGAACGACTCATTCGTTTGCGGTTTGAACGTAGTTATCACCCACGTGGCGCGCTTCAGCAGCTGCAAGCAATATTAGCCACTGGCTCTATTGTTAAATTCGACCAAAAAATCAAACAGCCAACCATTATCATTCATGGGGAAAAAGATGGGCTAGTGCCATCGGCACATGGTCGGGCGATTGCCAAGGCGATTGCGCACAGTGAGTTTCATTTGATAAAGGATATGGGACATGATTTGGCAAAACCCTTTATCCCTACGATTGTCAAACTGCTAACCGATCATTATATGAAGCATGTTTAAGTCGCTAATTTAACAACCGCCACAATACAAACAGCACGGCAATCACATAAAAAATCGGTGCAAGCCAACTACTTACCTGCCAGACGGCATGACTAGCTATCATTTGCGCGATAAACAACGAACCCACAAACCCAAGTACCGCAAGCCAATCCTGCTGACGACTTTTGAGCATATCTGAGCGAATTTGCTGTATTTCACGCAGCTGCTGATCTTGGTGCCCACCCAGATTTGACAGACTTTGCAAACTGTTATCCAGCAACTGTGGCATGTCATTGAGACTCAGTAACAGTTCAGGTAATTGCTTGCGTAGCTCGCCAATTTTTTGCATCGGGTCAAATTGTTGTTTCACCCAGCCTGTCAAAATCGGTTTGGCGAGCGACCAAATATCAAGCTCAGGGTATAAATCTCGTCCTAGACCTTCCACATGCACTAGGGTTTTAAGCAGTAACATTAATTGCGGCGGTATATCCAAATGATAGCGACGCGCAATATCAAGCACCGACATGAGCACGCCTGCAAAATCAATGTCGTTGATTGGCTTACTAATCATCGGTGACACGGTGCGGCGCATATCACGCATGAGGGCGTACTTATCGGTATTGGGTGGAATCCAGCCTGCCCGCGCGATGATATCCACCAGACCGGTAAAGTTATTGTTCATCACCGATAATAAAAGCCTTGCCACAATCATTTGGTCAGCTTTAGATAGCTCGCCTACGATTGAGCAATCAAGGGCGATGTAGCGGGGATTGGGATTTGGCGTATCGGCTGGCAGCGTTTCAACAAACACATTGCCTGGGTGCATATCGGCATGAAAAAAGTTATCCCGAAATACTTGGGTGAAAAAAATCGTTAATCCCTTTGCCGCAAGTGCCGCCCTATCATATCCAAGCGCATCAAATACTTGGGTTTGCGAAATCGGCACCCCAATAATGCGTTCCATAATCATGATGTTTTTGCTGGCTTGATACACTTCAGGCACATACATCATCGATGAACCCAAAAAGTTGTTACGCATTTGGGTGGTATTGGCAGCTTCAAGGGTTAAATCAAGCTCATTAAGCAAGACTTGCCGATAATCTTCAACGATATCGATAATATGTACGGCACGCGCCGCTTCAATCCGTGCTGACGCCCACCCTGCCAAGTCGCGCAATAATTCAAAATCTTCAATAATCTGTTCACGGATGGTTGGGCGAACTACTTTAACCACCACTTCACGCCCATCATGCAGGCGTGCGGTGTGTACTTGGGCGATAGATGCCGCCGCTAACGGTGTGCCATCAAATCTAGCAAATAGCTGATTGATAGTTTGCCCCAAACCGCCTTTTTTTGTCGATTGTTCAATTTGCTCGATAACCGTATCGACACTAAAGGGTTTCACCCTGTCTTGCAAATGCACCAACTGCTCAATAATCTCAGGGGTGACCAAATCACGACGGGTGGAGAGCAGCTGCCCTAATTTTAAAAACAGCGTGCCCATCTCTTCAAGCGCCAGCCTAACCCCATCTGGATTGGGTTTTTGAAAATAGCTGGCAGGGTGCATACGGATAAGTTTGGCAATGGGCTCAAGCTGCGGCGTCTCTTCAATAGGTAGATGCGTATCAACACGATAATGAGCGGCAATGCGCCACAGTTGTAAAAGACGTTTGCGATGATTTAGTAACACGTTGGCAACTCGTTAGAAAGCTTATCAATGGTGGGAATTCTAGCATGATATAAGCAATTTTTTAATGGTTAAAAAAAAGACGGGGATTTAACCCGTCATTTTGATTGTGCAAAAGCAACTCTTCCAATAAATCTACGCTTGTAATCTACTTTTGCAATAAAGCCGCTTGCTCTTGCTTGATGGCATCGAGTTTGGCTTGTTCACGTTCAATATCCGCCCGCAGTTTTAGTAGCTGTTGTTTTAACTCATTGCCTGTATTGTTATCAGTATTTGCACCGTTTTTCCACTCTCTGATATTGGCAATATCAGCAAACATCTCTTTAGCAGGTGCAGTGATTGTGCTTTTTAGGTTGGCTAACAGATTAGCCAGTTGACTTGCCATCGGCAGACCAATCAGAGGTTGCAGTTTACCAATGATATCAGGGTCAAACCCGGCAACTAATTGTTTGACTTGCATCAGCACTTTATAATCGCCCTCAATCGGCAGATTGCCTTGTGGGTCACCCATCAAATTGAGCAAATGCACAGGATTGTCCACTTTGACAACACAATCAGGTTTGCTTACCACCGCGCTACCTTTAGGTTCAAAAACATCAACCGTCACAGGTTCAAAGCGAATGTGGTCATCATTAAAAATCGTATCAAATTCAATGGCTGGCTCTGCCATCACTAGGCGCAAAACTTTACCCGATAATGGTTGCAGTCCTGCTTGGGTGATGGAGTCAGTGGCAATCGCTAAATTAACCACTTTTTCAATGCCTGCGAGTAGTAATACAGTAAACATCTGATTCTCTTTTAGTATATAAATTTCAGTGAGCTATTATATTTTTCGCCATTAGTTACTTTTTAAACCCACGATGTACCGCCACGATGCCGCCTGTTAGGTTGTGATAGTCACAATTGACAAAACCTGCGTCTTCCATCATGCCTTTTAGCGTGCGTTGGTCTGGGTGCATACGGATAGACTCTGCCAAATACTGATAGCTTTCGCTGTCATTCGCCACCAATTTACCCATGAGTGGCAATGCGGTGAATGAATACAAATCATAGACTTTACCAAATGGCTCAAACACCGGTTTTGAAAATTCCAAAATCAGCAAGCGACCACCTTTTTTGAGCACCCGATACATCGAGCGCAGTGCCGCGTCTTTGTCGGTGACGTTGCGTAGCCCAAAGCTGATGGTCACCAAATCAAAACTTTCATCATCAAATGGTGCCAGCGTCTCAGCATTGGCTAGTACAAAATCGACGTTACTACAGCCTGCATTGAGCAGACGCTCACGACCGACCTCTAGCATCGCTTCATTGATATCGGACAATACCACATGACCTGTGCGACCCACCTCTTTACTAAAGGCTTTTGCCAAGTCACCTGTGCCCCCTGCAATATCTAATACCCGTTGACCTGCACGCACGCCCGTTAGGCTGATGGCATAGCGTTTCCACAGACGATGAATACCCAGTGACATTAAATCATTCATGATGTCGTATTTTTTGGCAACAGAGGTAAACACTTCTGCTACTTTTTGTTGTTTCTCAGCTTTTTTGACGGTTTTGTAGCCAAAATGGGTTTCTTCATTGCCATCAGTGGCTTCGGTATGCGGATTGTAGATAGCTGATTTATCAAAACCGCTAGTTGATTGCGCTGACGACTCATTGGGGATAGCGTCATTTGGGGTAGCAGATGCAGGGCGAGTGAGCTGCTGACCTTGGGGTACAGATTCTGGCAAATCAGCTGTGCCAGTAAATTGACGGTTGATGGTGGTGTCAGCTGTCAGTGACTGTTGTACTTGGCTATTGAGCTTGTCATTGGCTTGGATGCTGTCTTTAACCAAGCTGTCTTGGATTGAATGATGGTTATTGTCGTTCATGTGGTTTCCTAGTGAGGTCATCGCCAATCAAAAATTGGCAAAGTTAAAAGCGCAAAGATACTGCAAAATTTTTTTCTATTTTATCACTAAACATCAAAAGGATGTTCTTTGCCAGCATGCACATTGGTAATGATTTGCAACTCTTTTTCACAAAATGGCTCGATAAAGGCGCCAATACTTTTAATCGGTTTGATGGCAGCAAAACCTTCAGCGATAAAGTCATATAATGGCTGAAAGCCTTTTTTGTACGCTGTGCCTTTGGCAAGTGAAAATGCTTTTTGTAAGATAAATGATTTAAGATATTTATCGGTGCGATAGCACATTTGTTTGAGGTCAGCAATCTGCTGGCGTCTTGCCGACTCTGCATTCACGGACTGATAGGCTTTAATCATGGATGGCTCATCCACGGATAAATGATTTTCTTGTAAATACTGAGCAAGCTGTAAATCAAGCTTAATGGCGTTAATCGCTTCGATGATACCGGCTGCGCCTGTGCTCACGGCATTGGCAGGGATAAATTTTTCTAGTTTTTCAGCCTTTTGCACCATACGCTCTAGCTGTTCAGCGAGCACGTTGAATTTTTCGCCGCCATACAGTTGGTCAATTAAAAACTCTCCCATGGCTTGGTTGTTGGCGCTGGCAAATAAAGCTTGGTGGGTTTTATGAATACGACCGCGTTGCCAGGCTTGTACTTCACTCAGTTTTTGCGCTAACTGGGTATCGCTGTGGTATGGAAGGGCGCGAAATTGTTTTAAATCTTGTTCTAATTGGCTTAAGCTGCTCATAGGGCCTCGATTTTTTGCAAAATTTTTAAATTCAAAACAGAGAAACTGCAGTTTATCCATTGTATAAACCCACAGTAAAATGAAGTTTTGTGCCGCATTACCTTAATGTAAATCCAGCAAAAATACAAATCGTAAATTGTTCAACAATAGCATAACTGCTATCTTTTAAAAAAGATGAAGCGGTCATTAGCAAAATTTCGGGTATTTCCCTAAGAAGGTCGTATGCCAACGCAAAATAGCAACAGTTTAAACAATAGCTTAGATAACAACTTAAATAGCAACTTGGATAATAACAATACAGCCGCGTCTGCAGCCACCAATCACGCTGCCAAATCTGCCAAAACCGATAACGCTCACAAAACGCCACCTGCGACGCTTGAGGCGCAATTAAGTTTTGACCTGATTACCGAGCAAACCACCCTACGCAAGCAACGGTCTGGCAAAAACTCGCGCGGGCTACTAATCTTGGTTAATGGTATGGAAAATTCGGGCAAAGGCGAAGCGGTTAAAGCGCTAACCGAATGGATGGACGCACGCTATATCAAGGTTCACGCCACCATGGGGCAGCATCCCAGCCACTACCAACCGATTTGGCAGCGTCACACATGGCAACTGCCTAGAAAGGGTGAGATTGCGGTGTATTTTGGCAACTGGTACGCTGACTTGATTCGTTATGTGTTTGACTGTGGCGATGATATAGATGAACAGCGCTTACAGCAAATGATTGAAGACATTGAGGCGTTTGAACAAGATTTGGTCAATAACAACACCGATATCGTCAAATGCTGGTTTTGGGTCGATAACAAAACGCTAAAAAAACGCTTGAACGATGAAGCGCCTGACCCTGAGCAGCTTTATCATTTGGATTGGACGCGCAAAAAAGACGTGAAACGTTTCAAACGCTTTAGTAGCAAACTGATGGGGTTGCAATCAAGCTGGCATCACATAGATGGACAAGATATTGATGCCTCAAACATCCAATTTGCGAATGTTGTATTAGCAGCGCTGCAAACCATGAACCAACTAGCTGCAGCCGATGATGCCCAAGACAACCACCAAAAAGCCGACAAATCAGCTAACCCTAAAACGGACAAAAATCCTGTTAGACCCAACCCGCTGCCTTTTAAACCCACCCCTCTGATTAATGAGTTGGTTAGCGTCGAATCCCACGTATTAGAAAAAGCAGATTATAAAAAACAACTGCATAGCAAACAACATATACTCGCTGAACTGATTCGTGAGCGAGGTCAGCGCCATATCATCTTTGTCTTTGAAGGTATGGATGCGGCAGGCAAAGGCGGTGCGATACGCCGCATCATTGCCCCACTCGACCCGCGTGAATTTACCATCCACGCTATCTCTGCACCGACCGAAGATGAATTAAAACACGCCTATCTGTGGCGTTTTTGGACGCGCCTGCCCCATGATGAAATGGCAGATGTGGATATAGTGTATTTATCGCAAAAATTCAAACGCAATAAATGCATCGCCTTACTCAAAAAACGCCTGCATAATAGCCGAGTGACCATTTTTGACCGTAGTTGGTATGGTCGGGTACTCGTTGAGCGTATTGAAGGCTTTGCAAAAGAGGCAGACTGGCAACGTGCTTATGGCGAAATCAATCGCTTTGAAAACGACTTGGTACAGAGCAATGCCATTGTGGTCAAGTTTTGGCTCGCTATCAGTGAGGAAGAAGAACTTAAACGCTTTAAGGCGCGTGAAGAGACGCCCAATAAACAGTTTAAAATTACCGATGATGATTGGCGTAACCGTGCCAAATGGCATGAGTACGTGCAAGCCGCTTCCGACATGATTCATTTAACCCACCATAAAAAACGCCCGTGGTATGTGATTGCCACCGATGATAAATATACCGCAAGACTCAAAATCCTTGACGCTATTATTTCCGAACTATCTAAAAATTTATAAAGCGCTATCTAAGAATTTATAAACTGTTAATAGTCTGCCTTTTTACTATTTTACTATTTTACTATATCTTAAAACTGTCTACCCAACTTGATGAAAGATAATGATTTTGGTGGACAGTTCCCCTATAATATCGTGTTTGATTTGATTATTTAGCCTGATTAGTTATCCTTAATAAATCCATCTAAACTGCAAGTGAGCAATATGGAATCTTTACGCAATTTTTTGAAAGGTTGGATGGGCAAAGCCTTGCTCGTTCTTTTTTTACTGCCTTTAGCCATCACGGGTTTTGAGTCAATTGTCCGTAGCGGAGATGACCCGAATGCTGTCGCCAAAGTTGCAGAGTTAAATATTGATAATGCTACCTTGCAAACCATGATTAACAATCGCCGCGAAACCTTGCTTGAGCAAGTGAATGGCGATGCAAGCCTACTTAATAGCGATAAATTACGTGAGCAGATGCTGCACAATTTGATTGACCGCTATTTGATTATCAACCAAGCCAACAAGCTTGGTTTTACAGTGTCCGATGCGACTATCACCCAAATGTTGATGGCAGAAAAAACCTTTCAAGACGCCAGCGGAAAATTTTCTAATGAGTTGTTTGCTGACTATTTAACCCGTCGCGGCATGACCAAAGAGCAATTATTTGATTCGGTTCGTCAAGACTTGTTGGTGACTGCCTTTAGCCGCGGTATCATTAATACAGGGATTTTTGCGCAAAGTAGTATTGATAAACTTATGTCAATGCAGTCTGAGTCGCGTCCTGTGCAAGTGCTGCGTTTGGACTGGCACAGCTTTGCGCCGCAGGTGCAAGTGACGCCGCAAGAGATTGCAAGTTATTATCAAAAAAATCAAGCGGCACTTAAATCTAGTGACATGGTGGATTTAACTTATCTTGAACTCAATAAAAACGCCCTGCCTGTTGCTGCCCCAACAGCTCAGGAATTGCAGCAACAGTATCAAAGCTATTTGAAAAATAGCAACAACCAGACCGAATACGAATTGGCAATGATTTTGATGAATGGCGGTCAAGCACAAGCCACCTTAACCTCATTAAAAAGTAAACTTGATGCCAACCAAGCGGATTTTGCGGCGCTTGCCAAACAATACTCGCAAGATGAAGGCAGTAAAAATGATGGCGGCAACATCGGTCCGATTACCCAATCGATGTTCCCCAATGATTATGACACCATCATGACCCAAATCAAGACCTTAAAAGTCGGTCAAGTCACCAGCCCCATCAAAACCAACTATGGCTATCATTTATTCAAATTGGTAAAAATCAATGGTCAAACCCCACCAACCATTGAAAGCTTGTCGCCTGTGTTAACCGAACAAGTTATGGCGCAAAAGCGTGAAGCCGCCTATCAAGATTTGATTGGTAAAATCAATAATGACGCAGTTGCTGGCGCTACTATCACCGAGCTTGCCAATCGCTATAAATTAACCGCGAAATCGATTAAAAACTACCCTAAAACCAATAACTCGTCTGCACTCAATCAACCTGCCATTGTAGCGGCGGCATTTGATCCACTGGCGCTGCAAGAAGGCAGTGTATCAGTCGGCATAGATGTCTCTGATAAAGTGGTATGGTTACAATCGACCAATCACCGCACCAGCAAACTCATGACACAAGCCGAAGCCGAACCGGTTATCAAAGCCAAACTTATTGAAGAGAAAGCAAAAAGTTTAGCCGTGGCAGAGGCCAATGCCATCGCTGCCAAAGTCAAACAAGCCAATTCAATTGCGGCGGCGGGTGCCCCATTCCAAGATTTGGGGATTGTGACTCGTCAAGACAGCAAACTGAGCGATGACGAGCGTGGTGTGGCATTTAGTCAACCTGCTGTTAACAATCAACTAGCGGTCATGACCCGCCCTACTGTATCGGGTGCAAGCGTGATTGTTGGTGGTGTTATCAGCAATGACAACGCCCAAATCACACCGCAAGTCAAACAACAAACTGCCCAAATCGTGCGCGAAAATATCGGTCAGTCTCAGTTTGAGGATTATTTAGCATACCTAAAATCCATCACTAAAGTTACGATTAAACCGCAGACTGCTGCGCCATAATATGCTGTGAATAAATATGCGCTGAATGAGTCAGCGCCTTGCTCTAGCAATGAAATGAGTAGTTTCTAGCGATAAGTAGCGCCATCAAAAAAGGCTTACTAATGATGATTAGTAAGCCCTTTTTTATCGGTGGGTATTAATGATTTTCAGAGGCGTGATTGATGGTATATTTTGGAATTTCAATGGTCAAATCTTGATCGTCGATGATGACTTGGCAAGACAGTCTCGAATTTGGCTCTAGCCCCCAAGCGCGATCTAACAAATCAGCTTCGATATCGTCCATTTCCTCCAAGCTATTAAACCCTTTTCGTACGATAACATGGCAAGTAGTACAAGCTTTTGACATATCACAAGCATGCTCAATTTTCACCCCTTTTTCTAGCAAGCCACGGCATAGATTATCGCCTTCATTGAGTTCAATCTCTGCGCCAGTGGGGCAAATTTGGTGATGCGGTAATACAGTAATTTTTGGCATAACAATCTCCTCTTAATTAATAGTCTTATGTATTCAAAATTAATTTGACCAATCCGCGGTTGAAGTGCCTTTCATGGTTTCATTGACCGCTTGGTTCATGATAAGTGCAGCAAAATCATCACTATGAACTTTTAGCTGCGCGCTCGCTGTTTCTAACTGGGCTTGTTCAGCACCATCAATTGCCTGTTGAACATCAGCCATCGAGGTTTGCAGCGTATTTTTCTGCTCATCGGTTAACAAAAAGCCAAATTCTGCAAGCGCAGATGCTAGCGCCAACAATTCTCGTTTTGCTTCTACTTGACTTTCAATTAAGCTACGCTGCAGTCGATCTTGCATGGCAAAATCAAAACCTGCTTTAAGCAGTTTTTCCTGCTCATCTTCTGACAACCCATAAGACGGTTTGACTTGAATTTGGCTTGCTTTGCCCGTTGTCAACTCTTTAGCCCAGACGGTTAACTGACCATTGGCATCAATTTGAAAAGTGACTTCGATACGCGCCAACCCTGCTTTCATCGCTGGAATGTCAGTCAGTTTAAACTGCCCTAATGAGCGATTGTCAGCCACCGTATCGCGTTCACCTTGTACCACATGGATAATCATACCATTTTGGTTATCTTGATAGGTTGTGAATACCTGTTTACGCGTCACAGGAATTGGCGTGTTACGCGGAATAATCACTTCGGTAAGACCGCCCATGGTCTCAAGCCCTAAAGATAAAGGCGTGACATCAAGCAGCAACACCGTATCTTGCTGTTGTCCGATTAATTGGTCGGCATATTTGGCTGCGCCTAATGCGACGACTTCATCTGGATTGATGCGTGACAATGGCGGCTGATTAAACGTTTCTGCTACGATTTGCTGAATCAATGGCATTCGTGTCGAACCACCTACCAATACCACTTCATCAAGCTGGGACTTATCGAGCTTAGCATCACGTAGCACTTGCGCACACACCGCTAATGTACGGTCAGTCACAGGCTGGATGATTTGACGAAGAGTGCTTTGGTTTAACACAATATCAAAAGCTTGACCATTCAGTGAAACTTCGGCCGTCACTTGGTCTGCTTTTGACAACTGCTCTTTGAGCGTGCGAGCCTGTACGTTTAGCAGTTGTTTTTGATGGTTATCAATGGTTGATGGATGCAAGCCTGTTTGTTGAATGAGCCAATTAGCGATCAAGCGGTCAATATCATCGCCACCCAGTGCGCTATTGCCGCCCGTTGCCAGCACTTCATACACGCCCTGATTGAGTTTTAACACCGATACATCAAACGTGCCGCCGCCCAAATCATAAATGAGGTGATAAGCTTCGTCTTGTCCTTGGTTCAGCCCATACGCCATCGCGGCAGCCGTCGGCTCGTTTAATAAGCGAATCACATGAATGCCTGCCAATTTAGCCGCATCTTTGGTGGCTTGGCGCTGTGCTTCATCAAAATAAGCCGGCACCGTAATCACCGCGCCCACAATACTATTGTCAGGTAACGCCAATTTTGCCCGCTCATACAAATGTTTTAACAGGATACTTGATACTTCAACAGGATTTTTGGCACCTTGTGGGGTTTGGATACTTGGCATCACATCGACATCACCGACTAATTCATAAGGATGATTGAACTTAATATCCTTGATGCTTCGACCCATAAACCGTTTGACCGAGCGTACAGTATGGTTTGGTGCTTGTTCTGCCATTGCTTCAGCATGACTACCTACCAAAGTTTCTGGATTGCCATTGTCATCTAAGCCAAAATACACCACCGAGGGTAAAAGCTTTTGGCAATCGATACCTTTTACCTGATTAGCAATTTGACTGTCGTCATTGTCATTGGCGTTATTGTCACTGGATTGACACTCACTAACTTTATCGCCAATCACTTGTGGCTCGCCTGAACGGACTACCGCTACCAGTGAGCGCGTGGTTCCTAAATCAATTCCTAAAGCAAAACGATGCGCATGGGGCTTGGCACTTTGATTGGGTTCAGCGATTTGTAATAACGACATAAATTGGACCAATTAAAAAATAGAAAAAATAATTTGAAAATAAAACCAGCTTAGTTTATATCTTTAGCTTAGTTTGTATCTTTATAGAAAGTCAAAACGGATGGTATTATAAATTAAAAACATGATAAACCAAATAAATTAACCAATGCTAGTAAAACTTACCCTTTAATCATGATTTACACATACAAATCGTCATCATTATCAAAATTCTGCTTGGCTAATTCATCGGTGGTTTTTGCCACATCTGCTTGCAGTTTAACCAAAAACTGCAGTTTTTGAATGATATCTATCGCCTGTGTGGTTAAGGCATCATCATTAGCCTCACCTTTAACTGAATTATCAATTTTTTGATAAACTTCGTCAAAAGCAAGTTGATAATTATCTAGCCATTCGCTAAGTTTTTTGCTAAGCAAGGTAATACTTTGGCTATCAGCATCATCTAAATCGATGCGAAATGACATGGCATCGTCTAAAAATTCCAAATCACGAATCGGCTGATTAATAGATTGTGAAATACCTTTGAGTGCCAATAAATGTGACGCGCGAGAATCGGGATTTTTAAGCGTATTGTAGGCTTCATTAATAATCGCAGACGCTTGCTCAGGCTTTAGTGCGGATAATTTGGCGATTGATTCATGCAAAAAACCATCCGTATTAGCAGATAGCGAAAGGTTTTGCTCAGCGACAGACGCATCAAGATTGTTATCAGGATGGAACTTAGATTGAAGTTGGCGAAGGTTCTGCTGAAGCTTGGCGATATCAATTTGATATTGTTGGGGTACATTCATCAACTCAAAATAATTAACCATTTTCAACTTCCCCTACCGAGCCATTACTATACTGAAAAAAATATTACAAACTAAACGGTGAAAGATTCACCACAGCCACACTCACCTTTTTGGTTAGGATTACTAAATTTAAAGCCTTCATTGAGACCTTCTTTAACGAAATCCATTTTCAAACCATTAAGATAAACTAAGCTTTTTGGATCGACAAATATACTAACCCCATTGCTTTCAAAACGTTGGTCGTTAGGGTCTGGCTCATCGACAAATTCCAGCACATAAGCTAAGCCAGAACAACCTGCGGTACGGATACCCACACGGATACCTTCCCCATGACCACGGTTTTGCAAAAACTCGCGTACATGTTGAGCTGCATCGTTTGATAATTCAATCACTTTACTACCCCATTTACTCATGTCAATCTGCAATTATTTCAATCTTTAGGCCAGTCACTTTGAGCGACTCACACAGTCTTATTGAGGATGAATCAATAAGACTGTGACAATCGTGCATTCAATCAAGCTTCAGCTTTGGATTTATAATCTTCAATCGCTGCTTTAATAGCGTCTTCTGCCAGCACTGAGCAGTGCACCTTAACAGGTGGCAGTGCCAACTCTTCAGCGATATCTTTGTTTTTAATCGCGCTAGCTTCATCCAGAGTTTTGCCTTTAAGCCATTCTGTAACCAATGAGCTTGAGGCAATGGCTGAACCACAGCCATAGGTTTTAAAGCGCGCATCTTCAATAATACCGTTATCACCGACTTGGATTTGCAGGCGCATCACATCACCACAGGCTGGCGCGCCGACCATACCGGTACCGACATTTTTGGCATCTTTATCTAAGTTTCCCACATTGCGTGGATTTTCATAATGGTCAAGCACTTTATCACTGTAGGCCATTTCATTTTCCTTTTGGCTGGTTACGTCAAACGTAACTGACTAATCTTTAATTATTAAATTGAATAAATTTTTAATGGAAATTAATTTTTAATACAAATTAATGTTCGTTCCATTCCACACTATTTAAATCAACGCCTTCTTTATACATGTCCCAAAGCGGTGATAAAGCGCGTAATTTTTCAACCGCAGTTCGCACCTCAGCAATCACATGGTCAACATCTTCTTCGGTCGTATAGCGACCCAAACTAAAACGAATTGAACTGTGAGCAAGCTCATCTGACAATCCAAGCGCGCGTAATACGTAGGAAGGCTCAAGCGTCGCTGACGTACAAGCAGAACCCGACGACACGGCAAAATCTTTCAATGACATCATCAACGATTCGCCTTCTACAAAGTTAAAGCTGATGTTGACGATATTTGGAATACTGTGATTCATGTCACCATTAAGATAAATTTCATCAAGCTCTTTTAAGCCATCCCATAGGCGTTGACGCAGTTTTGTCAGTCTGGCTTCATCTTCCGCCATACGTTTTCCCGCAATGGCAAAGGCTTCACCCATCCCTACGATTTGATGCGTTGCCAAAGTACCTGAACGCATACCACGCTCATGACCACCACCTTGCATTTGTGATTTTAGACGCACACGTGGTTTACGGCGAACATATAAAGCACCAATACCTTTGGGACCATAAATTTTATGGGCAGAAAAACTCATCAAATCAACTTTTAATTGCTCTAAATCAATCGGGGTTTTACCGGCTGCTTGCGCCGCATCAACATGAAAAATAATACCTTTTTCACGGGTGATTTCACCAATCGCCGCGACATCTGTTAGGGTGCCAAGTTCGTTGTTAACCATCATTAGGGTCACTAAAATAGTATCTTCACGAATAGCCTCTTTGACTTGGTCAACCGTGATCAGACCTGTCTTTGGCTGTGGGTCTAGATAGGTAATTTCAAAACCTTCTGTCTCTAATTCACGGCAGACGTCTAGCACGGCTTTGTGTTCAATTTTACTGGTAATGATGTGTTTGCCTTTACCACTATAAAATTGCGCCGCCCCTTTAATCGCCAAATTGTTTGACTCAGTAGCCCCTGAAGTAAACACAATTTCACGTGGATCGGCATTGATTAATTCTGCAATTTGCTCACGGGCAGTTTCAACCGCTTCCTCAGCTTGCCAACCAAACCCATGCGAACGCGAGGCAGGATTACCAAACACGCCATCAAAGGTCATGTATTTCATCATCTTTTGGGCGACTTGCTCATCAATTGGTGTAGTCGCGGCATAATCTAAATAGACTAATTTATTCATGCTAACAAATTCTCCCCAGAATTCTGTTTTAAGGTTTTGCTGTTATCAGCTAATGAATGATTGTTACTAATGTTACTAACTTTAGTGGTGCTATGCTTTGCTCGTTGCGATACGGGTGCCTCTGTCATCGGGTTTACCGCAGACTGATTTTTATGCTGCATATCTTCAACCATCAAAATTTGACGCTCAGAAATTTCACGGATAATTTGACGATTAATAAGCGTATCTAATGTCACGGTGGACAAATAGTTTTCAATTTGCTCAGACAATCCATTCCATAAATCATGGGTTAAACACATGGCACCATCTTGGCAGTTGCCCTTACCTTCGCAAGCTCTAGCATCCACCGACTCATCAACTGCTGAAATAATGGTCATAATCGAGATTTCATTGATGGGCTTGGCAATATGATAACCGCCTGACGCACCGCGAGTGCTCACGACCAACCCTTTTTTACGCAGCTTTGAAAACAACTGCTCAAGATAAGAAATAGAAATCTCTTGACGTTTTGCGATATCAGACAATGACACAGCCAATTCATGTTTTTGCTCTTGCAATGCCAAATCTAGCAGCGCCGTCACTGCATAGCGTCCTCGGGTTGTCAATCGCATAGTAGCCCCACTTAAGTTAAAAATTTAAATCCGTTCAAGCACAGTAAGCTGTGAAAACACGTTTTATGGTTGGTATGGCTATTATATGAAAATCCGAGTCTTTTAGTCAAGATTAATTCTTACTAAAACACTCGGATTTATTTATTGCTCAGATTTATTTACTCAATCATAAACGATTTTTTATCAAAGCAATTTTTTTATCAAAGCAATTTTTTATCAAAGCCATATAGGGGGGAATGGGTGTTATTTTACCGCCCAGCCAATCGCACAAATGATGAATAATACAAAAAATGCGATTGCCGCGCGTTTCATCCATTTATTTTTACTGTTTAATTCTAAAATTTGTGCTTCAAGCGCTGTTTTTTGTAGGGCTGCGGCGTTGACTTGGGTATTGAGTGCTTCGACTTGTTGTTTATAGTCAGCATCGGTTTTGATAGGTTTTTTGACTTTTTGCTTGTCTTTATCGCCTTTAACTGCTTTTGTGATGACTTGTAATAGCTGATTGATACCAATTTGATGTAAAAAAGCCTTCACCTCTGCTGTCTTTTGTGCTTCGCCGCGGATTTGTAGTTGCTCGATGGCTTTGGGCTGGTTGGTAAATAAATTCTGGGCGATTTGCCAAGTAAAGCCATTGATGGTCACATCGACCTGCTGAGAAGGCTGTAATTGACTGTCTAACAAAATGCCGTTAACGGTAAAAGTCACATAAAAAGTGACGTTTGGGATATAAGCGTGAATACGAACGACAGTATTGGTAGTGGCTAAAGGATAGACAACCTTACGAAGATCTGCGTCAAAACGTAGCAACAGGGTCAGCAAGGTTTCAATAATCACTAATACCACATTGAGCGCTGTCGTGGCTATATTGCTTGGGGCATTGGTCGAAGTTTGAAAATTATCGTTCATTAAATTTCCACAAAATTAATCAAATATGGGTTTTGTAATTTGTCGATAGTGTAGCTTTAAAAGGGCGTTAATAACATTAATTATTGTAAGTCCGGTATAAAACACTGTCAGTCGCTGAGTATTAGTCAAAAAATCATTGCGAGATTGATTTTTAGCCACTTTTACTCACTATAGCTGTATATATCAATTTTTAGCGGTTTTTGTTGAAATAAAATGTTATCGTTTGGTGTGCCAACCGCTATATTTTGCAAAAACACGTTAATCAATGCTTAACTGCACAGAAATTATGATTAAACTGCTTGTGAAGCCGCTTGAGTTTACTTATAATCGAATCATAATTACTTATGCAGCACTTGATAGTTAAGGCTTTGAGCCTAATCACTTGTCAAGTGTATGCTTTGTATATATAACGTTTATTTTCATCCCTAAAAATTTGAAGGATATTCTTATGAATAAGTCAGAATTAGTTGATAGCATTGCTAAAAAAAGCGGTCTTTCTAAAGCCCAATCAACTGAAGCATTAAATGCCTTTATCGCAACGATTGGCGAAGCGATGAAAGCTAATGATACCGTGTCACTGGTTGGCTTTGGTACGTTTAGCGTAAAAGAACGCCAAGCACGTACAGGTCGTAACCCACAGACTAAAGAAGAAATCCAAATCCCAGCAAGCAAAGTGCCAAGCTTTAAAGCAGGTAAAAGTTTAAAAGATATGGTTAACTAATTAACCCTATATCTCTTTATAGCTAAAAAAGCGTATTTTTAACTAAATACGCTTTTTTATTGCCTTATTATTTCCTTACTAAGTATAAAAACCGAGTAAAAACTTAAGTAAAAAACCACTATTTTTACATAGTGGTTTTCTTATTTTATAAACTATAGTTAACCTATTTTGGCACTGTAATGGTTTGACCCACTTTTAGCGACGCTGTTGGTGACAAGTTATTTAGACTAGCCAGCTCTTTAGGGCTGATGCCAAAGCGTCCTGCCAAAGAAATTAAGCCTTCGCCTGCTTTGACTTTATAGGTTGTTGTGGTTTTTGGAATTTTGATATTTTGACCAATTAATAACGACTCATTACCTTTTAAGTTATTTAAAGCGGCAAGTTCACTTTTAGAAACGCCATATTTTGCACTCAAGTTTGTCAGACTATCACCTGATTTTACTTGGTAGCTCTGCGCATCACTACGACTATATTTGCTTACTTGTTTTGACGCTGGCTTGTTATCATCCTCTGATTGGGCGTCTTTGGCTGCTTTGGTATCTTTTTTT
This sequence comes from Faucicola osloensis, assembly GCA_016888885.1. Classification (GTDB taxonomy): domain Bacteria; phylum Pseudomonadota; class Gammaproteobacteria; order Pseudomonadales; family Moraxellaceae; genus Faucicola. The sequence goes on from CP069437.1 coordinate 527,538, forward strand.
GTTTCTTTTTTGCTGTCGGGTTTTGCAGAGTCGCGTTTGACGGTAGGTTCGCGGGTCGCTGTCACGCTAGCCACCGTACCTAATCCCGCTTGAGGAATAACCAGTTTTTGCCCTTGAATTAAGTTGGCTGTGGGTTTTAGATAATTGGCTTTCGCCAAGTCTGCTACCGTTAAATCAAAGTTATTGGCGACACTACCTAAACTATCACCTGGGCGTACTGTGTAGTTAATCGATTTGCCAGCTAGCGCATATTTGACCTTTTCAACTGTGACAGGCACGATGATGACTTGTCCTTTTTGCACACGATAATTGGTGTTAAAACCGTTGACATCGGCAATGTCTTTGGGCGATACGGATAATCGATCTGCGATACCCGACAAGGTATCACCGGTCTGAACCGTATATCGACTTGATACCGGTTGCACTTCGGCTCTAGTAGGGGCAGGCTTTTGCGCTACTGGCTGTGCCACTGGCGGCTTTGGCATTTTGTCTGGAATTAACCATAAGTTTTGGTTGGTACGCACTTGATAAGTTACTGGTAAATTATTGAATTTTGCTAACTCACTGACATTTAGATCAAACTTGTCGGCGATGCCTGTCAAGGTATCCCCCGCTTGCACGATATAGCTATTGGCTTTACGTTTTGGCGCTTCCGCTACTTTGGGTTCGATAGGCTTGGCGTTGTATAAGTAAAGTGTTGAACCTGCTAGCAAGGCGGCATTTGGGTCAATTTGGTTCCATTCAGCGATATCTCGCCAATTCAAACCCATGCGACTGGCGATATTTGCCAAGGTGTCGCCAGCTTTGACTTGATAGATGCTGCGTGTGCCGCTCGGACGTTTTTTGGCAGCCGGCTTGCTAACCGTGACAGCATTGCTTTCACTGGCGGTATTGGATTTGCTCGTGGTCACTTGCGCCGTGTTTGGTGCTTTACCATTTAAGCTCGACGCTTGGGTAATTTTGACCTCTTTTGGCAACACCACTGGCGGCTCTTCGTAACTGAGTTTTTTGGTTTCGCCTTTGGCTTCTAATATAGATTGCTGGGTCTGGATGGCATTGAGCTTGATATTACCATCTGTAGGGTTAATCGCTTGCTCTACTTGGGGTGCGGTTTTTTCAATTTCTTTCGCAATCAAGTTACGCTCTTGATTGGATAAAGGTGGTTCTTGCACCACGGTGTTGTTGGCACTAACAACGGCTGAAGTGGTTGGTAATGTATTGGTAGACTGCATTTCAGCGGTCACTATTTTTTGCTCAGTGGCGGTAATCGGTGGTTCTTTGATTACCGTATTGCGGCTTTGGATACTTGGCGTACTAGGAATCGGGGCGATATAAGTCGTGGTTTGGTTTTTAACCATACTAGTTGCCATTGCCGCCAAATCGCTGCTAGACGATGGCAAGTTAACTGTTTCTTTTTTACTGTAGGCTTGTTTGGCGGCACTCAGTGAATCACCCTGACTTGTGGTTGTAGTTCGGGTTTGGTTGCCAGAGTTTGTGGTCGGTGTGTTATAAGTCGGTGTAACAGTTTTAGGCGTGACATAGCTATTGTTTGCCAAATAACCTTGCTGACTCATATAACCATTACCGCGTAATTGGGTGATTTTACGGTCAATTGATTCATTGAGATCATTGGGAATCAGAACACGGCTTGGGCCTGACATATCTACCGCATCTGCAATCAACGCAGGATTTAGGGCGCGCAGTTCATCGTAGCTTACGCCTGTCAGACTGCTAATTTCATACAAACTTACCCCAACATTGGCAGGGACACCTCTAAAATGCTGACGGTTTGCAATTGCGGGTAAATACACATTGTAGGTACTCGGATTTTTGACAATTTGCGCCACTGCCAAAAATCGAGGGACATAGTTCATCGTTTCAGTGGGTAGTTTGAGCGACCAATAATCCGTCGGTAGCCCGCGCGCTGCATTGTAATTAATTGCAGATTGGATACGACCAGGACCGGCATTATACGATGCCAATGCCAACTCCCAACTCCCAAATTGGTTATACAAGGCGGTCAAATAGTCATAAGCGGCACGGGTTGACTCAATCACATCACGGCGACCATCAAAGGTACTGGTTTGATTCAAACCATAAATACGACCTGTACTTGGAATAAACTGCCATAACCCTGCAGCAGATGCGTTACTGTTGGCATTGGGATCATAAGAGCTTTCAATCACAGGCAATAATGCCAGTTCTGTTGGAATATTGCGACGCTCAGCTTCGCGCACTGTGTAGTATAAATAGCGGCTAGCACGCGCTGTTAATCGGTTTAGATAGTCTTGACGGCTAATAAACCAACTTTTCTGCGCTTCAATACGCGGATCGTACACGTTGGAGTTCATACGAAAATTGACGCGCAGTCTATCCCATAGATTACCATAGCGCTGAACCAACAAAGCGTTATTCTCTACCATGGTCATGTCGGTAGCTTCAAGCAGCCCTTCTAGTTCATCCAAACTATCCATATCCAGTAGCGCTGCATTTTCTTGCGCGCTACGCACCGTGCTTTTGCTGTGACTGGATGATCCAATCATGGGTTTACCCGCTGGACTGGGGGTGCTGGTTGGCGCACTGCTACAGGCTGCCAAAATAATAGAGGAAATAGCTAAACTTAACGGTTTGATAGTTTTTTTTGATGAATGGCTTATCGAAAGCAACATGATAATTCCTAGCTCTTTTTTGCAATTTAGATGTAGGACATATATCCATCTCATAGCGTAAAACTATGAAAGAATATAAGCTAAAATTTGACATTATAAATAAAAAAACGGCTGTGATTTCAGGCCAGTGAAATTAAATATTGGCTGAAATTATACTAGAATCCATAAAAAAAGTGGCACAAAACTTTTGCACCACCCTTTTTAACACCACTTTTAATACCACTAAATTAGTGCTTTTCAATCACAAGTTGGCTAATCGCCCTAGACAATAACACCGAGTTACCGCTTTTAGTAAAGGTAATACGTGAAGTTGTTACTAATCGTGTCGTCACGTTATTTTCGACGATGACTTCCGTCGTTATCGCGTCTGCCTTAGCCTGGTTACCGCTAGATACCACGTTGTTTAATTGTATATCATAGCGATATTGCGTTGCTTTCGACCAGTTGTTTTGCAGCAGGTTTAGATAATTGCTTTTATTTAAGGTGGTGGTTTTTCCTTTACGCGACACGGATATCAAGGCATCATCTGCCACTAGGCTTGCAACGCGCGAAATACTTTTAGCATTTGCGGCAGCCGCCATCGCAGTAGCGTAATTGTCGATATCACGCTGGGTGATTTCAGCATTTGCCAGCGTTGGGACGGTTAACGAAGTCGCCATGACTAACCCTAAGCATAGTTTTGACTTGACTTGCTTTCGGATTTTATCAATCGGTTGAAAATTTAATGTGATAGTCATGAGATTTTCCTTCAATTGGTAACACCCAATTGTTTGACCCTAAAAGAAATAATTTGTTACATCTAAGCATAGCATAACCATTAACTTTATTGTTACTCCATTGTTAATAATCAAGCATAAAATAGTGAATAATACTGGTAAAATCCTGTAACCCTACTATCCAAAACTATCCAAAATCGCTAGATTGCCAAATCAATCATGGTTTTTACCGCAGTGAATTATTTCAGCAAACAAGGGTTAATCATTTATTAATTTGGCTAAATCGGTTATCATTACAGGTTGTTTTTATCACCATTTTATGACTAAATCTCAATTTAAAGGTATTTCAACTATGCTACTTACCGCTATTTTAGCATTTATCCAATCTGCCCATGCGGAAGGTGCGGCGACAGCGCCTACTGGAACGGGTGTTTCCACCATCATGCAAATGCTATTGCCATTGGCTTTTTTTGCTATTTTTTACTTCATTATTATCCGACCACAAAGCCGTCGTAACAAAGAGCATCGTCAAATGATTGATGCCATTAAAGAAGGCGATGAAGTGGTATTTGCCGGTGGCTTGATGGGGAAAATCAAAAAGCTTCAAGGTGAATATGCGGTTGTTGCATTAAATAATACCCAAGAGGTGATGGTACAACGTGCCTCAATCATTTCGGTATTGCCTGTGGGTACTATTGATAGTCTTAAATAATTACTGATGCAGCTCACCTGTCAGGTTGGCGACCTAGCATTCTGTTAAGTTGCCAACTGGCTATTATGATATTGTACTGCCTTGTTGATCGCGGTTAATAGCCCTAGTAGAAAAACTAGTTACCTAAAAAAATCAAGTTTAAGAAGTCAAGATTATGCACTACCCTGCTTGGAAATACTTTTTAATCGGCATTGTGCTGCTACTGAGCACCCTGTATGCCCTACCAAACCTTTATCCAGACAAGCCCGCCGTTCAAATCACGGGGGCTTCCGCTAGTACCACATTAACCAATGATGTGCTAAAGCAAGCGGAAACCATCCTAAATGCCGCCAATATCCCAACCAAAAACAACAGTTTTGATGGTAAATCAGCCTTGTTAATAATTGGTGATGAGTCGACTGAAACGCAGCTTAAAGCGCAACAAGTGCTAAAAGAAAAGCTTGGCGACAATTACGTGGTGGCACTGAACTTGGCGCAAACTACGCCAGCATGGCTACGTAATATTGGCGGCAAACCTATTAAATTAGGGTTGGACTTGCGTGGTGGTGTACGGTTTGTACTAGAAGTCGATATGAGCAAAACCGTCTCTCAGCGTTTGGAAAACTTAACCCGAGATATCCGTACAGAGCTACGCAACCAAAAAATTGCCGTGACCAATTTACAAGTAGGGCAAAATAATCTGACTTTAAACTTTGTCGATAATGCCGCGCGTGATCAAGCCATTAATGTGTTACGTAGTCGCTTTGGGAAAAATTACGAGTTACAACCGCTCATCAATGCGGGGGGTCCAGCGATTAAAATGACCTTGACCCAGTCGGCGATTTCACAAATCTCTCAAGATGCGGTCACCCAAAACTTGACGATTTTACGCAACCGTATTAATGAGCTAGGCGTGGCTGAAGCCGTGGTGCAATCACAAGGCGCCAATCGTATTGTAGTGGAATTACCCGGGATACAAGATACCGCAGAAGCCAAACGGGTCATTGGTCGTACCGCCAATCTCGAATTTCGCATGGTGTCTGACCAAAACAATACTTTCCAAGCCAATCCATCTGGGGTATTGCCTGCAGGCACTGAAGCCTACTCATTTGGTGAAGTCGACAGCCCACAAAAAACCTTATTGGAACGTCAAGCTGTGGTCACCGGTCGAAACGTACAGGATGCCCAAGCAGGGATGGATCAAAACGGTCGCCCCCAAGTGAATATCACGCTGGATAACGCAGGTGGTCGTTTGATGCAAAATATCACAGCCAAATCGGTGGGCAAACAAATGGCGGTGTTGTTTACTGAAAATAAGCAGCGTGCCACCTTCCAGCCAGACCCAGTAACGGGGCAAAATAAAGAAGTAAGAACACCTTACGCAGAAAGCCATATTATCAATCAAGCGACCATTCAAGGCGTCTTTGGCTCAACTTTCCAAATCACAGGCTTAGATAGTAATGCAGAAGCCTCAGAGCTGGCTTTGTTACTTCGTGCAGGTGCGCTAGCGGCGCCCATGTATTTTGTTGAAGAACGTACTATTGGTCCATCATTGGGACAAGATAACATCCAAAAAGGTATATTCTCTATCCAAGTCGGCTACTTACTCGTGTTCTTATTTATGATTATTTTTTATCGTTTATTTGGTTTGATTGCCAATATCGCGTTGATTTTTAACTTAATAATGATTTTAGCCATCATGTCATTGATTGGTTCTGCCCTAACCTTGCCGGGTATCGCAGGTATCGTGTTAACCATTGGGATGGCGGTGGATGCCAACGTACTGATATTTGAACGCATCCGCGAAGAGCTTGCCAACGGCGCTAGACCAAAATCTGCGATTGTGGCGGGTTTTAACCGCGCATTTACCAGTATTTTTGATGCGCAGCTGACTACTTTGATTGTCGCATTTATTTTATTTGCGATTGGTACAGGTCCGATTAAAGGTTTTGCTGTCACCTTAGCCATTGGTATTGCCAGCTCTATCTTCACCTCAGTGACCGTCACGCGTGCACTGGTACAGTTAGTTTATGGCTACCGCAAAACTGTCAAACGCCTAAGTATTGGTTAAGGAGCGAATAATGAATGATGACAAATTAGAGGATCTAGACGGTTTAGACGGCTCAGAACCCATTAACCCCGAGCAAAAACTCTCCGAGCTGGGTGTACGTCGTAGTGATGAAATGGCATCAAATACACAGCACCGCAAAACGCCGCGCCGTAATGGTAAAGGGGTGAATAAAAATTTGGTCAAGCAGCCTGCTACTCCCACTGATACGACAACCCAAAACGCTGGGTTAGCGGTGGCGAACACTGCCACTGCTGAATTTTCGGCAGACGATTTTGGCGGTGAAAAACTCTTTGCGGGTCGGCGTATTATTGATTTTTTAAAGGTATCTAAACCTTTTGCCATATTATCCGCCATCCTAACGATTCTTAGTTTGGTCGCTATTTTAACCAAGGGTTTAAATTTAGGCTTGGATTTTACTGGCGGTGTGTCAGCCACGGTTGTTTATGAAAAACCGGTACAACAAGCCCAAGTTCAGTCAGCCTTAGCAAGCCATAAAATCAATGACAGTGTGGTGCAATATTTGGGCAGTAACAAAGAAATTTTGGTACGCCTGCCACCGCAAAAACAAATCGAAGGGTTATCAAACTCTCTTGATGCTGCATTAGATTTACCCAACAACAATGCCACCATCAAAAATATTGATGTGGTTGGCAGTCAAGTAGGTAATGAGATTTATGTCCGCTCCTTGGGGGCAACGGCACTGGCATTACTGTGTATGTTTATTTATGTGATGGTGCGTTTCCAAGCCAAATTAGCCTTAGGCGCGGTGTTGGCGTTATTTCATGATAGTATTATCACCGTGGGTATTTTCGCATTTTTCGGATGGCCGTTTGATTTGACCGTGCTTGCCGCGGTGTTATCATTGATTGGTTATTCGATTAACGATACCATCGTCGTCTTTGACCGTATCCGTGAGAATTTTCGCCGTGTCCGTGGTGCTAGCCCAGCGCAAATTGTCAATTTATCGCTTACCGAAACGCTACGTCGCACCATTATGACCATTTCAACGGTGTTGCTGGTGGTGGTCGCGATGCTGCTGCTTGGCGGCGAAAGCTTACATTGGTTCTCTGTAGCATTGCTCATTGGCTTGATTTTAGGTACTTTCTCATCGGTGTATATCGCCAGTGCGATTCCACTGTGGCTAGGTATGTCGCGCAAAGACTTTATTGTCGAAGTCAAACCAGAATTTGTTGAGGACGAAGTGGTTTTTGAAGACCGCAATGCGCCTATGTATGATAACAAAGCATTAGATAATCAATAAATGATTTGAGCGGCAAAAATACCCTACTTGCTAGGGTATTTTTATGGCTAGAATCTAAGCAAGAATAGCAATGATGACAAATGAATTAATGAAAAATGGGTTATGGCAACAGGCGTTTAAAGTAAGCTTTCCTGTGGCAATGGGCTACATCCCTGCAGGGATTGCCTTTGGCGTGTTGTTTGTGGCAGCAAAACTTCCTATATGGGCGGCGATTTTATCTAGTGTGGTGTTGTACGCGGGTGCGGCGCAATATGCGTCTATTGCGCTGTTAGCGGGTGGGGTTGGAATCTCAACCATTGCCAGCAATACCTTAGCGATAAATTTGCGCCATGCTTTTTATGCCATTCCTTTGTTAAAACAATTACCAACCAATCCTATCAGTCGATTTTATTGCTTGTTTGCGTTAACCGATGAAACTTTCTCCGTGTTAACCACCCTTGATGAAAATGAACGCCAAAGGCTGATACTACCGGTGAGTTTGCTCAATCAGTGTTATTGGGTTATCGGTACCATATTGGGCATTTTGCTAGGTGAAGGGCTCAATGATTGGGTGCCCCATTTGGATTTTGCGTTAGTGTGCTTATTTGCTATTTTAGCCTACGAGCAGTTTAAAGCGGTCAAGGCTTACTATCCCATCTTCATCGCCATCATTGCATTTATAGCGGCGTTTTATTTTACATCCGATTGGCTTTTACTATCAGCGATTTGCGTGAGTTTAGGACTCATTATCATCCACTTTTTTATGAGCAATAAATCTGCTCATGAGCAAGCTATCTGATAGTTCAAACTACCTGTCAGCTCAACCGCCAAAAAATTTATCCATTAATCGTTAGAATATTATGAACACACCACCTGATAACTTTTATTTAGTCGCCGCTACTTTTGCCATGGCGTTGGTGACTTTTCTCACCCGCTTGACCCCGATAATTTTGCCAAAGCGATTATTGGATGCCCCCTTGTTGCTCGCGGTGAATAAAGCATTGCCATTATCCGTGATGACGCTGTTGATTTTAGCTTCCTTGCATTGGCAGCAGCCCAAGCCTATAAGTATGAGTCTGGGCTTATCGCCATTAATTGTGGCAGAGATATTGGCGCTTCTAGTGGTGTTACTTAGCTATCATTGGAAAAAGCAATTACTACTAAGTATGCTGGTGGGGATTGCTAGCCTTAATGGATTTTTATGGGTATTAAATCTGATAGGTTTTCAATAGCCATAAAAAAAGCCCAAGTTGGGCTTTTTTTATGCAGGATAATTTACACCTCGGTTTGCACCCCGACGATATCCACAGGCGTATCAGCCCCGTCTTGTATCCCAGATTTTTTCTGTTTAGCTTTATCACTGCGTTTACGCTGCAATTCATCCAAATAGTCCTCATCAATACCACCGGCGATGTATTTACCATCAAATACCGAGCAATCAAATTTTTTGGCATCGCTGTGTTTGTCTTGTACCGCTTCAATCAAGTCATCCAAATCTTGGAATATCAAACGATCCGCGCCGATGATTTTACACACTTCTTCCACACTATGACCTGAGGCGATCAGTTCATTGCGCGCTGGCATGTCAATACCATACACATTGGGATATTTGACCGGTGGCGCGGCACTGGCAAAATACACATTATTGGCGCCTGCATCCCGTGCCATTTGGATAATCTCATGGCAAGTCGTGCCACGTACAATTGAATCATCGACCAACAAGACGTTTTTATTTCTAAATTCAAACGGCACCGCGCTTAATTTTTGACGCACCGATTTTTTGCGCTGCTGTTGACCTGGCATAATAAAGGTGCGACCGATATAGCGATTTTTCATAAAGCCTTCACGGTATTTCACACCTAGATGCTGGGCAAGTTCCATCGCAGAAGTTCGTGAGGTATCGGGAATAGGGATAACCACATCAATCCCGTGATCTTCGCCCCATTCTTTGATGATTTTCTGCGCCAAAGTCTCGCCCATACGCATACGGGCTTTATAAACAGAAATATTATCAATAATCGAATCTGGGCGGGAAAAATAGACGTATTCAAAAATACAAGGTCTAAACTCTTTGGCTTCAACACATTGGCGACTAAAGAAGTTATTGTTTTCATCAATAAAAATCGCTTCACCGGGCTTCACATCTCGAACAATATCAAAACCCAATGCAGTTAACGCAACTGACTCAGATGCCACCATATATTCAAAGCCGCCATTTTCCGCTAATCGTTGACCAAAAATCAGCGGGCGAATGCCATTGGGGTCACGAAATGCCAAAATACCATAGCCCGTAATCATGGCGACTACCGCATACGCGCCTTCGATACGTTTGTAGACGGATGTCATCGCTTCAAAAATATCATCAGGGCTTGGATGCCGGATACCGAGTTTTTGCATTTCATGCGCTAGCACATTGAGCAAAACTTCTGAATCAGAATCGGTGTTTATATGGCGCATATCCTCCATAAACAGTTCTTTGGCAATCTCTTCGGCATTGGTCAAATTACCATTATGCGCTAAGGTAATACCATACGGCGAATTGACATAAAAAGGCTGAGCTTCCGCACTGCTAGACGTACCAGCTGTTGGGTAACGCACATGTCCGATGCCTTGATTACCGACAAGACGCATCATGTGACGGGTCATAAACACATCGCGCACCATACCATTTTCTTTACGCAAAAACAGACGACCATCTTGACATGTCACAATACCCGCGGCATCTTGCCCGCGATGCTGAAGCATAGTCAGCGCATCGTATAGCATTTGATTAACTTCACTGTGAGCGGCTATACCGACAACTCCACACATATTTTACCCCTTTGATTTTTCACCGATGGCTCTAAGACCTGATGAAAAGAGACCTGATGAAAATTGAATGAAACTACCTTTATTTGCCGGCTGACAATTACAATACTTTAACCGTCAGTCAAACTTACCAATACTATTGACCCATTTGCCCCACTATTGACCCATTTTATCGGCAGCGGTTTTACCGAGCGTGGTAGCAAGCTGTTGGGTGATTTGTGTCGCAAAAGGTGCCAGTGGCAGTAGCGCATTGGCAAACTTAGACTGCTGCCAAAAGTCACGTTGACTGACAAAAGGCGCCAATAAACTCAGCACCATCAACACAATGACCAAATTTTTGACTAAGCCAAACCCTGCGCCCGCCAATTTGTCTAGGATGCTCAGTCTCAGCCCCTGCAAGGTTTTACTCATCACCCATAATACGATTTGCAGTCCCACGATGACAAATAAGCTAATTGCCAAGAATGCGGCAATGATACTAAGGCCGGTTGAGCCTGTCAGCGACACAAAAAACGGCGCTAAAGGTTTTGCCAAATAACTGGCTAGCAGCAGCGCCAATAGCCAACCGAACATGCCCACCAGTGAGCGCAGCAAGCCATTATTAAACCCCTGCCACAACCCCATAAACAATACAAACAACACTACCATATCTAACAAAGTCATCGGGTCAAGCTCGTATCATGGGATTTACAAAGTAGCGGGTGAATGTTGGCTTAGACGATAACCGTCAATGGCTTCAACACAGGTTTGGATGAGCTCTGGTCCTTCATAAATCAAACCACTATAGAGCTGAATCAAATCCGCACCTGCTTCAATCTTTTTAACCGCACGTTGACCATTGTCAATGCCGCCTACGCCAATAAGCGCAACTGAGCTCGGCAAACGTTCGGCAAACTGCTCAAGCACTTGGGTGCTACGGTGACTCAGTGGTCGACCTGATAGCCCGCCTGCTTCTTGACTGGTTTTGTAGTCTTCTACCCCATTACGGCTTAAGGTGGTATTGGTGGTAATCAGCCCATCAATATCAAAACGCACCAATTCTTTGGCAATATAATCAATTTGGTCTTCTTCCAAATCTGGGGCAACTTTCAGCACTAATGGTACATAATACTGATGTTGGGTAGCCAGTTGGCTGTGACGTGATTTGATACCATCAAGCAGCGCCGTGAGCGCATCACCACTTTGCAGGTCGCGCAGGTTTTTGGTATTGGGAGAGGAGATATTCACCGTAATATAAGACGCGTAAGGATACACTCGCTCTAGACAATAAATATAGTCATCTAGGGCATTTTCAACCGGCGTGCTGGCATTTTTGCCAATATTAATACCTAAAATACCTTGATATTTTGCACGCTTGACTTGCTCAATGAGATAATCGACGCCTTTATTGTTAAATCCCATGCGATTGATAATGGCATGGGCTTCTTTGATACGAAATAGACGCGGTTTGTCGTTGCCAAGCTGTGGTTTTGGGGTAATCGTACCAATTTCGATGTAGCCAAAACCCAATGCCGCTAACGCATCGATATATTCGCCGTTTTTATCAAGCCCTGCTGCCAAACCAACTGGATTGGTAAAGGTTAACCCCATACATTCGGTTGTTAATTCTTGTTTACCATATAAAAACCCGAGCATGCCAAATTTTTGCGATTTTTCAAGTAACGATAACGTGATTTCGTGGGATTTTTCAGGATCGGTATTAAATAAGAACGGACGAAGAAAGGCATACATAGTTGAATAAGCACTCACATTGCATGGGTGAATCTAATTGACTCTGCCCTTTATACAAGCAGAACTAACCTATTTAGCTTGAGAGATAGCACCCGTTAACGGGCTGTGTGATGACTATCTCGTCAAAATCAGAAAAGCTATTATATCAGTGTTGACGCTAAATAAACACCTGCAATTTTCTTTGCCTTCACCGCTATATCGAACGCTAAGGCACAGCTCGACCATTTGACAAGGCAATCCAACCGCGAATAATGCGATACAGATGCCATAAGGCTGTGGCGACGATTATCAAGCCGCCTAAAACACCGACAATAAAGCTACCACCCATCGTATGATTGCTATCAACGGCGGCGCCAAAAAATAGCCCGCCAGTCGCAAAAATCACCATGACAAAACCAATCAGCCAAAAAAATATACTGTACCAAAAGGTTTTGATTTGCCAATCAAAGTGACTATAAAGCCACGTGTTTCTAGCCTCATCGCGCTTTAAATAATTCATCACAATCGGAATAATCCAAGTCAGTCCTGCAGTAAAATAACTAAACAGCGCCAACGCATAAGTAATGTGGTTATAATTGATTTGACTTTGGGTCACCGGTAAGTTTTGACTAAGCTGCGTGTATTGCGGTAACGCTGATGGATAACCATTCGCCCCACTACCAAATTGTGGGTTGACTGGGTCAGGTGTGTGAGCATCTGTTGGTTTTTCTAGGTTCATTATAATTTTCCATCAATGATTATTACTTTTTTTATCGGGTCATACAGTAGAATTTCAATTGATTGTTATTGATAATTAATAGTTTACCCAAATAGGCTCTCGAATGGTAAATGGTTGGTGGTTGCTATCGGCAAACTCGATCGTCCAGCTAACAGGGGATTGCTGTGGTGCCAATGGCTCAAAGCTTGGTACTGGGATGATTTTTATGCGATTTTTTGCCGAATACAACAAATAGTTGCCATCGGGTGAAAAGTTGGCAGGTTCAGCCAATCCTTCATTATTAATAGCAATGCTTTGTTTAGTTGCCATATCTGCGAGCCTGCCTTGGCTATTATCGCTGACATAAGTTATCAAACGCCCTGTGGGACTAATCCGAGCGATGGCATTGGTTTTACCCGGCAAGTTTAAAGGCAGAAATTGTTGTTTTGCAAAATAGTATTGATAAAGTTGCGGTTGTAAAAATTTGGCTTTATCCGACGTAAATATAAAGGATTTACCATCTGGCAGCCACACAGGGGCTAAATCAATCGCTGGTTGCTGGGTCAATTGTTGTTTTATATTGCCGCTGCTATCAGTCAAAAAAATCTCTGGATTGCCCATTTGGCTATTTGCTAGTAACAATTGGCGTCCATCGGGGGAGATTGCCCCACTAAAATTATGGGTGCGTTTGGCAGAAACCCCCGACACCTCAGAAACCCCAGAAACATCAGAAACCCCAGAAACATCAGTGACTTGCAAAGTCGCTCTATCAAGGATAACAACTTTAGGATAACTTTTGCCTGCTTGAACCGTAAAAATCAGGCGGTCGCCTAAGCGACTGGCGGATAAGCTCATTATCGTCCCATTGACCTTATACAAAGTCTTTGGGTCGCTGCCATCGATTTGGGTTTCAATCAGCTGCGCTTGGCGATTTTCCCCAAATCCGGTTAAATAAATAAAAATTAACTTGCCTGACAGCTGGTTAGCATCCATGTGCGGCAAATTGGTTGGCGCAGTCGCTATGACTTTGGGCAGTGAGGACGAACTTTGCAGGATGGTGTTAGATAAGGTTGTTGATGGCGAATGCATGGTCTGACACCCTGTCATCGCCAAGCTAATTGCCATGACAATTGCCATGACAATTGCCATAACAGGGGCGCACCATAAACGGGGTAAGGGATAAACATATTTCATGTTATTTGTGGCTAGGCTACGGCAAAACATTGTTGGCGTTTGGATTGAGCCAAAGTGGTCCATAAATCAAGCCATTGGGTACGCCATTTTGGGATGGGCTAATACTGATGGATTTGCCATTCGATACAATGGTAATGACATTTTTATTGGAGTAAATATAGTGTTGTCCATTGGGTGAGACACCTGGGGCTTCACTTAACCCAACGTTATTTACAGCAGTTACCGAGCGCGAACCCAGATCCATCACCGCGCCTTGATTGGCACCCGACAAATAGGACATTTTTTTACCATCATTGCTGATGCGCCCCATGCTGCTCAGTCCGCCACCCGTCAAGCGCTGCTCACTACCGGTTGCCAAATTGTAGAGATAAATTTGACCTTTATTACCGCCTTTTTTACCACCGGCTCTATCTGAAGTATAGACAAATGACTGCCCATCAGGCGCCCAACTAGGATAAATAGCCCCTACAGGGTCATTGGTCAAGCGACGAGAACTGCCACCTTGCGCCAAATAAATCTGCGGTATGCCGTTTTCAAAACTGCTACTAAATATCACGCGGCCATCTTTACTCACGGACGCACCATAGTTCATGGCTTTAAAATTCGTCAAATTGCTGACTGCCCCGCTGACAATATTGGCAGACATGACCTGCGGATAGCCTAGCGTGTCGGGCTGAACTTGGAAAGTAAAGGTTTGATTGTCAGCAGAGGTATTTAGGGTTTTAATGGTACCGTTAAACTCATAAATCACTTTTGGGTTAAACCCATCCACATCAGAAATGACCAAACGTGACACACGGTTTTTGGGCTTGCCTGTTTCAACCACATACGCAATACGCCCAGAAAAATCGCCTTTGATGCCTGTCAATATCTCATAGATACGGTCTGCAATCTTATGCCCTGCCATACGCAAACTTTGCGAGTTATTTTTGCTGGTAACGGTTTGCAGACCTTGCATCACCTCGCCTGTCGCCACATTAATGACTTCAAAATTGATTTCAACATTGCCACGATTGCTGCGCGTATTGCCGACCACCAGATAAGGGACGGCGTTATGCTGCCAGACAGGCAAAGTGACTTCACTACTGCTATGAGGCCGCTCTGGCAAATTACTATCTAAAGTAAATTGCCCCAAATTGGTCAAATCATTGGTGACAATCCCTGAGATACTCTCTGCGCCAGCAAATGGTACGATGGCAACTTGCAAGTTTGACCGTGGTGCCTGCTTGACTAGAGTAAAGTCAACTTTATCGGCAGCGTTCGCTAGAGGTGGCATCGCAGTGGTAGCCAAGGCAATGATTGCCGCTTTCAAAAGAGTATGGTTCATAATTAGCCTGCAATATTTATAATTATTAAAAAATTGGTTTTAAAATAATAGCATTGTTTTGCTCGCCAAAAAAGATTGCGCAAGGCTAGACGCTACAACACTACTTAGCTTTACTATTTAGCTTTAAAGTTGCCTGTCATGGTTCTTGCGCCATTGGGCGGGGGCGGCAGCGGACTTGATTGGTTGATTGCTTGTTGTAGGCTTGCTTCAAAAGCGGCATCACTACTGCCGCGAATAGTGATATTACTAATTGTACCATCCGCCGCAATGCTAAATGACGCCGTTAATGAATTGCCATTACTATTGGTTGGCACATTCCAGTTTGCATCAATCATCGCCATGACTTGGCTGACATAGCCTGCCGAGCTCCCACCCGATGCACCACCACGTCTGCTAGAACCTTGACCACCAAATGATTGCGATTGCGCTGCACCTGTAGATTGACCATCTTTACCCAAATCCAGTGATTTTATACTATTGTTACTTTGCCGCTCGCTATTGGCATTGAGGTTTTTATTGTAGGCGGCATTGTTGGCGCGTATTTCGTTTTTTACCTCATCAATATTGCTTTCGGCAATTTTATAATCTTGCAGATTTCGCTGCTGGGTTTCATTGCGCTGGTTTAATTCATCAATCACGCTCTGTCTTTCAGCGGCTACTTCCCGGTCTAGCTTTTCAGCAAATAATGCCTGCTCTTTTTCCCATTGCGCCTGCTTGGCGGCCAAATTATCTTTGACCATTTCAATTTGGTTGGTTGAGGTCGAATGAGGCGTGTTCATTGGCACAGTGGATAGGGTTTGGGAATTTAAAGACGGTGTGGGCGCACCAGCCATCTCGCCAGCCGTGGCTTGGTTTTGCGCCAGCGCATTTTGTTGGTTGGCTTTGATTTGCCCTTCCATTGCCGACAACTGCTCAGGGGTAATCAAAGAGGTTTCCATGGGCGCGGGCGGGGCGTTATGATAAAAGAAAAACAATAACCCGACCACCAACGCATGGGCAATGGCACTGAGCACAATCGCCAAAAACGGGTAATCGGGTGTTTTGACGGGTACATAGACTGAGGTCACTTCAGCATACATCGTCTCAGTATTTCCTTATTCTAGCAAAAATGTTCAACCAAAAATTAAAAGGTCATCGTATTAGAAAGCTGCTTGATTAAAAGGCTAGTTGCTGGCTGGTTTTGGCGGTGCGGTTAACAAGCCAACCTTTTGGATGCCCGCTTGCTGCAAGTTTGCCATCAATTTGATAATATCACCATATTGGTTATTCTGATCGGCATTAATCATCACATTGACATTGGGTTTACCATCGAACTGGTATTGAGGCTGAGATTGTAAATTATTCAAAGTGGCGATTAGTGCCTCTTCGCTCATCGGCTCATCGGTTTTGTCTTGGGTGCTTAAATATAGTTGCCCATCAGATTTTAGTGACACAATCACCGGTAACTGTGTGCCTTGCTGTAGTGATTTGGTCTGCGCTTTTGGCAAATCAATATCCACTCCCGTCGTTAGCATGGGCGCGGTCACCATAAATATGACCAGCAGCACCAACATAACGTCAATATAAGGCACCACATTCATACTCGCATTGAGTTTTTGTGGACGGTTACGGCTGTAAGGGTTTGCTTTCATAGTGTCAAGTTGTTCAATAAAATTTATCTAACATTTATTTAGCATTTAGCGTTTATCTAGCGAGCGAGCGGTGGCATCATGGCAGGTGAACTCATCCCCGTCGGTAATTTGGTAGCCGTATCCACAGTTTGTCGCAACAACATGCCTGTCATCTCATCACAGAACAGGCTACGACTTTGATAAACTTTATCGTTTTTTGCGGTAAAATGGTTGAAAGCCAGTGCCGCGGGAATCGCAGCAAACAAACCCAGTGCCGTGGCAATCAAGGCTTCGGCAATACCCGGGGCAACCGCAGCCAGTGTGGCTTGCGAAGAAGTCGATAAGCCCATAAAAGCCGTCATAATCCCCCAGACCGTACCAAGCAGACCGATATATGGCGATACCGAGGCAATACTGGCTAGTAACGGCAATCCTTGCTCAAGCTCAAGTTGTTGACGCCCCAAGCCAACGCGAAGTTTGCGCTCCACGCCTTCAATGACGTCGCTACGGGCTTGGGTGTTTTTGAGCAGTTTTAAAAACTCACTAAAGCCAATAAAAAAGATTTGCTCAAGTCCACTTCTATCAGGATTGCCTTGGACGCCTTTGTATAGGGTTGGCAATTCAACCCCTGACCAAAAGGTTTTCTCAAAATAATTATCGGCGCGCGTGGCAATTGCCAAACGACTGCTTAAACGAAAAATAGTGACCCAACACAACAAAGAAGCAAATAATAAAATGCCCATGATAATTTTGACAAAAATACTGGCATGCGTCACCAAACTGACGAGATCAATCGAGCCTTCCATAAAGTTATGCTTCCCCAACCATCCAAATCATTAAATACAAATCACTTAATATAAACCACTAAATATTTTGATGCCAGCCTGTCAACAGCCTGCTAGCAATACCCGATTAAAACCAAAAACCAAAAACCAAAAACTAGTGCAATTATAAGGCCGAGCACTAGAATTTACATAAGCATATTGTAACCAATAACATTGGCTAATCGTATAAAAATTTTGGGGCGTTGCTAGTATTGATGATGGCATGGCTGCTATGACTAAAAGCTAAGGCTAAAAAGATACTGATAAAAGTCATGGCTCGGCAATAAACTGCTGTGTTTGGGCATAAGATTGCGCTTCTGATTTGATTAGCGCCAACCATTCATTGGCAATGACAGGATGCGACTGAAAATATGCCATCATCCAATGGGCTAACGGCGTAGGTACGGGTACAAATTGGGTGGAAGGCAAAATGGATTGGATGCCATTGGTTTCATCACTGTCATACACAAGCTCAACCTGCGGATTTTTTTGAATAATTTCTACCCCGATAATCTGCCAATTGGTAAAAGCGTTATCAATCGCATAGGACAAAGCTTCTGTTTGAGATAATTTTGATGAGAGGTAGATAGGCTCAAATGTTTTGCTAGTATTCACCCAATGCAAACGCAATGCAATATCAGGGTGTTGGTAAAACACCACCAATTTGCCAGCAAACTTTATTTGCCAAGGATTGACAACTTGGCTTAGATGAATGCCAAGCATTTGCGCAAATTGCTCTCGCGTCAGCAATCGATCAAAGCTTGCTAGCAATTGACCATTTAACGGATGTTGCAGTTTGAGCAGGTCGGATAAATACTCATAATGGTAAATAAATTTCATAGGCAAGTGCTGTGAAATAACGCCATCCGTCACTTGACACCGATGCACTTTCCACTGCGGCATGGTATCGGTGATAAGTTCAAGCAAGTCTATGATGGTATTGTTTTTAGTTTTGGTTACGGTTTGATTATCGAGCGTTAAATCGATAGTTGGCGTATTAGCATCCGTTTGAGTGACTAGCAAGCGATTTCCTTTTAACTGGTTGGTTTATCACAATTGCTTCATTATAAAACTTTTTTCATGCATTTGAGCCAAAAAAAATCATCACATGGTAAAATGCAATGATTCATCTAAAAAACAGTTGTAGCTAATAGTTTTAGTTAATAATAGGCAGCGTTTAGCAATAAACCCACCGCTAAAAAGAACCAAATCATAAAGACGACACTGAGCCATTTACGATGATATCGCCAAGATTCATCATCAATTTTGTTATCGGTTGTCAAATCATCCGCCAAATCATCTATGGCTGATTTTCTTGGTAACTTTGCAGACTTGTTAAAAATATCTTTAAACCGTAAGTCTCTGGTTAATTGATTGCCCTCATCTTTTATGGTAAAAAAATTAGATGCGTAATTTGCCAAATAAGTTTGAGGATTAGTCGAACTCGGTAATACCGATTTGACGGTTGCTTGGCGATAATCATGCTCAAGCACGTCAGCAAAAACTAACTGAGACGCCAAACTTTGAGATGCTAAGCTACTCCTTATATTGTCATGTGTTTTGTTAATCTTCATGTTAAATACCCCTTCTTGATAGGTAACATTATAGGGATATCGCGGCGTTATTTAATCATAGGTTTGATTGTGGTTTTGTTATACTTAGCTAACTTGTATTAGCAAATGTGCAGATTTGAAACCGTTTGTAAACCGCGGATAGTGAAACTCACTGACAGTTAATTTATACTTTTGGTCAGGATTAAACCATTCATTTAGCTCTTGCTTAAACAAATTATCTTCTATCGATAAATATTTGTTGTTCAGAGGCTTTGATAAAGTCTTCATAAGAAACCACCCCTTGACTATTAGGGGCATTCGTTGTGGGATTGCTGTCCGTCTGCGCGCGCTCATTTGAACCTTGATTTGGGTTATTGGGATTTGAGCTATTAGGATTTTGATTACTGGGATTAGCGGCGTCAGTTGACGCCTCAGGTGTCTGATTAGTCACACTTGGGGGATTGGCAAGCGTGTCTGACACTTGATTGGCAGTTATAGCGGGATTGCCATTCACTGGCGCGCTGGGTTGTGGGGTGGAAGCCACGCCGTTTCCTAATTGCTCACCGGTAATTACCACCGCTTCTGTTCTTAAATTCTCTGGTTGAGCGGTAGAGGCGGCAACAGCGGAGGCAGTTGCAGGCAATATCTGCGCCGATTGGATAGGGTTTGTTGCCGTCACAATGACATTGTTTTGAGCGTCTTTATTATTTTTCATCGCTTGGTAACTGTGATAACTCTGATAACTTGGCACGACAATTTGGGTTAACAAACCGATGAATGAGATGACTAAAAGCGGAATCAAAACCATCAGTACCGTTTTTAGCTGGGTTGCAGGTCTAGCAGGTAAGCCATAATAATTAGCGCCTGCAGTCCCTTCGACTGCTAGCAAATAAAGGTAAACTAAGATATTTACCCCAGGCACTAGCATCAACAGCGCAAGCCACCCTGTTTTGTTAAGATCATTGAAGCGCCGTTTGCTAACGGCAAGCTGTAGATAAAACAAAACCGCCATACCCACACTACTTGCGCCAAGCAAACTCATCGGCAACTGCTCACTACTGGCATTCACCATGCCTTGAAAGCCACCAATCATCACAAATAGCAAAGCGACCAGCATTAATGCTATCAACGCATTAAAGGTGGAATACGCTAAAAACTGAACACGACTAACCCGACCGTGCCAATCAAAAAACCGACGATTATTAAAGCCTTCATGCAGCTTGGTTAACGTGACAAAAGAGGTACCAACTTCAGTTTCAATTATTTCATCAACTTGATGCATATTATCGAAACTGGGTTCAATCGGGGGTAAAGACTGGGCTTTTTTTGGCTTGGGTAGACGGATGGCCATAATGAGCAACTTAATCTAGAGGTTTAAACTTTTTTTTAGCGTAAGGTTTTTAGCGTGATATTTTTAACGTAGTATTGCCCAAATTTTATAATATATTGGTTAGAATATCTTGAAATGGCGACATAAATTTGACATTTTTTGTAACATTGATTTAGTGACATTGATTTAATGGTTTGGCTTGATCGCAAATTTGTTGCATAAATAATTTATTGAATGAGTAAACAGTTTTTAACCCCGATAACACAACGCTGTAATGATCATTGAGTATTGATATGGATATTTCCCAACTCACCTATTTTGTGGTAGTGGCAAAAGCAGGCAGTTTTAGCCAAGCTGCCAAAACCTTGGCTATATCACAGCCATCGTTAAGCCGCCATGTCCAGCAACTTGAAAGCGAGCTGGGTGTCGAGCTGCTGGATCGCTATCACCGCCCAATGACCTTAACCGCAGCAGGGCATTTTTTTTTGGCACAGATTGAGCCAATATTATTACAACTTGAGCAAGCCAGTGAGTTGACTCAGCGCTTTGCCCAGCCGCATCAAAATAATCATTTGACGATTGGATTTGTCGCCTCAGTGCTGTACGGTTTGTTGCCTGAGATTATTTCTACAGTCAAACAGCGACATCCCAATTTGGATATCAAGCTGGTCGAAATCAATTCGGAGCAGCAAATGTCAGCGCTAAAGTCGGGAGACATCGATGTAGGGTTTGGAAGATTTCGGCACAATGACAACTTTGTACAACAGATATTTTTACGTCATGAACGCTTCGTGGTGGCGCTGCCAATGGCGCACCCCTTGGCATTACGCCCGGATGATATCGGCATCGCATTCAAAGAGCTGCTAGAAGATACGCTTATTTTGTATCATCGCACGCCCTTGCCAATCCTGCAAAATCCGCTATTGAATGGCGAAACCGACCAACTCATGTATTTGTTTGCTCGCCATCAGTTGTCACCTCATTTGACCACCAAAGTGCGCGATATCCAAATCGCTTTGGGCTTGGTGGCGGCAGGTGAAGGTATTACCTTAGTGCCTGATAGTTTAAAAACCGTCCGTACCGAGCAAATTCATTATCATCGTCTACGTCACGAAGATGCGACAACCCCGATTTTTATGAATGTACTGGCACACCAATCCAATCCGTATATTGATGATTTACTGCAGGCGACTTACCAAGTGTATGAAGCTAAAGGCATTACCTACTCTAATCAATCGTTGAATTAAAGACATTTATATTAAAGGCGCTTATATTTAAGCCGCTAGTAAAATTTTATTTGCTTAGGCTAAATTGACGTTCTTGGTTGACACGGCTGATAAATTGTTGGGTAAATGCTTGATAATCCACATCCGCAAAATCTGCTAGACGCAACATGGTCATGCCGGCATAGCCACAAGGGTTGATCATTTGAAACGGGGTCAAATCATTTTGTACATTGATAGCGATGCCATGATAACTAAAGCCGTGTTTTATCTTAAATCCCAGTGAGGCAATTTTACCAAGTTCTAAATCGTCTTGGTTATATACATACACCCCTGGCGCATCTGCCCGCGCTTTGGCATAAAAATCTGGCGGCAAATAAGGCGTGATGACATCAATGATGATGGTTTCAGCTTTACTGACCAAATCGCGCACGCCCCACCCCAACGCATTTAAATCAAATAAAAAATATACCACCAACTGCCCATGACCGTGCCAAGTGACTTGACCGCCACGATCGGTGTGGATGATGGGGGTATTATCTCTTTGCAAAATATGTTCAGGTTTGCCCGCTTGACCCAGCGTAAACACATTATCATGATCTACAATCCATAACTCATCAGCGCTAAGCTGCGCCTGCTCGCTGCTGGCAGATTTTTTTTGCTCGATACGCGATAACACGCATGTCAGCATCGCCGCGTGGGTGGGTTCATATTGAGCGTTTTGCAAATATTTAATTTCTAATGGTAACATCGCATTTCCTTACAGTGGCTTTTTGCGTTTGTGTGACAAACCGCTTATTTGTCGTTTGTAGCAGTAACATTGACTTTATCCAATTGTAAAAGAGATTTTTGCAGCACTGGCTGATAATCAGTCATATCACGCTCTGCGACTGAGCCAAAATTTGTTAATTGACTGGTTAATTGACTGACTGGCATCAGCATCGCAAGGTTGGCGATACCGCTTTTTGCAAAACCGATGGCTAAACTGGCGTTATCGCCACCCAAATAAAAATCTTTGATGGTAAGTTGATCGTCAGTTGGCTTATCATTGTTTTCATTTTTATTGGGCGAACTAGTTGCAAAATCCAGCGTTAAATCCTGCTTTTCTTGAGTGACTAGGCTCAACTCGTCATAGCCTCTATCTGCAAGATAAATCGTATCTTTGCCACCGCCCGCATTGATGATGGTATCATGACCAAATCCTTTGGTGAAATAATATAAATCATTGCCCGTGCCACCCACTAGCACATCATCACCGGCATTGCCAATGAGCACATCATCATCAGCACCGCCTAGCAGCCGATCTTGACCGCTATTACCCACTAGCACATCGTCCCCCTGACTACCCCATAATAAATCCCCTACGCCCTGCCGTCCAAGCACAGAACCGTCAGTATGGTGATTGATGAGGACGTCATTAGCTAAGGTGCCAAAATGCTGGTTAGCTTTATTGGCAAGGGATTTGGCTTCATAACTGTTCCAATCCAGTGGCTTGCCAAATGCTTGCTGATAATCTTGCGATATACGCGAAATGGCAAAACGGTTATTCAAAAACACCAAGGTATTGTATTCATCATACGTATAAAGTGGCGCATGAAACTGTCCACTGGGCAACATGCTCTGGTTGAGCACTGCCAATTGGGTTATTTTGTCATTTTCACTGATAGCTTGGCGCATGATTTCATCAACTTCATTAAACACATCT
Organism: Faucicola osloensis; assembly: GCA_016888885.1. Lineage (GTDB taxonomy): Bacteria > Pseudomonadota > Gammaproteobacteria > Pseudomonadales > Moraxellaceae > Faucicola. The sequence goes on from CP069437.1 coordinate 550,927, forward strand.
TTATCTTGCGGTTTTGCCGCGTTATCAAGCCACAAGGGTTTGACAAACCGTTGATAGCCTAATTCTTTTGCTACCAAAAACTCATAATAAGTTGCCTCACCCTCTGCTTTGGCGCGTGCCATGCCATAGGCTTGTGGCGTATCAAATTGATACAAATTGTTTTTATCACGATTGATTTGTTGGTATTGACCGGTTGCGTGCCCTAGCTCATGGGCGATGTTCAAAAAATTTTTGTAACTTTTAGCAATATGAATGGTATTGCCGTAGGCTTTTGCGCCGGCACCGACGGTGGTATCCTGCTCATCAATGAGTAAGTTACCTTGGAATCGATTAAGCAAATTGACTAAGGTAGGCGATTTTTCGATATCTTGGACATTAAACCCCGACTGAACCAAATAGACATTGTTGGGATTGTTCAGATCTAACGCAGGCATGACCTTCCTTTAAGTAAGTGGCTTTTTAAGTAGTTTTTTAAGTGGCTTTCTTTACCTGTTTTTTTACTGCTTTTTTTAAGCGGATCTTCTATCAAGTAACACTTAATGACAGCAAAAAGCATGACAGCAAAAAGTGAATTTTACAGCGGCATTGACTCATGCACAGTTATTGCACAGACCTTATCGTCGGATAAAGGTATAGTAAGCAATATAAATTTTAAAAAACGTCAGCAAGCTTAATCAAATTTTCAGGCGGCTGTTAACGCGCTATTATAGCGCAATTAATAACTTAAAATGCCTTAAACAGGGGCATTTAACCGCCAGATTAGTAATGCCTATAAAAATGGAAAAATTATGAAAATTGAAAACTCGTATGCCACGCTCGATCCAAGACTGTATCATAAACAACCCCCCAAACCACTCACCAACCCGCAAGCAGGACATTTTAATCCGCAAGTCGCCCACCAAATTGGTTGGGCAGACGATGAGTTTTTAAGGCAGCATTGGGTTGAAATCTTGGGCGGTGACATCGTTCCCGACGGCTTTGAACCGTTAGCCATGGCATATGCTGGACACCAATTTGGGCAATGGGCAGGGCAATTAGGCGATGGTCGTGGTCTATTACTCGCTCAGGTAATCGATAAAGACGGACAATTGACCGATTTGCATCTGAAAGGCGCAGGATTAACCCCCTACTCGCGCATGGGGGATGGTCGTGCGGTGATTCGAAGCGTAGTACGAGAGTATTTGGCAGGTCATGCGCTTAATTGCTTGGGCATTCGGTCTAGCAACGCACTGGGCTTTGTGGTTTCAGATACCCCTGTCAACCGTGAGACACGCGAACGCGGCGCGGCGCTACTACGTACCGCAGATTGTCATATTCGCTTTGGGCATTTTGAATGGGTGGCAAATTATGCGCCTGATTTATTGTTGTATTTTACCCGCTATGTCATCAAAACCTATTTTAATCCATGTTTTGACAGTGACACGCCCATTCAAGATTTTTTGAGACAGGTGGTTGATAAAACTGCCAAAACCCTCGCGGATTGGCAGCTGATTGGCTTTGCCCATGGGGTCATGAATACCGACAATTTATCTATCACAGGTGCGACCATCGATTTTGGTCCTTATGGCTTTATGGAGCGCTTTAATCCGATTTGGATCAACAACCATTCTGATTACAACGGGCGTTATGTTTATCAAAACCAGCCTTCCATTGGACTTTGGAATTTGTCACGTCTGATTACCTTATTTTTACGCCTTAATGGCGAAAAACTGACCGCCAATCATCCGCCAGAAACTTTGTCGCGTAAGCAGTTAACCGACATTTTAGACAGTTTTGGTGAGATTTTTTATCAGTATTATCAGCAAGGTCTTTGCCAAAAATTTGGCTTAGCCATCAGTGAAGAAAACTGTGACTTTGCTTTGCAGTATTTAGAGATCATGCAGCAAAATAAACTCGACTTTACCAACAGCTTGCGAGCGCTAGTAGCAATCGTTGCTGACGCCAAACCCAATGATAAATTAAACCTACTACATGAATTTAATTTACTTAATCAGTTGAAAGTTTCAATTAGCAGCGGTAACGGTCAACCCAATGCCACCTTAGCGGATTGGATTGCCACCTACCATACCAAATTACAGCAGGATTCTTTGCAATTGGTAATGAGTCACAATCCAGTGTATGTCCTAAGAAACAGCATGGCACAGCAAGCCATTGAATTGGCTGAACAAAATGACATGAGCGAGGTGGATAGACTTTATCAGCTATTGGCTAATCCTTACCAAGTTAGTGCATTAGCCAAGCCGAGTGACAGCGAGCCACCGTCGGCAGATGCGCCTGAAATATGCGTTAGCTGCTCATCTTGAGGTGATAGACAAGGTCGGTAGCGCGATTTTTTAGCTCACTAGTTTTATTTTTTGCCGGTACTCAACTAGTCATCAATCTGTCAATAGTGCTAGAATAGCGAACACTACGATTCGAAAACGACTGTCGCAACGAAGGATATTATGGATAAATTATCGCCGACCAACAATGGCTTATCAGACAAAGAATTATTTGAACAAGCCGCCTTGCATTATCATGCCAATCCACGCCCAGGTAAAATTTCTGTTACCCCCATCAAGGCACTTGCCAACCAACGGGACTTGGCACTTGCCTATTCGCCTGGCGTTGCCATACCTTGTCTAGAAATTGAAAAAGACCCCAAAAAAGCCGCGCTTTATACCGCTCGTAGCAACTTAGTCGGGGTGGTGACAAACGGTACCGCTGTTTTAGGACTCGGCAATATCGGTCCTTTGGCGTCAAAACCTGTGATGGAAGGTAAAGGTGTCCTTTTCAAAAAATTTGCCGGCATTGATGTGTTTGACATTGAAGTGGCACAAAACGATCCGGATAAATTCATCGAAGCAATCGCGTCTTTAGAGCCTACCTTCGGCGGTATCAATCTTGAAGATATTAAAGCCCCTGAGTGTTTTTATATCGAAAAAGAATTGCGTAAACGCATGAACATCCCTGTGTTCCATGATGACCAACATGGTACCGCGATTATTGCGTCTGCCGCGTTATTAAACGCGCTAGAAATTACCGGCAAAAAAATCGAAGATATCAAAATTGTGGTATCTGGTGCAGGTGCCGCAGCGATTTCTTGTTTGGATTTGATTTGTGCGTTGGGCGCAAAAAAAGAACACATCTTTGTCGCTGATTCAAAAGGCATCATCACCAGCAACCGAGCAAACCTCGATGAGTCAAAACAGCGTTATGCCCGCGATACTGAAGCCAAAACCCTATCGAATGTGATTGATGGCGCGGACATGTTCCTAGGTCTATCTGCCGCTGGCATGCTGACCCAAGATATGGTAAAACGCATGGCGCAAGATCCCATTATCTTTGCCCTAGCCAATCCAAACCCAGAAATCCTACCTGAAGATGCCAAAGCGGTGCGTCCCGATGCGATTATCGCCACAGGTCGCTCTGACTATCCAAACCAAGTAAACAACGCACTGTGTTTCCCTTATATCTTCCGTGGCGCGCTTGACGTCGGTGCCACGACCGTCAACGAAGAGATGAAAATCGCTTGCGTCAAAGCCATTGCTGCCATGGCACATGTGGAAGCCACCCCACAAAAAGGTCAAAAAACGGTGGATGAAACCAAACGTTTTGGTCGTGAATACCTAATCCCGGGACCGCTAGAGCCAAATTTGATTTTGGAGATTGCGCCAGCGGTTGCCAAAGCTGCGATGGATTCTGGCGTTGCCACGTTACCGATTGAAAACATGCGTGCTTATCGCGATAAACTCTCAGAGTTTGTTTATAACTCGGCGTTCTTGATGAAACCTATTTTCACCCGTGCCAAACAAGAACCAAAACGTATCGTTTATTGTGAAGGTGAGGATGAAAACGTATTACGGGCAGTGCAAGTGGTGGTGGATGAAGGCCTAGCAAAACCTATCTTGATCGGTCGCCCAACCATTATTGCCAACCAAATCCAGCGGTTGGGCTTACGTATGGTGGCAGGTGAAAATTATGAACTAGTCAACATCGAAAGCGACCCACGTTACAAAGACTACTGGCAGTTTTATTATGAGATGAACAAACGCAATGGTGTGACGGTTGAGTTGGCACGTCGTGATGTTCGCCGTAAAACTTCTTTGATTGGCGCTCTAATGGTTGAACGTGGCGATGCCGACGGTATGATTTGTGGTACATTTGGTTCATATCACTTGCACTTAAACTACGTGCAAAACGTGATCAAAAAACACGCAGATGCTAAAGATTTTTATGCGTTAAATGCCTTATTGATTCAAGGTCGTAACTTGTTCATCGCTGACACTTACGTGCATGAAGAACCAAGCGCTGAACAACTAGCGGAAATGACGGTATTAGCAGCGCAAGAAGTCCGCCGCTTTGGTCTTGAACCGCGTGTGGCATTGCTATCACATTCAAACTTTGGTTCATCTGACTTTGAAAGCGCCAAAAAAATGCGTCAAGTTTATGATTTATTGACCGATATGAATGTTGATTTTGAGTTTGACGGCGAAATGCATGGTGATACCGCGCTTGATGACCGTATCCGCCATGCCTCATTCCCATTTAGCAAGTTGACAGGTTCAGCCAACCTACTCATCATGCCAGACTTAGATGCGGCTAACATCGCATTTAACTTGCTAAAAACCGCGACCAATAGTGTCACCGTCGGTCCATTGTTATTGGGAGCGCAACGACCTGTGCATATCTTGACATCTTCTGCGACAGCACGTCGTATCGTCAACATGACTGCCGTAGCAGTAACGCAAGCGCAAGAGTTGGCAAAATAATTTTGTGTTGATTGATAAAACCAGTTTAGTGCTCTAAACTGGTTTTTTTATGGGTTTAATTTAGTTAAAACATCGGGGTGGTCATGCAAGTTTATTTGGTCGGTGGTGCGGTACGCGATTATGTATTAGCGCGCGAGGTCACTGAACACGATTATGTGGTGGTCGGCGCAACGCCTGAGCAGATGCTGGAGCTGGGATTTTCGCAGGTAGGGGCTGATTTTCCGGTTTTTTTACATCCAAAGACCCATGACGAATATGCACTGGCTCGCACGGAACGCAAAAGCGGTAACGGCTATCTAGGTTTTAACGTACACGCTGACGCCGCTGTCACCTTAGAAGAAGATTTAGCCAGGCGCGATCTCACCATCAATGCCATGGCTATAGAAGTCAACGGCTTGTTTGACTGCAGTTTTAAACAGGGCAAATTTGATACCCGCGATATCATCGACCCGTATGGTGGCTTAGCAGACATTGAGCAAAAAAAATTACGTCATGTGTCCGCCGCTTTTACAGAAGATCCGGTACGCGTATTGCGCCTTGCCCGTTTTGCCAGTCGTTATGCGCCGCTCGGATTTACGGTCGATGAGTCCACCGCTAAACTTACCAGCCAAATGAAAGCCGCAGGTGAGCTGAGTCATCTTGTCGCTGAGCGAGTATGGTCAGAGACGTCAAAAGCGTTAACGCAGGCTTGGTCGGATATTTATTTTGACACGCTTTATCAGCTCAATGTCCTCGATGTTATTATGCCAAAACTGCATCAAGCATCCAATGATAATCCTAGCCAATGGCAATTAATGTTATCTGCGCTGCGAATGGCGGGAGAGCAACAAGCGGACAACGTCATGAAATTCGCCATTATAGCCACCTGCTTTAAGTCTCACCAGCCATACAATAACCGAACCCGCGAGTATTTAGAATTTTGCCAAGGTTTAAAGGTACCAAAAAATGCTGAGCGATTGGGATTATTCATTGTTGAGCATTTTGATGAATTAAAAAATTTTAATCACTTAACTGCAGACCGATTGTTTGAACTGTTAAGATTAAGTAATAGCCTTAAAGACACCTCTCTTTTAGAGCAAGCCTTACAAGTCGTTCATCTATATCAACAGGTCAAACAAACCGCGCTGTTAGCCACTATCAAAACGCAGTTAACGCAAATTTCTGCCAAAGATGTGGCAAGCGAGCTGACCGGCAAACAGATTGGTGAAGCCATTGACAAGTTGAGGTTGCAAAAACTTGAGGAAATTTTAAATCAGCCACGATAAAGGAAGCATCATCATGACAACGACAGCAATAGCAACAAAGACCCAACTAACCCATGTGTTAGTATTAAATGGTCCCAATCTTAATTTGCTTGGCAAGCGAGAACCAGAAATCTACGGATTTCAAACCCTACAACATATTGAAGATGATATAAGACAATTAGCCAGCCAGTATCAAGTCAAACTCACCTGTTTTCAAACAAATCAAGAATCTGCCCTGATTGATAAAATCCATCATCACGGTTTGTTGACCACAAATCCTGACGAGCAGATTGACGCGATTATCATCAATCCTGCTGCCTTTACTCACACATCGGTAGCAATTCGCGATGCGCTACTCGCCGTAAATAAACCTTTTATAGAAGTTCATCTTTCCAATATTCACACCCGTGAGCCATTTCGACAGCATTCTTATTTTAGTGATAAAGCCGAAGCCGTCATCTGTGGTATGGGCGCTTTTGGTTACACCGCAGCGTTTAATTATCTGGTTCAAAAATATCAGTAGCAACATAATTTAGCCTAAAATCAATAGCAACATGGCAGCAAATTTTAAGTGTACAAACGTACACAAATATACCCTGCTATATCTATTTATTTTAGAAAAATCTTGTTACAATACGGCAATCTATGAATTAGTTGTCTATGAAGCGTATAATTTTAAGGTAGTTAGGATATGGACATAAGTAAAATCAAACAACTTATTGACTTAATGGAAGAGCGAACATTAGCAGAATTAACCGTACAAGATGGCGATAAAAAGGTCTCTATCTCACGCCATTTACCGCAAGTGAATATTCAACCCGTCACAGCAACTACAGCCACCACGACAACCGCTAACGCTGCCCCTGTAAAATCTGGCATGGTAGAAACATCACCGATGGTTGGGGTATATTATGTTGCACCGAGTCCTAATGACGCGCCATTTATCAAGGTGGGTCAACAGATACAAGCAGGCGATAGTTTAGGCATTATTGAAGCCATGAAAATCATGAACCCGCTTGAAGCAACCCAAAGCGGTATCATTGCAGAAATCTTGGTACAAAACGGCGATGTGGTGCAATTTGGTCAACCGATTGTCCGTTACGAGTCTTAATTTTTAACTTTTTTGTATATTTGAAGTTTGATTATCGATAAAAATTAGGGATAGCAATGATAAAAAAATTACTGATCGCCAATCGTGGTGAAATTGCGCTTCGCATTGTTCGCGCTTGTAAGCAGCTTGGCATTCAAACGGTGGGCGTCTACTCAACTGCAGATGACAACTTGATGCACCTTCGATTCGTTGACGAATCCATCTGTATTGGCAAGCCCAATGCCAGTCAAAGCTATCTCAATATTGATACTATCTTAACAGCCGCAGAAATCTCTGGCGCTGATGCCATTCACCCAGGTTATGGATTTTTATCTGAAAATGCTGAATTTGCCGAACGCGTGGAAGAGGCAGGGCTGACCTTCGTAGGTCCTGCGCCTGAGCACATTCGCTTAATGGGTAACAAAATATCCGCTATCAACGCCATGAAAAAAGCCGGTGTGCCTACCGTCCCTGGCTCAGTGGGTAGCGTCACTCTGGCTAACGCTGAAGAGCAAGCTAAAGCCATTGGTTTTCCTCTGTTAATCAAAGCAGCAGCTGGTGGTGGTGGTCGTGGTATGCGCGTGGTTGAACGCCTTGAGCAGTTATTGTCTCAAGTGCAAGCCGCCAAACAAGAAGCCGAATTGTGGTTTGGCGATGATAGCGTCTATATGGAGCGCTTTTTAAAAAACCCACGCCATGTCGAAGTGCAAGTGTTAGGTGACGGCGAAGGCAATGCCATTCATTTATTTGATCGCGATTGCTCGCTACAACGTCGTCACCAAAAAGTGCTTGAAGAAGCCCCTGCCCCAGAGATTCCTGATGATATTAAAGAGCCCATTTTGCAAGCTTGCGTTCGTGCTTGTGAGCAAATTAATTATCGCGGTGCAGGGACGTTTGAATTTTTATATGAAGACGAGCAATTTTTCTTTATTGAGATGAATACCCGCGTACAGGTTGAACACCCTGTCACCGAGATGATTACCGGCATTGATGTGGTGGTTGAACAACTCAAAATCGCATCTGGCTATGGCTTATCGTACCGTCAAAACGAAATCGAAATTCGCGGTCATGCCATCGAGTGCCGTATCAATGCCGAAGACCCTGTAACTTTCCTGCCGTCACCTGGCACGGTGACCCACTTTTTTATGCCAAATGGTAACGGTGTACGTTTTGACTCGCACCTTTATCCCAACTATGCCATTCCTACCTTTTATGACTCATTGATTGGCAAATTAATCTGTCATGGTCAAACCCGTGAACAAGCGATTGCCAAGCTTCGCCATGCCCTTGACGAGCTGATTATCACCGGCATCAAAACCAATGTGCCATTACATCGCGATGTGATTTTGCAAGACGAGGCTTTTTGTAAACAGGCACAAAACATTCATTATCTGGAAAAAAACTTATTATCCCAGCCAGAGACGTCAAAAACCGAAAAAGAATAAAGTTAACGGTTAACAAAAGAGGGTCATTTGAGCCTCTTTTTATGCAATTTTAATTCATCGCCAAATTTTTAAGAGACGCCTTCAGCAGATTTTGGATGGTTAACGGTGAATCAATGGCAGATTTTGCCAGTTTTATCGCAGCTTGGGCTTCTTTATCGCGATAACCTAGTGCAATCAACCCCGCTTCCACTTCGGCAATAATAATGCCTTCATTGCCACTATCGGTCGCTAGTGGTAATGAAGGGGCAAAACCTGACGTATCACCTAAGTGTTTGATTTTGTCTTTTAATTCAACAATCAATCGCTGGGCAGTTTTTTTACCGACACCTGGAATACGCGTCAATGCCAGCTCATCATTGTTCATCACAAACTGGTGCAATTCCTGCACCGTTACGGTTGACATCATCGCCAACGCCATTTTTGCCCCCACCCCATTGACTTTAAGCAACAGTCTAAACACTTCCCGATCGCTATGGCTTAAAAACCCAAATAACAACTGAGCATCCTCGCGTACCAAAAAATGTGTCCACAAGGTGACGGACTGATTTAATTGTACTTGGCAAAATGCATTAAGCGGCATCTCAATTTCATACCCAACGCCCGCTGTGGTCATCACCACTACCGTAGGTGCCATTAGATGATGCACTTGCCCTTGAATTAATCCTATCATTGATGACTCACTACAAATAATTTAATCCAATAAAAAAGTGGGCAACCTAAGTCCACCCACTTGAATGTCATGCTCTCTTGCATCTCACACTTTTTAGTCATTTGCTAAAACTTTAGTTCTAGTATTTAGTTATAGAAACTAACCATTTTTTCTAGACTAATTGGGCGAATTTTATCCGCATTACCCGCCGTACCAAATGCAGTATAGCGATCGACACAGACAGCTTTCATGGCATCGATGGTTTTGGCAAAATATTTGCGTGGGTCAAATTCTGCGGGGTTTTCAGCGAGGAATTTGCGAATCGCACCGGTTGATGCCAAACGTAAATCGGTATCGATATTGACTTTACGTACACCATGTTTGATGGCTTCTACGATTTGCTCAACTGGCACACCGTAGGTTTCACCGATATTGCCGCCATTTTCATTAATCACTTTGAGCCATTCTTGTGGCACACTTGAAGAGCCGTGCATTACAAGGTGAGTATTAGGAATACGGGCATGAATTTCTTTGATACGTGCAATCGATAAAATATCATCGGTAGGTGGTCGGGTAAATTTATACGCCCCGTGGCTAGTGCCAACTGCAATCGCTAGTGCATCAACATGGGTATCGTTAACAAATTGCTCAGCTTCATCAGCGCTGGTTAACAGCTGTGAGTGGTCAAGTTTACCTTCCGCCCCTACGCCATCTTCTTCGCCAGCCATACCTGTTTCAAGGCTACCCAAAACGCCAATTTCACCTTCTACTGATACACCACAAGCGTGAGAGAGTTTTACCACTTCACGCGTCACTGCCACATTATAATCATAGTCGGCAGGGGTTTTACCATCCCTCTTTAATGAGCCATCCATCATCACCGATGAAAAACCCAACTGGATTGACCGCTGGCAAACTTCTGGACTGGTACCATGGTCTTGGTGCATAACCACTGGGATATGTGGCCACTCTTCAATGGCAGACAAAATAAGATGGCGTAAAAATGGGGCACCTGCGTATTTGCGCGCGCCTGCCGATGCTTGCACAATCACAGGTGAGTTGGTTTCATCGGCTGCCATCATAATGGCACGCATTTGCTCTAAGTTATTGACGTTAAATGCAGGAACACCATAGTTGTTTTCTGCTGCATGGTCTAAAAGCTGACGCAAAGAAATCAAAGCCATATTACTTTCTCTTAGTAAAGTTAATAATCAATTGAAAATTTTAGAAAAATTGGGTTTTGCCGTGTTGGACAAGGCTTGAGTATAACAGAAGTGCATTATAATTTAAATTCAAAAAAAATAACTTTGAAATGAACGATATTATGGCAAACTACCTAACCCAATCAAAAAGCCCCAAAATAATTTTGGGGCTTTTTTAGGCTGAATACTAAAATTAGTATTTTTGTTTTTCTGGCACGGTTGTTTGGATATCAGTACTACTATTTGCTGCATCGTTTTTAACTGCTTCTGCACCTTGTGCTACATTGGCTGCACCAGTCGCTACAGCAGAGGCTACGTTTGCGGTGGCTTGCGCGGCACCATTGGCAACAGCTTCAGTTGCGTTGATTGCTGCGCCTTGGACAACCGCAGCACCCGTGGTAGCAGCACTAGCTACAGCTTCACCTGCATTTGCTGTTGCACTAGCGGCACTTGCAGTCGCGTCTTTAATGTCTTGACCCGCTGCGCTTGCTGCGGCTTCAGGTTGACCGTTAGCTGCGGCTTCTTCGGTTTTTTTACTACATGCCGTGATTGATAAAGTGGCTAATAAAGTTGCCAATACTAAATTACGTTTTAACATATTCATTCCTTAAACACCAAACATATGGGTATACATACTTGCATAATATCTTATCTACAATATATTTTTAGTGCAATTACTTACAATGTTTACCATACAAATATTAACTTAACATTACATTAATTTAAATAGTAAATTTAAATGGCTAAATTAATGATAACATTTGGTAGCATTTAGGCACGTTGGCTCAGGGCGTGCACGGCAGGTAAGGTTTTGCCTTTCACAAATTCTAAGAACGCCCCGCCGCCTGTTGATGTGTAGCTTACTTTATCGGCGACCTTGTATTTATCAATCGCAGCCAGCGTATCACCACCACCTGCAATGCTAAAGCCTGCACTTGCTGCGACTGCTTCACTAACGATTTTGGTACCTTCACCAAATTTATCGACTTCAAATACGCCGACAGGTCCATTCCATAAAATAGTTTTGGCATTTTTAATCGCATCGGCAAGTTTCGCCGCACTGCTTGGGCTAATGTCTAGAATCATTTCATCATCAGCAATGGTATTGACCGCTTTGGTTACCGCATCGGCAGATTCTAGCGAGCCCAAGAAATCATTAAAATCAATTTGTGATTTTTTGGCGACAACCACTTCGTCAGGTAGTAATACATGGGTTTCTTGCATAATACTTTTCGCCGTTTCCACCATGTCGGCTTCATATAGCGATGCACCGACATTGGCACCTTTGGCTGCCAAGAATGTATTGGCAATACCACCACCGACTATGATTTGGTCACAGATTTTTGCCAATGATTTAAGCACATCCAATTTGGTAGAAACTTTCGAGCCACCAACAATCGCAAGCATGGGCTTGGCTGGGTTATCCAAAGCTTTGGCTAATGCATCAAGCTCTGCCGCCAATAACGGGCCTGCACAAGCAGTCTTTGCTTTGGCGATAACGCCTTCTGTTGACGCTTCGGCACGGTGAGCAGTACCGAAAGCATCCATCACAAATACATCACATAAAGCGGCGTAGCGTTCAGATAAAGCGGCATCGTTTTTCTTCTCACCCGCATTAAAACGTACATTTTCCAGTAGCACAACTTCTCCTGGGGCTACTGTCACATTATTTTGGACATAATCGGTCACCAATTTGACAGGTTTGCCCAGAGCATCGCCCAAATAATCTGCGACTGGCTGCAACGAATATTTGGCTTCAGGGTTTGAGGGGTCTGGGCGACCTAGATGCGAACACACGATAACCGCTGCGCCTTTATCTAAAGCCAACTGAATAGTGGGCAAGCTTGCTTTTAAGCGGGCATCATTGGCAATTTTGCCATCTTTTAACGGTACATTTAAATCTTCGCGAATCAAAACTGTTTTGCCAGAAACATCAATATCGTTTAAACGAGCAAATTGCATGGATTAACCTCTAAGTTAACAACAGGATGGTGACCCGTAGGGGTTGATAAAACGTCGTCACATGACAACAAAAATTGAATAAAAAAATAAGCGTAGATTAGCATATTTTGAGTATTTTTAACATTATTGATGCTATCAACTAACGCCCAATTAACGCCACGCACGCTGATAACACAGTATGACTACTTTATTACTACTTTATTAAGAAGGGTGTTGATGATAAGCTTATAAGAACAAAAACATGAATGCAGCACTGCGTTCAATATTTTATTATCAAATTGGAGGCTTTATGGTTGACCTTGACAAAGCAAAACAACGATTACTTGACCTAAAACAAGAATACCAAACTCGCGTGCATAAAATCCAACATGATATGCAAAATCCTGATACAGATATGACCCAAGATTGGGATGACCAAGCGGTGATTAATGAGCAAAACGATGTACGTAAAAACTTGCTAGTCGAAGCCCAGCAAAACCTTGAATTGGTGAATAATGCCTTACTTCGTATCGAAAATGGGACTTACGGTATTTGCGCTGTGAGTGGTGAAGAAATCGAACCTGAGCGTCTAGAAGCACTACCCTTTGCCACCACTTGTATGAAACATGCCAAATAGCTTACAAAACATACCAAATAGCTGGTTTTGGTAGTTTTGTGCCCATAAAAAAGCAAGGACAGTTATCCTTGCTTTTTTATCAAAAAATCAGTCAGTAAATTGCGAATTGATTAGGTAAATCGGCGCATGCTTAAATTAGCAATAATGTTTTCTGCATCGCTCCAGCGGGTTTTTGAATCATTGGCACCCAATAAAACTACGATGGCTGGACGATTACCGACATTGGTTTCAAATAAAACGCAGTTACCCGCTTCACGAATATACCCTGTTTTTGATAGCCCAATATTGTATAGACCATCACGCACCATGTAATTGGTACTGCGTGCTGCAACCGTGCGATAACCTGAATTGATATTATTTACCCCAAATTGGCGGCTAGGTGTGGTACTAAACTGGCTAATTAAATTATGCTTATAAGCATAGCGCGCCAAAATTGCCAAATCACGTGGTGACGCCACATTCCGAGAATCCAAACCCGATGGGTCATAAAAACGGGTTTGCGTCATCCCCAATTCACGCGCTTTTTGGTTCATACGGCTGATAAAATTGTCATAGCCCATAGGGTCAGTACGTGCTAATGCTTTAGCCGCGGGATTTTCTGATTTCATCATCATCATCAGTAGCATTTCAGCACGATTAAGCTGATCGCCAACTTTTAGACGGTCACTGCCCGATTGTTTTGGGGTTTTGAAATCTAATGGGCTAATCGTCAATGTTTCGCTCATGTTAGCGCCTGATTCCGCTACCACCACAGCTGTCATCAATTTACTAATTGACGCAATCGGACGGGCGATATCAGCATTTTTTTCATAAATGGTATTGCCCGTTAACGCATCCACTACCAAAGCGCCTTTGGAATTGGCAAAATAGCTGCCCGAAGCCCGCGTGCTATCTTGCGACCATGCTGGATTGTAGCTATCATCCTCACTGTATGCATTGTTATAGTTATTATAATTACCGTTATTAAAACTTGTCGTCTGTGGCGTGCTGTTATACATGATGGCACGGGCTTTGTCTAAACTACCCTGCCCATCCCAACTAACTTTAGCCTGGCTACCTGTCTGCATATTTAATTCAGCATTACTTTGTACGCCAGCCAGTGCAATGACAGCACCTAACAAGGTTTTCCTTAACAATGTTTTCATTTCAACACTCTCAATCAAATCATGGTTAACTTGCTGTTGGATAGAGCATACAGTTACCAAAACTACCAATATATTTACGAAAAACAGATCAACAACGATACCTTAAGCCTAATAGCCATTAAAATCAAGCCATTAAAAGTTACAAAATCTAACAAGAATAACGGATTGATTACGCAAGACTGACTTAAATTTACGATGAGTAGTTTAGCACAGTACAAATATGACGCATGCAAAAAAATAACAAAACCGCCCAGCTAATACAATAATAAAATCATAAGTAACAATAGGTTAAGATATCTTTTTACAAAAAAAGCTGACATATTGCTATGCCAGCTGATGAATAGATTAAAGATAATTTATGGTTTGAAACTGTCTTTTAAGGTCACAATACGGTTAAACACCAAATGCTCTGGTGAATAATCTTTACTATCTGCCACAAAAAACCCTTCGCGTTCAAATTGAAAACGCTCGCCTGCATTGACTTGTGACAAAGAAGGCTCGACAATGGCATCTACTTCACGTAGCGAGTTGGGGTTAATCTCTGCGGCTAAATTATTGATGTCAATTTTGGCTGGGTCTTCTTGGGTAAACAGCTGCTCATACAGACGTACCTTCGCAGGTACACCTAGACTGGCTGACACCCAATGTATCACACCTTTAACCTTACGGCCTTCTGGATTGTTGCCCAACGTTTTTGGGTCAATAGTCGCTGTTAACCCCACCACTTCGCCATTGTCGTCAGTGATGTGCTCCTCAATCTTTAGCACATAACTATTGCGTAAGCGGATTTCTGGGTTTTGCGGTGACAAGCGTTTATAGCCTTCAGGCGGCGTGATTTCAAAATCCCCTTTATCAATATAAATTTCCTTGGTAAAGGGAATGTCACGCATACCTTGGCTGTCATCATGGTTATTTTTAGGCTGGGTCAACCATAAAACACCATTGTCGAGTTTAGTTTTTACACTGTCTTTTTTGAGTGTTTCTACACTGGCGACGGCTTCATCAAAATTGGTAATCGTCACTTTTAGCGGGTTTAGCACTGCCATGGCACGATTCACATGCTCTAATGAGTTACGAATACTAAACTCGAGTAAACCAAAATCCACCACACCGTCTGACTTGCTGACGCCTACACGGTCACAAAAATCCCGTAACCCTTCAGGGGTATAACCACGGCGGCGCATACCGGCGATTGTTGGCATACGCGGATCGTCCCAACCGCTCACCAAGTCATCTTCGACCAGTTTTTTGAGTTTGCGTTTACTGGTCAAAATATGGTTCACGTTTAGGCGGGCAAATTCATATTGGTGTGGTTCTTTCTCAAAGCCCACTTTATCTACCACCCAATCATAAAACGGACGGTGGTCTTCAAATTCTAGGGTACAAATCGAATGCGTAATACCTTCGATTGCATCTGACAATGGGTGAGCATAATCGTACATGGGATAAATACACCAATCATCGCCTGTTTGGTGATGCGCTTGGTGCATGACACGATACAAAATCGGATCGCGCATATTCATATTGGGGCTTGCCATGTCGATTTTGGCACGAAGCACCGCTTCACCGTTGCCATATTTGCCAAGTTTCATATCGTCAAAGCGTTGCAAATTCTCTTCAACACTGACATCACGGTAAGGTGAGTTTTTACCTGCTTGACCAAAATTGCCGCGATTTTCACGAATATCCTCAGGACTTTGCAAATCAACATAGGCATCGCCTTGTTTGATTAATTTTACCGCCCAATCATACAATTGACCAAAATAACTGGACGCATAGCGAGCCTCGCCTGCCCAATCAAACCCGAGCCATTTGACATCATCTTTGATATTATCGACAAACTCCTGATCTTCAGCATCGGGATTGGTGTCGTCAAACCGTAGGTTACACAGCCCTGCAAACTCCTTAGCCAGCCCAAAGTTGAGACAAATAGATTTGACATGACCCAAATGTAAGTAGCCATTCGGCTCAGGTGGAAAACGGGTCACAATCTGGCTGTATTTTTGCGAAGCAAGGTCATCGCGTACGATCGCACGGATAAAGTCATTTTTTTCACTATTGGTTGCTGTCTCGTCGGTTTTTGTATTTTTGTCGGTCGTCGCCGTCATTTGGTTGCCCCTTACCTATTACAAAAATGGTGAACTAATCTGCCATTCTAGCAGTTTTTTGACATTGAAAAAACTTAAATGAATTTAATTGAAACATTTAATTTTGCCAACTTTGCAAACTAAATACTGACTTTTTGATTGAAAATCGCTAGGATAGCCACAACAATTGCAAGATACGTTTTTTTAACCATAAAAACCATTAGGTAGGAGCTCACAATGGATATGCCATACGTAGAATTAGAAACCACCATGGGTAACATCGTTATCGAACTGAATCAAGAAAAAGCCCCCAACACGGTGGCAAACTTCTTAGAATACGTTAAATCAGGTCATTATGATGGCACGATTTTTCACCGCGTCATTGACGGTTTTATGATTCAAGGTGGTGGTATGGACGCCAACATGACAGAAAAATCTACCAATGCCCCAATCCAAAACGAAGCAGATAATGGTTTAAAAAATGAAGTCGGCACGATTGCGATGGCACGTACTTCTGACCCACATTCAGCGACTGCGCAATTTTTTATCAATGTAAAAGACAATAGTTTCCTAAATTTTTCTGGTAAAAACCCACAAGGCTGGGGCTATACGGTGTTTGGTAAAGTGATTGAAGGCATGGACATTGTCAATAAAATCAAAGGTGTACCGACTGGTAAATATGGTTTCCACGCTGATGTACCAACCACGCCTGTGGTGATTACCCATGCAAAAGTCATTGAGAAATAATTTTCTT
Organism: Faucicola osloensis; assembly: GCA_016888885.1. GTDB lineage: Bacteria > Pseudomonadota > Gammaproteobacteria > Pseudomonadales > Moraxellaceae > Faucicola. The sequence goes on from CP069437.1 coordinate 567,872, forward strand.
ATATGCAAAGTTTTGCAGATTTGGTCACCGATAATCCCTCTGCTATTGCGCAGGTTATTATCAGCGACTTACATTTGAGCATGAATGAGCCTGCCACTAATCCTTTAGGGCAGGCTTTTTTAGATTTTTTAGATAAATTGGCTTTACTGCCTAACCTAAAACAGTTTTTTATTCTCGGTGACTGGTTTGAATCTTGGCTAGGGGATGATGTTGCCGATACAGACACCTTAACAGATGCGCTGCAACCGATTATAGCAAAGCTCAAAGCCTTATCCGATAAAAACTGCCAGATTTTTGTCATGCATGGTAATCGGGATTTTCTGCTTGGGCAGCAATTTTGCGACAAGTTTGGTGGGCAATTGATTTTTGAGCCGTTTTATTTGACGTTAAATGGCAAAAAAGTTCGCCTAGAACATGGCGATGCGCTGTGCACCGATGATAAAGGTTACCAACGCTTTCGCAAAATCATCCAACATCCTATCACTAAAAAAATTTTGCTCGCGCTACCCATCAAAAAACGCCAACAAATCGCGCAAGATTTACGCCAAAAAAGCAAAACTGATAATGCCAAAAAATCCCTGCAAATCATGGATGTCAATGAACAAGCCGTCAAACAAGCGTTGCAAAAAGCTGATATATTGATTCATGGGCATACTCACCGCCCTGCTGCTCATCAAATTGGCGATAAAAAACGCTTAGTGCTCGGCGATTGGCGATTGAATGACAACAGTGTTAATGCTGTCATTGGCGTTACAATGTCGGGGCAGCTAAACTTGGTCGAATTTTTTTATACAGTTAATCGCTAAAATGTTATCAAAGAATTTACTATTATTTGTTGCGGTAGTTTCAATCATAGTTACAGTAATTTTTTCTTTTATTGGCAATTTTAATTATCACAAAGCGGCTCACACTTATCAAACTATCGAGCAACAAGGCATTAGAACCTCAGCCTATTCTACAAAGACTCGTTGCAATAAAGGACGCGGACTATCAGCCACGCGTTTATATCGTTATGTAGTTAATCAAAAACAATATTTTATAGACACTGTACCTGAAGACCCTAGCTTAGATATTTGCGATAAGCAATCTTTAGGTGATAGCATTACCATCTATTATTTACCTAGCAACCCAAATACTAAACTATCAAAAACACAACTTCAGCAAGGTGTGTCGAGCCAAATCAGCTATTATTTTTTGAGTATAATTTTTTCGATAGTGTTTTTAGCTTATTGGATTGGCACCAAGTATTCATCCTATAAAGAATGCCAAAAAACCCGTTTAATTGAGAAATAAAAAAGGCGAGCATTGCTCACCTTTTAGCAAGTCAACAATTAAATTTAAACAACCGCTTTCACGGCTCGAATGACCGCATCAGTGGTGATGTTAAAGTATGGGAATAAGTCTTTGGCAGGGGCAGACTCACCAAAGGTGGTCATACCCACGACTTTACCATCAAGCCCTACAAACTTGTACCAATAATCGATATGGCTGGCTTCAACCGCCACACGGGCACGCACTTGTGGTGGCAACACGCTGTCACGGTAGTTAATTTCTTGCTTGGCAAACACTTCAGCACAGGGCATTGATACGACGCGCACGCCCAAACCTTCGGCAGTCAACGCAGTATAAGCATTCATGGCAAGCTCAATCTCTGAACCTGTGGCGATGATGATGGCACGTAGCTCGCCTTGTTCTTTGGCTAGTATATAGCCACCTTTGGCAATATTGGCTACTTGTTCGATATCTCGCGCTTGGTGCGGTAGGTTTTGACGGCTAAAAATCAGCGCGGATGGGGTTGATTTGGCTTTCAAGGCTTCTACCCATGCCACGGCTGACTCGACCGTATCACAGGGTCGCCAAGTATGTAGATTTGGGGTAGCACGCAGGCTAGCAAGCTGCTCGACAGGTTGGTGAGTGGGTCCATCTTCACCCAGACCGATTGAGTCGTGCGTATAGACATTAATGACGCGTTGTTTCATCAAAGCTGACATACGCACCGCATTGCGCGCATATTCCATAAACATCAAGAACGTCGCCACATACGGAATAAACCCGCCATATAAGGCTATACCATTGGCAATTGCCGTCATACCAAATTCACGCACACCGTAGTGAATATAGTTGCCTGCCGCATCATCTTCGAGCGCTTTGGCATTTTTAAACCAAGTCAGATTTGACCCTGCCAAATCAGCAGAACCGCCCAGCAGCTCTGGCAATAATGGCTGCAAGGCATTGATTGAATTTTGGCTGGCTTTACGCGTTGCAATGTTTTCTGGGTTATCTTGACACGCCTTGATAAACGCCTGTGCTTGTGTCTCAAAATTTGCTGGCAAGTCACCATTCACGCGGCGAAGTAATTCACTGGCAAGCTCTGGGTAAGCGTCTTTATAAGCATCAAATTCACTTTCCCATGATTGCTGTAGCGCTTGACCTTTAACTGTGCAATCCCACCCTTCATAAATATCGTCTGGGATTTCAAAGGCTTCGTGCTCCCACTTGAGTGCTTGACGGGTGAGCAAGATTTCATCCGTACCAAGGGGTGCGCCATGTGAGGCCTCCAAGCCTTGCTTGTTGGGTGAACCTGCGCCAATCACGGTTTTACAGATGATGAGTGAGGGTTTATTTTTTTCATCAATGGCATTTTGGGTCGCTTGGGTGATGGCATCGGTATCGTGACCGTCAACTTTTTGCACTTGCCAGCCATAAGCTTCGAAACGTTTTTGGGTGTCATCTGAAAACCAGCCTTCAACGTCACCATCAATCGAAATACCATTGTCATCATAATACACAATTAATTTGCCCAGTTGCAGCGTACCGGCTAATGAGCAAACTTCATGCGAAATACCTTCCATCAAACAGCCATCACCTAAAAAGCAATAGGTTTGGTGGTCAATGACTTGATGACCGTCTCGGTTAAATTGCGCGGCTAGGGTTTTTTCTGCAATCGCAAAACCAACAGCGTTGGCAATCCCTTGACCCAACGGACCTGTGGTAGTTTCCACACCTGCGGTGTAGCCATATTCAGGGTGACCGGGGGTTTTAGAGTGCAATTGGCGGAAATTTTTGATATCCTCAATACTAACGTCATACCCTGTCAAGTGCAGCAAAGCGTACTGCAGCATTGAGCCATGACCATTTGAAAGCACAAAACGGTCGCGATTTAGCCAATTTGGGTCGGTTGGATTGTGCTTTAAAAACTTACGCCATAACACTTCAGCGATATCTGCCATGCCCATCGGCGCGCCTGGATGTCCAGAATTGGCTTTTTGCACCGCTTCAAAAGCTAAGGCACGGATGGCGTTGGCAAGACGACGTTCAGAAATTGGGATTGTCATTGGCTTTCCTATATTGCAGAATTAAATTTTGTCGTATGTAACATGCTAAAAATAAAACTGTGACAAATTTTATCACAGTTTTGGGTCAATTTTTTAGCTTTAACCGTTTAGTTTGCTCGGCTTTCAAATAAAAGCAAAATGGCAAAAGATGCAATTTTCTGTCAAATCACTTGTTAGCCGACAATTTTTGGTTCAAATTTTCTAAACGCGCAAGCGTGCCGACATCGACCCACGCCTCGCTCAGCAAATCGCCAATTACCAAACCGGCTTGTATGGCTTGTTTGAGTAGTGGCGCAAGCGGCGCAGTCTCCCCTACCTTGACCGTATCCAATAATCTTGGTGACATCACACTAATCCCTGCAAAGGTATATTTTGGCGTACCTTCTACCTTGACCATGCCATTTTCTAAGGCAAAATCGCCCGTTGGGTTGTGCGCCGCTTGGTCGGTGAGTAGCAAATAAGCCTGCGAATCATTTAATTGAAGCTGGGTTAGCTGGGCAAAATCAAAAGGCGTCCACACATCCCCATTGACCAAAATAAATGGCTGGTCTTTTAATTTACCAGTAGCCAAAGCCAGCTTGATACCACCGGCTGTCTCAAGCGGTTCTTCGGGTTCAATCGACCAATGAATGGTGACACCGTATTGACTGCCATCCCCGATTGCATTTAGCAGTTTGTCCGCAAGCCATGACACATTGATGGTAATATCGGTGATACCTGCTTGTTTGAGTGCTTTGATATGCCATACGATAAGCGGTTGCCCGCCGACTTCGACAAGTGGCTTTGGCGTGGTTAAGGTTAAAGGGCGCAGCCGAGTGCCTTTACCTGCGGATAAAATCATGGCTTGGGTGATGGTGGTTGACATGGGGTTTTATCCTTGGATTTTTTGCTGAAAAGCAGGCGCGGCAGCGGCGGTCATCCAATCAGCAAATTTATCAAAAGTAGGACGCTTATCCCATTGGCTAATCGCTTTTAGACAAGTTAATAAATCATTGAAAACTTTAGGCAGGTTAACCAAATAACGGTCTTTGCCATCTCGCTCAAACAAGCGTACAAAAATTCCCAATACCTTAAGATGACGCTGCATACTCATGATATTAAAATCCACGGTAAACTCTGCCAAACTTTTGTCAAGTTGCGCCAATTGGTGATAATGAGCCAAATGCGTGTTGACCCAGTTTTCATCATAGTTGATATAGGCATCTCGCAATAAAGACGCCAAATCATAGGTGTAGGCACCGATGACAGCATCTTGAAAATCAATCACGCCCAACTCATCGGTGTGACTTAATACCATCAAATTACGGCTGTGAAAATCACGGTGCACCACTACTTGAGGCTGCGCGATGACTTGCTGGATAATATCAGACTGCAAATCTTGCCACAGCGTCTCTAAGTCTGGGGTCATCGTCACGCCGATATAGGGTAAAAACCACTCGCTAAACAAGCCCATTTCTCGGCGCAGCAAGGCATCATCGTAACTTGGGATAACGGCTTTGGCGTCATTGATGTCAATCTTTTGAATCGCCAAAATTGCCTGCATCGCCTGCTGATAATAGCGAGCAGTTTTTGCCAGCTCGCCTGCATCCGTTAAATCCTTGGCAATGACATCGGCAAAATCCGTGTTTCCCAAATCCTCAAGGACGATAAAACCTTGCTGTTCATCCGTGGCAATCATTTTTGGCACATGCACATGACCTGCCATTAAGTTGCCCACAGCGATAAATTCTGTCACCGATTCTTTTTCTGGCGGCGCATCCATCACGATATAGTGTTGATTATCGACGGTTAAGCGATGATAGCTGCGAAAGCTGGCATCACCAGGTATTTTTTCATGCTGCAATGACTGATTTGGAAAAACTTCATTCAACCAAGTGTGCAGCTGTTGTTCCCGTGACTGTTCTTTAAGTGGCTGTTGTTCAAATGATTGTTGTTCAAGTGGCTCGGTATTTGATGGCGAAGCTGTGCTATCTGAAGGGTTTTGATTGGCAAGTTGTGCGGCAGGATGGTTCATAACGTGGGCTTACTCAATAAAAATAAGTTATGCTACCGAAAATCTGCGTATCTCTCAAGTGGCGTCTATCATGTTTGCAATTTTAAACATCTTTTGCAATAGTATATTGATGGTGCTAGTGATATGATGTGAAGGTTTTTATATTGCGTCTTTGGTAAATGTCTAATGAAAAAATTTGTGAAATTGTCGCCTATTTCGTCAACTTCTAATCGTTTAACTTCACATTCGTCTTTGCCAACCCAGCCTACACGCTTGCATCAATCATTACACCAAATTTATCGACATACCAATGTTTTAGCGATGACGCTTGGGGCGATGTTCACTACGTTGTATTCAACCTCAGCGCTTGCGGTGTTGCCGACAGCCGCCGTGACTAAATCGACTGATGCAGCGACAGCACAAAGCACACAAGCTCAAAACATTGAGGCACAAAGCACAGAAGCTCAAAACATTGAATCACAGATTATTGAAAAACAAAACCTTGATACCTCAGCTGCAAAGCCCGATACCGATAGTAGTATCACCACCACCGCAGACAACGCTACTGCTGTCGATGTGACCACCAATCAAGGCATCACGCCGATTAGCGCGCCTGACATCAAAGCAAACTCTGCGCGTACTCGTCCCAACTTTACCCCAAATCAACAGCAGCAAGCCAGTCTAGATAAGCTCAAAACCTTTTATCAACCCAAAACCCAGCAAACCACGGACGATACTAGCGCCACGGTTGCTAATCCAACTTCTAATACAAATTTGCTGAGCCCGCTTACGCCTGATAGTCAACAGTCAGGCGCTCAAGCAAATCCGCAATCAAAAACAGGCAGCCGAAAAAAAGACGCCATGTGTCATGGCAACTGGGTATATCCCACCTCGACCATCTATCAACAACAAGCATTAGCAGCAGCCGCTACCAATCAGCCCAATAGCAGTTTCCCAATTTATGCGTCGGCTGACTATGGCTATTATGACAATGAAAACTACGCTGAATTGTCGGGCGATGTGCAAATCAACCAAGGTCGTCAGCAAATCTCTGCCGATAAAGTGGTCGTTAACGTGCAAGATGGCATTGCAGCCGCTCAAGGTAATGTCTTGTTGGTCGATGCCGCGCAAAGTCTCCAATCGACAGACGGCAACCCACGTGTAAGCCTTAAAGATAGCCCAAAAGGGGGGCTGATTACCGTTGCCGATGAACTGGCGTACCAAACGGATAGCAGCAAAGCAACCGCCAAAGATGTGGCGTTTGCCAGCGTACCGCTACAAGCGTATGGTTATGCCAAACGGCTCAATAAAGTCGATGAAAGCCGCGTTGAAATTGACGATGTCATGTTTACCACCTGCGCGCCTGACAATCCGACTTGGCAAATCAATGCCAAAAACATCGATATCAATACCGACACGGGTCGCGGTGAAGCCTATAATGCCACGTTAAAAGTCAAAAATACCCCAGTATTGTACCTGCCGTATTTTAACTTTCCGATTGACGATCGCCGCACCAGTGGTTTTTTGTTACCACGCGGTGGCTTTAGTACGCAAGGGAGTTTTAATGTACAGTTACCTTATTACTTTAATCTAGCGCCAAATTACGATGCCACTGTCACGCCGACCATTTTTACTGACCGCAATCCGATGTTGACGGGTGAGTTTCGCTATCTGACAGAAAAATTGGGTTATGGTAGTGTGTTAGGCTCTTATCTACCAAACGACAAACAATACAATGATGAAGACCGTACCCGCTTTTATTATAATCATCATTGGCAGTCAAAAGATATCCCTAACCTGTCCATTGATGCGCTATACCAGTATGTCTCAGATCCTAAATTCTTAAACGATTTTGAGACATTGGGTGACGAAACCGTTCAATTAAATTTACCGCGCCGCATTCAAGCCAATTATTACAATGACTATTTGACTGCCCTTGCCAAGATTGAGACCTTTCAAACACTGGATCGAAATTTAACCGATTCAGACAAAATCTTGGATAAAGACAAACCGTATGACCGTCTGCCGCAGTTATCGGTCAAATATCGTGTGCCTTGGGTGACCCAATTTGATTTGACGGGTATCAGCGATTTTGCTTATTTTAAACGCCCAATCAATGATGGCTCTGCGCCTGAGCAAAGCGGTGGCAGACTGTATAACAAACTCACTGCCGCCTATCCAATGACGCGAACTTGGGGATACGTGACCCCATCAGTGAGTTTACAGCACCTTTACACCCAATTTGACCAAGAATCAGCCGATGCCAATGGACTGGATAAAAATAGCAAAAGCCAATCTATTTTTGTACCGCAGTTTAGTATTGACAGTGGCTTAAATTTCTTTAAAACCGGTACCCCATTTGGTAAATTTGATGACTCCTTGGGCGGCTATCAGTTATTAAGCCCACGCCTAAAATATGTGTACTCGCCCTATAAAGACCAGACTGACGTACCCAACTTTAATACCCGTTTGGCATCGCTCAATTTTTCGCAGTTGTATGAAGATTCATGGTTTTTGGGCTATGACCGCCTGCCCGACAACAATCACCTAACCCCTTCATTAAATTATCGCTATATTGATGGCAATGGTTTGACTCGCTTGGATGCCAGCGTGGGCAAACAAATTTATTTGAGTGATATTCGGGTACATCTTGACGATACTGATGATGGGTTAAAAATTGACAATACCGGTACCGTCTTTGAAGTAAGCACCCAACCGCATCAAGATTTTTGGGTGGATTTAGATGGCTCGGTTGATGACAACGCTAATTTAAACTATATCAACACCCAATTTCGTTATGCGCCAACTTTCAATAGCCTTTATAACTTAGGGTATATCAAACGTAATGAAAGTAGATTTGGACAAAAAGCCCTCTCTGCTTTCACCGGCTCTGCTGTTTTGCCTATTAATGATAATTGGCAGTTTTTAGGGGCTGTGCAATACGACAATGAGAAAAATCGTTTTAGTGATGCGTTAGCGGGCTTTACTTATGGTAGCTGTTGTTATGGCTTATCGATTTATGCTCGTCGTTATTATGATGAGTTAAGTGATAAAGACAGTGCTGACCACGCTATCATGGCAGAAATTAGCTTAAATGGGTTATCCAATAAAGGTGATGGTCGACTGGCTAGCTTGATGCGTAATCGGGTATTGGGTTATGACCCTAGATACTAATAGATACTAAACGCCTTTTACGCAAAAAACTGTCTAAAACTTGACGTTTTTTAGAATTTATTATGATACAGACATACGCCAGCAAATATTATTGTATAAAATAACCCAAACTTTACAACATCACTTAGCAACATCCAAATCTAAGAAACTTGATGTAAGAAACTTGGTCAAAGACCAGACATTTTATCGAAATTGTTTTGCCACGATTTTTGAGTGATCAAATTTACTTTTTTTATTTTTTGGTTTTTATTTTAAGGATACATGCCATGAACCATGCTGTCATGCATAATTTACCCAATTTTCACCGTAACGCCCTATCTGCTCTCACTAGCGCTTTGATATATGGCGCTCTATTGGTCATGCCAACATTGAACGCGCAAGCCGTGACTGCAGCAGCGGCCACAGCTAAAACCAACACAACTAGCAGCAAAACGACGGTGGAATCTAGTAAAAAATCTAGCACCAAACCTGCAGCGCAAACCACAAGCAAATCAACCAAAGCTATGACAGCAAACAAAACCACCAACGCTGCCAAATCAGTCAAAGCTGAAACTAAAGCCAGCGACTCAAAACCTACCACGCAAAAAACAGCAAAAGCTGTCTCCCAAACTGCGCCCGTAGCACCAGAGGTCGCCAACTCATCAGCCAAGCCAACGCCTGTCGTCACTAGCAGCTCGCAAGATCAGGTTATTGATGGCGTGATTGCTATTGTCAACGACACCCCTATTTTACGCAGCCAGTTAGATCGCGCGGTTGCTCAAGCTTCTGCACAGCTTCAAGCGCAAAACAAACCTGTACCACCTGCGCAGCAACTTTATCCGCAAGTATTGGATCAGCTAATTACTAAGCAAATCCAACTTGATATCATCAAACGCCAAGGACTGCAGGCTGAGGAGAATGCAGTGAATGCTGCGTTGACCAATTTGGCACAACAAAATGGGGTCGCAAGCCTTGCCGAATTCCAGCAAAAACTTGACGCCCAGCGCGCAGGTAGTTACCAAGCATTGCGTCAAAAAGTCAGTGAAGACTTGGCGATACAAACCTTGCAGCAGCAGCAACTTGCCAGCCGCATCAAAATCTCCGACCAAGATGTCGATAACTTCTTAAAATCACCAGAGAGCAACGCTTTAGAAAAATCACAATATCGCACCTTACATATTCGCGTGCCTTTTGTAGCCGATGCCACGGGTAAAACCAGCGACAAACAAAAAAAACAAGCGCTGAGCGTAGCCACCCAAATTGCCAAAAATTTGCAAGCTGAGAATGCCAATATTGAGCAAATCATGACTGACGCGCAAACCAACTATAACGCGCAAATTCAAGGGGGCGATATGGGCTATCACGTCGCGGCAGAGTTACCGACAGAACTGTCAAAAAACATCACCGCCCTTGAAGTCGGGCAAGTTACCAACCCGATTGCCACGGCAGAAGGTTATAACGTGATTAAACTCGTCGATAAACGCGGCGGTCAGCAAAAAATCATCGATCAATGGCATACCCGCCATATTTTAATCAGCCCATCGACTGCCCTACCGGCTGACATGGCAAAACAGCAGATCGACACTATCTATGAAAAACTGCGTCAAGGTGAGGACTTCGCTACCTTAGCAAGCACCTACTCAAAAGACCCAGGAAGCGCCAGCAACGGCGGCGATTTGGGCTGGGTCAGTGAAGGTGATATGGTACCAAGCTTTGAAGCAATGATGAAAAAAACGTCGGTAAATGATTATTCTGTGCCCTTTCAATCACAATTTGGCTGGCATATTGTTAAAGTCGATGAAAAACGCCAAAAAGATGTGAGTGATGTCTATCGTAAAAACATGGCGCGTGAAGTCCTATACCAACGTATGGCACCGCAAGCGCTAGACGATTGGATGCAGGAATTAAGAGCGCAAGCTTACGTTAAAATCATGCAATAATTTAGCTTGCATAAAAAAGGCAGTATGATGAACACACTGCCTTTTTTTATGATTGCATTAATCCATAAAAATCAGCGTTGCCATTCTACCTGTTGCAGGCAATTGATGCTGGTTTTGCCGACGATACGAATAAAATCGTGCATCACCATGGCTATCTAAACCACTTTTATGCACCTGATGTATACCACAAGCCTTGAGCTGTAATGCCGCTATTGCAGGCAAATCGGCAAAATAGTGACCGAGCTTATCAGCATTTGGCTGAAACAACTGGGTAGCGACAGCCTCAGATACGTTTAACACTGATAACACGGCCTCTTTGACACGACTGTCCACTTCATAGCTCGATTGTGCGATGCTAGCGCCTATCCAGGCGTGCCACCCACGAGTGACCTTCTGCATTTCGGCAGGCGCATTGTCCCCCGCGGCAAAGTCAAACTGGTGTACCATTTTTTGTACGGTCTTTGCAATGATATTTTTATTAAGACCTTGCCAGCCAGCGTGAATCGCCGCAATCAGCTTGTTATCATCTGCTGCATCGGTGGCTATCATGACGGGTACACAATCTGCCGTCATAACCGCTAAGGCAACGTTTGGTAAACGCGTGATATGCGCATCAGCCGATATCGCTGCTGCGCCAATTTTATCGGTAACCTGATAAACGTCGTTACCATGGATTTGATTAAGCCAATGAATGCTGTTTAATGCAGGATGATATTGTTGCAAGGATTGCAGCAAATGCGCACGATTTTGATGCACCTGCATGCTATCATCCCCTACATGCAAGCCTAGATTAAATTGACCATACACAGCATTCAAACTAGACTGCCCCACTGCATCATTGCTTAAATTGCTTAAATTGCTTAAATTGCTTAAATTGCTTGAAATGCTTGACATAAACCCACAGCCAGATAGGGTTTGAACCACGGTTACCCCTTGGCTTGGTGGTTGGGTAAGTTCAATCCAGTGTGAGTTGTTATCCGTCATTATTGGGCTCTTAGGTATTGGGGACTTAGGTATTGGGGACTTAGTTATTAGGCTCTTAGGTATTGGGCTCTTAGTTGGCTTGTGAATGATTTGTCGATTAAAACGCATCGCCAGGCACATACACCTCACCCACCATCAGACGGCGTGCTGAACGGCTCATAGACACTTTTTTGGCTTGCCATTTGCCATCCACTTGCATAGACTCACCCCCGACCAGTAGCGTGCCTGATGGGTGACCAAAGCGTACTTCAGACAACGCTTTGCCACCTGCCGCTTGGTTGACTAGCGTACCTTTAATGGTCGCTGCAGTGCCAATCGCAACCGAGGCTGTACCCATCATGGCATGGTGCAGTTGACCCATGCTCATCGCGCGGGCAAGCAAATCAATATCGCCTGCCTTGACTGCTTTGCCACTAGAGGCGGTATAATCAGCGGGGGGTGCAACCCAAGCAATTTTTGGGGTATGCTGACGGGTTTGAGCTTCTGTTAACGCTGCAATCAGTCCCATTTTAACTGCGCCATGAGCACGGATTTTTTCAAGCTTAGCCAAAATTTCTTGGTTGCTGTTGATATCTTTTTGCAGCTCAGCGCCCGTAAAACCTAAGTCTTTGGCATTTAAAAAAATCGTTGGGATACCTGCATTGATCATCGTAACGTCAAATTCACCGATTTCAGGTACATTAAGTTTGTCAATCAAGTTGCCCGTCGGGAACATATCGCCATCGCTATCCACAGGGTCGATAAATTCAATTTTGACTTCGGCTGCTGGGAAAGTCACACCATCTAGCTCAAAATCCCCCGTTTCTTGCACTTGACCATCGGTCATAGGTACATGCGCGATGATGGTTTTGCTGATATTTTGCTGCCAAATTCGGACTTCACAAATGCCATTTTGGGGCACTTTACTGGCATCCACCAAGCCATTGGCAATCGCAAATGAACCGACTGCAGCGGTTAAGTTTCCACAGTTACCTGACCAATCAATCATCGCTTTGTCAATGGCGACCTGACCGAATAAATAATTCACATCATGATCGGCAACGTCTGTTTTTGACAAAATCACCACTTTGGAGGTTGATGATGAGCCATTCCCCAAACCGTCAATTTGCTTACCATACGGATCTGGACTACCAACTACCCGCAGTAAAAAATTATCTCGGGCTTGCCCTGCGGTTTGGCAGCGTTCAGGTAGGTCATCAAGCTTGAAAAAAGTACCTTTTGATGTACCACCGCGCATATAGGTAGCTTTAACAGCGACTTGTGGGGCAAAATGGGCCATGTTCATATCCTTATGGTGGCAGGTAGAGAATTGACGCATCAATTTGTTTTATGGTTAGTCACATGACTACATTAAAACATGCTAAAACAAATTGATGACTGGGTGGCATACGTTGAACACGTCATTTAACAGTGGTTTACGTTAGTATTGCTCGTTTTTTTCTTCGATGGTTAATTTGACATTGGTGTCGGTTGGGACTTTTTCATGCGATACTGACTTGGTCGATTTGTCTGTACTTGTGCTAGCCGCTGACTTAGTAGCGGTTGATTTGCTATCAGCATTTGAGGTGGTTGGCTCAGATTTTTTATCCGATATTTTATCTGCGCTATCTGATTGCGTGTTTTTCTTGTCTGATGTGTTGGTCACGTCAGTCTTGGTTTTTTCACTGCCTGTTTTTGGTTGTTCTGTGGTTTGTTTTTTGACAGGTTTGGTGGTTGAATTTTGGCTGTTGTTGGCAGCGACACTGGGTTTGCTAGTCACGGGTGGCAAAACAGCGATAGCGCCTGCCGAAGAACCAATTAAGGGCGTATTAGAGGGCTGGGTCAGCGTTTGCGCTAATGCCGAATTTGCCATAATCTCACCGACTAGCCCAATCACATCGTCGCCTGTGGTGCTATTGACTTGGTAATTGGTGCCACTGGCTGATAGACCAAACCCAACATTGTTTGCCACTAAAGTGCTATTTTGTAGTTGATAACCACGCGACGCGATTTGCTCGGCGGCGACGGGCATTTTTAGACGGGTATAAATTTTATCCGCGTTATCGAGCTGCGCTTGAGGCATATTAAATGACACCGTCGCTTGGCATTTACCATTGCTACCATTCACGCTCTCTAGGTTGATTGCCACTTGCGACAAGCCATTTTGCAAGATAGTCATATCAACCACCGTACCTGCTTGCTGCTGAATGATGTCAGACTGCTTTTTGGCTTGCTGGTCGATGCGATTGACCAGATAACTGTGAATGGCATTGGTTGCCTTCTCATTGTTACAGGCAATATCAGACGTTTCAATTGACTTTTGCTCACTGCTTGCAGCACTGCCAGTTTGCTCGTCTTTTTGCTCATTGCGACTACATCCCACCACGGTTAAGGCAAAACACGCCAACAATAACGGCGTACGCATTTTTTTTGACAACGTATTTTGTGGGAAAATCATAGACATAAGGCACCTTCACGCAGAATTTATTACCATGCCATTATAAAGCAAAGTTTTGCAAATTGGCTAGTTGTTCACTATTATTTATAATAAAATTTAGTTGTCATAATTTTTAGTAGTCATAAAATTTTATTGTCTATTGCGAGCCATCGTATGCGCCATCCAAATCAAACGTATTATTTACTCGGTCATCGTGCTGCTCGGGCTGAATGGCTAGAGAACTGTCAAGACGGATTTGCCTACGTGCAGCAATTGCAAAAACAGGGTAAGCAGCTTGATGGGGTTGAATTTGATGTCCAAATGACCGCCGATGGCAAATTTGTGGTGGTACATGACGAAACCTTAAATCGACTTGCAAAACAACAATCGTGGATTGCTGATAAAACATGGGCGGAATTAGACGCCATTGTGCAATCGGACTATGGGCGTTTTTCCCAACGTTTTGAACTAGGGTTTTTAAAACATCACCTATTGTTGCTAGACGATTTACCACCCTATCTGCAACACTTTTGCCATATTGAACTGGAAATCAAAACCCATGCCAAAACTCATCCAGCCTTGTTGGTTAAAAATCTGCTTAGGCTATTATCACAAGAAATATGGCAAGCTTTACCCATCACTTTGACCAGTTTTGATACCGATATTTTGTACCAAATTCAAAACCAACAGCAATTTTTAACGTTTCACTTTTCGACAGGCTTATTACTTGAACCCAAAACACTTGAGCCTAAAACACTTGAACCCAACACCACGCTGACAAGCCAAATTGCTTTTTTACCGACGCCTGATACAGCGGGTAAAAATTTAATATTGCAAACCTTTAATCGTGCTTGTGCGTTAGGGTGTAGCCAAGTGGGCATTTATTATGCGCTTATTACCCCAGCCCTGTTGGAAATTGCCAAAATTTATGGCTTAACAGTCAGCGCTTGGACGGTGAATGAAGTTGAGGTGGCAAAACGCTTGATTGAGATGGGCGTCGATTGTGTGATTACAGATTATCCTACCCAATTTTTAACCCAATTATATGATTTTAACGTTTAAATTGACCCACTAAATTGACCAATAGGGAGATAACCATGAAACTTGCAGAAGCTTTGTTACGACGTGCTGATATGCAAAAAAAGCTCGCCAGCTTGAAATCGCGCATTGCTGAAAACGTCAAAGTCCAAGACGGCGATACCCCAAGTGAAAACCCGAATGAACTGTTGCTACAAGCCAATCAAGTCATGAGCGAGCTGTATGCGTTAATCGACCATATCCATCGCACCAATGCCATCGCTGTCATGCCCGATGGTTCAACCATGCTCAGCACTTTAGTCAAGCGTGATGAACTTGCCGAACGCCATCGCCTGCTGCAAACCGGGATTGATAATGCTAAGACGGAAGGCGATCGTTATAGCTATCGAGAAATCAAATGGCAAAAGGTGATTGAACCGGTCAAACTGCAAAAACAAGCAGATGACATAGCGGTCAAACTCAGAAATTTAAATATCCAATTGCAAGCCGCTAATTGGCAGATTGATTTAGTGTAAGGTAGTTTGAAAAAAGCCTACAATTTGCTATGATGGATTTGAACATACAGGGCGACTATCAGACCTTGTTTGGCGCGCTGTCCACCGAGAGGTTGAAAACAAATCGGGCACAGCTTGCAGGTCTGCGAGCAAGACCATCCTTTTACTCGTCATGCTCAGCACACCTTACGAATTAAACTCGCTCACAAGGCGACTTTAGACCTGCACTCATTACTACCGGATATTGACTGTATGTTCACCTTTTTTGTCTAAAATCCTCTGTCTGATGGGGGCAAAACTTTTGCGGTGCATGGGCAAAATACCGTAATGCTCTATCGCTTGGATATGGGCGGCGGTGGGATAGCCTTTATGTTGCTCAATGCCATAATCAGGATACAACTTTGACAACGCCACCATGTCTCGATCACGCGTCACTTTGGCAATCACACTGGCGCCACTGATACACGCATGTTTGCCGTCCCCTTTCACAATCGCTTGCTCATGCGTAATTTGCTGATAATTGGGCAAGTCAAACAACACGGGCAGTTTATTGCCATCCACCATGATGCTAAAGGTCGCTGTTGGGTATTGCGCTAACATTTGCGCCATCACGCCTGCCACCGCTTGTTTCATCCCTAGTAATGTCGCTTGTAAGATGTTGAGCTGGTCTATTAAGCTGGCAGAAATTTTGACAACCTGATGCGCGCTCGCCGTTTGTTCAATCAAGGAAAATAATGCTTCTCGTTTTTTCTCTGACAGTTTTTTGGAGTCAGTTAGCGCGCTTAGCGGATGATTGTGGTTAATACCTACACTATTAGCCGTGGGTAAATCAGTGCTTAGGCTATCTTCCTTGATAGATAAAATTGCCTTATCGAAGATGAGCGCACAAACCACCACATCGCCCAATAACGGACCTCGCCCGACCTCATCCACGCCAATAATAAAATGCTTTGTCATTTAATTTAGATCCCAAAATTTGTTACAATGCCTACGATACAGCTATTTTACATTTTTAAGGAAACAATATGAATATTTTAGTCATCGGCACAGGTGGACGTGAGCACGCATTGGCATGGCAATGCGCCAAAGATAGCAAAGTGAGCACGGTTTTTGTTGCCAACGGTAACGCGGGCACAGCGCTTGAACATAAACTACAAAATGTCGATTTAAACGTCAAAGACCATGCGGCGGTGATTCAATTTTGCCAAGATAAAGACATTGCCTTTGTGCTGGTTGGTCCTGAAGCGCCACTGGTGGCAGGTATGGTCGATGATTTAACAAAAGCAGGTATCAAAGCTTGGGGACCCACGGCGTATTGCGCACAGCTTGAAGGGTCAAAAGCCTTTGCCAAAGATTTTATGATAAAACACCATATCCCTACTGCCAAATACCAAACTTTTAGCGATGCCGGGCAAGCGATTGCTTATGTGAAATCCGAAGGCGCGCCGATTGTCATCAAAGCCGATGGTTTAGCCGCAGGTAAAGGCGTGATTGTGGCGATGAGCGAACAAGAAGCCATTGACGCCATCAATGATATGTTATCGGGCAACAAATTTGGTGATGCGGGCAGCCGTGTGGTGATTGAGCAGTTCTTGCAAGGCGAAGAAGCCAGCTTCATCTGTATGATAGATGGTAACCACATTTTGCCGATGGCAACTAGCCAAGATCACAAACGTATTGGCGAAGGTGATACCGGTCTTAATACAGGCGGTATGGGTGCTTACTCACCTGCCCCCGTGGTGACGCAGCAAGTACATGATAAGGTGATTGAGCGTGTGATTCAGCCAGTGGTCGATGCCATGAACGCCAATGGCACGCCTTATACGGGATTTTTGTACGCAGGCTTGATGATTGATGACCACAATGACCCTTATGTGATTGAGTTTAATTGCCGTTTTGGCGACCCAGAAACACAGCCCATTATGATGCGCCTAAAAGGCTCAATGGTTGACTTAATAACATCAGGGTTGGATGGCAATCTTCCCAAACAAACCGAGTGGGATGAGCGTCCTGCCCTAGGTGTGGTACTGGCTAGCAAAGGCTATCCAGAAAGCGCGAGCATCGGCGATGTCATCCATGGGTTACCAACGCTTGAGTCTCAGTATGGGCAAACGGATATGGATGTCAAAGTTTTCCACGCAGGCACCAAAGCGTTTGACAATGATGAAATTATCACCAATGGCGGACGCGTACTTTGCGTGACGGCGCTCGGTGACGATATTTTGGATGCGCAAACCAAAGCCTTAGCAGTTTGTGGCGCTATTAGCTTTGATGGTATGCAATATCGCCGTGATATCGGTTGGCGCGCTATTCAATCTAGCGCCGAATAACCAACAACCAATAAGATGGCATTTAGACATCTAGCCACTGTGTTAAACCAAGTGGTTATGCCAAGCGTTAATCGGCTTTATTAAAAATCGGTAACAACAATCAAAGCAAATCATGTGTTAAAATGATTTGCTTTTTATTTGGCTTTTTCTTTCAAAAACATTAGGCACCCTGTATGGCAAATCCGCAAAATTACGATAACCAACCGCTTGAACAGCTCAAAACCTCGGCGCTTGACCGGCGGTTATCGATTGCCAAAGCATCGCTCAATATCGGCAGACGATGGGCGACCAATAGCGCCTTTGGATTATTTAAGTCAAAAGAAGAAAAAGCGGTACAAAAACAAGCTTTTATGCGTGAGCAAGCCCAATATTTGGTGGATGAGCTGGGTAAACTCAAAGGCTCGGTGGTCAAAATCGGTCAAATGTTAGCCCTGTACGGGGAGCATTTTTTGCCCCCCGAAATTACAGAAGCCTTACAGACATTGAACAGCCAGACGACTGCTTTTTCCTGGTCAATTATCGAATCAGCGCTACGAACCGAATTGGGTGATACCATCCATGAGTTTGATATCGACCATACCGCAATTGGCACCGCCTCGCTTTCGCAAGTACATAGAGCGGTTCATAAAGCCACAGGCGAACAAGTGGTATTTAAGGTGCAATATCCCAATATCGCTGATGCCGTGGACAGTGATTTGGATTTGTTCCGCCAACTGCTTAAAGTCACCAATGTTGTCCCGCAAACCCGCCAACTCGATGCGTGGTTTGAAGAAATTCGTGACCTGCTACATCATGAAGTCAACTACCTGCTAGAAGCAGACACCACTGAGTTATTTTTTCAGCGTTTTGCTGGCGATAGTCGCTATGTGGTGCCGCGCATCCTCAAAGCTTATAGCACCGATAGGCTGCTATGTATGACCTATGAAGATGGCGTGTCGATTTTGGATGAGCAAGTATTTGTGCTGCCCCAAGAAAGACGGAATGCGATTGGGCAGGCGTCGATTGAAATTATGCTGCGTGAGATTTTTGAATGGGGGGATATGCAGACCGACCCCAATTTTGGCAATTATCTGATTCGCCTTGCACAGCAGCCTGATACACAGCTTGACCAATTGGTGTTATTGGACTTTGGCGCGATTCGTCAGTTTGATGACAATCTGCTACTCATCGCCCGTAATTTGCTGTTGGCAGGGGTTTTTCACGACCGTGGCAAAATGCGCCAAGCGATTGATCAAGCAGGCAAGCATTTTGAATTCTTTGCTAATCTTAGCGATTCGGTGAAAAATGATATGGTAGAGTTATGTTTGCTTGCCAGTGAACCCTTTAGTTTGCCAAGTCGTAATCCGACAATTCCACCGAATGTACTGGATGTACATGGCAATTATATTTGGGCACAAAGTGATTTACATAACCGTGTCATTAAGCTTGCCAGCAAATCAGCAACCTCAAAATCCTTTAGCGTGCCGCCTAAAGAGCTGATGTTTATTAGCCGTAAATTCATCGGCGCTTATACCTTTATGACGGTGCTTGATGCAAGAACCAAAGCGCATGACTTGATGGCAACATTCACCTCAGAAGATTAGGCGTAAGTTTACTATCAATATCACCGTACCCAACTTGATAAAGCATCAAATTTTGCCTGGATTTTGCCTGAGATTTTTACTGTTTTTTCCACGTCAGCCAATTATCAATCACCGCATTGGCAGGATTGATATTGCTTTGCTCACGCAGCCATTCTGACGTTTGCCGCAAATCTCGCAGCTGCTCGTTATAATTTTTAACTTTTAATGATTGCTGTACCACACGGCAAATATTGTCTGGGTTGGCGTCTTCTTGTAGCAATTCTGGTACGATTTCTCGACCTGCCAAAATATTAGGCAGTGCCACATACGGCACTTTGACCAGGCGTTTTGCCAGCCAAAAGGTCATTTTATTGAGTGAATATACCACCACCATCGGTTTACCTAGTAGCATAGCTTCAAGCGTGGCAGTACCCGATGCCAGCAGCACCAAGTCTGACGCCGCCATCACCTGTTGGCTAAAATCCGCTTGTGTTTCATCACAGCTCACTGTCACATGATGGCGCACCTGCGCTGATTGGGCTTCTAGATATTGCTCTACGATAGTCAGTAGGTGTTGGTTGACCGTTGGTACGATAAAGCATAGCTTATCATCCATAATCAACAGTTGATGAATGGCTTTGAGCATTTTTGGAAAAATCGCATCGATTTCACTGCGTCTTGAGCCTGGCATCACTGCAATGAGATGGCTCATCTCAAGCTCGCCCATTTTGACAAAAAACTGATGGTAGGTGGGATTATTCCAAATCAACTCACGGCGCAGCTCATCCATAGGCGTTGTAAGCAAATTGTCATCCATGGTTTTGAGCAGTGAATGCCCGACACACACGGCGGGATGATTATGTTTTTGATAGACAGATAACTCAAACGGAAACAAACACAGCACCAAATTGGTCGCACGTTTGATTTTCTCAATTCGCCCTTCCCGCCATGCCCATATCGATGGGCTGACATATTGCACACAATAAATACCCGCTGATTTTAACCGTTCCCCCAATCGTAAATTAAAATCAGGCGCATCAATGCCGACAAAGATATCGATGGCGTTTTGTTTAAACGCTGCCAAAATCTCATCACGTGCTTTAAACAAATCTGGCAAATGCTTGACCACTTCCACCAAGCCCATCACTGACAAACGAGACATGTCAATCACTGAGTTAAGCCCCTGCGCCTGCATCTGTGCGCCACCCACGCCCACCCATACAATGTCATCACGCAAATTATTCATCTGGCGCATAAAGTCTGCACCCAGCGCATCGCCTGAGACCTCGCCTGCTACGATACCAATGACAATCGGCTGAAACTTAGTTTTTGCAACGTTTTGCGGCAAATTCTGTTCATTTAGGTTAGAAAAGCTCGCTTCGCTGAGGTTAGAAAAGCTGGCTGCGCTTGGGTTAGCAATATCGGTTGCGAGTGCGGCGTTTGCAGCAAGGTCTGAAATGGTTTGTGCAGGGGCGTTAGCGTACATGAGATTAAACAGCCTTGTTTGGTTATAATTTTGAAAAAATATTTTAGGGGTAAACAGATGAAAAGTAAAATCATCAAAAAATTTAAATGACAGTTATTTGTTATTTTGTACTAGTATACTGATACAATAATTGTTATACTATTGCTATAGGATATGCAGCTTACCCAAACATCCAAAAAAACTTTGACCAAACAGATTTTGAACATTGACAAAATATTTTATCAACTGCCAAACTAAAAGTAGGCTTTCCTACTGACTCAAGTAATGACATTATAAATTTTTTGGTTTATAGTGATTTTTTAAATTTTTGCCAACAGCCTGTGAGAATTATGACAACTTTTGCCAAAACTGATATCGCTGATGTAGATAATGTGAATATTGAAGCAATTTTACCGCTAGTGACGCCTGCGGAATTAAAAAACGAACTACCATTGAGCCCCAAAGCTATCGAGACGGTGACCAAAGGTCGTGAAACCGTGCGTAATATTTTAGACGGTAAAGACAAACGTTTATTGATGGTGATTGGTCCCTGCTCGATTCATGACGTCAACGCTGCGCATGAATACGCCGATAAACTATTGGCTTTATCCAAAGAAATTGAAGACAGTATTTATGTGGTGATGCGTGTGTATTTTGAAAAACCTCGTACCACAGTAGGATGGAAAGGCTTAATCAATGACCCAGACATGAATGATAGCTTTGATATCAATAAAGGCTTGCGTGTTGCGCGCAAACTGCTGCTTGATTTGAATGAAAAAGGCTTACCTTGTGCAACCGAAGCGCTTGACCCCAATACACCGCAGTATATCCAAGATTTAATCAGTTGGTCAGCGATTGGCGCACGTACTACTGAGAGTCAGACTCACCGTGAGATGTCTTCAGGTCTGTCTTGTCCAGTCGGCTTTAAGAACGGTACAGATGGCGGCATGACAGTGGCAGTCAATGCCATGCAAGCGGTCAAATCTGGTCATAGCTTTTTAGGTCTATCTGCCGATGGTCTAGTATCTATCATTCAATCAAAAGGTAATCCATACGGTCATGTGGTGCTTCGTGGCGGTAATGGCAAACCCAACTATGATGCCACGGCCGTTGCCCAAGCAGAAAATGAACTTGCCAAAGGTAAAGTCTCAGGCAAAATCATGATTGACTCAAGCCATGCCAATTCAAATAAAGACCCTTACCTGCAACCGATGGTCATTCAAAATATCGCTGAGCAAATCAAACACGGTAATCGCTCGATTATTGGGATGATGGTTGAAAGTCATCTTAAAGGCGGTCGTCAAGATTTGACCGCGGATTTGAGCCAGCTTGAATATGGCAAGTCTATTACCGATGGCTGTATCGATTGGGATACCACGGTCAAAGCGATGCATGATTTACGTGATGCGGTAAAAGATATATTGCCCACTCGCGAGTTGAATGATTAAGTCTTTAGCATTTGAATAAATTTAATTAACCGCTATAATGAATTTGTAGCGGTTTTTTTGTTGATGAAATTAGGGTCTAAACATGAGCGAAAAATTGGAAAAATATGGCGTCAAAATCGTAGAACGTCCTGCCATTAAGCCCACTAAAAAACTTGATTTGTCAGGTATTTATGGTATGCAAATTATTAAATCGGAAACCAAACTAGTTCTACGCACTCATAACAAAACCTTTAAACGCCTAGCAGATATGTAATGGAGTTAATATTTTTCCCATTTGAACGGGTTATTGAAATAAGTGCCTATATCCTTTCAACAGAAAAAGGTATGAAGGGACAAGCATATAGCTGATATTTTACATTCTCAATATCGACATAATTTGATTCAAAATCAATAATGCGGCGGTTTATCGCTTAACAAATCAAAAGGCTGGATTTGCGAGCCTTGCGTTTGAGTTTCCAATTTTTGATAAAGTAGCTGTAATTGCCGTTGTTGGTCAGCAATCAACTGGCTTTGCTCGGTGACGATATTATCAAGTTTATCCAATGTATCTTCCATAAACAGCAGTTGCGTTTGTAAATCAATCAACTCTTGGGTTAATTTTTCTACCATGTTAACCAACCCATTGTCACCGCTTGCCTGTTTTTGGTTATCTTTTTCGCTCATTTAGAATGCCTCATAAGTTTCCCCACAATTTTTTGCCATAAAGTCTGCTACAATAGCCGCATTTTCCTATTATACAAACATTTTTACTAAACTTTGAGAAAGTTATGGCACTGATTCATTTACGAGATATTCATTTGGCATTTGGTATTGCACCGATTTTGGACGGTATTGATTTTAATATCGAACAAGGCGAACGCGTGTGTTTGATTGGGCGCAATGGTGAAGGCAAATCAACTTTGTTTAAGGTCATTAGCGGTCAAGTCAAGGCTGACAGTGGCGAATTCCAAATCAGTGGCAATTTGAAAATTGCCATGCTCGAGCAAGACATTCCAGAAACGTCGGGCAAAGTCAGCGACATCGTTATGGCAGGTGCAGGCGATGTGGCAACCTGGCTGACAGCCTACGAGCAAGCCAGCGACAAATGCGCCAGCGGTGACATGAAAGCCTGCGAATTAATGTCAGATTTGCAGCATAAAATTGATGATGCCCATGGGTGGGACTTGACCCGCGAAGTACAGACCATGCTGTCCATGATGAACTTGGACGGCGACGCCGATATTAGTGAATTATCGGGGGGGCGCAAACGCCGTGTATTGCTTGCCCGTGCGCTGATTACCAAACCTGATGTGCTACTACTTGACGAGCCGACCAACCATTTGGATGTCGAAAGTATCGAATGGCTTGAGCAATTTTTGCAAAACGCGCAAGGATTAACCCTGCTGTTTATCTCGCATGACCGCTCGTTTATTGACAAAATCGCCACCCGCATTGTCGAGCTTGATCGCGGTATTCTACGCAGTTATGACGTCACCAAGCAAGCAGGCAATGTCAATAAAGGCTATGCCCGCTACCAAGAACTTAAAGAACAACAACTGAGTGCCGAAGAAAAAGCCAATGCCAATTTTGATAAAAAACTGGCTGAAGAGGAAGTGTGGATTCGTCAAGGTATCAAAGCGCGCCGTACCCGCAATGAAGGTCGCGTGCGCGCGTTAAAGGCGCTGCGTGAAGAACGTAAATCCCGCCGCGAGCAAATCGGACAAGTTAATATCAGCATGAACGATGGCGATAACAGCGGCAAATTGGTTGCCAATGTCAAACATCTCAATCTAGGTTATGGTGATAAAACCTTGGTAAAAGATTTCACCACCAGCATCATGCGTGGCGACCGTATTGGTATTATTGGTAAAAACGGTGTTGGCAAGTCCACGCTCATTCATGCGATTTTGGATATTCCGCAGCCTGATATCACCAAATCTGGCTCAGTCAAATTAGGCACCAATCTACAAATCGCCTTTCTTGACCAATTGCGTGACCAACTTGATCTAGAAGCAACCGTGGTACAAAACGTCGCAGAAGGTTCTGATTTTGTAGAAGTTGCGGGTAAAAAGAAACATATCATCGGCTATTTGCAAGATTTCTTATTTGCCCCAGAACGCGCCAGAACCCCAGTCAAAGCCTTGTCAGGCGGTGAGCGTAACCGCGTTTTGCTAGCCAAACAACTACTAAAACCTGCAAATATCTTGGTACTTGATGAGCCGACCAACGACTTAGATATGGCAACCCTAGAGCTGTTAGAAGAAGCCGTCGATAGCTTTAATGGCACCATCTTACTGATTAGCCATGACCGTACCTTTATGGACAATGTCGTAACATCAACTTGGGTTTTTGATGAAGATAGCGATGGCAATGGCATTGTCAAAGAATATGTCGGTGGCTATCAAGACTATTTGACGCAAAAATCCCGTGAACAAGCGATTAAACCCAAAGCAGACAAATCAGAAAAGACAACAGCAAAGCCCAAAGCAGTGATTAACACTGGTGCGCCAAAAACTGATACGGTGAAGAAAAAGCTGAGCTACAAAGAGCAGCGTGAATTAGACAGTCTCCCCAATGAAATCGCGCTACTCGAGCAAGAGCAAGCTGAACTTCAAGACAAATTAGCCGATGGCAGCTGGTTTGTGAGTGATATGGCAGCCGCTACCCAAGCCAGTGAACGCCTCAACGAGATTGATGATTTGCTACTTGAAAAAATGGCACGTTGGTCAGAGCTTGATGATTAAAATCATTAAACAATTTATAAAGGCAATGTTAGCAATTAACTTTGCCTTTTTTTATCTTTTATATTAGTTAATATTGACAATAACCAATATAATGTAATTTATACTTGAAAATAGCCTTTTTGCTCCTATAATTATAACTATCAATAAGGAGATAAGTCATGGCGATGCAAAATAGCAATAAAACCTATCGACAAGTGGATAAAATCCATGCCGCCCCACACCCCCATTGGGTGGGTGATGGTTTTCATGTCAACCCTATGTTCAATCACATGGTGGGTGATAAACGCACCGATCCTTTTTTAATGCTCGACTATGCAGCAACACAATATTTTGAACCCAATGCTCAAGCGCCGCGCGGTGTCGGACAACATCCGCATAAAGGGTTTGAAACGGTAACTATCGCCTATGCAGGTGAAGTGTCCCACCGTGATTCTAGTGGCGGTGGCGGTACTATTAAGACAGGTGACGTGCAATGGATGACGGCGGGCAATGGCGTGATTCATGAGGAATTTCACTCCCCTGAATTTAGCCAAGCAGGCGGTGATTTTAGCATGGTACAGCTTTGGGTCAATCTACCTGCCAAAGATAAAGCCACGCCTGCCAAATACCAACATCTTGCCAATGATGACATGCCGGTGGTCAGTCTGCATGATGATGAAGGACTACATGCAGGACAAGTTAAGGTAATTGCTGGGGAGTTTACTCCTACTGTCAATGCCAAAGCCCATCAGCAGGGTGACAATAAGGCACGCGGCATTGGCACGACTTTTACCCCTATTAACTTGTGGGATATCAGTATTGAACCCAATCGCTCAGTAGAAGTCGCGATTTCTCGCACCCACAATTTGTTGTTATTGTCGATGCAAGGCGATGTTATCATCAACGCTGATCACGACCAGCAAGCACACGCCAATCAATTAATCACTTTTGAGATTGAAAGTGGCGATACAGGCGAAGATTTTGTACGCTTAACGGCAGGCAAAGCGGGGGCGAAAATCTTGCTGATGAGTGGTGAGCCGATTAATGAGCCGGTGGTGGGTTACGGACCCTTTGTGATGAATAGCCAAGCCGAAATCCGTCAAGCCATCTTAGATTTTAATGCGGGGAAATTTGGCGATATTCAATAAATTTTTCGGCTAAAAAAAAAGCGATATCATGGATTTGATATCGCTTTTTTATTACTTATTTATCTTGATTATTTATCTTGGTAAGTGCAAAGATAAGCGGTTTCTTCGTCAATTTTTACCTTGAATTTTTGGTTGGCATCGACGGTAAAGGTTTCATTGGCTTTAAAAGTTTGCCAATCAGTTTGGTTTGGCAACAATGCCGAGATAGCCCCGCTAATGACGGTCATGGTTTCAAACTGACTCGTGCCAAACTCGTATTCGCCTACTTTCATCACGCCCACGGTCGCAGGTAGGGTGGCTGTTTGAAAACCGATTGATGCCACATTCCCATCAAAATATTGATTGACTTTTAGCATAGTTATTCCTCAAAATTATAGTATAAACCGATTATCATAAACTTTTTTGACCAATTATCAATCCTATTTTCCAAAAAACGCTGGCAAAACTGCCAAAATCTAGCAAATACTTTTACCACAATTTTTGTAGTATTTTTATATCAATTATTCCTTAACAACTAAAATTTCCTATTTTTGTGCTATATTCAATTTTTTTACCACAGTTGTTATGTTTGTATGCGTTTGGCTTGTATTAATTGAGGTTATTGCTCTATGTATGTTAAATATCCGTCGTCTATCGTCGCTTTATCGCATCGTTTGGGTGGTCAAAAACTGGCATTGCCTGTCAGCTTAGCGGCATTGTTGGCAGCTTGTTCATCAGCACCTATTCAGACCCAACCCCAAAAATTACCAGGTACGTTGCCGACTGCCCCTGTGGTGATTACGGCACCCCCGAAAGTCACGCCCGTGCCACCTGTGACTGTTCCAACCAATCAATACAGCAGCTTTTATCAGTGGAAATCGGATTTTATTGAACGCGCCGTGCAAAAAGGTTACCCCCGTGCTGATGTTGAACGCTTGCTGTCTAGTGCCAACTACAGCGAACAAGTGGTATCACTGGATAAAGGGCAGCCTGAATTTGCCAAAATGCCTTGGGAATATATTGATGGTGCTGCGTCGAGTGGTCGTGTTAGTGGGGGTCAGCGCAATTTTGCCAGCCAAAGCGCCCTACTTGATCGCATTGAAAATCAGT
Organism: Faucicola osloensis; assembly: GCA_016888885.1. Lineage (GTDB taxonomy): Bacteria > Pseudomonadota > Gammaproteobacteria > Pseudomonadales > Moraxellaceae > Faucicola. The sequence goes on from CP069437.1 coordinate 594,969, forward strand.
ATGGTGTGCCGGCCTCTATTGTGACTGCCATTTGGGGCATGGAATCTTCTTACGGTCAAGGCACAGGCAACTCATCACTGGTCAATAGTTTGGCGACATTGGCATATGATGGTCGCCGCCGCAGTTTTGCAGAGGATCAGCTGCTCGCGCTGTTATCGCTGCTTGAGCGTGGTGATATTGATTGGTCGCAACTGCGCGGCTCTTGGGCAGGTGGCATGGGGCATACCCAATTTATTCCCAAAACTTGGTTAGATGAAGCAGTAGATGGCAATGGTGATGGTCATCGTAACCCTTGGCATACCGCTGATGCGTTAGCCTCTACCGCAAGCTATCTTAAAAATGCCGGCTGGCAACGTGGTATGGGCTCGTACTATGAGGTACGATTACCGAATGGTTTTGATTATCGCCAAGTCAGTACCAAAAAAACCATGGCAGACTGGCAAAATTTAGGCGTTCAATTTATCACCCCAAATGCGCCCATGGATGCGATGGCAGAATTGTGGCTCCCTGCGGGTAAAGAGGGTCCTGCGATTTTATTAACCAAAAATTTTGATGCCATTAAGGTCTATAATAATTCCTCCAATTATGCCATGGGGGTGAGCTTACTTGCCAAAGCCATTATCGGGCAGCCAGGCTTACAGCAATCTTGGCCGCGCTATGAGCAGCCACTTGCTACTTATGAAGTCCGCCAACTGCAACAGCGTTTGACGGCAATGGGTTATGATACCAAAGGGTCAGATGGCGTCGTAGGCACCAATACCAAATTGGCATTTCAGCGCTGGCAAGCCGACCACAACCAAATCCCAGATGGATTCATCTCAAAACGCTCGGCAAGTGGGCTGATTAATTAAGGTATTTCTTCATAAAAAAGCCACCGAATGATTAAGGTGGCTTTTTTATTTAATTATCCATACTAAATTCTTCCGCGTAGCTATTCCAACCGAGTTTGGTACGGCAAGCTTCAAAAAAATCCACCCCAGGTGGGTGTAATAACGTGAGTTTGTTCGGATGCTTGTGAATCACTAAGCGCTGGTTTTGGTTGAGCGGCACCGATGGTTTACCATCTGCGCTCACCATCGGCTGGGTGCGATTATCTTTATGGATACGGATTTTGATTTCGCTGTTACCGCTAACCACAATCGGGCGGCTTGATAAGGTATGTGGATACATGGGCACTAGACAAATGGCATCCATACTAGGATGAATAATCGGGCCGCCACCTGATAGCGCATAAGCGGTCGAACCCGTCGGTGTGGAGGCAATCAGACCATCACTGTGCTGACGATAGACATTAAGCCCATCAATTTTTAAATGAAAATCTAGCATATGCACTGATTTGCCTGCATGCAGCACAATGTCATTGAGCGCCATATCTTCATAAATCACATGCGCACCTTGACGGATTTCCATCTTTAGCAAGAATCTATCTTCAAGCTGATAATGACCTTGTAAAATACTGGTCAATTTCACGTTTAAATCATCAGGATAAATGTCCGTTAAAAACCCTAAACGTCCGCGGTTTACCCCCACCACTGGCACTTTGTGTTTGACCAGTACTTGCGCCGCATGTAGCAGCGAGCCATCACCACCGACCACAATGACCAAATCACAAGCACCGCCCAGCAAACTGCGCTCAATCGTAGCAATGTCGCCCAGACGTGCAAAATCCAATGCCGGCAACCGTGCCGTCTGATGGTCAATTAATAAAGGCAACCCTTGCTCATGAAAAAAATCACAAATTTGGTAGATACTTTGAATGACACTTGGCTTGTTGGCACGACCCATAATGCCGATACGCCCAAAGGCAGGATTGGGAATAAGTGTGGACGTCATAGCAGAAAATTAACTGATAAAGATTGAACTATTTTATCACAGCTTACTGGCGCACGTTATGCCCAATCAGTATTTTATATTACAAAATTGCTAACCTTCGTTGTGCAGTTAATGTATACAAACTCGTTGCTATCTGCTAATTTAACGTAATTGATATTTAGCTAACTTTTGGAATTTTTTAACGCTTGGGAGCAAATTTGTATGGCAAATCCGATTATATCTCGCGCTGAACTTGCGGTTAGTACGACACCGATGACGGTCAAAGGGGTCATCCGAAAAACCTCTTTTCTGTTAGGTTTGACGACCTTATCGGGTGTTGGATTCTTTGGCTATTGCCTAGCTAGTGGCGTCACTTCAGGTTTTATTAGTGTCGCGGCTTTAGCCAGTATCTTGGTGGCTTTTGTATTGAGTATGGTAATTATCTCAAAACCCCACATAGCTAAAACACTGGCAATTCCCTATGCCATTTTAGAGGGCATCGTGATTGGCGCGATTTCCCTGTTTGCTAGTATTAAGTTTCCCACAGTTGCTCCGACGGCGTTGGTCGCAACTTTTGTGACCGCTGCCGTGATGCTGGCGCTTTATCGCAGTGGCGTGATTAAAGTCACCCAAAAATTTCGCTCTGTGATGATGTCGGCTGTGATTGCTATTATGCTGGTGTATCTGGTACAAATCGGGTTTAGCCTATTTGGTAGCTCACTGCCGTATTTGTTTAGCGGTGGCGTGGTGGGTATTGGTTTTAGCTTGCTGGTGATTGTGATTGCATCACTGAGCTTGTTATTAGATTTTGATAGTGTTGAGCGAGCCTATGCCGCAGGGGTAGATGAAAGCTATGAATGGCTACTAAGCGTCGGTATCTTATCAACACTCGTTTGGATGTATATTGAATTTGTGCGTTTACTGCGTTCACTGCAAAACTAATTTTTATTAAATAAAAAAACACGGTTTAAAGTACCGTGTTTTTTTATGGCTTGCAGTTTAAGGTAATAAGCGTTCCATCACCCATTGCTCGCCATCTAGCGAATAGACGATGCGGTCGTGCATACGATTGGCTCTACCCTGCCAAAATTCGATTTTTTCTACCGTCAGCAGATAGCCTCCCCAAAATTCTGGTAAAGGGATTGGATTGTCCCCATACTGCGCAGTTAATTGGGCAAATTTGTCTTCCATTACCTCGCGGCTGGCAACCACACTGCTTTGTGGCTCGCTGACCCAAGCGGCTAGTTGGCTATCACGCGGACGGCTATGAAAATACTGGGCGGATTGTTCACGGCTAACCTTTTGTACAGCGCCGGTAAGACGGATTTGTCTTTCTAGACTTGGCCAAAAAAATAATGCTTCAGCATTGGGGTTGGTCGCCAAATCACAGCCTTTGGCACTGTCGTAATTGGTATAAAACACGAGTCCAATGCCCGTGTTATCCAATTGGATAATTTCACGCATCAGTAATGTGCGCACACTTGGCTGCATATCACGCCCACAAGTCGCCAGTGAAAACGCATACGCTTCCCCCTGCTTGCTATCAATCGCTTGCTGCACCCAAGTTTGTAATAAGCCAAACGGCTGCTCTGGCAAGTGTGATTCGATAAGCTCGCCTTGCTCATACGATAATCGTTGATTGGTAAAATCAATACTCATTTTTTATCCTTATGAAATGTCAACTTTACGCCATCACTTGGCGTACTTTTTCAGCAAGTTCATTGGCTAGCATATCGCACTCAATCTCATCATCGCTTTCGACCATCACCCGAATCAATGGCTCTGTACCTGATTGACGAATCAGTAAACGACCCCGTCCTGTCAATTTTTCTTCGGCAGCTTTAAACGCATTTGCCAATTCTGGGAAGGTATAGGGATCTTGTTTTTGCGCCAATCTGACATTGACCAATTTTTGTGGTAGCTGGGTATAACCCTTCATCAGCTCTGATAATGATTGTTTGCTCTGCGCCATCACCGCTAGCACTTGTAGACCTGCCACAATCGCATCGCCCGTACTGGCTTTATCTAGGGTTAAAATATGACCCGATGACTCACCGCCCAGTACCCAGCCATTTTTTTCAAGTCCTTGCATGACATAGCGGTCGCCGACTTTGGCGCGCTCAAAGGCAATGCCCGCTTTATCAAACGCCAATTGCAGACCCATGTTGGTCATCAAGGTACCTACCACGCCATCGACTTGTTGCTCTGCTTGGGTGGCTAAAATATATAAAATGCCGTCACCATCAACCAACTCGCCTTTTTCATTGACCATGACGATACGGTCGCCATCGCCATCTAAAGCAATACCTACTTGGGCATCATGGTCAAGCACCGCTTGTTGCAAGTTTGCCGGATGGGTAGAGCCGACATTGTCATTGATATTAATGCCATCGGGTTTATCGCCAATGGCAATTACGGTTGCACCTAACTCACGTAATACACGGGGTGCGACGCTGTATCCTGCGCCATTGGCACAGTCAACGACGATTTTTAGGGCATTTAAATTTAGATTGTAGGGGAAAGTGCCCTTACAAAACTCGATATAGCGACCTTTGGCATCTTCCACACGATAACTTTTACCTAGCGCTTCTGGGGTGTCAATGACGACATTGATATCTTTGATTTCATCAATTTTTTCATTGATGGCTTGTTGAATTTCATCTGACAGTTTTTTGCCTTCATTGGAGAAAAATTTGATACCGTTGTCATAAAACGGATTGTGGGATGCGGATATCACCACGCCCGCATCAGCGTGAAAACTTCGGGTCAAATGCGCGATGGCAGGGGTTGGAATAGTGCCTAGCATATGCACATCCACCCCTGCGGCATTAAACCCTGCTTGCAGACAGGCTTCAATAACATAGCCAGAGAGTCGCGTATCTTTACCAATGACGACATTGGGACGATGATTTTCGTTCAGGGTCGCTTGGTTGGCTAGCAGCACTTTACCCATGGCATAGCCTAGTTTGATTAAAAACTGCGGATGTATCGGAAATTCCCCAAACTTACCACGAATACCATCAGTACCAAAATAACTCATTTAATTCTCCTTTGTCGCCCGTTGTTGTTATTACAATATAAAATTTTAGCATAGCAAAATTTCACGCATGTTGCGATATCTGTTTATTTTTATGGGTCATGGCAGAGCCTGTTACTTTAGGCTATAAAAACTTTGGGCGATAAATTGGGCTATAAAAAAAACTGGGTAGTTAACCCAGTTTTAGCACAATCAACGTATCACTTAGTTTACACGGTAATTCGGTGCTTCTTTGGTGATTTGCACGTCATGTACGTGAGATTCTTTCATACCGGCCGAAGTCACACGCACAAACTGTGGTTTGCTACGCATTTCTTCAATATTGGCACAGCCTGTATAACCCATTGAAGAACGTAAACCACCGGCTAATTGGTTGATAATACCGTTCATTGGGCCTTTGTAAGGGACGCGACCTTCGATACCTTCGGGTACCAATTTTTCTACCCCTTCTTTGGCGTCTTGGAAATAACGATCGGATGAGCCATTTTGTCCTGACATGGCACCAAGCGATCCCATACCACGGTAGGCTTTGTAGTAGCGACCTTGGAATAGTTCCACTTCCCCTGGCGCTTCTTCGGTACCGGCAAGTAGCGAACCCACCATGATACTAGATGCACCCGCTGCTAACGCTTTTGCCATATCGCCTGAAAAACGGATACCACCATCGGCTATCAGTGGAATGTCATTTTTTAGCGCATCAGCCACGTTGCTAATCGCTGAAATTTGCGGCACGCCAATACCTGCGATGATACGTGTGGTACAGATAGAGCCCGGACCGATACCCACTTTGACCGCATCAGCACCCGCATCACGCAACGCTAGTGCCGCATCAGCGGTGGCGATATTACCGCCAATCACTTGGATGTTTGGATAGTTCTTTTTCACCCAAGCCACGCGATCGATGACGCCTTTTGAATGACCATGTGCGGTATCTACGACAATCACGTCCACATCGGCAGCGATGAGTGCTTCAACGCGGGCTTCGGTATCTGCGCCCGTACCCACTGCCGCGCCAACACGCAGGCGACCTTTGCTATCGCGGCAAGCATTTGGGTTGTTTTCAGCTTTGGTGAAGTCATTGACAGTAATCAAGCCTTTTAATTGAAAATTGTCGTCCACAACAATCACTTTTTCGATGCGGTGTTCGTGTAGCAAACGTTTGATATTCTCTGTGGGCTCGCCTTCTTTGACTGTCACCAATTTTTCTTTTGGGGTCATGATATTGCGAACAGGCTGGCTTAGGTTATTTTCAAAACGGATATCACGGTGGGTGACGATACCGACCACTTGACTACCTTCTACCACAGGCACACCGCTAATTTTGTTTTCTTTGGTGATGCGAAGCAATTCGCCAACACTGGTATCGGGTGATACGCTGATAGGATCAACAACCGTACCAGCTTCAAATTTTTTCACCCGGCGTACTTGCATGGCTTGTAAATCAATGTCCATGTTTTTGTGCAAAATACCCATACCGCCAAGCTGGGCAATGGTAATTGCCATTTGTGATTCAGTCACAGTATCCATCGCAGCAGATACGATGGGTAAATTTAGCTCAATACCGCGCGTCAAACGGGTTTTTAACTCTACCATTTTAGGCAAGACTTCAGAATAAGCAGGTAGTAGCAGCACATCATCAAAGGTAAGTGCTTCATCAACGATTCGTAACATAAAGACCTCGGAGTAGTTAAGTAGTTAAATAGTAATTAAAATTTTGTCGTGGTGAAAAATTTGACAGCCAAAAAACCGCAAAAGGCTGAACAGTTCCCTGCCCAGCCTTTGGATTTAGCGTGTTGTCATTGGTATGTTCAATTGACACCATCGTTTAGTTTTTGATTAACCGTCTATTCTAGCTAAAATCGGTTAACTTATCAAGCGATTTAAATGGTGACAGGTTAAAATCAGCTTAAACTCGGCGCCAAGTCGTGCCATTTTTACCGTCTTCTAGCTCAATTCCTTGTGCTTTAAGGTCATTGCGAATTTGGTCGGCTTTGGCAAAGTCTTTGTCCGCTTTGGCTTGCTTGCGCGCTTCGATGAATGCTTCAATCTCGCTATCACTTAACCCGGTCGTTTCGCCCACTTTCGCTTGTAAAAAATCGACTGGATTAAGCTGTAAGATATTGAGCGGTTGTGCCAAATCTTTTAGCAATGTTGCTAGTGCCAGCGCTTGGGCATTGCCTTCAGCGGTTTCAAGATTGACCGCTTTGTTGATTTCACGCGCCAGACTAAATAATACGCTCACCGCCCCTGCACTGTTAAAATCATCGCACATCGCTTGATTAAAAGGGGTTTCAAATGGGGTTTTATCAATCTCGCCCGCTAGTTCGGTGAGATTTTCTACAGATTTTAATGCTTGATATAGACGCGTGAGGCTGGTTTGGGCTTCTTTAAGCGCGCTATCTGAGAAATTCACTGGACTGCGATAATGACTGGATAAAATAAAGAACCGAATGGTCTCTGGGTGAAACTGCCCCATCACATCACGAATGGTAAAGAAATTACCCAGTGATTTTGACATTTTCTCGCCGTCAACATTGATAAAGCCCACGTGCATCCAGTTGTTGGCATAGGTTTTACCGGTTGCGCCTTCAGATTGGGCAATTTCGTTCTCGTGGTGCGGAAACTGTAAATCATGTCCGCCGCCGTGGATATCGAAGGTGTCGCCCAAACAGCAAGTACTCATCGCCGAACATTCGATATGCCAACCTGGGCGACCCACACCCCAAGGTGACTGCCATTTGGTCTCAGACGGCTCTGTTTCTTTGGCAGATTTCCACAATACAAAGTCAAACGGATTTTTTTTGTCTGTCTCAACATTTACCCGCTCGCTGGCACCTGCTTGCATATCGGCTAGGCGACGTTTTGAGAGCTTGCCATACTCAGCAAAATTTTCGACCGCATAATAGACGTCGCCCGTTGCGCCTTGATAGGCTAAATTTTTGCTTTCCAGCGTTTGGATTAGATGTTGCATCTGTGGGATAAAATCCGTGGCTTTTGGCTCACTGTTAGGACGCTCACAGCCCAGATTATCCGCATCTTCATGCATGGCTTTGATAAAGCGGTCTGTCAACTGATAGATACTTTCGCCATTGTCCTTAGCGCGGTTAATAATTTTGTCATCAATATCGGTAATATTACGCACATAATTGACATCATAGCCAATATGACGCAGCCAGCGCACGACCACATCAAAGCCGACCATGACCCGCGCATGACCAATGTGGCAATAATCATACACCGTCATCCCACAGACATACATGCCAACTTTGCCTGCTTCTAAGGGCGTGAATGGGCGTTTTTGTCCACTCATCGAGTCATATATGGTAATCGGCATGGGCTCTGTCAGCTGTGTCATGGGATAGTCACCTTTGCAAGTTGGGTAAAAAAGACAATCGGTTATCATACCGAAATTTTGTTAAAAGTGCTATGATTTGGCATATTTCACACTTTAAGGTCTCTACAATGGGCAATCGATTATCAAAGATTTACACCCGAACGGGCGATGACGGCACCACTGGCATGGCGGATGGTTCACGGGTGTCTAAGGCAGACTTACGCTTTGACGCCATGGGCAAAATTGACTTATTAAACTCCCAAATCGGTTTATTGCGGGGCTATCTTACTCAAGATAGCAAAACTCAAAATAGCCAAGACCAACCTAACCATGCCCAACCTAACCATGTCCAATTTGATGCTAAGCTAAGCCGCTTGCAGCACCAGCTTTTCAATCTAGGGGGTGAACTTGCCATGCCCGAATACCGCGGGATTTTGGCAGAGTATGTGACGGAGCTGGAAAATCAAATTGATGAGTGGAACACCCATTTACCACCCCTCAAAGATTTTATTTTGCCTGCAGGCACCATTGTGACCAGCCAAGTGCATATCGCTCGCTGCTATTGCCGAGACGCTGAGCGCCTACTCGTGGCATTAAATTCGCGGGATGATAATGTCTCACCAATCAGTCTACAGTTTATCAATCGTCTGTCCGATTGGCTGTTTGTATTGGCGCGCGTCGTTGCTCGATTGGATGCCGGTCAAGAAGTGCTTTGGGATAAAAACACCCTGTCATAACTCTATCACTATACTTTAAAAACGCTGTCCATTAAAAAAACTATACTTTAAAAAGCTATGCTGCAATTTGACCAACTGTCTTATCAAATCGACAATCGAACACTCATCAATCATGTTTCAGGTGAAATCCATGACCATGACTTTATTGTCATCACAGGACAGTCTGGCAGTGGCAAATCGTTACTCCTAAAGCTATTATCAAGCCTATTACCTATATCAGCAGGTCACATCACATTAAATGGCAAAAATTTGACCGATTTGACGCCGGCTATTTGGCGCTCACAGGTTGCCTATATTGCGCAACTAAGTGAGATGATTGAAGGCAGCGTCTTAGATAACTTAGCCCTGCCCTTTAGCTTTGCACTTTATAAAGACAAAAAACTCGATGTATCTTGGCACGAGCAGCAGCTAGTTAACCTTGGAAAATCACCGCAGTTTTTACAGCAAGATAGCCGCAGCTTATCGGGTGGCGAAAAACAGCTTGTCAATTTATTACGCACGCTACAATTGCACCCGACCATTTTATTACTCGACGAACCCACCGCATCCCTTGATGCCACCACCACCCAGCAAGTCGAAACATTGATTAACCACTGGTATCAATCCACCCCCAATGCCACCGTCGTGTGGATCAGCCATGAACCGACCCAAATTCAGCGCTTATTGGCGATTGGCACTAGCCACTGGACGATGGCTAATGGTCAATTGATGAATGACGAGTTAACAATCGATAGCAAAGTACCCGCATCCGTAGCACAAGGGAATCAGCGATGATGATGTTAGCTAGCACCATGCCGCCTATCTCCTACCTACAAGTGGCGCTGGCAAGCCTGGCACTATTACTGGTGATGGCAATCAATGTTTGGTTAAAATTGGGTATCGTCAAATCCCTGCTAATTGCAAGTTTTCGCACGGTGGTTCAACTAAGCTTAATTGGACTGGTACTTGCGTGGATTTTTGCCAGAGAGCAATGGTATGAAGTGTTGGCAATTTTGACTTTTATGTCGATTGTCGCCACTATCGCTGCCAAAAATAGGGTTAAAAAGCCTTATCAAGGTTTATTTTGGGATACGGCATTGGCGGTGTTTGTCAGTAGTTGGGTGGTGGCTATATTTGGTGGTTGGTGGGTGTTGTCAGACAACGCGGCTACGTGGTTTCGACCGCAAGTGATGATACCGTTATTGGGGCTGATTTTAGGTAATTCATTGACCGCTGTCTCACTCTCTATGAACCAACTTGTTAGCAGTTTTCATCGCGAACAAAGTATGATTAATACCTATTTGGCATTGTCCGCTACGCCTTGGGAAACCGCAAAACCCTATGTCATTGCTGCCATTCAAAATGGCATCACACCGACGATTAACAGCATGATGGTGGTGGGGTTAGTGAGCTTGCCGGGTATGATGACAGGACAAATTTTGGCAGGCGCAGACCCGCACCAAGCCGTGCTTTATCAAATTATCACCCTGTTTTTAATTGCCACCAGCAGTACCTTAGGGTGTACAATAGCGACTTTGCTGATGTTTCGACGGTTTTTTAACCCGCAGTGGCAGTTTGTCATTCCACCGTCTGCCAAGACTTCTCATTAACCGTTACATCGCTATCTTTCACTTATTTACTAAAAATTCTAATGACCCTGCAAAATTTCTTATTTTTTTTAATCAGTACTTGCCTTATCTCAGCAGCGCCTGGCTCTAATATGCTGTTAGCGTTCCAATTTGGTGTCAATTATGGCGTCAAAAAAACCTTGTGGACGTTAGCAGGGCTGAGCATGGGTTTATTTATATTACTGACAACGTCACTGTTAGGGCTAGGGCTTATCAGTACCAACGCGCCTTTTTTGCTGACCATTATCAAAGTCGTGGGTGCGATGTATTTAGCCTATCTTGGGGTGAAATCTTGGCGCGAAGCTGACAGCGAATTGCACAGTGACCAGTTACAGGTGATACCGACCCCCGTGCAGCTGTTTAAAACAGGGGTTTGGGTGTCGTTGTCCAACCCCAAGGCGATTTTGTTTTTTGCCGCATTTTTCCCCAAATTTATCAATTTTTCCGCGCCTTTACTGCCGCAATACCTCATACTCACGGTGGGTTTTTTTATGATTGAGATAACGTGGCAACTGGTTTATACCATGAGTGGCAAAAAACTGTCGGATTGGCTGCAATTGGGTAATCGCTTGATGTGGCTTAATCGATTATGTGGGTTGATATTTATCCTCATTGCCATCGCGCTCATCACTGAGATTTTTTGGCATTAGGCTCAAAAAAAATAGCGGCGGGCGATATCGACAATCAATTTGAGTGCTATGAGGGTGAGTAGATACGGCAGGATTTTTTCTAGCCAGTCTAAACGGATTTTATGGCGCAGTCGGGTACCAAGCCATGAGCCTACGGTTGCCATGACCACCATCATCACTAGCAACTGCCAATAATCGGCAAACACAAATCCCATCGCCACATAAACTAGCAACTTAGCGGTATGCACCACCGTCATCATCAAGGCGCCCGTGGTAACGACGACATTATTATCATCATAGTACTTATTGAGCATGGCGATATTGAGCGGACCCGGTGTGCCAACAAACACGCCCAAGCCCGTTTGTACAAATCCGACCAAAAAGAAACTTTCAAAACGGCGAATCACTCGGTTAAAAGTATCCGACCAGGTTATTAGTAAGATATAAATGCCGATAAATAACGGAATAAGCTCTAAATGGATAAAGCGGACTAACACGCCAAATACCAACAGTCCCGTCAATGAGCCCGCCAAAAATTGCCAAAAATAGGTAAAGTCTAAGGCATCCCGACCAAACCAAGCGCGCGTGGCATTACTGACAAGCTGGGTCACACCATGCACTGGCACAATCGCTGCAGCGGGCACAAAAAATGGCATCAGTCCAATGAGTATCATGCCGCCGCCCACGCCTGTGATGGCGGTTAGAGCAGAGGTTAATAAATTGGCTAAGGCGAGTAAGCTATCATTCAGCATTTTTTACCCTAAAATAAAAAACCCGACATTACATCGGGTTTTTTGATATGTGAGGGTTAAGCATCGTATGGGTCGCGTAGCACGATGGTTTCGGCACGGTCAGGACCTGTTGAGATAATGTCAACGGGACACTCGATGAGCTGCTCAATGCGTTTGATATAAGCTTTGGCATTTTCAGGTAGCTTGTCATACTCTGTCACGCCTACAGTGCTAGTTTTCCAACCTGGCAATGTTTCGTAGATGGGTTTGACATTCTCGTAAAACTCCGCATCGCTAGAGCCGCAAACTTCCCCACTTGGCAACTCATAACCTGTGCAGATATTGAGGTGTTCAAGGTCATCTAACACATCAAGCTTGGTCAAGCAGATACCAGATAATGAGTTTAGTACCACAGCACGGCGTAGAATCGCGGCATCAAACCAACCACAACGACGGGCGCGGCCCGTGGTAGCACCAAACTCTTGACCGACAGTACCGATGTGCTCACCGATATCATCAAATAGCTCAGTTGGGAAAGGACCCGCGCCCACGCGAGTGGTGTAAGCTTTGGTAATACCCAATACGTAGTCAAAGTACAAGGGTCCAAGACCGGTACCCGTCGCCACGCCGCCAGCGGTGGTATTTGAGCTGGTGACGAAGGGATAAGTGCCGTGGTCAACGTCAAGCAACGTCCCTTGCGCACCTTCAAACATTAAGTTTTTGCCTTCTTTGCATAGCTTGTCAAGCTCGCCCGTCACATCAGCGACCAAGTCTTTTAGCGCATCACGCCACTCTTCTGCCAACTTTAAGGTCGCATCAAAATCGACTGCGTCCACCCCATAATATTGGGTCAAGGCAAAGTTATGGAATTCAAGGTTAGTTTTTAATTTATCGGCGAAGTCAGCTCGCAACAAGTCAGCAAAACGCAACGCACGGCGCGCTACTTTATCTTCGTAGGCAGGGCCGATACCACGACCGGTCGTACCAATTTTGTTGTTGCCACGTTTGATTTCACGGGCTTGGTCAAGCGCTACATGCTGTGGCATGATCAGTGGGCAGTTGGGTGAAATACGGAGGCGCTCACGCACAGGCACGCCTGCTTCAACCAGTGACTGCATTTCTTTTAATAGCGCATCAGGGGCTAGCACCACGCCATTACCGATGTAGCAAGTGACGCCTTCACGTAGAATACCCGATGGAATCAAATGTAATACGGTTTTTTTACCGCCAACGACTAAGGTGTGACCGGCATTATGACCGCCTTGATAGCGCGCCACCGCACTGGCTTTTTCAGTCAATAAGTCAACGATTTTGCCTTTACCCTCATCGCCCCACTGGCTACCAAGGACAACGACGTTTTTTCCCGTATGCTTCATGATAAGTCACCTTTTATCAAAGTAATTGCTAAAAACAAGTTTACAACAGCTTAAAAATTAATTTTCTGCCAAATGCTCTAAGTACCAAACCCCATTCGCTACTTGCAAGCGATGGGTGGTTTGCTCAGGTTCATCGGTTTCATCCAGTGCAATCATCACCCGATGCCCTTCTTGGCGTAGTGAGTCAATCGCTTGTTTGAGCGCTGGCGCATCAGGATGATTGGGTACATGTAAAATAGTTTGTACATGGCTATAAGGCACCACAGTAAAAGGCTGCTCATGTACTTGGATGTGATTTTGCCAACGGTTTAGCTCGCAGCTAAAGCCAACGCCAGAACGCACGGCATCGGTATTATCAACTTCATGATGAAAATGATTGCTAAAACGACCGCCACGAATCAGTGGCAATGACTCATCTGCCACGTACACATTAAAGACAACGCCTGTATGATAGTGATATCCCAATCCTGTGACATCGACACTGACGTTGGCATTCCAGTGCTCTTCAAGATAGCTCACCAAATAAGTCAAATCAGACAAGGCTTTGGCAATGATAGCATCGTGTTTGGCTTGAGTTGAGAGTCGTTCGCTCAGTTTTTGCAAGTCATTACCTGCCTCGCCAAGCACATAAAAATCGTTGGCAAGCTCGCCAAACTGGCTCATTTTGCTGGTCAAAAGCTTCAGCTCAGGTAACGCTTTATTAGCATACAGCTCAATTAGTTTTTCTTGCAGATGCGTAGGTACACTGGCAAGCTGGCAAAGCTGCTGAAAAATCGCCACATGCCCAATATCAATATGCGACTGTTCAATCACATCCGTGCTATCTAACAAGGTAAATAGCACATCTAATAGTTCCACTTCACTGGCTAGTGAGTCGGTACCAAAAATCTCAGCGCCCAACTGTAGCGGGGTGCGCGAACCAAATAAGCCCTTTGGCATGGTATAGATTACATGCCCTGCATAACAATAGCGGGAAATTGATTTTGATGGGTTACTAGTGTCTTGATTATTGTGTAGACGCGCATCAATCCGCGCAATTTGTGGGGTGATATCTGCGCGTACCCCCATGAGCCGACCGGTTAGCTGATCAATGATTTTAAAAGTTTGTAATTTAACATCTTCAGACGCATAGCCGAGCAAGCTTTCGGTATACTCAATCATAGGCGGGCTAATAAATTCATAGCCATGGCTGATTAAAATACGGGTCAATTGATAACGCAGGGTTTCTTGCTTTACCGCTTCGGTTGATAGTAAATCGACAACCCCATCGGGTAATAGCCAAGTATTTTTTGTATTAAGATAAAAAGCAGACTGATTTGCCACACTTGTGGAATTTGATGCTAAATTTGACACAATAAATCCTAAGGATGATTAAATGATATATCACTAGACATGACAACAAGCGGCCATATGAAAACATAGACCATGAATTACCATGTAAAATCATAGAATAATCGATGAGAAGGGCACTTACAAAAATAAAATAAAATAAGAATAAAATAAGGGCACTTTTCCTTTTCATTGTATCATAGCTTCACTGGGCTTAGGCATTTTTTTATTGCCCAATTTTTATGCTAAACTCCTATAGAATTTTATTGAAACTTATTTATTGAAACTTATTTATTAAAACTTACACCCATGCAACCAGTATAGGGAAATCCAATTCACCCATGAAACTCTTTGTCTCAACCACCTCCCCTTTCGCCCGTCTCGTGATGGTCGCCTGTTTACGCCAGCGAATTGATGCCGAGCTGATATTTGTCATGCCTTGGGAAAACCCACAAGAATTATTAGCGGTCAACCCTTTTAGCCAAGTACCTGCGCTGCTCACCGATAATCAATTACTCATCACCGAAAGCAGTGTGATTTTGGCGCACCTGATGCCGCAAATTTTCGCTGATGAAAAATCTGCTGCTTTAATCAGCCTGAGCCTCGGCATTATCAACCAAACTGTTCGCGCCTTTGCCACCGAGCGCTTTCAGCCATCAAGCGCTACCCCACATCCATTTATTGAGCGCTCAACCAGTCTATTGTCTAATTTACTGCCCAATGCACCACAGCTCGATGCACAAAGCGATTCGCTCGGCCAAATCTTTTTTGGTATCGCTTTAGGGTATTTAAAATTACGTTTGGCTGAGGTGTTTGACAAGGCAGTCACTGAGGCAAACAAAGCCGCACTGGAGCAATTTTGTCAGCGAGATTTTATGCAAAAAACTCAGAGCACGGCTTTAGAAAAACTACCAACATCTATCTTTAAACTTTAACTAATCCTCTATCTAACCCAATTAAAACATTAAAAGAGCCTACTATGTCCTATCATCCAAAAGCTGAATTAAACCAAACCAATGTACTGGGTACCGCACTAGCGAGTTGCTGTTTTGAGCCATTAACAGGTTATTATCGAAATGGCTTTTGTCATACCGGCGCTGGTGACGTCGGCTTACACACAGTCTGCGCCAAAATGACCCGAGAATTCTTGGAGTTTTCTGTTGCCAAAGGCAATGATTTGGTGACCCCTTTACCCGAATTTGGTTTTCCAGGGCTGCAGCCCAATGATTATTGGTGCGTGTGCGCCCTGCGCTGGGTGGAAGCATTAGATGCGGGGGTTGCGCCGCCGCTAAAGCTTGCCGCATGCCATGAGAGCCTCTTAGAGTTAGTAGATATAGCCACGCTGCAGCAGTACGCTATTTAACGCGATAGTGAAAAAATGACCGCTGCTAAGTCCATAGTTAACTAGATTCAACTAGGTTTTAGCGGGCTTTCACGTATAATTATCTTGAGATTGTCATTTTTCACTGTTATCATTATCCATCTAATTTTAGCCGTATGATTGCATTGTCAATGCATGACTTCTTTTTTTATTCGTTTAAAAATCACTGAGAATTACAAAATAGCAAGAACACACAGGCGAATTTGCCTACTTTGATGTTTACTTGCTGTTTTGTGGTTGCTACCTTCTAGTACTTTGATAACGACTGGACACATTTATTCGATCTGATACAACTCTTTCAAATCGTGATAGCGAGGTTTTTGGTTATGACGCCACCCCACCAAAACAAAAATTTATCTGAGCGCAGCGACGATTTATTAGAGCACCCCACTCAGACGACCCAGCACGTCACTCTACCGTTAGCCTCAACACTTAATCCGCCACATGATATGTCTGCAGATGCTTTTACCCTTGCCAACGCTGATGTCATGTATGATGAAATCACTGATGAAGAACTCGATTTGCACGGTGATGATAGTTATATCTATGGCGAAGATTATGACGATGATGGCACTGTCGAAGTCTATGCACCTACCGATGTACCACCGCCTGAGTACAACCCTGAAGCTGAAATCACCGAAGATCGCTTTAAAGGGAAAAATGAGATTGCCAACTGCTTTGCCTACTCTCGTAAATCTGGGGAAAAAATCGGCGAGATTGAGCTTGATGATGTGCGCCGCGAACTATCCAACAACAACGTGTTTGTTTGGGTAGGACTGCATGACCCAAGTATCGAAACCATTCGAGAAGTTCAAGAGGCATTTGACTTGCACGAACTTGCCATTGAAGATGCTTTTGCGGAACATCAACGCGCCAAAGTTGAAAGCTATGGTAATGATAGCGTGTTCGTGGTGGTACGAACTGCCAAATTGACCGAAAACACCATTCGTTATGGCACTACGTCCATCTTTATGGGCAAGCAATATATCATCACTATTCGTCAAGGAGCCTCTCATAGCTACCAAAGTGTACGAGATTTTTGTCATCGCCGACCAGAAAAATTGCGCCTTGGACCCATCTTTGTGCTGCACGCCATCCTAGACTTTATCGTCGATAATTACTTACCTATCACTGAAAAATTAGGACGTTATTTGCGTGAGCAAGAACGGGAAATTTTCTCTGAAAACTTTAACAAGCATACACTGCGCAATTTGTATGAATTAAAATCACAGCTCGTACATATGCGTGCTGTCATCTTACCCGTACAAGATATCTGTAATTTTTTTATCAATCATAAAAAGACTGATTTGATCCCAAGTTTCCCTAGCCAAGCCAAACCGTATTTTCGTGACGTCAATGACCATCTACTGCGTGCGCTCGATGCGGTCAATGGACTTAACGAAATGCTCAGTGTTGCCATGGATACTTACATGGCCGTGGTAAGTATGGGTCAGAATGAGGTGGTACAAAAACTTGCCGCTTGGGCAGGTATACTCGCGGTTCCGACCGCCGTCGCAGGGATTTATGGGATGAACTTTGAAAATATGCCTGAACTAAAAATGCATTATGCCTACTATATTTTGTTGGCATTTATTTTGACCATTTGTTTCACGCTTTACTATCGATTTAAAAAGGCAGGTTGGTTGTAACTTTACCGATAGACTTTAATCATAGACTTTAACCATAAAAACTTAATAGATAATGCTGTTAAGCTTTTTTTATTGCGCTATTCATTTGTCAATGACAAATAATTATCTATACATCAATCAAATTAAACAGCTCATCAATTTCTTCTTTCAAATGGTACATTTCGGTGTCATTCCATTTTTTGGATAAATGGCTGATGGGCAAAATCACACAGTGTAAATCGCGATAAGTAATGGCATTAAAAGTATTTCTCACGAGGGTTTTATTGGCTTCTCGTTCAAAATATTTAATTACATCAATATTTTGGGTAATGACTAAAACAGGTTTTAGAGTACTATATAGCCAATCAAATAAATGGGTGTGTTTATGCTGAGGGCTTAATAAAGTCTTTTTGGGGGTGATAACACTATAAAGGTAGGTTTCAATCACCGGATGATTTGAGATTTCATCAATCAAATTTTGCTGAAATATATGGTTGCGATTCCACTGCAAATCATCATTGTAGCTAGCGATGTCATAATGCTCAGCAAACGATTCACGATCAAACCCTATGTCATCATGCCAAATATTTGCATCAAACACGTCTAAATTAACTTCGCGAGCAGGATTGTAGCCGACCATCATGATTTTGCAATTAAGGGGTGACCCTGAACAGATAAAGGGGCGCACTTTAACATTGTCTAGTTGCTGCTCGCTAAGCCGCTGCTGCATCTCTATACGGAATTTTTTTAAATCCATTTTCACAATTTATTCCCAAAAAATTTACTATCAATAAAATCCCATAATTTTTATTATATTACCTAGTCGCTATACAACAATCAATATACTTTTAGCGATAATTAATACCAAACCCAATAGTTAAAGTCTTGCTTGTGTAGGACGCATACGATGCACCGCTGGCTATATCTCGCCAAAAATGGTGCGTAAAACGCACCTTATTATATTTTTTGGGTTTGGTATAAGTCACTGCTTAACCAGTAAATAGCAAATAAAAAAACCTCAAAAAATATGAGGTTTTTTTATATTTATTGCCTATATATTTATCGCTTGGTAGCTTATGATAGCGGCAATTACAATTTGCTAGTTAGTTCTGGCAAGACTGTAAAAATATCACCTTCTAGGAAATAATCAGCCACTTGAGAGATAGGCGCTTCTGGGTCATTGTTGATGGCAACGATAACTTTTGAATCTTTCATACCTGCCAAATGCTGAATGGCACCTGAGATACCTGCGGCAATATATAGGTTTGGCGCCACAATTTTACCCGTTTGACCCACTTGTAGGTCATTTGGCACATAACCTGCGTCAACTGCCGCACGTGATGCACCCATCGCAGCGCCTAGTTTATCAGCGAGTGGCTCAATATATTTGGTGAAGTTTTCACCGCTTCCTAATGCACGACCACCTGATACAACAATTTCTGCAGCAGTTAATTCTGGACGATCAGATTTTGCCAACTCTTCACGGACAAATTTTGATTTACCTGCATCTGCATCTTCACCTACGCTTACTTGTTCTATGCTGGCTGCGCCGCCTTCTGCTGGCGCTGCATCAAATGCGGTGGTACGAACTGTGATAATTTTTTTGCTTTCAGTATCTTTAACGGTTGCAATAGCATTGCCTGCGTAGATTGGACGTTCAAATGTCTCTGCATCAATCACAGCGGTCACATCAGTTAGCATATTTACGTCTAACAAAGCGGCAACGCGTGGTAAGAAGTTTTTACCCGTTGTTGTTGCTGGTGCAACGATATGGCTATAATCACCTGCCAGCGATACCACGAGTTTAGCAACGTTTTCAGCCAGCTGGTGTTCAAAAGCAGCGTTATTTGCGCAAAGCACCTTTGAAACACCCGCTACTTTAGCGGCTTGTTCTGCCACGGCTTCACAGCCAAGACCTGCAACTAATACAACGATATCGCCACCGATTTTGCTTGCTGCCGTTACGGTGTTGAGGGTTGCTTTTTTCAGCTCTTTATTATCATGTTCTGCATATACTAAAATTGCCATGAGATTTTCCTTAATATTTGATAATCGCTATCGTTAAATGACGAATTAAATTGAAGGTAGTTAAATGATTAGATAACTAATAATTAGATAACTTTAGCTTCGTTTCTTAATTTATCGATTAACTCGTCAACCGATTTAACTTTAACACCCGCTTTACGTTCTGCAGGTGGCGTCACTTTTACGATTTGAATGTTACTAGCGGTAGAAACACCATAATCTTCTGGTTTTTTCTCTTCTAATGGTTTTTTCTTCGCTTTCATGATGTTAGGCAGTTTGGCATAACGTGGTTCATTTAACCGTAAATCAGTGGTGATAACCGCGGGTAATGATAGCTGAACGGTTTGTAAGCCGCCATCGACTTCACGTGTTACGGTGACACTGCTACCGTCGACTTTTATTTGTGATGCAAAGGTTGCTTGACCCACATCCATCAATGCCGCTAGCATTTGGCCTGTTTGGTTGTTGTCATAATCAATCGCTTGTTTGCCTAGTAAAATGATGTCAGGCGCTTCAGCTTGTGCAATCGCTTTTAAAATTTTTGCCACTTGTAGTGGATGCACAGTGTCGGTAGTTTCAACTAAAATACCACGATCTGCACCCAGTGCCATTGCACCACGGATTTGTTCTTGTGCTTCTTTAGGTCCGATAGATACAACAACAATTTCAGAGACCACGCCCGCTTCTTTTAGGCGTACAGCTTCTTCCACAGCAATCTCATCAAATGGGTTTATAGACATTTTAACATTGGTTAAGTCAACACCAGTGTTGTCCGCTTTTACACGAACTTTTACGTTATAGTCAACTACACGTTTAACAGCAACTAATGCTTTCATACGTTCCTCGTTTGTTATATGAATTAAAAAAGGAGGATAAATCCAAGTATCCCCAGTCATGATAAAATAAACATCCTATTCTTCTTAACTTAAAGCTTGGTGAGCCAACTTAGCAAGCTAAAAAGAATACTTATACTGTGAATACTCACAATACCCATCATCTTCGTTAATAATATATGTTGCGATAACTTACCCAACAAATCAAGAAAATCCTATGAATTTTAAGTCATAAAAAAATGGTTGGAAAACATCAAAAATTCTTGAATTTTTCGAATATATCATAACTAAAATAATTAGGGAAATTTTTTAACTAAATATTCAACATACAATGTCTTGTGCTTGATATAAACATTAAACACAAAACAAACGCGCATAAAAAAAACAACCTATCGTCTGGTTGTTTTTCTTTATTGCAAGCTAATTAAGATAAGCAGTTAATAAACAAACAATTAAGCTTGTAGTTATTATTATTGTGCTTCAATTTGTTCGGCTTGTGGGCCTTTTTGACCTTGGCTCAATACGAAGCTCACACGTTGACCTTCTTTAAGTGTTTTAAAACCTGAACCTTGGATTGCACTGTAATGAGCAAAAACGTCTTGACCGCCATTGTCTTGAGCGATGAAGCCGAAGCCTTTGCTCTCATTGAACCATTTTACAGTACCAGTAGCTTTATCTGACATAAAAAATCCTACATTAAAAATTAACTATGTTATCTATAACGCTTGCAATTACCTAGGTAAATACAGGGTGTTATAAATTGTCATCGCCAAAAGTTTGTTAAGTGTATTTTAGCGAATAATGACAGTATAGCCTAGTTTTAGCGTTTCACCTACTATTTTTTGAATTTTTTACCACAAAGTTACAATTAACAAGGGATTTAAATTGACGTTATTAAGCTAGATTAAAGGCGATTACACCGTTCATCAACATGTTGATAAATATCGCAATACTAGTCACAGTAATCACCAGTGAAAATGATAGGCTGTAGTCCATGTATTTGATGGGCATACTCATGTCATCGACATCTTTAATATCGCCCGCCTGATCTTTAAGTAGATAAAACCCATAAATCCAACCAAATATGCTATACAAAATATAGGCAAATGGCACGACTTTGGCAATGCTACTAAATCCGCCATAATATATGGCTACGACAGATACCATGAGCCACACAGTTTCTAATATGGAGCTCACGCTAAATAACGTCGATTTCGGCAGTTTTCCTAAGTTTTTCTTCAAAACAATGGATTCATACGCAATCAGTAGCGCGACAATTAGCGTACCGACCAGATAAATTGCTTGCCAATTTAACGTATAGCTATCCCCCATCAGGTGATTCAAAGGATTTGCCAATGCAGGCAAAGAACTTATGCCGCTAAAAGTGTGTAACAAAGTTGCAGTGGACAACTGCCAAACAGACGCTATATTCAAAACAAATCTCATAAACTTTATATCGATGCCCATTATTTTATACTAAAAAACCCTGTCTATGTAACTTTACACAGCGCAGGGTTATTGTCATTTTATTGTTTTTACCAATTGGGCATGATGCCATCGGCAAAACTAACGGGGTGAAGAACTAGTTTTTCTCTTTGTCGATGATTTTGCTTGAGGTAATCCAAGGCATCATACCGCGAAGTTTGGCACCTGTTTTTTCGATTTCGTGCTCAGCGGTTTGACGGCGGCGCGCTGTCATTGATGGATAATTTGACATACCTTCAGCGATAAACATTTTTGCATATTCGCCTGATTGGATACGTTTTAGAGCATTACGCATCGCTTCACGTGATTGCTCATTAATAACTTCTAGACCTGTCACGTATTCACCGTATTCTGCGTTGTTACTGATTGAGTAGTTCATATCAGCAATACCGCCTTGGTACATCAAGTCTACAATCAATTTTAATTCGTGCAGACATTCAAAGTAAGCCATTTCTGGGGCATAACCTGCTTCAACCAAGGTTTCAAAGCCCATTTTGACCAGCTCAACCGCACCACCACACAGTACCGCTTGCTCACCAAATAGGTCAGTTTCAGTTTCGTCTTTAAACGTTGTCTCGATGATACCTGAACGACCGCCGCCGATGCCCATCGCGTAAGATAATGCCACTTGTTTGGCTTGACCAGAGGCATCTTGGTACACGGCGATTAAGTCAGGAATACCACCGCCTGTGGCAAATTCATTACGCACGGTATGACCCGGTGCTTTTGGCGCAATCATGATGACATCTAGGTCTTTGCGTGGTACCACTTGGTTGTAATGGATTGAGAAACCATGGGCAAACGCAAGCGTGGCGCCTTGTTTGATGTTTGGCTCAATCACGTCATTGTAGAGTTGTTTTTGGAATTCATCAGGGGTCAAAATCATGACTAAGTCAGCTTGCTTGACGGCTTCTTCTACTTCAGCCACTTTTAGACCGGCATTTTCTGCTTTTTTCCAAGATGATGAATCTTTGCGAAGCCCTACAGTGACATCAACACCGCTGTCTTTTAGGTTCAATGCGTGGGCGTGACCTTGTGATCCGTAACCGATAATCGCAACTTTTTTGCCTTGGATGATTGATAGATCACAATCTTTATCATAAAAAATGTTCATAACTATTTCCTTGTGTAAAAAACAACTACTATTAAAAGATTAAAAGGTTGGTAAATTTAGACGCTGAGGATTTTTTCACCTCGAGCGATACCAATAACACCAGAACGTACCACCTCTAAAATGCGTTCACGTCCCATCAATTCGATAAAGCCGTCCAATTTTGCGGTGTCACCGACAATTTGAATGGTATAAACATTGGGCGTGATATCAACAATACTTGCACGAAAGATATCCGCACAGCGCTTGACTTCTTCGCGGTTGCTACCCGTGGCGCGTACTTTGATCAGCATGAGTTCGCGCTCAATATGTACACTATCGGTCAGCGTGGTTACTTTAACGATTTCAATCAGCTTGTGCAACTGTTTGGTCATTTGCTCAATCTTATTTTGATCGGTATCTGTGGTCAAGGTCAAACGCGATAAAGTTGGGTCATCGGTTGGGGCAACGTTCAGTGTCTCAATGTTGTAGCCACGTTGTGAAAACAAGCCAACCACACGAGACAGTGACCCTGATTCATTTTCCATTAAGACAGAAATTAAATGTTTCATTAGGTACGCTCCCCTTTGGCTAACCACATATCACGCATTGACTGACCTGCTAATTGCATTGGATAAACATGCTCGTTTTTATCGACGAGTACATCGATAAATACCAATCGATCTTTGAGGGATAAAGCATAAGCAAGTTGTTCATCAAGTTTGGCTGGGTCGGTGATTTGGATACCGACATGGCCGTAAGCTTCTGCAAGTTTGACAAAATCTGGCAATGAATCCATATAAGAGTGCGAATGACGACCTTCATAAATCATGTCTTGCCATTGTTTTACCATACCCAACTGGGCGTTGTTAAGATTTAAAATCTTCACGGGTAAGTTATATTGTAGGCAAGTTGATAGCTCTTGGATATTCATCTGAATTGAGCCTTCACCTGTGATACAGACCACATCACGCTCGGGATTAGCAAGTTTGGCTGCCATTGCATAAGGCAATCCTACCCCCATAGTGCCTAACCCACCTGAGTTTAACCATTGACGAGGCTCATCGTATTTATAGTATAGGGCTGCAAACATTTGGTGCTGACCCACATCAGAAGTGATGATAGCTTTACCATGGGTTAACTCGTATAAGCGCTCAACAACGTGCTGTGGTTTCATGCCATTGCTGTCGTCTTTGTCATAGCGTAGACCATGACGTTTACGCCATTCATTGATTTGCGCCCACCAATCATTTAGCGCCGCTTGGTCAAGCTGTGCGTTATTTTCTGTTAATACGGCGAGCATATCGCTTAGCACATTTTTTACATCACCGACAATCGGAATGTGTGCGTTGATGGTTTTTGAGATTGATGCAGGGTCGATATCAATATGGATAATTTTAGCGTTTGGACAGAATTTTTGCGTATTGTTGGTCACACGGTCATCAAAACGCGCACCCACGGCCAAAATCACATCTGAATTGTGCATGGTCATATTGGCTTCATACGTACCATGCATCCCAAGCATACCTAAAAACTGTTTATCCGACCCTGGATAAGCGCCCAATCCCATCAAAGTATTAGTCACCGGCAAATTAAGTAAACGGGCTAATGCGGTTAATTCTGCACTTGCGTTTGATGCAATCACGCCACCCCCTGAATATAGAACAGGGCGTTTGGCTGCAATTAAAGTTTCGATGGCTTTACGAATTTGTCCTGAATGACCGCGAACCGATGGTTGGTAAGAACGCATACTGACCGACTCAGGGAAATGGTAAGGGAATTTTTCATTAGGCGCAGTTTTGTCTTTGGGTACATCAATCACCACAGGACCTGGGCGACCAGAGCTTGCGATATAAAATGCTTTGCGCACGATTTCTGGGATTTCGCTGGCATGACGTACTTGAAAACTGTGTTTGACGACAGGACGTGACACACCAATCATGTCAGTTTCTTGGAACGCATCATCACCGATGAGGCTTGAAGGCACCTGACCTGAGATGATAACCATCGGAATGGAATCCATAAACGCGGTAGCAATAGCGGTAACCGTATTGGTAGCGCCTGGACCTGATGTCGCTAATACCACCCCAGTTTGACCTGTCACACGGGAATAAGCATCTGCCATATGACCCGCTGCTTGTTCGTGACGCACGAGGATGTGCTCAATGCTATCTTGTTTGAACAAAGCATCATAAATATGCAACACGGCGCCACCTGGATAGCCAAAAATGTATTCGACACCTTCGTCAATTAGCGCTTGCACCAGCATTTCTGCACCAGACATCATCACAGGTTCACCTGCTGAGGCTTTGGCGGTTTTTTTGTCAAAATTGGGTGCAGCGTGAGCCGTTTGGTTTTCTCCCGTCATATTGGGAGCTTGGGTAGTTTGAGTCACTGTCATCACCTTTTATGGTCGTCTTCAAAAATGATACTGGGAAGTTGTTTTAGATAAAAATTGCTAAATGATTAGCAAGAATCTTCAACACTGCCATAAGGTAACAGTGAACAAATCAGACGAGGGCAAAAAGCATGATAACCAAAAAAGAAAGCATCACAAAAATTACGTAATGTATAAATTGATGGCTACTTTTTGTCTTTGTTGACCGATAAGTCAGGGTTGTTAGATTCTTTTTTAGATTCATAAACAACAACAACGGTAAAAAATGCTCTCATCCAATTGTAGAGCCTAATCAGCGGATAGCGCCAATTAGCTTAGATTTTACCAATTAGTAACCAACGATAATTGTTACTAACGACCAGTAGAGGACTTATGATGTGAGTTTTTTTAACACTTGTCAATAAAAAAAAGCTACTAGAATTTATAACTTTTAGTTATACATAAATGAATTCGTTTTGAGGCTTGATTTTAAGGCGTGGTTTTAAGGCTCGATTTACTTTAAAATCTCGGACTGATTGAGCCAGTCGTTTTTAGAAAATTACCTTTAGGAAATTAAACGATTATCTTGTCGAAATTTACTGCTAAAAGCTATCAAGCTGTGATAGGCTATCGCATAATTTTCTCGTTTCTCGCACAGGAAAAACAATGTTAAAGCCACTGTTTTTGTTATCACTCATGTTATCACCATTCGTTATGGCGAGTTCAAATGCAGCAACTTATTACAAGTGGACTGACAAAAATGGTGTGCCGCATTATAGCCAATATGCGCCGACCAATGGTGTTAATTTGCGACAAGTGCAAGTGGTTAATACCCGTGAACTTGGACCTAGTAGTCGTGCACCTGCAAGCGCTGGCAATAGCACAGGTGCTGCATCAGGTGTATCACCAACGCTGACAGCCGATCAAAAACGCGCTGCTGAGCTTGAAGCACAAAATCAGCAACTCAAAAAACAGCAAGATGCGGAGCGCTGCAAAGCCTTACAAAGTACCCTTGCCAACTTAAACCAAGGCGGGCGCGTCTATGAGATGGATAATAAAGGTGAACGTAAATATTTAGATGGTCGTGAAATCGAGCTACGCCGTCAGCAAGTCGCGCAAACAGTGAGCCAATACTGTAAATAACTTTGCATGCTATATGACTTTAGCATTCAATTAAAATTAAAGGTGTGTAAAGGTCAAAGGTGAGTGAATTCTCACCTTTTTTCTATTGAACTTTCTTAACGTGCCGTGATTTTAATTGTTCGTGATTGGGTGGATGATGTCACCGATTGCCGATGCCATGTGATTGGCCTGCAATGCATATTCACCCATTTTTTCTGCTAACGTATCACCTGCTTTGGCATGTATGAGCACGGAAGTTAGCATGGGTGCGGCAATTGCTTGCCCCAATAAGCCCGCCATCAGACCTGCCAAGCAGTCGCCCATGCCAGCCGTTGCCATACCAGCATTGCCCAAGCCGCAGATATCAATACAGTCACGTTCAAAACTGTCACGCTCAAGACTGGCACGTTCAAGCACAATCGTTTGTGCCCCTTTGATAAGCCAATTGCCCCCATATTGGTGAGCTAACGCCCGAATCGCGCTGATTTTGTCTCGATCAATGTCAGCATAATGTTGATTGAGCAAACGTCCTGCTTCCGCTGAATGCGGCGTTAGATAAAACCGTTGGTTTGACTGTCCCAATCGTGGGTGAATGGGAGCAGTTAAACCGTCACTCGTGCCTGCCCAATCTGCCAAATGGTATAAACCATCGGCATCAATGACACATAGCTTTTCTGATTGTTGGATCGCCGTAAGATACTGGTTAAATAAATCAAGCGTTGCTTCATCCCTACCCAGACCCATGCCGATGGCAACCACATCCACCGCGTTAATCAGCTCGATGACGCTAGCGATATTGTGTAAATCCGCGGTCATGGCATTGGGCAAAGCGGTGATAATAGCTGAATGAAAATCACTATGACAAGCAACGGTGACTTTGCCTGCACCACTGCTCAATGCTGCACTGGCGGCTAATATCGCCGCCCCTGCCATGCCATGCCCATCCTGTAACCGATTGCCACCGATGATAAGTACATGACCATACGTACCTTTATGGCTCACCTGCTGACGTTGTGGCAAGTTAGGTAACAGGGAATGCAACAAGATGCCTGATTGCTCAACAGGGAGCAAAGGCACATCAATCACGGTGCCAACATAATCTTTACTATCCCCCATATGCAGTCCGACTTTTCGCCCGATTAAACAAAGTGTCTTGTCTGCCTTAACCGCCATATCATCATACACTTCGCCCGTAGCGGCATTAAGTCCGCTGGGTACATCGATGCTGATGACTTGACAAGCGTGAACTTGCTTGCGGTATTGATTAATCCAATTGATGATTGTCTGATAATCAGCGCTAGGCTTGCCATCGAGTCCAATCCCCAATAACCCATCAATCACCACATCATAATGATAGCTTAAACCAAGCTCATGTAGCGGCTGTAAAAATGCTGTCAACGTCAGATATTTTGCCGCATTTGCACAGTTTGACTGATACAGGTGCTTTGCTGTTTGGCTGTCGAGGGTGGTAGGCGCTGCGACTTGTACTACGGTAACTGACCAATTTGGGCAAAGCTGGTTGATATAATGCGCCACTAACCAAGCATCGCCGCCATTATTACCCGCGCCTGCCACTACCAATACCGATTTTTGAGTGTGACTGCTTTTTTGAAGGTGACTGCTTTTTTGAAGGTGACTGCTTTTTTGAAGGTGACTGCCTTTTTGATTGCTACTTTCCTGCTTGATGATGTGTGCAAGTTGCCATGCAGCTTGTTGCATTAAGGCAAAACTGTCATTTTTGCTAAACCAGTTTTTTTCAATCTCATAAATTTGTTTGGGGCTATATAAGGCAATGGCATTTTGCATCACAGTATTTTTATCCGTTTGTGCATTACTTTGCATAAGATGATCCAATGATGTGGTAGGTGTTTATTTTGCTATAATAGCATTTTAATTTTATCTGGTTGTTGGCATGTTGGACACTACAAATGAACTCAATGCACTCAAGGGCTGGATAAAAGCGCAAGCCAAGGCGTTAGGGTTTGCTGATTGTGGCTTTGTCCATCCCGCCAATCCCATCTTTGTAAAACAGCTTGGCGCGTTGCAAACTTGGTTAGCACAAGGTAAACATGGGGATATGCTGTTTTTTGAAGACAATCATGATAAACGTGCTAACCCTGCCCTATTAGTCGATAGGACGCAAAGTATCATTAGCGTGCGTTTAGATTATCTGGTCACGCCGCCGCCCAAACGCAGTGTGCCAGACAACGAGCGCCCCAACTCAGCGATTATTGCCCGCTATGCTCGAGGACGTGATTATCATAAAACCATGCGAGGGTTATTAAAAACCCTAGCTAGACTGATTCAAGACAAACTGACCACCGATTATCCGCAATATGCCAACGACTTTGTATTTCGTCCCTTTAGTGACTCCGCGCCCATATTTGAGCGCGCGTTGGCTGAGCAAGCAGGTTTGGGCTGGACAGGCAAAAACACCTTGCTGATTCATCCACAAGCGGGGTCATTTTTTGTGTTGGGGGAATTATTCACCAGCTTGCCTTTGGCAGAGGATAAAAAGCAAATCGAAACCGTCTCATCGCATTGTGGCAGCTGCCGTGCTTGTATTCATGTGTGTCCTACCCATGCCATCCGCAAAACACCCACCGGGCATTATGATGTCGATGCACGGCTGTGTATTTCGTATTTAACCATTGAACTAGATGGCAAAATCCCTGTAGAACTTCGCCCAAAAATCGGCAATCGTATTTTTGGCTGTGATGATTGTCAGTTAATTTGTCCTTGGAATAAATTTGCCAAATTAGCGACGATTGAGGATTTTAATCCGCGTCACCGTTTAGATGAGGTGTCACTGCTTGAGTTATGGGCGTGGGATGCACAGGATTTTTTGACAAAAACTGAAGGCTCGCCGATTCGCCGCACGGGCTACGACAATTTTATGCGCAATGTGGCGGTAGCCTTGGGTAATGCCCCATTTAGCCAAGCCATTATTGACAAATTGCAACAAAAACGCACCATGCTAAGCGAAAACACACAAGAACATATTGATTGGGCGATAGAGCAACAACTTAATAAAAGTTAAAATGACGAGTTGGGTTGTTGTAAGAAGGCAATTTCGTCCTCACTGGATTGTCTACCCAAAATCGCATTGCGGTGCGGATAGCGCCCAAATCTCTCAATAATGGCTTGATGCTTATATTCAAACGCTAATGTATCGGCACTGGCGTATTTTTTAAACAGTGGCAACGCCTGCTGATGAATTTTTGCCGATTCCGCATGCATAAAAGGCATTAAAGCAAAATTGCGTTCATCTTGATTTAACTTGTCAAAATCTGGCTGTTTGACGATTTCTTGCGCCAATACTAACGCCATGCCATCTTGGGCAAAAGCCTGTGAAGAATCTCGAAAAATATTGCGCGAAAACTGATCCAATACAATGATTTCCGCCAGTCGCCCTTTTGTACTGGCTCGCCAATCCCATAACTCGCCTCGTTTGGCTTGCTCAAGTGTGGCTAAAAATTTAGCCGTTACCGTTTTATCAAAATCCTCATCTTTGGCAAACCAAAATGGCTGGGTATTTTGCTGCAGCCAAAAATCTAATACCTTTTTAGCGTCTGCTGATAAGGGTGGCGCTGCTACCTGTAATTGATTGGTCATGTGCTTTCCTTTTGTAGGGTAATTATAGTGATTTGTCGGGTAATGATAGTGACAAATTTTGCTAAACAAGCGCGATTTACCTATAATGTGGCACAAATTTAGATTGAGAACAACCATGTATCCTTTTTTACGACTGGGCACCCATGCCATCAAAAGCGCAATTAAACAAAAGCAAGGTCATTCGCTTCAATTAACCGATACCAGTGAAATCACCTTGACCGCTAATATCAACGACATTGACCATTTTTTTGAAATGAACAACGGGCGTATTTTTACCCTGTTTGATTTGGGGCGAAACGATCTTGCCATTCGCTCCGGGCTTGCCAAAAAATTATTCAAGCATCGCTGGGGGCTGGTGGTCGCTGGTAGTACCATTCAATATCGTAAGCGTGTTCGTTTATTTGATAAAGTCACCATCAAAACCCGACTGATAGCCGTTGATGAGCGCTGGTTTTATATTGAACAAAGCATGTGGGTCAAAGGTCAGCCGACTTGCGCTGCGCTGCTGCGCACCGGTATCACCAACATCGTGACAGGCAAGGTTTTGCCGACTGAGCAAGTGCTCAGCGCATTGGATTATAAAGATATCAATATGCCACCTGATGACTGGGTCAAAGTTTGGTCGGACGCCGATAAAATCCGCCCATTTCCTAAAGCCAATGTCCACCTTGCCAAAGATTCTGCTATCACCGAGTAACCCATAAATGCCTTTAACTTTAGATGATTTTGATTATCAACTGCCCGATGAACTCATTGCCCGCTATCCGTTAGCGGTGCGCTCAGCCTCTCGATTGCTGTATTTGCCTGCCCATGGTCAACCCAAAGACCAACAATTTGTGGATTTGCCAGAGCTATTAAATAGTGGTGACTTGGTGGTGTTTAATGACACCAAGGTGATGAAAGCAAGGCTGTTTGGACAAAAAGCCAGTGGCGGCGCGGTCGAAGTATTGGTCGAGCGTATTTTGCCCGATGATACTACTAGCAGCCAAAAGCACACCGCTTTGTGTCATGTACGCGCCAGCCGCAGCCCAAAAGAGGGGCAAACGTTGAGCCTTGCCGATGGTAACATTCATGCCACGGTCATGGGGCGTGAGGACAATTTATTTTTGCTAGAATTTGACCAGCCGATATTGCCTGTGCTTGAGCACTATGGTGAACTGCCGATTCCGCCCTATTTTGAGCGCCATGCCGATGACAATGACGAAACCCGCTATCAAACGGTATTTCATGACCCAACCAAACTTGCCAGTGTAGCCGCACCGACCGCAAGCTTGCATTTTGATGATAACGTATTGGCTGCCTTCAAGTCCAAGGGCATCAATACCGCCTTTGTCACCTTGCATGTCGGTGCAGGCACATTTGCCCCTGTCAAGACAGAGGATATTTTGCGCCATAAAATGCACTCTGAATATGCCGAGTTGCCCCAAGCGACTGCCGATTTGATTAACCAAACCAAAGCCCGTGGCGGGCAAGTGATTGCAGTCGGTACCACGGTGACACGGGTATTAGAAACGGCGTTTCAAAAAACCGCCAGTTTTGAAAATCCGATGCTATCGGCTTGGTCAGGTGACACCGATATTTTTATTTATCCGTCATTTAGGTTTGGGGTGATTGATAAGCTCATTACCAATTTTCATTTGCCAAAATCCACGCTATTGATGCTGGTGTCAGCGTTTGCAGGCAGTGAGCCTATCAAACAGGCTTATCAACACGCCATCGAGCAACGCTATCGTTTCTTTAGTTACGGTGATGCGATGTTGTTAGAAAAAGTAGAATGATGTTAGTAATTTCTCAGCTTGTTAATAAAATGACTGCATTGTCTTTATACCTAATCGTTGGTTTGTGGTTAGCAGTTAGCATTGCTTTTTTTAGTACGCTTAAATCTGCAGTTATGATTTTAAACTATCCAATTCCTGCTAAAACTGAACTTTTTCACTCGCAAGGTACGGCTAAATTCACCCCTTATCAACAAATCAACAGCAAACTTATCTATTTGCCAAATATGGCGGTGGTATCAGAAAATACTTTACGATTTTATCAATGTCCATTCACACCTTATATTCAAGATTGTTTGCATAACTATTTACCTTTAGAAAATCAAACAGTTAGCCTTGATTGGGCATCATTACAAAAAACATCGCAAGTCGATGCCACACGTCTTTTATACGAACTTTCAATCGATGGCAAAGTAATTTATGATTATGCCGATGCAGTCAAGCATATTGAACACAGAAAAAAGCAATCGCTTTGGGTGGTGATTATTTATGCGGTTAGCACGTTTTGTGTTTTGTCTTACCTGTTATTTTTTATTACTATTGATATTAGAAAAACTAAAAATTAATAGCATTTTCAGCCACGTAAGTTAATGGTATAATACCGCCTTTTAGCAAAACTTACTAAAGCAAAATATGCAATTCACCTTACATAAAAACGCTACAGGCGAGAGCCGTGCTCGCCGTGGTACGGTTCATCTCGCTCATGGCGATGTGCAAACCCCTGCCTTTATGCCTGTCGGTACTTATGGCACCGTCAAAGGCATGCTGCCGCGGGATATCCACGAAATCGGTGCCGAAATCATCTTGGGCAATACCTTTCATTTGTGGCTACGCCCAACGACCGATGTCATTGACAAATTTGGCGGCTTACATGACTTTATCGGTTGGAACAAGCCGATTTTAACCGATTCCGGCGGTTTTCAAGTCTTTAGTCTGGGCGCAATGCGTAAAATCGTCGAGGAAGGTGTGCATTTTCGCTCGCCGATTGATGGCGCAAAAGTATTTTTATCCCCCGAAATATCGATGCAAATTCAATACTCACTGAACTCAGACATCGTTATGCAGTTTGATGAGTGTACGCCCTATCCTGCAACGCCTAGCGAAGCGGATACATCGCTTGAACTATCGCTGCGTTGGGGCGAGCGCTGTAAAAATGCGCATGAAAAACTGGGTAACAAAAATGCTTTGTTTGGTATCATCCAAGGCAGTATGTATCGCAACCTTCGCGAAAAATCCCTAGAAGGGTTGCTCGCTATTGGGTTTGATGGTTATGCCATTGGTGGACTGTCAGTCGGTGAGCCAAAAGAAGAAATGATGGCGGTGCTTGATTACTTACCCGATGATATGCCAGCCGATAAGCCCCGTTATTTGATGGGCGTGGGTAAACCTGAAGATATCGTGGAAGCGGTACGCCGCGGCGTTGATATGTTTGATTGCGTGATGCCAACACGTAATGCACGAAATGGTCATTATTTCACCACTTTTGGCGCCGTTAAAATTAAAAATGCGGTGCACCGTTTTGACCAGAGTCCGCTTGATAGTACGTGTGATTGCTATACTTGTCAGAATTTCAGCCGCGCCTATTTGCATCATTTGTTTAAATGCAATGAAATGCTATCGGCACAGTTGGGCACCATACACAATTTACGTTACTATCAGCGCTTGATGGCAGATATTCGTCAGTCCATTGAAGATGATAAGTTTGATGCGTTTGTCGATACTTTTTATCAACAGCAAAACTTACCAAAACCTGATTTGCATTTGACCTAAAAACCATCTAAAAAGACCTAAAAAAAGAGCCGATTTGGCTCTTTTTTATTTTCATAAGCTGCTGTTGATACGCTAAATAGCAACGCTATCTTCTCTTACTATCTTGTCTTACCACACTATCTAACTAAGCCACGTTCGCTATGAATCAGGGAATCCAATAGTAATTGTACCAAAGGCTCTTGGGGTAATAGCTGCTCGCTCACCGCGACAATGGCTTCTTCCTTGGTCAGTCCTGAACGGAAAATCACCCGATAAGCTTGTCGCAGATAATCAATAGTCTGCTTGGACCAACCTTTGCGGCGCATGCCTTCGATATTAAGACCATGGCTTTTGGCAGGGTTGCCCGATACCATATTAAAAGCCGCAACATCTTTTAAAATCAAGCTTGCGCCACCAATCAAACTATAATCATCAATACTACAAAATTGGTGAATACCTGAATTACCACCGACAATCACATGGTTACCGATGCGGACATGACCTGCAATCCCCACATTATTAGCCACAATGTTGTCGCTCCCAATCACGCAATCGTGCGCAATATGGGTATTGACCATAAACAGATTACGGCTACCAACGCGTGTGATGCCTTTATCCTGTACCGTGCCGCGATGAATGCTACAGGCTTCGCGAATGCGATTGTCATCACCAATTTCTAGCCACGTCTCCTCACCTTGGTATTTGAGATCTTGGCAGTCTTCGCCGATGCTAGCGAATTGAAAAATCTGGTTACGCTCACCGATACGGGTAAACTTGCTAATGACGACATGGGGGTGAAGCACGGTCTGCGCCCCAATTGTGACATGTTCACCAATAATGCAATACGGCCCTATCTTGACCGACGGGTGTATCGTTGCAGTGGCATCAATAATCGCCGTTGGGTGAATCGTCATGAAAAATCCTTATACCAGCCCACTATTCAAGAAGAATTAAAAATACAGGTTTAGCTGAAACCAGGGGCAAAGCTAACCATAAACAGCAGGTTAAAATAAAAACGACATTATAGCATTTTTACTAAAGTATGCCATTTTTATCAAGGATTTTGCTTAACTTAAACAGATTTTATCGCTAGAGCTTACTCAAACGCGCCTTATTCAAGCCATGTAAAAATGAGGTTAAAGTCATGACTGGTGATATTGGGTACGCTGCTCTGCAATGGTGATTTCTGCACTGGCTGCCAACTCATTGCCCACGCACGCTGTGCAACTAAATTTATAGATACTGTGACGCTCCATGGTCTTTTCGGCACGTAAAATGAGCTGATCACCGGGGATAACTTGACGTTTAAAACGCACTTTATCGACCCCAGCAAACAGATAAATATAACCATCTCTTGGTTTGACATTTTTGCTGATAAAACCTAGCACACCTGCTACCTGCGCCATGGCTTCAATCATTAACACGCCTGGCATGATAGGTTCTTCAGGAAAGTGCCCGTTAAAAAAAGGCTCGTTAATGGTGATGTTTTTAAGACCGGTAATCCACTCGTTCGGTTTTACCGCAGTGACTCTGTCTAATAGCATAAAAGGATAACGGTGAGGCAGATAATCACGTAAAACAACGGCATTGAGAGGTAATGTCACCCCAATCTGTGCAAGGTCAGTGATGTCTTCATCAAGCAACTTATCAAAATCCATGGATATATCCTTTATACTTTTAAATCATCTTTATCAAAAAAATAGATTTGTTAAAGACAACCATTGTAACGGTTTTAAGACTGAGTTTACAGTTGTTTTCTCAAGTTATTTGATGGATAAACGTAATGACTAGATTTTTGGTTTGCCAAGCTGCTTAAAATTAATATAGGCTCTTTTCCATAAGCTATTGGGCATCACTGGCATGCCTGAAGAATATACACCCGGTTGGTGAATCGATTTGGTTACCATCGTCATGCCGGTAATGGTGACATCATCACAAATTTTGATATGACCTGCAAAACCTGATGCGCCACCAATCATACAGCGTTTACCAATTTCTGTACTGCCAGCAATCCCCACACACGCTGCAATCGCCGTGCCAGCACCAATTTTCACATTGTGGGCAATTTGCACCAAATTATCGATAATGACATGATTACCGATAACCGTATCATTCAGCGCGCCGCGATCGATACAGGTGTGGCTACCTACGCTGACATGATCGCCCAGTATCACTCTCCCTAATTGGTGAATTTTTTGCCAACCTGCTTCATCTGTACTGCCTTTAGGCGCAAAGCCAAAGCCGTCATTGCCAATGCTGGCATGACTGTGCAAGCTGACATGTTTACCCAATACACAATCATGCCCGATATACACATGCGGCGCAATTAAGCTACCTTCGCCAATCACGACATTGGGCTGAATATTGACTTGGGCATCAATCTTGACACCATCACCAATGACGCAGTTATCACCAATTTGGCTATACGCCCCAATACGCACATTGTCGCCCAATTGCAGATTGTTACCCAAAATAGCCGTCGGGTGAATCAAACCATCTGATAAACTAGGGTTGACTGTCTGATGATACGCTTGGGTCGGTTCAAACAATGCCGTCAGTTTGGCATACGCGGCATAAGGTGAGTTGACCACGATGGCAACGCTATGGCTTGGGCATTTTTCCTGCAAGGATGCGGGGACTAGCACAGCGCCAGCGCCCGTGGTTTGCAATTTTGATTCAAATAGAGGATTGGCGATAAACGTGATATCGGTGTCGGTGGCATCGTCAAGGGCGGCGATTTTGGAAATTTGTTTCTGCAAATTTTGGCTGGTTTGCGCATCCCCTTGGTCAATGACGTCACTAGCTAAAAAATCCAAAATTTGTGCGATGGTAAACGCCATTTGATTACTCCAATCGTTTGCTTAAAATTTGCCTTAATTTTACACACAAAATAAAAAACGCAATAGTCGAATATTGCGTTTTTGCTAAAACCTCTAAGCTTAAAAAATATTATTTTACTTGATCGTTAATCGCTTTGGTAAAATCTGCCGTTACATCCCATTCAGGTTTGACATAACTAACGGTTCTATCACGATTATCAATGAGCACATCAATATTTTTTTGACGCACAATATTTTCTTTAATGGCTTGGATTTTGGGGACAATTCGCTGCATCACTTCTGCCTCATTGGCATCAATGATGGACTGGATTTGACTGGCGACCTGTTCATAGTTTTGTAGGTTGGTTTGAATTTGCTTACGCAAATCATCCTTTTGTGCTTGGGTCATCTGAGTGTTTTGCGTGGCGTATTGTTTTTGCAAACGCTCAATGGTGGCTTTGTAGCTGTCAAGCTGCTGCTGCTTTGGTTTGACCGCCGCTTGCACCACGCCAATTTTGGTTTTGGCGATGTTAGTATTGTTGACGGCAACTTGGGAATTCCAAACCGCAACGGTATTGGCAAAAACTGGCATTGCCAATACACTTAAAATGCTCGCTGTGGCTAACTGATTCATTATTTTCATATACATAGACCTTTTAGAATGTACGTCCAATTTCGAACTGTACATTGTCGATTTTATCTTTATCTTTATCATTGAGCGGAACGGCATAGCTTAATGAGATTGGACCAATTGGGGTAATCCAAGTGAAGCCTGCACCCGCGCTAAAACGCATGTTATTGTCTTTTTCATTTAATAGCGATACGGTATTGCCATTCACTGTGACTTTTTGGTCATATTTATTGGTGGTGTCAAACACTTGTGCCCCTTCAACAAATAACACGGGACGGATTTGGTCTGCCCAATCGCCTTTAAACGGCATCGGCAAGATTAATTCAGTACCCACTTGCGCGAGTGCATTACCGCCAATCTCTTCTGGGTAATTATCGACCCCACTATTT
This sequence comes from Faucicola osloensis, assembly GCA_016888885.1. Taxonomy (GTDB): domain Bacteria; phylum Pseudomonadota; class Gammaproteobacteria; order Pseudomonadales; family Moraxellaceae; genus Faucicola. The sequence goes on from CP069437.1 coordinate 632,480, forward strand.
TTCACTGGGTAATAACGATTACTGGTAGGGCCTAAAGTGGCATTCTGATAACCACGCACTGAGCCATAACCCCCTGCGAAGAAATTTTTCCAGAAAGGTAAATCGTTACCATATCCTAACTTGGTATAACCGCGTAGTACGGTATTTTTTAGGAATGGGCGATAGTAGTTTCCTTGATAGACCAGTTTTTGGTAAGTGGCATCGCCAAAGGCCAGTTCCAAATTGACGTTATGTGACATACCGTTGGTTGGAAAACGCCCACGGTCAAGCGTGTTCATATTCCAGCCTAAATTTAGGCTAGCGGTATTAAATGGGTCTGATTCGAATGATTCATTGCCATTGGAATCTGAACCTACTTGCAGATTACCTTCGTCTTTTAAGTATTGATAGTTTGATACCGCTAACAAAGCACCTGCTTTAACCTTGGTACTATCAAGTGTGAGACCGGCACTTAAACTCTTATTTTCATCAATCGGATAGCTAAAACCTAAGGTGCCGCCATACGAATCGGTGACATAGTTTGAAATGTTTTTGCTGTCATATTTGGTTCTGCGGGCATAAATACTGGCACTTTGCGATATCCCATCTGGGGTAAAGTACGGGTTGGTATAGCCCAAATTATAACTATCTAACGTCTGAGAACGCGATAACGAAATATTGACCTGATTACCTGTACCCAAAAAGTTGGATTGACTTAAACCTGCTTGGAAAGTGATACCACCACTTTGTGAATAACCAGCCGCAATGGTACTAGTCCCTGATGGTTGCTCCTCTACTGCGACATTGATATCCACCTGATCGGGGGTGTTAGGGACAGGTTTGACATCCATGTTGACAGTTTTGAAGAAGCCTGTACGCATCAAACGCGTGCGCGACAAATCGATTTTTTCATTGGAAGCCAATGCGCCTTCCATTTGGCGCATTTCTCGGCGCAATACTTCATCTGCGGTTTTATTGTTACCGGTAAAATTGATACGGCGAACATACACAGGGCGCACAGGATCAATAAAGAAATCGACATCTACCGTGCGAGTATCTTCATTGATACGTGGCACGGGGCGGATTTGGGCAAAATAGTAGCCATCGTTACCATATAGTGTGCCAAGATTTTGTAAGGTTGTTGTCATTTGACGTTGTGAATAACGCTCACCTGGCTTAAATGCCACTTGCTTACGAAGCTTGTCGGTGTCATAGTTGGGCGTACCCATAAAATTGACATTGCCAAATTTATATTGATCACCTTCAGTAAGATTGAGCTCAATAAACACTTTATCTTTTTCTGGACTTAAATTAATGGTGGCATCATTGATGGTGAATTTGACGAAGCCCGCATTTTGGTACATGGCGGTGACATTTTCTAAACTTGCCGCAAGCTTTTCTTTGGCATAGCGGTCAGATTTGCTAATCACATTGATCCATGAGCTTTCTTTGATGCTCATCGCTTGTCTGATTTCTTTGTCGCTAAAATGTTTGTTACCAATCACCTTGATATCGACAACACGCGCAGGTTTACCTTCAACAAAATTAAATTTAAGCGCAACGCGGTTATTGTCTAAGGGCGTTTGGGTCACCTTAACTTCGCTATTATAATAACCTTGCTGATTATATTGCTGTTTTAGCTCATTTTGCACTTGCTCAACCGTCGCCTGTTTTAATACATTGCCTTCTACAATGCCAATACGTTTTAGGCCTTCAGTCAATGCTTCTTTTGGAATGAGTTTATTACCCTCATAAGTGACATTTGCGATAATTGGGCGCTCTACCACGTCAAATACCAACTTATTGCCTGATTGGGATGCTTTAACGTCTGAGAAATTGCCAGTTTCATAGAGGGCTTTGATACTAGCTGCGATATTGGCATCGTTTGCTACTTCACCGGTATTGACAGCAAGCACGGGATAGAGGTTATCAGCGGATACCCGTGTCAATCCATTAAATTGAATATCGCTCACGGTAAAATTTGCCGCTTGTGCATACGAGGTAACGAGTGCTAACGGTGCAACCAAAAATAACGCTGAATTTCGCATATAACTTGTTTCCGAATTGACGACTGCCCAAAGATAATGCATGAAACCTGTCACTTTTAGGTATCCAAAATTAGTTGTCCAAAGGTATTTATCTAGGTTTGTATCTAGGTTTGGTAATCTAAGTTTGGTAATCTAAGTTTAGTTCGCTAAAAATGACAAATGCTATCAAAAAGGGTGACTTGATTAAACTTCTAGTAATAGTTTGTCTTTGATGTGTAGCTTTTATTATCAAAGTACAAGAGATCCGTAAATAAATTTTACTGGCATAAGGTAAGCTAAATTTTGCGTAAAGTCTAGCGAAAAAACAAAACTACAAATCAATATTTTAGCCAAATCTGGGTCGGTTAAAACAAGCGTGAGATATCGTTACCAATCGCCAACAGCATGAAACCTGCAAGCAAAACTAAACCAATATTCATCCCCATCATTTGCACTTTTTCGGGCATGGGTTTACCAAAAATAGCCTCATAGGCATACATGACAATATGCCCTCCATCAAGCACAGGTACGGGTAATAAATTGAGCACAGCAAGGCTTAAACTGATAATCGCCATAAACGACAATACCGCTTCCCAACCGATGCTAAAACTTTGATTGGCGACTTTGGCAATGGTAATGGGACCTGATAGGTTCTCTACCCCAATGGTGCCAGTCAACATTTTACCCATTGATTTGAGGGTCATGGCACTTAAATCGACAGTTTGATGCACGGATTTTTCGACCGCTTGGATGGGCGTATATTGAATGGTTTTTATATACTCAGGTGGCGGCGTAATCTTAGATGCCGCTGCAGCTGCGCCAATTTGTCCAAATCGATTGCCCATGGTATCTTTTTTTGCTTGTGGCATGACTTTTAAGGGGATGATTTTGCCTTGGCGCTGTACTTCAAGGGTTAATAACTGCTCGGGGCTTGATTTGACAACTTGTGAAAATGCCAGCCAATCACTTACTGGTTGACCGTTGACGCGGGTGATGGTATCACCGACTTGCAGACCTTGACGCGCGGCAGCGCTATTTGGGACGATTTCACCGACCACCGCCGGAATTTTTGGTTGCCACGGAATCGCGCCTAGACTATCAATGGGATTGGTTGCTTTACCCGCTTCTACTTTCATAAAGCGCTGTATCGGCACGGCAACATTGGTTTGACCTTGCGCGCCATTCACTGTTAAATTAACTTGTCCCGACTCGCCCATGCGATCAGCTAACGCATAGTTAATATCCTGCCAACTTTGGATGGGTTTATTATCAACCGCAACAATTTCGTCACCGACTTTTAGACTGGTTTGACTGACCGGTGAATTGGGCAAAATACTGCCGACTTTGGTCGCCAAGACTTGGGTTGGGGTGATAAATAGCAGCCAATATAAAAAAATCGCAATCAGTAAGTTCATCACCGGACCTGCTGCGACGATGGCAATTTTTTTCCAAGGTTGTTGGGTATTAAAGGCTAAATGACGTTCGGCTGGATTGACTGTGCCTTCTCGCTCATCGAGCATTTTGACATAGCCGCCAAGCGGAATCGCAGAAACCGCATAATTAATCCCAGTTTTTTTACTTGTCCAGCTTAGCAGCTTTGGACCAAAGCCAATTGAATAGGTCAATACCTTGACACCGCACAGCCGAGCGACAATGTAATGCCCCCACTCATGTAGCGCAACCAAAGGTCCTAGTACCACAATCGCAGCTAAAACGGTCAAGATAAAATTCATGGCTATCCTTTTGACAAAATCACAGGCTAAAAATAATTTAACTATATTTATGTTAATAAGTTATGCAGTCATTTTTAACGATTATCAACCAGTGTTGCCAACTATTTTTAAGCTTTTTTTTAAGCATTATTTAAGCGTTTAAATCGGCAATACATTGGTGTGCTTGTTCACGGCTTAGTTTATCTACCGCCAAAATCGCTTGTAATGACCCAATTGGCTGTTTTTCGGCTTGCAATAGCACTTTTTCATTGATATCAGCAATATCGGTTAAACAGATGTCACCGTTTAAAAACGCTTGAACGGCTATCTCATTACTGGCATTTAAAGCGATACACGCATAGCTGCCTTGTTGCATGGCTTGATAAGCCAACCCTAGGCATTTAAACTTTGCTAAATCAGGTCGGACAAAATTTAAATTACTTAACTTAAAAATGTCTAATCGTTCCACCCCACTGCTGATACGATTGGGGTATGCCATAGCATGGGCAATGGGGGTACGCATATCAGGACTGCCTAGCTGCGCTAAAAAACTACCATCATTGTATTCAACCATAGAGTGCACGATGCTTTGCGGATGAATGACCACTTCAATCTCAGAGACGGGCATATCAAATAAAAAACTCGCTTCAATCAGCTCCAAGCCTTTATTCATCATGGTGGCACTATCTACTGATATTTTTTGCCCCATGGACCAATTCGGGTGCTTGACAGCTTCTGCAACGCTGGCGCGTTTCATATCGTCAAGTGTTTTGTGTAAAAATGGCCCACCTGAGGCGGTTAACCAAAGCTTTTTAATACCATGGTTATCGTCATGAATGGCATTGCGCTGTTGTTGTACCGCAGTAGGCAAACATTGAAAAATGGCATTGTGCTCACTATCAATTGGGAGCAATTTGGCATTTGACTGCTTGACGGCTTTAATCATCAGCTCACCTGCCATCACTAACGCTTCTTTATTGGCGAGCAAAATCGTTTTACCCGCGTTAGCCGCTGCCAGCGTTGATGGCAACCCTGCAGCGCCGACGATAGCCGCAACCACCATGTCCACTTCTGCTAACGTGGCAAGCTCAACTAAACCTTGTTCACCAATCAAAATCTTGCAGCTTAGATGAGCGTCGCTGAGCATCTGCGCAAATGCTGTTTCCTTTTCTTTGGCAACACAAACATAGGTGGGCTTAAATTGTTGGCAAATGCTCAACAGTTTATCTAGCCGTGAAAACCCTGTCACCCCGACCACGTTATACAAATCAGGATGCTGGCTGATGACCGATAGCGTACTATCGCCGATAGAGCCTGTTACGCCCATAATAGCAATGTTTTTTTGCGGTATAGTGTGACTTGAAGATAGCATTACAATGACCTAGTAAGTTGCGGGCAGACGGCAGTTAAACCTAACATTTTGCGTTTACAGCGGCAAATTGCCACTGTGATAAGCATATTAACACGCGAGAAGATTTTTAAGCATCAATCAACAAGCAGTTGAGCAAAAAAGATTGAATGAAACACAAGCTTGCATTGATTAGTGAATTAAACAAATTGATATTTGATATATTTTTATTTAAAAAAATTGATATTTAGCAGATGTGAAAATTTTTGAAAGCTAACCCAATGTAGCATTAAATTAAGCCGTAATATTTCATCGCCCAAACCCCCAACGCAAAAATTGGCACGGCTGAAAGCTGCGAATCAATACGATCAAGAATACCCCCATGCCCTGGCAACAATGCCCCGGCATCTTTCACGCCTGCATGGCGCTTTAGCATACTTTCAAATAAATCACCGAACACGGACATGATGATAGTGAACAACGATAACAGCAAAAACAAGCCAATAGCCGTCATCGACCAATCGTTTAATAACCCAAAAGAGACGCCAATGACCACCAGCGTGCCTGTGGCAAGTCCGCCTAATAAGCCTTCCACACTTTTATTGGGTGAGACATGCGGGGACATTTTGCGTCTACCAAGTTTTCGTCCGACAAAGTAAGCACCGCTATCGGCGCACCACACCAATACAAACACATATAGCAGCCACCAAGCTGAAAGTGACCACAGATAATACATTGCAGTAATGGCGGATGACAGTATAATCATACCGATGATGTACAAATGCTTACCATACCAAGCTTGCGTATTGTTGGGATAATGGCGAATCCAGCCAATCGCTACCAACCAAATCAGCGCCGCAACCATCCAAAAAAACACCCAAGAGGCTATACTACCAGTCAGCTTTGCTATTACCAATAACAAACTGACAATCCCTAGCATCACAACGCTATATATATAATCGATTGGTTTGGCAGGTTTGGTCGGGATTTGGGTGGTAGGCGGAATATAATTGTCGGAATTTTGTTCAAGTGACGGCATGAGCTTTGACCACTCAAAAGCCCCAAAACCTGCACCGACTAACAATAGCGGCAACATCAAAATAGGCTCGCGGGTAGCAAACATCGCAGCGCCAACAATCACTAACAAAATAATGGCGGTTCTAATGCGTTCCCACATGACAGTTCCTATTGATTAATTAAAATCCCAAACCTAATACTTGCTCGCTGGTCTTACCAAATCGACGCTCACGACCCATAAAAATATCAATCATTTGGTCTAATTCAGCCGCATTAAATGCTGGCCAAAGCGTTTCGGTAAAAAATAACTCAGCATACGCACATTGCCACAGTAAAAAATTAGAAATGCGGTAATCACCCCCTGTACGAATCAACATATCAACCGCTGGTAAATCTGATAGCGACAGGTGGCGTGCAAAATCGTCTTGGGTAATGGCATCGGCAGTAAGCGCGCCTTCTTCCACTTGTTTGGCGACTTGGCGGCAGGCATTGACGATGTCCCACTGACCGCCGTAGCTGATAGCAATCACCAAACTCATTTTAGTAAAATGGGCAGTTTGCTCTTCTGCATCTTGCATAATCGCGCATAAATGCGGCGTCAAGGCATCCCTATCGCCGATAAAGCGCAAAGAAATTTGATGACGCAGCATCCGCGGTAATTGGTCATGGACGGTTTGCTCCAGTAGCGTCATCAATAACGCCACTTCATTGGCTGGGCGCTGCCAATTTTCGCTAGAAAAAGCAAACACCGTCAACGCACGTATACCAATATCCATGCAATGCTCAACCAAAGGGTCTAAATTATCTTTGCCGGCAATATGCCCGCCACCGGTTGGTAGCCCATGTACTTTGGCATAGCGGTTATTGCCATCCATAATGATGGCAATATGTTGTGGCATTGCTGCCTTTGACTCAACCATGACCTACTTCTTATGAATTGGTTCTTTTATTGGATAAATAACGATTAAACGGCCATTAACTCTGCTTCTTTGCTAGAGAGCATTTTATCAATGCTATCAATGTATTTATCAGTCATTTTTTGGATGTCGTCATTGGCGCGGCGTTCATCGTCTTCTGAGATTTGCTTGTCTTTTACCAAGGCTTTTAAGGCATTGTTGGCATCACGGCGAGCATTACGCACGGATATACGGCGCTCTTCGGCTTCATGACGTGCCAACTTTTGCATATCTTTACGGGTTTCTTCCGTCAATGCGGGTAATGGCACCCGAATCACTTCTGCGCTCATTGGGTTAAGACCCAAATCTGATTCACGAATTGCTTTGTCCACTGCCTGCACCATGCTACGGTCAAAAGGCTGCACTAACAGGGTACGAGAGTCTTCAACGTTGATGCTCGCCACTTGATTAAGTGGCATCTCAGAGCCATAGTAAGACACCATCACACCCTGCAAAATACCAGGATGGGCACGGCCCGTACGTAATTTACTAAAGGCATTTTCTAAGGCTTCAATCGCCTTTTTCATTTTATCTTCGCCTTGTTTTTTAATATCGTTAATCATGTTGTATCCTTTTAAAACTCTGTATGTCAAATTTAGAAATTAGTGATTGATAACTTTGGTGCCTTCTGACTCGCCCATCACCACATGAAGCAGCGCATTGGGTTTTGCCATATCAAATACCTGCAGCGGTACGTTATGCTCACGCAGCAAGGCAATCGCAGTCAAATCCATCACCCCCAACTTTTGATCTAGCACTTGGTCAAAGGTGAGTTCGTCGTATTTGACGGCATCGTCATGGGTATTTGGGTCTTTGTTATACACGCCATCGACTTTGGTGGCTTTTAGGATTAAATTGGCTTCAATCTCGATGCCACGTAAACACGCTGCAGTATCCGTGGTAAAAAATGGATTGCCGGTACCTGCGACAAACACGCACACTTCATTGTTCTGTAAATAGCGAATGGCGTTGCGGCTGCTGTAGTTTTCAGTCACTTCGCCAATTGGCAAAGCTGACATCAAACGGCATTTGATATTACGGCGCTCTAGGGCGTCACGCATCGCCAAGCCATTCATCACGGTTGCAAGCATACCCATTTGGTCGCCTGTGACACGACCTACCAAGCCTTGTTTTTGTAGCGCAGCGCCACGATACAAGTTGCCACCACCGACCACGATACCCACTTGCACACCCAATCCTACCAAGTGCGCAATCGCAAGACTCATGCTGTCTAACACGCCTGAATCAATCCCCATATCATTTTTGCCTGCCAGGGCCTCGCCAGAGAGTTTGAGCAAAATACGTTGGTAACGGGGAGCTTTATCAGACATGGTTGACCTCTTGTTGGCTGTTGGATAGCAAATAATGCAAATGGCGAAATTTTAACAAAATTAACGGTTTTTAGATAGTGTAAAGATAATTTCAACAGTCATTTTAATTTTTACCCTGCTCTCACCTTGAAAATTCAGTCAGCTTTAGCCATTAAACTGTTAAGGTACTATATTAATGTGTGGATTATTAAAACGTGACTAATGCGTGGCTGAATGAGAAAACAGATTAATAACAATCACACCCAATACAATTAGACTCATTCCCGCGATGGCGGGTAAATCCAGTTTGTTACCCAAAATAAAGTACCCAATGATAGCGGTCAACACAATACCTACCCCTGACCAAATGGCATAAGCAACCCCCAGTGGGATGATTTTTATAACTTGTGAAAGAAGATAAAAAGCAATGCCAAAACAAATCATGGTGGTGATAGTGGGCAAGGGTTTGCTAAACCCCTCTGATTTTGCCAAAAAAGTTGAACCAGTAACCTCACTAACAATCGCAATCGCTAAAAGACTATACGCTATCATTGATTGAGACATGACAATCCTTAACCTTATAACAGTTCAGCTGTAAAACTGGCAAAAAGGTCATACTCATTGGCTTCATCAATGGTGACGGTTAAAAATTCACCGACTTTAACCGATGCATCAATATTATCTACATACACGTGACCGTCAATTTCTGGCGCATCGGCATAGCTACGGCAAATGGCGATATTTTCTTCTTCATCAATCTCATCTACCAGCACTTTTAAGGTTTTACCGACTTTCTCAGCCAGTTTTTCGGCACTGATTTGTTGCTGTAGCGCCATCAGTCGTTCATAGCGTTGTTGTTTGATAGCTTCTGGCACAGGGTTCGGCAAATCGTTTGCCGCCGCGCCCTCTATTTCTGAATAGGTAAACGCCCCTACTCTGTCTAATCGCGCCTCTTTAAGCCAGTCAAGCAAATATTCAAAATCTTCTTCCGTCTCGCCAGGGAAACCCACCACGAAGGTAGAGCGAATGACAATATCGGGGCAAATCGAGCGCCAAGTTTTGATGCGCGCCAGTACGTTTTCGCTATGCGCGGGGCGTTTCATGGCTTTGAGCACATTGGGGCTGGCATGTTGGAATGGGATATCAAGGTATGGCAGTAGCTTGTCCTCACTCATCAGTTTCACCACAGCATCGACATGCGGGTAAGGATAGATGTAATGCAAACGCACCCAAATGCCCAGTCGATTGAGTGCCTCGCACATATCGTAGAATTTGGATTTGATGGGCATGCCATTCCAAAAACTGGTTTTGTATTTAAGATCTACGCCATAGGCTGAGGTATCTTGCGAGATGATTAATAGCTCTTTGACACCGGCGTTTTTGAGCGCAGCCGCTTCAGTCATGATACTGTCAATCGGGCGACTAACGAGGTCACCACGAAAGCTTGGGATGATACAAAATGTACAACGGTGGTTACAGCCTTCGGATATTTTGACATACGCATAATGTTTTGGCGTAAGCTTAATGCCCGCATCATTGATTAGGTCAATTTTTGGGTCGTACGTTTTTGCTGGTGCAGGTTTTGGCACATAATGCGACACGGCATTGACGACTTCTTCATAGGCATGTGCGCCAGTCACCGCAAGCACGGCTGGGTGCATGGTTTTGATTTTTTCGGCATCTTTGCCAAGGCAACCGGTGACAATCACCTTGCCGTTTTTGGTAATCGCCTCACCAATGGCATCAAGCGATTCTTGCACCGCAGATTCGATAAAGCCGCAAGTATTGACCACCACCAAATCTGCGCCATCATAGTCACTGGCGACTTGGTAGCCATCACGGCTAAGCTCGGTGATAATGCGCTCGCTATCCACCAAGGCTTTGGGGCAGCCAAGCGACACAAAACCAATCTTAGGCGCTTTTGTCGTTGCTATATCTTGAGCCAGTTGGTGCGCCGTTTGGCTGGCGCTTTGACCTAAAGTACGGTTTTCGTTATGGTTGGCTTGGTGGTGGGTGGCAGGTTTAGTGGTAGACTGGGGATTAAAAACTTGCGGTTGGCTTGGCATGACTTTCACTTTTAAAAAATTTAATCTGACTATTTTACTAAGTTTTGCTGTTTTTACCAAATCAACTTTTTAATTTTTCATCGACTCAAACTAACTGTATAGGTAAAAATTTCAAATGCTAAAAAAATCAATCTATTGTTCATAACCTATTGTTCGTAAAATACCTATCAACTGTAGCAATCCCCATCATGACTATTCAATATGAACCATACCCTAAAAAAACACTATTGATGATGATTTTAGTTCAAACAAAGTTTAGAAAAACTATTTTAAATCAATATTTTATAAAAAATCCGCCAAAATTTGACGGATTTTTTTATTAACCCCTCAACTCATCCCACAATTTTTCTAGGCGTTTATCTGAGACAGGCACGCGGGTCTTCATTGGCTGGGCAAACAGCTGAATCCGAAACTCCTCAACCAACCAACGATACGGCATAATTGTCTCATCATTACCCTTAACAGATAGCCTCTCCATGTGTTTATCAAGCTGATACACGGCATCAAGATCGGCATCCAAATTGTGCTCAAGCCTATCGAGTCGCACCAACAACGCCTGCAGATAACGCGGATATTGCTGCCAATCTTGATAACTCATGCGATACACAAAGTCCGACAAACTCAAATCATCGAGCTGGTCTTCGATATCTTCGATACTTTCTTCAAAAATATCACGGTCAAGTAGTAGCAGTTTTTGGCGAACCTGCTGCCACTGCTCATACACCGATTTTAGCTGCGCTAGTACACTTTGCCCAACGCTCAAGAAATTGGCAAGCACCACGGCTTTGGCTTGGTTAAATTCATCTAACGTCAAAGGCAACTGATTGATGGCAATCACCAACTCTTTATCATGAATCCCTGCCGTGAATTTTTCATGGTCAAACTCTGCAACAAATTTTTCAAAAGTGGCATCAAGCGTGGCATGAATCAGCAAATCTTTGAGTCTATCAAGCTCACCAAGCGGCGCAAAGGCAAGTTTAAAGTTTTTATCAATTTGGCTGGTAAGCTGTCGGGCTTTCGCTCCGAGCTCATTGCCGATTAAAGCAAGCAAGCCTTGACGGTGTTTGTTGAGTGCCACACTGACATCGGTAAATTGCTGAATAGACACAGCGTTTTTATCGCTATAGCTTGGTTGTCCATCGGCAACCAGAGCCGAAAACTGCTTGATCATCACGCCTGCACTGTGGCGGTTTTGCATAAAGTTAAAATGTTCGGGAAACTCGCTATGTACGCCTTTACCACTGGCGACGGCTTGACTTGTGGTGACCTGATGGCGCAGTTTTAATGCGTCAATATCTCGCCCTTTTTCAATCAGGCGGTTTTTGTCATCGACCAACGCAATTTGTGGCTGTAAATAGGTTTCAACCTCACTTGGATTAAAGTCTTTTGGCTCTACAAATTGATTGTTTGCCCCACGCACGCCGCGCTGGTTTAAGGCTTGGCACAGTTGCTTTAGCAATCCGCCATGGTGGTTTTTTTCAAGCGTGTCAAAAATTTGTTTGGCGGTATCGGGCACGGGCACGATTTGCCGGCGAATATCTTTTGGCAACGTCTTTAATAGCTGCAAAACCAGCTCATAGCGCCACCCTGCAATACCCCATAATAATTCAACCGCATCAACCTGTGGTAAGGCAACGAGCGGGACTTTAATGGTCACGCCATCATCATCGCTGGTCGGGTCAAAAACATACGACAGCGGTAGTTTTAAATTACCCAGTTGCCATGTTTCTGGGAAAGCTTGGGTAGCGGGTGCTTGTTCGTTGAGCACATCTTTATCACTAAAAAATAAAAACTGTGGCTCCGTTTTTTCTACTTCTTTTCGCCAATCTTCAAATACTTTGCGACTAGCGATATGCTCAGGCACTCGCTTGGCATAAAAGTCGTATAATTGCTCTTCATCAACCAACAAGTCTCGACGTCGCAGCTTATCTTCAATCAAGGATACATCAGCGACTTTATCTATATTATGCTGCAAAAATGGCGGCAATTTGCCCTTTTTACCATCGCCTGTGGATGGGGCATTTAAATTGCCCAACACCAAGGCATCTCGCAAAAAGATTTCTCGAGACTCGCTAAGATTGACCCGCTCATAATTCATCAGTTGTTTGTGTACCACAATCAGACCAAACAAGCTGATTTGGGCGTATGCCTTGACATGCCCGGTTTTCGCTGACCAATGCGGCTCAAAATAATGGTATTTGAGCAAATCCCCTGCCATCGCCAAAATCCACTCTGGCTCAATTTTGGCAGCGGTACGCATAAACACCTGCGAGGTCTCAACCACCTCAAACGCCATCACCCATAGCGGATTTTGCTTAAACAAGGTACTTGCAGGAAAAATCTTGGCTTTGTGCTGACGCGCGGTGACATACTCGCCGCGTTTTGCTTTGATTAGCTTGCCGCTTTTATCGACGTCATTGACTTTTTGGGCAATAAACGACAACAGACCCGTGAGCAATGCCCGGTGAATAGGCACATAACTGGCTGGCTCTTGGTTGATGGTTAATTTTAACCCATCCACCATTTGCAACAACTGGCTATGGGTTTGTTGCCATTCACGTAAACGCGGCGAGCTTAAAAAATGTTTTTTGGCAAAGCTTTTACGTTGGCTGTTGGTTAATTTGTCGTTTTCATACGGGCTTTGCGCGATTGGCGCGGCTTCATCGTCTAGCGTTGCATTTTTTTGTTGGTCAAGATCACTGCTTTTAAATCCACTGCTTTTGAATCCACCGCTTTTAAATCCATCGCTTTGAAATAAGGCCCCATGAATTGCCTGCCAAAGACTGAGATAAAATAAAAAATCGCTGTCGGCTTGGCGAAATAATGCGTGTTTTTGGTCGGCTTGGGTTTGCTTATCGCTCGGGCGTTCTCGAGGGTCTTGCACTGACAAGCCCGATACAATCACCAATAGCTCTTTTAAACAACCGTATTGCTCACCTGCAATCAGCATACGTGCCAAACGAGGGTCTATGGGCATTTTTGCCATCATTTGACCGACTTTGGTGAGTTGATTGGGATGGCGTTTGGATTGACCTTTGCCCTTGCCCTTGTCACTGTCATTGGCTATGCTTAGGCTATTTTCAGGTTTTTTAGTGGCAATCGCACCCAATTCTTCTAACAGTTTACGGCCATCATTGACCAGTCGATTGTCGGGGGGCTGGATAAAGTCAAAGTTTTCTACCTCACCCAGACCCAAGTTTGCCATTTGCAAAATCACCGACGCCAAATTGGTACGCAGAATTTCAGGCTCGGTAAATTCGGGGCGGCTGGTAAAATCTTCTTCTGAATATAAACGGATACACACGCCCGCCGCGACACGTCCACAGCGACCTTTTCGTTGATTGGCGGCCGCTTGGCTAATCGCTTCAATCGGCAGGCGTTGTACCCGCGAGCGATAGTCGTAGCGTGACATCCGAGCAAACCCCAAATCAATAACGTAGCGGATATTGGGCACGGTCAAGGCGGTTTCGGCAACGTTGGTGGCGATGATAATGCGGCGACCGCCTGTCGGGTGAAAAATCTGCTGCTGCTCGGCAAAACTTTGACGGGCAAATAACGGCAAAATCTGGGTATGGCGGGGGGCATACTGGTTTAAAATATCTGCCAAATCATGAATTTGCGCTTCTGTTGCCGCAAAAATCAAAATATCCGCTTGGTCAGCATGTCCTTTGCTGGCAGCGTCTTGGTAGCACTCTTCCACCGCTGCGGTAATCGCTCGCGGCAAGTTTTCTTCGACATCATCAAAGCTATCATCATCCGAACCTGTGACAATCTCCTCCGTCAACGGACGGTAGCGCACTTCCACAGGATAACTGCGACCTTCAACCACAAACACAGGCGCGGGCGTCGCTTTTTTGGTTTTACTATCAACGCTAGAAAAATACTGGCTAAACCTTGCTGTGTCGAGCGTTGCCGAGGTGATAATCACCTTTAAATCGGGACGTTTTGGCAATAGACGCTTGAGATAACCCATGATAAAGTCAATGTTAAGACTGCGCTCGTGGGCTTCATCAATGATAATGGTATCATAGCGGCTCAAAAACTTGTCATGCGCCATTTCGGCAAGCAAAATACCGTCGGTCATCAATTTGACAATAGAATCCGATGAGCCTTGCTCAGTAAAACGCACTTTAAAGCTGACTGTCTGTCCGAGCGTTTCCCCTAGTTCTTCAGCAATGCGATTTGCCACACTACGCGCCGCTAATCGTCTTGGCTGTGTGTGTCCGATTTGCCCTGTTACCCCTCGCCCGGCAAGCATGGCAATCTTAGGTAATTGGGTGGTTTTGCCTGAGCCTGTCTCCCCTGCCACGATGATGACTTGGTGGTCTTGGATGGCTTTGATGAGTCTATCGGCTTGTTGGCTGACGGGCAAATCTTCGTTTAGATGTATCGTTGGCAGACTGGCGATACGGCTTTGCACTCTTTCTTGCGAGTGTTTGAGTTGTTTTTGATAGCGGTCAAATCTTGACGTATAGTCTTCGCTTTCTTTGTCTTTGATTTGTTTTAATTGTTGGGCAAGGCGTGACAGATAATAGCTGTCTTTTGCCATGACCGGTAATTTCACACCTTGGTGCTTGTCTGTTTGAGGCTTGTCTAGTTGAGGATCATTTAATGGTACAGCAGTCGATATAAGTTCTTTCATTCACTTAGGCTATTCTTATGGTAAACATTGCCTAGATAATGTGGTATGAATAAGCTAAAATCAAGCGTTATCCCTATTTTTAAGCTATCGGCTAATTATTTTTATGACATTTGTTAGTTTCACATGAAAGGAGAATTTATGAGTTTATTAAAAACGGTTGAAGTCATTCACAATCCCAACAATCTGCCGGTTGATAGAGCGGTGATTTGGCTACACGGACTGGGCGCAAATGGTCATGACTTTGAGCCGGTCGTCCCTGACTTGGGACTCGATGGCAAACATGGCATACGGTTTGTATTTCCTCACGCCCCCGCCATTCCTGTAACCATCAACCAAGGCTATGTGATGCCAGCGTGGTATGATATTTTAGAAATGTCACTGGACCGCAAAATCGACACCGCACAGATTGAACAATCCGCGGCTTGGATTGGAGAGTTAATCGCGCGTGAAGCCGAGCGAGGCGTGGGACCTGAGCATATAGTGATTGCAGGATTTTCACAAGGCGGTGCGGTCGCCTATCAAACCGCGTTAACTTATGACAAACCATTAGCCGGACTGTTAGCCCTATCGACTTATTTAGCGACCAAAGACAGCATAGTTTTAAGTGATGCCAATAAAAATCTGAACATCGCTATTCATCATGGCACACAAGACCCTGTTGTCCCAGTACAGCTTGCGCAAGAAGCCAAAGCATGGCTTGAGTCAAAAGGTTATCAGCCGCAGTTTTACAGCTATCCGATGGCGCACCAAGTGTGTATGCCGCAACTCAAAATTATCGGTAAATGGCTAAATGACGTGTTAGCCTAACGATGTTTTAGCATAATTTTTTAGCATAAAAAGAGCGTACCTGACAGGGCGTACGAGACTTAGGTACGCTCTTTTGGTAATTAGCCATTCATCTTTGGCAGTCGTTTTAACAAAATAAATAGCCAGTAATTGACCCATCCTAACAAAACAAAATCCACCAACCACACAGCCATCAACCCCCAATGCGTTTGATAGCCGTATTTTAGTGCAACCATACCACTGCCCCCCAAATATACAAAAGTGAGCATACTTAGCAGCAATAGCGCGTATGGGCTCTTGCCTTTCACGATATAAGGCGTTGATAAGAGCGCAGGTATCAACCACAAAGCTTGCCAAGCAATCCCGCCGACCATAGCAGGCTTTGCACTTGCTAACCAATGCGTCAATAGCGGTACTGCTAGCAATCGAAACCCCAGCCAAACCCACCATACTATGGTTAAGCGTCGGTGGATGGGATATACGGGTTTTGGCGCAGATAGTGAATGCGGGTCTTGTTTTCTCATAACGCTTGTTATCTCATAACGCTTGTAATGCCTTGGCAATTTTGGCTAGACGTTGACCTTGGGCAATGGCTAATGTTTTTTCGTCCGCGCTCATGATATGGTCATGCTTTGCGCCACTGACATGGCTTGCACCATACGGGCTGCCACCTTGGCTCGTGGTATTGAGCGCAGGCTCACTGTACGAAATTCCCACAATCACCATACCATGATGCAGTAGCGGCGTCATCATGCTAGTCAAGGTCGTCTCCTGCCCACCGTGCATGGTGCCCGTACTGGTAAATACAGATGCCGGTTTGTTTTGCAAATCCCCCGCGAGCCAAATTGTGACGCTATTATCCCAAAAATACTTCATTGATGCTGTCATATTGCCAAAATGGGTGGGGCTACCTAATGCCAGTCCTACACAGTTTTTTAAGTCATCCATGCTGGCGTACAGGTCCCCCTCATCAGGAATACTTGGCGCAACTTTTTCAGTCTCGCTACTGACCTTGGGTACGGTGCGAATACGTGCGGCGATGCCTGTGCCACTGTCTTCAATACCTTGTGCGACCAGATACGCCAAATCTTTGGTTGAGCCATTTTGGCTGTAGTACAACACTAAAATATAAGGTTGACTCATGGTTTTTCTCACATCAATTTTGATAATTGTTACGTCAAGCTAGTTTGGGTGAATAAATTTTGATGAATGAATTTTGATGGTAAGGTCAAGGCAATCTACTAGCCAGATTGCCAATTGCAAAACACCAAAACTGTTCACAGTAATTCAATAAACATTTTTTTTGAATATGATACCATACTGCCATACAATCACTGCCTTTTTCGCCGATTTGATGGTCAAACTTTGAAATTTTTTATCAATAAGAACTACTATGAATGAACTGATTGCCAAACTAAAAAAATTATCCATTTTTAAATATAAATGGGTGCAGTTTTTGATGTACCTTATCAAAAACTTTATCGATGATAATTGTAGCCAAAAAGCTGCGTTACTGACGTATACCACGCTGCTGTCTATTGTGCCGATTTTAACCCTACTGTTCGTGATTCTCTCCACCATTCCGCAGTTAGCAGAAGCGCGTGAGCAGATTCAAAACTTGATATTTAGCAATATTTTGCCCAGTACCGGATTACAGGTCACCAAGTATCTCAACCAATTTACCAGTAATTCATCGAACTTAACCATCATGGGTGTGGGTATTTTATTTTTTACCACCATTTCCACTTTAATGACGATTGAAGCCACATTTAACCAAATTTGGCGCGTTGAAAAAAAAGAGACCAGCTGGCTCAATCTTGTGCGTTACTGGGTCATTATTACCCTGTTGCCTATTGTGCTTGCCATCGTCATGATTATTTCAAGTACCGTGCAAAGTCTGAGCTTTTTAAATCAAAAGATTGGCGGCTATGGGATTGACTGGGCGATTTGGGTGCAATTCGGCTCCATTGCGATTGTACTAATGGGGTTGGTGGCGATGTATTGGTTTATCCCACGCTGCCAAGTACGTTTTAAACATGCGTTGGTTGCCGGTGTCGTGGTTGGGATTATCTTTGAAATCTTAAAACTCACCTTTGGCGCAATTGTCGACAACTTTACCAGTTATAAAGCGGTATATGGGGCATTTGCGATTTTGCCGTTGTTCTTACTTTGGATCTATATTTCTTGGAATATTATCTTGCTTGGCGTACAAATCAGCTACTGTTTGACCATTTTTGAGACCAAAGAAATCTTTCCCCGTCATGCCTTGTTTAGCTTGATGGATATGTTAAACGTGTTATACCGTGAGCATAAAAAAGGTAACGCCGTCACCGAAGCCGGTTTGCGTGATGTGCTAGGTCGCCAAGAGATGCCAAATTGGTACACTTATATTAGCTTTTTACAAGATAACAATCTCATCACCACCAGTGACAAATATGAGTATGTGCTCAAACGCTCGCTCGATGATTATAGTTTTTGGGATTTTTATCAAAATATGCCCTATCCTTTACCGCATGAAAAGGATTTGCGAAAACTTAAAAATAACGCGCCTTGGACTGTGCAGTGGATTAATACCTTAGCGCGTGGTGAAGCCATGCTCAAATATAATTTTGATGTGTCGATGGCAAGTATTTTTGATAGTATCGCACCGCGTCAGACCCCAAATGCCGAAGACATCAAGCCAGATACAGGAAAAAAAGATAAAGGTAAAGGCAACAAACTAGCCGGTCAACGTGAAGGTTCAGGGCTATCAGGCGGTCAAGTCAGTGACGTGGTCAATGAAGATAAACGTATCAAGGAAACTGATGCCGAGCAAGCGACTGGCTTTGATGGTACGCTTGATTTTAAAGGTCAAGGTAGCTTATCGAGTCAACCGCGTGATTTTAATGCCTTAAATAACGATGAGTTAGCGGATGAATTATCACATGAATCATCAGTTGCTAAGCAAGGTCATGATAATCAGACACGCCTGTCAAATGATAAGGGGTTAGATGATAAACATCCGCTAAAAACGCTTGAAGAAAATAACAGTGAATACGACAGTAGTAATGACGAAAACAAAGCGACTCCCTCATCCAAACAACATGGCAATGTCACAGACGAGCATAAATTTGCGATTGACAATTATTTGAATGCCAATAATTTTGATAATATGCGTTGGGATATCAGTGACCTAGATGACACGAGTTTTAGCAATGAAATTACCACCACCCAAACAGTCGAGTCAAAAACCCTAGCGGATGATGACAAACCAAAAGGTGATAATACGGCGGTGATGGCTAAAATTCGTCAGATTGTGCCGGCTAGCGTACTCGATAGCCCGTACAATCCTTTTAATTTTATCAAATCAAAAATTGCAGCCAATGCAAGCAAAAAACCCCCGCGTATCATTACCGAAAAAGATAAACCAGACAGCTAGTTTGGCAAGTAAAAAAGGGCAGACTCTGCCCTTTTTTATCGCTTTTTTTATCGATAGCTTATGCCTGTGTCATTTTTTTACCCAACAACCCTTTGGCGTGCATATTGCGATAAACCACTACAACAATGACCATATTGACTAGCAGTATCAAAAAGTTAAGCCAATTAAACCGATGGCTAAACAACTCATAAACCTCAAGCGGTAAAAACACGCCGTAGCCCAAAACACTATACCAATATGCCCATATCTTATCTCGATAAAGACCGTAGGTTTCCACAAAACGCAGCAGCGCATAGCCCACGACTATCCAAAAGGCTTTTTGCCAGTTTTGGTTGGCGACCCAAGCATAGTGATTTAGCGCCTCTATTTGGTGGTGCAGTGCCATACCCATGATACGATGCAGCGCCTGTGAAACCACCCACGCAATCCATTGCAATTTATCATGCCCTACAAAAATAATAGCCGCCACCCCTAGTGCTACCAATCCTTTTACCAGCTCATAGATAGCGACCATGATGATGGCGTTCTTGGCATGATGGCTATTAGGGACTGGCGGGGCTATCTGCTTAAATGCCTTTGGCATGATTCATTACCGTATCCAATCTTGAAAAAAACTTAAAACAAGCTTCAAACAAGCCTAAAAATAGACTTGCTCGACTTTCCCTGTCAGCTCACTATTGATAAATGGCGTATTTTTGCCTTGTGACATCATTGATTCTTTAGTTACCGTCCAAGTCAGACTAGGGTCAACCAGCACCGCCCCGCCCGTTTGATGATAGCTAGCTTCAATTCCAGCGATTTTGGCAGGGTTGAGTGCGATTTTTTCTACTAGCTGCTCTGGGGTCAAAACCCCTTCTTTGACCAATTGACAAGCGAGCCCCATAAAAGTATCAAAATTGCTAATACCGGGTTTGCACTCCGCAAATGGCGCTTGTTTAGCGGTTTTTGCCAATGGCTCATGGTGGCTACAAATCGCATCGATAGTGCCATCTTGCAAGCCTTCTAGCAGCGCTTTTTTGTCTGTATTGGAACGCAGGGGCGGCAACACATACGCCAAAGCATTAAAACCAATCAAGGCATCATCGGTCAAATGTAACTGGTGCATCGCCACATCACAGGTCACGGGCAAGCCCCTTTGTTTCGCCCAGCGAATCAAATCAATCGAGGATTTGGTGGTCAGCTGACCAAAATGTGCCGATACGCCTGTTTCTTCGACAATCAACAGCTGCTTGGATAACGCCACCGTTTCAGCAATCCAAGGAATCCCTGCCAAACCGTGATAAGATGCGATGTAGCCATCATGGACGACGCCGTTTTTGGATAAACTGGGTTCATCAGGGTAAAAAAATACCTTGATGTCATAAGTCGCCGCATAATCAAGGGCTTGCAGTAGTACGTCATCATTGGCGAATTTGCGGCGAGCATTGCTGACCCCAATGATACCACCTTGCTTCAGCCCAAGCATATTGGCGGGTTTTTCACCTTCAAGACCTGCGGTCATCGCCCCTAACACATGCAGATAGATGCCGCCATCTTGATAAGCCCGCTCTCGCAAGCCTGCCAGTAATGAGCCATTTTCAAGTACTGGGTTGGTATCAGGTGGTATAACCACATGCAAAAAACCGTTTTGCCGAGCCGCGGCGCCTTCTGATTTTAGTGTGCCATGCGACTGGTGCCCAGGTTCACGCAGGCGCGCACATAAATCCACCAGCGGCGGTAATAGCCATTTGCCATCGCTGTCGATAGGGTTAAGCTGCGTGGTATCAAATTGCCAATTGGCAGGTAAAAGATTTTGAAGCGTCATGGTTTTGCCTACTTTGGTTTTGCCTACTTTGTCATTTTTTTCGCTAAATTTTAAGATGCGCTGCGTGCGGCACGTTGCCCTTGCATGGCCAGTGCCAACACCGCCATACGTACCGCAATGCCGTTATTGACTTGTTTTAAAATCACCGATTGCTCGCCATCGGCAACAGCTGATGAGATTTCAACGCCGCGATTCATCGGTCCTGGATGCATGACAAGCGCGTCAGGTTTGGCAAGGGCAAGGCGTTCGGTGGTGATGCCATACGCTTTAAAATACTCGGATGTCGATGGCAAAAGCGGCGAGCCAATACGCTCATTTTGAATACGCAGACCAATGATGACATCACAGTCAACCACCGCCGCGTCCAAATCGTTATAGACACTGACACCATAACGCTCAATGCCTTTTGGTAGTAATGTCTTGGGCGCCACGACGCGAATTTCTTTAACCCCCAAGGTTTTGAGCGCTGCAATGTCCGAACGGGCAACACGGCTATGCTTGATATCGCCGATAATCGCCACCGTTAATTCCTCAAACGGTCTTGGCGCTTCACGATAAATCGTAAGCATATCGAGCATCGCTTGGGTCGGATGCGCGTGCCAGCCGTCACCACCGTTGATAATGGCAATGTTTGGGGTGACTTCGGTTGCCATAAAATGCGCAGCCCCACTCGATGAATGACGCACCACAAAGATATCCGCTGTCATGGCTTCAAGATTCCACAGCGTATCGCGTAAGCTTTCGCCTTTTTGGGTACTGGATTTGGCAATATCGATACTGATGACACTGGCGCCAAGGCGTTTGGCAGCCACATCAAAGGTGGTGCGAGTACGGGTAGAGTTTTCAAAGAACAAATTCATCACCGTACAGCCTTCAAGCTCATCACTATTGCGAATGCTGTTGGGGCGACCGGCATTGTCGGTTAAGTAACCATTGGCTTTTTCGATGATGGCCATTAGCTGGGCTTTGGATAACCCTTCTACGCCGATAAAATGCCGCAAATCACCTCCTGCGGTCAGCTCTGGCTTTGCCATCGCCTGATCAAGCTTGCTCTGTAGCGCTTCATTGGATAGGGTTTGGGTGTTTAAAATATTCATCAGCCACCTAGATTTGTTGTTATTTGTATAAAATTTGCCTATTTTACCGTAAATCGGTTGGAATAAATACGCCAATATTTTGCGATTATCGCTGATAAGACGGGTCAAAAAGTGCTACAATTTGCGGCAAATTGTCTATATTTTTTTTAATTCATGAGGTCTAAATTCACCCTGCCTAATCGTATGTGATTGGCTTAGGGTGTTAATTTATAATTTTATAATAAGGTCTACTATGTCAAATCTTGAAACTTATCTTGCCGCGCAAAACGCCCAACCTGCCGTTGCCGATATCATTACCACCATTACCAAAGTAGGTATTCAAATCAGCGACTTGCTCAAACGCGGCGCGCTGGCGGATATTTTGGGCGAAGCGGGTAACCAAAACGTGCAGGGCGAAGAGCAAAAAAAGCTCGATGTCATTGCCAATGATTTGTTGCTAGACGCTTTGAGCAGCAATCCGCATTGCGCGGGTGTGGCGTCAGAAGAATTAGATAACGCTACCCCTGCCAATCAAGATGGCGAACTGTTGGTACTGTTTGACCCGCTTGATGGCTCATCTAATATCGATATTAATATGGCAGTCGGTACAATTTTCTCGATTTTACCCTACAACAACCAAGGTCACCCTGCGACGGATGAGGACTTTTTGCAAAAAGGCACTGCGCAGTTGGCATCGGGTTATATTTTGTATGGCACCTCAACCGTGATGTCAATCACACTTGGTAATGGTGTCGCCATGTTTAGTCTGGACCCAGACACCCAAGAATTTGTGCAAATCAAAGACCAAGTGCAAATCAGCGCAGACACCAAAGAGTATGCGATTAATGCCTCCAACTATCGCTATTGGTTGCCACCGATGCAGCGTTATATTGATGAGTTTACGGCGGGTAAAACTGGCGTGCGTGGTAAAGATTTTAATATGCGCTGGGTGGCGGCGATGGTGGGCGATATTCACCGTATTTTGTGCCGTGGAGGAATTTTCAGCTATCCATTTGACACCAAACACCCTGATAAACCGGGTAAACTGCGTCTGATGTATGAAGCCAATCCGATGAGCTTGCTGATTGAACAAGCAGGTGGTATGAGTACCGATGCTATCAATCGTATTTTGGACATCGAGCCGACCAGTATCCACCAGCGGGTGCCTGTGGTACTGGGGGCAAAAAACGAAGTTGAATATGTGAAAAAATTACATGAAGAAGTCAAATAATGCTTATCACTTCAAAAGACAACCCAACCATCAAAACTGCCCATGCCCTACTCACTGCGTCGCGCCAGCGTAAAAAACTCGGCAAAACCATGATAGAAGGCACGCATTTGCTAGAAAGCTATCTCAATGCTAGTCTCACGCCCGACACCGTGATTGTCAGCGAAAGCGGTCTGCACAATGGCGAAATCAATGCCTTATTAAACCGACTTGAAAATGTTAAAACGTTAACGATTAGCGATAATCTGTATAAAGAGATTCGCACGCTGGGCGAGAGCCTGCCCATCATGGCGATGATTGATATGCCGCATTTAGACTTTAATCAGCCCATCACTAGCGACTGCCTAATCATCAATGGCGTGCAGGATAATGGCAACCTAGGCACGCTGTTACGCACCGCATCTGCCGTGGGCATAAAGACGGTGATTTGCACCCAAGGTAGTGCGGCTGCCTATTCACCTAAGACGCTGCGAGCGGGCATGGGGGCGAATTTTAGTTTAACCATTTATGAAGGAATCAGCGTAGATGAGGTATTGATGAAGGTCAAAGTGCCGATGTTCGCGACAAGTAGCCACACCGATAAAGTGATTTATCAAACCGATTTGAGACAACCGTTAGCCTTGATTATGGGACATGAAGGACAAGGCGTCGATGAGAGGTTACTTAGTCAATCTGCCCCGATTGCCCTACCGCAGCCCAATGGTCAAGAAAGCCTAAACGTGGCGATAGCAGGGTCACTGTGTCTGTATGAAATGTTACGGCAAAGACGCTACGCATGATTGCCATAAATAATTGCCATCAATGCCATCAATGAATGAGTGTGACATAAATGACTAGACAGCCTGTGTTTAGTCTTTTTTGTCGTCATTATCGCTTGGTATTAGCCGCCTGGTATCACCGCTTTGGCGACGGCTACCGTGCCTTTGACCACCCCTTTGGTGGTCTTGTAGGCAACTTTGACAGGGACAGTGACAATTTTATGCACACACCCTTGTAAGATAACAGCGGTGGTCAGCACAAACAGCAGAGTGGTTAGTTTTTTCATTCGTTACCTTTAATTGACTTTAAGATTGACTTTAAGAACGATAATCAGCATTGATTTTGATATACTCGTATGATAAATCACAGGTATAGACGGTATCACTCGCCTGCCCGCGACCCAATTCAATATGAATGGTAATTTCAGGACGCTTCATCACCTCGCTGCCACGCGCCTCGGTATAGTCATGTGCCAAGCCGCCACGCTCGCAGATACGCACCTCATCGAGTGATACCGCCACTTTTGACTGGTCAAGCAACACGCCCGCTTTGCCTACCGCTGCCAAAATACGTCCCCAATTTGGGTCACTGGCAAAAAATGCGGTTTTTACCAGCGGTGAATGCGCCACTTCATACGCGATTTTGGCACATTCTTCAGAGGTTTCACCGCCTGTCACTTTGACCGTGATAAATTTGGTTGCCCCTTCACCATCGCGTACAATTAATTGAGCGATTCGAATCATCACATTGTTAATCGCCTGATAAATCGCTTGATAATGCGGGTGATTTTCGCTGTCAATCATCTCCCCAACTTGTCCTGTGGCAATCAACGTACAGCAGTCATTGGTTGAGGTGTCGCCATCCACCGTGATGCGGTTAAATGACTGATTCACCGTATCAGTCAAGATATTTTGTAGCAACGATTTTTCAATGTTGGCATCGGTTGCCACAAAGCCAAGCATGGTCGCCATATTGGGGCGAATCATGCCAGCGCCTTTTGAGATACCTGTCACGGTATAGGTGATGGCATCAATCGTGATTTGTTCGCTATGTCCTTTTGGAGTGGTATCGGTGGTCATGATGCTGTGGGCGGCGCCAAGCCAATTATCTTCGCTTAAATTGGCTAAGGCGCTGTCTAACCCCGCAATGATTTTATCCGCTGGCAAGGTTTCCCCAATCACCCCGGTAGAGTAAGGCAATACTTGCTCGGCTGCGACAGCGGTTTTTTCTGCCAGTGCCACACAAGTTGTTTTGGCACGCTGTTTACCGTCTTCACCCGTGGCAGCGTTGGCGTTGCCCGTGTTGACAATCAAATAACGCGGACTGTCTTTAGCGATAAATTCTCGCACTAGCTGCACAGGCGCGGCACAAAATTGGTTTTGCGTGGTGACAACCGCGGTGTTTGCGCCCGCTATGATGTCAAAAACCGTTAAGTCTTTGCGCCCTGCATAGCGCACATGGGCTTCGGTGATGCCAATTTTTATCCCTTTCACTGGGTTTAATTTTACAAGTTCGACATTGCCAACTGGCATGAGAGCGCTCCTTACTGTTGTTTAATTGTTTAATTGATTAATCCAAAAAATCTGCCCAAATCGGGGCATGGTCGCTGGGTTTTTCCATAGCACGCAAATCATAGCTGACGCCTGCACCGTTGAGCTTATCCGCCAAATCAGGCGTCATCAAGATATGGTCAATGCGCAGCCCACGCTTTGGCTCATCGTCAAATCCCTTGCTGCGATAATCAAACCAGCTCAAGGCTTGACCGTCGGCATATAACGCTCGATAAGTATCATGCAAATCTGTCGCAAGCAGGGCTTGGTACCACTCTCGCTCCTCTGGCAAAAACGAGCACGTGCCATTTTTTAGCCAACGTTTCACACTATCCTCGCTAATGCCAATATCAAAATCAAGCGGCGCAATATTCATATCTCCCATCAAAATCATACTGCGATTTTCTGCTTTAAGCTGCAAGATATAGTCGGTTAAATCGGCATAGAATTTGCGCTTCATCGGAAATTTGGTTTCATGCTTGCGATTTTCACCTTGCGGAAAATAGCCATTAAGCACATCAATATATTTGCCATTAAAATCATAGCGCGCATGGATAAACCGTCGCTGTGCATCGTCGCTATCAGTTGGAAAGCCTTTTTGTACAAAAATAGGTTGTTGTCGTGATAATAACGCCACACCATAATGAGATTTTTGCCCAAAAAATTCGACATGATAGCCCAATTGCTGCACGCTCTGTAGCGGAAATGCGTCATCATGTACTTTGGTTTCTTGTAGCCCAATGACATCGGGCGCGATGATATCGCGAATGGCTTCAAGCTGGTGTGGGCGCGCCCGCAATCCATTGATATTAAAACTGACAAAACGCGGCATGTGTTTTCCCCAAATTGATAAATGTGTCTTGATATTGATAAATATGGCTTGGTTAAGCGTTAAATGCCGACTATATTAGCGGATATTGCCCGCAAGCTCAATTTGAAAGCAAATTGGGTGTGCAACACTGAGGTTATGCAGGACGAACCCGCAAATAGCAGGTGAAGTTTAAAAAAATTTTGGTATAATCAAAAAACCTTGCACTTTGATCACTGCCAACTTTGCAAAATATTTTTTTCAATTTTTTCTGGCGACGTGCTGACCCTAGACTTAAAAAGACAATTATAATGGCTCGAGTTTCTTCTATTACCCGTGTTTTAAAAATTATCGAAGCCGTGTCTGCGGCACAGCGTCCTTTATCCCCGCTGGATTTGTCTGAGATTTTGGATATTCCAAAACCGACCATGCACCGACTGATACAGCAGCTGCAAGAAGAAGGCTTTGTGCGGGTCGATATCAATGGTACGATTGTGCCTGCGTCGCGTACGCGACATATGGCAATTCATCTATGGCAAAGCCAGCAAGTGGCGATTCAGCGATTTGCGATTTTGCAAAGACTGGTGGATAAAATCGGTGAAACCTGTGGCATGGCGGTACCCTATTACGTCAACATGGTATATACCGACCGCGTACCTTGTCCTTCTGCCTTACAAGTATATATGCCCACTGATTCGCAAGCACCCATTTGGTGTACGGCGGCTGGTAAAATCTACCTAAGTACGCTCACAAAAGATGATAGGGTGACGCTACTAAAAAATTTATCGTTAACCGCTATCACCCCTGCCACGATTACCGATAGGGATGTACTCAATCAAAGTCTTGAGCAAATAGCCAAGCAGCGCTATGCAATTTCTGATGAAGAATATATCGCCCAAGCGGTCTCAATTGCTGTGGCAATCAATGACACCCAAGGTCGTTACATCGGCTCACTGTACACAACCGCACCTAAAACGCGCAAATCCCTCGATGACTTGATTGGGTTTGTACCTGATATGCAAAAAGCTGCCGATGATATTCGTGATGCGTTTTTTGGGGAAATTTAAATGTTATCCTTGACACTTTTGACAAGGTAACGTTAAAACGCTCAAAGCGATTTTATTGATGAATTTTAAAACACATAGCGAGGCTTAATCATTTGATGGCTCATCAATGTGACAACAAACCCAAATGTTGTAAGCCTTGATAGATGCCATCTTCCCACGCAGCTGGACATACATAGTCAGCCGCCGCTTTCACATCGGGATGGGCATTCCCCATCGCCACGCCAAAGCCGACGGTCTGTAGCATTTCAATATCATTCACCCCATCGCCAAATGCCATGGCATCTTCAAAATCCAGCCCCAGTTTATTGAGCGCCTGCGCAATGCCGCGTGCTTTCGAGCCTGTCGCATCTAGAATATCGATACCGTTTTTGTGCCAGCGCATGATTTTTAAAGTCGCGGGGAATTCAAAATTTACCTGCGTGTTGTCAGGATGAAATGCCACGACTTGATAAATAGGTATCGACAAATCAATGTCATCATGGCTGGCAGTACGGTAAGCTATTTTAAGCGAATTCAACGCTTCTGACAGTGCATCATCTTCCGCTAACGCGATGATTTCCGTATCGGTCATGTAGGCATACGATAAATTGTTTAATTCAACATAATCGGTAATCAGTTTAAGTTGCGCAGGGGTCATCGGATAATGCGCTAACAACTCACCTTGGTGATGACTGCATTGACCGTTGATGGTGACCAGCACATCGATACCCACGGTTTCAATGAGCTCATACACAGCTTTGGGAAAAACCGCACGACCCCGACCGGTGGCGATAGCGACCATAATGCCTTGCTGCTTTAATTGTTTGAGTGCCTCAATCGCGGATTGCGGCACCCTTTCTTGCTGCTTGATGTACAACGTGTCATCAATATCAAAAAAGACAATTTTTGGTTTTTTGGGGCGTGCTGTTGGCTTAGACATAATAACACTAGTGCGATAAATTGGGATTGACGCTAATTCTACCCTATTTTTGGGTTAACTTTTGAATTAACGAGCAGAAAAAAGCCAGAAAAAAATCCTAGCTTTTTACTAAACACCAAAACTTATTGCAAAACGTTCGCATCATAATGCGCCATAATGCTTGAGAAATCTTTATCCCCATGTTGCTCGCTATGTTTGCTATACAGTGCCGTCGCTTGGTCTGCCATTGGTGTCACCACCTGAGTATCATTGGCGGTTTGTTTGGCAAGGTTCATGTCTTTGAGCATGAGTTTACTCATAAATCCACCCGTGTAACCACGGCTTGATGGCATGGCATCACCAACATCGGGATGCGGATTACACACTTCTAGCGCCCAGTTACGACCGGTGCTGGCTGACAAAATACTGGCTAATACTTTTGGGTCTAATCCGTTTTTGGCGCCCAAATTCATGGCTTCGGCTGTCCCTGTCATAATCACCCCAAGCAGCATGTTATTACAGATTTTGGCGACTTGACCTGCACCGACCTCGCCCGCGTGAAAGATATTTTTTCCCATGGCCTCAAGCACGGGTTTGACCTGTTCAAATTGCTCAGCTTGCCCGCCCACAATAAAACTGAGTGTCCCTGCTGCTGCCCCTGCGGTACCGCCTGATACGGGCGCATCCATGAACTGAATGCCTTTCTCTGCCGCAGCTTCGGCAACTTCACGAGCATCACTCGCTGCGATGGTGCTACTATCGACCAGCAAGGTATCTTTACCCACCACATCTAGCAAGCCTTGATTACCGTCTTTACCCAGATACACCTCTTTGACATGTTGACCTGCAGGTAACATGGTGATGACCATATCCACCTCTTTGCTTGCGTCCACAGGTGAAGTCGCCACGTTTGCCCCTTGTTTGGCAAGGTCGTCTAGCACGGCGGTGTTTAGGTCAAATACGTTTAAGGCAAAGCCATTTTTGATGAGATTTTCTGCCATCGGTTTGCCCATGTTACCAAGCCCGATAAAGGCAATTTTTTTAATGGCTGTTTGTTGATTATTTGACATATACAATCCTTGTATGTTGTGGTGTTTGTAAACTTTATACAGCAAGTTTGGCTAATTTTGCTGAGAGTGAATCGCTACCCAACCAAGCCTCAAAGGGATGTTCGCTATTGGGAAAAGCTGATGCAAGATGTGACTGGATATAGCCGGCATCGCATTCATCAAGGGTTTTACTCCATTTTGGCGATTTGTCTTTATCAATCAGTAAAGCGCGTACACCCTCACGAAAATCTGGGTAATTAACACAATGTAGCGACGCATTCATCTCCATATATAGCACTTGCTCAAGCGATAATTTGCTGGCATGTTTAAACATCTCAACCGTTAATGCTGCGCTGACAGGACAACCGTGCTGATAAGTCTCGACCGCTTTGGTAAGCCATTTATCCGCTTCACCGTTGACTTTGGTAAAGTTGTCATCGCGCAAGGCTGCATCTATATCATGCACTGAGCCTTTGTTTACTAGCACTTGGATGGTATTAAAATGCTTCATCAAATGACTGTCTGCTAAGTGCTCGGTATGATGAATTTTGGCTAAGGCTTGGCTTGCGATATCATGTAAATTGCTGTCAGCTTGCCAATTGGCTTGTTTTAGCACATCAAGCACGTTGTCGTATTCGCTGCTTGCCACCGCATACTCAGCAAGGCTAGAGAAAATCGCATCGTTGGCGTTGCAGTTCGCGCCTGTCAAGCCCAAAAATAGCCCAATTTTGGCAGGCATACGCGCCAAAAACCACGAACCTGTGGCATCAGGGTATAAGCCGATGGTAATCTCCGGCATGGCAAAACGGGTGGTTTCGGTGACGATACGATGGCTACACATCGCCATCAAGCCCATACCACCGCCCATGACAATACCATTACCCCACAAGATAATCGGTTTTGGGTAAAAGTGCATTTGCCGGTATAGGCTGTACTCGTTTTCGAAAAATTCAACCCCGTACGGATTGGGCTGCTGCATAGGCACTTGGGGCGGGGTGTCAATCATGCTGTCGTACAGTTTGCGGATATTGCCGCCTGCACAGAACGCCTTGTCGCCACTTCCCTTTAGCAAGATGGCGACGATGTTGTTATCATTAGCCCAGTCGCTAAGTTGTTGTGACATGAGTTTGCACATATCGACACTTAGGGCGTTTAGGGATTTGGGGTCATTTAGGGTCATCGTGCCGATGTGGTGACCGTCTTGGGTGGCGATGGTGTCAAATAAGACAGGGCTTTCTATGTTTTGCATTGTTTATCCTTTGCTATTTTCTAAATATTGGCAATGAATCAGCATAATCTTATTTTGTTGAAATTCTCGCTCTTGCATCGCAAAAGGCACAAATCCAAGCCGATGATAAAAACGTAACGCCCCTGTATTGTGATTGAACACCGATACGTGTGGCATTACTTGCTTGTCTTGGCAAATCGCCATCATATACTGCATCAACTGCTCGCCAATTTGCTGATTACGGTACTCATCATGCACGATGACATTGCCAATATAGGCGGTCTTATCTGTCACATTGTACATATTGGCATACCCAATGATTATTTGGCTATCTTTATCAATGGCAACGGTATTAAACTCACGGGTTTGGGCAATGTTTGCTACCTGCTCAGCCGTCCACGGAAAATGACTTTTTGGTGAAATCACATATAATTCATCGGCATCCGTCACCAATTTTGCGACTTTGTCAAAATCACGGGGTTGGGCTTCACGAAAAACAACTTTCATCACATAATCACCTTACAATTATTTCCACTCTGGACTGCGTTTTTCAAGGAACGCATTGACGCCTTCTTGTTGGTTGTCGCCATCAAATAACTTGATAAATAACTCACGTTCCTTTATCCAGTTAAAACTTGGTGGCTGATAACGTGCCGACATAATCAAGGTTTTACTCGACGCAATCGCATCGGGGGATTGCTTCGCCACTTTTTGAGCCAAGTCTAAAGCCGTTTGTAACCCTTTGCCACTTTCCACGACTTCTTCCACCAAACCAATTTGCAGCGCCTTATCTGCCTTGATACGCTCACCGCATAAAATCATGCGTTTTGCCCAGCCTTCACCCACCAGCCACGGCAAATTTTGCGTACCGCCTGCACATGGCAACAAGCCAACAGATAGCTCAGGGAGTGCCATTTGGGCATGACTTTCAGCAATGCGGATATCACACGCCAACGCACACTCAAGACCGCCGCCCATCGCATAGCCGTTGATACAGGCAATCGACACACCCCGGAAGCTTGATAACGCTTCAAACGCTTCTCCAAATGCAATCGCCATCTCCGCGGCTTGACCTTTGTCACCACTGGCAAAGCTGTTTAAATCCGCCCCTGCGGAAAAAAACTTTTCGCCATCGCCATGCACCACCAAGGCGGTGACTTGCTTGTTGGCATTTAAGTCGCTAATGAGCTGCTTTAAACTGGCTAAACTTTCTTTTGTCCAAGTGTGGGCAGGCGGATTGTTGAGGGTCAAAATAGCAATATGGTCTTGGATTTTTAGGTTTAAATTGGTGTAATTTGACATGGTAAATCCCTTTTAAAATGCCTTTAATTTATTGCAATCTTGGTAGCGCCCCATCTTCCATCATTTTGCGAGACACAATCATCCGCATCACTTCATTGGTGCCTTCTAGGATTTGATGCACGCGCAAATCGCGCACATGACGCTCTAGCGGATATTCTTGTAGATAGCCATAGCCCCCGTGTAGCTGTAGCGCTTGGTTGGCGATATCAAAACTCAAATCCGTGGCAAGGCGTTTTGCCATCGCACAATACGCCGTGGCATCGGGCGATTTGCTATCCAAATGATACGCTGCCAAACGCACCATCTGCCGCGCCGCCACCAAATGGGTGAGCATATCGGCAAGTTTAAACTGCACGTTTTGGAATTGGTCAAGGGTTTTGCCAAACTGGCTACGCTCCTGTACATACTGCACGGCACGGTCAAGGGCAGTTTGAGCCGTACCCACCGCACACGTGGCGATATTGATACGCCCACCATCCAAGCCTTTCATGGCAAAGGTAAAGCCCTGTCCTTCTTCCCCCAGTAGATTTTCGGCAGGGACTTTGACATCGGTAAAATGCACCGCGGCGGTCGGTTGGTTTTTCCAGCCCATTTTATGTTCATTTTTGCCGTAGCTGATGCCATCGCTGTTGGCATCGACGATAAAGGCAGACACGCCTTTTGCCCCGTTGTCAGAGGTGCGCGCCATCACCACGAGCACATCGGTCGCCCCTGCCCCAGAGATAAACATCTTTTGCCCAGTAATGTGGTAATAGTCGCCTTGTTTGACGGCTTTGGTTTTTAATGAACCCGCATCTGAGCCAGCATTCGGCTCTGTCAAACAGTAGCTACCCAATTTTTCGCCCGCTAATAATTCAGGCAAGTATTTTTCGGCAACCTCAGGTTTGGCAAACTCGCCAATCATCCAAGCGACCATGTTGTGAATGGTCATGAATGCGGCAGTTGACGTATCGCCATACGCCAGTTTTTCAAAGATAATTGCCGCATCAAGGCGCGGCAAGCCCAGTCCGCCAAAATCAGGGTTGGTGTAAAGCCCCATAAAGCCCAGTTCACCGGCGGCTTTGAACACCTCTTTGGGAAAATAGCCTGTGGCATCCCATTCAGCAGCGTTGGGTGCTAGCGATTTAGCGGCAAATTGAGCAGCCAAATCGGCAAAGGCTTGTTGGTCTTCGGTAAGGGAAAAATTCATGGTAAATTCCTTTTTATGGCTAAATTACATCCATGCCATCAGTCGTTGCCAAGCGTTGCTTTAACTTAATGCAAAATCACGACGCTTGGCTATATTGGCTATAACGTTTTTAACCTGATAGCCCAATTTAATCAGTCTTAATCACGAAATATTAACTGTTAACGTCTATTTATTTTAATGAAATGGTAGTGTTAACGCCTTTACTGGCTTCATCATCAAACCAACGGGCGGTGACGGTTTTAGTTTGGGTATAAAACTGTACCGCTTGCTTACCATAAGGACCTAAATCGCCCAATTTACTGGCGCGAGAACCGGTGAATGAGAACATCGGTAGTGGCACAGGAATGGGTAAATTAATACCGACTTGACCCACATCAATGTCTTGTTGGAATTTATGGGCTGCCGCACCTGACTGGGTAAAGATAGCCGTGCCATTACCGTTTGGATTGGCATTGATGATGGCAATCGCTTCATCTAGGCTATCGGCGTACATGATGTCAAGCACCGGTCCAAAGATTTCTTCCTTATAGCAAGTCATATCGGTAGTGACGTTATCTAAAATAGTCGGTCCGACAAAATTACCGTTCTCAAACCCTTCCACCTTGATACCACGACCATCGAGCAGGACTTGTGCGCCTTCATCCGCGCCCGCTTGGATTAGACGTTCAACACGCGCTTTGGCCGCTTGGGAAATCACAGGTCCTAAGTCTTTGTCATCTTTACCGGCTGCCACCACCAATTTTTTGGCACGTTCTACGATGTCACCCACCCAGTTTTTGGCTTCACCGACCAAAATAACTACCGACAATGCCATACAACGCTGACCGGCGGCACCAAATGCAGCACCGGCTAGTTGGTTAAGACATTGTTCTTTATTGGCATCAGGTAGAATGACCGCATGGTTTTTAGCCCCCATCATACATTGCACGCGTTTGCCTGCTTGACTGGCGCGGTTATAGACGTGGGTGCCGACTGCGGTTGAGCCGACAAATGAGATGGCTTTGATATCTGGGTGGTCACAAATGGCATCAACAGTGTCTTTGCCGCCATGTACTACGTTTAACACGCCTTTTGGAATTCCCGCCTCTAACGCCAATTCTACCAAGCGCATGGTGACCATCGGGTTTTGTTCAGACGGTTTTAGTACAAAGGTGTTACCGGTGGCAATCGCCATTGGGAACATCCAAAGTGGAATCATGGCGGGGAAGTTAAACGGGGTGATACCCGCACAAACGCCAAGTGGTTGTTGAATGTTGTACATATCCACGCCAGTCGCTACGTTTTCGATAAACGCCCCTTGTTGCAGGTTACCAATGCCTGAGGCGTGTTCGACGACTTCAAGACCACGGAACACATCGCCTTTGGCATCGGCTAGGGTTTTGCCTTGTTCTTCGGTGAGCATGGCGGCAAGCTCGTCCATATTGTCACGAATCAGTTGTTGGTATTTTAAGAAGATGCGCGAGCGCGTGTTGATTGGGGTTTTGCGCCAGGTTTTGAACGCTTCTGCAGCCGCCGCAACGGCTTGGTTGATTTCATCGGGGGTGGTTTGGGGTACTTTGGCAATCACTTGTTGGGTAGCTGGGTTGGTCAGGTCAATCCACTCACTAGTGGTTGATTCGACAAATTCGCCGTTGATGAGTTGTTTTACAGTTTGGGTAGTCATCGTAACAATCCTTGTTTTTACCGTGTTGGTGTATGGCGTTTGATAGCGTTAAACGCGTTGCAAAACAGTGTGAATGAGTTGGGGGGTACTGTCAATCATACTTAATTACTTAAGTATTTTTTCTGGAGTAGTTCAGCTGGAGTAGTTTGCTGTGCGGCCGTCATAGGGTTAATGACAATAATTTTTGAGGCTAGATCACCTTTGCTGCGAGCGCCCAGTTTTTTCATTAAGTTGGCTTTATGCACTTCAATGGTTCTGGGGGATAAACCCAGTAACTTACCAATCTCTTTACAGGTATAGCCATTGACCACAAATTGCGCAATTTGGGCTTCACGTGCGGTGAGCTGGGATTCGGACAGTACTTGCGGTTTTTTTTCAAAATGCCAAATTGCCAGTTTGAACGGGTCATCTGGGGTTAAGGTGCGTCCGTGGGTAGTTGCCCAAAATATCTCCCCTGTTTTGTGACGCATAAAGCGCTCATCGCAGTAATACATATTGGTCTGTAATCCCAAACCTGTTAATGCTTCTTTGCCAATTTTTTCAAAATCTTCGACACTGGGAAACAATTTTTGCATCGATTGATTGAGTAGCTCATCGTGCGCATAACCGAACAAATTGGCAAAGGCATCGTTGAGCGCTTTGATACGCCGATAGCTTAATACCACTATCGGCGTGGGCGCGTGCCTAAAAGCCAGTAAGGCATAATTTTCCATCACAATCACCCCTGATTTTTAAGCCCTGACAACTTACTGCCTGAAAGCTTTTTGATAGCCATTAATATTCCGCCATCGCTTGTCTGACCGCCTCAATCGCGGTTGGATCATCAAGGGTACTCATGTCGCCTGTTTCTTTGCCTTCCGCCAGTGCCTTGATAGAGCGGCGTAAGATTTTGCCTGAGCGGGTTTTGGGTAAAGCTTTGGGAAAATAAATAGCCGCAGGTTTAGCAAGGGCGCCCAACTGTCTTGCGACCTCGCCCACGATTTGCTGCTCAATGCGGAAACGGTTTTCGGTTTCTGCTACTAAGTCATGATTTTTTAGAATACAAAAAGCAATGGGTAGCTCACCTTTAAGCTCGTCATGGATGCCAACCACCGCTGATTCGGCGACTTCGGGGTGATGACCGATGGCCTCCTCGATTTCCTTGGTACCCAAACGGTGACCTGCCACATTGATGACATCATCGGTTCGCCCTAGAATATAGTAGTAGCCGTATTCATCCATCACCGCATAGTCTGATGTTGCGTATTGTTTGCCATCGAGTAGTGAAAAATAGCCATTGATAAAACGCTCGTCATTTCGCCAAACGGTGGCCAAACAACCGGGTGGTAAAGGTGCGGCTAACACCAGCATGCCTTTTTCATTGGCTTGGCAGGGTTCGCCTGTGGTTTCATTGATGACTTTGGCGTCAAATCCAAACATCGGATAGCCGGGTGTGCCTTGTTTGTGCGGCTTGTGGTCGGGATTGTCTGCAAATTTTGGGGCATGGCTTAGGATGGGCCAGCCCGACTCAGTTTGCCAATAGTGGTCAATGATTGGCACGCCCATGTGACCTGTTAGCCATTGGGCCGTTGGCTCATCGAGTGGCTCACCTGCCAAGAAGAATGCTTTTAGGCTTGAGATATCGTGACGGCTCATCCACATTTCATCTTGTTTACGTAGCATCCGCACGCCTGTCGGTGCAGTTAACAAAATATTGACTTTATTGGCTTCGACAATTCGCCACCAAATCCCCGGGTTTGGCGTGGTTGGCAAGCCTTCATATATGATACTAGTCATGCCTGTCAGTAAAGGGGCATAGATGCTAAACGAGTGCCCCACTGCCCAACCGATATCCGAAATCGCCCAAAACGTCTCGCCAGCCTTACCGTTATAGACAAAATCCATCGCGGTGGCAAGGGCTACTGCATGACCGCCTGTATCACGCTGTACGCCTTTGGGTGTGCCTGTCGTGCCCGAGGTATATAATAGATACGATGGCGCATTGGACTCTAGCCAAACACAATCGACTTTGGCATTGTTGTCGGCACTTATCGCCCGCTCGGTGGCATAGTCGATGTCCTGTGGCTCAGCTGTATATGGCATAATGCCACGGTCAACCACTAGCACACGGGGTTTGACTTTGGCTTCTTCGACTGCTTTATTGACCAAGTTTTTATAGTTAATGAGCTTACCACCGCGCAGCCCTGCATCGACCGTAATCACCATTTTGGCTTCGGCATCATCCATGCGTACGGCAAGGTTATGCGAGGCAAAGCCGCCAAATACCACTGAGTGAATCGCCCCGATACGCACACAAGCGAGCATGGCATACGCCGCTTCCAAAATCATCGGCATATAGATGACAACACGGTCGCCTTTGTCGATGCCATGACGTTTTAGCACATCGGCAAAATAGTTTACTTCTTTGTATAAATCGTTGTAAGTTAAACGGCGTTTAGCATAGTCAGTATACAGTTCAACAGGGTTGCCCAGTGCCTTAAAAGCTTTCTGAATATTGGGGTAATTATCAATCATTTCAGCATTGATTTCGGTAGAGACCCATACAAAGGCATCTTGCTCTGCGCGGTCTTCGAGATGGCGGTCGACCATGTTGTAACACAAATTGGTTTCCCCACCGACAAACCATTTGGCAAAGGGCAGCTTACTATCGTCTAAAATTTGGGTAGGTTGTTGATGCCAATAGATTCGTTTGGCTTGCTCGCCCCAAAAGGCTTGTTTGTCGTTGATAGATTGATTGTATAAGTCAGAGAAATTCATTGGCTGTCCTTAGCTAGAATCTTAACGGATGGTGAAAGTCGCTTGCAGGTTTGGTTTTAAGAGGCTGGCAAAACATCTCATTGTTTAGCAAAGCCTATCATTGCATTCATTGCATGAATTCACTCCTTGAATCCACTTCATAAATTCAAATGATACGTTTTGTATCGTTTTTGAATATAGCAAATAGACTCACTTACGTCAAGCCTTGCCAAAATAATTTTAACGCTGTTTATATTTCGAATTTTTAACGATTAGTATTTCTTATGGTGATAATAGTTTGTGCTAACATAATTGTCCTGTTACACTTTTTAGACTAAAGCAAATAAGGGAAAAGTTATGAGCCAGACCAACGCCAACCCAGCTGAAAATGAAAAAAGCCTTGCACCGCCTCACGTTTTAAGCTTAACCCCTTTAAACTCGCATCCGTCAAATACGGCACTTGTTGAGCTTATCGACAATGATAAAGACTCTCCTTTGCTAGCGGACACCCAGTTACTTAGCCGCGTGCTGATAACGGTCGTTGAGCAGCAAACCTCAGAACCGGTCAAACAAACCATTAATAAACTGTTAAATGGCGAAGACCCCCAACAGACTATTCAAGCCATTTTGCCAACGCTCAACCATCAACAGCGCAAGAATCTCATTCGGGCTTGTGGCTTATTTGCGCAAGTGTTTAACATCGCCGAAGACATGCACCATGAGCGTCGCCGCCTTGCCCACGAACAAGACGAATCTGCCTCAAAAAGTAGTTTTGCCCATGTGATTGATGAATTAAAAGCCCAAGGGATTGACAGCGATGAGTTGCAAGCACAGCTTGATGATACCTTTATCAGTGCGGTATTGACCGCGCATCCGACCGAAGTGCAGCGTCAAACGATTTTATCACTGCGCCGTCAAATCCGTGCCTTACTTGAGCAATACCACACCGCGATTGGCTACCAACGTCATCGTATCGAGCAGCAACTAGAGGCAGCGCTATTGTCGCAGTGGCAAACCAATGAAACCCGCCATTTTAAAATTACTGTCAAAGATGAAATTGACAATGGCATTGCTTATTTTGATTTAAGTTTTTTTGAAGCCTTGCCAAATTTATATCGCAAATTAGATTATCAGTTAAAAGAGCGTTTCCCCGACACTGACATGCCAAACTTACTTAATATCGGTGGTTGGATTGGTGGCGACCGTGACGGTAATCCGTTTGTGTCAGCCGATACCCTTCGCTATGCGTTCAAACGCCAAGCGGCGACGGTGTTTTACTTTTATCGTGACCAACTGGGCAAGCTATACCAAGAGTTGCCGCTGTCTATCCGCCATGTCAAAGTGAGTGATGCGGTACTGGCACTCTCCGAGCAATCCAAAGAAGATAATATCTCTAGAGAAGAAGAGCCTTATCGCCGCGCCATCGGGTTTATCTCATCACGTTTAGTCGCTACCTCGCATACGTTTGATTTGTCTTACGGTTGTCGCTTTGGACTTAGTGAGCCCTACGCTGATTGTGACGAGTTTTTAGCTGATTTGTACGTCGTTTATCAGTCATTGGTAGATAATGGCAGTGAGTTACTGGCTAACGAACGACTCACCGATATCATCCGCGCCGTGGAAGTATTTGGTTTTTATTTGATGCCATTGGACTTGCGCCAGTTTTCAGGGATTCATGCCGAAACGGTTCATGATTTGTTCAAACATGCCGATTTAGAAGATTACCTTTCTTTGTCTGAGTCCGCGCGTCAACGTGTGCTGCTGCGTGAATTGGCAACTGCACGTCCTTTATACAACCCTTATATCACTTATGAGCCACAAACCCAGCGTGAGTTAGAGATTTTTCAGGCCGCAGCCGATATCAAAAATCGCTTTGGTGACAAAGCAATTACCCAAAGCATTATCTCCAATGCAGAACAAGTAAGTGATTTGTTGGCATTGGCGTTGTTATTGAAAGAATCAGGGCTATTATTGGTCAAAGATGGCGTACCCGTGAGCCGTATCAATATCGTACCTTTGTTTGAAACCATTGAGGCGCTGCAAAACAGTACCCGTATCATGAGTGAGTTACTGGATAAACCTTGGTACAAATCGGTGCTAGCCAGTCGTGACAATCTGCAAGAGATTATGCTCGGTTATTCAGACAGTAACAAAGATGGTGGTTATGTCACCAGTCAATGGTCGCTATACCAAGCTGAAATTCAGCTGGTGGAAATGGCAGAAAAATATGGCATTCAACTGCGTTTATTCCATGGTCGTGGCGGTAGCGTGGGTCGTGGTGGTGGCCCATCATTTGAAGCGATTTTGGCACAACCCGAAGGCTCAGTGGATGGTCAAATTCGTATTACCGAGCAAGGGGAAGTTATTACCGCAAAATATGCCGATGCGGGCAACGCGGAACGCAACCTTGAGACGCTGATTGCCGCAACGCTAAAAGCAAGCCTATTGCCAAACCATAGCGAAAGCCCTGATAGCGACCTAATGAATCAATTATCGCATGAAGCCTTTAATTGCTATCGCGCGCTTATCACTCAGCCGTATTTTATTGATTATTTCTTGCAGACAAGTTTGGTCAAAGAAATTGCCAGTTTAAATATTGGCTCACGTCCTGCTAGCCGCAAGTCTTTGGCACGTATTCAAGATTTGCGCGCGATTCCTTGGGTATTTTCTTGGATGCAAAATCGCTTAATGCTGCCAGCGTGGTATGGCTTTGGCACCGCAGTCGAAAAACTGATTGCAGATAACCCAGAAAACTTAGCAAAACTGCAACACAACGCCCAACACAGCGCCTTTATGCAAGCCATGTTATCAAATATGGCACAGGTGATGGCAAAAACCGATATCGAAATCGCCCAAGCCTATGTTGAGCTCGCCAACGATGCCACAGAAGCCAACGCTATTTTTGCACTTATTACTGCAGAATATCATCGCAGCCTTAAAGCCTTGTTGACACTGACCAATAAAGAAACGCTACTAGATGACAACCGTACATTGGCACGCTCACTTGCGCTACGCCTGCCGTATTTGAATGCCTTAAACTGGTTGCAAGTCGCTTTATTAAAACAACTTCGCGAGGCGACTGCTGATGAAAGGTCTACCACTGAAACCACCAATGAAGCGACGAGCGATAATGAAACGTCTTATACCGCAACGCTTAACTTGGTTCATTTAACTATCAATGGTATTGCCCAAGGCTTAAGAAATACCGGTTAGTAAGCGTTCAAAACAGCCTTAAATTACCTTTTTAAAAAAATCGCTGGTTGTGTACTGGCGATTTTTTTATCCTCTGTTGCCGTAAAACCACCGACTTCAGGCGGTGGATATAAGGCAACTCCATAACCATGCTTACGCACAGATGGTATTTAGTGCGGTGTATTCTGCTGTTCAATGTACTGGCGGATAATCTCAATGGGAGCACCACCACAACTACCTGCAAAATAACTCGGCGACCACAACGCATCGCCCCATAACTGTTGCTTGATAGACGGATATTCTTTCTTACGCAATAACCGACTAGACACACCTTTCAAGCTATTCACCAAACTAGAAATAGCTACTTTAGGCGGATAAACCACCAATAAATGCACATGGTCGTTTTCACCGTCAAACTCAACCAATTGTGCCTCAAACTTTGAACAAACTTCCTCAAAGATGACTTGCATATCGTCTAAAATCTGTTTGGTAAATACTTTTCTGCGGTATTTCGCCACAAAGACCAAATGCACATGAAGATTGTAAACAACGTGCCTACCACGTCTTAAATCGTTTGACATATAATTAGACCAACTGTAAAATAAAAAAATCCAATTATACTTAAACCCATGAAAACACTCAAGTTGCGCATACGAGACAAACACATAGCGAAGCTTAACCGCCTAAGCGGTTCGGTCAATTTCGTGTGGAACTATGTTAATGACTTGAGTTATAAGCACTTACAAAAGACTGGTAAATTCTTTAGTGCTTACGACCTAAACGAATATACCAAAGGTAGCGGTGAATTACTTGGCTTACACTCTCAAACCATCCAAGCCATCAACGAAACCCACGCCAAAAGCCGTAAACAGT
Source organism: Faucicola osloensis (assembly GCA_016888885.1). Lineage (GTDB taxonomy): Bacteria > Pseudomonadota > Gammaproteobacteria > Pseudomonadales > Moraxellaceae > Faucicola. Next base: position 674,163 of record CP069437.1, read on the forward strand.
TTAAAAAGGCAAAGTTAAACTGGCGAACCAACAACCCAACATCAAAGCGTAAAAGCTTAAGTTGGCTACCATTTAAACAATCTGCCATCAAGCATATTGCCACCCACCAAACAGGCAAAAAGGGCTTAAAATCCACCTTGCAACTATCCCTAGCCAAAGGGCAAAAACTAGTCATTGACCTATGGGACAGCTACAACCTTAGCCTATATCAAATCAACACTTGCGAGTTAGTCCAAGACAGCCGTAACCGTTGGTATGCCTGTATCACCGTCAAAGAATACCCTAAAACCACTTGTGGAACTGGTAGCGTCGGTATTGATTTAGGTTTAAAAGACAGTGCTACCACCTCAAAAGGCAATAAATTACAAATCAAGCAAACGCTCAAATATGCCAAAGCATTAGCCACCGCCCAACGTGCCAAAAACAAACAGCGTGTCAAAGCGATTCATGCCAAAATCAAAAATACACGCCAAGACCTAATCCACAAATTCACTACCCAATTAGTCAAAGACAATGCCCTAATCGTGGTAGGTGATGTTAGAACTACCCAATTTAACAGTAAAAAAGGCAAACTAGCCAAAAGCGTCTATGATGCAGGTTGGTTTGAAATGAAACGACAACTGACCTATAAATGCGAGAACGCAGGTTGCCGTTTTGAAATCGTATCAGAGCGATACACTACCCAAACTTGCTCGTGCTGTGGCGATATGTCCAGTAGTCCGAAAGGTAGAGCAGGTTTGCGAATAAGAGAATGGACTTGTGTAAAGTGTGGCACATGGCATGATAGAGATATTAACGCCAGTAAGAACATTCTTGCGGTCGGGCTTGACCGTCTTGCAGAAGGAATCCCCGAACGATAGAGAGGGGAGGAAGTCAATGATGACAATTAACCCAAATAAAGCTTATCAAAATCCAAATGGTGCACCCATTCTCGTAATAGCAATACCTTGGCATAAAACGCTAGGTCATTGGGCATAGCAGGCAAATCTCGCAGCGAGCGATAGCCCGCCAGCACCGCAAAAGCTTTTTCTAGCATCTCAGCGCGAATATAGCCGCCATTGTCATCTGGCTCAAACGCTAGTAAGCGTAAATCCTCTGCCCCTATCACCTTTAATAATTCATCTTTGGGCAATCTAGGTTTTAGCGGTGAAATAGCATCTTCTATGCGCATGATTGCCGTTTCCCATGCCAATTCGGTGGGTGGCAATGCGTGCAATGTCTGTGCAATTACGTTTAGCGTAAGCCCAATGTCCCATAGGTTATCTTGCAACCTTACACTGATATGGTCAGCATTTATCGTTAACACTAACATAGCACGCCCTTTTGTCATTTTGATTGATTATAACTGCATTGTGATTAAATAGCTTGATTGTCATTAAAATGTGCTCGTTTAACCGGTGGATTTGATTTTATAAAAAAAACCCTTATCTAGTAACTATATAAATAAGGGGATAGCCATGTCAGAAATTCAATTTAATGCCAACTTAAAAAAAGCCGAAAGCGATGAGCCGCTCACTGAGCAGCAATTAGAGGAACTCGCACAAAAACGCGCCTATTTGCAAGAGCAGGCTGAAGACATCATTGCTATTGCACAATTACAAGATAACTCTGCGCTTAACTGTTTACACAAAATCAATGTCCTAGGCGGTACTTCAGAAAAAGCTTACAGAGCCGTAAATACCCGTATCATAACCGACCAAGACCCACATGGCGCTTATCATGCGGTGGCAATGGCACAGTCAACTTCGGATTTGCCGTTTGATGTGCCTACCCTCATAGATATTGTCATTGAGCAAGGTGAGCCAGCATTACAACTGCGGTTGTTAAAGCTATTTGATAGTCAGCCGATTGCTGCCGAGCCGATTCCAAAAATTCGTGATAGTATCAATCAGTTAGGCGACAAAGCGGTGATTGCACAGCTCAATCAGCATTTGTTAAATCGTCAGTGATACCAAAACAATAAAGGTTAGGAACGCTCCTAACCTTTTTTTATTGATAGATAATTTGACTTTGACAATTAGGGACATTTAAAGGTGATGGTATATTCATAATCATCATCGCGAGCAAGGGTTTTTTTGCTACCAAACACACTGCCAATCATACCTATGGCTTGGTCAGCCGCGCGTCCCATGTTTTCATCCAACACGCCGTTATACTGGTAGCTATCGGTCAACACAATGGGCGATTTTCCGCGGCACTGCTCGGTTGCGATATGTAACGCGTTTAGTTTGGCGATATTTTTACTTTTGCCTAACCCCGTGGTTTCTAATGTGTTGTTCGCGCGCTGTAGCACGGGCAAATTAGTGGGTGTACTTTGACAAGCGGATAAACTCACTGCTGCGACTAGCGCGATAGTTGTGATTTTTAATGGGGTGATTTTTAATAAAGACGATTTGAGCGATGATTTCATGATCTGCAGGCTGTCCCTTTTCGATAGCGGTGTTAAGTTTTTCATCAATTATCAACAATACAGGCAAACTCACCATGTCAATAATAGAATTTGATTGATGGCTTGTATTAGTGTGTGGTAAAAAGTGAGCCGCCGCAAGTGGTCTTACAAATCATAAAATCCGCGCAACAATTGGCTGGTTTGTTGATTTTCAAACTAGCTATTTTGGGTGAAATTGGTTAGCATGATGGGTGGTTTTTTTAACGTTTTTTGCTTAGATTAGGACGATTATGCGCTCACCTGCCCATTCATTAACCCATTCGCAATTAATAGATGCCCCTTGCGGTAAGCTTGAAGTTGACGCGCTTTGGCAAGCTGACTCAACGGGCGTTGCCAACCCAAACGCCGCGTCGGTTGAGCGTGTTGCCATTCTTTGTCACCCAAACCCATTGCAAGAAGGCACGATGATGAATAAAGTAGTGACCACCATGTATCGTTTTGCCCGCGACCAAAACATGCACGTGGTACGCTTTAATTTTCGCGGTGTGGGACAGTCAACGGGCGAGTATGGCAATGTGACAGGTGAAATCGAAGACGCGTTAACCGTACTTCAATGGATTCATAGCCAAACCGAGGCGCGCAAGCTATGGATTGGCGGATTTTCGTTTGGCGGATTTATCGCCGCCAAGCTTGCCCAGCTTGTCAATGAACAAGGCGCATTTTTGGGAGTGGATGATTTTGACATCACGGATTTGGCCTTGATTGCCCCTTCTATTGAAAAAAACGACACCTCAGATTTGCTACTGCCCACCGCACAAACCTTTATGATTTATGGTGCGAATGATGAGGTGATTGCGCCAAGCTCGCTACAACAATTTGGGGAAAACTTTGGTATTCAAACGCACATCATTGACGATACAGGGCACTTTTTTCATGGTAAATTAGGGGAATTAAAACAGCTGCTTGAAGCGTTAAGTAGCAAATAACGCAGTTTTTATTTTATCCTAGTTTCTGATTTGTGTTTTTGATGGGTGTTTTTGATTCGGGTTTTTGGTGTATTTGACATCGTGAGCTATTTGGCACCTTAATGCCGTCTATTTAATCGCCTCTATTTATTGAATACCCCTACGTCAAAGCACGTTGAAATGGAATTTTGACAACTTTTTAATTTACGCTGAGAGATAACATGCCCAACTCAAATTTACGACCTCTACAACGCTATGAGCTTGCGCTAAAATCTGGTGAGTTTAGCGAAGATGCACAGCAGCGGGCTGCGATGACTTATTTGGATAATGTCTATGAACAAATCATGGACAACCGCGCCAAACAACGTGGGCTATTTAGCTTTTTAAGACGTACTGAGCCGCCCAAAGGGCTATATATGTGGGGCGGCGTGGGTCGTGGTAAGACTTGGATGATGGATATGTTTTTTGAGTCAGTGCCTGCCGACAACAAAATGCGCCAACACTTTCATCACTTTATGAAGCGGGTGCACGCCGAGCTTAATAAGCTACAAGGTCAACAAGACCCGCTACAAAAAGTCGCCGATATCATCCATAATGAAGCGGATGTGATTTGTTTTGATGAATTTTTTGTCTCCAATGTCTCCGATGCGATGATTTTGGGTGATTTGTTTACCATGCTATTTAAAAAAGGCATCACCTTGGTTGCCACATCAAACATCGCACCAAATGGCTTATATAAAAATGGTATTCACCGTGACCGTTTTTTACCTGCCATTGCCGAAGTTGAAAAAAACTGTACGGTCATGAACATTGACAGTGGCATCGACTACCGTCTGCGCGTATTGCAGCAAGCCGAACTTTACGTGTCTCCGTTGACCAAAGAAAACATCCACTGGCTTGCCAACCGCTTTACCGCACTAAGCAACAACCAACACATTATCCAAGACCCCATTCACATCAATGGTCGTGATATCGCCATCAAAGGTCGTACCGAAAACACCCTGTACGTTGATTTTCGGGCATTATGTATGCAGCCGCGCTCAGCCAGCGATTTTATTGAAATCGCCAATGAGTTTAGCACGGTGCTGGTGGATGATGTGCCCATACTAAACGATATTATCGCTGATCCGACAAGGCGCTTTATTTACCTTGTCGATGAGTTTTATGATCGCCGCGTCAAGCTTTTGGTACGTGCAGAACAGCCGATTTTACAACTGTATGATGGGCAAAAATTGGCGTTTGAGATTGAGCGCACGCGCTCACGGCTGTTAGAGATGCAATCAGAAGAATATCTCAAAGCGGAACATCGTTTGGATGAGATAAAAAAAGAAGATATGACCATTTAAATAATCCAAAGCCTTAATTGTTATGCAGGTGAGTGGCTTTAACGATGTATATTCCCAAAGATTTTTCCCAAACCGATTTTGAAACCGTTAAAGATTTTATTGCTGGGTCGCCATTAGCAAATATAATGGCATCAACCGGCGATTCGTTTGAAATCTGCCCTGCTCCGCTACTTTGGCAAGTAGATGAACAAAATCCGCTTGGCTATCAACTTAAACAAACTAACCCCAGTCATGAGCCTTGGTCTTTAAGTGACGCGCCAAGTGACTATATCAACGCCATGTGCCGCGCGATTGTGGGGGTTAAGTTGACCATTCATAATTTTGAAGCCAAATTTAAACTTAGCCAAAATAAAACCTTGGATAATCAGCAAGGGGTGATTGACGGTTTAACACAACTGCAATCAGCTTCAGCGGATAATATGGCAACGCTAATCAATAACCTCTTTAAGGAATAACAATGACAAATTCAGAAATTTTAGACTTTATCAAATCGCGCCGTTCAATCGGCAACCTTGTCGCTCCTGCACCCACCCGCGAGCAAGTCGAACAAGCGATTGAAGTGGCGCTATCCGCCCCCGATCACAAGGATTTAAACCCGTACCGTTTTATCGTACTTGAAAACCAAGCGCTAAACAACTTAGGCACGGCGTTAAAAAATGCGGCGATAGCACAAGGTGAAACTGACGAGAAAACCCTCAAAAAAGCCGAAAATATGCCGCTGCGTGCGCCGATGATTATCGCGTGTGTGACCGAGTTTAAACCCCATGATAAAGTCCCCCATTGGGAACAAGTAGCGGCAAGTAGTTGTGCGGTGCAAAATCTCCTGCTTGCCTTATCGGCACAAGGGTTTGCCACCGTATGGCGCACCGGTCCACTTGCCAATGCCCCTGCAATCAAACAACTGTTTAATGTAACCGCTGATAACCAAGTCATTGCTTTTGTCTATGTTGGCACAGCCGTGTCGACCATCCCACCGCGTTCTAAGATAGACGTCACACCATTTATTGTTTATGATAATGGCACAAACTAACGGCTAAAGTAGCCGTTTATATTTTGCTCATGTAAAGGGTGCCCTGTTGTCAGTATTTGCAGGACAAGTGGATTCAAGGATTTTCAATGAAAAAACCCCAGTTAGCAACCAATCTAAGTGAAAATTTAGAAAAGCTGAATGTCAATCGTGAAAAAGCCAGCAAGCTGTTTGCCGACGTCATTGAAAAAGCGGTCAAAAAGTCTAAGCCGGACACCACAGCGCTATTAGAGAAAGACTTAGACATAGAGACAGAGTTAGACCATCAGTTCGCCAACGAGCCTGCCCCCCTCAAAATTGCCGTGCTGGGGGGTGGTAGTTTTGGTACGGCAATGGCAAATTTATCGTCCAAAAATGGCTGCGAAGTCACGCTTTGGGTACGCGATAAGCGCAGCGTCAAATCGATGCAAAAAACCCATATCAACAAAAAATATTTGCCCGACCATAAGCTTGATGAGCGCCTGCAATTTACCCATGATTTGCAAGCAGCCGTCAAAGGCAAAGATTTGATTTTTGTGGCAGTGCCGAGCTCAGCGTTTCGTGAAACTTTACAAAAAATTGCGCCCTTTATCAGCGCTCAAGCCATCGTGTCTTTAACCAAAGGTATGGAAAAAGATACCTTTGCGCTAATGAGTGATGTGATCGCAGATGAATTGCCCAATGTGGCTTTTGGCGTGATGAGCGGTCCCAATCTCGCCAAAGAAATCATGAATAATATGCCGTCTGCCACCGTGATTGCCAGCCAATCTGCAGCGCTACGGCTTGCCGTGCAGACAGCGCTGCACAGTGCGTTTTTTCGCGTGTTTGCCAGTGATGATTTAATTGGCGTGGAGCTTGGCGGCGCGCTCAAAAATATTTATGCCATCGCCATGGGCATGGCGGCTGCCTATGACATTGGGGAAAACACCAAAGCCATGATATTAACCCGCGCATTGGCTGAGATGAGCCGATTTGGTGTCCAAGCGGGGGCTAATCCCCTGACCTTTTTGGGGTTGTCGGGCGTGGGTGATTTGTATGCGACTTGCTCATCGACCTTAAGCCGTAACTACCAGATTGGTAATATGCTAGGGCGTGGCATGAGCCTTGACCAAGCCATCAAAAAACTGGGGCAAACCGCTGAAGGGATTAATACTATCCAGCAGGTGAATGAAAAAGCCATGAAAGAGGGTATTTATATGCCGATTACTCATGCCTTGCACGATATTATCTATGAAGACAAAGCGCCGCTTGGGGTTGCGTTAAACTTAATGGAAGCAGGATTTAGAAGTGATGTAGAATTTGTCATGCCGCATCAAGTGCAACCAACGCATAACTGACAAACATAACTTTAAATATTTTTAGGTAAATACATGCAATTAATTTTAGTTCGTCATGGCGATGCAGGCGCTTATACCCTGCCAGACCATGAAAGAAATTTATCAGCACTGGGTCAAGCCCAAGCTTCACAGACCGCACAATGGCTTGCTGAGAACTTTGAGCCCGATCATTTTATCGTCAGCCCTTACAACCGCGCTCAGCAAACCCTTGCCCAAATCCAGCAATTTTTTCCCCATGTCCCTGTGACCACGTATGAGGGCATCACCCCCGATAACGATGCAGACATTGCCGTGGATGCGCTAGGCGAATTGGTTGGCGACTGCATGGTGGTGGTTTGTCATATGAATATCATTGCTAAAATCGCCCATATTCTCACGGATGAACCACTAGAGGGTTTTGCGCTGGCTGAAGCGCGTGTGTATGATATGGGTATATTGGCTCCCAGTCTTGCCGCCGAGATTAAACGCTTTGTTCCCACCTGTTAGGTGATTTAATTTGTCAATTTTGTGTAGGACACTTCTGTGATTCATATTTGGTTGCCAACTCAGCATGCTGCCTTACGTTTATGGCAACAAACTACCCAGACTTGGCAAACGGCTGACGATTGGCAAACGCTTGCGACCCTTGCCAATCTGCAAACCACGCAATCAGCCAAGCTGCAAGCCTGTCTCTATTTTCCTAGTGTCAATTTATTAACCATCCATCCTACCCTTTCAGCAAGCCAGCTCAACGCTTTGGGCGACGCCGGCAGACGCTATTTATTTGAAGATATCAGCATTGGGTCGGTAGACGATTTACAAGTCAAAATTCAGCCGGCGGTCAGCAACAGCGAGTTACCCGCGTTATTTGGGCTTCATGCTGCCGATATTCATTCATGGATTAATGCCGCAGCTTTGGCAGGTATTGAGATAGTCGCTTTATTGCCAGATTTTTTATTGCTACCGACCATAGATAATAGAATAGATACTAGTATGAATACTAGGGCTATACCTACCACAAGCGCGGTGTATTACCAAGATACAGATACCCAGTTATTAAAACTCCATACTTATCACGGCATGGCGGTTAGTTTTTTACCGCTGGTACTCACCAAATTACCCATGCTAGAAACGCTATATTTAACCGGTTTTCACCATGAAACCGTTATCCAGCAATTAGCCAGTATGCCTAATTTATCCGTAGAGTCTTCTGAGTTGTTGCCTACCCCAATCAAAGACCCGGTCAGACATTTTTTTAACTTTGCCACAATCAAAGGTAAAACGACGCTTGCGCCTTATGCCAAAGTCATCGTCCTAGTCAGTGTGTGTGCGCTGCTGACAACCTTTGCGGTCGATGCGCTTCGTTGGTATTATTACAACCAAGCGCAAAAACAAGCCTCAACTTTGCTGGCGCAGCAATACGCCCAGTGGTTCCCCAATGAGCCGCTTAATAGCAAACTCACCCTACAACGACAGTTATCTGGCAAATTAACCACCCAGCAATCAGCCACGCCAAACGTACTTCAGACATTGTCGTCCATACAGCCGATATTACAGCAATACCAACTGACTGCCAAACAGCTTAATTTTCAAAATAATCACTTACAACTGCAGCTTTTATCATCAAGCAATGATTCATTAAACAAAGCCGTCAATGACATGGTAAACAAAGGGATTAAAGCCAAGCTAGGGTCTGTCGATGCCGCGATGCCCGCTGCGATGTCTTCGAATACTGCCAGTGCGGTTTCCAGTACAGTGGCGCCAAATTCTGCTGGCAGTGCCCTTGCCATGATAGATATTGAATTGGCAGACTAAACCTACGACCGAGATGAATTTATGAAACCGCACGCCTCACTGAGCCAATCCCTGCAAAAACTAACCACGCCTCTGGGTCATGCCTTTCAAAATTTATCACGTCGTGATCAGATTGCGCTGCTGATATTGGCAATGTTCTTGCTTTTTTTTGTGGTTGGTGTCAGTGGTTGGACGCTACACAGCAAAGCCAACCTGGCACAAAAAAAATACGATGACACCATGGCAGATGTGTTTTGGTTACGCAGTCAATCAGGTAACATCAATCCGAACCAAACCCAACAAGTCAGTCAAGCCGATGCTATCAAACAAATACTTAGCCAATCAGGTATTGTCAATGCGCAAGTGGTCGAGAATGGCAATACTATCCAAGTGGCTTTTAGTCACGCGCAGGCCAGCGTAATCACCAATATATTTAATCAGTTTGAACAACAAGGTATCCGCATCCAGCAACTACAAATCAACCAGCCAGCCCTCGATAAACTTGAAGTACAGTCTGTCTTATCTATTAACTAATAGTAAAAGTAAGTAATAGTAAGACCATAAAAAACGATGCACTTGGCATCGTTGTTTTGGCGCATGGGGGCGCATGGGGTGATTATTTTTGCACCCACTGACGAATTTTATCACGCTCTGCTGGCGTGGCTCTCAACCATAACTGCATAAATTGATCGAGATTATCCGATGAACTGACTGTGGTCACAACCGCTTGATTGCCAGATTGATTACTAGGTTGATTGATAGCGGGAATCGCGCCCCCTGATTGCCCTAAGGCATTGATGGTTTGCTGATTTGCTTCAACCGCTTTTGAGCTACCACCAAACACACCGCCTAACGCATTACCCAAGCCGCTAAAAATGCTTGAACTGCTGCTGGATGTGGCTTGCTGACTTGCAATGATTTGCTTGCCTTGTAGCACCGCTAGTGTGGGTTGTTTGACATATTCTTTGGCCGCATTATAGTCTTCTGGTTGACCTAGCATATCCAACACATACGTTTGATTGTCGGCAAGCTCTACTGGAACGCTAATATTGCTTGAACGTAACACATCGTGATTGTCACCGCGCAGCTCGTACAACCGATTGTACTTGGCAGTAATCACATGTTTGCCTGGCTCAAGTTTGTAGGTTTTTTGCGGTTTTGAAAGCAAGCCGTTTTTGACTTCTTGACCATTAATGGCAGTCACCACGGTATTATCAGCAACATTCAAGGTGACTTGGGCAAATGTTTGTGTGGTTGCTAACACGCCCGCAGTCAACACGGCAGCCGTCCATAAGTACTGTTTATTCATAGGATATCCTGTTGTTTTACATCAAACTGTTGATGGATTCTAACCCATTTATCACGCAATTCCTATGACAAACCCGGTCAAAAATCTAAAAAATTTTCGTTTTCTGCAATTTCATCAAAATCCGCCAATTCAAAATTGAGCGTTAAATTATCAATAATATTCATCGCATCTTGAATTTTGGCTTTGCTCACTTTGTTTAATGGGGTGCGTTCCATGTTGGAAAATAATGGCTGCAATTCGTTTAACACTGCCAACATCGCGCCGATGCGGTGTGGACCTTCGTTGAGCAAATAGTCAATAATGCGCGGGTCAAAGTGCCAATGACGACGGCGTAATACCGATTCCAAAATTAGCTGTCTATCAAGCCTATCACTGCCAGTTGGCAACTGAAAAGTTGCGGCTCGCGCAAGCCTTGATAGCAAATCTCGCAGCTCAAAATTTAACGACTTTACTGGCAACCGACTGGCAAAAATAATTTTATTACCGTATTCTTGCGATAAATTAATCAGATGAAAAATCGCTTCTTGCCATTCAGGATGACCTTGAATTGCATCCATATCATCAAGCGCAATCACCGTGGTATTCTCTAGCGATGACAACACCATGGCATCCATATTGGCATTTATCAGCTCACGCAGCGACAGATAAATAACAGATTGGTCGATATCACGGAAGGATTCGCAGATAGCGTTTAGTAGATGGGTTTTACCTGTATCGCGCTCGCCGTATAGATATAGCTGCGTCAATAGCCCTACATGCATTTGGCGCACCACATCGATGATGGATACCCAGCCTGGACCACTAAAGTCACTGATACTCGCGGACTGCTTGATATTTAAGTTTAGACTTAATTGTTCCGACATTCATGCACTCGCAATCGGTAAGATATCGCTTTTTGAAAATAAATCATAAACCACTGTACATATAACACACTGTATATATAACACATAGTGCTACCCAGTTAGCCGCCCAATGCTTAAAAGTTTGAAAGTTTGAAAGTTTAAAAGCAAAAAATTCAAGCGTCTAACTAAATTTTGACTATTATAACCTAAATTTATGAAATAGCTACTCACGCGCCTTTTGCCCCGTGTCGGGTTATTTCAAATTTATTTGCCTTTGTTATTTACCTTTGAAGCCCGTCAAGAAAAAAACAGTCAATACTGTTTTAGCACTGAATGCGATAATATAACCAAAGATTGTACATGTGTTATCATTTTAGTAGTATATTTGATTATCTTTGTAATGGAGACCCCTATGTCTTTTGTGAATCAATGGCGTGATGCAAATTTTTTTAGACCATTACATATCACTTTGAGCACCTTGAGCGCTATGGGGCTAGGTTTGGCACTTACCGCCTGCCAGCCCACCCCTGAGACAAATAACCAAGCCAGCGACACTGCCCCTTCACCGTCTAACGTACCTGAAGTCATCATTGCCCAAACCCCAGCCAGTATCCCACCTGCCACAGTCGGGTTAAAACGCATGGATTTTCCGGTGTATTTGGCAGGTGTGCCCAATCTACTGCATCCGATTATTCCGTCAGTGCCCATCAATCGCAAATATGACAGCGATGCCAGTGATGGTAAAAAATCACCCGTTAGCTACTTTCAAGAAGTTGCGCCCTATGATTTTCAAAGCAGTGTTTACAATATTGTGTTTGAAGAGCTAAAAACCGGGCAAGTACACCGGCTGTTTCCACACGATAATTTTGTGATAAGAGCGGTGCACACGCCATTGGTAGATTTAAGCCCAGATGACAAAACAGCGCAGAAAAAAGCTGCCATCACGCAAACTGCACCAACCCAACCCAAAGCCGCTAAAGAAGCAACCAGCCCATTGGCAGTCAAAGTCGGCAATACCTTACTCTTAGGCTATTTTATCTATGAAGTCAAAGAGATCGCTGATGATGATGACAATAAAACCAATCTCGATCAGCAGCTTACCTTGTATTTAAGCGATTTAAATGGCAAAAATTTATTGAAACTCACGCCCAATAATCAATATTTTAAACATTATAAATGGCTGCCTGAGAGCAAGCGTTTTTACTTCTCAACCCAAGCCGATACCAACGGCGATCGGGTAATTGATGAGAATGATAAATACTTCTATTATTTCATCGATTTTGCCAAAAATGCCCAAGTAGTCACGGCGTATGATTTTAGTAAGCCAAAAGCATAAAGCTTTGATAAATTGCACTATTAAGCGCGTTTGAGACGTAAGGCATTGAGCACCACAAACAGTGAGCTCAATGACATACCAATCGCAGCCAACCAAGGCGGCACATAGCCTAACGCAGCCGGTATCAGTACGATAAAGTTATACCCGAGCGCCCATTTGAAGTTTTGGGCAATAATGCGATCGGTCTTGAACGCCACTTCACGCGCTTTTGCCACGGCTTGGATTTGACCATTGAGCACCAAGGAGTCACTGGAGACTTGCGCCAAATCTGCCGCGCCTGCCATGGCGGTTGAGATATTGGCAGCGGCAAGTACCGGTGCATCATTCACCCCATCTCCGACCATTTGCACGATATGTCCTTGCTGCTGCAGGGCTTTTAAATGTTGTACCTTATCATTCGGGGTAAGACCTTTATAAACCGTGTCAATACCAAGCTCGCGCGCTACCTCAAACGCCTGAGCACTAGGGTCACCGGTGAGCATCAGCACCTGCGCGCCTTGGTCTTTGAGATGTTTAATGGTAACTAAAGCGCCTTCTCGGACTTTATCATGAAAATAAAAATGCGCCAGTGGTTGCCATCTTTTGCTTAGGCTATCTTGTCTTGATAAGGTCACACTGGTGCTGGCTTGGTGCTTTGTCAGATTTGGCAGTAAGCCATCGTCTAATCCTGATGGCACTGCAAAGCCGTGATGACCTAGACGGTAACTTAGCCCATCAATCGTAGCTTGCAGACCGCCCCCCGGAATGTGCATCAAATCGCTGGTAGCGGGCAAATGCATTTGCCGAGTCATGGTCAATAACGCATGGGCAATGGGGTGACGACTGCCCACTTCAAGGCTCGCTGCAATACTTAAAAAATGGTTTTTTATCTCGTCTTCGTTTTTGGTATCATCTTCAGTAAAATCCACTGACGGATTTTGTTTAACACCATACGGCACATTCAGCGTTTCAATCGCCATCAAATTGGGTTGACCGTAGGTCAATGTACCGGTTTTATCAAACGCCACATGAGTGACCTCAGCAAGTGTGGTAATGGTATGCCCGCGGGTCGCCAAAAACCCCAAGCTTGCTAGTCGATTGGTAGAAACGGTTAATGCGATGGGTGTGGCCAATGATAAGGCACAGGGGCAAGTCGCGACCAATACGGCAACCGTTGCCCAAATGGCATGACTGGGCTCGATAAAATACCATGCCAAAAACACCATACTGGCAATCACCAGTACCCGCGCGACAAACCAGCGCGCCAGTTTATCTGCTTTTAACGCGATTTGCGGTTTTTCACTGAGCGAGCGATTCACTAGCCTATCAATCACGCCCATTTGGCTGTCATTGGGTAATGTGGTGATTTGCATCACAAACGGCTGACTGTCATTTTGGCTACCGCCCACAATGCTATCGCCCAAGCGTTTGACGATTAAATCACTCTCTCCGGTCAATAAACTTTCGGACACCGTGGCACTATCCGACAGCAAAACACCATCACTGATGATACTGCTACCGGCATCAATGCGGACAATATCACCAACTTTTAGCGACTGCGCCGAAACCATTTGCTCATTATCACCCCTATTGGCAGGGTCTAAACTAAGTGACTGATAAAAAAGGTCTTTATATTGACTGGCATAGAGCGTCACTTGTGAGACATCGATATTCTCTAGCGCTAACGGCGCTTCATGCCCTAGTTTTGCGACCAGCACAGGTTCGACGACCACCAAATCATTGGCTAAATTGGCAGCCTTTAGCCTGGCATTGTGCTCGACAAATTTGCCCGCCAATAAGAAAAATATCAGCATACTAACCGAGTCATAATAGGTCTCGCCCGTGTTGGTCAATGTCGCATATACACTTGCCAAAAAGGTAATGACAATGGCGATACTAATCGGCACATCCATATTGACTTGGCGGGCTTTAATCGCTGACCACGCCGATTGAAAAAATGGCAACCCTGCAATCAAAAACACAGGAATACTAACAAACAGCGATACCCAGCGTAAAAATTGCCGATCGTTGACGCCGATACCTGAATATTCCCCAAAATATAGTGCCACTGCAAACATCATCGCTTGCATAGCACCCAATGCCGCAATGCCTAATTGAAACAACATACGGCGATTATCTCGCTTGAGCATCGCCTCATGGGTATCTTGCCGATAGGGTTTGGCATCATAGCCAATGGCTTGCACATTTGCCAAAATTTGGCTAATCGGCAGTTTTTTGTCATCCCATACCACGCGCATCCGTTGATTGGTGAGGTTGACTTGGCAAGTGTCCATGCCGTCAAGGCGATACAACTGGGTTTCAATCAGCCAACTACAGGCAGCACAGCGCAAATTGCTGATTGACAGCTCAGCAACGCTGTGCCCTTGCTGATGGTAAATAAATTGCGATTTGATATCATCGTGGTCATACGCTTGCAGCTGATATAACGAATCAGGGAGACTGGCGGTACGATTGATTTCACTGCGGTCAAGATAGTATTGCTCAAGCCCCGCCTCGATGATACTTTGCGAAGCAAGCTGACAGCCCATACAGCACATCGCCCGATCTTTACCCAATACATGGGTAAAAAATGGCGGGCTTGGTAGCGGGTCGCCACAATGAAAACAATGCCCTTCTGCTGGCAACACCAGCTCCACATCTTGATACGTGGTAGTAAATTTGCTATCCGCCTCAATAGGCGTACGGCTAGGCACATCGGTCACAACCGACCGCTCAATATCCGATTGTTTTGCCCCAAATTGGCTATTGTTTGGCATCATCAAAACCCCTAGGGCAAACACCCTAACTCACCCAAAAATGACTGCTATTGTACTCCAAAATGGTCTATTAAAGTTCAAAAATCCTCTATAAACGTGGCAAAATAGCACGATGTTGACATTGTGTTTTGGCGTGTTTTGGGTCATGATAAAGCACTTTTTTATACCCCTGATCGTGACGCATTTTTGTATGAATTCAACCCTTATCTCTGCCGCTAAAAATCGCCAAAACTCGCCTAAATTCCAGCATCACTCAAACCAACAAGGCATGTTTATCCTAAGCTTCATCTTTGTGGTGGCAGTATTGGTCGGCTTGGTGTTGCTTGGGTTATATTTGGTGCGCCAAGACAATGTCATCACCCAAAAATTTGAGGGCAAACGCTGGAATATCCCTGCAAAAGTCTACTCGCAACCACTAACGTTGACGGTGGGTAATCCCCTTAGCGATGATGAATTGGAGAATTGGTTAAATTTACTCACCTATACCCCTGACAAAAACTATGACAATGCCGGGACTTATAGCAAAAAAAATGGCGAATACTATATTCATACCCGCGAATTTAAATTTGCCGCCAACGATACTGAGCCATCGCAAATTATTAAGGTCACGCTCAAAGATAACCAAATTGAAAAATTACAAAGTACCCATCCCAATCCATCGGGCGTGGCGCGGGTTGAGCCAATTTTTATTGGCGGTATCTATCCAGACAACAATGAAGATCGCATCGTTTTAACCATCAATGACTATCCGCAGCCATTAATTGATGCGCTGGTGGCAACTGAAGACCGCAGTTTTTATCAGCATCACGGCGTGTCTATCCGCGGGATAGGACGTGCGATTTATAGCAATTTTATGGGCGGTTCACGCCAAGGCGGCTCCACCATCACCCAGCAACTGGTTAAAAACTTCTATCTCAATTCAGACCGCACTATCAAACGTAAAGCCAATGAAGCGGTGATGGCGATTTTGCTGGAAATGCATTACACCAAAAGTGAGATTTTGCAAGCCTATATGAATGAAATTAACTTAGGTCAAAATGGCAATCACTCCATTAACGGGTTTGGGCTTGCCTCGCAGTTTTACTTTAACCGCCCGCTAAAAGAGCTTCGACTCGACCAAATGGCGATGCTCGTAGGGCTTGCCAAAGGCCCTACTCAGTACAATCCACTACGCTACCCCGATGCTGCCCTAAAACGCCGTAATGTGGTGCTGAGTAATATGCTGATAACCGGTAAAATCAGCCAACAGCAATATGATGAAGCGGTGCAACAGCCACTGAGCATTTCTTACAATCCTGTGATTGGTAAAACGCGTTTTCCAGATTATCTAGACGTGGTCAAACGAGAACTCACCCGTACTTATGATGCCAACGATCTCAAAAACGAAGGGTTAAGAATATTTACCAGTTTTGACCCTAATGTTCAAAAAACCGCTACCAGTGCGGTTATTCAAAGCGTCAATCAGTTAAAAAAAAGTAATCCCAAACAGCTCACTAATTTGCAAGCCGCCCTAGTCAGCGCCAATCCCAACAACGGTGAACTGCTCGCTGTGGTGGGAAGTAGTCGTGATTTTACCGGTTTTAATCGCGCCGTGGATGCCAAGCGCCAAGTTGGCTCTTTACTCAAACCGATTATTTACTTAACCGCATTTGAGCAGGGTCGTTACAATTTATCAAGTAGTGTCGATGACAGCCCGATTGTGCTAAAAATGACCGATGGTAAGACATGGACACCCAGCAATTACGGTGGCGGCAGTCATGGTATTATTCCCCTCACCAGCGCTTTAGCCAATTCCTATAACCAAGCTGCGGTACGTGTGGGCATGGAAGTCGGTATTCCCAATTTTTTAAATCAATTGTACCGTATGGGTATCAATAGCCCATTGCCCAATTATCCATCTACCTTGCTTGGCGCGGTAAATCTATCGCCCATGGATATGTTGGGGATTTATCAAGTACTGGCAACAGGTGGCTTGCGTCATGAAATTCATACCATTCGCACGATTATTGATGACCAAGGACGAGTGGTTCAGGGCATGGAACAAAAAAATCAGCAAGTCATCAACCCCACGGCTACCTATCTCACCAATTATGCGATGCAGCAGGTCATCAAGCAAGGTACCGCCAAAGCGGCGCTGGCGCTCGGTGATAACCTCAATCTTGCAGGTAAAACAGGGACTACCAATGATTATCGGGATGCGTGGTTTGCAGGCTATAGTGGCAATCTGGTCAGCGTTGTTTGGGTCGGTTTAGATAACAACAAACCCACAGGTCTTAGTGGCGGTAATGGTGCTTTGCCGATGTGGATCAATTTTATGAAGCAGCAAAAGCTCACGCCAGTTAATCTCATCGCGCCAGGCAATATCGAATGGCTATGGATGGAAAACGGCAAATCACAATTATCCCATGAAAAATGTCCAAATGCCATCTATGTACCTGTTGATACCGACAATCTACCGCAAGATAGTAGTGAATGTGCGGTGCAAATTTATCAACGTGAGCAAGAAGCAAGATTTGCCGCACAGCAACAACAGGCAATGAGTGAGTTTGGACAAAGCCAACAACAGCGGTATGACAATATTGAGCGCAGACAAACCGATGAAGATACCATTGGCGACAGCCTACCTGCAGCCAATCGCTACCAAAATGAGGATGCCAATACGGGGAATACCCAGACCAACCCCAATACCCCTAATAACCCTAACAACCCCAACAACAGCGGCGACCCGACCCATACCAACCAACCACTCAATGCGGCGCCGCGCTCGCAGTCTTGGTTAGAAAAATCGGTCAAAGAAATGTTTTAGAGACGATAACAGGCGAACCTTCTTATTTGTCCTTACCCTTACCGCTAGGTGTTTTGACTTGGGTGTGCCAAGCAATAACATAGGCGTTTTCATTTTTGAGTCACATCGCATTTTTGGCTAAATGCGTTTATACTACCAAGCCAGCGCGCTCGCCCTTTATTGTTTTATTGTTTCATTATTTTATTTGTTATTTTTAAGGACTGTTTATGCCTTGGCAGCAATTACATATTCAATGCGAAAAATCGCAAGCCGAACTGGCGGAAACCTTGATGCTCGAAGCCGATGCGCTCAGTATCAGTTTAGATGATGCAGGTGACCAACCTTTATTTGAACCTTTGCCAGGTGAATCGCCACTGTGGGATGATGTGATTGTGACGGGGCTATTTGATGGCGATTGTAATCTGGAAACTTTGAGTCAAGATATCGCCAATGATGTGGTGGCGACGCGCGTGTGGACCAGCCGAGTGGATGACAAAGATTGGGAACGTGAGTGGATGAAGAATTACCATCCCATTGAATGTGCCAATGGACTTTGGATTGTGCCCAAATGGATGTCACCCCCTAACCCCAATGCGATTAACATCATCATGGATCCAGGCTTGGCATTTGGCACAGGTTACCATGCAACCACCCGTCTTTGTATTGATTGGCTGACAGAACAGCCCCTGCAAGATAAAGTGGTAATTGACTATGGGTGCGGCTCAGGTATTTTGGGCATTGCGGCGCTTTTGCTAGGCGCAAAACAGGTGTATGCGGTCGATATTGACCCCCAAGCGGTATTAGCCACCCATCAAAATGCCGAGCGCAACCAGGTAGCCGATCAGCTTCAGGCATTTTTACCTGAACAATTTAGTGACTATTGTAAACAGCAGGCTATTTTGCCCGTAGACTTGATTACCGCCAATATTTTAGCCAAACCACTAATGAGCCTTGCCCCTTATTTTGCGACATTATTGAAATCTCAAGGTAGCATTGTGTTGGCAGGTCTGATTGAAAACCAAGTGGAAGATGTAAAAGCTGCCTATCAGCCTTATTTTGAGATGGATGGCGAATTTACCTTTAGCGCCCAGGAAGATAGACATTGGCATCGCCTCTCGGGTTTTCGCCGTGATTAAAACAAGTCGCGATTCGTATAAAAAGCCTTACAAGGAAGTAAGGTCGTCTTTTGCCCGTCAAAGCCAAGTAACAGCCTAACAACATAGCTAGCAGCCTAGTGAATATAAATTCTAGGAAATTTGTTGACTTTATTTTTTATTCGTCATTAAATGATTTAACACACGACATTATTAAAAATCAAAGACGCAAACTAAAAATGCTAAAAGGGAAGTGATGTTGCGATGAATTTGTACAATGCCAAATGCCCAAACTGCCAACACGCATTTAGAATCAACGATGAACAGTTAGCCGTTAGACATGGGTATGTTCGTTGTTCCCATTGCAAAACCATTTTCTCAGCTGCTGAACAACTAGAACAAAAAAAATTTGCTAACAACAATCCGCTCTCAAGTCCAAACCATCAGACGCCCTCAGCGCTCATTGACGATAAATCTAACGATATTTTATTTGATGATGAATCAGGTCTTGATGAAGCCGGCAATCTCATTGTCAATGAACCCGTTAAACCCACCTCACCGTATGCCTTGTCAAAATCTTCGACCACATCAGCCAAAGCTAAATCAACCAGCAAATTAGATGACTTTGAGATTATAGACAATTTTGAGCAACTGCCAAAAGCCAAAGATAGCAAGCCTAAAAAGCCAATCATTGACGATAAGGATGCCGCTGAAGCGATAGAACTCGCCCAAGATAAAGACGCTTCAGGCGATGAAAATGCTTGGCTGCAAAGTTTAATGGCGCAAGCAGATGACAACGAAGCAATGGACGACTCATCCGCCACCCACACCAAACCCAAGCGAGGCATGGATGGGTTGTTTAACACAGATATTTTTGACCAAATTGCGATTGATATGGGTAGCGAGCAACAAGCAGATTTGTTAGCGTATCAAAAAAAGATTGATGAACGCTTGTCGCAACAAGTTTCCTCGCAGCAATCGCTGAATGCAAAATTTTTTAATATGGACATCGTTTGGGGATTAGGCAGTTTACTATTAATCTTTGTGTTAGCCGCGCAATATATTATTTTTAACATCAACACCTTAATCACTTCAAAAACAAACGCAGCCGTGCTATCAACTATTTGCCATAAAATACCCGCCTGTCAATTGCCTCTGGCTGATACCGAGCTTATTGATGTGCAGATGCTTGCGCTTGCTCATTCATCCAAACAAGCGGGGCAGACTGACTTGGTATTTACTCTGACCAATACCACGGATAATAATATTATCTACCCGAGTGTTAAGGTTTCACTACGCAGTGGCAACACCATACTTGCGCAAACCCTACTCACCCCTAGCCATTATTTGGAAGCCGGTAACAACTATTTGATGCCGCATCAAATAAAACCCATCAAATTACGGATTGATTTTCCAAAAGCCCAAGTCCAAGCCGCTAACATTGAGTTGGTTTATTAAATTGTTTTTAGCTTAATTACAGCGTTGCTGAATCAAGCTCATACCGCCCCCAGGATTTATCGCACAATTTTACATATTGTAAACAACTTAAGCTTGCTATCGCTTTTATAATTGTTTTAGTATAAGTATCAATAACTTTATTATTCGTCCATATATTTAAGTTTTATTTAATCTATCAACTAACGAGTTATTCGATAAATTTGTCAGCAAATTTATTTTGAGAATCTGCTATGCCCAATTCTATTGTTTTACAAAATCGCGCCAAGTATGCCAATATGTCAGATAGCCCATCTAATCCATATACTAACCATACCCCATCCCAAACTTCTCCCAGCGCAAGCCTAGCTCACCACATTGAGCTTGTAGTGCGAGAGTACTTCGATAATTTAAAAGAACAACAACCGACCCAGCTGTATGAGCTTATGTTGTCACAATTTGAAAAACCGCTAATCAGTGTCGTCCTTGAACACACCCGCGGCAATCAAACCAAAACCGCCGAGATTTTGGGACTTAATCGCGGCACATTGCGTAAAAAACTCAAAACCCACCAATTATTATAATTGATAAAAATACCCGCTTTTTTATGATAAGATATCCCTATATTTAGGGATTTATAGAGTTGGGGTATGAAAGTCAATCAGTCAGTTCGTCATAACTGACTTTTTGTTTTTTCTGCACCCAGTATTTTTTTGTCAACGAGTCGAGTCAATTATGAATCAATCTTATGCATTGCTCTCTGTTTCTGATAAATCGGGTATTGTGGATTTTGCCAAAGGTCTAATCACCCACGGTTTTCGTCTACTATCAACGGGCGGCACCTACAAACTTCTCAAACAACATGACTTAGCAGTGACTGAGGTCGCAGAATACACAGGTTTTGCAGAGATGATGGATGGTCGGGTAAAAACCCTGCATCCAAAAATTCATGGCGGTATTTTAGGTCGCCGCGGCACGGATGATGCCATTATGCAAGAGCATGGCATCGACCGCATTGACATGGTGGTTGTCAATTTATATCCATTTGCCCAAACCGTTGCCAACCCAAATGTCACCAAAGAAGACGCTATCGAAAACATTGATATTGGTGGTCCTACCATGGTGCGTGCCGCGGCAAAAAATCATGACCATGTCAGCATCGTGACAAGCCCCAACGATTATGCAGCAATCTTGGGCGAGCTAACAGCAAACGGTCGTATCAGTGATACCACCCGATTTGATTTAGCGGTAAAAGCATTTGAGCATACCGCACATTATGATGGTATGATTGCCAACTTTTTAGGCAACCGCCTGCAAAGCTTTGAATCGGCTGACCAATTCCCGCGTACTTTTAACGTGCAAATGGACAAAGCGCAAGACTTACGCTATGGTGAAAACCCGCACCAACAAGCCGCTTTTTATGTGGAAAAAGCGCAGGTTAATGGTCAAAAGGAAGCCAGTATTGCCACCGCTAAGCAATTACAAGGTAAAGAACTATCTTACAACAACATCGCAGATACCGATGCAGCGTTAGAATGCGTGAAATCGTTTGATATGCCTGCGTGTGTCATTGTTAAACACGCCAATCCTTGTGGTGTGGCCGTGGATGCCGACTTAACCCATGCTTATCAAAAAGCCTTTGCCACTGACCCAGAATCTGCGTTTGGCGGTATCATTGCCTTTAACCGTGAGCTGGATATCAAAACAGCAAAAGCCATTGTGGATCAGCAATTTGTTGAAGTCATCATTGCCCCAAGCATTGCCGACGGCGTACTCGATGTCACATCTGCCAAGAAAAATGTGCGCGTGTTAGTCTGCGGTGAATTACCAAACCCAAGTGAGCGCCAAGCCCAATTTGACTTTAAACGTGTGACCGGCGGTTTATTGGTGCAAGAACAAGATTTGGGGTTAATTACTTTAGATGATTTAAAAGTGGTGACAAAAGTACAGCCGACTCAGCAACAATTCGATGATTTGCTGTTTACTTGGCAAGTCGCCAAATATGTGAAATCCAACGCCATTGTGTATGCCAAAGATGGGCGTACCATTGGGGTAGGCGCAGGGCAAATGAGTCGTGTCAACTCAGCCCGTATTGCCGCGATTAAAGCTGAGCACGCTGGTCTATCGCCTGTGGGCGCGGTGATGGCATCAGATGCCTTCTTCCCATTCCGTGATGGTATTGACAATGCCGCAGCGGTGGGGATTAAGGCGATTATCCAGCCAGGTGGCTCCATGCGCGATGACGAAACCATCGCCGCAGCCGATGAACATGGCATTGCGATGGTGTTCACCGGTATGCGTCATTTTAGACATTAATTCTTGTTAGGCATAAAAAAGGCGAAACTGATTAGGTTTCGCCTTTTTTCATTGATATTTTTTTTCTTTTGATTACTTTGTCAATGCTTATAGCTCAGCTTAGGTTTATAGTTTCGCTAAGGTTTGGCAAATATCGAGCATGCGATTGGCGTAACCCCATTCATTATCATACCAAGCAAACACTTTAAATTGCCGCCCCACACTCATCGTCTGTAAGCTATCAATCACCAATGAATGCGCATCATGGATAAAGTCACTGGACACCAATGGCTCATCACTATAATCCATGATACCCAATAAATCTTGTTCACTGGCATGTTTTAACAGCTGATTGATAGCAGTAACATCCGTGGCTTTGTCAAAGGTAAATGTCACATCAATTGCTGCGACATCCATGGTCGGTACGCGGATTGAATACCCATTCACCTTGCCTGCCATATGCGGCATCACCCGATTGACCGCAGCGATACTACTTGATGTGGTTGGGATAATGTTATGCCCAGAAGCCCGTGCACGGCGCAAATCACGGTGCACTTGGTCAAGCACAGTTTGGTCAGCAGTTACTGCATGGATTTCGGTCATCATCGCTGATTCGATGCCATAGGCATGATGCAATACATATAGTAAAGGCACGAGCGCTTGGGTGGTACACGACACACTGGATAAAATCTTTTTATCACGGCTAAGCTCATGGTCATTGACGCCCACTACAATACTGGCATCCACATGATCAAACGGGGCAGCCCCAATCATCACCTGCTTGGCGCCTGCGATAATATGCTGTGACGCCTGTTCATAGCTACGAAAATGACCCGTGCTCTCAAGCACCATGTCGATGCCCAGTTTTTCCCAAGGTAATTTGGTGGCAATGGGCTGCTGTATCAATGCAATTTTTTGCCGAAATTCTCCTTGGCTTAATAGCAAAAAATGCTGTTGTTTTTCACCCAAATCCAGCGTCTTTAATTCAATATGGATATCACTGACCGCCGATAATCGACCGTGGGTACTGTCATATTTGAGTAAATGTAGCAGGGTTGCTGGCTCAGCAATATCATTGATGGCGACGATATTTAACGGCTGCAATTGTAAAGGATTGTGACAAAACCGTTCGATATAAGCACGTAGCACGTTGCGCCCAATACGACCAAAGCCATTAATAGCGATGTTAAAAGGTTTGATGGTGGAAGCATTCAATCAGGGATATTCCTTACTAGACAAGTGCTCAATTGCCCTGCGGTTTTAAAAACAACAAGGCAAGTTTCACATCATTATAAGAATAGGCGTTTCTCAATTCTTCGACAATCGCGCGAATTTTGATTTTGCCATCGTTATCTTTATCGCGTTTGTCATCACGTTTGGCTATTTTTTGATACGCCTTGTCAATCGGCTGTAGCCATTCGTCATCAGGTCGTAGATGCGCTATGTTGGCACGGGGAAAGTGCTCAGCAATTTTCTCGATATGCCCCATCACGGTTGATTGGGCTAAATTACGGGCTTGCGCAATTTCTGCGATAGTCAAACTTTCATCCAACAAGGCTTTGGTTTCCAGCACCGTGGGGGTAATAACGCCTGCCGCATCATCCGCCAAAGATTGCAGCTGCTGTACAGCATGGCGACGTTTTTCAATCAGTTTTTGCTGTTGTTTGGCGCGATTTTCATACGCGGCGATTTTTTCTTTATCCAGCGTACCCCGGCATTGAATGATAAACTCACGATGAAGGTCATTGAGCTGTTTTTTACTGCGCGTCAAAAATTCACGTTCTTGTTCTGCACTGATCGCCTGAAATCGCTGATCGGCGCCACGCGCTAGGGGATCAAGCTGTAAGCTTAATTCATTGACGCCCAGTAATTGTAGTCCAGATAGCTGCTTTAACCGTGATAAAGCCACATAGCCCTGCCCTTTTTCAAAGGTTTTGGACAAATCTACTTCTGCCGCATCTAGCGTCATGCCTTGGCTTTTGTGAATGGTAATCGCCCACGCCAGCGTCAAGGGGATGTGGTAATAGGCAGCCAGTATTTCGCCGTCTTCATCATCAATACGCCATGAATCATATTCAGCAATGACTTTGCGGCCGTCATTGAGCTCAACCAAGGGATAAAGTAACTCCGATAATTTGTCATCAGCCGTGTCTGTCGCGGCGGTGTCATTCTCATCCCTATCCTCATCAGTGGGGTGAGTTTGTTGTGATTGACCGCCATTGACTTCATCGAGCAAGTCTGCCATATCGGCTTGTTGTTCTTGTTCAATGGCATCTAGCAAGGCAGTTGCATCTGCTGCCAGCGCTTGTTCATCGAGCGGCTCAGATGGGTGATTGTTTGACGGGCTATTTTTTGATGGGCTATCGTCTGTTTGTTTATTTGGTTGTTTAAGGGTGGTAGCAACAAAATCAACTACTTTGCCCATGGTGCCATTTGAGACATTAAGCTCGGTGTTGTTTTTGATAAACATCACTTTTGCGCCAAGTTTGAGTACGAGCTCTGGGGTATTGCGTACGGATTTTTTTAGCGTCTCGACCAGCTTTTCATCGCCTTCTCCCCAAGCGCGAAAAGTATGCGCCGCTGTGGTAAGTTTACCAAGTTCCTGCTCATTGATAGCTTGTACGTTGACATTGTGGGTAAACAGTCGGGTACGGTTGTCGGCTAGCACATGCTCAGCCGTCGCGGTCAAAGCAGGCATGATATGGGGGGTAAACTGCTGGCTACGAATTTGATTTAAAATCGCAGTCAAATCCAAGCCATAATAGGTGTTGCCTGCCACCGCTGTTTTGTCAGTTGTTTGACGGTGCTGCTCGGATAAATAGCAAATTTGAAAATCTGCATCCAGCCAAGCTTGCGCCATAAAAGCAAATTTATCGCGGTTGCTCTCATGGGGCTCACCAATCGGCGGCAACTGAAAAAAATCCCCGGCAACCAATAGCTGTATCCCACCAAACGGCAAGGTGTTTTCTTTGATGGCTTGTAGCACTTGGTTAATCAGCTCAAATTGCTGTCGATGCAGCATTGAGATTTCATCAATCACCAATACTTTGGTGCGCTCAATGCGCTCCACAACCACCGTGCGTTTTTTGATGCGGGCGATGTCTTTGGCGGTTAGCTCGTTACTGATACCGATGCCCGCCCAGCTGTGAATGGTCATGCCGTTCATATGCGTGGCAGCAATACCTGTGCTTGCCGTCACCGCGACCGCCACATCCCTTGCGCGCAGATAATGCAAATACTGATTGATGGTATAGGTCTTGCCCGCCCCTGCTGAGCCTGTTAAAAACACATTTTTACCAGTTTTAAGGATATCAAGGGCGGTGGCTTGTTTCATTGGTTATACAAAGCTTTTGTAGATAAAAAAGAAGGGGTTAAAAAAAGCGAGTTGAAAATGAGCCTACTATAAAGGCAAAGCCGAGTAAAGGCAATGATTGACAGCACCAAAATATGCCATCAGACGCTTCACAGATTAGTCAATCATGGTTTTGATTTGCTTGAGACTTAAATAACCAATATGCAGCGCATCGTCAGGTAGCTGATTTTTTTCAGGCTCGGTTAATGGCTGAATGGTTAATGCCACGTCATTTGGCAGTAAATCAGCCACACAGTGAATATCATCCAAGTCTAGT
Organism: Faucicola osloensis; assembly: GCA_016888885.1. Lineage (GTDB taxonomy): Bacteria > Pseudomonadota > Gammaproteobacteria > Pseudomonadales > Moraxellaceae > Faucicola. The sequence goes on from CP069437.1 coordinate 700,459, forward strand.
TGATGCTTATCATCCACATGACTGGTTGCCACGCCGCTTTTGGCGGTATCGACATTATCAAATGTATAATCTTGATAAAATGCCGTTTTTTTAACTTGCGCCGTTGCTTTACCTAGCGTCTCGGCTACCATAAGTGTTTTATAATGAAATTCTTCAAATTGACCCGGCAGATACCCGCCTAAATTGACAAAATAAAGTTGTTTGCCCTGACTATCTAATTTGTTATCTACCCTATCATCTGCAAGTATGTTATCTGCAAGCGCGTTATCTTTTGACAATCCATCTTTTGACAAGCTCTCTTTCGACAACAAAATTTGATAATCACCCACCCGCTTCACTTCTCGCCATGCGTCTAAGTGCCAGTTGTTTTTGACTGCCGGCCAGTGCTGATTGACACTCTCAATTGTTTCACCTAGGCTATTTGCAATCACAAACATCACATCATGCTGTTCAATCAGTCGTCCTTGGGGACGCGCCCCGATTTTTAACATAAATAGTTTCATATCTATACGCCCAAATGTGTCGCCATTAAAACTTAAAAACCTGCGAACCATCATAGGTTTTCGTCACGGGTTTTTGTCACGGGTTTTTGTCACAGGTTTTTATTATTTTATCTTACGGTTATTTTTTGACCATCGGCATTTTAGCGCTTTCTAACTTTGCCAAGGCATCTGGTAGTTTATCAATCGCGGTCGCTACCACCGCTTGTGCCGCTTGCAAGATGCCAAGCTTCTGCGCGATGGTCGGTTTTTGGCGGGATTGAATGGCATACAATTCGCTATCTGTCATCTTCTCTAAGATATAACTGTCCGATGTTTGCAGGGCATCGACCAAATTGCGCGTTATCGCATCTTCACCGTACCAATGCTCACCGGTTGCCACTTGTTCAACATCCAAATTTGGACGGTATTTACGCACAAAGTCTTTAAATAGTTTGTGCGTTTCTTCCAGCTCTTGTTGGAATTTTTGTTTGTCTTCTTCGGTGTTTTCACCAAAAATGGTTACCGTGCGTTTGTATTTACCTGCGGTAAATACTTCGACATCGATGTCATGTTTTTGTAATAAATCATGAAAATTGGGCACTTGTGCCACCACACCAATCGAGCCCACCACCGCAAATGGCGCCGCCAAAATTTTATCAGCCACACACGCCATCATATAGCCACCACTGGCGGCAACTTTATCAATACAGACCGTTAAGTGTAGCCCTGCTTCTTTTATACGTGCCAACTGGGCAGCAGCGAGGCCATACGCGTGTACCATACCACCTGAGGACTCAAGGCGCACAATGACTTCATCTTCATCTTCAGCTTTAGCGACCGTCAGTAGCGTACTGATTTCTTCACGCAGTTGCTGTACTTCAGTGGCTTTTATATCGCCATGAAAATCCAGCACAAAACAATTTTTGTTGGCGGGTTTGTTTTTAAACAGACCAAATTTTGAGGTTTTTTTGGGATTGTCTTTTTTCGTCAAGTCTGTAAATGCGCGGCTGATGAGTGATGTTAACCCTTTATCATTCACCATTTGCAATTGTAATTGTTGTTTGCGCTGGGCTTTGACTTTATTTAAATGGGTAACTTTCATTTCAAGCGGATGTTTGGCATTTTGAAATAGCATAATAATTCTCTAATTAAGGGCTCTAATTAAGCAAAAAAATTCACACAATGGGTTTTATATAGCGTTTATTTTGCTGTTTTCAATCGCTTACCCACACAATATTCGCGAATTGCCTGTGACAGGCATGGCTAGTAGAGATGGATGATAAACCGTGTTTCATATTGTGAAATCCAAGTAAACAAGGCATAATATTCGTTTATAAAAATTTTTGCTACTTCTTACATTACGAAAAATATTGGGATTGCTTCATTATGATGCGTACACACTATTGCGGGCTTGTCACCGAAAACTTAAACGACCAAACCATCACTATTTGCGGTTGGGTGCATCGTCGCCGTGACCACGGTGGGGTTATTTTCTTGGATATGCGTGACCGTGAAGGCCTACTGCAAGTGGTCATCGACCCAGATACCCCAGAAGCATTTGCTACAGCAGATAGCGCGCGTTCTGAATATGTGCTCAAAATCACCGGTCGTGTGCGTCAGCGTTATGCCGGTACTGAAAACAAAAACATGACCAGCGGTCAAGTGGAATTATTGGCCAAAGACATCGAAACAATCGCCACCTCTGAGACGCCGCCATTCCCCCTCAATGATGAGTTCACCAACGTTTCTGAAGAACTGCGCCTAAAATATCGCTTTTTAGACATGCGCCGTCCAGAGATGCAAGAGCGTATGAAGTTTCGTGCCAAAGCCACTTCGACCATTCGCCGTTACCTAGATGACCAAGGTTTCTTGGATGTAGAAACCCCCATCTTGACCCGTGCCACCCCAGAAGGTGCGCGTGATTATTTGGTGCCTAGCCGCGTGTCAAAAGGTGAGTTTTACGCATTGCCACAGTCGCCTCAGCTATTTAAACAGCTGCTGATGGTGGCGGGTTTTGACCGTTATTATCAAATTGCTAAATGTTTTCGTGATGAAGACTTACGTGCTGACCGCCAGCCAGAATTTACCCAAATCGATATCGAAACTTCATTCTTAAGTGATGAAGATATCATGAACATTGCCGAAGGGTTAACAAAAGACTTGTTCAAAACCATGATGAACATTGAATTTGATACCTTCCCGCGTATGACCTACGCTGAAGCCATGCGTGACTATGCGTCTGATAAGCCAGACTTGCGTATTCCTATGAAGTTAATTGACGTGGCTGACATCATGCAGTCTGTGGAATTTAAAGTATTCTCAGCCCCTGCTCAAGACCCAAAAGGTCGTGTGGTGGCGCTTCGTGTGCCAAACGGTAGTGAAATTACCCGTAAACAAATCGACGAATATACTAAATTTGTCGGCATCTATGGCGCAAAAGGTTTGGCTTATATCAAAGTCAACGATGTGAGCAACATCAACAACGGTGTCGATAAAGAATCAGGTCTGCAATCACCGATTATCAAAAACATGACTGATGAAGTATTGGTCGAGCTGATTAAACGTACTGAGGCGCAAACCGGTGATATCATCTTCTTTGGCGCGGATAAAGCCAAAGTCGTCAATGATGCTATGGGTGCGCTGCGTGTCAAATTGGGTCTAGACCTAAATATGCTGACCTGTGAGTGGGCGCCGCTTTGGGTGGTGGATTTCCCGATGTTTGAAGAAACAGATGACGGTAAATGGACGTCGGTTCACCATCCCTTTACCAAGCCAAAAGGCACGGTTGAAGCGATGAAAAACAACCCAGAAACCGCGCTGTCTGTCGCTTATGATATGGTATTAAACGGTACTGAAATTGGTGGCGGTTCACTGCGTATCAATACTTTGGATATGCAAAAAGCGGTATTTGAAGCATTGGGTATTTCTGAAGCCGAAGCAGAAGAGAAATTCGCATTCTTACTTAACGCGCTAAAATACGGTGCGCCACCGCACGGTGGTTTGGCATTCGGTCTTGACCGGTTAATTATGCTAATGACAGGCTCACAATCGATTCGAGACGTCATCGCCTTCCCAAAAACCAAAACGGCTGAATGTCCGCTCACCGATGCCCCTGCCCCCGTGGATGACAAACAACTGCGTGAATTGGGTATTCGTATACGCGAAAAAGACAGTAAAGCTAAAGCGCCACAATCTTAATCAAAATCACACCTTTAATTAGATGAATGCCTTTACTCTTCTTAAATATGTGCCAATGTGGATGCTGTATCTGTTGGCACATATCGCAAGCTTTATTATTTCACTTCGTCATGACAAAAGTATCATGAAAACGGTGGATACTAACTTACGACTTGTCTATCCTGAACTCACTGAGTCGCTGCGTGACCAGCTTGCCAGAGCCTGTATTGCCAATCAAAGCAAAAACATGGTGGAATCGGCTAAAAGCTGGGCGATGCCACCTGCGTGGTCGGTCAAACAAATCCATACCGTACATCATCAACAAGTTTTGATGCAAGGCTTACAAAATCCCAATGGCATGCTTGCAATTGTGCCGCATTTGGGGACATGGGAAATCATGAATGCATGGCTCAACCAGTTTGGTGCACCCACCATCATGTATAAACCCGTCAAAGGTGAACAAGCCAATCAGTTTGTGCTGCAAGGGCGTCAGCGCCTAAACGCAACTTTGGTACCAACCGATGCCACTGGGGTAAAAGCGATTTTTAAAACCCTAAAAGCAGGCGGTTTTAGTATCATATTGCCTGACCATGTACCCGACCCATCTGGCGGTGAAGTAGTGCCGTTTTTTGGTATTCCGACATTGACCAGTACCCTTGCTAGCAAATTGGCCAGTAAAACCAAATGTAGCTTGGTAGGTTTGACCTGTGTACGCCGTGATGATGGACAAGGCTTTGATATTTATTGTGATGAGCTAACTGACCCCGCCTTGTATGACAAAAACATGGTAACAGCGACAACCGCGATGAACCACGCCATCGAGCGGATGATTGAACGTTTCCCCAGTCAATATATGTGGGGCTATAAGCGCTTTAAAGGTGTGCCAGGATTTCCGGTTATTTATAATGCCGAGCCATCCATCGCGGTAGCGGTTCGCCAGCGTTATCCAAAACTTAGCAATCATGATATTATCAATTCACTTACTTAATATGATAATCATTTACTTATGACTTTACCAAATTATACTTCAGCGCCTGCTTTGCCTGATGAAAACCGTTACATTATTTGTATGAAATGGGGCACCAAATACGGTGCTGAGTACGTTAATCGCCTGTACAATATGGTTAACAGACATTTAACACTACCGTTTCAAATGGTATGTTTGACCGATGATAGCATAGGAATAGATGCCAACGTCAAATGCTACCCAATTCCTGAGCTCAATTTACCCAGTAATATTCCTGAACGTGGCTGGAAAAAACTGACCACCTTTAGCCCTGAATTATACGATTTAAAAGGCACGGCGTTATTTTTGGACATTGATATTGTGATTGTCGATAATATTGATTGCTTTTTTACGTATCAAGCGCAGCACGATGACAGTGTGGTGATTATCCGTGATTGGAAAAAACCGTGGCGCATGGTGGGTAATTCATCGGTGTATCGCTTTAAAGTCGGACAACATACTTATCCGAATTTGTTATCAAATTTTGAGCAAAATTTTGACACGATTCGTAGCCAAGTACGCCATGAGCAAGCTTACCTGTCCAATTATTTGCGTGAGCATCACCACCTTGAATATTGGGATGCGTCTTGGTGCGTGAGCTTTAAATACCAATGTGTGCAGCCATTTCCCTTAAGTTTTGTCAAACCGCCTATTTTGCCCAAAAATGCTAAAATAGTGATTTTTCATGGGGAAGTAAATCCACCCGATGCCATCATGGGTAAAAGCGGTAAATGGTATCGTAAGGTATTACCCACTAACTGGATTAGGGATTATTGGTATTGATATCAGTAAAGTAACCGTTTTGGCTGTGGTATAGAAAGAATGCTCACTATACCCAGCCATAATTGACATAATGAAACAGTAAATTGAATGCTTTAAAATGATTTTCTAATTTCTTAGAAAAACAACACGTCTTTCGGAATACACGCCTAAGCCTTTGCCTAAAACGATTGTTGTTGCCTTCAATATCAACTGTATGGCGTTTACCTACTTGTTTAAAGTCAACATCAAAGGCGGTTAAAAAACTATCCCAGTTATCACAGCAGATATAGCCAAAGTCAATGCTCAACGCATCAAGCTTGGCTCTTAGCTCTCTAGCCGTCTTTAGATTACGTTTACCCCATACGAAGGCAACAATCTCACTGGTATCTGAGTCGTATGCATAGACTAGCCATACCTTGTTCTTCTTATGCCCTACATACGTCCAAAACTCATCAACTTGCAGTTTTCGATAATAGCGTTGTTTGGGTTTTATATCATGGTTTGAATTGACCAAAACGCTTAATACTTTGTACTTGCTAACTTTCTCAATGACAACAATGTCAGCAACACTACAGCCTCGTACTAACATTAAACGTATCTTGTCATCAATATCGCTTTTACAGCCTTGGTAACTTAGCTCCGTTTCATGAATGAATTGTCGATGACAGTCTTTGCATTGATAGTTCTGCTTGCCATAGATTTTCCAGCCGTTTTTCTTTATACTTAAGCCAAGACAGCTTGGGCATCTGATTGTAATTTGTGTCTTCATAACCTCAAATTATCATCTTTTTCTCAAGTTGTCTTTTTTATTTCACCTCAGCATACTTTTCAGACCAGTACCACCGTTTTAATTGCTTAAGCAGATGCGTCAAAATAATAAATTATTGGCTGCAACACAAATACTAGCTGCTTATCACGCGCAGACTTTAAGCTAGTCATATTATTTTAGTTGTATTTTTCTAATAGTTTTCCATAATAGGTGATAATACCGCTTTCATCGATTTTCTCCCATTGTTTATGAAAGCTAAGTTTATGTAAGCTAACATTGTCTATAATCTCTTCAAAAATATAAGAGTTAAACGGTTCGTTTAGGCTAAATTGTAATTTATGTGGTAAGGTATCATCGATAATGGGAAATTCAAAGTTTACAACGTTATTTTTTCGCAGCGTATTAATTAGAATTTGGAAGAAGAAATAATGTGGTATGGTGTCTTGCGTTTTCCAAAAATTTAACATTAAATCTTGTAAAATCATTGATATATCTGTGTTCGGTTGACCAAAAATAATACTACTTAAGAAGTTTACTTTAAATTGTTCACTCCAACCAAAGTAACAATTATCAGTTTTTAATCCCCATTCTTTATTGGCAGAATTATCATCTCTTGAAAACATAAAAAATTTCTGATTAATTAAGTTTTGGGGTAATGCATCAGTCAAAAATATTGATGCATCTAGCCAAATGCCACCATAATTATTTATAAGTGTAATTCTTAATAAATCAGAGAAAAACACAGGTTTGAAAACTTTGCTTTTTCGTTTTTCCTTAACAAAATCTGGAAATATCAGATAGTCTTTAACTGTGTCATCAGTAAGGCGAATGACAGTATAATCACCCTTAAATCTATCTACTGATTTAAAGCAAAAATTAACAAATTCTGGTGCATTTTCAATACCTTGCGCCCAATATTGCCAAATAATTTTTTTACCAACCAATTCAGGTTTGTTAATTTTAATAACAGGTTTTTCGATATTACCTTTTATATATTCATTAATCGTCATTTCCCAATACTGTTCAACAGCACGTTGGGTAGGAATTTCATTGTAAATAAAGTCCCATCGTTTACGATACCTTCTAGGTACCAATGCATTATATAAAGGCTTAAATGGCTTATTTCTAAAATTATCATAGACAAATCTCATTGATACCCCCTATCTCAATCTATTGGCTTAAAATTTTTTCAGTCTGACGATGTTTAAAACCCAGCTTTTGATAGCGTATCCAACCGATTTGTTGACCGATGCATCGATAGATATGATCAAATTTTATATTAAAATGGTCTTTTAGGTAGTTAAGCATATCAAGTTGCTGATTGTCTTTTAATTTTTTTACTAACCCTGCATAACGATTGTAAGTTTTATAATATAGATAGTTTTGAAAAAATAGGTCTTCACCCAAATTAGCTTTTAAATGATTAACGCGATAAAGAAACGCCCCAAGATAATCATCGACATATTTTTTATCCAGAATTTGAACAATTGAGCCTTGGCGTTCACGATAATCAATCAATGGATAGTCAATAAAAGCAAAATTTTTGATAACTTTTGACAAATCTGTCATATAGTAAATATCTTCAAACTTTTTACCCTCTTGAAAACTTATTTTTTCAATGGCTGAGCGTTTATAAACCTTATTCCAAACGTGATTGCTGTTGTTTTCAACAATATTTTTGATAAATTGCAGACTGTCATTATTCATTATTTGATTAGCTGGACCGACAAAAGCTTTTTTTGGGCGTTTGCTATCGCCGCGCCATGCCATGTAATTGCCACCTAGCATATCTACATCCATTGATGTTAATGCATTCACTACTTTGGTATATGCACCATCGTGCATCGCATCATCAGAATCTATAAACCAAACATATTGATTGGTTGCTAAAGGCAAGAGCGCATTACGCGTACCTGACAGACCACGGTTGTGCGGTGCTTGCACCAGTGTGATTTTTGGATGGGTTTGGTAAGCTTGTAACACTTCCCAACTGTTATCAGTTGAAGCATCATTCATGACGATAATTTCGGCGTTATCGTCAATTTGTACCAATATTGAGTTTAGGCATTCTTTAACATAGTCAGCGACATTATAAACCGGTATTAGGATACTGATGGTGATAGGTTTGGATTGGCTTTGCATGTTATAACCTACTCATTTATCGATTCATAATTTCGGTAAAAACGTCATAATAGTCTTTGAGCATCCGCGATTTGGTATAGTAAGACAATACTTTTTGTCGTGCTTGAATAGTAATCGTTTCAAAGTTTAATGGATTGGTCAAAACACTTTCAAGCTGGTTTGCCAATGTTTGTGCATCGCCAATAGAAAAAACAAGCCCATCTTTTTTATGTTTGATAAGCTCATTGACGCCCACAGCATCACTGCCTATCACCAAGCAGCCTGCCGCCATCGCTTCAATAACTGACAAATTCAACCCTTCAAAACGGCTAGACATGACAAATATTTTGTGTTTTTCCAATAGCTGCGGTATGTCATTACTATGATTTATCAATGTCACTTGCTCAGATAAGCCATATTTTTTGACTAATTTATCGGCTAAGTTTTGATAGCTTGTTTTACCACTACCCACAAGCGTCAGTGTTGGGGTGATGTTTTTTTGTTTTAGTAGGTTTAATGCTTCAATCAGCGTTGCATGGTCTTTACTTTTTGCAAAGCGGGCAACCATAATAATATCCTTGTTACGGCTACTAATTGGCATTGGCTCACTGTCAAATCGCTTTGGATCAATGCCATTAGCTATGGCGATGATAGGCGCTTTAAGCTGCTGTTTGTTAAGGACTTGTGCAACCCCTTTGGATACCGCAACGACGCTATCAGTAAATTGACTTAAGTGACGGGTTTGCCATAGTTTGTTGACTTCCTCCCCTTGCTAAAGCAAGGGGATTCCTTCTACAAGACGGTCAAGCCCGACCGCAAGAATGTTCCGACTGGCATTGATATCTCTATCATGCCATGTGCCACACGAAGCACATATCCATTCTCTTATTCCAAGCGATTTTCTACCTTTCGGACTACTTGTGGTGATTTCACCGCAACACGAACATCGCTGGGTCGTGTATCTCTCATTCACGATTTCAAAACGGCAACCTGCGTTCTCGCACTTATAGGTCAGTTGTCGTTTCAGTTCAAACCAGCCTGCATCGTAAACCGATTTGGCGAGTTTGCCTTTTTTACTATTAAATTGATTACTCTGAATATCACCGACCACGATTAGGGCATTGTCTTTGACTAATTGGGTGGTGAATTTGTGTATCAGGTCTTGGCGTGTATGTTTGATTTTGGCATGAATCGCTTTGACACGTTGTTTGTTTTTAGCTCGTTGAGCAATGGCTAAATCTTTGGCATAGTTGAGCGTTTGCTTGATGGTGAGTTTGTCACCGCTTGAGGTAGTGGCACTGTCTTTAAGTCCTAAGTCAATGCCTACGCTACCCGTTCCGCATTGTGTCTTGGGGTAGTCTTTGACGGTGATACAGGCATACCAACGGTTACGGCTGTCTTGGACAATTTCCAGCGTGTTGATTTGATATAGGCTAAGGTTGTAGCTGTCCCATAGGTCGATGATTAGCTTTTGCCCTTTGGCTAAACTAAGCTGTAAGGTGGATTTTAAGCCTTTTTTACCTGTTTGGTGTGTGGCGATGTGTTTGATGGCAGATTGTTTAAACGGTAGCCAGCCTAATGATTTACGTTTTGAATTTGGGTTGTTGGTTCGCCAGTTTAGTTTGGCTTTTTTGAATTGGCGACGCGATTTGGCGTGGGTTTCATTGATGGCTTGGATAGTCTGACTGTGTAAGCCTAGCAGTTCACCACTACCTTTGGTATATTCGTTTAAATCATACGCACTAAAGAATTTGCCAGTACGCTTAAGATGCTCGTAGCTTAACGCATTGACATAGTTCCATACGAAATTAACCAAACCACTTAGGCGGTTAAGCTTTGCTGTGTGTTTATCTCGTATGCGTAGCTTGAGTGTTTTCATGCAAATTATTTTAGCAAAATTTATGCAAGCGTTATAGTGTACAAGTTGCCTTATATCCACCGCCTAAAGTCGGTGGTTTTACGGCAACGGCTGATAAAGCTATAGCGTTCTTTAGAATTATGCTCAACTTGTACCATGTGCGGTACGTTGGCTTTTTTTCCTGCCGCTCTACCTATGATATGCTCTGGAAAACCATGCGCCACCAAAATATCAGGCTGCCACTCTTTGATGATTTGTTGAAGCTGTTTGCTCGTTGCAAAGTGAGGACTATTGATAACTAATTGATAGTTAATGCCTTTTTTCTCAAGGCTGGCTAATTTTTCTGACGTAGTCGTCTTTTTTTGGCGAAGCACCAATAAGCTTTCGATATCTGAGTAGGCTTGGTGACCCGTTATAATATCCACCGCCACACTGGTTGCGCCCGAAAAACCACCTGTTACAAAATGCAAAACCCTGATTTTCTTCATGACACTTTTACTCGCGCCAAGCTTCTTCGACCCATTTACTCGGTAGAATAAAATAACGAAGATGGCGTAACGGTTTTTTCTTGGCTTCAGGGGACGTTTTTAGCATATTAAGATACGCTTTCATGTCACTGGGATAATCTGGATGATATTTGCCGGCAATGGCTTCAGGTGGATTTAACTCACCCCCAGCAAAAATCACTATTTTAGTACCTACGGGTTTTTTGGGAGGCAAGACATAATTTAATGGAAAATTACGGCGGCATTGATAGCGAAAATGTTTGACCCACCCTTTTGGGTAAAAAAACGCACCATTTGGCGCATTTTTTGTGACAAAACGCTGTTCATAACGGTATTTTTCAATGGTCGCCATTTGGTTGGTTGAAAACTGCTGTTGTAATGGATATAAACACCCTACCCGAAAGCGAAATAGTGAGGTTTGACCCAATTTCTCTAGTGGATTGGTAATATTGCGAGTCATCACTACTTGTTGTTCTGGTAGATAGTCAAAAAAGCCATCAATGTTGTCCACAATGACCAAATCTAAATCCATAAACAACACATTGCCGCTCAAATCACCCAGCTGCTTGCTCCAAAGGCGTGATTTTCCCCACTGCCCTGACGTACCCACAGGAATAGTATAATCAATGATGGGTAGTGGTTGGCATTCAACTTCAGCTCTTATACCCTTTGAATCATCGGTAAAGCAGACAAAGCGAAATGGCGGGGTAATATTGCGGCTTACCATTCCATACAGCTTATTCACGTATTCTGCACCAAACTTTTTGCCCCATTTGATACAAATAATTTGTTTAAGCGGGGTGGTTGCACTCGATGTTGTCATGTCACTTCCAAAGTACCGATAATTCTTCAAAAAATAAGGATAGTCATTTTAACATAACTATCCTTTTATTTTCACTTATCTACTTATTTTCACGTAGCTACAATTTTACCGATTATTCATCCACGTAGCTGAGCCAATGCGCGTATTTATCATTTTTGCCTTGCACCACATCAAAAAATAAACTTTGCAGTTTTTCGGTGATTTCACCACGCGCGCCGCAGCCAATGACATGGTCATCATATTCACGAATTGGGGTAATCTCAGCAGCAGTACCTGTCATAAAGATTTCGTCCGCGATATAAAACTCATCACGGGTGATTCTACGCTCATGCACTTTGATGCCCAAGTCCTGTGCAAACTGTATCACCGTACGACGGGTAATGCCGTCCAATGCACCCCCTGACAAATCTGGGGTATGAAGCTCACCGTCTTTGACCAAAAATAAGTTTTCCCCTGAGCCTTGACAAACATAGCCTTGGGTATCCATCAATACCGCTTCATCATAGCCATGACGGGTGACTTCTTGGTTTGACATGATAGATACTGGGTAGTTGCTGACGGCTTTGGCTTTACACATGGTGACGTTTGGATGGTGATGGGTAAAACTTGAGGTTTTTACACGGATACCTTTTGCCATGCCTTCTTCACCCAGATAAGCGCCCCAAACCCAAGCGGCTACGATGGTGTGAATGCTATTATCTTTGGCAGCGATACCCAATTTTTCAGAACCGACCCAAATCAATGGGCGTAGGTATGCCGATTCAAGGTTATTTTCACGTACCACGGCTTTTTGTGCTTGTAACACTTCTTCATACGAATAGGGGACAGCAAGTTGGAAAATTTTAGCGGAATTTAGCAGGCGCTGGGTATGGTCTTCTAGACGAAAAATCGCCGTGCGTCCATCATGGGTTTTGTAGGCTCGCACCCCCTCAAATACGCCCATCCCGTAGTGCAGTGTGTGGGTTAATACGTGGATTTTGGCATCACGCCAGTCTACCATGTTGCCATCCATCCAAATAAAACCATCACGGTCTGCCATGCTGGGAATTGTTGCCATTGATTACTCCTAGTGCTTTGTTTGAAATAAAAAGTGCTTTGTTTGAAATAAAAATTGATGTTACATTTATTCTGGACGTTGCCCAATTAGATGATGCCATTGCGCATCAACAAAATTACGCAGCTCATGCCACTGGGCTTCATCTACCAGTATCGGCTGCTCTGCCAAAGCCAACCGATGCGTCATACTGCGGATGCGAAGATAAGCATGCGTTAGCTGTTGGCATATTTCGGTTTCGATGATACCTGTTTTAGCAAGTGCTTCAAAGATACGCACATTGTCACTCCAAACTGCCAACGCAGGATAACTATTGGCATACGCCAAGACAGCAAACTGGGCAATAAATTCAATATCAACCAATCCGCCTGCATCTTGTTTCAGATGAAATAATCCTTGCTGCTTGGTGTGCGGTTTGCTGCCCAAATGGTCTTGCATCTTATGACGCATGGTGGATACTTCGATACGAACACTATCTTTATCACGCGGCAGACACAATACTTCCTTACGAATTTGGTCAAATCGCGTCATCACCCGGTTATCCCCACAAATGGCACGTGCGCGAACCAACGCTTGGTGTTCCCACGCCCAAGCTTTGTGCATTTGGTAAAGTTCAAACGCATGGGTAGATACCACCATCATACCTGCTTGACCCGAAGGACGCAGGCGCATGTCAATCTCATAGACACGGCCATCGCGCGTTTGGGTAGTCAAATAATTCATCAGTTTTTGAGCAAGGCGTGCGGCAAACTTCATACCGCTGATGGGTTTTTCACCGAGCGTCATCGCTTCTTCATCAATGTCATGAATAAACACAAGATCAAGATCTGAGCTATAACTCATCTCAAGCCCGCCAAGCTTACCATAACCGATAATCGCAAAGCCATTATGCGCTTCACTCACAGGCTCGCCTTGGGCATTGACAGGATACCCATGTTTTTTTACCAATTCACCAAATACCCGTTGCAACGCTTTTTCAAGCACCACTTCAGCGATAAAGGTGAGTGAATCAGAGACTTTCATCAACGGTCTATCCGCCAACACATCACTCGCCGCCACTGCCAAGACTTGGGTTTTTTTGAAAAAACGAAAGGCGTTGAGTAGCCCTTCTTCATCATTAGGCTCCACCCGTAACAACTGCTGACGCAGAATGTCACTAAGTTCTGCCTTATCAGGTAAATGACGGTATTTTTCACGGATAAATGAATCTAGCAAAACAGGATAACTTACCAATTCGCTCGCAATCCAAGGGCTTGCTGCCAACATGGGAATCAATTTGGCGGCTGCCGTTGGGTTTTCGGCAAACATGACCAAATAAATTGACCGACGACTTACCGCCTCTAGCAATGTCAACATTCTAGGTAACGCCACATTGATTGCATCTTCGCTTAAATCGGAATGTAACAACCCATTGATTAGAATCGGATAAGCGGCATTTAAGCGAGTCTTGGCTTCTTCACTGAGTCCTGTGATGAGCTTACTTTGCCAAAACTGACTTAATTTATCTTTATTGTCAGCACTTAATTTTTGCTCAAGCTCAGATAAATTGTGCTGATGATCCACTTGTAGTTGTTCATCAGACTGTTGGCGATCACTGACCAGCTCGTCAAAAGGTATTTTTACCATTTGGCGGTATTCATTGAGTTTGGCTAACAATGCTGCCCAATCGGCAAACCCCAATACTTGGGCAAGCTGATGTCGCTGCATGGCATCTTGAGGTAATCGCTGGGTTTGTTCATCATTGATGGCTTGGATACCATGCTCTAATCTGCGTAAAAAACGATAGGCTTGTGCCAATTGCTCATGGGTCACAGCATCGATAAAGCCATGTTTTTCCAGTTGGCTCATCGCTTGTAGGCAGTTTTTTACTCTGATATCACTGACACGCCCGCCATAAATCAACTGAAACGACTGCACAATAAACTCAATATCACGGATACCCCCCGCACCCAGTTTGACATTGTCGGTATCTTGACGTTGCTCGACTTGGTTTTGAATCAGCGATTTCATCTCACGTAGTGCGGCAAAGGCACTATAATCAACATAATAACGAAAGACAAACGGCTTGATAAGGGCTTCTAAGCTATCGCTAAAGGTGACAGGGTTGACGATTCTGGCTTTTAGCCAAGCAAATCGCTCCCACGCCCGTCCATGTTGGGCAAAATATTTTTCCAGTGCCGATAAATGAATTGCCAAGTCACTGCCATCGCCCCAAGGACGCAGGCGCATATCAATGCGAAATACAAAACCGTCTTGGGTGTTTTTATCCAGCAGATTGATGATGCCTTGACCCCATTTGGTAAAAAATTTCTTGTTATCGATGGATTTAGCAGCTTTTGACGCTGGTTGTTTTAACGGGTCAACCACCGTCTCACCTTGCCCCTGATGGACAAAAATCAAATCGATATCGCTTGATAAGTTGAGCTCTTCTGCCCCCATTTTACCCATGGCGATGATGGCTAAATCATCCTTGTGCGGTTTATTTTTTTCATCAAAAAAATACGGCTCGCCATAGCGATTGATTAAATCTTGATACACATAGTCTTTGGCAAAGATAAGACAATAATCGGCAAATTTTGATAGCTCCCATGTCAGCTGCTCTAGGCTAATCAGATTTAAGGCATCTTGCCAAATCCAGCGCATCATCAACAAATTGCGTAGATGACGCAGCCCTCGCATCACGCTTGCTTCATCCGCCAATTGGTAATCTTCATCCAGCGTATAATCGCGTATTAAATCTTTGATATGTTGGACATCGAGCGTTTGGGTAAGCGGATAGCTTTTTAAAAAGCTTTGTGCAACGTTTGTTTTAGTCTGCCAATACTGATAGCCAAAATTACTAGCTTGCTGTAATACAGCGATTTGTTCTATCGTCGGTAATAGTTGCGGCATTTTAATTTCCGTGTGGCAAATAAATAAACAGACTAAATAAACAGACCCACCTCATCGTGGTATATATATTACTAAGCATTCACACTTGCGTGTTGATACAATCAATCTTGTACAATCAATCTTGTCCAATCAATCTTGTCCAATCAATCTTGTCCAATCAGTTTGTACAACCAAGCCAAGTTTGTACCATCAAGCAAGAGATTTAGCAAATAGCTTTGATTAAATGCGGTTGATACAGGGTATTTTGCTCAACCTTACATTGCTTAAAGTTATCCTTATAGCCTAGCACAAACCGCTATTGTTGCAAATTTTTTTAGCACACAAACCTATAAATACTCGTTTGTGCGTAGCAAAATGTTTGTAATAAAAATAAAAACGTAAAAAATATTGGTAGTTATCAAATTTTCATATATGATGAAAAAAACAAGGAAGTAAAAGTCAATAAATTTATGTGAATATTGGGTCTATAGATTTTTTGTGACCCTGATATCAATCACGTGTGACTGATTTTTTAGCCGCATGTGCATGTAAAAAAACCAACACATTTATTTTATAAACTATCCAAATCATTGATTTTTTTATCACAACCAACAATCACAACCAACAAGGAGCGTACTGTGATGACAACGGACAACCCAACTGCAAATAAAAAAATTGCCCTGGTAACAGGTGCGCTAGGTGGTATTGGCACGGCTATTTGTCATGCGCTAATCCAAGCTGGCTATCACATCATTGCAACCTACACCCCTAAAGCTGACAGCACAGTCAACCGCGGCGAAGCTTGGTTAAAAGAAGAAGGCATGAATGCCAGCGATTTCACCTTTGTTGAAACCAATCTCACCGACCATGAAGCCGCCACCAAAGCCATTCTTGATGCAATTGAAAAAGCAGGTCACATTGATGTGTTGGTAAATAACGCAGGTATCACCCGTGATACGACTTTCAAAAAAATGACTTATGAGCAATGGTCAGAGGTGATTGATACCAACTTAAAATCACTATTCACGGTCACCCAACCCGTTTTTAACAAAATGCTTGAGCAAAAATCTGGGCGTATTGTGAGTATTAGCTCAATTAATGGCTTAAAAGGTCAGTTTGGGCAAACCAACTACTCAGCCACCAAGGCAGGTATCATCGGCTTTAGTAAAGCGTTGGCACAAGAAGGCGCTAAATCTGGGGTGACCGTTAACGTGGTGGCACCGGGTTATACGGGTACTAAAATGGTGATGGCGGTGCCGGAAAAAGTGATGGAAAGCATCAAAGCAGGCATCCCAATGGGTCGTCTCGCCCAACCGGAAGAGATTGCCGCTGCCGTGGTGTATTTGGTCAGCGATGGCGCGGCTTATATCACAGGTGAGACCATCAATATAAATGGCGGTCAATACATGCACTAATGAGCTTGCCATCAAGCTTGCCATTATCAGTTATAAACTAAATCGGTTATAAACTAAAAAAGACCAGTCATCGTGACTTGGTCTTTTTTGTTGTGTGACAACATTGCTGATAACCATTAACTTGCTAGTAACTTAGTTGGCTGTTAATTTTTTTACGCCATCTGCCGTTGCCATCAGTAAGATATCAGCGTGCTGTGCGCTAAATAACCCATTACATACCACTCCTACGATATTGTTTAACTTTGCTTCAAACGCTGCTACCTTCTCACTGTCCAAGCCAATATCTAAGCCATAGACATCCAAAATCAAATTGCCATAATCGGTGACAAATCCTTCACGGTAGACCGGCTCACCGCCAAGCTGTACTAACTCACGTGCCACATACGAGCGCGCTTGCGGCAACACTTCAATCGGTAGTGGAAAGCCAACGCCTAATTGCTGTACCCATTTACTCTCATCAACCATGCAAATAAACTGCTTAGATGCCGCGGCAACAATTTTTTCACGGGTTAAAGCGCCGCCACCGCCTTTGACTAGCTGTAAGTGCTCGTTTACTTCATCGGCACCATCAATATACAAATCTAACTCGCCGGTGAAGTTTAAATCCATCACCTCAATACCGAGGGCTTTGAGCTTATCTTCGGTGACCTTTGAGCTTGCCACAGCGCCCTTTAGGTTAACTTTTGGCAATAATTCAATGAGGCAGTTGACGGTACTGCCCGTCCCCACGCCCAAAATCATGCCTGATTCGATATATTTTAACGCGTCTGCTGCCACGGCTTGTTTTTGTTGTTGTTGCGTGCTTGCATTCATCGTACTCATAGACCCAGCCTTGTTAGGAATTTATCAAAAAAACAGATAGAAAACTTAATGCTATCAATTACCCAACTTATTTTACCGTAAAAGCACTTGCAAGCTAAACCCTAAAGTCCTAATCTAATCACTTATTTTTTACTTCTCTAACGATTTGCTTTGTTTTGGTTATGAAAGCACATAGAGGGTAAAAATAAATCTTCAAACGTATTTTTCAAACTTAGGTCATTATTATGTTATCAGATTGGGTACGCCTTATCCTTCAAGCGACCGTGTATGATGCTGCTATTCAAACGCCGCTTGAACCCGCCAAAAAACTCAGTGAACGGTTTAACAACGATATTCGTTTTAAACGTGAAGATTTTCAGCCAGTGTTTTCTTTCAAGCTGCGGGGCGCCTACAATCGAATTAGCCAGTTAAGCGAAGTAGACAAAGCCAAAGGCGTGATTTGTGCCTCTGCCGGCAACCACGCGCAAGGCGTCGCCTTCTCGGCTAGCCGCTTGGGACTCAATAACATTATCGTGATGCCGACCACCACCCCCGATATCAAAGTCAGTGCGGTCAAGTCCTTGGGCGGCAATGTGGTGCTATATGGCGATAGTTTTGATGAATCTAACCGCTATGCCATTGAACGCGCCCAAACCGATGGTTTGACCTTTATCCCACCGTATGATGATGAACTGGTCATCGCAGGTCAAGGTACCATTGCCATGGAGCTAGTACAACAATGGCGTAAAATGGAATATGTGTTTGTTGCGGTTGGTGGCGGTGGCTTAATTTCAGGTGTCGCGGCGTTTTTGGGGGAAGTTGCACCGCATGTCAAAGTCGTAGCCGTCGAGCCAGAAGAAGCAGCCTGTTTAAAAATCGCGCTTGATACCGGTGAACGCAAGCGGCTACCGCAAGTGGGGTTGTTTGTCGATGGGGTGGCAGTGGCGCAGCTGGGTGAAATACCGTTTGCCGTCTGCCGTATGCCAAAAAGCGATAACTCAGGTCCCGTGGTCGAGCCTGATGTGGTCACTTGTAGCAATGATGAAGTGTGTGCGGCGATTAAAGACGTGTATGATGAAACCCGCACCATCGTTGAGCCTGCAGGCGCTTTGGCTGTCGCGGGTATGAAAAAATACATCGAAGATCATAATCTGCAAGGCAAAAACTGCGTGGCGATTTTATGTGGTGCCAACATGAATTTTGACCGCTTACGCTATATCGCTGAACGTACCGAAATTGGTGAGAAAAAAGAAGCGATTTTTGGGGTGACCATTCCTGAGCGCACAGGCGCCTTTTTGGATTTTTGCCGCTCACTCAAAGGTCGCAATATTACCGAATTTAACTACCGCATCAACACTAACCCCAACTACGCCCATCACGCTGCCAATATTTTTGTCGGTATCGCCCTCAAAGAAGGCGAAAAAGAGCGCAAAGCAATCCACCAGTTACTCAATGAAGCCGATGATGCCGCGATTGACTTGACCGATGATGAAGTCGCCAAGACCCATATTCGCTATTTAATCGGTGGGCACGCGGGATTAAAAGACGAGCAATTATTTCGCATTGAATTTCCCGAGCGTCCTGGCGCGCTGCTCAACTTCCTTGAAAAATTGGGCTCACAGTTTAACATTTCTTTATTCCACTATCGCAATCATGGGGCGGCTGAAGGGCGTATCTTAGCGGGCATTCAAATGGGTGAGCAAACTGCCGAGCAATTACTTGCCAAGCTGCAAGACATTGGCTATGAGTGCGAAAACCTAACCGATAACTTGGGCTATCGCTTATTTTTACAATAGTTTTTAATGATTTGGATAAACAAGGTGTCATCGTGGCGCCTTTTTTTGTGCCAAGTTTTTTATGCCAAGCTATGCACAAAATTCGCTAAATTTCAGCACGGTACATAGCAAAAATAGCCATTTTCTGCTAATCTCAATACTTAAAACTTGATAATTTACCTGATAGTTTCACTGATAAATTAATTAAAGAATTCTGCTATAAGACAACTACTATGTCATCAAAAAAACGTTTTTTAAAACTTGCCGGTATGACTGCCAGTATCGCAGGGAAAGCAGCCAAAAATTCTATTAAGTCTTTTGCAGGCTCTGAAGAAGATAAACTCACAGCCCGTAGCGAAATGCTGCAAACCGTAGGGCTGCAAATCGCCGACACCTTAGGCGAAATGAAAGGCGCGGTGATGAAAGTGGGTCAAATTGCCTCGCAGTATAAAGATGTGTTCCCACCTGAAGTCTCAAAAGCGCTGGAGAAATTACAAAAAGACGCGCCGCCCATGCCGTTTGCCGTCATTAAACAGCAGGTGGAAAAAGAATTGGGGCAACCGATTGAGGCGTTGTTTGCCCAGTTTGAGCAATCACCGTTTGCGGCAGCCTCTATCGGTCAAGTCCATAAAGCGGTGTTGCCAACCGGTGAAGCGGTCGTGGTAAAAGTGCAATACCCCGATGTTGATACCAGCATCGACAGTGACTTAAAACACGTTCGCTTGGCGCTTAAGATAACTGGCGTGCTTAATATGGATAAAACCTTGCAAGATAAAATTTTTGCAGAAATCCGTGATAGCCTGTATGACGAGCTTGACTACACCAAAGAAGCCCATAATTTGGCAATTTTTGGCAGTTTCCACAGCGATGATGATGGGCTGATTATCCCCAAAGTTTTTCATAGCCATTCGACCAAACGTATTTTAACCCTATCACAAGAACTGGGTGAAAAGCTCGAAGTAGCTGCAACTTGGGACAATGACATCAAGCAAAAAATCGCCACTCGCTTATTTGATTTTAGTGCCGGTCAATTGTTCAAACTGTATCGTCTGCATTGTGACCCCCATCCCGGTAACTTTGCGTTTCGCCCTGATGGCTCGGTCATTGCCTATGACTTTGGTGGTATCAAATCTTACAGCCATGACGAAGTTGCGTTATTCAAACGCTTTGCCATCCACTGCTTAAGCGGTGATGTGACAGCGCTTGAGCAAGATTTGGTTAGCATTGGCATCAAAAAAGACAATGATGAACCATTGCCCACAGACTTTTATAACGATTGGTTGCAGATTGGTTTGACCCCGTATGGTTTTACCCAGTTGTTTGATTTATCCAAACATGCGCCTTATGACTTTGCCACCAGCCAAACCCATTTTCAAGCGATTGCCAAAGCAAAAGAGTCGCTTAAATACTGGCAAAGCTTTCAACCTGCCCCACTTACCATGATGCTTGATCGAACCATTTCTGGACAGTACTGGAACTTGGTCAATTTAAAGGTAAAAATTGATTTAAGTGAGTTGATACACCGCTATATTGATTTGCCGACATTGCCACGACCTGACGACTCGCCTCGCCCTTAGGTTTGATTTTAACTTTCAATAACATTTCCTGCGATGACATAGGCGCAACCCCCTATCAAAAATCGGGGTTGCTCGTTTATAATAGCGCACGCAAAATTTTGAAAATCAGATTGTTACGTTAGATAGTTAGATAAAGGATACACTCATGGCTGGACATTCCAAGTGGGCAAACATCAAACACCGTAAAGCCAAACAAGATGCGGCAAAAGGTAAAGTCTTTACCAAAATCATTCGTGAGCTGGTCTCTGCTGCCAAACAAGGCGACCCAGACCCAGCGAGTAACCCACGTTTGCGTGCGGCGGTGGAAAAAGCCAACTCAGTTAATATGACCAAAGACACTGTGAAACGGGCGATTGAACGTGGTGCAGGCGGTGGTGACAATGATAACATGCAAGAAATCACCTATGAAGGCTATGGCTTGGGCGGTGTTGCGGTGATTGTCGAGACCATGACGGATAACCTCAACCGTACCGTTGGCGAAGTGCGTCATGCTTTTAGCAAAAATGGTGGCAATTTGGGTACATCAGGCTCAGTAGCTTATATGTTTAGCAAACGCGGTGAAATTACCTTTGATGATGTGTCGCTAGAAGACACCATCATGGAAGTGGCGCTTGAAGCCGGGGCAACCGATATTGAAAACAACGGTGATAGTATCACAGTGGTCACTGAGCCAGAGAATTTCGGTGAGGTGATGGATGCCTTAGAGAAAGCCGGTTTAAAATCCGACAACGCAGAAGTGACCATGTCTCCTTCAACCATGGCGGATGTCACTGATGTCGAAGATGCTAAAAAAATCATGAAAATGATTGATATGCTAGAAGATTTGGATGATGTACAAGAAGTCTATACCAACGTCAACTTTACTGATGAGGTCATGGAACAACTCGATGATTAAATGAAATTTTTCAGCATAAAAAAGGCTAAAGGTACATTTAGCCTTTTTTATTTAGCAATTTGTAGCAGTGTCGTGGTGGGGTATAAGGTTAAAAATACTCGATCAAATCCACTACCGTGATGCAATACTTCACTTGTGTCAAAAGTTAATACGCCCTTTTCTTGCTGTTCATTGGTATGAATCAATAACCACACTTCATCCAACGCTCTTTTTTTGCGGTACGCTTGGACTTTATGCGCTTTTTTACTCATCACCGCATCAATATCACTTTGATTGATGTAGGAATCAATCGGTAAATCTTCATTTTCATCTGCCATATCGGTAAAAAACGCACTGGGTAACCAACGCATGGTTTTGGCAATACCGTTTTGTAATTTACTACTGAGCGTAGGATGTGGCAAATCATGGGATGGCTCGATAAATTGCTGCGATATATTTGAAATATTACGATTATCAATCTTTTGCCAATTGACCCAATTAGCCCAATTGGCTTTGGTACCTACTATTTCGCCTTTACCATTAAACCGCGTTGGTGTAAATTTGGTTGACACCTGTAGCAGCGACTGCCAGTACCAACGCTTTAACATTAAATTGTCATTACTGAGTCTATCGCGTAGTCTTGGCAACGTGGTTAATTCAATGCCAATGGTATATTCACCTTTGTCACAATAAAAAATACAGGTAAAATCAGGCTCATTACCATCATCCGTACCTGAGATGGTCTTGGCAGGATGTAAATGCAGCATGGCTAAAAAATGCGCCAAATACACCCACTCACGCTGGCGTTTGAGCTGATTCTGCGACATCCGCATGGTGCTTGGCGAATTTTTTTTGCTACCTGCCATTCATTAATTACCCGATTAGCTTATTCAATTGACTCAGCCTAATGTTTCATTGATTAAAATATATCAAGAAAATTTTACTTACTTCAACACTTTAGCTTATCAGCTCAATACGTCAAATGCATCACAATAATTTGGACAGTTTTAAAAGCTGTGTGTGTTTTTAGTAATTTACCTAATTATTATGACGTTTAGCCTTGTATTTTAAGCTACTAACCTTATATAATTCACAGTTCATTTGGGGATGTTCTGGCTTCGACGCTGGTAATGAAACTCAATGATGCATGTCGAGTGAGTATGTCCACTCGTAAATAAAATATACATTTTAAACTAGTCGCAAACGACGAAACTTACGCTCTAGCAGCCTAAGGGCTGCTTGGGACGGCACAGATTGCCATTGGTCTGGTTGCTCTCCTTGAAGCGAACGCACGATGGATAGCTTAAATTGTTGTCTCGCCAATTTGAGCAAAACTTAAGAGGCTCGTGGTTGGCATCCTGACTGTCGGTTCGCCAACCATTAAAGCCATAGACAGAATCTAAACATGTAGAGTCATGGGCGTAGTGCTGGCGGACGCGGGTTCAACTCCCGCCATCTCCACCATATTATAAAAAAGAGAATGCAGATTACTGCATTCTCTTTTTTTTGCGTTTTTTATGTCTAATAAGCTAATGAAGATAGCATTTTTACATAAAATCAACAGGTTAGAAAAACTAGATGATATGGTTACATAATTTATATGTTTAGCAAAATACACCCGATATTAAAGATTTTGTTTACAATAAAATGTTTGAAATAACATAACTTTGTAATTAGAATACACATCCCTTAAGTGATATTAAACAATATTACTTTGTTTTTAATATGTAAATCACGGGAAATGCCCCTTGATACCTTTAAGTAGTCAGATTATTGACCGCTTTAATTGATAAAAGGAACATCCGATGAAATATATCATTGCCAGTTTGTTTGTTACTACTTTAGTCACCCAGCAAGCCAATGCTGCTGTTGTTTCATGGTATGGTGGCAAGCATCATGGTCGTACCACGGCATCTGGCGAGAAATTTAATCAACATGCACTCACTGCAGCCAGCAACGTGCACAAATTAGGTAGCCTACTTAAAGTCACTAACAAAGCCAATGGTAAAAGTGTGGTAGTACGAGTGACTGATACAGGTGGGTTCGGCAAATATGGCCGTACGCTAGATTTGTCAAAAGGTGCTTTTAGCAGAATTGCTAATCTTTCAAATGGTCTTGCTAAAGTCGATATCGTTAGATTATAGCGTTATTTTTATTAATGTATTTTTGCCGTAAAAAAGGGCGCTATTGATTGATAGCGCCCTTAATGTTTTATCACTCAAGAAGTTTAATCCTCTAAAAAACGGGTGTCATTCGACCATTGCTGCATTTTGATACTTTCATCCAAATATTGCTCGATAGCCGGCAAGTTAAAACCGTCATTTTCACTGATAAAGCTAATACTCATACCTTTATTGCCTGCCCGACCGGTGCGACCGATACGATGAACGTAATCATCAGGACTGTCTGGCAAGGTATAATTGACCACACAAGCCACATCATCCACATGAATACCTCGCCCTGCAACATCAGTCGCCACTAAAATATTGGCATCGCCTTGGCGAAATTGTGCCAAATACTTCTCGCGTTTGGCTTGGATAACATCCCCTGACAATATCACTACTTTATATTGACGATTAAGTTTGTCATACAGGCGCTTGACTTGGTCTTTACGATTGGCAAAGACAATCATTTTCTTGGGGGAAATTTTTTCAATAATTTGCTGTAACGCCGCCAGTTTATCCGATTCCATCAGGGTAAAAAACAGCTGCTCGATGGTTTGACTGGTTTTTTGTTCGGGCGCAATTTCTACAAAAATCGGCTGATGTAACCAGCGATAAGCCAAATTCATCACATCTTGGTTAAAGGTAGCGGAAAAAAGCAGGGTTTGCCGATGCGTATTGGCAGGCATCATACGAATCAACCGTTTGATATCAGGTATAAACCCCATATCCAGCATTCTATCTGCTTCATCCAATACCAAAATTTCAAGACGATCGAGATACACATGGTGCTGAAAGCAAAAATCAATCAAACGACCTGGGGTGGCGATGATGATATCGACAAACTTTTGATGCAGCTGCTTTGACTGCGTCTCATAGTCTGTGCCACCGAGCAAACAAACAGTATGCAGTTCGGTAAACTTGGTGAGCTCAAGGCAATCTTGATAAATTTGTTGAGCCAATTCTCGAGTCGGCGCGAGCACCAGCGCACGGGTTTCACCCAAAAAACGATCGCCATCAACCTCAGGGTTTATAGGATTATTTAGCAATTCATTGATGATGGTGAGTAAAAACGTTGCTGTTTTACCTGTACCTGTTTGTGCTTGCCCAATGGCGTCTTGCCCAGCGAGTGTATTGGGCAATATCTGCGCTTGGATAGGGGTTAGCGTTTGATAGCCTAGTTGGTCAATTGCTTGCTTGAGCGCTGGATGAAGGGGTAATTGTGAGAAAGTTTGAAACACAGAGATTTAACCTATTTTGACCAATCAATCATTGGCTATGAGAAACAACAAAAACCAAGTTAATTACATCAACTTGGTTTGGAAAAAGGTCAAAAATAATACTTCAACCCCTTTATGGCTCAACTTATTCGACTTTGGTAACTTCTTCAGCTTGAAGACCTTTTTGACCTTCAACCACGATGAATTCAACTTTTTGACCATCTTGAAGTGAACGGTAGCCGTCACCTTGAATCGCGCGGAAATGAACAAAAATATCTTCACCGCTGTTACGCTGAATAAATCCAAAACCTTTTGAATCATTAAACCATTTTACAATGCCTTGTTCACGAACTGACATATTATAACTTCCTTTAACACTATTAATAGTAGGTTTTTAAAGTAGTTTTTTAACCAAGGCTAGTTAAGCCTAGTTAAGTTGAGCTACTCGCTACCTACACCTGCTAAATAATGTACTAGTTAAGCTTTTGTAATAGTTTGTTAAAACATTTCTCTACAATGTCGCTTACATAGTAAATTGTTCTTATAGCAATCATAGCATGGGTTTTTTACAAAAAAAAGTAATTTCGTAAGAATTGGTTATTTTTTTAAACAGCGATTTTTTAGCCTTATTTAACGGGTTACGATAATAAAACTGCAGGGTTGGCTATTAAAGTTGCCAATTATTTTATAGTCGGTTTGCACACTTTGTATGGGCTTATCTTTAGCATTTATCTCATCGATGCAAATGAGTTGATTGATAACCTCCTCGCCCCATTCATCTAGCACATCATGCTTTAATTCTTTTATTAATTGCTTGTCGGCATGTTGATGGGTTTTGATGGCACATTCTTTAAGTCGCCATAGTAAGTTTCGTAAAACTGCCTGATTGACTGCAGGTTTTTGATTTAACCATTGGTATTCATGGGGTGAAAAAAAGCGCGAAGCAACCTGATGACTAATTGCACTGTCTTCGACATCAATACCGATATTGGTATAGGGTGAAATCAATACTGCGGCATGTTGGCGGCTATGGCTAAAACTGATATACCAAGTGTAACCATCAGCGGTTATAAAATGATAAGGAAAGTTTGTATCCATTAACTCGCCTGTCACATTGAGCGCTTGCTGTAGCTTTTTTAGCAATTGACGACAATACCTAGACCCTGATTTATGGTTTGACCCTGATTTATGAGTTAATAAGGTAGCCTGTTCACCCAAATTATGGTGAATATCAATAGCCACCCAGCTATGGTCTTTGATTGGATAAAACTGCATCGGTTATGGTAGTGCCTTATGGTATAAGCAAATTTAACGATAGCTTAAAGTATTAAAGTATTTTTTTATACCAAGGTTGATTGGCTTTCTTCTTTTGTGCTTCTGCAATCGCTTTACGTTTTTTTTGATACAGTACATTATTACTGATGAGAGTGATAGCGCGAGTGTCTTGCGCGATGATTTCCCCTAAGACGTTTTCAACGCTTACGGTAATGGTATAAGGGTTAGGATCGAGCGTGGTAGTTGCGATAGTATAGCTAGTGTCTTTTATGGTCGCCAAGGTTTGGTTATTAAGTTGATAGACGATTCTATCGCCTGTTTTTAAACTCGGCGTCAACGCAACGTTAATCTCAATGGGTTGACTACCCCGTCGCAGCGTTTGCCCGGCTTCAGGCGATACAATTTTTATGACATAATCCCCTTGCTGGCTTGCTGAGATAGATTGGGTCGATAAGCGATCAGTTAAGCTATCACCTAAGCTATAAGGCAAGCGATTGTCAGTAGCCGTACTCGCTGCATTATCAACTTCATTTTTCAAGCTAGTGGATGTTGTCGCCGGTTGAGTCGTCGTCGAAGATACCTGTGATTGGGTGGGTAATTTATCTAATACGCTGATATTCTTGCTGCTTTTATTGTATTGATAAGCGGTATTGATATTATCGGTATATACCACTTGACCGTCTGAGGTGGTCGTCTTATACACTTCAGAATGACTTAACGGTGACAGCAATAACACTAAAGTCATGAGTGCAAGGTTATAACTATAGCGCAAACTACTATTATTATCGGTACTATATTTATTATCCGTACTATATTTTTTCAAAATCATATAAGCCTTCCCCTCAAAACCCATTATTGTGCCTATTTTAGCAAGCTTGATAATCAATCCCTAAATAATTTTGCCTATTAGCCTAAAAATTTCACATAAAAAAACCCAACTTAATATGAAGTTGGGTTTTTTGAAAAGCAAAATTATTAGCAGCTGTAGTACATATCAAATTCGATTGGATGAACTGATACGTTGTAACGCTCTACTTCTTCTTTTTTCAAGGCAATGTAAGCGTCAAGCATTTCTTTGGTAAATACGCCACCTTTGGTTAAGAACTCATGGTCGTCTTCTAACGCTTTAAGCGCAACTTCCAAGTTCTCTGCCACCGTTGGGATCAATGCTTCTTCTTCCGGTGGAAGGTCGTATAAGTTTTTGTCCGCCGCTTCACCTGGATGGATTTTGTTTTGGATACCATCAAGCGCTGCCATCAACAATGCGGCAAAGCAAAGATAAGGGTTGGCTGCTGGGTCTGGGAAACGTGCTTCGATACGTTTGCCTTTCGGGCTTGCCACGTATGGAATACGAATTGACGCTGAGCGGTTACGCGCTGAATAAGCCAGTTTAATAGGCGCTTCGTAATGCGGTACTAGGCGTTTATAACTGTTGGTTGATGGGTTAGTGATGGCATTTAATGCACGAGCATGTTTGATAATACCACCGATTGCAAAAAGCGCCGTTTCTGACAGCCCTGCATATTCATCACCGGCAAAGGTGTTTTTACCATCTTTTTGGATTGACAAGTGAACGTGCATACCTGAACCATTATCACCAACCATCGGTTTTGGCATAAAAGTCGCGGTCTTACCATACTCGTGTGCAACGTTGTGTACCGCATATTTGAACTGTTGTACTTCGTCCGCTTTACGAACTAGGGTATTAAATGATACACCGATTTCTAGCTGGCAAGAGGCAACTTCATGGTGATGGACTTCAACACGGCCTTCACCCATAATCGCTTCTACCGCAGCACACATATCAGCGCGCATATCTTGTGAGCTATCAACGGGTGGTACTGGGAAGTAACCGCCTTTGACGCGTGGACGGTGCGCATAGTTACCGCCTTCCATTTCTTTATCGGTTGACCAAGCGGCTTCATCAGCTGAGATGGTATGACGCGCACCTGACATGTCGATTGACCATTTTACATCATCAAATACGAAAAATTCTGGCTCTGGACCAAAGAATGCGGTATCACCGATACCCGTTGATTTTAGGTATTCTTCAGCACGTCGCGCGATTGAGCGTGGGTCACGGTCATAACCTTGCATGGTTGATGGCTCGATAACGTCACAG
Source organism: Faucicola osloensis (assembly GCA_016888885.1). GTDB lineage: Bacteria > Pseudomonadota > Gammaproteobacteria > Pseudomonadales > Moraxellaceae > Faucicola. Next base: position 729,109 of record CP069437.1, read on the forward strand.
GTCACAACAACGGTCGTTTCACGAAAGAAAGGATCGACAAATGCGGTATCAGCATCTGGCATCAAAATCATATCTGACGCTTCAATGCCTTTCCAACCAGCGATTGATGAACCATCAAACATTTTACCTTCTTCAAAAATGTCTTCGTCCATGCTGTCAGCTGGATAGCTTACATGTTGCTCTTTACCTTTAGTATCGGTAAAACGAAAATCTACCCACTTTGCTTCGCTAGATTTGATTAAATCTAAAAATTTATTCGACATTGCTCGTTTCCTTTTACTTACGCAAAAAATGATTAAAAAAACGTTACGCCACTTTATACTCTTTTTGGTGCTGTGACAAGAGATAAACAAAGTGGTGCTTGTTGAGATTAAACTTTCAAGTTATGTGCCAACTTTTTGCATAACATTATAGATATTAAATTTTTATATCAAATTCAATGAGTTATTTGTAGGCTAATTTGCGGATGAAGTTGGCTAACGTCACTATCTGTGTATCTAGCCTTCAAATAGCTATACGCCCGTAGCATTTGCACCATTTTAATTAAAATTTCATCAATATTCACTTTTATGGTGCATAAAATATATTCTTAACTATTTTAGTGAAAATCATTAACATTGCCCCCTGCGACTCAACTTTACTTATTCGGTTTCAGTTACTTGCTGTCAGTCACTTGTATAATGGTTGTGATAAAATAATTAACTAAAATAACGGTGAAGTTTTTTCATTGGCTAACCATCGTCCAACAATTACAGCATAGGGTTTCTGGATTGCTACTTTTTATTGATAACTACGACAGTTTTACCTACAATTTGGTGCAGTATTTTGAGCAATTGGGACAAGCCGTTGAAGTCTGGCGCAATGATGCTTGCAGCAGTGAAGACATTATTCGTTTAAATCCCGATTATTTGGTCATTGGTCCCGGACCTTGTACGCCAAGCGATGCAGGCAATACGTTGAATATTATCAAAGACTGTGCAGGCATTATTCCTATATTAGGCGTTTGCTTGGGTCATCAAGCGATTGGGCAAGCATTTGGCGCCCATATTATTCATTGCCCAACGATTATGCATGGGCGAGTGTCGCAAGTTTTTCATCACCACCAAGGGACATTTGCCGGGCTTCCCTCACCTTTTAAAGCCACTCGCTATCATTCTTTAGCGATTGCGGCAGACAGTTTGCCTAATTGTCTAGAGATTACCGCATGGTGTGATGATATTCACCCAAATAATTTGTTGCCATCCCCTACTGTGATGGGCATTAGGCATAAAACATTGCCGATTGAGGGGGTGCAGTTTCATCCAGAATCTATTTTAAGTGAGCATGGGTATACGATTTTGAAAAATTTTTTAGCTAACTATGAAGACTATTAAAACTATCAAAACGCTAACCCTTAGACTGGGATAATTGAGTTTTGCGGGTTAAAGTTTGGCTTTAAAACTTGGCTTTAAAACTTGGCTTTGTTATAGTATACTAGTACAATGATATATAAAGTGTAAGCCATAAAACTCATACGAGACTGACATGACCCATACTGTAACGCCCTATCTTGGTGACATTACCACGGCTATTGAAAACAACCAACCATTAACGCCAGAGCAAACCCAACTACTGCTTACCACGGCACTGGATCGCGCCATCAATACCATTGATCTGACCTATGCAGAAATGCGCGGCGTCATGCTAGCCATCATGCAAGGTCAATGCCCCGATGCCATGATGGGCGCGCTGCTCACTGCGCTGCGTATGAAAGGTGAAAGCATCGAAGAAATCACCGCCGCCGCCCAAGTAATGCGGGAGCTGGCGATTAAAGTGGATTTGTCGGATGTGCCCCATGTCGTCGATATTGTGGGTACGGGGGGCGATGGCGCAAATTTGTTTAATGTATCTACCGCCGCTACCATGGTCGCAGCGGTTGCCGGCTGCCATGTCGCCAAGCATGGTAATGGCGGCGTTTCCGGCAAATCGGGCAGTTCCGATTTGCTGCAGCAAGCGGGTATTAATTTGGCGTTAAATACCGAGCAGATTACCCAGTCGATTAAAACCCATGGTATCGGTTTTTTGTTTGCGCCCAATCACCATGTGGCAATGAAACACGCGATGCCCATTCGCCGCACCCTGAAAACGCGCACGGTGTTTAATATTTTGGGACCTTTAACCAACCCAGCGGGCGTCAAAAATGCCATGATTGGGGTATTTAGTCCTTCGCTGTGCGAACCGCTTGCCAATGTGTTTAAAAACCTTGGCGCCGAGCATGTGCTAGTCGTCGGCTCAGTGGATAACCTTGATGAAATCTCACTGGCGACTTATACCCACGTAGCTGAACTTAAAGACGGCAAAGTCAGTGTGTATGATATCGAACCTGAAGATGTGGGTATCGAATCGCAAACGCTCAAAGGCTTAATCATTGACAGTCCCGCACAGAGCCTAGCCCTTATCCGCGAAGCACTCGCTAACAATCCTAATAAAACCCCCATCGCCAAAAAAGCAGCGGATATGATTGCCTTAAACGCCGGTGCGACCATCTATGTAGCAGGTAAAGCAGATACCATAAAACAAGGCGTAGCCATGGCACAAGATATCATCAGCAGTGGCAAAGCCTTGCAAAAAATGGCAGCATTAGCAAGCTTTACTCAGCAATTCACCTCTCATTAAATTTTTGGAAAAACCATGCCTCATCAAGCAGTCCCCTCGGTATTACAAAAAATTGTCGACACCAAACGTCAAGAACTAGCCAGAGCCAAACAACAACAATCTTGGCACGACCTTGAGCAAATTGCCGCAACGAGCCACCAAGACATCCGTGATTTTGCCGGCAGTTTGCGCAAAGCAGGCATCCGTGTCATTGCGGAAGTCAAAAAAGCCTCGCCATCCAAAGGCATCATCGCCCCTAATTTCGATGCTGTCGCCACCGCAGTCGGCTATGAGAAAGCGGGTGCCGCTTGTTTATCGGTATTGACGGATACCGACTATTTCCAAGGCTCGGATGAGTATTTATTGCAAGTGCGCCAAGCGGTAAGCCTACCTGTGCTACGCAAAGATTTTATGATTGAGCCGTATCACATTTTGCAATCACGTGCGCTTGGGGCAGATTGTATTTTGCTAATTATGGCGTGTTTATCGGATGCGCAAGCCGCTGAGCTGCATGAATTGGCATTAAAGCTTGGCATGAGTGTGCTCATTGAGTGCCATGACGAGATAGAAGTGGAGCGCGCGTTACGCTTGCCCGCCCATCGTCAAAACGTGTATGGGGTAAACAATCGCAATCTACATAACTTTGATGTGAGCTTGGACACTACCCTACGCCTAAAAACACTGTTTCCACAAGATAGCTTACTGGTGACAGAAAGCGGGATTCATTCGGCAGAGGATGTAAAATTGATGCTGGGCAATGACATCCATGCGTTTTTGATTGGTGAGCAGTTTATGAAAACGGGTGATGCAGGTAGTGCTTTAGCAAAGCTATTATTAGAGAGTTTATAAGATGAGTTTTAGGCACTAACATAAATTCAGCATGCTATGGGTGCTTAAAACGCATCCCACTACTATTTGTAAATTATAAAAAAGATGTTGCTAATTGAATTATTAAATCCTAAAACTCTTTCGCAAAAACTTTATTTGGTAGGATATTTATTATTTGTACTTTTTATTCTTTTTAATACTATTTTGCCATGGAAAGGACGAGATTTCCCAAATAAAGCAGACATACTTTATAGTGTGGGAACGATTAATTACAACTATCAGCAAGACGGTAGAAGTAAAAGATTATTACTTGTTTTGGATAATGTAAATAATACAAAAAAAAATCAAGTATTTGGTTGCAGCTACTCTGCTTATTCTACTCCCAGTACATCAGTGTGTATTAGTAAAAAATATATAGAAGATTATATTGGCAAAAAAGCTACATTTGGTTGGTATTATCAAACTGATTTCTTTGGCTTCCATAACTCAACACCTCAACTAGTATTGATAAATGTAGATGGAAAATATCTCAAAAGTTATGAAGATACAAAGAACAACTTTTTAAAAATGAATATAGGTAGAATTCTTATTTCTCTAATAAATCTTATAATTTCTTTTTTAATCTTTTATAAGTTAATTTATCCCCTAGATTCAATTAAAAAGTAGCAGGGTGCGTTCCACTCACCATTTAAAATATTAACCTAAACCATGTAAAAGCGCATCCTACAAAATAACGATAAAACCTTATGAATTTGCTATAATACCCATTTTTTCGAGATCTAAAATGGCAAATTTATTTTCAAAAGAAATGCAAGAGCAGTTAAAGCAGCTTAAAACCGAACTGAGTAAAGGGCGCAGCCAAACCAAAGAGACCGATGAAAACGGCAAACCGACTGAAACCGTGGGTTTATTGAGCAAGCAACAAGTCGCCAAGCAAGTTAAAAAATATAATAGCGAACATCTGGATGATGATAAATTGCTATTTATGCAAGCCATGTCAGGCGTGCAGCCAATCAAAGATAAAAACTTGGCGGATAAAAACAACACTGGCAATAAGCTTGATGCGACGACGCTAGCCAAACGCGCGGCGGCGGTCGGTGGTGACGATGATAGCGGGCATGTATTGTCTGATATGCAAGCGCTGCTTAATCCTGTCTCTGGCGATGCGTATTTAAGTTATAAAACCGCAACGCTACAAAACAAAGTGTTTAATGAGCTCAAACAAGGCAAAATTCGCTGGTATGATGCCGTAGATTTACACGGTGCTACCATTGAAGAGTCGCGTGAAGCCATGAGTCAGTTGATTTTGCAGGCTCAAAAAAACAATGAAAATTGCGTGAAAATCATTCATGGCAAAGGCATTGATAGTATCTTAAAAACTTGCGTCAATGGCTGGTTGCGTCAGATTCCTGAAGTGCTTGCTTTTTGCTCAGCACCTGCGGCGCAAGGTGGCAATGGTGCAGTGTTGGTGTTACTCAAAAAACGTGAAAAAGCCAATCGCGACCAATAACCATTGTACTGCTGTTTTGACTATAGGTTAAATTTTACGAAATCATGCATAAAACAATCCATGCATGATTTTTTTAACGAGATTTTTTAATTGTTAATAGTTTATTCTTAGATTTTGTTTATAATAGGCTATTTTTTTTCATGGATTAAATGCTCTGCATTAATCTACTCTCAACTGGCTAAAAACAGCGCCCATTTGTCTTTTGACAGCTGACTGTTTTTAACACCACTGGGTATAGGAGAAAGGTAGCTTTGAACAATACCCCCACTGCGACTAATTCGCCCGCTAAATTGCAACGTCATTTAGCCCTTTGGCACATTATCATTATTGGTTTGGCGTATATTCAGCCCATGACCGTATTTGATACCTTCGGCTTGGTTTCTGAAGCCAGTCATCAGCACGTTCCAACATCTTATATTATTGCATTGATTGCTATTTTGCTTACCTCGCTAAGTTACGGTAGCATGATTCGTCGTTATCCTTCGGCGGGTTCGGCATATACCTATGCGCAAAAATCGATTCATCCCAATGTCGGGTTTATGGTGGGTTGGTCTTCTTGGTTGGATTATTTATTGTCACCTTTGGTGAATATTATCCTAGCGGTGATTTATCTTGAAGCGCTGTTCCCTGATGTCAACAAATGGATTTGGGTATTTATTCTGACGGGATTTATGACCTGGATTAATGTGCATGGCTCCAAAGTCGTGGCTTATTTTAATAGTTGGATTGTGTTTATTCAGCTATTGATTATCGGTGTATTTACGTGGTTGGTGTATAGCAAATTGATGGCGGGCACCAATGCGGATGGCACTATCAATGATGCAGCTTACCAATTATGGAGCTTAAAGCCGTTTTGGAGTGATATGGCCAACATGACGGCACTTATCAGTGGTGCAACGATTTTATGTTTCTCTTTCACAGGCTTTGACTCACTCAGCTCATTGGCGGAAGAAACCAAAGATGTGCAAAAAACCCTACCAAAAGCAATTTTCTTGACCGCATTGATTGCAGGTATTGTGTTTATCATTAGCACTTACTTTATGCAGATTTATTTCCCACAACCCCCTGATAAATATTTCCCAGATGTGGCTGCTACCCAGCCAGATATTTTGATGTTGGTCGGTGGTTCTGCGTTTCAAGCTGCCGTACTGGGCTTTGCAATTGTTACGGTGATGGCTTCAGGTATTTCTGCGCATGCCGGTGTCTCTCGTTTGATGTATGTGATGGGGCGTGATGGGGTCATTAATAAACGTATTTTTGGTCATATTCATCCAAAATACTTGACCCCGACCTACAATATCTATATCGCGGGTGTGATTGCGTTAACTGCAGGTTTTATTGAGTTTGATGTTATCGCGCATTTGATTAGTTTTGGGGCATTAACGGCGTTTAGTTTTGTTAATTTATCCGTGATTGCGACCTACATCATCCGTGAAAAACGCTACCACAGTGCCTATGATTTATTTATGTATTTGATTGTGCCGCTGTTGGGCTTTATCAGTGTTGCGCTGATGTGGAAAGAAAGTGAGCCAATCGCCATCAAAATGGGTTTAAGCTGGGCAGTAATCGGTCTTATCTATTTGGCGTTTAAAACCGGTGGCTTTAAGCGTCACCCACCGATGCACAACGAACATGAATAATGGTTAACGTGGTGAAAAGGTCAGATACGATTCTGACCTTTTTTATGTCTGTGGCTTTTGGGAAAACCCTATGTTAGAAATTTTATATCAAGATGAACACTGTGTGGCAGTCAATAAGCCTGCGGGTATGCTCGTCCATCGAAGCTGGCTTGACCGTCATGAAACCGAGTTTGTGATGCAGACCCTACGCGATCAATTGGCTCAATATGTTTATCCGATTCATCGCTTAGACCGACCGACGTCGGGGGTGTTACTGTTTGCTTTATCGAGCGAATCAGCGCGGCAACTGTGTGAGCAATTTGAAAACAGGCAAGTGCAAAAATCTTACTTAGCCATCGTGCGCGGATATTTGACAGTCGATGGGCAGACGTCAGGGCTGATTGATTACCCACTCACACAAATTTTGGATAAAATTGGCGATAAACCAAGTTTGCAGGCGCTACAACAAAGAAAGCTTAGTTCGACAGAAATGTTTGCTGAATCCCTTAGCAGCCCTACTGAATTAACCTTACTGCAACCTGCGCAAACGCACTGGCAATGCTTGGCAACAACTGAGCAGCCGTTTCAAGCGCGCGCACGCTATCCCACTTCACGCTTTAGTTTGGCTAGATTGACGCCCATTACCGGACGAAAACACCAACTACGTCGCCACATGAAGCATGTTTTTCACCCGATTATTGGCGATACCAGCTATGGCGATCATCACCAAAATCGCGCTATCCGTCAACATATCGGCGTGCATCGCTTGATGTTACATGCCCATACCTTGGCTTTTCATAGACTGACCGACAATCAGCGTCTTGATATCACTGCGCCTGTGGATACAGATTGGTTAACGATGTGTGCGCAGTTTGGCTTTCATTTGCCTTAACAGTTAGCGATTTCATTATTTGGCGACATTCTTTACGCAACCAAGTAATCACTCACTTTGCTGCCGATGGTCGCAAATGTTGCACCAATGCCTGCCCCCACCAATACATCGGTGGGATAATGTAACCCCAACACCAAGCGCGATAATGCCACCAGCATCGTAAATGGCAGCAACACCCATAACATCATCGGTACTTGATGACCTATCATGGTGGTAAACAATACCGCTTGCAGTGTATGCCCCGATGGAAAACTAAATACATCTAAAGGCCGTTCGCCTAAAGTAATGGTCTGGTGTACTTGGTAAGGGCGTGGACGTACTGTATGCACTTTTAGGTACTTATACAGCAAATAACCGCAAAAACTGCTGAGTAACACCGCACACACTTTCATAGCAACGATGCTAGCGACCCATCCTTGCGATAGTAACACCACCAACATCACTACCGTCGATACTGCCCAAAACCAACCATCGCCTAAGCGGCTGATGGTTTTGAAGAACTGCGCAAAAAATTTCAATTGCGAGAGCAAATTTACCCGTAAACATAAGCGAGTATCCCACTGCAGCACACGCTTTTGCAAATGATGTAGTTTAGGTTTACTGTGCAAAAACTGATAATAATTGCGCATTAAATTGGGTAAGTTTTCGACAGGGCTGACAGAGGTACAGGTGAATTCTGAATTGGCAAGTGACAGTTTGGATTTTTTTATGGGTTGATTCATTGATTGATTCATGGCGCCATCCTTTTTTTTGCCTATTTAAACCTCACGTTTTGGAAAAAAACGCGGCAGATTCAGCGGGTCTTGGGGCTGGGTGACTATTTTGGGTTGGGTGACTATTTTGGGTTGAGTGGCTATTTTGGGGAGAATGACTATATCGTGGCTGTTTTTTTGCCCCGACAGTCGGCGGAACTGACTCAGGTGTGAGGGCGATTGTTGAATCCGCTAGCGGATGTTGAGCGAGTGCTTGAGAAGACGAAATGGTTGGCGTCACTGTGCTGGCTGTTAGGGGATTGGTCTGGATTGATAGCACTTCATAAAACATGGTCAACATTTCTTGGGCAGGTTTTTGCCAAGAAAAAGCGGCCACCTTGTGCCTTGCAGCTAGTCGCATCTGATCAAGCTGTTGTTGTTTGGGTAATTCACTAATCATCTCTACAAAGCGTTGTTCTTGCCCAAGCGGTACGGTTTTACCACAACTATCATCCACCAACAGCGCCGCAGCCGCATCATGATAGGCAAAAATTGGCAAACCCGATGCCATCGCTTCGGTGACGACATTACCAAAAGTTTCCACTTGACTAGCAAATACAAAAGCATCGGCACTGGCATAATAACTTGCCAGCGCCTCGCCTGTTTTAAAGCCTGCAAAAATAATGCTTGTATCATTGGCATGCCGTTTAACCAGCGCTTCTTTGTATGGTCCATCACCGACAATCACTAATTTGACATGACGATGCAGCTGCTGTAATTGTAGCGCTTTGAAGCTTTTAATGACGGTATCCATACCTTTTTCAGGGGAAACACGGCTCACACACATTAATACTGTGGTACCCTCGCCTACGCCCCAGCTTTGCCGTAATGCTTGGCTACGTTTGCTCGGTACATAGCGCGCTGTATCAACGCCACGACCGACTTGGTACAAATGCTTGAAACCAAATTCAGCCAGCTGATGTTGGGTGGTCTGGCTTGGAATACACGTAGCATTGCACTGGTTATGAAAACGCTTCATATACGCAAGCAGAGGAACTGAGACAACTTTCCAACCAAAGTATCGGCTAAAATCATGAAACGCGGTGTGATAACCTGAAGAGACTTTAATGCTTTGCTGTTTGCCAGCAATCAACGCCGCAAGCCCCAAAGGACCTTCCGTCACGATATGCACGATATCAGGACGAAGCTTGCGCAGCTGCTTGGTTAAAAATCGGTAACAAGGTAGCCCCATGCGCAGATGCGGGTAATAGGGAATGGGCAAACTTGGCACTTGCAAATCAGTGGTAACAGCCGCAGTATTAAGCCCTGTCATTAGGGTATGTTGTTCGACTTCATCACTTTGTTTGGGGCGAATCAAAGTGATGCGATGACCCATCGATTTGAGTTCGCGCATGATTTGATAAACGCTTGAGGCTACCCCATTGATATCTGGCAGCCAAGTTTCAGTCACCAAAGCGATATGCAGTGATGGCCTATTGTCATGAAAAGGCGTGCCTGCAACTTGAGTTGAGGGGCTCTGTTGATTGCCTGACGTCGTCTGAGTGTCAGACGAAGCCTGGTACAAATTAGTGTTTACAGTGTTGTCGCTCATAGTATGTTATCAACCATTACAACCGACTGCTTTATTTGACTACAAAAGCCGTTTCGGTAAATTAAATCAATCCTTTGTATGGGTTAAGCTTATAAGCCGCCATTGACAACCTCATGTCAATTTGATAACAGTTTGATGACAATTGCACCGCAGCTATTACAAGTATCGCTACTATCGCCGCTATTACAAGTATCGCAAATAGGGGTCGATTTTGCTAAAATAGCGAGCATATTGCAGCTTTATAGATTAATTTATAGATGGTTAAATGACTGATTTGATAACTACATCGAATAATACCGCTATGCCAAATACTTCGACGTTGGATACACCGATTGTGATGCTAATGACACATGCGCCTAGTCATCCGCTCACCAAACAAGCGCTTGAATGTGCCCAATCGCTATGGGCAAACGATAGTAAAACAACCGTTGAGCAAAACCCGTTGACTACTACCGATTTTAAAATTTTCTTATATAGTGATGCGGTGATGTTGGCAAACCGATTAATTTGGCTGCCAGATGATATCGAAAATATGGCAAAAAACTGGCAACACTTTGCTATGAGTCATCATTTAACCATTCAAGTGTGTGTGAGTGCCGCGTTGGCTCGCGGGGTGACAGATGCTGACAATGCAACTAGACATCAGCTACAAGGTGACAATTTGGCAGATGGCTTTGAATTAGTCGGTTTGGGTGAATTAGCCATGCATCTGCACAGTGCAAAAACGGTTTATCAGTTTTAATTGGGATGGGTTTAGCGATAGCGATTTACTATGAAAATTATCATTAATATTGACGCTGACACGTTTTTGCTTTGCCATGAAGCCTTATCAATGGCGTTTGCGCTGGCGGCGTTTGACCACCAAATTCAGCTGACTATCGGTGATGGCATGCTAAACTTACTACTTGATGAGCCTACGGGCAAGCTTGCCCATATGTTGGCATCGCTTGATATGTATGATATGGCGCCCGCTTGGCTGGCGCTAGCGGATTTTGATAGATTAAAAGCGTGGCAAACGAACCTATCAACAACCTTTGATTGGTGCGCTCAAGTATCGCTAAAGCCAACCACAGCGCCTCATTTTGATACCACTTTTGACTTATAAACACTATGACCCAACTTCCCGACCTTGACCAAGACGGTCATTTGATAGCTCATCAAACCTGGACACCAGATATCGCGCAACAATTAGCGAACACGCTGGATGTCACGTTAACCCCTGAGCACTACCAAATCATAGACGCGGTGCGTCAATATTATGATTTATACAGCCATCCACCGACGACCCGTCCTTTAATCAAGTTTTTATCCAAGCAATTGCCTTCATTGGCGGTTGATAACACCAAACTGCAAGCCATGTTTAACACGGGTCTTGTCGCGCGCCATGTTAACCGCATTGCAGGGCTGCCAAAACCTGCAAATTGCTTATAAATTTTGAGGTTATTTGGGGTCATAAGGGATGAGATTGTCATAACCGATACTGTGACCATTATCACCGCCAAACCCCTGCTGACGCCAAACTTCAAATAATGTAATTGCCACGCTGTTGGATAAATTCAAACTGCGAGAGGTCGGCAACATAGGCAAACGCAACCAGTTGTCTTGCCCAATTGCCGCGCGAATTGGCTCGGGTAATCCGGCTGTCTCTGACCCAAATACCAAAGCGATATTTGCCAGTTGCGTAAAATCTTCATCATATAAAGGCTTGCTAAGCTTGGTGGTCAAGGCAACGATTCTTTGCACCCCACTTTGACTTAGACTGTCCTGAGCATCCTGCCAATTGGCATGTACTTTGACATTTGCCCATTCATGATAATCGAGCCCTGCTCGGCGTAATTTTTTATCTTCTAACTCAAACCCGAGTGGCTCAACCAAATGTAGCGTTGCGCCCGTATTGGCGCATAACCGAATAATATTGCCTGTGTTGCTTGGCATCTTGGGTTCAACTAATACCACATGAATCATGTCGACATCCTTAACTAGATTAAAATAAAAAAGCGCTAAATGCGAAGATTAATTTACAAAAAACCTATACTTATTGCGTAAATTTAAGTTTTTTTTACAACTTGATAGTTTTGGTTACATTAACGCTATAGCGACGTTAGACTAACCTGCATTACCATGACTCTACCAAGCATGTTTTACTTTATTTTAACTTCTATGAATCAATCTTCTATGAATCAATAAAGTCGCATGATTTAACCTGGTAGCTAAAAACTGTTAAAAAATAATGGATATATCTGAGGAAATTTAAAATGAAAAAATTAATCGCTGCTTCAATCGCTGTTATGTTTGCTGTCACAGGCTGTAATACAGTCAAAGGTTTTGGTAAAGACGTATCAAAAACAGGTGACGCGGTAACTCATACTGCACAAAAAACTCAAAACAAAATCTAATAGTAGATTTTCTGTTTAAGTAAAAAAACCCATCTCGCTGATGGGTTTTTTATTGCCTATTTTATTGGCTATCGGTTATAACCCTAGCAGGTTATAAAATTAGCCGTTTTTTGGTAAATTTTCAGGTAGATAACAGCGTAGATAAGCAATCACCGCCGTAATCGCTTCTTGACGATAGGTATCGGTGATTTCTTTTTCTGAGCGATAGGCCAAAATAAAAATACCATTGATAATACCGTATGCGACTAACAATTGCTGATGAATGGTTTCTAAAGCCGGCATTTTATAATGCTCAGACAACTTATCATACACCATTTGGGCGAGGCTTTTTTCGATTTCACTACCAAAGGCATTGCCCTCAAAATCTGGGGTATTGGTCTCATAAATCAAACGGGCAACCGTTAAATCGGATTGAATAATATCAACGCCTGTCTCAATGACTGTGGTGATATAAGCCTGCCAGCGACTAAATTGTTTGGCATCGACTTTTTCAAGTTTGTTAAAAATTTCTATCGCATTTAAAAAACGTAATGCCAAAAAAATCGCTTCAACGTTTGGGAAGAAGTGATATGCCGAGGCTCTGGGAATGTCCGCTCGTTCACACACATCAGCCAAACTAATCTCACTGACAGGTCGGGTCGCGCTCAATTCTTTGGCAGCGGCTAATAATTTTTGGCGACGCAAACGACCTTGCTGGCTAGTGAACTTGAATTTGTTGGGGACCAAGCGGCGAGCGAGCTCAGAGTCCACCAACACATCCTCAATTTTTTCATCATAAGCGCTTGACATATTTCCTCTCTATCGACTGATTATGAATAAAGTTTAATTTGTGCCCGTACCAATCCATGATCGGTTGGGCGTTGTTCTACAATAAATTTGAGATGATCATTAAAATAATCTACTTGTAATACTTCACCGATGTTAAATTTACTATCAGCTAAAAACTGTTCAGATACCAAAATCTGGTCAAGCACTTCTGGCGTACCTTGGTGGATATGGGTGTACGCCACATCTTTAAGCCAGTGCATACGGCTTTGTACCGTAGAGGCATCATATAGCACGATATCCCGCATCGACTTATCATAAAATACTTCGCCCGATTCGCTTAAAAGCTGACAAGTGACACTTTGCATCACATCATTCATATCCCCTAACAAAATCAGTGGATGGTTGTTGTGCGACAGTTTTTCGATGACCACCTGGCGAATGCCTGCCGCTTCCGCTGCCCGCATACAAAGACTGCGTAGCTTGGCGCGGACTCGAATTAGCGGATCATTGCGATCTTCTAACGGCTCGCCTTGCGCGTTTTCTAAAAACTCAGGGCGTTTACTTTTTAGATGCGCCACAATCACGGTGACCACCATGCCATTTGGCAATCTGATGTCGGCAATCAGTGGGGGACGGTTAAATTGTTGATAAAGCCCAACATCAGGAACATCCAACAACGCAATCGCAGGCATCTGCGTGAGCAATTGGGTGTTAATAATCTCAAAACGCGATACCAAACCTACGCTCGGGGTACCAATCGCGCCTCGCCCTTGGGTTAATGGACTGTCTGGCTGATTACTGGCTAACGGCACAGTGACATAATAGTCATTGAGACCGGCTGCATGACATAAGTCAATGAGTGCTTGCTCGTCCCAAATTTCTTGGCAACCAATGATATCAGCTTGCAATTGACGAAAAATGGGGGCAAGTGCATTAATCTTTTGTTGATATTGCTGCGGCGTATACACGTCTTGGTTTCGGTAAAAAACCCGATTGGGCAGTGCAAAGTTAAGTAAATTTGCCGTAGCGATAACAAATTGATTGTCCACTGTCATATCCTTAATGTTGAGTTACCAGTTATCCCTGCTTTGCGCCAACCTTGTCCAAAAAATTTCCTGACTTTCATCTTCGTAACTTTTATCACTGTCAACACAGTGTCGAATTTCGAAGCATTATACATTTTTTTAGTCAATTTCTACACAAAAAATCACTTTTTTTAGCCGAAATTTGCTGATATTTTTAAGCAGGGTTTAAAAATTGGGTGCATAAAGTGCTTTTTTTTACTTAATGCAGTTAATTGCTAACGAAAATCACTCTCGTGTCGAGTCTTTAAAAAATTTTTCATATGGTTAACTCTTTGTTTTTACATTATTGTTAGTTGTTTAGAGCCGTCTTAATGATTTTCTTGCTTTAATTTTGTTCGTTTAATAATTGATTGATATAAAACTGCCAACGCTCCACGATGGCTTGGCGCTCAGACACTGCCATCTTAGGCTCAAAGATACGGTCTAACTGCCAACTTTCACCAATGCTACTGTCATCATACAGCCCCACCGCTTGCCCTGCCAATAATGCCACCCCTTTTGCGGTGCTCTCAGTGGTCGTTGGTCGCAGCACAGGAACATTGAGTATATCGGCTTGAAATTGCATTAAGATATTGTTATTGGCAGCGCCCCCATCTACGCGCAGTTCATGCAATGGCACCGGGCTATCTTTTTGCATAGCGATTAACACATCATAAGCTTGTAGCGCAATCGCTTCTAAGGCGGCTCTAGCGATATGCGCTTTGCTAGTGCCGCGTGTCAGCCCGATAAGTCTTGCGGTAGCATCTGCTCGCCAGTAAGGTGCGCCAAGCCCGGTAAAGGCAGGAATCAGGGTCACCCCTTGGCTATCTGGTACTTGCGCCGCTAAGGTTTCAATGTCCTCACTGCGCGCTATCATACCTAAGTTATCGCGTAACCACTGCACGATGGCACCTGCCATAAACACACTGCCTTCAAGCGCATATTGTGTTTGCGTGAGGCTTGTTTTTTTATGTCGTTGTAAATTTTGTAAAGGTTTTAACAAGTTGGGCAATTTACCTGAGGATTCATGCCGGTTAGGTTGACGAGTGTGATTCGCCTCTGTGGTTTGCCAAGCGACGGTGGTGAGTAATTGCTGATGACTGACACAGGGTTTATCGCCGGTATTCATTAATAAAAAACAGCCGGTGCCATAGGTGGATTTTGCCATGCCAGCACGGTTACAGCCCTGCCCATACAATGCCGCTTGCTGATCGCCTAGCACTGCCGTGACCGGGATTTGTTTGCCAAACATCCCTTGTTTGGTGACCCCAAAATCGCCATCCGATGGCTTGATGGTAGGTAACATGGTTTTGGGAATATCAAATAAATCCAATAATTCATCAGACCAGTCGCCTGTTTGCAAAGACATCAGCATGGTGCGTGAGGCGTTGGTGATATCAATGCTATGCTCGCCTGTCATGTTAAACAGTAGCCAACTATCCACGGTACCAAAAGCCAACTCACCTGCTAGCGCTTGCTGGCGAAGCTTAGGGTTTTGGTTTAACAGCCATACGATTTTGCTGGCACTAAAATACGGATCTATACGTAATCCGGTAATTTGCTGGATTTTGGCGTCAAAGCCTTTATCACGCCAGTCTCTGCACCACTGATGGGTACGTCTATCTTGCCAGACAATGGCGGGTGCAACAGGCTTACCCGTCTTTTTATGCCAAATTATAGTGGTCTCACGTTGGTTGGTGATACCGATGGCTGAAATATCTGTCGCCAATAATCCTGCTTTGGCAATCACTTCTTGGGCGGTACTAATTTGGGTTTGCCAAATGTCATTGGCATTTTGCTCGATAAACCCGGCTTTTGGGGTGATGATACCCAGCGGCTTTTGGGCGATGGCGATGGGTATTAATTGATTATCAAAGATGATACTGCGGCTTGATGTAGTGCCCTGATCCAGCGCTAAAATAAATCCGTTTTCTGTTTTAGCCATGTTGTTGTCTCAAACGATTGTGTTAAGCGTCAATATATTATCTTAGCAAATACTTACCCATCAACTTTTATATTACTGCGGCTGAAACCTTAAGGCAACGATTCGCGAAAAAATAGCCATTGATTTTATCAACAAAAAACCACATCATACTGATACTTTATTACTACTTACCAAAACCTATCTGTTAACTATAAGTGACCCTAAGCTTAGATTTCAGATTTCAGATTTCAGATTTCAGATTTCAGACCCTAAGCACTGTCACTCTAACTGTCACTGTCATTGTTTATCTTTCCCACTACCGCTTTTTAATGCGTTGATGAAACTTGTTTTATGAAAAATACCCTTGCAAAATCTGTTCGTACTACCCCTGTGACTTCAAAATCCTCCGCTATCATTACCGATACCATCAAATCTGACAATTTACAGCCTGTTGCAATCTCGCACTTGCGCCGTTATACCGACCCAGCGACCTTGCCAAAAGATAGCCACCATACCAAAACCCTTGAGATTGGCTTTGGGCAAGAGCGCGCCTGTAAAGCGATTGCCACTGCACTTGATATCAATGCCAATGGTTATCATATCTTTGCTGCAGGTGAAAACGGACTGGGCAAACGCACCTTAATCACTCGCCTGCTACAAGCTCACGCCAAACAAAAACCCACGCCCAATGACTGGGTGTATGTGCATAATTTTGTTGATGCGCGCACCCCGATTGCGCTTGACCTTCCTGCCGGCATGGGCAAGCAATTAGCGGAAGATGTCAAAACCTTTTGGCTAACCACCAAACGTCAGCTCAATCAGCGTTTTCGCAGTGAGCACTATCAAAGTAAGGTAGAAGCGATAAAGAATGAAATTAGCCTTCGTGAAGAACAGGTCTATCATGCGCTGCATGAAGAAGGCAAACAGTATTCACTTGCATTGGCGCTGCGACCTTCAGACAATAAACCGATTTTTATCAAATCTGATTTTAGTGACAACCGAGCCGATGGCAATGACAATGACAATGACAGTTACAATGATAGTGAGCCAAGCGATGGTTATTTATCAATCAAACCTGCTAATAAATTGGGTCGCCAAAAATCCAGTGGTAAAGCGCCAGTTTTACCACTTAAAGCCAATCAAACACCGGGCAGCACAACCAGCGCCTCTAGTAATACCTCGAGCGCAACCAATCAAGCCAGCTTTGGCTTGACCCCAAAATCGCCATATGTTGCCAATTATCAAGATAAGAACCACATGCAAAAACGCTTGAGCCAACTGACCGTTGAGCTTGAGCAAATTGAAGATGAAGCCAATCAGACCCTGCAAGCGCTACACCATTCATTGACTCGGCGTACCTTAAAACCATTGATGGAGCCGTTATTTGACAAGTATCAAGCCTTACCGAAGGTTCGTAAGTATTTGCAAGACGTGCATGACGATATCGTCAAT
Source organism: Faucicola osloensis (assembly GCA_016888885.1). Taxonomy (GTDB): domain Bacteria; phylum Pseudomonadota; class Gammaproteobacteria; order Pseudomonadales; family Moraxellaceae; genus Faucicola. Next base: position 746,500 of record CP069437.1, read on the forward strand.
CATGTAGAGCGAATCATCAATGAAGATGATGAAGAGTTTTTGCCCAGCCATTTCTCGCCATTGCCTGCGCGCTATTTTGTTAATGTGATTGCAAGCCATGCGCCCGATCAAGGCGCACCGATTGTGTTTGAAGACTTACCCACCCATTTAAATTTACTCGGTCATGTCGAGCAAATTACCCATTTGGGTACCGTGTCAACGGATGTTAGTCTGATTCGCGCCGGTTCACTGCACCGTGCGAATGGCGGGTATTTGGTGCTTGAAGCAACTAATTTGCTTGAATATCCGTATGCGTGGCAAGGTCTCAAACGCGCGCTGCAAAGCCGCCAAATTAAGATGTCGAGCCTTGAGCAAATGCTGACACTGACCGGCAGTATCAGCCTTGAGCCACAACCGATTAAGCTTGATGTCAAAGTCATTTTACTCGGTGAGCCAGACTTGTATTATGACCTGCTAGATTTTGAGCCTGAATTTAATGCCGTATTCAAAATCCGTGCAGATTTTCATGATCGCGTGGTACGCAGTCATGCCAATGAACAAGCGATGACTGCCAAAATTGCTGATATGATAAGCAAATATCAATTGCTAACGTTTGATAACACCGCGTTGGCGTGTTTATTAGATTATCTCAGTGAGCAAGCGGAAGACCAGCATGAATTAAGCCTACATGGGGACAGATTGGCGCAGCTCTTACTCGAAGCCAATCGTCATGCTATCATCAATCAAACAGAGCTTAGCCCTGAAAACACAGTAACCGCTAGCCATGTCCGTCAAGCCATTGAGGATATTCGCCATCGCTCGGGTTATTTACGGCAATTGTTCTGGCAAGAACTAGAAAAAGGGCAACAGCTGATTAGCACCCAAGGCAAAGCGATTGGTCAAATCAATGCGCTGACGGTCATCAGCTACGCAGATAGTGAGTTTGGCATGCCTGCGCGATTGACAGCGTCAGTGCATCACAGTGCCGCGCATGCCGATATTGTTGATATCGAGCGCGATGTGGATCTAGGCGGCTCTATCCATGCCAAAGGCGTGCTGATTATGAGCAGTTACCTAAAAGCATTGTTTGCCGAAGACCACACGCTCAACTTTACTGCATCGCTGGCTTTTGAACAAAGTTATGGCGGTATCGATGGCGATAGCGCGACAGTAGCCGAAACCTGCGCGCTGCTGTCTGCCCTATCGCAAACCCCGATTAATCAAAGCTTGGCGGTTACAGGATCGATGAACCAATTTGGTCAAGTCCAAGCGGTCGGCGGTGTCAATGCCAAAATCGCCGGGTTTTATGATGCGTGTGTCGAGCAAGGCTTGACGGGTAAACAAGGGGTAATTGTGCCCAAAGCCAATTTGGCGCAATTGATGCTGCGTCAAGATATCATCGATAGCGTGACCGCAGGTAAATTTACCATCTATGCCGTAGAGCATGTCAATGAAGCCATGTATCTATTGACCGGTTTAGCGCCGGATGAGATGACCAAAAAAGGCAAATATCGTAAAAATACCGTTTATGGTCGTATTTATGAACGCTTAGAAACTTGGGAAGAAAAAGACGCAGATGACAAAGAATAACGCCTCATTGGGTTATTGTTTATCGCTGATAACTTGCTTTCTCTATATCAAGCAATGTTTGCTTAATTTCAATCCCACCGGTGTAACCGCCCAATTTGCCATCGCTGGCAATCACGCGATGGCAAGGAATAATGAGACTTAGTGGGTTGCGACCATTGGCCTGCGCGACTGCGCGAAAGCCTTTGGGATTATCCACTTGTAGCGCAAGCTGTGCATAGCTGATTGTTTGACCGTAAGGAATTTGTCGTAATGCTTGCCATACTTTTTGCTGAAAGGGTGTGCCTGTGCAAATGGCGATGGGCATATCAAACACTTGTCGCTGACCATTAATATATTCGTCAAGTTGACTGATGGTATTTCGTAAGACTTTGGCATCGTCATCTACTGAGTCAGCCAAATCTTTGCTTTGTATATAGTGCGCTTGTGCAGTTAATTGTTGTAGGATTTTTTGCGTTTTTTGGGTATGCCAATCGAGCGCGATAAGACAACCCTTATGTGCGACAAGGGTAATTGTTGGTAATTTGATTGATAGTTGGTAGTTTGTGGTAAGCATTTTATAAGACAAATTTATCTAGAAGTGATTTAAGAATTTTCTGCATTTTATAACTTTCTTCAATCAAAAATTCATTTGCACCCCGCCATTCAGACTTGTCTGAATATCCAACTGCTTCATTTGTGATAATTATAAAACTATATACAGTTTCAGGACAACGCTCCCAATTAACAGGATATTGAAATTTTGATTCGATTTCTTCTTTATGCTGATATAAATAGTCGAATATTTTTAAAGTGTCTTCTTTATTATTACCTTTTATTTCAACTCTAATTTTTACAGATTCCTTTGTAATTACAACACTTATTCCGACACCATTTCCTAATTTAGTACCTAACCAATTATCTTTACTTGGTGTCCTATTAGCATATAAATTTTCAGCATTTGATAAAGTCGCATTGATAAATTGCGACCAAAAACTCATTAGTACGCTTTGTTTATTATTTTTGATTTGAATGTCTTCTTGTTTTTTCTCCGCAATATCTATCATAAAGCTTTCAACTTCGGGTACAGGAATAATTTGCTGAGTATCAAAGAAAAAGTCATTATTAAATTTAAAAAGTTGGCATTTTATACAACGGATATTAATACCAAAATTCATCAGCCATAATACAGCTGATGTTACTTCTTGACGGAATTCAGCAGCGACTAAAATGATTCGTTGCGAAGTTTCATTGGGATTTAATCCAATATCATCTTCTGTGCTATCGCTAAGAAATTCATTTATTTTTTGTTTAGCGCTTGCAATATAATCATCAGAGTTTTGGCTATCATATTTTCTAAGATAGTCAGCAAAAATATTTATGATTTTCTCATCTGTAAGTCGAGAGCAATAAGATGCATATTTCACAGACTGCCATACAACATCTTTACCAGAACTATCCGTTTTATTTTCAATAATGACTAAATTACCACTTTTATCTAACGCCAATAAATCTAATCTTTCAGACGTATTGTCAAACCCGTTAAATTCTTTTTGAATAATTAATAATGGCTCGCCAAGACATTCTGGATTGCTCACAATCCATTCTTGCAAATCTTGGCGCTCTCTAAAACCCACTTCACTAAATTGAATTTTATCAATATTAGTCATCTGCTTATTAGCAATATTTAAGTGATACATGAGTTACTCATCTTTTTCAAATAGCGCTTTGACAAAATCATCGGCTTGAAATGGGCGCAAATCATCAATTTTTTCACCCACGCCAATAAAACGAATCGGCACATTGGTGTTTTCAGCGATATTAAATACCACGCCGCCTTTTGCCGTGCCATCCAACTTGGTGACGGTCACGCCTGTCAATGGCACTGCTTCATTGAAGATTTCTACTTGATTTAGGGCATTTTGTCCTGTACCCGCGTCGAGCACAATCATCGATTCATGCGGCGCTGTCGGATCGGCTTTTTGCATGACGCGAATCACCTTTTTCAGCTCTTCCATCAAATTGGTTTTATTTTGTAGACGCCCTGCAGTATCGGCAATCAGCACGTCAATGCCACGGGCTTTGGCAGATTGAATGGCATCAAAAATCACCGAGGCACTGTCTGAGCCATGACCTTGGGCGACAACAGGGATATTATTGCGCTCCCCCCAAACTTGCAATTGCTCGGTGGCTGCCGCACGGAACGTATCGCCCGCTGCTAACATCACTGATTTGCCTTCACCTTGCAGACGTTTGGCAAGTTTACCGATGGTGGTAGTTTTACCCACGCCATTGACCCCAACGACCAAGATAACAAACGGTTTTGTGCTAGTATCCACCACCAGCGGTGCAACTTTGGGTGTCAAGATATCGGTGAGTTCTTTTTGTAGCGCTTTATACAGTGAATGCGAATAAATCAAATCACCGCGGGCAGTGGCTTCGGTCAAGTTTTTGATAATGCGATTGGTGGCATTCACCCCGATATCGGCGACCAGCAGTTGGTCTTCGACTTCTTCTAGTAGTTCATCGTCAATTTCTTTACCACCAATCAAAATATTGGTTAAGCCTTCGGTCAAGTTTTTACGACTTTTTGACAAGCCTTGCTTCATGCGGCTAAACCAGCCACCTTTTTGTTCGGGTTCTGCGGTTGGCTCAGCCGTATTGGCAGATGGCTGCTGTGTGCCTGCAGGTGCTTGTAGCGTTGACGTTTGGGCGGCTTCAGCGATACGCGGCGTTTCAATAATTGGCACATCTTGCACAGGCAGATTGGGCATCGTAGCATCATCAAAATTAGTCGGTTGGTTATTAAAATTAATTACCACCTTATTAGAAGCATTGTTATTAAATTGGTTGCTACTCATATCATCGCCTATGGTTAAATTTGTCATTAAAATATTGAGATGTATAAAATTATAACAGTGTTTGTTCGCAGTTTGAAATAAACATACTATCAATCCCTTAACCCCATAGGATGTATGGTATGGGAAAAAACTGTCCGTTTACAGCTTGCTGCGCTAAAAATTTGCAGCTCGTATTTTGAACCTCGTATTTAATCATACTTAATCGTGCAATGGGCTTTCAAATAGCAATCAATGCCAACATCCGTTATCATGGTTTATCTTTTATAATCCCTGCAAACCCCATTTCCCCACAATCAAAAAAACCAGATTAAAGATTAAAAGTTAAAGAGAAACTATGTTAAACCGAAACCCTGTGTCAAAGCCTACATTTTTTAACCTTACCATCCTTGCTGCCGCCTTGACCTGTACGCTTAGTGTATCAGGTTGCAGCACTGCGCAGACCATCGCAGCCAAAACCATGCCGACCAAAACCACCCCGACTTTAGCGAATACGCCTATTAAAGTGCATCCAACTGCTAACGCGGTAACTGATGCAACCCAGCAAACGCCAAGCCGCACAGATTTTGACAGTGACAATACAAAAACGCGCCATGAATATACGCTGGCTAATGGCTTAAAGGTGATAATCAAAGAAGATCACCGCTCCCCTGTGGTAATCAGCCAACTATGGTATCGCGTGGGTGCTGCGGATGAACCCACTCATTTAGGCGGTATGTCGCATTTGCTTGAGCATATGATGTTTAAGGGGACAAAAAACGTGTCCTCAGCAGATTTTGAACGCCTCATCGCCAAATTTGGCGGTAGCAATAATGCTTTTACTAGCTATGACTACACCGCATATTATGAAATTTTCCCTGCCAATCGCTTAGCGCTCGCCCTAGAGCTTGAAGCTGATCGGATGACCGATTTACAGCTAAAAGACAGTGACTTTACCGCTGAGCGCCAAGTGGTGATGGAAGAGCGCCGCCAGCGCACCGATGACAACCCAAACGCCCGCGCCTATGAGCAGTTTAGCAAAATGGCGTATCCCAACAGTCCCAAAGGCGAATCGGTCATTGGTCCCATGGCAGAAATCGAATCCATCAGTTTAAAAGACCTAACCGATTGGTATAAAACATGGTATGCGCCCAACAATGCGACCTTAGTAATCGTGGGCGATGTCAATCCGACAGACGCCATCAATGAAGTCAAAAAATACTTTGCCGATAAAAACCCGCAAACCCTGCCAAAGCGCCCCAGTGTGATACAGCCAGGCTTTCGTGGTTATCAAGAAAAAACCACCCAATTGCCGGTACAAGTGCCTATGGTGATGATGGCGTTTAACGTGCCTACGCTTACCACAGCAAAAGACCCTAAAACCGCCTATAGTCTATCGCTACTAGCCGATGTGCTCGATGGCGGTCTATCTGCGCGCCTAGAAAAACGCCTAGTACGGGAAAAACAGCTACTAGCCTCAGTCGGCAGTGGTTACAGTGCCTTTAGCCGGGGCGATGGGCTATTTTTAATCCAAGCCACCCCGCGAGATGGCGTTACGCTTGCCCAAGCCAAACAAGCAATCATGGATGAGATTGACGCGCTTAAAACCCAACCGATTGCACAAAGTGAACTGACCCGTGCCAAAACCAACACCATGACCAGCTTAATTTATAGCCAAGATAGTATCAGCGGACAAGCGCAGATGATTGGCAGTCTAAACAGCATTGGGCTTCATGACCGGATGGTGTTTAACCTACCCAAAATCTTAGATAGCATCACAGAAAGTGACTTACACGCTGCCGCTAGCAAATATTTGGTTAACGACAATTTAACCGTGCTCAATGTGGTAAAAGAAAATAAACCCAATAAATAACTATAAAACCAGTAACTTAACTTATCCTGACTTGACTTGCCCTCACTGCTGTCAGACCATCCTTAGAATGTTGAGAAAAAAAATGAAACCACGCTTAGCTAAAATCTTATTACTAATGACCACCATTGCCACGCAAGCGGGCTATGCAGAACCTGCCACCCATAGCGACGCTCACAGTAGTGGCAATGTAGACTCCACTGCACCCATTGCCGCTTTAGACAAATTAACTAGTCTAAAAGCCACGGCGCCGTTAAAAGTGACATTACCGCATATCATCCACTTTACGACGGATTCGGGTACCCCAGTGGCTTTGGTACAAACCCATCATTTACCGATTGTGGATGTCAGTGTGTATTTTAATGCGGGCTCAGCTCGTGATGAAGCCATTAAAAAAGGCGGTTTTGGGATTGCCAGTCTGACCGCGAGTATGCTGGATCAGGGCACACGCCATAAAAGCGAAGATGAGATTGCCGAGACCAGTGAGCAGCTTGGGATTGATTTATCTGCCCGGGCTTATAAAGATATGTTTATCGTGAGTTTGCGCAGTCTATCCGATGAAGCGCATTTATCCCCTGCGCTTGGTTTAATGAGCGATATGATGACCCAGCCTACGTTTCCAAACAAAAATTTTGAGCGTACCAAAGCCCAGTATCTAATCAGTCTGCAACAAGCCAAAGAAGATCCAAATAGCATCGCAACCAAAGCCTTTGCTAACGCGCTTTATGGCAATCATCCCTACGCCCACCCCACCCAAGGCACAGAAGACAGCATTGCCAAAATTAATGCGACCGATCTTAAAGCTTTTAGCCAGCAGTTTTTGGTAGCGAAGAACGCAAATATTGCCATTACAGGCGATATCAGTCTTGAGCGCGCGCGGGCGCTTGCCAGTCAGCTAACCGCTCAAATGCCTGTTGGCACAGCTGCCCCAAAGCTTGCCGATGCCAAACCTTTGAGCGCCGCTAAAACGATTCATATCCCATTTGACAGCACCCAAACCACCGTCTTGATGGGGCAATTGGGTCAAAAACGCGTGGCGGATACTTTAGGCTTGCAGCATCAAACCAACTTTGCCATTGCCGATGAAATCGTCGGGGGCGGCAATTTTCAAGCCAGATTGATGGAAGAAATCCGTAAAAAACGCGGGCTCACCTATGGCATTTATAGCAGCACCACGCCGATGCTTGCCCAAGGTAGTTATACCATTAGCTTTTCTACCCGTAACCAAAAGTCGCAAGAAGCGATTGAGGCGACCAAGCAAGTCATCAAAAATACCCTAGAAAAAGGGGTGACGGCAAACGAATTGGCTTTAACCAAAGACAGTTTAATCAACAGTTTTCCCACCAGCTTTGCTAGCAATGCCGCCATGAATGCCACAGTTGCTATGATGGGGTTTTATCAGCTGCCAGATAGTTACTTGACCGAGTACGTGACGCGCGTACAACGCGCCGACCTTAACGCTGTCAATCAAAGCTATAAAGACCTTATTGACCCTAACAAGTTTTTGATTGTGACAGTTGGTAACGCCACGCCAAACACAACAAAAACCGCTAAATAGCCAATGTTAAAGGTTAACGTGTTAACACTTGCCACAGGGTTAAAAACGGCAGGGTGATGAGCTTGAGCTATGGCTTGCGCCCCATTTTCGAAAGCCTTGCGTATCAAGATGCACCGAGCCTGTCGGATACAAGCCGAGTCCAAAACTATAAGCTTGCCCGTTGGACTGCCAGAACTGGCAAAGCCCATCAAAGGTGCTTTCTATCGCCCATTTATTGGCTTCGTTTTCAGGTACCCAAATATCAATTGCGCCATTGGTCATGTGCTTACTCTCGCCTGCACCGCCCGCACAATCATTCAATGCAGGGTTTCGATACACGGAGCGTATCACTGTCGAATACGGCAAATAACCTTGTTTTTGCAGTTGCTGCAGCATTTGCAGGGTGGGCACGATATTTTGCCACAGCGATGCAGGCGGTACTTCATACGGCTCAAAACCGCAGCGGCGCGCATCTCTGGCACTCGTGATTAACTGATCCATCGGCGGAATGTTGCCTAATTGGCTTTGCAAATAATTTTGATACGCCAACACTTCTGATTGCTGGTAGCTGTGGCTAGCTAACCAATCCTTAAAATCTGCATCATTGGTATAAACAACGTTACTATTGTATCGTGTGGTATTTTTGAGTGCGCCATAATCTGTTGTAGGTCGGGTTGTGTTTTGACGGTTGAGAATAAGACCGCGCATATTGTCAGTCTGCGTGACAGTGCGATTTTTAGGGTTTGGCTGGGTTTGATGAACGATGGTCGTAGTAGGTTTTCGGTTATCGACGGGTGTGACAGGATGATTACAGGCGATAAGCAATGTCATTATCGTCCCTGAGCCAACAATGCCTGTTAAAATCTTGGTTTTGGTATTTTGAGTCTTAGTAGTGTTGATATTCTTGGTATTGGCACTCTTGGTATTGGCATACTTTGCTGTTTGCGCGTTGTCTTCGATAATGGTTGGTTTATTTTTGGGCTTGTTTTGATGTGTCATGGACTGCCTATTCACGTTTCGTCAAAATGGAAAAACACCACGGACTTATGAGCAACTGTCAAAAAAGTAGGCTTGATATGTTTAGCTAATCATGCCCACTTGATAATTGTTTTCACTTAACTAATTTTCACTTAACTTGATTTTCACTTGATAGTTATGTTCACTTCATAATTAAGCTTAATTAATAGCTCACTTAATATAGTGACTTATTTCTATGAAACAAGTGTTATAAACTATTACATTATTAAGACTACCAAAATCACATTAAGCCATATAAACTATTGAGCCTATTTTTGTGTCTTTTTACAGACTTATTGTCACCGGGTTAATTTGATGTTTGGTGTGTATGGTAGATAAGATTGGACAGTACCGTTTTTCTAGGCAAGCTCATCACTTTGGTAATGACAGTCTACCCTCCTTTTGGCAGCGCGTGCATTTAGACCCTTGGTTATTGATGCTATTGTTTGTCACCGCTTTATTCGGTTTAGCCATTTTATACAGTGCCTCTGCTCAAGACATGGGGTTGGTCATCCGTCAAACCATTAGTTTTACCATCGCGTTTGTGGTGATGATTGTGATGGCGCAAATCCCGCCCAGTCTTTACCGTGATTTTACCCCGTTTTTTTATGTGGGTGGCGTGGGATTACTGATACTGGTCAAAATTATTGGTGAGGTGCGTCTGGGTGCGCAGCGCTGGATTGATATTCCTGGGTTTGGTAGTGTGCAGCCGTCAGAATTTATGAAGCTTGGCATGCCGATGCTCATTGCTTGGTTTTTATCCAAACGCGACTTGCCGCCAAGTTTATCGACAGTGCTTATCACGCTGGTGGCGATTGGTATTCCGGTGCTGCTAATTGCTGAACAGCCCGACTTGGGTACTTCTTTATTGGTGGCATCTAGTGGCTTATTTGTGCTGTTCTTATCGGGTTTACCTTGGTGGATGATTGGCTCTGCGGTGGCGCTGTTTATTCCCTTTGTTTTTGTGGCTTGGGAATACCTGCTACACGACTACCAGCGCAGGCGCGTGCTGACTTTGCTAGACCCTGAAAGCGATGCCTTGGGGGCTGGATGGAATATCATGCAGTCAAAAACCGCGATTGGCTCAGGGGGACTCACAGGTAAAGGCTACTTGCAAGGCACACAATCTCATCTACACTTTTTACCAGAAGGTCACACCGATTTTATCATTGCGGCTTTTTCTGAGGAGTTTGGCTTAATCGGTGTCATTTTACTGATGTTTTTGTATTTTTGTATTCTATGCCGCGCCTTATTTATTGCTTACTCCAATACTGCTGTCTATAGCAAATTACTCTCTGGCGCGATTGCCATGTCATTTTTTGTGTATGTGTTTGTAAATGCCGGCATGGTGGCAGGTATTTTGCCAGTTGTCGGCGTTCCTTTGCCATTTATCAGCTACGGCGGTACTGCTTTAATTACTTTGATGGCAGGATTTGGTTTAGTGATGTCAATTGCCTCTCATAATGTTAAATAACCGTCACACTATCTTCGAAACTATTTTGTTTGTAAATAGGCTATTTATAAACGATTCTTTATGTAACTATTTATGTAACTTGGTATTTTTAAATGTAAAAAACGTAAAAGAGTTAGCATATAAGATATCTTTTTTATGAGTAGTTTTAAACAATTATGATGGTAAAACTTAATAATTTTTACCTTTTATCTATTTTTTTATACCTTTTATCTAAATAAATCGTGATTTTAATCGCGTAATTGCTTATTGTGGGTCATCAGGATTGAACAATTACATACCGAAACAAAGTAAAACTTGTAACCTAATTGTTAAATCTAATAAATTTTCTTGGTACCCTATAAGCGATTTCTATGCATGACATCATGACATATAAAGGCTTATGCGCTCCCAAATATAAGGCGCTCATTATAAAGAGCGATTGTTCAGAGGTCATTATGTCAAAACGTCAATCGAATTTAGCTAATGTAGCGACGTTACTTTGCTTTTGTGGCGTAACGGCGCTTAGCTCAACTACCCAAGCAGCCACGAGCAATTTAGATCACGTACTTAATGAGTTAACCCGCCAACACAACAATGCATCAGACTTAGTCAAATCAGCCCGCCAACCTCGTAACCTTGCCTTAGACAGCCAACTTATCAGCCAAGACACTTCACAAGCTAGCAAAGATGCAGACGTGTTAGAGCGTCTTTCTGCCGTTGCATCCAATACGGTCAATCGCTTTAGCCAAACGGGTGTCGCCTCTTGGTATGGTCGTCAATTTCAAGGTCGTAAGACTGCTAGCGGTGAGACTTTTGATGCCAATTCATTGACTGCGGCGCATCGCTCATTGCCAATGAACTGTTATATCAAAGTAACCAACAAATCAAACGGCAAAAGCGTTGTAGTAAAAGTCAATGACCGCGGTCCATTTTCAAGCCATCGCGTATTAGATTTATCGTATGCCGCCGCCAAACAAATTGGCTTAGCCAGCACCGGTACAGGCAACGTCGTTATTGAGCGTGTGAGCGGTCCAAACTAATGTTAGCTGACTAGCAGCTTTTAGCTTAATAGCAGCTTTTAGATGACTACTAGCCCATCAGCACAAAAAAAGCATGAAATTGATTCATGCTTTTTTAATTGCCTTAACAATACTACCGCGCCAAATACTTGGTCATATCTTCAATACCATGCAAGGTCATCGGGTACATATGACCTTGCATGATATCTTTGATTAAGCCGATGGTCTGGGTGTATTGCCAGTAGCTTGGTGCTTCAGGGTTGAGCCATGCGACTTTATCAAAGTGGTCAGTGATACGTTTTAGCCACGCCTGCCCCGTATCTTGGCTCATATACTCAACGCTGCCGCCAACAGATAACAGCTCATACGGCGACATTGCGGCATCACCGACAAAAATCACCCGATAATCACTGCCGTATTTGTGTAGCAAATCCAATGTGGGCACGGCACTGGCGTTACGGCGGGCATTTTCTGTCCAAACATAGTCATACACGCAGTTATGAAAATAAAAAAATTCAAGCGTCTTAAACTCGTTTTTGGCAGCGGCAAATAAGCGCTCACAGGCTTCGATATAGCTATCCATACTGCCACCGATATCAAACAGCATGAGCACTTTGACACGATTGCGGCGTTCGGGACGCAGCTGCACATCGAGCATCCCTTTTTGCGCGGTTTTCTTGATGGTTGAGCCAATATCCAGCTCATCAGCCGCCCCATCACGGGCGAATTTACGCAGTTTTCGCAGTGCCATCTGCATCGAGCGGGTTTCTAGCTGGTTATCCGTATCCAAATCGCGGTACTTGCGCTGCTCCCACACCTTGACCGCTGAGCGTTTTCGGCTTTCACCGCCTACTCGTACGCCTTCAGGATGGTCACCATACGCCCCAAATGGCGATGAGCCGCCTGTGCCAACCCATTTGTTACCGCCTTGGTGTCGCTCTTTTTGTTCTTTTAGGCGTTCCTCTAGGGCTTGCATGAGTGCTTCAAGCGAGCCATATTTTTTGAGTAGGCGCCGCTGGGCTTCGGTAAGATTGTTGGGGTCAAGTTTGAGTTCCAGCCATTCTTTGGGGATATTACCCAATTTTGCCATCAGCTCGTCGATATCGAGTGTATCAATACCTTCAAAATAATCTGCCATTGCCCTATCAAATTTATCAAAGTATTTTTCGTCTTTGACCATACATAGGCGAATCAGCTCGTAGAATTGTTCACGGTCGGCAAACACAATGCCTGTTTCTAGCAAAGCATAAAGATCTAGCAATTCACGGGTGGAAACTGGCACGCCATAGGTGCGTAAGGTGTAAAAAAGATTGATAAACACGTTTTTCTCTTGTAATGTGACAGAGTAATTAAATTTTTGCGATTAATTGGTCTAGTTATGTTGATTTATCATCATATTATAATGTGCAATTTGTCCTTGAGTTTCAAAAATCCTTCTGAAAATATCTAAATATTTCTCAACACTTTCATCATCTATTGCAACAAAAATATCATCATTAGTAAAATGAGAGCCATCATTAATCCAAGAACATAAAGAGTTACATAATATTTGGTCTTTACCAATAAACTTTTCACTTAGGCTGTCTAAATTAATACCACCTAGAATTTTGAAATAATTTTCCAAAATTTTACGTAAAATATTTTGAATAGTTGCTGAACTATATTGTTTTTCTCTAATATTCTGCCAAAGCAACTCGTATGAAGTCTTGATTGGGATATCTTCATATTTTGTAATTGAAGAAGACTTATCAATTTTTCTCACAATATGATAACTTGGTTTTTTTGGATAATTTGTTTTATTGAATTTTTTAATAAAAGTAATTTCTTTGTAGAAATAAACATTGTGTGTAAGAATAATTAATTGTTTTAAATTACTAGTAGTAGTATCCATATCAACATATAATTGACGAATTAAATTGCTAACAATGAATAGAACATCATTATCTAAACTTGAGATAGGGTCATCAATTACGATAACACAATTCTGATTAATGCCACTCTGAGTATGACTACCTTTAATTAACTGATAAAAATACAGAAACGTAATGAAAGTTTTTTCACCTTCACTCAATGTTTCAGACGCACTTACTCCGTTTTCACGGATAATTCTATAATTTTTCTCATCTTCCGTTGTTTTTAATGAAAAACTTGTAAAACCAAATGACTTTAGTAACCGATTAATGGCATCTGCAGTAGGTTTAATACTAGTAATTTCTCTTTCCAATTTATTTAACAAAGTGTTTTGCTCTGACATTCTCTGCTGTTCATTACTCAAAGCTACAGTTAAGCCATTAATAGCTTGGTTTATAGAACTAGTTTCAGAGTAATAACGCTCAATATCAAGCTTCATCTCTTGGATTAAAAAATCCCAAAATAAATTGGTTAGATTATCTTTTTCTTGTTCGATATTATTGATAATACTATTGTGGCTATCTATTTCTTGATTAGCATAATTAATCACTTCATTGATTTCTTTTATAATATCAATCACACTCTCAAGTGAGATTGATATACTTGGTTGTAATTTCTTATTATTTAGCTCAGTAATATTTTTATCAAAAATATAATCTAGCTTATTAAGTCTTATTTCTATTTCTTGATTATTTAAAAAAGGGGAATTAAGTGACTGAATATCATTTTTTAGTTGTTGATAGGAATTATTATAGCTATTAATTAAGCTCTCCAACGCAGAAATATCTTGTTCAAATGTTTTGTCAAAATATTTTTTTAATTTCTCATCTAAATCATTACTAATTTGTTGCTGACAAAAAGGGCATTGATTATTCGATTGTGCAAGATAATATTGTCCTTGCTTCACCCAATCACTATTATTTAATTCTTGGATTAGATTGGATATAGCAACATCTTGGCTACCAATAATTTTCTTGGGTAAAATAGGATTTTGCTCATGCCTAGAAAAATCAATATTAATAACGGATATTCGAGCTATTAATTGCCTATCAGAATTAAAAATAGATTTATACTGGCTTTTTAATTCATCAATATTAATAGGTTTAGAATTACTTTTTCTAGCTTGAAATTCACTTTTAACTTTTTCTTTAAATTTCTGTTTACTATTTCTATATCCAGTTAGTATGTTTTTAAAACTATCATCATATTTATCTTCTGTTTTCCAAAAAACCTCAAGAAATTCGCTTTCTTTTTGATCTAATTCAATGCGTTTTTCACTAAGCAAAGAATTTTTACTAGCGATTTTTAAGTTAATTTTGTCAATTTCAGCTTTTGCATCAGCGATTTGTTTTTCTATTTCAACTCGATTTTCACCAAGTGTGAATACACCTTTAACAATTTCAGATTGAGAAAAGTTATCACGTACAAAGTCACTATTATATACGATAGTTTTAAGTGGAATTCCACTTTGCCAATTTATTGTGCAATATGAATAGCTTGAAGGGGTGGCAATAATTCTACTAATTGTAGTTTTGCCACTACCATTTGCTCCATAAACAAAGTTAGATTTTGATAATTCCAAAATAGTTGAATTTGTATAACTTGCAACGTTAGATATTTGAATTTTTTCAATCATTATGTATTCCTAAAAAATCCATCCATAATTGTCTAATCTTTATCTTTACATCTTTGTCCTTTTTCAATCAAATTTAGCGATTTAACCGCAGCATAAAGCCTATACGTTCAAGTAAACTCAAGTCATTTTCATTTTTGAGCAATGCCCCCGCCATGGGCGGTAAGCTATCGCTTGGATTTTTCAACCGCTCAATCGCACTTTGACCGCCCGCTTGCAAATCATCTGCCATCAGCAAACTAATCCAATCTACCAATTCAGAGGTGGATGGCGGTTTTTTTAAGCCTTTGACTTCACGCAGACCGTAGAACACCTTGAGCGCTTCATCCACCAAGTCTGCTTGTAGATTGGGGAAATGCACATCCACAATTTCACGCATGGTTGCTTGGTCAGGAAAATCAATATAATGAAAAAAGCAACGACGCAAGAAAGCATCAGGCAGTTCTTTTTCATTGTTTGACGTGATAATAACGACGGGACGATGATCGGCGGTAATCGTTTCACCAGTTTCATACACATAAAACGACATTTTATCGAGTTCATGCAGCAAGTCGTTGGGGAACTCAATATCCGCTTTATCAATCTCATCAATGAGCAGTACCACACGCTCAGGACTGGTAAATGCTTGCCATAGCTTGCCTGGCTTGATGTAGTTGGCAATATCATACACGCGGTCATCGCCCAATTGACTATCCCGCAGGCGTGATACTGCATCATACTCATACAAGCCCTGTTCGGCTTTGGTGGTTGATTTGATGTGCCAAGTTAACAGTGGCATACCTAAACTTTTTGCCACTTCTTCAGCCAGTAGCGTTTTACCCGTGCCAGGTTCCCCTTTGATGAGTAACGGTTTTTGTAATCGAATCGCAGCATTGACGGCAAGCTTTAGGCTGTCAGTGGCGATATAACTATCGGTGCTTGCAAAACTGCTTTGGGTGATGCCATTTTGGATGGCAGCATTTGGCTGATGGTCAGACATAAAAAAACCTATGATAATCGTCAAAAATGAGTTTCAGACTATCATAAGTTTTAGGGAAAGTTAAGCTATAAGTAAAAAGTTAAGCGGTTACAGCTTGTTGGCTTATCACCATCATAACTTAGCGGCTAGGCTGGCTGATATTGGCGTTATTTAGCGCATGTTTTTTGTTGGTTTTATCGATGCCCATTCGAAGAATTTGCCAAATAAAACCCAAAATACAGCCCACTGTAATGACAACCATAATTGGTAGCAACCCATTAAAAATAATTGCTGGATCTTTGAGTAAAATCCCATACACCACTGAAATACTCGCCGGTGCGATGTCAGGCGGGGTGCCAAGGGAAGTGGTGGGCGTGAGCAAAATTGCAAATAGAATAATCCAACTCAAACCTGCAAGCGTTTTTGGCAAAATCCGTACCACTAAAATCCAAAGCAGTAATACGACAATGGAAAATCCCACATAGGCATATAGGGGTAATTTGTCTGGCGGCACACCTTGAACCAGCTGCGCCCACCAAATGATGATTTCGCCTAGCACATTACCGATTTGGTCGAGTGATAAAAATGCAAACATAATTTTGCCTTGCCAAAAATAGATAGATTATTTTAGCATGATTCAAATCATTTGGTTAAAATTTTGCTACTGCCACTTGTTCTGCTGTGCTTCTGCCATATTCAATTTTGCTTGGCGTAACAGCACATCTTCAGGCGGCATTTGCACAAAATACCCTTGGCTTTGCAGTTTTTCTAACACTTCTGCTTTATTGACTCGTGCAAGCTTTGGCGTATTCGCCAAATCCAAATGCATCACAAAGGTTTCGCGCCCAATCGCTTGACGAAAATCCTTAGGCAACACTGACAACCAGTCACGAATCTCGTCCGTGTCATTGGGATAATCTGGGCGAGCAATGTACACATACAGGTCATCTTTTTTGCTAAATTTATAAATATCGCAATGCATCATACAACCTATTATTACAGTAAAATTTAAAGTGCCTCTATCATACCATAAAATGGTTTGTCTGGAATTAAACCCCTTTTGCTATTATTACCCTTTACTATCCGTCGCTTTTACCATTAGCTTGGGCATGTTAAATGTCGGCCCATAAAAAAAGAGCAACTAGGGCAATTGCTCTTTTGGTGATAAAAGCTACTGATAAATTTGCTCTTTATGAAAGCTAATTAATGATGCTCAGTATCGGCAATCTGCGCTTGTGCCAACGCGGACAAGGCGGCTTTCAACATCGCTGATACGGTGCTTGAGCAAGTGCCGATACCTGAATAAATCTCACCTTCAATATTCAACTGTAAGTAAGCAACGGCATTGGCATCACTGTTGTTTTGGGTGAGCGGGCTTTGACTTTCAACCGTTAACGCATGCTCTGCATAGTTGATAACGTGAATATTTTTGTTCAATTTGGCAGAGATGGCATTGATAAAGGCAGACAACGGACCATTGCCATTACCAACAACGTCTATGATGTCATCTCCCATGCGCACAGAGCCTGTAAAGCTTACTGTACCCGCCGTGTTCTTGATTTCATAATCTTGCAACGCCAAAGTAGATTGGTTCAAATAGGTGTTTTCAAACACGCTAATAACATCATCTGATGTCAATTCTGTCTGGCGACTTTCGGCTTCTTGCTGAATGACACGGCTAAAGTCAATTTGCGTCCAGCGTGGCAAATGAAAACCAAAGTCACGTTGCAAGATATAAGCAACACCGCCTTTACCTGACTGGCTATTGATACGCACGACATCCTGATAGCCGCGTCCGATATCAGCAGGGTCAATCGGCAAGTACGCCACATCCCATAAGCCTTGGGTAGTTTCGGCATTTTGCTCGTTATAATCTAGCGATTTTTTAATGGCATCTTGGTGCGAGCCACTAAAAGCGGTAAATACCAACTCGCCCACGTAGGGATGGCGTGGATGAATCGGTAACTGATTGCACTCACTTACCACTTGGGCGATTTCGCTCATATTACTAAAATCAAGCTGTGGGTCTACGCCTTGGCTATACATATTCATCGCCATGACCATAATATCCATGTTGCCTGTGCGCTCGCCATTGCCAAAAAGCGTGCCTTCAATACGGTCAGCCCCTGCCATCAAACCCAACTCACTGGCAGCCACGGCACAGCCACGGTCATTGTGGGTGTGAAGGCTCACAATCACATGCTCACGCATGGGTAAGTTTTGGCAAAAATATTCAATCTGATCGGCATAAATATTGGGCGTCGAGCTTTCTACTGTTGATGGCAAGTTAAAGATTACCTTCTGACCTAAGTCCGGGCGCCAAACTTTACACACCTCATCACAGATTTTGACCGAAAAATCGACCTCGGTTTGCGAGAAACTTTCAGGGGAATATTCAAAAATCCATTCGGTTTCAGGGTATTCTTTCGCCAACTCACGCAACAATGTCGCGCCCTCAACCGCAATCGCAATGATGTCATCATAATCTTTTTGATACACTTTTTCGCGTTGTACTTTTGAGGTTGAGTTATACACGTGGACGATGGCACGTTTGGCACCCTTCAACGACTCAAAAGTACGGCGAATCAAATGTTCACGTGCCTGCACCAATACCTGCAAGGTCACATCGTCGGGTACGTGTCCGCCTTCGATTAATTTGCGGGTAAAGTCATACTCAACTTGCGCCGCTGAGGGAAAACCAATCTCAATTTCTTTAAAACCCACTTGCACCAACAAATCAAAGAAGCGCATTTTTTGTTCAATGCTCATCGGCTCAATCAAGGCTTGGTTACCATCTCGCAAATCCACCGACGTCCATATGGGCGCTTTGGTGATGGTTTTATCGGGCCAAGTACGCTGGATCATCTTTGGTGCAAACGCAAAGGGTTGGTATTTTTTATGATTAAAAGCCGTATTCTTGGGTTGTATTGACATGCTAATTCTCCAAATTTAATTTTGCTTAAAATTTTATGATGAAATTATACCCATTTTTTTGTAGTTGAAGTAACCAAATTTTGCTATAAAATACATACAATTTGATATTTATGGCTAATAAAATTATAGTGTGTAGTTAAAATCACTAATCTTGAGAATTTACCATGGATTCATTAGATAAAATAGACAGACAAATATTAGCGCTATTACGAGAAAATGCACGCATGAGTAACCTTGAATTGGCAGAAAGGGTAAACTTAAGCCCCACTCCTTGTGCGCGCAGAGTCAAACAATTAGAGGATTCAGGTGTTATCACGGGTTATAGTGTCACCACCGACCCTAGAAAATTAGGTTATCAACTGTCAGTCTATATTGCCATTAGCATGGATAAACATACGGCAGAACGCTTTAGCAATTTTGAAAAAAAACTACGAGAATTTCCTGAAGTGGTCAGCTGTAGTATTGTGACAGGGCGCAGCGAAGACTATCTTATCAAAGCTTTGGTCAAAGATATGGCGCATTATGAAGAATTTTTATTGCATCGTCTAAACCGTATCGAAGGTATCGCACAAGTGCATACCAGTTTTGAATTACGGCAAGTATTTGAAAAATCCATCATCTAATTGGGTATTAAAGCCTATTTTAAACCCTGTTTTAAAACCTATAAAAAAACGCACTATTTTATGTATTGGTCTCGCTTATGCTACCCAGCCAAACAATAAAAAAGCCATTGATAACCAACGGCTTTTTTTATTGTCTAATCGCTATTTTTCCCAAATTCCCGATGTGACTTTGGCTTTCATGGCGGGGTATTTATTGATGTTAAAAACAGGATGCTTAACACCTGATTTGATTTGAGCGGAATAATCTTTTGCCAAAATAAACACATATTTTGACAACAGGACGATACTGACAAGATTAATATACGCCATAATCGCCATCATCAAATCACCCATATCCCACACCATAGGCACTTCAGCCACAGAACCAAAATATACAAATGCAAGCACTAAAATACGAAATATATTTAAAATCATTGGATGATTCTTAAGATATTGCACATTTGTCTCGGCATAGGCGTAGTTGCCAATAATACTCGAAAAAGCGAACATAAACAGCACTACCGCTAGGAAAATTTGCGCCCATGAACCTACATGACTTTCTAACGCGGCCTGGGTCAATTGAATCCCTGTCAAATCAGCGGTGGGTAGTTTTGATAATAAAATAATAAACGCAGTGCAAGAGCAGACAATAATGGTATCCACAAAAACGCCCAAACTTTGAATCAGTCCTTGTGTGGCGGGGTGAGGTACATCCGCAGCAGCAGCGGCATTAGGGGCAGAGCCTTGACCTGCTTCGTTAGAGTACAAACCCCGCTTAATCCCAAGCATCATCGATTGCGATACCAAACCGCCTAACGCCCCACCCGCTGCCGCATTAAAAGTAAAGGCATCGGTCAAAATCAAATTAAATACCTGCGGAATCATGGTGATATTGGTCACAATAATATACAACGCCATCAGTAAATACACCGCTGCCATCACAGGTACTAGCATTTCTGAAATGGTGGCAACGCGTTTTATCCCACCAAAAATAATCGGTGCAGAAATGATAACCAACAATATCGCTACCACATGTTTACCCGTTTCCCATGAAGCACAGGTATTATCGCCCGTACAACCGACTGCCGATTGTACCGCTTGGGCAATGGTATTGGCTTGAATGGCATTATAAACCAAGCCAAAACACAAAATCAGACTCACTGCAAACGCCACACCTAGCCAACCTTGTCCTAAACCCTGACGGATATAGTAAGCAGGTCCACCCCGAAAATGCCCATTGGCATCTCGCACCTTAAATAATTGTGCCAGTGACGACTCAGCAAACGCCGATGCCATCCCAATCAAGGCAATAAACCACATCCAAAATACCGCACCCGGTCCACCAACACTTACGGCAATAGCAACCCCTGCGATATTCCCTGTGCCGACACGACTCGCCAACCCTGTCATAAACGCTTGAAACGACGAGATACTCTCACTATGTTCGTGATGTTCGGTGCTTCGACTAGCCAGCAAATTCTTGACACTATGTCCAAATAAACGAAATTGAACAAACCCTGTCATGACGGTGAAAAACACACCAATACAAATCAAAATCCACACCAACCAATCCCACATAGGTGAACTGATAAGATTGACACTACAATGAATGCTATCCATCACACTTGCTTGCGCCAAGCAAGCTAAATCTTTGTTATACATCAATGAATCTCGCCTCAAAAATTGATAGCGGATAGTATCAATAAAGCAAACTTTTGGCAATGATTGAGCAAAAAAAAACGACACCAAAAGTGTCGTTTTTCTAAAACTTACGCTAACAAATTAGAAACGGTAAGTTGCACCGATTTTAGCGATTGGGTACCATTTTGAATAATTTGAATCATCCAAATCTTTTTGAAGATCAGATGCTAGATCTGGACTCTTCACACCATTCTCTTTAGCATCAGTAACTTTTAAGCCACCCGTATAAGCTGCACCGATTTCACCAAATACACCAAAGTTATTAGTGATATTAGGACGGAAACCAAGAGTTAAGTATGGGTTCATAGTGTTTTTGTTTTCAGCTGAGGCTTCAATGTTACTAGCGTAACGTCTACCATTGATGTTAACTGGTTTAGTTTCAGTCGCTTGTTTTTTCAAGGTGATTTCGTTGTCACCAAAAATCGTACCAACACCTACAGTAAACCAATTTCCAGCTGGACGTAAATTCACACCGATATATGGGTTGCTTGAATCTGTTTCTAAGTCATATTTAACATCTTCAATTTTGATGGTGTCTTTTAAACCACCAATATCGCCGCCAGCCCAACCAACTACAAGCTCAGTTTTATCATTTAAACCCCAACCAATATTGGCACCATAACCTAAGGTACCTACTTCGGCACTGATAGCAGCAGGATGTGTTACGGTATCAAAAAACGTTCTAGTACCGGTAACCAATTGAGTTGTTGTGTTTTTTACTACACCTAAGTTTGGATCGTAGATAGTAGTAGATACGGCAACAGGCTGTGCAACAATTTGTTGATCAACAACTACAGTTTCAGCAAAAGCAGAAGTTGCGATTAAAGCAGCAGGAATAGCCGCTAGTTTCAAAAATTTCATATAAATCTCCTAAGGACAGGATAAGGTAAATTTACCATTTCTCTTAAAAATCTAAAAGACTTTCAAGCAATGAATGACATATAAAGAAAAAGTAAATTAGTTGACATATTTTGTTACGTTTCTCTTAGGTATATTAAAACGTAATTTTTCAGCAATGTCTTTTAATTTTGTATAACTTTTCTATATGTTTATGTAATTACATTGGATGAAGTGTAATATTTTATCAAAAATGTTGCTTTTTTAAAAGACTTAAGTTGATGTTGCAATTAAGAGAATGACTTTTATGTTAATTTTTTTTACAATACACCTATCGAGAGATGCTGCAGCTTAAGGTTGGCTTAATTTATATTTGCTTGCCTGCGCTAGGCTCGTTTTTTGTATTTTAACCAAAATAAATCCAAAATAAATAACGGCATCTGCGTTTTGACTTTAACTTTTTTTACCGGTTTTAAGGAGTGGACGCAGTGTCCCTGTCTATCAATTCTACTGATTCAAATTTTTCTGATTATAAAGTTGCCGATATTAGCCTTGCCGACTACGGTCGCAAAGAAATTAAACTGGCTGAAACTGAAATGCCTGCTTTGATGGGCTTACGCCAACGCTACCAAGCCGAGCAGCCTTTAAAAGGCGCCAAGATTGTGGGCTGTATCCACATGACGATTCAAACTGCTGTGCTCATTGAAACGCTCGTGGCGCTGGGTGCTGAAGTACGCTGGACTTCTTGTAATATTTTTTCAACCCAAGACCATGCCGCTGCCGCCATCGCAGCAGCCGGTATTCCTGTGTTTGCTTGGAAAGGCGAAACTGAGGAAGAATACGAATGGTGTCTACGCCAGCAGATTTTTGAAGGCGGTGAAGCCACGGGCAAGCTGTGGGATGCCAATATTATTTTAGATGATGGCGGTGACTTGACGGCGCTGATTCATAACGACTACCCACAAATGCTCGACAACATTCACGGTATCTCAGAAGAGACAACAACAGGGGTACATCGTCTAATTGAAATGTTAAATGCAGGCACGCTAAAAGTACCCGCGATTAATGTCAATGACGCAGTGACC
This sequence comes from Faucicola osloensis, assembly GCA_016888885.1. Taxonomy (GTDB): domain Bacteria; phylum Pseudomonadota; class Gammaproteobacteria; order Pseudomonadales; family Moraxellaceae; genus Faucicola. The sequence goes on from CP069437.1 coordinate 769,439, forward strand.
AAATCAAAAAATGACAACAAATATGGCTGTCGTCATAGCCTAAACGATGCTATCAAACGTGGTACCGATATGCTGTTAGCGGGTCGTCGTGCACTTGTTATCGGTTATGGCGATGTGGGTAAAGGTTCTGCGCAAAGCCTACGGCAAGAAGGTATGGTAGTACGAGTGACGGAAGTCGATCCGATTTGTGGTATGCAAGCTTGTATGGATGGCTATGAATTGGTCTCGCCATTTGTGGAAGGTGACCCTGCCAAAGGTGTCAACAAAACCCTTATGCAAGATACTGACTTGGTGGTCACTACCACTGGTAACTACCATGTCTGTAATAGCGATATGCTAAAAGCCTTAAAAGCCACCGCAGTGGTTTGTAATATTGGTCACTTTGATACTGAGATTGATACCCAGTTTATGCGTGACAACTGGAAATGGGTGGAAGTGAAGCCTCAAGTACACCAAGTCTATCGATCAGAAGATGAAAACGATTACTTGCTTTTATTGTCGGAAGGTCGTTTGGTCAATTTGGGCAATGCCACAGGTCATCCATCACGTATTATGGATGGTTCTTTTGCCAACCAAGTATTGGCGCAAATGCACTTATTCAAAGAAAAATTTGCTGATTTGCCGGCGGACAAAAAAGCGGATAATTTATATGTCAAAGTATTGCCCAAAAAACTTGATGAAGAAGTGGCAGCAGCCATGGTTGCAGGCTTTAACGGGGTGCTGACTAAATTGACGCAGCAACAAGCCGATTATATCGGTGTGCCAGTTGAAGGTCCATTCAAACCTGATAGCTATAAATACTAATAGCTATAACTACTATTTGTTAAAGGTTCAATCAAAGTCATGCCCATGTGCATGACTTTTTTATGCAGTTTAACTCAATGTTTATGCCAAAAAATTCAATTTTTTTACTGTTATACCCGTTATAATGGTGCTATTTTTTATCATTTTGGATACTTTCATGACCACCATGACAACGCCGTTTTCTTTTGAGTTTTTCCCCACCAAGACCGATGACGGTCAAACCAAATTATTGGCAACCTTTGATGAATTAAATGCTTTAAAACCGCAATATTTTAGCGTGACTTATGGCGCAGGTGGGTCAACCCGTGAGCGTACCTTAGGCATTGTTAAGGCACTGAGTGAAAAAAGTGACACGCCTATTACCCCGCATTTATCCTGTATTGGCGATGATAAAGCCAAAATTGGCGAGTTATTGGATTATTATAAATCGTTAGGCATTAATCGCTTGGTGGCGCTGCGCGGTGATTTGCCATCAGGTATGGTAGGTCTTGGCGAGCTGCCGTTTGCTGTCGATTTGGTTAAATACATACGCGAGCATAGCGGTGATTATTTTCGTATCAAAGTCGCTGCATATCCAGAAATGCACCCGCAAGCCAAAAGCTTTGAGGCCGATATCCAAAACTTGCTCAATAAATACCACGCTGGCGCGACTGAAGCGATTACCCAGTTTTTCTACAACGCTGACAGCTATCTATATCTGCGTGATGCCCTTGCCAAAAAAGGGGTGACACAAGATGAGTTCCCGATCATCGCAGGCATTATGCCCATCACCAATGCGTCAAATTTGATTCGATTTGCCGATGGCTGTGGGGCAGATATTCCACGTTTTATCCGCAAACAGCTTGCCGACTATGGCGATGACAAAAAAGCCATTCGTCAATTTGGGTTTGAAGTGGTGGTCAATCTATGTGAGCGTTTGATTGCCGAAGGCGTACCGTCAATGCATTTTTACAGCATGAACCAAGTCAGCCCAAATAAACAATTGATTGAAGCGCTTGGATTGGTTTAATTGGGGATAGACCTTACCCACTATCTGACAGCAAAAAAAAATGAGCATGACGATGTTAAACTGTCTGCTCGACATCGTAAAATTGGGGCATCGCAAAATAACGCTTATCTTAAACAATTTATCTGGAACAGTTTATCTTGAGCAGTTACTGTTCGATAAAATTTTATAGTGCCATTGCCCTGATGGTCAGATGCTTACCCAATTATGCTTACCTAGTTAAATGTCGTTATGCATTAGATTTGCGCCAGTATTTTAACTTTGAAGTGTGACCAATCCCCACATTAAAGGTGTTGGTAGGATCTAGCTTTCGATAAAAATTGGCTAATGCAGGCTTAGCAACATATAAATGACCCACATTGTGTTCTGCGGGATATTCTGCCCTACGCTCGTCTAGCAGCTTCCACATCTGATGCTCAATATCCAGTGGATTAGTGCCTTTTTTGACAATGTAATCTTGGTGAAATACATGACAAAAAAAGTGCCCATAATATAATTTATGCAACATATGTTGTTCGAGATCTGCAGGGATTTTTTCTACCCATTCTCTATCGTTACGTCGTAACGCAATATCCAATGCCACAATATCCTCAACCTCTGCTCGGTGGGTATCACGATATCGTATCGCCGCCCCAGCAACAGCAAAACGGTGTAAGAAAGCTTTGCGACCTTCTTCCTCCGTACAGGCAAAATACGAGCCAGTAGAATGAACGGCAAAATACTCATTTAAAAACTGCTGTGTCTGTTCTGCGCTTTGCTCATCTACTCGTAGAATCAAATGATGCTCAAAACGCTGATGAAACGCTAGCATGCGCCGCGGTAAATGACTGGGTAAGAAAAAAGTGATAGCTTGTAAAATTTGATCAGTCAACCCCCGTATTTTTATTTTCTCTAACCACCCATCAATGCGATCTTTGAGGGCTAATGCTCTGGGTATATTAACCGTGCCAAAACGCTCAATAAACAAGAAAGTATCTTTGCCATACTTTGCACCAATACTAAAGGCATCACGATGAATATATTCCCCAGCAATCGGCAAGCTTGGTAGTGATGTCAGCAAATAACGACGTATCGCCGTTAAGTCATCATGGTCATTTGAGCCGATATAAAAAACCTTACTCTCAACTTTTTCAAAGGTATCGAGTCGCACCGCAAACACACAGACTTTACCCGCTGAACCCGATGCTTCATATAATCTTGTCGGATCGGCATTAAATCTAGCCGGACTGTCTGCATCGACTTGTTTAACGTCATGCGCATAACGATTGTCTGATGCCAGCTGGCTAGTTTGCGTGGTTATCTGACCCATTTCATAGTCTTGTTTTTGCAGTCTGGTGAGTATTTCTTCGGCGGTGTTGCCTAAATCAATACCTAGATGATTAATCAACTCTAATTCACCCGATTCATTGACACGGGCATACAACGCCATTTCAGTATAAGCAGGTCCACGACGTACCAGCGCGCCGCCTGAGTTGTTGCACACCCCACCTAAAACTGAAGCGCCAATACATGATGACCCAATAACAGAATGCGGTTCACGATTATAAGGCTTTAAAGTACGCTCAAGATTATCCAAAGTTGCGCCAGGTAAACACACCACTTGTTTGCCATCTAAAATCACTTGGATACCTTGTAGACGCCGAGTACTCATAATGATGACTGGACGATCATAGTCATCACCATAAGGTGTAGAGCCGCCTGTCAATCCTGTATTGGCAGCTTGCATAATTACCACACAATCTGCCTCAATAATGGTTTGTAGTGCCTGCCATTGTTCAAGTAAAGTACCTGGACATACCACCGCCAACACTTTTCCCTCACCAAAACGCATGCCTTGTCGGTAATGACGGGTATCTTGTTCATCGATGAGTACATGAGACTTCCCTACGATCTTCGTTAACTTATCGAGTGTCGGCTTATACTGTTTTAACATGATAAATATCCTTATTGATTAAATGGGTCATGAGGTTTTATTGACGATTGTATTGTATTGACTTGTTGATAGGTGAATCGTTTTGGTTTTATCAAAGATAGGATTGTGTTCGATAGTAGGGCTGCGCATGGCGTTAACATGGTCAAGTGTGCGTTTACCATCGGTGGCTCGATTGTAGATGCGGTTATCGTTGATTTGTGCTATTAGATTTTTTGCTACCAGATTTTGTATTAGGTGAGGCTTGGCATCGTGGCTAAGTGGGTAGTTTACTTGGGTTACCCGTAAGTATTGGCAGTGGTCTAAGCGAGTGATGAGTTTTTGTTTCATCCCTATATGCTACTATATTTTAATCAATTGACGCAAAAATTTATGCGCTTTGTATCAGCGCTCAATGTAAAAGGAGACTATTAAAGTCCCCTTTTTTTACTGCTGTGAGTATGTTTTAGTTTGATGCTACATTTACATGGCAGCGGCGAAGATTGCTACGACCTGTTCATGATTTGCCTTGCGTGGGTTGGTGAGCATACAAGCATCATTTTGGGCATTGGTTGCCATGATGGCAAGGTCTTCTTGTTTAACACCAAGCTCAGTAAGTCCCTTAGGAATACCTATCGATTGGGATAGCTCACGAATTGCATTGATGCCTGCTTTACCTGCTTCTTCTCGAGTCATGCCTTTGATATCAATGCCCATAAATTGTGCAATATCTGCATAACGCTCAGGTGTTGAAATCAGGTTAAATTCACAGACGTGCGGTAACAAAATCGCATTACAGACACCGTGTGGCAGATTGTAGAATCCACCTAACTGGTGCGCCATCGCATGCACATAACCTAGCGAGGCATTATTAAACGCCATGCCTGCTAAGTATTGGGCGTAGCTCATAGCCTCACGCGCTTCAATGTTTTCGCCATTTGCTACTGCTTGACGCAGCCATTGTTGAATCATTCGTATGGCTTTTTCAGCACAAGCATCTGTAATCGGATTTGCAGCAGTCGATACATACGCCTCTACCGCATGGGTTAGCGCATCCATACCCGTTGCCGCAGTTAAAGATGCAGGTTTAGCAGTCATTAGTCGAGGGTCATTAATAGCAATGAGTGGTGTACAACGCCAATCTATAATCGCCATTTTGACGTGGGTATCGGTATTGGTGATAATACAAAAACGTGTCATCTCTGATGCTGTACCTGCCGTGGTATTGATAGCAATCAATGGTGTCATTGGCACTTTACTTTTATCAATACCTTCATAGTCACGGATATGACCACCGCCTGCCGTCACTAGACCAATCCCTTTTGCACAGTCATGTGACGAACCGCCACCCAATGAGATGATAAAATCACAGCCGTTATCCTGATACGCTGTGACGCCATCGTGGACATTTTTGTCAGTTGGATTTGGCTCTGCGCCTGCAAATACGTAGCTATCAATACCTTTTTCGCTTAAATGTTTAATGATAATGTCTGGAACACCTGCTTTGTTCAGCCCTTGGTCAGTTACAATTAGCGCTTTTTTAGCACCTAGGTCTTTGGCTTTCGAGCCCACTTCTTTGACACAGCCAGGTCCAAATAATGATACGCAGGGAATAAAAAAGCCACTGGTTTGATCGGAGATTTGCTTATAAGCCATGATTAAATTCCTTTTAATCTTTTATGGTTAGGGTAAATAGTAATTTTATTCGTACGCCTAGTTTTTTGTCATCATTACAACTAGATAAGATGTACCAATATATTTTTATAAAATATATTCTTATAAAATCACTATGACTTGATTGTAGTTAAGTCATCCAATGCGCTCTACCTACTATTAACCTACCTTAGTCAAAAAGTTACTTTACTTGATGTATTTTGAAAAAATAAAGCACGTTACTTGCGCTATGTCCTTCATGGCTTATGCTATCAACCCCATACAGCAAGACGCTGTATAGCTTTCATCACGCACTCTGACCGCAAAAGTCTTGAATCCCTGCTAACTTCAATACCAAGCTTTTTTGTATCCTTCCACACAACAAGTCATATTACTATCAAAATTGGTATTACCAATTTACAAAAAACCTTATAAATATCACTATTTTTTCGAAATTTGATTGAACTAAAGCGTAATTTTCTTTATTATTTAACCAATTATTGATACTCAGACTATTTTGGTAATACCAATTATTTCATGGAGGAAATGATGCAACATTGGCAACAAATTTACGATCCCATGGGCAATATTTGGCTTTCAAGTGCCATTGCCCTCATCCCAATTATCTTCTTTTTTCTAGCCTTGGCGGTATTTCGTTTAAAAGGTAGTGTCGCAGGCACCATTACCGTTGTTTTGGCGCTGCTTGTTGCCCTATTTTTATATCAAATGCCGGTGACGTTAGCGTTATCATCAGCGATTTATGGATTCTTCTACGGGCTTTGGCCTATCGCTTGGATTATTATCGGTGCGGTATTTTTATACAAAGTCACGGTAAAAACAGGGCAATTTGATATTATCCGTTCCAGCATTTTATCGCTCACCCAAGACCAACGCTTACAGATGTTACTGGTCGGGTTTGCCTTTGGTACTTTTTTGGAAGGCGCAGCAGGTTTTGGTGCACCTGTGGCTATCACGGCAGCGTTATTGGTCGGATTAGGGTTTAAGCCTTTGTATGCCGCTGGACTTTGCCTAATCGTCAATACTGCCCCTGTTGCCTTTGGTGCGATGGGGATTCCTATCATCGTGGCAGGACAAGTATCTGGGGTAGAAACCCATGCCATTAGCCAAATGGTCGGACGTCAGTTGCCTTTTATTGTGCCGATTGTGTTAGTGTGGATTATGGCGATTATGGACGGATGGCGAGGCGTTCGTGAAACCTTCCCAGCGATTGTGGTCGGTGGTGGGTCATTTGCTATTGCGCAGTTTTTGACCTCCAACTACATTGGACCTGAGTTGCCTGATATTACCGCTGCTATTGCCTCGTTAGTTAGTTTGACGTTGCTATTTAAAGTGTGGCAGCCCAAGCACATATTCCGTTTTGAAAATCAAGTCGATGGCAAAAATCAGATGGGTGATACCACAGGCGTATCAGCACCGTTGCCAACCACCCATTATTCGCCCGCTCAAATCATCAAAGCTTGGATGCCGTTTGCCATTTTGACAGCGATGGTGTCGTTGTGGAGTATTAAGCCGTTTAAAGATTTGTTTGTTAAAGGCAAAGATGGTCACCCTGATGGGGCGTTGGTCGATATGGTGATGAGTATCAATGTGCCTTATTTGCACAATGCCGTACAAAAACTGCCCCCAGTCGTCACCAAAATTACCGACTATGCGGCCATTTATAAATTTGATTGGTTCTCAGCAACAGGTACAGCCATCATGTTAGCGGCGATTATCTCCATCGTGATGCTAAAAATGCGTCCCAAACAAGCGTTATCGACGTTTGGCGAAACCATTAATGAGCTACGCACCCCGATTTATTCTATTGGTATGGTGTTGGCATTTGCGTTTATCGCCAATTATTCAGGGTTGTCTGCTACATTAGCGTTAGCATTGGCACACACAGGCAAAGCTTTTACCTTCTTTTCACCATTTTTGGGTTGGTTAGGGGTATTTTTGACAGGCTCAGACACGTCAGCCAATGCGTTGTTTGCTGCCCTTCAAGCCACCACCGCTCGGCAAATTGGTGTGCCTGAGGTGTTGTTAGTGGCAGCGAATACCTCGGGTGGGGTGACCGGTAAAATGATTTCCCCGCAATCCATTGCCATTGCCTGTGCCGCTACAGGTTTGGTCGGTAAAGAGTCGGACTTGTTCAGATTTACCGTCAAACATAGTATTATTTTTACCATTATGATGGGCGTGCTCGTCACGCTACAAGCGTATGTCGTGCCTTGGATGATTCCACACGGATAATGATGGGTAAGGTATGAAGGTTGCAACGCAGGTTATTGAACAATTAATTTCGCTAATAGACCGTGAAGGGCTAAAAAATGGCGATAGATTACCTGCCGAGCGCCATTTGTGTGAGCGACTAGGCGTATCTCGTACCGCACTGCGTGAAGCGTTACAGCAGATGAATAGTGTCGGTATTACCGAAAGTCGTATTGGGTCGGGAACGTTTGTCAAAGATGTGCAAACTATCAAACAGCGCCAGCCCCTTGAGGCGCTGTCTGATAATCTGATATTACAAACCCTAACCCCGTTATTAGATGCCGATCCCCTGTATCGTCTAGATGTGCAAGAAGCAAGAATTGTACTAGAAGGCGGTACAGCCTGGTACGCTGCCCAAAGAGCTACAAAACAAGATATTGAAAAAATCCGCTTTTACTACGAGCAGTTAGCAAACAGTCAAGCGCATGGCGATACCGAACAAGCCGCTATTGCCGATGCCAATTTTCATTTAGCGATTGCTGAAGCCTCCCAAAATGCGGTATTGTTGCAGATGATGAAAAATGTTTTTCACCTAATGAGACATAACGTGGTATTGGCTCGGCGAAAAATTTACACCGAGCATTATGGCTTTGAAACTTTACATACGCAGCATATGGCAATGATGAATGCGATTATCGCGCGTGATAGTGAATTAGCTCGCAAAGCCGTGGGTGAGCATATTGAGTTTGTGATAAAACAGGTTGCCAAGATTGATGAGGCAACGGCTCGCAGACAGCGAGTTTCCCGGTTGGCCACTGATGTTTTTTAATACTAGTGCCTGTTAATTCAGGCGCATTTTATAAACGCATTTTAGTGTAAACAGGTTTGAATGCACGTGGCTATTTCTACCATTAATAACATAGTTAAGATAGGGATATTATGATTATTTCTTCTGCCAATGATTACCGAGAAGCGGCGCGCCGTCGTTTACCCCCTTTTTTATTCCACTACATTGATGGTGGCGCGTATGCAGAATACACCCTAAAACGTAATGTTGAAGATTTATCGAGTATTGCCTTACGTCAGCGGGTACTAAAAGACATGACGCAGCTTGATTTATCCACTGAGATTTTTGGTGAACAGCTGTCTTTACCTGTGGCGCTCTCTCCAGTGGGTTTGACGGGTATGTATGCTCGCCGTGGTGAAGTCCAAGCAGCCATGGCTGCCGATAAAAAAGGCATTCCATTTACCATGTCAACGGTATCAGTCTGCCCTATCGAAGAAGTCACCCCAAAAATCAATCGCCCTATGTGGTTTCAGCTGTATGTGTTGCGTGACCGTAAGTTTATGCAAAATGTGCTAGAGCGCGCCAAAGCGGCAGGCTGCTCAACGCTGGTGTTTACCGTCGATATGCCTGTCCCAGGGGCGAGATATCGCGATGCACACTCTGGCATGAGCGGACCCAATGCTGCCATGCGTCGCTATCTACAAGCCTTCACCCATCCGCACTGGGCAATAGACGTGGGATTGCTAGGAAGACCGCATGACTTGGGTAATGTTTCTAAATATCTTGGTAAAGCGATTGGCTTGGAAGATTATATCGGTTGGCTGGGTAATAACTTTGATCCCTCGATTTCTTGGAAAGACTTAGAATGGATTCGTGATTTTTGGGATGGCGCTATGGTCATCAAAGGTATTCTTGACCCGCAAGACGCCAAAGATGCGGTACGTTTTGGCGCTGATGGTATCGTGGTTTCCAATCATGGTGGGCGTCAGCTTGATGGGGTGATGTCAACCGCCACTGCCCTACCCAAAATTGCCGATGCTGTTAAAGGTGATATCAAAATCTTGGTCGATTCGGGTATCCGTAATGGCTTAGACGTAGTGAGAATGCTGGCATTGGGAGCGGATTTATGTATGTTAGGACGTGCATTTATCTATGCGTTAGCCGCCGACGGTGAGGCTGGGGTAACCAATTTACTCAACTTGATAGACAAAGAAATGCGCGTGGCAATGACATTGACCAGTGTAAACCGAATTCAAGATATCAATCGAGACTGTTTGGTAGATTTTAGCAGCTTGACTTGATAGACTGACAGTAAATAGTCAACCTTAGCGTCTCTATGGGATTTTTTTATTTTGGTAAATGCTAAGATTTTATGGCTAAACTATAATTTTTTTAAACTAAGTGCGCCACTAAGTGCAATGAATTTATCAACTTCATGGCGCAATAACCGCTTATTGTCAGTAGTCGATTGAGCGATGGTGAATGAATTTAATATTGATATTTTTTATTTTCGATAAAAAAACCGCTCTCATAGAGCGGTTTTTGTTGTTTATGACCTATCAAATTCTAGAAAAAGCCCATCGGTTTTTCAGAATAGCTGACCAGTAAATTTTTGGTATTTTGGTAATGCTCTAGCATCATTTTGTGGTTTTCACGCCCAATGCCTGATTTCTTATACCCACCAAATGCGGCATGGGCTGGATAAATGTGGTAACAGTTTGTCCATACTCGCCCAGCTTGAATGCCACGCCCTGCACGGTAGGCAGTATTGCCACTACGTGCCCACACGCCAGCACCTAGCCCAAATATGGTATCATTGGCAATACGCATGGCATCATCAAAGTCTTTGAAGGTTGTCACAGACAATACCGGTCCAAAAATCTCTTCTTGGAAGATTTTCATATCATTATTGCCTTTAAAAATCGTCGGCTCGATATAATAACCTTCACCCACCTCATGTCTTGCATTACCACCGGTTAAAAGCTCGGCGCCTTCTTGTTTACCTGTAGCAATACAGCCTAAGATTTTGTCTTGTTGTTCCTGAGAGGCTTGCGCACCAATCATCGTTTCCGTATCCAATGGATGACCTGTTTTGATACGTTTTACCCGTTCTACGGCTTTGGCCAAAAAGGCATCGGCGATACTTTCATGCACTAAGGCTCTCGAAGGACAGGTACATATTTCACCTTGATTGAGCGCAAACATAGTAAAACCTTCAAGCGCTTTTTCTAGGTAATCATCTTCTTTATCCATGACATCGGCAAAGAAAATATTGGGTGATTTACCGCCTAATTCTAAAGTAACTGGAATAATATTTTCTGTCGCATACTTCATAATAAGCTGACCGACAGGGGTTGAGCCAGTAAAGGCAATTTTTGAGATGCGTGGGCTTCTAGCTAAATAACTACCCACCTCTTCGCCATACCCATTCACGATATTTAAGATACCTGCTGGTAGCAAATCTTGAATCAATTCAACAAGCACCAATAAGCTCACAGGCGTCTGTTCGGCAGGTTTTAAGACGATGCAGTTACCCGCGGCTAGTGCAGGCGCGATTTTCCAGGCAGCCATTAAAATTGGAAAATTCCAAGGAATGATTTGTCCAACCACACCTAAAGGCTCATGAAAGTGATAAGCGACAGTGTCATTATCAATGGGTGACACACCGCCTTCTTGCGCGCGAATTGCACCGGCAAAGTAGCGAAAATGGTCAATGGCAAGTGGTATATCCGCAGCTAAGGTTTCACGGATGGGTTTACCGTTTTCCCATGTTTCAGCTACCGCCAATAACTCAATATTTTGCTCAAGGCGATCCGCGATTTTTAATAATAGATTAGAGCGCTCTGTGGGTGAAGCCGCATTCCACTTAGTTTTAGCGGCATGGGCGGCATCAAGTGCAAGTTCAATGTCTTCTGGACTTGATTTGGCGACTTTGGCGAAGGGCTTGCCGTTGACGGGTGAGATGTCATCAAAGTACTCACCTTTAACCGGCGCAACCCATTGGCCGCCAATAAAGTTGTCATACTTTTCTTTAAAATTGATTTTAGCACCGTCAGTATTAGGGTCAGCATAACGCATAATGACATTTCCTTTTGTCAGTTGATAGATAAACTGCTTCGTGCAGTTGGGGGTTTACAAATTCATATTATTACAGAAACGGTAGGTAAAAGGTAGGTGTTTAATTATCCTTTACAATAAGGGATGGACATTATACTATTGAGGATAGCTTATTTTAAAAAACCAAGGATTGGTTAGTGCATTAGGATATTTTAAAATATGAATAAAAATAGACTGTTAGAGCAAAGGCATCGGATTGATAAGAGGCGTTTTAACATTACCTTTGCCGATAATAATGCAGATCTTATCCAACAAAGTATCGTTCAGTCATGGCACCGCTCAGACAGTGCTAACATTCCAACTGAGCGCCAACAAGCACCCATTAACGCCACCAAAAGCGATCAATCGTATTATCTAAAAAAAGCCTTAGGCTATTGTCAAAATCAATTACAACATATCACGCTGCAATCCTCCATGGTGATGGCTGTGGCTGATATCGGTAGTACGATTATTTGGACGACTGCCAGCAAGTCTATGCAAAAAGCGGCAGAAGCGGTTAACTTCATCGAAGGCGGATGCTGGGGGGAAAGCCAAGTTGGCACAAATGCGCTTGCATTATCAATAAAAACGCAACAATCAACTTGTGTTTTTTCCAATGAACACTATATGCCTTCGGTTCATGAATGGGTCTGTTACGCCACGCCTATCATTGAACCGCATACCAAGCAGGTCATTGGCGTACTGGATTTATCGACCACTTGGCAGAATCACAATAATTTTGGCATATTTGCTGCTGAACGCTGTGCTAGTATTTTACAATCCGCTTTGAATGAGTGCCAAAGACACTATCTGTATATTCAAGGATTTAATGAACCTAGCGTCATATTCAATGGTAAAACCTTGCGGCTGACCCCCCGGCAAGTCGAGATATTGACAGTGTTAGCACTTTGTCCCCAAGGCATGAGCTTAGATGCGTTACACCAAGCGATCTATGGTGAGCGTAAAGTGTCACAAGGTACGCTAAAGACTGAAATGTCGCAGTTACGTGATACACTTACTGGTTTATTGGGTTCTCGTCCTTACCGACTATTAATGCCTATTGATGGTGATTTTTTACGGGTTGAACAATCATTAAATGCTGGTTATTTAGAAGCGGCCATCAAACTATATACTGGCATATTTTTTAGCAAGACTGAAAGCCCTTTTTTATGCACTTGGCGCACCTGTTTAGAAGCTCGCTTAAGCCAAGCCATTTATCATTCAGATCAGGTTGACTTATTACTCATGCATTTGTCAAATTGCCCTGATGCTAGCGATGCCATAGAAAGGCTGATTGAATTAATGCCAGATAACCTCCCCATTCACCAACATTTAGAGGTACTGTCAAATCGGTAACCATCAATTTTTGCTTCACCATCAATTTTCCCCTAATCATGAATTTTTCGTTGAAAAAGCCGTTGCCAGGCTTTTTCGATAGGGGTGATACCCCACCAAACCGTTGCTTGTGTTTTTTTCTTGACTTCCCGCTTTACTACCCTGTCTTTTTCCTGTGCCTGCAAGAAATGCTGCAATACCATCGATATGTCAAGATAAAAAATAGCATGCCTCTATGCACTTTTGGGTGGTAATGCTTGTGTATCTTTTAACGCCAGTCTTGATGAGCTAAAACCTATTTGTGCAACTGAGCATTCAAGACATCGTAGTGATGTTGGCTTGTTATATTACTATTTTTATATATTTTTCAATACGTTATCTGATAACCTACATCGAACTTGGTTGACTTCATTTTATGATAGGTGGCTGTAGAGATTGGGGCATTTTAATAGTTGCGCGTATCGGGATATCTTGGTTTGTGTCATGAACATAGAAATTATCGAAAAAACACAAAATATTACCCCACTCTCAACTTGAAATAAGCAATTCAAACTGAAGTGGGGGATTACCTAACTGTTTATTGATTACAAAGCAGAAGTTATGAGCCAAGATTTTACGCATAAATCTGTGGGATAAATGCCATAAATCTCTAGCTCTCACCTTTTGCATGTTAAACCGCTGTGATAACTGACCAATCACCGTCTCAATATTGCGACGAGCATTTTTAAGACGATTAAGTACACTGATTGGTCGTTTATCGGGCATATTTTTTCTAAGCGGTGTTTGCAAATCAACACATCGCTTAAAGCAATACTCAGATAAATCAGGGCTAATATAGCCCATATCTGCACCTAACAAGCCTTTGATATTATCAAGCATATCAGGTGCAACAAGCCTTTCATCTATCTTAGCAGAGGCAAAGGTAAAATTGGTTATCATGCCCGATAGATTAATAAGTAAATGTCCTTCAAAGCCAAAATATTTTTGTTGCTTTGAGGCACAGTAACTATAACTGCCTTCGTATTTGAAGGTTTTATGCCGATAGGCTCTGGCATATTGACACACCGGAATGGGAAAGCCATCAATAAAATGAATGTTGTCTTGCCCATGCTGTTTAACGATATGCTGTTGTATCAAAGTTTTTACTTGTAACAAATTGACGCATTGCTTGGCAAAGTTTGGATATGAGCCTATTTGTGGAAACCATGTTTGCCAATGCTGTTTAAAATACTGATGGATTTGCGAATCGGTGTCCATCTGTAAAAACTCACCCACTATCTCCATGGTGATAATTTCACTGTCGGTTAGCTTTGGTGCATATCCGCCTTGTCTTAGCCGGTTTGTTACAATCTTTTTGTAGTAGTCATCTACCATTAGATAGATTTTAATGATAAATTCATCAATGGGCATGGCTTATCCTCTAATCTTTTTGGTCATTGATTAAAGTTTAAGTTCATGCCTTTTTTGTTTCAACCCCGCTTAAAAGTGTTGAGAGTGGGGTAATATTATGATAATATTGCCACCTTGTTAAATGACCATGTAAAGGATTACGACTATGTTAGCGCTGTTTGGATTATTAATTGTGATCGGGTTTATGATACTTATCATGACCCGCAAAGCGTCCCCTTTTACCTCTCTTATTTTAGTGCCTTTAATTATTGGTGTTATCGCTGGAGCCTTGACTTCCTCCCCTTGCTAAAGCAAGGGGATTCCTTCTACAAGACGGTCAAGCCCGACCGCAAGAATGTTCTTACTGGCATTGATATCTCTATCATGCCATGTGCCACACGAAGCACATATCCATTCTCTTATTCCAAGCGATTTTCTACCTTTCGGACTATTGGCGGTGATTTCACCGCAACACGAACATCGCTGGGTCGTGTATCTCTCATTCACGATTTCAAAACGGCAACCTGCGTTCTCGCATTTGTAGGTCAGTTGTCGTTTCAGTTCAAACCAGCCTGCATCGTAAACCGATTTGGCGAGTTTGCCTTTTTTACTATTAAATTGATTACTCTGAATATCACCCACCACGATTAGCGCATTATCTTTGACTAATTGGGTGGTGAATTTATGGATGAGGTCTTGGCGTGTATGTTTGATTTTGGCATGGATTGCCTTAACACGCTGTTTGTTTTTGGCTCTTTGAGCAATGGCTAAATCTTTGGCATATTTGAGCGTTTGCTTGATGGTGAGTTTGTCACCGCTTGAGGTAGTGGCACTGTCTTTAAGCCCTAAGTCAATGCCTACACTGCCCGTTCCGCATTGTGTCTTGGGGTAGTCTTTGACGGTGATACAGGCATACCAACGGTTACGGCTGTCTTGTACCAATTCGCATGTGTTGATTTGGTATAGGCTAAGGTTGTAGCTGTCCCATAGATCAATGATTAGCTTTTGTCCTTTGGCTAAACTAAGCTGTAAGGTGGATTTTAAGCCTTTTTTACCTGTTTGGTGTGTGGCGATGTGTTTGATGGCAGATTGTTTAAACGGTAGCCAGCCTAATGATTTACGTTTTGAATTTGGGTTGTTGGTTCGCCAGTTTAGTTTGGCTTTTTTGAATTGGCGACGCGATTTGGCGTGGGTTTCATTGATGGCTTGGATAGTCTGACTGTGTAAGCCAAGTAGTTCACCGCTACCTTTGGTGTAGTCGTTTAGGTCGTAAGCACTAAAGAATTTACCAGTCTTTTTTAGGTGTTTGTAACTCAAGTCATTGACATAATTCCACACGAAATTGACCGCACCGCTTAGGCGGTTGAGTTTATCATTATGTTTGTCTCGTATGCGTAGCTTGAGTGTTTTCATGCAAATTATTTTAGCAAAATTTATGCAAGCGTTATAGTGTATGAGTTGCCTTATATCCACCGCCTAAAGTCGGTGGTTTTACGGCAACGGCTGATAAACCAGTGGGGTTTTTCTGCACTTGATATTCCTAAATATGCTATTGCTGGGATGATTAGCGATACCGATTTAAAAATTAAAGGCGTTGCAGGTACAGCACTTATGCTGTTATTTGCGATTTTATACTTTGGTTTAATGCTGAGTGCTGGGTTGTTTCAGCCATTGGTCAATTTTATTGTCCGAGCAGTCAAGGGCGACCCTTTAAAAGTCTTGGTGGGCACAGCGATTCTTGCACTAGGCATCTCAGTTGATGGCGATGGATCGACGACCACCCTTGTGGTCTGTTCAGCCCTGCTACCTGTATATCGCAAATTGAATATGAAAATGATGGATTTGGCGGTATTAATTGTTCTGGCAAATTCTATCATGAATTTATTGCCTTGGGGAGGACCCACCGCACGTATCATCACAGCGCTGCATGTTGATGAAGGGGAGTTATTACGTGCAATTATGCCGGGGATGATTATAGCCGCCATATGGGTCATTGCTGTGGCTGTCATACGGGGGTTAGCAGAGAGAAAACGATTGGGTATCACCAATCTAAATACAGACGGTATGGTGCATCTGATTGATACACCACATGAGGATGATGCTAAATTTACTAGACCCCATCTCATTTGGTTCAATTTTGGCTTGACGCTGCTAGTCATGATTGAACTTATTTTTGGTGGTATGTGGTTTCTACCAAAGGTAAATTCAGCATTGATTTTTGCGATTGCGTTAGCGGTTGCTTTAATGGCTAATTACCCGAAACAGGCCGATCAACGTGAAATTATTGAAAAATATGGCTCATCAGCCGTACAAGTAATTTTCATGGTGCTGGCAGCGGGGGTTTTTATGGGGATTTTATCGGGCACAGGTATGAGTCACGCCATGGGTGAAGCCCTAGCGACTTGGATTCCACAGCGATTTGGCAATCACTGGCCGTTGATTGTTGCCTTGATCTCTGTACCTGGTACGTTTTTGCTAAGTAATGATGCTTTTTATTTGGGTGTGTTGCCGGTATTAAATCAAGTTGGGATAAAATATGGTTTTAGCTCAATGGATATCGCGATTGCTTCAACCGCTGGTCAAGCATTTCATTTATTAAGTCCATTGGTTGGGTTTATCTATCTATTGCTGCATATTACAGGTGTTGAGATGGGTAAATGGCAGATACAATCAGCTAAATGGGCGATTGGGATTTTTGTCGCATTTTCCTTAGCGATGTTCACAATGGGTGGTGTGCCACTTTAACACCCTATCATCGGGTATTTTAATTATACGATTTTAGCAACCATTATAAATTTACGCTTTATACAAGCGTCTAAAAACGAAATTTTTTTAGACGCTTTTTTATCGAAAATTTATAGTAGGTAAATGCTGTGATAATTAACGTTCCTATTATTATCACTCATAGCATTAGAAGGCTTGCATTTTCAAGCCTTTTTTCTTGGGTCAAAAGTGCTACAATGTGACAAAAAATTTTGAGACCCTTATGAATAACGCGTTATGGCTTCCTTGCACACAGATGCAAGCCCTTGAAAACAATCCCCCACTCCATCTCGTCAAAGCTCAAGGCAATCAATTATATGATCAGGATGGTAACGCCTATTACGATATGATTAGCTCATGGTGGGTCAATCTACATGGACATTGCCATCCCTTTATTAACGAAAAAATAAAACAGCAGCTCGATACGCTTGAGCATACTTTAATCGCTAGTGTCACTCACCCGCCCATTCTGACGCTTGCAGAAAAATTGGTTGCCATCACGCCCAAGTCACTAACCAAAGCTTTTTTTGCCGACAGTGGCTCAGGGGCGGTAGAGGTCGCACTTAAGATGAGTTTGCAGTACTGGCAGCAATCAGGGCAAACGCAAAAAACCAAATTTATCTCATTGGAACACGGTTATCACGGTGAAACCGTTGGCAGTCTTGCGGTGACAGATATCCCGCTGTTTAGTGAGCAATATAAAGATTTGATTGTCAGTCAAATTCGTATTCCTTCCCCCGCGCATATTTTCAATACTGACGCTATCGCAGCGCAGCTGCACGAGCAAAAAAGCTTGGATGCTCTAGAACGCATCTTGGCAGAAAAATCCCGCGATATCTGTGCGATTATCCTTGAACCTTTGGTACAAGGGGCGGCGGGCATGGCGATGTATTCTGCTAATTATTTGCTTGGCGTTGCCAAACTTGCGCACCATTATCACATCCATGTGATATATGATGAGATTGCCGTGGGTTTTGGTCGTACAGGTACTATGTTTGCGGTAGAGCAAATGCTGGGGTTGGCAGATGCGGATAAACAAGACGATTATTGCCCTGACTTTATCTGTCTGTCAAAAGGTCTAACGGCAGGCTATCTGCCAATGTCTTGCGTCATGACAACCGATGATGTTTATCAAGCGTTTTATGATGACAAAGTGGAAAAAGGCTTTTTACATTCGCATAGTTTTACTGGCAATCCATTGGCTTGTAGCGCGGCTTTGGCGTCGCTTGAACTGTTTGAACGCGATAATGTCTTGCTACACAACCAATCCCTTATCCAAGCGATGGCACATGGCTTACAGCAATTAGCTGATGCCAATTTACCCATAAAGTTTGTACGTCAAACCGGCATGATTGCAGCTTTTACCTTGGATTTTTCTCAAAATTTGGGCAAAGCTTTTGCCAATTTATGCCTTGATCAAGGCGTGATGATTCGTCCGATTGGCAACCATGTTTATCTTATTCCGCCTTATTGCACGACCCCGGCAGAGATTGGGCACATCTTTGGCATATTAAATCGTTGTTTGCAAAAGCTTTGTGACAATCTCCCAAAAATACCGAAAGGCTCGTCTCAAGTCATTGATTTGCCTTAACGCCTTTACTAACGCCGCATGAAATTTACTGACTAATTAACCAATCAATTGTAAATAGATGTTTGTTATTATAATTTATCGTCAAAAGTTAGGATTTGTTACAAAGTTTCAATTCTTACTGTATTATAAAAAATTGTATTAAAATTCACAGCTTATGCCTACATTACTCATATTTAACGTACAATCAATGAGATTATCGTCAAAAAAATATTTAACTTTTGTAGGAATTTTAACCCACTTAACTTAACTTAATCGTGAAACTTACTTAGATGATTTATGCGTAGATTTTTTTATAACCAACCAAATTTGCTACAAGTTGGCAGCACTGTGCCTTTGACCGAAGAGATTTTTCATCATTGGTGTAAAGTGTTAAGAGCAAGTATCGGCGAACAAGCGTTGTTTTTTGATGGTCAAGGTGGTGAATATACCGTCACTTTAACGGATGTCACTAAAAAACAAGCGCTCGTTACCATCAACGATTTTAATCCGATCAATCGAGCTTTGCCATTTACTGTGAACATTGCCTTGGTTATGAGCCGTGGCGAGCGCATGGATTATGCCATTCAAAAATCCACAGAGCTTGGAGTGTCATCGATTCAGCTGCTCACAAGCCAACATGGTGAAGTACGCCTAAAAGCAGACCAAGCCGATAAAAAGCTCGCCCATTGGCAGCAAGTTGCGGTATCGGCATGTGAACAGTGTGGGCTTAATATCGTGCCAAACTTACTGGCACCAAAAGCTTTTAGCGACTGGATTGATGAGCCAGCAGGCGTTCCCACTTCTAGCAACGTGACCAAATTAATTTTAGCCGTTCCTCCTGATGACAGTGGCGTAGTGATACCTTGTAATCAAATTGAAGGTAACGACATTGAGCATAACGATATTGAACCCATCACGCCCTATACCCCATATCCCAACCCACTACCTCAGATAACAAACCAGTTTAGACAGTGTTCTTTAGCCCAATTTTGGTTACTCATTGGCGCTGAAGGTGGGTTTTCAGCGCAAGAAATAACGCAAGCTATCGAGCGAGGTTTTATGCCTTGGCAAATTGGCGAGCGTGTGCTAAGAACTGAGACAGCCCCTGTTGTCGCATTGTCTTCATTGTTGACGCTACACCAAACTTTGACCCTTGCACAGGAATAATCATGTCATCGAATAACGATCCAGTCTTGCCGATAGACCATCGTGATTGCTTTATGGGTGCTAACAAGTTGTGTCAAGGTGATTTACGTGAGTATGGGTTTATTGTCGATAGCCATTTTTTTGATCAACAAATTTCGCTTGAACATCAAAATGCGGTGTTTGCCTCGGTTTTTTCAAAAATCCATGATGGCATTTTTATGCTTGATGAACGGCTACGTTTTATCTGTGTCAATCAGCAATTTTTAAACATTACCGCCTTGCCACGCGATCAGGTGCTAGGTAGCCCGTTTTATTTTTATCCGTATAAGACCTATGCCTCACACTTACAGCAAGCGATTGCCGCCATCATTACCAGACTGGATAATCGACAATCAATTTCGACCAATTTAGTGCTTTCTTATCACAATTCACCTGAAGTGGCGGTCTGGCTAGATATCTGCGTGTGTGAAGTCGATAATAACCGAGTGGTGTATGTAGGGCTACTCACCAATTTAACCAAAAAAGATGCGCAGCTTAGCCACACCTTACATCTCTACAATTATGATGAATTAACGGGTCTGCCCAATTATGATACTTTTTATGACAAATTAAAAAGCTGTATTGACTACTATCAGGCAGCCGATAATCAGCGTGAGTGTATGGGGGTATTGCTACGCATCAATATTGATAAATTGCAGTCTTTTAACATCAGCCTTGGCATTGAAAATACCAATACGCTGATTCAAGGTTTTGTCAAACGGGTAAAATCCTTAAAAATTTCGGGTGCCAGTTTAGTCGCTTTTTCGCGGTTTGGGGGTGATAGTTTTGCGGCGATGATTTCGGTACAATACCTTGATGCCGCACATCACTACGTGGCAGCGCTCAAACAGTTATTTGACTTACCTTTTAGCATTGACAACCAATCAATTTATTTAAGGTTGTCGATTGGCGCCTCGATTTTCCCCACTCATACCCAAGATGCTCAGACATTGCTATTACAAGCAGACACGGCGTTAAAACATGGGCGGCTTATCAGTGATGAAGATTGTGTTTGGTATGATGCCAACCAGCAAAAAGGCAATTTTAAAGACATTCATTTGCTCAGTGCCTTTAAAAATGCGTTGTTAAAACAGCAAATTTTGCCCTACTTTCAGCCTAAGTTAGAGTTTGCACAGCCCGACTTGCCGATGTTTGAAGCGCTGGTGCGCTGGGAGCATCCCACCCTTGGACTTCTCTATCCCAACGATTTTTTGGCGGAGGTGCTCGATAAGTCATCGCAGCCGCTATTTGAAAAAATCGTGTTAGTTTGTATCGAGCAGATTTTGACATGGCGTGAGATGGGCTATAACTGCCTCATCTGTATCAATATTGATACTCGCCAATTGATTAGTGACAAATTTATTGCGTTTATTGAAGAGACGCTACAGCAGTATAGTTGGCTTCCCCAATTAATCAGTTTTGAAATCACGGAAGTCTGCAAAATTCATGATGAAGTAAAAGCGCAGGCGATGCTAGCAAAACTGCGCCAGTATGGTTTTAGTATATCGATTGATGACTTTGGTACAGGCTTTGCCGCGATGCAATATTTGATTAAATATCCGATTGATGTGCTCAAAATTGACCGCTTATTTATCACAGATATTTTACAAGACCCAAAAAAACAAGTGATTGTCAAATCAGTGATTGATATGGCGCATTCGCTATCCATGCAAGCATTGGCTGAGGGCGTCTCTAACTGTGAAGAAATCGAATATTTGCGCAGCCTTGGTTGTGATTTGATTCAAGGATTTGGTTTTGGTGTACCCATGTCTAGTAAAGATACCACTAAATGGCTTAAAACCAACTATAAACCAAACTATTTGCTATAAGTTTTAATTAGACCAATTAGATTTTTTTATGACCCTATAGTCATGTTAGCACCTTGTCACCTTTGCCAAATTTTCCTATCTTAGAGATATAAAACCTTAGTAATGGGGTAGGTTTTTTTGTCTTTTTAAAACACTAATCAAGGATATCGTATGCAATATAAAGCACCGCTTCGTGATATGAAATTTGTCATGCATGAATTATTAAAATTTGAAGATCACTATAAAACCATTCCTAGCTATGCCCATACGGATAAAGAAACGATTGATAGTTTCATAGAAGCAGGTGCAAGCTTCTCTGAAGCAGAATTGTCACCCCTTAACCGTTCAGGCGATGAAGAAGGCTGTCGTTTTGAAAATGGTAATGTGTATACGCCAAAAGGCTTTAAAGAAGCCTATAAACAATACTGTGAATTAGGCTTTCCTTCTTTATGTGCCGATGAAGAATTTGGCGGTCAAGGCATGCCATTGTCATTGGGTTCAGCGGTCAATGAAATGGTAGGTGCCGCTAACTGGTCTTTCTCAATGTACCCAGGTCTCTCTGAAGGTGCTATCCGTACGCTAGAACACCACGGTACCGATGAACAAAAACAAAAATATTTATTGAAACTCGTCAGCGGTGAGTGGACTGGTACCATGTGTCTGACCGAAGCGCATGCAGGTTCTGACCTAGGTATTATCCGCAGCAAAGCTGAACCCAATGAAGACGGTTCATACGCTATCACCGGTCAAAAAATCTTTATCTCAGCGGGCGAACACGACATGGCAGACAACATTGTCCATATCGTACTAGCGCGTTTACCGGGTGCGCCAGCAGGTACCAAAGGTATCTCATTATTCATCGTACCAAAATTCAATGTCAACGAAGATGGCTCTATCGGTGAGCGTAACACCGTTACCTGCGGTTCGATTGAACACAAAATGGGTATCAAAGCCTCTGCAACTGCGGTACTAAACTTTGATAAAGCCAAAGGTTACTTGATTGGACCAGAAAACAAAGGTCTAAACTGTATGTTTACCTTTATGAATACCGCCCGTATTGGTACTGCGATTCAAGGTCTCACTGCGGCGGAATTGGCTTTCCAAGGTGGCTTAAGCTACGCCAAAGAACGTCTTGCGATGCGCGCATTAAGCGGTGCAAAAGCGCCAGAAAAAGTGGCTGACCCAATCATCGTCCATCCAGCAGTGCGCAACATGGTATTAACTTGTAAAGCGTTTGCTGAAGGTGGTCGTGCCCTAGTCTACTATCTATCACAATTCTCTGATGTGGTAACTAAAGGCGAAGGCGAAACAAAAGCTTACGCTGACCAAATGTTGTCTTTTTTAACCCCAATTGCCAAAGCCTTCTTAACTGAAACAGGTTATGAAGCAGCCAATCACGGTGTGCAAGTGTATGGTGGTCATGGCTATATCCGTGAATGGGGCATGGAACAAAACGTACGTGATACGCGTATCGCTTGTTTATATGAAGGTACCACTGAAATCCAATCACTCGACTTGTTAGGTCGTAAAGTATTGGGTTCACAAGGTAAAATGCTAGCTAACTTTAGCAAAGTCATTTATCAATTCTGTGAAGAAAACAAAGACAATGATGCGATGGGTGAATTCATTCGTCCACTAGCACGTTTGAATAAAGAATGGGGCGATTTAACCGCTCGCATTGGTATGCAAGCCACTGAAAACCCTGATGCAGTGGGTGCAGCGGCGGTTGACTACATGTACTATAGTGGCTACATCACCCTAGCTTACCTATGGGCGCGTATGGCGTTAGTCGCTCAACAAGCGCTCCAAGGCGACACCACTGAGACCAAATTCTATCAAGCCAAAATCAAAACCGCTCAGTTCTACTTTGCAAAACTATTGCCTCGCACTTTAACTTACGTCAAACGTATTGATACAGGGCTTGAGCCATACATGAGCATGGAAGTTGACGAATTCCAATTCTAATTTTTTACTAAGCTATCTAGGGCGTGTCCCTAATTTGAATAAGCCCAAAAGAGCCCTATTTTAACCCTATATTCCAACAAAATATAGGCAAACACAAACAATGGCGAGAACCGCAATAACTGACAACATATGGGAACAATTACAAACAACCATGAAAGCGCACGGCTGTCATCAATGGAAGAACGACCGTACCGTGATGGAAGCCATACTATGGAAGCTAAGAACAGGTGCACCATGGCGAGACATACCTATTGAGCTAGGGTCATGGAAAACCGCTTATAACCGCTTTAACCGATGGTCTAAAAAAGGCTTGTGGCAGAATTTTTTTTTGACCTACGAAAAGAAATTGACAAAGAATGGGTATTCATCGACGGAAGTTATGTACGGTGTCATCAACATGCAAGTGGAGCTCGGCGTGGTTTCGATAGAGCAATTGGACAAAGCCGTGGCGGAAACACGACAAAAATACACCTATGTGTGGACTCGCATGGAAATCCGCTCGATTTTAAAGTCACTGGGGGTAACGTGCACGACAGTCAAGTTGCAAACGACTTGATAGAAGTCATACAAGAAGCCCAGTATTTTATCGCTGACAAAGGGTATGACTCGCAAGAAATCAGAGATAAAGCGATAGAACACGGTATGAAAGCTATTATACCAAAGCGTAAAAATGCCAAGCAACCTAACCCTGATTTTGATAGCTACCTTTATAAATTACGCCACTTAGTCGAGAATGCATTTGCACGATTAAAGCAGTTTCGTAGTATTGCTACTCGCTATGAGAAATTAGCTCGTAATTTTAAATCGATGCTTTACTTGGCTTGCTCTATTATTCATGCTAAGTTAAATTGAGGACACGCCCTAGTGTAGTAATAAAATTATGATAGAATCATTGATAGTTTAATTCTTTATTCAATCCTTAGGTAGCAAAAGCTGTCTAAGGATTTGTCTCATTTCGAATGACGAGCTAACCCATAAAAGGAAATAATATGCCTATTTATAATGCGCCAATTCAAGACATGAAATTCATCTTAAATGATGTATTCAATGCCGCCGATTTTTGGCAAAAAAATGAACAGTTAGCCCATGTTGACAGTGATACGGTCAATATGATTTTAGAAGAAATGTCAAAATTTGCTAAAAACACGTTACTGCCCATCAACCGCTCGGGTGATGAAGAAGGGGCACAATATTTGGGTGAAGGCAAAGTAAAAACCCCCACTGGTTTTAAAGCAGCATTTGATGAATACGCACAAGGCGGCTGGATTGGTCTAGGCGGCGATCCAAATCATGGCGGTCAAGGCATGCCAAAAATGGTGACTATGCTCGCTGAAGAGATGGTATTTACCGCCAACCAATCATTCGCGCTCTATCCAAACCTATCGGGCGGCGCGTGTATGTGTATTTATAACGCAGGCTCTGAAGAACAAAAACAAACCTACCTAGAAAAAATCTACTCAGGTGAGTGGACAGGTACGATGTGCTTGACCGAACCGCACGCAGGTACGGATTTGGGCCTCATCAAAACCAAAGCCGTGCCAAACCAAGACGGTAGCTACAGTATCACAGGTACCAAAATCTTTATCACCGCAGGTGAACATGACTTAGCGGATAACATCATCCATTTGGTATTGGCAAAAACCCCAAATGCCCCAGCAGGCTCAAAAGGGATTTCATTGTTTATCGTACCCAAATTCCATGTGAATGCGGATGGCTCATTGGGCGAGCGTAACGCGGTAAGCTGTGGCTCTATCGAGCACAAAATGGGTATCAAAGCGTCAGCCACTTGCGTCATGAACTTTGATGGTGCCAAAGGTTTTATGGTAGGCGCAGAAAATACCGGTCTTGCGTCCATGTTTATCATGATGAACTATGAGCGTTTGACAATGGGGTTACAAGGTATCGGTGGCGCTGAGTTAGCTTATCAAAACGCCACAGCTTATGCCCTTGACCGTATCCAAGGTCGCGCCGATAGCGGTATCCAAGAGCCAAACAAACCCGCTGACCCAATCGTATTTCATGCCGATGTTCGCCGTATGCTGTTAAATGCTAAAACCATCAGTGAAGCCTCACGCTGCTTTGCGATGTATGTCGCCAAAGAACTTGATACCAACAAATATACCGATGATGCTGCAGCAAGAAAAGCCGCTGATGACCGCGTTGCTCTTTTGACGCCCGTTGCTAAAGCATTCTTAACCGACCGTGGTCTTGAAGCGTCAATTGATGCACAGCAATGCTTTGGTGGTCATGGCTATATCCGTGAATGGGGCATGGAACAAATCGTACGTGACACCCGTATCTCGCAAATTTATGAAGGGACCAATGGTATCCAATCACTTGATTTGTTGGGTCGTAAAGTGGTGAAAAACGGCGGTGCATTTGTGACAACGTATGTCCAAGAAATGCGTGATTTTGCCAATAACATGAACGCAGACCATGCCATCAAACAAGCGATTTTAACATCAGCGGATAAACTTGAAGACTTAACCAAAGCAGTGGTAGCAGCGGCAGCGGTCAACAAAGACGAAATCAATGGCTGTGCGGTTGATTACTTACAAGCCTTTGGTTATGTCAGCTTTGCTTATATGTTTGGCTTGATGGTTGAAGCGGCAAATGGCAAAGAAGGCGACTTCTATGCCAATAAAGCAAAATTAGCGGACTACTATGTCGGTCGTATGTTGCCACGCTTAGATGCGCATATTGCGATGGTAAAAGCAACGAGCCAACCCATCACAGCGTTTGACCGCGATTATTTTGCGGCAACCATCGCTTAATCCCTACTTAAATATAAAAAAATCGGCCACTTGAGCCGATTTTTTTTATGGATGAACAGGTTAGCGAAGCGTATCGTCATCATCATCTGCTAACGATTCATCTTCATCGAAATCAAAGTCTTCATATTCATAATCCGCTGAGTCGTTTTCTTCAACGACAGCAACGCACTCTTCATATAGTTCAAAAATATATTCTTTGATATCACTTTCTTGCTGGTGTTTATTTGGCGTGAGTTTGGCTTCTTCTTCATAGATAAATTTTGCCAAATTTAGGGCGACATAGTTATTACTTAGTTCAATCATGGTGTTATCCTTATTGTGTGCGGTATTATTATTTTAAAACCATAGCAGTAGCGCATCGTTAGTATGACATATTCAAAAATAGAAAGCTTAAAGCAGTTGTAAGCTCGTGTAAAATTTGAGCGCTTAACAATTTGTCGCCATAAAATATAAAACCCACCGAAGTGGGTCTATATTACTGCTTAGTGCTTATCGTTTAGGCTTTGGGTAAGGTCACGCCCATTTGACCTTGGTACTTACCGCCACGGTCTTTGTAGGAAGTTTCGCACACATCATCGGCATCACTTTGGAAAAATAACATTTGCGCCACGCCCTCACCGGCATAGATACGCGCCGGTAAGTTGGTGGTATTACTAAATTCAAGCGTCACATGCCCTTCCCATTCTGGCTCAAGCGGCGTGACATTGACGATAATACCGCAGCGCGCATAGGTAGATTTTCCCAAACAAATGGTCAATACATCGCGGGGAATACGAAAATACTCGACAGTACGAGCCAAGGCAAATGAGTTGGGCGGGATGATACACTCATCGCCCACGATATCAATAAAGCTACGCTCATCAAAGTTTTTTGGGTCAACGATGGCAGAATGTACATTGGTAAATACTTTAAATTCGCGCGCGCAGCGGACATCATAACCATAGCTTGAGGTGCCGTAGCTGACCAATTTTTGTCCTTGTTCGCCCACACGTACTTGACCTGCTTCAAATGGCTCAATCATGCCATGCTCTTGTGCCATTTGGCGTATCCAGCGGTCGGATTTGATCGACATTTTGTTTCCTCAAATTTCAAATTTAGGCAGAATTATACTGTAATTTGCTACACATAGGCGAAAAAAAACGGCTCTCACTCGAAAGCCGTTTTTTTTTGGTGAGAGAATTAACTCATACGCAATTTATCAAACGTAAAATTGCCCTCTGCATCGACATCCACTTTGATGGTGTCACCCGCCACAAACTCGCCCGATAACAATTTGAGTGATAGCGGATTCTCGATTTCTTGCTGGATGGCACGTTTTAGCGGTCTTGCACCATACACAGGGTCATAACCCACAGCGATCAATTTCGTCATGGCTTCATCTGACAATACAATATCCATGTCACGCTCTTGAAGACGTTTGCGTAAGCGTGACAGTTGAATATCTGCAATACCTGCCATTTGCTCTTGCCCAAGTGGATGGAACACCACGATTTCATCAATACGGTTGACAAACTCTGGGCGGAAATGCTGATTGACTGCATTCATCACTGCCGCTTTGATTTCTTCGTAGCTAGCGCCTGCCATCTCTTGGATTTTATCCGACCCAAGGTTTGAGGTCATGATAATGACGGTGTTTTTAAAGTCCACAACGCGGCCTTGGCTGTCGGTCAAGCGACCATCGTCTAGCACTTGCAGTAGGATGTTAAACACATCAGGATGCGCTTTTTCTACTTCATCAAACAATACCACACTGTAGGGTCGGCGGCGTACCGCTTCGGTCAATACCCCACCTTCTTCATAACCCACGTAGCCTGGGGGTGCGCCGACAAGACGGCTGACACTGTGTTTTTCCATAAATTCAGACATATCAATACGAATCATGGCATTTTCATCATCAAACAAGAAACTTGCCAAGGCTTTGGTCAATTCAGTTTTACCCACGCCTGTCGGACCTAGGAACAAGAACGAACCGCTAGGACGATTGGGGTCAGACAGCCCGGCACGACTACGGCGCACCGCATTGGCGACTGCTCGTACCGCTTCATCTTGACCGACTACGCGCTCATGCAGTTTTTCTTCCATATGCAGCATTTTTTCACGTTCGCCTTGCATCATTTTGGCAACAGGGATGCCTGTTGCAGCAGCAACGACTTCAGCGATTTCGTTTTCGGTGACTTTATTACGTAGCAGTTTCACGCTTGGCGCTTTCCCTGTTTGCTCTTTTTGCTCAGCCAAGTCAGATTCTTTAATACGTTTTTCCAGTTGTGGAATGGTTTCGTATTGCAGTTTTGACATGGTCTCGTAGTCACCTTCACGCTGGGCTTTTTCATAGGCGATACGCGCTTTATCAAGCTCGTCTCTGAGCTGTTGGCTGCCTTTAACGAGGGCTTTTTCTGCTTGCCAAATTTCATTTAAATCTGCGTATTCTTTTTCAAGCTCGCTGATTTGGGTGTCGAGCAGTTTTAGCTGTGATTTTGCGCCTTCGTCATCTTCATGCTTTAAGGTTTCACGTTCCATTTTAAGCTGAATCAAACGGCTCTCTAATTTTCCCAAGGCTTCTGGTTTACTATCAAGTTCCATTTTTAGACGGCTAGCTGCTTCATCCAACAAGTCAATCGCTTTGTCGGGCAATTTGCGGTCGGTGATGTAACGGTTACTCATCTGCGCGGCGGCAATAATCGCACTGTCTTGGATATCAACACCGTGATGCAGTTCATAACGCTCTTTTAGACCGCGCAGAATGGCAACGGTATCTTCCACGGTAGGCTCATCAACAAATACTTTTTGAAAACGACGCTCAAGGGCGGCATCTTTTTCGATATATTGGCGGTATTCATCCAGGGTAGTCGCGCCCACACAGTGCAGCTCACCACGCGCTAACGCAGGTTTGAGCATATTACCCGCATCCATCGCGCCATCGGCTTTACCGGCACCGACCAAGGTATGAATTTCATCAATGAATAAAATGACTTGCCCTTTGCTTTTTGCTAAGTCTTTAAGTACCGCTTTTAGGCGTTCTTCAAACTCACCACGGAATTTTGCCCCCGCAATCAGTGCCCCCAAATCAAGCGATAATACGCGTTTATTGCGCAAGCCTTCTGGCACGTCACCATTGACGATTTTTTGTGCCAATCCTTCGACAATGGCAGTTTTACCTACCCCCGGCTCACCAATAAGCACCGGGTTGTTTTTGGTACGGCGTGACAACACTTGAATGGTGCGGCGGATTACATCATCACGCCCAATCACTGGGTCAAGTTCGCCCGATTCGGCACGTGCGGTTAAATCGATGGTATATTTGTTTAAGGCATCACGTTGGTCTTCGCTATTTTGTGTATCCACTTTATCACCCCCACGAATAAAATTAATGACTTGTCTTAGTTTTGGTTCATTGACCCCTGCTTTTTTGAGCAGCTTTGCGGTGTCGCCCGTCTCTGCTAGGGCAACCAGCACCCAATCAGTAGATAAAAACTGATCGCCCGCTTTTTGTGCATGACGCTCGGCTAGATTTAAAACCTTAACCGTATTTGGGCTGAGATTGACCTCACCTGTGGGTGTGCCAATCACCGCTTGGTTGTTGAGCGCTTGTTGCACGTCGGTTTTTAACTGATTTAAGTTTGCGCCTGCTTGTTCATATACATTGGCATTACTCGGTTCATTGAGTAGCACTGACAATAAATGAATCGGCTCAATCGCAGTATGGTCACGAGTGACAGCAAGCGTTTGTGCTTGCTGCAACGCGTTTTGTAAGGCATTGGTAAATTTATCAAATTGCATTATTATTTTTCCTTTTAGCTGTTAACTCATTAGCTTTGAACTAAAATTGATGGCTGTGGTATAAAAAGTATGCTCACTATACCCAGCCGTAATTGACATAGTGAAACAATAAATCAAACGCTTTAAAATGATTTTCTAATTTCTTAGAAAAACAGCTTGTCTTTCGAAAGACTTGCCTAAGCCTTTGCCTAAAGCGATTGTTATTGCCTTCAATATCAACCGTATGGCGTTTACCCACCTTTTTAAAGTCAACATCAAAGGCAGTTAAAAAGCTATCCCAATTATCACAGCAGATATAGCCAAAGTCAATGCCCAACGCATCAAGCTTGACTCTTAGCTCTCTAGCGGTTTTTAGATTACGTTTACCCCATACGAAGGCAACAATCTCACTGGTATCTGAGTCGTATGCATAGACTAGCCATACCTTGTTCTTCTTATGCCCTACATACGTCTAAAACTCATCCACTTGCAGTTTTCGGTAATAGCGTCGTTTAGGTCTTATCTCGTAATTGGAATTAACTAAAACGCTTAATACCTTGTACTTGCTGACTTTCTCAATGACAACAATGTCAGCAACACTACAGCCTCGAACTAGCATTAAGCGTATCTTGGCATTGATTTCGCTTTTACAGCCTTGGTAATTTAGCTCCGTTTCATGAATGAATTGCCGATGGCAGTCTTTGCATTGATAGTTCTGCTTGCCATAGATTTTCTACCCATTTTTCTTTATACTTAAGCCCAGACAGCTTGGGCATCTGATTGTAATTTGTGTCTTCATAACCTCAAATTAGCATCTTTTTCTCAAGCTGTCTTTTTTATTTCTACTTCAGCATACTTTTTAAACCACTACCAAATTGATATGGTGTTTTGATAAATTGTTTCAATATCCATCTTTAAAATTTTTTAATTATCAATGGTTATTTTCTTGATGATGGTATGTAGGTTTGTTTCCAACCCTCACTTGGTTCAATAGCTTGCAAAATTTATCGTGTTACTTGTCAAGAATTGACAAAAAAAATATAGATAAACTCATAAACCAACAAATTTTGGCTTATTGTATAACTTCCAAAGAGATATACCTAATCACTTTTACTGACTGAGTTTTTGTTGTTGGCTGATATGCGTTTACTTTATTAGCAAATTAGTAGCGTAGTAGCGGCTTGATTTTTATTAGCAGCCTGGACCGTTATTTTTTAAAAAAATCACGCGAACTAAAGTTTAAGCCATAACTAAAAATTGATACTAAAATTTTATGGACAATTATTAAAATTATATAATATTTTCAATGGTTTATTTTAAGATTACTTACATTACATTAACCTATCTACTACATGAATAGGCAACAACCGTGCATGGCGCATGTTACTCTGCAAAACGTCAAATGATAACGCCACATAATATATCAGTTCAGTGGCGCTGCTTTATTTGGTCAAATAACAATAACAGCAAAACAACAATCAGGAGTAATACCCATGCGCGCATTAACCTACCACGGTGCCAAAGATGTTCGAGTTGACAATGTTCCCGACCCACAGTTACAAGCCAAAGATGATATTATCTTAAAAGTTACTGCTACCGCCATTTGTGGCTCGGACCTACATTTATACCGCGGTAAGATCCCTGCGACCGAAGAAGGCGATATTTTTGGTCATGAATTTATGGGGGTGGTCGAAGAAGTGGGCGCTGACGTCACAGCGGTAAAAAAAGGCGATCGCGTGGTGATACCCTTTGTAATCGCCTGTGGTAGCTGCTTTTTCTGTCAAAATGATTTGATGGCAGCCTGTGAGACCACCAATGAGGGTCCAGGCGCGGCGATGAACAAAAAGCTTATTCCACCACCTTCGGCATTGTTCGGTTTTAGTCATTTATACGGCGGTGTGCCGGGTGGACAAGCAGAATATGTGCGCGTCCCAAAAGCCAATTTTGGCCCTTTTAAAGTCCCAGGTTCATTGCCTGATGAGAAAGTGTTGTTCTTATCGGATATTTTACCGACTGCTTGGCAAGCAGTGACGAATGCCAATGTCACCAAAGGTTCGACTTTGGCTATCTATGGTGCAGGACCTGTGGGCTTGCTATCAGCCGCCTGTGCCAAAATGTTAGGCGCGGCACAAATATTCATCGTTGACCACAATGACTATCGTCTGCAATACGCACAAGATACATATGGCGCAATTCCTGTCAATTTTGACAAAGTTGATGCCGCAGAAGCCATTATTGAGCAAACTGCGGGGCATCGTGGTGTCGATGCGGTGATTGATGCCGTTGGTTTTGAATCAAAAGGCAGCATAGTTGAAACGGTATTAACGACGCTCAAGCTTGAAGGCTCAAGTGGCGCGGCATTACGCCAGTGTATAGCAGCGGTACGCCGTGGTGGTACAGTCAGTATTCCTGGGGTGTATGCAGGTCCGATTCATGGTTTCTTGATGGGTGATGCGTTTGACAAAGGATTAACCTTTAAAATGGGTCAAACCCATGTACATAAATACTTGCCACAACTGCTTGAACATATTGAAAATGGGGATTTATCGCCTGAAGCGATTATTACCCATCGTATGAATCTATCGGATGCGGCAAAAGGCTATGAAATCTTTGAAAAACGTGAAGAAGAGTGTCGAAAAGTGATTTTGACACCGTAATTTTACCTTGTCATGGATTTAGCATGATTAATTTAGAATGATAAAATGATAAAAATATAAGATGAGTGTTAGTCACCTTCATACCATGATTAATCATTCAGTCACTAGCCCCTCACAACTTTTGGTCGATAATGTACCCAAAGTTGTGCAAGGGGTTGGTGATTTTTTGCTATTGTTAGATATTGATGGGACGCTTAGTGAATTTCACCCCGATCCCCAACAAAGTTTTATCAGCAATGATAATTTAGCAATTTTAGCGCAGTTACAAAACCATTTACCCACTTGGCTGGTAACAGGGCGGTCGGTTGCCGACGCTAGGCGTTTGACAGCGCCGTTAAAACTGCCGGTGATTGGTAGTCACGGTTTGCAATGCGATACTCTAATCGATACCTATTCTTTAGTGCATATCAATTTAGCGCAGCTACAACAAATTAATCAAAGCGTCATTAACGCCACTGGTAATCATCCACACTGGCGCATTGAGCAAAAACCTTTTGGTGTGGCCCTGCATTTTCGTGAGCACCCTGAACTTGCCGATAGCGCTTTAACCATTATGCAAGCTATTGGGCATGATTTTAATGATTGGCAACTTAAAGCGGGCAAATGTGTGTATGAGCTATTGCCGCAAGGGGTCGATAAAGGCAGTGCCATTAACCATGTTTTAAAACACTATCATCCTCATTGCCGTCCAATATTTATCGGCGATGATGTGACTGACGAAGCAGGATTTATTGCCGTACAAAGTTATGGTGATACATCAAATAAGAAAAGTAGTGATATCAAAGGAATTGGTGTCAAAGTCGGTTATGAACCCACCCATGCTCATTATTATGTGAGCGATGTCTCAGCCGTTACTGCGTTACTTCAAGGATTATTGACCCTATGTCAAAGTTGATTGTGTTATCGAATCGGGTTAATTTACCTAATAAACAGTCACCTAAAGCTGTGGCAGGCGGGTTGGCAGTAGCGCTTCAAGAAGCCCTTGCCAAAGATGGTGGTATTTGGGTCGGTTGGAACGGTCAAGTAGTGACAAATATCAGCGATATGCCCGATACCGTCAATCAATTTGCGACTGAGCAGCACGACAAAGTCACCTATGTCACGACTGCTTTTTCACCCATACAATATGAAAAATATTACTGTGGTTACGCCAATAATCGACTTTGGGCGGGGATGCATGACCGCACGGATTTGATTGTATCAAGTAGTGAAGATTTTAGCGTTTATCAAGCTGTCAATCGTATGTTTGCCAAACAGCTGCAGCAAATCGCACAGCCTGACGATATGATTTGGATACAAGATTATCATTTTTTTGCGGTAGCAAGGCATTGCCGTGACTTAGGCATGAAACAGCGCATTGGCTTTTTTTTACATATTCCGTTTCCCCAGTTATGGGTGTGGGATTTTTTGACCTATGGTCAAACTTTAATCCATCAATTACTCGATTATAATGTGGTTGGATTACAAACCCAACAGGACGCTCAAAATTGTGTCGCGGTGATTGAGCAGCTACTCCCCCACGCCATCCAAATTACGCAAACAAATGCACGCACACTGATTACCCATGGCAATCATACCACCTTAATAAAAGCCTATCCGATTGGTATCAATCCTGTCTATATTCATAAGCTTGCCAGTCAACCGTTGTCAGACCAAGCTGTGTTAAAAAATCTCAGTTCAACCATCACCACGATTTTAGCGGTGGAGCGACTGGATTACACCAAAGGCATTCCCGAGCGCTTACAAGCTTTTGCCGCCTTTTTGCAGCGTTATCCGCAATATCTTGAACAGATTCAGCTGTATCAAATTGCTTGCCCGTCCCGTCTTGATATTGAGACCTATCAACAGTTACGACAACAAGTGCACACCCTCGTTGAGCAAATTAATAGCCAATTCGCTACTGCCAGTTGGCAACCGATTATCTATCAAGAAGACCCTGTCAGTCATGACAATTTAATGCCGTTATTTAGGCAATGCCAAATTTGTTGGGTTAACTCGCTAAAAGACGGCATGAATTTGGTGGCAAAAGAATATATTGCCGCACAGGACGAACAAAACGCAGGGGTTTTGATTTTGTCTAAAAATGCGGGGGCAGCGCACCAACTTCAGCAAGCTATCTTGGTCGACCCGAATAGCAACGACAGCATGATAGAGGGCTTATACCAAGCATTGACCATGACCAAACAACAACGGGAACAACGTCACCAATCGCTGCTACAGGGCATTTATGAGACCGATATTGACACGTGGCGAGCGCATTTTTTGGCAGATTTAACCCACATGGATAAAACTCCATAACCCAATCACAGAGACAATAAAATAGACAACAAAACAGCCAATGAGAAACTCACAATGACACCAGTGTTGGATCATGCTTTACCTACCGACTATCACCAATCGGACTTGAGTAAATTAATCACCGCTATTTCGCAAAACTTTCGCAGAGCGGTTGATACATCACCTAAACTAAGCGATACCGCTTATGTCACACAATTAAAGCAAACTTTGTCACAGTTGGTGCTTTTGTCCGCTCAAATTGCCTTGCCCGCAAACGGTCATACTTTACAGCGCTGGCAAGTATTGGCACAGGTTGCGGCTTGTGATTTGAACTTGGTCAAATTTTTTGAGTCGCATCTTGATGCATTGGCGGTTTTGGCAGAATTGGGCGTGGACGATATCGCTGAAGGCCTATGGGCAGTATGGGCAGCAGAAGGCGGTGATGAGCCACTGCGTTTTGATGGCGAAACATGCACGGGACAAAAACTGTGGTGTTCGGGTGCGACCTTTGTCGATCATGGCTTGGTTAGTTTCCGAGATGCCCAAAATAACGCCCAATTGCTGATGTTAACCATGAAGCAACCGCAAGTGACCATTGATGACAGCGGTTGGTATGCGGTAGGTATGCCCTACACGGCGACAGCCACGCTCCATCTAAAAGGCGCTAACGCCACCCAAGTCATGTCAAATGCGATTGCCAAAGGTAGCAGCCCTTATCTTGACCGCCCAGGATTTTGGCAGGGTGCAGCAGGAGTAGCGGCTTGTTGGTATGGCGCGGCAGCCCAGTTGGCACAGTTTTTATTGGACAGTTATCAGCAAAAACCCCAAACCTTTAAAGCACTTTATCTTGGCGAAGTGTCGCAAGCACTCAGTGTCACCCAAGCGTACTTTTATCAAGTTGCGCAATTAATCGACAGTGAGCCTAGCCAAAATCATACACTCCCCATCCGTATCTTAAGAGCGCAAGTGGAGACTACCGCCATGCTAGTGCTTGAAAAAGTTGGTAAAGCCTTGGGCGCAACGCCTTATTGCAAAAACGCCCATTTTGCAAGGCTAGCGGCAGATTTATCGGTATTTATCCGTCAAACCCATGGCGCATTTGACAGTGAAGCGATTGGCAAATTGACTGCCGAACAGCTAGGCGATTCACAAGGGGCATTATGGCAACTGTAGATTCTAAGCCCGCCCCACTGCATCCGATTGTGGGTGACCGTTTAATTGCAGGCGACGGCACCTCTGCACAAGACTGGCAAGCGTGGCAAGGGTTGCACAGTCTCACCAGACTGGATATATCGACCCATTTTCCCACCCATCGGCGCGTGTGTATTTTTGCGCCGCACCCAGATGATGAGATTTTAGGCTGTGGTGGGCTGCTGCAAGCGTTGGTGGCTCAAGGCAATCAGGTATTGATTGTTAGTGTCACCCACGGCGAAAAAAGCCACCCTAACTCACCGCTGTATCCGACCGACAAACTGGCAAAAATCCGCGCACTTGAAAGCCAGCTTGCGCTTGAAACGCTCGATAGCAGTTTGGATTTACCCAATGTGTCGATGACTAATTTGAATTTTCCTGATGGCGAAGTTTTTGGGCGGCAAGCGGATTTTTTTGACAAGTTAACATCGCTGATTCAGCCGGCTGATATTTTAATCACCCCATTTGAGCACGATGGTCATCCCGACCACGAAGGCACTGGGCAAGTGGTGCAGCGTTTTGCCCATGAGTTTAAAAGTCGCCTAAATTTGACCTGCTATCAAGTGCTGATTTGGGCATGGCATTGGGCAAAACCTGGCGATAGCCGTATTCCCTGGCACAAGGCATGGCGATTTGATTTAAGCGAATTACAGGCGCAGCGAAAAAGTTATGCCATGCGCTGTTTTAGCAGTCAAATTTATGCTGACCCAACAACGGGAACAGCGCCTATTTTGTCTGACACCACATTAACTAGGCTTAGCCAACCGTTTGAGGTATATCTTCATGACTGATGTGTCAGCGTATTTTGCCCAAATTTATGCCGATAGTAGCGACCCTTGGCAATATGAAAAACGCTGGTATGAAGTGCGAAAACGCGCGATTTGTTTGTCATTGCTGCCCTACCCGCATTTTGCCAAGGCGATTGAACTTGGCTGTAGCAATGGTGTATTTAGTGAGCAGTTAGCCCAGCGCTGCGATTATTTGCGGTGTGTGGATGGGCAACTTGAGGCAGTCAAACTTGCCAGTGAGCGTCTGCAAAAAAAGGCGCATGTGCAAGTTATGCAAGGCTTGATACCGCAGGATTTGCCCAGTGAGCGATTTGATTTGATTGTAGTCAGTGAGATTTTATATTACTTGGCGCCTGACGCACTGACCGAAGTCATCGCTTGGCTCAACACCGCATTAACCGACAATGGTGTGATTTTAGCCTGTCATTGGCGCTATCCGATTGACGGGTTTCAACTGACAGGCGAAACAGTCCACGACAGTTTGCAACAACAGCTGCACTACCGTCAGCAAAGTCATGTGATTGACCAAGATTTTTTGTTGACCATTTGGCAAGCCAATCACCAAAGCCTTGCCAAGCAAGAAAATCTAGTGGAATAACTGAGAAAAACATCATGCCAAATACTAGCACCCCACGGCGGCTACCCAAAAAAATCGGCATAGTCATCCCTGCCCATAATGAAGCCGATAGCATCAGCGCGTGTTTGGATGCAATAAAACAGGCGATTGCTCAGCTATCAAGCGACATAGCGGTACAAACGGTGGTCGTGCTAGATAGCTGTGATGATGATACCTTATTAAAAGTAGAAAACGCCCACGTAGACTGGCTGCGCTGTGAGTTTCGCTGTGTGGGTAAAGTCAGGGATTTGGGCGTGCGTTACTTGATTGAACAAGGGGCGGATTGGATTGCTTGCACCGATGCCGATAGTATGGTTGAAGCTGATTGGTTAGTTGCACAAATCAAACACCTAAAAGCCGAACCCACAACTATGCCTACAGCTATGATATGTGGCGTAGTGAGTATCGATTGTTGGGATGCATTGTCAGAGAGCACCAAACAGCAATACCTCGCCCATTATCAAGATTGTATGAATCATCGCCATATTCATGGGGCAAATTTGAGCTTTGCCAGTCAAGATTATCTGGCGGTGGGTGGTTTTGATGAATTAACTTGCCCTGAAGATGTGGGTTTGGTGAAAAAATTTGAGCAAGCCAATTTACCCATTATTTGGAGTAATTTGGTACGCGTAGTGACCAGTAGTCGCCTTGACGCCCGTGCTGACGAAGGGTTTGCCCATTTTTTAAGGGGTTTAGAGAATCAGCCTTCAGCTTAAATTAAAACCAGCCTTTGGCTTAAATAAAGGTAAAAAATTGGGTTTAACACAGTTCACTTACAAAACTATTGTGATATTCCTTGCTATCTGCCGGTATTACTATATACTGGGCAACAGCTAGAAAGCAGTCAGAAGTTTCAATCGCATTACATTAAGTCTATTCTAAGTTCGTTTCCATTACGCTTGTGTCCTAGATTTTAAGTCAATCGTGTATCAAAACTGCCGCAATTCTTTCATACCGAATAGAATCGTGTTGTGGCTTAGTTCCAGCTTTAGGGTCAGATGACCACTTTTAAAATCTATCTAATCAAGGACAATCCTATGTCAAATACTGTAAACGGCACCGTAAAATGGTTTAACGAATCAAAAGGCTTTGGCTTTATCGAACAAGACAATGGCGGCAAAGACGTTTTCGCACATTATAGCCAAATCGCAAGCTCAGGTTTCAAAACATTGAGCGAAGGTCAACGCGTATCTTTCGTTGTGACCCAAGGTCAAAAAGGCGACCAAGCTAGCAATATCGTTGCTATCTAAGGTTAGCTAAGCCTACTATCGTAAATGGTCCACTATCTTGAGTGCGTGAATCACGCTGCATTGATTGATTAACCATTTGCCTAGATATCAAAAAATAGATATCAAAAAAGCGCTTATTTATTATAAGCGCTTTTTTTGTGTTTTGTGCTCACCCAACTATTGAGCTAACTCGGCTGACCATTTGTGAGCTGCTGTGTGTGGTTAAAAAAGGTTATTGTGCATCCACTTTACGTTTTTTTTGTAGTTTGCGCTGTAGTGTGCGCCGGTGCATTTTTAGCACCCTCGCGGCTTCACTGATATTGCCTTGGCATTCATCTAATACTTGGTGGATGTATTCCCATTCGTGATGTTCAAGTGACAAACGTTCATCTGTTGCACTACCGATTGACTTTGTAGGGGTTGCTACGATGTCTAATACTTTATAGATTTCATCCAGGCTACAAGGCTTAGGCAAATAATGATACGCGCCCATTTTGACCGCACTGACGGCAGTAGCAATGCTGGCATAGCCGGTAAGCATTAGAATTTTGGCGGTGGGAGTAATAGCGAGTAATGGCTTAATCAGATGAATGCCGTTGTCATCACCGATGTTGAGATCCAGTATAATAAACTTGGGTAACTGCTTCTTTGCCAGTTGTAGCGCGCTATCGGCATTGCTGGCAGTCAATACCTGATTGCCCTGTTTTTCTAATGACTTTTTTAAAATACGGCAAAACACCTCATCATCATCAATGATAAGCCATGTCTCTGCTAACAAGGGTGGGTGTTGCAACCTAGTCTCCTACAACAAACTGGCGGGCGCATGAATTACTGGTAACGTTATCTTTACGCACGTACCTGAATCATTTAACCTTTTTTGAATGGGTGAATTTTGCTTATTGGTCAGCTCAAGGTGTCCGCCAACATATTCTATAACTGTTTTGGCAATCGTCAAGCCAAGCCCTAAGCCATGATCAGATTCGATAGCAGTTTGGTGTTGGATACGCTGTACCATGCTACTGTCGATACCCTGTCCGTTGTCTTCAATTATAATCATCACGTTTTGAG
The DNA here is from genome assembly GCA_016888885.1 of Faucicola osloensis. Taxonomy (GTDB): domain Bacteria; phylum Pseudomonadota; class Gammaproteobacteria; order Pseudomonadales; family Moraxellaceae; genus Faucicola. The sequence goes on from CP069437.1 coordinate 809,276, forward strand.
CAAGCTGTACATTAATAGCAAGCCTTGTGGCTTGTGCCTGCATGGCATTATTGAGCATATTCATCACAATAGAATACAGCTGTTCTTCACTCAAGGGGACAGCGATCGGTTGTGGTGGTACATTAAGCAATACTTCAACATGAGGGTTGATAAATTGCCAATCATTGACGACTTTGGGCAGTAGCGTTGGTAAATTTGATGACGTTACCCATGCCAATGGCTCAGATTGCGCTGGCGGCAGCGCATTGGATTGGATGTGGGATTTGAGCTTGTGCAGCGATTGGCGGCAGACGTCGATTTGTGACTGTAACAGTTTAATATCATCCAATAATTCATCGTCTTCCTCTAATTGCTGGGCAATGTCATCGCTCAGTAATTGCATCGATGCAATCGGCGTGCTCATCTCATGGGCGATATTGGCAGCAAGGCTACTGATAGCAAGCAACCGACGTTGTTGGTGAATCGCTTGCTGGGCTTGCTCAAGTGCCTGATAACTGCGGCTCATCGCTTGTTTAAAATAAACCGTTAAGGCGGTTAACATGATGGCGGCAAAAATAAACACCCCAAACATACCCAGTAAATGGAGTTTTTGACCCACCGCATGATCATGGTGGCTAAGGGTCAGCGGCACATAACAATACCATAACAGCGTGTACAGCCCAACTGACAGCACCGACAAGCCGATGATGTACACGGTGCGCATCACCATAGACGCCACAGCAATCACCGTTAAAAATAATGTAATCAACGGATTGGCGGCCCCACCTGAATAATAAATAAAGGCTGACCACGCCAGTAAATCCCCGATAAATCCCGCCAATGTGACCCAAGATTGTTGTGGGTGAAAGTGTCGAATAGCCATTAAGCGTTTAGTTAGCTCAACGCTGACCCCATAAATAATGGTAATCGCGAGCAGATGATTGATTTGCTGTTTGGCAACGCCCCATTGGTCAGCACAAATCATGGCGGCGACCATAATAGCTAACCACGTATAGCGAGCAATCATGGGGGCTTTTGCGACGTTGTTGATGGTTTGATGCATGGGCAAACTTTTGACGAACCATAAAACAAGATTTTAGCATGAAACAAGCCATCAGCTGCCAAGGCGCTGTTGATGATGCCGAGAGTTCAAAATTTTTTAAAATGGGCTTATAAAAATTTGGTCATCACCCTGAGCGGCAATATTTTCATACCAATCCCAATCGGCAGCCAAGGCCATGCCGGGACAAAGGCTTCATCCACTTTGGCTTCAATCGCTTCGACAATCGCCTCGACGCCCTCTTCTTCTGTACTTTCAAACGGCAAATATTTGGCACCGATATTAAGCTCAGTACGGATATAACCGGGGTAAATCGTGGTGACAGTAATCGGACGTTTTTCCTGCATCATATCAGCGCGAATGCCTTCAGCTAAATTTGCCAGTCCCGCTTTGGCGGCGGCATAGGTGGTAAGATGACGGGGCAAACCGCGCACCGCTGACATACTTGAGATGACCACTAACTGACCGCTGTTTTGCTGGCGAAAAATCTTCATCGCCGCCTCACACTGGGCAATCGCTGCGATAAAATTGACTTCAGCGGTATGGCGATTGGTCTCAAAGCGTCCATGACCAATGACGCGGCTATCGCCCACCCCTGCATTGACGATAATTTTATCAATGGTTTTCCCTCGGGTTTTGCAGTCACTCACAAAGCTATCAAATACCGTAAAAATCTGATTATAATCGGTGACATCCAAAGTTTTGACAGAGACTTTGACAGGGTACTTGCTTTCAATGTCTTGCTTTAACGCATTTAATCGCTCTTCTCGTCTCGCGCAAATTGCCAAATCATAGCCTAGATAAGCAAATCGGCGTGCCATCATCGCGCCAATCCCTGAACTGGCACCGGTAATCAATACGGTTTTGCCTTGACCGATACCTTGTATCTCAGCTAATGAGCGTCGATTGACCAGTTTGTTCATCACAAATTGGCCGTATTTATCAATTTTTTGTAGCGCGTTTTCAAGTTTTTTCATCGTTTGGTTGCCTGTACCACTCAGTTATCGTAACAATAAAGAAAATTTATAAAAGAGTCGCTGATTTTATCATTACGACCCTTGTTTAGCCTACTGCAAATATCGCTATAGGCGTTAAATGCCTCACATGAAAAACTATGGGAACATACATAGTTAATGATGATTGACACCCTTTAGCCCTTCATACTCGTTATTTTTATAACATCCTCTTACTCGGTAATGTCAAATCTGTCGCCAAAGGCAAATATACAGGCTAGCAGTACCCTATATGAAAACAATAAAAAACCCAAATCAGCGCAAGGTCTCATTTGGGTTTTTTACCATTCTTTGGTTTATGCCAAACCATTGACCCAGGTCAGTGGCGCGTTTTTCATCCAATCGCTCATCAGTGTCCACGGTTGTTCAGGGACGCACGCTTCATCAGGCTCGCCTTCAATCGCGATTGCCAATGCTTTGGTGCCGATTTCTTCACTCACTTCAAAGGGTAACGGTTTAGCACCTTCATTAATCTCAGTGCGTATATACCCTGGATATATCGTTGACACTTTAATCGGTAACTCAGATAGCAGCATATCGGCGCGAATCCCTTCAGCAAGCTGGGCAATCGCTGATTTACTTGCCGCATACACTGACATATGTTTTGGCAGACCACGGAACGCCGACATACTTGAGATAACCACCAAATGACCGCTATTTTGGGCGCGAAAAATTTCCATCGCCGCTTCACACTGGGCAAGACCTGAGATAAAATTGATTTCGGCAGTTTTGCGATTAATCTCAAAATTACCCTTGCCAATACGGCGTCCCTCACCGACCCCTGCATTGATGATGATACGATCAAGCGTGCCAAACTCTTGGGCAAATTCATGAAACACTTTAAAAACCTGCGTATAATCAGTCACATCGAGTGCCTTGACACTGACTTTAATCGTCGGATTATCCGTTAATAGGTTGGCTTTGAGCTGTTCTAGGCGTTCGGTGCGGCGTGCACAAATTGCCAGATTATAGCCCATGCGAGCAAAATGGGTCGCCATGCCAGCCCCCAGTCCTGAGCTTGCGCCAGTAATTAAAATGGTTTTACCCTTACCCACTTGGTTATCGATAAAAGGCGATAAGTCAGTGTTGGGGGGTGTCATTGTGGTTTGAACTTGCTGCAGTAATTCCGGTAGTGTTTGCATTGTTTCTTCCTTAATTATTTATTAAATTTTTTTAAACGTTAAACTGATAAGCTAAACCTTAGCGCCAAGTCACCATTTGCTCACCTTGTTGGTATAAATAGCTAAACTCATTAAAGGTCTGTAAAAAAACACCTTGGTCACTCACGCGAAATTGGTGAACACTGGCGTTGGCGATATGCCAGTTCAAATCAAAAGCTTGCACATCTGATAGTTTCATCACTTGCTGCATGATACTGGCAATCACGCCACCTGAGGTAAATACCATCGCATGTTCATGCTCACCAGTTTGGGCAATTAAACGCTCAAAACCGTTCCAAGTGCGCTGCAAAAAGTGTTGCCAACTTTCATCATAATCACTGTCGTACTGACCGCTTTGCCAACGGCTCATCGCTTGAGTAAAAATCTCAGTAAAGCTAATTTCAGGGTGTGTTTGACTGGATAAATACGCCATAAAACTGGCTTTATCCGCAAATGGCAATCCAGCTTTATAAAGAATTTGCTCATGATTAAACTCATTAAAACTGCTATCTTCACCTAATAATAGCGGCATGGTCAAACTGGGATTTGCTATGTTTTGCACATGGTGGGTGATTTCGGTCAGTTCAATGCCTTCACGGGTGACATAATAATGGCTTAAAAAATGCTTGAGACTGTCCTTTTGCCGCGCCATACTACCTGACATCAGCGCGTGCACTTGCCGACCTGACTGGCGAAAACTATCACCAAGCCATTGGGTCTGAGCGATACCTTTTGGGGACAGTTGGTCATAATTGTCTGCGCCAAATGACGCTTGCCCATGACGGACCAGGCTGATGAGTTTCATGAAAACCCCTATGATTTATTGTTATTTTTTTCGATAAGTTCGACACAGCGCTCGTGCAAGGCATTGACAATCACGCCAAAATCTTTGAACGCCGGATTATCCGTCTGCTGATGATAATAACGGTAATAAATCTGCTGCGCAATCGCTGCCAAGCGAAACACACCAAACACTTCGTAAAAGCGCCAGTTGTCCACTTTCAAGCCTGTTTTTTTTAGGTAATATTCGACCACTTCGGCACGGGTCATCATGCCTGGCAGATTGGTCGGTTGACGGCGCGTAGCTTTCATCACCGCATTGTCATCGGCTTGAATCCAGTAAGCTAACGCACAGCCCAAATCCATCAAGGGGTCGCCTATCGTTGCCATTTCCCAATCGAGCACGCCAATGATGTTGGTTGGATTGTTTGGGTCTAAAATCACGTTGTCAAAACGCCAGTCATTATGAATCACGCTAGTTTTGACATCAGTTGGGGTGTTGGCTTTTAACCACTGACGCACATCGGCGAAATCAGGCACATCAGGCGTACGGGCTTGCTCATAGCGTTTATCCCAGCCTATGACCTGGCGCTCGCAGTAGCCTTCGCCTTTGCCAAGTGCCACCAAATTAGGGTTTTGGGTGTAATCGACCTTGTGTAAATCTATCAGCGCATCGACCACCTGTCGGCACAGCTCACTGACTTGCTGTTCGCTTAACGTCAACGCTTTTGGCAAATTGGCGCGGGGAATAATGCCTTCGATGCGATCCATGACATAAAAATCGCAACCAATCACGCGGTCATCGGTACACAGGGCGACCATATTGGGGACTCGTGGGTATTGTGATTGCAGTGCTTTTTGCACTTTGTACTCACGCACCATATCATGGGCGGATTTGGCTTTGGTACCTTTGGGTGGGCGGCGTAAAATCAAATCACGGTTGGCATATTTCAGGCGGTATGTCCAGTTGGATGCACCCCCTGAAAATTGGGTGACTTCTGGTTCGCCTGTTAATTCAACACCTTGTGTTTTTAGCCAGTTAGTGACGGCTTGAATGTCAATCTCTTCGCCTTTGCGTACTGGGTTTGCAGTATCAAGCATAGTTTCATCCTTGTTTCTTATCTTGTTTTTTAACTTGTATTTTTAACTAAGTCAAATAGCAAAATGACGTAACCTGACATTACGTCTTTTTTGTTAGCTAGCTATCTTTTTTGTTAAATAGCTATTATTTATCTGGTAGTTATTTGGTCGTCGCTTGTTGGCGTTTTTTCACTTCCAGTTTGGCAATCATGCCTTTATGCACTTCATCAGGTCCATCGGCAAGGCGTAGGCTGCGGGCTTGGTTAAAGAACATCGGCAACAGCGTATCTTGGCTCACACCCATCCCCCCATGCAGCTGGATCGCCATATCGACGACTTCTTGTAATACCGTTGGGGCGACCACTTTAATCGCTGAGATTTCGGTTAACGCCGCTTTGGTGCCAAGTTTATCCATTTTATAGGCAGCATACAGGGTTAACAGACGCGCTTGGTCAATTTTGACACGGGCGTCAGCGATACGTTCACGGTTGCCCCCTAAATCAAGCAGCGGTTTGCCAAATGCGCTACGGCTTAGACCCCGATCGATGGCAAGCTCCAGCGATTTTTCTGCAGCGCCAATACAACGCATACAGTGGTGAATGCGACCCGGTCCTAAGCGCCCTTGTGCAATCGCAAATCCCTCGCCTGCCCCGCCGATGACATTGCTAAGCGGTACACGCACGTTGTCAAAAAGCATTTCGCCATGTCCATGCGGTGCATCATAATCATTAAATACTTTGAGCATACGTTCAATCTTGACGCCTTTGGCATCTATAGGTACCAGTACCATGGTGTGCTGATGGTGGCGATCTTTGTTCTCGTCTGGGGTGTGTGCCATAAAAATAATGAGTTTAGCGTTTGGATCGCCCAAACCTGATGACCACCATTTGCGACCGTTGAGCACAATTTCATCGCCTTCGACAATCGCCGTGGCTTGCATATTGGTGGCATCACTACTGGCCACTGCAGGCTCTGTCATGCCAAACACAGAGCGAATCTCGCCTGCCAATAACGGCGTTAACCATTGCTGTTTTTGGGCGTCGTTACCGTAGCGCCAAATTAATTCCATATTGCCACTATCTGGCGCATTACAGTTGAACACATGTGGGGCAATCAGGCTTCTGCCAGACAACTCAGCAATATGGGCGTATTCTTGCACGCTTAATCCTTGACCCAGTTGCTCGTCTGGCAAAAACATATTCCAGAGATTTTGCGCACGGGCTTTGGTTTTTAATTCTTCAAGTTTGGCAGGCCATTGCCAAGTCGTCCAATCGCCTGTGGGATTAAGCTTATGCGCCGCTTGCCAAAATTCTGCTTCAATCGGTTCGATTTCGGTTTCAATAAATGCTTTGGTACGGGCGATGTAATCTTTTGCTTTATCGCTAAGTTGGAATTCCATTGGGCATTGTCCTTTTTTGGCTAAAACAATCATTGAATCAGCTTAACGGATTTATTATCATGAATAAAATGATTTTAATTAGTAGAATACTATGAATAAAATTCATACCATTGAAAGGTCTTAGCCAAATTATTGAGCAAATAACCACCATCTACTTATAGGTATCGCCCAGATGTTGCATAAAAGCCCATTAAAGCAGCTTGATTTAAATCTACTTAGGCTATTTATTTATATTTTTGAGCTTAAAAATCTTACCCATACCGCAGAAGCCTTACATTTGAGCCAATCGGCGATTAGCCATGCGTTAGGTCGGTTACGTCAAGCCCTCGGGGACGAACTTTTTTATCGGGAAAAAGGTGAGCTGCACCCCACCCTGTATGCCAAACGGCTTTATCCCACCGTCAAACAAAGCTTTGAAAATCTTGAACAAATATTTCAGACTAACCATTTATTAAGCGACAGCAAACTTGGCGAGATGGCGCAGCAGAGCTTTGCTAAGTTGACGATTGCCATGCACGATGAAATTGAATTGATTGTGTTTAACAAATTGGTCAGCCAAATTCATCAAGTCCTGCCCAATTGCCAAATCACCAGTAGCCGGCTCAATCGCTCAGCGCTTGCGCATGAACTAAAAGTTGGACAGCTGGATTTTGCCATTGATGTGGCGCGGGTGGTGGATAGTGAGATTGTGCATCAACCCTTGTTGCGAGATGAGTTTGTGCTGGTGCTGTATGCGCCAAATTTTGCCGCTGAATTGGCGAATGAACCGACTCTCACCCAAGCCCAGTATTTTGCCAGTCAACATATTACGGTGTCATCACGGCGGCTAGGTTTGTCGATTGAAGATAGTTTATTGTCCAAAGCAGGTTGGCAGCGGCAGAGTAAAATCCGTTGCCAACATTATGCCACTGCTTTTCAATTGCTAAAACAAGACAAGCTATTGCTCACCTTGCCGCGCCAATTAGCCACCACATTTTTGCCACCCGCTCAAGGCTGGCAGATTTTGGATTTGCCGATTGAGTTGACTCATATCGAGTTACACGGCTATTGGCACCAACAACAACAGGTTGACCCGCTGTATGGGTGGCTAAGACAGCAGATTTTTAGTGCGTTTCATTAGCTCGTTTCATTAGCTTGTTGCGCTTATTGATTATTTATAGGGTACTGAGTATTTATTCAGATTATTCAGACAATAGCTGCTCAATACGGCCAGCGTGACGCTCTTGCTGTTTAGCCAGTGTCAAACGATTGGCGATGATGATTGATTTTAACTCCGCTAATGCCACGTCGAAATTGTCATTAATCACCACATAATCAAAATTCACGTATTGCGACATTTCATTGACCGAACCAGCAAGACGTCTTTCAATCACTTCTTGACTGTCTTGCCCGCGATTGGAAAGCCGCTGGCGCAGCGATTGGCGGTCGGGCGGTAGGATAAAAATGGTCGTGGCATCGGGACGCAATTTTTGCACTTGCAGCGCGCCCTGCCAGTCGATTTCTAAGATGACATCTAAGCCATTGCTCAGCATAAATTCTACTGTGGACTGGGCGGTACCATAGTAGTTTTCAAACACTTCAGCATGCTCCAAAAATTCACCTTTTTTAATCATATCAGCAAATATCTCGCGGCTGACAAAATGATAATGCTGCCCATCAATCTCACCAGGACGTGGCTTGCGAGTCGAATGCGAGATACTAACCGCCAAGTCATTGGTCGTTGCAATCAGCTGTTTGACCAGCGATGTTTTGCCAGTACCGCTTGCTGCGGTGATGATAAATAAAGAACCTCTAACCATAACTACTCCATTGATTTTTATTTTGGTTCGCAAGTTTGCTCATAAATCAGTTTGTCCGTTTCATTATTTTGGTCAAGTGGACGAGATATTGACGCATAAGTACCAGATGGAATCGTTACTGTAATATTTGTATGTTTATAAGTGCCCATTAATTGTGGATTTTCATTCGTGATATAACTATCCTCACCATTACAAGAAATAAGATAATCTTCTGTTAGCCAGACTTTTGAATAATCGTCGAAATTAACACTAGGATAATCTTTCTTGTCTTCTTCATCCACTGATTCCGTTTGCGTAGTTATTAAATAAAATGGTGCATTGGGTGATTGATCTATTTTCTTATCAAAATCAACGTACATTAAATATTTAGCATTTGGGTCATTTTTATTAATTGGGATAAGCTTTGCATCCGCATAACTGGTTCCAATCAATATCAAAAATACAGTATATATTAATTTTTTTAAATTTCTCATTAAAGCATCTCTCGGGTTTTTGATTATTCTAACAGGCTCAAAGATAATAATCGTGAATTTTTTGAAAAATCCGCAATCGTAACGATATACCTGTTAAAATGCCCAAAAATAGCTTGAAAATAAAAGGTCAAACATGAAAATTTTACTCGCCAATCCCCGTGGTTTTTGTGCTGGGGTCGATAGAGCCATCGAAATCGTCAATGTCTGCCTTGAGCGCTTTGAACCGCCTATTTATGTGCGCCATGAAGTGGTACACAACAAGTTTGTGGTGGAAGACCTTGCCAATCGCGGTGCGGTATTTGTCGAAGAGTTGGATGAAGTGCCGGATGGGGCGATTGTGATTTTTTCAGCGCATGGCGTCTCCAAAGCCGTGGAAGATGAAGCCGAACGCCGTGATTTGACGGTGTTTGATGCCACTTGCCCACTGGTTACCAAAGTCCATATCGAAGTCAATAAATTTGCCAAAACAGGCGTAGATGCGGTGTTGATTGGTCATGCCGGTCATCCAGAAGTAGAAGGCACGATGGGGCGCTTCGATCCACAATACGGTGGCCGTATTCACTTAATTGAAGATGTGATGGATGTTGCCAACCTTGACCTACCGACTGATACTGATTTGGCATTTGTCACCCAAACCACCCTATCGATGGATGACACCGCAGAAGTCATTGATGCGCTAAAAAATAAATTCCCCAAAATCCATGCGCCGCGTAAAGATGATATTTGTTATGCCACCCAAAACCGTCAAGATGCGGTCAAGGAGCTTGCAGCGCGTTGTCAAGTGGTGTTAGTGGTGGGCTCACCCAACTCATCCAACTCTAATCGCTTGCGTGAACTCGCGGAGCGCTTGGGCGCCAAAGCGCATTTGATTGATAATGCCGGCGAAATGCAAAAAGACTGGTTTGCAGGCGTGGATACGGTAGGTGTGACTGCGGGTGCGTCCGCGCCTGAAGTATTGATTCAAGAAGTATTAGATACCTTACAATCTTGGGGCGGCGAAAAACCTGAAGAATTATCAGGTATTTTGGAAAACGTGACCTTTAGCTTGCCCAAAGCGTTACGCTCACCCCAACTGTCTAATCCTAGTGAATCCAAGATTTAAAAGAGATATAGTATCGGGTAGATGGCAAGTAAAGCCGAGTATAAGTATGCTCGGCTTTTTATTGGTCATTTAATTATTGAATATTTAAACCATGCTTGCATCATTTTTTCATTATTTAAAAAATTGTGCCGCTTTTGCTTGAAATAGTTTTGCATTCACCCTAACTATAACAACGAACCATCATAAATTGGGTTAATTATTTTTATTCTTATTTTAGGAGTTACTTACTATGGCAGATTCAAACAAACCTGAGCCAAAAAAACATAGCTTTGAAGCTGAAGTCGCGCAACTATTACATCTAGTCACCCACTCGCTTTATTCAAATTCGGATATCTTTGTGCGTGAGCTAGTGTCAAATGCGTCTGATGCCTGTGACAAGTTGCGTTTTGAAGCCAATCAAAACGACGCACTGTATGAAGGTGACAGTGAACTACGCATTCGCATCGATATTGATAAAGATGCCAAAACCATCAGTTTTATTGACAATGGTATCGGTATGAATGAAGCCGATGCGATAGAACATTTGGGTACTATTGCCAAATCAGGCACCAAAGCTTTCTTAGAAAAATTATCCGATGCACAAAAACAAGACGGTAATTTGATTGGTCAATTTGGGGTGGGTTTTTATTCAGGTTTTATCGTAGCGGACACCATCACGGTGGAATCGCGTAAAGCAGGTGAGCCTGCCAGCCAAGGCGTACGCTGGGTTTCAGACGGTACCGGTGAATTCACCACCGAAACCATCGAAAAGCCTACCCGTGGCACGACAGTGATTTTACATATCACCGACGAACACAGCGAATACCTTGACCGCCACAAAATTAAATCTTTAGTCAATAAATACTCTGACCATATCAGCTTGCCAATCCAAATGCGCAAAGAAGTTTGGCAAGAAGAAGAACTCACTGACGCGCAAAAAACTGCTAATTCAGAAGCAGGCGAAACTACCAAAGGTGAGATGCCCCAAGGTCAAATGATAACCACCGATGAATGGGAAACCATCAACCAAGCCAATGCCCTATGGACGCGCTCACCTTCAGAAATTACAGACGAAGAGTATAAGGAATTTTATAAAAATCTTACCTATGACTATGATGAGCCGCTAACTTGGACGCACAACCGTGTCGAAGGACGTCTACAATATACCCAGCTGCTATATATCCCTAAAAAAGCGCCGTTTGACCTGTACCAACGTGAGCAAAAACACGGTCTAAAACTGTACGTCAAACGTGTATTTATCATGGATGATGCCGAGCAGTTATTGCCGATGTATCTGCGTTTTGTCAAAGGTGTGATTGATACCGCTGATTTACCGCTCAATGTCAGCCGTGAAATCCTGCAAGAGTCTCGCGATGTCAAATCTATCCGCGATGGTAACGCCCGCCGTATATTGACCGTGCTAGCTAGCTTAGCCAATAGCGATGAAGCCGAAAAGCAAGAAAAATACAAACAGTTTTATGCTGAATTTGGCAACGTCTTAAAAGAAGGCTTGGGTGAAGACCAAAGCAATAGGGATAAAATTGCCAAATTATTGCGCTATGCCACTACCACTGATGACAATGTGGTCACCAGCTTTGACGACTATAAAGGCCGTATGAAAGACGGTCAAAAGGCGATTTATTATCTAACAGCTGAAAACCTTGCCGCCGCCAAAGCCAGTCCGCAACTTGAAGTGTTCAAGAAAAAAGGCATTGAAGTCATCTTGATGACCAACCCCGTTGATGAATGGGCAATGAACTTTATGTTTGAGTATGATGGCACACCGCTACAAAACATCGCCAAAGGCGCGGTAGACTTGGGTGATTTGACCGATGAAGCCGAAAAGGAAGAAGCCAAAAAAGCGGAAGAAACCTTCAAGCCTGTGGTAGAAAAGCTCAAAGGCGTGTTGGGTAGCCGGGCTAAAGATGTGCGCGTATCAAATCGTTTGGTGGATAGCCCTGCTCTGCTCGTTACCGCTGATGGTGAACTATCACCACAGATGATGCAAATGCTCAAACAAATGGGTCAGCCTGTGCCAGAGAGCAAACCAATTTTGGAAGTCAACCCGAACCATCCGCTCATTCAAAAATTGGAAAGCGCAGAGCAGTTCGATGACCTTGCGCAAGTGATTTTTGACCAGGCATTACTTGCCGAAGGCGGTCAGCTTGAAGACCCAGCCGCTTATCTAAAACGTGTCAATGCGTTGTTGATGAAATGATTTTTGCAGACTTTTTAATAAAAAAGGACGTAATACAACGTCCTTTTTTATTAATTAACGAATTTACGAATCATTAAATTTGCTAAGATATAGTGATAATTTTTTTGCATATATTTCTGCTTTCTCTCTAACTTTCTCTGGTGTAAAAAGTACGGGTGATGTGCCGTGAAAATACATTGGGTCAATATATTTCATCTTGGTATAATAGGCTGTTTGTTCCAAATTTTTACAAAATTCTAGGACTCTAAAGTGAGCCTCTCCATCTGCTCGATAATCTTCTTCAGATGCTCCAACGGTGATACTTGGAATAAAATATTTGTCTTTTAATCGATAGCTATTATTTCCATAGGCAAAACCATAAGTTAGCACACAATCGAAATATTGTTTTAAAATTGCAGGCATATTGTACCAATATAATGGATATTGAAAAATAATAGTATGATGTTTTAATAAAGCTTGTTGCTCTGCTTCAATATCTATTTGATAATTAGGGTAGCGTTCAGAAAGATTGCGTATTTCAAAGTCTGGTTGGTGTTTGCTTATATAGTCAATAATTGCTTTATTTGCAACAGATTGGTTATAGTTTGGGTGGGCTAAAATAATAAGAGCCATCTCACTTTTCCTTAGTTGTGTTGAGTGAGAGCCTATTTTAGGGGTTTCATAGATTAGCTATCAATAACTATGCTTTTACATAGGTGGTAAATAATGAGAATAGAATGTCTTGGCGATGTCATAGAATACAAAAATAAAACCTATCCATGTTCGATTAGTTTAGCGATGAATTTGGTAGGTGGAAAATGGAAAATTCTTATTCTATATCATATAAATAATGGCATAACTAGATTTGGACAATTATATAAATGTCTTGTGACTATCACAGAAGCCACATTAAGTCACGAACTCAAACAACTTGAAAAAGAAGGTCTGATAAAAAAGCAGCTTTTTGGTACAAAACCGCCTTTAGTTAGCGACTATACTTTAACGGAGTTTGGGAAATCTTTTTTGCCAATTTTGAATGCTATTATGGCGTGGGGTAACCAAATAGCATTAGAGAAAGGAAAATTTATTAGCTATGAAAAAAGTGTAAGTCCAAAAATTATCAGCGTTCCGCCACCATACACTGTTTTGGGATTTGCTTACGATTGAGTGAGGTGATACAGCCCCAACTACCATCGACTTTACTATCACCAATACGGTACATAGTCAGCGTCTGACCATTGAGCCAGCGATTGGGAAACGGCACGCCTCGTACTGTCGCTTGAATCATACAATGACTTTCAGTTGGAACGCTTTCTGCTTGGGTCAGCACTTTTAGCACCACTTTTTGGTTATCTGTGCTTAGCGGTGTATTGACAGGACATTGACCGGTGGCTTTGTAGATGGCATCGACTCGCCCCTGTGCGCTTTCTACGATATCAAGCACTTCAAACAGCGTGGCATTGGCTTTTTGTTTGGCATAAATCGGCAAAAACTGCACTTGTATCACAAACAAAGAAAACGCATAAAACCCAAACGCCAGCGCCAAACCCACTAAACTTACACCGCCGTGCCTGCGGATATGAGCCAGCTGTTTTTCCTCATCCCGCGGATACATTTCAATCGCATCGGCGATTTCACGGCGCGCCATCCGATAATAATAAGCATCGCTCCAACGTGCTACCATTACCGACCAAAATAACCAAATCGCAAGTCCAATGCCAATACGTAGCGGCATACGAATCGCTTCATCAAGATTGCGTATCAATAAATATTCTATCGCCACCAAAATGATGGTGACATTGAGCTGAATAAATGACCATCCCGCCACTGAATAGACGATGCTATCTAAGAATCGCTTACGGTATAACAGCCAAGGAAACGTCATCAAAAACCCTGCCCAATGCCACTTTGCCGTCAGTCGCCCTGCCTTATCAAACTGGGCAAAACGCTTGAGATAATATGCCTGCGAGCGATTGCCGATAAAGGCTTTGTCATACATCAGACGCTGTTTATCAGTTAGCTGTGGCTGCCAAAATGGCGGCGGTGATGTTTTTTCAAGAAATAACATGGCGATTAGGGATTATCCATTGGTTGTTTTCACTTGTTGAGGTTTTCACTTATAATAGCGGAATTTTATCACAACCACCCTTTATCACACCAACTACGATTTTTGCAAATGATGACACCCCAACACACCCAAACTTCTGAGACAGTCGATGCGGCTAAACCCGATGCCCAATGCCTTTCTCCCAATCCATCCACTGCCCCACAACCGAGTGATGAAAACCCTGATTCATCACCGCACTATCGCGCCATTCAAACTTTTATGAAACGCAAAACCCATGTGGGCAAAAAGGCAGAAGCTGGGTTACAGTCAGACTTTGCCCATTTTTTTGTACAGCCCAATTTGGACGCAATTCAAGCAATGGATATCGGCGGCATAACCAATTTGCGTGAGCTATTTTCAAACCCTGATGCGCCTTTGACATTTGAAATTGGATTTGGTATGGGCACAAGCTTGGTGGAAATGGCAAAAAATGACCCAACACGAAACTTTGTCGGTATTGAAGTGCATGAGGCAGGACTGGGTAATTGTGCATTTTTGGCAGGGGAACTGGGTCTAAATAACCTCAAACTCATCAGCGGTGATGCCATTGCCCTGATGCAGCAATTACCAGCGGCGCATATTGACACGCTGCAGTTGTATTTCCCAGACCCTTGGCAAAAAAAGCGCCATTACAAACGCCGTTTTGTCAGTGCTGATCGCATGAAGGTGGTGGAACGGGTGCTTAAAAAAGGCGGCATATTTCATGCGGCTACCGATTGGGAACATTATGCCCACTGGATGATTGAAGTCATGGATAGTTTAACCGCGTTTGAAAATGTCGAAGGCAAAAACAGCGAAGGTATAGGTAACTTTTTACCGCGTCCCGATTTTCGCCCCCTGACTAAATTTGAAAAACGCGGTATGGAGGAAGGTCGCGCTATTTACGATATTATGTATCGCAAAGTTTAGTGCGTTGACAATTTTATGCCGTAAACAGGATAATCACAGCGATTATCCTTTTTTTATGCCTAAAATTTTTCTACAATGTGACTTTTCGTTATTAGATGGTATCTATCAGGATGTCTATCAGGATGTCGATTAGCGTGTGATGACAATTGTACAATCTCTATGACTGCTATCAATTTTTAGTGGTTTTATTACCTTGAATCAGGATGACCTTAGGAGTGATGGGATGACACCCGTTTATATTACATTTACGTTGTATTTGATTTTGGTATTGGGCATCGGGTTTGCGGCATATTTTGCCACCCGTAACTTTGATGACTATATTTTGGGTGGCCGTAGTCTGGGCAGTTTTGTGACCGCGATGTCGGCGGGTGCGTCAGATATGTCAGGATGGCTGCTGATGGGGTTACCTGGGGCGATTTATGTATCAGGCTTAAGTGAATCTTGGATTGCAATTGGCTTGGTGATTGGTGCGTATTTTAACTGGCTTTTGGTGGCGGGTCGACTGCGGGTGCATACTGAGTTTAATAACAATGCACTGACTTTGCCTGAATACTTTCACCACCGCTTTGGCGCCAACAATCAATTGATTAAAATTGTTTCAGCGGCGATTATTTTATTTTTCTTTACCATTTATTGCGCCTCAGGCATTGTCGCAGGTGCGCGGCTATTTGAAAGCTTGTTTGAAATTGACTATACCACGGCTATGTGGCTAGGGGCATTTGCCACCATTATCTATACCTTTATTGGGGGATTTTTGGCGGTGAGTTGGACGGATACGATTCAAGCAAGTTTGATGATTTTTGCGCTGGTATTCGCGCCCATTATGGTTTATTTAAACTTAGGCGGTATGGATGAAATTCATGCGGCGGTCAGTATGGCGGCACAGGCAAACAACAAAAACTACGCTAACTTGCTGTTTGGTACGTCATTGGTCGGTATCATCAGTGCGGCTGCATGGGGCTTGGGTTATTTTGGTCAGCCGCATATTTTGGCGCGTTTTATGGCGGCAAATTCGGTCAAATCACTGAATAATGCCCGCCGTATCGGTATGACTTGGATGATTTTATGCCTAGCAGGTGCGGTGGCGGTCGGTTATTTTGGGCTTGCCTATATGACGGTGCATCCTGAACAAACTGCCATCTTAAAAGATAACAACGAGCGTATCTTTATCGGTTTGGCACAATTGTTATTTAACCCTTGGATTGTCGGTGTGGTATTGTCGGCTATTTTGGCGGCGGTCATGAGTACCCTTAGCTGTCAATTATTGGTATGCTCAAGCGCGATTACAGAAGATTTTTATAAAGGGTTTATTCGCCCTACTGCCACGCAAAAAGAGCTGGTTTGGATTGGTCGCTTCATGGTGCTTTTGGTCTCAGCGATTGCCATTATCATCGCCCAAAACCCAGATAGCAAAGTGTTGGGATTGGTCTCTTATGCTTGGGCAGGTTTTGGCGCGGCGTTTGGTCCTGTGGTGTTGATGTCATTATTTTGGCGACGTATGACGGGGACAGGCGCGTTGGCGGGTATGCTCGTAGGCGCGTTGACGGTCATCGCTTGGAAACCATTAACCGGTAGTAGTCTTTATGAAATCGTACCAGGCTTTATTTTAGGCATGATTGCCATCTATGTGGTGTCGCTGTTAACGCCCGCATCTGACAAAGTCATGGCACGTTTTGATGATGCCAATAAAGCCTATAACGCTGCTCGTTAATATTAAATGACAAAAAGGGTGATACAGCTATCGCCCTTTTTTTGTTTTTTTATTGTCAAATGACAAACAACAAAAAAGCCAAACATCAAAATGCTTGGCTTAGCAAAATACTGGGTTTATAAAATAGCGTGCGTTAAGTTATTTGCAAATGGTGGCGATGAAGAGACTTGAACTCTTGACCTCACGATTATGAGTCGTGCGCTCTAACCAGCTGAGCTACATCGCCATGTTTGGCAAATTTGCAGGATTTAGGCAGAATTTTGAAACTATTTCTTGCCTGTCATGGGGTGCATATTATGCGTATTTAACCCTATGTCGTCAAGCATTTTGTCACATTTTTTTTCATTTTCTCAAAATTTAATTTTTTGCCTGTCGTGGCTGAGCATTGCCTGACTGTTGGCTTCAAAATCACTTGAAATGACAAAAACCCGTGAATGTCACTTGAATTTTTGCATATATTTACCATAATAGTATCAACGTGCCAAAATATTATATTGGTTACTGTCATACCCCCCTAATCTCTCAACCTTATGATTTATCACAACGATAAAAACCCATAAAAGGAAGCACTCTTGAGCGATACCATCAGCAGAACGGTCGATTTATCATCTCTAAAAGCCCACCAACTCAAAACCTTACTTGGCGAATACAATAACCACATTAAGTACCTTGAACATCGCCTGTCAGTCCATATTCACCAACGCAAAACCGATTTTGTGATTTCAGGTGAGCTTGATTCAGTCACGCGTACTGAGCGTATTTTGGCACAGCTTGCCGATGAATCACAAAGCAACGACGTCATCTCGCCAGAAGATTTGCACCTGCTCGTGCAAACGAGTTTTAGCCGTGAGCAAGATTTAGCGCTAGAGAATGATGCCGCTAGCGAAAATGGCAGCGAGCGCGTAGATAGCACTGAATTCACCCCGATTAGTTTGAGAACCCGTAAAGGAAAAATCATCCCACGCGGTTACAACCAACAGCAATATGTCAAAAAAATCTTACTCTCTGATGTTTCGTTTGGCGTAGGGCCTGCAGGGACGGGTAAGACTTACTTGGCGGTGGCTTGTGCGGTGGATATGCTAGAGCGCAATGAGATTGAGCGTATTTTGCTTGTACGCCCTGCGGTAGAAGCAGGGGAAAAACTGGGCTTTTTACCGGGGGATTTGACCCAAAAAATCGACCCTTATTTACGCCCACTTTATGACGCTTTATATGAAATGCTAGGGTTTGAAAAAGTGGCAAAACTGATTGAAAAACAAGTCATTGAAGTAGCCCCCCTCGCTTACATGCGCGGTCGTACCTTAAACAACTCGTTTGTGATTTTGGATGAAGCACAAAACACCACCCCCGAGCAGATGAAAATGTTCTTGACCCGTTTGGGTTTTGGCTCGCGTGCGGTCATCACGGGCGATATGTCACAGGTGGACTTACCTCGTGGTACCAAGTCAGGCTTGCGGCATTCGCTAGAAATCTTGGCGGATATTGAAGAAATTCATGTGACGCGGTTTGATAGCAAAGATGTGGTACGCCATCAATTGGTTCAAAAAATCGTGCAAGCCTACGATAAATACGATGAAGCGCAAGAAGCGATTAGAGAAGCCAAAAAGCAATCGCGCCTACTTGAACAAAGCCAAGCACAGTCCCAAGCCGCAAGCTTGGCTATCGCGGTGACGGATAACAATGCACAGGTTGATAAAGCTCCGATTGATAATCCACCCATTGATATAGGTATCGCGGAGTAGCTTATGTCATCAGCTTTGCCAACCCAAATTGATTTAACAGGTGATTTAGCAAGCGCTTTGCCGCAAGCGCCGCTTAGTCAAGTGCCGATGAGTCAAGTGATAATTAGTTTTGCTGAAGACTTAATTGCGCTGCCAAATTTTGGCGAACTTGAAGCCTTGTACCAACAAGACAAGATTGTCGCTATTTTGCAGCAAGTTCTGCAGTATTTTCAAACTCATCAAGACACCACTGAGATACCTAGTCAACTGGGTGAAGTTATCTTTCAAAAAACCGTTGAATTAGAAATTTATGTCACGGAGCCTGTGGAAGCTTGCGCTATCAATTTGGATGCGCGTGGCAAAGACTACGCCACCAATATTTTATCCTATGCCAGTGAGTTGCCTGAAGCTGTACTAGAATTACTGCCGGCATTGCCGCTAGGTGAACTAGTGATTTGCCATGCGGTGGTAGTCAGTCAAGCCGCTGAACAAGGCAAAACCATTGAGCAGCATCTCACCCATTTGCTGGTACATGGGATGCTGCATTTGCTGGGTTTTGACCATGAACTTGGGCAAGCTGAGCAAGATGAAATGGAAGCGATTGAAATCGCTGTCCTTGATAAGTTATCCGTTGCCAACCCTTATGAGTAAAATTTCAATTGAGTAAATCTATCACCAAATCAGGTATTGGCATCATCTACGCGGGTGGCACTTTTGGCAGTTATGGCAAACCGCTTGCCAGCTTAGATGCCGATATTTTCTTACCTGTGTTATCACAGATTTTACACACCCATTTTGCCACCTACCCAAATCATGCACATGACCCTGTGAATTGGCGGATATTGGATAATGATGTTATTAAAGACAGTAGCCAGTTAACGCCTGCCGATTTCGCGCATTTTTATCAATTGATACTACAAGCCATTGGGGAAGGGCTGCGCCAATTTGTGGTGCTAACAGGCACGGATACGCTCAGTTACCTCGCGGCTTTTTTGGCAGAGAGTTTTGCGGGTAGTCATATCAGCATTGTGGTGACAGGGGCAATGAGACCTTTGCTCGATAGCAATGTGTTAACCGATTACCGCATCGACACGCAGAGCGATGCCACGCAGAATTTATTTGATGCCTGCAAACTAGCCCGTCATGGTGAGGCTGGAGTGCGGGTGTGTTTTTCTGGTGAAGATTGGCCTGCGCAAACGGTGCAAAAAATTCATAGCCATGATTTAATGGCGTTTGTGGGGCACCACCGTGCTGGTTATCCCGCCAATAGCTATACCGCAAAAATCACTCAGGCTCAGCATCAACTTTGGCTAGAAGATCGGTTGAGTCAATTGCCGCAAGTTTTTGACAGCTTGTCCCATGCCAATATTGCCACACTCTATTTGACGCCCGTAGATACGCATTTGCTCGCTGCTCGCTTGGATAATTTATTGTCTGAACAACCTGATGCCATCATTATTTTGGCATTTGGTGCAGGCAATGTGCCGTATGCTGAATCCATCAAAAACCAATTATTACAGGCGAAAAAACAAGGCTGTCTGGTTGCAGTGACCACCCAATGCGCGTATGGCGGCGTCAGCCAAGTGTATGAAGCGGGGGCATGGCTGGCTCAGTGTGAGGTTTTGATGACGGGACGATTGACCTTACCTGCTATATTTGCGCGTCTGCTATGGTTGATTGGCAGTTATGATACCCCTGCTCGCCGCCGTCAGCGTTGGACGCATTGTCTAAAAGATACTCACACCGTCGCCTAATAACTGATTAGTTGTTATACTAGGCTTTTTTATCGTAGGTTTTGGCAAAATTGGCTTTTTTATGACTGTAAATACTTATGCGATCAGCATCGAATTTATTGGTACTCGCTATCGCGGCTGGCAACGACAACAAGAAGTTGATAGTATTCAGCAGCATGTTGAAGCAGCGTTATCAAAGATAGCCAATGAACCCATAGAAGTCATCGCTGCGGGTCGTACTGATGCAGGCGTCCATGCGTCAAATATGATTGCCCATTTTCAAACCAGTGCCATGCGTCAGCCTTATAATTGGCTGCGTGCCGCAAATTCTCTGCTACCTGATGATATCGCGGTGCGCTGGATACAAGTGATGCCCGCTGAGTTTCATGCGCGCTTTTCTGCCATTGCTCGACGCTACCGCTATATTACCCTCAACCACCCCTTTCGACCTGCGATACTCAATCAGCAAATTACCCATGAATACGCCCCACTCAATGTCGAACTAATGCAGCAGGCAGCGACCTATCTGGAAGGCACCCATGATTTTACCAGTTTTCGTGCCGCTTCCTGCCAATCTAATCAGCCTGTGCGCCATGTCCATTTTGCCAAATTGATTCAGCATGGTGAGCTGTTGGTACTGGATATCCAAGCCGATGGTTTTTTACATCACATGGTGCGAAATATTATGGGTACGTTATTTGAAATTGGGCGCGGTGAAAAGCCAGTCGCATGGATTGAAGCATTGCTGCTGAGCAAAAACCGGTCACTTGCGGCAGCGACGGCCTCTGCCGATGGGTTATACTTTATCAATGCGCTGTATCCACCCCAATTTCAATCACTATTACCGGCAACAAGGCTATCCCCTATTTGGCTAAATTTGGCTGAATAAGGGCGCGATGTGCGCAAATCTTCTAGCTGTTTTTTTCAATTGATTGATTTAGGGCTTAAAAGTTGCGATAACACACGCATCAGCGTATAATCTGCATTTATACATTTGACTCATAGATATAGGTATTATGGCAAAAAAAGACGATGTAATTGAATTTGAAGGCGAAGTGGTCGACACTTTACCTAACACATTATTTAAAGTGCGTTTGGAAAATGGGCATGAAATTATTGCGCATATTTCTGGGAAAATGCGTAAAAACTATATTCGTATCTTAACAGGCGATAAAGTTAAAGTTGAAATGACACCTTACGACTTATCGAAAGGACGTATTACTTATCGCGGTCGATAGTTGTTTAGGCACATATAGTCAGTAAAAAGAGGGTGTTAACTCATTGGGTTAACACCCTCTTTTTTTCGTGACTGCTCAGGTCAATAAATTCTTACAAAAATGTGATTCTATGGTTGTCAATTGTTAAAATTTTGATTATTCTTTGACTGACGAAAGGAAGGTATTACGTCAATTTTAATTTACCGATAAGTTTTTGTTAAATTAGATGTTAGACGTGATGATTAAAATCAAACAGGGAGCTTCACATGTCATTTAAAATTTCTTCTCTTGCGCTAGCTGTTGCTACGCTTTCTACTGTTTCTATCGCAAACGCCGCCGGTTTAGACCGCTCTACCCAACCAAGCTGGGCTTTTACCGAGCAAGGTACTTTTGCCTATGTTGAGCACATTGCTATCGATCCAAAAGTCGAGGGTAAAGATAACAAAAACGTTGCGACAACTGACGCAAACTTTACCGCTGGTCGCAATGTCCCTGATATGGCCGATGATTACCACTTTTTAAATTTTGGGGCAAAAGCCGATGTCAATGATACCATCAGCGTAGGGGCATTTTTTGATCAACCTTGGGCAGCCGATGTTAATTTCTCAGGTGACAATAATTTTGTAGCTCAAGGTGCTAATGCAACGATTGGGAACCTTACAAATGGTGCAATTACCGATATTTCGACTGCTAATCAAACCTTAAGCAATTTACGCACAGCTATTGGGGGCTTAACTCGGCAAATTGCTGCCACTACCGATCCAGCTACTAAAGCGACTTTAACTGCTCAACTTAATACCCTTAGTCAACGTGCAGAAGATTTAGGATCAGCCATTGTCGTTGCTGGTATTAATCAAAACAACAATGGTGAAGGCACGAATGTACAAATTTCAAGCCAAAACTTCACAGGTTTGATAGGTGTTAAACTTGGCGAAAAGAAAAATATTCAAATCTATGGTGGTCCTACGATTCAGCGTTTAGAAGGTGATGTTCATCTTCGTGGTGTTGCTTACAAAGGTGCTACAGGTTACGATGCTAGTATTGCTCGTAACACTGACTATGGTTGGATGGCTGGGATTGCTTATTTAAAACCTGAAATTGCCCTCAAAGCCGCGTTAACCTATCGCTCTGAAATCGACCACGACGTCACTATGGCGGAAAATTTCCCAGCATTAGCTGCTAGAGGATTACCTACTCAAGGCACCAATGAAATTACTATCACCACGCCAAAATCTGTTAACTTAGATTTCCAAACAGGTCTCAATCCAACAACCCTTTTAACCGCAAAAGCACGTTGGGTACCTTGGAGCGATTTTGCGATTAAACCAACAATCTATGGTAAAGCAAGCGGTTTAAATTTAGTTTCTTATGACGATGACGCTTGGACTGCTGAAGTCGGTCTAGGTAAGAAACTATCACCACAATTAGCTATTTCGGGCGCTGTGGGTTATGACTCAGGTGCAGGCAATCCCATCACTTCTCTAGGACCTGTCGAAGGTAACTGGAATGTGGGCTTGGGGGCAAAATACAATTTGACACCTGAATGGGCTGTCTCAGGCGGCGTTAAATACTTGATGTTTGGTGATGCCAAAGCAAAACTACCCGATGGTAGCATTGTTGGCGATTTCCAAGACAATGATGGCTGGGTATACGGTGTACGTTTATCTTACCAAAAGAAATAAGCTAACTTTCAATAATAAGAAAGCCAATCTGTTCATCAGGTTGGCTTTTTTTATGTGTCTAGGTAATCAATTGTTGATACAGTAAGCCATTAATGATTATTACATAGGTGCCGCTTCAACGATATATTCTATAATTTAATTTGCAAGATTGGTCAGTGCTATGGTGAGATTGCCAATGCTTGGTACCGTGATGCCATTGGTTTTTTTTGGGTAAAGTTTGGCTTTTTGCACTTGTTGGCAAATAAATTTATCCACCTCTGAATCACCCGATGTTTGCGTAATCCTGCATTTTTCCACGCCACCTTGGGCATTGACATTAAGTTTTACTTGCAGGCTTGATAGCTGTTTTAGTGTCACAATACGCGATAAATTGGGCGGTAACTGCGTGTTCGGTTTTTTCTGCCAACTTGCATCCGCATTGCCAAAGGTGATGGGTGTTGCTGGTTTTGCTGACGAATTAACAGCGGGGATAGCTGAAATAACTGGGCTAACGGGCTGATTTGGCGTTTTTTGGATTTGAGGGCGCATCGAGTCTTTAGATGATTTAGCAGATGATTTAGCACGCTCATCGTGAGTTATAGGTTTTAAAGCATACTCAGCCCTGGTATGGCTTTGGTTAGTAGTAGCTGAGTTGATAGTAGCTGATTTGGGTTGAGTAAGAGATTGGCTAGTGTTTGAACTTATGTTGCGTTCTATTTGCGCCGCTTGCTGTTGTTTATCGTGAGCGTTATTTTTATGGGCGTTTAGTAATGGCGGGTTAGGAATATCCAGGGTTTTTGCTTGATTTTCAGTTTGACTTTGACTTGCTGTAGATAACGCAGTTTTAGGTTGACTGGCTTTTTTTTGGTTAGTCGAATTATCTATCGTTGTTCTGCGTTCGATTGGCTTGTGGCTACTATTTTTTGCTGGGTGATTCACCGGTTTAGCGGGTGTAGGGTTTGGTGTTGGGAACGTTTTTTCTTTAATATCAGCTGCTTGTGTGTTAGTGCTAGTATAAGCTTGCTTGGTAGGGTTTGCATGATGGATAACTACAGGCGGTTGTGAATGGTAGGTCTGCGAGGAGTGAGGCTTCAGCTGGATAAAGCTAATTTCGAGCGGCTGTGTGGTTTGCGGTTTGATTTTTAATGGCGTTTGGTACTGAAAAAATAGATATAGCAGCAGCCCATGCAACGCGGTAACGATGCCAACTACCACCACCCTAATATATAGTTTTGACGATTTGTTATCAGATGATGGGGTAGATAGCATAACAGGGAAATCGTTTGATGCACGCTTTAATGATGACAGATGATATTGCCATCTTAATTTGACTTCCTCCCCTCCCTAAAGCGAGGGGATTCCTTCTGCAAGACGGTGAAGCCCCACCGCAAACCTTAAATAGTGGCAACCGCCCGTACGACACACCGTACATTTAAGGTTCTTATTTTAAACTAATCCTACCATTAGGATTGTCAATAGACACGGATTAGCTTAAGTGTGTGTTTGGAGTGCCTTACCAGTTAAGTTACTGCGTACTCGCAATTTAGTCTTAACTTAACTGTTGAGTGCAAGACATTAAATATAGTGATATGAGTATAGCAAATCTTATAGAGTTAAGCAATTGCCTTATATCCACCACCTGAAGTCGGTGGTTTTACGGCAAGGTCAGATAAAGTCGCTTGTCCAATAATGACGCTTTTTTGCCTATCAATTGATTCAGCGGGCTTGGCAAGGCAGGCATTTTTTGCATGGGTGGCAATCCAATCTTTATGCAAGAAAAAACCTAAAATGAATAAAATTCATCATTTTTAAATTTTAATTCGTTTTTATTCATCTTTATTTTAGCGTATAACTGTCTTTGTACTTTTAGCAGTGACGATTTTTAGTAATCGTAGGGTGCTAAAAGAATTTTTTTGCGCGACTGTTACGGAGATTATAGACATGACTTTACCGATTGATTGTCATATCAAAACCATTGCATTTGATGAAAACTACCAACCTGCCAAAGATACTAGGCTGACTACCAACTTTGCCAATCTGGCACGGGGGGAACACCGCGAGCAAAACTTACGCAATACCCTGCAAATGATTAACCATCGATTTAATGACTTGGCACATTGGGACAATGTGACTGGCGACCGCTATCAGGTCGAGCTTGAAATTGTATCTGCCCATCTTGAGATAGCGGGTACGGGAGACAGCTTCCCGGCTATTGAGATTTTAAAAACCGTTATCTTTGACACCCAAACCCAGCAGCGAATCGATGGCATTGTGGGGAACAGTTTTTCTTCCTATGTGCGCGATTATGACTTTAGTGTATGGCTGTTGGCGCATAACAAAAACCAGCCATCGTTTAGCGTGCCCGAGCGGTTTGGGGATTTGCATGGTAAGTTGTTTGATTATGTGCTGAACTCGCCTGCCTATCGTGAGCAATTTAACAAACCCCCGGTGATTTGTCTCAGTGTATCGACCACTAAGACCTACACCCGAACTGCCAATTGTCATCCGATTTTGGGCACTGAATATGTACAAGACGCGTATTCGCTGACAGATGAGTACTTTAGCAAAATGGGGTTATCGGTGCGTTATTTTATGCCGCCAAAATCAGTAGCACCTTTTGCATTTTATTTTAAAGGTGATTTGCTCAACGACTACACCAACCTTGAGCTTATCAGCACGATTAGCACGATGGAAACGTTCCAAAAAATTTATCGTCCTGAGATTTATAACGCCAATAGCGTGGCAGGTCAAAGCTATCGGCCCAGTTTAAATCATGAGGATTATTCACTGACCAAAATCGAGTATGACCGTGAAGAACGTAGCCAGCTGGCGATTCAACAAGGTCAATACACAGAAACCCACTTTATCAAACCCTATCAAACCTTATTACAAAACTGGTTAAATTCCCAAGTCGCTTAACCCAACTAGCTTAATAAGTCGCTTAAGCAGTTTTTGCTGACACCAAACAATTAAAGAGAAAACAATGACGACACTTTTTCCAACATCAACGGCAGGTAGCCTGCCTAAACCAAGCTGGCTTGCTGAACCTGAACAACTTTGGTCACCTTGGAAGCTAACAGACAGCGCCCTTGTCCAAGGCAAACAAGACGCGTTATTGGTATCATTGCAGCAGCAACTAGCGGCAGGCATTGATATTGTGAGTGATGGCGAGCAAACCCGCCAACATTTTGTCACCACCTTTATTGAGCATCTAGATGGGGTTGATTTTGCCAATCGCGCTACAGTAAAAATTCGCAATCGCTATGAAGCCAGTGTGCCGACTGTGGTGAGTGCGGTGTCGCGCCCGCAATCGGTATTTGCTGAGGACGCCAAGTTTTTGCGTCAGCACACAGACAAACCTATCAAATGGGCATTGCCTGGCCCCATGACCATGATTGATACCTTAAGTGACCAATACTACGGCAGCCGTGAAAAACTGGCTTGGGAATTTGCTACCCTACTCAATCAAGAAGCCAAAGAACTGGAGGCGGCAGGGGTCGATATTATTCAATTTGATGAGCCTGCCTTTAATGTATTTTTTGATGAAGTTAATGATTGGGGCATTGCAACACTCGAACGTGCTATCGAAGGGTTGAAATGTGACACTGCCGTCCATATCTGTTATGGTTATGGTATCAAAGCCAATACCGATTGGAAACAAACCTTGGGCAGTGAATGGCGACAGTATGAAGCCATCTTCCCCAAACTACAGCAATCGGCGATTGATATGGTGTCGCTAGAATGTCACAATTCGCGCGTACCGATGGAACTTATCGAATTGATTCGTGGCAAAAAAGTGATGGTGGGCGCGATTGATGTGGCGACGCATCAGATAGAAACGCCTGAGCAAGTGGCAGAAACGCTGCATAAAGCCTTGCAGTTTGTGGATGCTGAAAATTTGTACCCTTGTACCAATTGCGGAATGGCGCCGCTCCCCCGTCATGTGGCACAAGGCAAATTGTCTGCCTTAGCACAAGGCGCCAAGCTCGTCCGAAATGACTATTTAGCCACGCATCAATTGGAAGACCTAATAATTTAAAAAGTACTTTGGAAAAAACAATGGTTGACGTTACTGATTTTAGAAATGCCATGTCGATGTTATCGGCTGCGGTCAATGTGGTCACTACCGATGGCCCTGCGGGTCGTCATGGCTTTACTGCATCGGCGGTGTGCAGTGTAACCGATACCCCACCGACCTTGCTGGTATGTATGAATACCGCCTCACGCTCGTATGAATATTTTGTGCAAAACAAGGTATTGGCGGTGAATGTGCTTGCCGATCATCATGCACCATTATCCGCGGTTTTTGCCTCCAAACTCGAAGCGCAAGCGCGCTTTGAGCATGGCACATGGCATACCTTGATGACCCAGTCACCGATTTTGGACAATGCCTTGGTGAGCTTTGATTGCCAAATCGAGCAAATCCAAGAAGTCGGCACACACGGGATTTTTATTTGTCGTATCGAAGCCATACAACAAGGCAAAGACCAGACAGGCTTGGTGTATTTTAACCGTGAATACCATGCCGTCAATAAAATTAAAGTTGATACGCCCAGCCAACCATAATGCCAAGCACCGAGTCAGATTTTGTACAATCCCAGCGAATTAATGCTAAAGTAGTCACTCATATCGATAGTTAGATAATTTAGGATGGGTGATGGCGATTATTAAGTCTTTGTTGGACACGGATTTATACAAATTTACCATGCTACAAGTGGTACTACACAAGTTTCCACAGACGCATAGCGTATATGCGTTTCGCTGTCGCAACCTTGAAGATACTGCCTATCCCCTATCAACGCTACTCGATGAAGTCAATAGCGAGCTCGATGCGCTTTGTGAACTGCGTTTTACAGCCGATGAGCTGCAATATCTTCGTGGTCTGCGCTTTATCAAAAGTGACTTTGTGGATTATCTGGAATTATTTCAACTCAAACGTCGTTTTATCAAAGCGACCCTTGATGCCGAAGGTCGGTTAGACATTCGTATTGAAGGCCCGATGATTCAGGCAATGATGTTTGAAATCTTTGTGTTGGCGATTGTCAATGAACTGTATTTTAGTCACCTTGACCAACAATCGGCTTGGCAAGTCGGTGAACAACGGCTAAACGATAAACTGCTACTGCTACAAGACTATCGTCACCAAATGGCGGCTTATGACGTTCCTTTTTTGCTATCAGATTTTGGTACGCGTCGACGTTATAGTATTGCTTGGCAAGAGCAAGTGATTGAGCGGTTGATGACAGTGCCGGAAATATTTCGCGGTACGAGCAATGTGTATTTTGCCAAACAGTTCGGTATCACCCCAATTGGCACAATGGCACATGAATTTCTGCAAGCCTTTCAGGCACTCGATGTGCGCTTGCGTAATTTCCAAAAAGCGGCACTCGAAGCTTGGGTTCAAGAATATCGGGGTGACTTAGGTATTGCGTTGACAGACGTGGTCGGGATGGACGCTTTTTTGCGCGATTTTGACTTGTATTTTGCCAAGCTATTTGATGGGCTGCGTCACGACAGTGGCGACCCGTATGCATGGGGCGAAAAAGCCTACGCGCACTACCAACAACTCAAAATCAACCCAAAAACCAAAATGTTAAATTTTAGCGATGGATTGACGCTGCAGAAGGCGTGGGCGCTGTACTTGCATTTTAACGACCGTTTTCAACTTGGGTTTGGTATCGGGACTCACTTGACCAATGATATGGGACAAACACCGCTCAACATTGTCCTTAAACTGGTTGAATGTAACGGGCAATCGGTCGCCAAAATATCCGACAGCCCGGGCAAAACCATGACCGATAACGATACCTTTTTGGCATACCTGCGCCAAGTATTTGATATCGCCGAGTAAAAGTCCTAAAGCGCTAATTACAAAAACCAATAAACTAAATCACCACATTCAATCTTACGCCCAATCATGGCAATGTATGCCATGAACTTGGACGATTGAACTATTATTGCACATCAATACACCAATACTTGGTAGTCAGGTACTCTTCAATCCCATACTTTGAGCCTTCACGCCCAAAGCCTGATTGCTTCACACCCCCAAATGGTGCAACTTCGGTTGATAACAGCCCGGTGTTTTGGGCGACCATACCGTATTCGAGTCCTTCACACACTTTCCACGAACGCGCAACGCTTTGGGTATAAAAATATGCTGCCAGTCCATAAATCGTGTTGTTGGCATGGGCAATCACTTCATCATCGCTATCAAACACAAACACGGGCGCAATCGGACCAAAAATCTCTTGGCTGGCGATGTCCATGTCATCGGTAATTCCCGTGATAATGGTTGGTTCAAAGCTTAAATCTGACGCGCTGTGTTTCTTTCCACCGGTTACCACGGTCGCGCCTTTGTTCACCGCATCTGCAAGTAACTGTTCGACTTTGTCCAGTGCGCCTTGGTTGATGAGCGGACCGATATTTACGCCCTCTGTCATGCCGTTACCGACTTTTAGTGCTTCGACTTTTTGTTTGAAGATGGCTAAAAATTTGTCTTTGATACTTGATTGCACATAGACGCGGTTTGCACAGACACAGGTTTGTCCGGCATTACGGTATTTGGAAGCGATAAGACCGCTTGCCGCTTTTTCTAAGTCAGCATCATCAAAGACGATAAAGGGCGCATTGCCACCAAGCTCCATTGAGAGTTTTTTGACCGTGGACGCGCATTGTGACATCAGCACGCGACCGACTTCGGTAGAGCCAGTGAATGACAATTTGTGGATGCGTTCATCTTGGGTGAGCACTTCACCAATCACTGAGGACTTGCCGGTGACGATTTGTAGCAAGCCTGCAGGTAAGCCTGCTCGTATGGCAAGTTCGCCCAGTGCTAATGCGGTCAATGGGGTTTCGGTGGCAGGTTTGACAATTATGCTACAGCCAGCAGCTAAGGCAGGGGCAACTTTACGGGTAATCATGGCGGCGGGGAAATTCCAAGGGGTAATCGCTGCGCATACGCCAATCGGTTGTTTTAACACCACGTAGCGTAGGTCTTTGTTGGTGGTGGGGATGATGTCGCCATAGATGCGTTTACCTTCTTCGGCAAACCAGCGGATAAAGCTATTGGCATAGCCGATTTCACCGCGTGATTCAGTCAGTGGTTTGCCTTGCTCAGCGGTCATGATGGTCGCTAAGTCTTCTTTATTTTGGTCGATTAAATCCGCCCAGTTGTTTAAAATAGCTGCGCGCTCGTTGGCGGTCTTTTTTGCCCAGTCTATTTGCGCTTTATGGGCGATGGCGACGGCGTCGATGACTTGAGATTTTTCTAGGCTGGGTATAGTGGCAATCACTTGGTTGTCAAATGGATTGGTGACATCAATGGTGTCGCCTGTCGTGGCGTCCGTCCATTGATTGCTAATGAGGGATTGGGTTTTGAGTAAGGTTGGGTCTTTGATTGGTAGCATCAGGAAGTCCTGTTCGTTATGTTGTTATGAGGATATTGAGAACTTTTTTATGATAAGCAGGTCAATGCCGTTTATTATAAGCTGATAACAGCTACCTGCAATAGCGTCATTATGTTGCAGCAAATGTCTATGAAGTAAAGATTAGATAGCAAATGACATAAATAATTGGATAAAAATGCAAACCGAGTCGGTTACCTCAACTCGGTTGTGATTCTTTCATCGCATTTGAGTCTACTGGCTCAGCAGTGGTATGCCTTTGACTGCATGAGTCTGTGAAAATTGCCGCTGCTTAAAAGTTTTTCTTGGAAATTTTTCTTGGAAATCTTTCTCACTGCGCTGTTGGCAAATGCCGCTGCATAAAATCATTGACCTTATTAAAGGTGGGATAAAAAGACTGTAACGGTGCTGCCAGACCAATGACGATGCCTGCATGAGTGGCAGGGACTTGCACCCGTTCCACGTTGCCGCCTGCCTGGGTGAGCGCTTTTTGTAAGCTATCAGCATTTTGTGGGTAGACAAGCATATCTTTACTACCTGTCACCAACAAATGCGGGGGTACATCTTGGCGGATATGATACACAGGCATCACTTGCTGGCGGGTGCTATCAGCTGGAAAGGCGACTTTGGTAGTACCGCTACGAAAATCGTAATCATACGGCCCTGCTAGTCCAATCACGCCTAATATTGCCTTATTGGGAATGCCGGTGGTTTTCCAAAAGCGGCTATCATCCACCGCAGATACCACATTAAACGCCCCTGCAGAATGCCCCATGACAAACAGCTGATTAGGATTGCCGCCATATTGGGCGATATTGCGATACACCCACCCCATGGCGCTGGCTGTATCGAGCACATAATCTGGGAATACGTTTGCAGGGGCTAAACGATAATCCACCACCACTGTGGTGTAGCCCGACTTGGCAAACTGCTTACCGACAAAGCCATAGGTTTGACGTTTGCCATGTTGCCAGCTGCCCCCGTATACAAATATCAACACAGGGTGACGCTGACCGTCTACAGGGGTATAAATATCGAGTTGTTGGCGAGTATCTGTGCCATAGGCAATGTTTTTGATGGTTTTAATATCATTTGACACAGTGATAGTGCTATCAGTTTTTGCGGCGATTGGTGCGTTTTTTGTCATCATGGCCTGACAGCCTGTCAAACTTAACCCCACAAGGGCTATAACCGCAGCAGCCCCAAGTTTGAATTTATTTGAGCGGACGGTGGCGGATGGCGGGTTTTTTGTAGCGTGGGTCGATGAATTCGGCATAGGTTTCTCTTTGTTAAGTATTTCTCTTTTTTAAGCAATGACGTTTTTAAGTCAGGACGTTTTTAAGTCAAAACGTTAAATTTGAAATGATTAAATATTTATGTAAGAGAATGGCTTTTTGCTAAGTATAATCGCTTATAAGCGTTAATCAAATGCCCGCTGTAGTGAATTGGTAACAACGGTAACCTTATGTTGGATATCCTTTATGTGTAATGCTATTTATTATTTAACCTACACCAGTAAAATCACCTTACTAGGCGCGATTAATCCGTTTACTTTCAAAACTATCGAGCAGATTTCTATGCAAAATAATCACGCCCAACACATCACGGGATTTTTGCTATTCAAAAATGGGCATTTTTTTCAATATTTGGAAGGCGATAAGGCATTGGTCACTCACCTGTACCAAGATTTACTTAAAGATTATCGCCATAAAAATTTAAAAATAATTACCGAGGGTCATCGGGAGCAGCCGCGGTTCAAAAAATGGGATATGTACTGTATTGACATTGATAAGGATGACCCCACTCTCAACTTGAAATAAGCAATTCAAACTGAAGTGGGGGATTACCTAACTGTTTATTGATTACAAAGCAGAAGTTATGAGCCAAGATTTTACGCATAAATCTGTGGGATAAATGCCATAAATCTCTAGCTCTCACCTTTTGCATGTTAAACCGCTGTGATAACTGACCAATCACCGTCTCAATATTGCGACGAGCATTTTTAAGACGATTAAGTACACTGATTGGTCGTTTATCGGGCATATTTTTTCTAAGCGGTGTTTGCAAATCAACACATCGCTTAAAGCAATACTCAGATAAATCAGGGCTAATATAGCCCATATCTGCACCTAACAAGCCTTTGATATTATCAAGCATATCAGGTGCAACAAGCCTTTCATCTATCTTAGCAGAGGCAAAGGTAAAATTGGTTATCATGCCCGATAGATTAATAAGTAAATGTCCTTCAAAGCCAAAATATTTTTGTTGCTTTGAGGCACAGTAACTATAACTGCCTTCGTATTTGAAGGTTTTATGCCGATAGGCTCTGGCATATTGACACACCGGAATGGGAAAGCCATCAATAAAATGAATGTTGTCTTGCCCATGCTGTTTAACGATATGCTGTTGTATCAAAGTTTTTACTTGTAACAAATTGACGCATTGCTTGGCAAAGTTTGGATATGAGCCTATTTGTGGAAACCATGTTTGCCAATGCTGTTTAAAATACTGATGGATTTGCGAATCGGTGTCCATCTGTAAAAACTCACCCACTATCTCCATGGTGATAATTTCACTGTCGGTTAGCTTTGGTGCATATCCGCCTTGTCTTAGCCGGTTTGTTACAATCTTTTTGTAGTAGTCATCTACCATTAGATAGATTTTAATGATAAATTCATCAATGGGCATGGCTTATCCTCTAATCTTTTTGGTCATTGATTAAAGTTTAAGTTCATGCCTTTTTTGTTTCAACCCCGCTTAAAAGTGTTGAGAGTGGGGTAAGGATGTGAATAATTTATCCATTAGCCAACTATTTCAAGCGTTTACCCCCACCCATTGGCAGTCATCGGAGGTGAACGAGCTAATCACAGATATGCAAACACAGCATCATAAAAATAATTAAATTTTTTACCCTAAAAAGATTTATAAACTTTAATTTATTTTTGTATGAATTAAGGGTTATACTTTAGTTTTAATAAAAGATGCTAAATTAATAATAACATTAAAAATTATTATGCTACACTCAAAGTAACATATAAAGAGTATGGCTGAGGAGTTCTACGATGATGTCTCCCCCTACTTATTACCTGACTTATACCAGTTCGCTTACTTGGTCAGCCGCTTTAAAGCCCAGCACATTTACCCAGATTTATCAAAGTGCCAGAGATAATAACCAAAAAACCGGCATCATGGGTTTTATCCTATTTAAAGATGGTCGCTTTCTGCATTTTATGGAAGGTAGTGAAATGTATATAGCGAATTTGTACCTCGCTATCACCCATGATAAACGCCACCATAAAATTCATCTTATCCATCAAGGTACGACCCATTCTAAACGCTTTAAGCAATGCGATATGCTATGTGTGACACCTGACATATCCCATACAACCCCAGTGATTAGCGAGCTGTTAGCACAGTTTGAAACCTACCAATGGCAGACCGAACAGGTCGAGCAATTACTCAATGACATGGTCGCATTCTATGAGCGCGATGCTGCTGATATTGCCCCCTACCAGGTCAAAGCAGGAAGCTATATCGGCGCCATCATCAAACACCATGTCAAAAAACACCTTTTTTTCATGCTCACCGTCATCACGGTGCCATGGTTGGTGATATTTATGTTGTTCATTGAGCTGTAGATTTTTGCCAATCTGATGGCAAAAAAGGCTAATCATTAAACGCTTACGCAAGCACAAGATGGTGACGCGGTTTAAACTCAATTTTTCCGCCGCCTGTATTGGGTATTTGGTAGTCGTCACTGTCGGTTTATACCCTATCGCGTTAATCAATGTTTGCTATTAATAGTTGCTTTTTAAAAACAATAAACTGATGAAAAACATACCTAATATCAGCAGTTGAATGATTAAATATTTTTTGTTCTGCCCCATAAAGCGGCGATAAACCACCGAGAAAAAACTCCCTGTTTGGGGCGTCATGCCAAGCAAATGGTTTTTTGCCATTAGTGACATCACTTCATGTACGTGAGCTTGGCTCCAATGATAAATATCAAAGTCGTACACCATATCTGGAAGATTAAGCAGTTCAAGGGTTTGGGTTTTTTCATCCATGTTATAACAGTTCATCAGCCATTGCTGATAATAGCTTTTTTCTAACTGCCCCTAGTCTAGCACCACCATCTCTTTATGTCGTCGGTCTTGCTTTCTCGTGTTGAATAATTGCTCGCAGAGCGCTTTTTGACCTTCAATATACTGCAAAAATTTGCCATCCTTAAACAATAAAAACCCCGTAATATGATGGTGTTGATTGTTGGACTGGGCTTGCTCGCGAATGTCAGTGAATAAATTGTGGTCAAAAATTTGGGTCAAATTTATTTTACTGGCGTAAACATAATACTGAATTTTATGATTCATGATATTTTCCGAAAACTTGTGAGAGAGGCCAGTTGCAATAAATTTTCATCGGTTAAAAAAAGCTTAATCTTATAAAACCTAGAATTGGTCTCATAAAATTAAGCTAGAATACAGCATCAAGCGCAGTGCTAAACTCTCTAAAATGGAGCTGGAAATAAAATGAACTGGGAACTTGCCATTTAGCATCTTTAGGTCTGCATAAAAATTGTACTATGATAGTGTCAATCCGTAGTAGTTTATATAAATGGCATTCTACATAAATTTTTCAACCAAAGATACGTCAAACTTGGCTTTGGCAATCTTGTTTGCCTGCGCCAAAGCAATGTCTGCATCAGTGGGTCCCGCCCATTGACACGCTTGCTGATAAAATAACGATAAGATAGTTCTAAATCCTGCTGTATCCGCCTCGGTCAACGACATTGTCAACGCATTTTGTTTATCGCCACCAAAAAACTGATCAAAAAAGTGAATCATGGTTAAGGTTAAAGCCTGATTGGTTTCTGCCTTGCGAGCTAATAGCCTAAAACCACGGGATTTTAATGAATTATGATGCTGATGAATCGTCTGCTTGACACTGTCTAAAATTTGGCTGCCCAATAATGGTGAAAATTGCACCATAAAACTATCAATCAGTAACTCAAAGGCGGCTATTTGGCTAGATATTGCGTCAGGTTTTTGGTTAGCGATAGCTAATTGACTGGATGATGGGTGAGTTACTAGCCTATTTTGCCCCAAATCAGGGATATCATGGGTTATTGGTTGCGGGTTAGCTGCACCCATTTGATAATCAATCAGCGCTTTCATCAAACTTCGACGGATATTTGAGCGATATTCTTTGGTTGCGTTGTCTTGCGTAATTTCATGGACAAAACGCTGGATTTGGTAAGGCGTAATATCGGCATAATCTTTATGAAAGATGTCCATGGCTTTACGGATATCAGCATCTTTTAAAAACGGTGTTAACGCAGATTTGATAGTAGCTTCTTTGTTCATGACGGTGCCAAATATTTAAAGTTAATAAAATTACAATTGACGCAAATGACTGTATTGGGTCGGGCACCTGTGACGACAGAGCAGACAGGCACCGCAAAAATTTAAAACTAGTGCCGCTCAGTTAGCGTTTGCTGACTAAATAAGCTATCTTGAAATTCAGGGTAAGCCCCTTCGGCATGTTCGGTAAAGTCAAGCCCGCGTTGCTCATGCTGTGCAAGTACCCGTAGACCGATGGTTTTTTCTATCACAAAATACACTACCATACCCAGTCCAAATGACCAAACAAACATTGCCCCGATGCCCATCAGCTGTACGATGATACGATGGGTGTCGAATAAATCACCTTCATAAAACAGCCCTGCTGCCAGCGTACCCCACACACCGCCGCCCGCATGCACAGCAACGGCATACACCGCATCATCCATTTGAACATTGTCCAACAACCGCTTCACCGCCAAATACGAGACACATGCACCCACACCGGTAACAATCGCATACACAGGTGACATGGTCGCACAGCCTGCGGTAATGGCGACCAACCCTGCAAGGCTGATATTGACCGTATCACTTAATAAAATTGCTTTACGCATCACCCCTGAAATTAGCAGATAAGCCGTCACCGCACTCACCCCTGCTAGGTGGGTATTTAGCATGATTTTGCCCAAATTACCTGAGCTAGTCAGTGTAGAACCTGCGTTAAATCCAAACCATGCCAACCATAGAATAAAGCCGCCTAAGGTGACAAGCGTGAGATTATGACCGGCAATCAAACGCGGCGTGCCATCAGGGGCAAAGCGACCAATACGCGGTCCAAGGACGATAATACCCGCTAGCGCTAACCACCCACCGACAGAGTGCACCACCGAAGAGCCTGCAAAATCAATAAATCCAAGCTCGGCGAGCCAGCCTTGACCGCCATAATAGCCACCCCATGCCCAACTTGCTACGACTGGATAAATCAATCCGCAAGTCATCAACGTACCAATCAGATACCCTGAAAATTTAATGCGCTCCGCCATCGCACCACTGGCAATGGTGGCGGCGGTGGAAGCAAACATCATCTGAAAAAACAAATGTGCCCATTGCATATTGCTAAGCTGCTCTGGTAAAAACTCGCTTTGACCCACGTAACCTGTGGGGTTGTTGCCTGCCATCAAGCCATAGCCCAAAATATAAAAAATTAACCCGCCAATCGCCATGTCGGTGTAGTTTTTCATCAACACATTCACGGTATTTTTACTACGCACTGAGCCTGATTCAATGAGCGCAAAGCCCGCCTGCATAAAGAACACCAGCAAACCGCCAATAACCACCCACATCACATTTTGGTAGTCATATAGCTGCTCATTGGTGGGCGTCGCAGCGTACACCGAGGAATGCTGATAAAAAACCATCACCGATAATAGCCATTTATAGGTTTTCTTAAGCCGTTTACTTTTATGCCGTTGAACCGTATTGTTTAACTTTCTCATGAAACTTTTGCCCCTATGCCCTTATGCCCTCGATAAAAAATTATCGCTCAAGTATTAATCAGTTTTGCCAAGACAGCGAATGCAAATTGTGTACCAAATAAGAAAATAATTAAAAAATAGCGGGTTTTGAAAGCGCATAAAAAAGCGCTTTAAGCCGTAGTGACTTAAAGCGCTAATGGCTGATGGCTATTAGGACTCGTTATCTGAAGTGTTACCTGTTTTATGGATATCTTCAGTGGGATTGCCTTCTGTCACCGTACCATCATTGGTGGGATTATCGTCCTTTGCTTTTGGATTAAAGGCTTTATTACGCGCATCGGCATTTTCAAGCCACAGCGCGTTTAAAATCGCCAATAGTACCGCAAATCCCAATCCTAATATCCACGCAAAATACCACATTGTGTTCTCCTATTAAGTTGCCTTGATTTGGGTCAGTAAAGTGAATGCTCTTGCTCTCGAACATAAGCCTTGGTTACTTTACCGCGCATCACGTTATATGCCCAGCTGGTGTAGCCTACAATCATCGGTAATAACACCCCCACGACAACCAACATAATCATCAAGGTGAGATGACTCGATACACTGTCCCAAACCGTCAAGCTTGAACGTGGATCGCTAGAGGATGGCATGATAAACGGAAACAGCGCCACCCCTGCGGTCATAATCACACTAAGCACAGCAATACTGGAGGCGATAAATGCGCTCAAGGTTTTACGCGCTTTTAACAATATCGCCGTGACAAGCGGCATGATGACACCAAGTACAGGGAATGCCCAGGCCAGCGGATATTGATGATAATTTGCCATCCATGCGCCCGCTTGACGCGTCACCTCTTTATTGAGCACATTTGGCAAGGCTTGGGGGTCAATGTGGCTGGTGATATGATAGCCGTCAATCGATTGTATCCAAACCCCTGCCAGCACAAACAACACCGCCATCACCAGACTACTGATAGCAGCGTAGTTAATGGTACGATTTTGCACCTCGTCAAGGGTGCGATGCGCCAAATACGCTCCCCCTTGCATAATCAACATAGACGCGCTAATCAACCCACACAGTAGGGCAAATGGATTAAGCAATGCCCAAAATGAGCCTGTGTAAGTCGATACCAAATGGTTGT
The DNA here is from genome assembly GCA_016888885.1 of Faucicola osloensis. Taxonomy (GTDB): domain Bacteria; phylum Pseudomonadota; class Gammaproteobacteria; order Pseudomonadales; family Moraxellaceae; genus Faucicola. Next base: position 847,717 of record CP069437.1, read on the forward strand.
TAAAACTAAAGGGGACGCCTAAAAACAAATTACCAAATGCCACGCCAAATACCACAGCCGGGATAAATGAACCGACAAACAACCCCCAGTCCCACGCTTTGCGCCAGGTTGGATTGTGTATCATACTGCGATATTTAAATCCCACCGGGCGGAAAAATAACGCCCACAACACTGCCATCAACGCCCAATAAAAACCGCTAAAGGCAGTGGCGTACACCATCGGCCATGCCGCAAAAATCGCGCCACCTGCCGTGATAAACCATACTTGGTTACCCTCCCAGTGCGGACCAATGGTATTGATAATCACCCGGCGCTCTTCATCATCTTTGCCGACAAAAGGCAGTAACGAACACACGCCCATATCATGCCCATCCATGATAGCAAACCCAATGAGCAGCGCACCGACCAATAACCACCAAATAATTTTCAGTGTTTCATAATCAAACAACATGATTCACCTCGGCTGTATCATGGGGCAAATTTAATGAAGGACTCACATGAACCTTGTGAGTATCTTCGCCGTAGTATTTACCTGTACCTAGACTTGCAGGTCCTTTACGGGCATATTTCACCATCAAGTACATTTCAATCATCAGCAGCACCGTATAAAAACCAACAAATCCCGCCAGCGAGGCATACACATTCGCCACGCTAATGTTGGAGGTTGAAAAGTACGTTGGCAACATGCCATAAATCGTCCAAGGTTGACGTCCATACTCAGCAACAAACCAACCAAATTCCGCAGCAAGCCAAGGCGCAGGCAGCATCAATAATGCCCAACGTAACAGCCAAGGTTTTTGGATAAAGTTGCCTTTGACACTTGACCAAAGACTAATCGTAAACAATGCCAACAATAAAAAGCCCAAACCTACCATGGCACGAAATGACCAGAACATCGGAATAATAGGTGGAATAGTGGCATCGGTGGCTTGTTTAATCATTGCCGGCGTGGCTTTGCTGACATCAGGCGAATAGCGTTTGAGCAATAACCCAAAGCCCAAGTCTTTTTTTACCTTTTCAAATTCAGCCACTGTGACAGGATTTGGGGTTGAACCTGGGGGCGCACTGCGTAATTGATCCAGTAGCACCACCGCTTTTTGACCATTGATGATGCGTTTTTCATTGATGATTTTGATGTCATGGATGCCCAAAATCGGGGTATCTAGCGAGCGCGTCCCAATCAAGCCCATCACATACGGAATTTGTACTGCCCAGTTGTTTTTTTGCTCGGCTTGGTTGATATCGGCAATCAAATTAAAACTGGCAGGCGCAGGCTCGGTTTCCCACATCGCCTCTATCGCTGCCATTTTGGTTTGCTGTGCCAAGCCGATGGAGTAACCCGACTCATCACCCAGTACGATGGTACTACAAATCGACGCAAAACCAAATGCCGCCGCGACTTGAAAGCTGCGTTTGGCAAATTCGACATCGCGTTTTTTGAGCAGATACCACGCTGAGATGGCAAGCACAAAGGTCGCTCCTACCGTATAGCCGGCAGAGACGGTATGCACGAATTTGTTTTGCGCCTCAGGGTTAAATAATACTTCCGCAAAATCGGTCATTTCCATGCGCATGGTTTGGTAACTAAACTCTGCGCCAACTGGATTCTGCATCCACCCATTGGCGATCAAAATCCACAATGCGGATAGATTGGTACCCAGTGCCATCAACATAGTCACCAGTAAATGCTGTCCGCGCGACAGTCTATCCCAACCAAAGAAAAACAGTCCGACCATGGTCGATTCTAAAAAAAACGCCATCAAGCCTTCAATGGCAAGCGGCGCCCCAAAAACATCACCGACATATTGTGAGTAGTACGCCCAGTTGGTACCAAACTGGAATTCCATGGTAATGCCGGTGGTGACACCCAAGGCAAAGTTGATGCCAAACAGTTTGCCCCAAAAACGCGTCATGTCTTTCCATACTTCTTTGCCTGTCATCACGTACATCGATTCCATGATGACCAGCAGCCACACCATGCCCAGTGTGAGTGGTACAAATAAAAAATGATATAACGCCGTGACTGCAAACTGCAGACGGGATATATCGACGAGGTGTTCTGTTATCATGTTGACTCCTTGGTTTGACAACCAATTCAGATGTCAATTACCCTCATGCGTGGTTAAAAAAGGGTAATGTTTTTATTTACAAACATTATATAAATCTATAAATTATTTGTCATGTGGCATAATGTCGCACCTGACTACAAAATACCATGAGTGGTATGGCGTTGCTGCTACCATCTTCTCATACCCTGTCAAAGATGGTAATCGTTGAATGAGTGATAGTTGACTGCGTAATAGTTTATGGGTCTCTTGAAGGTAATCGTTTAAGTGGGGTCGTCATCGCTTTACTTATTTAATTGCCTTTTATATGGCTTGTTATATGCCTTTATCAAGGTTTTATCAACCCTTATCGGTGGGCAATGTGTTTATATTTTTTACGCTCATTGCCTTGATGAGCATTACGCCATATCTAACAACCGCTTGATACGCTATGATATGTCCATTGATTTTATCGTTACTGTTAACCAACCATGTCTGAAACTTCTGCTGTCAACCAAACCCTTCGTCACTATGCCGCTATGGCAAAGCGACCGATTTATATGGCATGGGGACTATCAGTTGTGTCCACGCTGGTATTGATTGTGCAGTCTTGGCTGATTGCGGTCATCTTTGCAGATTGGTTAACACAAATTACCCATCACCGCCCTGCCACTGACGTATTTTTTGATTATCTGCCGTGGCTACTAGGGTGTCTGTTGCTACGTCCTTTACTGCATTTTTGCAAAGATCAGTTGGCGTTAGATGCGGGTCTACAAGTAGCCAGCATCCTACGAAAAACGCTAGTTGAAAAACTGGCACAAGTAGGTGCGGCGCGCCACCAGTATGGCAGTGATGGCGGGCTTGCCAGTATGGTGATTGAGCAATGTGACGCCTTAACGGGCTATGTCAGCCGTTTTTATCTGCAGCGACTGATTGTGGTGAGCACGCCTATCATGCTATTAGTCGCCGCTGCGACCCAAAGCTGGATAGCGACGCTGATTTTACTGCTGACCGCACCGCTAGTCCCTGTATTTATGGTATTAATTGGTCATGCCACCGCCCGTAAAAGTCGGCAACAATTTGCCGCGATGGCACAGCTGAGCGGGCGATTTTTGGATTGGTTACGTGGCACAGCGACACTGCAACGGCTGGATGCTGTCGGGCACGCGAGTCAAGACATCGACGCCTCAGCCGAAGCCTACCGTATGCGCACCATGTCAGTACTCAAAATTGCGTTTTTAAACACCGCAGCGCTAGAACTGTTAGCCGCGCTGTCGATTGCGCTACTTGCCGTGTATTTGGGTTTTGGTTTAATCGGTATTTTACCTTGGCAAAAAAACACGGTGCCTGTGCCTTACCAGTCGGCGCTATTTTTACTGCTGTTGGCACCCGAATTTTATGCCCCGCTACGTCAATTGGGCGCGGATTATCATGTCAAAGCGCAAGCGGAAGGCGCGATTGCTGAATTATCACCGTTGTTAGCTTTTCAGCCAGCGGAAAACACAAAAGCTAACCATTTTTTGTTAACCGCGCCCCCTGCCATTGACGCGAATAATATTTGGGTCAATCATCAGCAGCGCATACGGCTCGCGCCGTTAAGTTTTGCTATTGCCGCAGGGGAACGGTTGGCGATTGTCGGTCAAAGTGGCAGCGGCAAATCAACGCTATTGCAAATTTTTTTGGGTTTTTGCGCCTATCAAGGCGATATTTTTATTGATAACCAAAATTTTAACACCATCAATTCCACGCAATTTCGCCACCAAATCGCCTATTTATCACAGCAAACCATGCTACTGCCGATGAGTATCGCCGATAATTTGCGCCTGCCAAACCCAACCGCCAGTGATGACAAACTATGGCAAATTCTTGCGCAAGTGGGGTTAAAACCTTTGATAAAAGCACTGCCAAATCAGCTAGAGACTCAGTTGGGTGAGCGTGGTAGCGGGTTGTCGGGTGGACAGCAGCGACGACTGGCAATAGCCCAGTTACTGTTGCAAGAGTCGCACCTTTGGCTACTCGATGAACCCACTGAGCATTTAGATAGTGAGACGGCAGCCGAGATTAATGGGTTATTACAACAAGTGACGAGGGGGAAAACCGTGCTATGGGTGACGCACGATGCCACAAACCTGCCTTGGCTGGATCGGCAAATAAGCCTTGATATTGCATCTACTTTGGCGAAGGCGTAACGGTATGACAGACTCTAATAGTAAAAATAGGCTTATTAGTCAAAATAGCTTTGTCAAAACTCACCCGCAAAAAAAAGTAAACAGTCATCAAACCTTTCGTTTAACCCAGCTCTTTAGCACGCAGCTAGATAAATGGCTCATTGCTGCCTTGTTAGGCATACTGACTGCGTTATCGGTGATTGGGCTATTGATGACGTCAGGGTGGTTTATTTCTGCGGCAGCCATGGCGGGGATGGTGGCGCTGGGCTCACACAGTTTTAATTATCTGGTACCGGCAGCGATTATCCGTGTGATGGCGATGGTACGTACCGCAGGACGCTATGGTGAAATGATAGTATCCCACCATGCGGTGTTTGGTTTGTTGCAGCGGCTGCGAGTGCGTTTTTTTAACCAGTTTGTACGCCTGCCACTGGTAAAGTTGTCAAGTACCCTACAATCTACCCATGCCATGCACCGTTTAACCCATGATATTGAGGTACTCAATGAGTTGCCACTGCGCGTGGTATCGCCTTGGCTAGTCGCGACAACCGCAAGCTTACTAGTAGCCACCTTACTTTATCAGTATGAGGTTAACCCCGTGCTGATTGCCATATTTTTAATCGCGGGTTTGATGCTACCTGCCTTGCTGACATGGCGCAGTATCAAGCACGCCCGCGCTCATCAGGCATTGGCAGAGTCTAGGCGCGTCAGTTTGCTCAATCCGCTATCGGCGCTTACCCATTTATTGATTTGGCAGCGCTGGCAATCCGAATTGACTGCTTTTAACAGCCTCGACACTCAGCATACGCATCAGCAAAAGCGTATCCAGCGCACCCAATCATTAGTCATGCTAATCATGCAGTGGCTGATTGCAGCGGTTTTGGTCGGCTTGTTAGTGGGTTTTTATCACACGCCCCTTGTCATCAGTGTGCCGATGTTGCTTGCGCTATTCCTCGGTATCATGGGCATGACTGACTTGCTAGCACCGTTAGTCACCCATTCGCTAGCCCTTGGCAATAGTTTGGCAGCAAAACACCAACTCAATGAATTACTCAATCCTTCGCTACAACCTAGCCATCATTTAAACCATGATTTAGCCCCTTTACCCATCGATGTTGCGCGCCTAAATGCGCCACTCACACTCACCATCAATCAGCTAGCTGCCAAAATGCCGCAAGCGATTGTCGGTTTCAAAGCTTTCAGCTTGACTGCCACCCAAGGCATCCCGGTATTGATTACTGGGCGCTCCGGCGCAGGCAAATCAACACTGTTACAAGTGCTGGCTCGTGAACTAGCACCGCAACAAGGCAGCATCGAGCTTAATGGGATGGATTGGCTAACGTTACCCAATACGCCCGCGCTCACAGGTTATCTGGGGCAGCAGATTGATATTTTTGACCAGACTTTGGCGACAAATCTAAGATTGGGCAACGCTGATGCCAGTGATGAACAGCTTTGGCAAGTGCTGGGTAAGGTTGGGCTCAAAGACTGGGCGCGCAGTCAGCCGCTACAATTACAGACCCCGCTAGGGGAATACGGGCAAGCCATTTCCGGTGGACAAGCCAGACGCATTGCCTTGGCACGGCTATTACTTAGCCCAAAAAGAATCTTGCTGCTTGATGAGCCGTTTGCAGGACTTGATAAAAAAAGCCGTGAAGCACTGTGGCAAATGCTGGTACAGCATCAGCAGCAAGGCATTTTAATCATTGTCACCCATCATCTTTGGCAAACCGAGTGTCCAATTAATATCGTGCAATTACCTGAGCCTGATGTTTTTATTTAACCTGTCAGGGGAAGCATTGATTTAACAGGCAAAAAAATTAATAAAAACATTTTTGAACATTGCTGCAGGCGTTTATGCAAAGCAAATTTTTTTAATCCGATTGCTATAACCTACCTAGCCCGATTCTGCGTTATCGCTAAGTTTCTGCTGTCTTAATTTTTGTATGATAGTATTATCCAATCAAGGGTTATCAACAACTATATTAACAACCGCAGGAAAACCTATGAACTTAGCAAAATTTAACCCCTCATTTTTAGCCACTGGGCTTAGTGTAGCCTTGCTTAGTGTTGTTACAGGTGCGACACTCACCGCCTGTGCGAGCACCTCAGCGGCACCACAAGCGCAAAACATGCAAAAACGCCATCCAACCAATGCCAAGAACTTTGAGCAACGCTTACAAGCCATGCAGGCCAACGCCCAAGCAGCCGCCAATGCCAGCATCAGTGCCTCTCAAGCAGTCGCCTTGGTACAAAAACAAACCGCGAACACTCGCATTGTTGGTGTACATTATTATGACAGTAGCAACCGACCCAACCCAAACCCTGCCCGTATCGCCAACAACGCCAATGACAACATTGTCGGCTACCGGGTTATGACCCTTAATGCGAATGGTCAACCACAACTGTATATCGTCAATGCCTCTAATGGTCAAGTGACCCAAGCAAGCATGCCATCACGACCAGCGCGTCCGCAACAAACTAATAACCCCAACAACAATCAACCGCCTGCGCCGCCTGCCATCAATATCAGCCTAGAACGCGCTATGCAATTGGCAGCGAACCAAGTGGGTGGTGAAGCCATTGGCGCCCATTTAGGTGGGGATAAAAGGGGTAAAATGGGTGGTCATGGTCCTCGTGACGGTAAACGCCGCTTTAACAGAGACCCACAAATGAGCAATACAGGTATGCCGCCTGCACCAAACCCTGCCCAAAATCAACCACCAAGAACCCCAAGCTATCAAATTGAGGTGGTAAAAGGTCAAGAAGTCTATCATGTCAAAGTTGATGCCCAAACAGGTGCCGTGAGCGATGTCAAATCACTCAACGACTTCAAACGTCGTGCGCCTACTCAGCCATAATTGAGTGCCAAATGGCAACTTTGCCTATGAGCAACACCGTCATTCTTAGAATGGCGGTTTTTTGTGTTATAGTCTATTTATTGAACAGTATTCGTGTATAAAGGTAACCCAATGAGAGTATTACTCGTCGAAGATGACGTATTCATTGCCGACAGTCTGATTGATAGTCTAGAAGAAGAAGCCTATGCGGTAGACTGGGCAAAAGATGGGCGAGAAGCGATTTTGACCCTCAAAGTCGAATCGTATGACGTGATTTTGCTGGATTTGGGCTTGCCAGAAATTGACGGCATGAGCGTGTTAGAGACGCTTCGCAGTGCCAAAATCGATACGCCTGTACTGGTGCTGACCGCCCGAGACCAAATCAAAGACCGCGTGAAAGGGCTGGATGCTGGGGCAGATGACTATATGACTAAGCCGTTTGCGATGAGTGAATTACTCGCTCGTATGCGTGTATTGGTGCGCCGCTCGCAGGGCAATAGCCAAAACACCCTACAAGTTGGCGACTTAACACTTGATATCAATGCCAAACGCCTCAAACGTGACGGCATAGAAATCGATATTACCGCCAAAGAATACATGCTGCTCACCACTTTTATGACCGCGCCCGATAAAGTGTTTTCAAAAAGTGAATTAGAAAACTCTATCTACAATTGGGAAGCTGGGATAGAGAGCAATGCCATTGAATTTTTAATCTATGGACTGCGCAAAAAAATTGGTCAGAAAAGGATTAAAAACATTCGGGGTTTAGGCTGGTATATCAGCGCCGAAGCCCAAGACTAACAAAAAGCGATAGAAAAAAGGCTCAAAAATATCCAGACAATGACCGCCAAATAGCCGCGAAAATGACCATGACTACCCCTAAAAAAGCCGCCCTGCCGTTGCAAAAATCACTACAAAAACAATTGCTGGTTTGGATACTTGGCACGTTACTATCGATTGGCATTTTGGTACAGATTGCGGTATTTTGCTATACCTATCAAGAGTTTAACACCTCACAAGAAACCAATCTTAGCTATCTTGCTGAGCTGGTCAGCTCGCGCTCAACACTGCGGCTCCCTCCCCGTGACCTGAAGCCTAATAGGCGGCTATCAAACCCAGATAATAATTTTGCACCGCATGACTTACTACCGCCTAGACCGCCTATATCAGCTATGATAGCTTCTGCCCCTAGCAGTAGCACGCTGACCACTGTTTTCTCGCCCAATGATGAAAGCAACGTACTACAGTATCAAGGCGTTAAAGACGGTGTACAAGTTGATATTTTCCCTGCCCGTTTTGGCAAAATTGACACCAATTTTATTGAGCCAATGGCTCACCCGCAATTGATTAACACCCCTATCGGTTTTAGTGAGTTAACCCTTGATGGTGAAATCTGGAAAGTCTTTCGTAAAGACACCCCAAGGCGGGTGATTTTTGTGCGTCAACCTGTCGAATGGCAGAAAAAAATTGCGTTAAAATCGGCTTGGCAATCCATTATCCCAATTTTACTGACCACTCTGTTGCTGCTTGCATTATTGCCTTGGGTATTAAAGCGCGTATTGCGTCCGATTCAGATATTAGCTAAGCAAATGGCAAAACGTCACGGTCAAGATCTCAGCTTGATCGAGCTACCCACTGACAGCCAACATCGCTCGATTCTACCCAGCGAGCTCATGCCCTTGGTCATTGAAATCAATGCGTTGTTACAACGGGTTGACACCCATATCCAAAACCAAAATCGCTTTATCGCGGATGCCGCGCATGAGCTACGCTCGCCATTGACCGCCATCTCGCTGCAAGTGCAACAACTGCAAAAATACAGTCAAGACGCGGCGATGTATAGCGACCCTGCAAGGCAAGCCAAATTCAAACAAAACATTCATAAACTCGCTGTCAGAGTGGAACACAATCAACATTTGGTGGAACAGCTACTCACCCTTGCCCGTATGGAAGCCAAGCAATCACAGCTGACCGAGCGCACCAACACGCTCACCGATTTAATCGCAGTGCTACGAGAAGCCATCAAACTGCTATTTCCGATTGCCGATAGCAAAGACCAAACCCTGTCAGTTGACAACCATCTCGCCGCGCTGGGGGGGTCTGCGACGCAGGTCAGTGTAGATGAAACCGCCTTGTTTATCCTTCTCAAAAATTTACTGCAAAATGCCATTTTATACACCCAAGCCACAGGCAATATCGCGGTTGTCATTGACCAGATGGCTATCGATGACTTAACGCAGCCATCAAGCAGCACCGATTCGACCCATGCCACTTATGCCACCCATGCCACCCATGCCACTTATGCCACCCATACCAACTTAACCAACCCATTGACCCCGACCCCTGTGTTGGTGAACAACACTGGCAACACACTCAATCACCGCGCAAAACGACTCATCGTCCAAGTTGCCGATACCGGCATTGGCATTGATGCAGCGCATTATCAAGACGTCTTTCAACCCTTTTACCGCGTCAATCAAAATGCGTCGAGCGCATCCCTAGCAAAAGGACAAGGACAAGGACAAGGACAAACAAGTAGCACACAAACCCATAGCGATACTGCCAAAAAATCTTTTCCTACCAAAGACACAAGCGCCCATTCAGGTTTCACGGGGATTGGCGGTACGGGCTTGGGTTTATCGATTGTTTATCAAATTTGTCAACAAGCCAATATCGATATTTATCTCAGTCCTACGCAACTGGTTGACAACAGCCCCCAAACCACTGCCACTACCCAAGGCTTAACGGTAACTTTGGTGTTTTAGCCTGCCTCAAAAATAACGTACTTTTGTCAAATCATCGCTACTTTTTTTAAATCATTGTTCAATCTAGTTTTCTCAAACGCATAATTGCGGTATAAAGTACAACAACTATGCTTGGGTAAAACGGAAGTCAACTTTACGATGTTTGATTTTATATTGAAAAAAAATAAAAAAAATGCGCTGGACTCAATGCATGACAAGCCATCGGGTGTGTTTCATAAACTGGTATTTTATAGCGGTTTATTCGCTGTATTGCTTGCGATTATTGAGACAGGGTTTGATTTTAAAGTTTGGTTGCATGGCGTGGCTTCGACGTTTTATTTAATCGTGCTTGGGCTTAATTTTATTGAATTATTGAGTCAATATGTGCAAAAAGGTATACGCTCAAAGCTTGTGCTAACGTTTGATTTATCCATTGCTTTATTAGTTATTGCGCTATTGGTGACACATTTTTTTGCCGATAATAGTTCTTTTTTATACAAATTCTTGTTTGAAAAATCGCTGATAAAAATTGCGTTGTTGGTTTCTTTTATTCGTCAGTTATTGGTGATGGAGTTTAGCTTTAAGATAGTTGTCGCGCACCCTGCCCAGTTGTTTATTTTAAGTTTTTTATTGCTTATTTTGCTCGGCACGTTTTTGCTAATGATGCCAAATGCCACCTATGGTCATATTGCATTTGTCGATGCGTTATTTACTGCCACGAGTGCGGTGTGTATTACGGGTCTGGCGGTAAAAGATACCGGCGCTTTTTTTACCCCATTGGGTCAAATCATTATCATGTGTTTGTTTCAATTGGGCGGCTTAGGGATTTTAACTTTTGCCACTTATTTTAGCTATTTTTTTCGAGGACGCATCAGTTATCAAACACAGCTACAGCTTGGGCATGTGACCTCAGCCAATCGTATGAGTGATGTGCTAAAGACCCTCAAAGTAATTTTTGCGGTCACGTTTGCGGTGGAGTCCGTGGCAGCCATAGCGATTTATCTCAGTATGCTTGATGTCCCTATGAGTATCCATCGCCGCATCTTTTTTTCGGTTTTTCATGCCATCTCTGCATTTTGTAATGCAGGTTTTTCAACGATGAGTGATAGCTTATATGAGTTACAACTGCGCTTTAATTATCCGTTACAAATGGTGGTGGCGGTGACGTTTTTTTTTGGAGGATTGGGGTTTGCGATAGTTGCCAATGTCGTGGAATATTTGCGCCATCAGGTGATGCGCCTGTTGTTTCCTAACCGCTCACGATATGGTGCCAAGCCGTGGCTACTGAGTATCAATAGTCGCATTAGTCTAGTGACGACCTTGTCCTTGCTAGTGCTTGCCTTTGTCAGTGTGCTTGCCTTTGAGTGGCAAGGCACTTTATCTGAGCATACCAGTGTCATTGGCAAACTTGTGACAGGGTTTTTTGTGGCAGCTGCACCGCGCTCATCAGGAATCAACGTGGTAGACATGGCACAGCTAGCGCCGCCGACCGTGATGCTTACCATTGCACTGATGTGGGTTGGGGCAGCCCCAAACTCTACAGGCGGTGGTATCAAAACCACGACTTTTGCGGTCGCTGTGCTTAATATTGTGTCACTGGCACGCGGCTATTCTCGTATCGAAGTATTCCGTCGTGAAATTGCGGATATCTCAGTGAAGCGGGCATTTGCGATTATATGTTTATCAGTGATTATCATTGCGTTTGGTTGTACGTTAATACGCTGGGCAGAGCCCAACATGAGTATGACAGAAGTGTTATTTGAAAGTGTTTCTGCTTACACCACCACAGGGTTAAGCTTAGGCATTACCCCGCATTTAAGTGCGTTTAGCAAATCCGTACTGATTGGGCTGATGTTTTGTGGACGGGTTGGGGCGTTGACCATCTTAATTGCCTTATTAAATCGCCCAAGGCATCAAAGCTATCGCTATCCTAGCGAAGAGATTATTATCACCTAAAAATAAATTGATAAGGTATAGATATGAAATACATCATCGTCGGTCTAGGCAATTTTGGCTCATCACTTGCCACCAAACTCACCAGTCAAGGGCATGAGGTCATTGGTATTGATATCGATATGGATAAAGTCGAGCGCTATAAAGAATCCATTTCGCACACGATTTTTATCGATTCTACCAGCGAAAACGCCGTCTCAGGGTTACCCATTGCCCAGACAGATGTGGTGCTCATTACCATTGGCGAAGACCAAGGGCAAAACGTGATGGTCACTGCCCTATTCAAAAATCTTAATGCCAAATATATCATTAGCCGAGCGATTAACCCACTGCATGAAAAAGTGCTACAAGCATTGGGGGTTGATGATATCATCCAACCTGAAAACGAGGCGGCAACCCACTGGGCAAAGAAACTGTCGCTAACTGGTTTAATTGATTCGTTTGAACTCGATAACGATTATAGCATCGTTCAAATACAGACACCGCCTACATTTTACGGTAAAACAGTTCACGCGCTTGATTTAATCAATCAGTTTAATGTGATGCTGTTAACCACCATTTCATTTCACCAAAACCAATTTGGTTTTGGTCGAAATCAAACTAAATCCAAAATTGATGGCATTGTGCATCCAGATTTTGTCATTGAGCCTGATACGGTTTTAGTATTATTTGGGGAAACCAATGACTTAAGACGACTGTTCAAGTATATGCACGCCTCCCAGAATACGTAACAATAGCCCATCAAAGCATCTAGTCGTTATGGCTAATTTTTTGATTTTCGCTAGGCTTCTTGTGTTTGAACAACGGCTTGTGACCTTGCAAGCCGTCAGCCAAAATTTTTGGTCACAAAATGGTCACGTTTTGGTCACAAGCATTTGGTGACGTTAGTGTTACTTAAATATTAAAAATAGATATCTTTTCAACTTAACAATTAAAATCAATTTTCCTAATCACATCAAGATAAAAATGCATAAAACAATATATTTTTTAAAATCAATAACTTAGTATAAAATTTAAGCCAAAAAAAACCTCAAATCAGGGGAGATTTGAGGCATAAAACTTTAAAAATTTCGTTTTTAAATCCACTAAAATAAGTGGCGCAGCGGACGGGACTCGAACCCGCGACCCCCGGCGTGACAGGCCGGTATTCTAACCAACTGAACTACCACTGCACGGTAGCTGATAACGATGATATAGGTTGGTGGGTCGTGACGGATTCGAACCGCCGACATTCTGCGTGTAAGGCAGACGCTCTACCAACTGAGCTAACGACCCTGACAGGCAATCTATAAGCCAATCAAGTTGCTTCAATATCATCGAAGTGACGCGTATTATATAGACTTGTCATGGATTGTCAACTAGTTATTTAAAGATTTTTTCGATATCTTTTTGCAAGCTTGGCATCGCTTTTTCAAATTGGGTGGTGTCACCTATCAGGGTCGGCATCATCACCTGCACAAACTCACTGGAAACTTGCGATTGTTTGCCCAAGATGCGTTGTCCCATTGGGGTCTCATAAAATTGGTTGAGGGCATCGACCTCAGCTTGGGTATAGGTTTTTTTGGCAATTGCTTGATAAGCTTGTTGCAGTTGCTGTTTAGAGATGGGTTGGTCTAGTTGCTGTCCCAAAACGGTGCTATATTTAACAAAGATATTTTTAAGTTGTTTTTGCGCATGACGGCTAAAAATACCCGCATTTTCATCTGTAGGCAATTCTTGAGGTAGCCCTTTCATCATAGTGGCAGCTTGCTGACGTTGGGCAAGCATTTCATCAATCATTTTATCGATATGTAGCACCTTGACAAGCTTGTCAAGCGATGCATCCGTGGGCTGGGTTTGCAATTCATTGATAGTCGTAACTGGTGGTTGAGCATTGACTGGGCTGTTTTGAATGGTTAATTCGGCATAAGCAGGATGAACCAGCATGGTCATACCAGTCGAGGTCAATAAAGTTAGCCTTGCTAACTTTTTAGCATTTAATGAGCCTGATAGAATTAACGGTGTGTTGGTTTTTTTAGCGGGATATTGATGACGCATTCTTTTGCCTATTTGATATCACATTGGGGAATGTTATTACTTTGAAAACGTAATGCTTTACGCATCTGTGCGGCTTTTTGGCGACATTCTTGCAAGCTATCTTTGATTTCAAGGGGTGGCACACGGGTGGGCTTGCCATGTTGATCCACCGCTACCATGGTGAAATAACAACTGTTGGTATGGCGTATCGTACGGTTTTGGATATTTTCTGCCTGCACTCGAATGCCCACTTCCATCGAAGTTTTACCCACATAATTGACGCTTGCCAAAAAGGTGACCAACTCGCCTACATGAATCGGCTCACGAAAAATCACTTGATCCACCGATAGCGTCACCACGTAACCCCCACTATAGCGACTGGCACAAGCATAAGCCACTTGGTCAAGCATCTTTAATAAATCGCCGCCATGCACATTGCCAGTGAAGTTTGCCAAATCAGGCGTCATCAGCACAGACATGGTAAGTTCATTTTGTAAAGGGGCAACTTGCAAATTTTGATTTGATTCAATGGCGTTGGGCACAATGACGATCCTTCTGAATTCATATAACAATTGTCATAAAAAATTATTGACCTCGGCATCTTAGCTGTTAACTAACAAGCTGTAAATCAACGTAGCTGTGAATTAATACTGTGAGCCAACTTGACCCATATAGGGATGCCTTAATCGCTAAAGTAGCAAATTCGTCTTATCATCACAATAGCCAATCAGTAACTGACTGACTACTAGCCAAAATCTAGCTAAATAATAAAACCGTTAAGTAATAGAATGGTTGAATAATAAAAAAATCCGAATATTTTTGATATAGGGCTTGACAGTCACGGTTAATTTGCTAAAATACGCACCACTTAAACGCTGCGATGATTTTTGCAGGTTTAACAAAAAATTCTACCGCTTATTCTCCAATAGCTCAGTCGGTAGAGCAATGGACTGTTAATCCATGTGTCCCTGGTTCGAGCCCAGGTTGGAGAGCCATATTAAGAAGACCTTTAACAAGTGTTGTTAAAGGTCTTTTTTTATGTGGTATTTTTTATCTATCGTTATTGCTAGGGGTCATTTTGTATCATGAATTTTATTGATATTTTTTGCTAAAAAGTGCTTGACTCATTTTTTAAATCTCAGTAATATACGCACCACTTGATTATCTGTTCTCCAATAGCTCAGTCGGTAGAGCAATGGACTGTTAATCCATGTGTCCCTGGTTCGAGCCCAGGTTGGAGAGCCAATCAAGCCAAATTCTGTTGTATATTTTGAACCCGTTCCCTTGTGAATGGGTTTTTTTATGAGCAAAGTTTAGCAATTTGCTGCTTGCTATTTAATACGCCTTTGTTTTATACCCTATTCTCTTACTTGCTAAAGTACTATAAGATACTATTGATAAGGTACTAGTTATGACGCTGTCGTTTTCCCCTACCCAATCTCAATTTTTGACCCTACAACAAGCGATTGATAAAGACCGCATCACCCAGCTAATAAGCGATCATCAGCAAGGTAAGCTGTCGTCAGATGATAAATCTTACTATGAAAGCTTAATCACCCAATTTATCGAGTTAATCAAGCTACCTGATAGCGCGCATTTAGCCATGCAGCTTTTACCAGAATTCAAAATCACCGTGCCAGCCTTGCTTGATGGCATGGCTTATCGCGCCGTGGCTGATAAAAATCCGAAAGCGTGTGTGTTTGCCGCATATATGATTGACCAGTCGCTGTTGCAGCGTGATATGACGCCGCTGTTCAATGTGGTTATTGAATTCGGTACGCCTGAGCTGTGGGTTGAATTGGTAAAAAAAGTGAATAATGCCCCTGCCGATCGCATCGTTGAGAAGGTTTATCAATGTGACAAATCGGTACAGACCTATTGGGAACAACAAATTTTGTAAAGAAACTTCGCCTGATTGTTGCGTGCAGCGTTAAGCTAATGCAACATTTGGCTAAGATTTTTGTAGGAATTTTACGTTTGCCTTGCTTGTTTATCGCCAATGAAATAATTACACTAGGTTAAAGATATCTAATTGCGCTCATTGCGCTAAATTTTCCATCTAATTGATAATTTGGTTATATCTAGCTTGATTGCTAAAAATTGATCGCACGCGAGGCATGCAAATGATTACTAAAATCAAAAAAAATCAACAAGTCATGGTTCCTATCCATATCAAAATCACTGAAGAAATGCGGGATTTGTTGGCCCAAGTCGCCAAAAATCATGGTTTTCCACGTATTCAAGGCTTGATTCGCTTATATATTCGCCGTGGACTCGATGCTGAGAATGTGGGCTACTCACTCGCCAAAGACAGCCGTTTTATCGAAAAGCTGAAGCGTCAAGGGGTATCCGACGAGGTAATTTTTGGAGCGATTGAGGATACAGCCAATGAGTCAGAAACCAAAATAACTGATACGACAAAACCTTAAGCATTTTTATCCCCATAAAAAAACCCAAAACGCAAATGTTTTGGGTTTTTTATGGCTAATCAACGTTTTTATACGCTTATCTTTTTTAGGCTTATCCTTTATACAATTATACAGTGGGATGATGCTCAATAGGCGGTAATGGCTGACCATTGAGCGCTGCATCCAAGCGCTGTTTGTCTAGCGCATTTTCCCAACGTGACACCACAATCGTCGCACAGGCATTACCGGTTAAGTTGGTCAATGCACGGCACTCTGACATAAAGCGGTCAATGCCTAAAATAAGCGCCATCCCTTCGATAGGCACAGTTGGCACCACCGCCAAAGTGGCTGCCAAGGTGATAAAACCAGCGCCCGTGATACCTGCCGCGCCTTTTGAGCTTAACATTGCGACCAATAATAACGTAATTTCTTGGGTCAATGTCAAATCAATATTACAGGCTTGCGCGATGAATAACGCTGCCATGGTCATATAGATGTTGGTACCATCTAGGTTAAATGAATACCCTGTTGGAATCACCAAACCGACCACTGATTTTTCGCAGCCTGCGCGTTCAAGTTTTTGCATCAAGGTTGGTAGTGCCGCTTCTGATGAACTGGTGCCTAACACCAATAGCAATTCATCTTTGATGTATTTAATCATCTTGATGATTGAAAAGCCGTTGTAACGTGCCACAGCACCGAGTACAACCAGCACAAATAGCAATGAAGTTAGAACTTACGCACTATCCAAAGAAAGCATGATATGCTAAAGGAAAAGCAAGAACAACCAAATTGATAAGACAACTTAGCCGACCCAGCACCGCCCACTGCACCCTAGGACACTATATCGGAATGCTCATCAGCGAACCCAAACAGCCCACCTGCACAAGGCTTGCTCAAAGTATTGAGATTGGGCATGACAGCATCAACAACTTTTTAGGTAGAGAGAGCTTTGAGCCTCGTGACCTGTATGAGCAAACAAAGGGGCATATCAACCTAACTGGTGGCATCATCAGCATAGATGACACCGTGCTTGACAAACCCTACAGCAACAAAACCGACCTAATTGGCTATTACTATAGTGGCAAGCATCACAAAGCCGTACAAGGCATTAACCTTATCACCCTGTACTACACCGACTTAACAGGCAATAGCCAACCCATCAACTACCGACTATATGACCCCAAAGACAACCTTACCAAAAACGACTACTTTCAAAAAATGTTAGATGAAGTCTTGGCATGGGGGCTTATCCCAAGCTATATCACAGGCGACAGTTGGTACAGCAGTAAAGAAAACCTTAAACACATCAAACACGCTGAGTTAGGGTTTATGTTTGCGGTTAAGGCAAATCGTAC
Organism: Faucicola osloensis; assembly: GCA_016888885.1. Lineage (GTDB taxonomy): Bacteria > Pseudomonadota > Gammaproteobacteria > Pseudomonadales > Moraxellaceae > Faucicola. The sequence goes on from CP069437.1 coordinate 865,249, forward strand.
GGTTTCTATCAAACAAGGCGAATGGTTGCAAGTACAGCAGATTGACCATGTGCCAAAAACAGGATTAGAAGTTTGGCTTAAAGACTTTGGTTTTGTTACCCTTTACCGTCATCACTTTAAAGACCAAGTGAGACATTATGTGAAGTTTGACCCTAAACCTAAAGACAGCGAGCCAAATTCACCGGTATTTACACCACTTGATTTTGAGTATTTGCATGATTGTCATTGGCAGATTGAAACCTATCATCGAACCATTAAACAGTGTTGTTCGATTGAGAAGTTTCAGCTTCGCCGTGAGCGTAAAATCCGTAATCATGTGTTCTCATCATTGATGGCGTTCGTGTATTTAAAACAGCAATTAAGTTTCGGCTTTTCTTCGGTGTATGCTTGGGTTAGTCATCTTTTTACGCCTGTAGTGGCTCAGATGTCAAGACAGGTCGCTGATGATTTGTTTTATCTAAATCCAAAATTTAGCTAGGGCTATCATGTTTTGTTGAGTTAAGATAGTGCGTAAGTTCTAGAAGTGATATAAAAACAGGCTATCAAAAAGGCTAAGTTACCCAGTGAGTGCACCCCATACTTACCAATAGTAAATGCCATCGCCCCAAACGCACCAATCGGCGCAGCTTTCATCAAGATTTCAACCGCTTTAAACACAGGCGCAGATAACTCTTGAAAGAAGTTTAACACGGGACGAGCACGATCACCCACGGATGCTAACGAAACACCAAACAGCACTGAAACAAATAACACTTGCAGGATATTCCCTTCTGTCAGTGGACTTACCATGGTCTCCGGAATGATATTCATCAAAAAACCGGTAATGGTACTATCATGCGCTTTGCTAACATACTCAGACACTTTAGCCGCATCTTTCCCTGTTGCCAACGTGGCTGGATCGATATTGAGGCCCGCACCAGGTTGCAACACATTGGCAACCACAAAACCGATAATTAATGCCAAGGTTGAAAAGGTAATGAAGTACAGCATCGCTTTAGCAGCCACACGACCGACTCGCTTCATATTGCTCATACCAGCAATACCCGTCACCACTGTCAAGAAAATAACGGGGGCGATAATCATTTTAACCAATTTAATAAATGCATCACCCAGTGGTTTCATTGCCTCGCCCACTTCTGGGGCAAAGACGCCAAGCAAGATACCCAGTACAATGGCGATAATCACTTGTACATACAGAATTTGGTACCATTTACGGGGTTTGGGGGGTTCCACGAGTGTCGTGGTATCGATAGGTATCATGACAGATACACTCCTTTATCTGACGAACCCTAAAACTGAGATAAGGTTACAGTTGCGATAAAAATTGTGGAACAAATTTAGGGCGTGTCCTCAATTTAACTTAGCATGAATAATAGAGCAAGCCAAGTAAAGCATCGATTTAAAATTACGAGCTAATTTCTCATAGCGAGTAGCAATACTACGAAACTGCTTTAATCGTGCAAATGCATTCTCGACTAAGTGGCGTAATTTATAAAGGTAGCTATCAAAATCAGGGTTAGGTTGCTTGGCATTTTTACGCTTTGGTATAATAGCTTTCATACCGTGTTCTATCGCTTTATCTCTGATTTCTTGCGAGTCATACCCTTTGTCAGCGATAAAATACTGGGCTTCTTGTATGACTTCTATCAAGTCGTTTGCAACTTGACTGTCGTGCACGTTACCCCCAGTGACTTTAAAATCGAGCGGATTTCCATGCGAGTCCACACATAGGTGTATTTTTGTCGTGTTTCCGCCACGGCTTTGTCCAATTGCTCTATCGAAACCACGCCGAGCTCCACTTGCATGTTGATGACACCGTACATAACTTCCGTCGATGAATACCCATTCTTTGTCAATTTCTTTTCGTAGGTCAAAAAAAAATTCTGCCACAAGCCTTTTTTAGACCATCGGTTAAAGCGGTTATAAGCGGTTTTCCATGACCCTAGCTCAATAGGTATGTCTCGCCATGGTGCACCTGTTCTTAGCTTCCATAGTATGGCTTCCATCACGGTACGGTCGTTCTTCCATTGATGACAGCCGTGCGCTTTCATGGTTGTTTGTAATTGTTCCCATATGTTGTCAGTTATTACGGTTCTCGCCATTGTTTGTGTTTGCCTATATTTTACTGGAATATAGGGTTAAAATAGGGCTCTTTTGGGCTTATTCAAATTAGGGACACGCCCTAGCCAAATAGTCGCACAACCTTTAGAATTTTATCAGCAATCATTAGAAAATCTAATGGATAGCAGTGCTGCGTATATTAACAATGTGATAACGTATCAGCAAGGTAATTTTCAACATTATTGTTAAGCTGTAATGGGTCACATGGAGGCACTGCAACCATCCGTTGTATCAATATTTTTAGACGCAGGATTGGTGAGTTTTTGAGCGTTTTTCGCTTCAATATTTTGCTTAACATCAGCGCAAGGTATGAAGCCCAAGTATTAAGTCTAGGTATTAAGCAAGGGTGTTCAGCATAGTTATCCAACTTTCTATTTAGCTTTCTTTTACTAATATTTTTTGCATTAAGGTAAAAAAATGCTTGCATTGTTATTTCACTTGTATATAATAGCCACCACAATTTGGAAGCTTGGCAGAGCGGTTGAATGCACCGGTCTTGAAAACCGGCAAGGGTGCGAGCCCTTCGAGAGTTCGAATCTCTCAGCTTCCGCCATATTTAAAAAAACCCCTGACTTAATGAAGTTTTGGGGTTTTTTATTGCCTAAGATTTATCCTTATGAATATCATTCTTTTACCGCAAAATACCTCATCGACCGCTATTATTGATGATAAAACGAGCGTGATACATTTAAAACAGGTGCTTAAAGTGACATTGGGCGATACGGTGAAAGTCGGTATCAAAAATGGTCATTTAGGCACAGCCGTTGTGAGCAATATCCACGATTCAAGTATCGAATTATCGCAAATCCACTGTACTATTGCGCCACCTGTCAAATTGCCACTGACTGTTATTTTGGCAATCCCCCGCCCCAAGGTATTGCGTCGTCTATTTTTGGACATGACGGCGATGGGTGCCCAGCATATTATTTTGGTCAATAGTTACCGTAGTGAAAAGAGCTACTGGCAAACCCCTTTTTTAACTCAACTCGATAACTATATTCAGGAAGGCTTACAACAAGCCTGTGATACCGTAAGCCCAACCGTGAGTCTTAAAAAACGCTTAAAACCCTTTGTTGAAGATGAACTACCTGCTTTAATTGCAGGCAAACAGGCAATTTTGGCACATCCTTATGCCAATGAGCAGTTTACCCAAGTGTGGGACAATGCCCTGCCACATGTGTTGGTGATTGGGGCTGAAGGGGGCTGGATCGATTATGAAGTCGAATTATTCAAAACTGCTGGCTGCCAAGCGGCGCATATTGGCAATCGCATCTTACGCACTGAGAATGCCGTGAGTGTGCTATGCGGTCATGCTCTGTTAACTAGTCAATAAAATATCCTATAAGAACAGCCCTACATTGCCGTCAGATAACCTGCTATCGCCAAAGTTAAGCCGACGCGAGTCTGAAAAATCATTACAACATCATAACAATTTTGTCTTGGGATTGATTTTGCATAAGGGTGTATGATATTTCCTGCTTCATGTCATAACGATAAAAAAAATGGCGTCGCCTGTATCAACCGTCGACAATACCGACACACTACTTGCTACCCTTGCGTTGGGTGAAGTAGCGGTAGACTATATTGCCGATGCGCAAGCCCGTCCCGATAGTAACTTTCAATAATTAATTTTCAATAATTAAAACCGTCATAATAAAACCACTTTGTCATAAAAAATTAAGGAGAAAAATATGGCTACTCAACTCACTACCGATTTAACCGGTAAAGTCGCACTCGTCACTGGCTCTGCAAGTGGTATCGGCCGCGATATCGCAGAAACCTACGCCAAAGCAGGCGCTGCGGTAGGTATTGCAGATATCAACCCAGATGCGGCGCAAGCAACCGTGGATGCAATCAAAGCTGCAGGCGGTAAAGCGGTTGCCATTGCAATGGATGTGACCAATGAAGATGCGGTAAATGCTGGCGTGGATAAACTGGTACAAGAATTTGGAGATATTGATATTTTGGTGTCCAATGCCGGTATCCAAATCATCAATCCAATCGACCAATTTAGCTACGCGGATTGGAAAAAAATGATTGCCATTCATCTAGACGGTGCTTTTTTGACTACCAAAGCGGCACTTAAATACATGTATCAAAATGATAAAGTAGGTACCGTCATTTATATGGGCTCAGTACACTCGCATGAAGCATCAGCGCTAAAAGCGCCGTACGTCTCTGCCAAACATGCGCTATTAGGTCTAGCCCGTGTATTGGCTAAAGAAGGCGCAGCCCACAACGTGCGCTCATATGTGGTATGTCCAGGCTTTGTCAAAACTCCATTGGTTGAAAAACAAATCCCAGAACAAGCCAAAGAAAAAGGCATTTCTGAAGAAGAGGTGGTGAAAAACGTAATGCTGGGTCAAACCGTTGACGGCGAATTTACCACAACCGATGATATCGCTCAATTAACCTTATTTTTAACCGCTTTCCCAACCAATGCGATGACGGGTCAATCATTTATCGCAAGTCACGGCTGGTTTATGAAATAGCTGACTGCTGGCTACAAAGCTAAAGTACAAAACAAACTATAAGAATAGGCTACAAAATTGACTGATAAAAAAGGATTAGCGGGGCTAGTCCTTTTTTTTTGCGTTTGCAATCTATATAAATGGTTAATTCATGGGTTACAGATCGTCAATGAACTTTCGACCATCACTCGCCACAGGTTCATGGTCAATTTTTTGAATCTCTGATTTTATAAGCCGTTCATTGTTATCAGCGATACATTGCATGATCATGGCAAGTTGTTGCTTGGTCGCATCTTGATATTTTTCTGCTAAAATTTGCCCGACGTGACCGGCAGTTTGGGCGGCTTTTGGGTTGGCAAGCCAGCGAGCCAGTTGCTGTGTTAATTCATCACTACCATTGACTTGCACCAATGCACCGGCTTGTTTTAACTGATCTACAATCAGTTGGCAAGATTGGGTATACTGCCCCATAATAATGGGCTTGCCGACAATGGCTGCTTCTATTGGATTATGCCCCCCGATATTGACCAAAGACCCACCGACAATGGCAATATCTGAGAGTGCATACCACACGCCAAGCTCACCCATACTATCTGCCAAATAAACGCTCTCGTTTTTGGCAGGTTCGCCATCTTGACTACGACGAATCACCGGCAAATTTTTGGAATCAATCAATTTGGCGACATCATCAAACCGCTCGGGGTGACGTGGCACGATAATGAGTAGCGGATGACGGTTGGCATACTGGGCTTTCACGGTTAAAAAGCTGTCTAAAATTGCCAACTCTTCGCCTTCATGGGTACTGGCTGCCAAAATCACGGCACGATCTGACAAGTTCCAATTTTCTCGTAACTTTTCGGCACGGCTTAACATCAATGGGTTGGTTTTACTAGACCATTTAAGCGAGCTGGCAATACGAATTTTGTCACTGGTAGCACCCAATTGGCGAAAGCGTTTGGCAGAATCGCTGTCTTGGGCGATGATAAGGCTTAAATTCTCCATCATACTTTGGCTAAGCTTGGCAGCTTTTTGATACCCCTTAAAAGATTTTTCAGACAAGCGACCATTGACCAAAATCGTGGCAATTTGACGATTGTTGAGTTCAGCAAGCGTGGTGCCCCACAATTCAGTCTCGATAAATAACGCGGCGACGGGTTGGACATGGGCCAAAAATTTATCAATCACTGCTTTGCTATCAACCGGTACAAAACTATGGTACACCTTGCCTGCTGCTATCTCAGGCGCAAAAAGCTGCTCGACGCGGTGATAGCCTGTATGGGTAGTATTGGTTACCCAGAGCGCATAGCCTTGCGCGAGCAAATCTCTTAAAATCGGTTCGGCGGTATTGGTTTCACCCAGTGACACCGCATGACACCAAATCATCGGCTGATGGGTGTGAATCTCAGGAAACACTTGACCGAAGCGTTGCTGCTTTTCATTAGGCAAGGTGGTTTTGCTCGCAAGTTTTAGTTGGTATAGTGGCTTTAACAGCGACATGGCGAGACGATAGTATAACGGTGTGGCTTGCATAACGATTCTTGAAACAACTTAATAAAAAATGCCGTCATTGTAAAAAACGAGGGCTAAAATAGCAATAAAAAAACCCTACTTTGTAAGTAGGGTTTTTGAACTTAAGCGTTAGCTATATTCAACACCAGCCATTAGGCTTGTTCTGTCCAACGTTTTTGTGATTCTTTAATCACCGCTTTGGCTTCTTCAATGTCGCCCCAGCTTTCAACTTTGGTTGTGCCCGCTTTTTTCAAATCTTTATAGTGATTAAAATGGAACTCGATTTGCTTAATCAGCTGCTGTGGTAAATCTGCTAGGGTATTAATCGCGTTACCGTTGTTGCGGTCATCGGCAGGTACTACGACCACTTTATCATCTACTTCACCATCATCCACGAATTTCATCACGCCAATGACTTTGGCTTCGATAAAGATGCCTGTTGGTAGCGGGGTGTCAGTGATGATCAGTGCGTCTAATTCGTCGCCATCTTCATCAAGGGTTTGTGGGATAAAACCATAGTTGGTTGGTTTGGCAAATAATTGTGGCTCTACGCGGTCAAGTTGCATCACGCCAAGTTTACGGTTCCATTCGATTTTGTTGTTTGAACCCGCTGGAATCTCGATAACCACGTTAATCACGCCGCCATCAACATCACCCGCATCAAGAATTTGGTTAAAATCTGCCATGAGTTTTTCCTTTTTGTTAGTAAAGTTGTTTAGAAAACTGCTTGTAAAAAAGTAGCCTAAAAGTGGGTTGATTATAGCAAAGTCTGTTGGCTTTCTCTATTTTTTCCCGCCGCAACTTCTAGGAAATTATGAATATGCATAGGCAAGTTTGGAATTAAAAAATTGCTCGTTTAACATCCTGTGTTAATTAAAATCCACTTACTTTTCAATAAACTTGGCTTTGTCTTTAAACATACATTCGTCATACACTGGGCATTTGCCACATTCGGGACTTCTAGCTTTACAAGTATAACGCCCATGCAAAATCAAATAATGGTGCGCGTCCAATATATAGTCCTGTGGTATGCGTGCGATGAGTTTATCTTCCACTTCTCGCACATTTTTACCCGTTGCCAAGCCTGTGCGATTGCCGACACGAAAAATATGGGTATCTACTGCCATAGTGGGCTGCCCAAAGGCGGTGTTAAGCACCACATTGGCAGTTTTTCGCCCTACCCCTGCCAGGCTTTCAAGCTCGTGGCGGGTTTGCGGTACTTCGCTAGCAAATTTATCCACCAAGTCTTGGCAGCATTTCATCACATTTTTGGCTTTGCTATTATATAGCCCAATGGTTTTGATATAACTTTTTAGCCCAGCTTCACCCAAATCTAAAATTGCTTGCGGGGTATTGGCAACGGCATACAATTTACGGGTAGCCAGATTGACACTGACATCGGTGGCTTGTGCCGACAGTATGACCGCAATCAACAATTCAAAGTTGCTCTGATATTCCAGCTCCGTCTCTGGTTTTTCAATGGCTGCGGCTAATTTTTGGAAAAACGGCAACACGTTTTTATTGGGCATGCGCCGTGAGGGCGGTGTCTCTGCGGTTTTGGGCACTTGGATTTTTGCTTTGATGTTGGCAACCATGATGCACTCTTTAGGTTATGGCAGTGTCGCAAGTTGCTGCTGCAAGGCTTGCACCAAGGCTTGTTTATTGTCATCAGCGCGTACCGCAAGTTGTTTTTCTAATTTTTTGATTTGGGTGCGTAGTTTTGCCGCTTCGATGGCGTTTTTAGCCGCTGCTGCATCGATATCGACTTTGATATCATTGAGTTTGGCTTGTACCATACTGACCACAGGTTTGGCATTGGTGTTGTCATTGACTTGGCGTTCGATACGATCAAGGTGGGCGTAATAGCGCGCGCGTAATCCGTCTTGCTCGGTTTGCCTTGTCGCGTCATCCATCAACCGTGTAAAGGGCACCAGCTCGATGCAGTCCACTGGACAGGGTGGCAAACACAGCTCACAACCTGTGCATAGGTCGGTAAAAATGGTGTGCATACGCTTGCCCGAGCCAATAATGGCATCGACGGGACACGCAGGGATACATTTAGTACAGCCAATGCAATCTTCTTCTCGAATGATGGCTCGCATTTCCATCGGACGATTGGTAGCGGGATCGGTTTGCCATTTTGAGGCTTCAGCCGTCAGCGGGATACGCCCAAGCAACTTGCCGATTTGGTCGGTGACTGATTGTCCACCGGGCACGCATTGGTTATGCGATTCGCCCAGTGTGACAATGGCGGTGGCATACGGCAGACAGCCTTCAGGATGACCGCATAGCCCGCATTGGGTTTGCGGCAGGACTTGGTCGATTTGTTGTATTAATCGTTGATGCTCGATACTTAGGCTATTTAGGTTTAAATTATTAAATAGATTGGGTACCTTGAAAACAGGTTGGCTATCAGACATGGCTCAATTTTTATTCACTATAATTATCAGTGTATATTTTACCATAGCTCATGCCTATTTCGCCTATAACCTATCAAGACAAATTATCAAGACAAATGATGAAAAAAAGTCACTTAATCAATCTGTTTAAGATTGGTAATGCTGTTTGACCCATTCGATCAGTTGATAAGCAATCGTACCTTTTGGCGGAATGATAGGGCCGTTTTCATCTAAACTATCTATATCAAAAAATTGGGCATCCATCAGCTCATTGTTATCTATGGTGATATCGCCACTTTGGTAATCTGCAATAAAGCCTACCATTAAATTGCTGGGAAAAGGCCACGGTTGGCTGCCAAAATAGCGCAAATTGCTGACAGATAACCCCACCTCTTCCATCACTTCACGATGCACGCATTGCTCTAAGCTCTCACCCACTTCCACAAAACCTGCCAGCACGGTATACATTTTGCTATCGGTCGCCCGTAGATGATGCGCCAACAAAATCTGCGGTTTATCCGCGCTGGTTTTGATGATGGCGGTGATGATACAAGGTTGTACTCTAGGATATTGGTGATAATGGCAGCTGGGGCAAACGGTGGCATTTTCAATGGGGTGTAACTCCGTGGGCGTACCACAGCGGCTACAAAATTGATGATCTTGACGCCAGCGCAACAACTGCATGGCTTTGGCTAATTGGCTGGTTTGTAGCGCATCAAGGCTGCCAATCAGATGTCGAAAGCGCAGAAACTCAATCTGTCCTGTAATCGCTTCTGGCAATTGTGACAGGTCGATATCTTGATGGGCAATAGCATAAATACTGTTGCCTGCCTCATCGGTATTCACTTTAACGGCCTGAGCGGGCACGTTTTCACAACGATAAAAAAAAGGAAGTCCGCCTATACAAGCGAACTTATCGTTATCATAAATAAGCAAATAATGGTGTAATACGGTCATATTGGTTACCAAATTACCCTAAGCCACAAGCATGTGTTGTAAGCTGCGATAGCCGACATACATTGCATGGTTGCCTGCAGGTTTGTTCGTTTCAAGACTTTCTAGATAATAATCGGCTGATATCACAATATCGGCAATTTTAGCAAGCTCATGCTCTGACAACTCGCGACCCTGTTGCTCGATTAAGTTTTGTAGCACTGTGGCACCGCGTTTGAGCAGTTGGCTTTGTCGAGGTAAGTTTAAAAATAAGCAAGCACCCGAGATAGCGCGCATCATATCAGGCACAGGCGTGATATGTAAAATATCTTTGTCGGTGTCATTTAGATAATCATTGAGCGCAGTTTCAATGGTGGCAATCGCGGTACGGCTTTCTTGGACGAGCGTGTTGTGAGCCGTTTCGATTTGATGTAGCGAAATCGTTTGGTTGTACACCGGCAATGTCACCGCACCTGGGGTATGTGATTTTGCTAGGTTAATTGCCGCATTTTCTGCCATCATTAAAGTGCCAAGCAATTCATCAAAATCATCAGGCGTTGGCTGCGTCCAAGTTTTTACTTTGCCAATTTGTTGAGACAGCGCTGCACTCACCTCATTTAAATTTAAGGTTTTAAACACGCTACTTAAATCATGCAAATGCTGCGCCATGGTATCAATCTCATCTGTACTTGAATTGAGATTAACTTGGCGAGCATAACTGTCACTGGCAGATTTTATCAAATCAATTTCTTGCTGGATGAGCTGGTTAAGCGTACTGGTCACGTCACGGTCAGGTCCAAATAAGAAGCGGCGCATGGTTTTTAGCTGGGTTTCGTCTAAAGTATTGGCCGAGAATTTGTGCTGAACTTGCAAGGCAAGCTGGCTATCTCTTGAACTGGCAAATTGCACCAAATCAGCAAAGCGAGAATCATTGACAGGTAGATAGTCATTAAATTGTTGTTCAACAAAAATCAGCGCCCGCTTTTGCAGGTTACTAAGCGGTAAAGCCCCTGCCAAATCTGATACCGCCGCATCAGCAGCATGCCAAAACAAACTATCGGTACGTTTTGAAACCATTTCACACGCAGCTTGCATGGCTTTGAGTTTTTCTCGCTCTTTTGGCGATAATTGATTGCTTTGTGCAGTGAGTGCTACGCTTAGACCTGCGCGATAAGCTTCCACCAGTTTTTTTGGATCAATGCCGAGTGATTTTAATGGTTGGTAATTTTGTTCTGGATTGGCAATTACGATACTGCTGTTTTTATTGGCAGTTAAGTCTGATAGCTGCAGTGCTGGCTGATTCAAATCGCTGTGAAGTTGATTAATAATCGGCAACAACAGCGAGGGTTCAATGGTCTCTTTAAGTAATACAAACTCGATATAACGCGCCAACGTCATGATGCCTTCTGACACATCCATCATCATGTCATTGCTCGGTTGGTCGCGCTCGTCATAGAGTTTTTGCAGTCCTGCCGATAGACTATTGGCAAGTTCATAGCCTTCCTCTAATTGAATCAACCGCAATACTTTTGCCAATTGCGCCAAGGTATCCACGGAATCAAGTAGCAAAGGTGCTTGACTACTGTCGTCATTAAACTCACTTAAGTGCATCTCGGCATCATGTAGCGTCACGGCAAGTTCAGGTCTTAATAAATGCAATGAAGGCAAATCAAAATTGGTGGCCGTTAGTTTTTGTGAGTTAGGACTTGGCAGACTCATGTTTTTTTATCCAAAATGATTTTAGGGTGATAAAGGTAAAATGACAGCTACATTTATTGCTGATTATTGTAAGACGTCCCTATACCAGTGTCTATGTCAAAGTGTTAATACCCGCACAATAATTACACTTTATCATGAAATTTTGCCCATCAAAGAAATGACGTGACAAAATTTAATGAGACAATTTTTATTGTTAAACACTCGCCCAGTTTTCAGCCAGCTGAGGGTTGTTATCTTTTAAGGCGTTAAGCCACTCTAGATGCGCCTGCTCAGCATCACTACTCGCCAAAAAGCGCTTGATAGTCGTGCTAAAACGCTGATGCTCAGTCGCCCCGCCGACACCGCCACCGACATCATCATCGATGGCTAACGCAACCTGTCCGCCAGTCATCGCCAGATACACTTCCGCTAAAATCTCGGCATCGAGTAACGCACCGTGGAAGGTACGGTCTTGTTTACCGACATTGAGACGTTTAACCAGCGCATCCAATGTATTACGCTGCCCTGCGAACATGCGTTTGGCGATGGCAAGGCTGTCTGTCACGGTGACGGTTTGGTGGATATCGGGCAAGCCAAGTCGCGCAAACTCAGCTTGCAAAAAGCTCATGTCAAACCCTGCGTTATGCGCAATGAGTTCTGCGCCTTGCAAAAAATCATAAATCGCTTCACCGACTTGCTCAAACACGGGCATATCATTTAAAAACACATTGTGAATGCCATGAACGCGAATGACTTCCTCACCCATCTCAATTTTTGGGTTGATATACACATGCAGTTTTTCACCGGTAAAACGTCGATTAATCATCTCAACGATACCGACCTCAATGATACGGTCACCATTTTGCGCTTCAAACCCTGTGGTCTCAGTATCGAGAATCAGCTGGCGATTGGCCATGCCTTTGTGTTTGGCGATGGGCAATAAAGGTATAAAGGTCGGATTGGGCTGACTGGTAACACCGTTAAACACGGGACGCTGGGCAATCAAGCTGTCATCCTGCGCGATAAATTGCCCTTGCGGATTGGTGAACACCGCAAAATGTGGGTTAGCACTTGTTGGCAAGTGAGTTGACTGCCCCCCTAACGATGACTGAGTTGATACATCGATGCTGGTTTGAGTATGGCTAGCTTGAGTAGTGCTTGTAGCTGGCTCACCGTCGAGTGCCTGCAAAAAGATATCCCCCATCATCTCACTGTCGGCAAACGCCATGTCTTGCGTGTCATCAAAAGACCTATCGCTAAAATCGCGGGTTAACGCTGAGTGATTGAGGACTGGGTTATTGTCGGTTGATATTGGGTTCATGGGCGGGTCTTTTTTTTTATCATCAAAATCAGGGTTTTTATCACTAAAATCCGATTTTACATCTAAATCAGTGGTGAGATTGGGTGGATTTTTAATTACTTTGTTAAAGCTTTTGGGCAGCTGGTCTATGCCTTGGTTTGCAAGCTTATCGGCATATTCGTTGCCATCATGACCGGCATGTCCTTTGACCCATTGCCAGTCAATTTGTCGCTGCTTACACAGCCCATCAAGTCGCTGCCATAATTCCACATTTTTGACATTTTTCCAATGTTTCTTTTTCCACCCTGCCAGCCATTCGCTGATACCTTTGATGACATAGCTAGAGTCTGACCAGATTTGAATCGGTAACGCTTTTGGGCTGTTTTCCAGTGCCGCAATCGCACCCATCAGCTCCATGCGGTTGTTGGTGGTATGCGCCTCACCCCCGCAAATATCAATTTGCTCACCCGTCGGTAAAATCACCACAGCGCCAAAGCCCCCTTTACCAGGATTGCCACGGCAGGCGCCATCAGTGTAAGCAAGGGTTCGACCCACAAGGGGCGTTAAGGCATGATTTGACATAGATAACAACCCATAAGAAACAACAACACAATCAAAAAAACAGCCCTCAGTATAAGAAAAAAAAGCATAAAAAGCCATGCCAAAACGTCTATAATAACCGCTTATCGTTGCTATCTGCAGGTTTAAAGGACGTCTATGCAAAAAAAATCTCGTGCGCGCGTGTCAGCTGTGTTGACCAAGATTGGTATGGCTATGGTCTGTGCGCTAAGCCTAAATTTGGCGGCTTGTAACAAACCCCAATCCCCTGCAACGACTAGTAGCGATGGCGCAAAACCGTCGCCAGCACTATCACAACCTGCCGCTAGCGATGATGTGTTTGTGGGTTGTTACACAGTCAGCCATACAGAACCTGCGCAAATCAAAATCATCAAAAATGGTGATAGTAAAAATGGTGAAAGTTACGCCATGCAAATGCGCGAGTTTAACGACCCCAGCAAAAACTGGGACAAGCCTGAAGCCATGCAAGTCATCGCAACTGACAGCCCAGATATACAAAAATACTTTGACATCAAAGCCGATGAACATCAGTATTTAGAAAAAGTCATCGCTCGCCCAGACCGCGTGTTTGTGCTCGCCAAAATCACTGATAGTTTTGCAAGCCTAAACCCGCAATTTGACAGCCCGTATCTGGGTTATATTTACAAAGGTAGTAATACGGTCTATAAAGTGGCATGTGAGCAAACCACCAACCTTTAATTACCTAAGTTGCTGCTTGACTTGATGAGCTTGGTTTGCTGCTTGATTTGATGCTTGAGTTAATACATCCCATCCAAATTTTAACCCCAAACGATTGATAGAGAAATAAGCGATGAATTTTTTTGCATGGTTAGTGCTGGGCTTGGTGGCATACACTAGTGGCTTTAGTATCCGTCATTTTCGATACAAAGGCACAACCCTCCCAAATGATAAAAAATGGCAATACGCGGCGATTTTTTTTGTGATCGCGGTCGTGGTCTTTGCGCTATTGAACTTATATGTTATGCACAAAGCTGCGCTTGATATGATGTTTGTGTTGGTATCGAGTTTGGTGGCGACAGGGGTTTTTTACTATGGTATCTCGGCAGATACCAACAACAAGATGAATATACCTGATTAAACATACCCGATTAGTTGAACCATGATTCTTGTAAGTCGATGAATTTGTTTGGATAATAAAATGTCTCAAAAAATGGCGAATACTCACGCCTCCATGACTACCACCCACTTGGCTAGCTTGACGCGGCGTCGACTGCTAAAAACAGGGATAGCGCTATCGGCAGCGACGGTAACGGGTGCAAAAGCAGATTTGACCATTGGCGGGCAAGTGATTAGCCAACCTTCACAGCGGTATGGGTCAAACAATGATGCTGATAACATGGCTTTTGGCGAGCCAAGCGCTATGCCCAATGGCAATACGCCCATGCAAACATTCCCCGTAACCCCCCAATGGGACTTTGCGACCATCAAAGCCAATTGTGAAGCCCTCAAAGGTCGCGGTGTCCACCTCCATCTGGTAGCGCCATCGGGATTTGGTAGTGATGAACAGCGTAACTTACTGGCGATTCACCGACTCACCCAAGCGGGATTTTATATCGACAATCCCGAAGTGATTAGCCGACGTTATTTGCGTTTTGCAGGTTCAGACAGTGAGCGCTTGGGCGATATTACCGCGTTACTCAATCGACCTGTACATGAGCTGCCTAAGATATTACTCGGCGTGCGTGGCGGCTATGGTGCGATGCGTTTGCTCAACAAACTAAGTGATCAGCAGTGGCGAACGCTGACCCAAAAACTCAAAGAGCGCGGCACACTGCTGATGGGATTTAGTGATTTTACTGCGTTGCAGCTTGCCATGTACGCCAAAGGTCATCTCCCCTATGTGGCAGGGGCAATGCTCAGTAGTGACTTTGGCAAAACAGAGGTGAATACCGATACCATCCAAAGTTTTATCAACCTTTGCACCCAAAACCAGCTACATATCCAAGTGCCAGAAACTCAGCTGTATCGTGACACTGCGCGTCCTTTGGCTAAGCCGATAAAAGGCATCTTATGGGGCGGTAATCTTAGCGTGTTATCTGCAATGGTGGGCACACCGTATATGCCAACTGTCGACAATGGGATTTTATTTTTGGAAGATACCGGTGAGCAGCC
The DNA here is from genome assembly GCA_016888885.1 of Faucicola osloensis. Lineage (GTDB taxonomy): Bacteria > Pseudomonadota > Gammaproteobacteria > Pseudomonadales > Moraxellaceae > Faucicola. The sequence continues at coordinate 880,392 of CP069437.1, forward strand.
GTACCGTATCGAGCGTATGCTACAAACCTTGGTGTTATCAGGCATTGTGGCAAAACAGCAAGCGATTGTGCTGGGCAAATTTAATTTTAGCGGCATCAGTGATGCTTACAATGGTGATTACACCTTTGATACCGTCATCCGTACTATCCAACAAGCGACAGGGCGACCCATCTACACCGATTTCCCCTTTGGGCATGTGGCAAGACGCATTAATTTTCCGCTCGGTGTGCCTGTCACGCTTGACAATGTGGGTAGTGGCTATCAAGCGACATTCAACCAGTTTTATCATCTTAAAACCGATGCAAACTTTGGCAATTTGGACTTAACTAAATTATTCGTCTAACGTATTATTGATCTAAAGTATCATTGGTCTAGCGGTGTCCTACGCATGTAAGTTAAAACCTGTTTGTATGCTACCCAAACAGGTTTATTTAACACATATTCTTTGACTGTCCAATCGCGCTAGAAAATCCGATTGTTATCATGCGTTTTGGCAAATTTGGCGATATTGGCTTCGATATTTTTAGCGATATTGAGATAATAGTCAGCAAATTCATCGCCTGCGCCTTGATTAGCAATGACGGACGGCTCTCCTTTATCGGCTTGCTCGCGGATGCCTTTTGCCAGTGGTAATTGCCCCAGCAGCGGCACTTGATACTGTGCTGCCATTTTATCCCCGCCGCCTTCGCCAAAAATTGCTTCGGTATGCCCACAGCTGCTACAAGTATGCAGCGCCATATTTTCTACCACGCCCAGCACAGGGATATGGGTTTTGCGAAACATCTCAATGCCTTTTTGCGCATCGAGTAAAGCAATATGTTGGGGGGTGGTCACAATCACCGCACCAGTCACAGGAATACGCTGGGCGAGCGTCAACTGAATATCCCCCGTCCCAGGTGGCATATCAATCACCAAATAATCAAGATTTGGCCAGTTGGTTTGGTTGTAAAGTTGCATCAGTGCGCCTGTGGCTTTGGCACCGCGCCAAGCAATCGGGGTAGTGTCATCGCTCAACAAGCTACCAATAGATAGCATCGGCATGCCTTGCGCTGCAATCGGTACAAATTGCTCATGCTCGAGCTGCGGCTGCTGACCTGCCACGCCAAGCATACTTGGAATACTCGGACCATAGATATCGGCATCCAGCACGCCCACGCGTTTGCCCAATTTTTGCAGCGCCAAGGCGATATTCACCGTCGTCGTCGATTTACCAACGCCACCTTTACCCGAAGCCACCACAATAATATGCTCAATGCGTGGATGCGGTGTTAATTCTGCTTGGGTGGTGGCTTTTTTGGCAATCGCAGGTTCAGGGGTATCTGTGACTAATTTGTCACTTTGTGGCGTGGCCTGAGTGGCAGGTGGCATGGCATTGGTGGTTTTGGGTAGGGTTGAGCCACTGCCTTTGGTCGTAGGTTTTGGTGCAGTAGTGCTGTCAAACAAGGTAATATTCATATTCACCTCACTGACCCCATGGATATGCAGCTTTTGGCTCAAATCATGATGGATTTTTTCAGGATTGCAGTCATCGGGCAAGCGCAAATCCAATGTCAGAGTATTACCTTGCTGTTTAAACCCTTTGACATACTGGCGAATTGGCTGGTTATTGACGTGATATTCATCAAATAACTGATTAAGCGTGGACTCATCCACTGTAGCCACGGTTTTTGGTTTGATAAAGTTGAACATGATAGTTGCTTACCCCAATGTTGTTATTTTAACGATTTTAACCCCTGTTAAGTGGGGTTTATTGCCAATTTTCACAGAGACAGGTTGAACATATCTGTGTGAAAAGTAATTTTTCTTGTTTGATTGATGCCCATTGGTTGGGAAATGATGCGATTTAAGCTATCATACAGCAATAATGACATTTTTTTAAACAAATCAATAACAGGTGTATTGTGAGAAAAATTTTAGTTACTAGTGCCCTACCCTATGCCAATGGTCCGATTCACTTGGGGCATTTGGTTGAGTACATCCAGACTGATATTTGGGTACGCGCCATGAAATCACTGGGTCATCAAGTGACGTATGTGTGTGCCGATGATGCCCATGGCACAGCGATTATGCTCAAAGCAGAAGCCAACGGTGTCACCCCTGAACAGCAAATTGCCGATGTCAAAGCCTCACATGAAAAAGATTTTGCGGGATTTTTGGTTGATTTTGACAACTACTACTCAACCCATAGCCCTGAAAATGAGCATTACTCACAGCTGATTTATAATCGCTTGTATGAAAACGGCCATATCTCGCATAAAGCAGTTGAACAGCTGTATGACCCAGAAAAAGGCTTGTTTTTGGCAGACCGTTTTGTCAAAGGCGAATGCCCAAAATGTGGCGCAAAAGACCAATACGGCGACAACTGCGAAGTGTGCGGCACGACCTACAATGCCACTGAACTCAAAAATCCTTACTCAACGCTTTCAGGTGCAACGCCTGTTTTGAAATCATCCATCCATTATTTCTTTAACCTGCCAAACTTTAGCGAATTTTTGCAAAATTGGACGCGTAAAGAAGGTCGCCTGCAGACCTCTATCGCCAACAAATTACAAGAATGGTTTGATGCAGGGCTTGCCAACTGGGATATTAGCCGCGATGCACCGTATTTTGGCTTTAAAATCCCAAATACCCCAGCCAATGAACCAGACAAGTATTTTTATGTGTGGCTGGATGCGCCTGTCGGTTATATGGCAAGTTTCAAAAACTTGTGTGACCAACAAGGTGCGAATTTAGGCTTAAATTTTGATGAGTATTGGTCAAAAGAAAATCATAACAACACCGAAATCTATCACTTTATCGGTAAAGATATTGTGTATTTCCATGCCCTGTTTTGGCCAGCCATGCTTGAAGGCGCAGGATTTAGAACCCCCACTGCCATCAACGCGCATGGCTTTTTGACCGTCAATGGCGAGAAAATGAGTAAATCTCGCGGCACCTTTATCAAAGCCGATACCTACTTACAAAACCTTGACCCTGAATACTTACGCTACTACTTCGCTAGCAAATTATCAGCCAGTGTCGAAGATATCAATCTGGATCTTGAAGACTTCATGCAAAAAGTCAATTCAGACTTGGTGGGTAAAGTCGTCAATATCGCTAGCCGCTGTGCAGGGTTTATCCATAAAAATCATGGTAGCAAACTGGCACTGACAATTAGCGAGCCTGCTTTGGTGCAACAAATCATTGATGCGGGCGAAGACATCGCTGCTGCTTATGAAGCGCGCGAATTTAGCAAAGCCATGCGTCTGATTATGGCGTGCGCAGACAAAGCCAATGAGTACATCGATGACAAAAAACCGTGGGCACTCAACAAAGTCGAAGGTCAACAAGCCGAAGTACAAGCGGTGTGTACCGTCGCGCTTAATATCTTCCGTCAATTGGTGGTTTATCTTGCACCCGTATTGCCATTGATGTGTGAAAAAGCACGAATTTTTCTTAATGTTGACAGCCTAGACTTTGATAGCCGTCATGCGTTGTTGGTCGGGCATACCATCAACGCCTTTACCCCATTGATGCAGCGTGTTGACAAAGATAAAGTGGCGGCGATGGTGGATAGCTCAAAAGAAGATTTAAACAAGCAGCCTGCTATCGCCAATCAAGCCGCAAATGGGCAAGCGGGCGCAAGCAAAACCAAAGCCGCCGCTAACGAACAACCTACTGGCAATACAGCATTGATTGGTATCGATGATTTCGCCAAAGTCACCATGACCGTAGCGAAAGTGCTAGCCTGCACTAACGTGGAAGGTGCAGATAAATTGCTGCAATTTACCCTAGATGTGGGTGAGACAGATGCGCAGGGTAATGTGAAAACGCGCAATGTGTTTAGTGGTATCGCTAAATTTTATAACCCTGAACAATTGGTGGGCAAAACCGTGGTCTGCGTCACCAACCTTGCGCCACGAAAAATGAAGTTTGGTATTTCTGAAGGCATGATTTTATCGGCTGAAAAAGCCGGTCAATTGACGGTGGTTACTTTAGATGACCATATCCCTGCAGGTGCTATCCTTGCATAAATGGGCTTGACTGCGATTGACTGCGATTAATTGAAACATTTTGACACATTCTTACACATTTTTTGGTTACAACAAAAAACCGCTGATAATCACCAGCGGTTTTTTTATTAAGCTATCCTAAATATCAAAAAATCAATAATGTCGCACGATTAGCGTTTGCCTTTACTCACGCTGATGCGAACGGGTATAGATTTTCGATTGGCTCTAACGGGATTAGCTGCCTTATTATATTGGCAATAATGGGGTGCTTCAGCCGAAGGTAGAATAGCACCAACTACTAATACGCCTGCCATCAAGTTTGATGAGTTCATATAGCCTCCTTGTTGAGTTAGTGTACGATGATTCCATCTGTGAATCATTTACCTTTACTAAGCACAGACATGTTTAACTTAATCAACGCTGCAACGAATCGTTTAAAAAAGATAAATAATGCTGCGAGTAGAAGCCCTATTCTAAAAGATATCGAAAGATTTTCATACCATTTTATTATGACAATTTCATGAAATATTCAATAATATTTATACTTTATGTTTCAACTAAGGACTTTATGTAATTAAGCATACGCATATATCGGTATTCATGACAGGTTTTGTTAACAAGCTACTGTTTATCAAAGAATTTATAAAACCTTTTACGCCATAAAAACTTAGCCATAGCGGCAAACTTTTATTTATGTTATAGCAAACTAGTACATTGAAATTATACTCGACTCACAAAACAAGTTTGATTATTGGGGAATACTATGTTGTCAACAACACACGGTCAATTATCCGCTATCTGCGCCATTGTTGGATTATCTTTAGCCGCCTGCTCACCTCAGAAACCACCCGCGCAAGCTTCTACGGATACGGCTAGCAAACCCTCAGCCACTGCCAGCCAAAAACCCAATAAAACCATCGCCATTTCTGCAATTGTGGCACACCCATCGCTTGATGCCATTCGCCAAGGTATCATTGATGAATTGGCTGCTGAAGGGTATGTGAAAGGGCAAAATCTAACCGTAAATTTTCAGTCAGCACAAGGCAATACAGCAACGGCAGGACAAATCTCCAAGCAATTTGTCGCTGATAAACCTGATGCCATCGTGGCAATCTCCACCCCTACTGCCCAGTCGTTGGCTGCCGCTAGCAAAGAGATACCGATTGTTTATACAGCAGTGTCAGATCCTGTGGCTGCCAAGCTCATTACTCAACAAAACACCCCGACTCAGCCCAACATCACAGGTTTATCCAGCCAATTACCGCTAGCACCGCAGCTAGACTTTATGCAAAAAATCATGCCGTCAGCCAAATCCATTGGCTATGTGTTTAGCGCAGGTGAAATGAATTCAGTGGCGCTGCGAGATAAACTCAGCATTGCGCTACCAAAGCGTGGCATGAACTTAGTGGATATCCCAGCCAACCGTCCGACTGATATTGCCATGGCAACTAATAGCCTTGGCGGCAAAGCCCAGTTGATTTATACCTCAATGGACAATAATGTGGCGTCCGCATTCGAATCAATGGTGCAATCAGCCAATGCACTAAAACTTCCTATCATTGCCTCCGATGAGTTTAGCGTCCGCCGCGGCGCTACGGCAGCACTCGGTGTCAATGATTATGACTTTGGACGTACCACAGGTAAAATGGTAGGTAAAATTTTGGATGGTACACCTGTCAATCAAGTTAAACCCGAAGTGATGAACCAATTAACTTTATACGTGAGCCCAAAACATGCACAAGCCCAAGGCTTAACACTAAATCCTGAACTATTAAAAGGTGCGATTAACGTTGATACTACACCCGAGCGAAAAATAGATAAATAATTGCTATGGGTAAATAAGAAAAAACCCGCCTAATTAAATAGACGGGTTGTTCAAGCTGGGCAGTGAAATGATGCGCTACTTAAAGCACATTTAAAAATTTAAAGCACATTTAAAATAACACGTGTCGCTTCGAGCACATCAAGTACGCGGTTGTCAACACGTAGGCGCACTTCACCTGGACGCGGGCGACTGATAACTTTTGCTTGGCGATAAGCATTGTTATTTAACACATAGACATTACGGTCATTATATCGCTTGACGCTGTAATAACGACTATCTAGTTTTTTTGCCCAGCCTGGTGGTACCGCTTTACCACGTGCGACATTTTTTTGTAGACCTGGGGGTAATTGGCGATACTGATCGTGGGTTAGGTAGCGACCCGTACGACTATCGTAGTATCGATTATCACCTCTGTCGCGGTCTCTATCATGTTTTGTGCTGTAGCGTTGGTTTTCTTTGCGGTCATCTTTATAGTGTTTTTGTTGCTGTTTCTGATGCTGTGTCCAATTTCTAGATTGTTTGTCTTGACCTCTGCCATGTCCGGGATCTGCAAAAACAGCGGGTGAAGCCATGAATGAGCCCACTAAAAATAAGCTAGTTAATAATGTTGATTTTTTCATTGTCATACACCTTTATCTATACCTTTATAATATGTACGCTGGATAAGTAATTTTGTATGAAGCTATATTATGAAATTAAAATGCAACTTAATATGACAATGCTGTGGTAATTTTCTTTCTACTTAAAAACAATGCGCCACTGCTTATTACTACTTAGTTTATGACTTAGCGAATTATTATTAAAAAAGATAGATTAGCGAAATGAGGCAGATTTTTATGTGATAGGAATTTATCAGATAATGCGTTTTTGACCAGTTACCCAAAGCTTTAATCATGGTTGGCAAACTTGCCTAATACATATAACGCTATGCGACTGCAAGATTAGCTGATAAAATGTAAATAATGTTTAACAATGCTGTATGATATTGTTATTGAAGTGTAAGATTTTCCTTTTTCAGATTTACCTTTTTATTACCTTTTTAATTGTTACCCTATGGATGGATTTTTGGAGTGATATATGTTGAACGCTACATTTGGTGTTTCTCGTTTGACCAAAGCAATGATGCTAGGTGGAATTTGTATGGCAAGCCTGATGGGCTGTAGCCAATCTAACAATAAAACAGCTGACGCCAGTACTGCAAGCACAGCAAGCGCAACGACAGCTGCATCAGGCGATACCAAGTCTGTTGCTATCACGGCAATTGTTGAGCACCCAGCATTAGATGCCGTTCGTCAAGGTGTGATTGAAGAGCTTGGCAACGAAGGCTTTAAAGAAGGTCAAAACCTAAAAGTAAATTTCCAATCAGCCCAAGGCAATACGGCGACTGCCGGTCAGATTGCCAAACAATTTGCCGCGGATAAACCCGATGCCATCGTTGCCATTGCTACCCCATCGGCGCAATCTGTCATTGCAGCGACCAACTCAATTCCTGTTATTTTCTCTGCGGTTACCGACCCTGTCCAAGCGAAACTGATAAAATCTTGGGAAGCCTCTGGCACCAACGTGACAGGCGCATCAGACATGTTGCCACTTGAGCCACAGATTGAGCTGATGAAAAAAGTCGTACCAAATCTCAAATCAGTCGGCTATGTATACAGCCCAGGCGAAGTCAACTCAACCGTGGTACTCAAAGAGCTTGAAGCAAAATTTAAACCGATGGGCATTAGCATCGTTGCAGCACCTGCACAGCGCACTACCGATATTCCCCAAGCGACTCGCGGTCTACAAGGTAAGGTTCAGCTCATCTATACCTCACTTGACAACAACGTGGTATCCGCTTATGAGTCGCTTTATCAAGCGGCTAAAGAAATCAAAGTCCCTCTAGTGGCGTCCGATACTGACTCCGTTGCCCGTGGTGCAGTCGCGGCGATGGGTATCAACTACAAAGATTTGGGCATCGAAACAGGTAAAATCGTTGGACGCGTCCTAAAAGGCGAAAAACCAGGTACCATCAAGCCTATCACGATGAATAAGCTTGACTTATACCTTAGCCCAAAACATGCGCAAGAAGTTGGTATTACACTGCCACAAGAGTTAATTAGTCAGGCAGCCCAAGTGGAGCCTGCGCCAAAAGCTAAACAATAAATCATTCGTTAGTTTTAGCTGTTTTAATGTGATTGCAAATTTAATTTCCCAGTGGCAACTAAAGTTTCAAAGCGCGTATTTGTACTTTAGTCGCATTACACTTAATGCCACTTGGTTTACCTTAACACCTGACTGCTTGTTGAATTAACAAGCGGTCTTTACTTTTTTGTGTGAACAGTTATGTCGTTACTTGCTTTATTTGGTGCCCTAGAAAGTGGTCTAATCTATGCGTTAGTGGCTTTGGGCGTATACATTTCATTTCGGGTGTTAGATTTTCCAGATTTGACCGCGGATGGTAGTTTCCCCTTAGGCGGTGCTGTCGCGGGTGTGGCAATCATCGCGGGTGTCAACCCTTGGCTGGCTTGTATTTTTGGTATGCTTGCTGGCGGTGTTGCAGGTTTGGTAACGGCTTGGCTACATGTCAAACTTGGTATTTTACAGTTGCTCTCCAGTATTTTGGTAATGGTCGCGCTGTATGCCGTCAATTTGCGTATTATGCAAGCGCCAAACTTGCCATTGCTCGGTGAGCCAACGATATTTGACGAACTGGTGACCGATAGTAATGGCTATTGGATGCGCTGTGTGGTGATTGGTGGTGTGGTGATTGCTGCCAAGTTTTTCTTGGATTGGTTCTTTAGCACTGAGATGGGCTTGGCGATGCGAGCAACTGGCTCTAACCTTAGAATGTCACAAGCACAAGGGATTGCCACCTCTCGTAGCATTTTGTTAGGTATGGCGATTTCTAACGGGCTGATTGCGCTTGCGGGTGCAATTTTTGTGCAAACCCAAGGCGGTGCCGATATTTCTATTGGTGTTGGTACCATTGTGATTGGTCTTGCTGCCGTTATCATTGGTGAAACCATCCTCCCTGCCAAAAAAATGCGGTGGATTACCCTATCTGCTATTGTCGGGGCGATTCTTTATAAATTCTTTATCCAAATTGCGTTGTCAAATGATACCTTACGTGCGATTGGTTTTGGTCCTCAAGATGTTAACTTAGTCACTGCACTGCTGGTGGTGATTGCTTTAATCCTACCAAAAATCAAATCAAAAATTTTAAGCAATCGCCATAAGCATGCCGCTTAACTTGGTATCAAAGAGTTGATTTTAATTTTGGCACTTAACAACTTATAAAGTAAAGTAAAAGGACAATGCCTTATGATGAACGCAGACAACCTACGATTGACCTTCAATCCTGGTACGCCGATTGAAAACCCTGCCTTACGTGGTATCAGCCTGCGTATTGAAGCAGGTGAATTTGTCACGGTCATTGGTACCAACGGCGCCGGTAAGTCGACGTTTTTAAATGCCGTCGCTGGCACGATTCGGGTCGATAGCGGCAAAATTACCTTAAACAATATTGACGTGACCAAAAAATCTGCCCACCAACGGGCACACTGGGTAGCACGGGTTTTCCAAGACCCAATGGCAGGTACTTGTGAAGCCTTAACCATTGAAGAAAACATGGCACTTGCCTACAAGCGTGGCGAATCGCGTTTTTTAAAAGGCGCATTGAATCACAAAAACCGTGAAATTTTCCGTGAAAAACTGGCGATTTTAAAATTAGGGTTAGAGAATCGACTCACTGACCGTATGGGTTTATTATCAGGCGGGCAACGCCAAGCGGTTAGCCTATTAATGGCATCCCTGCAGCCGTCGAAAATTTTACTACTCGATGAACACACGGCTGCCCTTGACCCAAAAACCGCCGCTTTCGTCTTGGAACTGACCGATAAAATCGTCCAAGAAAATAACCTCACTACCATGATGGTCACTCACTCCATGCAGCAAGCGCTCAATCACGGCACGCGCACTGTCATGCTACACCAAGGGCAAGTGGTACTAGACGTATCAGGCGATGAACGCAAAGGCATGACTGTTCATGATTTACTCAATATGTTTGAACGCACCCGCGGCGAAGTGGTAGAAGATGACAGCTTAATTTTGAGCTAATTAGCTTTGCGCAATTAAATACGATGGGTTAAATGCGCGCTAATGGTTAACAAGATGAAGATGGATAACATAAGTTATCCATTTTTTTACACACAGTGATAAATTAATTCTTCATAATAACACTGGATAAGCAAGCAGTGACAATACTGCTATTTTTCTCAATTTCAATTATAAAAAACACTATACTTTGGGGTCATTATGTTTGATTTAAAATCACTTGTTACGAAAGCTGTCGAAGAAAAAACGTTAAATGTCAATGAATACATCTTTATGCCCGAGCGCGTGGATATGATGGTAAAAGATGGACGGTTAAGCTGTGTATTAAATACCAATGGTAAAGTTGATTTTATTTACCATAAAAATGGTATCACCGAAGTGCGTTCAGGTCTACGTAAAAGTCCGTTTACTTCGTTTCGCAATGAACTTCACTATGGGGTGTATGATGATGTGGTGGATGAAGTGATTGAAGCGGTTGAAAAAATCGTTGCCAGTCAATCCAAATACTTTAATTTTGCGGCTGATGCAGAATAAAAAAGTCAATTATAAAAAAGCTGAAATGTTACTTTTCAGCTTTTTTTATGTCTTTTATTTATAGATAATTAAAGGCGCTATCAATCGCATCGTCTAGTCGCTCAACCGCGATGATTTTGAGACCTTGATATTGCTCTAATTGCGTTTTTGGGGCATTGGCTTTGGGTACAATCGCATGGGTAAAGCCATGTTTCACCGCTTCTTTTAGACGTTCTTGACCATTGGGCACAGGTCTGATTTCACCCGATAAGCCCACTTCACCAAATACTGCTAGAGTATAAGGCAAAGGCTTTTCTTTAATACTAGAGGCACAGGCTAATAACACCGCCAAATCTGAGCCTGTTTCAAGCACCTTGACACCGCCTACCACATTGACGTACACATCTTGCCCATTGGTTTGGATACCGCCATGACGGTGCATCACTGCCAGCAACATGGCTAAGCGCTGATAATCTAAACCTAATGCCATGCGCCTAGGTTGTCCTTGCGATTCATCGACCAACGCTTGTACTTCAACCAGTAGCGGTCTGGTACCTTCACGGCTAACCATGACCACTGAGCCTGCAATCGGTTTATCATAGCGACTTAAAAATATCGCCGATGGATTTGCCACTTCTTTGAGCCCTGCATCCGTCATGGCAAAAATCCCCAGCTCGTTGACGGCACCAAAACGATTTTTCACCGCACGAATCATTCGAAAACGGCTGTCCGACTGTCCTTCAAAATACAGTACCGCATCCACCATATGTTCTAGCACGCGAGGGCCTGCCAGCGCCCCTTCTTTGGTCACATGCCCGACCAAGAATAACGCTGTGCCCGTTTGCTTGGCATAACGCGTCAGAATCGCCGCTGACTCACGGATTTGACTGACACCGCCTGGCGCGGATTGGATGGCTTCGGTAAACAAAGTCTGAATGGAGTCAATGACGGCGACGGCTGGTTGCTCTTGGGTTAAGGCTTGGCAAATCATTTCAACATTGGTTTCTGCCAATACTTTTAAGTTGTTATTGGGTAGCCCCAAACGACTAGCGCGCATCGCCACCTGTGACAACGATTCTTCACCCGTAATGTACAGCGCACTACCGGCTAGACTGTGATTTTCTGCCATGTGAATCGCCGTCTGTAGCAAGATAGTGGATTTGCCAATACCCGGATCACCCCCAATCAGCACCACAGAACCTGCTACTAAGCCGCCGCCTAACACCCGATCAAACTCACCAACACCCGTTGACAGCCTGGTATCGAGCGACATAGGCACAGCATTAAGTGGCATGACGCTCGATTGTTCGCCCGCGTAGTTGCTGGCTTTTTTGGTGACAGGTTTATGATGTGGCATGCTGACCGTCGGGGCTTCGACAAGGCTATTCCATGCGCCACATTCGGCACACTGTCCCGACCATTTACCGAAGTTTGCGCCACACTGTTGGCACACGTAGGATGATTTTGATTTTGCCATAGAGTCCAATTTGCAATGAAAAATTTAAAAATAAAAAAACTTAAAGCGTATTGGTGGTGGTGAAAGGGATAAACTATGCGATGAAATTAATACGATGACATTAAGGATAGCAAGCTATGTTTGACACACCAGTGTTGCCACGCAAGATTGCTGTTATTTGCGATTATATTTATGGGCGACTAGGTCATAAATCCAGTAAAAAATAAACCCATACACCAAAATAAGTAGGGTCAACGAAATATCGAGCATAAACGCCTGCCAAAGTCCAATATTCATCACCCACATGACCAGTGGTAAAGTAAAGCCCAACAAGCCACCTTCAAAACCCAGTATATGCAGTACCCGTAGCCATAGCGGACGAGCCAGTTTTTCACCGGTAAAAAATTTATCAAACAATAAGTTATAAATAAATGTCCAAATCATGGCGATAAGCGAAATGCCAATCAGCAGCGCCAATATACTTGAGTTATGCTGCGATTCACTACCGGTAAAGCCAAAAAAGCTGAGTAATTTTACCCAGCCTAATGATAGCAGTATGGCGATTGTCTCAAATAAAATCGCTTGCCAGATGCGTGCTTTGGTGGTCATCACGTTTTGCTTCTAACCATCTTACTAAACCCTGCTTGCTAGACCATGAAGTTCTCACCCAAGTAGACCTTACGTACCAACTCATTGTCTAAAATATGCTCTGGCGTGCCTGCCGCAATAATTTGTCCTTCACTGACAATATAGGCATGTTCACAGATAGCCAAAGTCTCACGCACGTTGTGATCGGTGATGAGCACGCCGATACCGCGCTGTTTGAGCTTAATAATCACCTCTTTGATATCGCCTACTGAAATCGGGTCGACTCCCGCAAAAGGCTCGTCAAGCAAAATAAACTTGGGATTTGAGGCAAGGCTGCGGGCAATCTCACAGCGTCTGCGCTCACCGCCTGACACGCTCATCCCTAATGAGTGGCGCACATGACCCAAATTAAATTCGCCAATCAGCTGCTCAAGTTGCTGCTGCTGCCCCGCTTTATCCAAATCTGTGCGAGTTTGCAAAATCGATAGAATATTTTCTTCAACGGTTAATTTGCGAAAAATTGACGCTTCTTGCGGTAAGTAGCCAATGCCTGCTGCGGCGCGCTCGTGCATAGACAATGCCGACAAATCTCGATTGCCCAGCTGTATTTGCCCTTTGTCCATATTGACCAGACCAACGACCATATAAAAGCTGGTAGTCTTGCCCGCCCCATTTGGACCAAGTAACCCAACCACTTGTCCTTGTTCTACCGAAAAAGACACGTCTTTAACCACCCAACGCTTGCCATAGCGTTTGGCAAGGTGCTGCATGATTAGAGTCTGGTTGGCTTGCGGTTGTGACATAATAAATCCTAGAACTAAACAATGGCAATAAACAAAGCGAAAGCAAGTTAAAAAACACTAGCGATTGCGAACGCCCACACGGTTCGTCGCTTGTGGCGGAAATACCAATTCAACTCGTTGGTTATTCCCTGCTTTTGCCTCAATATCACCCACTTTTAGACTGTAATGGATGACATTGCCAGAAAAACTACCGCCATTTTGGGTCAAACGCGCATTACCCGTGAGGGTGACAAGCCCTGTTTTGACATTGTAATCAATTCGATTCGCCTGACCTTTCGCCAAGCCCTTCTCTTGTGACACAATTTGTTGGATAGTGGCAGGACGCCCGGTTGCGACTGCACTTTCGATGGCGCGGGTTGGCGTCAAATTGACGGTTAAATTATCCGCCGTCATTTTGAGCGTGCCTTGGGTAATGGTGACGTTGCCTGTATAGGTTGTCACCCCAGAGCGCTCACTGTACGTCGCTTTATCTGCCAATAACCGAATCGGCTCATTGGCGTCTGATGGCAAGGCGTTTGCCACGTTCGATGCCGCAAGGATGCCAGCAACTGACACACCGCCAGCCATTATTAATTGTCGAGTCTTCACCACAATCATGTTAAACCTTTTATATAAAAATTTTAAAATCAACAATATAGCTTAAATTAGCACCGAAGTTAAAGATTTTTGATACTCACTTAAATCCCGTCAACATCGCAACTGGTTTGCTGTCACAGTAGCTGCTGTACTAAAGGCTAGGGTTAGCTACTGTGCAGGTTCAATCGTCACACTCACTTGTCCAAAACCGTAATCACCCGTTGCCAAGTCACCACTAAATTGTTTGGCATCAAACCGATTATTCCCATGGATAAAGGTAAGCGGTTCATTAGTCATTACTGTATTATTGACCAAATCACCGACAAAGTTGTTACCTATCATTTTAACCGGCAAATTCGACATACTACTATTTTGGGTGAGCAACGGAACGCTGGTTAAGGTCACGTTACCTATCAGTTTGGCAATCTGCTTATTTTCATCCAATTGCGCTTGGTCAGCCACCAAAGTTACTTCACGCTCGTTTTTTGGACGGATAACAATCTGCGGCTTGGACATCACGGCGGTTTTGGCATTTTGGTAATGGGTTACCTGCGCCGCTGTTAACTGATAGCCGATACTACCTGTTTCGGTCGTTTGTAGCGCTTTAATTTGCTCTGCTTGGTAATCAATATCGGTCGGTTTAAGTGACACTTGGGTCAAGCGAGCATCGTTTTGCGCATAAAAATAGGCCGATACAATAATAAATAATAAGCCTAAAATAAATAGCGTTTTTGTTGACACGATTGCCACCTAACATTGCCAAAAAATTTGATAAAAACGGACGTTACCACACCAAGCCGCATACGCCAAATCACTTAAAACAAATTACTTAAACTAAACCACTTAGAAAAAATTACTCAAGCTAACTTACAGGCACTAAACCACATAGCTTGCCAAAATATCATCGTAATGACCGGTTGCTTTTAATATCAAATCACATAACTCACGAACTGCCCCTTCTCCGCCTGAGCGCGTGGTAACCATATCGACCCGTTTGATGACTTCGCCATTGGCATTTGCCACAGCTACAGCAAATCCGACGGATTGCAAGGCTTTGATATCTGGCCAATCATCACCGATATACGCACACTCTGTTAATGAAATACCAATATTAGCTAACAATTCATTGAGCGCCGTTAATTTGTCTTCCCGCCCTTGCACTAGATGGGTGATTTTTAATTCTTTGGCGCGATGTGTGACAATGTCGCTAGTACGACCCGTTATAATGGCAGTTTGAATCCCTGCTTGGTGAATACGCTGAATACCAAAGCCATCTTGAACATTAAAGCCTTTGGTTTCAACACTGTTGGCGTCATAGATAATTTTTCCATCGGACAACACACCATCCACATCCATGACCAATAGTTTAACGTTTTTTGCTTTAGTGAGCAGACTTTGCATGACCTTATCCTTATTATTGTAAGCCTAGTTATTTTAAGCCTAGTTATTTTAAGCCTATTAATTCACACCCGCATGCAGCAGCTCATGCAAGGTCAAAATACCCGCCAAAGTCTTATCATCATTAATGATTAATAGCTGATTTATCTTTTGTTCATTCATTAATGTGAGCGCATCAGACGCACGCATATCAGGATTGACGGATTTTGGATTGGTTGACATCACCTGACTAATCGGCGTATCAAGCCCCAATTGGCGCGCTAAGCTACGGCGCAGGTCGCCATCGGTAAATACGCCCACGACTTGATTGTTCGCATTGGTAATCACCGTCATCCCTAGTCTGCCACCCGTCATGCTAAATAAGGCTTCGTTAAGCGTCGAATGCTCATCAATGGTTGGCAGGTTATTTACGTGCATCAAGTCTTTCACTTGGGTTAATAATTTGCGACCCAATGCCCCCGCAGGGTGCGATAAAGCAAAATCTTCTGAGGTAAAATGCTTACTATGCACCAATGCCACCGCTAGCGCATCTCCCAGTGCCAAAGTAGCTGTGGTACTTGATGTCGGTGCCAAACCAAGGGGACAAGCTTCTTCAGACGCCCCTAAAGTCAAAGCCACATCGGCAGATCTTGGCAAAATACCGCGTTTGTCACGGCTGATACTAATGAGCGGAATGCCCAGTTTTTTTACCACAGGCAATAACGTGCGGATTTCATCTGACTCACCTGAGTTTGAGATGCCAATTAACACATCGCCTTTGACCAACATGCCTAAGTCGCCATGACCTGCTTCACCAGGATGCATAAAAAAAGATGGCGTTCCCGTTGAGGCAAAAGTCGCTGCAATTTTGCGACCAATAAGCCCTGACTTACCCATGCCTGTCACTACCACACGCCCCTGACAGTTTTCGATCAAATGGCAAGCGCTCACAAATCGTTCATCTAGCTGTTCAATCAGCAAATCTAAAGCATGTTGTTCTGTTTTGATAGCGTCTTTGGCATGCTTTAAATAATCAACCGATGCATCCAAGATAATTCCTCACTAATTTTTCAAGATGGCTGTTGGTGCGCTTTTTTTGGGCACCTATCTTTATGCGCTTATTGCTCTACGCTTATTCGGGCGTTTAATAGTTAGCATAAACAATCTTTAAAGCTAAAAATTTAAAATTTTTTAAAGTCTGATTATCATAGCGTAATTTCAGCCAATATTCACGGGATAAGTCCGAAAATACATATTTTGACAACATTTCATGGAGTTTATATTAACAATCTAGGCATTGCTAAATCAGCCCAAAAAAATATAGAAGATAAGTTATAAAATTAGCTATAAAAAATGGCGAACACTGATAAGGTTCGCCACGTAATATCATGTTTGGAATTTAAAAATTAAAACTTGTCTTCACCATTGCCGTTTGCATCATCGTCAAAATTGGCATCGCCTTTGGTAGGCTCGAAATTCATATTGTCATAGCCGCTATCAAAACCACGGTCAGCAAAACCACTACGATCATACGGTGCTTGCGCAAACCCTGTACGCTCCTGCCGGTAGCCACGTTGGTCATTATCATAACCGCCGCCATCAAAACCGCGATCGCCAAAGCCACCACGATTAGCAAACCCTGTGCGATTTGCGCCATAGCCTGATTGTTCAAAACCGCCTGCTTGACCAAAGCCCATTTGGCTAGATTGACCATAGCCACTTGCCCCTGGCATTGGCGTGGCTGAACGTGGATTACGGGCTGGTACTACCGTTGAAATAGCGTGTTTATACACCATTTGACTGACAGTGTTTTTGAGTAACACCACATACTGATCGAAAGATTCGATTTGACCTTGAAGCTTGATACCATTGACTAAAAAAATAGACACTGGAATACGGTCTTTTCGCAAAGAATTTAAGAAAGGGTCTTGTAATGTTTGACCTTTTGACATAGGTTTCTCCCAGAAATAAACAGAAAGTTAGTTAAATTATTATATTTTTAGACGACTTTTTAATTATACCTTAAATGACAGCCTATTAGCTTAACACGGATAGTAAGAGCTATACCAAACAAGCGCTTAGATAAGTATTACCCAAGCATAGCACTGCTTTTAACTTGTTTTTATTAGCAGCGTTCTTGCCTGATCAATAGTTGTCAAGGGTGTTATATCAAACCGCTCGACCAATTGTTGTGTACTTACTAGCTTACGCATCCATGTATATTGGCGTTTTGCTAGCTGCCTTGTAGCATATAATGCCTTATTTTGCATAGTTTGTCTATAATCTTCAATTGGGGAGCTGTGCGTGTTTAGTAAAAAACGTGCTACATTATCATGAAAATTTTCTTCATTATTATCATGTGTAAACACTGTTGTATTTTGTATTTTTTCTAAAAAATCCCAAGCTTGCCGATAGCCAACGCAGCGCATGGATGGCAGATTAGCCGTGAGGTGATACTGTTGTCGCAGGGCAATCACTTCCTGCAAAAAGCCTTGCTGCCACATGATATCTAGCCGAAATGCGATGCGCTTGTGTAACCAATCACGATCTGGCATCACGGCTAAAATTTGCCAACGCTGATGTGGATTGTCGGCTAACGCCCTAGCGGGCTGATTCTGCCAAGCGCTTAATGGCTTGCCTGTTTGTAGATAGATTTCCACCGCTCTGCCAATTCTTTGGGTGTCTGTGGTTTTGAGTTGCTTAGCAAGGATGGGATCTACGTGGGTTAAATAAGCATGCAGCTGCTCAATCCCCTGCTTGGCAATCAGTTGGGTGACTTGTTGGCGAGTCGCTGGCAAAGTTGCTGGGATATCATTGATACCTTGAATCAGTGCCATATAGTACATCATGGTTCCACCCACCAGCACAGGTGTTTTATTTTGCTGATGAGCAAGATTGATATGATAGTCCACATCGCTTACAAACTGGGCAACGCTGTAGCTTTGCTCAGGACTGATGATGTCAACGAGTGCATGCGGATAGTGTGCCAATTCTTCACGTGTCGGTTTGGCAGTACCGATATTCATATCCCGATAAATCAAGGCAGAATCTACCGAAATAAGACTATATTTGCCTGTTTCGTAGAGTTCATACGCCAACGCTGTTTTACCGCTGGCAGTAGGTGCTATAAGGCAAATCACGTCTTGTTTATCGGCTGTTATCATAGCTTATTCTGGGGATTCTAGAGATGACTGGAAATTAGGTGAATGCGACAGCAGCCATTGTAGCATGTCAGTTTCACTGACTCGAATGGCATTATCGGCAATGTGGGTAAAATCAGCTTGATTCAAATAAGATTGAACATACGCTTTATCATCACTGTCTATATGATGGTATTGTAAATCAATCAGATAAAAATATCCTTGCCAAAAAATTAAAGCAAAAGTTTGATGCTGGTTTTCAAATTGATGCTGTCTTTCAAATTCATGCTGTCTATCAAATAAGGTCACTAGCTGTATCGAGTCGCTATCTGTTAACTTATCAAAATCACCCTTGGCTCCCAGCTGATACATCGACTGATTTTCGGCAACATGAGTTATGTGATTAGTGGGTTTTTCATTAGGATTTATATACTGAATGGACGTAGCTTCACCCGCAGGCAATTTTTGAAATTTATCGACGTTACTGTTATTAGTTTTTGTCATGCAAGCTTGCTGTTGCAGGGTGTTTAGCGCTGTCATTTTAGGCTGCAATTGCTCTAGCATATGCTGAGACAACCAAGCTAATATATTGGTCAATGGTTGGATTTTGACTTGTTGTTTACTTGGGTGAATATTGACATTTATCCACTCGGCAGGCAGCTCAAAAGACAACGCATAGCCCATTTGTAGTGAATTATCGATGCCAATCCCTAGCTTGCGACCCAATTTTTGTATGGCTTGACTAATCGCCAAATCACTGACCAAACGATGATTGATATAAATCAGTTTTGGCAGATTATTTTTATGGGCGATAAAAAACCAGCCGGTGACTTGGGCACTTAAATTGTCTGGCTGTGCTTGTAAGCCTTGCAGCGATAAATAAAATGGCTGTGCAATCTCAGCTAATGGCAAATTTAACGCTTGTTCAAGCCGCGCCAAACTAAAAGCGGGCAAAAAAGGCAATGCAGCACCCTCTAAATTTTGGTGAGGGGCTTGGGCTGACTGCGTTAAGCTAAAACGCAGCTTGTCTTGATGATATAATTCAATCTGCACATCGGCAAAACTAATCGCTAATCGCTGCACGACTTGTTCAATATGGGCAAATTCTGTGGCAATACTTTTTAGGTGCGAGCGTCTGCCTGGCACATTGAAATACAAATCGCGAACGCTGACACACGTGCCGCGATGTTTTACGATAGGACGAATAGTAGCTTGGCTTACCTCACTACCGCTCACGCTCAGCTGCTGCCCTATCCCGCTGTCATTGTGACTACTGGTTAATGTCAGATGCGATATCGCTGCAATGCTCGCTAGTGCCTCGCCGCGAAAGCCTAAACTATGAATACCAACCAACTCGCTGACATTAGCAAGTTTACTGGTGGCATGGCGAGTGACGGCAAGCGTCATGTCATCAGGATGAATCCCCATGCCGTTGTCACTAATTTGAATCAACCCAAGCCCGCCTTGTTCGATATCGATTCGAATATGAGTAGCGTTGGCATCGATAGCATTTTCAATCAGTTCTTTGACCACAGAAGCAGGACGCGTCACTACCTCGCCAGCGGCGATTTGGTTGATAAGCAGTGGGGATAATTTGTGAATACGGTTGTCAGGCAAAACTAATCGTCACTTCTCGTTGTTCGTCATCAAGGCGTTTGATATCAAGGATTGCATTGGGCGGCGTCAAATAGCCTGCTGCACGACTCGCCCACTCAATAATCACCAAACTATTTGGCTCATCTTGATATTCATAAAAACCGATGAATTCCAATTCTTCAGGATCATTGAGACGGTATAAATCGGCATGGTAAACCGGCTTAATCGTGCCGTCAGCTTGGGTAATACGATAAGGTTCAACCAAGGTAAAAGTTGGACTTTTTACTGCGCCTGTATGCCCCATTGCCTGTAGCCAGTAGCGGGTAAGCGTGGTCTTGCCCACACCCAAATCACCCGACAGCCAGACGCTACCGGTTAAATTCATTTCGGCAAGCTCTTTAGCTAAAGCTTGGGTGTCGGTTTCGGATTTTAAGAGGATAGTTTTATTCATGTCGATTTTCCCAGCTTGCCCCATGTTTGTCCTGAATCAAAAATCGTTACAACAACCCCGTCAGATAACAACAGCTTAGTCAACTTGTAAAACCACTGTCGGATTGACAAATTTTTCGCCTTTTTTTAATTTGTCATACATCAAGGGGTCATGCCATTCGGCTTTTACTTGCTCGCTAAATTCAAAATCACCTAGCGTCAGCGCGCCCATTTGGGCATTATCGACATCGTCTTCAAAACACTGTGCATAACCTGTCGCTGTTTCGTGAGCGATGACGGAATAGACTTTGACATCGGTTTCGCCGTTTTGCATTTGGGTTTGTTTTAAGATTTCTCTTGCCCAAAAAAACACCACGCGGCTAAACTGCTCTGCCGATGGCGAAACAGGCAAACTAATCCAGCGCGCGCTAAATTTTTTGCAGGCGTCAATATAGTCAGGGTCATCTTTATCCCAAAAACAAATAGCATGGTCAAAACTATCAATGATGTCTTTAATCGATGATTTTAACAGCCCAAAATCATACACCATTTGCCCGTGATCGAGTCGGTGCGCTTCTAAAATCAGCTCGATTTGGTAACTATGCCCATGAATCGAGTACTTGCAGCGATCGGAGCTACAATTGCGCACGATATGGGCATTTTCAAATTTAAACAGCTTTCTAATTCTCATAATAGGATTCGCATTTTTTTAGCAGTAATAAGGGGTTGAATGCTGACTATTATAAAGCTATTGGGCAAGTTAAGCGAATTTTAGTCATGTGCGCAAATTTGCCTACCTAAATTTACCCGTGACCTAAACAAAAAATCTCGTCACATTTAAGACAGTAACTCACGTCTTAAATCGCTAACTGTGCTAATATAAAAACTTGGGGATAGACAGTTATTGTTGAAAAATGAGTTTTTTTAGCTGACTCTTTTTTATATAAAGTTTTGTTGATATAAAGTCTTATTGATAAAAAATTTTGTTGGCATAAAGATAAGCGCGGTGGAGATAAGAAATGATGATTAGAGTATTGGTCGTTGACGATCATGATTTAGTCCGAATGGGCATCGTACGGATGCTGTCAGATAGCCCTGACATCGATGTAATTGGTGAAGCTGCTGATGGTGAAACCGCGATTATCAAAACCAAACAATTAAAACCCGATGTGGTATTACTTGATGTCAATATGCCTACCATTGGCGGGTTAGAAGTCACCAAGCGCTTGCTGCAAACCGATAAAAACACCAAAATTTTGGCGGTCAGCTCTTTGGTTCAGCAGCCCTACCCATCCATGCTCATCAAAGCAGGGGTGAGTGGCTATATCACCAAAGGGACACCGCTTGATGAGATGATTAAAGCCATCAAAAAAGTCCACCAAGGCGGGCGTTATTTTAGCGCCGATGTTGCCGAGCAGCTTGCTGATATTTTATTCACTGACAATTCAGAGTCGCCATTTGATACGCTAAGTGAGCGAGAAATGCAGGTGGCGATGATGGTGGTCAATTGCAAAAGTCCACAGCAAATCGCCGATCAGTTGTTTGTGAGTGTCAAAACAGTCAATACCTACCGCTATCGTATTTTTGAAAAGCTTAATATCGACAGTGATGTCAAACTTACCCATTTGGCTATGCGTCACGGTTTGATTCAACCCTAAACCATGATTACCAATCCTGCGTTTTCATCGCTATTTGACAAGCCAAGCACCCACGATAAAACCAAAAAAATCGGTAACGTCTACAATGGTTACCGCATTATTATTGCTATCTTTTTTTCCTTTAGTTTTATGTTGGCGTTAAAAACTGCCCAGCATGACTATTGGGTATTGATTAATCTTTTTCCCACTTTTTTTTATTTTTTGTTTAGTATTGCTTTATTTATTTTGTATTACTTTTATCCCAAAAATCCGCTGTTGATGGTCGGGCTAACCGTTGATGCGCTAGTACTCACTACCTTGTTGTATTTTAGCGGTGGTAATGATTTACAAGTCATTTTGCTGTTTTTGGTGCAAGTTGCCGCAGCTTTTATGTTGGTGCGCTCCAACCAAGCTATTTTGCTCACTATTTTTGCCATCACGCTGGTTATTTATCAGCAGTTTTATCAAACCCTAAAAAGCGATGTTAACTACGCGCTAGTCAACAACGTGGCTTCGATGGCGATTAGCTTTATCGGGGTGGCTTATTTAAGTTATACGTTATCCAAACGGCTTAAACAAATTGAGCGGCTCTCTGAGCGCCAAGTCAATGAAGTCAATGCGCTAAATGCAATCAACAATAAAATCGTGCAAATCATTGACCAAGGCGTGGTAGTACTATCCCACGATTTAGAAATTTTTATCGCCAATGATACCGCAATCGACCAACTACATTTGCCAAAGACACTTGATAATTTTAATTTGCCAGATATTTCCCCCCTATTAGCCGCAAGACTTGCACCCATCATCGAGCAGCCTGAAGCAACTTTAATAGTGCGGCTCGATGTACCGACTGCTAGTACACCTTTAGCCGTTGGCATTGAGCCTAATAACCAAAGTTTTAATGACTTGCGACTTCGAATCACTCAATTAAGACAGCAATATGCCATTATTTTTATTGAAGATTTACGCCATGAGTTTAGCCGTGCACAGCAGTTAAAACTTGCGTCACTAGGGCAATTATCCGCCAGTATTGCCCATGAAATTCGTAACCCACTGGCAACCATTAGCCAAGCCAGTCAATTATTAATGGAGGAAGTTAATGAAGCTGACAGCGGCTTATCGGGTGATAATATCCTGCTATATGAGATGATTTATCACCAAACCATTCGGGTCAATAAAATCATCGAAGATGTGCTTAAATTATCTCGTCAGCAGCGCCCTAATTTTGTTTATATTGAACCCAAAACTTGGCTAAACGATTTTATACAAGAAAACTTTAGCGGCCATGATATTTTTCTGCACTGCCATACTGACAAAGGCTTTATGTTTGATAACCATCAGCTAGCACAGATTTTGGTCAACCTCATCAATAACGGGCTGCGTTTTAGTAGCAAAACCCAGCCTCATGCTTTTGTCACCCTTCAAGTATATGAATTTGGCAAATCTATTCATATCGATGTAATAGACACCGGTCACGGCGTTGCCAAAGAAAATATTGAGTATTTATTTAATCCGTTTTTTACCACCGATAATCAGGGCACGGGTCTGGGACTTTATTTGTCGCAGGCCTTTTGTCAGGCTAATTATGCCAATCTAGAATATGTGCCAAGTGAGCGGCAAACTTGCTTTCGGATTATTTGTCAAACCAAAACTTTACCGTCCGTCTAAAATATCTTTGTAGCTAAAATTTTTAATTGAATTTTTTGGCTAAAGCATTCATATTACAGTAAGTTTATCGATAGCAATTTAACAAAATTGTCGGGAATTTGAGTGTATATGTGTTCACTTTTCTCCATTTTTTCAGTACAATACAGCATCAATGATTAAAAAAATACATGTCGTATTTTGATCATCCTCAGGACATTTATCTCTATGACACAACCTCAATCTTTTGAAAACGCGCCCATCAATTGGATCCCTGCGTTTGTCTTAATTAGCACGCCTTTGGCGGCTTTATTGATTGTACCTTATTACTTGTGGACACATAGCGTCAGTTGGCAAGTTTGGGCAATTTTCGCATTCTTTATGGCTTGGAATGGGTTAAGTATTACCGTTGGTTATCACCGTTTATGGTCCCATCGTACTTACCAAGCACATCCAATTGTCAAATGGTTCTTTCTGATTGGCGGCACCTTAGCTGTTCAGGGCTCAGTATTTGACTGGTGTGCAGGACACCGTTTGCACCACCGCCACGTCGATGATATCTATCAAGACCCCTACTCTGCCAAGCGTGGCTTTTGGTTCTCACATATCGGGTGGATGCTCAAAAACTACCCAAGCGGTCACTATGATTACAAAAACATCCCAGATTTAAAAGCTGATCCTGTATTAGTGGCGCAAGATAAATATTATGCCCTATGGATTTTATTAGCCAATATTGGGTTGCCAGCGCTGTTTGGTTGGATGGTGGGTGATATTGCAGGTACCCTAGTGCTTGCAGGGCTACTGCGTTTGGTGCTAAGCCATCATTTTACTTTCTTTATCAACTCGCTTTGCCATATGTTTGGTACCCGTCCTTATACCGATACCAACACCGCGCGTGATAATCCGATTCTGGCGATTTTCACTTGGGGCGAAGGCTACCATAACTACCACCACTTTTTCCAATATGACTATCGCAATGGGGTAAAATGGTGGCAATATGATCCTAGCAAATGGATTATTTATGGCTTGTCAAAAATCGGTTTGACTTGGGATTTAAAACGTGTCCCGGACGTTACCATTCAGCATGCGCAAACAGAAATGGCATTCAAACGTGCTGAGAAAAAAGTTGCGACTTTTTCAGGGAATTTAACCAGCAACTTTCAAGTGATAAAAGATCGTTTAAACAGTGAACAACAAGCCTTTAAACAAACGATTGCAGAATGGCAAGTGTTAAAAACGCAAGCCATTGAGATGAAAAAAAATGAGTTTGCCCAGCGTATTCATGAAGTCGATGATAAGCTAAAAGATCAGTTTAGTGGCATTGAGGATAAACTTCGCAATCATGCGCAGCAAATTGAAAATTTGGTTAATCATTTAAAAGGAAAACATGTTTGATTGAAACATAAACATGTTTAAAGGTTAACTGGGTCAAAAATAAAGGTAGGATAAAGTCCTACCTTTTTTATTGCTATAGTTTTGCTGGTTATCGATTAGTCTTCTAACGAATAAGAGGTTGAAAATGGGTCTAACAATTCAATCAATCGGCGGTCATAGCACTGCCCGCGCCAAATAAAATGTACTTTTGCCTCACTAAAGGGTTTATCATCAAACCACAAAAACACCCCTTCCATCATTTTTGGCCAGTCATCCCAGCTAATTTCACCCACGCCCATCATCACCGCTAAAAACGCTGACAATAGCGTATCATGACTAACCGCCAATAATAAATGTCCGTGCTTTGGCTGATGCTGAAATAAAAGCGCTAATAAATCCAAACCACCTTTATGTGGCGCTTTAATCCCTGCCATGTCGCCCGCCAAAAAACGATTGATAAAATTGAGCGCACCAATTTGTTTGAATACCTTACTCACTTCTTCATGGTCAACCACCAAACTACCTGGCTCTACCAACAGCGATTGGTGCGACACATTTCTAGAGATGCCAGCCCCTGCTTGCATTAAAATCGCGGTATCAATACAACGTTGTATCGGGCTACTGATGCTATCTACATCCATCGAGTAATCTAAATTGGCAGCCAACCAACGCCCCCAAGACTCCGCCAACACTCTGCCTTTTGGTGTTAGTGGCAGAGCATAACTGGCAAAGCCATTTTTATCTGACATTTCGCGCAATGAATGACGGGTAAATAGTATTAGTCGCTCATGTTTCGGCAGTAGCTTGACCGAGTCAATCATACTGGGCGGTAAATGAGCAGGCATGGTGTTGATTGAATTAGACATTTAAATACGCATTCCTTATATCTTTTTATCTTTGCACCATAAATTGATACTATAAATTGATGAGGTCAAAAAATTTAAGCGATTAAATGGGATGTTTCTGTGAAAACGTGCCAATCATACCATGACTTCAATGACTTTATGCCAGTCAAAAACTATCCCGGTACTACTGATTTCATTGGGGTAGGCTCTGGGATTGACAATAACACGTGTATGACCTTGCTGATAATCAAAGGCTTCATGGGTATGTCCATGCAGCCAAATATCAGGCGCAAAATCGCGCTGTAACCATTCACTCAAATCAACGACAAATCCCGCATTACTGGGAAAATTGGCATATTTTGGCGCGATAGATAATGGGCTGATGCTATGATGTGTCATGACCACGGTGGGCATAGCATCTTTTTCGCTTTGTTTTAAGGCGTTTTGCAACCATGCCCGCTGCCGCTGATGAATAGCTACAGTATCTTGGGGCGTTAACAGTCGGTTATCATAATAAATCTCGCGATAATCGCGCATAAACTGCTGAGCAATCTCTAACGTATTTTCTTGTGGTTGATAGTGATAATCCGTCCAAAGCGTTGTACCAATAATTCTGACACCCATAAATTCAACGCTCGTGCATTGTAAAAAATGCACTTGCGTATCTTGCGTCAATGCCTTTATTTGGTCATCTAAATCAAGAATATTATGACCAAAATACTCATGATTGCCCACAATCACAAAAATTGGTTTCTCAAGTCGCTTTGATTCGCCGATAAGCCATTCAATACCCAAAAGCCCATTGGATGTGTCGCCCGCTACTAAAATAGCATCGGCATTTGTATAAGGGATTTCACCAATCGGCAAATCCCTTCTTGCATAGCTATCAATATGTAAATCACTTAACAC
Organism: Faucicola osloensis; assembly: GCA_016888885.1. GTDB lineage: Bacteria > Pseudomonadota > Gammaproteobacteria > Pseudomonadales > Moraxellaceae > Faucicola. Next base: position 907,191 of record CP069437.1, read on the forward strand.
TTGAAAACGTACTGGCATACATGACTCGAGATGGATTATTTTAACGTATCCAAGATATGGTGCAGTTTTGCGGTGGGATCCGCTGCCGCCGTGATTGACCGCCCAATGACCAAATAATCAGACCCATTTGCTATGGCATCTTTGGGCGTGCAAATCCGCGTTTGATCATTACTGGCGTCTTCTGGTAGTCTGATACCTGGCGTGACTAACAGAAAATTTTTGCCGCAAAGCTGTTTAAGCACATTGGCTTCTTGTGCAGAGCAAACCACCCCATCGAGCCCAGATTGCTGAGTTAATAATGCTAGTCGCTTGACATGATTTTCTACCGAGTCGGTGATGCCCACTTCAGCCAAATCTTGCTGTGACATAGAGGTCAGCACCGTCACCGCAATCACTAAGGTTTGGTAGTGTTGCGCCGATAAACGCGCTTTCACCGTTTGCATGGCGCTGCGCCCCGCACTGGCATGCACATTGACCATCCACACCCCCGAATCAGCCGCCGCTAATACTGCCTGCGCGGTTGTGTTGGGGATATCGTGAAATTTTAAATCCAAAAACACCTCAAAATCACGCTGATGTAAGGATGTCACTAAGCTACTACCATATTTGGTAAACAGCTCTTTGCCAACTTTCACCCGGCACAATGTAGGGTCCAGTTTATCCGCCAAGCTTAATGCCTGATGGTCATCCATGTTATCCAATGCCACAATAATGGGTGACTTGATGGCGGATTTGATGAGTGATGTTGCTTGCGGTACTGCCACTTGATTCATAACAAACTGACTCGTTTTTTCAATTCGATAGCATGCATTGCTTATCGTACGGGTGGTAAATTAGGGTTGGCTGCGGTAGGGGCAATCGTTGCATTGCTGGTTTGCGCTAAATGCTGTTCATAATTATGCTGCGTTTGCATCAATTTTTCTTGGGTTTGCTTTAGCTCTTTAGATAAACGCTGATTTTCCAGTTTCATCTGTAACACGCGAAATAAAATCAACCCCATCAATAGTCCCGCGCTGACCCCTAAAACAATGCTAATAATCAGCAGTAGCCCCAAACTCATTTGTGGTACTTGGCTAAACAGTAAATTTACTTCGACTTGGTTGTTATTCACCAATACCAGCATCAATGAATAACCGACGACCACGAACAACAAAATCGCTAACAGATAACGCATATTTTTCTCCTTGGTTATTTTAATTAATCTACATTTTTGAATGCCACTATTATTACAGATAATTCAAAAAAAAGAGTGGGTTTTTTGTCCACTCTTTTTTGATCAATCTTATATTAAACCATAGGGTAAGTTCAATAACGTTAAATGACTCAAAAACCGCAACTAACGATGGTGATTGACTGCCTCTCGCAACGCTTTGCCAGGTTTAAAATGGGGTATCGCCGTTGCTTTTACGGTCACTTTTTCGCCTGTTTTAGGGTTGCGCGCCACACGTGGCTCACGATGATGCAAACTAAAACTACCAAAACCGCGTACTTCGACACGTCCATTTTGAGATAAGGTATCAACCATCAAATCAATGATTTGCTTGGTGGCGTCCTCAATGGTTTTTTCTGGTATATTCTCACATTCACTTGATAATCTAGCGATCAAATCAGATTTGTTTAACACTTTTTCCATACGACCCCTAACACGCTAAACGTAACTGTCATAGTCTAAATTACAGAATGATGGTTTTAAAAACTTCGTTACAGTCCAATTTCATCCAGCAATCTATCAACAATCATAATAATGAAAAATTACATTTTATTACTTTTCTTCGCATATTATAACAAAACCACCTTAAATTCGTCGGCTTTTTTTAGCCTAAATAGCCATTTTGTTACCTAAAAGGTGAAAATAAAAAAAAGCGACTAAGTTAGTCGCTTTTTTTATCGCTCGCAAAACCGATTATTGGTTTTGTTGTTGCTCTTTGATTAAGTCACCAATCGTTTTTGGCTGTGTATCAACCGCTGCATTTGAACTTAATGCTTTGATAGCATCACGTTGCTCAGCTTCATCTTTTGCACGAACTGATAGGTTGATACCGCGAGTTTTGCGATCCACGCTGACAATTTTCGCTTCAACTTCATCACCGACATTAAGTACAGTGGTCGCATCGTCTACTTTGTCTTGTTGGATTTCTGAAGCACGTAAATAGCCTTCTACGTCGTCAGCCAATTTTACTTTAGCGCCTTTTGCATCAACGTCCGTCACCACCCCTTTTACTACCGCACCACGATCATTTGATATTAGGTATTCGTTGAATGGGTCGCTGTTAAGTTGTTTGATACTTAAGCTGATACGGTTAGCTTCTGCATCTACAGACAAGATGACCGCTTCAACGGTATCACCTTTATTGTAGTTACGAATCGCTTCTTCACCGCTTTCAGTCCAAGAAAGGTCTGATAAGTGAACTAGACCATCAATACCACCTTCTAGACCGATAAAGATACCGAAGTCAGTGATTGATTTGATAGTACCAGATACTTTGTCACCTTTTTGGTGGTTCTTATCAAACTCTTCCCATGGGTTTGGCATGGTTTGTTTGATACCTAGGCTGATACGACGACGATCTTCATCGATATCAAGGATTTGAACCATGATTTCGTCACCGATTTGTACCACTTTTGAAGGATGGATGTTTTTGTTGGTATGATCCATTTCAGAAACGTGTACCAAGCCTTCGATACCATCAGCGATTTCAGCAAAACAACCATAATCAGTAAGGTTAGTTACACGTGCTTTAACGTTAGTACCTTTTGGATAGTTGTTAAGAACGTCTTGCCATGGGTCAGTGCCTAATTGTTTTAGACCTAAGCTGACACGGTTACGTTCACGGTCAAATTTTAACACTTTAACCTTTAATTCTTGACCCACTTCAACCACTTCTGATGGGTGCTTGATACGGCGCCATGCCATATCGGTGATGTGTAATAGACCATCGATACCACCTAGGTCTACGAATGCACCGTAATCCGTTAAGTTTTTCACCACGCCGACCACTTCTTGACCTTCTTCAAGGTTAGATAGTAGTGCTTCGCGCTCTGCTGAGTTTTCAGATTCCATCACAGCGCGGCGGCTAACAACGACGTTGTTGCGTTTTTGATCCAGTTTGATGATTTTAAATTCTAGCTCTTTGCCTTCTAAGTGCGCCGTGTCGCGTACTGGGCGAGTGTCCACCAATGAACCTGGTAAGAACGCACGTACTGAGCCGATATCAACCGTGAAACCACCTTTAACTTTACCAGAGATAACACCGGTTACGATCTCATTGTTTTCGTAAAGTTTTTCAAGTACGTTCCAAGTTTCAGCACGTTTTGCTTTTTCACGTGACAATAGGGTTTGACCCATGCCATTGTCAACCGCATCTACAACGACTTGAACTTGGTCGCCAACTGCTACTTCAAGCTCGCCTTGTTCATTCAAAAATTCTGAACGCGCAACGATACCTTCTGATTTTAGACCCGTATCTACGGTAATCCAGTCGCTATCAATCGCAACTACGGTACCTGCGATAACTGCACCGCGTTCTACATCAAGTACTTGGCTTGCTTCAAACAGTTCAGCAAATGATTCCATCATAAAATTTACCTTTGTATAGCCGTAGCCTGTCCAGCACAGTACGGTTCAAATTAAGATTTTTTATAAACATAAGGCTGGTTTTAGTGCCTATAAAAAATCGATAAAACTTTTAAAAACTGTTAGTTAAAAAACTATTAGTTAATTGTCAAACCACGCTCAACACACAGTTGCCAAACTTGGTTAAACACTTGCTCAGCATCGATAGCTGAGCTATCAATCACTATCGCATCATCGGCAGGCTTAGCCGGTGAGGCACTGCGTGTACTATCACGCTCATCACGGGCAATAATTTGTGCCAAAATTTCGTCAAAATCTGCCTGTTTGCCAGCATGGGTTAACTGACTGACACGGCGCTCGGCTCGTGCCTCAGAGGATGCGACCAAATAAACTTTCAGCTGTGCATCGGGAAAAACTACTGTTCCCATATCACGCCCGTCTGCGATCAAGCCCTTTTTTGGGTTGCCTTGTGACGTTGCCATATTTTTTTGTAACTCTAATAGCGCTTGACGCACCTTCGGGAATACCGCGACTTTTGACGCAAAGTTACCCACTTCTTCGGTGCGAATCACTTCGCTCACATCGTTGGCATTCACGAGCACTGTCACATGCTCAGAACCCGCTTTTGCGGCTGCAAACTCAATTTTCAACGATTGGGTTAAATCAGCTAGCGCAGCTTCGTCAATGCTGCCGGTTAACAAACCCGCTTGGTAGGCTGCAAGCCCCACAATCCGATACAGCGCCCCTGAATCCAAAATTTGATAATCCAGTAGCTTTGCCAGTCTTGCCGTCAATGTACCTTTACCTGCACCACTTGAGCCATCAACGGTGATGACGGGCAGGCTTGCGGTTAGATCAAAAGACGGTTGCGTTAACGTTTGTGACATGCCATTCTTATGAACAAAGCAAAAATAGTCGTATATTTTACGCCTGAAAGCTATTTTATACAAGTGATTTGGCACAAGGATTGACTACATTGCGTCTCATTTTTTGTCAATGAAAAATGCACAAAAAAGGGGGCTAAAAATGAGAAATGTACCGATACGCAGAGTGATGATTAACCATTGTGCGATAGAAGAAAAAAAGCTAGCGACTTATAGGATTAAGCATTCGCTCACCTTTAACAATCGCTCACCTTTAACAATCACAGGCTAAAACTGCCAGAGTTTCTAGAATTTCTAGAATTTATAGCGTAAAGGTGGGTTTATCTGAGCTGATATGACCTGCTAGAAGGCGGTCGACTTCGTTTTTGATGCGTAAACCTGCTTCATCTTTGCCAAGCTGTAACGCATAGCCTGCGGGGCGCTGTGCTTGTGCACGGTGGTTAACCCACACCACTTTACCATGCAGCGGCATTCTCTCACTCGAATTTGGCAAAGTGATTGCCACAAAGGTTTGACTGCCTAATTGTTGCTGCTGGTTAGTAGGAATAAATAACGCACCGTTTTCAATAAAAGGCAGGTAGCTCGCATACAATTTTTCGATTGTATCATAGTTAATGGTGGTGATACCGCCACGAGATGGCATTGCCATAATCATTGTTCCTTTTACTAACGCATGGTGTTACTAACGCATGCGGTTACCAACGCATGGTGAATGATAAGTAATATAGATAATTGGGTAATATACCCCACTCTCAACACTTTTAAGCGGGGTTGAAACAAAAAAGGCATGAACTTAAACTTTAATCAATGACCAAAAAGATTAGAGGATAAGCCATGCCCATTGATGAATTTATCATTAAAATCTATCTAATGGTAGATGACTACTACAAAAAGATTGTAACAAACCGGCTAAGACAAGGCGGATATGCACCAAAGCTAACCGACAGTGAAATTATCACCATGGAGATAGTGGGTGAGTTTTTACAGATGGACACCGATTCGCAAATCCATCAGTATTTTAAACAGCATTGGCAAACATGGTTTCCACAAATAGGCTCATATCCAAACTTTGCCAAGCAATGCGTCAATTTGTTACAAGTAAAAACTTTGATACAACAGCATATCGTTAAACAGCATGGGCAAGACAACATTCATTTTATTGATGGCTTTCCCATTCCGGTGTGTCAATATGCCAGAGCCTATCGGCATAAAACCTTCAAATACGAAGGCAGTTATAGTTACTGTGCCTCAAAGCAACAAAAATATTTTGGCTTTGAAGGACATTTACTTATTAATCTATCGGGCATGATAACCAATTTTACCTTTGCCTCTGCTAAGATAGATGAAAGGCTTGTTGCACCTGATATGCTTGATAATATCAAAGGCTTGTTAGGTGCAGATATGGGCTATATTAGCCCTGATTTATCTGAGTATTGCTTTAAGCGATGTGTTGATTTGCAAACACCGCTTAGAAAAAATATGCCCGATAAACGACCAATCAGTGTACTTAATCGTCTTAAAAATGCTCGTCGCAATATTGAGACGGTGATTGGTCAGTTATCACAGCGGTTTAACATGCAAAAGGTGAGAGCTAGAGATTTATGGCATTTATCCCACAGATTTATGCGTAAAATCTTGGCTCATAACTTCTGCTTTGTAATCAATAAACAGTTAGGTAATCCCCCACTTCAGTTTGAATTGCTTATTTCAAGTTGAGAGTGGGGTGTAATATAGATAATTGAATAGATTAGCAATCCAGCATGGTGCTAAAAATTTTATCATAGCATAACTTATCTTGGATATGTTGCTGTCTATCTTGCCAGATTTGATCGATAACCTGTTGCAACTGGCTAATTTGCCTTAATGTCGGTGGTGGCTGCAGCTTGCCAAAATCCAAGTCATTGGCGGACGCTGAGATACCAACGGCAAATTGTCCCAATGGCACTAACAAAGCTTGCGACAAGTATAAAAAGTCCGTCAATGTCAGCGTTTTTTGCCAATAGTTGCTGGCTTGTACAGGCGTACGTTGCCTACTACGAACCGCTTGAAAGCTGTTTATCCAAGTTTGGCGGTGTTGATACCATTCGCTGTGTAACATTTGCAGTGCCAAAAAAGGCGCATAACCAGACAATTCACTCACTTGTTGTAGCGTCGCAGTATCGGTATTTGGCAATAACTGCTGCATCGCTTGCATTGACTGATCGGGGGTGACATGGCTCACCGAAAATGACTGTAGCCGCGAGCGAATCGTTGGCAGTAGCTGCGAAGGGCTATCGCTAATTAACAGCATTAATACATTCTCGGCAGGCTCTTCTAACGTCTTAAGAAGCGCGTTACTAGCGGCTAGCGTCATCGCATCCGCTTGGTGAATAACCACGATTCTTAATCCGCCACTCGATTGCGTGACAAAGGGCTGCAATTCCCGAATTTCGTCAATCTTGATGCTATAACCTGACTGATGGGTTGGGGCTTGCGCCACGAGGGCATTGTTTGCTTTAGGTTTAGGCGACGCGTCACGCGCCACGGTGGGTGTGGGAATTTGATAAAGATCGGGGTGGGTATTGGCGATCAGCCATTGACAACTTTGGCATTGCCCACAGGCAGTTGTGACACCTTGTGCATTGACCCGTTGATTCTCACACAAAGCCCATGCGACAAACCGATACACGAAGGCGCGTTTACCCGTCCCTGCATTGCCTGCAAACAACATTGCGTGCGGCAAGGCGTGTAGATGGGTGGTCAAATACTGCCAAGTTGGCTGTTGCCACGGCAGTAAATCCATAAACAGCCACTGCTGTATCACCTGTTGGTTGACGGGGTCTGGATAGTAGTATTGGGTTACTTCATTGGGTGTTGATTCGGTATTGGGTTGTTTGGTGCTTTTTGATTGAGAGCTTATAGTCGATGCCATAGAAAAAAATCAGTCAACAGAGTAACCATAGTATAATCGCTGCAGCTAGATAATCAATGAGGATAATCAGTCAGGTTGTTTTCTCAAATACATAAATGCGGTAACACGTCGCGTTATTTTATCCCTTACTGTCTTTAAAACCTCAGCCCATAAGATTTTTGTTGCAAATAAATGATGGATTTTTTCCGATGAGTCGATTAAATTTTCATCTTAAGATATCTATTTTCGTATTTTTTCTTATAGTTGTGATTCACCCTATTTAAAAAAACGATTCAATTTTCTGTTTACTTCGAGGTTAGTTTGACGAATTTATCGCAACCTAATAATCAAGATGAGTTACTCAATGCCCAACATCGTTATGATGCGGCGGATATGGCAGATCAATTAAAGGTGATGCCAACCTTAGAAGCGCGTTTAACTACTATTTTAAACGAAATCAATGCGCTGCGTGATTTTCCGCAAGTTACCCTATTTAAACAACTGCTAGATACTCTGCGCAACCGTGCAGATGATGCTACAACCGCCAATGAACAGATGGCGCTATTTATTCGGCTACTACGCAGCAATCGTGTGTGGGCAGAAGGGTTTTGTGTGTTTATGCTTACCTTGATTAATCGTTATCGTCAGGTGTCGCTATACACGGACTTGGGTATTTTGTCAGATGCTGGCTTTACTTCGCAATTTTTTGATTTGATCGGTGAAAAGCTCTTACCCTCCGTACCTGATGACCGCGATTTGATTGCGCTATTTAATGCGTTTTTTGCCACACCAAAAACCCGTTACTGGGTGCGCTTAATCAATGAGTATTGGTGGATTGAACTGATACTCATCCTTAAAGTACCCGCAGGCAAAGAAGCGTTAGTGCAAGCGCTTGAAGCCAATGTGCTCAAAGCCATTACTATTTTGACTGCGCGTATCAACGGCATTGGGCTCAATGCCGATTTAATAAAGGCATTTCCTAATCCGATTGACAACCAAGATACTTTCATTGCACTCAATCGCGAAGTCGCTGAATTTGTCAGTCAATACCAACTCAGCATGCAGTCAGGGGATGAGCAAGCGATGCCCCAGCCTGAAGTGGATAGCAGTCAAATTTTAGTGTTGACCGACCAAGCGCGCACTATGATGCAAAACATCCGTCGCCGTATTCATCGAACGGGTATTACTGTGCGTACCACCAATATGTTGGTGCGCCTTGAGCAAAGCTTGCAACGTCTTGAATTGTTGGTGTCACTACTATCTGACAACGATCATATCAAGAAAAAAACCATCATAGAGCTTATTAATACATTGTATGAAGATTCATACCACCGCAGTAGTTTTAGATATTTATTTGGCATCAATACCGCGCTCTTATCGCGCCGTGTGACTGAGACTGCCAGTAAGGTCGGCGAGCATTATATCAGTACCGATAAAGCGGGCTATCGGCGTATGTATAAAAAAGCGGCATTGGGCGGTTTACTCATCGGCTTTATGGCGACCCTTAAAATCCTAGGGAAGACCCTACCCTTGGCACCGTTTGGCGTGGCTTTTTTAAACAGTATGATTTATGGTCTTGGCTTTGTAGCAATTCATATCATTGGCGGTACAGTGGCAACCAAACAGCCTGCCATGACAGCTGCCGCCATTGCTTCAACCATCTCCGAGGTAAAAGGGCGCAAAGCGGCGCAATTTACCAAGCTGACCGAATTGGTCGTTGATATCATGCGCACCCAATTTATTGCCATTATGGGTAATATTTCAATTGCCATGCCGATTGCGCTACTGATTTCAGCCATGTGGCTGTATGGGCTGGGTCGTCCGTTAACATCGGAAGCTAGCGCAGAACACTTGCTGCATGATCTTAACCCGTTTACCTCGCTTGCTATCTTTCATGCCGCGATTGCTGGGGTGTATTTGTATATTTCAGGATTGATTGCAGGCTATTATGATAATCTTGCAGTACACAACAAAATTGGCGAGCGTATCCGCAACCATCCTACCCTCAAACGGATGATGACACCTGTGACGTTATTGCGTTTTAGCGATTTTATCGAGCGCAATTTGGGTGCGATTATGAGTAACTTTTTATTCGGTTGCTTTTTGGGTAGTACGGCGACCATCGGTTATATTTTTGGCTTACCGCTTGATATTCGCCACATTGCCTTTGCGTCTGCCAACTTTATTCATGGGATTTTTAACATTTATGCCAACACGGGCGAGTTTCCAGAAATCGGTATTATTTTGGTCAGCCTATTTGGGGTGATGGTCATCGGTATGATTAACTTGTTGGTGAGTTTTTCACTCGCCTTAATGACCGCCCTACGCGCTCGTAATGTGAAAGTCTTTGAGTGGAAATTCTTATTTGAATTGGTCACCTCGCATTTGATGACCCAACCCTCTGACTTTTTTATCCCGCGTAAACAGCCGATGAACTATGCGCTAATCGATAGCGACGGTAATATTATCTATGATGATAAACCGATTGCAAACGATGGTAAAAATAATAAAGGACATAAAACTGCCCTGACATCACAGCCAGAAGAACATCCGCATGCTACTACGCCCCATATCGACAATATCAGTCATACGGAAAAACTGACTGATGAAGAAGTTGCAGAGAAAAAACAGGCAATTAAAGAAAAAGTGGTGCAAAAGGCGGTCGACAATATCACCCCAAATGACACGGCAAGCAAGCTACCAAAATAATTGATGAAACACTGAACACGATAGAAATATGATGACTTTTTCGGAAACTACAATGAACCAACCCGCAACCTCAATGAGTCCGACTCAATTGGCTCATCGGTTAAATGAACTATTAAAAATTAATGAATTCCAAGATTATTGCCCCAATGGTCTGCAAGTGGATGGTGGACAGCCGATACAGCACATCCTCACCGGTGTCACAGCCTCTGAGGCATTGATTGAACAAGCGATTGCGCACAACGCCCAAGCGATTTTGGTGCATCATGGCTATTTTTGGAAAGGGGAACCTGCGCCGTTAATTGGCATGAAAGGCAAGCGTATTCGTTTGTTGATGCAACACGGCATTTCCTTACTTGCTTATCATTTACCGTTAGACGCCCATCCCCAATTGGGCAATAACGCGCAATTAGCGTTAGCGCTGGGCTGGAGTGATTTGTCGCCGCTATACCCTGACGAAAAACACCCGATTGGTAATATCGTGGATTTAGCAGCGCCGTTGTCGATTGCAGCGCTCACCAACAAACTATCGACCACCTTAAGCCGTCAGCCCCTACATTTATCCGGTGGTAATCAAGTCATTTCGCGCATCGGTCTGTGTACGGGTGGCGCACAGGATATGATTGAGCAAGCGGCGCAAATGGGTTGTCAAGCCTATATCTCGGGTGAAGTATCAGAGCGAACCACTCACATAGCGCGTGAGCTGGGTATTGATTATTTTGCTTGTGGACATCATGCCACCGAGCGAGGTGGCGTGCTCGCATTAGGGAATTATGTCAAACAAAATCTTGCTTTGACCGTTGATTTTGTCGATATCGATAATCCTGTGTAAAATAGGGCAATTTATTGAGTAATTATTACCCGTTAATTGCATTTTAGCGGGTTTTTTACGCTTTTTATCATAAATTTGCCTTTCGTTACCGTCAATAACATGACGGGTAACTTTAATTTCACTACAATACCCCCATTGTTTCATATAACTAACTGTAATGCCATGCAGTAAATATTGTTATTGTTTATTTATTTTATGCGTGCCATACGTTACCCTACGTTAAATTCTTTATATAAGTGCTTGTGTTTATTAAACAATTTTTAATTTGCCAGTACTTACAAAAATTTTAACCCTCTTACGGGTTGTACTTGATTATTTATTTCGATAGCTCTCTACGATGGATAGGGAGTTATCACCGTCCTAGGTATAAGGGGAGCCAACCTGTTTGGCTCTTTTTTTAGCGTTAAGTTAATAACGACCTATTTTGGATGGAAGCTTTTTTGGTGAGATTTAGGATAGAATTAGATAGTTGGAAGCCATGTACTTAGGTGGCTTGCCTGACTGGTACTTAGTGAATTAGTACTTAGTTAACTGGTGCTTAGTTTGACGAGCACTTAGTTTAACGGTTGCTTAGTTTGACAGGTACTTGGCTTGACTATCGATTCGGTTCTTAGTTTCATAAAATGTTTTCATTTGGCATAGTTGTTTTTTATTAATTTAACGTATCTAACGTGTGTGCACCGTGGAGTGACACATGCTGCTAAACTCATCATTTGAGTATTGTGATGATTTGGCTTTGACCTATCCTGCGTCGATTTCGATGTCGGTCAAAGCATTTTTAAGCCCTTTAACTTTATACCCGTTTCAACACCCTTTATTACGCTTTAGTAAATACGCGACCCAATTTAAACGCTTGCAATTCTTTCCGATTCAATTCAAGCCTTGTTTGGGTGGGGTGATGTCGCCAAAAATTGCCAAGTCCCGTGTGCCAGCGGTATCTAGCCGTGTGCAAGATTTGGCGCAACTGGCTAATCCTTCCGCTAGTCTTATTGAGCGCTTTATCAAGCCGTTCAAATGGTTGGGCGCCAGTAAAAAGCTGGCAGCTGTGATGGGGATTGGTTTGCCCTTAGCTTATGTTGCAGCTCAGGTGGGCGTTACTGACAAAATCGCTAATACCAATGCTCATACTTTTGCCTCACCTACTAGCGTGGTTGCGACACCAAAAATGGCGACTTTTGATAGTATCCTATCTCAAAAGCAGCTGCGTATTGCCACCGTCAATGGTAATACCACTTATTTTGCTCAAGATGGCTTTGAGCACGGCTTTGGGTATGATGTCATGCGCCATTATGCCAAGCGATTGGATGTTACCATGAGCACACAAGTGTTTGCCACTGATGCGGACGCGATGGCGGCTGTCAAAACAGGCAAAGCCGATGTCGCCTTGACCAATGGGTCAGATTATCAAAATGCGACTGCGTTATCATCGCTGAGTCTAAGCTGTGACAAAGATTATTTATCAAAGCAGGGTCTCAACGAACATGCAGCCATACAGCTAAACCCCAATGATATCAAACTCAATAATGATGTAAAAAACTTCCTGTGTGGCGGTCAATCGCTTACCCGTAACCAACATTTAGCGGCGTTTTATAGTCAAACACCATTGGCAGAGCCGTTTAATCAACAACATTTTGCCGATACCATGACACGCGTGTTGCCCACCTATGAGCCATCTTTTAAGCAGACCGCAAACAAATACCAGCTTGATTGGCAACTGCTTGTGGCAATGGGGTACCAAGAATCGCATCTGGATGCAGAAGCCACTTCGCCAACGGGTGTGCGCGGTATTATGATGCTCACCAATGCCACTGCCAATGCGATGGGCGTTGCTAATCGAACTGACCCGACGCAGAGCATCCAAGGCGGCGCTAAGTACCTCAGTCAGCTGCAACATGAATTTGCCCAAGTGCCAGCATCAGATCGGGTATGGTTTACCCTAGCGGCATACAATATGGGTCCACAAGCGATTAAAGATATTCAGCAGATTTTGCAAAAGCGCGGTATTGATGGCAACAATTGGGCAGCCGTGTATCAGTATTTAAAAGTCAATAGTCAAAGCAATAGCCGTTACGTGCAGTGCTTAGATTACGTCACCCATATCCGCAGTTATTTGGAGGCGTTAAAATTAGACAAAGTCAATCATCGTCAATTGACTTGATGCGTGTGGGTATAAAAACTAAACATTTTCAAAAAAGAATGGTTTAACGCCATTCTTTTTTTTATGCTATCACTTTGTGGTTTTTAAAAATTACTGACTTATTGTTAACATTACCAACCTAAGGATAGCACGTGACCCAGCTCCAGAATCAGCCCCACACTCAGTCAAGCAATCAGCCTGTTTATGCCAACCAATACCGTATTTATTTAGAAGATACCGATGCAGGCGGGATTGTGTATCACGCCAATCATTTAAAGCTGTTTGAGCGTTGTCGCCGTGATTGGTTACGTGCATTGGGGATGACCAGTTATTTTTATCAAGCGCATTCAGCCGAGGCTGCAAGTCACGTTACTCACCATAGCGATAGTGGCAAAGCTGATATCCAATTTGTCGTGAGCCAAGCCAACATCCGCTATTTGCGTCCGATTCTGCTTGATAGCGAAGTCACTGTTGTGATTGAGGCGGCAGACTGCAAATCTGCGTCATTACAGCTTGAACAGCGGATTTATGATAGCCATCAGCAGCTGTTAAGCCAAGCCCAGATAAGTATTGTATGCGTGGCTACTAGCAAAGATGAAAAAGGGCAAACCCAAGTTCGACCTACCCGTTTGCCCAAAGCGTTTGTGCAGCTGCTGCAGCTCGCTCGGTAACTTTTGGTTATTTTGCTTTACAAAGAAAGGTTATTTTGCTTTACAAGTTTGACAGATAACCTGCTCATCCTCTAGGCGGTATGCCATCATACTGCCGCCCCACACACAGCCTGCATCCGTGGCTCGGGCATTCGCCAAATCCACTTTGGCTTTTAGCGCCGCCCAGTGACCAAATAAGATTTTACGTTCGCGCGGCACTTGCCATTCAAACCACGGACGAAAACCCTCTGGCATTTTATCATCTAGACTGGATTTAAAGCTAAACTCTAGCGTCCCGTCCATTTGGCACAGGCGCATACGGGTAAAATAATTGCAAATCGCCCGCATACGCGCGTAGCCTGTCAGCATATTTGACCAAGGAACAGCGGTATCGCTATACAGGTTTGGCAGCAGTCTATCGAGTTGCCACAAGCTACTTTGTAATTGAGTTTGCAATTCTGACGCATGCATGGCTGCTTGGGTGATACTCCAGTTTGGCGGGATGCCTGCATGCACCATCACGGTTTTATCATTGGGATAAACAAGCAGCGGCTGGCGACGCAGCCAATTGAGTAGTTCATCACAATCTGGGGCGTCAAAAATCGCTTGGGTTCTATCCTTTTTTTTGATCTTTATGACACCACGCCAAACCGCGATTAAGTTAATATCATGATTGCCTAATACCATTTCGGCAGCACCGGCTTCACAAAGACGTTTTACCAGACGCAGCGCGCTCAGCGAGTCTTCACCGCGTGCCACGATATCTCCGACAAACCATAATTTATCTTGCTGTTCATCGAACCCAATCTGCTTGAGCAGTGCCTGCAAATCGGCATAACAGCCTTGAATATCGCCAATGACAAATTGATGTCGAAAACCCATAACACCTCATACATCTTGAAAGTAAAATTTTAAACAGCTACAAAAAAATTAACCATTTTCTGCGATACCGTTTGCCGCGATGCCGTTTGCTAAAGTCACGAAATCTTGTACTGATAACGTCTCAGGACGCGCGAGGGGATTAAATCCCCATGCCACAAGCTGGTGTTCTGTGACCGCAGGCAAAATCGGCGATTTTTTAAAAATCGCGCGCAGTGTCTTACGGCGATGATTAAATGCCTCACGCACCACAAGGGCAAACAGCTTTTCATCGTCAGCTACAATCGGTTTTTGTTGATAAGGTCTGAGTCGAAATACCGCACTCGTCACTTTGGGTGGGGGGGTAAATGCCTCATTTGGTACCGTCAGTAAATAATCGGCTTCACAATAATACTGCATCATGACGGATAAACGACCATATTCTCGGCTATCCACCTCTGCGGTGATGCGATCAACCACTTCCTTTTGTAGCATAAAATGCATGTCTTCAATGACATCGGCAAAACTTAATAAATGAAACAATAACGGCGTAGAAATATTGTATGGCAAGTTACCGACAATGCGCATTTTTTTGTCAGGCGCAGCATTAGGGTTATCGCCAATGATTTGCTGGTACAGCGCACGGTAATCCACTTCCATGGCGTTGGCTTTGACAATGGTTAAGCCATCATGGCTATTGGCGCCAATGCGAATGCGCAAGCTGTCTGCCAAATCGGTATCAAGCTCGATAACGGTCAAGTGATTGACTTCCTTGAGTAGCGGCTCAGTAATCGCGCCCATGCCTGGACCAATTTCAACCATCAAATCATCGCGACCTGCATGAATACTGTCAATAATTCTCCCAATAATCACCTGATCATGTAAGAAATTTTGCCCAAAACGTTTTCTAGGCTGATGCGATAAAAAAGCAGAGACCGTCACTCAAAACACTCCTATAAAAATGAAATAATTATCAATGTTGTGCAGTATACGATAACATTCACCGTCATCAGACACAAATCACTATATAACTGATCATTATAGCATAGCTTGACGCCCCATTATGACAATTTCATGACAACTCGTGACTATCGCAATAGCATGGCAAGAGCATTACGACACCGTGCCAGAAGCGTGGTAAGAGTATGACAACAATCTGCCCAATCGCTCAATTTGAATTTTTGTAGCTTATATCATGCTACAAATTTTTGATGGTTCAATTTTTTGATGCGTCAATCGCCTGTCGAATTCTGATGACTAAGTTGTTATAATGCAACAAATTTAACTAACCCTTTATTTAGTGAGCATTGTATGGGCTTTAATTGTGGTATCGTCGGACTGCCAAATGTTGGTAAATCAACCCTGTTTAACGCATTGACCAAAGCTGGGATTGCGGCAGAAAATTTCCCGTTTTGTACCAAAGATCCCAATACTGGGATTGTACCTGTACCCGACCCACGTCTCAAACAACTTGCCGATATCGTCAAACCTGAGCGCGTTGTGCCCACCTCAATGGAATTTGTAGATATCGCAGGTCTGGTGGCAGGCGCCTCCAAAGGCGAAGGTATGGGTAATCAATTCTTAGCCAATATCCGTGAAACTGATGCGATTGCCCATGTGGTGCGCTGCTTTGATGATGACAACGTGATTCACGTTGATGGACGCGTCAACCCATTATCCGATATCGAAACCATCAACACCGAGCTTGCCCTAGCTGACCTTGAAGCAGTCAGCCGTGCGCTTATCAATGTGGGTAAAAAAGCCAAAGGTGGTGATAAAGACGCCAAAGCCATGCTAGATGTGTTTAACAAAATTGAGCCATTTTTAGCCGATGGTAAGCCTGCGCGCATGGCAAATCTGGATGAAGATGAGAAAAAACTCATCCGCAGCTATGGTTTAATCACCCTAAAACCCACCATGTATATTGCCAATGTAAGCGAGGATGGCTTTGACAACAATCCTTATCTTGACCAAGTACGGGAATTTGCGGCAAAAGATGATGCGTTGGTCGTCGCGCTGTGTAACCAAATCGAATCAGAAATCGCCCAGCTGGATGACGATGAAAAACAAGAGTTTTTAGAAAGTATGGGTATGACTGAAGCAGGGCTTGATCGGGTGATTCGCGCAGGCTACGAGCTGCTTAATATGCAAACGTATTTTACCGCAGGGGTCAAAGAAGTACGCGCTTGGACGGTCAAAGTCGGTGCCACCGCACCTGAAGCAGCAGGCGTGATTCATACTGACTTTGAGCGTGGTTTTATCCGTGCCGAAGTGATTGCGTTTGATGATTTTATTGAATATAACGGTGAAAAAGGCGCGGCAGCGGCAGGTAAATCTCGCCTCGAAGGTAAAACCTACATCGTGCAAGATGGCGATGTCATGCACTTTAGATTTAATGTCTGATTATGCACTCATACGCTGATTGATATAATACAATTGATATAAATAGGCAATTTTAGTTGCCTATTTTTTGCAAGTTTATTTTTTAAAAATGCTTGACTTGTATTGCAAGTCACTATCTTAATCCCTATAATATGCGTTCGTAATTTTGAGAGCCCTCGTTTCCCAGACACTCACTCTCAACTATTAACTCAAAAAGGTTTTTAAACATGAAAACTATCAGTGCTAAACCACATGAAGTGACACACGATTGGTACATCGTCGACGCTGAAGGTAAAACATTAGGTCGCTTGGCGAGCGAAATCGCATCACGCTTACGTGGCAAGCATAAGCCTTCTTACACCCCTCACGTTGACACAGGCGATTATATCGTTGTGATTAATGCTGAGAAAGTTGCCGTGACTGGTAAAAAAGCGCAAGACAAAAAATACTACCGTCACACCGGTTACCCAGGTGGTATCAAAGAGACTAACTTTACCAAACTTATCGCACACAAACCCGCTGACGTACTTAACAAAGCCGTTAAAGGTATGTTGCCAAAAGGTCCATTGGGCTATGCGATGATTAAAAAGTTAAAAGTTTACTCAGGTACTGAGCATCCTCATACTGCTCAACAACCTCAAGTATTAGATATCTAAGGAGTAACACATGGAACGCAATTACGGTACAGGTCGTCGTAAAACTTCAACAGCTCGTGTGTTCTTATCTGCGGGTACAGGTAACATCGTCGTCAACGGTAAACCACTTGATCAATACTTTGGTCGTGAAACATCAGTAATGGTTGTACGTCAACCTTTAGAATTACTAGATGCTGCTAGCAAATATGATATCTATGTGACTGTAAAAGGTGGCGGTATCAATGGTCAAGCAGGCGCGATTCGCCACGGTATTACCCGTGCATTGATTGAGTCAGACGAAACTTTAAAACCAGCGCTTAAAGAAGCGGGCTTTGTGACTCGTGACGCGCGTGAAGTTGAACGTAAAAAATTGGGCTTACGTAAAGCACGTAAACGTCCCCAATTCTCAAAACGTTAATATTTTTCGTGGTCGAAATTCTCGTATCGACCGCGTTTTTTGGCGTTTACAAAAAAGACTCTTGTTTATCGCAAGGGTCTTTTTTATTTACCTTAGGTAATTTATTTTATTGCAAAAATAGCATAAAATAGCAAAATTAGCGTAATTTAGGCACAGCTAAGGTGGCAATTCTGTAACAACTGATTTACAATAGCCACAAACCCAGTGTGGGAATATGGTTACCCACTTCATTAATCTGGAGGAGTTCTTAATGAGCCATGCCGAAGGCGTCGACGTTAAGCGTCGAAGAGTTTTAATCGCATCCACTGCCGCTATGAGCGCAGTCGGTGTCGCTGCTATTGCTACGCCGTTTGTGCGTTCATGGTATCCAAGTGCAAAAGCAGAAGCTGCGGGCGCACCTGTTAGCCAAGACCTAAGCAAACTCGAAGCAGGACAAATGATTGTTATCAAATATCGTGGTAAACCGATTTTTCTTGTCAAACGTACCAAAGAGATGATGGATAATTTATCAAAAGTAGAATCATCACTTGCCGATCCAAAATCAGAAAGTTCATTACAACCTGACTACTGCAAAAATAATAGCCGCTCAAAAGACAATAGTGAAGTTCTAGTGTGTGAAGGGGTTTGTACTCACTTAGGCTGTGCACCAGGTTATCGTCCTGATGTGGGTGCCGCTGATTTGGGTGGTAGCAGTTGGTTTGGCGGATTTTTATGCCCTTGTCACGGTTCAAAGTATGACTTAGCTGGACGTGTTTTTAAGGGTCAACCTGCGCCTCGTAATTTGCCAATTCCTGAATACAGTATCAGTGGTACTATCTTAACGGTGGGGGCATAATATGAATGCAAAGAAATTTATGCATTGGGTGGATGCGCGCTTTCCAGCGACAGAAACTTATGAATACCATATGTCAAAGTATTACGCACCAAAGAATTTCAACTTTTGGTACTTCTTTGGCGTATTATCAATGGTGGTATTGGTCAATCAGTTAGTGACGGGTATTTGGCTCACCATGATGTTCAACCCAAGTGCAGAAGGCGCATTTGCTTCTGTAGAATACATTATGCGTGATGTACAAGGTGGGTGGTTAATCCGTTATATGCACTCAACCGGTGCTTCGGCATTCTTCGTGGTCGTGTATCTGCATATGTTCCGTGGCTTGTTGTATGGTTCATACCAAAAACCCCGTGAACTGGTTTGGCTCATCGGTATGGGTATCTATCTGTGCTTAATGGCAGAAGGTTTCTTCGGTTACTTATTACCTTGGGGTAATATGTCTTTCTGGGGTGCGCAGGTTATTTTAAACTTACCATCAGCGATTCCATTTATTGGTGATGCATTGGGAGAATGGGTAAAAGGTGACTATATCATCTCGGGTATTACCCTAAACCGCTTCTTCGCCTTGCACGTTGTTGCGATTCCTTTGATTTTAGTGGGTCTGGTATTTGTCCACTTGGTAGCATTGCACCATGTTGGTTCTAATAACCCAGATGGTATTGATATCAAAAAACTTCAAGATAAAAATGGTGTACCCCTTGATGGCGTGGCTTTCCACCCATACTACACCGTACATGATATGGTTGGTATCGTGGTGTTCTTTATCGTTTTCTTTGCCGTGGTATTCTTCTTCCCAGAAGGCGGCGGCTTCTTCCTTGAGCCACCAAACTTTGAAGCAGCAAACCCACTTAAAACACCTGCGCACATTGCCCCTGTTTGGTACTATACGCCTTTTTATGCGATGTTACGTGCAACCCCATCTATGTTTGGTTCAGCCTTGCCGGGTGTTATTGTGATGGCAGCATCAATTGCTATTTTATTTGTCTTGCCTTGGTTAGACAAATCACCTGTGCGTTCAATGCGTTATAAAGGTATTTTGTCAAAAATTGCACTTGCTATCTTTGTTGTTAGTTTCTTGATTTTAGGTTACTTAGGGGTAATTCCATCAAGTGATACCGCAACGCTTGTGGCACGTATTTGCACCATTTTATATTTCTTGTACTTCCTTTTGATGCCTATTTATACATCAATTGAGACATGCAAACAGCCACCTGAACGTGTAACTGGAGGTCACTAATGAAAGCGGTTAAAAAATTAGTTGCTGGGTTGGGTTTGACAGTTGCATTGGGTCTCGGTGCTACATCAGCTCAGGCTAGTGCAGAAGGCTGTGGTACTTACAAAACGGTTGATGGTAAAGAGGCGCATTTGGCGTGTGAAAAAGCCCCTGTGGATTTGACCAATAAAGCGTCTATTCAACGCGGTGCCTCATTATTTATGAGTTACTGCGCAGGCTGTCACTCAGCGCAATATGTTCGCTACTCAAAAATGTACAAAGACTTGGACATTCCAAAAGAGTTGGTGGAAAAATACTTGATGCTGACCACTGACCAAGTCGGTGACCATATCAATGCAGGCGTTGACCCAGAGCTTCAAAAGGCTTGGTTTGGTGCGCAGCCACCTGATTTGTCACTTGAGACGCGCCTTCGTGGTAATGACTGGGTTTATACTTACTTGTTAGCCTTCTATGAAGATCCAAGTCGTCCTTGGGGTGCCAACAATATCGTAATGCCGAATGTTGCGATGCCGTTCGTCCTTCATGATATGCAAATGAATACCTCAAAAGAAGAGTATCGCCGTAATATTGGTGATATCGTCAACTTTATGGCGTGGATGGCAGAGCCGCAAGCGCACCAGCGTAAAATATATGGTTTTTGGGTCATTTTATACTTACTTGCGTTATTAATTCCAGTGTACTTACTCAATAAAGAATTTTGGAAAGACGTTAAATAAGGGTTGATATAAAAAAGGTAGCTTAGGCTGCCTTTTTTTATGCGCATTTATTGCTTGATTGGTACGATAACTTTCACAGTTATTGCTAATTCAGTCATTTTAAGCTAGGCTTACCCTTTACGCTGATACAGCTTATTATTTTTAACTATGTTGACCCCTACTTCGAATACCCCGTTGATTTTTGCCGATGATGGCTACCTAAGCCACCAATTAAGACTGGTTTTACTTGAGAAAAAAATAGAATTTAGCGAGACGAACATTCGTGATGATGAGGATTTTGCCGAAGATTTACCCGATATCAATCCTTACAACACGCTACCGGTATTTATTCATCGTGAATTGATTTTATATAACAATCGTATTATTTTTGAATACCTTGAAGAGCGCTATCATCAGAACAAACTGCTGCCTGAAAATCCGATTGAAAAGGCACAATACCGTCAATTATGGTGGCGCATTGAGAAAGATTGGATTAAACTGGCAGATACGCTATTGACCCATAAGGATACATTAGATGTTAATCAAGCAAAGATTGCCAGAAAGCAACTGACTGAATCTCTTGTTACCATAGCGCCACTATTTGCCCATAAAGCTTTTTTTCTTTCAGATACCATGGGTGTATGTGATTGCATTTTGTCATCGATTTTATATCGCTTAAAACCCATGGGTATTGAATTGCCGCTGCATCTTTGCCGTCCTTTATATCAATATATGGAGCGGATGTTTAATCGCCCAACCTTTAAAACCAGTTTAAAATAGTAATCTAGAACTTACGCACTATCCAAAGAAAGCATGATATGCTAAAGGAAAAGCAAGAACAACCAAATTGATAAGACAACTTAGCCGACCCAGCACCGCCCACTGCACCCTAGGACACTATATCGGAATGCTCATCAGCGAACCCAAACAGCCCACCTGCACAAGGCTTGCTCAAAGTATTGAGATTGGGCATGACAGCATCAACAACTTTTTAGGTAGAGAGAGCTTTGAGCCTCGTGACCTGTATGAGCAAACAAAGGGGCATATCAACCTAACTGGTGGCATCATCAGCATAGATGACACCGTGCTTGACAAACCCTACAGCAACAAAACCGACCTAATTGGCTATTACTATAGTGGCAAGCATCACAAAGCCGTACAAGGCATTAACCTTATCACCCTGTACTACACCGACTTAACAGGCAATAGCCAACCCATCAACTACCGACTATATGACCCCAAAGACAACCTTACCAAAAACGACTACTTTCAAAAAATGTTAGATGAAGTCTTGGCATGGGGGCTTATCCCAAGCTATATCACAGGCGACAGTTGGTACAGCAGTAAAGAAAACCTTAAACACATCAAACACGCTGAGTTAGGGTTTATGTTTGCGGTTAAGGCAAATCGTACGGTTTCTATCAAACAAGGCGAATGGTTGCAAGTACAGCAGATTGACCATGTGCCAAAAACAGGATTAGAAGTTTGGCTTAAAGACTTTGGTTTTGTTACCCTTTACCGTCATCACTTTAAAGACCAAGTGAGACATTATGTGAAGTTTGACCCTAAACCTAAAGACAGCGAGCCAAATTCACCGGTATTTACACCACTTGATTTTGAGTATTTGCATGATTGTCATTGGCAGATTGAAACCTATCATCGAACCATTAAACAGTGTTGTTCGATTGAGAAGTTTCAGCTTCGCCGTGAGCGTAAAATCCGTAATCATGTGTTCTCATCATTGATGGCGTTCGTGTATTTAAAACAGCAATTAAGTTTCGGCTTTTCTTCGGTGTATGCTTGGGTTAGTCATCTTTTTACGCCTGTAGTGGCTCAGATGTCAAGACAGGTCGCTGATGATTTGTTTTATCTAAATCCAAAATTTAGCTAGGGCTATCATGTTTTGTTGAGTTAAGATAGTGCGTAAGTTCTATAATCATTAAAATAAGAGAATCATCATGGAAAACGACTTTCAACTAACCCCGACTCGCCCTTATATGGTACGCGCTATTTTTGAATGGCTTGAAGACAATAATTTAACCCCACATATCATGGTCGATGCCACACAGCCCAATGTCACGGTGCCTGCCGAATATGTGCAAGATGGTCGTATCGTCCTTAATATCGCCAGCCGTGCTACAGGTAATTTGGTGATTAATAATGATTTTATTAATTTTCATGCGCGATTTGGCGGTGTTTCGCAAGAATTATGGGTACCGATGCAAGCGGTGATGGGGATTTATGCCAGAGAAAATTCACAAGGCATGTTCTTTGACCCAACGGAATACGATAATGCGCCGCAATCTGAAATCAACGCCAGTCAACCAGCCCAGTCCACCGATACACAACGTCCAAAACGCGAGAACAAAGCAGGGCTAAAAATCTTGGATTAGTGCATTGTCACTGGCAATATGGGTTTAATTTTGTTAAAATAATCAATTACTTTTTTAGTTTTGAATAGGATAACCATAGTCATGGCACGTGTCACTGTAGAAGATTGTCTAGAAAATATCCCCAACCGTTTTGATTTGATTCTTGTTGCCAGTAAACGTGCGCGCCAAATCGCACGCGGTGTATCAGAACCTATGGTTGAGCCTGAAAATGATAAACCAACCGTACTTGCCCTGCGCGAAATCGCTGCAGGCCTTGTGACTAAAGAGATTTTAAATCAACCTGAGCGCGAATTGCCTAACAAATTTCATCATGTTGATTTGAGCATTTCAAATGGTCATGGATTCTAACGATAGCTTAAGCCACTGTTAATAGTTAGCGACTATTATTTTATAAAGAGTCACCTTTTTTAGGTGACTTTTTAGTTGAATGAAACATGGAATTATATGTAACTTAGCTTGACAATTCGCGGTAATTTTGCGAATAATTAAGATATCTTTATAATACGTTTTTACTAACTTTAGCTGGTTTGATACCAGCTATTTTTATCCAACCGTTTTTTATGATAGAGTTAACTGCTGACTAGGACAATATAAATTTTTTAGCAGGTTAAACCTATCGATCGTACGTTGAGGGCACATTTTTGAATATATCAACTTTACCAAAATTAAGCCATCCTGATGTGGATATTGCACAGTTTGACCTAATGCGTGTATTGGATTATTTGGATGATGACGAACAGCAAATTGTTCTCAAAGCCTGTGCCTTTGGCGACCAAGCCCATATCAAAGATAAACGCAAATCTGGCGAGCCTTATATCACCCACCCTATGGCGGTAGCGGAGATTTTGGGTAGTTTTCGCATGGATGTCGATACCATTGTGGCGGCGATTTTGCATGATACCGTTGAAGATACGCCTACCACTGAAGAAGATTTGACCCGAGAGTTTGGCAAGGCAGTTGCCCAAATCGTCAATGGTGTCACCAAATTAAAATCCTCCAATGAAAAACACATCAATAAAGCCGCGACTTTTTATCGCATTATTACCGCAACGCTAGAAGACCCGCGCGTGTTGATTGTCAAATTGGCTGACCGCTTGCACAATATGACCACCATCGAAGCGGTGCCCGAAAAAAAACAACAGGCAACTGCACAAGAAACGTTGGATTTTTATGTGCCGTTTGCGCGTACGCTTGGGCTTAATGATTTAGCCGACTATATCGAGATTTTATGTTATCGCAGCCTAAATGCGCCTATGTATAACAAGTTATCCGATAAGCTTATGCAGCATGGCTTGGGGCGCACCTTTCAACAAGAAGCTATTCATAATTATTTAAATATTGTTTTGAGCCGACTGGGCGTTAAAGGTTATGTCAAAGATGTCGATAACCGTGTGACTTTGTTTCGCCAGTTTTTTAAAAACCGCGGCGAAATCACCGATTTGCTGTGGCATTATGAATTTATGCTAGTCATGGATAAAGTGGAAGACTGCGACCAAATCGCCAAGTATTTTATCAATAAATACCAAATTGCGCCTGAGTGTATCGAAGACAATATCCGCCATCCCCGTGCCGGGGGCAACCAATCATTTACCATTACCTATAAAAACGACCATGACACCATCAAAGTGGTCATTCTGACTAAAACCATGCTCAAAACTACCCGTTTAGGGATTTTGATGGGTGAAGCGGCATCGCCTCTTAGCCAGTCGGTGATTCAGGCGTCTCTACGCAATCTGCAAAACTTGATTGCCGACAATGAAAGCGATATCGAAGAGCAGCCGTCTGATGCGGTGACGGTGGTCGATAAACTGATTGATTATCTTCACGAACGTAAAATTATTTGCTATACCCCAAACGGTGATGCCTATGAGTTGCCGCGCGGCTCCACAGCGCTTGACTTTGCCTATACTATCAGTACTCATATCGGTAACCGTGCAACGGGCGCTGAGATCAATGGCGTCGAAGCCAAACTGGGTACGATTTTGAAAACTGGCAATAGGGTCAAAATTCATACCGACCCCAATGCGATTCCAAAAGCGGAGTGGCTGGGTTTTGTGGCAACCAATAAAGCGCGGCGTGCGTTGTTTGAATGGTTAAAAGGCTTAAGTCCTGAGCAAAAAGAGCACGAAGGTAAAACCGCCTTTGAGCGCGCGCTTAAAACGCAAAATCTTTCACTCGCTGATGTGAGTGATGAGCAATGGCAATTGCTACTTGATTGGCGGGGCTTACAGGATAAAAGTGCGTTCTTTACGGAGTTTACCACAGGTAAATTGCTGCCGCAGATTGCCGTTTCGCGCTTATTAACCCAAGAGCAGCTTGCCAAAAACCAAGCCAGCGCCCATGCCGCCAACCAACCGCAAAGCTTGATTGCGGATGCAGCCAACATGGAGATGACGTTTTCAAGCTGTTGTCATCCGGTATATGGCGACCCGATTGTCGGGCATATTTCAAAAAATGGCTTGGTGGTACATCGACACAAATGTTTTTCAATTGATGAAATTCGCCGTGTCAACGAATACCAAGTAATTCCGCTACATTGGCGAGTATCTAACAGTGAAGATGAGATATCCAAGCGTATTTATTTTGATGCCGCGCTAAAAATCAATCAAAACCTAACCGATGAGCAAATCAGCGATTTAATCTTTATTGTACGTGATACTCAGGCGGGTTTTGAATATATCGAACAGCGTAATGGCTATACCTTGCTGTTTGTGGTGGTGCAAAGCCGTGACCAGATTGCAAGCTTAATTCAGCGCCTACGTACCTTCTTGGGCTACCCCAATATCGTAAGGCTGTATCAATGGAATGACGAAGCGCTACTTTCTCAGAGCCAGAACACCTCTGCACCAAAAAATAAAGATATTTTATAAACTCATCATACTGTAATAGGAAATAATATGAGCCGTGACATCATTCATACTGACAATGCGCCTGCTGCGGTAGGCACTTATTCACAAGCCGTGAAAGTTGATAAGACTGTCTATATTTCAGGTCAAATCGGACTCGACCCAAATACCATGACCCTAGCCGATGGCTTTGTGGCGCAGGCCAACCAAGTCATGTCAAACATCGATGCTATCTGCCAAGCTGCAGGCGGCTCGCTTGCCAATGTGGTGAAATTTAATGTCTCCCTTACCGATTTGGCAGATTTTACTGCCTTAAATAAGATTTTTGCGGCACGCCTAACTGCGCCTTACCCTGCCCGTGCCGCGGTGCAAGTGGCCGCCTTGCCAAAAGGTGCGGTGGTCGAAATTGAAGCGATTTTGGTTTTAGATTGATTTTGGTTTTAGATGAATGTTAACCCGCTCAAATGGAAGGTGAGTTACAAGACTTGCCTTTTTTTGTGTCAAATTTTTGCCCATCTGACCACAGTTTAACGCCTAGAATTGGGCTATAATTCAACCCTACAATAATTTTTAAAGGTGTGTTTTGCTAATTCAAGTTGCTTTACCCGTCCCCATTGATTCGGTGTTCGATTATCGCGTTGTGGGCGATGCGTTGCCCGCGATTGGCTGCCGCGTCCGAGTACCTTTTGGTGCGCGAAAATTGGTCGGCATTGTGGTGGCACATATTGAGCACAGTCAGCTTACGCAAAATGCGATTAAACCTGTATTGGACATACTTGATGAAGTGCCGATTGTCGATGAGGCATTGCTAAAACTTGCTTATTGGCTGTCTGCTTATTACTGCTATCCGCTTGGCGATGTGTTGTCTGTCATGCTGCCGACATTAATTCGCCAAGGGATGATGCTCGACTACCGACAATTATGTTGGCGACAATTACGTGATGCCACTGACGATGATTTTTCCGCCAGTGCCAAAAAACAACGCCAACAATTTGCTTTATGTGAACTGGTCATCAACTCGCATGGCAATTCACATCGCAATTCGCACGGCAATGACACAAAACTTGTAACTGAGTTTGCGCTGGTAGACAACGGTGTCGAACCCGCTTATTTAAAAAAATTTGAGCAAAAAGGTCTGATTGCACCTGTTTATCAAATGCCATCTTTACCCAAGCTTGCTAAGCTTGCCACCACGCCGCTCACCTTAAATTTACAGCAACAACAAGCGGTGCAAAAAATCACCCATGCCTGCCAGCAGCCACACTACGAAGGTTTTTTGCTCAATGGGATTACCGGAAGTGGCAAGACCGAAGTGTATTTGCAGGTGATGCAAACGGTACTGGCGCAAGGCAAACAAGTGCTTATCTTAGTGCCAGAAATTGGGCTGACCCCACAGACCAGACAGCGATTTGCCGAACGATTTGAAGCCCAAGTATTGATGCTACATTCAGGACTTAATGACACCGTGCGGCTTGATGGCTGGCAACAATGCCGACTGGGCTATGCGCAAATTATTATCGGTACCCGTTCATCAGTGTTATACCCATTTGCCAATTTAGGGCTGATTATTGTCGATGAGTCGCATGACCAATCTTACAAACAGCAAGACTCACTGCGCTATCACGCCAGTGACGTGGCGCTCTATCGTGGGTTTCAGCTTAATTGTCCGGTGATTTTGGGCACCGCGACGCCATCGCTTGAAAGCCTGTATTTGGTACAACAAGGTAAACTTACCGAGCTTACTTTGACCCAGCGTGCAGGCGATGCCAAACCTGCCATCATGCAGCTGATTGATGCGCGCCAACAGGCATGGCAACACGGTTTGGCGCAAAGCTTAATTCAAGCCATTCGGCAGACGTTGGATAAAGATGAGCAAGTATTGGTATTTTTAAACCGTCGTGGCTACGCGCCCATCTTATTGTGTGATGCTTGCGGTTGGCAAGCAGACTGCCCGCGCTGTGATGCGCATTTGACAGTGCATTTTCAGCCAGTGGCAATGCTAAAATGCCACCACTGCGATTGGCAGCAAGCCATCCCGAACCATTGCCCCAGCTGTGGTAGTAGCAATCTTGACCCTGTGGGCATGGGTACTGCGCGGATGGTTGAAGGGTTAACTGAGCTTTTCCCCGATGTGCCTGTGATTCAAATTGACCGCGATACCACGCGTAAAAAAAACAGTTGGGAGCAAGTGTATCAGCGTATTGCTGATAATCCCAAAGCCATTTTGGTGGGTACGCAAATGGTGGCAAAAGGGCATCATTTCCCCAATGTGACCTTGGTGGCAATCCCCAATGCTGACCGTGGTTTTTTATCCTCAGATTTTCGCTCGCCTGAGCATACCGCCCAGCTGATTATCCAAGTGGCAGGTCGTGCAGGTCGTGCCGATAAAGCAGGTCTGGTACTGATACAAACCCTGCAACCTGAAAATCCCGCGTTACTGACTTTGGTACGTGAAGGATATCTGAGTTTTGCCCAGCAATTATTGGCTGAGCGGCGCATGTTGGGATTACCGCCATTTACTTACGCTTGTTTAGTACGGGTGGAAAGCAAATCGTTAGAAAACAATCAGCAAATTTTGCATCAAGCGATGGCGCTGTTGCCATCACGCCAGCACATGACAGCCTTGGGTATTGCGATTAATGGCCCGGTGGATGCGCCGATGGCAAAGAAAAACAGTCGCTATCACTCACATTTATTAATTTTGACCAAAACACGCCACGTTCGCCAGCAGCTATTGTCGGACTGGTGGCGACAGACGATTGCGTTGCCATCGGCAAAGTATGCCAGACTATCGATTGACATTGATCCGATGAGTTGGTCTTAATGGTACTAGCAAAACCATTGATTTTGCTAAACCGTTTATTTTAGGGTGATGTTTAAATGGGCTTTTTTCAACTCGCTGAATGGGCTACAATTTAGCTAATTTTTACCATTGATTAGGTTAAGTAAATAACAATGACCCCAAAACCGCTTCAAGATTCAAAGCAGCCTACTGACGCGCACCTTGACGACCCTCATGTGCCACATCATGAGCAGCCTAATGCGCATGGTCATGGCAACAATCACCGCCATGATGACGCTGACCACAGTCATAGTCATAGTCACAGCCATACCGATAATCAGCGTATCATCACCATAGCGTTTGCTATCATTGCAAGCTATATGATTGTTGAAGTTATCGGCGGTTATATTACCGGCAGTTTGGCGTTGTTATCAGATGCAGGTCATATGTTTAGTGATGCGGTGTCGCTTGCCATGACTTTGTTTGCGTTTATCATCGGTAAAAAATCTGCTACCTTGCATAAAACTTTTGGTTATAGCCGTTTTGAGATTTTGATTGCGCTCATCAATGGGGTAACGCTACTGATTATCAGTGCAGGTATTATCTATGAAGCCGTGCTACGTTTTCAGCAGCCGCCACAAATCGCCACTACGGGTATGCTAGTTATCAGTACTATTGGGCTTATTGTCAATTTGGTGGTGGCGAAGCTGATGCACGGTGGTGATACTGATAATCTCAATATGAAAAGCGCTTATTTACATGTATTAAGTGACTTGCTAGGCTCGGTGGCTGCGATTATTGCTGCTATTGTGATTATGCTGTTTGGCTGGGTGTGGGCAGATGCGACAGTGAGTATTTTGGTGGCGCTACTGATTGTTCGTAGTGGCTATGCTGTCGTCAAAAACGCCGCCCATATCTTGATGGAAGGCGCGCCCAATCATATTGACCAAAGCGTTGTTATCCAAACCCTCTCTGCCCACCCAAATGTGTTATCGGTTCATGATTTACATGTCTGGACGATTACCAGCGGCTTACATAGTTTATCTTGTCATATCATTGTCCCAAGCTCGCTTACCCTACAGCAAACTGATGCGCTATTATCAGACTTACAACACGAGTTACAGCATTTAGGCATTGGGCACAGTACCATTCAATTTGAGAGTGATTTGCATGCGCACTCCGCGCAGTTTAATTGTGATATTGCCAGCACACCCCCTGTCCATGCGCACGCGCACTAACCAACTTTCTGACCCAAGGTGCCAAAAAATCGATGTTGCTGAGCGTCATTGGTTTTGTTTTTGGGTTTTTGTAATTTTGGATTTTTAGTTTGAATGGCTTTGGCGATTTAACTTTTCTTACGATTAACTGCGTGATAGTGTCCATTACTTAGGCTAAATATGTTAGGATGAATCAGCACCATGCTGTGGCAAGCGTTGTTTGCTAAAAGTTTGCTAAAAGTTTGCTAAACGCTTGCTAAACAATTAAACATCTGTATTTAATATCTACATTAGATTTCTATTAAATCTATATAAAAATCACTAGCTTACTTCGGTTAAACGCGTATGACACACCGTTCTGCACCTTTCGTGGCACCCAACTTGCATCTCACCCAATCTGATGGCTCAGACAACTCAGATAATAGCAATCCCTCAGCATTGCTGGTTGATGAAAAGGCGCATAAAAAACAGGTCAAGTTATTGCTCTCCACCTTGCAAGCCGATATTGCCCAGTTTCGGGATAACTTTTTTCCGCCGCCCTATCTCACCCAAATTCAAGATTTGCCTATTTATGCAGGCAATTTGGCAGAGGTGCAAAGCTATGAGCAAACCTGGCAAGCTTTGATTGACCGCGCCAAAGGGTTTTATCCTTCAGCAGGATTGCCGCCTGATTATCTGCCATTACCCGCAAGCCTTGAGATACCGCAGTTTATTTATCATGTGCAAAAACTACATTTGACCCGTACCAAAGCCAAAGAATCCAAAAATTTTGGCTCGGTGGGTGCACTGGTTGAAAAATGCGGTCCGTATGAGGATGCCCAGTTGATGGCGATGGAAAATGCCCTAGCCAAAGGCGAAGACGTGCGGCTGGTGGCGCATCGTGAATTTATTGATTTACGGGCTTATGTGTTTTGTCGCAATCCTAAAGGTGAATTGCTAGAGCCTGAGAGGATTCGTTTTTATCGTACAGGTTTGGTGATTCAAACATTAGCAGACTTTAAAGTGGTGGACAGTCGGCAAACTCCCCGTAAAAAACGCAATGACGCCTATAAAAATGCGATTGCCGATAACGGGATTTGGAAAATTTTTGTCAAAAATTAAAAATATTTGAGGTTTTGTATGTTTGTGCTTGCTGCCAGTGCTGATAGTTCTATGATGCTTGACGCAACTATCTTTTTGGGTGCGGCAGTGATTTTGATACCGCTTGCAAAGCGTTTTGGTATCGCCACGGTATTGGGTTATTTGTTTACAGGCTTATTGCTGGGTCCAAGTTTTTTAAAAGTTGCGGGTAACCCCGATGACTTGCTGCATTTTTCTGAATTTGGGGTCGTGCTGCTATTATTTATTATTGGCTTAGAGCTACAGCCCTCTCGGCTTTGGGCACTTAGGCAACAGATTTTTGTGTTAGGCGGGCTGCAGGTGATTGTCACGGGCGTAGTGCTGATGCTGCTATCGCGGTATTTTTTAGATATTCGGCTATCACATAGTTTTGTCATCGGTTTTGGCTTGGCGCTGTCATCAACGGCGTTTGTGTTGCAGTTATTGGGTGAAAAAAAGCAGCTTGCCACCACGCATGGTCAGCAAGCCTTTACTATTTTATTGTTTCAAGATATCGCGGTTATTCCTTTACTTGCCGCATTGCCATTTTTGTCGGGCGCGCAAGAGCAAAATTACGATTGGATTTATTTTGCCAAAGTCATCAGTATTTTTGCTGGCATGATATTTGTCAGTCGGTTTGTGGTACGTCCTTTCTTTAAATTCGTGGCTTCTAGTAACGCCACCGAGCTGCTCACCGCCACGGCGTTGTTTATCGTACTGGGTGTGTCGCTATTGATGAATTATATAGGCTTGTCAATGGCACTTGGGGCATTTTTAACCGGGGTGCTACTGGCTGACTCCGAATACCGCCACGAGTTAGAGGCGAGTATTGAGCCATTTAAGGGGTTGCTGCTTGGGCTGTTTTTTATGTCAGTCGGTATGCTTACCAATGTCAAATTAATTGTCGCCAAGCCCTTACTCATCATTGGCTTGGCAGTATCGCTGATGCTCATTAAGTTTGTGGTGCTGACAATCATTGCGCGGCTCATGGGCAACAAAAACGAAAGCAGTATCCGCCTTGGGGTGACGCTAGCGCAAGGCGGGGAATTTGCGTTTGTACTGTTTAGCGTGGCGACCGCCCAGCATCTGTTAACCCGTGAACAACAAAATATCCTAAACCTTGTGGTGACTGTCTCAATGGCAATGACACCACTGGCATTTTTATTACTGGAAAAAATTGGCGATCCGATATTTGCCAAAGCTAAGCCCAGTAAAGAATACGACAAAATACCCAACCATGAGCACGCAGTGGTGATTGCAGGCTTTGGACGTGTCGGGCAAATCATCGGTCGTGTGCTACGCATGCACAATATTGAATTTACCGCGATTGAAAAATCTGCCAACCAAGTCGATTTCGTCCGCAAATTTGGTAACCAAGTATACTATGGTAATCCCCAAAATCCTGAAATCCTACGCGCAGCAGGGCTTCAACGAGCCAAAGTTTTTATTATTGCCATTGGCGATATCGAGCTGTCTGCAACGGTGGCCGCTTATGCCGTACGCAATTATCCGCATCTGACCATCTTGGCACGTGCCAAAAACCGTGAGCATTATTATCGTTTGCGCGATGCGGGGGTTAAGTATATTTGGCGAGAAACCTACCTATCATCGCTGGATATGTCACGCGAAACTTTAGAAGTATTGGGCATGGAGCCAAAAACCGCACGAAAAACTGTGCAAATGTTCCGCGATTATGATGACGCGTTAATTGAACGGCAGCGCGCCATCTATGAAGATGAAGCCGAGATGATTGCCTCAGCACAATCGGCGATTCAAGAACTCGAAAGCTTATTTGATAGCGATATGACTACCGCAAAAAATGAACTACAAAAAGAAAAAGAGCGATTTGAAAAATTGGCCGATGAACCCAAGCCACATTAGCCGCATACGAATCATTAAACAATAAAAAAGGGCAATCACGTTCACGATTGCCTTTTTTTCAACCAAATAACTCAAACCTCAATAGCTAAAACCTAAATAGCTAAAACCTAAATAGCTAAAACTCAAATCACTAAAACATATCGCGATCAAAGGTAGAGGAGATTTTATGAATCGACAAATCCGCGCCATTGAACTCTTCTTCATCGCCTAAACGTAGTCCCATGAACTGCTTGATAATCCCATACACCAAAAATCCTGTCGCTGTTGCAAAAATGACGCCCATTAAACTGCCAAGTAGCTGCGCCCAAAAACTCACGCCACCATGACCACCAAGCCAATGTTGCCCAAAGATACCCACGGCAATTCCACCCCACAATCCGCACACCCCATGCAGCGGCCATACGCCAAGTACGTCATCAATTTTTAAACGATTTTGGGTAAAGGTAAACAACCATACAAACAACCCGCCCGCGATACCACCGACCACTAAGGCGCCTAAAGGGTGCATGATATCCGAGCCTGCACACACTGCGACCAGACCTGCCAACGGACCGTTATGCATAAAGCCTGGGTCATTTTTGCCCACTATCATCGACACCAAAGTACCGCCCACCATCGCCATCAGCGAATTGACGGCTACTAGCCCTGAGATGCTGCCGATTTTTTGTGCCGACATGACATTAAAGCCAAACCAACCGACAATCAAAATCCATGAACCCAATGCCAAAAACGGAATGGATGACGGTGGATGGGTACTGGCATAGCCGTGTTTATAGCGGTTACGTCTGACACCAAGCAATAATACCGCACCCAAGGCTATCCAACCACCAAATGCATGCACCACGATAGAACCCGCGAAATCATGAAACTGCACGCCAAATAGCGATGCAAAAAAACCTTGTAACCCATAATTGCCATTCCACACCACCCCTTCCATCACAGGATAAAAGAAAGACACGATGATAAAGGTCGCCAAAAAAAGCGGCAATATTTTGGCGCGCTCTGCTACCCCACCCGATACGATGGCGGGAATTGCGGCGGCAAAAGTCAGTAAGAAGAAAAACTTCATCAGCTCATAGCCATTGTCGAGCAACAAAACATCAGTACTATGAAAAAAATTGATACCATACGCAAGTGGGTAGCCAATAAAGTAATAGGCAATGGTGGAAATACAAAAATCGCCCAAAATCTTACCGAGCGCATTGACTTGGTTTTTTGCCCTGACTGTCCCTAATTCTAAAAACGCAAAACCTGCATGCATCGCTAGAATCATCACTGACCCAATCAATAAAAACAACACATCTAAACTTGAATGCAAAACTGGCTGCTGCATTAACACACCTCACTCACATGGTCAAACACTTAGGCAAAATCAAAAACGCTTGCTAAAGCAATAAATCTTTTTAACCGCTATCCCTTTTTTGCCTCTAAGCGAGGCATCAACGACGCGTGGTCAATCGACAAGCTGGCAATGGTATGCAAAATCATTGCCAATATTTACAAAAATTAACAATTCAATTTTTGATAAAAAAAACAGCCTAATTTTAGACTGCTTTTTATCGATTTATAGCGTTAGCAAGGACATCGCTTCATGCTACCGCCATTACTCGGGTAGCGCGCATCGACGCAGTAGCGAAAAAAGGTCTTTTCATCCATCGGCTTTAGATCAGGATGCTGCTCCTGCATATGGCTGACGTAGGTCGCATAATCAGGGACACCGACCATCAAACGAAAGCTTTGTTGCATCCGTTTGACCAGCGTGACTAGGCGGGTCATATTTTTTGGGCTAAAAATTACTTCCTTTTGCGCTTTTAAGGTCATTTTAATTAAGTTAGCGATTAACGCGTTATTACTCATGTGACTCTCCTTCTATCTACCTAGCATGGTTTTGGTGAAAATTAAGCAATTGCACAATATAAGTGCAATCGCTGTTAATTTTTCACTAGTGCGGTGCAGAAATATTCAATGGTTTTGGATCTTCATAAATCGCTTCACCTTCAACCACGGTAGGTTTATCACTTGCCAAGGCTTTTGTTAATGCGCGAATGGTACCAACTATCATCACAATCAACACAATCATAAAGAAGCCACAAAGCACGGCATCCACATAGTTTGAGAATACGATGGTTTGCATCTCATCCAAGGTCTTGGCAGGTTTTAACACTTCACCTTTAGCAATCGCGGCGCTGTATTTTTGTGCTTGTGCCAAGAAACCAATCGCTGGATTATCATGGAAGATTTTTTGCCAACCTGCTGTCAGACAGGTAATCAATAAGAAAACCGTGGGTGCCACAGTGACCCAAGCATACTTTTGTTTTTTCATTTTAAATAAAACTGCGGTACCTAGGGTCAATGCCATCGCTGCCAAGATTTGGTTACCGATGCCGAACAGCGGCCACAATGAGTTAATGCCCCCAAGAGGATCAATCACACCTTGGTAGACGAAGAAGCCCCAAGCGGCGACTGCAATCAAAGTCGCAAGCAAATGCACGCCAAGATTGGTTGAGCCACGTACCGATGGCACCACGATGCCGATGGTATCTTGTACCATAAAACGACAAGCACGCGTCCCTGCATCGACTGCCGTCAAAATAAACAAGGCTTCAAATAAAATCGCAAAGTGATACCAAAACCCCATCATCGCGGTACTACCAAAGATAGACGATAGGATATGCGCCATCCCAATTGCAAAGGTCGGTGCGCCGCCTGTCCGTGAGATAATAGAGCTCTCACCCACTTGCTGCGCTAGTGTCGTAAGCGCATCGGGGGTAATTACAAATCCCAATTTTTGGATAGCCGCTGCCGCTGTTTCTGGGGTAGTGCCAAGAAGCGCTGCTGGCGCATTAATCGCAAAGTATATACCAGGGTCAAGAATGGTGGCACAGATCATTGCCATGATACCCACCATCGACTCCATGAGCATAGCACCATAACCAATGGCGCGAGTATCTACTTCATTGTCCACAAGTTTTGGGGTCGTACCACTCGATACCAATGCGTGAAAACCAGAGATAGCACCACAAGCAATGGTAATGAACAAGAACGGAAATAACCCGCCTTTAAATACCGGGCCTGTACCATCGATAAATTTGGTAACCGCAGGCATTTTTAACTCTGGCATGGTAAAGACAATCGCTAGTGCCAAACCTACAATTACCCCTATTTTTAAAAAAGTTGATAAATAATCACGCGGCGCAAGCAGCAGCCACACAGGCAATACCGAGGCTACCACCCCATAAATCATCAAAGCCCAAGTCAGCTGGGTACCTGTCAGGGTAAACAATTCAGCCATCGCCGGGTCTTTAGCAATATCGCCACCAAATACAATCGCCGCCATCATCAACACAAAGCCAATGATAGACACTTCCATGATTTTACCTGGGCGTAGATAGCGCATGTAGATGCCCATCAGTAGCGCGATAGGAATCGTTGCCGCGATGGTAAATAGTCCCCAAGGACTGTGCGCTAGCGCCTTGACCACCACCAGTGCCAGTACGGCAAGAATGATGATCATCACGCCGAGTGCACCGAGCATCACCGTAATACCCGTAAAAGTACCCAGCTCGTCTTTTGCCATTTCACCCAGTGATTTACCATCACGGCGAGTGGACAAAAATAGCACAGTAAAATCTTGTACCGCACCTGCAAATACCACCCCAATGATTAGCCATAGCGTACCAGGCAAATAACCCATTTGTGCCGCTAAGATAGGACCGACTAATGGACCTGCCCCAGCAATCGCAGCAAAGTGGTGGCCAAATAAAACGTATTTATTGGTAGGAACATAATCTAAGCCATCTTTTAGGCGGTGAGCGGGTGTCACGCGGCGGGGATTGAGTTCAAAGACTTTTTTGGCGATAAATAGACTATAGTAGCGATAAGCAATGCTATACGAACACACGGCAGCGGCAACAAGCCACACCGCATTGATACTTTCGCCGCGGTGCAGGGCAATTGTCCCTAATGCCACTGCGCCAATAATTGCAACAAGTAACCATGCTATCTTTGAGAGCATGGGGGAGTTACTTGTCATTGCGGAATTTGTCTGCATGTCAACTCCTTTTTATATGAAGATCATCCTAGGATAGAGATAAACGCAACTATATTAAAAAGCAAGTATGTTGAAAAGCAACTATCATTAAAAAAAAGTATGTTAAATGGAGCTAAATCAACATGTAATTACGTTAAACAATCCTTGCTATTTTTTTGTAATATTTTGCAAATTGTAACATGGATTGATAGTCATTCGTCATTGAATATATAACTGTTACCCAATATATACCAAATTTACTGGCTTTAGCCTGTGTCGTTGTTTGGTATAATGACCCAATTAGCTTAAAAGCCTGTATATTTTAGCCTATATTTTTTGACCAGTTTTACAAACTTAATCTTCCAAGTCGTTGCTACAGCATTTATTTTTGCATTTTTTATGTCTTTTCTTATATATTTTTTTATGCTTTTTTTAATGAAACATACCCTATGAAACCAACCCAAAATCATAAGCCTCAAATGTTTGACCCAACCGCCAAAATGCCTTCGGTTGATAGTGCCAGTAATGTCGATGCCAATCTGCTGCATCAGTCAACCGTAACACTTGAAGGCATGCCAAAGGTGAGCGAGTTGCAAAAACTGCAATCAGATAACCGTACCGCGCGTAAGCCTTTTCAGTGGCAGTTTTTATTGCCAAAATATTGGGGGATTTGGCTTGGGGTCGCGCTAACTTTGCCATTGATTTATTTGCCGTTGCGCTATCAGTTTAAAATCGGTCATTTTTTGGGAAAATTGTTATTTGGACTGATTAAAAGCCGCCGAGCCGATACTTTGACCAATTTGTCATTGGCGTTTCCAGAGCTCAGCGAAGATCAGCGTTTAGAGATGGCAGAGAAGATTTTTATCAATGCCGGTGTGGGTGTGTTTGAAAGTCTGTGTGCGTGGTATCGACCTGATGTATTTACCCGCTGCGTCACTGTATCAGGGCTGCACCATGTCAAAAACGCCCAATCGCAAGGTAAAGCGGTGATTTTACTCGGTATCCATTCGACTTTGCTCGATTTGGGTGGACGGCTGACCACCATGTTTACCCCGCTGGATGTGGTGTATCGACCGCAAAACAATGCGCTGCTTGATTGGTTTATTTTTAACGCTCGCTCAAAGGTTTATAGCGACCAAATCAGTCATCGCGATATGCGCCATTTTGCCAAAAATCTCAAAGACAACCATGTGATATGGATCACCCCCGACCAAGATTTTGGGCTTAAACAAGGCGTGATGGCAGATTTTTTTGGGGTGCCCGCTGCCACTTTGACCGCACCACGTCGTATGGCAAAACTGGGCAATAAAGCCAATCCGCCTGCCGTGATGATATTGCATTTCTATCGGGAAACCCCGGATGAGATGCCAAAAGGTCGTAAACCGCATTATCACATCATCTTCTCGCCTGTCATTGAGAACTACCCAACCGAAGATGAATTAGCGGATGCCAATCGCATCAATCAGCTATTAGAAAATTATATCCGTATTGACCCGACCCAATACATGTGGTTTCATCGGCGCTATAAAACTCAGCCTAATGGTATCCGCTATTACCGCTAATTTTGCTCATGCGGCTCATGTGGCTCAGCCAATTTTTGGCATGAATTTGTAGTCAAAACCCGCTATACTAGCGGACAATTTTTTTGCCTATTTTGTACTTTTTTTGCTTTTGTTTGGAATTTTGAATATGAATGATAAAACAGCCGCGCCGCGCCGCATTTTAACCGGTATTACCACCAGTGGTATTCCCCATCTTGGCAACTATGTCGGTGCCATTCGCCCAGCGATACAATCTGCTATACAAGGCGCAAGTACGGGAGAAAGCGACGCTTATTTTTTCTTGGCGGATTTGCACGCACTCATCAAATGCCATGACCCTGAGGCGATTCATGCATCGACCAAGGCAATTGCCGCTACGTGGCTTGCATGTGGTCTCGACCCTGAGCGCGTGGTGTTTTACCGCCAGTCGGATATTATCGAAATTCCAGAGCTAACTTGGGTACTCAACTGTAACTGTGCTAAAGGCTTAATGAACCGTGCTCATGCCTACAAAGCCGCAGTAGATGCTAACCGTGAAACGCCAGACACTGACCCTGATTTTGGCATTTCGATGGGATTATTTAGTTATCCTGTGCTAATGGCGGCAGATATTTTGATGTTCAATGCCACCCATGTCCCTGTGGGGAAAGACCAAATCCAGCATATCGAGATGGCACGTGATATAGCAGGTACTTTTAACTTCCGCTATTGTGACCCAGAAAAACCGATTTTCGTACTGCCCGAAGCGATGGTAGATGATGACACGCCGCTACTGACGGGGCTTGATGGTCGTAAAATGTCAAAAAGCTATGGCAATACCATTCCGTTGTTTGGCGACGACCCACAAATAGATGGTGAAAAAGCGCTGCGAAAAGCCATCATGCGTATTGTCACCAATTCACAATTGCCAGAAGAACCCAAAAACCCCGATGAATCCACGATTTTTGAGATTTATCGTGCATTCGCTAGCACAGAAGAACAACAACTACTGCGTCAACGTTTTGAGCAAGGTATCGCTTGGGGCGATGCCAAAGAAGTG
This sequence comes from Faucicola osloensis, assembly GCA_016888885.1. Lineage (GTDB taxonomy): Bacteria > Pseudomonadota > Gammaproteobacteria > Pseudomonadales > Moraxellaceae > Faucicola. Next base: position 946,748 of record CP069437.1, read on the forward strand.
TTGTTTGAAAAAATTAACAGCGAAATTGCCCCTTTCCGGGCTCGTTACAATGAATTGATGGCGAATCCAAAAGAATTGGAAGAAATCCTACAAATGGGCGCAGAAAAAGCCCGCCGTGATGCGCGAAAACGCCTTGAAAAAGTACGAAAAGCCATTGGTATCAAACCCCTTGCCAAACTCAAAAAATAACGAGTCACTCATGTCATTTGCACACTTTAAAGCCTATACCGATAGGCTTTATCAAACTGATAAAGCCTTTGACGATGCGCAGCCCAACCGTCTTAACCGACATCGCCACCTTGAGCCTGATTCAGCCGAGTTTCTTGCCAGTCTGGTTATCAGTAAGCGGGCTAAAAATATATTAGAAATTGGCACATCAACGGGCTATTCTACGCTATGGCTAGGCTATGCGTTAGCCCAAATCAATCGCGCCAATACCGCGGATACTGCCACATTGACCTCGATTGATATCGACGAGTGGCGATTACTAACTGCTCGCAATCACCTGCGTACCTTGCAGTTTGACCACAATATCACGCTACAACAAGTCGATGCGAAGGATTTTTTACGTCAGTCAATCGCCCATTTTGATGTGATTTTCTTGGACGCAGAGCGTAGCTTTTATGGTGACTATGTGGCTGACTTTAAGCGTTTGCTCACCTTTGGCGATATGCTGATTGTCGATAATGTCATTTCTCATGCCGATGAAGTAGCAGCGTTTTTGTCAGCCTTTGAACAGGACAGCAACTATCTGTGCTCTACCCTATCAATTGGGGCAGGATTGTTTTTAGCAGTTAAACAATCAAAGGATTAATAACAAAATGCTATGGGAATTATTAAAACAAATTTGGTGGTTAATTCCTCTTTTCCTTATCATTAGTTTTTTAAAATCGCCTACTTTTAAAGGTTGGTTTGGCGAAAAAATGGTTGAAAAAGCTGCTAATCGCAAGCTGCCACATGATAGATACCATGATTTTCAAAACGTCACTTTAGCAACTGATGAGGGTTCTACGCAAATTGACCATATTTATGTGTCGCGTTTTGGTATTTTCGTGGTTGAAACTAAAAACTATAAAGGGTGGATTTATGGTAAAGTCAAAGATGCCAAATGGACGCAAAATATTTATGGCAAAAAACATCTTTTCCAAAATCCGTTACGACAAAATTATAAACATATCAAAACATTAGAGAATTTATTAGATTTACCGAATGACGTTTTTCATTCAGTTATTGTATTTACAGGTGAATGTGAATTAAAAAGTAATTTTCCAGCCAATATCTGTCGCTTGGGAAATTTTACAGATTATATTTTGTCATTTGACCAACAAAAACTCAGCGACATACAAGTTCAGCAAATCTGCCAATTATTGGCTAAAAATCGTCTTGATAATACGCTTAAAACTCGCCATCAGCATATTCAAAACCTAAAAAAACAACATCACAAATGACCAATTTAGCCATTCGAATTTTTGAGACGCCTGTTCAAAGTCTGCCCGAAGACCTCTATATTCCGCCTGAAGCCTTTGCCATTTGGCTAGAGCAGTTTGAAGGTCCGCTGGATTTTTTGTTGTACTTAGTCAAAAAAAATAACTTTGATATCACCACCACAGCGATTTTGCCGATTACCGAGCAGTACCTGACTTATATTGATGAGTTGGATGACAATCATTTTGAGCTCGCAGGCGATTATTTGCTGATGGCAAGTACCTTAATTGCTATCAAAAGCGAATTACTGCTACCAAGCCCGCAACGGCCAGAGGATGAAAAAAACCCCACCAAGCAGCTGATTGACAGACTTGAACAATACGCCCAAATCAAACACGCCAGTCAGCGTATCGATGCGTTAATGCGGCTTGAGCGCGATGTGTTTTTGGCATATGCCAGTTTGCCAAGTCCTGATATATTAGCCAAAGAGATGGCACCCTATCCTGCCACCATGCTTGCCGACAGTTTAATCAAAATGCAGCTAAAACCCGATTACCAAATGCACCATGTCAAAGCCGATATCGTACCATTAGCAGAGCGTATGGCAAGTATTAGCCGTATGTTGGCAAGTCGTGGTCAAGGCACTTTCCACGACATATTAGATAAATCACAAGGCAAACTGGGTGTAGTGGTGAGTTTTGTCGCCATTTTGGAATTAGCAAAACAGCGGATGCTAAAGTTTGTCGCACAAGATGATGACAACACTTCCGATGTAAGCGACCTAACCTTGATATGGGCATCGTCATGACCGATTTTAACCAACAACATCAGCTTGCCCAGCAGCATAGCAAATCTATCGAAGCGATTTTACATGCCTCAGAAACCCCGATTACTGCCAAACAGCTATGCCACTGGCTGTCAATTAACCCAAACCAACTGAGCATGGCGCTCACGGTCTTGCAGCAGCGTCTATCACAAGGCGCGTTAACCTTAGCGGATACCGCGAGCGGCTACCGATTGCAAATCGCCAATGACTTTAGCCCGCTTATTCAGCAAGTTTTTCCCCAGCGTCAAGAAACCTTAAGCCAAGCGTTATTAGAAACGTTAAGTGTGATTGCTTACAAACAACCGGTGACGCGTGGCGATATTGAGCAAATTCGTGGCGTGACTGTATCGAGCAATATTTTACGGCAACTATTTGATAAAGGCTGGATTATTGAGCAAGGATTTCGCGATACGCTGGGACGTCCTGCCCTACTGCATACCACCCCAGCTTTTTTAGCCGCTTTTGGGGTTAAAAGCTTGCAAGATTTACCAAAGCTACCTGATGTGCAACAGCTTGAGCTATAAAAAAGCTGCCGATTGGGCAGCTTCTTAAAGACCCTGTTTAAAGACCCGGCATCAACAGCACCCTGCATCAAGGCAAGCGTCGAGCAGGGGGACCCCACTGGTTGACATTCGGTTTGGTATCTGTGCAATACCACACCAGCAGCATAATCCCGCCAATGATGGGGATAAAGGCAATCAGCATCCACCAGCCTGATTTATTAATATCATGTAAACGGCGAACAGCTACTGCGATATAGGGAATCACCAATGCCAAAGCAATAAGCCCCGCCACAATGCCATCGGTGCCCATCATATAATCGATGATTGCCCCACCCAAATACAACATGACCCACGCTAAATAAAAATACCAATATTCTTTACGTCTAGCGCGCCCTTTAAAATTGGCATAATTGCTGAGACTTTTTTTAACCCAATCAAAAAAGCCATAATTTTCTTCAATCGCCCATGCTGGATTGACGGCATTCATGCCCGCTGTGTGAGTAACTTGACCATAGTGAGCAGTTGTAGGGTTGTCTGTATAGCCGTGAGGGATGGGCGCAATCGTGCTATCTATCGGTTTGTTCAGATTGATTGCATTGCCTGCGGCAAGACCGACAACTGCCACCGCATAACCCTGCGCATCGACACTAAATTCTACTTGTTGTCCTGCCATCGGTGCCGTGGCTTGTTGCCATTGTTGGCTAGTAAATGGGTAATTTTTTCCGTCATCTCCCATGATGATACCTTGCCCATGTTGCGGCGAGAAATTGGCTATCTGCCCTTTCATTGTTATTCTTCCTTATAGTTGTATTGATTCACTTATGTCGATAATTATAACGTAAAATAATTTTTACAATGTGACATTATTTATGTTAAATTTTGATTAAAATCCAGTCACATGACTTTATACTAGCATTCAACCATCGCTTATCCTACAATAGGCACAAGTATGAAGTTTCATGCTAGCACAACATTGTGAAATGTTGCTACCTATTAAAGGATTATTGAATGAAAGACGAAAAACTGCAAAAAGCCCTTGCCCGTCTAGGCTTAGGTTCGCGCCGTCAAATGGAAGATGTGATTCGCGAAGGTCGCGTCAGTGTTAACGGGACTGTCGCTACTATTGGTGACCGTGTCGGACAGGGCGATGAAATCCGAGTCGATGGACGTTTGCTACGCTATACCGCAGAAAACGAAAAACGCCGCCGTATCTTGATGTATTACAAGCCAGAAGGCGAAATTTGCTCAGCCCATGACCCAGAAGGTCGTCCCACGGTGTTTGAGCGCCTGCCACCACTGAACCATGACCGCTGGGTAATGGTGGGTCGGTTGGACATCAACTCAACGGGTTTATTGCTATTTACTAATGATGGTGAACTGGCTCACCGTCTGATGCACCCATCAAATGAAATAGAACGCGAATATGCGGTGCGTGTGATGGGCGAAGTCACCCCTGAGATTATGTTAAATCTCAAACGAGGCGTCATGCTAGAAGATGGTATGGCACAGTTTGATGACATCGTTGAAAAAGGCGGTGAAGGTATCAACAAATGGTACCAAGTCAAACTCAAAGAAGGTCGCAATCGTGAAGTACGCCGCTTATTTGAATCGCAAGGCTTAAAAGTAAGCCGATTACTGCGTATCCGTTATGGCTCTGTTAGTCTCCCAAGGGAGCTTCGCACGGGTCGCTACCTTGAGTTAGATCGCCGTGAGATTGACACCTTAGCAGGACTTGTCAACATTCGTCCGCGCCAAGGCACAGGGCTTTACGGCATTGCCAAACGCCGCCAAGAACGCTTTGAGAAAAAACCGCTAAAAGCGCGCCGTGGGGGTCATCACTTACGCCGCGATAAAGAAAAAAGAAGCAGCTAACGGCTATAAAACTCACAAAAAAAAAGTTATAAAAAAAGCGTATCCATTTGATACGCTTTTTTTATGTTAATGTACCATCGACTACGTGCGATTTTTGACATAGCGGTAAGTTGACGCAAATTGCTGGCTGACCTCATGAAACATCTCATTGAGTAATTCATCTAATTGCCGATTGACCCGAGCCAATACCTCAATGAGCATCTCGCCTGCGGTCATCTCACCTTGAATTTTTTGATTGAGCTGACTGGGATGATATTTGGCAATTTGGTCATACTGGTGTACTGCTTCAGGAATCGTCTGCTCAATCAAGCGATTGACCACAAACTTATTTTCAGTCAACCATTGGGTTTGCGGGTGGTCTGGTTGATTGGCTGACTGGCTTTGGTCGCGTTGCCACTCCTGATAACGAATGAGTTTGTCATGGATGGTATCAAGCAGCATCACGGCAGCTGTTGGCATACGTTCAATTGACGCGCCATCAATACCTAAAATCGAAGGTGAAGATAATCGCGGTTGTTGATTTTTTGCTTTAAACCATTTTTTATTGCTTGCACGTGGCATTAAGTTAAAACGGCTATCACTACCGAAGGTATTGGGAATTGGCAGGTTTGATTGGTACGCCAAGCGCATGGTTTTTGGTTTTGCCGGCGATGCTGTGGGCGGCACAGAGTATTGAGACATACCGACCTCAATACCTGCCATGTCATGCAGTTTATACCAAGCCAGCCTTATCCATCGATACACCAAAAAGCTTATCAATACAATCAACAAAACACTGAGCAAAATATTCATCTATACGCCCTAACAGCTTGTCTATCAATAACAGCCTGCCTATAAATATAAAAAGCAAATATAGCACTACTATGATTGCAAGTGTTTAAAAATTCAAGCATGTTAGCGTTGGCTAAGCCTAAAAATTCATCGGTCAAAAAAAGTGTTGCGCAGAACTTTTAGCGATTACTTTTAGCTATTAACTGCTACCCTAAATTGTCATATTTACATGGTATGCCAATAGCGAAGTTTATTGATTTCAAATAAAAATGCCACAAACATGCCGAGATAATACGCCAATTTAAGCTCAAAACTGTCATCCCGTAACTTAAAAGGTAATGCGCAAAGGGTGACGGCAAGCGGAATCCACAATAGCATAAATACCCAATTTTCGATGACATTGAGCCAGCCTTGCATTCCCTTGCTACTGCGTAAAGCCGCCAACCCTAACAGCAAGCAAGCAAATATCAGTGTGTTGATTAAGCCTTTTGGAAGATTGCTGGGATAAATTGATAATTCTTGCTTAGTATAATGTGGCAATGCCATTCAATAAATTCCTAAATAATTACTGGGGATTGGTGTTATGTGTAGCGTCAATGTCTAGCGGCAATTTATAGCGTAAATTTCTTGATAGGTGCCGACTCGCCGAAAGAACTGCTAAGAATATGCCGCCATCATCCATAGCATGGCCACACAGCTAAATAACAAACCCAAGGTTAACGCATTGCGGTTTTGAATCGGTGCACGCCCCGAGTAGCGATTTAATATCTTTGAGCCAACGACAAAAGCCAATGGAATACCCAGCCAAAAAATCGCAATGGTACTCACCAGTGAGGGCAGTATTGATGATAAACTATCGCCAAACATCAACCTAAACCCAAAACCCGCCAACCCTAGCAACACCGCAAATATTGCCAGTCCAATTGTCAGCCCTTTGGGTACTAAAGACGGGGATTGAACGTCCATACCAATTTCCTTGTGTATCATTGCTTGTGTAGCATTTAAGCTGGCAAGCGACTGACCAAAGCCAGTTCGGCACGCATCGCATCAATCGCTTGGCGATAATCAGGTTGATTAAATATCGCTGAACCTGCGACAAACATATCAGCCCCTGCTTCGGCAACCGCACCAATATTACTGGCTTTGATACCGCCATCGACTTCAAGGCGAATATTGCGACCCGATAGCCTAATCATTTGGCGCACCGCTTCAATTTTTTTGAGGGTGCCATCAATAAATGCTTGCCCACCAAACCCTGGGTTGACACTCATCAATAAAATTTGGTCAACTTTATCCATCACATAGTCTAGATAGTGTAGCGGCGTGGCAGGATTGAGCACCAGTCCACAGTCAGCGCCGCCATCTTTGATGAGCTGTAACGAGCGATCGACATGTTGCGTGGCTTCTGGATGAAAGGTAATGATGCTAGCGCCTGCCTTTAAGAACTGCTCAATCATACTATCAACCGGTGACACCATCAAATGTACATCTATCGGCGCAGTTATCCCATAATCACGCAGCGCCTGACAAATCATGCTACCAAAAGTCAAATTTGGGACATAATGATTATCCATCACGTCAAAATGCACCACGTCCGCACCTGCGGCAATAACCTTCTCGACCTCCTCGCCCAGACGGGCAAAATCTGCCGACAAAATCGAAGGGGCAATCAGAAATTGGCTATCATTGTTGGGATGGGCAAATTTATTAGGCGCTTGTTTAGGTGAGTCTTCAAGAATTTCAGACTGGTTCATCGTCATTGTCCGTCAGCTTTGATTAAAAGTTGCGGATATTTTAGCAAAGATTATTTTAAAAAACTTCGACTATTTGGTGACTATTATTTGGTGGTTATTATTTGATGACTGGGGCTATCGACAGCGACTATTTGCTGCCCTTGAAAATAAACACCGTCACAAGGCTTACAGAATTTGTAGTTAAGTCGCCAAAACAAGGTAGCTAGACTATGCTAAATTAGGCTAAATTATGATCAATAAGTACCAAAAAAGATAAAACCCAAGTCTTAGGGCAATAGACTTGGGTTTTAGGGCACTTCATGTCAACTATGTTATTATTATTGGCTTTCCATGATATTACTCATCCTGAGCGTCTCAACACTACCATTCCTTGGTATCATCCTTGTGTTGATGAGTTCATTGTAGGTTGTTGCACGGTTGGTTACTAGCCGCAAAAGGCGGAATCTGTTGTAAGCAAATGCTTACATGCAGTTTTACCTTGCCCGCTGCTAGCTTTCTCATGCGCCTTTCAATAATTTGCTAGCATCATTAGGGCTATCATTCTGAGTTTCCGATAGTTTTTCGCCTTCTTTAACCCCTTCTTTGATGGTTTCTTTTGCCTCTTGGTGATCGGCGATGCTTGGCAAAGGTTCAGGCTGCTCATCCATGACTTCAGGTTCATATTGTAAAGTAGTGAGCACGGGAAAATGGTCGGAGCCAATGTTGGGCATACGCGCCATGGCTACGAGCGTGAAGTGATTGCTGTGAAAAACATGGTCAAGCGCCCAGCGTAAAAATGGGTAGCTGGCGTGAAAGGTATTGATGAATTTTCGCCCAATGCGGGGGTCTAGTAGCCCTGAGATACGCTGAAACATACGCGTGGTATGCGACCAAGCCACATCGTTGAGATCGCCTGCAACAATCACCGTCAAATCGTTGGCGTTGATGTGTTTGCCTACCATTAACAGCTCAGCATCCCGTGTCACCGATTTATCGGCTTCGGTTGGACTCGGTGGCATGGGATGCAAGCAGTATAGCCAAACAACCTTTCCCATGGCTAGGCGAACTTGGGTATGAATTGATGGAATATCATCAACCACCAGATATTTTACTTGGGGATTGATAAGCTCAAGCTTTGAGTACAAATGCATACCATATAAGTTATCGAGTGGCACTTTGACGTTAAATGGATAGTCAGCCTCAATGGGGCTTAAAGCGTCTTGCCACACTTGGTCAGTTTCGAGTGTCAATACAATATCGGGTTGATGGGTATGGATAAGGTCAATCAAAGCTTGTTTATTTGGATTGGTCGTCAACACATTGGCAACCAACAATTTCACTTGATAATCGCGTGATTTTGGCTGTGCCGTTTGCACTTGTTTCTTCCACAAAAACGTATAAGGCAACACCATGTACGCTTGCATAACGAGCGCAATAAGCAGCAGTAAAATCAATCCCATCTGCCAACGACTGTCAAAAGCGCCCAGCCAAAGTAAGCCAATGAGCGCCACCAACCCCAAAAAAATCAATTGATTCCTGGGAAAATCAGCAACCCTAAACCACCATTCAAACCTAGGGATGGTTGCCCAAAAAGTTGCAAAAACCACAAAACCTGCTAGCAACTGTAACAACAGCGTCATTGTCTATCCTTTCATGTTATATTGCATTTCACGTTGGTCAATATTAGCTTGTTATCATTAGCTTGTTATCATTAGCTTGTTATCATTAGCTTGTTATCATTAGCTTGTTATCAATAGCATGGCGATATAGTAGCCGCAAAAATAATGCTGATAAATTGCAGTTGTGTTGCCAAACGCTATTTTTCACCCTGACATCGCTATCAGCCTACCATCTATAGCTAAATAGATGCCCCATGTAAAAAAAAATTCACTTGCAAAACCTTACAAATACAGGCAAGGTAACAGGTTACTAATTGAAAAATCAATGTGAATTTTCTGCACTATTTATTTTATTTTGTTTACAGTAAGGAAGGGTTATCATGAGTCAGCTACGCGTAGGTTTGGTCGGATGGCGTGGAATGGTCGGTTCGGTATTAATGCAACGTATGATAGATGAAAACGACTTTGAAGGGATTACCCCCGTGTTTTTCTCTACCAGTAATGCCGGTGGCGATGCCCCTACCCCAAATGGCATTGCCCCTAGCAAGCTTGAAGATGCGCATGACTTAGCGGCTTTAGCGGCTTGTGATGTCATTATTACTTGTCAAGGCGGTGACTATACTAAAGAAGTCCATCAACCGCTACGTGATAAAGGTTGGACAGGTTACTGGATTGATGCAGCAAGCACCCTACGTATGACTGACAATAGCATCATCGTCCTAGACCCAGTCAACCGCAATGTCATTGACGACGCTATCAAAAATGGTCAAAAAGACTTTATCGGTGGTAACTGTACGGTATCTTTGATGTTGATGGCGATTGGCGAGTTGTTCAAACGCGATTGGGTTGAATGGGTATCTGCGATGACTTACCAAGCGGCAAGTGGTGCGGGCGCCAACAACATGCGTGAGCTGATCAAAGGCATGGGCTACATCCATGATGGCGTTGCAGACGAACTTAATAACCCGGCAGGCGCAATTTTAGAAATTGACCGTAAAGTAGCCGAATTACAACGTAGTAGCGAATTCCCAAAACAATACTTTGGTGCGCCGCTTGCTGGTAGCTTAATTCCTTACATTGATGTGCAGCTAGAAAACGGGCAATCAAAAGAAGAGTGGAAAGGCTGTGTTGAAACCAACAAAATCTTAGGCAATGATGCAGACAAGACTAATGCCAACATTGTGCCGATTGATGGTATCTGCGTGCGTATCGGTGCCATGCGTTGTCACTCACAAGGCTTGACCATCAAACTAAAAAAAGACATCCCTCTAGAAGAAATTGAAGCTGCGCTTCGTAACAGTGGCAATGAGTGGCTAGATGTGGTAGAAAATGACAAAGCAGCAAGCGTTGAGCGTCTAACCCCAGTGGCGGTCACTGGCACCCTTAAAGTTGCCGTAGGTCGTCTTCGTAAGATGAATCTAGGTGGTGAGTATTTATCTGCCTTCACCGTGGGCGATCAGTTGTTATGGGGCGCAGCAGAGCCACTACGCCGCACACTTGCGATTATCCGCAATCAATTATAAACTCAAGGTTTTATAAAAAAACACGCTGACTAGGGCGTGTTTTTTTATGCCTCAGTATATAAACCTGATAGTGTTAATCCGTTATTTATCCCTAAAAAACGCCATGACCAGTAAACAGGGATTGCCGTTATCAGGGTATTGTCAGGGTATTGATAGTACAGCGTCATTATCCAAGCATCAATTCACGCTCAAATTGCTATCAACAGTGGGCTTTATCCCAAGCTTTATGCCAATAATAAGCGAGTCAGGCTATTGAGAGTTTTGGACAAAAAGTGTAAAGTTGAGCAGATAATTTGACTGAAACTTTTGTCAAGTTGTTGGACTATCGATTAATTTGATTTTTTGAATATTGCCTGTCGGTATATTGACTACCATGCGACCACACAAGTAGGCATTTTTTAACACCCCTAACTAGGCTATGATACCTTCAGCAAGGATTTTTTATGTCTTGGCAAAAATACTCTGTACACTTGGTATTGGGTTTTCCCTTATCGCTTCCCATTGTCGCTTATGCCGTCAATATTGGCGATACGTATGTACAAACCCAACAAAACCAACCTTTAAACGCCAGTATTAATGTCAGTGATATCAATCCAAGAACTTTTTCTGTCAAAGTCGCCCAAGCTGATGTGTATCGTCAGCTAGGTTTGTCAAAAGATGCCGATATTCAAATCAAATTTGTCCCAACCAGTAGCAATGGCGGTCAGATTGTATTGACCAGCAAACGGCCGATTAATGCTCCATTTACCGATGTGGTGCTCAATATCACGGAAAATGGCGTGACCAAAACACTGCCAAAAACCTTGTTGATGCCCATCGACAGCGCACAAAAAATCACCACGCAAGCCAATACCACGGCTTTGCAATCACCGGCGCAAAACATCGTCATAGGTTCGGCCAATCCTGTGCAGTTGCCTGTTATGTCGCCCGACCCTATGCCCATGCAGCCGATAACGTTGCCATCAACCACCATCAACCAGCTGCCTAATTTACCTACGACTGGTATGCCCGCCGGCGCCGCCCCAATGACGCTGGCTAGCGAAAACAGTGACTACCTGCGTATTCAAGAGACGCGAACGGTTCGATCTGTTCAGCCAAATGGCGCTGTTTATACGCAAGCCGTGCCACAAACGCAAAACCCCATCCAAACAAGCGCCGCAGACAATCAATTGCCAAGCCCAGCAGCTAGTTATGGCAACCAACCTTTAGACAAATCTAAGTCCAAATCCAAATTTAAGTATAGCGCCAAAAACCTGCAAATCATTGGCGAGACAACCACTTATACACTACAGCGCAATGACAACCTTTGGACCATCGCCAGTAATATCGCAGCGGCAAACCGCAAAGATGTGGATCAAGTAATGGCAGATATTATGGCAGCCAACCCGACCGCGTTCCCCGATAATGACCCAAGCAAACTTGTCGCCAATACCCAATTACAAATCCCAAAATACAACGTAGTCCCTTCACAAATTGGGATAAAATCGGCCAATAAAGCGCGACAACAATATCGTCAAAACAAAAAACGTGTCGCAAGCAAAAAATCTGTCATCGCAGCAAAGTCCGCTGCCAAACAACCCGCCACCCTAAAAACGACAAAAAAGACACTTAAAGCACAAAAAACACCGCGGCCATACGCAGCAACTAAAAAATCTGAAATGACCATCATCGCACCTAATCATAGCAATGGTTCAGTACAAGGTCAGAGTACCAAGAACAAGGTAGGCAAAGGGATGTCATCCCAAGTGACGGCTCAAGTGCAGCAAAAACGCCAAGCCACCGCCCAGCAAGCCACTAAAGTTAACAAACTCAATCAAGACTTAGTGGGCGCTGAAAATCGCTTGAAAATACAAAATACCAAGCTTGCCCAATTAGAAAAACGCTTAAAAGAGTTAAACAAAAAATAATATAGCGCGTGGATGATATTGCCTGTGTGCTGTGTCATTTCATACCGTACAACAAATTTGTGGTGATTCATTAGTCGCATAAAGCGGTAGCTTATATCTTGCTATGCCCTAATGATCACTATCTACCGTAACGATGAGGTGAAAGATGGATCCGATAATGATAGGTATCGCAGCAGTAGTGATTTTGGTGATTGTTGCTGGCGTTTTCTTGATGAAAAAAGGCAATAACCAGACAACGGTTGACACTCAGACCCAAGTCAAACGTCCAAAAACCTTGGCTGAGCAGCAGCGCGAACTAGAACTGCAACGTCAATCGCAGATGCCAAGCCCAGCTGCGCCTGACCTATGGCAAACGACTTTGCAGACTGCTCAAACCCTCAATACCACAGAGAGTGCGCAGCATGAGTTACAAGCGGCTGAGCAATTGATTCAAACCCAAGACTATGAGGGCGCTATCACAACGTTACGTCGTGCGCTAAAAAATCATCCTTCACATAGTGGGTTGAATTTTACTTTACTTAATAGCTATGCTTTGGTTAGGGATTATCAGCACTTTAATAGCTTCTACCTAGAGGTATTGGCAGTGAACGATGCTGATCTCACCACCCAAGCCAATAACTTAAAAACGCTAGTAGATGAAGAACAATCGATAACTGCACGCAGCGCAGCGATGACCCATACCGCTGAAGCTGTTGACTCAGATGGACTTGATTTTGATTTGCCAGGTTTTAAACAAGACAGTGATAAGCCAGCCATCAACAGCACCTCACAGGTTGCCATGCCCAGCGTCACTGAAGCGGCACAGCCAGCAACCCTAGCTAATGGTGCTAACAGCAATGCCGATAATGAATTAGATTTTGACTTTGCACTCGATGTGCCTGAAACCAAAATCGCCCCTGTTACACCTGTCCCGCCTGAAACTGACCCTACTACTGAAACCACAGCGGCGCAATCACAATCAAATGAGTTAACTTTTGACGATTTTGATTTTGATCTACCTAGCAAACAGCCCGCGACCGCTGAGACTGTCGCTGCCCCTGTCTTAGAATCACCTACCGAAATTTTTGCGCCGATAGATGAACCTGTTACAACCACATCGGCAAGTAACGTCAATAACAATAACAATGCTATTAGCGACAGCGATTTTGATTTTGATTTTGACTTTAGTTTACCAGATAATCCGTCAACGAATGCCGCAACTGCTGTAGAACCAATGATAACGCCCCCAACGGCTGCACCGAGCGCTGACAACAATATCGCAGATGAGTTTGATTTCGACTTTGATTTGAATGCTGAGCCAGCGGTTACCCCAGCCAATGACGCTACTACAGAACCAGCCTTAAGCTTTGACGCGTCAGATACCAAAGCATCTAGCAATCTACCTTCCGATGCAGCAATTTCTGTACCGGTTGCAAGTGATGAAGCTACAGATATTGCATCGTTTGCTTTGGATGATGAATTACTACGCCAAGCAGAAGCAGCCACATTAGCCACGCCTGCTACCCCATCAGTCGCTGAGCCTGTCGTTGACTTGGCAGAAGTCAGCGCCCCTATAGAAGTCAAAGCCCCTAGCCAATCTGATACGCTACTTATCTCAGATGATATGTTTGATTTTGTGCTAGACGATGACACGACCAAAGCGCAAGACGCTACGTCAAATGTCTTGGTCACTGAGCCTACCCCATCAGATGACTTGATTGATTTGTCTTTTGATGGTGCAACTAATCAGACAACTACGACCCCAACCGCTAGTCCTGAAACGCCATCGGTGGCAGATGAGGGAAGCCCAACAACGGCACCAGTTGTTGAAGATTTATCAGCGATACTCGATGTGATTAAGGATATCGACACGGATACGTTAAACGTAGATTTGGCAGAACAGTATGTGAATTTAGGGGAATACGACAGTGCCAAACGCTTGCTTGATGAAATCAAAGACAGCAACAACACGGCATTGGTAGAACGTGCGGCAGCGTTAAGACAACGTATTGCTTAATAGTCAAGTAACAGGAATAACAGGGCATAAAGCAACACGGCATAAAAAAGGAGCGTGCATCCACTATCCTTTTTTTTGCGCTAATCTATATGTTCCAATAGCTGCTATAACTTAATACACTATCGCTAGAGGTTTAAGCCCTGCTTTAAAAGCATGGGCTTTATCAACATAATGTAAAGCTGATTGCTGAAGCATCACTTCGCGCGCCTGTGGCAAGGTTTTGACAACTTTAGCTGGGCTTCCCATCACGATGGAATTATCTGGGATTTGCATATTTTCGGTGACAAGCGCATTGGCACCGATGATGCAGTTTTTGCCGATTTGGGCATTATTGAGCACAATCGCACCGATACCAATCAAGCTATTATCACCAACGGTGCAGCCGTGAAGCATCGCCAAATGCCCAATCGTCACGCCTTCGCCAATGGTGACGGCGATACCTTCATCGGTGTGTATCACACTGTTTTCTTGCACATTACTATTTTTGCCCAAATAAATCGGTGCATTGTCCGCGCGTATCACCGCGCCAAACCATACACTGACGTTATCAGCTAAATGCACATCGCCAATGATTTCAGCCGAGTCTGCGACCCAGCCTGTGAAGGGTGCCTGATAAGTGGGTTTTTTGTCTTGCCATTGGTATAGCATATCAAATCCTTATGAAAAAAAAGAGCGTCAATTAAAAAATTGACCCTCTAATTTTAGCAAGTGCGGATAAATTAGCAATGGGTTATTGTAGGCAGCGCAGTTAAATCAAAGCCCTGCTTTTAGGCTTGCTTCGATAAATTTATCCAAATCACCATCTAGCACCGCTTGGGTATTGGACGTTTCCACCCCTGTACGCAAGTCCTTAATCCGCGAGTCATCCAGCACATACGAGCGAATTTGACTACCCCAACCAATATCCGACTTGGTATCTTCTAGCGCTTGTTGCTTTTCCATACGCTGCATCATTTCACGCTCGTACAGTTTGGCACGTAACATTTTCATTGCCGTGTCTTTGTTGGCATGTTGGCTACGTTCATTTTGACACGCAACCACAATCCCTGTCGGTTGGTGGGTAATACGTACCGCAGAGTCGGTGGTATTAACGTGCTGACCGCCTGCACCGCTTGAGCGATAAGTATCGATGCGTAAATCGGCAGGATTGATATCAATCTCGATATTATCATCGATTTCAGGCGATACAAACACCGCCGCAAACGACGTGTGGCGACCGTTGTTGCTATCAAACGGTGATTTTCTCACCAAACGATGCACGCCGATTTCGGTACGTAACCAGCCAAACGCATAGTCACCTTTGACATGAATCGATGCGCTTTTAATCCCTGCGACCCCACCTGCTGATAGTTCCATGATTTCGGCTTTAAAGCCATGTGATTCACACCAGCGCAAATACATCCGCAGCAGCATCTCTGCCCAGTCCTGCGCTTCAGTACCGCCTGAGCCTGACTGGATATCAACATAGCAGTTGTTGCCATCCATCTCACCGTTAAACATACGTTTAAACTCTAAATCTGCGACTTTGGCTTCGGCCTCATCAAGTTCCGCTTGTACGTCTGCCAATAGCGTCTCATCATCGGCTTCCACCGCTAAGTCAATCATGGCTTTGGCATCTTCTAACTTATCATCTAAGGCGGTAATCACGCCAATGACATTATCAAGCTGCGATTTTTCTTTACTGATTTTTGTGGCACGCTCTGGGTCGTTCCACAATTCTGGGTTTTCAAGCTCTAAATTGACTTCTTCCAAACGCTCTTGCTTGGCTTCGATGTCAAAGATACCCCCGAAGCTGGTTGCCACGGTCAGTTAAGTCTTTGATATGCTCTAAATACGGGTTGATTTCCATGCGATGTTACCTTAACGTGTTACTATGAAAAATGAGCCATTATACCTGAATCTGTCACTGGATTCATCTTAGCTGTCGCCATTCATCTTAGCTGTTGCCTACTACGCCTGTGCTTTCATCGACCAATCTTCCACTGCCCAATGATGCGCTAAGGCATGCGCGTGTAGGGTATCATCGGGGCATACCGCAATCGCTACATCCGCCCATTCTAATAGCGGCAAATCATTTTTTGAATCCGAATAGGCGTAGGTTTTGGTGTAAGTAATGCCTTGCGCGTTTTTTTGAGCAATCCAATTTTTTAAATGAATGATTTTGCCTTCTTTAAAGTTTGGCTGCCCTGCGACCTTACCCGTGTACCCCTGCTCGGTAACTTCAAGCTCAGTGGCTAAAATATTATCTTCCTCTACCAAAAATAATTTGTTAGCAATTGCTTTGACCACAAAGGCATTGGTGGCGGAAATCACCACCACATCGTGCCCTGCTTGTAAATGTGATTGGATAGCGTTAACCGCTTTTGGACGCACTTTTGGCGCGATTTCATCTTGCAAATATTGTTCACGCCATTCGTGTAACTGGGCTAAAGTATGCTGTTTTAAAAAGCCTGCCACAAACTCATTATAGACGACCGCATCGAGCGTTCCTGCGATATAGTGCTCATAAAACTCCCGATTTTTAGCACGATACAGCGATTCTTCTACCAGATGATGTTTGACCAAAAACTCGCCCCACATATAGTCACTATCAGTATCAATGAGGGTGTTATCGAGGTCAAATAGCGCCAATTCTTTGTGTAGTACGGTTGACATAGGACAGCCTTTAGCATAGTTATTGAAAAGTTAAATTGCGGGGTTTTGGTCATCGACGGTTAAGGTATCACCAAATCGCCAAGTACGGATAATGCGCAGCTCCAAATAATCTTGCATTTCCTTTGAGAACTTACCAAATGGCGCGGCTTTACGCACCGAATTTTTTGCTGCTTCATCCAAGATGGTAGCGCCTGACGACTGTAACACTTTGATGGATTTGACTTGCCCGTTAGGCTCAATAATCACCATCAGCATGACATCGCCTTTGATGCCTTTGGCGCGGGCTTCTTGGGGATATTGCTGGTTGCCAATATGATAGGCTTGTTGGCGAAAATTCTCGATATAGCGCGCGGCTTCACCGGTGGTGGTTGAGTTACTGCTGATAGTTTTGACCGCAGATTTTTTGGCTAGTAATTGGCGGTTACTGCTGATTTTGGTTTCAAGGGTGGCAATTTGTGCCTGTACCCGCTGTTCTTGCGCGGCTAGATTTTCGCTATCATCTTGTTTTTTATTATTATTTTCTTTGCGGATTTTTTCAAAACTTAACGTGGTACGTAAATAACTTTCTTGAAACGCTTGTTGACGCGTTTGGCGTTCTTGACTCACGATATCATCGGTTTCATTGATGGCTTCATCTTCTAAGGGACTGATGGTATTGTTTTCAAGCCGTAGCTTTTCGTTGGACTCACCGCCACCTTGCTGGCCGGCATTGGCAATAAAATCGGCTTTTTCATTCTTTTGCAGATTTTCGGTCAACACCGTGGTGACTTCTTGCACCGCTGCGGTGGGTGAGCTTTTATCTTCAAATTGGATACCAAAAATAACAGCCGCATGAATTGCCACCGCCGTAATGGTAGCAAATAGCATGACGCTGTCTTTGAAAGGCGCGGTATGTGGCATTAACTTTCGAGAATGATAAATGTGACTGTCTTTGCTATACACCAAACTATAACCCTTTGAACCATTAGGACACTATCACTAGGAAACTAGCACTAGGAAACTATCACTAGGAAACTAGCACTAGGAAACTAGCACTACAACCTTGCTAAAAAAATACAAATCACTCATGTATTATAACGCGCAGATATTATAGATTAAATCAAACATTGGCTGAAGCTAAATTGATACGCCATCAGCAATGAGTGGTTAGCAATTAACAAGTAGCAATCAATGTTTAGCAGTTAATGGTACCTAATTACTGGTAAAAGATTTTTTGTAGACGGACCAGCGACTTTATGATTAGTGGCTTTATGATTAGCAACTTTACAATGCCCAAAAACTGACTACAATAATAGCTTTCAATACAAATATAAAAAAACTGAGAAACGATAGTGATAACAAGCAAAACGCAACTGGATAAATTTTTTGCCACCCATTCTGAAGAAATCGCACGTGAGCTGATGCAAAAATCGCAAACGTGGTATGAGAAAATCGAAGATTTTGCCGGTCAAGAGTTTATCGTGCCCGCCACTGAAAAACAGCTGAACGATGCCATTCAAAAATTTGTGGTTGAAAAAGTCAAAGCGATATTGAGTATGCATCTAGAGATTCATGAAGGCTGGCTTCGACTGTATGCAACGATTAACTATAGTGGCATCTACGCTGACCTTGCTGTCAATTTAGGTGTGGTACATGCCCAATTTGACCGTTATCGCCAACGCTTTGTATTTCAGCAATTGACTGACACCGATGTCATTGCCTTGTATTCAGATTCCTATGTTAAATCAAAAGCGATTCGTGCGGCGCTTTGGTTTTTTAAACGGGTGTTAAAAAAAGACCCGCTCGGCATGATTTTGGAGAAAATCAATTTGGTGCACCAAAAAGATGATATTTTGTATCTCGATATTGGTCGCTGGCTGAAGAAAAACGAAAAAATCATGGCAACGCTGCGCAAGGTGCAGGTGAATCATGGCTATCTTGCTGAACAGCAGCTCCTAATGAGAGCTAACGCCAATATCGGTGAAATTTTCAATATAGGTAGTAGTGAACAATTGATTACCGAAGCAGATAATCCTGCAGTGACCAATAACGCAACAAAAGCGGCTTAGTATTTTTTCACGGGTATCAACCCTCACCCTTTACCGCTTTTGTTTCACCAATTTTCTTTACCGATTGTGCTTTGGCAATTAACGGGATGCTTACCAATAGTTTTCAACGGCGATATTGCCTTCGCCGCGCCGATTCATAGTCAATCCAATCGATTTTAAGGCCTCTTTGGTATCTTCGACCATCTGTGGATTACCACACAGCATTACATGACTACGCTCTTTATCCAGTTTTTGCCCTACCAACTCGGTTAACTTGCCCGACAATATCAAGTTAGGAATACGCGCTTTTTCTCCCGCATAATCCGCTTCCCGCGTGACAATAGGCAAGAATACAAACGCTGCGCCATTGTCGCCATAGATTGACTTAATTGAGCTAATCTGCGCTTGATAAGCCAGCTCTTGCGAGGTGCGTGCGCTGTACACCAAAATAATGCGCTGATATTGCTGCCATACATCAATGGTCTTTAAAATCGATAAAAATGGTGCTAAACCTGTGCCTGTTGCCAGCAACCATAAATCATTGGGCAGGGGTAACTGGTAGCGGGCTAAGGTCAAATAGCCAAATGGCGTGGTATTGAGCAATAAACTATCGCCCACTTGGATATGATTAACCTTACTGGTAAATTCCCCCTCAGGAATGACCACCGAGAAAAATTCAATAAATTCATCATAGGGTGAAGATGCAACGGAATAGGCGCGAAACACATAGCCATCAAGGTCAATGGGCTTATCTTGCGCCTCATGACCTTGCGCCTCATGACCTTGCTCCTCATAAACTTGCGTCTCAGAAGTTATTAGCTTGGTCTCATGGTTGTGTGCAAAATATTGCAAATCTTTGCCATGGATACCGAGCCTAACAAATTGCCCTGCGGTAAATTTAAAGCCGTCGGGACGCGTGACTTTGAAACTTAGCAGAGTGGGTGCCCAACGGGTCACTTCAATCACTTTAACGCGAATACTTTTATCATCTGACATGTTATCTTGACCATTTTTTTTGCATCATTATAAACAAAAAAGCGTACCTTAATGAACTAAGATACGCTTTTTTATGTCGCAGTCTTAAAATTGGATTAATATATGCGAACTAGCGTGATAATTTTTGATAACGTTTCAGGGAAAATACCAAAGTACAATACCGCTAACGTCACCAACAACACCATAATGCCGCCTGCTTGAACACCCCAATGATTGACTGCATCGTGCGGCTGCACTGCTTGGGGACGTCTAAACAAGGTGACCATAAGATTTAGATAGTAATACAGGCTAATTGCACTACCCACGATAATCATGGCAGTGAGCCACCAACTTTGCGCTGAAACGGTAGCAAAAATTGCAAAGAATTTGCTGATAAAGCCTGCGGTCAATGGAATACCTGCCAATGATAACAGCATCACAGTCAATACAGCGGTCAGTACAGGACGTTGCCAAAAAATACCTTGGAAGTTATCAAGCAATTCCGCCTCGCCTTGACGTTTATACGGGCTTGACATGATAGTCACGACACCGAACGCACCAATAGTAGTAAACGCATAAACTGCCATGTAAAGGCTGACAAAACCTGCCGATTCAACTTTTACGGCGCTGATGATGGCTAACACATAGCCGATGTGCGCAATAGAGGAATAAGCTAACAGACGTTTTATATTTTGCTGACGAAGCGCCAGTACGTTACCGATAATCATCGATAAACTGGCAATCACCACAATTAAAGTATTAATGGCTGGCAAGGCTAAGGTTGCCGTAGACAGTAAAAAACGTAACCCTAACGCCATCATAGCCACTTTGGACACACTGCCTAAGAAAGTCGCCACAGGCGCAGGCGCACCTTGGTAAACGTCTGATGTCCAAGTATGAAATGGTACCGCTGAGAGCTTAAAGGCGATACCAAATAGCATTAATGCCGTACCCACCACCAAAATCGGCATAATCATACCATTTTGAAACATGGGCACGATTGCCATACCAATTTGACGGAAGGATAAAGTCCCTGTGTTTGCGTAGATTAATGCCATACCCATTAACATAGTAGCAGAGGCTGTCGCCGATAAAATGAGGTATTTGAAACCTGCTTCTAATGATTTACCACGGGCATAGGTATAAGCCAACATACCATATAGCGGTACCGACAATAACTCTAAGCTGACAAAGAAAGAGGCTAAGTTATCAGCGCATACCATAAACAGCGCGCCCAATGTTGAGATAAGCATTAGCAAATACAATTCTTCTTTGTTGTCGCCATAGCCCTCAATGTAACCATACGCCAAGGTAAAACACGCCAATGAGCTGATTAAAATAATCACCATATTGAACTGAGCAAAGCTATCCACCACAAATAAAGGAGCGATCAAGCCTTGTGATGGCGTAAATAATTGATACAGACCATGCAAAATGCTATCAGGATTGCCACCCAATAATTGTATGAGCACAACAACCAAGGCGGCATTAAGACCAATGACACTAAGGGTGCCTGCCACAAAATTTGAACGCTTCATGGCGATGGCAATCATCACCACCACCGTGGTGATTGAAATTAAAATCATTGGAAACAATGGCATGAGCACATTGCTAGCAAATGGAATAATAGGATTCATCTATTTTACCTCCATATGAGCAAATGGCTCTTGAGAAGTAGGTACAACTTGCTGGACATGATATGCCTCACTAATCCACCGCATACTGTGATCGGAGGTATCTAAGAATGATTGCGGATATAGACCTAACCATATCAAGCCAAACGCAAGCACCAACAAGATTGCCGCTTCACGCGCATTGATATCACGCATTGGTGACATTTTTTCAATCGTCGCTGTTGGCGTACCAAATAATGCTTTATAAATCATAATTAATGCGTATAAACCTGCAACGACTAAGCTAAAGGTGGCAAACACCACGGCCACAGGATGCGAGGCAAAAGACCCTAGAAGAATTAAGAACTCACCAATAAAGTTACCAGTACCTGGAATACCTAATAATGCCGCGGCAAAGAACATAAGTAACGGTGGGTAATAACGCATTTGACCCCACATACCACCCATTTGGCTCAAATCACGGGTATGTAGACGCTCATAAAGCTGACCACTCATGATAAATAATGCCGCTGAGCTAAGACCATGTGCCAACATTTGAATCATCAAGCCTTGGAAACTAATTAACGTACCGGCATACAACGCAAGTACCACAAAACCCATGTGTGAAATACTGGTATAAGCCAGTAACCGCTTGATATCTTGCTGCATAAACGCAAGCCAAGCCCCGTAGAAAATACCAATACCGCCCAAGGTAATTGCAATCGGTGCAAACTGAGCACTGGCTTCTGGGAATAATGGCAGAACAAATCGCAATAAACCATACGCCGCGGTTTTAATCAAAATACCGGCCAAATCCACCGAGCCTGCAGTCGGTGCTTGTGCGTGCGCATCGGGTAACCAGCCATGCAGTGGGAAAATTGGTAATTTAACCGCAAAGCCAATAAAGAACATCAGCATGATTGGGTATTGCCATTTGCCAAGATCTGTACCTAGCAAGTCCATATAGTTAAAAGTTATTTGACCTGTGGTTGATGCATGAATCATCACCAAAATCAAAATACCAATCAACATAATCAGACCCGATGCTTGGGTATAAATAAAGAATTTGGTTGCGGCATATTCTTTGGTTTTACCACCAATCGCATTGTGTCCCCAAATTGCAATCAAGAAATAGATAGGAACTAACATCATCTCCCAAAAGAAGAAGAACAAAAACATATCGATTGCTAGGAAAACACCAATAACACCGCCCAGACTCCAAAGCAGATTAAGATGGAAGAAGCCCACACGGCGAGTAATCTCACCCCATGAACACGCCACCGCCATCATACCTAAAAAGGCTGTTAGGCTCACCATCAACAGCGATAAACCATCAATGGCTAAATGGAAACTGACCCCCAATGAGGGCATCCAAGGTAGTTGAAACTCTGCCAACCAAGTCGGTTTAGCAGTCACCTCAGCAATGGTTTGTGCTGAACCAATAAAGTTACCGTTGTGCCAAATAGCTACCGTAATCAAAAACGTTAATAGCATGCCAAGAAACGCAATCCAACGCGGAAAACGTTCATCAACTTTTTCAACCAACCAGCACAGAAAACCTGCAATGATTGGAATAAATATCAAGGCGGGTAATAAGAGATTATTTTGCATAACTGTTACTTCCCTATCATCATCATTACCAACACCAACAATACTGCCATGCCAAGACCGAAGCTT
The DNA here is from genome assembly GCA_016888885.1 of Faucicola osloensis. Lineage (GTDB taxonomy): Bacteria > Pseudomonadota > Gammaproteobacteria > Pseudomonadales > Moraxellaceae > Faucicola. Next base: position 969,870 of record CP069437.1, read on the forward strand.
GCAGCATACCCACGAATCGAGCCTGATTGGAACCATGTCGCCACTCGGTTACCTGCCAGCGATAGGGCGGGTAAAATATTCCAAGTACGGTCAATCGGATCATTTTTAATTAATTTACCAATCAATAAGAATGGTTTAACAAATACAATGTCATACAAAGCATCAAAGCCTAAACCATGATAGCACCAGTAATTAAGCGCACGGCCCAAACCTGTTTGGTTAAACTTACTCACGATGCGACCTTTATCTAGGGCAAACAAGAAAGCACCCATAATCAAACCCGCCAACATCGCAGCCATCACAATCATTTCTGCCGTGTGCTTACCTGATTCTACCTCAGGATGAATCACGCTAAAACTCTGTGGCAATACGCCTGCTAATGGTGGATGAATCATCGCCCCCACCGCAGTTGATAACACTAGCAATACCGCGAGCGGCAGCCAGTATGTCCAACCTTTAAGATCGTGAATCGGCGTTTTTTCTTCACCAAAAAACACAATCCAAATCATACGAAAGGTATAAATCGAGGTTAAAAACGCACCCACCACTGCCATCCAGAATAAATTCATATGACCTGAAGCGAAGGCTTCCCAAATGATTTCATCTTTTGAGTAATAACCCACTGTAATCCAAGGAATCGCAGCAAGCGCCCCACCCCCGATCGCAAACACCGCAAATAGGAATTTATTTTTATAAAACAAGCCGCCCATTTTAAAGATGTTTTGCTCATGATGGTAAGCCAAGATAACAGCGCCTGACCCTAGGAATAATAAAGCTTTAAAGAACGCATGGGTCATCAAGTGGAAAATCGCAACTTGCCAAGCGCCTACCCCTAATGCCAAGAACATATAGCCGATTTGACTCATGGTGGAATAAGCTAAGATACGTTTGATATCGGTTTGTGCCAGCGCACAGAAACCCGCAACCAACAATGTCGTTGCCCCAACGATACCCACCCAACTTGCCAATACATCAGGGGTCAATAAGAACACAGGATGTAAACGGGCAATTAAGTACACACCTGCAGTAACCATCGTTGCCGCATGAATCAAGGCTGAAACAGGCGTAGGACCTGCCATCGCATCGGCAAGCCAAGAATGCAGCGGAATCTGTGCAGACTTACCCATCGCACCCAGCACTAGCATCACAGCCGCAACTTTGATGGTAGGATAGCTATGACCAAAAATCGTCACCGTTGACCCTGCCGACGTTAGCATTTGCGATACATTGGCATTGATATCTGAGATATTTAACGTACCCAATTCACGGAACAACAAGAATAAGCCAAACGCTAAAAACACATCACCCACACGGGTTACGGTAAAGGCTTTCATCGCGGCACGGCCATTGGCGCGCTCGTGATAATAAAAACCAATCAATAAGTAAGAACAGATACCAACGCCTTCCCAACCTAAGTACAACAGCACTAAATTGTCAGCAAGCACAAGTAACAACATACTTGCGACGAACAGGTTCATATAGCTAAAAAATCTTGCGTAGCCTGTTTCACCACGCATATACCATGACGCGAAAATATGAATCAAAAAACCGACACCGGTAATCACGCCCATCATGGTCACGCCCAAACCATCCAGCATGAGACCAAATTTTGGGGCAAAACTACCAACTTGCATCCACGTCCACAATGGCTGATTAATGACAGCGCCTTGTGGGTGGTTCATTAAAAAATCACTGCCTGCCATCAAGGCACACAAAGCAGCCAAACCCATACTACCGACACCGACCACTGCGGCTGCGTTTTCGCTTAAGCGGTCACGCATGGTCGCTAGAATCAGAAAGCCAATCAGCGGCAGCATAAAGGTTAAAGGTAACATACTCATTTTGATTTCACCCTTTCATCTCATTTGCCGTATCGACATCTAAATGACCACGCTTATGATAAAACTGTAAAAGAATAGCCAACCCAATTGCGACTTCAGCGGCTGCCAAAGTTAGCACCAAAATAAACATAATTTGTCCGTCAGGACTGACCCAGCGACTACCTGCCACTACAAATGCTAAGGCAGCAGCATTCATCATAATCTCAAGACTCATCAACATAAACAAAAAATTACGTCGTACCATCACACCACAAAAACCAATGGCAAACAAAATCGCTGACAAGATTAGACCGTGCTCTAATGGCACATGCTCTAATGGAAAGTGTCCCATTATGCCTTCTCCTCCTGAACTTCGCGTAACACAGCCGGTTGGCTGGGCTCTTTATCAATAAAATTCGTTAAGGCAGGTTGTATGGTATTACCAAGCTCACTATTATGACTTTCATTCTCATCATCCAAGGCAGATTTTGCCAAATGATAAGCTGCCACCAAACCCGCTAGTAATAAAAACCCTGCAATTTCGACCAACAATAAATATTCGGTAAATAATTTGGCACCGATCATTTTTGGCGTAACTGGCTCCACCCCGATAAACGCTGGCATCATTCCTTCAGACCCATATTTCATGCCAATCAAACTAAACAAGGTCAAACCCACAATAAATGCAAGTCCTGCCGGCACTGCCCAAGCTGAGGATGCCAACCAGCTTTCTTCTTCTAAGGTGCTTTGGGTACCTAAGTTTAGCATCATCACCACAAAGACGAACAGAACCATAATCGCCCCGGCATACACGATGATTTCAAGTGCACCAGCAAATGGCGCGCCTAAGGCAAAGAAAATACCGGATAACGCCAGCAGCGTGACAATCATGTTTAATAACGCATGCACAGGATTGGTACGAGTAATCACGCGCAAACTAGCCAAAATAGCGACAATCGCTAATAAATAAAACCCTATCGTTGCTCCGCTTATCATGGCAATAAACTCCGTAAATCAATCGGCGCAGACTCATTTTGGTGTGCCCCTTTAGGTTTATCTTTGGTCGCCATCCCAGTCACACGGTAATAATTGTAGTCAGGAAATTTACCCGGGCCTGAAATTAACAAATGCTCTTTTTCATACACCAAGTTTTGACGGTTATATTCACCCATCTCAAAATCTGGCGTCATCTGAATGGCCGTTGTCGGGCACGCTTCTTCACACATACCACAAAAGATACAACGCGAAAAATTAATACGGAAAAACTCTGGATACCAGCGTCCGTCTTCACGTTCTGCTTTTTGTAGTGCAATACAACCCACTGGGCAAGCGACAGCACATAAATTACACGCCACACAGCGCTCATCCCCATCTGGATCACGTGTCAGTACAATCCGCCCCCGAAAACGCGGCGGTACAGGGACAGGTTGTTCTGGGTATAAAATCGTATCACGTTTACGGGTCGCATGACTTGCGACCATGATTAGGGTGCGCAAGATTGAGCCAAAACCCGTAATCGTGTTTTTTACCATAGTCAAATACATACGTTAATCTCCACCTTACCCTACACCATGGGTGCGCCATAATATGAAGGCTGCCGTCGCGAGTAAATTAATCAAGGTAATGGGTAGACAAATTTTCCAGCCAAAGTTCATTACTTGGTCATAACGTGGACGCATCAGCGCACCACGCGCTAATACAAACATGGTCATGAAAAATAGCGTTTTTAACATGAACCAAATAATCGGCGGGATAAAACTCAGTCCATCAAATAATGGTAACCAACCACCAAAGAATAAAATAGTAATCAGCGATGATACCAACACGATATTCACATACTCACCGACAAAGAACATACCAAATTTCATACCTGAGTATTCAACATGATAACCTTCTGCCAATTCTTGCTCTGCTTCTGGCTGGTCAAATGGGAAACGGTGGGTGACTGCCACACCTGCGACCATAAAGGTTAAAAACCCTAAAATTTGACCAAATACATTCCAGTGCCAAAAACCACCGGCTTGTGAGTATACGATATCGCGTAAGTTAAATGACCCTGCCAGCGCCACCACACCCATTAGCGATAATCCGAGAAAGACTTCATAACTAATGGTTTGGGCAGCAGAGCGTAGACCACCGAGCAAGGCATATTTATTGGCTGATGCCCAGCCACCAAACATCACCGCATAAACCGCCAACCCTGCCATCGCAAAAAAGAATAAAATACCGATACTCCAGTCTGCGCCACCGAGTGATGGCGTAACGGGTACAATGATATAAGCGGCTAAAGCGGTAAACAATGAAATTGCAGGCGCCAAGACAAAGATAAATTTATCGGCAAATTTGGGTGTCCAGTCTTCTTTAAAGAAGATTTTGAGCATATCCGCGGCAACTTGTAGCGAACCTTGCCAACCCACACGGTTTGGACCATAACGGTCTTGCCACAGTGCCAACATGCGACGTTCATACGGAATCATCAACGCAGCAAAAATCACCACCGCCAAGAAAATAGCAATTGATTGCACTGCCAAAAATACAATTGACCAAGCTTCAGGGGAGATTACCCCAGCCAGCCATGCAGGTAAATCGGGCATCTGTCTAACAGAATAATCCATTATACCCCCTCCCCTGGAGTTACTTGAGCTGTCACGCCACCATTACTAGCTGCTGGTGATACGACAGTGTTGGTAGTTGCTGATTTTACGATACTGATGTCCGTATAGGGCTGCGCAAGCAGGGCTTCTAATTCACCCGCCTGACCCACAGGATAGCCCACACAGCTTTCGGCTAAGTAATCAACAAGCTGCACAGGTAATGTGGTCGCTACACCCTTCACTGTGACCGTTAACATATCACCTGATTGCAGCTGCCATTTATCCGCATCATCCGTTGATACACTAAAAGCAGCTGGCAGCAATTGTGAGGCAACCACTTCACTACGGGCAGTGAGTTCATCACTAGCAAAAATATTATACACAGGCACTAGCTGGGTGGAACCTTGTTGGCTAGCTGCCGCAGGCGCAATATACTCACGTTTTGGCAATGCGGTTAACGCATCAAAAATACGCACCCCTGGATCGCCATGTTTGAGATGACCACCCACTTTATCTTGGTATTTATTCCAAGCTTGCGGTGAGTTCCAACCTACTGACCAAGCAAATGGAATCATTGCTGAATCCGTTTGGGTGCCCACATAACCTTCTTGTGAGAAGGTCAGGGCCGTATCGATATCTTTTGGCTGCTCTGGCTCATGCACAGAAATCGGTGCACGCATCGCCGTACGACCGGAATAACGGTGTGGCTCACGCGCAACTTTTAGACCAGTAATACGGTAATCGGCTGATGGCGCTGCTTGTCTGATGGCGGCTAATTGTGGATTGGTGTCTGCGACCGCAGCAATCACATCATCAAGCTGCGTCCAGTCAATGCCATGGCCATTAAGCTCAGACTCTATTGCATGCAACCAACGCCAGCTTTCTTTCACCATGCTTTGCGGGCGATAGTAGACAGGATCATAAACTTGGAAGAAACGCTGTGCACGACCTTCTGCTGAGATTAGTGTACCGTCCGCTTCTGCAAAGGTTGCTACAGGTACTATCACATCAGCCTGGTTATGCCATTGGTAAGCTTCATGATCGAGTACAATCAGTGATTTGTTGATTAGCAATTGGTTCATTTGCTCCGCAGTTAGGCGGCGGCTGATGTCATTTTCCATGACAATCACCACATCGGCATCATCACCTAATTCATCAATCGCTTTACCACCGAGTAAGTTGACACCTATACTATTGGCAGCAGGTACTGACAAGTATAAACCGGCTTTTTCTTGATAGCCTTTGGTTGGGTTCATACGGCTTGGGCGTTTAACTTGCTTGGCTTGTTCAGCAAATGCCGTTTCATCCATCTCTTGTTTGAGCTTGGCTTGCTCTGCATCGATTTTGGCAATTTCTGCATCCACTTGGATGTTGTGGGCATCAACCACGCCTTTTTCATAGATGACCACTTCACCGCGTTTTTGCTCAGCGATATTGGCAATTTGTGCCGCCGCTTCTATGATGGCGGTGTGGTACAGTGACGAGCCTGAGATAATAAGGGGTTTGGTTGCTTTAAGCAGCGTCTGCGCGATATGTTTAGCAAATGCTTGCATATCAGCATTATCGTCTTCATCGATGACCAAATCTTTTGGTAATTGTGAGGTAGCCAACGTTTTCATGTGCTCAGCAATGCTAAAGCCTAGTTCAGCGATATCGCTTGGGGTAGCAACGCAGCTTACTTTGGCGATATCATCAAGGCGCGTATCTTTGACATCCACAATAAAGATTGGGCTATAGTCTTTTTGACCGATACGAGCCACAGGCTCTGCCAAGAAATCTGGCGTTTTTAGCGCATCTGCCATTTGTTTGGCACGATTTTTTGCCGCTTGACGTACCGCCAGTGCAATACGTGGACTGGTTTGGGTAATATCTTCACCCAAAATCAATACCGCATCATAATCCTCAATCTCACGCATGCTTGGATTATGGATATTTTCTGTGGTCAACACATCGATACATTTTTGTACCACAGTTTTTTCTTGACTGGTAATACCAATGCTAAAATTTTCGGCACCCACTAAGTGTTTTAGGGCATGGTTTGATTCAAGGCTGGCAACAGGTGAACCAATACCAATGGCTTTTTTGCCTTGCAAGCGGTTTTTGATGGCATCGATAGTTTGGTCAATGCTCAGATTGGTTTGTTTACCGTTTAGTGTTTCAATCGCTTGAATTGGGCGGTCTTGGCGGTTGACATAGCCATAGCCGAAACGACCACGGTCACACAGGAAGTAAGCGTTGACTTCACCATTAAAACGGTTTTCGATACGGCGCAATTCCCCATAGCGCTCACCCGCTGAGATATTACAACCGGCCGAACAGCCATGACAAATGCTTGGGGCATATTGCATGTCCCATTTACGATTGTAGCGCTCTGAGTGAGTTTTGTCGGTAAATACCCCAGTTGGACAAACTTCGGTAAGATTGCCTGAAAATTCACTCTCAAACTGACCGTCTTTATCACGACCAAAGTACACACGGCTTGCTGATGCGTAAACGCCCAAATCTTCACCACCCGCGTAGTCTTTGTAATAACGCACGCAGCGATAACACGCGATACAGCGGTTCATTTCATGATTGATAAATGGACCCAAGTCTTGGTTTTGGTGGGTACGTTTGGTAAAGCGGTATTTACGATGATTATGACCTGACATGTAGGTCATATCTTGCAAGTGACAATGACCGCCCTCTTCACAGGTTGGACAGTCATGGGGGTGGTTAGTCATTAAGAACTCAACCAAACTTTTACGGAAGTTTTTCACTTCTGCATCAGTCACTGAGATCCACATGTCTGGGGTCGGATTGACCATACATGACATGACCAAACGACCACGACCCGCTTCATAATCTTCTTTGTTATTATATTGCTTGACGGCACATTGGCGGCAAGAACCCACCGAGCCCAATGCAGGGTGATAACAAAAATAAGGGATATCGATGCCAAGCGATAAACAAGCTTGTAGCAAGTTATCGGCACCATCAACTTCGACGTCTTGACCGTCTATATGAATAATTGCCATGCTAATTCCTTACACTGATTGCCCATTGGTGGTCTTACCAGGTTGATACACTTCAACTTTTCCGCTGTTTGCAGATGAAGGCACGCCCGTTGGGGACAATTGTTCTGGCGCCACATTGTTACCAATTTTGGCTTCAAATTCTGGTAAAAAGTATTTTAACGCACTTTGTAATGGCTCAACTGCCCCAGGTGCGTGGGCGCAGAAGGTTTTACCTAACCACAAATCTTTGGTCAATTGGCGCAGCACGTCAATATCAACAGGTTGACCATTGCCTGTATCGATGGCATGCAAGGTTTTGACCCCCCATGGCAACCCATCACGGCAAGGCGTACACCAACCGCAGGATTCACGGGCAAAGAATTTTTGCAAATTGAGCGACAGTGACACCATATCTTGCGATTCATCTACCACCATAATCAAGCAGGTACCTAAACGGCTACCGGCTTTCATGATGGGTTCAAAGTCCATTGGCAGGTCTAAATGCTCGTCACTGGCGGTTAAGAAGTCAGTTGACGCACCGCCTGGTAACCAAGCTTTTAGTTTACGACCGTCTTTCATGCCTTTGGCATAATCAAAAATAATTTCGCGAGCGGTAGTACCAAATGGCAGTTCCCATAGCCCTGGTTCATTGACTAGACCTGAACAACCCATAATTTTGGTGCCGGGGTTTTCTGATTTGCCTTGTGCCAAGCCTTTATACCATTCTACGCCATGCAGCATGATACCCGGCATGTTGTTTAACGACTCTACGTTATTGACCACAGTGGGACGACCCCATGCCCCTGATACTTGTGGAAAGGGTGGTTTGGTACGTGGATTGGCACGGCGACCTTCAAGTGAGTTAATGAGCGCAGTTTCTTCACCGCAGATATAACGACCTGCACCGGTATGCACTTGTAAATCAAAGCTATAGCCTGAACCTAAGATATTATCGCCTAAATACCCTTTGGCACGGCATTCATCCAATGCATTATTTAGGCGTTTAGCGGCTTCAATATACTCACCACGGATAAAAATATACCCTGCGGTTGCGCCAATGGCATAGCCTGAGATAATCATCCCTTCAATCAGCTGAAATGGTAGGCGCTCCATGAGTAAACGGTCTTTAAACGTGCCTGGCTCCATCTCATCTGCGTTACAAATCAAGTAACGGGGTCCGCCATCGGGTGGCGTCATAAAGGTCCATTTAAGACCTGCATTAAAGCCTGCACCGCCACGTCCACGCACGTTGGCATCTTTAATCATGTTGCCCACTTCTTTGGCAGATTTAGCCAAGGCATTTTTTAGACCTTCAAACCCTTTTAGGCTTTCATAGGTTGCCAAATCTAGCACTGAGTCATAATGCGCCAAACGCCAAGTTAGGGGCTTGGTCTCACTGGTGGCTGTCGCTTTATCACCATAAATAGGAATGCTTTGCTCGCCTAATTGACTGGGTGATTTGCCAATTTTTCGATTATTAATTTGACGGGTTATATTCATGCGTATTGCTCCAGCAATTCAGCAATCTCTTCAATTTGGACAGGGCCGTAGGTATCTTCATCAATCAAAACCGCTGGGCCTTTATCACAGTTGCCCAAACAACAAATAGGTAATAAGGTAAAACGATTGTCTGGGGTGGTTTGACCAAAACTAATGCCTAAAGTGCGCTCAAAAGCTTGACCTAAATTCTCGCCACCTACCAGATAACAGCCAATTGAGTCACAGACCAAAATCACATGCCGACCAACCGGTGAGCGGTAGATACGGTTATAAAACGTGGCAACCCCTTCCACATCGGTGACTGGGATTTTTAAGATATTAGCAATCGCGTTGACTTGTGCATCATCCACCCAGCCGTTACGGCGTTGGACAATTTTTAGCGCATCAAGGGATGCCGCGCGGCTTTGTGGGTAATGATGCATAAATTCATGAATGTCGTGAATTTCTGCTTCAGTTAGAATGCTTGCGACATCCACCTTTGGGGTTTTATCAGTTACAATCTTCATCGGTGGTTTTCTCCTAACGGTCAACGTCTGCCATAACAACGTCAATTGACGCTAGATAAATAATTAAGTCAGATACCAAGCTACCATTAATGACTGACGGCATTTGCTGTAAGTGCGCAAAGGTCGGTGTACGAATACGGGTACGGTAACTCATGGTTGAGCGATCAGACGTAATATAATAGTTGGTAATGCCTTTCACTGCTTCCACCATAAAGGAGGACTCGCCTTCTGGCATGACAGGACCCCACGATACTGAAATAAAGTGGTTAATCAAGGTCTCAATGTCATTTAAGGTGCGGTCTTTGGGTGGTGGTACAGCCAGTGGGTGATCGGCTTTGTATGCCCCCATTGGCATGTTGTTGAGACATTGCTCAATGATACGCAGTGACTGACGAATTTCTTCAATTTTGACCAAACAGCGGTCATACGCATCGCCATTAAACTCAATAGGCACTTCAAAATCAAAATTTTCATAGCCAAGATAAGGACGCGCTTTACGTACATCGTAAGGGATACCTGTGGCACGTAGACCATGACCTGATACGCCCCAAGCCAGTGCAGATTTAGCATCGTATTGGGCAACGTTTTGGGTACGCAGTTGTAGTACTTTGTTTTTCATGGCGGCTTTGACGTATTCATCGATACGTTTTGGCATCCAATCTAAGAATTCACGAACCAATTTGTGCCAGCCGTTTGGCAAGTCCATCGCGGTACCGCCGATACGAAACCACGCTGGGTGCATACGATAACCGGTTACCGCTTCAATCACATTATACGCTTTTTGACGGTCGGCGAACATATAAAATACTGGCGTCATACCGCCCGCATCCTGAATAAAGGTACCCCAGTACAGCAAATTATTGGTGATACGAAAGAACTCACTCATCATGATACGAATGGTATTTGCGCGATCTGGCACTGTAATGCCTGCCAATTTTTCCACTGACATGATATAGGGTAATTCATTCATCACCCCGCCAAGATAATCGATACGGTCAGTGTAAGGAATAAATGAATGCCAAGTTTGGCGTTCGGCAATTTTTTCAGCGCCGCGATGGTGATAACCAATGTCTGGGATACAGTCGATGACTTCCTCACCATCTAGCTGCAGTACAACGCGAAAGGCCCCGTGCGCCGAAGGATGGTTAGGACCCAAGTTTAGGAACATAAAGTCTTCGTCACGGCCACTACGTTTCATGCCCCACTCTTCTGGGACAAATCGTAGGTTCTCCTGCTCAAACATCTGCTTGCCTTTATCGAGATAATAAGGCGGCACTTCAGTTGCACGAGAGGCGTATTCTTTACGCAGTGGATGACCTTCCCAGTATTTTGGCAATAAAATACGGGTTAAATGGGGGTGACCATCAAAGGTAATGCCAAACATATCCCACGTTTCGCGCTCATACCAGTTGGCATTGGGCCAAATACGGGTTGCTGTTGGGATGTGTAAATCAGCTTCTTTGAGCGCCACTTTGATGCGAATGTCTGTGTTGCGCTCTAACGACATTAGATGATAGAACACGGTGAAATCACTGTCAGGTAAGGCATTGCCATCCCTGTCTTTACGATGTTGGCGTAAGCGCTCATCAATCGCTGAGATATCCAGTAACATCACGTAAGGCTGTGGCAAGGTGCGAAGGTACAGGAGTACTTCGATGACCTGTTCACGGCTGACCCAAATAGTGGGAAAAGCGTCAAAGGTTTTTTGTACAACAAACTGCCCCTCAAACTTGCGATTTAATTCTGCAATCACTGCTGGGACATCAGTTTGTGCTTGATTATCAGTTACCGTTACCATGAGTGGCACTTTCCTCATTCACAATTATTAAGAAGGTAGTAAAATACCTTTTTTTGTTTTGAACGCAATTCGATAAGCTTTTACTTAACGAAAATTCATCCTAAATCTATCCAGAGATTGACTCTAGCATTAATCAATCTCTAGCATTACTCAATGTTATCTGGGCTGCGTAGATTTTTGACCGCGATGCGCTCGGCTTGTTTACGGTCACGTTCTGGCTGCATGACAGGTTGGTAGATACCTTGGTCATTGACATGAATACCGAGTGGACGACGTTCTTTAGTAATCGATTCTTGCAGCAGCATGATGGCTTGAATCAAAGCTTCTGGACGTGGGGGGCAACCAGGGATATACACATCGACGGGAATGATTTTATCAACGCCTTGCACCACTGAATACACATCGTACATACCGCCTGAATTGGCACAGGCACCCATTGAGATAACCCATTTAGGCTCCAGCATTTGCTCATAGAGACGCTGAATAACAGGCGCCATCTTCATAAAGCAAGTACCTGCCACAATCATCACATCAGCTTGGCGCGGTGACGCACGAATAACCTCAGCGCCAAAGCGCGACAAGTCGTGCACGCCTGTCAATGTCGTTGCGTATTCTACATAGCAGCACGAGGTACCAAAGTTAAATGGCCACAATGAATGCTTACGACCCCAGTTTGCAAGGCTATGGGTCAAATCTTCTAATCGCGTCATGACGACGTTTTTATTGACTTCCGCTTCGTCAATAATTTGACGGGTTTGGGCTGGAAATCTGTCGGCATCTGGATTGGCTTTGGTTAATGTATATTTCATAATGCTCGATCACCTTGATTTTTAAAGCAGGATTTCGCTCTATGTCACTACAAATGCAAAAGACCTTGCAACATAGATTGCAAAGTCGGGTTATTATTTTACCGCATTATTGTTTGGGTTTTGGTTCATTGCGCCAGACAACTGGGCAGGGATTTTACCAGTAGGGTCAATTTCTAACTCTTCAACACCATTAAAGCGGGTAATATCCGCCAGATTAAAGCCCGCAGGCGCAGCAGCCAAACGTTTTGGTTTTGGCTTTTTGTCTGCAGGTGACCAGTTAAGCGCCCCTAGTTTGAGCAGATAATATAAACCGATTAACAACTCTACCACAAATAGCACAACGGTCCAAAATCCCAGCCAACCTGCTTCTCTGACCGATACCGCATAGGTATATAGGTATAATGCTTCTAAGTCAAAGATAACAAAGAAAATGGCGACGATATAGAATTTTGCAGATAAACGGATTCTGGCAGAACCAGCACTGACCACACCCGACTCGAAATTTTCTTGCTTTTGAAAGCCTTTAGAAGTACCACCTAACAATCTTGGCACAACAAGCATGAAAATACAAAGTCCTATGGCTGCCAAAATAAATACAATTGCAGACCAATCAATGACTGGAATCATGAGGATACTCCTGGGCAATACGACTAACCGTTACGTAGGTTAAGCAATTCAAGTTGGGACGATATTTTTGATACTTCCACCAAGCCCGTCTGGCTCAAGCGTAATATCACAAAGACGATGGCAGATAACGTCTTAAGAACTATTTTCCTTAAGATTACCTCGTACCAGCTAACAAGCTGCCCCGCTGCACATCCATTGACCATTATTGTAATCGGTGAGTGATTGGCTAGTTACTAAACAGGCTAGTCAAATATATTGCTAAAACCACGATGAAAACCTAATATAAAGTAGCATTACATCACTTTATAAAAATGCGTATTTTAACAAAAGTAACTATATATTGCTGTTAACTGGCTAAAACACAGATAGTTTACTCATTTTATGTAAAAAATGCTAGTAGCAGGCTTCAATCTTCCGGTAATTAACCGTTAATTAAATAGCAACACTTTAGTAAAAAAACCCTGCCATAAGCAGGGTTTATCAGCCAAAAATCATTTAAATAAGGTATTTAATAAAATAGTTAAATACTTATTGGTTAATCACATCAACGCCTTTAGGTGGCGTGAAGCTAAATTGATTACTAGCAATTGAGGCATTGCGTTTCACATTTGAGAATCGAATAGTGGTGGTTTGTCCCAAATTATCATTTAATACCATCATCACAGGATTACCGCCGTTAAAAGCGATACCTAAGCTTTTAAAGTTGGCATTGCCACTTTTTGGATACAACACATAATAATTTTTTGAGGCAATCGGCTGGGTCACATTAAAACTATTGGCGATTTTGCTAGGATCGCCTGACAAAATCAGTGCTGGGGTATCCCCTACTTGATTGCTCACGCTTTGCTTGGTCGCTTGATTTAAGTCTTTATCATACACCCAAAGCGTATTGCCATTGGCAACAATTAACTGCGATGCCGTACCATCAATCTGCCAACGAAACTGGTTTGGGCGTTGCACAGCCATGGTACCTGAGAAATTTCTTGATGCCTTACTTAAGCCCTTGCCGCCTGCGCCAGAGGTGGTTTGACTAAAATTAGCTGTCATGCTTTTGACATTTTTAAGTAGGTTATTTAAGTTTGTTGCCGCGCTTGCTGAGTTGGCGACAGCGGCATTGGCTGATTGCATAGCGACTGTCATCGGCATGCTGGCAATCAATAGTGCTGATAATGTACCTGTGACTAATTTTGTGGCTAATTTACTGATAATTTTATTGGTAGCTGTTGTCATAGTAGGTTCCTCATTCAATAAAAATTGTTAAAAGTTTAGAAAAAATATTCAAAAATAATATCAGCCCAACAGGCTAATCAATCAATTAAAAATTAACCAATTAAAAATTAACGAGTTAAGCTAAATTCGCTGACAGGTATTGTCGCTAAATTTTTCTTACCCTACTAGACGCCCCATGCAATGATTGTTGTTGAAGTTGTAACAAATGTAACAATAGCTGAGTGATAAGAAAGTTTTGACTAGGCACTGACCAAGCAATGCCAAGCCATTGAAGACTATCCAAAGCCCGTTAACACGCTGGGCTACAAGCAATAAAAAACCCAATAAGTACAACTTATTGGGTTGATTTGTTTAACAACAAGCTGAGTGATTATTCAGCTGCGCCTTCAACAAATACGTAGCGACGATTGAATTTACCTTTAACGGCAAATTTTACGACGCCGTCAGTTAAAGCAAATAATGTATGGTCACGACCCATACCTACACCTTCACCTGCGTGAAATTCTGTACCACGTTGACGTACAATGATGTTACCAGCAACAACTTGTTGACCGCCAAAGATTTTTACGCCAAGCATTTTTGGGTTTGAATCACGACCGTTACGGGTAGAACCTGCGGCTTTTTTATGTGCCATGTCGATGTCTCCTAGAGATTAATGTGTTTGAAATAGTCAATTAAGCAGTGATTGCTTTGATTTTTAACAAAGTATACCATTGACGGTGACCTTGTTCTTTATGATAGTGTTTACGACGTTTGTGTTTGACAATACGTACTTTCTCGCCACGACCATGTTCTACTACTTCAGCTTCGACCACTGCACCGGCAACCACAGGTTGACCAATTTTGATATCGCTGCCATCAACGACCATTAAAACGTCTTCAATTTTGATGGTATCGCCTTTTTCAGCTTTTAGCAATTCAACTTTTAAATACTCATCTTGAACGACGCGATGTTGTTTACCACCACTTTTGATTACTGCATACATCTTGGTTGCTCCAATAAACCCGTACACCGTGGCTACCAAGGGCGATAACACTTCTACGACGGATACACAGGGAAATATAAGGTCGCGATTTTAACGTTTCTAGTGGTTAAAATCAAGTAAAACTTCACGGATGTGGGTGCGATTTTGGCTGATAAATTATTGCGCGTTTCTCAACGCCATGGACACTCAGTAATACAAGTCGCCAATAAAAATACAGAGCAATAACTTACACAAAAAACGGCAGTATGGTATGATTTTGCCGACTTTCACCACAAGCCAAATTTCACGAATTTTCACTCCAAGCTTTGAGCCAACCTATGCTAGACAATCAACAATTAAATCCTACATCCACTGCTATCAATGCGGTTACCAAAGACAGTAACAGCACGCCTGTCACCTATCAGCAGATTCAATCTATTATCGCTGACGATTTCGAGATTATGGATAAGCAGGTGTATGGCAGTCTAAGCTCAAAAGTCAAACTGGTCATGTCGGTGAGTCAGCATGTCATCAACGCAGGTGGCAAGCGTATGCGCCCACTGATTTCGCTACTTTGCTCACGTATTTGTAACGATCAGCCCTCACAAGCTGCCATGCATTTGGGCGCAATCACTGAAATGCTGCATACCGCAACGTTAGTACATGATGATGTGATTGATGCGTCAGGTATGCGCCGTGGTAAGCCGACCGCGAATGCAACGTGGGATAATGCAACGGCTGTATTGGTGGGTGACTATCTGATTGCCCGTTCATTTAATCTTTTGGTGGGTTTTGGCTCGTTGCCGTTGTTGCAGTTATTCTCAGATGGCACTTGTGATATCGCTGAAGGGGAAGTATTGCAGCTACAACATCAGCATGACCCCAAAGCCACCGAAGCTGATTATATGAAAATCATTGACGGTAAAACCTCTCGGCTATTTATGATGGCAAGTCAAGGCGTGGCTATTTTGGAAAATCGCCCTGAATACAATGACGCCTTCGCCAAATTTGGTCAGCACTTTGGTAATGCCTTCCAAATCATTGATGACGTGCTCGATTTTGTCGGTGACAGTGAGGTGCTCGGCAAAAACGTGGGTGATGATATCGCTGAAGGCAAGCCCACCTTGCCGCTGATTAAAGCGCTTGAAATGACCACGGGTGATACGCATGAAAAATTGCGGATTGCTATTCAGACAGGGGAAGTGCAAGACACGGGCGAGATTATTGAGATTGTCAAAAACAGCGGCGCTCTGGCGTATTGCCGCGACAAAGCGATGCAAGAAAGCGAGATTGCTAGACAAGCCGTACTGACCTTACCAGATTCACGATACCGTCAAGGTTTACTCGATTTGATGACGCTTGCCAGCCAACGGCTTTATTAATTTTTAATCAGGGCTGGGTGGTAATCAGTTTGATGTCCAATTCGATGCGTGGTAAACCATACGTCATTAAATCGTCATACAAGTTTGCTAATTTTTTGATAGCTTTTTGATTAATAGTTTTATGATTGATGGCTTTTTGATTGTTAGCTTTTTAATTATGGATGCTGTATGTCTGATGCTATGCCCACTTTATTACCAGATATCAAACAACAACTTATCAAAGAAAAAACCAAAGAAATTCAAGCGCAATCGGTATTAGACACCCTTCAATCACCTGCCACCCCCAACATTAAATTCCGACCTTCCAAACACGCGGAGTTTATGCAAGCCGCCAAGGTGCATACCCCAAAGTATAAATTCTACGTTGAAGTCGGTGGCGACCCTACCCACCCTACCATCGTACTGATTATGGGCTTAGGCGCGCAAAGCTTGGTATGGCCCAATGAATTTTGCTATGCGTTAATCAATGCTGGATTTCGGGTGGTGCGATTTGACAATCGCGACATAGGCAAATCCAGCAAGCTTAAGCACAAAAAACTAACTCCTGCTCATGATTCGCCCATTTATAAAGCCAAATTACTGGGCAGATTCGGACTGGGTTTACCGCTTAAAAACCTGCAAACACCGTATGATTTGTACGATATGGCAGAAGATGCCTATCAACTGCTCAAAATGTTGGGCATCAAAAAATACTTTGTGATTGGTCAATCGATGGGCGGTATGATTGCGCAAATCATGGCGGTGCGTTATCCCCACCAAGTAGAAAAATTGGGACTATTATCCACCAGTAACAATCGACCTTTTTCGCGCCCACCCGCCATTGAAGCCATCAAGGCCTTTACCCAACCACTACCCAAAAGCCAAGACGCTGACGCATTGACCCAGCAGTTCGTGCAGACCATCAAGACCATCGCCAGCCCCGATTACTTTGATGAACAAGCGGCGCTTAGCAAAGCTAAAAAACTGTTTAAACGGCGTTTTTACCCAAAAGGTACGCAGCGGCAGTTACTGGCGATTTTGGCGACGGGGTCACTGGTTGATATTGACAAACAAATCCACCAGCCCACCCTCATCATTCATGGCAAACAAGACAAACTCATTCCATTTAGTCATGCCTATTCGCTTGCCAAGCATATTGCGCATAGTCAATTAATACTAATCGATGAGCTTGGTCACGATATGCCACTTGCGCTGATAGAACAACTGGCGAGCCAGTTTATCGCGCATTTTAGTTACAATGCGCAAATCAATTGATTGTGATGCGAAAATTAACTCATTGTGATGATAAGCATTTGCTCCCATTCAACCTTTAAATCGGCGGGGATTGGCAAATCTTTTTCAAAATAGTATTTAAAACTTGCCATAAAGATAGTTGCCATCATGGTGGCTTGGTAATCAATCGCCGCCGCCGTCAAATAATCTGTCGCCTTTTGTTTTTTAGCCAGTTCAATAAAGTTTTGTTTACCCATCAAAAACATATCATGATAAAGATTGTGGTGTTGGGTGCGGATTTTCCACAGGGCAAGCATCTGTTGGCGGCGTTCAAACAGCTTTTGTGAATGATTTTCCATAATCATTTGTAGCATTTGACTATCGGCATTGAGCCTGTCTTGGAATAACTGGCTGACCTCTTGCTTGAAATCATCAATCATCTGCCCTGCCAAATCACCTTTGCCGCTGTAGTATTTATAAAAAGTAGCACGATTGACTTTGGCGCAATCCAAAATTGCTTGGATAGTGATATCGTTGTACTCCTGCTCGGACAACAACATAATAAAGGCTTCACGGATAACTTTATGGGTTTTGACAACACGTAAATCAGGTGACTTGTTATGACTTAAAGTCATGCTTAAATGTTTCCTTATTAAAAAAATTTATCAATGGCTTTAACATTTTAAAATTTTTATCCATACAAATAGGTGATAATTGTTGCTTAAACACTTACTTTGTTTAATATTGTTGGTTTCGCAATTGAAGATTTTTTTTTAAAATAACCGCTGCCGATAACTAGGTAGTAATGTAGCCATCCTTTAGTTATCCTAAAGTTTTGTGTCTTATCGTAAATATTGCGACAACAATGTCGCATTTATTTTATAATATTTTTTCAAAGATTCCCTATTTTTTATGAGGTTGGTATGAGATACCCAGTGTTGTTCATGGTGTCATTAGCGAGTTGTAGCTTATTAATCGGGTGTAATAAGTCAGACACAGCAGCCCAGCAACAAAGTGGCGGCGGTACAGCAGGTGCACAGGCGCAAATGCCACCCACGATAGTCAATGTAAAACCTGTAACATTCCAAACGATTCCACTTACCAAAGAGTTATCAGGTAAAGTTGTCGCCTATCAAGAAGCCACCGTTAAGCCGCAAGTATCAGGTATTATTGAACGCCAGTTGTTTCGTGAAGGCACTTTTGTCAAACAAAATCAGCCGTTATATCAAATCAATAATGATAGCTACTCCAGTGCACTTGCCGCTAGTCGCGCAAGCCTTGACCAAAGCCTTGCCAGTGTCAATACCGCAAAAGCCAACTATAATGACGCCTTAGCGCGGCTAGAAACTCGCCAAGCCGAACTTGCGCTGGCTCAAACCAATTTAAACCGTCTAAAACAGCTACGTGGTACTGAAGCTATCTCCAGTCAAGAATATGACCAAGGGGCAACCGCCGTGCGTACCGCTCAAGCAGCGGTTAAAAATGCGCAGGCGCAAGTCGGGGTGGCACAAGCCAATATTGATGCCGCCCAAGCAGCGGCTCGCGCCGCACAGCAATCAGTCAATAGCAATCAGCTCACCGTGAGCCGTACTGTGGTTAAAGCGCCTATCAGTGGTATCACCAGTCGCTCAAATGTCAATGTCGGTGCGCTTGTCACTGCGGACACGACGCAGATGGTAACCGTCTCGCAACTCAATCCAATTTATGTCGATATCAGTCAATCATTTGCCGAGTTATTGGCGCTTCGTCAGCAATTTGCGGCTGGTAAACTTAGCACACCGCGTACCACACAGGTTCAGTTAGAGCTCGCCGATGGCTCAACCTACCCGATGGTGGGGCAACTTCGCTTTGAAGAAGCTAAAGTGGATAGTACCACAGGCACGGTCAATCTGCGCGCGGTATTTAGCAATGATAACTTTGTACTGTTGCCAGGGATGATGGTGAATGCCCAGTTGATTCAAGGTATTATCAACAATGCCGTATTATTGCCACAAAGTGCCATTAATCGTACAGCCAAAGGTGAATCAACCGTTTATATAGTTGACGCCAATAATAAAATCCAAGTACGCCCAGTTACGGTTCAAGGTACCCACCAAGGTCAATGGATTGTCACTAGCGGTCTAAAACAAGGTGAGCAAGTGGTGATGGTTGGCGGCGCCAAAGTCAAACCAGGTCAGCAAGTCAAAGCCATGCCATATGTGGCATCGCAACCAGCCTCAACCGCGGTACCGACCAATGCTTCTACCACGACGACTACCAAGACGACCGTAACAAATAGCTCAACTACCGCCAAAACTGCGCAACCATAAGCACGGGAGATATCATGTCACGTTTTTTTATTGATAGACCCATCTTTGCTTGGGTGATTGTCATGCTCATCATGCTGATGGGTATCTTGGCACTTTTTAAATTACCGATTGAGCAGTACCCACGTATTGCCCCACCTACCATTAGTATCTCAGCAACCTACCCAGGTGCCTCTGCCCAAACCATTGAGGACTCTGTCACGCAGGTGATTGAACAAAAAATGAAAGGGCTTGATGGATTGATGTATATGTCCTCAAGTTCATCATCAAGTGGTTCTGCGCAAATTACCTTAACCTTTGAAAATGGTACAAATCCTGATACAGCGCAAGTCCAAGTCCAAAACAAACTGCAATCTGCCATGAGTTCGCTGCCAGAGATGGTGCAGCGCATGGGGGTCAACGTCAATAAGTCCACGAGTGGCTTCTTGATGGTACTGGCTATGACATCCGAAGATGGCAGTATGGATCGTGCCGATATTGCCGATTATCTCAACTCCAACGTGGTCGACCAGCTCAGCCGTGTCGATGGTGTCGGTAACGTCAACGTGTTTGGCTCTGCGTATGCCATGCGTATTTGGTTAGACCCTGACAAACTTCGCACCTATGGGTTAATACCCTCGGATATTACCAGCGCAATTCAAGCCCAAAACGCGCAAGTATCAGCCGGTCAGCTAGGACAAATGCCGACTGACGAAGCCCGTCAAGTCATTAATGCCACCGTGACTGTGCAAAGTTACTTACAAACCCCAGAGCAATTTCGTAATATTTTACTTAAAAGTAATACAAATGGCGCGAAAATTCGCTTGGGTGATGTCGCCAAAGTGGAAATTGGTAGTGAAAACTACAGCCAAATTGCCCGCTACAATGGCAAAGATGCGGCAGGTATCGGTATCTCACTGTCATCTGGTGCCAATGCTTTAATCACACGTAACGCGGTAGAAGCCAAACTTAAAGAGCTTGAACCTAATTTTCCTGCGGGCTTAAAAGCCTCGGTTGCCTATGACACCACGCCGTTTGTACGTTTGTCGATTGAGGAAGTAGTCAGAACACTTGCTGAAGCGATTGCGCTGGTATTCTTAGTGATGTTTTTGTTTTTACAAAGCTGGCGCGCAACGATTATTCCTACGTTGGCAGTACCTGTGGTACTACTGGGTACGTTTGGTATTTTGTACGCATTTGGCTATAGCATCAATGTGTTGACGCTGTTTGCCATGGTATTATCAATCGGTCTATTAGTCGACGACGCGATTGTCGTGGTGGAAAACGTTGAGCGTTTGCTGGAAGAAAATCCAGACATGACGCCACTGGAAGCCACCCGTGAATCCATGCGCGAAATCAGTAAAGTGGTCATTGGTATTGCCTTGATTTTATCGGCGGTATTTTTACCGATGGCATTCTTTGGCGGCTCAACTGGGGTGATTTATCGCCAGTTCTCAGTGACACTCATCAGCAGTATGGTACTATCCGCCTTAGTTGCGTTAATTTTCACCCCTGCCCTATGTGCCACTATCCTCAAACGCACTAAAGCCCATGACAAACACGGCGGGCATCAGACCGGTTTCTTTGGCGCATTTAACCGTATGTTTATGCGTCTTAGTAAAGGCTATGAAAGCTTCGTGGGTCGCAGTATCAAAATGCGCTGGCTGTATATGATTCCTTATGCGTTGGTGATTGTGGCATTGGTGTTCTTATTTACCCGTATTCCAAGTTCATTTATTCCCGAAGAAGACCAAGGTATACTGATGACATTGGTGCAACTGCCTGCCGGTAGTACCCAAAATCAAACGCAAGCGGTTATGGAAAAGGTCAACGCCTATTATAAAACCCAAGAAAAAGACCTTGTAGAATCTGTATTTATGGTCAATGGCTTTAGTTTTGCCGGTCAAGGGCAAAACATGGGATTGGCATTTGTGCGCTTAAAAGATTGGGATGAGCGCCCGGGTAAAGAAAATACCGCGCAATCGATTGCCAAACGTGCCATGGGTTATTTTATGACCCAAGTCAATGAAGCTCAGGTATACGCCATTGCACCGCCTGCTATTCAAGGTTTGGGTACGGCAACGGGTTTTGATCTGCAGCTACAAGACTCCGGCAACTTAGGTCACGAAGGCTTGCTGCAAGCCCGTAACATGCTACTAGGCATGGCGGCGCAAAATAAACAAGTCACGGGTGTGCGTCCAAATGGACAAGAAGATTCACCCCAATACAAAGTCAACGTCAATTATGATGCTGCTGCGGCTATGGGTGTCGCACCGAGCCTGATTAATAGTGTTCTTAGTACCGCTTGGGGTAGTAGCTACGTCAATGACTTTATGGATCGTGGTCGTATCAAAAAAGTCTATATGCAAGGTGAAGCTGAGAGCCGTACCACCCCAGAGGACATCAACAAATGGTATGTACGTAACAGTAACAATCAGATGGTTCCGTTTAGCTCGTTTGCCACCGGTGAATGGCAGTATGGTTCGCCGACCCTTACGCGTTATAACAGCTTGTCATCAATGAACTTGCAAGGTAACGCAGCACCAGGACTTAGTACCGGTCAAGCGATGGCAGCAATGGAGCAAATGATTGCCAAACTGCCAAAAGGCATCAGTTACGAATGGACAGGTTTATCCTTAGAAGAGAAAAAATCTGGCGCCCAAGCACCTATGCTGTACGCGATTTCGATTGTCGTGGTGTTCTTATGTCTAGCCGCGCTGTATGAAAGCTGGTCCATTCCCTTTGCAGTGTTGCTTGTTGTGCCACTTGGGGTTTTAGGTGCTGCGCTGTTTACCGGTTTACGTGGGCTTTCAAACGATATTTATCTGCAAGTGGGTCTGCTGACCGTTGTGGGTTTATCTGCCAAAAATGCGATTTTGATTATTGAATTTGCCAAAGAACGGCAAGATTTGGGATATAGTCTATATGACTCGGTTACTGTCGCTGCGCGCCAACGCTTACGCCCCATTATTATGACATCATTGGCGTTTGGTATTGGTGTGGTACCCTTATTCTTGGCAACAGGCGCAGGCTCAGGTAGCCAAAATGCGATTGGTACGAGTGTGTTAGGCGGTGTGGTCAGTGCAACTATCCTAGGGGTGTTCTTTATCCCAATGTTCTATGTGTGGATACGCTCACTGATTAAAGGTAACAAACCGCATGACCCCAATGACGGCAATAATGGTGACTTACAACCCGTATCACCTTACTCACCTAATGCCGCTGAACCTGTCGCTGTCACTCAGCCAACACAGGTGAGCCTCTATAAGCCTGATGGCGGTTCACCATCAAACCATCAATAAGACATAAATGGGTAAACATTTTACCCATTTAATCTTTTACAATAACAAACACATTATGTTGATACAGGTAAGTTATATGGATTCTACCTTTCGCCTAGTACCCCTGACCGCTATAGTAGCCACCCTACTATCGCTCAGCGCTTGTCAAACCATTCCAAAAGCCAAAACTGAGCCTGTCGTAGCACAGCCGCATATCGCAATTAATCAGCCTTATGAAACCTATGACAGTCAGACCGTCAGCGGCACCAGTCAGCCGAGTATCGCGGCTCAGCGTTGGCAGGATTTTTATAGCGATGCCAAGCTAAAACAACTGATTCAATTGGGGTTAGACAACAACAAAGACATCAGTGCCACGATTTTGGCGATTCAAAAATCCCGCGCGCAGTATCAAATTCGAGACATCGCCGATGTGCCTACTATCAATAGTTCTGGCTCATATTCTTACGGTGCAAAAAATTCAATAGATGCCAATCCTAGTAGTGCTTACAATGTCGGTTTGGCAATGTCAAGTTACGAGTTTGACTTTTGGGGACGTATTGCGAGCCTCAAAGATGCCGCCTTACAAAACTATCTTGCCACCACTGCTGCCAAAGATGCCGCGCAAATTAGCTTGATTAGTAACATTGCACAAAGCTATGTGGCATACAGCTATAATCTGGCACAACTGCAACTTGCCAAACAAACCTTAGCCACGCGCCAAAATTCACTTCGCATTAACCAGCTGCGTTTTAAAGCAGGTCTTGATTCGCAGCTAAGTAGCGTACAAGCACAAGCGGCGGTTGAAGCTTCCAAAGTGGCTATCGCCCAAGCACAAACCAATTTGTTGACCAACCAAAATGCCCTGCGTTACCTAGTAGGCGCCCCTGTGGATAATAGCCTGCTACCCGCTGCGGGCATTAGTAGCATCACCAATAATCGTATTTTTGGCACGGGCTTACCCAGTGATTTGTTATTGTATCGTCCTGATTTGCGTCAAGCGGAATATAACTTAAAAGCCGCAGGGGCAAATATTAACGCCGCGCGCGCTGCGTTTTATCCAACCATTAGCCTATCAGGCAATGTGGGTGCTGCCAGTTCAAGCTTAGGCGATTTGTTTAAAACAGGCGCATTTAGCTGGGGTTTTGGACCGAGCGTGAGTTTACCGATTTTTGATGCAGGTCTACGTAAAGCCAACTACCAAGTGAGTGAAATCGAGCAACAACAAGCGCTAAATACTTATGAAAAAGCAATTCAAACCGCTTTTAAAGAAGTCAATGACGTATTTGCCAATCGCGCAACATTAAATCAGCAGTTGACCGCGTACAACCAGTCGCTCGCTGCCAACCAAAAATACTATCAAATTGTTCAAGCCCGCTTCAAAGCAGGTTTAGACAATTATTTGGGCGTATTAGATGCGCAGCGTTCGATTTACAGTAGCCAACAAAATATCCTAAATACCAAGCAGTCGCAATTACTCAGTCAAATTCAGCTATACCAAGTTTTAGGTGGCGGGGTGAGTCGCGATGTGCCGCTCGAAACACCCATAGAAAAACATACAAATTTCAGCACCAAGTTGTCACAGGTTGCCAATAATGCCCAGCAAAAAATTACTGATGTAGCCCATCAGCCTGCCCAAGTGACTACTAAAACCACCACTACAACCACCGTTCAACCCTAATACATTAGAGCTCACGCCTTCTTAGATTAGGTATAAGCTGTTATAGTAAAAAACCCACATCACTGTGGGTTTTTTACTATGAATGGCTGTTTTAAAACGCATAACTGGCGATGCCATGCGCGATGAGTTTTCCTTCATCATTGACCAACATCATCCGCGTGGTGCAGCCTTTGCGTCCCATACGAATCACTTCGGCTGTGACCATAAACTCATGACCGCGCCCAGGGGCTAGATAATCAACACGCAAATCGACGGTTGCCATGCGTTTGATTTTTTTGGTCTGCTCTTCAAATGTGCCTTGGTCACGACGATAGATTTCAAGCATCCCTTCAAGCCCGCCTATGGTATCTAATAGCGTCGCCGTCATACCGCCATGCAAAATCTCAAAATTTGGATTGCCGATGAGGGCGGGATTGGACTTGACCTTACCATATACTTTGCCCGCCTCATAATGATAGGTAGTAAAGGTATGCGCCACAAACGGGCTTTGCGACATGATGTTAGCGAGCTGCTGCCCTAGCACATCAATACTAGGTTTGCTGATAGCGTGATGCTCACTGTCTTCATTGAGCTGCAGTTGCGACTCGTTTGCCAAATCAGAATGCTCGTCATTTTCTTTAGACATCGTGTCAGTCATGTTAGTGCTATCAGTCGATGACTGAGCGGCTAATTGATTGGCATTTACAGGGTTTAAACTCACGGCGCCCTCCATGCGTAAGTAGATTGTGTTAAGATAGCTTTTTAAAAAATTATCATTCTAGCAAATTTTGCTTATTTAGCCTTATACAATTTCAACGTTAATTGATAACGTTACTTGATAATAAGCTTCACTCGATAATAAGAGGTTTTTATGAGTTATATTTTTAACCGTTCATTCCCCAATACTCGCTTACGTCGACTACGTTACAACGATAATGTCCGCGCCATGGTGCAAGAAACCAGCATTGAGCCCAAGCATCTGATTGCGCCCGTGTTTGTCATTGATGGTAAACAGCAGCGCCAAGCTGTGGCAAGCATGCCAGGGGTTGAGCGTTTGAGCGTGGACTTGCTAATTGAGTATGCCAAGCAACTACTCAGTCTAGGCGTCACCACCATTGATTTATTCCCTGTCATTAGCCCAAGCCTTAAATCGCTACAGGCTGAACACGCCTATGATGACAACGGTCTTGCCTGCACTGCTATCAAAGCGATTAAAGATGCTGTGCCTGAGATGGTGGTGATGACTGATGTGGCACTCGACCCCTATACCAGTCATGGTCAAGACGGTATTGTCGATGACAATGGCTACGTGCTCAATGACATCACCGTTGACATCCTCGCCAAACAAGCCTTGAGCCACGCCCGTGCAGGCGCGGATATCATCTCGCCAAGCGATATGATGGATGGTCGTATTGCCGCGCTTCGTCAAGCATTGGATGGAGAAAATTTTATTAATACCGCCATTATGGCGTATTCTGCCAAATACGCGTCTGCTTATTATGGACCGTTTCGTGATGCCGTCGGCAGCGCAGGCAACCTTAAAGGCGGACACAAAAAACAATACCAAATGGATTTTGGTAATCGCGCCGAAGCCCTGCATGAAGTCGCTCTTGACATCCAAGAAGGCGCGGACATGGTCATGGTAAAACCAGGTCAACCTTACCTTGATTTGGTACGCGAGGTCAAAGACACGTTTGGCGTGCCAACTTATGCCTATCAAGTATCAGGTGAATATGCCATGCACATGGCAGCGATACAAAACGGCTGGTTAAGCGAGGACGTTATTTTGGAATCACTGTTAGGGTTTCGCCGTGCAGGTGCCGACGGCATCTTAACTTATTTTGCAATGACAGCCGCCAAGCAGCTCAATCAATAACGTTCTAAAGTTTGATTAAAACTAAAGGCGACACTGGCTTATCAATCCGTGTCGCTTTTTTTTATGTTACATTTATTAACTTAAAAGCATCGAGCGCGCTAACGAGCGTAATAAAAAGTTACTTAATGTGATAGAGAATAACAAAGCTGCTAACTTTTATTATTTTTTTACCCATTTATTTACTAAATATAAACTTAGTTAATCAGTCAATTTCATGCACAATAAGTTAAAGTAAAGAAGCTAAAGCAAAAATATTAATTCTTATTTACCCCTATTGACTAAGCTTGCTAATTTTGGACTCGCCTTTTTGGCGTCATTTTTAGCGTTTTGTAATAATTGATTACTTTTTGGCATTAAATTTTTGAAAAAAATAAGCAGATAATGGGGTTAATAACAAATAAAAGACCAGAGTGGTATCTGTTAGCTGATTAATCGAGGATAAGATGATGAGTAATGAACCAATTTCCAATAGTTCGATTGCTAATAGCCCAATCAAAAACGCCATGATGGCAGTGGCTATGATGTCATTTTTAGCACTCAGCTTTAAACTGTCAAGCGATTTGACAATGGATACTCAGCCATCGATAAGTCCGACTGACGCGGTCGTTAGTACCTTAAATCAGCCGGGCCAACAGGTAGTATTGTCTACCCATAATTAAATTATTAGTTCAATTGATAGAAGATGCGATGCCGCATCTTTTTTTTATGGCAGTCATTGACGACCACTGGGTTATCAATTGTTGCACAAGTTATTTCTCAAAATTTTACCGCCAACTATGTCCTTATCTTTTGCGCTTTAGACTATAATAGTCGATTGTCCATTTTTTACTGAGCAACTTTTATTAACGGTGGAAGCGACTATGAGCCAATTAAACCCTCGCCAACAAGAAGCCATGCAATATGTCTCTGGACCCTTGCTGGTACTGGCAGGTGCAGGTTCGGGTAAGACATCGGTGATTACCCGTAAAATCGCTTATCTGATTGAAGAATGCCAAATGCCAGCCGAGCGTATTACCGCCGTCACCTTTACCAACAAAGCGGCTCGCGAGATGAAAGCCCGTGTGCAAAAATTATTGCCGAGTGATAAAACCAAAGGCTTAACTGTCTCGACTTTTCACCAATTTGGCTTGCAGTTCTTACGTTACGAGTTATTGCATACGCCGCTTAAAGGCAATTTTTCCATCATGGATGCCGAAGATAGCAAGCGGCTGTTGATGGATTTGATGGTACGTGACAACATGAGTGGTGCCGAGAGCCGCGAATTGGTCGGTAAAGCTATCAAAATGATATCCGATTGGAAAAATGACCTCATCCCCCCTGAAAAAGCAGCAGATACGCTCACCGACCCTGAAGATATGCTATTTGCAACGCTCTATCAACTCTACGAGCGTAACCTACGTGCCTACAATGCGGTGGATTTTGATGACTTAATTGTAATGCCGACACGGCTATTGCAACAAAACACCCAAGTACGGGACAAATGGCAAAATCGCATACGCTATCTATTGGTAGATGAATATCAAGACACCAATACCGCGCAATATGAATTGATTAAACTGCTCGTTGGCGTGCAGCCGCGTTTTACGGTGGTGGGGGATGATGACCAATCCATCTATGCATGGCGTGGGGCAAAACCTGAAAACATGGCACTGCTGCAAGAGGACTTTCCCAAATTAAAAGTGGTTAAGCTTGAGCAAAACTATCGCTCTACGTCGCGTATTTTGCACGCTGCCAACTCAGTGATTACCAATAACGAGCATTTATTTGAAAAAAAATTATGGTCAGATAAAGGGCATGGCGAGCTGATTCGCATCATCAATTGTCGTAACGATGATGATGAAGCAGAGCGCGTTGCCAAAGAAATCATCACCCACAAACTTCGCAATGCCAATGAATGGCAAGATTATGCGGTACTGTATCGTAGTAACTTTCAGGCGCGTATGTTGGAAGCCCAGCTACGTCAGCTGCAAATTCCTTATAAGTTATCGGGCGGCACGTCGTTTTTTGCCCGTAGCGAAATCAAAGACATTATGAGCTATTTGCGTTTGATTCTAAATCCTGAAGACGACAGTGCCTTTTTACGCATTATCAATACCCCAAAACGTGGTCTTGGACCTGCCAGCCTTGAAAAGCTCGGACTATTTGCCCAAGAACACCAAGTCTCGCTTTTGATGGCAAGTGGTCATAGTGGACTGACACATGTACTACCCAAAAAAGCCAGTGGCGAGCTTAAAGAATTTGCTGATTTTATTGAGCGTTACACCCAAGAGCTATACCAGCATCCCGACCCTGTGCCGCTGGTCAAACAAATGATTGATGAAACGGGCTATATCGATTTGGTACGAAGCGAAGCAAAAACCCCCCAGCAAGAAAAAATTCGTATTGATAATATCGAGACCCTTTACGCCAGTATCCAAAACCTGATTAACCGCGCCGATGATGACAATGATCGCACCATTGATGCAGTTATTCGTAAGCTTGTGCTACTTGATATGCTAGAGCAGCAGCAGGAAGAAGAAAATACCAACAAAGTCAATCTGATGACGCTACACGCCGCTAAAGGGCTTGAGTTTGATTATGTCTATATCATGGGACTTGAAGAAGAGTTATTACCGCATAAAAACTCCATTATTGCTGAATCCATCGAAGAAGAACGACGTTTGATGTACGTGGGGATTACCCGTGCCCGTAAAGAGCTGACCATGACGCTGGCTGCCCAGCGTCGTGCAGGGGGTCAAATGAAAACCACCACCCCTAGCCGATTTATCGACGAATTGCCGACAGAACATATCGATGCCCCTGGCATGAAAAAATCAGCGGCAACCCACCAACCCAAAAAAACCGCAGAGGATTATTTGGCCAATATTCAGGCGTTACTCAAAAGCAAAGCCGCCAAATAATTAATTGATAAAAAGAAGGCGTAGCGGAAATGGCTTAAAAAAAAGGGCAAAAAAGGTAACTTTAAGCCCTTTTTTATTGCAAAACAGCCTGTATGACAAAGATTTGATCCAAATACCCAAGTAAATGTAACTAAATATTTCTCAAAAAATAGGTATTTGATAGGGGATGTAACAAAAAATTTCAAATAAGCAGCTTAGTTACCTTTTTGGCAAATTTCATTTCATAACTTAACGTCCGACCTGTCAAACATAGACAGTAATCTAAATTTATTTTGTTATGATGGCTTTAACAAAACAAGCAGGGCAATATTTGGATTCCACAGATTCAAATTAACTTAACTAATAATTTTACATGGCTTGTTATGATGCTTTTCAAAAAACTTCTAAAGGAGAAGACGATGAAAACTTTAAATAAAACCCTTTTAGCTTTAATTGCAGGTACAGTTGTGACTGCAGGTGCAAATGCTGCACTTTACCAAACCAATACTGTTGGCTATACTGGTCAACCCTATGTCGGTGTAAAAGCGGGTCAATTTAATACTGATATTGACCGTCTTGATGCTGATAACCAAACGGCTTATGGTGTGTATGCAGGTTATAATTTTACCCCTAACTTTGGTGCAGAAGTTGAATATGTAGATTCTTCAAAAGAAGATGTAAAAGTTAACGGTAAGAAAGTAGGTGAAATTAGCACTAACACTGCAGGTTTATATGGTACTTATAAATACCAATTCCCAGCATCGAATGTTTACGCCAAAGGCAAATTAGGTGTTGCGCAAACCCAAGTTGATTTTGGTAATGATAAATATGACGAGTCAGGTCTTGCAGGTGGTGTCGGCTTAGGTTATAACCTTTCGCCAAATGCATCTGTAGAAGCTGAATATACGCGTCTGCCTTCAGTTGACGTAACAAATAATGTTTCAGTTGACTCAGACTTAGTCACTGTCGGTGCTCACTATAAATTCTAATTGAATTGATAGATGAATACTGGATATCAATAAAAAAGAGTAGCTTATGGCTGCTCTTTTTTTTGGTTTCTTTTTTTGGTCAAAAAAACTTACTTTGGTATTCACTCAGTATCGTGCCATTTAGGTTTATAATAGAGTGGTTTTGATACATTTTTTTATAAATTTAAGAAAAGTTGGTAAGCATGAAGCAAGTACAAGTCAAGATTTTAAACCCCAAAATTGGTAATGATGATAAATTTCCCCTACCTCATCGGGCGACAGACGGCTCGGCGGGCATAGATTTGCGTGCTTGTGTCGATGAGCCTATCACTATAAAAGCTGGTGAAAGCCAATTGATTGGCACAGGACTTGCCATTTATATTCAAGACCCTGATTATGTTGGCTTTATCATGCCGCGCTCAGGGCTGGGGCATAAGCATGGTATCGTCCTTGGTAATTTGACGGGCGTGATTGATGCGGATTACCAAGGCGAATTAA
Organism: Faucicola osloensis; assembly: GCA_016888885.1. GTDB lineage: Bacteria > Pseudomonadota > Gammaproteobacteria > Pseudomonadales > Moraxellaceae > Faucicola. The sequence continues at coordinate 1,000,753 of CP069437.1, forward strand.
TGGTCTCTATTTGGAACCGTAGTCAAACCGATTATGTGTTACAACCTGGCGAAAAAATGGCGCAGTACTTGGTCGTGCCGATTGCACGTCCGACTTTTGAAATTGTAGCGGAGTTTTCTGATATCAGCGTACGCGGTGACGGCGGTTTTGGCTCAACAGGCACTCATTAATTGTTACTGTTTTATCATTTTTTTTTAACAATTTATAACAGAGTATTTGATTATTTTGCCAAATTTCAATGCTATGATTTTGGTAGTATAAAATCAGTTAGATATTTTTCTTATGAATACTCTGTTTATTCATCCTTTTTTTCCGCAAAAATCTCTTTTTAAAGCTTACGATATTCGGGGTGATGTCACCTTATTTACCGATGATTTTGTCTGGTCATTGGCAAGGGCATTTGCCAAGCTTTTTGTCTATGCTCACCAAACCGCGGCAACAACGCCAACGTTAGCGGCAAACAAACCGACGGTTGTCATCGGTTACGATGCTCGCCACCAAAGCCAAGAGATTGCCAAATATATGGCGTATGCTTGCCAGCAAGCAGGTCTAGTAGTGCAATGGTTGGGATTGACAACCACGCCGATGATGGCATTTATGGCACAGCAATTTTCCGGTAATGGGCTGATGGTCACCGCCAGCCATTCGCAAAAGCATATCAATGGCATTAAATGGCTCATCAATCATGAGTCGCCAAGCGGTGATGATGTGCAGCAGCTTTATGAGGCTTTAATTGGCTACAAAGCCATCGTGCCTGATGACAGGCTTATTGCTGCCATCAGGCAAACCCACTATTCAACGCCCAAGGATTTTTTTGCAACTTATATCCAAGCTATCGAGCAGGCTTTTACTCACATCAATCAATCCAAACGCACTCAAACCACCTATTTTCATGCACCTCAGCAAATTGTCATCGACTGTATGCATGGTGCGACCAGTGATTTTGCAGAGGCTCTATTTAGCCAGCTTGGCTATTGTTGCATCATGCTAAACGCCTCCCCCGATGGCAATTTTCCCCAAGGCAACCCAGACCCAACGCAATCCAATCGCTTGACCCAGTTAGCTCACACAGTCAAAGCTACAGGCTCAGATATCGGCTTGGCGTTTGATGGTGATGGCGATCGGGTGATGGTAATTGATGCACAAGGTCAGATGATTAGCCCTGATAATTTGCTTTATCTACTCTCTCGCATTGCCATTGAAGACTTGCCCAGTACGCATACATCAACTGATAAAAAAGTCATTTTTGATGTCAAATGCTCGCATCATCTGCCCAATCTCATCGCTTCGCATGGCGCCACCCCGATGATGACCAAAACTGGCAGTAGCTTGATGCGAAAGTCGCTACAAAACAAATCAGACAACGCGATTTTTGCAGGTGAATTATCAGGGCATTTTATTTTTAACGATGGCTATTTTGTGCTACATGACGATGCCATGTACGCAGCTGCCCGCTTGCTCAATTGGCTGAGCCATCAGCCTATTAGCCTTAACGATATCCTAGCGAGTTTGCCCACTTGTATTAGTACGGCGGATATGTATTTACCTATTGCGGATAACCATTATGGTCAAAGCGTGATTGCTCGTATCACGGCACTGGGGAAAAAGCCGTTTAAACGGTTAAAATCCTCATTTGCGGTCAAAAATGTCAATACGATTGATGGGTTACGCTTGGATTTTGCGGATGGATTTGGTATTTTACGCAAGTCAAATACGGGCAGTTTTTTGACCGTGCGTTTTTCTGCCAATGACGTCGCCAAGCTGCGGCATATTCAATCTATTTTTGTTGACTTGTGTCGTACGATTGATGACAACCTTGCCGAACAAGTCGCACAAATTCAGCCTGTATAAACACCGCTGTCAAAATCGCATTTTAAAAAACGTCTCTAGCAAAATTATATAAGGATTTGAAATGGCATTAGATCTTGAGCAAGCCATGCATACCGCTGACGTGTTGACCGAAGCACTACCCTACATCCAGCGTTTTGAAGGCAAAGTAATGGTAGTCAAATACGGCGGCAATGCCATGACTGATCCGATATTAGAAAGTTCTTTTGCCAGAGATATCGTCATGTTAAAAACCGTAGGCATTCATCCTGTGGTCGTCCATGGCGGCGGTCCACAAGTCGATAACTTGCTTAAAGAATTGGGGCGCAGCTCTGACCGCATTGATGGCATGCGAGTGACCGACAAAGCCACCATGGATGTGGTGGAAATGGTACTGGGTGGTAGTGTCAACAAATCTATCGTCAATCTCATCAACAAACACGGTGGTCGTGCTATTGGCTTAACCGGTAAAGATGCCAGTCTCATTCGCGCTAAAAAATTACCCATGACCAAAACGGATAAACAAGGCAACGAACAACAAATTGATTTGGGATTTGTGGGTGATGTGGTCAGCATCAATCGCGATGTGATTGATTTGATGATTGCCTCTAACTTTATTCCTGTCATCGCACCGCTTGGCGTGGATGATGAAGGCAATACTTACAATATCAATGCCGACGTGGTGGCGGGGAAAGTCGCTGAGTTTATGCTCGCGGAAAAACTGATTTTGCTCACCAACATCAAAGGGGTGCTTGATAAAGCAGGCAATGTTGCCACTGGACTTACCCCTGCCAAAGTCGATGAGATGATTGCCGATGGCACTATCTCTGGCGGTATGATTCCAAAAATCAGCTATGCGCTAGAAGCGGTAAAAAACGGGGTAAAAAGTGCGGTGATTGTCGATGGTCGTGTCCCGCATGCGACTTTGCTAGAGGTCTTTACCGATAAAGGCGTTGGCACTCTCATCAGCCGCCATCCTTGAAGTAACTTTTGCGTTACTTAGGTTTCCGAGTTGTTTTTGGGTTGTTTTGATTTATCCAAGCATTCCTATCTCTTTAAACACCATGCTTTTATAGAATCATTTGATGTGTATAGTTGGGGAATGCAGGAAGTCGTCAAGCTGATTGATATCATGTCAGAGCAAAGAATCACTTACATCACGCCGCAAAAACCTATCAAGTCACTGTTTAGTAAACGCTTTATGCGTATTCGAAATTTCACCATGCCGTTTCAAGGTTAGTGGCTAATCTCAAATCTACCAAATCGGCAAGTTAAGCCAGCTTCTCGCTTTATGATAATCAGCAAGTTAAAAAGGCACGAGTGTCGACCATAAAAATAAAAAACCTATTGATAACAATAGGCTCATTAAAATAAGCATGGCAAACCGATAAGCCGGGTTCTGTCTAGGACGAACATTCATCTAGGCGTATCGTTACCAATACGCTCAAGCAACCTACCCGTGTCCAACGCGGGCAACGCCATACGGACACCTATTTGGTCTTGCTACGAGTGGAGTTTACCTTGCCATGAACTGTTACCAGTCATGCGGTGGGCTCTTACCCCACCCTTTCACCCTTACCTTATTGCTAAGGCGGTCTACTCTCTGCTGCACTTGTCGTAGGCTTACGCCCCCCAGCCGTTAGCTGGCACTCTGCCCTGTGTAGCCCGGACTTTCCTCCCTACCGCTTGATAAAATCTTGCGGTACAGCGTTCGTCTGGTCTGCCAAGACAACCATTATAACAGGCTTTATCTATTTAGTCACGGTCAGCAGGCAACGCATATGTACCGACTGCATGCGCTACAGGTCTGTCATCACCTTCTGAGTAAATCAATACATCGCCTACCGCAAGCGTGCGCCCGACTTTGATAAGCTGGCATTTGGCGATAAGGCTGGCTTGTGCAGAAGGTTTTCGCAGAAAAGACACGTTAAGATTGGTGGTCACTGCCAATGGGACGATACCGATTTCGCCCAAAATAGCCACATATAGCGCCACATCAGCCACTTTCATCATCACAGGCCCTGATACCGTGCCACCCGGTCGTAACTCATCGTCACCGATAGGATGGGATACAATGGCTTGACCGTTACCCACCGATTCGATGTGGCAGTTGGCTTGGGGGAAAGATTGCTTCAGAAAAGCACTCAGTTCTGCCTTATTAGCGGGCATAGACATTCCTTATCTATAATGAATCTATAATGACGTTGTGAAAAATAGCGGTTGTGAAAATTCATTGACTGATTTTAGTTTGGGTGATGCGCTCAAATTTGAGCAGCAACTGCGCTGGCGTCTCCAGATAGTTAGGATCTCTTGGGATACAATCAGGTACAGGACAAAACAGCGAACACTGCGGCTCATCAAAATGACCGACACACTCGGTACACAGCGCAGGGTCAATTTCATAAATCAACTCGCCCACATAAATCGCATCATTGGGGCAAAGTGGCTCGCAGACATCGCAGTTGATACATTCATCAGTGATTATTAATGCCATAGCTTTTAAAACGTTTACCAAGAAACGGTTATTTTACCACGACTTACCAACCCCGTTGTTTTTTTCGTTCAAATGCCTCTTCGACACACGGCGGTACAAATTTACTCACATCACCGTCTAATTTGCCAATTTCACGCACCAGTGTTGAAGATATAAAAGAATATTGCTGCGATGGGGTCAAAAACACCGCTTCAAAGTTTGGATCTAGTTCACGATTGAGATTGGCGAGCTGAAATTCATACTCAAAATCTGACATCGCCCGCAGCCCACGCAGCACACCTGTGGCTTGCTGATTTTTTGCCAAATCCACCAATAACCCATCAAAGCCAATCACCGACATATTGCTCAAGCCTTTATCATGACAGGCTTTTTCTACCAATCCAATCCGTTCCTCTAACGTAAATAGCGGTTTTTTATGATGACCAATCGCCACCGCGACAATCACCTCATCAAACAGGCGGCAAGCGCGCTTAATCAAATCAAGGTGCCCTTTGGTAATCGGGTCAAACGTGCCAGGATAAATAATTTTGGTATAGTGATTGGCAAATGGCTGGCTGGCTGCTGACATGGCTGTCTCTTTATGATAAATAAGGCGCTATTTGGTGCTAACAATACAGCTAAAACAAAGATTGCTAGTTTGTTGCTAATCCTAGCAAAATTTGACCCCAATTAACAATCAAATCTCACTATCAATTTGTGTTTAGCGTGTTATCATGACAGCTTTGCAGCCTTTTACCCAAAGCCTAATTAAAATTTAGGGTAAAGCCTAGCAATCAAAAACTTAGTAATGAAAAACCTAGCAATAAAAAACTTAGTAATCCAAAGCCCCATAATCAAAAACTTAAACTTAGTAATCAAAACCCAAGAATTGATTTATTGGGTTTTATCGCCATATTAAACGGCTTGTCATACTGATTTATAGCAACATGATTGTTGTAATAAGATGATGGCAAAAAAAATTATTAACACACGCTGTGCAGCATTGGGTACGTCCGCGATGTTGCAGCAAGGAAACCTAAATGACTAAAAAACCAAAAATGCCTAGCCTGATTGCCAGCAACAAAAAAGCGCGTCACGAGTATTTTATTGAAGAAAGCTTTGAAGCAGGGCTTGAGCTACTCGGCTGGGAAGTCAAATCCATCCGTGCCGGTAAAATGCGTATCACCGAAAGCTATGTGATTTTTAAAGATGGTGAAGCCTTTTTGTTTGGCGCGCACATTCAGCCGCTGCTATCGGCATCGACTCACATTGTCGCTGACCCCCTTCGCACCCGTAAGCTGCTACTACACCGCCGCGAGATTGATAAGCTCTTTGGCATGGTCAACCAAAAAGGTCATACCTGTGTAGCGCTCAAAGTGTACTGGAGTCATGGGCGCGTCAAATGCGAAATTGCTTTGGCAAAAGGTAAAAAACTGCACGATAAACGCGCCACCTTAAAAGAGCGTGACTATCAACGCGAAAAACAGCGCGGACTGAAAAATCTTGTATGATGAACCAAGACCGCAATTTTGATGACATCAGCGCGCATTTTGAAAAAAAAATATACGGCGGCTTAAAAGGTCAAATTCGCCTTGCCGTGCTGCGCCATGATATCTTTGGCTGGGTAAAATCCTGGCAACAGACACACAACCGACCGCTTCGCGTGTTGGATGTTGGTGCAGGTCTGGCGCAAATCAGTATTGAGCTTGCCAAAGACGGACATGACGTCACCATCAATGACATCTCTGCCAATATGCTTGGGATTGCCAAACAAAACGCAGGCGAGGCGGCACAAAATATCACCTGGCATACCTGCCCTTATCAGCAATTGGATGATAAATTAACGGGCAAATACGATTTGATTCTGTGCCATGCTGTGCTTGAGTGGTTGGCTGAGCCCAAACTGATTATGGATTTTTTTGATCGGTGGCTTGTCGATGATAGTGCTGAAAAAGGGGTGCTATCGCTGTGTTTTTATAACCCTGCCAGCTTTGTGTATCGTAACTTGGTGATGGGCAATTTTAATCTACTACATAACAAAGATTTTAAAGCCGATAATGGCAGTTTGACGCCCAATCACCCAGTGGCAAAAGATGAGGTGCTTGCTTGGATTAATGACCATCACTACCAAATTCTGCATACTTCAGGGTTACGGGTGTTTCATGATTACTCACCGCTCAAGCGTGGTGGACATACCAATCCACAAGCAGTGATTGAGATGGAAGTTGCCTATAGCGGACAAGACCCTTACAAATGGCTAGGGCGTTATTTGCATTTTTTGGTGGGCAAAGCTAATTAGTAATAACCCGCTTGCTGCATTAAATCAACTGCCATTGCTTGTCTTTCGCCATAAAATCTCACAGGTATCGGGCTGACTTCGATATCCCCCCAAGACTTGAGTAATACTGAGGCTTCGGCATTGGGGTCAATCGGAAAGGTATTGCTTAAACTGGCATACAGTGATTGCTGATCTTTGGCAGCCAGCCATTCAATCAGCCCTAGCGCCAACTCGGTATGCTTGGCGGCATGGGGAATAGCCACCGCTGTGATGTTGGTACTGACGCCGCCGTAGCCCTTATTGATCCATTTGATTTTAATCGGGGTATCGGGATGCGCTTGTAGATAGCGTCCGTAGTGGTTGCTGTTGACCAGACCGATTTGGCATTTACCGCTTTCTATGGCCTTTAACACTTCACTGTCATCAAGTAGCAGGGGTACACTTAGATTGGCAAGCCAGCCTTGCATCACTTCTTGGGTGCGTTTATCGCCCAGATTATTGATGAGATTGACCACCAGTGATTGATTAGGGATGTATTTGCCTTGGCTTAGGCACAGTTTTTGTGACCATTTTGGTTTCGACAAGTCGGCATAGCTTGAGATATCATTGCTATGGAGTACACGACTATCATACACTGCGGTACGCGCGTAGCTAGATAACGCAATCCAATTGCCATCAGGATCGCGGTAACGCTCTGGGACATGCGCCACTGCTTTTTCGGCATTAAAGGGTTGTAACAGCCCCTCTTCGACTGCGATACTAAAAATACCCGCATCTTCAGTCAAAATCACATCTGCAGGGCTATTGGCACCTTCTGCTTTTAACCGTGCCAAAATTGACATTGGCTCATCTTGCACGATATGAATCGGCACATTGATTTGCTTAGCATAGCTAGTTAATAACGGCTCAAGCGCCGCTTTGTCAATGGAGGTGTAAATCGTGAGTTGATTGGGCACTGCAGCCGCCGCACTCGCAATACTTGCATTTGGCGTCGCATTGGTATTACTGGCATGATTGCCATTAGCGCTCGAAGCGGTGGTCGAAGCCGATTGCGAGGTTATGGGTGGCGGCGTCGATGACGGACTACAGGCAGTTAAGGTCGCACCCGATATACTGACCAAGGCAATTAACAAAGCGCTGATGGCTGATGATTGCGCATTGACATTGGTACGCACCTTATGACCCATCATACAACCCATCCCATCACTTGCTTTCAACACCGCTTAACCTTCTTCAACAGCTTTGCCTGACCATCGCTCAATGGATTATGGCTAAATATATCATCGCTCAATAGAGCGCCTAAAAAACTTTGGATGATTATAGCATTTTGCCCCAACGTAATTCTTAAAAAAACGTTGAATGAATAGTTTTTTAACACTATTTTGTCTCAACAATTTTTTGGATGCAAAAAATGCCCTTGTTGCAAAAAGTAATGGATTTGCATCGCTACTTCATCATTTAGCAGGAGTCCCGTATGGGACGCATTGACGATGATATGGTCTTTGGCAGTGGCAAGCTGGGTTTCATGCACAAATACCGTGCCGTCATTGGGCTGCAGATGCGGCTCAAGCTTGGCAAGCTCACGGTTACGGGGTAATACCACTTTGCCAAGCCCCACCGAACGAACCCCCGCAATACTACCTAGCTGCACTGTATCTTTGAGTGCCGGCACATTGCCATCTAGCCCCTGCAGATACGAGCGACCGACGAATTTGGGCAGGATTTTGACGATGTTGTTGGCACTGATGCTGCCATTATGCGGCGTTCCAAGTGTCACACAGCGGGTAATCTGCCACTGTGGGTAGCGCTGCAAAAATTCTCGAATGACCAGCCCACCCAGACTATGCCCGACCAAATAAATGGGCACACCCGCTTTTTCATGTTTGGTCAGCCAGCAGTGCAAACGGCGGCTATGGTTGGCAAGATTATGCGCGACGCTAAAATACCCAAACCTGTGACATTCGTAGCCAAGTTTGCTGAGTTTTTTGGCAAGCGGTCGCATCGCCCAGGCATGCATGTGTAAACCATGAATGAGGATGACAAGCGGTTTGGATTGGCGTTTTATCATAAATCCTTTTGTATCTATGATTTGTATTTATGATTTGTATTTATGATGCTAAAAATTTGGCGAAAATGCCGCCCGCTTAGCTTATCATTTTTTGCATTCAGCAAACGAGTTTGCAAAACATTGTTACCATTTCATACTATAATTGCGATTTGTGAATTGATGATAATGATTTTATACAGGCTTTTTTCTTTTGAACTTTTGGCTTAAATTGGTTTACACTTAAATTGGTTTACATAAGGCGCGCTATGGCATTTGAATCCCCAATCCAACAAGCTTTACAACACTATCCTATCACGTTGGCGTTGGTAGTAATTTGTGTTGGGGTGTTTGCCTTACAGCTATTTTTTGGCGTCAATCCGACCAATCCCACCAACCAATCGTTAATTGCTTGGGGTGCCAATTTTTTACCCTTTTCGCTGGGTGAAGCGCCGTGGCGATTGGTGACCAGCTTGTTTTTGCATATTGGTTTTATGCATTTGCTGTTTAATATGTTTGCTTTATATTATTTTGGACAAGTGGCAGAGCGGATGTTTGGCGCTGTCAATTTTTTAGCGTTGTTTTTGTTATCAGGGGTTGGCGGCAATTTGCTCAATAACTATTTGGGCTTGCATAGCGTGATGGCAGGTGAGCCGCCGATTATTAGTGCCGGTGCGTCAGGTGGTATCATGGGCATTGGGATGGCGCTATTGGTGGCAGCGCTAACCAAAACATCATTCAATAATTTTGCATTAAATTTTCGCTCGTTATTGATAGTGATGGCGATTAATTTGAGCTATGGTTTTTTGGTGGGCGGTATTGATAATGCTGGTCACATTGGTGGGGCGATTGTCGGGGGTTTGCTAGGATGGGTGTACGTCATGCAGTATCGTGCTATCCGCCAGCAGCAGCTATTCGCCCATCAAGCTAGTAGCACACCTTGGCAACCCAATCATCTTGGCGATGGACCAATCTTTGGTAGCACTGCCCCATTCATCCCGCCTTCTTTGGTTGTGTTAAAGGGTAAAATCATCACCGCAAGCTATGTAGTGTTGATAGTGGGATTTATGGCGATATATGGCTGGCTACATATCAGTTTTATGCAATTGTTAAATACTACCCTACCAAGTATCATCAATTAACTATCACGGTTCATGTTGATAAAGTTTTTGGATACTAACTGTTTTACACCCTGTATTCTGAGCCTTTTTGCCAATCTTGTTTGCCAATCTAGCAAATGACAATGCTATAATAGCGCCACTATTTAGCCAGTGAAAAGGACTAGCCAATGACCGTCATCAAGAAAGACGACTTTATCAATTCTATCGCCAACGCCTTTCAATATATCAGTTATTATCACCCAAAAGACTTCGTTGATGCTGTATATGAAGCATGGCAAAAAGAAACCAACCAATCTGCCAAAAACGCCATGGGGCAAATCCTCACCAATAGCCGTATGTCAGCGATGGGTCATCGTCCGATTTGCCAAGATACTGGTAGTGCGGTGGTGTTCCTTGATATCGGTATGAACGTGCAATGGGACTTAGAGGGTGACACTGAGATGAGCGTTGAAGACATGGTTAATGAAGGGGTACGCCGTGCTTACAACAATCCCGACAACCCATTACGGGCATCTATCCTAGTAGACCCAATTAGTAAACGTCAAAACACCAAAGACAACACGCCAGCGGTGGTTCACATGAGCGTGGTACCGGGTGACAAAGTTGATGTGATTTGTGCCGCAAAAGGTGGCGGTTCAGAAAATAAAGCAAAATTTGCGATGCTAAACCCCTCAGACTCGATTGAAGAGTGGGTGTTAAAAACCGTCCCACAAATGGGGGCAGGTTGGTGTCCACCTGGTATTTTAGGTATCGGTGTCGGCGGCACACCAGAAAAAGCCATGATGCTTGCCAAACGCTCACTCATGGAACACATCGATATCCATGATTTACAAGCCAAAGCCCAAAGCGGTGCCGAGCTTGATAGCGTTGAGCGCTTACGTCTCAATATGTACGACAAAGTGAACGAGCTTGGCGTTGGCGCCCAAGGTCTTGGCGGCTTGACTACGGTACTCGATGTAAAAGTACTAGACTTTCCTACCCATGCCGCAAGCAAAGCCGTTGCCATGATTCCAAACTGTGCGGCGACTCGTCATATTCACTTTACCCTAGACGGTCAAGGTGAAGCAGCCTTGCCGGTACCTTCACTATCAGATTGGCCAGAAGTGTCCTTTGGCTCCGATGATGTGATTAAAGTCAATGTTAACGACTTAACCAAAGAAACCTTAGGTCAGTTTAACATCGGTGATACTTTACTACTTAGTGGTAAAATCTTAACGGGTCGTGATGCCGCGCACAAACGCATGGTCGATATGCTTGCCAAAGGCGAAGCACTACCCGTGGATTTACAAAATCGCTTTATTTATTATGTCGGTCCTGTCGATGCCGTGGGCGATGAAGTGGTCGGTCCTGCAGGTCCCACTACCTCAACGCGTATGGATAAATTCACCGACACAATCTTGGATCAAGGCTTGATTGGGATGATTGGTAAATCCGAGCGTAGCCCTGCGACCTGTGAAGTCATTGCCAAACATGGCGCAATTTATCTCATTGCAGTGGGCGGCGCCGCCTATTTGGTATCGAAAGCTATCAAAGGCGCTAAAGTACTTGCCTTCCCAGAGCTAGGTATGGAAGCGATTTATGAGTTTGAAGTAGAAGATATGCCTGTGACCGTCGCTGTGGACAACCAAGGTAACAGTATCCACCGCTTTGATAAAGTCGCTGAACGCGCCCAGCAAGTGATTGCCGAGCCTGTACGTTTTGTGCCTTAGTCAATTTTTTCAAGATTTTTAATATGAACAAAAGCCTTAAGCATTTCCTTAAGGCTTTTTTTAGGTTAAAAAAATACCCAGATAATGTAGTATCTGGGCAGGAGGAAAAGTGGAGAAGTTTATAGTTATTGTTATAGCTAGTTGTTATTATTCATAATATTTCTTTTTTTAATTGTTTAACTGGGCTACAAATACGCCTATACACCCATCAAACCGCACGATAGGAGCTTTGGGTAGCATTTGGCATGACAATCCATAACACGATGTATATCAAAATACCTGGCACTGCCACACTCGCGGTTGAGATAATCACAAACAACAAACGCACCAATGTTACATTCCAGCCTAAATACTCTGCAATACCCCCCATCACACCTGCAATCATACGATGATTCTGAGAGCGATGAAGTTTTACCAGTTTATTTGCCATTCAATTTTTTACCTGTTAAAAATAAAGAAAACCACTTAAGACTTAGTTAAAACCTAACATCTTTGAAATTTAACGCCTTTAAAACTTAATGCCATCAGCTAAAATTATTAATTAAAAATGCTATGTTTTGGTTATGACTTATTATAAGCAAATGCAGGGTTTAGTTGGGTGACAAAACGTAGAATGATGTTTCTTTTAGTAACTTTTTCTACAGCATTCTTATTACGAACAGTATTAACACAGGTAAGTAGCGTATATCCGATATAGGATAGATACGTCAAACTTTACGAATTGTGATACTAGCGTTACAAACCATTGTAACTTCGTAGCAGCTAATCGACTATCATAACGTTACTTTATACCCTTATTAGGGGTATCCATCCAAGTAATCAAACAATCAAGTCAATAAAAAATAGTTAAAAAAACCATGATAAAGTATTGAGGACAGCATGATGCAAGATGTGGGTATCATTATTGGACATTTTGAGCCGCTGCATTTGGGGCATGTAAGAACGATTTTACATGCGTCTGGGCAAGTCAAAGAGTTATATATTTTTATCACCGCTCACCCTGCGCCAAATCCAAATTTTTCCATTGATTTAAAAGACAAAGCGCGCTGGATGACCATGGCATTTGCTGATTTGCCATTTGTGCATATAGAGATTTTACCTGATTTGGTAACGCCCTCGTATGAAGACAATTATCAAGATTTGAGCGTTAATGAGGTCAATGCGGTATTAGCGGATTTGCAACAACGTTATCCTAAGTTGAGCACGTCTAGCCATGACACAGGGACAGTAGCCCCTGTGGTGTTTATGGATGAAACCCATCCGTTTGTCGATTATGATTTACATTTACCGGTGGTGACCACGCCACGCCAACATGGTTTTGATAGCCGCAAGATTCACAATAACCCCGCGCTGTATTGGTCAGCCATTCACCCGCAAGCGCGAGGTGACTACACCAAAACTGTGGCATTGGTGGGTGGTGAAAGCTCAGGTAAAACCACACTACTACATAAACTAGCCAACTATTATGGTGCAAGCTATGGCTTAGAAATGGGACGCCTATTTGTGCAAACCGATTTGGGCGGTACTGAGCTTGGTATGCAATACGACGACTATCCGCTCATGGCAACTGACCATGAACAAGCGATACGCGCCGCCAAACGCTTTGCCCCTGCCCCAATCACCTTGGTGGATACAGATTTTGTGACCACGCAAGCATTCTGTGAAGAATATGAAGGGCGTACCCACCCGTTTTTGACCGCCTGTATCGATGAATTTCGCTTAGATTATACCCTGATGCTTGCCAATAATACCCCTTGGGTCGCCGATGGGATGCGCTCTCTAGGCAGCGAGTCCCAGCGTGAGCGTTTTGAAAATCGTTTAAAACAAATCTTTGCCCGTCATCATATTGCGCCGCTGTTTATTGATAGTCCAGACTATCATCAGCGATTTTTGGATGCGATTGCGCTTATTGATGCACACGTTTTTCACCACTATCAAGATATCGAGGCATAAAATAATTTTCTAGACATGCTTGGTAAATATGCTAAAAATTTTTGGTTTTTTTTAAAGTTTAATTAAAAAAATGTTGTCATGGTTGTAATGACGGCTGGAGGCGAAATGCGAATTGCAATTTTGGATAAAATTACCGGTGAATGGGCACAAGAATGGACGGTGGTATGGTTCTTTTTTGGGGTGGTGGCACTGGCTACGGTGTTTTGGTTGACCACAGAACATCGAGCGTTAGACTGGTTTTATTTGGGGGTGTCTGTTATCGGGCTATTGTGTGTGGTATCGCTGAGTTTTCGCCGCAATATCGCAGGTAATGGCTTTGGCATGTTGGCAACGGCGGGTGAAACCATTGTACAGGGAACCGCGGGTGCGGTGGGTTTGATGCTCGCGCCGCTGTTTAACTTTTTTACCCATTTATATGGCATTTTTTATTGGTCAAAAAACACCGATGGCGATGGCAATATGATTCCCAAATCAGCCAATAAAATTGTGTGGTTGGTAACCATTGCCTTTATCGCGATTGGCTTGGCATTATTTCCAACTGTCAATAATTGGCTAACGTCGATGGGTTATGGCGTGGTCGCCGACGATGGCAGTAAATTTTTGGGCGTGATTGATTTTTTTTGGATTAACGTGTTGGCATTTGTGCTATCTATCACAGCGCAAGCCACGATGATTTTACGCTATTCATTCAACTGGTGGTTATGGATTGCGGTGAATTTTGTCTGGCTGATTGTCAACTTGATGTCGCAAAATTATATTTTTGCCATTCAAACGATAGTGTACCAAATTAATGCGTTTGTGGGTCTGTATGAGTGGTATCGCAGTGAGCAAAAAGCCAAAGGCCTAGCCTAGTAGCCACTGATATCAAAAACCATTGATATCAAAAGCCAGTGATATCAAAACCTATCAGGGTAAATTCGCTGGTTTGACAAACGACTAGGGTGTGATACGATTCAGTGGTAACTGATGGGATTCAAACCCATTTTTTATCAGCAATTTTTTTCATTGTGTTTATTATCTTTAAGGAAGAAGATTATGGCAACCGTGACCCTGCTTCATTCAAAAAAATCCTTACAAAGCTGGCTGGCTGACTACGCCGTGAGCCACCAACATCCTATCAATAAAAAAATTCATTGGCTGTGCGTACCCACGATTTTTGCCAGTATCTTAGGCATGGGAATGTCATGGCAGGCGGCGTTTACCTTGGTATTGATTGCTTTGGTAATGCTGTTTTATCTACGCTTGTCTACGCAATTATTTATTGCTATGGGCATGTTTGTGCTGTTTTGCTTGGCAGCGATTGCTATCTTACCAGTTGGGTTTAAGTTTTGGTTTGGCGTATTTGTGGTGGCGTGGATTGGGCAATTTGTCGGTCACAAAATTGAAGGCAAAAAACCGTCATTTTTTGAAGACTTACAATTTTTGTTGATTGGGCCTGCCTGGGTCGCGAATTCGTTAAGTGAAAAATTGGCAAAACCTAAAACGTCATAAAAAACTTCATATTCACTAAGAAAACCCAACATATTACAGCGGCTATTTCCTAGATAATAATTGCAATGGCTTTGACTATCGCTAGGTTTTTGGCGATGTTTGGTCGACCTACTCATTTTGAGTGCCATATCACTTGTTAGCTTGCTGTTATTATGATTAAAAAAGTATCCAACCGTTGGCAACGTATTGACGTGCCGCAAACATTCCCGACTATTCACGCGGCTTTGGCTTATTGTAAAAGCCAATTACATAATTTGGGGGATAGAGGCTTTATTCAAATCAAAATTGCCGATGGCGAGTATTATCTAGACCAAGTTGAAATTGATTTTTTTAGTGATCGGATAGAGATTGTTGGCAATTTGGACGATCCTGATAAGGTGCAATTATATTTTGATGATGCCCACAACCGCTGTGGCTTTTTGATGCAGCGGGGCAATGGTATTTTTAAAATCGATGGCATGACTATCAATGGCACTAAGGCGTTTTTGGGCTATGGACAGTGGCAAGATGAAGGCTATGGTGCCGGTATCATGTGTAATTACAATAGCCAAGTGCTCGTGGGGTCAAAGGTCCGTATCAATAAGTTTTATTATGGGGTTGCTGCCCGCTTTGGCTCAAGTATCCGCTGTGAGCCTGGGGTGATTGTGCAGTTTGCGGGGGATGTTGGGTTTTTCGCGTATGGGGGCTCGATAGATGCCCAGCAATGCGAGGCGTATCACTGTGCGCATTTGGATGAAGGTCTGGGATTTGGATTTTGCGCGGAATCCAGCGGCTTTATCAATGCCGATAACAGCGTGTCTGCCCACAACCATATCGCAGGGTTTTATGCACTCACCAATGGCTCGATGTGGTGCCATGATACCAGTGCCAGCGAAAACAAACATGGCTTTTTGGCGCTGCACAATGGCATGCTAAGCTGCAATAGCATCAACCGACGTACCAATGCCTTTCGCAACTATGGCTACGGCTATTTTGCTGACAATGGTGGGCGTATTTTAGCCAATCGCAGTCTTGGCAATGAAAACGTGGTCGGTGGCTATTTTGCCCGTCATCATGCCAGTATCGATATCACCCATGCCAATGCCAGCCACAACGAGGGTCACGGCTATACTGCAATCAATGCCACCTTGCTCGGTAACGGTGCTGAAGCGCGATTTAATCAAGGTAATGGCTTTGTCATAGGGCAGTCAGGTTTTTTGGATGGCAGTTTTTTGATGGCGTATGGCAATGCAGGCTATGGCTATCATTTAGATAATTGCCAAGCCTTTATGCCCTATGCCCGTGGCTGGAAAAACGCGCTGGGTCGTATGCACAAAGTCCATAGTCACGTCGCTATCAAATAAATTTTCCACACCTTGCCGCGTTTTGCCTACTGTTTTTCTAGCTTTTTCGCCTTTTAATCTTTTAGCCTGTTAGCTCATCGTTAATAAAAGCCAATCTTTTATTAAATCACAACCTATTTCATTTAGATTCATCAGCTTCTCACCCGCTTTTTACTGCATTTCTCGTGCTATGGCTTACTCTCAAAAATTGTCAACATCGATTGATTAATTGGTTAAAAATGGTTTAACCAATATTAAGCATTGTGATTAAACACTATAATCGATTTTTTTCTTGTATTCTTACCTAAAATTACAATAAGTAATGAATAAGTAATATCATTTGGTAGGGATTCGTTTTAAGGTATTGAAGTTAAAATAACAATCAAATACTTGATTTTATTAAGAATACAAAAATTTTTAGTTTAAGTCTATCACTGCAATATTAGGAACATAATAACAATGAAGCGGCTAATCTTTGACCTAGATGATACCCTATGCACCACCCAAAATGGCGACTATGCCAATGCCCAACCCATCACCGAAGTTGTCGAAAAACTTAGAGAATACCATCGACAAGGGTTTACTATTGTCATCAATACCAGTCGCAATATGCGCACCTATCAAGGCAATATTGGCGCTATTAATAAAAACACCTTGCCAATTATCATCGATTGGCTGGGACGACATGATATCCCGTATGATGAATTATACGTGGGTAAACCTTGGTGCGGCTTTGAAGGGTTTTATGTGGATGACAAAGCTATTCGGCCTGACGAATTGGTCAAGTTAAGCTATGCAGAGATTTGCCAGCTACTTGATTTAACACCTTAATAAAAAATAAAAACAATAATAACGACATTTAAGGTAATTTAACGCCATGATACTCATTAATGCCTCTTCTTATGTCAATGCCGAATTTGAGGCAGAAATTGGGCGCATTCCACCTTGTATGCTGCCCATCGGCAATAAAAAACTATTACAGCTGCAAGTCGATGTGGTACGCCAACACTTTCCCAATGAAAAAATTCTATTGTCACTACCCGAAGCTTATACCTTGACCCTCAATGAAAAAGCAGTGATTGAGTCACTGCCCATTGATGTGGTGACAATCCCTGAAAATTTGGCATTGGCTGAGACCATTTTATATGTGCTTAATCTAGCCATTGATAAATCATACCAGCATATTCGTATCATCCAAGGGGATGTATTTTTACCCCAGTTAGTTGATTACTCAGATTGTATTGGCGTGTCGGATAAAACGCGCCAATACGACTGGCAACAAACCAAAAAAATGAAAGAAAACCCCACCGATTGGATTGGCTATTTTGCCTTTTCCTCACGATTGGAGTTGATTAAAGCCTTAGCGATTAGTAAGAAAAATTTTGTGCGGGCGATTTATTTGTACCAACAGACGATGCCAATGAAATCGGTCAACATTGAGTCGTATTATGACTGCAGTAATTTTGTCCATTATATTCATGCCCGCGCCAATATGACCACCGAACGGGCCTTTAATTCACTGCAGATTCGGGAAGGCATTGTCACCAAAAGCAGTGACGACAACAACAAAATTGAAGCGGAAATTTATTGGTACACCCATATTCCTGCGCCACTCAGACGTTTTACCCCGCAGTTGATTGATTATCAGCAAGTGGACGGACAGTTTAGTTATAGCTTAGAGTTCTTGCCATTATTACCGCTCAATGAGTTGTATGTGCATGGGTTAAATACCACTGAATTTTGGCAACATATTTTTCAGCTATTAAAAGAATTTTTTAGTATGGCCAATCAGTCCGACGTGCATCGCCATATCGAAACCGGGTTTGCCAAATCGTATGCCGAAGATTTGTACCATAAAAAAACCTTAAAGCGGCTGTATGCGTATGCCGATGATGCCGATGTCGATTTGAACAAAGCTGTAATATATGATGAAACGATGCTTGGCAGTACGCTAGAGATTGCGCAGGACTGTATCGACAAAGCATTGGCACTGCCAAACACCGTGAGTGTCATGCATGGCGATTTATGTTTTAGCAATATCATGTATGACATGCGCGGTCGCCGGGTAAAAGTTTTTGACCCACGCGGTACGGATTCTAACGGCAATTTTAGTATTTTTGGTAACGCAAGCTATGATTTAGCCAAGCTCACCCATTCTGTGATTGGTATGTATGATTTTATCATCGCAGGGCGTTATGAAATTATCGATAGCCCTAGTGGTAGCAATATACGATTTGATATTGATAAACGTTTGGAGCAAATCCAGCAAGAATTTTTTGCCGGCACCTGGGTCAATGGTATGACCACAGAATCTATCATGCCAGCGGTGGTGTTATTGTTTTTATCCATGTTACCCTTGCATGCAGATAGACCCGATCGCCAGCGCGCCATGCTGCTCAATGCGTATCGTCTATACAAAATGTATGTGATGGAGGCGGTAACATGTTCGTAATTCCGATGGCAGGGCTAAGCAGTCGTTTTTTTAAGGCGGGCTTTGATGTACCTAAGTATCAATTGTCGATTGCCGATACCATTGTATTTGATTTGGCAATCAAGTCGTTTGAGCGCTATTTTAGCACCGATTTATTTTTGCTTATCGTGCGCGATGTATATAATACCCCGCAATTTGTTGCTGAGCGATTAACGCGCTTGGGTGTGCGCAATTTTATGATTCATACCCTTGATGGCGAGACAGCGGGACAAGCTGAAACAGTAGCGCTTGGACTCGGAATGGGACTCGGTGATACTAGCATTGATGACGATGAGCCGATTTATATTTTTAACATCGATACCTTTCGCTATGGGTTTGAAAAACCTGACTGGGTAGAGTCCGTTGATGGCTATTTAGAAGTATTTGAAGGCGAAGGCGATCATTGGTCATTTATCGCCGTCGATGACGATGATAGGGTGATTAGAACCACCGAAAAACAGCGTATCTCTAATCTTTGCAGTGATGGCTTGTATTATTTTAAATCCAAGCAGCAGTATCTATCGTTGTTTCAACAAGCAATTGCTCAACAGTTGACAGTTAACAATGAATATTATATCGCCCCGATGTATAATTTATTAATCGCACAAGGCGGCAGGGTTGGCTATGTCAAAATCACGGAGGACGACATTGATTTTTGCGGTACGCCGGATGAGTACCAAGCGCTTAAAGCCCACGGTTTAAAGATTGATGTTTAAAGGTTGCTGTTTAAAAATTGGCGTTTAATTGTTTAACTGTTAAAAAAAAGCTTACCATCTGTTGGGTAAGCTTTTTTATTTAGCGAATTTAGGGATAAAGACGGGAAAAAATCTGCTGTTGATCGACTGGGCTATTTTGATAAAACTCTGCCGCAGCAACACTTTTCATCACCGCTCGTTCATCCGCATGCGCCAAGCGGGTTTCGTCAACTTGGTTGGGATACCAATATTGATAAAACAGCTGATACCAGTCATCATGGCTGATGCAGTTCATCGCCATAAAAGCATCGGTCAATGTCCACGCGTATTTGGGTAACCGTAGTCCGTAGTCTGTCATATCAAGCACAATCACTTCACTCGCCAAAAATGCCTTGTGCGCGTCTAGAATCTGCTCGTTGAGTTCATTGTAGTAGCTTGGCGTGGCAGCGTAGCCGATTTGATTGGCATAATGACTGGCAATATGCTGTTCGACAGCCAACCGCGTGCGAAAGGTATTGTCCGCAAATTTGGCATCGATATCTTGTGCATGCGACTCAAAATAAGTGGCGTTGTCACGACTCATCAGGGGTGCCGACCAAAACGCCTGCAGTCGCTCGGTCTTGCCAAACTGCGCCCAATCGCTGATATGAAACGCCATATGCTCAAACATGCTAGGGTCGATGGTAAAAAACGACGGCACTACAATCGGCGAATAGTCGGTTCCTTTACTTTTTGAGGATAAATTGCTCTGCGAGTGCGACGTTACTTGCTGGGTATAATAGCGATAAAATTGTAGCAGATTGTCATTGAGTAAATAGCTATCGGTGCGTAGTTTGAGCGCATATTCGGTGCTGACTTGGTTGAGACCCGCTTGCGTGGAGATGATTTGTCGATTGACATTGTTAGGGGCGTCGTAGCCAAATTTGATATTGGGTAGACCACCAGGATCTGGGTTTAAAATCAGCTGATCGATACCCAATTTGTCGGCGCTGTCAAACTCGGTGGGCAACGCAAGCGTATCCCAAGTCGATAATACGATGGTCGCATGGGGCAATGCTGCTCGGGTTTTGGCGACGTTGGCGATAAAATCACTGCCGTCATCACCGCCCTGCCCTAACTGGTGAACGTTAATGCCACCTTGAAAAATAACCGTCACTGACTGACTGGGGAGAGTATTTGCTTGCATAGGTTTCCATGATGCTGGTTATCAGTTAAATCGTTATCATAAATTATTGTTATCTGCTAACCCGTCATCATAGCGCAATTTTGTTCAATTATCGGTCAGTGATTTGTTATCTGACTTTGATGCGCCAAACTGTTAGACAGTGGCTTTTAGACCTTGGCTGTTAAACATTCGCGCGGAGCATCACACTGGTCGCCCACGCGCGATGCGTGGCTGGCTCAAGCATACTGTTGTCTTGCTTGAACACCGCCTTGGCATCGGCGGCAAGAATCGCGGTGGCTTGACTGCGCTCTATGTCGTTGACATAAAAAGCGTGTTTGACTGCAGCAATTTGCTCAGGGTGAATGATGGTTTTTCCCACCAGCCCCAAGGCGACATCTTGCCGCAATTCTTCAGCAAACAAGGCAGGTTTATCCAAATACTCAAACACGGGCGCAGTCAAATAAAAACCTTGCGGCACAAAACACGCAATTAACTGATAGATGAGTATGCCGACTGGGGTTTGATAGATCGTCACATCGGACGGGCGACGCAAGCGCAGCGAGGCAAATAAATCATTGCCGCCAATACGCAGTGCCAAAATCGACTGGCTAAACCCTTCGCTAAACGCTAGCGCCAGTTCTTGGTTGTGTATCGGGTTAAAGATGAGCCGAGTCTCAAGGGTCGGCATCAATAGCTGTGTCGATGGCAATGCCTGACAAGCCAATCGCCAATCGGCAAGACTTTGCATATCGATTTTTGGTAATACAAAGCCATCCACCAAAGCAATCGTCTGCCAACTGGCAAGCTCGGTGAGCATCAAGGCGTTGCGCGGTCGGATAAACACCATGGGGCGTGAGGCTCGCGGTGAAATTGGACGAGATTCATCGCCAAAACCATGCGTCTTGGCGTGCTGAGCCCATGTCGCAAGCAGCTGCTTTAAGTTTGCAAGCGCGGCAGGAATTTCACTTTCACTGACCGCATCTTCCAAACAAATTACGATACTGTCAATCTCAGCCAATTTTTGCTGGCTAATAATTTGCCAAATATCTTGGCGCGTGGCTGGCATATAAAGCGTCGCACCCAGCTGGTAGGGATTGATAGTCGGCGCAACAGACGCAGCCAAAAAATGATTTACAGGGTGTAATAGTGTCATAAAAAGTACAATGTGCGTAAAAGAGCGATTAGGATAAATGGGCGGTCAACAAGGTCGATGAGCGCAAAGACGCGGTTATCATTGTCTTCTGTCCTTAATTTGGCTTCTGTTCTTAATAATGGTGACAGCTTGGTAAGGTGCAATACTGGCATCTGCAATTACTTGAATATTTTTTTCCTCACAAAGATGACGTAGTAACGCCGTATCTTGTCCGTCTGCCATCTCATTGACCAACACACACTCAGGGTCGCGCCGTAATATCGCGCGGGTCGCCTCGGCAATGGTGGGTTTGATACGGTTGCGATTGCTGATGGCAAAGCGCGCCGCTAAATCATCTATCACAGATTGGGTGGTAAAAGTCGGCAACAACTTGCCCGTTAGCGGCGTTGGTGAGGGCGTTTGCTGACGCAGCGCATCAATGGTTTGGATAAACTCGCCACTGCGATCCCAAGGCTGTAACTGGTCATAATACACTGCTTGGTGCAGTCCATCACTGGGCTGACGATACAGGGTACGCGATATCAGCCCAGAGACAGTGCTATTGAGCAAACTTGCGGGCATCAGCCAATCATCATCACTTGCCGATAGCCAAGCCACCCCAGCAGGATCTGCCAACGTCACCAGGGGAATCACCCTGTCACCTTGGTGAAACAGTTGCGCTTGTTGCCGCTTATCAGTGATTTGGGCTAAACTTCGTTGCAATTCACCATAGATAGCCCCTTTACCCGTCCAACCATCGACAAACACAATTGGGCTATGGGGATGCTGCTGCAAAATATATTGCAAGGCAACAGGGTCAAGCCCGCGGTCACGGATGATACTCACCCCGTAATGCTGACTGGCTAACGCATAGCTGGCAGAGGCATCACTAAGCGCTTTTTGTAGCAAGACCCCAATCGGCAATCCTGCCCGCACGAGACTGACCAATATCAGCGGCTGCGAGGCACTCACACAAGCATGAAATAGCTGATGTAAGCTAAAGGCAAGGCTTGTGACATCATTTGCCATGCGCTGCTTGCCTGCCGCCAATGCTTGATTGTACAAGGCTTCATGCGTAGCGCTGGGCGGTTTTTCAAGCGTCAGCATATCTGAATAATGGCGCTGACCTGATTGAATTAACGCTTCTTTTTGCGTTGGGCTGATATCATTGACGCTATCAGCACTGACGATATCTAGCAGCAAGGTAACCTCAGCGGGTAAATAACTACCCGAAAAATTAGCCTGAATTGTCATGATTATAAGCACCCTTGACTGATAGCATCATGCAGTTGCCCTCGATTGGGCGTGCCATACCAGTCCAATAATTGTAAAAACGGCAAATCCGCCAAGCTATCACCAAAACCAAAACAAGGGCGGTTTTTATCCAAATGATAATCGAGCAAAAAACGCATCGCGTGATGTTTATTGACGACGTGCGGCAACAATGCCAAGTTATTGGCATTAACATGGATATAAAACTCATCGCCCAAATCAGCCGCCTCATTTAGCAGGCTCGGCAGCTGTGCCGCAAACTGCAGCAAAGCATCGTGGTCTTTATGCTGATGTTTGATGGCGACATACACCATCAAATCCGCCGCGTTATTGTCTACTATAAAGCGTTCATAATGTGGGGTTATGCGTAGTGCTTCAAACCCTGCCAATCGCGCCATAAGCTGGGTCAGTTTGGCTTGTAGCACCACCAATTGCCCTGCCATTAGCCGCTGCCAACGCGCACAAATCTGCCCCGATGGCGCTACAATCACTGCACCATGGGTCAAGACTTGCCAACTATCAAACGGCAGTTTCACGCGCATAATCTCAGTGGTATCTCTTGCGGTGACGGGGATGAGCTCCGTTGATTGGGATAACCAATTAAAAAAATGGCATTGCTTTGGGGTCAAAAAGCTCAATGGCGCATTCTGCTTATCGACGGTCGCCGCCACTAACCCATCCATTGGCAATTGCCAAGCTGCAATTTTTCGTTGGGTTTGAAACAAGGTATCATCCAAATCCATCAAAGCATAAGGCTTGACTAGCGCGACGTTTGATTCAAAAAAACGGGCTTCGGGTTTAAAAAAATCGGTCATTCACACTCACTTTTATCAAACTTAACTTTTTATCGTTATTGTGGTTGATTAGCTTTCGGATTTCGGGTGTCAGATTTTGGGTCTCGGTGAAATTACCATGACATTATCAAAGCCCTGCCAAATCTCATCCACGCTATCTTGGGGGGTTTCCACGCACAACAGCACCCAATCCCACGCCTCAGGCGTCACGTTGTAAACAAAATTGGTCATGCCCAAGCCATAATGATCAAAGAACTTGATGACGCTAGTCACGGCGCTATCAGCATGGATGGCGATGGGTGAGCGCGTCAAGGCGGAAAATTTGACATCCGCTTGATAGTGCGCCAAGCGTTCAGCAAGCAACAATGGCAACCAAACAAACTCATTACTGCCCAGTACCAAGATTTTTTGATGAGCAAATGACGCTAGGGTCAATTGTCTTTGGCTAAGCGTATGATGCAAACCTTGCAGCAAAAAATCCAACCCCGATGTGCTATCGCGTGTCGGTTGTCTACCCCAATTGCCGGTAGGCAGCAGTGGCTGACTGCCTGCCTCTGTGGTTGACACATTTGGCATGGTAACCGTGGGCGCATTTACCCTATCTGTCCACGTCCAATCTCCTGCCAGCAGATGATGGCGAAAAAAGGCGATGTCATTAAAAATATTATTATCCGTTTTGCCCAGTTTCTTGCCCAGTTTCTTGCCCAGTTTTTTGTCCAGTTTTTTGTCCAGTGACCAATCAACTAGCGTTGCCAAATGCACTTGCTCAAGCTTACTTAATCCTGCTTGACGCAGGGCGTTTACCACATTTTGGCAGGTATTACCTGTGGAGGCTTCGTCATCGACCATAATCAAGGTTTTGGCGTTTTCAACGTTCGCTTGTAGCGCGCTGTCATCACTTTGGTAAATCAAATGCACACTGGCATGACTATGATCTTCGCTAAACGTGGCAAACAGCGCTGCTGCCTGTGCATGCCGCGTCGAGTTGAGCAAAATGGCTTGCGGATAACGCGCCTGCAGCACTTGATGCACCCCTGCCGACAGTCCGACTGCGGTCTCAGCCATGCCAATTACCACAATCGGCTCAGGCAAATCATCGGGTATGAGAGTCGCCAACTGAGTGAAGGCTTGTCGCATCTTATCGGGGGATACCGGAATATGTCGCCCCAATACTTTGGATACAAACAAAAACGCGCGCTTGGGATTGATACGTTCAGCAAACCCCAATAACTCATCGAGTTGATAATCAGCGCTGGTTTGATAACGTAAAGTAAGCTCGCCACGCGATAACGAAATGGTTTTTTGCTGGGTCATGGCGTCTATTATCCTGTTATTTTTGCGTTAGCCGATTTTGACACTGGTCATCAGCGGACGCACGATGCAAGGGGTAATGGTATCACGTACCGCTGGCAGATGCGGTTTGGTAATACAGCCTGACCAATAGGCAAAAGCTAATTGGGTTAAATTCATCGTACCATTGTCAAAGGCATGTTCGGTGTAGCCAATCCCACCAGAGGCGCGGCTATTGATTTCCAGTACCTTGTGCGTCCCATTTTCATCAGCCTTGGTTTGGATGCTCACAATACCATCGGCTTTTAGGGCTGCCACCAGACGCTTGACAAGTGCCATCACTGCCTCGTCATAGCCCACATGCTGCTCACTGCCTTCTTTATAGCGCGTCACTGCGGCTAACACTTCCCCTGTCTCACATACCACATCAATCGAATATTCTTTGCCTGCTAAATATGGCATCAGCAGCATGACAATGGGTTTGTCAGTTACCATTTGGCTATGGTTATAGGCGTGTAAAAATTGTGCAAGATGAATTTTTTTAGCATCGGTGAAATATAAATGCTCAAAACTATCCCACGCATCGACCGCTGCCGTATCGAGTCGCCAAAACCCTTGCGCAAATATGCCTTTAACGGGTTTTACACATAACGGCTGCCCACCATGCAAGGCTAGCAGTGCCATTAATTCATCTGTATTAGCAAACTGCCAGCCACTTGCCACAGGGATGTCATGTTGCTGGCAAAAAGCTGTAAAAGCGGCTTTATCATCCATTAATTCAAGCGTGGCTGTGTCAGTTGCGCCTGTCAATAACCGAATACCGGCTGCTTTGAAGTCTTGACGTCTGGCTTCGTAATCTTGGCTATTGCGCCCTGTGAGTACCACTTTGCTATTGTGCTTTTTGGCCTGTTCAAGTACAAACCCAACCCGCTCACTTGGCTCGGATGGCTCTTGGTACGCTATGTCGGCACAGTTTAAGATTTCTGGTCGTGGTTGTCGATGGGATGCCACGATGGTCATCGGTAAGTTATATTGGCATTTCATGGCTTGCATGGCACGTAGCATCTCACGCTGGCTTGACTGCCCTTCTGCCAACCAAATTGAAAACGGGGTGTTACTGGGGTTTAAAATCATTCAATTTCCATCACAACGCAGTTAGCACAAACCTTCATTGATTATGCTAAGCCAATAAATAGACACATAATAAAGTAAAATTTTGCGTAAGTAATGACATTTTTACTGAGCTTTATCAAGTTGCAACATCACCTCTATTACAATTTCACTTTTTTGATATTTCCCTTAGCCTATTTTTCGATTGACGTTTCCAAATCTTTAGATTTTGCCTAGACTTACTTATCGATTAAATAAACTTTTACTAGCTTGACCTTAGTCTTTTTAGTTTGTAAGCTAACAAAATCTTGCAACATTATAGAAACAATGTATAAAAACAATCTATAAAAAAAATGTGGCGTGGCTTTATTAATGGCATAGACAATAGCAAAGCCAGTCAAATATAGGATTAAGCGCTTAATTAGGACAATGGATTCTGGCAAGAATCTATCACAAGGATGTTTTATGCAAACTTCTCAAAATATGCTACAACGTTTTGCCATTCGCGTCAGCGATTGGGCAGAAAAATGGTTTCCAGATTCTTATGTTTTCGCTGCACTCGGTGTTATCATCGTGGCGATTGCTGCAATGGCAATTGGGGCGCCGGCTCAACAAGTCGCATTAGCGTTTGGTGACGGATTTTGGAGCTTGATTCCCTTTACGCTGCAGATGTGTATGCTGATTGTGGTCGGCTTTGTGGTGTCGGTCTCCAAACCGGTGCAAAAATTCATTGAAATGCTAGCGCGTCTGCCTAAAAGTGGTACTGGCGCTATTGTTTTGGTCGCAATTATCAGTCTATTGGTATCGCTTATCAACTGGGCAATGAGTACCGTACTAACTGCGCTACTGGTTATTGCCTTAGCCAAGCGCAAAGAACTGCGTATGGATTACCGTGCAGCCGCTGCTGCTGCGGTCGTTGGTATGGGGGCTACATGGGCATTGGGTATTAGTTCTTCTGCTGCTCAGCTACAAGCCAATAAAAAGAGTATCCCTGACTCGATTATCAATTTATCAGGGGTGATTCCTTTTACCGAAACTATTTTTTTACCTCAATCAATGTTGATGGCAGGGATTTTGATTGTGCTATCTGTTGCTATCGCGTTCTGGTCGGCGCCGAAAGGTGACAACATTAAGACCGTAGAGGATTTTGGCATTACCTTTGATGACGAGGTTAAAGAAGTTAAAAGTAAGCGCCCGGGTGACTGGTTAGAAAACTCACCAATTTTAACCGTGCTAGTAGTGCTACTAGGTGCGGTTTGGATGATTAATGAATTTACCAAAAGTAATCCGATTATCGCTATTTCAAGCCTCAATACTTACAATTTTATTTTTTTGATGATTGGACTGGCATTGCATGGCACGCCACGAAATTTTTTAGAAGCCGTATCAAAAGCGGTTCCTGCTATTTCAGGCGTACTAATTCAATTCCCCCTGTATGGTAGTATTGCTTTCATCATGACCAAAGCATTAAATGGTGCTGATTTGTCGCTATCTCACTATATTGCAGAGTTCTTTGTATCAATCGCGTCAAAAGAAACCTTCTCAGTGGTAATGGGAATTTATTCTGCGATTTTAGGCTTTTTTATTCCTTCAGGCGGTGGCAAATGGATTATT
This sequence comes from Faucicola osloensis, assembly GCA_016888885.1. GTDB lineage: Bacteria > Pseudomonadota > Gammaproteobacteria > Pseudomonadales > Moraxellaceae > Faucicola. The sequence continues at coordinate 1,028,513 of CP069437.1, forward strand.
GAAGCGCCTTATGTGTTGCAAGCTGCCAATGATTTAAAAGTCCATCTAGGATGGGCGGTACAAGTCTATAATGCCGCAGAAGCACTACCGAACTTAATTAACCCTTTTTTTATGCTACCCATGTTAGGTATTTTAAAAATTAAACCCAAAGATGTGATGGGTTTTACAGTAACCCAGCTAATTTTTCATATACCTGTGGTATTGATTCTATTATGGCTATTAGGTACGACATTGACTTATAAACCACCTATGCTTTAAAAAACTTTTGCAAAAAAAACGAATGCCATCCCACAGTGACATTCGTTTTTTTAACTTCACAATTTATCTATGTTTCGAGGGTGAGGGTGCTCGATAAAAGTTATTGTTTTAGCCATAAAACGCAGTATAATCCATAAGATTTTTTTTACTCACCATTAACTTTTGCTTTTACATGGAGATTTGCCCATGCAAGTTCAGCCTATCGGTGATATGTATGCCAATCACAAAGAATTGACGCTAAGGGGCATTATTCTTGGGGCATTAATCACTGTTATCTTTACCGCGTCCAATGTATATCTTGGACTTAAGGTCGGTTTAACGTTTGCCTCGTCCATTCCGGCGGCGGTGATATCAATGGCGGTTTTAAAATTTGCCAAAGATAGCAATATTCTTGAGAATAATATTGTACAAACCCAAGCTTCGGCGGCAGGTACTTTATCGTCCATTATCTTTGTGTTGCCAGCGCTATTAATGCTCGGTTATTGGACAGGGTTTCCATTTTGGCAAACCACTATTTTATGTATCGCTGGCGGTATCTTGGGGGTGATTTTTACTATTCCACTTCGCTATGCGATGGTGGTAAACAGTGATTTGCCGTACCCTGAAGGCGTTGCCGCTGCTGAAATTTTGCGGGCAGGCGAACAGGATACATCAGATGATACCCCCGCTCAGTCAGATGCCTCAACAGGCGCCAAGGATATTGTGATTGGTGGCGCGTTATCAGGCATTGTAGCGTTTTTGACCGGTGGACTTAGGGTATTGGCAGATTCGGCAGGCTACTGGTTTAAAGCAGGCTCGGCGATTACCCAATTACCCATGGGGTTTTCCTTGGCGCTACTTGGCGCAGGCTATCTAGTTGGTGTAGCGGGCGGTATTGCTATTTTGCTGGGTATCATTATTGCTTGGGGTGCAGCGGTGCCGATATTGACGAGCATGACGCCTCAGCCCAGTGACATGGAAATGTCGGCATTTGCCATGAAAATCTGGAAGGAAAACGTCCGTTTTATTGGTGCAGGTACCATTGGTGTTGCCGCAATTTGGACGCTACTGACGCTCATGAAGCCAATGATTGAGGGATTAAAAATTTCCATGCAGGCGCTCAAAGGTGGCAATTCATCAAACCTCAGTCGTATGGAGCAGGATTTATCGCCCAAGGTTATGATCGGCTGGACGGTGGTAATGACGTTGTTATTGGCGGTTAGTTTCTATCAGTTTGTGGCGGATGCAAGCTTGCCAGCGGGTTTGGCATGGTTGCTGGTGTTGGTTTGTACCGCGGTCACCTTTATCATTGGTTTCTTGGTAGCGGCAGCGTGTGGTTATATGGCGGGCTTGGTTGGATCGTCGTCTAGCCCAATTTCAGGTATTGGTATTATCTCAATTGTGGTGATTTCGCTCATTTTATTGCTCGTTGGTAATGCCTATCCGCAATTGTTAACCACGGGTGATGGCAAATTTGTCACCGCGTTGGCGTTGTTCTGTGGTTCAGCGGTATTATGTGTGGCGACGATTTCAAATGATAATTTGCAAGACTTAAAAACGGGTTACTTGGTAAAAGCCACACCTTGGCGTCAGCAAATTGCCTTAATGATTGGTGTCGTGGTAGGTGCATTGGTAATCTCCCCTATTTTAGAACTACTGTACAAAGCTTACGGCTTTACTGGGGCATTGCCTCGCCCTGATATGGATGCCTCGCAAGCCTTGGGCGCACCGCAAGCAACCTTGATGACCACGATTGCCAAAGGGATTTTCGCGCATAATTTGAACTGGGACTTTATCCTTATCGGTGTGCTGATTGGTGCGGTACTGATTGTCGCTGATACCTTATTACGCAAAACTTCAGCGGGTAAATACAGCTTGCCAGTATTGGCAGTGGGTATGGGCATTTATTTGCCACCTACCATTAATATGCCGATTTTTATAGGCTCGGTGTTGGCATGGTGGATTAAAAACCATATCACCAAAAACAGTGCAGCGGCGCAACGTGAGCGCAACTTAAAGTTTGCAGAGCGCAAAGGCACGTTATTTGCTGCAGGGTTAATTGTGGGCGAAAGCTTGATTGGTGTTATTATGGCGTTTATTATCGCCGCGTCAGTCACGACGGGCGGCTCAGATGCACCGCTGGCGCTTAAACTTGCCAATTGGGACAACATTGCCCAATGGCTAGGGTTATTGGCATTTGTATTGGCTATCGTGATATTAGCCAGACGCGTGTTGAGCAGTGCCAAAACATCGGCATAACAAGCATTAAAATCTAACATCCCTATAAAATAAACCCTTGAAAATCAGTAAACCCTTGAAAATCACTGTTTTCAAGGGTTTTTTATGTATCGCGGTATAAGCAAATCGGCTCAAAACCCTAGATTTAAAACTTTAGCGACGACATTTTTTCGCGACTGTGATAGCAGCATGAGCAATCATTAGCAATTACAAAACTTTTAATAAGTCTAATAACACCTGCCAAGTTTTTGCCACGCTGGCGATTTCTACGCGCTCTTTGGGTGAGTGTGCCGCACGGATATTTGGACCAAAAGAAATCATGTCCATGTTTGGCGCTTTACCTTTAAATATGCCGCATTCAAGACCGGCATGAATCACCTGCAGCTTTGGCTCGCCTGCAAAATGACTCGCCATCACAGATTTTGCCACTGCCAATAGCTTAGAATTTGGGTCAGGTTGCCAGCCTGGATAATCATCGCTTAACTCTAGCGCCGCCCCTGCCAAATCTGCTAAAGCTTGTAGCCGCTGGGCGATATCATCTTTTGGGGTTTCACCCAAAGATCGCATCAGACAACGTATCTCAAGGGTGGCGGTTTGATTATTGTCATGAGTTTGGCCAAGCTTTACCACACCCGTGCTAATTGATGTATCTACCACGCCGGCAAAACTATCGCTCATCCGTATCACGCCATTGGGTAGGCTACGCAGCAAGTTAAGCACACGCTGACTGTCGGCTATACTAAGAGCGGAAAGGTTGCTAGATGCCGGTGACAGCGCGTCCGTGGTGACTATTTTTTCAATAGTGACGGTCAGGTTGGGTTCCGTGATTTTATATTCAGCTTGTAGCGTTTGCAAGATAGTGGGAAGCAACTGGCTGATACGGTCAAAATCACCCAACACCGCCGCAGTGGCTTCGCGCGTAATCACATTTCGCAATACCCCACCTGTCCAGTGTTGTAAATAAAAAGGCGATGAGCCAAACAGGCTTGCCAGCACGCGCGCCAGTAATAAGTTAGCATTGGCTAAGCCTTTATGAATATCAATGCCAGAGTGCCCACCTTGTAGCCCGCTCACCTTAATCACCATCGGCGTGACATCCTCGGTTACGGTAATGAGCGAGGAAGTTAACTGAAATGTGGCATCACGCCCGCCAGCACAGCCAATAAACAGTTCACCTTCATCTTCTGAGTCAAGGTTAATCATCGCAGGTGCGGTCAGCCACTCTGGGTGAATGGCTTGGACGCCGCCCATGCCGATTTCTTCTTCACAAGTCAAAATCAACTCAAGTGGTGGATGGACAATATCATCACTAAACGCTACCGCCAATGCCATAGCAAGCCCAATACCATTATCTGCCCCAAGCGTCGTATCGCTTGCCCAGACCCAATCGTCTTTAATGACAGGTTTGATAGGGTCGGTGATAAAATCATGGTTGGTGGTTTCCCCTTTTTGTGCCACCATGTCAAAATGCGCTTGGATAGCCACCGCAGGATGGTTTGCCATATTGCTATCAAGCTGTACGCTTGCTGGCTTATAGATAAAAATATTGCCTTTTTCATCTTTTTTGACCGTTAACCCGTATGGCTGTCCGCGGGTTTGGACTGCTTGAACAATAAAGTCACCCAATGCGTGTTCATGAAAAGTAGGATGTGGAATAGCACAAATTTGATCAAACCATTGCCAAACAGCAGTGGGTGACAGTTGAGAGAGGTTGGTTGTCATGGTATTGCCTGATTTTTAGTGTATTAACTATCAAAGGCAATATTGTAGCGAATTTTACATACGAATGGTCAGCTTATTTCTGGTTAGCTTAGTTATAGCGCGATTGGCAAATGCACAGTAATATTCCATTTTAGAAAATGGAATATTGTTAATATTATTTTACAGAATATACAGGTTTTTACATAATAATTCACATACAGAATATCTATGATGAATTAAGGGGTAAAAATGACTAAGCAAAATAAATTATTCGCGGCAGGGTTGACCGCAGGGATTGCGGCGATTGGCGCGGGCTATGTTTATTCTCAATCAAATTCGCAGTCACAAGCTCAGTCACAAAATCAAGCAACGCCCACCAGCGCATCTTCAACGGGCAACACATCAACCGCAGATAGCAAGCAAGCCGTTACCATTGCTTATCAAACCGGGGTTGACCCAGCCAAACTTGCTCAAGCCGACAAAACCTATGAACAAACCACGCAGCGTGATATCAATTGGCGAAAATTTGATACCGGTGCAGACGTCGTTGCTGCTATTAGTGCCGGCAGCATTGATATTGGCAATATCGGCTCAAGTCCATTGGCAGCCGCTGCCACCAAAGGCGTACCGCTTCAAGTTTTTTTGGTGACCAGTGAAATCGGTGAAGCGGAAAGCTTGGTCGTCAGAAATGCTAGTAATATCAAAACACCGCAAGATTTAATCGGTAAAAAAATTGCCGTACCCTATGTTTCTACCACCCATTACAGTTTGCTTGCCGCGCTGAAGCATTGGAACATTGACCCAAACAAAGTCACCATTATTAATCTTCGTCCACCGGAAATCAATGCAGCTTGGGAGCGAGGAGATATTGATGCCACCTATGTTTGGGAGCCGGTTTTAAGTAAAGTCAAAGCCACTGGGCATGTTTTGACGACTTCAAAAGAAGTGGCTAGCTGGGGTAGTCCGACCTATGACTTATGGGTGGCGCGTAAAGATTTTGCCCAAAAAAATCCTGACTTCTTAAAACAGTTCGTCAAAATCAGCACCGATGCCACCGGTAAATATAGCCAAGACCCTAAAGCCTTTATTGGTAATGCTAGTAACGTGCAAAAAATTGCGCAAATTACCGGTTCAACACCGAGCGATATCAGCAACCTACTGGCAGGCAATCGTTATCTACCCGTCAGTGAACAGCAGACTTTGCTACAAAAACCATTTGCTGACAACATCCGCAAAACGGCTGAATTTCTTAAATCACAAGGCAAGGTAGATACCGTATTAGCCGATTATTCAGATTTTGTCACCAACCAATATTTGGATAGCAAGTAGTAGCAAGGCTTAATAAGGAATGAGATAGCATGAGCGGATTAGTGATTGAAAATTTAAGCGTACAGTATCCAACTACCCAGTCCAATAGCCACCCCACCTTGGCGCTTGATAAGGTGAATTTATCATTGGCAGCGCAAAGTTTTTGTGTGGTGCTTGGGGCATCAGGCTGCGGTAAAAGCACTTTGCTCAACACTATTGCAGGCTTTATTCCTGTGACCCAAGGCGCGTTAAGCCTAGACGGTCAAGCCATCACCAAGCCCAGTGTGGATAGAGCGGTGGTATTTCAAAACCATGCGTTATTCCCTTGGCTCAATGTCGCTGACAACGTCAGTTTTGCCGGCAAATTAGCAGGGGTCGATGCCAAAACCCAAGCCAAACAAACCGAGCAAATTTTGCAGTGGGTAGGACTAGAACATGCTGCGGAAAAATCGATTTGGGAATTATCAGGCGGGATGCAACAACGTGTGGGCATCGCCCGCGTACTAGCATCAAAAGCCAAAATGCTATTACTAGATGAGCCGTTTGCTGCCCTCGATGCTTTTATGCGCGAATCCATGCAAGAGCTACTGCTCAATATTTGGCAACAAAGCAAACGACAAATATTGTTGATTTCGCACGATATTGAAGAAGCGTTATTTTTGGCAACCGACTTGGTGGTGATGGGTCAAGGAAAAATTCTGCACCATTACCAGCCGACTTTTAGCCAACGCTTTGCCCAAGGACAAAGCACCCGCGCCATAAAATCAGACCGTGAGTTTATTGAATGGCGAGAACAGTTATTTCAGCAAATTGTGGCGGGTCGTATTTGACAGCTGCTAAAACTGCGCCAATTCATCATAATAATTTAACAGGAATTAGGTCATGACGAGCCAAACAATTTCTAAGATTGATACCGCAACACGTGCCGCTGATAAACCAATCGACCATCAGTCAGCGCCAACTGCAGCCGTTATTGAGACTACCATGACAACACGCCCTACCCGTGCCTCATCTTTTGTGTCCCAACATCATGGGGTGGTCTGGGGCTTTATCAGTGTGTTTACTGCGTTAGCAATTTGGTGGGCGGTGACTGCGACAGGACTGGTGCCAAGTTTATTTTTACCAAACCCTACCAGTGTGTGGCAACAGTTTGTCAAAGTCTCCACGGAAGGCTATATGTCGGCAACCTTGATACAGCATACCTTTGCCAGCCTAGGACGGGTATTTATTGCCTTGGTTTTGGCAGTGGTTGTAGGTGTGCCTATCGCAATTTGGATGGGAACCAATCGCACAGTTCAGGCTATTTTTGACCCGTTACTCGAGTTTTATCGCCCGATTCCCCCGCTCGCTTATTTGCCATTATTGGTGATTTGGTTAGGGATTGGTGAGCTGACCAAAATCACGCTTATCTTTTTATCGATTTTAGCACCGATTATTATCTCAACGTTGCAGGGTATTTTAACGGTTAATAAAAGCCGCCAATTTGCTGCGCTATCGCTCGGTGCGACCCCATCGCAATTACTTTGGCATGTGACATTACCATCGGCTTTACCGCATATCCTAACAGGAATTCGTATTGGTCTAGGTGTGGGTTGGTCGACTTTGGTGGCAGCTGAATTGGTAGCAGCAACTAAAGGATTAGGCTTTATGATTCAGTCGGCCGCGCAGTTTCTATCGACGGATATTGTCATTCTCGGGATTATAATTATTGCGGTGATTGCCTTTATTTTAGAAATTTTATTAAGAAAATTACAAGCCAACCTTGCCCCTTGGTACGGCAAATATTAAAACAGCTGTAACAACTGATAACTGAACAATTTGGAGATCATCATGACCACGTTAACAATCGAAAAAATCACCCCAAATATTGGCGCCGTGGTGACAGGTGTCGACTTTAGCCAACCTTTGATAGACGCTCAACAACACGAAATTGAGCAAGCATTATTGACGCATCAAGTCTTATTCTTTCGTAAACAGGCAATTACCCCAAAACAACAAGCGGATTTTGCGCGTCAATTTGGCTCACTGCATATTCACCCGATTTTCCCTCAAGCCGATAATCAGCCAGAGATTGTACTGCTTGATAATCATAAAACCGATTTGCGAGACAATGCCATTTGGCATACCGATGTGGCTTTTAGCGAAACGCCACCGCTTGGCAGTATTTTGGCAGCCAAACAAGTCCCAAGCTTTGGTGGTGATACGCTGTGGTCAAGCAGCTATGCCGCGTATGATAATTTATCGCCTGCGTTTCGCGCTTTTTTGGCAGGGTTGACGGCAACGCACAATATTATTCAATCCTTCCCGCAAGAGCGATTTGGCAATACCCCCGAGGGCTTTGTCCAGTGGCAACAAGCGCAAATTGACAATCCGCCTGTGGTGCATCCCGTCATTCGCACTCACCCTGTCACTGGTAAAAAATTGATTTTTGTGAATGAGGGCTTTACTACAAAGATAAATGAATTGTCCGACTCAGAAAGTAAAGCGGTACTCAATTTTTTATTCCAACATATTAGCAAACCTGAGTTTACGGTAAGATGGCACTGGCAAAATGATGACATTGCCTTTTGGGATAATCGCGCCACGCAGCACTATGCGACCCATGATTATGGCGATACGGTACATTGTGTCATGCACCGTGCCACTATTAATGGGGATAAACCGTTTTATCATTCAATCTAATGGTTGCTCAATTAATAGCTTCAACAAACTTTTTATCAAGGATAAAACAATCAATGATAATGAAGTAAACTAAAGGGCAGATGATAGTGAATTTATCAATAGAATTAATGTTTTATATTAAGGATAAAATCGAGAAAATGGTGCGCTCGGCGGGTGTCGAACTCGTTAATCATACCATCTCATAAACTATAATTATTTCAATTAATTCAATGGTTTAACTAATAATGCGTCTCATGCTATCACATAATTACTACCCTAATATCTGCATTTAATGTACACTAGAATGTACACTAAGGTAATGTATAAATGAATGATTTATGGAAAAACGTAAGCCCATCACTTCAGACCGTAGTATCAGCTCACATAAAGCTGAAGCAAAAGAGTATCTAGTTCCAGTTAAAGGTCGCCCAAAATTATATTTAATGGTACGCCCTAACGAAACAAAGTCATGGCTCTTTCGTTATACTTCACCCAACACTGGTAAAAGTCAACGTATCTCATTTGGCATTTATCCAAGCATTACATTAGCTCGTGCCCATGATATTTGGCAAGAATATCAAGATTTATTAAGTAAAAATATTGACCCAAGGGATAATCGAAAAGCTGTCAAACAAGCACTACTTGAGAATGATGATAGAACATTTGGCAGATTTGCTGACGAGTATTTTGACACGCTCAAAACAATACTTAAGCCTAATACTCTTCAACGTAAACTAAATTGCCTGAAACTACTTAAAGACAGCTTTGCTGAGACACCTATTGATGAAATAACGCCGCCGCAAATGCTTTCAATGTTGATTGATGTGCAAAACCAATTCGTTAAGGCAGACGGTAAACCAACCGAAAAGGCAGAACGCTGTGCCAGCATCGCTAGCGATATTTTTAAATACGCCAGTGCTCGTGGTTTTTGTAGTACAGACCCAGCCAGTATGGTAAAAAGCCAATTGATTAAGCCCGTCTATGGTCACCGTCCCGCAATTATTCAGCCCGATAAATTTGCTAAACTGTTGCAAGATATCGATTCTTTAAAAGATAAAGTTGACTCAAATACCAACAGCTCCCTTAGGCTATTGCCGATGCTTTTTGTACGCAATGGCGATTTACGTCGTATGCGTTGGGCAGATTTAGACTTTAAAGAAGCTAAATGGCGATTTCAACCACTTAAAGGTGAAGGCAAAGAACATATGGTGCGAGATATGGTCGTACCTCTACCCCGTCAAGCCATTGAAATTTTACAACACCAGTATAAAATCAATGGTCATAGTGAGTTTGTTTTTTATAGCCCTTCGGCTAAAAAGAACGGCATAATCTCAGACAATACCGCCAATAAACATCTTAAAGAATTAGGCTATCAAAATGTCCATTGTGTGCATGGATTTAGGGCATCAGCAAAAACGATGTTACAAGAACAATTGAAATATCCTGCGGTTATCGTTGAGATGGGCTTAGGTCATATCACCAAAGACCAAAACGGCACCGCTTATGGACGTTTCGAGTTTTTAGAAGACCGAGCTGAAATGATGCAAACTTGGGCAGATTATCTTGATGCTTTACGCAACGATGAAGATGTGAGCCGTTTTAAAAATCGCACTTCATTGAACTCAAGTAAAGGGACGCCTGACGAAATTATGAAACAATTAATTAAACAATTAGGAAAAGATAAAATATTAGAATTATTAAAATAATATTTTTATTTAAACAATGAGAACTGCAATTATGCTAGCTGTAATATTGGTAATACTGTTATCACCACTACTCCTCAAAATTTTCATTGCAGCTTTATAATAAAAACTTAATTATTCAAAGTCTCATTGCTAATAAAAACTGTCTGTAAGAGATTGATTGGATTTACATTCAATTGTTTACAAAGTTCAAAAAATTCAATGATATCAATTTTTCTTTCCCTACCCTCAATCTTAGCAATATAAGATTGAGGTTTATCTAATTCATCTGCAAGTTGCAATTGCGTCAAATGCTGAGATTTACGAGCATTTATCAGACATTCAATTAATCTCTCATATCGTGGATTGTGAATAGTTTTCACATTTAGCATACCAACTAAGAATTGATTTGCTATTTTTATTCCTTTTTAGGATAATCCCAAATTAGGATATTAGTGATTAAATTTTTAGATGTAAATTATCATTTTTATTCCTCCAAAAACTATAAATTTTAAGGTTCATATATTTTTAGGAAGAGAAATTATGAAGAAGTTGGCTTTGAATCTATCAGTAGCAACGTTCCTTTTAACTTGTTTGTTTTTAACAGGTTGTAGTTCATCAAATGGAGCAAGTGAAGATATATTAAATGTAAGTATGGAAGATAGACCTAATCCTTGGAGTTCAAGACCTATAACCTATGCAATTATTCAATCTAAAAGTCCAGATAATGTCACGGTCAACGGGGTTATAGTCAATCGCGGTAACTGTAATTTATTACGCTTTCAACCTAGAGTGTTGGGATATGGTCAATCGATGGAAGTCCCAATTCAAAGCTGTAATACCAAAGACGTCCTTGAAGTTCAAATAGATACTGATAAAGGTACCTCACAATTTTCTTTTAACTAGTTTCTTGAAATTCTACTTAATAAATAGGTTAATTAACTTTGACTAATAACATTTATCAAAGCTAAGCTACTGATTTCTAAGTAGCTTAGCTTGTATTTGAGAATGTTTTCGAAGTCAATGATAAAATCTTGAAGTTTGATTGAATGTACTTTTGATGATTTTTATAAACCCTTTAAATAGCCTTCATGCCCAAGAAAAAACCCAGTTAATTTCATCCTATCAAATGAAAATACATGGTCATCTGGAGCATTTCTGCATCGACCAACTAGATAATATTTATATATATCGTCACCGTAACTTAGCTGAATTTGTGACGCACATATGGGACAAATTGAGATTATCTCACTCACTCTAGCAATATTAAAGTCAGTAGGACGAAATAGCTCTAAATCTGCATTAAATTGACTCCCACTCAATAGAAACGCTGGTGCTTTTATAATGCGTCTTGAGACTAATGAGTGCATTCGTTGATACTTATTTTTATAACCGAAGTTACGCACCGCTAATAGCCTTAAGCTGGGCAAAAGCCGACTGATTAGCGGAGACGAGTAACTTCAAACGCAAAGCGAAATGATTTAACTTGGTTTTGATTTTCAAACACTCAAGCTTAAACACCGCATACGTGGCTAAAAACATATGATTAAACCGAGCCCTTTGGCTATGAGCAGGCGACTTACCCAAATTGGCATTTTGCTTTAACGACTTATGATACACTTCAACCTGCCATCGTTTTTGATAGCCGTTGATAAATTTATCCTTGTCGCATTGCAAATCTGAGCATACCAGATATAACACCCCTGTAGAACCGTCCTTGTTTGTAAAGACTCGGCGTAATAACAAGACTTCATCATGATAGTCATTTAAAAAGCCGTGAACAGGGGTATTATCGGGTAGATTAGATTCATCAATACGTACAAAGTTACCTTTTTCTCTATCATCAGGGGTTAAAGCCACCAAGCGATTTGACTTTAACGCAAAGATGAAATGCTTGTTAGCTTTACGAATATGTTTGAATGTCGCTTTGGCTGAAAACCAAGAATCGGCTAATACATAGTCGAATTTGACTTGGTTTTTGATTGCCCTATCAAACATATCAAGCAGTCGCTGATTTTTGGTTTTATCACTTTTACGTTTAACCTTGCCTTTGTCATCGGTAAAGACATTGGGTTTGGTGATGATGTCAAAGCTTAAGGGTATGTCGATATCTTTGCGATGATACAGACAGTTAAGCAGGTTAATGCCTTTAACATTTTTGTTTTGGGTGTGGTCGTAGTGCCAGCAGTTGATGTCGTCGACGCTTGTGTGCGGTTTGGGCTGTATGGTGTCATCAAAGATGAGATAGCCGATGGCATTGGGTGTGGCATTTTCATGCTGTCTTAGCATGGGTTTAATCAGTTGCCATTGTTCTTTGGCGGTGAGTGTTTCACTGTTTAGAAAGCGGGTGATGCTGTCATGGTAGATGCTCCCTTGTAGTAGATTGGCAAGTCCTGTGGCGGTGGTTTGCCCAAAACTTGCAATGAGGTAGTCGCTGTAGAGCTCTATCATGTCTTTGTTCATTTGTTTACTCTCTCTGACTGCTTTTTTTGTTATGATAGCGCTTTTTTAAAGGGCTGCGTAACTTCAGTTTATAATTAGAGTAAAGAAACGGAATTAGCACAACTAGGGCGTGTCCCTAATTCGGAACAAAGTATTTTTAATGGCCTAAAAATGCCTAAATCTGGCAAAACTGCGTTAAATTGTTTGACAATATTCCAATATTATCTGCACAATTTGCCTTGTTTTGCTGGCGATTTAGTCTATTTTTAGCCTCATTATCCAAATAGGGACACGCCCTAGATAAACAAACGTTAAAACAGTCATCCAAATATTTTTTGATAATAACGCAGAGACAAATAATCCAATTGTTGCTAGTAGTACAATCCAATTAAAGACATACCCTATCATTAAAGCTAACATAAACGTAATGCCTTTAGGACTTCGAACAATCAACTCCCCCTCTTGATTGAAAAAAAACCTTGCCCTTCGAGATAGATTCGATACATTCAACGCGCTACGTTCATAAACTATGTCCAAATTATTTTTAAAGTCAGATATTATATCGGGTGGCTGTAGTAATAATATAGAGTCTTTTAATAGTGTATCTAGATTTTGAGACTGGACATCATCAACGGATATTTTAGAAAATTTACCTTTTTGATTTTCCGTTCTACCGCTCAAATCATACGGCATAAACTCTAGCCAAAACTCTTTTGGCTGATTACCCTCTGTAGGGTTCTCACGAACGATAGGTCTGACACCAAGTTTGCCAAAAAAATCGAAACCTATTTGTTGCCCTTCAATTAATTTGTCCAACTCTTGTTGTAAATCTTCTGCTTTATATTTTTGTGGTGTTTTTTCCTGAACCAAACTTATATCTATATCTTTTGCATTGGCGTAAAGCAAATTTCTTAATTGACGAACTGGAAACTCTTGGTCATTCTCAACTTCACCCTCTAACAGTTCAATAAGCATTTTTCTTACAATAGATTTTTTGCCAGTATTATTAGCCAGTTTTAGCAAAAAGTCGCAAATTTCTAACTTATTGATATTCATTAATTTATTCCAAAATTACGGTGTATCATGGGTGTTATTTCGGTGTGTGATGGGTTCTCAGTCAAAAATTATAACACTATCCTTCCCTTACCCCACCAACCTAAAGTAAGGAGAAACCAAAATGTTAATGACGATTGCAGTAAATAAAAACGACCAATTAGTAAGTATTAAACAAGTTGAGCGAGGACTCAAATGTGACTGTTTTTGCTTCGAATGTGGCGAGCTAGTAGTTGCTAAAAAAGGTGAAAAAAATGAACATCATTTCGCTCATAGTAGTAACAAAGAAAGCTGTAATATTAACCCAGAAAGCATTTTACATAAATTTGCCAAGCAAGTCATTGTGGAAGAAAAACGTATAACTTTACCTGCTTTACCAAATAGCCAAAATAAAAGTAGCAAAGTCTGGAAATTTACTAAAGTGATCCCTGAGCAGTCAGTTGGCAGCTTTCGCCCTGATTTGGTCGCATGTGATGAACATGATTTAATGTTTATTGAGATTGCAGTTACTTCGTTTATTGACTCGGATAAGTTTGAATTGATTAAGAATCACAGCATTCAAACAATTGAAATAGATTTACGAGAGCTATTAACACAAGATATCGAGCTACCTAGTGAAGAAGCACGAGCTTATATTTTGAACGAGGTTAATAATAAGCGATGGATTTATCCAGAGCCAATAGTTTTTGAACCTGTCGTCGGAGTCAAAAATCCCACTGTTACAACTATGCCACAGTCATTACCTGTACAGTTAATGGTAGAAAGCAAAGCGACTAAGAATAGTTTTACCAAGTACCGTTTTACTATCATGGGAATGTGGGTCGATGTATGGGCATTTGCTGATGGTGGGCTATCTGTCAAATGTGTTCATTATCATCCTGAAATTGTGGCAATGCTGAAATCTTGGAAGAATGAAGGTGGCGGTAACTACTCACAAAAGTTTAAAAGTTGGCGCTATAGTCTTCCTTTTGCAAATGTCGTTTTACAGCGTTTACAACAACTTGATACCACACCAAAGGCGTAATGGAGCATTGTGATGAGCGTGACCAACATTTTAATTATTGCAGTTATGGCAGTATTGGCTTTGTTTATCTATTGGCTAATGAAACGAAATTTTGAACAATCGATCACCATACAATCGCTTGAACAAGAGATAGCCAAACTCAGTAATCAGCAACTTGAACGTGAAATGACATTCCAAAGACAGCTTGAAGTCGAAATTAAGCAAGCTAAGAAACGGTCAAATGACGCGCAACGAAATGTGTTAAAGGGGCAAATTGGCGAACAATTTACCCCATTTATTACCGATTTCCCTTACAATCCCGCGGACTGTCGTTTTTTTGGAGAACCTATCGACTATCTGATTTTTCACAACTTACATGATTGTAGCGAAGGGAGTGTAGCTATTGAAGAGGTGAAAATAATCTTTGCCGAGGTGAAAACTGGCAAAGCTAAACTAAGTCCAAGACAAAAAATACTGCGTCAAGTCATCGCTAATGGTCAGGTTGAATTTAAAGAACTGCGAATTCAGGTAGATGAAGAGGCTCAAAATCCACTAGTAGTTACGGTTAATTAAATTGGGAAAAATTGGAGTACATAATGGCTAGAAGAAATGGCATTCAATGGGATAAAATTATTGGTGCAGTGGTATTTTTTGGGGCATTAAAGTATTACATCCTTCCAAAATTTATGACCGATATGGAGCATATTTCAAAAGCAGCAATAGATAGAAATATGCAAAACTATCGGCAATCTATCGCCAAGCAAAAAGCGGATGAACAGGCTCGACAAAATGAAGCTTTTAAACCTGTTTATGTTGATAAGCCACACCAAGGCTATACGACTCATAAAGCAGAAATCCGTACTTGTGCTATGCCGCAGTGTACTGTGGTGGGTCATCTGCCAAAAGAAACCATGGTTAAATGGGATAAGATTGAAAATGGCTATATTAATTACGACTCAGTATACTTTATAAAATTTTCAGATGTAAAACAGTTATTTTAAAAAATTATTTCCAATATACTTGAAAAAATTATTATTCATCTCAATCCAATCTATACCCCTTTTAATTTTATGGAGTTTAATGAAATGGATCGTGATTATAAGATTGAGGAAATTGATGACGACAATATGTCACCAATGAAAAAACAAATGTGGCATGATGTTGAAGTTGAGATGGATAAAGTTGGGCTCTCCTGGGATAATTTTCCCGAAGGTGTTGACCCAGCTAGTTTCGTAGATGTAACCCATTACAAAGAGTAATTGTATTTTTTACTCATTATCTGTCGCCTCTATATGAATTTTGAAGTTAAAAATAATGCTCGATAACTTTGCTGTTTGCTCAACTAAATTATCTGATATATGAATTGTTTTAGAGTATTTTGGCTAATTTTGCTTAAATTAAAATATAAATTTATGACGAACCCTCCTTTTCTTAGATTATTTTAGTTAAATAAGTTAATATAATTTAAGTAGGACAATTTTAAGCTGAGTATCTTTTCATTAGACTAATATTTGAAACAAAATCTTAACTTATAATTACATTTTTTAACATTAAATTTCATGGTTAATTGTTAAACTAAAAAAAGGTGGACTAATGATAGAAATCTAGTGAACATAGATTCGTATCAAATAAAAAGTTATTAAAGCTTGGACTGCAAGTATCTAACTTCTTATTTTTTATTACGAATAGCTTCTTTATTTCTGAGCCCACCTCCTCTTAAAAGCCGTATGAAAATTACGGCTTTTTTTATTGCTTAACTAGAATAGGCATCATTTTAAAGTTAAAGCTAAGCTGTCCACTGGTGAACAGCTTAGCTTCCTCAAGACTGAAGGGTCAGTATTTGTCAAATATGAGCTTAATTAAATTCAATTTTCTCTATTGATGGTTTATCTAACAACTCTTTTTGAATTTCAGAACTAAACAATGCTTTCGCAGGCTTTCTTACCATTTCTAAAAAAGGGACTTGGTCAGCTTTAACCTGTGATAACCTTACTTGGTTGTTTAGTTTATTAAGATAATTCTTATAAGATGAAGTTAATGAACTATATTTATCATGACTATCTTCTATAAGAGTTTGGGAAAAATCATATTGACCTAATCTATGAGCTATTAAGAATTCCATATGCATACCAATTGGTAAAACTTCCATGATTTGTTGGATGAAATTTAGAACTAGTTCAATGTGATTATTATCTGTAACTTTGCCTGATTCCACTAAGCCTAATAAATTGTTAATAAAAAAGACTAAATGGTTTTTTGTTTGTAAAGCATTGGCAAGAAGGTTCTTAGCTAAATCACTTACCTCCTTAATACCGTCATTTTGCTTAAGTAAAAGGCGTAGATTTTGTATTGTTGAAAGATATTCACTTGCTTTGTCAGTATAAAAAATCAAATTTTGTTCATTAATTGATTGTGATACATTTAACACAGTTCTCTGAACTTCTTCTATCTTTTTGCTTAAAATTTGAGTTTGAATGGCTGTAGCTATTAAAAGAGTAGCTGTTGATGCTACTTGTGCGATTGCGATCGTAGATTCAATACCTGATTGTACCGAGGATAAAGCATTGACAAAGCTTTCAGTTGAACTCTTTGATACTTCTTTTAATGGAATATGTTGAATGATTCCTTTATGTTCCAGTCCTTTTTTCCAATACGCTACACCATCTCTAAAAATAACGTTATTATTTTCAATGGCTTTGGTTAAAGTTGAGCTAAATTTGCTTGTGTCGAAAATATAGACAGTTTGTTCCATAATGCACCGTTAAAATTCATTAAATTTTTCAGCATCAGTTAGATATTTAGTACGCAACATTGCGACTAAACAAACTGAAGGTATAGTTACTCTATAAGCTGGGGCGGAAATATCCTTAACTGTGAGAGGTGCTGTTACCAGTGTTGTAAATGGGTTTGCTTTAAGAAAATTTTTAGCAACATTTAATGCCGCGATACCTGCTGTTGCTCCTCCAGTACCAAAACCAAGTCCTTGCTTGATTGTCGAAAAAGGACTTTCAAGTAATGAAGAAAATCCTAAGTATCCTTTTTCCTTCAAAGTCTTATTGATCAAATCCAAGTCGTTTAATGTAGTAACTTTATTAAACAGCGTACGAAGAACTTTGTCTTCAATTTCAATCGTAGTAGCAGTATTACTAAAATCTGCTCCTACTCGTTTTCCTACATCTCTTACAATTTCATTATAAGGTACACCTTTTCCACGGAACGTATTTACAACTGTATCGCCACCAAAAAGCTGTAGCTCAGCAGCAACTGATTGCCAAATATGTTTAGGTAACTCAGCTTTAGTATATCTAGCGATTTCACTCGTAAGGGTTTTAGCCAAGCCACCTGTCCACTGTTCTGTCCCTTCACTATCTTTGATTAAAGCATATGCAAGTATTTGTAAATCATCCCAATCTAAAAATTGTAGAAACGTTAAATCAGGGTCATCTCTATATTTTGACGCTTTTGACATAAATACTCCAATTTAATTGTAAAGATAAGGTACTACTTAACAAAGGTTAAAAGTTTTAAGCTAAAGTAGCTAGAATTCTTCACTATTAGTGAATTTATAGCAAATACTATCTAGTAAAGCCATACGAAAATTCCATTCTTTACTAGCTGTGTCGCCTTCTGTATACCATTTTGATTTTCGAACCTTTTGTAAAACTTCCCAATATTTCTTATAGCTATTAATACCACCTTTGATATCGTACAAAGCAATTAAATTATCTGAATTTGCTTTATTAAGCGGAAAAAATAAATCAGGTCTCTTCAAAGCTAAAAATCTATAATAACTTGCTTTCATATTGGGTTCATCAGACTTAGAAATTTGATTAAATTTTTTGATATAAGCTTCAAACATCTCAAACGTAACTTCACCCTCTATAGGGATTAGGTCTAAAGCATCCGAAATAATGACCGCATTTTTATGTTGGTCTTTATTGATATTAAAATTACCCTGCATATAACCGAATCCATGTAAATCTCCAAACCATGCGTAATATGGGTTTTCAGGATTATTGTCGTTACATACGCCTGCAATAACACGTTGTTCTGCTAACGGCATATCCTTTAGGTGATTATGTTTAGCAAATAAATTTTTTGCATACTCTAAAAGTGCTTTACGTTCTTCGAGACATTCACCAAATTCTTTTCCTGGAAATGTTTCTTTTTTAGCAAGCTCAATAAAGCTCGACCAGTCGATACCACCATCTGGAATGCTATTATTAATTTCCTCTAAGGTTGCATTCATCTGAGCTGTAGTCATTGACTTCATCCGTTTTTCATTATTTCTTCGAATGTCATATTTTCGAGTATATTCTTCAATAAATGCTTTGCTTATACCTTCTAGTGCACTCACAGTATAACTTTCAATTTGTTTAATAAATTGCTTCAACTCCTTTTCATCTAAGTTCATTCTAACTTTGACGTTTAACTCCTCATTTGAGCCAAAACCGCCAGAGGTGAGGTTAGAGCTACCTATGTAAACATTAGAGTATGTCTTATATTGAAAAATATAGATTTTTGGATGAAAAACTGAGTTTCTATCATATCTAAAGTAAATATTGTCTGACTTGGCATATTTCGTAAGAATGGCAGGGTCAGTATGATGAAGATTAAGTCCAATTACACCAATTGCCACCTTATCAAGTGCCTTGTTAAATTTTTTGAAAATATCATTACTTGTTGCCCAAGCAACCGCGAAATAAATAGTTTGACACTTCTCTATATCTTTCTTAATTGATGCTGCTAAGTCTGTCGCATTTAGTATTTTCATTATTATTATCCTCTAAAGAATATTCATCAAATGTTTCTATTTTCTAATATTCCCACTTTTCATCACTCAATTGCAAGCTATTTAATAAGTCTCTTGTTTGTTGCCAATTGGGTAAGTATTCATCCATCAACTGCCTAAAATGGGCGTTATGATGTCGTTCAAGCAGATGGACTAACTCATGCACCAAAATATATTCCAAACAAGCATGGGGCTTTTTAATCAATTCTAGATTAAGCCAGATAGCCTTGCTTTGTGTATTGCAGCTCCCCCATTTGGTTTTCATACGCTTTACGCCATAGCGCTCAGGAATCGCAATTTTTGCTTGCCATATTGGGAGTAAGCGGTCAATCTCAGCTTTGAGAGCTTGGCGATAGTATTTTTCAAGTAATTTGGCTTGGTCTTCTTTGGTGCTATCCGCTTTCACATATAGGGCTATATACTGTTTATTGACTTCCACTTTAGGGCGTTTATCCGTGGTGATGACTTGCAACCGATAAGCTTTACCCCACAGGTAATGAGCTTCACCGCCAAGCATTTGACGTTCGCTTTGGCGTGGCTGGTCTAAAAAGGCTTGTTGCTGTTTTCTTATCCAAGGTAATCTACTAGCGACCGCAGAATGAATAGCAATATCTGTCATCTGTTTGGGAGCAGATACTCTGACTTTACCGACAGGTGGCAAGACGGCAATATGCAGGTTTTTGATAGCCTTGCGATTCAATTCACATTCAAGGCTACCAATTATTAAAACCTCACTCACTGATATTCGCCTTGCTTTTTGACAAGGTCAATAAATTTTTGACCATCAATATTTTTTTGCTCTAACACGTCTCGCAAATATTTGAGTAATTCTTTTTCCTTCATGCGATTGCCAACCCATTCATCACGTTTTTTTGTCATGATTAGGTTATGCACTTTTAGCACCCAACTAGCATCTTCGGCAAAATTATCGAAAATAGCCTGCTTGCCTTGGGTATCGATATTGGCTGGATAATCCTTGGTATTAGGCTTTTTGACCTTTTTAGCCAGTTCAATCATTTCCTTGAGAAACTCTTTATACTCAATTGCTTTTTGATTGTGTTGTTCGATAAGTTCATCGAGCAAAACTGACATTTTTTCGTAATATTTTGGATTGACAGGGTTTTCATCAACAATTGCACGTCTGACGTTATTGGTAATCATTTCTGCCATTAAGTCAGGGTTATTTTTGATATTGTCAGGCAACGAATCCAAGTTATCGTTAATAACTAAATCTAAAAAACTCCATTCGCCAAATTCAGCCAAAACCTCGCTTTCATTGGCTAAAACGTGCTTATTAATCAACACACGCATATCCGCATCGATTTCTTTGAAATCTAACGTATCTGCACCTGCTAGACGAATCACGTCACGCAATTGGATGTAGTATCGAAGCTCTTCTTGGATGGTGTTGATTTCTTCTTTGTTATAGCCTGCTTTTTCTAACTCTGTCTGTATAGCTTCATATGCTCGTTTGAAGCTTTCTACGGCATGATAAAATTGCAAACGTAAGGCTTGCTTTTCAGGGAGTAAATGCTCGTCACCTGTACCACAAAAATATTTTACATAGCCATTTTCATCTTTAGGCTGTACTTTCTCACACAAGGCTTTGACGGTTTCTCTGGCAACATCTAAATCTATTTTACCTTCTTTAAGATAGTCCTTGATAAGCCCTTCGACGTCTTCTTTTTCATAGTCAGCAAAGGCTTCACTGGTATAATCGCTAATAGATTTTTCAAGCGATTTGAATAGGTCTTGATAATCAATGATGTAGCCATATTTTTTGTCTTCACCATCTAAGCGATTGACCCGACAAATAGCTTGAAATAGATTATGGTCTGCCATTTTTTTATCGATGTATAGATAAGTTGCTGATGGGGCATCAAACCCTGTCAGCAACTTATCTACGACAATCAATAATTTCATTCGCCCAGGCTCTTCGATAAATCGTTTTTTGACTGATGTTTCAAAATCATCAAATTTCTTTAAGGCTTGCTCTTCGGTGGTTTCAAAATAGTCAGCCAACATTTTGCGATAGATATCGTATTTGAACACTTGCTCAGTCTGTAGATTCCCTTCACCTTTGATTTTATCCATGGTTGGGGTAAAGCTTGTCACCACTGCCAGTTTACCTTTAAAACCACGCTCGCAAAAAAGCTCGTAACATTGGCAAGCTTGATATACGCTACCACACACGAGCATGGCGTTACCGTGACCATTTTTTAAGGTCGGATTTTTTTCCATATCCATGCAAATATCTTCGACGATTTCAGATAATCGTAATGTACTCGATTGGATTTTTTGCATGGTAGCCCAGCGCTCACGAATTTGGCGTTTAGCTAGGTCAGACATATTAGCGGTTTTGATATCAAACCATTCATCAAATTTTTTGGGTGATTTCAGATATTGCTCAATGTTCCTTGCTTCGTATCGCAAGTCTAGGACAACCCCATCGGCAACCGCTTCGTTAAATTTATAGGTATGGATAAAGCCGCCAAACACTTCTATCGATTTCTTTTTATCGGCTTTGAGCAATGGTGTACCTGTAAAGCCAATGAATAATGCATTGGGTAAAATGGCTTTCATGGCATCGTGTAGCTTGCCTGACTGGGTGCGGTGGCATTCATCGACAAACACAAAAATGTTACCTTTGGGATGAAAATCTTGCCCTGCGACATTTTTCAAGGCTTCGATGTATTCTTCATTGACGGCTTCATCATCATCGTCAGCTTTGTTTTGACCATTTCGCCCAAATTTATGCACCAATGAACAGATTAAGGCAGGTTGAGCTTGGTTAAGCTGATGGATTAAATCTGCCCCACTTTTACATTTGTAGATGGTTTCTTCCACACCTGTAAAGACGGTTTCGATTTGCTCATCGAGTTCTTTACGGTCAGTGATGATAAGTACACGGCTATTTTCGATATTTTCTTTGATCCATTTGGCAAGCCATACCATCGTTAGGCTTTTGCCACTGCCTTGGGTATGCCAGATAATGCCGCCTTTGCGGTCATGGATATGTTCAATGGCTTTGGTGATTCCGTTGTATTGATTGTGGCGACAGGTTTTTTTGATACCTGCATCATAGACAATAAAGTCATGAACGATTTGTAGAAAGCGTGATTTTTGGCATAGATAAACCAGTGATTTGTCTAAGTCTTTTTCTAACCCTTCCGCCAGTGGGTCGATTTGTTCATTTTTCCATTTGAGATAGTATTTTTCACTGGTCTCAGTTGTACCGTAATACAAACCTTGGGTGTTATTACCTGCCATGACTAGCTGAATGGTGGTAAAAAATGCTCGGATAAATTCTTTTTTCTGATTGTCTAGGTTTTGGCGTATGCCTTCGATGACATCGACCGCAGAGCGTTTGAGCTCCAATACGCCTAGGGCGATACCATTGACGTATAGGACGATATCGGGGCGTTTTTTGTGTTCGCCTTTAATACTTACTTCTTCGGCAATCGCAAAGTCATTGTTATGGATGTTTTTCCAGTCGATGAGCCAAATAGTTTGGTTATTTTCACTGATATCGGCTTTTTCTTTGATGCCGTAGCGTAACAAGCGATAGACGTCTTTGTTAGCGTCGTAGAGGTGACGACCGCCACCCATAGCACTCGCGTTTGCAATAGCTCGGATAGACTTGGTGATTAATGTGTCGTTATAACCTTGTTTGGTTAGCCATGCTCGCAGGTCTTGCTCTCGGATATTTTTGTTATCTTCGTATTGCAAGTTACCGATGTAGCGATAGTCTAGTCGCTCCCTAAACAGTTTAATGATTCGGTTTTGGGTTTCACGTTCGAGGGCGTTGATTTTGTCGGTTGCGGTCATGGCTGTGTCCAGTTTTTTATTCCGTTAGACGGATTTTCCCTGTGAGCAAGTCTTGCATTAAGCCTTGTTTAATGTCGTTGAGTTTGGTTAGGCGTTCATTTAAAGCGGTTAATTCTTTGTCCATATCTAAGAAGATTTGAGCTATCATGTTTTGTTCTTCATAGTTGTTCGAAAGAACTAATAACATAGGTTTTAAATCTTTAGGCTGTACATGGGGTTGAGCACCACCTGCTTGCATTTTGTATATATCTGATTGTCTTAATAATAGATTATAGAATAAATATTCAATACTATATTTTTTGCTTTCGGAAATGGTTGAACAATCTGATGCAAAAATATTATTTTCATGGAAACTGACAAACCCTGCACTTGCACCAGATGCACTTATAGTAATGGTTTTACCGAATCTATTGGCTTGATTATGAAAATAAGCAGGTTTTTTTCCACCTGCAATCACTGGAATATCGCCATATTTAATATTGGCTAAAGTTATAGTTTCACCCTTTCTTATTTCAACATAGTTACCTAAATTAACGACATCCCAATCACTAGGAATTTCGCCTAATTCGCTTAGCTTGGTTTGTTTGGTATCAAACTCGGCTAATCGAATTTTACCTGTTAGCAAATTCTGCATTGTAGCGGTTTTAATAAGCTGTTTTTTATTGATTAACTGTTCAGTGGCTTGGATCAAATTATCTGTGTCTGATAAAACTTCAATTATTTGTTCTTGCTCTTGTTTTGAAGGCAGTAGTATTTTAGTTCTATTTAGTCCATCTATTCCTATATTACTCTGAATATTCGAGTTTAATAGCAACTCAACGCTTTTAAAAAAGACATCACTTTTAAAGTAGTGATATAAATATTTTCCATAAACTTTTGCTAAATGTGGTTTAATAACAACGCATGAGTAAGAGACCAAAAACTTCTTATTGATATCAACATATGAGACTGTTCCAATCGTGGCATATCTAGCAAAAACAATATCATCCAGTTCAGCTTTAATTTTTCTAGCAAATCTGTCGTAAAAAATACCATCAACTTGTTTGCATTCATCAAAATTTACTTGGCTAATTTTAGGCTGTAAATCGCTTGTCATTAGATAAGGAATACCAACTCTAACACTTGGGGGCATAAAGTGGTCAATATCACTTATCTGTTTAGTAATGTTCTCAAGATAATCCAACTTCCAATCTTCAGGAATTTCCCCAATTTCAGTTTCCTTCATTCCCATTTTAAAACTCCAACCCCATCTTAGCCAAATGCCCTGCCACAATCGCATTTAACCGCTCAACCTCTGCCGTCATCGCAGACAATGGCACAGCATACCGTTCCGCTAACGTCGTCAAACGTGTCACCAATGCCTGTACCACTCGCTCAATCTCGCTATCAATATTTTGCTCAAGCGTCGCAAGCCATTTATCATCCACCAATAACGCTTTAATCTCTACAACCGTCAATTGGCTATATTTGATAAATACCTGTTGATGAAGCGCTTGGATAGCGGTATTAAGCTGTTTTTTGACCGAATCTTTCTCATTTAACAACACAATAAACTGCTCAAGTATCACGATATCGTCCTCATGCTCAAACGGCTTACCTTGTTGCTTCATCTGCTTGATCTCAGCAATCATAGCAGATTTTAGTTCATTAACGTGCTTTTTGGCTTTTTTGAGTTCGCCATCGAGTCTAATATAAATACTGGCAAATGACTGGCTGTCTTGTAGCTCGGTTTTAAGCTTGGCTTTGACATCTTTAACACTAACCACACCTGCCTTGCTACGATAGCCGTTAAACGTGCTATCTTTGGCAAGTTGGCTAATTTCTTCTTCTAAAGTAAGCATGGCTTGATAGGTTTCTCGATAAGTCTTGTAACGCTGTTTATCGATGGAATCCCACGCCTGTAGCTGATAGCCTTCTAACGCAGATTGGCTGTCTTTTAGCGTGATAACATCATTTAAAACGCCTTCATCGCCACCATGCTCTTCTAGCATACTTTCGATATCAAGCTCGGCTTGTTCGAGTTTGGCAGTTAGGTCGTCTATCGCTTGTTGCTCTTTGGCAAAGAACCGATGAATGACCAGATTGGCAGGGATTAAATCGCTTTTGTATTTTTCTTTGTCCACGACGATGTCGTAGCTTTCGCCTTTTTTGACGATATGCTCAAGCTGTTTGCCATGCTCCCAACCGTTTTGATGAATCAAATACACATCGTCTTGCATGACATCATCCCAATAATCCATCAAAATCTGATAGATATCGTACTGGCTAATCAGTGGCGTATCTTGGTAGCTTGCCAATAATCCTTCAGAAATACGATGGATAAATTCTTTTGGTTTCTCTTCATGGGTAATGTCTGATAATGGATAGTCTTTTTGCCATTGTTCAAACGGGGCTTTGGCTGTGGTCACAAACTTAGTAAAATCATCGGATGAATAAATCAGATTTTTGATCGCATCGATTTCGGTAATTAATTTATAGCGATTACCTTCTTTGGCTAAAATCTTATCTTGTAGTAATGTAAACACTTGCCAGTAATGGCTCAACGCATTAACATCATGCACAGGAATACCGCCCTGCAAATGAGCGGTTAAATCTTGCAAGTCGTCATTATCTGGGCTTGGAATATAGCGTGGGATATTGAGATTAAAGTCATTGGCGACAATCTCAGACATTTCAACCATTCGGCTAAAGTGGTCTTGCAGTTTGCGATTATTAAAGGTATCAACGATTTTGTGAATATCTTGGTGGCGTAAACGGTTTTTATTACCGTCTTTGATAAAACCACGACTGGCATCAATCATAAACACCGATTGACCGTCAATCACATTGCCATTATCGTCTAAGGTCGCAGGTTTGGCGTGTTCTTTGTCCAACACAATTATACAGGCAGGAATACCTGTGCCATAGAACAAGTTGGCTGGCAGACCGATAATGCCTTTGATATAACCTAGTTTTAGAATATTTTCACGAATGCGAGCTTCGGCATTGCCACGGAATAACACGCCATGCGGTAGAATAATCGCCCCTTTACCTGTGGTTTTTAGACTACTAATCAAATGTAGTAAAAAGGCATAATCGCCATTTTTATCTGGGGGAACGCCTAAATCAAAACGATGATAAATATCAGCGGTTGGCTCAATGCCGTTTGTCCAATTTTTATTAGAGAATGGCGGATTGGCGACGGCAAAATCAAAGGTTTTTAACTCATCTTCTTTTTTGAATTTTGGGTCAGAGAGAGTATTGCCTTGGCGAATCGTTGCAGTTTCTACGCCATGCAAAATCATATTCATTTTTGCCAGCGCAGACGTAGCATTGTCATTTTCTTGACCGTAGATATCTAAACCATCAGTGCTTTCATCACTGGCTTTTAATAACAGCGAACCTGAGCCACACGTTGGGTCATACACGGTTTTATCATTGGTGGTATGCTTATCGATACCAATAATTTTAGCCATGATACGAGAGACTTCGGCAGGGGTATAGAATTGCCCTTTGGATTTGCCCGATTCGGTGGCAAAATGACGCATCAAATACTCGTAGGCATCGCCTAGCAGGTCGTCACCATCGGCTTTGTTACTGGCTAAATTAAGTGTCTCGAAATTGGCAATCAATTTAGTCAAGCGGTCAATCATATCCTTGCCTGAGCCGAGTTTTTCTTCATCATTAAAATCGGTTTGGTCGATAACACCTTGCAATTCGTTTGCTTTAGCGATTGCGGTAATGATGATATTTAACTTTTCGCCGATCTCTTTGTTATTTTTGAGTTTGACGATATCGTCAAAGGTACAGCCTTCGGGTACTTCAATTAGGCTATCAGGGTCTTGTTTGGATTTATCAGAAATGTATTTTAGGAATAGTAAGGTTAAAACGTAGTCTTTATACTGGCTGGCATCCATCCCACCACGCAATTCATCACAGCTTTTCCATAGAGAAGCGTATAGTTCAGTTTTTTTGATAGCCATGTTTCAACCTCAGTCAAGCAAAAAAATCTGAATATTATCGCATAGAAGAGGTGGATTTTTTCAAGTTGGTAAAAAAATAGGACGTGTAAAGTATAGGCTTATTTGTACAATTTCTAATTAGTAATTTCTTTAAGATATAATAATAGCTCTGGGATAGAGCGTTCAGCTGCTTGATAAATGATTTTAAAATCAAGCTCAAAGTAACCATGAGCAATAATGTTACGCATTCCACGCATATACTTCCAAGAAATTTGTGAGTTGTTTTCGACAAATTCTAGGTCATTTTGATAAATGACATTAGCTATTTCGCCAAGGGCAATTAAGCTCATGGCAACGGCATTTTGAGTACGTTTATCATTCAAAAAATCATCAAGTGGTATATGTTCAATAAACAGAGGAATATGTTGGCATATCTCAATCATTTTATAAAGATAATCTGGCATTCTTTTATTCATGACTGTTTCTACTTTTATATTGCAATAGCATAACGCACAACTTCGTCTTTAAATTTTGGCGGTAAGCTATTGTGGGTGACAACATCAACTTTGAGATTGAGTAGCTCCTCTAATTCAGTTTGTAGTCCAAAAATATCAAAAAGTGTGGTTGTAGGACTTGCCTCAACAAGTAGGTCAAGGTCGCTGTTTTCAGTGTCTTCTCTTTTAGCGACAGAGCCAAATATACGAAGATTTTTCATCCCAAATTGTTGAGCAAGTTCTTGAATTTTCTGTTGATGTTGTTGGATTTTTTGCGATGGTTTCATTGAGCTTTCCAATTCAATAAGGTTTTTTAATTATTGTTGTTATAGTTTAAACAAAAAAAATAAGCCTGTATATCACAGGCTTATTTATGCCATCAGTCATGCAGACCGACTAGCAATTTTTTGATGAATCCATTCTGCAACTTCACTAGCCACCCACGCGACCCGCACTTGAGAAAGCTGTACCTTTTTAGGGAAAGTTGGGTCGTAGTGATCAGACTTTTCATCAATCATGCGATAAATCGTGGCTCGGCTTAGACCAGTGCATTTAATAACATCTTGGATTGAGATAAGCTGTGGCATCACGATTGTTGTTAGCTGAAGGTTGGTTGGATTGATTGTTTTCATGATTAACTCTTGCATTGATACAAAGGGAATTTCCTTTCATATCAATGCGCTATCTCATATTTTTTTACGCCATCTCATCTTAGCTAACCTTCCTCACACTCTGCCGAAGCTCATCCTCAAGCGACCGCCACTGTCCATCGGATGAACTACTATCACTCGCCACTGACCGAACAATCGCATCACTATCCGCATCCGCATTATAAAACTCCTCCACGATTGCCATTCCCTCATCTGAATCCACCTCAAACGCTGAATTGGCATAGCCAAGCTTAGCCACTTCCTCTAATGCCTGCTGATTGAAGCCAGACTGTAGTTGCTGCGCATGAATCGCCTGAGCATTTTCCACCGCATCCTTTAAGCTCACATTATCCTGCAAGGTTAAATCCACGTAGTAGATAGGCGTACGATAGCTTTGTGTCGTACTCTTCCCACGAATGGTTAGCTGTAGCGGTAAGTTTGACAGTAAGCCACCTGATACCGCATTAAAGTAGCTGAGCCGCGCCATCAGCGTTCTGATTGAATTGTAGCCTGTGGTACGAAAGATAAATGAGCCTAACTCGTCTGAATCATCCAAGTTGGCGTATAAACGCCCAAATACCTTACAGTTACCATTTTGCCCGATTGGGCATAATTCTGGACTGGGGCAAGGCAATTGCTCAACGCCGTTTTGGGTACGTCGTTGGCACAGCTCACCATTACCCACACAGATAGGTCTGCCTGTTTGTCGGTCAAACAACGTGTACTCAGCACGTAGGTTTAACTCAGGCGTGTTAAACAGCATCCGTACAGGAATTTGGCGTAGTTTGCCATTAGGCTTATTTTGACGTAGCTTGTCATCAAGTGGATGCTTAATCCAACCATCCTTACTTTGCACTTGGCTGGTAATGGTGAATTGGTCATCTTTCTCCGGTAAGCGTTTACCATTTTTCTCAACGACTTTACCGATGGTGATTCTGCCTAAAATAGGCGGTGTGATGGTTAACCCTTTAATCATGGGTGTTCTCCTTGGTTTAATTTAATAGATTGGTTTAAAAGGCTTGCTTAATTGGCTGATTGAAGAAAGTAAAAAGCCCATGCTTGACCAGCAAACATGGGCGATATAGTGATTGGGATAATGGGATGCTTGTTAGCTTGAGTTACGCCTTGGTATTCACTAGAAAACGACGACTACCTTGCCTTACCTGTGGATATTGATTAAGTAGTTCAGGTTGGTCTTTGAGCAGTGCCTTAGTATCTAAACTCACGCTATCTTTAGCTTTCTTCCAACTGACTGAGCCATTGGCAAAGGTCGCAAGCTCTGCTGTTTTCATTACCTGCTGAATTTGCTGTTTGAGAAAA
This sequence comes from Faucicola osloensis, assembly GCA_016888885.1. Taxonomy (GTDB): domain Bacteria; phylum Pseudomonadota; class Gammaproteobacteria; order Pseudomonadales; family Moraxellaceae; genus Faucicola. Next base: position 1,057,863 of record CP069437.1, read on the forward strand.
TCAAAGCGGTGTTGATGGTGATCAATCAGCTTTTTCTGCTCGGTCAATTCATTAAACCAAGTGTTTAAGATGTCATTGTCCCGATAGTCGATGACTTCACCCTGACTAGTGGGATAAAGCTGACTTAAGGCTTTCGCCGCTGACTCACTACCATCGGCAGGCGGTGGCACATCCTGTTGCACGTACTCCCAGAACCGCCGTTCTTGATGAATGAGTTGGTTAATGATTAACTCATCGCGTTTGATTTCATACACCCGAGCTTCATGCCCGCAGATGAGTACACAGACATGGGCTAAGCTTTTACCGGTTACGGCTAATTGGTGCTGTACTTGGCAAGTGACATACAGCGGTACGCCATGTTTCCATAGCTTTGCGCCATGTTCCCCTGTGGTTTTAATCTCAAGAACGCCCACTTCTGATTTATTGACGGCATAATCAAGATTGGCAAGCATGAAGGATTTATCAGGGTCAGGATGTTGCAGGACTGCATTAACACGGCGAACTTTATTGCCTGTCTTAGCGGTGTAGTACTTGGCAATGAGTGGCTCAAGTTCTTTACCCCAATATAGCGGTGAATAAGCATTTTCCATCAGCCCATCAGATAAGTCTGGGTTTTGTCGTCCTGTCTTGATGAGCCATAGCTCAAGCATGGACATGTAGGGATTAAGCCCACAGGCTGCGGCGGCATCACTGCCACCAATGCCTGTGTTGCGAACGGCTAACCAGTCTTGGTGGGTTAACTCTTTGATTTCAGCTAGGCGTTTAGCGGCTTTGGCTTTGGTGGGTTTAACGTGAGTAGTGATTTTAGTTAAGCCATTGTCTTGATTGGGTTGCATCGGTAGGGTTAAATCATTCATGCTGTTATCTCCTTTGGTGAAATGTTTGTAAAAAAAGGGCATAAAAAAACCACGCCTTATTGCTAAAGCGTGGTTGTTAGAGTGGATAAGTTACTGTTAGGCAATCAGTCGCATCGCTTCCTCAAGCCCCTTTTGCTTTAAGTTTGCCCCAGTGCCAAACCAAGCTGAGTCTAACCGATGGTCGGTAGACATAGCCCGGCGTTCATGGTCAACAAACTCAGTCACGGCACACAATAAGCCATAAGCGGTATCCCGTGCTGAATCAAGATCAGCCCCCCGACCTTGACCGTTAAACATGGTCATGATTTGGTTCATGGCTTTGGCATTGGGGACTGCCTTTTGGGTTTTGTTATTGGTTGGGAACATAATCAAAGTATCGTCAACGTCATTGAACAATCGGTTGAGATAGTTGGTGGCTTGTGCTTGAGTTATCCGCCGTTCAGTAAGCTGCTTCATTTGGTACATATGTTCATTCCATTGGTTAATGGAAATCCCCAATTGGTTTTTCACCTTTGCCGCATCAAATACCGTTGAGTGTGGCACTTTGACCACCCCACCTGATTTGTCCGCTAGACTGATTGCAAGGGTATTGTTACACACTACCCGAATAGAGGTAAATTGGGCAGTTGTAGCAAGCGTACCATCACAAGCGGTTGCCAGTAAGATATAGCCATTACTAACATCTTTGCCTTTTAATGCCGTGGATTGTCCTGTTTTCGCCAGCGCCCAGAACTTACGACCGCCTTTGAGTACACCTGCGGTTTCAAGCTCAAAGTCAGCTTGCTCAGTCAAATCCCGATAAAACTCCAAGATTTCACGTGGCTGGACTTCTTGGTAGCGTTGTGAGACAACGGATAGCGGTTCAAGGGTATCTGAGCGATACAACACTTTGTTATCAGCAAATGGCATAATGAGCTTGCCACCTGCGGCATGATTGGCATAGTAGCTGACATCGGATGATTCGATTGTCCAGCCCATGCCTGCTTGTTCTGCCCAAACTTCGATGGGTTGGTTGGGGGTAAGCTCGTTACCTAAACCGTGCCAAGGGGTTTCGCCAACATATGCCATTGTTTGTACTTCGTGTGCCATGAGATTTTCTCCTTTTTTGTGTTAAGTTTAATAGATTGATTGGATAGGCTATGTCCCATTTAGGGTTGTTGCATCAAAGACGTATTCACAGTCAATGCACTGCATTTGCTGTGAACCTGGAAAGATGGTGAATTTGGTTTGTACTAAACTTATCGCAATATTAGCGACCGTGCTGATGGCAATACCTGCATAGGGTGGTAGTCGATAAGCATTGCAAATACTAGTACTTAGCCCCTCTATAATCCTAGGATGCAATAGTGTCTGGTTTAGGGGTAAGCTAAAATTAATATTATCATTACCAAGCTTGTATACATTGGATGAATGACAGTTAGGACATAAGGTTTTTATGGGCATAGAAACTCCTTGTTAGGTTAGGTTTGTGGCATAAAAAAAGGTCTGCTTTTTAGGGCAGACCTTTGATATAGCATTAAGTTTAAAAGCATTATTCAGATAGAGGCTATCTTCAAGGGAATAATATATATTTAAATTTATTTAGAAATGTGGTTTTTAGTGTCTATTATCTGAACACTCCTTTACCAAAGGTTTTCATTCCTGAGGGCTTAACGACTAAATACTGATTAGATTTATAAGGCTCGGTCAGATATAAAGCTGTTGATACTGCGTTTTCTATTTCATGAAGATTATTTCGATGGATTCTGCCGATACCCAATTTACCTTGCTGTTGATAGCTATATTTGGTTTCAGGATTATTAGAATTATGATACTCGCCTAATCCATTCGTGATTTTTACCCACTTTTCTCCCACTTCCTTACCAATATAAAAATCAGATTGTCGCTTCGAACCGTCATAAGCGAGCCAAAGATGGCAATGGTAGCCTTTTTCAATACCTTGCTCAATTGCCCAAGCATATCCAACCAAGTCTTTAAAGCAAGTTTTTTTGTTTGATATTAGATCTCTAAAATTATCAATTTGGTTTTGAAAATCTTCCAGACTCACTTTTTCACGCCATTGATGTTGATAAGATAAAGTTATAAAAATAACTAAAGATTTAGCATAGTTATTTAGCACACGTCTAACGTATTGTTCTAACTCATATCTATTGTTCATTTCTTGGTTTATTTGTGAATCAAGGCTATATCTAACCATTTTTTCATAACTTAAACCCCACTCTCAACTTGAAATAAGCAATTCAAACTGAAGTGGGGGATTACCTAACTGTTTATTGATTACAAAGCAGAAGTTATGAGCCAAGATTTTACGCATAAATCTGTGGGATAAATGCCATAAATCTCTAGCTCTCACCTTTTGCATGTTAAACCGCTGTGATAACTGACCAATCACCGTCTCAATATTGCGACGAGCATTTTTAAGACGATTAAGTACACTGATTGGTCGTTTATCGGGCATATTTTTTCTAAGCGGTGTTTGCAAATCAACACATCGCTTAAAGCAATACTCAGATAAATCAGGGCTAATATAGCCCATATCTGCACCTAACAAGCCTTTGATATTATCAAGCATATCAGGTGCAACAAGCCTTTCATCTATCTTAGCAGAGGCAAAGGTAAAATTGGTTATCATGCCCGATAGATTAATAAGTAAATGTCCTTCAAAGCCAAAATATTTTTGTTGCTTTGAGGCACAGTAACTATAACTGCCTTCGTATTTGAAGGTTTTATGCCGATAGGCTCTGGCATATTGACACACCGGAATGGGAAAGCCATCAATAAAATGAATGTTGTCTTGCCCATGCTGTTTAACGATATGCTGTTGTATCAAAGTTTTTACTTGTAACAAATTGACGCATTGCTTGGCAAAGTTTGGATATGAGCCTATTTGTGGAAACCATGTTTGCCAATGCTGTTTAAAATACTGATGGATTTGCGAATCGGTGTCCATCTGTAAAAACTCACCCACTATCTCCATGGTGATAATTTCACTGTCGGTTAGCTTTGGTGCATATCCGCCTTGTCTTAGCCGGTTTGTTACAATCTTTTTGTAGTAGTCATCTACCATTAGATAGATTTTAATGATAAATTCATCAATGGGCATGGCTTATCCTCTAATCTTTTTGGTCATTGATTAAAGTTTAAGTTCATGCCTTTTTTGTTTCAACCCCGCTTAAAAGTGTTGAGAGTGGGGTAACTTAAGAGATAATAAAGAAATTGAGCAGTTGAAGATGTTTGCCAAACAAAATCTTTTGTAGGTACTTCTCCAATACAAGAATAGATTGCTACAACAAAGGCTTGTATTGTATTGCTGTACCAATACTCATTACTGAATATTCTAAAAAAAGGTTGATGTAACCTATTAAGTTCTAGGGTGATTTTATTTAAATCCATTTGATTTACACTTATGTTTCGAGTAATAAGGGTTCTTATAAAATTATCAACCTGATGAAAAATACCAATTGATTGCATGTTAATTTCTGACATTTATAGACTCCATTTGATTGATTCCATATCAAATGGAGAAACTATAAATTTTTAGGTTAAGGGCTTAAAAGATAATAAATAATATATATACCTGCTCACAATCTGAACTACTTGACTGAAAAAATTAAGCTATTTTCCAGTAAACAATACAGTAAAATTTTTTATTTCATCTATATTTTTCACTTATAATGCAGATGGAGTTAGCTCATAACTCTAATAATGTTATAAATTGATTTTCTTCATATTACCGAGTCTTTATCTACACATAAAATTTTTATAAATCAATAATTTATTAAAAATCACGTAAAAATAAGCTTATTGTTTTCTTATTTATATTTAAAAATATTTTTATTGAAATATTGTTTAAAACAGTTTATTTTTATATTATAAATTTATTAGAAATTAAATAATTTAATAGGTAAAAGTTATGAATAATGAATTTAATATCGATTTATGGATAAGCAAATTAAATAAAAGAGAAGTTAGTTTTTTATTATATCTATTTCAACAAAGTTATCCTAAATTAATAATTGATAACCCCACTCTCAACACTTTTAAGCGGGGTTGAAACAAAAAAGGCATGAACTTAAACTTTAATCAATGACCAAAAAGATTAGAGGATAAGCCATGCCCATTGATGAATTTATCATTAAAATCTATCTAATGGTAGATGACTACTACAAAAAGATTGTAACAAACCGGCTAAGACAAGGCGGATATGCACCAAAGCTAACCGACAGTGAAATTATCACCATGGAGATAGTGGGTGAGTTTTTACAGATGGACACCGATTCGCAAATCCATCAGTATTTTAAACAGCATTGGCAAACATGGTTTCCACAAATAGGCTCATATCCAAACTTTGCCAAGCAATGCGTCAATTTGTTACAAGTAAAAACTTTGATACAACAGCATATCGTTAAACAGCATGGGCAAGACAACATTCATTTTATTGATGGCTTTCCCATTCCGGTGTGTCAATATGCCAGAGCCTATCGGCATAAAACCTTCAAATACGAAGGCAGTTATAGTTACTGTGCCTCAAAGCAACAAAAATATTTTGGCTTTGAAGGACATTTACTTATTAATCTATCGGGCATGATAACCAATTTTACCTTTGCCTCTGCTAAGATAGATGAAAGGCTTGTTGCACCTGATATGCTTGATAATATCAAAGGCTTGTTAGGTGCAGATATGGGCTATATTAGCCCTGATTTATCTGAGTATTGCTTTAAGCGATGTGTTGATTTGCAAACACCGCTTAGAAAAAATATGCCCGATAAACGACCAATCAGTGTACTTAATCGTCTTAAAAATGCTCGTCGCAATATTGAGACGGTGATTGGTCAGTTATCACAGCGGTTTAACATGCAAAAGGTGAGAGCTAGAGATTTATGGCATTTATCCCACAGATTTATGCGTAAAATCTTGGCTCATAACTTCTGCTTTGTAATCAATAAACAGTTAGGTAATCCCCCACTTCAGTTTGAATTGCTTATTTCAAGTTGAGAGTGGGGTTTGATAACAATCATTCATACTTAAAAAGTATAATAGATCAAATTGATTTTAATATTTATGGTTATTATCCAAAAGTGCTTGATAATACTTTAAAGGGCGGATTAGTACCGCAAAATTATTTAGATTGGATTATAGAAGATTTAAGAAATAGTATATGGTTCTATGGGTATTATGGAATTTTCCCATTGGTAAACTATATACATTTCCAGTTAAATCCTATGCCCTCTTTTATAGATAATTTGATTTTCAACATTGATATTGCAACCCTCACTAATAACTATAATGAGTTGAATAGAAATCAGTACTTCAAAAATATGAGTTTTCCCCCTCTTAATATCAACAACCAAGAGCCTTTTCAAAAACAAGAAAATTTATCTGAGATAAATGATAAAGAAGATAATACATCCAATTTGCAAACTATGGATTTAGCAGCTAAAAAATATAGAGAATACACGGATTTAGCAGATAGTAAAATTCCGAAGTATGAGAATTTGACTACAAGTCAGTATCAAGCATTGAATACTGAAAACAACTTGACTCAAAGCGAAACTATTGATGAAACTACAGAGATTTTTGACTCAAATAAACATCTAGATAATATCACTCCTTATCATCAGCAGTCGCAATACGGATTGAGTGAAAAAACTGCATATTTTAACCGTGCTAGGGTGGTATTTATAGAAACCCGAACCCATCCTAAAGATTTAGAGTGGATTGATAAATCAAATGATTCTCAACTCATTTGGGCAATTGACTATTTGAAAAAAAATAATTTCTTGATATCACCGCTGAATTTTTATCCAAATGACGCAAAGCAAATGTTTGCTCAAATCTGTGCATCAATAGACTTAATCGCTATAAGAGAAAAAATAGCATCAGGAAACTTAGCCTACTCTCCAATACAAGAATTATTCCTACAGAAAATGCGAAATTCTTGGCATCAAAAGAACTTTAGAGATAAGAAAGAAAGTAATTCCGCGTTACAAAGCATAATGTCAAAAAAAGAGTATATGCAATTAGAGAAACTTTCTAGATATCATGGGTTAAAACCCTTAGAGTTCATAAATCAATTAGTAGATAGCGAATATCAATCAATATTTAAAAGATAAGTTAATAAATTGCAGAGATTGTACACTGATATGTACATTGAATAAAATCAATTGAACATAAATACTATTAAATCAAATAGTTATATATTGAAAATGGTGCGCTCGGCGGGACTCGAACCCACGCCACAGGCTTCGGAGACCTGTACTCTATCCAGTTGAGCTACGAACGCTTATTGGCATTGAAAAAAAGCAGTGGGCTATTTTAGCAAACTTTTCGTGCAATAAGCAAATCATCAAAATTACTGCCAAAAACTGCTTGGCAAAGTTGATAGCACATATCAAATAAGCATAGCTTTTTCAGATAATTTTCCCTTATAATAGTATGGAAAATAAATCTGTGTAACATTTATCGCATCAACGGATACAATCGAGCAATCTAATGGCTCATATTATCCGCTTTAAAAGTATTACGATAATTTAATTCACCTGTTTGAGAGAACGTGACGAATGAAAAAAGTAGTGATGTTATCAGCGGTTACTATGCTAAGTCTTGCTGGTATCGCTGTCAGCCAAGCTGAGGATAAAGCCAGTGCCCCCGCAGCGGCATCAGCTACCGCTAGCGCTTCAAGTACCGCGACTGCCTCAAGTACTGCAACTGCTTCAGCACCTGCATCCTCTGCCGCCCCCGCAAAAAAGGAAGCAGAAAAAGCACCTGAAGATCCACCTCAAGTTGCAAAATTGGTTGCATTATACCCAAATCTAATCGCACGTATTGCCCCCCAAGGTAAAGTTTGTTTTGAAGGTAAAGAGTGTGATATCACTATTGCCGCTGCATTGGGCGCCGCTGATCCAAACAAACCACGTGAAGGCAAAGTAATTTATGAAGGTGTTTGCCATACTTGTCACGCAGCAGGTCTGTTAGGTGCACCAAAATTTGGTGATAAAGGCGCTTGGGGTCCCCGTATCGCTAAAGGTACCGCTACCCTTCACCAACACGCGCTACAAGGCTTTAACGCTATGCCAGCCAAAGGTGGTAACGCTGATTTGCTCGATGTGGAAGTGACCAACGCGGTTGATTATATGGTGTCTCAAGCCAAATAGTCATTTTTAGCCCAGATAAAGCCTATCAACTGATAGGCTTTTTTAATTGTATCATTGATATAATTTAGCTTAACCACTATAAACTTAGTGCAGTCAAATCTTTAAACTGTCCAACCCATCCCCATTAAGGTCTCACCTTTAACTAGAACATGCATTGCTATGGCAAACTTTGACACTACCATCCCTGCTCTAAAAATCACCCAGCTCACCAAAACCTACCCAAATGGTTTTGCCGCACTCAAAGGCATTGATTTGACTGTACCCCAAGGTGGATTTTTTGCCCTACTCGGTCCCAATGGTGCGGGTAAATCCACCACCATTGGTATTATCAGCTCGCTATTTAAACCCACCTCAGGCTCGGTAGAAATTTTTGGGGTAGATTTGCTTAAACAGCCTGCCAAAGCCAAGCAGTTTTTAGGTGTGGTGCCGCAAGAATTTAACTTTATGCAGTTTGAAAAAATCGAAGATATTTTGATTACCCAAGCGGGCTATTTTGGTATACCTCCCAAGCAATCTCGCCCGCGTGCCGAAAAACTGCTTAAAGCATTGGGGCTTTGGGAAAAACGCGACGACAAAGCGCGTATGCTCTCTGGCGGTATGAAACGCCGTTTGATGATTGCGCGTGCTTTAATGCACCATCCCAAACTGCTGATTTTGGATGAGCCGACTGCAGGGGTGGATATTGAACTGCGCCGCTCGATGTGGGATTTTATGCAGCAAATTAACACGGAAGAAGGTACGACGATTATTTTAACTACCCATTACTTAGAAGAAGCTGAGCAACTGTGTAAAAACATTGCTATCCTTGACCAGGGTGAAATTCGTATCAATACCGATATGAAAAGTTTGCTTACCAGCCTTGATATGGAAAGCTTTGTGTTTGACTTGGCGCAACCTTATCCCGCACCCATTACTTTAACCAATGTGGTAAAAACCAAGCAGCCAGACCCGTTGACCCTTGAAGTCACACTCAAAAAAGGCAACAGTTTAAATGATGTCTTTGCCCAGTTAACTGCTCAAAATATTCAGGTAGCGAGTATGCGTAACAAAACCAATCGCCTTGAAGAGTTGTTTTTGAGGATTGTTGAAAATAATTTGACTGAAAAATTGGAGAATTAACATGGATTTTCAGCACCAGTTGGTTGCATTTAACACCTTGTTAGTCAAAGAAATCCGCCGCATTCTTCGCATTTGGCCGCAAACACTGTTGCCCCCTGCCATCACCATGAGTTTGTATTTTATCATCTTTGGTAAAATGATTGGCGCGCGCGTTGGCGATATGGGCGGTGTCTCCTACATACAGTTTATCGTGCCTGGCTTGATTATGATGTCGGTGATTACCAATAGCTACTCCAATGTGGTATCGAGTTTTTTTGCCACCAAGTTTCATGGTAATATCGAAGAGATGCTGGTCAGTCCGATTTCTAAACATACCATTTTACTAGGTTTTATCGCTGGCGGTTTGTTTCGGGGGTTGACCATTGGCGCGATTGTGACGGTGCTCGCGTTGTTTTTTACTCAGTTATCACTGATGCACCCATTTGTCACGATTTTTACCGTGGTGATGACCTCAGCATTGTTTTCGCTGGGCGGTATGATTAATGCGGTATTTGCGCGCTCGTTTGATGATATTTCCATCGTACCCAGTTTTGTGTTGACACCTTTGACATATTTGGGCGGTGTGTTTTATTCACTTAAAGATTTATCGGGATTTTGGCAAAACATATCGCTACTAAACCCCATTGTTTATATGGTCAATGCTTTTCGCTATGGTATTTTGGGTCATTCAGATGTCAATGTATGGTCATCTTTGGTGGCGATTGGGATTTTTACCGCGATATTTTATGGCATTGCGTATTATCTTTTAGCAGATGGCTCACGCGTTCGTTTATAACTTAGATAACTTAGTTAAATTAAAAAAATATGAAACCACTTGAAACTCACGGTATTTTGGGTCAATCCACTAGCTACCCAAAAACCTACGCCCCCGATATGCTCTACCCTATCCCTCGCGCATTAGGACGAGCAAAGCTGGCGCTGCCTGCTGACGCCTTAAGTATCGGCATGGACTGGTGGCAGGTTTTTGAAATGTCTTGGCTGAATTCACACGGCATATCACAGGTGGCAATGGCGCGCCTTGCCATCCCTGCCACATCAGACTACATTGTCGAATCAAAATCGCTCAAACTTTATTTTAATAGCCTAAATTTCACTGAATTTGACAATCAACAAGCTGTTAAAGCAGCGGTGGAAAAAGATTTATCGGCTTGTCTAAAAACCGATGTGACGCTTGAGATTTTTGAGGTAAACATCGCAAATAGCTTAGCCATCAGCGCGCCACAGGGTGACTGCATCGATAACGCGTTGGATAGTAGCGATAAAAAAATCGCCATTGTCAGTGATGTCGATCCTTCAAGCTTGACCGTTACCCATCACGGCGCCTCGGATAGCCAGTTACAAATTTTGCATTCGCATCTGCTGCGCTCAAACTGCCCTGTCACCAATCAGCCAGATTGGGGAACACTGGAGATTCAGATAGATAGCCAACCGATTGACCGAGCAGGACTGCTTGAGTATATTTTGAGCTTTCGTCAGCATAATGGCTTTCATGAACAATGCGTGGAGCAAATTTTTAGTGATTTAACCCAAGCTTTTGCGCCAAAAACGCTCATGGTACGCGCATGGTACACACGCCGCGGCGGGATCGATATCAATCCTTGTCGGGTGAGTGATATCAGTTTGTTGCCGCCACCGTCACGGCTCAACCGTCAGTAATAATCGCTAATAATAATCGCCAGTAAGCTAGTCGCATTTTTATCAAAAAAAGCGTATGCTATGTTTTTTCAAAAATTTTCTGCCTCAAACTAAAGTTACCTAACAGTTGATGGCAAGCAATACCCAGAAGGATTACCGCATGCAAGCAGTCGGTCAACTCATGCTTGATATTGAAGGCACAGCGCTTAGCCTAGCAGACGAAGCACTGCTACGCCAACCGGAAGTTGGCGGCGTGATTTTGTTTGGGCGTAATGTAGAAAGCCCTGAGCAAGTACGCGAACTGACTGATAGTATGCGTGCCATCAAACCCAATATTTTAATTGCCGTTGACCAAGAAGGTGGTCGTGTCGCTCGCTTACGCGCCGGTTTTTCGCCGCTACCTGCGATGGGTAAACTCGGCGAAAGGTTTGAGCATGACCCTATCACTGCGCTCGATCTTGCCTATTGCGCGGGCTATTTGATGGCAAGCGAAGTCCTAGCGGTTGGGATTGATTTTAGTTTTGCGCCTGTACTTGATATCAATGGGGTGAGCCGCGTCATTGGTGATCGCGCGTTTCACGCCCATCCGATTGCAATCACCGCCTTATCTGCTGAATTCATGCGCGGCATGAAGCTTGCCGGAATGGCAACCACGGGCAAGCATTTTCCCGGTCACGGCTCAGTTGCCCCTGATTCTCATGTGGATGATGCCACCGATGAGCGCAGTTATGATGAGATTCGCCAATACGATATGCAGCCATTTATTCGCAACAAGCCCCTACTGGATGCACTCATGCCCGCTCATGTGGTATTTAGCAAAGTTGATAACAAACCTGCAGGGTTTTCATCGATTTGGCTGCAACAGATTATCCGTGGCAAATTAGGATTTAATGGGGTATTGTTTTCCGATGACCTGTCGATGAAAGCGGCACATGTTGCCGGTGATGCAGGTGACCGTATTGCGGCTGCCTTAACGGCAGGTTGCGATATGGGATTACTGTGTAATGACCGCCCTGCTGCCTTGGTTGCGCTTGAGCGTTTGCAAAAACAGCCGACACTGCTCAATACCACCAGCCAACATCGGTTATCTACCATGAAAGGCAATATCAAAGGTTGGCGGGGCTCACTGGCCGACTCAGCCAAAGACTGGTCACATTGGCAAAGCAGTCAGCGTAAGGTGCTAGAAAATTTCTTTGCATGACTCTGCTTGAAACAAGAAAATTTAAAACGAGCAACTTTCAAAAAAAAATTTAAAAAAAGCAACGCGGCAACGTTGCTTTTTTTATGGCTACTTTTTCATAGCTATTTTTTTAGCTATATTTTGATTCATCAATTGACATAGCGTAATTGAGCTATCATTTTTTGCAGATGCTCACTACTTAACTGACTCCAGATGTTATAAAAACAGCCATTGTCAAGCAAGAGGTAAGCCAGCATTTTACCCTGTGGGTTATTGCCCTCTCGCCCAATCGTCACATAACTACCATCGGCGTAGTTTTTACGATATGCCCAGCCTTCATACAAGTCACGCTTAGACGTTGTACCTGCATTGGCCACGCCGTAAGCACTGCTTAAAGGCTTGCCTTTATAGTTTTTCAAATCATACGCCACCGCAAAGCCACCTGAAAAATTGGCAGCGCGTGATTGTGCAGTTTTGACGTTCACTGATGAATGATTAGCAATGGCTAAAATTGGGCAATATTTATAATCAGATTGTCGCCATTGCTGGTGGTAAATTGGGCTAACTTGGCTACTTTTGAGTGATGCATGCGATTGCCAAGGGGATTTTGGCAGCCTAGTAGCCGCTTGGGCAGTATTAGCAAGTAAGTTAACAAGTAAGCCAGCACTAATAGCAAAGCTAGTCATAGCGAGTTGATGACACATAGCGTTACGTCGTCTCATATTCAGGGTCTCACGCGATTTTATTTTATGTTTGTTATTAGGTAAAATCGCATTATTGGCAATTTACCTTTACTAGCTTATCTTTTAGTACACTATATGAACCTAGTATATAAAGTAGATAATTGTTCATCATAAAAAGGTGTAGCAAAACCGTTGTTTTTTTATAATAAATTTGCAAATGAAAGAAATAAATCAGGCATAAAAAAGCCCCTAATTCAATGAATTAAGGGCTTTTCTAGAATATGGGGCGAATGATGGGACTCGAACCCACGACAACCGAGATCACAACCCGGGGCTCTACCAACTGAGCTACATCCGCCATAAGGTAGGTTTTACAGACTAGCAAAATGCGCGCCTGACAGGATTCGAACCTGTGACCACCCACTTAGAAGGCGGGTGCTCTATCCAACTGAGCTACAGGCGCATAAAAAAAGCCTGCTCGGCTCTTGATTCATCTTTTAACTTGGTTAAGTTTAAAGAATGAATGGTCGGAGTGAAAGGATTCGAACCTTCGACCCCCTGGTCCCAAACCAGGTGCACTACCAAGCTGTGCTACACTCCGATTGCCTAACTAGGCTTAATTGTTACTTCAATACCTTAGCAATAGTGAGCTTAAAGGCTATCATCGCTAAGTGGTGCGTATATTAAAGCAAGTTAGTTAGGCTGTCAACGACTTTTTTTAATATTTTAAAAACAGACAATGGTTGTTAACGCCTATCTTTTGAGCGTGGCACCAAACGTGAGCATTCGATCTAGGGGTTTCTTAGCTTGTTCGATTAGCTGCGCATCAACAAAAATCTCATGCGGTACGGCGTCAGGCGTGCCTACTTTCTCCAGTGCATGGATGATTTGGTCTAAATCATTCATCGCCATCCACGGGCAGTGCGCACATGAACGACAGGTTGCACCTTCCCCACGCGTCGGTGCTTCGATAAATACCTTATCTGGTGCCGCTTGCTGCATTTTATAAAAAATACCGCGATCGGTGGCGACGATGAACATCTTGTGCGGTAGGGTTTGTGCCGCTTTAATCAGCTGACTGGTACTACCGACGGCATCTGCCATTTGGGTCATCTCAATCGGTGATTCTGGGTGCACTAGCACCGCCGCATCGGGGTACATCTCTTTCATAGTTTCTAGACTACGGCTACGGAACTCTTCATGCACGATACAAGCGCCATCCCACAGTAGCATATCTGCACCCACTTTTTGCTGGATATAACGCCCCAAATGCTGGTCAGGTGCCCAAATGATTTTTTCACCTTGGCTGTCTAGATGGTCAATGAGCTCAACTGCGATACTCGATGTCACCACCCAATCTGCCCGCGCTTTAACAGCCGCTGAGGTGTTGGCATACACCACCACAGTACGGTCAGGATGCTGGTCACAAAACGCGCTAAAGTCTTCAATCGGACAACCCAAATCTAGTGAGCAAGTGGCTTCTAGGGTTGGCATTAATACCGTTTTTGCTGGGCTTAAGATTTTAGCAGTCTCACCCATGAATTTGACGCCTGCAACAATCAACACATCAGCATCACTATCACGCCCAAACCTTGCCATCTCTAAACTATCCGACACGATACCGCCTGTGGCTTCGGCAATTGCTTGGATTTTTGGGTCGGTGTAATAGTGAGCAATTAACGTGGCATTATGCTGTTTTAACAAATCGGCAATGCGCTGTTTTTTTTCTGCAAATTCGGCATCGTCAATCTCAATATCTTGGGGTATACCGAGTTTATCGAGATGTTGTTTGACAATATCTTTGGCAGACACTGCTAGCAGTTGCTCATTATTCGCTAATAGAGGATTGGCAAGCTCGGTAGCTGCTTGTGGCGTACTTGATTGTTGCATGAAAAACTCCTTCTCATGAGATGACTTACCCATGTCTATCACAGGTAAGTAGCAATTCATTGATTCTCCTGCTGTTACTATAGCAAACTTTTTTGCGCAAGGTGAATCAATTGCGACTAGTAACTGATATAAGGATAATTTGGCTAAATTAAATACTGAGACCCATTAAAATCTTATTGAGCCTCAATCGTTACGCTTTTGCTTTTACCAAACGTTTTAATAGCGCGCGCTCGCTATAGCCGATTAAGCCAATATAGACCAGTAATAAGGTATTGGATAACCAAAAATTCATTTGAAAAGCACTGACGATTATCACGCTAAAGATCATCAGCGTGCCCAAAAAGAAAACGATTTTTTTGGTTTGGTAAGGTATCGGATAAAAATGCTGTCCCAGCGCGTACGATACTACCATCATAAGGAAGTAAACAAAAAGCGTCACCCATGCCGACACCATAAAGCCGTATTGTTCTAAAAACAGCATATGGAGCAAAATAGTCAGTCCCGCCCCAAGCCATGAGATGGCTGAGCCAATCCCAGTGCGGTCAGTTACCTTATACCAAGTTGATAGATTGTAATAAATCCCAAAACATAGGTTTGCAATGACGATAATCGGTACGATATTAATCGCTGTCCAATAACTGGGATCGGTGATAAATAACCGTTTGAGCCATGAAATATTGGCAATAATTCCAAGCGCCACCACCGATGCAAATAAAGCAAAGTACTCTGTCATCATGGCATAGGTGGTTTTGGCATTGGCATGGTGCATTTGTTTGAATAAAAACGGCTCAATCCCCATCCGATACGCGGTCACAAACAAAGTCATTAACACCGCCAATTTATAGCAGCCACCGTATGCCCCCGCATCGCCTTTATCAATCATATAATATTGAATGATTTTATCGAAATTTTCATTCACCATAAACGCCAACCCTGCCAGCATGACCGGATAAGAATAGCGAATCATACGTTTGAACAAGGCTTTATCAAAATGTAAGCGTACTTTTTTGATAATCGGAAACAGCATCATAAAAGTGGCAAGACTGGCAACTAAATTGGCAAAAAACGGATACGCCACTTGCTCGGTCAAGCCAAAACTTTTGGCAGCCTCAATGGGCACAAAGCGAAATAGCGCAATAACCACCACAGTTTGTATCAAAATCGACACTACCCGCACCACCGAATACTTCACAGGCTGGTTGTGATAACGTAGCCAAGCAAACGGAATGGTACAAATCGCATCAAAAAACGCAATCCAAGCAAACCAACGCAAAAATTCAGGATGATTGCCATAATCCATCAGTATTGATAACGGATTGCTAAACAGTAGCACCATGACCAAAAAACCGCCTGCCAACATGGCAATAAACCAAAACGCCGTGCTAAACACATTTTTTTCGGCAGCGCCTGTTTTATCTTCTCCTGAAAAGCGAAAATAAGATGTTTCAAAACCAAAAGTGAGCACAATATTGATAAAAGCAATCCAGGCATATAGGCTGGTAAAGATAGCAAAGGCTTCTTTATCGATGTAATTGATATACAACGGATTGAGTAAAAAGGTAATGACACGGGGTAAAATCGCACCGATACCATAGATAATGGTTTCACCTAACAGTCGTTTGATATTCACAGGCTATCCAAAGTTAATGTCGCTTGATGGGTTTTAAGGTTGGCTAATAATAGGCTTTTGGCGTTGTAGTGCTAACAAAGCGTGTTGCACTTCTTGCACTTTTTTCTCGGTCAATAAATTGCTGATATTAATCCAAATCCAGTGAAAGCCATACCCGCCGTCCTGCATTTCGATTTTGGCATGTTCAATCGTCCAGTTTTGTACCAAAATGCTGCGCAAATGGCATATCATTGACCTAGTAGTATGATGAATTTATGCGACATAATAGCCCAAAGTGGACAAAAACGCACCGAAATTTACTTGTAAAAAAACCCAATCAATATTGGGTTTTTTGGTGTAATTAACAGCAAGTCTCAGCTAAAGAAGGTTCATGCTTAAACATCTAGGTAATCTAGGATACCTTTAGCGGCCTCGCGACCTTCCCAAATCGCGGTTACCACCAAGTCTGAACCCCGCACCATATCGCCACCTGCGAAGATTTTTGGATTCTTAGTTTGGTACTTATAGGTTTGTAATTCAGGTGCAATCACCCGTCCGCTATTATCCATCTCAATGCCTTGGGTGGTAAACCACTCAGCAGGGCTGGTGCGAAAACCAAATGCCATAATCACCGCATCGGCTGACAAGATTTCTTCTGAATTGGGAATAGGCTCTGGGCTACGGCGACCGCGGTTATCAGGTTCGCCAAGCTTAGTGGTCACCACTTTAACACCGGTTACTTTACCGTTTAAACCGATAATTTCAATCGGCTGACGGTTAAATAAAAACTGTACGCCTTCTTCACGCGCATTACGCACTTCACGGCGTGAGCCTGGCATATTCTCTTCATCACGGCGATAGGCACAAGTCACAGAAGTTGCACCTTGGCGGATACTGGTACGGTTACAGTCCATTGCGGTATCACCACCGCCAAGAACGACCACTTTTTTACCTTGTAAGTCGATGTACTCTTGTGGGTTCGTTTCCCAACCTTGGCAGCGGTTGACGTTTGCGATTAAAAAATCAAGCGCATCATACACGCCAGATAACTCTTCGCCGGCATAACCGCCACGCATATAGGTATAGGTACCCATACCCATAAACACCGCGTCATACTCACTGAGCAATTCATCAATGGTGACATCTTTACCAATCTCGGTATTTAAACGAAATTCAATGCCCATGCTTTCGAAGACTTCGCGGCGACGACGCATGACATTTTTTTCCATCTTAAATTCTGGAATACCAAAGGTCAGTAGTCCGCCAATTTCAGGGCGTTTGTCAAATACCACAGGTTTGACGCCATGACGTACCAATATGTCAGCACAGCCAAGACCGGCAGGACCTGCGCCAATCACCGCAACTTTTTTATCCGTCCAAGTCACACCACTCATATCTGGACGCCAGCCTAGCGCAAACGCAGTATCGGTGATGTATTTTTCCACGTTACCAATGGTGACCGCCCCAAAGCCATCATTGAGGGTACAAGCCCCTTCACACAGACGGTCTTGTGGACATACTCGCCCACAGACTTCTGGCAACGTGTTGGTTTGGTGGCATAAATCTGCCGCTTGGAAAATATGACCTTCGGCAGCCAGTTTTAGCCAGTTTGGAATATAGTTGTGAACGGGACATTTCCATTCACAGTAAGGGTTACCACATTCAAGACAGCGGTGCGCTTGCTCAGTCACCTGGTCTTGCTCGAATGGATAGTAAATCTCAACAAACTCGTGAGTACGGGTATTAATGTCTTTTTTTGAAGGATCGACACGTGCGACGTCTAAAAACTGAAAATCGTTGTGTAATCGTTTTGCCATGCCCCAATGCTCCTAAAGCAATGCTCCTAAGTGAGTGGTATCCAGCGATTCACTGTATACCGACCTGCTTGACAGCGAACTTTTAAAATTTAAGTTAAAGGTAGAGCGCTGGTCACGCGCTACCTTTAGCAATCCAATATCATCAAATTATGCTACACAATCGCTTATTGTGGGTCTGCCATGGTCGTTTTTAGTAGCGAAGTAATGTTCGCGGCTTTTGGTTTGACCAAATAGAATTTACGAACATAATGCTCAAAGTCGTCAAGGATAGTTTGACCCCATTGGCTACCTGTTTTTGCCACGTGTGTTTTGATAATCGACATCAAGTTGATACGGTGATTTTCTGTTTGCTCACTTGAGATACGATGCATATCGATAAGCTCATGGTTACAACGGTCAAAGAAATCGCCATCTAAGTCAAGCACGTAAGCAAAACCGCCTGTCATACCAGCACCGAAGTTTAGCCCTGTTTTACCCAAAACCGTCACCACACCGCCCGTCATGTATTCACAGCAGTGGTCGCCGGTACCTTCGACCACCGCAAAACAACCTGAATTACGAACCGCAAAACGTTCACCGGCAGTACCTGCCGCATACAGATGACCGCCTGTCGCACCATACAGACAGGTGTTACCGATGATAGCAGTTTGCTGGCTGGCAAACGTCGAGCCTTTTGGTGGGTAAATCACAATTTCACCCCCTGCCATGCCTTTACCGACGTAGTCGTTGGCATCGCCTTCAAGCTTAATGTTTAAGCCGCCTGCATTCCATACACCTAAACTTTGACCCGCAGTACCGGTTAAGTGCAAGTTGATTGGCGCGCTTGCCATACCATTGTTGCCATGCAGCGCAGCAATCTCCCCTGAGATACGCGCACCGATAGAACGGTCACAGTTGCCAATACGATAGCTAAAGTCACCGCCTTTGGCTGATTTGATGGTATCCATCATATCGATAACCATTTGTTCAGCAAGCAAGCCTTTATCAAATGGCTCATTGCGCTCAACTTGGCAAGTTTGTGGTTTGCCATCGCCTTTGCTATGGGTAAATAATAGCGGCGCTAGGTTTAGGTGTTGTTGCTTGTTGGTAGTGCCTGACATGACTGATAGCAAGTCGGTGCGACCCACAAGCTCTTCCATTGAGCGTACGCCCAATGCCGCTAACCACTCGCGGGTTTCTTGTGCCACAAATCTAAAGAAATTAATCAGCATTTCGGCTTCACCGATAAAATGCTCATCGCGCAGTTCTGATTTTTGCGTTGCCACACCCGTTGGGCAGTTATTTAAGTGACAGATACGCAGGTATTTACAGCCCACCGCAATCATTGGCGTGGTACCAAAACCAAAGCTTTCCGCCCCCAATATTGCCGCTTTAACTACGTCTAAACCCGTTTTTAAACCACCATCTGTTTGCACCCGTACTTTATGACGTAGTCCGTTGACACGAAGCGATTGGTGTGCTTCAGATAAACCTAGTTCCCAAGGCGAGCCTGCATAGTGAATTGATGATAAAGGAGACGCTGCGGTACCACCATCATACCCTGAAATGGTAATCAAATCGGCATACGCTTTTGCCACACCCGTTGCAATAGTGCCTACACCTGGACGCGACACCAATTTGACTGATACAAGCGCGTTTGGATTGACTTGTTTTAAGTCAAAAATTAGCTGCGCCAAGTCTTCAATCGAATAAATATCATGATGCGGTGGCGGTGAAATCAAGGTCACACCTGGCACTGAGTAACGTAAACGCGCAATTAAGCTATTTACTTTACCACCGGGTAACTGACCACCTTCACCGGGTTTTGCCCCCTGCGCGATTTTAATCTGCATCACTTCTGCAGAACGCAAGTAAGCCGGCGTGACCCCAAAACGACCTGAGGCGACTTGTTTGATTTTTGAGTTACGAATCGTGCCATAACGTGTGGGATCTTCACCGCCCTCACCCGAGTTTGATCGTCCGCCAATCGTGTTCATCGCGGTTGCAATCGCCTCGTGTGCTTCTGGCGACAAGGCGCCTAATGACATACCTGCTGAGTCAAAGCGTTTTAGGATTTGTTCAATGGGCTCAACGTCATCAACACTGATGGATTTGCTGGTATCTAACTGCAGCAAATCACGTAACGTCGCGACAGGGCGGCTGTTGACAATAGACGCATATTCTTTGTAGTTGTCGTAGTCGCCCGTGCGTACCGCTTTATGTAGCGCTTGAATCACATCGGGGTTGAAGGCGTGGTATTCTTTGTTAAAGACGAATTTTAACAAGCCGCCTTGGTCAAGCGGTACACGTTTGGTAAAGGCATTTTTTGCCAAGATTTGTTGGTCAATCGCAAAATCGTCAAACGTGGCACCTGAGATACGGCTTTCAACCCCAGTAAAGCAAAGCTCAACCACTTCTTCTGATAAACCCACGGCTTCAAACAATTGCGCGCCGCGGTAAGAAGAGACGGTGGAAATACCCATTTTTGATAGGATTTTTAACAAGCCTTTATCCAAGCTTTTGCGGAAGTTATTTTTGGCGTACAACGGGTCACCAAGCAAGTCGCCTTTATCGACCAAGTCTGCAATCACATTGTAAGCCAAGTATGGATAAACTGCGGTAGCACCAAACCCTAACAAGACCGCTAATTGGTGCGAATCACGTACCAAACCTGTTTCGATGATTAAGTTGGCATCTGCGCGTAAACCCACATTAATCAAGTGATGATGTACCGCACCTGTCACCATAATGGCATTGGCAGGTACTTTACCTTTTTCAATATTGCGGTCAGATAATACAATCAATACTTTACCTGCACGTACCGCTTCGGCAGCTTGCTCACAGATGTGTTTGATGGCATCTTCTAATGCCATTGATTCATCATAATTTAAATCAATGGTTTCAATTTCAAAACCTGGTTTTGTGACGCTGCGTAGTTGCATCATTTTGCTCGATGACAACACAGGCGATGATAACACGATACGGTTAGCGTGGTCTGGGGTGGGTTCAAAAATATTTTTTTCGCTACCCAAACAAGTTTCCAAGGACATCACAATCGCTTCGCGCAGAGGATCGATTGGTGGATTGGTAACCTGAGCAAATTGTTGACGGAAGAAATCAGCCACGTGACGAACTTGTTTTGACAGTACCGCCATCGGGGTGTCATCGCCCATTGAGCCAACGGCTTCTTGACCGTTTTCGGCTGAAGGACGAATGATTTCTGTGCGTTCTTCATTGGTGATATGAAACATTTTTTGCAGTGCTAACAGGTTCTCGCCTGTTTCACGTTGCTCGTAAGCTTTTTCTTCTAGCTGTTCATCATCCCGTAGACGTACCGCATTTTCACGTAACCATAGCCGATATGGGTGGGCTTTTTTCAGCTGACGACCCACTGCTTTGGTGTCCATGATGTTACCAGTTTCAGTGTCAATCACTAGCATTTGACCCGGTCCGACGCGACCTTTAGCAATCACGTCTTCGGGCTGATAATCCCAAGTACCGATTTCTGAAGCGACGGTGATATAGCCATTTTTGGTAGTCACCCAACGTGAGGGACGTAAACCATTGCGGTCAAGCATACAAACCGCATAGCGACCATCTTGGATAACTAGACCGGCTGGACCATCCCAAGCTTCCATGTGCTGTGAGTAAAACTCATAAAACGCGCGTAAATCCATGTCCATCGTGTCAACATTTTGCCAAGCGGGTGGCACGAGGATAGAAAGCGCACGGAATAAATCCATGCCCCCTGACACCAGTACCTCAAGCATATTGTCTAAGCTTGATGAGTCAGAGCCCACACGGTTGACGAGTGGCTGTAACTCTTGCAACTCTGGAATCAAATCGGTGACAAATTTTGGTGTACGCGCGACTGCCCAGTCACGGTTACCATCAATCGTGTTTAATTCACCATTGTGGGCAAGATAGCGAAAAGGCTGGGCCAGTGGCCATCTTGGCAGGGTATTGGTTGAGAAACGTTGGTGGAATACCACAATGTGTGACGCCAAACGTTCGTCTTGCAAATCCAAGAAGAATGCGGGCAAATCGGCAGGCATGACCAAGCCTTTATAGATAACCACTTGTGAGGTCAATGACGTCACATAAAATAACGGGTCATCTTTCAGTGCGATTTCTGCTTTGCGGCGTGCAACGAATAATTTACGGTTAAAGGTCGCCTCGTCCATATTGATTGGGCAATTAACTAAAATTTGTTTAAAGCCTGGAAGTGATTCACGGGCAATGTCACCCACGATACTTAAATCAACCGGCACATCACGCCAGCCAGCGACTAGCAAACCTTGTGCTTCAATCGCTTGACTTAGTGTATCTTGGCTATGCTGTGCTAATGCTTTATCAAGGTTAACAAATACCGTGCCAACGGCAAAAATTTCGTTTAGGGTAAAGCCATTGTCTGAAGCGATTTTTTTAAAAAATACTTTGGGCGTCGCAATCAATAGACCACAACCATCGCCTGTCTTACCATCGGCTGCTACGCCACCGCGGTGGGTCATACAGCTTAAACTATGAATCGCTGTTTGCACTAAGTCATGACTAGCTTCACCATGGGTATGCGCAATCAAACCAAACCCACAGTTGTCTTTGAACACATCGGGTTGGTAAAGATTATGCTGATCTGAATACTGATTTAAAGACATAAGCGTGTTCCCTTAACAAGCTGGTAGCAAAGAAATGGGCATACTATAAATATGTGCAATGTTTGCTATTGAATCATAAAAGATTGGAATAGATAACCGTCATGTTCGTTATCTATATGTACCATAAGAAATAAAAATGTTACCCTTCGTTATATTAACGAAAAAGGGTGAAAAAATCCACTGTTATTTGAATCCCAAAACTAACCAATTCGTCTAAAGTCACTAGTTGGCTTGGGACTTCTGCTTGATTAACTCGCCCATGCTATCCTTTGAGGCATCTTTGGATTTTGGCTTTTCTTCAGACGGCTTGCTGTGAGTTTGTTTGGGTTTGACGTCAGCATTATCGTTCTTGCTATTGATAACTTTTGGTTCTGAACGGGTAACATTTGAGTCGTTACTGTTGCTTTCAGCAATCACTTTACCTTCTTGGATAGAAAGGGTCTCTTGCGGATTGGCTGACTTTTCAATGCTAGTTTTTGGTGCTACGCGTTTTGGTTCTGCTGCTGTGGAAGTCGCAGCTTGTGGTTGCCGTTCAACTTTGGCTTTTGGCGCAGGCAATAATTTTGGTGTGGAGGTTAGCTTGACTTCTCGCGCGGCTGTCTTACCGACATCACGAAGGGGCGGCGCGACTTCATACTCATCCATTTGTGGGGCATACATTTTAAATTCTTCAGGAAATGCTTTGACCCCTTTTGGTAAATTAAAATTCACTACTTTAGCCGCGCCAACCGCTTCTTGTACTGAGCCAAATACGCCATAGGTGACCACAAAGCGTTTTTGGTTATGGGCATCGACGATACGAAAATAATTAAATTTATCACGATCGTCACGGCTATTTAGGTAATCGGTGACCACTTCGTGCTCCACCACGTTCATAACTTGAACTGTCCATTTGCCGTTATTGGCCTTGATAAAGCGACTGTCCTTGAATTCTTTGGGATAGTTGCGCATATCACGAATCACTGCATCAAATTTGAGGGGTCTAACTTTGGTATTAAGCTCTTCAGGTGGTTTGACCAATAGTAGCGCGGTGGGATCTTGATTTAGATTAGCATTACTCGCCGCTTTCACCGCACTTTTGGCAGGCTTTACCGCAGAGGCAATCCACACCATGACCGTCAAGCCGCCTGCAATCGCCGCTAAAATCAGCCAAGTGGTCACTTTAAATGCCCATGAACGATACAGCGTAGATAAAGAATGCACCATAAAACAACCTTCTGTCCGAGGTAAGATTAACGCCCGATATGACGCTTTAACCCATCTATAAAATTTATATCAATTAGCTTTATCAGTCAAAGCCAGCACGTCTGTCAGTAACGCTGGATCGTACGCTGAAGTCAATACCGCTTGTCCCAATTTTTCTAGTAATACTAGACGAATTTTGCCGGATTTGACTTTTTTATCATGCCCCATCAAATCCAGCGCTGTGTCCACCTCAATGACTGGCGGATGGGTGGGTAAATCAGCACGAGCGATTAAAGAACTGGCTCTGTCAACATCATCCGCGCTAAGCCAACCTTGTTTTTGTGACAACTGCATCGCTTGAATCATGCCTACCGCGACTGCTTCACCATGCAGCCAATTGCCATAACCTTCATGCGTTTCAATCACATGACCAAAGGTATGACCAAAATTAAGTAGCGCACGCTTATTGGCTTCAAACTCATCTTGCGCCACAATATCCGCTTTATGCTGGCAAGAAATCAGTACCGCTTGGGCTAACAAATTCAAATCGAGCGCGCGTAACGATGTCATATGGGTTTCAAGCCAAGCCAAAAACCCCACATCGCCGATTAACGCGTATTTAATCACTTCTGCTAACCCTGCTGATAGTTCACGCGGTGGCAAGGTTTTTAAGGTGCTCATATCTGCCAAAACAAGACGCGGCTGCCAAAACGCGCCAATCATATTTTTGCCCAAGCGATGATTGATGCCTGTCTTGCCGCCGACGCTGGAATCCACTTGCGATAACAACGTTGTGGGAATTTGGATAAAATCCACACCGCGCATAAAACTTGCTGCTGCAAAACCCACCATATCACCAATGACACCACCACCAAGCGCTATCAGCGTACAGTCACGGTTAAAGTGATTTTCCATCAACTGATCATAAATACGGTCAATGCTTTGCTGGGTTTTATATTGCTCACCATCAGGTAAAATACAAGTCTTAATGAGTTTATCGACAGGCAGACGTGCAACGAGTTTATCAAGATATAAGGGTGCAACTGTCTCATTGGTGACAACCAATACTTGTTTGCCGCCAATATAGTCAGCAAAATCAAAGGTTTCGATGAGGTTTTCCCCAATAAAAATGGGATAGTCGTGTGAACGGGTATGGACAATTAACTCACGGCGCATGGCAGTACTCATATCAATGTTATCTTTTTGTCATCTAGCAGGTTGTCATCAATTAGCTTGTCATATCGAGAGTGCTACATTTAGACGGTTATATTGGCGTCTTGCAATTGCAGCAAAATGTCATGCACCATTTTTTTTGGGGAACTGTGACCCGTAACAATGGTGATGTCGGCAAGCTGCTGATAAATTGGGTCACGTTTACAAAACAGTTCGGTTAGCTTTTGCTTAGGATTGTCTATTTGTAATAACGGACGGTTGCGGTCACGACAAGTGCGTTCATATTGAATGTCAACTTCTGCCCGCAGATAGATGATTATACCACGTTTTAAAAAATGGTGATTTTCAGCGATAGTTACTGCCCCGCCGCCTGTAGCTAGTACGACATGATCGAGCTGGGTTAGTTTATCAAGCACACGTGTTTCGCGTTGACGAAACCCTACTTCACCCTCTTTTTCAAAAATCCAGCTAATACTTGCGCCCGAGACGCGTTCTATTTCCTGATCACTGTCATAAAACGTAAACCCAAGTTGCTGCGCCAACAGTTTACCAATTGTGGTCTTACCCGCACCCATCGGGCCAATCAAAATAATTAACGGCTTAGGTTGATTACACTCCATAAAAAAACCACAAATCACTCTATAATATATTGAAAAACATTATACTGTGATTTGTGGCAATGCGCTATAACACTATTTTGTTATGCAAAACGTCTGTTGGGTGGTCAATTAATTGATACGACCTGTGTCATTCACCAATTTTGGGGTCACAAAAATCAATAATTCTTGCTTGTTATTGGTTTTTGAGGTGCGCTTAAAGAAGCGATCAACATAAGGTAAATCCCCTAAGAAAGGCACTTTTGTAACATTATTTCCTAAAATATTTTTAAATATTCCACCCAAAACTACAGTCTGACCATCATCAACAACTACACTCGTATTAATCGAATCCTTATCTATAGAAACTGGATTAGTAGAATAATTAGGTGTACCATTCTCAATTAATAGCTCTAATCCTATCTTTCCTTCAGGTGTTATATTTGGAGTAACTTCTAAGCTAAGTGCGGCATCTTTAAAGGATGTAGATGTCGCGCCACTGGCAGAGGCTTCTTGATAAGGGATTTGTGTGCCTGACATGATTTTGGCGGTTTGCTTATCAGAAGTTAGCACTTTTGGACTGGAGATGACTTCGCCTTTGTTATCCGCTTGCATGGCTGACAATTCTAAATCTAATAGTAAATCTGAAATGCTCAACAAGCCAAAGGCAATTTGTCCTGCAGGGTTAGCTGCACCTAGATTGACGCTAAGGTTATTAGCCGCAGTGAGACCTCTATAGACTGGATAGGTAGTACCATCGGCATTTGTAGCCGTGGTATAAGTCTTAAGTTTATCAATGGTACTTAAATTACCGCCCACCAGCAGGTTACGATTACTTGCCGCGCCTTGCGATAAAATACCCCATTTAACTCCAAGCTCCTTGGTGAAAGCATCACTAGCACTCACAATACGAGCTTCAATCATCACTTGTTTGACAGCGATATCGATTTTACTAATCAAATCACGGATGTTGCTGATGGTTTCAGCGGTGTCTTTAACAATCAAAGTATTGGTTCGGGTATCGATTGTGACTGTACCTCTGTCTGTTAACAGTGAGGTATTGCCGCTCGAACGATCGGATGTTGCTCTGCCTGCTTCAATGAGTGTTCGTACATTTTCTGCTTTGGCATAGTTGAGTCGAATATATTCGGTACGCAGTGGGTCTAATACTTTTTTCTCTTGTTGCGCTTTTAACTCATCGGCTTCTTGTTTGGCAAGTTCTGCCGCGGGTGCCACCCAAATTACATTACCATTAACCCGTTTATCCAAATTTTTACTTTTTAGGATAATATCTAACGCTTGATCCCAAGGCACGTTAATCAGACGCAAGGTAATATTACCACTGACGCTGTCACTGGCAACGATATTGGTATTGGTATGTTGTGCCAACACTTCTAAAATCGTCCGCACGCTGACATCTTGAAACTCTAGTGATAAAGGCGCCCCGCTGTAGGTACGTTCTTCAATGGTCGGCTCGCGCAGACGTTTGGGGGGATCGATATTGATATTTAGCTGATTACCTGTTTGAAAGGCTTTATAGTCATAATCGCCTGTCATGGTAATACGAATCACGCCATTGCGTCCTTGGTTGGTTGCGATAATATCACGCACCAAGCCATTACCTACGGTCATTTGTTTTTGCAGGCGACTTGGAATGGTAGCGCCTGTCAGACGAATGACTAACTCGTCACCCATGCGCTGCACATCCACAGGGATGCTGTCATTTACCAAATTAATGCTAATATTACCGCCGCCGTTCGAGGTACCATTAAAATTAATTGCCGCTAGACCATCATAGTTATATTGTTGAACAACCGCGGCAGCAGGATTTAATAAAGGATTGACTTTGACTACCATGGTATTGGTGGGTGGGGCGACTTTTGGTGTTTGGGTCACGACGGCAACAGGTGGCGGCGTTTGCACGACCACAGGCGGCGGCGTGACAATCACAGGGGCAGGCACAGGTTCAGTCACGACGACAGCAGGCTGATTCTCAACCACAGGGCTAGTCACCACAGGTGTAACGATTGCTGGATTGGTAGCTACGGTGGTTATTGCAGCGGTGCTTCCCTTCGGCTGCATGGAGACCACGAGGCGATTATTGACCACACGCGTACTATAGGTCGCTTGATTTGACAACTCAATAATCATACGTGTCATACTGTCATTGGTCAGCGTGGTGACATTGTTGACATAGCCTTGGTTATAAGTTTGCATCCGTGATGCAATTTGATTATTTACATTGGGGAAATCCAACACCAGTCGTGTGGGTGAAGTAAGTTCATAAGCCGTCGGGGTCACAGCACTATTAGCAAAGTCGATATTGAGCTCTGTTAACATAGCGCTCGGCGTGGTAACCGAGATATTTCTAATGGTATTAGCTGCAAACACGCTGCTAGATACTAACATCGCACTCATCGCTACCGCTAGCTTAGACGTTGAAGTTCGAAATGGATAGGCATTAAAATTCATTGAGTTATCCCTTTGTTTTATTGACTAACTGCGGCAACAATTGAGTTTGGTTTTTCGACATAACCGACACGACTGTCTGGTATGATTTCAATTAAGTTAATTTGGGTTGGCGTAATCTCTACAATACGCCCATCATTTTTACCCATATAATTACCCACTTTGACACTGGCAATCCCCCCATCTGGGCGTTGAACAAGACCATATACCTCGCCAGATGATGACACCATCGTACCTTTATAGGTAAGCTCATTCAACTCAAATTGTTCAAGCGGTTCTTTGAGTCGGGTCACATCGGGTCTGACCCCTTGCATTTGCTGTATTTGATTGGCTTGCAGCATTAAACTTGGCGGCATAAATGGACTACGCAGCTGTGAAGCGCTGTAATTAAACTCTTGTACCACTTCAGGTGTCGGTGGTGGCTTTACCGGTTGCGCCGGCTGTTGACGGATGTCCTGCATTTGTTGCTCTGCCAAACCGACACGGTCGGTACAGCCAGATAAGAGGGCTAATAGCGCTAAGCAAATAGTGAGCTGTTTTTTATTTATCGCCATTATTTGCTTCCTTATTGTCAGACCCAGCTGGATTTTTTTGATTATCTTTTTGTGCCTTTTTCAATTCTTCTTCAGTTAACTCTTTTGAACGATAAGTTTTAACGTTCAAAACAAGATTGGTTTCTGGTAGCTTGTCTAGGCTAGGACTAGGGTTGGTGACTTCAAAGTCATGTAAGGTAATAATGCGAGGTAGTTTAGCAAGCCCACTAATGAATGACCCAAATTGGTGATAATCTCCTAAAGCGGCAATACGAATTGGCTGCTCAATAAAGAACTCTTGGGACACTTCTGGCTCAACTTTGATATCCTGAAATTTGACATTACTGCCCACACCAACCATATTAATCCCATCCACTAGGTCAGAAATACGGGTGTCTTTGGGTAATTGATTGAGCAGTTCTTTAAAATCAGACTGCATTTTTGATACTTGCGCTTGATATTCTTTTAGATGACGTGCTTTGGATTCTTTTTGGCGATATTGTTCAAGCAAGGTTTGCTGCTCGGCTTCGGCAGCGGCAATCTCCTCACGTTTGCTACTAATCGGTAAAAACCAAGTTAAAAAGGCGATAACAGCGACCATAAATAGCAAGACGGTCACCTTAACAGGCACAGGCCAGCTACCATAATTGTTTTGGTCTAGTGATTTAAAGCTTTCGGTAAAGGCTTTAACATCAAACGATTTTTTTGCGGTAATTTGAACGGTTTTTTTGACAAGTCTTGGTCTTTTTAGCGGATTGGTTAATTTCACCGTTATTTCTCCTTACTCGCACTTGCCGCAACGCCGCTCGCAGCGGTGGCACTGGCAACGTCGGTTTGCTTAACCATGGTTGTTACCACAAAAGTCACGTAATTGGCTTCTGGTAAGGTTGCGCTGGTACTGCTAGCGCTGATGTTACCGGCAGCAGGTGCGGGTGTGGCGGCTTGATAAGCCACTGCATTGGGCTGCTGTATACTGACCACAGCCGATTTTTCTAACCACTGTGTCCCATCAAGACTGCGCATAAATGTTGAAATCACATTTGGATTGTCGGCTTGACCGGTAAAGGTGATGGTATCAGCTTCTCGCTTCATACTGGTCAAATACATTTGTGCGGGGATAATTCTGGCAATATCGTCCCAAATACGAACAGGGACAGGGCGACGACCTTGCAAGTCTTGAATCACTTTCATACGCGCAATGATATCATCACGCTGCTGCTCAAGGGTTTCGATTTCTTTTAATGCCTTGTCTAAATTAGCGTTTTCTTGTTTGATGCGTTCATTAGCAAGCTGCTGGTTTTCTAGGGTATTTTTATAGTAACTCCATGCTGCAAAGGCACCGAGTAGCGATAAAAACAATACTGCAACCACTAAAGTCATAAACTCACGGTTTCTACGTTCACGAAGTTCTTGACGCCAAGGAAGTAAATTAATCTTTGCCATTAATCAAAACTCCGTAACGCCAAGCCACAAGCTGCTATTAAGCTTGGCGCGTCCATAATCAGTAATTCAGTGTTGATATGGTTATTAATCGTCATATTTGAAAATGCATTGGCAATACCTGTGCGGGTACCAAGTTTTTGTTCAACCATGCTTGCTAGACCCGCAATGCTGGCACTGCCCCCACCCAACAAAATATAGTCTACTTGGCTATTTTGGCTTGATGAAAAATAAAACTGCAGCGAGCGGGTGATTTGCTGCACAATGGCATCTAAAAATGGCATTAATACATCCGTATAGTAATCATCTGGCAATGACAAGGTGCGCTTATTAATCATCGCCTCCTCGAACGTCAAACCATAACGGCTTTGAATACTTTCA
This sequence comes from Faucicola osloensis, assembly GCA_016888885.1. GTDB lineage: Bacteria > Pseudomonadota > Gammaproteobacteria > Pseudomonadales > Moraxellaceae > Faucicola. The sequence goes on from CP069437.1 coordinate 1,088,218, forward strand.
GTTAACTGGGCGCCACCAAAAAGCTGTTCCCGGCTGTATACAAACTCCCCGTCTTTTGCAATATAAAGCGTGGTTTGGCTATGCCCGATATCAATGAGTGCTACATGCTGAGGTTGACCTGGCAAGCTATCGACCATCAATTGAAAAGCGCGTTCAACTGCGTAAGCCTCTACATCCACAATTTTAGTATCCAGTCCCGCTAAAGCGCCCGCATCGACACGCTGGTCGACGTTTTCAGTGCGAGAGGCAACCAACAATACCTTACACATATCAGGCGTGGCTGAAGGACCTATCACTTCAAAATCTAAATTCACTTCTGATAAAGGATAGGGAATATATTGGTCAGCATCCAGACGGATACGAGATTCTCTTTCAAGCTCTGTGAGATCCGCTTCCATTTCGATAACTTTACTGATAACCGAAGACCCAGATACGGCTGTCGCAATATGTTTACTAGAAAAACCGCTACCACGGGATAATCTTGCGAGGGCGTCACTGACCGCGTCAATATCTACAATATTTTTATCCACAACTGCACCGCGGGGTAACGGTTCAATGCCATAATTTCTTAAATGAAATAGACCTTGCTGCCGTGTTATTTCAACCATTTTTATCGCAGTGGTGGTGATATCTACCCCAACGACTTGCTTGTTGTTTTTTGTAAATAACCTCACAAGTTTGTTCCTTGTATACTAAGTTCGGTAACGTGATTTTTACTACGCTACAATACTTTAGAAACTTTAGAGATTCAACCTTTAGTTAGGACTAATTTATTAGCTGGTTTAAAAACAATATAAAAGCAAAATAGATTTTTCACAGAACTCAAATTTTTTTAGGTATAATGGGGCTTTATTTTGCTTTGAGCTAATGACTTTATGACCCAGTCGACTGCTGCTACCTTTACTTGGATGAAATTTTTACTCAATCTCTTGGTTGCAATTTTAGCGTTTCTTTTTATTTTGGTATTAGCTTTTCCCATCGGTTTTTATGGTATGGCGATGTATATATCACCTAGCCTGCCAAGCTTAGATGACCTTAAAAAAGCCAAGCTGTCAATGCCACTACAAATCTATACCGAGGACAACCAATTAATTGGGCAATACGGTAATGATATGTCTCTGCCAGTGACTTATGAGCAAATTCCCAAAAATATGGTGAATGCTTTTTTAGCGGCCGAAGATTCGTCATTTTTTCAGCACAGTGGTATCAGTATTAAGGGCATTGGGCGGGCACTGACCGAAGCGGTGAGCGAGGATAGCCAGACAGGGGGGTCAACGATTACCCAGCAGGTTGCCAAAAATTATTTTTTATCCTCCGAACGTACCCTTAATCGTAAATTAACGGAGTTATTTTTAGCCCGTAAAATTGAAGAAAAGCTGTCCAAACAAGACATCATGACCTTATATGTGAATAAAATCTATTTGGGTCAAGGTGCGTATGGGATTAAAGCCGCCGCTAAGCAATATTATAGTAAATCATTAAATAACCTAACCATTGCTGAAATGGCAATGATTGCAGGTCTGCCAAAAGCGCCATCCAAATACAATCCTGTTGCCAACCCTGAGCGCGCGTTAGAGCGGCGTAACTGGATTTTGGGTCAGATGCTTAAAAATGGCGCAATTAGCCAAGCGCAACACGACGAAGCGGTTGCCGCACCCATTGGACTGCGCCTATACCAAGCAAAACTTGATAAAAACTTACCATATTTGGCGGAAATGACCCGTGCCTCATTGGTAGAAAAATATGGCGAAGCTGTCATCAATTCGGGCTGGCGCGTAAAGCTTACCATTAATAGTGAAGCACAAGAAATTGCAGAAAACGCCATTAAACGCGGTTTATTTGCGTATGATCGCCGCCACGGTTGGCGTGGCGCTCCTGCTAATACAAAAGATAAAGAAAAACCTGGCAAGCTTGCCAACTTCCCAGTTATCCATTCTTTTTATCCGGTTGAAGTCACCAAAGTCTATCCTGGCAATGGCTTTGATGCGGTCATGAAAGACGGTACTCAGATTAAAGTGCCTTGGTCAAACATGCGCTGGGCGACCCTGCACTATCGCAATCCCAACTCAGCATTTATCTCCAACAACATCGTCAATCTGCATGATATTGTGTATGTCACATCAAATGCTGACAACAGCAGCTGGAGCTTGGTGCAAATTCCAGCCGTTGAAGGCAGCCTAGTATCGGTCAATCCAGAAACTGGCGCGTTACTTGCGGTCGTTGGTGGCTTTGATTTTAATAAAAGTAAATTTAACCGCGCCATTCAAGGCTATCGCCAACCAGGCTCAACCATCAAGCCATTAATCTACACCGCTGCCCTAGAAAAAGGCTTTAGCCCAGATACCCTGATATCTGATGATCCATTGACCATCGGCTCATGGAAACCCAAAAACTCAGACGGTCGCAATTTGGGGATGATTCCACTGCGTAAAGGTTTATACCTATCACGTAACCTAGTATCGATTCGGGTACTACGTTCAGCGGGTATCTCCGATACGCGTGAGCTACTTAATGAGTTTGGGTTGGAGAAAGAACGCATGCCAAACACGTTATCATTGGCACTCGGTTCTGGTGAAGCAACCCCGTTACAGATGGCGACGGGCTATGCGACCTTTGCCAACGGCGGTCACCGTATTCAGCCTTATTTTATTCAGCAGATTTTTGACTACAACGGTAAGCTGCAATACCAAGCTAACCCAAAACAAGCCTGTGCGGTATGCTTTAACAATGATTTACAGCAAACCAATGAAGACAACTTAACTGCCTTCCAAAAACAACGAGCTGCCTTGTTAAGTGGTCAGAGTGGCGACGCTGAAGCGGGCGATAAAGCGACTGAAAAATCGGATTTATTCAACGCAAACCCACTGGCTAAAACCAAAGAACCAGACAGTTTAGACAAACAAGATAAGAAAAAGCTCAGCAAAGAAGAAGCGGCATTAGAAGCCAGCACTCAGCAAATGCTAGCACGCCAAGCGTCCCTTGAAGCGCAGTTATATGATGCAGGTCCCGAAACTGATAAGCTAAAACCTATGCCTATTCAGTATATTCCAGCGCAGCAAGCGCCGCGTATTATTTCTTCTAACGTGGCATTCCAAATGGCGAATATCTTACGTGATGTCATCCAGCGCGGTACCGCGATAAAGGCGCGGGCGTTAGGTCGCTCAGATGTAGGTGGCAAGACAGGTACTACCAATGATGCCAAAGATGCGTGGTTTGCTGGTATCCACCCTAAAATGGTGACGACAGTTTGGGTCGGTTTTGACCAACCTATCGGTATGGGTAAAAAAGAATTTGGTGGCGTGGCGGCGCTACCCATTTGGTTGGATTTCACCTCTAAAATGCTCAAAGGTCAGCCTGTGGAATGGGTGTCAGTGAATAATCGCGCCAAATCCAAAAAACAAGAGCAGGAAACCATTGAGCTTACTGACAATGGGACTAGACGCGTCGATAGCAAGGGCAATGAAATCGCCAGTGACGACAGTAAACCCCCGCAAGCGGTTACCCAAAAACGCCCTGAGGAACAAGCATCCGTGCCGATGCCAACGACGGGTAACAATATCAATTATGCTCAGTTAAATAACAATAAACCACTGAATGAATGAGCCGTTAATAAACCTTAGTTAATAAACCTTAATAGAAAAGCTCGATTAATTATCGAGCTTTTTTATGGTCTTTGATAAGTATTAATGGGATAAGTAACAAGGTGATAAATACCAAAAGTGATTAAACGATTAAAACTCAATCATCCCTTCTCGCAAACTATCAATGGTATCCACCAAATCACCACGCCATTGGCGAATCATATCGACTGAAATATGGGTACTTGAGGGACTTGCCATAACATCAATCACCGGTAATTTGGCATTTTTATTGCTTTCATCACTCTCATTGCCGAGGTTTTGGGGCACAGGTTTATAGATAATTTGCTGCCATGCTTTTTCGATATCTCCCAAATAATCATTAGCTAATAGTTGCTTTAACCGCATGACTTCAGGCGATACTTGGGTTTTAGTTTCCAACGCATCACTAATTGATTGCAGACTCGGGTTTGGCATAGTTAAATTATAATAGCGCGCTATTTCTTGTAAAAATGCCAAATACCCGCCGTACAAATGCATGAGCGCGCTTTCAATATGCGCCTCTTGTAACTGACCCTTCTGGGTCTGCTCAGCTTGCTGACAATAAATTCGGCAAAAATACATTTTTTGATTGGTTCTATCTGCTTGATAACGTGCAACACGACCTGCCATATTTTTTCCTTAGACATTTGATACGGATATTTTGATGAAAAAAAAGGTCAGTTGCAAGCACTGACCTTTTTATGACTGATTAATGATTATTTTGCATCTTGGCTATTAAACTCTTCAGCAAATTGGTCTTCAAATGACATTGATGCAGGTTCCATGGTTTCAGCAAACAAGGTGTCTAACGCTTCTAACTGGTTTTCACCAGCTTCTGTCGCGGTTATTGTTTTACCACCATTTAGACGCTGTGCATGGTAAGCTAAACCAGTACCTGCTGGTACCAAACGACCTACTACCACGTTTTCTTTTAGACCACGTAATTCGTCAATCTTGCCAGTAACCGCTGCCGCCGTCAATACACGGGTTGTCTCTTGGAATGACGCCGCGGAAATAAAGCTTTCAGTTGCCAATGACGCTTTGGTGATACCGAGCAATAAACGTTCAAACTTGACTGGGAATTTGTTTTCTTCTTCGAGTTTTTTGTTCGTGGCTACGATATCAGCGTATTCAGCTTGGTCACCTTTAAAGTAACTTGAGTCGCCGCCATCGGTAATTTCAACTTTACGCAGCATCTGACGAATAATCACTTCAATATGCTTGTCGTTGATTTTTACCCCTTGTAAGCGGTAAACGTCTTGTACTTCATTGACGATGTAGTTGGCAAGCTCAGTTTCACCTTTTAAGCGTAAGATATCGTGTGGGTTTTGTGGACCATCGGCAATCACCTCACCACGCTCAACACGTTCACCCTCAAATACGTTGATTTGACGCCATTTTGGAATCAACTCTTCATGCACTTCGCCGTCATCATTGGTGATGATAAAGCGGTTTTTACCTTTGGTGTCTTTACCAAAGCTTACTGTCCCACTCATTTCCGCCATAATCGCATGGTCTTTTGGACGACGCGCTTCAAATAAGTCAGCAACACGTGGTAGACCACCGGTAATATCTTTGGTACCTGATGATTCTTGTGGTACACGACCTAAAATCGAACCTGTTGTTACCTCATCGCCTTCACGCACACGAATGATGGTTTGCTGTGGTAAGAAGTACACCACTTCTTTACCCTCTTTGGTATCAAGGATAATCGCAGGACGTAAATCTTTACCCGAGCTTGGGCGGTCTTTGGTTGCCAAGATTTCGTATGAGCTCATACCTGTTGCTTCATCGATTTTCATGGTGGCGGTTAAGCCATCGGTGATTTCGCTAAAGCGTGCGGTACCTGATACCTCGGTAATGATTGGATGGGTATGTGGATCCCATTTAGCAATGGTTTGACCTGGGGTAACTTCGGTACCATCAGCCACTAGAATTGACGAACCATACGGTGCTTTATAGCGCTCACGCTCACGGCCTAATTCATCAGTAATACTAATTTCTGCAGAGCGAGAAACTACCACCAAATGACCATCGGCATGGCTTACAGATTTCAAGTTTTGGAAGCGAACAGTACCGCCTTTATTAACCTGAATGCTGTTTTCCACGGCTGCGGCACTCGCGGCACCACCCACGTGGAAGGTACGCATGGTTAGCTGAGTACCCGGCTCACCGATTGATTGCGCTGCCATGACACCCACAGACTCACCAATATTGACGCGGTGACCACGTGCTAAGTCGCGACCATAACATTGTGAACAGACACCATGTGGCACTTCACAAGTAATCACTGAACGCACCCAAACTTCGTCAATACCATGTTCATCAAGCACTTTTACCCAATGCTCATCGAGTAAGGTACCTAATGGAATGGCTAGTTCGCCTGTTTTATTTGACACCACATCTTTAGCAGTGACTCGGCCCAGCACACGGTCAGCCAATTGCTCAATGATTTCACCACCCTCGATGTGTGGCTTCATCAAGATACCTTTATCGGTACCACAATCAGGCTGGGTGATAACCAAATCTTGCGCAACGTCAACCAAGCGACGGGTTAAGTAACCTGAGTTTGCGGTTTTGAGTGCCGTATCTGCTAGACCTTTACGGGCACCGTGCGTCGAGATAAAGTACTGTAAAACGCTTAAGCCTTCACGGAAGTTGGCTTTAATTGGGGTTTCAATAATCGAGCCATCTGGTTTTGCCATCAGACCACGCATACCTGCCAACTGACGGATCTGTGCGGCACTACCACGCGCCCCTGAATCCGACATGATATAAATCGAGTTAAACGATTTTTCTTTTTCCGTTTCACCTTGGCTATTGACAACGGTATCTTGTGACAAGTTATCCATCATCGCTTTGGCGATTTGGTCATTGGTACGTGACCAAATATCAATGACTTTGTTATAGCGTTCACCCGCGGTCACAAAGCCTTGTTCAAACTGGCTTTCAATTTCACGAACTTCTGCATCAGCCGCTTCGATGATTTTGTTTTTGGTAGGTGGAATCAGCATATCTTCCATACCAATAGATACACCTGACAACGTCGCTTGGGCAAAACCCAAATACATCAATTGGTCAGCAAACATAACGCTGTCTTTCACGCCCATTTTGCGGTAGCAAGAATTGATAAGGCGAGCGATGTTTTTCTTGGTCATCTCTTTGTTGACTTCGTCAAAGCTCATGCCTTTTGGGGTGATATTCCAAATCAAACAGCGACCTGCAACGGTATCAACCATTTTGGTAACGGTATTGGCATTGCCTTCTTCGTCATACGTGGTTTCTTCAATACGTACTTTAATTTTGGCATTGACGCTTAAATCACCGGTACCTAGCGCACGATACACTTCTTTCACGTTTGAGAAAGTCATGTTTTCGCCTTTGGCATTAATATGCGAACGGCTGATGTAATATAGTCCCAATACCACGTCTTGTGATGGCGTGATAATTGGCTCACCATTGGCAGGTGACAAGATGTTGTTGGTTGACATCATCAAGGCACGGGCTTCAAGCTGGGCCTCCAAAGTTAACGGTACGTGTACCGCCATTTGGTCACCATCAAAGTCGGCGTTGAACGCGCTACAAACCAGGGGATGTAGCTGAATCGCTTTACCTTCAATCAGTACAGGTTCAAATGCTTGTAAACCCAAACGATGGAGGGTCGGTGCACGGTTTAGTAGCACTGGGTGTTCACGAATCACGCTGGCAAGCATATCCCACACTGCCGGTTCCTCACGCTCAACCATTTTCTTAGCAGCTTTGATAGTGGTCGCGATGCCATTTTGCAAAAGCTTGGCATAAGTAAATGGTTTGAACAGTTCAAGTGCCATTTTTTTAGGCAAGCCACATTGGTGTAGACGCAGGTATGGACCCACGGTAATGACCGAACGACCTGAATAGTCGACACGTTTACCCAATAAGTTTTGACGGAAACGACCTTGTTTACCTTTAATCATGTCAGCTAAAGATTTCAACGGACGTTTGTTGCTACCGGTAATCGCACGACCGCGGCGACCATTGTCAAGCAGCGCATCCACTGACTCTTGTAGCATACGTTTTTCGTTACGCACGATGATGTCAGGCGCATTGAGCTCTAACAAGCGTTTTAAACGGTTGTTACGGTTAATGACGCGGCGGTATAAGTCATTTAAGTCTGAAGTGGCAAAACGACCCCCTTCAAGCGGTACCAATGGACGCAAATCAGGTGGCAATACAGGTAATACGGTCATTACCATCCACTCAGGCTTATTGTTTGAATCACGGAATGACTCAAGCAATTTTAGACGTTTTGACATTTTTTTAAGTTTGGTTTCTGAACCTGTATTAGGAATTTCTTCACGTAACTGGTCGATTTCCAAATCTACGTCAATATCACGCAGCAAGTCTTGAACCGCTTCAGCCCCCATTTTTGCGGTGAATTCATCACCAAACTCTTCAAGTGCTTTGAAGTAATCTTCATCATCGAGCAACTGATATTTTTCAAGGGTAGTTAAACCTGGGTCAGTCACTACATAGCTTTCAAAATACAGTACGCGCTCGATATCACGCAAAGTCATATCAAGTAGTAGACCAATACGGCTTGGTAATGATTTTAAGAACCAAATATGCGCGACTGGGCTTGCCAGCTCAATGTGACCCATACGCTCGCGGCGTACTTTGGCGGCGGTCACTTCAACGCCACATTTTTCACAGATCACGCCTTGGAATTTACGGCGTTTATATTTACCACACAAGCATTCGTAGTCTTTAACAGGTCCAAAAATTTTGGCACAAAAAAGACCATCACGTTCTGGTTTGAAAGTACGATAGTTGATGGTTTCAGGCTTTTTAACTTCCCCATGCGACCAAGATTTGATGGTGTCAGGTGAGGCAAGAGAAATTTGAATGCTGTCGAACTCTTGGTTACCAGAGTCGGCAGGGCTTTTCATGATGTCTAATAAGTCTTTCAAACTGCTTCTCCATCGATTAAATTGAAAGCCGATACAGATTGACTTTCAATTTAAGGTTAATTTTTATTCGTTTGTCATTAACAAGGTAAACTATTGAGTTTGAGTATGGTGACGTTTAAAGCCGCCATACTCACCATCATGGCTTAGTTTTTACTTTTGCTATGATCTTTTAACTCAATGTTAATACCCAATGACTTAATCTCTTTGGTCAATACGTTGAACGATTCTGGCATACCGGCTGACATGCTTTGTTCGCCATCAACGATGTTTTTATACATGCGAGTACGACCTTCCACGTCATCCGATTTCACCGTCAACATCTCTTGCAATGTATAAGCAGCACCGTAAGCTTCAAGTGCCCACACTTCCATCTCACCGAAGCGCTGACCACCAAACTGGGCTTTACCACCCAATGGCTGCTGGGTAACCAGTGAGTAAGAACCTGTTGAACGTGCGTGCATTTTGTCATCAACCAAGTGATTGAGTTTGAGCATGTACATATAACCCACGGTTACAGGACGATCAAACTGTTGACCGGTACGACCATCAAACAATACTTGCTGACCTGAGGTTGGCATACCTGCTAATTCTAGCAAGCCTTTGATTTGCTGTTCTTTAGCGCCATCAAATACTGCCGTACCCATTGGTACGCCTGCACGTAGATTTTTTGACATCGCAATGATTTCCTCATCACTGAGGCTGCCTAAGTCCACTTGCTCGCCGCCAATTTGGTTATAAATTTTGTCTAAGAAATCACGCAACTCAGCAACTGCCGCTTGTTTTTTGATCATCTCGTCAATTTTGATACCCAAACCACGTGCTGCACCGCCTAAGTGCGTTTCTAAAATCTGACCGACGTTCATCCGCGATGGTACGCCTAGTGGGTTTAGTACCACATCCACTGGATTACCGTTTTCATCGTATGGCATGTCTTCAATCGGCATGATACGTGATACCACCCCTTTGTTACCATGACGACCCGCCATTTTGTCACCGGGTTGAATACGACGTTTTACTGCCAAGTACACTTTGACGATTTTTTGCACGCCATGCGTTAAGTCATCACCTGCCGTTAATTTGCGTTTTTTCTCAGTGAATTTTTCATCGATTTCTTTTTGTTTATCGGTTAAAAAGTCACCAATTTGTGATAAACGCTCTGCGGTATCTTCTTGGGTTGGCTGAATATCAAGCAATGTTTCAAGCGACATATCTTGCATTGAGTCTTCACTCAACACTGTACCTGATTTTAAGCCCGCGCCACCACTGACAGTTTGACCGTCAAGCAATGAAATAATGCGACCGCGTGCGGCGTTTTCAAAGATACGCAATTCTTCTTTTAAGTCTTTACGATAGCTATCAAGCTGTGCTTTTTCGATAGCTTGCGCACGGCTGTCTTTTTCTACGCCATCACGGGTAAAGACTTGGACGTCAATCACCGTACCTTTGGTAGAAGAAGGCACGCGTAACGACGTATCTTTCACGTCCGCGGCTTTTTCACCAAAAATTGCACGAAGTAGTTTTTCTTCAGGGGTGAGCTGCGTTTCACCTTTTGGTGTCACTTTACCCACCAAGATATCGCCACCTTGTACTTCGGCACCAATATAGACGATACCTGCTTCATCTAGATTAGCTAGGGCTGCCTCACCCACGTTTGGAATATCGGCAGTGATTTCTTCCGTACCCAATTTGGTATCACGCGCCACACAGGTCAATTCTTGGATATGAATGGTGGTAAAACGATCTTCTTTAACCACACGCTCAGATAACAAAATCGAGTCTTCGAAGTTGTAGCCGTTCCAAGGCATGAACGCCACACGCATGTTTTGACCCAATGCCAACTCACCCAAATCGGTTGATGGACCATCAGCCAAGATATCCCCGCGCGCAATGACATCACCTTGGTTGACGATAATGCGTTGGTTAATACAGGTGTTTTGGTTTGAACGGGTGTATTTGATTAAGTTGTAGATATCAATACCCGCTTCGCCCGCTTGCATTTCATCTTCATTCACTTTTACAACGACACGGCTCGCATCCACGTCCATAATGACGCCGCCACGTTTGGCAGTCACACACACACCTGAGTCACGGGCAACGTGACGTTCCATACCTGTACCAACCAGTGGTTTATCCGACCGTAAAGTGGGTACCGCTTGGCGCTGCATGTTTGAACCCATCAAGGCACGGTTGGCATCGTCATGTTCCAAGAATGGAATCAAACTTGCTGCCACAGACACAACCTGACGCGGTGATACGTCCATATGGGTCACTTTCTCTGGTGCCATACGCACAAATTCACCATAATTACGTACAGAGACATAATCTTCTGTCAACTGACCGCTTTCATCAATCGGCGAATCCGCTTGTGCAATCACAGTGCCCACTTCTTCAATCGCTGATAAGTACTCGATTTCATCCGTCACTTTACCGTCGACTACTTTACGATACGGGGTTTCTAAGAAACCAAATTCATTGGTTTTAGCATAGACGGCTAGTGAGTTGATCAGACCGATGTTTGGACCCTCAGGGGTTTCAATCGGACACACACGACCATAATGGGTTTGGTGTACGTCACGCACTTCAAAGCCTGCACGCTCACGTGTTAAACCACCTGGACCTAATGCAGAAACACGACGCTTATGGGTAATTTCTGACAATGGGTTGTTTTGGTCCATAAACTGTGACAATTGTGATGAACCAAAGAACTCTTTAATAGCGGCTGCCACAGGTTTTGAGTTGATTAAATCTTGTGGCGACAAGTTATCTGTTTCAGCTGAGCTTAAACGCTCTTTAACAGCACGCTCGACACGGACTAGACCCACGCGAAATTGATTTTCTGTCATCTCACCGACTGAACGGACACGGCGGTTACCTAAATGGTCAATATCGTCCACTACCCCACGACCATCACGAATTTCAATCAACATTTTTAATACGTCGATAATATCTTCGTTGGTCAACACACTGCGTTCACGCTGCACATCAGGGTCATTGGTGGGCTCATAGACACGCCCCAAACGACGGTTGAACTTCATGCGACCGACGTTTGATAAATCATAGCGATCCGGGTTAAAAAACATCGATTCAAACAATTTTTCAGCCGTATCAAGTGTTGGTGGCTCACCTGGACGCATCACTTTGTAGATTTCAATCAACGCTTCTTCACGGCTCATCGCGGTATCTGCACGCAGTGTATCGGCGATATATGAACCATGATCGATATCGTTAGTGAATAAAATATCAAATTCTTTAATACCGCTATTGCTGATTTTGACCAAAGTCTCGTGATCGAGCAATTGGTTAGCGCGTGCAATGACTTCATCATCCACAACGATATCTTGTGCCAAAATACGCTCATACAAGTATTCATCAGGCACAGGTAATCTAGTCATACCGGCTTGTTCGATTTTACGAATCGCGCGCGCGTTGATACGTTTGCCCTGTTCGACAATCACCTCACCATCCGGTGAAACGATGTCAAACTGCGCCATTTCACCGCGTAAACGCTCAGTGACAAGATCGATTTCAAATTGCTCATCACCCTTATACACATGGGTTTTTTCATAAAACGCATCTAAAATTTGTTGCGTATTCATCCCAATGGCATGCAAAATCACCGTTGCCAATAATTTACGGCGGCGGTCAATACGAGCAAACACCAAGTCTTTGGCATCAAATTCAAAGTCTAACCATGAACCACGGTAAGGAATAATACGCGCGTTATACAGCACTTTACCGCTTGAATGTGATTTGCCTTTGTCATGGTCAAAGAATACCCCTGGTGAACGGTGTAATTGCGATACGATGACACGCTCAGTACCATTAATCACAAAAGTACCGTTTTCAGTCATCAATGGGATTTCACCCATATACACGCTTTGTTCACGGATATCTTTAATTGCCGCTTTAGCATCTTTATCTTTAACATCTTTGTCTTTGATGACCAAACGGATTTTGACACGTAATGGCGCTGCATAGGTTGAACCACGTAAAATACATTCGCGCACATCAAACTCTGGTGTACCTAGATAGTATTCAACAAATTGTAGCTCGGCATTGCCAGTATGACTTTCAATAGGGAAAATAGAATTAAAAGCGGCTTGTAAACCAATGTTTTCCCGACCTTTTGGCTTTTTATTTTCTTGCAAAAATTGCTCATACGAGTCAACTTGGATGGCCAATAAGTATGGCACGTCCATGACGGTGGGCAACTTTGCAAAACTTTTACGAATGCGTTTTTTTTCAGTATACGAGTATGCCATTAAAAGTCCTTAAACATTCAAAGCGTTAATGCCTACCCATCTATCAATACTTCAGTGCACTGATACTACTGTGCACTGATAAAGTCACAAATTACCAAATTTCCTGTTGGGAAATTAAATTTTTTGCGCATTTATTAACGATGGAATCTATTTTTAAAAGATTTGATGACCCAATTTTTACAGTCTTAAGTCACCAACTTACAATCCAACTTCCTAACGGAAATTTTAAAACCTTGCTCAATCAGCGGATAAGTTAATCATCACAGGATGCATAACCTAATCGGCGATATAATATAAAATCGATACAAACAAAAACTGTAGAGACGACAAAAAGCCAAACACCTTTGGGGTATTTAGCTAAAGTTTTTTACGCATTACCAGACTTTCTAACTTGCATGGAACAATTCTGTCCTTGGTGCGTGTGCCATCTTATATTCAATCAGACACGAAAGGTCAAGAGAATGATTATAATAAAAAAAAGCTATTATTGCAAGTGCAATAATAGCTTTTTGAAGGTTAGAGAACTTAAGTGCGAGAATTATTTCAATTCTACTGATGCGCCTGCTTCTTCTAATTTTTTCTTCAATTCTTCAGCTTCAGCTTTCGCTACGCCTTCTTTAACTGTTTGTGGTGCGCCTTCAACTAGGTCTTTAGCTTCTTTTAAGCCCAAGCCAGTGATTTCGCGAACTGCTTTAATAACAGCTACTTTCTTGTCGCCAGCGCCAGTTAATACAACGTTGAAGTCGTCTTTTTCTTCTGCTGCAGGTGCGTCACCGGCTGCTGCAGGTGCTGCTGCTAGTGCAGCGGCTGATACGCCAAATTTTTCTTCCATTGCAGAGATAAGATCTACAATTTCCATTACTGATTTTTCAGCGATTGCATCAAGAATTTCTTGGTTAGTTAATGCCATGATGTGTATTCCTAAATAAGTGAATTTGGTTTAAAAAATGCTAAGTGTAGCTAAGTTTGCTTAAATAAATTAAGCGGCTTCGCCTTCGCCTTGCATTTTGTCGCGTAATGCTGCCAAAGTACGAACAAATTTGCCTGCAGCGGCTTCTTTCATCGTACCCATTAAGCGCGCAATCGCTTCGTCGTAAGTTGGTAAGCTTGCTAAACGATCGATATCTTTAGCAGCGATAAACTCGCCTTCAAAAGCTGCACCTTTAATTTCAAACTTATCGTTTGTTTTAGCAAATTCTTTGAACAAACGTGCCGCAGCACCTGGATGTTCAGTTGAGAATGCGATAAGTGTTGGACCTACAAATACGTCATTTAACACAGTGTAGTTAGTGTCTTCTAACGCACGACGTAATAAAGTATTACGCACGATACGCATATCAACACCCGCTGCACGAGCTTCTTTACGTAGCTGGGTCATTTTACCTACTGTCACGCCACGAGCATCGGCAACAACAGCAGAAAGGGCACCTTTGGCAGATTCACTTACTTCAGCAACAATCGCTTGTTTGTCTTGAAGATTTAATGCCATGGGTTGTCTCCATATTATCAGTTACCTAGTTATGATTAACTTAGGGCACCAATAAACCTAGTTAATATAATAAGTTAAAGTACAACTTATTATCACTCCGATACGGTGGCAGTCAATGATAAATTAAACTGCCATCCCGTCTGCGTAGGCTGTGAAAAACTTTCACAATTAAACTATTTACGATTAAACCAATAGAATTATGATTAAACCAATAGAACCTACGGTCTTAGACAGCACAACCCGTTTGTGCTGAACTAAATTTAAAATATGTTAAAAATCTACCATTAAGCGTTAACGATTAGGCATTGCGATAAGGAACTGCATCTAAGCTGATGCCAGGACCCATCGTGCTTGATAAGGTGATTTTCTTGATGTAAATACCTTTTGAGGTCGCAGGTTTTGCTTTTTTCAAATCAGCGATTAATGCAGACGCATTTTGCTCGATTTGTTCGGCGCTAAAGCCTACTTGACCAATCGTGGTATGGATAATACCTGCTTTATCAACACGGTAAGTTGCCTGACCTGCTTTAGTGTTTTTAACCGCTTCAGCAACGTTAGGAGTAACTGTACCTACTTTAGGGTTTGGCATTAAGCCACGTGGACCTAAAATTGTACCTAATTGACCGACAACGCGCATTGCATCAGGCGACGCAATTACAACATCAAAGTCCATGTTACCCGCTTTGATGCTTTCTGCTAGGTCTTCAAAACCTACGATATCGGCACCCGCTTCTTTTGCGGCATCAGCTGCTGCGCCTTGGGCAAATACGGCAACGCGTTTGGTTTTACCGGTACCTGCAGGTAGGTTGGTAGCACCACGAACCACTTGGTCAGATTTACGTGGGTCAACGCCTAGATTGATAGCAATATCGATTGACTCTTTGAATTTTGCAGGTGGTAATTTATTTAGGATTTCCACCGCTTCAGTCAATGTGTATTGTTTGTTCGCATCATAGCTTTCAGCGATTGCTTTTTGACGTTTAGTTAATTTAGCCATTTACACGCCCTCCACATCAATACCCATTGAGCGAGCAGTACCCGCCAATGTGCGAACCGCAGCTTCTAAGTCAGCAGCAGTTAAATCAGCATTCTTAGTGTTAGCAATTTCTTCTAACTGTGCACGGTCGACTTTACCTACTTTAGTTTTGTTCGGTACGCCTGAACCTTTAGCAGCACCTGCAGCTTTGCGAATTAAGAACGCCGCTGGTGGTGATTTCATGATGAAGGTGAACGATTTGTCGTTGTAAACAGTGATTTCAACGGGAACAGGTAGACCTGGTTCCATGCTAGAAGTAGCTGCGTTGAACTCTTTACAGAATGCCATGATGTTCACACCTTTTTGACCCAATGCTGGACCAATAGGTGGTGATGGATTAGCTTTACCAGCTGGCACTTGTAGTTTGATGTAACCATCAATCTTTTTAGCCATGATAGACTCCTGTTATGGGTAATAGCGCTAGACTCCCATTCATCGAATGGCTATCTGGCTCCCCGGGTGATATTGTCAATCTTGCAGACAACAGAAAAAATAAAGTGCCATATTATAAGCGAATTTTTACCCAGGTAAAGCAAAAATTGCTAAATTTGGCACTTAGTTACAATTTTAGGGTCAAAAACCCATAAAAAAGAAAAGCTATCAAAAATTAGTTAATTTTTTCTACTTGCTTAAATTCTAGCTCAACCGGTGTTGGACGGTTAAAGACATTGACCGTTAACTGTAAGCGTGATTTTTCGTAATCCACTTTTTCTACCAAGCCTCTAAACTCGGTAAACGGACCATCGATGACCAACACTTCCTCACCTGGCTCAAATAAGGTTTTTGGACGCGGTTTATTTTCGTTGGTGTTTAAACGATTTAAAATGGTATCGGCTTCTTTTGGGGTAATGGGTGCAGGATTTTCTGGCGTACCGCCAATAAAACCCATCACACGTGGACAGTCTTTCACTAAGTGCCATGTGTTGTCGTTCATATCCATTTCAATCAATACGTAACCTGGGAAGAATTTACGCTCAGATTTGCGTTTTTTGCCATCCCGCATTTCGATAACTTCTTCGGTTGGGACGAGTACTTGACCAAACGATTCTTTGTATTCGCTGCGATTGATACGTTCAATCAATGAACGCTGCACTTGTTTTTCAAAGCCTGAAAATGCTTGTACGATATACCAACGCATGGATAATCTTCCTCTAATTCATTGCTAAACACATCGCCTACTATACCAAAGATGAGCAATGCAGGTAAAATATTGATATTGCTAGATAGATAAAAACCCACAGATGTGGGTCAAATAAAAGGGTTTGGCTAAATTTTTGCTATTGACCAATGACGTATTGAATCAACTGGCTAAATACGGTATCTAATAACCACACAATAAAGGCCAATATTCCAGCCACTACCGCAACTTGCCAAGTGTATTCAAGGGTTTCTTGTTTGCTCGGCCAAGTCACACGGCGCAATTCAACGCGGGAATCTTGCAACAGTGTTTTAAAAGCACTGCCTTGGTTGGTCAATGCTAGTGCCAATAATGCAGCAATGATTAATCCAGCAATAACAGCCACGCGCGTCCATAAACTGCTAGCGGGTTGCCAATATGCGGGTAAATATTGATTAACTAAAGTTGCGCTGATTAATGCGACAAAAGCAAAAATCCACAGGGCAAAATCTTTAGGGGAGTGTCGTTTGGCAATCTCAATAGCAGCAGGTTCGTGGACAACCACTTTTTCACCAGACATCCTTTTGCCATTGAGCTCTGCTAGTTTGTTCTCTAGCATTTGTTTCATAAGGCTGCCCTGTCTATCATTAAAACGTATTTTATTATTAGAATACAGCGTATACGCTAACCTAACTAAAATGTGGCAGGCGATGAGGGACTCGAACCCCCAACATTCGGTTTTGGAGACCGACGCTCTACCAATTGAACTAATCGCCTATGTTGAGTTTGAGTATTATAGCGAGTTTTTTTTTGAATGCAACACTTTCTACAGTTTTTTGCGATTTTAATCTTAGCCTAGCACCGCTAATATTTTGCGGCGTAAAAGCGCAGCGTCCGGCATGGCTTCCCCATCGATTCGTAATATCGAAATGCCTGCGCTCAACAGCGCTTTGTCTTTTTTTTCATCTTGCTGCTGACGGCGGCGAGTGTTATGCGTCCAGTCGTCTAATTCAATTGCCAATAGTACGGTTTGCTTGTCTTGATCGACTAGCACATAGTCAACACTCATACGACAAATACGATTAAACCAAAAGCCTTGGTCAGTATCGTCATCGTCATTTGGCATGATAATACGTGATAGCTGTACTTGCCCAAAAATAATCAGCTCAGGCACCGCCTGCTGCAAGCGATTAAAAAATATCACTTCGGTCGGCGTCATGATCGGCATCGGCTCAAACGGCCATACCGCTAATTCATCTCCCCGAACCGGCTTAATAACCTCTTCACGGCTACTGCCATTACTACGAAAGGCAAATACTAACAGAATAAACACCACAAACGCTAACACTAACACTAACACTAACACTAACACTAAAAAGATTGTCACACTAACCACACACTCATATCTATAGGATAACTACCACAAGGCAGCATTATTCCTCTATTGGGTGATTTTCACAAGCGTATAAACAAATAATACGACACAAAATGTCGCATTATTTAGATAGTTTTGCGTTGCTTGGGTGGTTTCGCCTTATTTGGATAATTTGGCTTTAAAAGGTCAAATAGGTTTACCAGTACAGTACCCAGCCGCTATTGACATCCACACGGCTATCGTTATTAAGCTTGTCTTTGAGCGCCAAGGCAGCGACTTTGCCTTTTTCTGGACCTACGACAATACGTACCCCTTTACTCGTTTGGGTGGTTTTGACTTTATAGCCTGCCGCTTGTAATTTTTGGGTGATTTCACTGGCTTTCTTTTGGTCGGTTGCCAATGCAACTTGCACCCCAAACGTACCTTTAACATCAGTTTGTTTCACCGTCTGACGCGCCTGCCTTAAATTATCTTGTGCCGCTTGGAATGCTTGTTTTTTCTGGGCTTGTTGCTGAGCTTCTAATTTTTTCTGGGCGATTTCTTGTTGACGTTTTTGCTCTTTTAACTGCGCTTCTTGCTTTTTACGGGCGATTTCCTGCTGTTTTTGCTGCTCTTTTTGCGCGGCTTCTTGTTTTTTACGGGCGACTTCTTGCTGCTGCTGCAGTAGCGCCTGTTGCTTTTTTTGTTCAGCTTCTTGCTTTTTGCGAGCAATCTCATTTTGACGTTGTTGCTCTCGCGCTTGAGTTTGTTGGGTAATACGGCTGACTTGTGCCGCAGTCGGGATGTTGATAGTTTGCCCGACACGTAAGCTGCTGCTGGTGTTGAGATTATTGACGCTTGCCAATACGTCGACTGGCACGTTGTAGCGACGTGATAACCCTATCAACCCCTCGCCTGCCTTGACTTGATAGGCACCAGGATTATTAGGGGTTGTTTTTGCCACGGGCTGCGGCTGTGCAACGACGGGTGCTGTCACCGTGGGCTTTGCTGTAGCTACGATTTGTGCAGTATTTTGGGTTTTCGCAGCGTTTTGGGTCTGTGCGGTATTTTGTACGGTATTGGGTACTGCAGCTTGCGTTTGTGGTGGTGCGGCGGCCGTGTCAACGGGTCGGGGCTTTACCACAGGTTGAGTAATCGCGGTTACTGAGCTGGCAACCACCGAATTGGTATTGGCGGCATTTTTGTTGGCATACAGTTGATTTTCAGCACGGCTACGCGCCAAAGCTTCGGCTTCAATCCGCTGTTGCTCGGTCATGTATTGCTGGGCTTGTTGTTCTTGCGCAGCGACCCGTTGCTCCCGTTCTTTTTGTTTTTGTGCCAGTAAATTTTTTTCGGTTGCGACATCGGCGGTGAGTGGCTCGTTGCTGATTGCAGATTGGTTATCTGTCGTGGGTTTAGCGATAACTTGTTGGCTATTGGCTGCAGGGTTGGCAGGCGTGTTCAAGACTTGGTGCATAGTGGCATATAACAACACGCTACCGCCTAACAATACCGTTGTACCCAATAATGCTTGCTTAGAAAATTTCATGCCAATTACCCTAGTTTATGTGTCTTGATAAATGATTTTTTCAACTTATAAAAATCAACGAATTTTGACTAATCATAGCAAAATTCGCGTTAGCAGTTTTCACCATTATTGAGATATTAACTGAAAATTTTGAAAAGTAAAATCATTTGACGCACAAATTCGTTATTCGCTGAGTGATTGGCTGGTCAGTACACCGCTGATGGTATAAAAAGAACCACATACCAAAATCAGGTCATTCTCTTGGCTTTGGTCAATCACCGATTGGGTCGCTAAATTCAAATCCTCAAAAATAGACACAGAATTAAAATAGCGTGGTAACAGCTCAGTTAAGCGTTCTTGACTACTGGCTCTAGGGTGAGATATAACGCCGCTGTGAACACTGTCAATCGGCATCACCGTCTGGGAGAATTGCTGTAGCTGCGCGAGTACAGGCTCGATGTCTTTATCAGCAAGCATGGATATGACCAAATGCAATTTGGCGGTTGGATGCTGGCGTTGGTAAGCATGTACATACGGCGTCAACTGTTTGAGCAAAAACTGCATCCCATGCTCATTGTGGGCAACGTCAAACACCCATTGGCGAGCTGACATGCGTCTGCTATCAAAACGCCCTGCCAATTTTACCTTCGGTAACGCAGCTTGGATATGGTTTTGGGTTATGATTAATGGGCTGGCTAGGAGGGCGGTGATAGCCGTTGCGGTATTGTGCAAAGACAAATTGGGGATAGGAAACGATAGAGTCACCGCGCTATTGCTATATTGCCATGTTACTGCATCGTCAGTATGGCGGTAGCCATAATCTTTGCCATACTTTAGCAAATGGGCATGGTGTTGTGCAATCAAGGGCGCGATGGTTGATGGCATATCGGCTTCGCCATATACCAATGTTAGGTTATCACGCAAAATACCGGCTTTTTCTACCGCGATTTTTTCACGGGTGTCGCCGAGCCATTCGACATGGTCGATACCCACATTTGTAATCACCGCAAGGTTTGGCTCTATGACATTGACGACATCGAGGCGGCCGCCTAACCCCACCTCCAATACCCAGACATCACAGTGGTTTTGGGCAAAAATCAAAAACGCGGCAAGCGTCGTCATTTCAAAAAATGACAGCGTCAAACCACAATCCACTCTCGCCTGCTCGATTTTGGCAAACGCATCAATCAAAGTTTGGTCATCGACCATTTCTCCATTGATTCTGACACGCTCGTTAAATACCAGTAAATGCGGCGATTGATATAAAGCGGTTTTATAGCCCGCTTGTTGACAAATCTCAGCAATAGTGGCGGTGGTTGAGCCTTTGCCATTGGTGCCTGCCACGGTAAACACAAAACCATCGGTCTGCTTTATACCCAATGCTTGAAATACGGGTAGCACCCGCTCAAGCCCCATATCAATCGCGGACACATGGATGCCTTGCATATAGTTTAGCCACTCGGTTAACGAGCTTGAAACGCTAGGCGGCAATGGGGATGGTAAGCTTGACTGTTGCATGGATAAAACCGTGATAATAATGAATTAGTGAGCCTGACGAAAATAGGTCATTTTTTTGAGTAAACGATGAATCGTTTCTTTCATTTGTAAACGATGGACGACTTGATCGACCACACCATGCTCTACCAAAAACTCAGCGCGCTGAAAGGGCTCACCCAGCACCTCGCGAACGGTTTGTTCAATCACCCGTTTGCCGGCAAAACCAATCATGGCTTTGGGCTCCGCCAAATGGATATCGCCAAGCATAGCCAAGCTTGCGGTCACACCGCCATACACAGGATTGGTCAGCACCACAATATAAGGAATATTGGCGTGTTTGAGTTTCTCAATTGCTGCGGCGGTACGCGCCATCTGCATGAGTGATAACAAGCCCTCTTGCATACGGGCGCCACCCGATGCGGCAAAACACACCAGCGGGATTTGTTCTTTGAGCGCCGTCTCGGCAGCAAGCACGAATCGATCGCCTACCACAGAACCCATCGAGCCACCCATAAAAGCAAAATCAAACGCACAGGCAACCACGGGTAGCCGCTGAAGTTTGCCTTTCATGACGATAAGCGCTTCGGTTTCGCCCGTCTTGGCTTGCGCTTCGCTCATCCGTGCTGGGTAAGGTTTGCTATCGACAAAGTCTAAGGGATTACCTGCTTGGTACTGCTGCCCTAGCTCATCATCGACTTGGTCAAAAAACCAGTTCAGACGTGTGCGGGCAGTCATGCTAAGATGTTCATCACACGATGGGCAGACATAATTATTAAAAATCAGTGCCGTATTGGTGATGATTGAATTACAGTTGGGACATTGAGTCGATGGTTCGGTCTCAACCGCCGTCAGTATTTGCTTGGCACGCGGCTTGATGGTGGGTAATGGGCGTTTTAACCAAGTTTCTTCCAGTGTCTGTCCCATCGGTTGAGGCTTCATATCAGTGCTCATAATAAATCCCTATTAACAGTGCAATTTAAGAGTGCCATTGACTAGTAGTTGTTTGAGTGTACAAGTACAAACTCATTTTATAATGCGTATGCTAACTGATTTTAGCAATAAATGAAATGATTAACCTCAAATACCTCAAACCATTCTATCACTCAAGACTATCAATCGCTTCTCTTAGCTCATCCATTTTATCTAAGATGGCTTTTTTGGCATGGGCGATTTTCTGTTCATCGTTGCCCACATCCGCAAAGTTTTTCACCAGCTCACTACCGACAATCACGCCATCCGCATGTTGTCCGACTGCTTTTGCCGATTCACCATCACGAATACCAAAACCAACACACACAGGCAAAGCAGTTTGTGCTTTAATCGCTTGGACGTGTTCGCCCACATCTTGGGCATCTAATGCTTTTGAGCCTGTCACGCCTTTGACCGATACATAATAGATAAAACCACCGCCATGTTTTAGCACTTGCTCACGGCGTTCTGGCAAGGTGGTTGGCGCAAGTAAAAAGATTTCGTTCATCGCGGAATTGGCGAGTTTTTGGGTAAAATCGCCCGCTTCTTGCGGCGGTAAATCGACCATCAAAACACCGTCAATCCCTGCATCTTGACAAAGGCTAATAAACTTGTCATAACCGATGATTTCAATCGGATTCAGATAGCCCATAACTAGCACTGGCGTGGTGGTGTTGGTTTTACGAAACGCTTTTACCATCTCAATCGCTTGGCGGGTACTGGTGCCACCTGCCAATGCTCGCTCACCTGCGAGTGCGATAGTTTCACCGTCTGCCATGGGGTCGGAAAATGGCAAGCCAACTTCGATGATGTCTGCGCCGTGGTCAACGAGTTCATGCAGTAAGCTGACGGTAACACTTGGGTTTGGGTCACCTGCCATCACATAAGGAATTAAAGCTTTTTTGTTTTGCTCTCGCAATGTGTTAAAGGTGGTTTCAATTCGGGTCATAGGTTTTCCTAATATTAGCGTAAATTTATTGGGAAGTTTAAATAGCTTTCCATTTCATTAAAATCTCAGCTTTCGGCTTATAGAATATTTTCAAAGGATTGTCTTTTGCCATTTGCTGTTTATTGTTTATCTGTTGATAAGTGCCACTATTGATTCTCACTTTATATTGATATTTGCACTTTTGTATATGACTATCGCAAGAGCTTGGATTTTCTTTATCATCAAAAAACAAATAATACTGTTTCGTCCCACGATAGTCTTTTATTTGGGTTGTGTATTCATCAGCAATCGCTGTTTTGGTGGGCTCAAAAACAGCATAAAAGCTCTGTTTAAATTCAAATGAACCAAGAAATAATATAATTGCTAAAAATATGATGACCAGAATGCCACTTCTAATATCGGCTAAAACACTATCATTCCCTTGTCGCATTTTTTGAAATATAAAATAGCTAGCTGGCATTATTGAAAGAAAAACCATACTAAAACTAAGTTGGTATAAAATCTCCCAAATACCTTCGTGAAAATTGGCATAAATACCGATTAAAAAGTAAAAAACAAAAGCCATATACAAATAATAAATTATTTTGTAGCTATTAGATGGCAGTTGCATTTCAGTATTATTTGTCATCATCCCCATTAATTCGCTAAACTGTATCTCTCATAACTATAAATGTAAAACATAGTGAATTTAATCCATTCCAATTGAGCAGATTATCAATCAAATCTCAATCCCTTCACGTTTCATGACGGTATGCAAATCCTTATCCCCACGACCCGACAGATTGACAATAATCGACTGGTCTTTGCTCATGGTTTTGGCAAGTTTCAACGCATACGCAATGGCGTGCGAGCTTTCTAACGCAGGAATAATGCCTTCTTTTTGGGTACATTCACGAAAGCCAACCATCGCTTCTTCATCGGTACAAGGTACATACTGCACACGGTCGATATCCTTTAAAAAGCTATGCTCAGGACCCACACCAGGATAATCAAGCCCTGCCGAAATGGAATGGGTGCCCAAAATCTGCCCATCATCATCCGCCATCAAATACGTACGGTTGCCGTGTAATACGCCCACTCGACCGACAGTAAGTGGTGCAGCATGGTTGCCTGTCTCGACCCCATCGCCGCCGGCCTCGATACCGTACATTTTGACGTCTTTATCATTTAAAAAGTCATAAAACAGTCCGATGGCATTACTACCGCCACCGACACAAGCGACCAACGCATCGGGCAGTTTGCCTGTTTTTTGGTAATGTTGTAGTTTGGCTTCTTTGCCGATAATCGCTTGAAAGTCACGCACCAGCATCGGGTACGGATGCGGACCTGCGACAGTGCCAATGACATAATAAGTGCTATCGACATTGGTGACCCAGTCACGCATGGCTTCGTTCATGGCGTCTTTGAGCGTGCGAGTACCCGATGTGACAGGTACCACTGTTGCGCCAAGCAAACGCATACGATACACGTTCATGGCTTGGCGTTCGACATCATCTGCGCCCATATACACCACACATTCAAGACCTAAACGCGCCGCGATGGTGGCAGTTGCTACGCCATGTTGCCCTGCGCCTGTCTCGGCAATGATGCGTTTTTTGCCGACCATTTTGGCAAGCAAGGCTTGACCGATGGTGTTGTTGACTTTGTGAGCACCTGTATGGTTTAAGTCTTCACGTTTAAGATAAATCTGCGCGCCACCGATATCATCACTTAAGCGCTTGGCATGATAAAGTGGCGTTGGTCTGCCGACATAATTGACCAAGTCGTCTTGAAAAGCTTTCCAAAATTCGGGGTCAGCTTTGGCAGTGTTATAGATATGCTCAAGTTGTTCCAGTGCCGCCATCAGGGTTTCAGAGACAAAGCGTCCCCCATGAATGCCAAAATGTCCGCTGGCATCTGGGTATTGATTGAAGTCTTTTACTTCAGTGGGGTTTTGAATATTCATTATTTTCTCTCTAATTTTATAAATCTTTAACGACTTTTAAGCCTGCAAAGGTCTGTGCGGTAGGCATGACTTCGATACGGTTGATATTAACGTGTTTGGGCTGTTCAATCAGCCATGCCACCATATCGGCGATATCTTGGGGGGTGACATATTGCACGCTGTCATAAACTTGGGCAGCTTTGGCGTCATCGCCATGAAAACGAATATTGCTAAACTCTGTGCCACCACATAGTCCTGGCTCGATATTACTGACACGGATATTTTTACCGACCAAATCGGCACGCAAATTTAGGCTAAACTGGGTCACAAAGGCTTTGGTCGCGCCATACACATTACCACCAAAATACGGATAACTGCCTGCAGTTGAGCTTAAATTAATAATGTAGCCGTCGTTGTTGGCGACCATACTAGGCAGGATTTCATGGGTTAAATGAATCAAGCCTAGAATATTGGTATTGACCATTTGTTGCCAATCGGCAAAGTCTGTTTTATCCGCGGGTTCAAGTCCCAGTGCCAATCCTGCGTTATTGACTAGCACATCTAGGTTGTTGAGTACATCGTTTGGCAAAGTTTGTAGCGCGGTTTTGGTGGCGGGCAAGTCCGATACGTCAAAGTTTAGCGGGATAAAATTGTCGCCCAGTTGGCTCTTTAGTTCATCCAATTTTTCTTGGCGTCTGCCAGTGCCGATGACGGTATGACCTTTTAAGATGAGTAACTCGGCAATTGCCTTGCCAAACCCTGCGGTTACGCCTGTGACCAAGATATTCATTTTTCACCTGTAGTTTTTTGTTCTATCGTACTAGAACGCTAGTATAAAGTATTTTGCTGAAATTGCAATGTTAATGTTTGACTTACTTAAAATATTACCAACGACTATCGTTCTCACAGACATCTCCATCTTTATCACCATCCATTTTAGTATCAGGGCAATTTTGTGAAAACCATTCAGCTTCTTCACGTGAATTCATTTGGCTACAATGTTGCCTACCATCACATTTGAAATTGGTATTATTAACTGATTTTTGTTGCTCTATATTAACAAGTGTTTGCTTAGAGACTTGCGAATTAGTATATTCTGAACGATTTGACAAATTCTGATAACCATAATAGATAAGGCAAGCAATGGCTAAAAGACCAAATAGAGAACTAAATAAACCTTTTGGCTTATTATTTGGTAATTTTGATTGTCTATGGCTATGGGATTTTTTTGGGAAAGACATATTACTATCTTTACGTTGAGAAATATTGTCATCTCGCTCTAATTCTAAGTAAAGGTTTCCTTTTTCAGCATTTTTTGAAACATTATCATTTAGTTGATCTTTATATCTTGCTCTAGTCACCTGTAACCCTTTTGGCGTATTTTCAACTTGAAAAACGACATCATCACCAACTTTTGGACGAAGTGAATTAGGCGGAAAAGCCGAAATATGCACAAATACATCTTTATCCAAATCATCAGATTTTACAAAGCCAAAACCTTTGTCATCGTGCCAACGTACAATTTTACCGATACTCATTTAATTCCTCACTTTAGCTAAAAAACCTGTCATTTTCGCCAAACTTTTCACCCCTTTTGCTGACTCAATGCCGCCACTGACATCCACGCCATAGACATTGATTTTGGCAATCGCTTCGCCCACGTTATCCGCCGTTAAACCGCCAGCCAAAATAATCGGCAATGGCGAGTGGTTGGGGATTTTTTCCCAATCAAAGCTATCACCCGTTCCGCCAAATTTATCGGGATGATAGGCGTCAAGTAGCACGCTACACGCCCCAAAGTCTTTAAGTTCTTGGATTTGGGTGACAATCGTCTCCGTGGTGTCATCATGGCTGATGCGTAATGCCTTTATCCAGCGTTTATTGATTCTATCCGCCATCAGCTTGCATTCTCGCGGCGATTCATCACCATGAAACTGCACGATATCAAACGGCACGTGATGCGATAGATAAACCAATTCTTGCTCGGGCATATTGACCACCAATGCCACCACCGTGGTAAACGCAGGCACCGCTTTGGCAAGCTCATAGGCTTGCTCGGCGGTCACTGCTCGCGGGCTTGGCTCATAAAATACAAAACCCACCGCATCCACGCCAAGATTGACCGCATTTGTAATATCTTCAAGTTGGGTAAAGCCGCAAAATTTGACCGCTGTATTTTTCATTGAGTTGTGTTTGTCTTGAAAATGATAAAAGCTAGTATAACGAAAAAAGGCACCCAAACGGATGCCTTTTCTCAGTCTTTTATTAGGCTATAACGAATGTCACATTCGCTTAAATTAAAGCCGCCTAGATTAAGCCTCTTTTTTTTCTGATTGTTCTGACTTTTCCGCCTTGTCTGCATGGTCAGCTTTCTTGGCGTCTACAAGTTCTTCTATTTTTTCCTGAGCAGTCTCTTTAAGCGTGGCTGCTTTTTCTTGAACTGTTTCTTTTAAGGTTTCAGCTGTTTGCATGACACTGTCAATCACGGTGCTTTTGTCATCAGCGCTATCTTTCGCATGGTCTTTGGATTGCGCTTTAGAGTGCTTTTTGCTATCTGCTGCTGATTTAGCGGTATTGATACCAAGCTTGCTATAACAAGGACAATGACCTGTCGCCCCTGATATTAAAGGCGCTAGGGCTAATAATTTCATTTTTTTTGATTTTGACGATTTTAAGATTGCAAGACCCGCAATCACGCGCGCGATACGCTCTTTGTTGCCCACATTGGTTTTCATTTATTATTCTTCCTTATTTTATGGTAATTGATTTAAGGGAATTTTAAGGTAGCGAACGCCATTGTCTTCTGGTTTTGGCAATTCACCTGCATTGATGTTAACTTGTACTGATGGCAAAATCAAACGTGGCATTGCAAGTGTTTTGTCACGTTGGTTACGCATTCGTACAAATTCTGCTTTAGGCGTCCCTTGTTTGACATGAATGTTGCGTAATTTTTGCTCACCGACACAAACCGTTGCGATATGCTCACGCCCGCCCTTGGGTGGGTAATCATGGCAAAGATACAGCAGGGTATCCTCGGGCAAGGCTAATAAACGCTGAATCGAATCATACAAATCCTCGGCACTACCATGAGGAAAGTCACAGCGTGCAGAGCCGACATCAGGGGCAAAAATAGTATCACCGACGAATACCGCAATTTTTTCTTTGCCTGTGCTTTTATCCGTCACTTTATAAGCCATATCGGCTGGGGTATGACCCGGGACATGCATGGCTATAATGCTCAAATCACCCAGTTTTAGCTCGCTGCCCTCCTCAGTCAAAATATCAAATTGACTGGCATCGGTGGCTAGGTCGTCAAAGTTAAAAATGGTTTTAAAAGTTTTTTGCACCTTATCGATATATTTACCCATCACTATTTTACCGCCTAATTGCGCTTTGATATAAGGCGCGGACGATAAATGATCGGCATGGGCGTGGGTTTCGATGATATAGTCAAGGGTCAACCCTTGTGATTTGACAAACCCAATGACGTTGTTGGCATTGTCATAGCTAATTTTGCCGGCTGCCGGGTCAAAATCCAATACTGGGTCGATGATGGCACAGTGTTTGCTAGCTTCATCAACTAGAACGTGGGTAAAAGTTTCAGTGTCTTTGTCTAAAAAAGAATGAATGTTCATAAGTTTTCCTGTTATCTAAAAACGCTTTTGGCATATCTTTATGGCAATTTCAACTGAAAAAACACTTTATACTTTTGTATAATAGCGGTATTGCAAGGTGTTGCTCAATTCATTATATTATTTTATAATATGTTTTTCAATATATTTTATTGGCGCAAACGTTTTTCTATTTTAAAATTATGTGATAAGTTTGATGGTAGCAGCACCTAGTATCAGCGATTACGTATCAGCGATTACGTACCAGCGATTACGTATCAGCCATTACGTATCAGCCATCAAAACACCCTGGGGGAAAAGTCATGTCTGAAATTGCCGAACCGCAGTCCGATGCGCCTGTATCGATGGATGCAACCATGCTCGATCAAATGCACGCTGCTGCAGGAAAAGCCAGCCAGTTGTTAAAGTCGTTATCTCATCCTGACCGCTTGATGCTGCTGTGTCAATTAACACAAGGTGAGCATTGTGTGAGCCAGCTTGAGGAGAAAGTGGGACTGGGTCAACCAAGTCTGTCGCAGCAATTGGGGATTTTGCGTAAAGATGGTTTGGTCAACACCCGCCGCGAGGGCAAACAAATTTATTATTCAGTCGCAAGTGACGATGCTTTGGCAATCCTCAATGTACTGTACGATCGCTTTTGTCAGACAAAATAATTAAGTCTAAAACTGACCAGTCTGCTAGTTTATTGGAAGATAATTTATCGGACGCTAATTTATCAGAATAACCACTTTATCGGGATAACCACCTTGCCATTACATGCAGCCTACTTGCGACACTTACCCCACTGGGTAACGCACTATAACAGGGCAAATCTTAGTCAAGATTTGTTGGCGGGTGTTATCGTGGGTATTTTGGTGATTCCGCAAAGTTTGGGTTATGCCATGCTGTCGGGTTTGCCCCCTGTGTATGGCTTATATTCAGCGATTGTGCCGGTACTGGTGTATGCATGGATTGGCGCAAGCTCGGTCAATGCCGTCGGTCCTGTGGCGATTACGGCGATTATGACCGCACAAGCGCTGCAGCCCTAT
Organism: Faucicola osloensis; assembly: GCA_016888885.1. Lineage (GTDB taxonomy): Bacteria > Pseudomonadota > Gammaproteobacteria > Pseudomonadales > Moraxellaceae > Faucicola. Next base: position 1,117,572 of record CP069437.1, read on the forward strand.
AGCGAATTACCGCCGATGCATTATGCCATTATGGCGTCGTTTTTGGCACTGATAACAGGGGCACTATTGTGGCTAGCAAGCGTGTTTCGGCTCGGCTGGATTACCCAGTTTATTAGCCGTGGCGTGACGGCAGGGTTTATTAGTGGCGCGGCGATTTTGATTTTGGTCGGGCAAATCAAATATGTGACAGGTATCGCGATCAGTGGCAATTCACTGCTAGAGAATATTGAAACCTTTTTGTTTCATCGCCGTGAGTTGCACGTGCCCACCTTGATGGTCGGTGTTACGGCATTCACCGTACTGTTTATCAACCGCTATTATCTTAAAACTTGGCTCAAGCCTTTATTGGCGCCCAAAGTCATTGAGGTCATCACCCGTATGTTACCGCTTGCGGTGCTGGCAATCGGTATTATCGCCAGTCAAGTAGGCAACTTTGCCGCTATCGGTATTCGCACGGTGGCGGATGTACCCAGTGGTTTGCCGCATTTTGTGCTGCCGTTTTATCAGATTTCGCCCGTTGAACTCATCAATTTATTACCTGCAGCCGGATTGATGGCACTGATTGCGTTTGTCTCTAGCAACTCGGTTGCCAGCTCATTTGCCCGACAACGCCATGAAGCTTACGATGCTAATCTGGAACTCAAAGGGTTGGGTTTTGCCAATATCGCAGGGGCTTTTTTTCAGTCGTTTACCATTGTCGGTGGCTTCTCACGCACCGCGGTAAATGTCGATGCGGGCGCGCAAAGCCCCCTTGCTAGTATGTTATCGGTACTGGTGATGGCATTGGTGCTGCTGTTTTTTAGCCAGACTTTAGAGCCACTCCCCTATGCCATATTGGGCGCCACTATTATGGCTGCAATTATCAGTATGATTGATATACAAACACTTAAGCAAGCGCTGCGCTATGACAAACTCGATGCGCTAGCATTTGGCGTGGCACTCACAGGTGTGTTATTGTTTGGGCTAAATGTTGGCTTGGTACTGGGGCTGTTTGCCTCCTTTGCAGGCTTGATTTGGCAAGCCAGCCACCCACATATCGCGATTGTGGGTCAAATTGGTGATACCGGGCATTTTCGTAATGTTGCACGCCATCCAGTGACCCAGTTTGATGATTTGTTGATCATTCGCATTGATGAAAGTCTGTTTTATGGTAATGCCCAGTCCGTGCTACAGTTTATTGAGCAGGCGATTGCCAGTCATTCACAGACAAAAAATCTGGTGCTGATGTTGTCGGCAGTCAATCATATCGATTTGACAGCACAAGATATGCTCATCAATCTAAACCAAAATTTGGCGGCTCTGTCTATCGCCCTACATTTTTCGGAAGTCAAAGGGCCTGTGATGGATGTGATTGAAAAAACCGAGGTAATTCAAAAATTAACCGGCAAGGTATTTTTAAGTACGCAACAAGCGGTTAAACAATTAACCCAATAAATATACTTGTCGCAGTCAGTAAAAACATGAATAATCAACGCTAATTTTATAACGCTAACTTTATAAGGAAACACAACATGCCAAAAAATACTGTTTTTTATGGTCAAATTGAGCCACAGCAAGTTGCTCAAATCGCGGCGCAGGGCTTTAAAACCATCATCAACAACCGCCCCGATGGCGAAGAGCCTAACCAACCGCTACAAACGGATATCGCTACTAAAGCACAGCAAGCAGGGCTCGCCTATCATTATTTACCGGTCGTTGGTGGTCAATTAACCCGTGAGCAAGTTGAACAGTTTGCCGAGATTTTTAATCAAGCAGAAAAACCGGTGTTTATGTTCTGCCGTTCGGGTAACCGCTCAAACGTGTTATTTCAATCTGCCAAACAGCTTGATTTGCTAGACGACTAATCCTTTTTAGTGAAAGCCATGACAGCAAAAATTACCCTGTGGGTAGACGCTGACGCAATTCCCAATATTGCCAAGCAAATCATCATCAAAACCGCGCAGCGCACCCAGACGACCACGATTTTTGTCGCCAATCGCGGCATTGCTTTGCCGCGGTTGCCAGTTTTGCAGATGACAGTGGTCGAAGGCGGTTTTGATAAGGCGGATGACTATATCGCAGCGCACTGTGTGGCGGGCGACGTGGTCATCACCAGCGATATCCCACTCGCCAATGACTGCATTGAAAAAGGTGCCAAGGTAGTCACCTCTCGCGGTTTTGTATATGACAAAGACAACATCAAGCAAAAGCTTAATATGCGCGATTTTATGGATACCATGCGAAGTACGGGCGTGTTAGAACCTTCACAGCAAGGCGGACAAGCGCCCTATAGCGACAAAGACAAACAAGCCTTTGCTAATATTTTAAATGCTTGGATTCGCTAGTTGATTATGTTAAACCCTATTCGTGCTATTGAGTTATTGTATCAACTGGAAAATCACCCCGAACCGCTGGGTATCAGTCAGGCGATGATTGAGCAAAATGAGCAGGCCTTGGGCGTTCAACTACCTGCAGGTTTGTATCATTATTTATTGGCTTTAGGCAATATCGCTAGTCTTAATAGTGGCTTTAATCACCTTGGTTTATTGCCGTTAGAACGCTTGGGCGACCATCTCGTCATTGGCAAAACCTGCGATAATGACGGCGTTTGGGGCATTCATATAGATGCCCTAAGCCCAAAAAAGCAGCATAACCCGATGGTGCAAATGAGCCGCAACTTTGATGCGATTGAACAAAGTGAAATTCATTGGTTTGATGAATTACCGTTAGCGGAGTTTTTACTGGCGCAAGCGATTGTCAATGGCGTCAATGGCGGATTAAAACACCATGCCCAACTTTATGATTTTGATGGACGGTCAATTCCAGCCGATTTGAGTGAAAAATTACAGCATATCGCCAGTGAAATCATTGAACTGCGGCAGCCGCATGAGCGCTATTTTCAAGCCAAAGATTTTGGCGTGGTGATGTTATTGGGTATGGATGAGTCTATTCCCAATGCCTTTATGATTGCTTCGCAAGATGAACACAAATTCAATGACTACATCCATCAATTAGCGATTGGATTTGAACATTGACCTAAAAATAACCTTATGACGACTTAGCAAACCATTTTTGTCCAAACATAAAAAACGATACACCCACCAGCATCAATACAATCCCCAAAAATTTACTCCAATGCAGGGTTTTAACAGGCATACCAAATAAACCCAAGCTATCCACCACCATGCCCATGACCAGCTGACCTAAAATAAATAAAAACACCGTATTGGCAACACCGATTTTTGGCGCTAAAAAAATCGACGCAAAAACAAAAAACGCGCCCAGTGCACCGCCAAGCCATTTCCACCAATCACTGATTTGCATGTCTGATAGACCCGATTGTACGGCTTGCCAATCGACAAATAGCAAAGACACCAAGAACAATAATAGCGCGCCAACCGTAAACGATACAAATGCTGCCATTAACGGTTGACCACCAAACATTGCGCCCAATCGAGTGTTAATCGCTGCTTGAATCGGGATGCCCAAGCCTGCCACCAGCCCCAAAAATAAATGCCAAACTTTCATATCAATTCCTATTTTTTGAGTTCACTGCTGTTAGGCGTGAGGGGTGGGTAAAGCGATGACATCGCGGATATGGGTTTTGCCCGTTTTAATCATCAGCAGCCTGTCAATACCAAGCGCAATGCCACTACAAGCTGGCAGGTCATCACAAGCTGCCAGCAGGTTCTCGTCAATTGGCATCACAGGTAGCCCACGTTTTTTACGCGCCACATTATCTTCATCAAAGCGCAGACGCAGCGCCTGTCCATCAGCCAACTCATCATACGCATTGGCGATTTCAAGACCGTTGATATACAGCTCAAAGCGTCTAGCCACCCGATTGCCGTCTTTGTCTGTGACTGTCTTGGCAAGCGCGGCAGTGGCGACAGGATAATCATAGATAATTGTCGGTAGCGTTTTTCCCAAATTAGGCTCCACCAAATGACTAAATAATAAATCTAACCAGCCTTGGTGATCCTCCCCCAAATCAATATTAAGACCATTATCTTTGGCGATGGCTTTGAGAGTATCGCAACTGGCATTGAAGGGATGAATTTTAACAAAATCCATAAAGGCATCGACATAGCGATAATGGTCAAAAATCACCGGATAGCCGAGTACCGCGGACACCAAGTCATTGGTTTCTTTTGCCAGTTCATCCAAGCTAAAATTGGGACGATACCATTCAAGCATGGTAAATTCAATGTTGTGACGGCTACCAATTTCGTTGTCGCGAAACACGGGGCAAATCTGGTACATCGGCACTTGCCAAGCTGCCAATAGACGCTTCATGGCAAATTCGGGTGAGGTGTGCAGATAGTAGGTTGTTGGATGGTCGCCCACAGTGACATTGCTAGAGACGGATTGCAAAAATATATCGGTATTACCCGCCTGTGACATCACTGGGGTTTGCACTTCTAGCACCTGTCGCTCGGCAAAAAACTGGCGGATGGTGGCGTACATCGCAGCACGGGCTTGGGCGGTTTGTAGGGTGCAAGTAGGTTGATAAGTGGTTGACATAGCAGTTTGCATAGTTGGATTTGCGACAATATTAGCAGACCCAAAAAAAATAGCTAGTATTTTCCCATACTGGCTATTTTTGCTTTATGTCATGGTGAACATTTTTATCAAATTTTAAATACGTATGATTGCCATTCACGGCGCAGCGGGTAATTTTTACGCAGGTTATCAAAGTCTTTGCCTTCAATATCACCGTTTGCATTTGCCACACTACGTAAACGCTTGTCATCGGCTTTGATATCATACATCACAGGAATTTTATTGAGCAGTTGGTGGCGCTCGTGGTCTTTAAGTGGGTTATGCACTTCTTGAAACAGCGGCACTTCGGCTGGCATCAAGGTATGAAAATCAACCGTTGGGGCAACCTGTAAATATTTGCATAAGGCATTATAGACAAACTGTGTGCCCCTAAGTTTGCCTTCTAGGGTATAACCGGCGATATGTGGGGTGACGATACTACAGGCTTTGAGCAGCTCTGCATCGATATTGGGCTCGTGTTCAAACACATCGAGTACACACACATTCGGGCTTGCGACAATATCATCACGACCGAGCACTTCACCGCGTGAGGTATTGATGATGATGGCAGTATCGGATACGGTTTGCCAGCGCGCTTGGGTCATCAGATAGTCGTGATGGGTGGGATATGAGCTGTTGTGCGCATGCGTCAGCGGCACGTGAAAGCTAATCACATTACTTTCTTGCAGTACAGTTTCAAGTTTGGCGTTGTTCACCACCGATGGTGGTTTGAGTGGGTCATAGCCCAGCACATTCCAGCCATAGGAAATCGCATATTGCGCGAGGGTATTACCGATATTGCCGACCCCAATAATGCCAAGGTTGATGGGTTTGAATAAATAGTCAGGGCGCAAATTGGCAATCGCTGCCACCACATATTGTGCAACCGAATGCTTACTACAGCCAGCGGCATGGGCAAAAATGATACCGCGCTTGGCGAGGTACTCCACATCGACATGGTCGATGCCGATGGTGGCACTACCGACAAATTTGACGCTTTTATTGTTGTCTAATAACAGCCTGTTGACAGGCGTGACGGAACGCACTAACAAAATATCGGGCTGATGCTCATCTATCACAGCCGCGTCAATCTCACGCCCTGCCATCGCAATCAATTCGATGGGTCGCCCTAAAGTGTATTCATTAAAAAAATCGCTTAAATGAGCAATATTGCCATCAGCAATAATTTTCATATTGTATCCCTATCTTTCTTTTTGTTGTCATCATCCAACTTACAGACCGTTAGAACCCGTTCACAATCTTTTCAATAACAAAGCGATGAAAGCAAGATTGGTAAATTGAAGGCTAGAATTTAAATGACGCTCACAGTTTTTCCATAGACGTCTATTTTTCTCAAGCCAAGCAAATGAACGTTCTACAACCCATCGCTTTGGTATGACTTTAAACGTGTGCAATTCATCTCTTTTGGCAACTTCTGTGGTAACGGTTTCGCCTAAAATAGATTTAACACTATTAGCAAATGGCTCACCTCGATAACCGCCATCAACCATCACATTTTTTACGCGGCTTAAGCGTTTAGCATGTTGACGAAGTAACGTTGTAGCACCCTCACGGTCGGTGATATTGGCAGTGGTAATACAGATAGCATGCGGCAAGCCTTGGCTGTCTACTGCAATATGGCGCTTAATCCCTGATACTTTCTTTCCTGCGTCATAGCCTTTGTACTTAGCGGTATCTGTGTTCTTAACGCTTTGAGCATCGATGAGGATAAAACTGGTTTTACCCTTGCGTTTGTCCTTCTTTCGCGCTTTTTTGACCAATTTTTTTTAAGGCTTGATGAAGAATGCTGTTGCCTTCTTCGTCAAGCTCGCTCCATTTCTGAAAGTATGAGTGGACGGTGCGCCATTTGGGAAAGTCATGGGGCAGCTGTCGCCATTGGCAACCTGTTCTTAGTACATACAATAACCCACAAAATACGTCGTAAAGGTCAACCGTTCTTGGTTTGGTCTTCTTCCTTGCACTTTCTAAAATCGGTAGTATGTGCTCAAATTGTTTTCGACTAATGTCGCTTGGATAGGCTTTTCTCATGGTGATTGATTCGGTTATTAATTGATTACGTAGCTTATCTTAGCATATTTTTTAATCGTGAACAGGTTCTTAGCATAACAAATTTTTATGACCTTTTGATGCGTATGCTGACTTTTTTCAATTGACTTCCTCCCCTCCCTATCGTTCGGGGATTCCTTCTGCAAGACGGTCAAGCCCGACCGCAAGAATGTTCTTACTGGCGTTAATATCTCTATCATGCCATGTGCCACACTTTACACAAGTCCATTCTCTTATTCGCAAACCTGCTCTACCTTTCGGACTACTGGACATATCGCCACAGCACGAGCAAGTTTGGGTAGTGTATCGCTCTGATACGATTTCAAAACGGCAACCTGCGTTCTCGCATTTATAGGTCAGTTGTCGTTTCATTTCAAACCAACCTGCATCATAGACGCTTTTGGCTAGTTTGCCTTTTTTACTGTTAAATTGGGTAGTTCTAACATCACCTACCACGATTAGGGCATTGTCTTTGACTAATTGGGTAGTGAATTTGTGGATTAGGTCTTGGCGTGTGTTTTTGATTTTGGCATGAATCGCTTTGACACGCTGTTTGTTTTTGGCACGTTGGGCGGTGGCTAATGCTTTGGCATATTTGAGCGTTTGCTTGATTTGTAGTTTATCGCCATTTGAGGCTGTAGCACTGTCTTTTAAACCTAAGTCAATACCTACGCTACCAGTTCCACATGATTGTTTGGGGTAATCTTTGACCGTGACACACGCATACCAACGGTTACGACTGTCTTGGACTAACTCACAAGTGTTAATTTGGTATAGGCTAAGGTTGTAGCTGTCCCATAGATCAATAACTAGCTTTTGCCCTTTGGCTAGGCTTAGTTGCAAGGTTGATTTTAAGCCCTTTTTGCCTGTTTGGTGCGTAGCAATATGCTTGATGGCAGATTGTTTAAATGGTAGCCAACCTAAGCTTTTACGCTTTGATGTTGGGTTGTTGGTTCGCCAGTTTAGTTTGGCTTTTTTGAATTGCTTTCGAGCTTTGGCGTGGGTTTCATTGATGGCTTGGATGGTCTGACTGTGTAAGCCAAGTAGTTCACCGCTACCTTTGGTGTAGTCGTTTAGGTCGTAAGCACTAAAGAATTTACCAGTCTTTTTTAGGTGTTTGTAACTCAAGTCATTGACATAATTCCATACGAAATTGACCGCACCGCTTAGGCGGTTCAGTTGGTCTATATGTTTATCTCGTATGCGTAGCTTGAGTGTTTTCATTGGATTATTTTAACAAAATTTATGCAAGTATTATAGTGCATGAGCTTCCTTATACCCACTGCTTCAAGTCGGTGGTTTTACGGCAACGGTGATAAAAATTGGGCAAATTTATCGCATCAATTTGACCAGTATCACCATGATAATCAAAACAAACACCCCACCGATAGCAATCACTAGAAGTTTTTTATCTTTGGCTGTATCTTTGGTGGATAATTGGGTTTGTAAGCGCAGCCTGTCATTCATAAGTTGCTGCGTCAACTCATTGGAAAGCGAAGATGGCGGCGGCGCTTTTGGTGTCTGTGAGGTTGACGCTATGGAGGGCTGTAAAGTTGGCTGTACATCAGCAAGTTTTTGCCCAGTCGTTTGTTGAGTAGCAGCTTGTTGCACACTGCCCTGTTGCTTAGCAGTAGCTGACATTGGATTTTCTAGCTTGTCCGACATCAATCCGATAGCTGAACTTTGTTCTCGGCTAGGTGCTCGATTGGGTGCTCGGTTGGATTTAAATTTTGGCCATAGCCGCTTTTGGGTTGCGGCATCGGTGCTATCCTGTGCGTATTTTTGCTGCCAGTGGATATAGGGAAGTAAATCATAATCTTGCCCAAATTGCTCATAAGCCAAACTTAGCCAATAGTGATAATAGGCTTTATCCCATAGTTGGCTAGGCAATACCATAATTTCGCCCTGCTCGGCTTTATTTTGGTAAGCATTAGTATGAATAATAATGGGCACTACGCTATTTGATAACATGCCATTGGGCAAATGACGCCGCCAAATCCAACTGGTAGTTATCCGATAGTTTGTCGCTGCGATACTGGCTGGATAAGCCAAATTAAATACCCTAGATGTGTCGTCTTGGTAATGTAATTGATAAAACGCCAAATCGGGTGGAGCATTTGTCGGCTGATCGATACCAACCGCATCCATTAATTGACTTGCCTTGGCTTGCAAATCTTCTACCCTTGCTTGCCCGCTTGGATCAAACAAAATGTCGCCACAACTCACCCGATGGTTGGCAAAAGGCGTGTCTCGTTCCTCCTCTGACATAGGCTTGGTTAACGCCGCATCAGATTTTATCACCACGCCCCACACCACTTTGCCATAGCGATATAAATCCTCGGTCGCTTCTACTTGCCGATACAGTTCATCTTTAATCAAATTATCACTAACGTATACTTGCAAATAGCTTTGTTCGTGGTGGCTGGCTTGCAAAATATGTTTTGCCAAATCAAACCCGCGCCAATCAATGCTGCTATAGTCAAAAGCTGCCATATTCCCATTGGGTTGATTATCGAGTATCGGCAATAGCGCAAAATCAAAATGCGTCACCAGCTGCGCGTTTTGTTGCTGGATACGCTGGTCTTTGGGCGGCAATACCCAGCTATCAAGTTGATTAACATAGGCGTCTTGCCACAGCGTTTTGATCGCGGTATTTTGTGAAGGCGCACTTAGCAGTGCTTGGTAAAAGTGCGTGGTTAACGCGGTTATTTGTTCCGAGGTAAGCGCTGTTTGTGCGCCGTTTTGATGACTGACTAACGGATAAATTTTTAGACTGTGCCAATCATTGGCAGACTGATACGGCAACACAAGCTGCAGCTGTAAGCGAGGGTTTTCATACACCCATATCTCAATCACGATCCCTTCAGTACGCCCCATCGGCAAATTGGTATAGCTATCAAAACAGCCGACGATTATGGGGGCTAATTGTGGGTTTTGATGCAGCGTTTGGTAGAGGCTATCAATCACCGTATCTATGTCTGTATCTGTGGCTGTAACTGTGGCTAAATCCGTATCGCTAGGTGATAACAACTTAATATTGGATGGATTAAATGCGGTTAAGTCACCCCCTGTATTGTCGCTGCTATGCGCTTGATAGACACAAGGTAAAATTGGCTCACCTTGTGATAGCCTTGATAGCACAGACGCCACCAACGCACCCGCCGCCTGCATGGCTGACGTCCAAAGCGCGGGCAAGTCAGTGGTAGCGCTCATAGCGTCTTGATAAGGATAAACCGCTATGTGACCTGCATTTTGCCGCTGCACAATATCCGCAAACTCAGCAGCGGTGGTCGGAAAATTGCTAGCAAGTCCAAATAACCGATTGGTCACTACCAGCATCGGCGTGCGATAGCAGTCCTCAAACAGCAATACAAAACTATGCTCAAGGCATTCAGCAAACGCCTCGCCCAAGCTGTCATACATCTGGGCAAAAGATACCCAGCGCACGGGCGCATTTGCCAAGCGACTGCTGGTCACGCCAATATAAAACCCCAGTAAATAGCAAAATGCTTGCCGTGAGGCGTCTTGCAAAAAATCCAGATAATCCGCTTGCGTAAACCCAAACGCCTGCTGAATAGCCGATAACGCCTCATCAATTTGCACCAAACTATCACGGCTATGATCAAAATTCACCGCTGCCAGATAGGTAGAAAATGCGATAGCGGCATCCTGTAGTTTGCCTGTTTTCACTTTTGCCAAGTAGCCCTGACACACCGCCTCAGGCGATTGCAATAAGTTGACTTGCGATTGTTGATAGAGGGTCTGCGTCATCTGGGCAATAAACTGTAGCAACACATCCTTACCCTGCAGCAAATCTGGTAATAGCTTAAGCGGTTGGCAATATAACTTGTGCCCGATGCGCGCGGTGAGTGACGCGTAAAAATCGGCAGGTAACTGTGACTGGGTGAGGTGCTTATTTTGCCGTGCCAGCTGCGCTAACATCCTGTCATAGTCATACCAAGCAATCGCTTGCCCGGTGGTTTTGGCTAAATAGTCTGCAATATAGGCGGCGAGCGCTACTATAAGTGCTTGCCCGCTTTGGTGTGCCAATAATTGTGGCAATTGAATGTGGCGTTTTGCCATTGCTGCAAAAAACCGACTAAGTTGTTGTAGACTGTTGGCTGAATAATCAAAGTCAATCTTTTGCAAGTTTTCCCAAAACAGTATCTCAAACGGCGGTGTCTGTTTGGTCTGCAAATAATATAATAAGGTGTTGACTTGTTGGGCGGTGGTCGGCTTCATCGGGGGTTTTGGCAACAATTTTTTATCATTTTGGGGTAAATTGTTGGCTTTGGCAAGTGCTAGGCGTGGGTGCTGCCGCAATAGAAGATAAAAAACCCAGCCCATTTTAGGTCAGTGGGCTTTTGTCATCCACTGACTTTTAAATACTGACTTTTAAACTTTTTTGACGCTTATTTTAAAAAATCAGGGTCTTTATAAGCCGGGTTTGGATAATCATAAAAACCCTTCCCCACTTCAAACCCTGTGCGACCTTTATCGATCAGTTCGGTTTGCAGTTTTTGGATAAATCGCTCGGCAGTTTTTGAGCCTGTTTTGGCTTTTTGCTGGCTGATATTAACAATGGTATTAACTCCTACGATATCCATGATGGCAAACGGTCCCATCGGTGCGCCTGTACCAATCATCCAAGTTTTATCAACGGTCTGCGGATCGGCAATGTCATTGGCATACAAGTGCATACCGGCATTTAAGAAAGGCACTAATAGGGTATTTAAGATATAGCCAGGCTGTTCTTTATTGAGGGGTAACGCCACCATGCCAATGGCTTTGGCATAAGCAACAATGCTGTCAAATACCGCAGGGTCAGTATGTGCTGAGCCCATGACTTCTGCGGTGTTGTTCACCCAGATACGGTTGGCAAAGTGTAATGCCAAAAATTTATCGGGGCGACCTGTGGCTTCGACCATTTGGCTAGGAATCAACGTTGAGCTGTTACTGGCAAAAATCGTGTGACTTGGGGCTACCTTTGCCAGCGCCTTATAAAATTCATTTTTGATATCAAGGACTTCTGGTAAGGCTTCAATGACCAAATCAGCCTGTGCCACCGCTTCGCCTAAGTCAGTCACATAGCGAATCGCATGGGTGATGACTTGGGCTTGTGCTGGGCTTTTGTCATAGAATTTGGCGTAGATGGGCATGAGTTTTGCGATGCGCTCTTTGACCTTTTCAGGTTCTTTATCAAAGATCGTGACGTTAAAGCCAAAAAAGGCATTTTGCATGGCGATTTGAGAACCCAGTACGCCGCCGCCGGCTACCGTAACCTGCTTGATGGATGAAGTATTTGCTGTTGTCATGATTTATTCCTTTAAATCGCTATTATTTAAATCGCTATTAATAGTTTGCAAGTTATTGTAGCGGATTTTGGGTAGTATGCCTACCGCGCCAATATAGACTGACAAGGCAACACCATATTACTCGCCAAAAAACGTTACCCGCAAAAAAAAGCCAAACTATGAGGTTTGGCTTTTTTTGAAAAATAACTAAAAAACAGGTGAAAAATTATTGCAACATGAGGTATTCAAACGCACTGAGTGCCGCTTTACTACCTTCGCCCATCGCAATATTAATTTGCTTAAACGGTACGGTAGTGACATCACCACAGGCAAAAATTCCGGGTTTGTTGGTTTGGCATTTCTCATTGATTTCAATTTCACCAAATTTGGTCACCTGTACCAAATCTTTGACCACTTCCGAGTTTGGCACCAGTCCGATTTGCACAAAGATAGCAGATAATGGCAATTCTTTGTTTTCACCGGTGGTACGGTCTTGGTAAATTAGCGAACTGACTTTACCATCAGTTGCTTTAATCTCTTGGCTCGCTACACTTGTCATGATATCGATATTATCGCGCGCTTTGGCTTTATCAATCAATACTTGGTCTGCTTTAAGCGTGTCAGCAAATTCTAACACGGTCACGTGTTTGACAATGCCTGCTAGGTCAATTGCCGCTTCAATCCCTGAGTTACCGCCGCCCACAACTGCCACGTCTTTGCCTTTAAAGAAAGGACCATCACAGTGCGCACAATACGCAACGCCACTACCGATATTTTCATCTTCACCTTTGATGTTAAGTTTACGCCATTTTGCCCCCGTCGCTACGATAATCGCACGAGTGCTAAAACTTTCACCGGTATTCAAGGTAATTTGGTAGGTTGGCTTATCCTCGCCTTGCTCATTCATTTGTGCAGAATTTTCGCTGATGGATGTCACGCTTACCATTTCTTTGACCGTGATATTATAAGCGGTGATATGTTTGGCAAAATTGGCAGATAATTCATTACCATTGGTCAATGGGATTGAAATGAAGTTTTCGATATCTTGGGTATCTTTTACTTGCCCACCGATACGATCAGCCACCATGGTCACTTTTAAGCCTTTACGTGCCACATAAATGGCTGCCGCCACGCCCGCAGGTCCGCCACCGATGATGGTCACATCTTGCTGCTCAAGCTGTTCGGCTACTGCAGCACCACTCATCAAATCTGGGTATTGCTGTTGCAGTTTCTCAATGAGTTTGGCAGTGTCAATTTTACCATTGGCAAAAGGTTTTCCATTTAAATATACCGCAGGTACGCCTTGGATATTGCGCTCGTTAATCATGTCTTGGAACACACCACCATCAATCATTTCATTGCTGATGTTGTCATTGAGTAACGCAAATTGGTTCAGCGCTTGCACCACGTCTGGACAGTTGTGGCAAGACAATGAGACGAAAGTTTCAAATTTTAGCGGCTGTTTAATCGCCTTAATGATATTTTGAATACCTGGGTCAAGTTTGAGTTCACTACCACCTGATTGTAAAATCGCCAAAATCAATGAGGTAAACTCGTGACCCCCTGGAATACCACTAAAAATAATGCCTGTATCTTTGTCTTGGCTACGGATTTTAAAACTCATCGGTGATAGATTGGCATCGAATTGTTGACTCAAACGAATCTTGTCAGTAGTGCCTGCAATTTGGGTCAAAAAATCCACCAGTTCAGCGCGCTGTTCATGTTCACCCTCACCCAACACAAACTCAATCGGGCGAGTCATACGTTCGCTATAAGTTTTTACTGCATCTAATAAACCTTGATCTAACATGGTAGTTTCCTTCTAGTTATTGGGTAAGTCATTTTGTTAACCTTATTATTGTGATTTTTGTGGGCTTTGACAATCTAAGAAAGTTGATAGCTATGTTTTAAAAAACAAAACGTTTATTATTTTATATAACAAAATATTAATACATAAATGTTAATATATAAATTGCCTCAATCTATTGATGATGTGACTTTTGCCCCCTCACCAATTGTTACCGATTAGCGTATAGTCAACCATGCGATTTTTCGTTACAATGCTAATAAGACAAATGCAATATACCAACTCAATCAAATTTGTCTTATGAGCTGAACCTTTTGCATTATTTTTTACATACAACCAAAAAAAGGAAAGAACTATGTTTCCAGAACATCGCGAACTTATTAGCAAACTAAAAACTTCTGATAAACACTTTGAAAAATTATTTGATAAACACAACGAATTAGATGCTCAAATCATTAACCTAGAAAAAGATCCTGTTGCAGCAGCCAGCCGTGATGACGAAATTGAAGCATTAAAAAAACAAAAACTACAATTAAAAGATGAAATCTACAAAATCTTAGAAGACAATAAAAATAAATAAGTTCTAAGCTAAATTTAAGCTAAATTCGATTTTATTGATTAAAGCCCTGTTCTCTGTGACAGGGCTTTTGCAATTGATAGCAAGTGTAAGGCTTAAATCAACTAATCAACCCTACTTTAAGAAAATTGGACCGTAAAAAAATTGGCTTAAGCGTGGCTGACGGCATTATTTTTTGTGAATATATTAACCAAGAAGCATAACAGCATCGTCACCATAATCACCGGCAAGGTATTGCCGATATCGAGTGGATGGGCAAGCCAATAACGGTACAAGCAAAAACCAATCGCCCAGACAATCAAATTTTTGACATTAAAACGCTGTTTGATACCGCTATTTTTTAAAATAAAAAAGTCCACAATTTGAATGGCTGCCATTGGCGCAAACACTGAGCCTAAAAAGTATAGAAATTCAGTGATATCATCCATGGGAAACAGCATCGCTGCGATGGTACAGATGAGGGTAATGCCAATCGCCAAGCCTTTTTCTGGAAGTTTTTGCCACAGAGACACCCCCGACACGCCTGCCGAGTACGCATCCAAAAACGTGGTTGTCACCGTCGCGAGCACAATCAACAATAACCCAGTCACGCCCAATCCAAGCTGTAATAGCATTTGGGCAAAATCCGACGTTTGGGTATACAGCGCCATACCCAGTCCAATCGCATACATCCACGCACTCATCACCCCATAGCTCACGGTGCTCACAAGCGTCGCTTGCAAAGGTTTTTGCGCATGGCGAGTATAATCACTCACCAGTGGCAACCATGATAATGGCATAATGACCGCGAGCTCCACCGCTGCCCCAAAGCTCATCGCTGCTGCCACGTCTTTTGTCGCTGCCACATCCCCAGCGCCTAACTTAAATAATTTAAACGACAAAATAAGCGTTAACATAAATAACCCAGCTACCGCCAACGCATTGATTTTGCCAAAGAAGCGGTTGCCCATCCACAGCCACAACACAATCAGCGCGCCAATCACCCCACACCAAGCCGCTTGTCCGATAGCCCAAATCCCATTGACCGCCAATGCCCCATCATAAATCATAATGGCTGTCCAGCCGACCAATTGCACAACATTTAGCAAAGCAAAAAGCATCCCACCTTGAAAACCAAAACTACCCTTCACCGTTTCCATGGCACTTTTGCGTTGGGTTGCCCCAATATAGCCGACTAAAAAAAATAGCACCCCGCCTATCACATGCCCAATGACGATGGCTAACAAGCCACGCTGCCACCCCAACGGCGCAAGGTAGGTGCCCGTTAAAATCTCAGCGATTGACACGGCTGCCCCTGCCCACAGCAAGGCGTGATGGCTACTTGTGGTCTGACTGCCAGTTTGGTGGGTGGTTTGTGCGCTATCCATGGTTATTTTCTCAAGCTTCAAAGAAGCTGATTTTATCATTGTTAACAACAGTAGTTGAATAAAAAAAACCCCAAATCTTTCAATTTGAGGTTTTTAATTTTATCTAATTGTCAGTCAATGAAACATTAGACCATAAAAATTAGATTTTACCGACTAAATCTAGGCTTGGTTTTAAGGTTTCTTTACCTTTTTCCCATGCCGCTGGACATACTTCACCGTCGTTGTCACGCACGTATTGAGCGGCTTGGATTTTACGGATTAAGTCTTTGGCAGAACGACCGATACCTAAGTCATGAATTTCTGCCACTTTGATTTTACCGTCTGGGTCTACCAAGAAAGTACCACGAAGGGCAGCGTTGTCTTCTTCAATCATCACGTTAAAGCCGCGAGTGATTTTACCAGTACCATCGCCAAGCATTGGGTATTTTACTTTAGCAATTGCAGGTGACGCATCTGCCCATGCTTTGTGTACAAAATGGGTGTCTGTCGATACCGCATACACTTCCACGCCTAGACCTTTGATTTCTTCGTAGTGGTCTGCCATGTCTTCAAGTTCAGTTGGGCAAACAAAGGTAAAGTCATGTGGGTAGAAGAAAAACACTGCCCATTTGCCTTTAACGTCATCTGATGAGATTTCTTTGAATTCACCATTCACAAATGCTTGGGTTTTGAATTCTGGAATGGTTTGGTTGATAATTGCAGCCATGGATTTTTCCTTATATAAGCTATTGTTGTGATTAAAATTTAGCAACATCACCACTTGGCAAAGCCAAATCAGTGAGTGCTATATTGATAACACAAATTTGATGTCATTGGCAACCCAGCTTTTTAGGCTCCTAGCTTTTTGGGCTCCTAGCTTTTTGGGCTATAGTCGGTTGCTGTTTTTTAATCATCAAACGTCGTTATCGATGGGTTTATCTTAATACAATTTAAGATTGAGTCTATTTTAAAGTTTTTAATTGATTGATTAAATTTTTAAATTAACCTTGAGGGTTTTGTCTTGTAGTTTCAATCTTTAGGCTATCTTGTAATTATTTTGAAAGGCTCGATAATGAGTTTACTGTCAAGACCAAATTAATGATAGATTAAAAAAGATTCCCCTCGTAAAAGCACACAAAAATGGTAAACTAAATTTAAAATGATTCGGTTCATTGAGGTTTTTAGCAGGCATCTTTTGCGTGTTGTTTGCTAGGGTAGCCGTCAGTTTTTTTACCTTTTTATCTTTTTATTTATCTTTAACTAAAACGCGTTAGCGAAAATTTTACGCCATTTTAAAGGTTAAAATTCAAACCATGATTACATTACGACAATTAGAATTTGCATTGGCAGTTGCCAAATACAAGCATTTTAAACGGGCAGCAGAAGAGTGTAATATCTCACAATCTGCTTTAAGTTTGGGGATTGCAGAGCTGGAAAAACAGCTTGATACCCAAATTTTTGAGCGTAACAACAAGCAAGTGCTAATCACCCCGATTGGGGAGGAAATTCTTGAGCGTGCCACGCGGATATTTGCCGAAGTCAATGATTTGGTGACCCGCGCCCAGACGCACCAAACCCCACTCGCCTATCCGATGACGATTGGTATCATCCCAACCATTGCGCCGTTTTTGCTGCCCAAAGTATTGCCGCTACTGCGCCAACAATTCCCACAATTTCAGCTCAATGTGGTAGAAGACCAAACTGAGCGACTGCTTGAAAAAGTCCGTTATGGCGCGATTGATACCGCCATTATTGCGCTCCCTTACAATACTGACGGCTTGTTATCATTTGAGTTTTGGTCAGAGACGTTTTTGGCGGTATTTGCTAAAGACAGTAAACATGCCAACTTACCTAGCATCAATGCCGATGAGTTAGCCAACAGTAACTTGATGCTGCTAGGCGAAGGACATTGTTTGACCGATCATGCGCTATCGGTATGTCACCTCGACAAAAGCCGCGTCAAACACGCCTTTAGTGAAGCAAGCCTGCATACGTTAATTCAAATGGCTATCAGCGGTATGGGCACCACACTAGTGCCGCAAATGGCAGCTGGGCAAGTGCGCCAGCAGACTGACAATGTGTCGTTAGTGCCGCTTAATGAAGCCGGTCCGCATCGCCGCTTGGCGTTTGTCACCCGTCTCAACTATGCACGGGTCGATGATGTTAATCTATTGGGTCGCTTGTTTGCCCAAGGGTTACACGATAGCGAATTGGCGTCTGCGCCAGCTACCCCATCTACCCCATCTACCCCATCTACCTTAGACGCTGAGCCCATGACTTCAGCGAAGCCCGCCACAGAGGCATAATTTTTTATGCTCACTTTATTACATACATCAGATTGGCATTTGGGGCGTAGGCTTTATGGTAAGCCACGCTACGATGAATTTAAGCAGTTTTTAGACTGGCAGTTACAGACGCTGCGTGAGCAAAAAGTCGATGTGCTATTGATTGCAGGGGATATTTTTGATACCACCGCACCCAGTAACCAAGCGCAAAATTTATATTATGATTTTTTAAGTCAAGTTTGCGATACCGATTGCCGCCATGTGATTATCGTAGCGGGCAACCATGATTCAGCCAGTTTTTTGGAGGCACCCAAACAGCTACTCAAATCCTTTAACATCCATATCATCGGTAGTATGACAGATACGCCGACTGATGAAGTGATTACCTTATTGGATAAAGCAGGGCAACCTGAGCTCATTGTCATGGCAGTGCCCTACTTGCGTGACCGTGATGTGCGAACCGTTGGGCATGGCGAACGCCTTGATGATAAAGAACGCAAACTTGCCCAAGGTATCAAAGCCCATTATGCACAGATTGCCGATATTGCCATTGCGCAACAAGCGCAGCTCAAAGCCAAATATAAGCGTAGCATTCCGATTGTGGCAACGGGACACTTATTTACTGTGGGCGGGCAAACGATGGAAGGCGATGGGGTGCGTGATTTGTATGTCGGCTCACTTGGTAGTATCGGTGCTGAGATTTTTCACCCACAGATTGACTATGTGGCGCTTGGGCATTTGCATATCCCGCAAGCGGTTGGCGGACAACCACACATCCGTTACGCTGGTTCACCCATTGCCATGGGCTTTGGTGAAAGTCGCCAGCAAAAACAAGTGCATTTGCTGCGATTTGATGCCAATCCTGACTTACTGTCTCAGCCATTACAAACTTTAACCATTCAAAAAAAACCGCTTGTCTCTGCGCCAACCCCTGTCAAAAAACGCAAAATGGTGAGCCATGCGTCGATGGATTTATTTGCCGATGAAGAGTTGCCTGAACCATCCATGCTTGGCGCGATAAATGCAGAGGCTGGGATTAACGCAGAAGTTGATGCCCAAGCGAGCCATAAAGCAGGATATGATACACCCAGTGCTCATCTAAGTGGGCAACCTAATGGACAAGTTATTGGACAACCTTACAATCTCGCCAAGCTTAGCGATACTACCCTCCTGCAATCGCTGCCTGTCCCTGTGTTCCAACCCATACAAACGCTCAAAGGGGATTGGCAAACCATCAAAACCAGCTTACACAGCCTAAAAAAATCCCAACAATCGGTTTGGCTTGAAGTGGTATATGACGGGCAAGAAGTCGTGGGTGATTTATCAGAAAAAATCGCAGAACTGGTTAAAGGCTCTAGGCTTGAAGTACTACGCATCAAAAATCAGCAAAAACGCGATCAAGTGATGCAAAGCCAGCGCATGGATGAGTCACTTGAAGAGTTAAACCCAACACAAGTATTTGAACGCTGTCTAATTGCCCATCAAGTGCTAGAAGAACAAAAACCCATGCTATGGTCGAGATATACTGAAGTGCTTGAAAGCTTGCAAGGGGGGCAGCAATGAGAATCTTAAAGCTACGCTTTCAAAACCTTAATTCATTGCAAGGCGAATGGGAAATTGACTTTCGTCATGCCGCCTATGCTGATGAAGGTATTTTTGCCATCACAGGCTCGACAGGTGCAGGTAAAAGCACCATTTTAGATGCCATTTGTCTTGCCTTATATGGTGCGACGCCACGCTTGGGCGAGATTACCCAAAGCAAAAATGACCTCATGTCACGTCATACCGGCGAATGTTTGAGTGAAGTAATTTTTGCCACCAAAAATGGCAGTTATCGCTGTACTTGGCTACAAAAGCGCGCCAGAAAAAACCCCGAAGGCAACTTGCAATCGCCGACGCACGAAATCGCCCCTTTTACCGATGATGCTACAAAGTTACCACCGCTTGAAACCCAAACCAGAAAAACTAGAAAACTGGTCGCTGAATTCACCGGCATGGATTTTGACCGTTTTACCCGTGCCATGCTACTGGCGCAAGGCAGTTTTGCTGCTTTTTTGCAAGCCAATAGTGATGAGCGCTCCAACCTGCTCGAAGAAATCACCGGCACCGAAATCTATGGCGATATCTCAAGAAAAGTACACGAGTTTAAAACCCAATCAGACGCTGAACTTAAGACCCTCACCGATCGCTTATCGGGCATGACGGTGTTATCTGATGAAGAAGTACAAAGCCTAACCTCACAAAAAAACGCTCTAGTGGACATCGTCAATCAAACTCAAGCCGCCATGACTAAAATCGAGTCTGATAAGCTATGGCGACAAAACCTTGACGCATATACGCGCCAAATCCATAAGCTTGAGCATGAAGCACGCGACCTTGCCGAGCAAGAAAGCCAATTTGCCCCACAAAAAATCCAACTACAGCGCGCACTAAAAGCCCTTGAAGTGTCGGGTGATATTAAAAAACTTGATTATCAGCGCGATTTGTTGAGCACACAGCTCAGTGAGCTTGCCAGTTATCAACACCAGCTACCCATCGCCGAACGCAATTACCAACTTGCTCAAAAAAACCAAGATGAGCGTCAAGCACAAGCCCAGCAAACCGAAACTAACTGGCAACAAGCCCAACCGTTATTAAACCAAGTGCGCAAGCTTGACACTACCCTTGGGCAAAAAAATCAGTACGCTCAAGAGATTGCGCAGCAGTTGTCACAGCTTGGTGAGCAATTGGCGCATAATACCCAAAGCATTGATAGGCAGCAGCAGCAGCTTGTTAACCAGCAAATAGAACGTGAACAGCTTACCCAAGCGCAGCAGCAAATCCCCCATGCAACAACCTTGCCTCAAACATTGGCCTCCCTCACCCAGCTACAAGAAACTAGCCAAGCACTTAGTGAACAAGCGCAGGCATTCACCACCGAACAGCAGCAGCTACAAGGTGATTTTCAGCACAATGAGCAGCAAGCCAGCGCTCTGCAATCACAGCTTACGCAGTTGCAATCACAAATTTCTGAGCATCGACAAAACTTAGAAAGCCAAACCAGTCACTTATCTCATCTGACACAAGGGCAGTCAGCGGCAGCATTGCGACAGCAGGTTGAAACTTATTGGCAAACTGACCAGCAGCTTGCCGCCATGCAAAGCGATGTGCAGACTTGGCAAACCAACCTGCAACACTATCAGCAATTTGTGCAGCAGTTAGCCGAGGGTCAAACTCAATTGGCTCAGATTGCTAGCCAACGACTAACTAGCGAGCAGCAGCAACAAGCCGCCGAGCAGACTGCCGACTTGTTAAATCGCAACTTGATTTTATTGGCAAAAATTCAAGATTTGACCGAAGAGCGAGATAAATTACGCCACGGCGAACCTTGCCCGCTGTGTGGCTCAACCGCGCATCCTTTCGCCACTCATCAGCCCTACACGCCCGATGATACAGAGCAACAATTAGCGATTGCCAAACAACGGCTTGATGACATCAATCGCCAATTACAGCAGTTATTACTTGAAGAGCATGCACTCACAAATAACCAGCAACAGCTCAATGAGCATTTGCAGCACTTACAGGCACACAACCAACGCTTATTAAATCAATTACAGCTTGCCAGCCAACACCTTATACATGCTCAGCCTGTACAACAGGCAATTGAAGCATTACCGCTCGCTGCAGCCCCTAGCACCGATGACGATATAGACCGCCAAGCGCTTCAAACATTGGCGACGATAATCAAGGCTGAACAAACCAACAATCAGCAGTCTTTGGCAGCGCTGCAAGATTCACTGACGCAAATCGAAGCCGTACAATCCGAGCAGCAGCAAACCCAGCAGCGATTAGCCACATTAAGCGAGCAATACCATGATGTTTTGCAGCAACACACCGTGTTACAAAATCAGCAGCAACATCGCCAAGACAGAATCCGCGATATTGATGCCCAGCAATTGGTTATCGCCGAGAAACAACATCAAGTAATGCAGCGCATTGACACGTTACTGATGCCGTTTGCAACGCGCGAACGCACTTTTAGTTTTGCTACCACACAGGATGCGAATGCCCAATTAAATCAGCATATCGATACCCTTGCGCAACTTTTACAGCGCTATCAAGGATTAGAAACTAAGCTTAGCCATATCAATGACACCATCACAGGGATTGAGCAAGCGCTCACCCGATTGGTGGCAGACCAGCAACATCTAACCCAAAATCAACACCAAGTCCGTCAGCGACAGCAAGCATTGGCGCAAGAGATTAGCGAGCTACAGGCGCAGCGATACGCCTTGTTTGGCGAACAAGCGGTAGACATCGTCTCTCACGCGTTAATCCAAGCAAAAAATCAGGCTTTGCAGGACTATCAAGCCAGCCAAACCGCCTTTCATGAGCAGCTAAGTCAGCTGCAGATTTTGCAACAACAAATCGCATCTTTGACCACTAGCACCACCCAACTAAAAACTGCCCAGCAAACGCTACAAGCCGATATTCAGCAGCGTTTTGCGACATTGGGTTTTGTAGATGACGCCGATTATCGCGCTGCGGTGTTGGTCGATACCGAGCGGGAACGCTTACAACAGCTTGCCAGTCAACTCCATGATAGCCAGCAGCGCAATCATAACCTACTCTCTGAAGCCAAACGCATACAGCAGCAGTTACTCGATCATCCCCAAACTGCGCTGTCAGTTGAACAATTGCTCGATGCGCTTGGGCAATTGCAACAGCAATTTAGCGAGCAGCAAAAACAATTGGGCGCCGTTGAACAGCAGCTAGCAGCCAATGAAGCCCTTAAACAAAACCAACAGCAACTATTAGATGCCATCAACCAACAGCGCAACCATACCGAAGAATGGAAGGTTTTGCATCAGTTGATTGGTTCAAGCGATGGCAAAAAATTCCGTAACTTTGCCCAAGGCTTAACCTTTAATATCATGGTTGCCCATGCCAATGAGCAGCTCAAAAAAATGAGCGACCGTTATTTGCTGATAGCTGATAGCGAGCAGCCCTTGATGCTCAACGTGATGGACAATTACCAAGGCGGGCAAATCCGCACCAGTAAAAATCTATCAGGCGGTGAGAGTTTTATTATTAGCCTGTCGCTTGCATTGGGACTGTCAAATATGGCCAGTCACCGCATGCAAGTAGATTCGCTGTTTTTGGATGAAGGCTTTGGTACGCTCGATGAAGAAGCACTCGATGTAGCGCTTGACACCCTAACCAACCTACAGCAATCGGGCAAGCTAATTGGCGTAATTTCCCATATTCAGGCGCTGAAAGATAGAATCAGCAGTCAAATTCAAGTAGTGCCGCAAACAGGGGGCATCAGTAAAATTATCGGTGCCGGTATTACCAAGATTAGTTGACTCAGGCTAGCTTTGGTTAAGCCAAATTAAGTTAAGATAAGATAAGCTGAGCTAATAAGTTAAGCGGCGCGGCAAACACACCGTAACAACCGATTCATCTTGCTGTCATGTCATTGGGTCATACTACTGTTTATGTCAATGTTTACCGCTCGCTTAATCAAAACCTAAGTGCTCAGTATTATTTATGTCAACTCATAAGGGCAACACGATGTTAACCAAACTTTCGCAGCTTTTAGCACAAGGGCGCTTTGTCTCGCCTGTCCCCGCCGTGGTGGTGCACCCTACTACCGATATCATCTTGCAATCTTGTATCCAAGCACATCAGCACCACATCATCACCCCGATTTTGGTCGGTCCAAAACACAAAATCGAAAAAGCCGCTACTGACGCCAATTTAGATATTTCAGGCTTTACGTTAGTGGATGCTGAGCATAGCCACGACGCGGTTGAAATCGCTGCAAAAATGGTTCGTGAACAGCAAGCCGACTTTATCATCAAAGGTTCGGTGCATACCGATGAGTTAATGGGTGTCCTGATCGATAGAACCCAAAATCTACGCACCGAGCGCCGTATGAGCCACGTGTGGTTAATGGAAAGTCCCACGTATCACAAGCTTTTGACCTTGACCGATTGCGCACTTAACGTGGTGCCAGATTTGCTGACCAAAAAAGACATTTTGCAAAATGCGATTGATTTTGCGCACGCGCTAGATATTGAGCAGCCTAAAGTAGCCATCTTGGCAGCGGTTGAAGAAGTCAAACCGCAAATGCAATCGACCATTGATGCCGCGGCGTTATGCAAAATGGCAGACCGGGGTCAAATCACCGGTGCCTTGCTTGATGGGCCACTAGCGTTCGACAATGCCATTAGCCAACAGTCTGCCGATATCAAACATATCCACTCACCTGTCACGGGCGATGTCGATATTTTACTGGTACCTGACTTAGAAGCGGGCAATATGCTAGGTAAACAGTTAATTTATTTGGGTGAAGCCAAAGCCGCTGGCATTGTCATGGGTTCAAAAGTGCCGATTGTGTTGACCAGCCGCTCGGATGATGAACTCGACCGCCTGTATTCCATTGCCCTTGGCGCCTACGTTGCGCAAAAGCGTAAACAAGCTTGATGTTAATTCAGGTTACTTGAGATTAATTGAGGTGACTAGCATGAACGATTCTGTCATGAGGCATACTGACTCGACTCACCCGATTGTGGTGACTTTTAACGTAGGTTCAGCGACTATCAAAATGGCGGCGTATGACACGGCTAAAGCAGTTGACTCATCCCCGCTTGCGTGGTCACCCTTGTTTGATGTCAATATCAACCTAAAAACCAAAAATAAAGTCTGGCACGCCATGCCACAATCTTTGGCTGACTGGGAACCCCAAGATACCCTGACAGACACCGCGGTAAGCTTGTTTACTCGTGTCAAACAGGCCTTTCCCGCGCGTGAGATTGTCTGTATCCACCGAGTGGTTCATGGTGGCAAACGCTATCATTTTCCTGTGGTGATTAACGAGACAGTGATGGCGCATTTGGTGGAGTTATCACCGATATGTCCGCTACATCAGCCCCCTGCATTATCTGTGGTCAACGCGCTGCAAGCCATTGATACAAAACTGGTGCACATTGCTGCCTTTGATACCGCCTTTCACTACCATCGCCCAGAGATTTGGTCTAGCTATGCGCTGCCAAAATCGCTGCGCGATCAAGGCGTGCGCTGTTATGGCTTTCATGGTTTATCGTATCAGGCGATTATGCGCAAACTTGAAACCTATCTCCCAAAGATTGCCAAAAAGCGCTTAATCATCGCGCATTTGGGTAGTGGCTGTAGTATCACCGCGGTCGACAATGGCGAGTCAAAAGACAGTACCTTTGGCTTTAGTGGATTAGATGGCGTACCAATGGGCACCCGTCCGGGTCATTTGGATTCTGGGGTGATTTTATATATGGTCGAGCAAGGTTGGACGCTCGAGCAAATGAACCAATGCCTATATAAAGAGTCGGGCTTGCTTGGTTTATCTGAAATTAGCAATGACGTGCGTGATTTGCTCGCTAGCGATGACCCACGCGCCAAATTTGCACTGGCGTATTTTGCCACCCATGCCGCCAAAGAAATCGCGAGCCTGATGGTTAGTATGAAAGGCTGTGATGCGCTTATCTTTACCGCAGGAATAGGTGAGCAGTCGGCGATTATCCGTCAGATGATTGTCGAACAACTCGATTTTTTAGGTTTTAGTTTGGATGCCGATAAAAATATCGATGGCCGTATTGCCGTTCCGATTTTACGAATCAACTCAGACGATGACAAACAAATTTATGTCATATTGACCGATGAACAACTTGAATTAGCTTTATCACTTGAGCATGCAACCACGATAGAAACCGATAAGTAAAAGTGACAAACCTGTCAACTATTTTTAGGATGAAGGGTAAGATATAACCGATTTTTATCGGTTACCTACTGTTACTGTCTAGTTGATTATACTATTACAAATATTAACATAAATACTGATTGTTTTTTACTTTTAAGCCCCTTGCAAGGTTTAATTTAGCCATTTTTCATGATATTGTAATATCAAGCAAATAGACTATGCTTAAATCTTATCACATTCATTTTAGTCATATTTTTGATTATAAAATGTATTGCAACTTGGTATTCTCCAATACCCTTCTTTTTTTTCTGGTAGCCTAATGAGGTCAATTATGAACAACGATTTTATGGATAAAATGAAAGATAGTTCACGTCAAATGTACGCACCATGGTCGCGCTTCAACCAAGCGATGTTACGAAATGCGGAAAAAATGACTGACTTTTCTTTAGAAACAATGCGTCATTACTCAGAGATGGGTCTTGAGCAGCTTCGCAATGTTTCTTCTGTTGACTCTCCAGAAGCGGCTTCAAGCTTCAACCAAAAACAAACTGAGCTTCTTAACCAGTTGGGTCAAAAGATGTTGTCAGATGCACAGCGTTTGACTGAGCTTGCCAACGAAATCCGTAATGAAGTCATGTCAGCGATGAATGAAGTTTATAGCCAAAATGCATCCAGCATGCAAGATGCCATGCAAAGCGCCGCTAGCAATGCATCAAAAACAGCAGAAGACTTTAACCGCAAAGTGAACGAAAACATGCACAAAGCGGCAAACCAAATGTCAGAAGCGGTTAAACAAACCACCCAAAACATGAACAAAGCTGCGACTAACGTGACTGCTGCGGCAACCCGCACCGCTAATGATGTAGCACAAACACAAAATAGCGAAGCGGTAAAACCTGCAGCAAAAACAACCCCTGCAGCAAAATAATTAGTTTGATGCATCGTAGTCATTCTTAAGACTGTATCATTTATAAACAGCTATTTATGTGTTACCTGATAGATGAATGGCGGCTTATGAATCTATAAAAGTGGTGGATTAGACAGATGCCTAATCCACCATATTTTTAAGTAAGCGTGCGTATTCACAACGAATTCTTATCAAGCACATCATAATAACGGGACTTATCATGGCAGACAATAAAGACACCCAATATCAAGGAGCGAACGCCCATTCCTCAAGCGACAACGCTTCAAATAGCGCTTCAAATAGCAATACTTCCAACACCCAAGGCGCAGAGAATACCAATACCAATGCTTTTGGCTACACGCCATTTGCCAATTTTCCCTTTGGCAATAATGCATTTGGTTTTGGTAGCAATCCTTTTAATAACTTTGGAACGAACGCCTTTAATCTGCCGCAAAATCCGCTGGATTTTTTGAGCAAAACCAATCCATTTGCTCACATGGCCTCTAGTATTCCGCCTTACAATCCCGCGGTCGGTGAATTCTATAGCGAATTTTTTGGCAATATGACCAAACTGAGCCAACAGATTGCACAGCAGTCGATGCGTGCCAGCCAAGCGCCGCAGTACACCAATACCTCCATCATGATGGACTTAATGGATGGCTGGCGTAAAATGGGTCAAATGGTGACCAATCACCCAGGCACGATAATTGAAGACCAATTGCAGTTGTTCAAAGACCAAATGCACTTGTGGCAAAACACGCTACAACAATTTGCCGGTGAAAAAACCGACCCAGTGGCAAGTCCTGAAAAAGGCGACAAACGATTTAATGATGAAGAATGGGAAGACAATCCTATTTTTAACTTCTTAAAACAGTATTATTTATTAACCACCCAAGCGATGATGGATGCGATTGATGACGTTGAAGGTATTGATGAAAAAACCCGTCAACGCTTGGCTTTTTTTACCCGCCAATGGATCAATGCAGTCGCCCCAACCAACTTCTTAATGACCAACCCAGAAGTACTCCGTTTGACCATCGAAAGTCGGGGGCAAAATCTGGTTCAAGGTATGAAGCAGTTGGCTGAGGACATGGGTAATAGCGCTGATACACTCAATATCCGTATGACTGACCAGAGTGCGTTCCGAGTGGGTGACAACATCGCCACCTCAAAAGGTAAAGTGGTATTTGAAAACCACATGATGCAGCTCATCCAGTATGACCCTTTAACCGAAAAAGTAAAACAACGTCCGTTGCTCATGGTGCCACCTTGGATCAACAAATTCTACATCATGGACTTACGTGAGAACAACTCGTTTGTGCATTGGGCTGTCAACGAAGGTCATACGGTTTATGTCATCTCTTGGGCGAACCCGACGCCTGAGTACAAAAATGTTGGCATGAGCACTTACATGAAAGACGGCGTGCTTGCAGCGATGGATCAAATTGAAGCCATCACCGGTGAAAAAACCATCAATATCACAGGTTATTGTATTGGGGGTATGTTGACCGCATTGACGTTAGGCTATCTTGCCGCGACTAAGCAAGAAAGCCGCATTGCCAGTGCGACACTTTGGGCGACTATTATTGACTTTTCAGACCCAGGTGATATCGGCGTCTTTATCGATGATAAAATCGTTGCGGCGATTGACAAGCAGAACGCCGATAAAGGTGTGTTTGATGGGCGCATGATGGGCGTGTCATTTAGCCTACTCCGTGAGAACAGCCTATACTGGAACTACTACGTACAAAACTACCTAAAAGGCGAGCGTCCTGTACCTTTTGACTTGTTATACTGGAACTCAGACTGTACCAACGTGACCGCCGCCCTGCACCATTTTCTACTGCGAGAGTTCTATATCAACAACTTGCTGCGTAAACCGGGTGGGGTTGAAATTGACGGCGTGAAAATTGACTTATCAAAAGTTAAAATTCCCGTGTTTATGGTGGCAACCTTGCAAGACCACATCGCAAAATGGAAAAGCTGTTACGCAGGCACGCAAGTATTCGGCGGTGAAAAAGTATTTGTATTAGGGGAATCAGGTCATATTGCAGGTATCATGAACCCCCCAGGTAGCAAATATGGTTACTACACTAACGACAACTACCCTGCGGACCCCGACCAATGGTTCAAAGACGCCACCTATGTTAAAGATACCTGGTGGACAAGATGGCATGACTGGATCAAACCATTTGAGGGCAACGAAATCAATGCCCGTGTTGTCGGTCAAAATAGCCAAGGTAAAGAAATCCCAACCTATGGCGATGCCCCAGGTAGCTATGTCACGGTCAAAGCGACTGAAGCCTTAACGGGTCATAACTTTGCAGAAGCTTACCGTTCGCAATTACCACCGGTATAATATATCGTTATCACACAACATCCCGTGATTGCCTAGCCTCTCACGGGCTTTTTATAAAATAGCCAAATCGCCCATCAGCTACATAGATTTGCTAGTCAAAAGTTGTGATATTGAGTAGAATTAACGCCATATTCTGCGCATAATAGCGATTAGAAATATTTTGAATAGAGCGCCTATGTCGATTGAACCAGCACAAAACAACCTATCACTCAGTAAGCTAGACCGCAATATTGTCTTCTTTGATCGGGCGATTCGCTCGTTTATTCCAAACAGCAATCTTAGCACCCGTCCGTTGCCTGTCTCTAGCCCCGATGTGCCAAAACTGTCAGTGGAAGAAGCGCGTCATGTCGCAGGTCTCATGCGTATCAATCACACGGGCGAAGTATGCGCGCAAGGACTGTATCACGGTCAAGCATTTACCGCTAAGCAAGCAACGGTCAAAAAAGCCATGCACCAATCTGCGCTAGAGGAAATTGACCACTTGGTGTGGTGTGAGACGCGGTTAAATGAATTGGGTAGTCATCCCAGTATTTTTAGTCCCCTTTGGTATGGGCTATCGTTTGGCATGGGTGCGGTAGCGGGATTGATTTCTGATGAGTTTAGTTTGGGGTTTGTCGCAGAGACAGAAACCCAAGTCAGCGAGCATTTGCACAGCCATCTTGGGAAGCTGCCTGTACAGGATAGACGCAGCGCTGAGATTTTAAGCCAAATGGATAAAGAAGAATTACACCACCGTGATAAAGCAGTCGAATCAGGTGCCAGCCCATTGCCACTACCCATCAAAACCACGATGCGTTTTTTGGCTAACTGCATGAAAACGGTGGCGTATCATATTTAACCGAGCATGTTTAGCCGAGCGTGTTTAACTGGGCATGGCTGACAGCCTCAATCGTTTGCTAGCGTGTTTATTGCTATAATCTTGCTTAAGCGCGCTGTTTTCGCGTAAAAATATAACAATAACTTTATTTTTTTTTGATAGTATTTTTAGATTATTGCTTTACATTGTTGCTATGGGATAAGCTGATTGATTTATGCAATCCATCCCGCCCAATTTTTTAAGGAAATTTCAATGACTCACATGGTAAAACCCCTAGCCTATACCTTAGCTATTTTGATGGCAACCAATGCCACTGTAGCGATGGCTGCAACGGCAACCGCAAAAACAACGACCAAGACCACCACCAAAACCACCACGGCAAAACCCGCTACTCAGACAACAGCCACTAAAAAAACCACGGTTGCCAAAGCCAAAACTACCAACAAATCAACCGAAAAATCGGCTGATAGGGTCAGTAATAGCGTGAAGAATACTACCCCGCAAATGACACCCCCGTCAGCCACCTCAAATACAGGTTCAGTGATAGTGCCTGTCTTGACCGCCCCAACGGTTGCCAACGTGGTTTACCCATCTACCAACAGCGTGCAATTGGTAGGCACAGATATTTCAGCGCAAAATCTTGCCAATATCCCACTGCCGACTTTAACGCTTAGTAATATCTCAACAATAAAAACCGTTTTGGTTCCACGAACCACGGATAACAGTACACAGTTAGATGTCAGCGTGTTAGACGATTTTATTACCTATGCTAGCCCAATGGCACGCCACTATCCCCCTGTTTTTTCGAGCCGTACTGAGCGCTACAATACCACTGAGCGACTCAAATCCTTGACCGCATGGATTGAAAGCTACGCACAAAATCCAAATGCCTCTTATGAGGTGCTACTGCGTGCAGCAAAACTCAATGCCATGGGTCGCAATCTGGATTTAGGTTCTGATTATGCCGTGCGTGCAGGCAATTATATCGCCCGTGCTTTGAGGCTCAATGACACGGCAGAAGCCAACTTCTTATATGGCGCAATGCTCGCTGAGGGTGGCGGCTTTAAAGAAGGTGCCAAATACTTAGAAAAAGCCGAAAAAATGGGCTATCTAGAAGCTACGCAAAGTTTGGCGCAAGCAGATTTATTGGATGACAAAAAAGACCGCGCCATTCAACGGTTAACGGAATTTAAGGCCAAAAACCCAGACAATCCGTATATCGATGAGCAATTACGCATCGTCAATAGCGGTAAATACTATATTTGGGATATCCCTGCAAAAGTCGTTCAATAATTTTTTGCGTTCATACCCTAGCCGTGGTTTAATATCACCGCTAAGTCACCATGCTAATTCACCATCATCGTTGAATTTTAGCATGGTGATTTTTTTCACCCTATCATTCAGTGATAGGCAGATTTTTTGCGCTATATTTTTTGCGCTATCTATTGTTGCTCTATCATTTTTTGCTCTATTTTAGCCGAGTAAATCACCATGCCGCTAACAAACCAATCTACTAGATTTTGTCAAACGTCTCTCATCACGGCGACGACATTGGTTACTATCATCACCCTTACTGGCTGCGCCACCACCAAAATCGGTAGCCGCGATACTGCAAGAGCCATCATGGATCAGCGCGTCAGCGTGTTATCAGGCAGCCGCTTGAGTTCTGACACCAAAAGCCGTTTAGTGCAGGCAGGTTTAGATGAAGAAAAATGCTTGGCAAATATGCCTGCCTGTGTAGTGACGCTCAAGCAAGCGGATCTTAATTCCGATAAAGGGATTTATGGCGCAATTAGTGAGCTGTTTTACGCCTCTGCCCAGCAGCGCCAGCAAGCCAAAACTTGTACCAATCCGCCAAAAGATTTGGCCACAGACTATGCCAAAGATTTGGTTGGCAAGACCGACATTGTAGCGCCCAAACCCGATGAAATTTCTTGTACTATCGCCTTTCAAGACGATATGCTGCAATCGATTCGGTTTTCTTACATTTATTTGATGTACGATATCCTCAATCCAACCGTCGTCAATCAACAACCGTCACAATTGTATTATCTGCCAAAACAACGCGATACCCAAATTCAGGACTTGTATTACGCTGCCATCGATGCGTTAGGTGATCGCTTGTATCATCAAAAAATGGCAGAAAACTATCAAATCACTCGCAACAACCTGCGTGTCAATATCAATGGACAGCCATTTACTGACAAATCGGCATCGATGAAACTGATTTCAAGCTACCAGATTAATTTATCAAAATTTAATACCATCAGTCGCCGCGATGGCTTTGGTATCAATTATGTGGCGCTACTCAATAGTCGCATCAATACGGCGGTGATTATTGACTTGTTGCAACACTATGCCAATGATACACCGTTAGAAGAACGTATCCACCAATCAGGGCATTTGCCTATGACCGCGGTGTTGGTGCCCAAAGGCAATAGCATTGATGAGTTGCAAAAAACCACCGATTTTTCGCTTAATATTTATAATCCCTATCAGTTTAAAAGTGTCTCTATTCTCAACAAAGATTTTGCGCTATCGGCGAATTTTTCGGCAGCCTACGGCTTGTGGTCACAGGACAATCGCCTAGGCAATATCAGTTATTTTAGTATGTTTTCCTCGCCGTATCAGCAAACCCAGCCGCATTTATTTATGCTTGAGCCTTACAATCCTAATAAACGCGTGATTATCATGATGCATGGGTTGGCATCGAGTCCTGAAACTTGGATTGGACTGACCAATGACATTTTTAATGACCCAAAACTTCGCGAAAACTTCCAAGTTTGGCAGATTTTTTATCCAACCAATATCCCGATGCTAGAAAACCGCCACCAAATTTATGACTTGATTGAACGCACTTTTAAAATTGTCGATCCTAAGCAGCAGGACGTTGCCAGTCAACATGCGGTGCTGATTGGTCATAGTATGGGTGGGGTGATTGGGCGTTTGTTGGTATCAAATGATGACTTAACGCCCAAAGTCGAATCGCTGGTTGCCAATTACTCACAGATGAATAATTTTTCAGCAGGCTACGCGGCATTTGTCCGTCATGCGCAAAACAAAACGCTCAGTGACCGCTTCAAACTTCAAGCCCTGCCGCAAGTCGATCGCGCGATTTTTATCTCTTCGCCATTTCGCGGTACCGATTATGCCGATCGCTGGTTTACTCGCAGTTTGCGCCGTATCATCTCACTACCGGCAGGATTTATCCGCACCGTGTATGACAATTTAAATTCGCTATTTACTGAAGGCGTGGTTTCAAGCAATCCTTTAGCACAGCTATTTTTGGAAAATGGCGCGAGCCAGTTGAGCAGCCGCTCTTACTTTAACCAATTAACGGCAGATGTCACCATCGCGCCCAATGTTGCCGTCAATAACATCATCGCCACTGATGATAAAGATTTGTCCAATGCGCTCAATCAGCTTACCGCTAAGGCAGCCAATAGTACTACTGATGATGTATCGGCATCCATAACATCTTTGAAAAATGACAATACAACCACGACCGTGAAACCCGCCACAGAGACCAAGCTGTATAACACCACGAGTCTGGCGCAAGCCAAACAAAGCCTAGATGAGAAAAAGCAACTCTTAGAATCGGTGAAATATGGCGCAACCGACCGTGTCTCTGATGGTATTGTGCCGTACAACAGCTCGCATTTAGAAGGCGTGGAATCTGAAAAAGTGCTTACCGGTCGTCACAATGTTCATACCAGCCCGCAGGCGATTTTGGAGTTGCGTCGCATCCTGCATCAACATCTCGCTCGCTATGGCGTCACCCAAGCGCCGCCTGACAGACAACCTTAGCGGCTATCAACATCAATAAAAAAGCCAATAGCCTTCACTATTCGCTTTTTATTAAACTGTTTATTGCTACTACTGACCGTCCAACCGCTAAACTTTAGCAAAATACTTGGTCAACACTTCAAGACAGCGCGTCACCTTCGCAGGTTGTTGTTCATGTCTAGGTGTTACCGCATACAGCATATAACTTGGTAATTGGTAACCTGGCAATACTTCCACCAAATCGCCATTTGCCAATTCTTTTTGGATATCAAGTGACATAATACGGGCAACGCCATGCCCTTCTTTGGCAAGGGTCGTGGCAAGCATAATGTTGTTGGTTTGAATACGCGTTGGCATACGCACGCGTGATTTTTTACCTGTTTCCACATTGATCATATCAAATTGATTGGGATCTTTGATAAGGCTAATGCCAATCATATTGAGTTTGGCTAAATCTTTTGGCTCGGTCAATTTTTCATTTTGACGTAAAAAATGCGGTGAAGCCACCAGCAGCTGACGTATCTCAGTCAAAGGAAATGCCGATAAATTACTGTCAGTAAGGTTTGGTGACATCCGAAGGGCGATATCGATACGCTCTTCAATCAAGTCAACATACTGATTGTCCGCTTCAAAATGGATGGTTAAATCATCATGCGCCGAAATCCAAGTCGACAGCGCCGGTAAAATATGATTCACACCCAATTCTGGCGTGGTCGCAATGCGTAAGTTCCCTGCTAACTCATCGCGTAATTGATTGACACGGATACGACCTTGTTCAGCTGCCGCAACCACATCTTTGGCACTCTCATAGAAACTAGTGCCTGCTTCTGTTAAGCTTAACTTACGAGTCGAGCGATGCAATAACACCACACCCATATCGTTTTCTAACGAGCGGATTTGTTGACTAACCGCACTTGTTGTTATGCCCAGTTCTTTTGCAGCACCACTAAATGAAGCATGACGTACAACACTTGCAAAAACCGCCATGCCTCTTAAATTATCAAGCATATTTCACCCAATTTTATCACTTAATCAAAGTCACTTTTAAAAGCTGATGTATTATACGTTATTAGCAAGATAAATTAAACGACATCGGGATTTATTAACTAAAATTATTAATATTTTTTCAACTATTTAATAGTGTATTTTATTGATTTTTTTAACAAATATTGGTTTTCTTCAATTATTCGTCTGTTAAAAAAGTAAAAATTAGAATTTATATAAATTAAATTGACTTATTGAATTAACTTAACAGAGCTAATCGAGGCGTGTTGCTGCAACAGTGCTTGCGTAACTGCTTGTTGTTCAAGCTGATGAGTAGCTTGTTGTAATGCTAGTTTTTCGCGGGCTTCTTGGAGTGCTTCTGGTTTTAATTTCTCTAGCGCTTGAAAATTACTTGCCCCCTCCGCCAAACGAATATCAATACCCTCAAAACGCTGTCGAAGTTTTTGGCAAAAATTATCAAAAGTTGCGGTATGGGTCAAAAAGCTTTGTTCAGTGACAAATTGGCTAACCCCATGAATCTCGCCCGTCATCACCCCGCGTTTGGCAAGCACTAATTCATCATCATCGAGCCAGCCTTGCTCACGGGCATTAAACACCCAATAATCCCATTTGGCAGGTGTCCATTCGCCCTCAAGTGGTACATGAGTGGGTTTGAGCAATGCCAGTGGCGATATATCAGCTATATCACTACCCTCTGCCGCCATAGTGTGGTGGGAATTGTCAACATTAACGTTGACATTGGTAGCTACGGCGACTGACGCTGGCGCATTTTTTTTTATCGATGCGCTATCTTCCGTAACCATAGTCGGTGCGGTCATCTCATAATGACTGGCACTGGGTTGCAAGTCAGATAAGCGATTGGCAATGGCATCGTCTTCTATGGGTGGCGTTTGCTGTGTGGTGGTATTGAACGCGGCTTTATCGATAGATATTAAATGGCTATCATCAAATACCTGTTGTTCAATGCCTTGTTCAACGCTATCAACGCTATCAACGTTTGAAGCAGATTTGAGCAGATTGTCATCCGATAAGTTATTATCACTCTGCTCCGAAGTTACTTGTACGCTAACTTCAGCCAGCACTGAAGATTTTGCACCTTGTATGGCTTCGCTAGGCGTTGTATCAACAATTTGAAAATCAGGACTTTGAGAATCAGGATTATTAGCGATTGGCGGACGAAGCGGAATTTGATTACGATGCAGTGGCTTGAACGCCATCAAGCGCAGCAAACACATCTCTAACGCTTGCATCGGCGTATTGGCTAATGCCAAGTTTTCACGGCTTTTTACCACAATGTCATAATATAGCTGTAATAGCTCTGCGGGTAACTGCTGAGCCAGTTGTTGCAATTGCTCGCTTTGCTGGCGATTGATTTGCAAATCAAAATTTGGCAAGGCCTGCAAAATTGCCAATTGATGTAGCGTCTCAGCCAACCTGTCAAATACGGCTTTGGCATCCACCACCTGCTCACGCAGAAGCTGAATGGATTGCGTCAGATGCTGGGTATTTTGCTGGTAAATATTGGCAAGGATAGCGATGACATCGGCTTGGTCAATTAAGCCAAGCATCTGGCGAATCACTTCATCTGTGACATTGCCATTGCCAAACGCAATGGCTTGGTCAGTAAGTGACAACGCATCGCGCACGGAGCCTTTGGCACTGCTCGATAGCTGCCATAAGGCATCAGGCTCGTAGCTGATTTGCTCTTTATTCAGAATCGTGCCAAGATATTGAGCGAGCGCCACTTGCGGCAAAGGTCTAAGGACAAATTGCAGACAACGCGAGATGATGGTAATGGGCAGTTTTTGTGGGTCAGTGGTCGCAAGCAGAAACTTGACATGCGCTGGCGGCTCTTCGAGGGTTTTTAGTAGCGCATTAAAACTATGCGTCGATAGCATATGCACTTCATCAATTAGATAGACTTTGTAGCGACCTTGCGTTGGTGCATACGGTACGTTGTCGAGTAATTCACGGGTATCTTCAACTTTGGTACGTGATGCTGCATCAATCTCAATCAAATCAATAAAGCGACCGCTATCGATGGATTGGCATACACCACAGACGCCACAAGGCTCGCTTGTCACCCCTGTCTCACAGTTAAGGCATTTTGCCAAAATACGCGCAATGGTGGTCTTGCCGACGCCGCGCGTACCCGTAAATAGATACGCATGATGCAAGCGCTGGTTATGGATGGCATTGATTAATGCTTTGGACACATGTTCTTGTCCCAGCAGCTCATGGAAGTTTTTTGGACGATATTTGCGTGCTAGGACTTGATACATGGTTATGGATACATGACAACAAAAACGTTAAAAAAAGAAATAACCTTAACCCGCTATTGGTAAAACTAAACCGCTGGGCTATTGGCTTCAATTAGGGGCTGTAATTCACCGTCTTGGAACATTTGATAGATGATATCACTACCGCCAATCAGCTCACCTGCCACCCATAATTGTGGGAAAGTTGGCCAGTTAGCAATTTGTGGCAAAGTTGCACGGATTTCTGGGTTTTCAAGAATATTGACAAACGCAAATGGGCGGCCAATTTGGGTTAGTACATCCACCGCACGCGCAGAAAAACCGCATTGTGGGAACTGTGGCGTGCCTTTCATATAAAGCAATACGCTGTGTTGAGCGATTTGGTCACGGATGGTTTGTTCGATGTCAGTTTGGTTCATATCAGTCATATGAAATTCCTTTGTCAGGCCCTTTAAAGTAGAGCGCTATCTTCACAGCTAGAATTTGACTCACTAATAATGAGTGCAGGATTGCTATTATACGCTATAATGGTTATCGAAAGTAAGCATTCAAGATGCCTACCCCAAAAAAAGTCAGCAGCAAAACTACTCACAAATTCCATTAATCTGATGAAGTCACTTGTTCAAGCAACACCACGCAGCTTACCATAATCCCTTCTTGGCGACCGGTAAACCCAAGCTTCTCAGTCGTGGTGGCTTTGACGCTGATTTGGTCAACCGCGCAGCCCATGACACCGGCAATACGCGATTGAATCTCGTTACGATAAGGCAATAGTTTTGGACGCTCCGCCATGATAGTGATGTCGGCATTGATAAGCGTAAATCCTTTTGATTGGATAAACTGGTACACTTGGTTCAGCAAAATGGTCGAATCTATATTGCGAAAACGCTCATCGGTATCCGGGAAAAACTGCCCAATATCGCCCAGTGCCAATGCACCAAGCAACGCATCACACAACGCATGTAACACCACATCGCCATCAGAATGCGCAAGCAAACTGTGGGTATGGGGAATTTGCACCCCGCCTAATGTTATAAATTGGTTTTCTGTGCCGTCGTTGACAAAGGCATGGACATCGATACCCTGACCGATTCTTATCATGGTTAATCCTATTTTTTTATCTTGCTGTCGTGATTTTGGGGAGCTATTGTGTTTGGTTTAGTAGTGTCTATTTTAACATTAACTGTTTTAATGGACTCTATTTTAACGGTTAAAGCATGATTTACAAGTAGTTAAGCTGCCTTAAATAACAGCTTTGAATAACAGCTTTGAATAACAGCTTAGAATAACAGCTTAGAATAAAAACTTTGGATAACGACTTTGAATAAAAACTTGGCATAACCAGCTGCTATCACTGCTTGAATTAAAAATTGGGTGTCAAACAAGATTTACCCTATAACGTCTAAAAAATTGATAAATCCTAGTAAATTGCTATGGTATTTTATTATATAACGTTATATAATATAAAAATAAACCCATCAAGTGGGGAGCTTGATGGGAGTGGGTAATGCACTACTTGTTTTTATTGTTTCTTTCTTCTTCTTTGTTTTACTGATGTTAGCCATAATGCCAAATTATGGCTTTTTTATTTTTATCGTTTTTTATTTTGTTTTTTATCTTATTGATTCTGTCTTATTAATATCGTCGTCAACAAAGTTTGTATTTATGTCGTTATGAATTTATTTTAGCGGATTTTCGCCTGTGCTCCATGTGCTCTTTGTTATAAATTGTTAAATTAAGTTTCTTTAGTGGCCTTAATAAAACTATTAATATTAATTTTGCATCTTTGCTTTTATCATATTTTTTTATCTTTAATTTTTAATGACAGACCAGCCGAATGATAGGCAATAAAAAAACGGCTTAAAATTTAAGCCGTTTTCTGTTACGTTAACATTAACGCGTACGTGGACAAACTTCATTGTCATTGAAAAAATAGCTGATTTCACGGGCTGCAGATGTGGTTGAGTCTGAACCGTGAACCGCGTTTTCATCGATGCTATTAGCAAAGTCACGACGGATAGTGCCTTCAGCGGCGTCTTTTGGGTTGGTAGCGCCCATGATTTCACGGTGGTGAGCCACTGCATTTTCCCCTTCAAGTACTGATACGACCACTGGACCTGAAGTCATGAAAGAGACTAAATCATTGTAAAACGGACGCTCTTTGTGCTCAGCATAGAAACCGCCCGCCTTTTCGTTGTCTAAATGCAACATTTTTGCTGCCACAATTTTTAAGCCTGCTTTTTCAAAACGGCTGTAGATTTCGCCAATGTGGTTGCCGGCAACTGCGTCAGGTTTGATAATTGATAACGTACGTTCAATGGCCATGTTAAATTCCTTTAAAATTGAAGGGAAGTAGATTTTAAGTGTGAGAAACTGTAAAAACAGTCCTTACCCTGCCCGATGGCTCTGTCAAATCGCGATTTGAATAAGCACGGGGTGCTGTTCTTAGTTGCCTATTATAATGATATTGCGGGCAAAAACTAGTTTAATTCATCACTGTTAAGTCGAAATTGCGAGAATATCAAGTTGAACAAGTTTTCTGTAATAAATGGCGGATATATTCTGTGATATGCAACTATGGTATAATAACCAATAGCTTAAATTTTCTCTCAATGGTATGACGCTCTCAAATATCACAAAAACACAAGCGGTTGTGGTAAGCCTATGCTTGGCGCTATTATTGGTGGCAAGTATCGGTTTGGCACGTCATTTTACTGCCAAAGCCGTCCCAGATTGTCAGCGCAAAAACCAGCCGTTCGACTATAGTATCTGTGAGCTTGATGCTAAAAACGCGGCGAATTTTTCACTACAGTGGCAAAATCCCTCGTCCACGAACCAACTACTCCTCACCTTCAATACTCTGCGCGATTATTTGGCAAGCCAGCAACCTGCCAAAACCTTGTTGTTTGCGATGAATGCAGGGATGTACGATGGCAACTTTGCGCCAATTGGATATACGGTCATCAATGGCAAGCAAATCCGAGCCCTAAATCTCAAGCAGGGCGGCGGCAACTTTCACTTAATGCCCAATGGGGTATTTTGGCAAGACCATCAAGGTTTTTATATCACTGAAAGTCAAAGCATGGCAAAAAAACTGGCAAGCGGGGCAAAACCGATTTTTGCCACCCAATCTGGACCCATGCTGGTCATCGATGGTAACATCCATCCGGCATTTGATGCCAATAGTACCTCGAGAAAGTACCGCAATGGTGTTGGCGTGTGTGGTCGCAATCCTAGCCGCATCAAATTTGTGATAAGCGATACCCCTGTCAGCTTTTATGAGTTTGCCGATTTGTTCAAATCGCAATTGGGCTGTGACAATGCATTGTTTTTGGATGGCGGTAGCGCCTCGGCATTGTATAGTCAGACGCTGTCACGCAATGACAATAAATATATGGGTGTGATGATTGCGGTGACACAAGACAAATAATGCGTATTCGGTGAGACAAGTTTATGCTGATTTAATCAGCATTTTGCATAAAATTATCCATTTCCACATTGCAAAAATAATTTTTTAAGGTATTATAATCAGCCTAGTTTTGACAAATTTGCTTGGCAATATTTGTGACACTATCCTTTCGGGCCTATAGCTCAGTTGGTTAGAGCAGAGGACTCATAATCCTTTGGTCCACAGTTCAAGTCTGTGTGGGCCCACCATATAAAACAACCACTTAGGTGCATTAGACCTCAGTGGTTTTTTATTTTTAGCTTGTAATGATTAAATAGTAAGTAGTTTACATCACAATATGAACCCCTATTTTAAATCCATATTTATGTCATTGGGTTTAGACTGTTACTTGGTCTTGACTGCCTGAATCAATCATCCAATCCCTGCCTAATTTGATATAAATCCTTGTTTTATATTGAATTATTTTTGTTAATAGTTAACGCTTTCAAGGAAAACGTCTTTACATTCATTGCAGATAAGTTATAATAAAAACAATACGACTGGTCTATTTTTTTATAATAGCCGGCACAATAACTATGGAGCATGCCCCTATCAAGAAGTCTGAAACGAAACGCTTACACATTCTTAACACCAGTTCTGAGCTGATTTTGCGTAAAGGTTTTAGCGGTGTGGGATTACAAGAAATATTACAAAGCTGCGAGATTCCTAAAGGTTCATTTTATCATTACTTCAAATCTAAAGAGTCTTTCGGCTGTGAATTGGTACAGTATTATGTAGATAATTACCAACGCCGTTTAGATGAACTATGGCGTAGCGACCAATCCGCTTATCAAAAACTAATCGGGTATTTTAACCTATGGATTGAAGATCCTGATGCGCCGTGTAGTTGGGCAGATAGCTGTCTAATTGTAAAACTTGCTGCAGAAGTCGCTGACCTATCTGAAGATATGCGCGCTATTATGTCCGATGGCGTCGATAAGGTAATCAAGCGGATTGCTGAAGTCATCGTTTTGGGCAAGCAAGATGGGTCTATCCAAGCAGAGACTGATGCTTTGACGTTGTCCCAAGTGACTTACCAAATGTGGATGGGCGCAGCGTTATTAAGTAAGCTGCAAAAAGATAAAACACCCTTACATCAAGCGCTAAAAGCGACGGCGTTTTTATTAAAAAGTGGACAGTCTTAAAAGTTAGCTTTGCTAGCTTCACCTCACTAACTTCACCTCACTAACTTCACCTCACTAACTTCACCTCACTAACTTAACCTCAATAACTTAGCTTCACTATCTTGGCTTCACGACAATGATAGCTGCAAAAATTGTAATAGCAGCCCAATCATTATGTATGAATGGGCTGCTATCACATTAATTTGATAACAATGCATAATCTACTATGTACTAACTTGTAGGTTAGTACATATGACAGCTATGCTTTTTCTTAAAGTGCTTTTTTTAAATAGCGTCTTCAACACCTTCAATGATAAAGGCACGATAATTTGCTCCTTTTAGGCGATGTTGTAATGCTTCTTGATAGACGGGACTGTTATACCAGTCTCGCGCGGCTGCCATATCAGGAAAGCGTAAAATAACAGCGCCTTCAATTTCATTGCCTTCAAGCACTTCTAATTGACCTTGACTTCCTCCCCTTGCTAAAGCAAGGGGATTCCTTCTACAAGACGGTCAAGCCCGACCGCAAGAATGTTCTTACTGGCATTGATATCTCTATCATGCCATGTGCCACACGAAGCACATATCCATTCTCTTATTCCAAGCGATTTTCTACCTTTCGGACTATTGGCGGTGATTTCACCGCAACACGAACATCGCTGGGTCGTGTATCTCTCATTCACGATTTCAAAACGGCAACCTGCGTTCTCGCATTTGTAGGTCAGTTGTCGTTTCAGTTCAAACCAGCCTGCATCGTAAACCGATTTGGCGAGTTTGCCTTTTTTACTATTAAATTGATTACTCTGAATATCACCCACCACGATTAGCGCATTATCTTTGACTAATTGGGTGGTGAATTTATGGATGAGGTCTTGGCGTGTATGTTTGATTTTGGCATGGATTGCCTTAACACGCTGTTTGTTTTTGGCTCTTTGAGCAATGGCTAAATCTTTGGCATATTTGAGCGTTTGCTTGATGGTGAGTTTGTCACCGCTTGAGGTAGTGGCACTGTCTTTAAGCCCTAAGTCAATGCCTACACTGCCCGTTCCGCATTGTGTCTTGGGGTAGTCTTTGACGGTGATACAGGCATACCAACGGTTACGGCTGTCTTGTACCAATTCGCATGTGTTGATTTGGTATAGGCTAAGGTTGTAGCTGTCCCATAGATCAATGATTAGCTTTTGTCCTTTGGCTAAACTAAGCTGTAAGGTGGATTTTAAGCCTTTTTTACCTGTTTGGTGTGTGGCGATGTGTTTGATGGCAGATTGTTTAAACGGTAGCCAGCCTAATGATTTACGTTTTGAATTTGGGTTGTTGGTTCGCCAGTTTAGTTTGGCTTTTTTGAATTGGCGACGCGATTTGGCGTGGGTTTCATTGATGGCTTGGATAGTCTGACTGTGTAAGCCAAGTAGTTCACCGCTACCTTTGGTGTAGTCGTTTAGGTCGTAAGCACTAAAGAATTTACCAGTCTTTTTTAGGTGTTTGTAACTCAAGTCATTGACATAATTCCACACGAAATTGACCGCACCGCTTAGGCGGTTGAGTTTATCATTATGTTTGTCTCGTATGCGTAGCTTGAGTGTTTTCATGCAAATTATTTTAGCAAAATTTATGCAAGCGTTATAGTGTATGAGTTGCCTTATATCCACCGCCTAAAGTCGGTGGTTTTACGGCAACGGCTGATAAAAAGCCAAGGGTGTTAGCTCACGACCTTCACGAGCAAGCGGCGCTTTTTGTGCATATTGCGCCAGTTCCTCAGCGTCCGTAGTTTGCTCACGGGTAAATACCACATACGCAGACATGGGCTACTCCTTATTTAACAATTCAAGCAGTGCGCTGGCGGTTGCAGCAGAAGAAGCAGGATTTTGTCCAGTTAAGTGACTGGTTTAAGTGAAGTGATATAATAAAAAGCTGCCTTTTATGTGATATTTTAGGCAGCTCTTTAATAGGCTTAAGCTCAAGAGAATTGGGCTTAAAAGCTTAAACTTAGTAAAATTAGGCTTCAATCTAAGCTGGTAGTTTACTCG
This sequence comes from Faucicola osloensis, assembly GCA_016888885.1. Lineage (GTDB taxonomy): Bacteria > Pseudomonadota > Gammaproteobacteria > Pseudomonadales > Moraxellaceae > Faucicola. The sequence continues at coordinate 1,160,917 of CP069437.1, forward strand.
CCAACACATCTACTTTTTCAATAGAAGGCGGTTCTGAAAATAGTTCATCTGCTTGGGCCATCAAAGCGGCGGCAACCTTGCCCGATAAATGCGCTTCGCGACCTGCCTCATCAGGGAATGCATCAAAGATACCAAAGGTTGAAGGGCCAAGGCGTAGCCCAAACCATGCAACTGTGGCGGGTTCTTCATTGACGATAGGCAGACCCGCTTTTAGGAAATCTTCTACTTGTTGTTCTTTACCTGGTTTAGCTTCAAGACGGACATATAAAGCGGTTTTAACCATCACTAATACTCCAATATTGACTAGCCGACATTGACTAGCATTAAAATTGAGTCTAAACCACTGTCATATTCATGTCAAACGGCTTTACCGCATAGCTTTGTTGTATAAAGGTTACATAAACATTTGCGCTTTAAGTCGTGGGGAATGTCTGTATCCGCTTAAATTTGAGGTTGATATTACTTCCTTTATGCTTGCTTTAACCATAACGAAGAAACAAGCATAAGTGACAAGCATAAGTGATAAGGTGTAAATGATGTTGCACTCGCTACACTGGATTGGGTACACTGGTACAACAATAAATAACGGCATTTTACCAAGGGCTATTTTTCGCGCAAACACATTCGCACAAACACAGCCGCAAAATGTGAGCTTAGCTTGTATCTTCAACCTTGCGCTCTTGACCTTACACCTTTAGCATAGGCTCAGAATATCGACTATTTTTCATTAATTCTATCAGATCAGGCTGACTGAGCTAAGACAACCTGCCTGTAATGCACTAAAAACACTGCATTTAATTAAAATAACCCGCTATTACAAAAGGACAAATCCATGAAAGCCGTATCGTATGTTATCAATAACCATGATGATTTTAAAAACTCATTGGTAGATATTGAAAAAGCGAAGCCTACGCTTAAGGAGCGTGATGTACTGGTAAAAGTGCAGGCAATCTCTGTGAATCCAGTTGATACCAAAGTGAGAAAAAATTCGTCTGAAGCAAATAATCGTATTTTAGGTTGGGATGCCGTTGGGGAAATTATCGAAGTTGGCTCAAAAGTTACCTCGTTTAAAGTAGGAGATTGTGTTTGGTATGCTGGCGATTTAACCCGAGATGGTAGTAATGCTGAGTTTCAAGCAGTCGATGAACGAATTATCAGTCTTAAACCCATGACAGTATCTAATGCAGAAGCCGCAGCATTGCCATTAACTGCTATCACCGCATGGGAAATGCTGTTTGATCGCTTTCAAATTTCAGAAACAGAAGTTGGCAGTATTTTAATTATTGGTGGTGCAGGCGGTGTAGGATCAATTGCTATTCAGCTCCTAAAAGCAAAAACAAATCTGACCGTTATAGCAACAGCGTCACGTGAAGAAACCAAATCTTGGGTAAAATCATTGGGTGCCGACCATGTGATTGATCATAGCAAAGATTTAAATGCACAAATCGAAGCACTAGGCATTGAAAAACCAAAGTATGTATTCTCTACAAATCATACAGACACCTATATCAAGCAAATAGTTTCTCTGATTGCACCACAAGGTAAGCTTGGATTGATCGATGATCCACAAACATTTGATATTATGCCGTTTAAGACCAAATCTATTTCTATCCATTGGGAGTTCATGTTCACCCGTTCAATGTTTGAAACCGATGATATTGAAAAGCAAGGTGAGCTATTGCAACAGGTTGCCCAGTTAGTTGACCAGCAAAAAATTAGAAGTACCCTTAACCAAAATCTAGGCAAAATTAACGCTGCAAACTTGGAGAAGGCGCATAAGCTGCTTGAATCAGGTAAGTCAAAAGGCAAAATTGTACTAGAAGGTTTTTAAAACATATCTTATAAAACCCATCTTGTAGAACACAGTCCCTTAAGTAACTCACCAAACGGCTGGCAGAACGAACACTGCCAGCCGAAATCACCCATCATCTTGGCTATGCCAATTTGCCAAACACGACAACTAAAACGACAATCAGTAAATCACTGCCACTAAGATGATGATAAGCCATGCCATCAGTATAGAGATGACAGAAATCAACGCGGCTTGGGTATATTGATGGTTCATACAGTTATTCCGACGCGCTGATATGCGCTATGATTCTAATAAACTTTGCGTATAATTTTCGATGCCCATCGAGGTCAGCAGTTCCATCTGCGTTTCTAGCCAATCAATGTGCGCTTCGCTACCGTCTTTGAGTTTAATCAATAATTTGCGAGAGACAAAATCGCTTTTCTGCTCACATAAAGCAATCGCATTTTTGATGATGTCAGTTTTTTGATACTCGAGTTGCAAATCACAACGCAAAATTTCAGCGACATTTTCACCGATTAAAATTTTGCCAAGCTCTTGCAAGTTTGGTAGACCATCTAGCATTAAGATACGCTCAATGAGGTCATCTGCCCATTTCATCTCGTGAATCGACTGATGATACAATTTTTCATTGAGTTCACTTAGTCCCCAGTTTTTGGCGATACGTGCGTGTAAGAAGTACTGGTTAATAGCAATCAATGCCTGACCCAAAACTTGGTTTAGCGCTCTTAGAATTTCTTTATCGACTTGCATAATGTTTACCTTAGTTGCCTTATTGCTTTGTCGCCTTATTCAGAGATGTCACCGAGCTGAGATTGCAGATAATTGGGCAGTCCCATCATATCAATCAGTCTTAGCTGCTGCTCCAACCAATGCGCATGGTCTTCTTCGGTATCGACCAATTGGGCGACCAAAATCTCACGGGTGACATAGTCTTGCTCTTGCTCACAAAGCGCAATGCCGTCTTTGAGATGTTGACGAACCGCATATTCAAGCTGCAAATCGGCTTTTAGCATACTTGGCACATCATGACCGATGTTGATATCGGCAACTTTCATGTTGGGCATGCCTTCTAGCATCAACACACGATTGATTAAGGCACGCGCATGATCGCTTTCTTCTTCCATTTCATGGTGCATACGCGTATGAAGTTTTGGATAATGCCATTCATGATACATTTGCGCATGAATAAAGTACTGGTCACGAGCCCCCAGTTCACCACTAATTAAGAAATTTAGATAATCAATAACAGCTTGGCTGCCTTTCATGGGTATATCCTTGAAAAATGAACAGAAACAACGGTTAGGTATTATCTGAAATACTAAATTAAAGTGACGTTAAAAACAATTCATCGCAGCAAATAATTTACACTATTTATCAGTCGCTCATTCAATTAGCCCAATAAATGCGCTAATTGAATGAGATTAGGGGTTTAGGCTAACAGGTTATTAGGCAACGTTAATACATTAGGCAACTTCAATAAATAGGTGCGTATAGTCATTGATACTCTGGGCGTACTCTTCGAGATAACCTTCAATCATTGGCTGACAGCCGCCACAGCAAGTAGCCACATCAAGCTCAGCTTGTAACGCCTCTAAGCTGTCATGACCTTGTTCAATGGCTGTTTTGATTTGACTTTCTTTGACCGCATTACAGATACACACAAACATACGCACCTCGTTGATAAATTTTCTTATATAATAATGATAACTATTCTTATTATCAAGAAAAATTTTCTCAATCAGGCTATTCACTGACAAACGCAATTTTGGTTAGCTTGTTTTCGCTTGCTGTTGCTAGGATTTGCGCGACGGTATCATATCGACTGTCTTTATCGACGCGTAGCTGAATGCTTGGGGTCTCGCTTAATTTGCCTTGTTCGGCAAAGCGCGTGTTTAATTGCGCCAAACTGATACTGGCATCATCCCAAAAAATCTTGCCATCTTTATCAATGCTTACTTGTATCACTTTGGGCGGGGCTTCATTGACTTGTGCTGAGGTTTTGGGCAAATTTAGCGGTACACTGGGATTGATTACCGTTGCTGTCACCAAAAAAATAATCATCAATACCAGCATGATATCAATCAGTGGAATCAGATTGATTTCATTCATGCCCGTCGAAGCGTCATCACCGAGTTGAAATGCCATAAGTTATTCCCTGTTTATCTATTTATCTGTTTAGCGTTGGGTCAAGGTTAGGTGTTTTTCAGCATTAAGTCAGCGGCGTTAGTTTGTTGCTTGGGCTGCGAGCTGGTTTGCAAATGGGGCTGGGTGGCTAAACTAGTTTGCGTAACTTGGCTGGAAGAATTCATCAACACGTTGGCAAGTAAGGTATGCGCCGTGTCATTCGCTTGGTGCATGGCTTTGCGATTGATTCGTACTACGACATTGTACATAATCACTGCAGGAATCGCTACCGCAAGCCCAAGCCCAGTCATAATCAAAGCCTCCCCAACCGGTCCTGCGACTTGACCAAGTCCTGCTTGACCTGATTTAGCGATGCTATCTAAGGCATGAAAAATCCCCCACACGGTACCAAATAGCCCAATAAAAGGGGCAATGGCAGCAGTCGTACCAAGGATATTTAAGCCCTGCTCACTGGCAAAACGGTAGCGATTGAGCTGTTGCAGTAACTGCTGCTCAGTGACCAATTTTTGATTGTCTAGGGATAAGGTAGTAAGTTGAGATTGCTGTTGGTGAATTTTCTGGGTCAAATCTTGCGACACTGTCTTGGCAATTTTTTGGCTATTTAAGATACGTAAAATGCCTGTAATCCAAGACAGCATCGATAAAACAATTAACACAAAAAATAACGTCTTGGTCACTACATCTGTATATTGCCAGTAATTTGCAAAATCCATAATCATTCCTATAACACGATAAATATAAAAACTAACTTTACCCCACTCTCAACTTGAAATAAGCAATTCAAACTGAAGTGGGGGATTACCTAACTGTTTATTGATTACAAAGCAGAAGTTATGAGCCAAGATTTTACGCATAAATCTGTGGGATAAATGCCATAAATCTCTAGCTCTCACCTTTTGCATGTTAAACCGCTGTGATAACTGACCAATCACCGTCTCAATATTGCGACGAGCATTTTTAAGACGATTAAGTACACTGATTGGTCGTTTATCGGGCATATTTTTTCTAAGCGGTGTTTGCAAATCAACACATCGCTTAAAGCAATACTCAGATAAATCAGGGCTAATATAGCCCATATCTGCACCTAACAAGCCTTTGATATTATCAAGCATATCAGGTGCAACAAGCCTTTCATCTATCTTAGCAGAGGCAAAGGTAAAATTGGTTATCATGCCCGATAGATTAATAAGTAAATGTCCTTCAAAGCCAAAATATTTTTGTTGCTTTGAGGCACAGTAACTATAACTGCCTTCGTATTTGAAGGTTTTATGCCGATAGGCTCTGGCATATTGACACACCGGAATGGGAAAGCCATCAATAAAATGAATGTTGTCTTGCCCATGCTGTTTAACGATATGCTGTTGTATCAAAGTTTTTACTTGTAACAAATTGACGCATTGCTTGGCAAAGTTTGGATATGAGCCTATTTGTGGAAACCATGTTTGCCAATGCTGTTTAAAATACTGATGGATTTGCGAATCGGTGTCCATCTGTAAAAACTCACCCACTATCTCCATGGTGATAATTTCACTGTCGGTTAGCTTTGGTGCATATCCGCCTTGTCTTAGCCGGTTTGTTACAATCTTTTTGTAGTAGTCATCTACCATTAGATAGATTTTAATGATAAATTCATCAATGGGCATGGCTTATCCTCTAATCTTTTTGGTCATTGATTAAAGTTTAAGTTCATGCCTTTTTTGTTTCAACCCCGCTTAAAAGTGTTGAGAGTGGGGTTAACTTTAAATGTTAGTATAAATGATAATCATTATCAACAAAAATATTAAAAATTAGGCTAAATTGAACAAGCGACTGTATTAAACCACTTTAATTAACCCACTTTAAAATATTAAGCAACTTTGATATCAAATGGCTTTAAAACCTCAATTTGCTTCTTTATATTCGCTTTGTGTGAGCTTTATCTTGGGCAAAATAAAGTTTTCTCACATTGCCGCCTAAAATTTATAAGTTAAATTTGCTCGCAGGGTACGGGGTTCACCAAACATAATCATAGCGGCATTCGGGCTTGTGCCTGAATAATAGGCTTTATCGGTTAAGTTTTTGACCGAGAGACCCAATTGCCAATGGTTGGCACTATAGCCTGCTTCAATATCATATAGGGTATAGCTTGGTAAATCGACCTTAGATGAGCCACGCTCAGCATGATGTTGCCCTTCATAACGGGCGCCTGCCCCGACATACCAGCCCAAATGCGATGGCGCAAAATAGTATTGTGTGCTGATATTGAAGGCTTGTTTGGGTATGTGGTTGATACGCTGACCGACAACATAATCGGATTTGTTGGACGCTTGGGTGATTTTGGCGGTGGGGATATAGCTATAGCCTGCGCTAACGTTCCAGTTGTCATTGACTGCTGAGGTCAGTTCAGCCTCAAAACCTTTGGTTTGTTGCTCGCCAACCGCCACATTATAAGTCTCTATGCCATCAGTATAACTTTCGCTGACGTTTTTGCGCGTCAAATCATAATAGCTCAGCGAAGCTTGGGTGCGCTCGTCTGGCGTCTGCAGTTTGACGCCAATTTCGTATTGTTCCCCTTTTTCTGGGTCAAGTAAATCGCCATCTTTGCCCGCGTCGGTGGTCGCCAAAAATGCGGTGGCATAGCTGATATACGGCGCAATTTTGTCATTGACTTGATACATCAATGAGGCTGAGCCGGTGAAAGCATTGTTAGAATTTTTGACGGTGGTATCTTTTTTTACATCGTTGCTTTTGACATCTGACCAATCATGACGCCCTGCCAAGTCGATAATCCAGTGAGAATTCACTTTGATAGTATCTTTGGCATATAGCCCCAGATACTGTAAATAATTTACACTGTGCTTGTCGGTGGTGGGTGTGGTGTTGGTGATTTTGCCCACACCATAGACAGGATTATTTAAGTTTAAGGGGCTATAAGCATACACTTGTTGCTGATAATCACTACGCTCATGAAAGGCGTCTAACCCCACTGATACCGCGTGACTGACGTTATCATGACTAAAGGTTTTGTCAAAACGATTGTCCATTGACACGATAGTATCTTGCTTATCGAGCAAGCTTAACTGGCGTTTGATATTGCCAGTCGTGGTTATCGGCGAGGTACCGCTTGCCAAAATCGCATCGGCATCGGCGACGCGTCTTGACAGCGCAAAGTTTTGCTTGAGACGCCAACCTGAATCAAAATCATGGTCAAGCTGATAGCCGAGACGATATTGCTCATCTTGAACAGTATATGCTGGCTCACCAAAAAATAAACTTGATGCGTATGTTTTGTAGGCGTTATTTTGTAGCGGTAGCCCTTGTTGGCGGACGTACTCATGTTGTTGATAGCTTGCCAACAAAGTGACATCCGTGTTATCGCTGAGTGCAAAACGATAAGAAGGCGCTAGGTAGTAATTTTTGAAATACACATAATCGGTAGAATCTTTTTGGTCAGAAACACGCCCATTGAGACGAAACGCCCCATCGGTTGAGCCATTTGGAGCATAGTTGATATCCAAGGCTGCTTGATAAAAATCGTTGCTGCCTGCTGAGAGTGTGAGGTTTTTGAATGTTTCGTCTTTGGGTTTTTTGGTGGTTAAATTAACCACACCGCCCGGCATCATCTGCCCAAAACCGACGCTGTCGGGGCCTTTGACCACTTCGATTGATTCTAGCCCAGAGATATCCATACTATTTAAAAAATTGCTAGAAGTCGCTGTGCGCATCCCATCGACCAGGATTTGTGAGCTCGCTAATTGTCCGCGAATCGCAATATCATCCCAACCACGACGACCATACTGCCCTGTCGTTACCCCTGCCACGCCTTTGAGCGCATCGGCTAACGTGGTCGCCTGTTTTTGTTGCAACTGATTTTGCGTGACCACACTCACCGATTTTGCGCTATCAAACAATTTTTCATCCGATTTTAAAATACTGCTCGCTTGGGTAGCAGCATACGGCTGACTGGCATCTTGTGCTTGAATGATAATGGTGTCAAGCGTGGTAACGGCAGGCTGTGGGTCATTGCCATTATCAGTTAAAGCCGCCGTACCCACTGCACTGGTAGTCGTACCCGTTTGGGCATAAGCCATGGTAGTGAACGTAGAAAATACACCGACCAATACCCTAGGCAATTGTCTTGATACCCCGCCAAACCTTGTGATAGTAGGACGGGTAAAAAATTGGATTTTGGACATAAGTAAAATTCTCTGCAATATTTTGTGAGCATATTAAACCGCAATGGGCAATCCATCATGCTGATGGTTATCACCTATTCAATTTAAAACTGATAACTTAGCGACACTTTGACATTGCGCCCCATGGCTTTATCACCGGTATTGGATACGTGCTCATAGTAGTAAGCATCTGTAAGGTTATACACGCCAGCATCCACGGTTAATTGCGGTAACGCGCTTGGGCGATAGCTACCAAATACATCATAGGTGGTAAAACTTGGCAAATCAGCGACGGCAGTAGCGCTGGTGCGACGCGTTAAACCTTTGACATGGCGGATGGCACTTCCAAGGCTGAATTTGTCATTGATGTCATAATTAAAGCCTAGGTTTAACTGATCGCCTGAGTCTTTGTTGAGTTGGTAGCCTTGCTCGGTTTCGCTTTTGGCATGGGCATAGCCTGCATTCAAGCGCATATTATTTAGCCGATATTTTGCGCTCAGCTCGTAGCCTTTGATGGTAGTTTCACCGGCATTGATGTAGCTAGCACATTGCCCGCCTGTCACTGAGTTACCTGTGGCACAGTCAACGCCTGTTATGCGGTCGATTTTATTGTCATACTGGGTATCAAAGACTTTCGCTGTCAGCGACATACTGTCTTGACTGTCAAACACCCCTTGAAAACGGCTACTGATACCCAGCTCTGCGTTTGCGCCTGTTTCTGCTTCGAGGTCTTTATTGACGAAGGTTTGCCCAGATTGGTAGACGGTTTCTGGCAAGGGTGGTCCATTAAACAATTGGGTATAACTGGCAAATAAGCTGTGATTTGGCGTTAGTTTAAATTCCCCTGCCAATGCGCCCGACAGTTGATTGTAGTCGTCACTGCTTAAACGCTCTGACGGCTTATAATGGTCAAAGCGTACGCCAGGCGTCAGCGCAAATCGTCCCAATTCGATTCGGTCTTGTAAGTACACCCCTACGCTGGTAGCGTCTTCTGTGATATCACTACTCTCTAACGTCGCTGATTTTTTATAGCCTTCTACCCCATAGTTGAGCGTATGTGTCAAAGCATGGTCACCATGATGCTGCGTCAGTTGCTGTTTGATACTTGCCGTCATGCCATCGGTTTTGCCTGATGTGGCTATACGCATGGGGGTCGTTCCGCGCAGTCCTTGCGACAGCGATTCATTGGTTAAATGATAAATTTTGCTGTTTAGCTCAAAATTGCTATGCGGTTTATACTCATAGCCGAGTGCATAGGTTTCATTATTGGTGTAGCCAGGATGAATATTATTGGGTAAATTGGCTTGGTAGCCGATATTGGGGCGAAACGGATAGTTGCCGTGATTATCATAGCTTTGGTAACTGGCAGTAATTTTGTGACCTTCTGCCGGCATCACATTGACTTTGGCTAGTATACTTTTGATAGTAATATCATCACCTTGGATGTGGTTGCCTTTGCCATCTTCGCCGCCATCGCTGTCACGCTCACCATAAGACACAATCATGTCCAATTGCTCATTGGGTTTGGCATAGGTCGTTAGGCTTCGCTGAAATTGCTGATCGTTACTGGCATAGCCCAGTTTAACCTTTGCCCCCATTTTTTGATCTGGTAGTAGCAAGTCTTGTGCATCCACCGTGGTAAACGCCACACCGCCACCGATGGCATTATTGCCCAAAGTCACCGAGTTATTACCCACTGACACCTCTGTTGTTTTATACAAATCTGGGTCAAGTCCACTAATTCCGGAGTGGTTAAAACCGCGCGTTTCCGGTTGGCGCACCCCATCCACGGTGATTTTTAAGGCACTGCCGGCATTGTCTGAGCCCAAACCGCGAATATAAATATGCTGATCCATCCCCGAAGTGCCACCGACATTCACCCCAGCAACCGTCGGTAAATATTGATTGAGTAAATCAGCTTGCTGTACCTTGACTGAGCTGTCATGGCGGACGTTCTCAGTTTGTTTGGCTGGGGTATATTGACGGGCATTAAAAGTAATGGTCTGCAAGGTAGTGACGGGTTCTGGCTCACTCGCTGTTGCCAACGGTGAATAAAGGGTGGTTAATACACACAGACTTAAATAGCGCAAAGCACCACGCGGCGGTAAACTAGCATTGGCAGTATTCATAAAATCACTCAGATATATAAAAAAAGAGAAGCGTTACAAAGCAGCAAGAATGATAATATAAATGATAATCATTATCAATTAATTTTTCCAATTATTTCCCTTTTTTTCGAATATCTAACGCTAGTTATCAATAAGTATCCAAGTAAACTCAGGCAACATCAAGCGAAATTATAAAGTGGCTTAAAGTTCTCGCAATAATCCTTTCAACAAGTTATAACAATTTCACCCCGCCAAAATTTTGCTAATCTCTCCTAGACAGGAGCCACAATTGGTGCCTGCTTTGCAATGTTTGCCAACCTCAATGACGGTTTTACAGTGATATTTTTTTATCGTCTCAACAATGGTATGTTCACCCACTGACATACAAGAGCAAACAATTCGCCCTGTATCAATAAAACCCGTGGCAGGTTTGCCCATTAGGAGCCATTTACGCGTATGGCTATCGAGCGTTGTACCAAATTGGCTATCAAGCCAGTTATGGGTGGGTAGTTTATGCTCGTGGGTGCTCAAAAATAATAGCGCATGGACTTGCCCGTTTTGCAAAAACGCAAGTCGTAAATCTTGGCTGGTGTTATCGGTATCAATATGTTGATAATGGATAATATCAAAGTTGTAGGCTTGCGCTGGTTGATTGAGCCATACACTTAACTGCTGTTGCCAATATTGCTTATCAAACCAAGTGGTCATGGCCGCAGACTGATTATCAATGGCAAAAAAATACTGGCTACTGTTTGACTGGCGATTACGCACCCAATAAGTCATATCTGGCGATTCGAGCCAACTTAGCAGGTTTTCATCACAGTGTTTATCAATCAATAACCATCCAAATGCTTGCATGGTTAGCTTTTGCAGCCTGACAGGTTGGTGCTTGAGCTGCGGTTGCTGTGAAAAGGGGTCATAATGATTGCTGATAAGCTTACCGACACGCGCATTGGCGGCAAAGTGCTGATTCCAGTGCATGGGTATAAACACATCGCCTTGGCGTTGTTTTTCGGTCACATCCGCTCGCACTAAGATAGTACCGTTGGGGCTGTTAATTTGCACAAAATCGTTATTTTGTAGACCCAAAGGTTTGGCGTCACTTGGATGAATCGCAACCAGTGGGTGCGGTAAATGCTGATTGAGCTGTGGGGCAATCCCTGTGCGGGTCATGGTATGCCATTGGTCACGCGAGCGACCTGTGTTAAGCACCAGTGGATATTGCTCATCAGGCAATGACTTGGGTACTGCAGGAGTAACGGTGACAAAATGCAGTTTTTGGGTATCGGTATAAGTGGTGCCGATAGTGGTATGTGGGTCTTGTTTTTGTAGTCCAAAATAATGCGGTTGACCCCACTGAAACGGTGCCAAGTTATCATACTCGTTTTGGCTAATATTGGCTAAATGGCTGATGTTAAAACTTCGGCTATCTGTATTTTTTTCACCGCCATTCTTCTCGCCACTAAGCCGAGCGTGTTCGGCAAACACTTGCGATTCGTGAGTGTAATCAAAACCCACAAAACCCATTTTCTGTGCCACTTGGCTGACTATCCACCAGTCAGGCTTGGCATCAGCAAATGGGGTGACTAAGCGGCGCTGGCGAGAGATACGGCGTTCGCTGTTGGTGACCGTGCCTGATTTTTCACTCCAGCCTTGCGCGGGTAAAGCCACATGGGCGAAGTCGAGCGTGTCGCTGTCTTTTGAGCAGTCAGACACGATGACCAGTGGGCATTGCTTTAACGCCATGGCAAATTTGTCTGCTTCTGGCAGACTGACCACAGGGTTGGTCGCCATAATCCAAATCGCTTTAATTTGCCCCTCCAAAATAGCATCGGCACATTGGGTTGCCTTGACACCATCTTTACCACTAATACTAGTCGGTGCTTGCCAAAAGTTAGCTACTGTTTGACGATGGTCGCTGTTTTTGAGCTCAAAATGACTGGCAAGCAGATTGGCTAACGCCCCGACCTCTCGCCCACCCATGGCATTGGGCTGTCCTGTAATTGAGAATGCCCCTGCCCCTTCATAACCCAGTTTGCCTGTATAAAGGTGGCAATTGATAATGCTATTGACTTTATCAGTGCCATTACTGGCTTGATTGACACCCATGGAGTAAAAACTCACGGTTTTCGTGGTAGTGGCAAACAATTGATAAAACTCGGTTAAATCACTTTCGTTGACACCGCAGATTTTGGCAACTTTTTTAATCGTCCAACTGTCACTGGCTGCAAGCGCATCAGCAAGATTGTCACAATGCCTGAGATAATCGTGATTGGCATAGCCTTTTTGGTGCAAGTAATTGAGTAGTCCGACAAATAAATGGGTATCTGTGCCGGAGCGAATTGGCAAATGCAAGTCAGCAATCGCGGTGCTGTCAGTGGCTCGTGGGTCAATCACCACGATTTTTTTGTTGGGATTGGCTTGTTTGCTGGATTTTAACCGACCAAATAAAATCGGATGACACCACGCCATATTCGAACCGATAATGATAAATAGGTCGCTGTTTTCGATGTCTTCATAATTACAAGGCACAGTGTCCGAGCCAAATGCTCGCTTGTAGCCAGCCACCGCTGATGACATACACAGTCGAGAATTGGAGTCCAAATTATTGGTACCCAAAAAACCTTTAGTAAATTTGTTTGCCACGTAATAATCTTCGGTGAGCAGTTGTCCCGATACATATAGCATAACGCTGTCGGCGCCGTACTCATCAATGGTCTGTTGCAATGATTTGGCAACAAAATCGGTGGCGGTATCCCAATCGACTGCCTCGCCATGAATCATCGGATGTGCCAAACGGCGGTCACGATCAAGCGTATCGCCTAACGCTTTGCCTTTGGAGCATAATTTGCCAAAGTTGGCAGGATGGTTTGGATCACCGTCAATGCTGACGTGTTGGGTATTCTCATCAATCGTCGCCAACACGCCACAGCCAACACCACAATAGGCACAGGTGGTTTTGACTTGTGTCAGGGGAGATTTTTGTTGTACTAAATGTTGTATAGTTGTTGTCACACGTTAACCTTTTACTATTTTTAATTTCTACCAGTCAGATCAGCCCGCCAGCAACTCTTCACAAAACGCTTTGCCAAACAGTAATTTATCTTTGATGGCTGAAATATCTTGTTGATTTTGAATCAGTTCAAAAAACCAACCGCCCTCTTGTACATCACCATATAGCACTACAGATAAAATACGGTTGTCTTTTACGGTGATTTTTTGATAGATGCTATGGCTAGGATCTTGATAAATCAACTGCTCGCAGTCGTGAATTACATCGATATCACCTGCCGAAAATAGCGCCACGCCCGAGACCTTTAGCTTGGTTGCCGTTGGTTGTATGCTAAACACGGGCGAGGTGTTGCCTGGCTGCTCGTTTAAGGTATGTAGCAGAATATTGGCTTGCTCATACACAGGTGCGACGAGCCCAAATAGCTGGTTGTCAAACTGTACACACTCGCCAATCGCATACACGTCTGGGATATGGGTTCGCATTTGGTTATCAACCAAAATCCCTCGCTCGCAAGTGATACCGACCTGTTGCGCAAGGGCAATATTGGGTCGCACGCCGACGGTCATGATAATGCAATCGGTATCAATGGTTTTGGCAGGGACGGATGTGTCGACATTATCCGTGTAAGTCAGTCCAGTGACCTGGTTATCCTTGTCCACGCAAATCGCTTGGGAGTTGGCATTGAGCACAAACTCAATACCTTTGTTTTCAAAGTAAGTTTGCAGTAAATCGGCAGCGGTTTTATCCAGTTGGCGATTGAGTAAATAGCCTGCCCCATGTACCACCGTGACTTTCGCTCCCTGTTGTACTAAGGCATTGGCAGCCTCGAGACCGAGTAACCCACCGCCGATAACCAGGAATTTTGGAGATTTTTTGCCATTATGATTGTTTTTTGCGATATCTAGCATAGCATCCACATCGGCTTTGGTACGAAAACCCATGACGCCTTTTGCGCTATGGTTGGGCAATGGCAAAATAAATGGCGTTGAACCTGTGGCAAACACCAATTTGTCATAGCCGATGGTTTCGCCGCTGTCGGTGATGACCTGATGAGCAGCAAGATTGATATCGCTAACAGTGCAGCCTGTCTTTACAGTGATGTTATGGTTGGCGTACTCCTCTTGAGAAAATAGATAAATCTCAGCGAAGCGTTTTTCCCCTGCCAATACAGGCGATAGCATAATACGGTTATAGCCTGCATACGGCTCGCTGTTGATAAGCGTGATGGCAAACTCATCTCGACTTTGCTCGCCTTGGCTGTCAACCCCCAGTCCGCTGTGGGCACTCAGTCTGCTTTTGGCATACTGCATGGCAAAGCGTGTCCCTGCCATCCCCGCCCCTATGATAAGAATGTGTGTGTGTTGCATTGTTTGGCTGACCTTGCTTATCTGACCCGATATTTAATAATTTAGAATCTAGCCCTTTAGTAATTCAAAATTTATGCCAACCGTTTTAAGCCGTTGTTTTTTACTGTTTTCTATGGTGTTTTAAATTTTGGCTATTATTTGTCGGACAGTGTGATGGATGTTGACCAATCTTTGAATTTAATCTCTTTAACTGTGCATGACTGTTTGACGGTTTTTAGAAGAATTTTAGACAGTTTTTTGGCTATTAATTTGCATTATTCTTTTACCTTACCGATTACTTACCAAAATAGTGCAGTAAGGCGTCAAATTTTCACCGCTCATGCTAATCTGTAAAAGTTTTATCACAGCAAAATAGCTAATTGATGGGGCATTCAAAAAAAATATTGCAAAAACAAAAGTTTATGATGATGGCATAAATATTGCTTTTACCTTATTACCGTGCACCATACAGGCTTAATTTTAGTATCGTCGTCTTAGTAACATATTCACCTTATTACCGTGCACCATACAGGCTTACTTAAAGGAGAAGCAGATGCCCCAACGTTTACCGCTGTTTGCTATGAAATTACCCCGTATCAAGGTGTTACATTACACCTGGTTTGCTTTTTTCGTCACCTTTTTAATTTGGTTTGCTCATGTGGCATTGATGCCAACTATCAAACAATATTTTCATTTGAGCGATGGACAAGTCAAAGCAATCTTGATGCTCAACGTGGCTTTGACCATTCCTGCCCGTTTGCTAATCGGCGCGATGGTCGATAGATACGGCCCCAAGCGTTCATATAGTGCTGTGTTGTTGATTAGCGGTTTTTTGTGTTTTGTGTTTGCTTTTGCCCAAAGTTTCCAAATGCTGGCGATTGGGCGGTTTTTGCTAGGTTTTGTCGGTGCAGGATTCGTGGTTGGGATTCGTTTGATTTCAGAATGGTTTCCTGTCAATGAAGTCGGCTCGGCAGAAGGGGTGTACGGCGGTTGGGGCAATTTTGGGGCGGCAGTAGCGTCAATTTCGATGCCGATTCTTGCCTTAGTGTATGGCGGAGCAGACGGTTGGCGGTATGCGATTGCGACCACAGGCGTGATTGCGATTGTTTACTCGGTCATTTTTTATCGTGGTGTCAGTGATACACCCAAAGGCGCGACCTATTTTAAACCAAAAAAATCAGGCGGCTTGGAAGTATCCAGCAAAGCAGACTTTTACTTTTATGCGGTGATGATTTTACCGGTTTATGCGATTTTGTTTTTGTTGGCGTGGCGTTTGTCACCTAGCGGATTAAAATTATTAACCGCTAATCAAACCATACTGGCATATGCGGTGGTGGCGGTGCTTGTAGTCTATCAATATATCAAAATCTGGTCAGTCAATAAGCATTTATTTGATACATCTCGCCCTGCGGTAAATCCAGAATATGGTTATCAGTTCAAACAAGTGGCGATTTTAGACATGGCGTATTTGGCATGTTTTGGCTCTGAGTTGGCAGTGGTGTCGATGTTGCCGCAATTTTTTATTACCAACTATGGTGTATCGCATACTTTAGCAGGGTTGACTGCAGGCTGTTTTGCGGTGATGAATTTATTTGCTCGTCCTGGCGGTGGTTTTATGTCCGATGCGGTCGGTCGTCGTAAAGTATTGATGATTGCATTGGCAGGGCAAACGGTGGGTTATCTGCTAATGACGCAAATGACTAAGTTACCATTGGCGGGTGCAGTGGCAATCGTGCTGCTTACTTCTGTATTTGTGCAAGCAGCATGCGGTGCAGTATACTCAGTGGTTCCGCTCATTCAACGCCGTATGACAGGGCAAATTGCTGGTATGGTGGGTGCGTATGGTAACGTAGGTGGGGTGTTGTTTTTGACTATTTTCTCTATGGTATCGCCAACAGGATTCTTTATTACCCTCGCGATTTTTGCAGGCATTGCCTTTATTGGCGCGACCTTCTTGAGCGAGCCACAAGGACATATGGTCGAGGTGCACGAAGATGGCACCATTGAGCGAATTGCGGTAGCCTAATCGCTCTTTAAATCCAACCAAAAAAACAGTCAACCAGCGGACAAGGAAGTCTAGTTAGTAAGGCAAAAAAGGGTGTATGCCCTTTTTTTCATTTTTGCACAATGCGTAGCAACCGTGCTAGTAAGGAAAAACCCATGTCAAAAGCCATTCAGCAAAATCCCGCCAGTTCTCAATCCTTACCACAGTCCTTGCCGCAACTGCTGACCCGTGCTGCTAGTCATGCAGGGCGCAAAGCCGAAAATCAAGATACCTTGACAATGCAAACGCTGGTGCCAACAGGGGATAGCAGCGCCGCTCAGCTTGCATGGCAAGTCACCGCTTTAGCTGACGGCGTCAGCAGCTGCGGACAGCCAAAGCTCGCCAGTCAATGGGTGATTGATACGCTGATCGACCAATTAACCATGCACCAAGCTGACATGGTGACTACCCCAGTTACTAGCCCAGTTACTAGCGATTCATTAAATAACAACAGTGCCGAAACGCTGGCCCAAATGCTCACCAAAAGCGTGCATATTATCAATGATTTTTTGTATTTTAGCGATCACCATGACAGCCTTGATTCAGCCTCGCAGCGGTATTTGCCCAAATTACTCTCAACCTTATCTGGGCTGCTGTTTACCGAGCCTTTATTATCCGAGCACTCGGCAGTGTTATTCCACACGGGTGATAGCCGTATCTATCGGCTACGACACAACAAACTGCGCGTACTCACCCAAGACCACAGACACAAACGAGGGCGAGACAAAGGCGCGTTAGCCGCTGCACTTGGCGCAGATGCCCATGTGGAATTACAACTTGCCCAAATTGATGTGTTGCCCGAAGATGTGTTTTTGATAATGACCGATGGCGTATATGAATTTATCGGTGATGATGAATTATTGTTACTCACCCAATCGGCATTGGGCAAATTGTTGGCGCTGGATAATTCCACCACCCTAGACTTAGAAAATCTGCCAGAAACCTTGTGCCAAGTGGCATTGGAAAATGGCAGTAATGACAATGTCAGTTGCGTAATGATAGCCGTCTTGCCAAAAGTTGCGAGAATTTTGGCGAATGCAGATTTTGACAAAGCTGACCTTGCCGAACATACAGACAGTCGTCATGCCGTTACCCGTTTACGCATTCCACCTGTGCTAACGGCCGGCGACAAGCTTGATTATTTTACCATTGACAAAGTGGTGCAAAACACGCCACGCAGTAGCGTGTATTTGGCTACCGACAGCACCGCTGACACAGGCGATAATCAGCGTATTATCAAAGTGCCATCTGCCTATTATGAAGACGATAGCGGATTTTTACGGCTGTTTTTAAAAGAAGAAAAAATAGGGTTAAGCCTTAATCACCCAAGCTTACTAAAATTTTACCCCAAACCGATGAATAGCCAATATCTGTACCATGTCACCGAATTTTTGCAAGGCATGAGCTTGCGTGAATTTATCGACACCCAGCCGCCGTTATCGGTTGCCCAAACCTTTGCTATTGTCAATCAAATCGGTATGGCGCTGCGAGTCATGCACCGTAATTATCTACTCCATCAAGATATCAAGCCCGAAAATATCATGCTGCTGCCATCGGGTCATATCAAGCTCATTGACTTTGGTTCGGTTGGCTCGTTGCTCTTAAGAACTGGGCATACACCGCCTGTGGGCGATTTGCATTATATTGCCCCCGAATATTTTAGCGATGCACCAAAAGGGGTGTATTCCGATATTTTCTCGCTGGGTGTGGTGACTTATGAGATGCTGACAGGGCTACAGCCGTTTGATGTCGATACCTTGACCACTGCGATGAACGCCCAAACCACCCAAAAACTGGCGTTCAAAAACGTACGGCAATTGCGCGCGGATTTGCCATTTTGGGTCAATGACGTGCTGATTCGTGCGCTGCAAGCAGATAGCAACCGCCGCTATCAGAGCATTGGCGATTTTCTCACCGACCTTGACCCCAAAAGTCATGCCGACGATAAAGCCAAGCAGCCGCTGATTGACAAACATCCTGTGCTATTTTGGCAACTGGTCAGTGGCATATTAACGGTGCTGTTGCTCCTCACTTGGCTACTGGTTGCGTTAAATCACTAACAATGTGATTTATTTTTCTTAACAGACAATTAACCTATATATTTTAACCCATTGAAATTTATAGTTAATTTAAATATTGGCATAAAGTTTGCTTATATAACAGTATAGAAAAACTTGGGATAATACACGCCAAAAGCCAGTCATTATCCTAGTCAAAAAGCCAATGTTTCGTCAGAAGGGATAAATACATGAAAAATCTCATTGTCATCGGTAACGGTATGGTCGGTCATCACTTTATCGAAAAAGCGATTGAAAAAAACTTGCACCAAATTTATCAGATTCATGTATTTAGTGCAGAAAAACGCCCTGCCTATGACCGCGTGTATTTATCCAGTTATTTTGAACATAAAGATGCCAGTCAATTAAACTTGGTCGATTTAGCGCACTATGAGCAAGCAGGCATCACTTTGCATTTAGGTGAAGCGGTTAACCACATTGATGCGCAAAGTAAAATCGTCACAACAATCAAAGGCAATACGCTTGAGTTTGATAAATTGGTACTCGCCACTGGCTCTTATCCTTTTGTCCCGCCTGTTAAAGGCAATCAACATGCGCACTGTCATGTCTATCGCACCATTGAAGACTTAGATGCTATTTTAGCAACTGCGGACAATCCACGTGTTCAACGTGGTGTAGTGGTTGGCGGTGGCTTATTGGGATTAGAAGCCGCCAAAGCCTTGGTAACACTGGGTTTAACCACGTATGTGGTTGAGTTTGCCCCACAATTGATGGGCGTACAGCTAGATGCCGCAGGCGGAGAGTTGCTAAAGAAAAAAATCGAAGACTTGGGCGTTACGGTACTAACCGGTAAAAATACTCAGCAAATCATCGATAACCATGACGATGATGCTAGTTTTTTAACCATGCAATTTGCTGATGGTAGCTTGCTCGATACCGATTTGATTTTGTTTAGTGCAGGGATTCGCCCTGAAGATACTATGGCACGAGATTCTGGGCTAAAACTTGGCGAACGTGGCGGTATCGTCATTGATGACACATGTCAAACAAGCGAGCCAGATATTTATGCGATTGGAGAATGTGCATTATGGGATAACAAAATCTACGGGCTGGTTGCTCCAGGCTACACCATGGCAAGCGTATGTGCCTCACAAATAGCAGGTGAGCATGACAGCCTATTTGACGGTGCCGACATGAGTACCAAACTTAAACTCATGGGCGTGGATGTCGGCAGTATTGGCGATGCCCATGGCAAAATCAAAGACAGTTTAAGCTTTGTGTATCAAAATCCCAAAACAGGCGTGTACAAAAAATTGGTCACTACCCCAGACAGCAAACGCCTGCTCGGTGCGGTTCTAGTCGGGGATACCGAAGACTATAGCAATTTATTGCAACTGTTTTTAAATGGTATTGATTTACCGTTACACCCAGAAAGCTTGATTTTACCAAACGTGGAAAAACCTGTTATGGGCGTTGAAAATCTGCCCGATAGCGCAACGCTATGCTCATGTTATAACGTTAATAAAGGTCAAATCTGCGCAGCCGTGGACAATGGCGCCATGACTTATGAAGACATCAAGATCTGCACTAAGGCCAGTACAGGCTGTGGCGGCTGCGCCCAAATTGTCAAAGATACCTTAGTATCAGAACTTAAAAAACGTGGTATCGAAGTCAAAAATCATATCTGCGAGCATTTTGCTTACTCTCGCCAAGAGTTGTATCACTTGGTGCGCGTCGGCAATATCCACACCTTTGAAGAGATGATTGAAAGACACGGACACGGTGATGGCTGTGAAATCTGTAAACCAACGATTGGCTCGATTTTGGCGTCTTGCTGGAATGACTATATCTTAGATAAACCACTGGTTGCGCTACAAGATACCAATGACGCTTTCTTGGGCAATATCCAAAAAGATGGTACTTACTCAGTCGTACCAAGGATTGCAGGTGGTGAAATTACTGCCGAAAAACTCATCGTACTGGGCGAAGTGGCTCGGGATTTTGGACTGTATACCAAAATCACTGGTGGGCAACGTGTTGATTTGTTCGGGGCTCGCAGCGACCAATTGCCTGCAATTTGGGAACGCTTGATTAATGCAGGTTTTGAAACAGGGCATGCGTATGGCAAGTCTTTGCGTACCGTCAAATCTTGCGTCGGTAGCACATGGTGTCGCTATGGGGTTGATGACAGTGTGGGACTAGCAATTAAACTGGAAAACCGCTACAAAGGCTTACGCTCCCCGCATAAAATCAAATTTGGGGTATCAGGCTGTACCCGTGAATGCGCTGAAGCCCAAGGCAAAGATGTTGGTATTATCGCCACTGAAAACGGCTGGAACCTATACGTCTGTGGCAACGGCGGCATGCGTCCTAGACATGCTGAACTATTTGCCAGTGACTTGGACACAGCCACGCTGATTAAATATATCGATCGTTTCTTAATGTTCTACATAAAAACAGGCGACCGCTTACAACGCACGTCAGTCTGGCGTGAAAAAATGGAAGGTGGTCTTGAGTATATTCAAGACGTGGTTATCAATGATAGCTTAGGTATTGCCGAAGAACTCGAAGCACAAATGCAAGCGGACATTGACGCGTACCAATGCGAATGGAAAACCACCCTCTCTGACCCAGAGCGCCTTAAACGCTTTAAGCACTTTATCAACAGTGACAAAGTCGATGACAACGTGGTGTTTGTTGAAGAGCGGAGCCAAATTCGCCCTGCAACTGCCGATGAGAAGTCAGTGATTGGCCAAGACGCAACCGAATTCTCAGACCAGACTGCATCACCTGCCTAACGTTAATAACATTCACCAAACTGGGATGTCCCATGGGCATCTCATCGGGTAAAAAATACGGAATCAAATCATGAATGAAATCTGTAAACTAGACGATATCATCCCTGAAACTGGCGTTTGTGCGCTAGTCAACGGCGAACAAGTTGCCATCTTTCGGACCCATCATGACGAAGTATATGCCATGCATAACTTTGACCCATTTAGCAAGGCTAACGTCATTTCTAGGGGACTACTTGGTAGTTGCGACATCGATGGGCAAAAAGTGCGTTATGTCGCGTCACCTATGTATAAACAACGTTTTGACTTGGCAACAGGTAAGTGTCTTGATGATGAGCGAGTTTCGTTAAGATCGTATCCAGTTAAGGTCAATCATGGCGTGGTGTTTATTTAACTAAATGCCGACAATATATAAAGGGGCATAGAAATCATGCCCCTTTATCTTTACCCCAATCAAACTACACCACTAATTGTTGATAATATTGCCGACTGGCATTTAACTCATTATATAGTGATACGACTTCGCCCATGATCATCACTGCAGGGGAAGGCAGTTTGGCAATATTTTGTAGCGTTTGAATGGTATCAAGTGTCCCGATTAATACCTGTTCATTCTCTCGGCTGACATTGGAAATAATGGCAAATGGAGTATCGGCTGATTTACCTGCTTGCAACAAGCCTTGAGTCAGTGACGGTAAGGTATTTAACCCCATATAAAATACCACGGTTTGATTATCGGCAAGCAGCTCTGCATATTGTTCATTTGGCGTGTCTGCCTTCAAGAATCCTGTCACAAATTTGACGGATTGCGCATAGTCACGATGGGTGAGCGGAATATTGACGCTATTGGCGACTGCTAGCGCGGTAGTAATGCCGGCAATCGATTCACAGGCTACACCAGCGCTAATCACGGTTTGCATTTCTTCACCGCCCCGTCCAAAGATAAATGGGTCGCCCGATTTGAGCCGAACCACTGTTTTGCCTTGTTTAGCCAGTTTTACGAGCAGGCTATTAATATCTCGTTGGGACATACTGTGTTGGTGGCATTTTTTACCCACATAGATTTTTTCTGCCGTTGTGTTAAGTGCCAAAATCTCATCACCCACCAGATTGTCATAACAAATCACATCCGCTTGCAAGATGGTTTTATAGGCTTTGATGGTCAAGAGTTCGGGGTCACCGGTTCCTGCACCAACAAGATACACTTTGCCCTGATTTTGTACAGCTTTTGCATGTTTGGGGGTTGTAAGAAGGTCAAAACGATTTTCTTTCACGCTGTCATGGGGAAAAAGTTTAACACTCACAGGGCTACTGATTGAAGGCATAGCAGTTTTCCAACATAATCAAACAAGGTAATTTAAAAATGCAATTACCATGCCTAAATTTTAATTCCTACCCTTAATTGATGAAATTATTTTATATCCTGTTAATGTGAATAATTTCCCAAAATTTGACTTATTTATCCTATTTCATTGAGTGAGTTCAACGCCAAATCAAATTCATTTTTGGTATTAAAATTTGCTAAAGTTATCCATTCATTTGGCAATGCAGCGGTTTGTATTTTTTTATCCGCCAAAAAACTCATCACTGCGCGCTGACCCTTATCCAAATAATCGTATAATTTTATCAACTGAAGTTACGCAGCCCTTTAAAAAAGCGCTATCATAACAAAAAAAGCAGTCAGAGAGAGTAAACAAATGAACAAAGACATGATAGAACTCTACAGCGACTACCTCATTGCAAGTTTTGGGCAAACCACCGCCACAGGACTTGCCAATCTACTACAAGGGAGCATCTACCATGACAGCATCACCCGCTTTCTAAACAGTGAAACACTCACCGCCAAAGAACAATGGCAACTGATTAAACCCATGCTAAGACAGCATGAAAATGCCACACCCAATGCCATCGGCTACCTCATCTTTGATGACACCATACAGCCCAAACCGCACACAAGCGTCGACGACATCAACTGCTGGCACTACGACCACACCCAAAACAAAAATGTTAAAGGCATTAACCTGCTTAACTGTCTGTATCATCGCAAAGATATCGACATACCCTTAAGCTTTGACATCATCACCAAACCCAATGTCTTTACCGATGACAAAGGCAAGGTTAAACGTAAAAGTGATAAAACCAAAAATCAGCGACTGCTTGATATGTTTGATAGGGCAATCAAAAACCAAGTCAAATTCGACTATGTATTAGCTGATTCTTGGTTTTCAGCCAAAGCGACATTCAAACATATTCGTAAAGCTAACAAGCATTTCATCTTTGCGTTAAAGTCAAATCGCTTGGTGGCTTTAACCCCTGATGATAGAGAAAAAGGTAACTTTGTACGTATTGATGAATCTAATTTACCCGATAATACCCCTGTTCACGGCTTTTTAAATGACTATCATGATGAAGTCTTTTTATTACGCCGAGTCTTTACAAACAAGGACGGTTCTACAGGGGTGTTATATCTGGTATGCTCAGATTTGCAATGCGACAAAGATAAATTTATCAACGGCTATCAAAAACGATGGCAGGTTGAAGTGTATCATAAGTCGTTAAAGCAAAATGCCAATTTGGGTAAGTCGCCTGCTCATAGCCAAAGGGCACGGTTTAATCATATGTTTTTAGCCACGTATGCGGTGTTTAAGCTTGAGTGTTTGAAAATCAAAACCAAGTTAAATCATTTCGCTTTGCGTACGAAGTTACTAATTTCTGCTAATCAGTCGGCTTTTGCCCAGCTTAAGGCTATTAGCGGTGCGTAACTTCAGTTAATTATTTATTTACTACTTGGTTGAAAATAGCTCATTTGGCTAGTAAAAAATACCAGCCCGATGAATGGTATTGGTGCTTAACCCTATCTGGGTCGATTGTATCTGGCGCAGTTTTGCATTTTTATTGACATTTTATCTGGAGAGGGCCTGCAATATAAGTTTCAATCATTCCAACGGTTTTTATGGGTTAAAAAAGCATTGTTTTTGTGCGAAAAATAGTATGGTTTTATTTATATGCCTTTAAATGGTTCAAATTTCAGCCGAAATCCTGCATCAAGCTTATAAATAGGGAAAGTGAAAATGCTTTTTAGTTCTTTAATAATACAAATATATGATTTTATTATCTTTTGTTGAGTTGGCATAACCTTTGCAAGATACATTTTGATGCAATTTAAAACATAAATCAGTCAAATATCCATCATGGGGAGATCAAATGATGAAACTTGCATATAAAGCAGTGGCGTTAAGTGTTATGGCGATGGCTTCAACTTTGGCAATGGCTGAAGAATCGAATGCGCTGTCTCAGGCAGGTGTAAGCTTTGCAGGAACCGCTGCCTTAACTTCAGATTACCGTTATCGTGGTGTGACCCAAACTCAAAATGACCCTGCGGTGCAAGTTGGCTTTGCATTAACGCATGAATCAGGCCTTTATGCGGGTGTCTGGGGTTCCAATGTAAATTTTGGTGGTGCTGATCCACATCTTGAGCTAGACCCATATGTTGGTTATGCAACTGAACTGCCATTTGCAGGCAAACCCACTTTGGATGTTGGCCTATGGTATTACGGTTATCCAAGCGCATCAGATATCAACTGGCTTGAGCTTTACGCAAAACTTGGATTCAAGGATGTATTAACCTCTGGTGACAGCTTGCTGGGTGCAGTCAACTATACCAATGACTTTGCTGGTCTGGACGAGAATGGCTGGTATGTAAATGCAACCTATAATGTGCCGTTTGCCGCTGGCTTTGGTGGTGTGGCAAGCGTTGGCTATACCAAGGTGGATAACTACGACTTTAGCGACAGTGGCAGTGAAGATGACACCTATGTTGACTGGAAAGTGGGCCTCACCTATAACGTGAAGTCTGTTTCTGGCTTGACTGCTGAATTGGCTGCGATTGGCACCAATATTGATGCCAATGCCCAACCATACAAACGCGGTACAGAAACGGGTGCGGTGTTTACCTTAACCAAGGCGTTCTAATGTGGTTAGGGATGTGTTGAACCTTTATTTATAAAGGTTTGCCAGCTCCTCTAGCGAAGAAAACAGTCAGCACATATGCTGGCTGTTTTTTTATTATTACCCGAAGTTACGCACCGCTAATAGCCTTAAGCTGGGCAAAAGCCGACTGATTAGCGGATACGAGTAACTTCAAACGCAAAGCAAAGTGATTTAACTTGGTTTTGATTTTCAAACACTCAAGCTTAAACACCGCATACGTGGCTAAAAACATATGATTAAAC
The DNA here is from genome assembly GCA_016888885.1 of Faucicola osloensis. Lineage (GTDB taxonomy): Bacteria > Pseudomonadota > Gammaproteobacteria > Pseudomonadales > Moraxellaceae > Faucicola. Next base: position 1,186,585 of record CP069437.1, read on the forward strand.
CGAGCCCTTTGGCTATGAGCAGGCGACTTACCCAAATTGGCATTTTGCTTTAACGACTTATGATACACTTCAACCTGCCATCGTTTTTGATAGCCGTTGATAAATTTATCCTTGTCGCATTGCAAATCTGAGCATACCAGATATAACACCCCTATACTATCGTCCTTGTTTGTAAAGACTCGGCGTAATAACAAGACTTCATCATGATAGTCATTTAAAAAGCCGTGAACAGGGGTATTATCGGGTAGATTAGATTGATCAATACGTACAAAGTTACCTTTTTCTCTATCATCCGGGGTTAAAGCCACTAAGCGATTTGACTTTAACGCAAAGATGAAATGCTTGTTAGCTTTACGAATATGTTTGAATGTTGCTTTGGCTGAAAACCAAGAATCGGCTAATACATAGTCGAATTTGACTTGGTTTTTGATTGCGCTATCAAACATATCAAGCAGTCGCTGATTTTTGGTTTTATCGCTTTTACGTTTAACCTTGCCTTTGTCATCGGTAAAGACATTGGGTTTGGTGATGATGTCAAAGCTTAAGGGTATGTCGATATCTTTGCGATGATACAGACAGTTAAGCAGGTTAATGCCTTTAACATTTTTGTTTTGGGTGTGGTCGTAGTGCCAGCAGTTGATGTCGTCGACGCTTGTGTGTGGTTTGGGCTGTATGGTGTCATCAAAGATGAGATAGCCGATGGCATTGGGTGTGGCATTTTCATGCTGTCTTAGCATGGGTTTAATCAGTTGCCATTGTTCTTTGGCGGTGAGTGTTTCACTGTTTAGAAAGCGGGTGATGCTGTCATGGTAGATGCTCCCTTGTAGTAGATTGGCAAGTCCTGTGGCGGTGGTTTGCCCAAAACTTGCGATGAGGTAGTCGCTGTAGAGTTCTATCATGTCTTTGTTCATTTGTTTACTCTCGCTGACTGCTTTTTTTGTTATGATAGCGCTTTTTTAAAGGGCTGCGTAACTTCAGTTATAATTCACTTAACACTGCTCGAAAGGTCGCCAGCCCTGCTTCCATATTCTAGATAATGTCATTGGCAAGTTCTTGGGGTTCGGGCAATTTATCAAAGTCAGTCAGTGTGTTATTTTTTAGCCAAAAAATTCCAAATTGGTTTTATCCCGTTTTTTGATGTCATCGATACTAAATTTTCGCCAGTGCCCGCCTAGGTTGGTATCTGGATAATAGGTTTGGGTAATGTTTACATTATCTTAAAATACCAGATTGATGCAAGATAACATTGCATCCTGACATGCTACGACTTGCAAGGTCGCAAGCCGTAAGCCAAAATTTTTGGTCAAAAAATGGTCACAAGCGTTTGGTCACGTTAGTTTTACTTAAATATTAAAGATAGATATCTTTTCAACTTAACAATTAAAACCAATTTTCCTAATCACATCAATATAAAAATGTATAAAATAATATATTTCTTAAAATCAATAACTTGGTATAAAATTTAAGCCAAAAAAAACCTCAAATCAGGGGAGATTTGAGGCATAAAACTTTAAAAATTTTGTTTTTAAATCCACTAAAATAAGTGGCGCAGCGGACGGGACTCGAACCCGCGACCCCCGGCGTGACAGGCCGGTATTCTAACCAACTGAACTACCACTGCACGGTAGCTGATGACGATGACCCAAACTTGTCAAATTGGTGGGTCGTGACGGATTCGAACCGCCGACATTCTGCGTGTAAGGCAGACGCTCTACCAACTGAGCTAACGACCCATCGTCTGTGGTGGGTATTATAGAGAATTTATTTTTGCTGTCAACGATTTTTTTTGGCAAATGTTAAAATTTTTAAAAAAATTTTACTGAGCATGTCATGTGGTTGTCACATAAAAACCCTATCATACCTACATGGCCAGCAAGGTCATAGCTAACAATAAGAATAATAAGATAACAATAATAACAATGTCACTATCGCTTGTCACCCAAAGGATTTAATTCCCCCAATTAAATCCTTTTTATTTTTTTCTATCACGCCTTTTCTCACTGTTGCGCCAGTAATGCTTTGATATTCGTCTCAAGGTCTTGGGGGGCTTTGGTGGGTGCAAAACGATCTACCACTCTGCCGTGTGGGTCAACTAAAAACTTGGTAAAGTTCCATTTGATGGCGTCGCCCAACATACCCTTACCCTGTGGCTGTGATTTTAAAAACTGATAAACAGGATGGGTGTCTTTACCATTGACGTCAACTTTCGCCATCATCGGAAAGGTCACGCCATAATTGATTTGGCAAAACTCACTAATTTGCGCTTCATTGCCAGGATCTTGCTGACCAAATTGGTTGCAGGGAAAACCCAACACCACCAATCCTTGGTCTTTGTAAGCTTGGTATAGCTTTTCTAAGCCCTCAAACTGTGGGGTAAAGCCGCATTTGCTCGCGGTATTCACAATCAATACGACTTTACCTCTAAGGGTGTCAAAATCAAATAGCTGACCCCGAATATCGGTCGCGGATAATTGGTAAAAATCTTCCATAGCAAATCTCCTTGTTGTTAGTTAAAAATTTGTTAGTTAAAAAATTGTAAGTTTTTCTTGCGTTATTATGCTGACAAGCGTAATTTATCTATTGGCAGTTATCCGCCAATATTTATACTTTAACTTTGTCAGTATTTCTGACAAAAATTGATATGATTCATTAATATTCAACCGGAATTCCCCCGCTATGCTCACTGACGCTAAACTATCGGCTGGACAACGCTTGACGCAGCTGCGTAAAAGCAAAGGTCTGACCACTGCTGAACTTGCCGATTTAATGACCCAAGCTGGTGCTAAAGTTAGCCGTGCCGCGATTTCTAATTGGGAGCGCGGCTCCAACGGCATCGTGTCCAATAAACTGCCTGTGCTTGCCAGTCTGTTAGGGTGCAGCGAAAGCTATTTGCTATCAGGTACTGGGGTGGAAAGTCATAGTCATAACGTCAGTGTCAGCACCCAAGCGTTAGCGCCGCATATGCTCAATGACACTACTGTAGCACAAGCATCAAGCGATGCCAATCAAGCGAACCCGTGGCAGGGTCAAACGGCTCAAGCGATGACGCCTGCTGCTACCAATTTTCAACCCAACCATTCTAAACCTAATCCCAAACCCAATCCCAAACCCAATCCCAAACCCAATCCCAAACCCAATCCCAAACCCAATCCCAAACCCAATCCCAAACCCAATCCCAAACCTAGTAGTGATGTATCTACCATGAAAACTTTGAACAAATCCAACAAACTGCAAAACGTGTGCTATGACATTCGCGGTCCTTTGCTACAAACTGCCAACCGCATGGAGACACAAGGTCATAAAATCATCAAACTTAATGTTGGCAACCCTGCGCCATTTGGGTTTGAAGCGCCGCAAGAGATTTTATCAGATGTGGCGATGAATTTGCCCAATGCGATTGGCTATTCAGACTCTCAAGGGATTTTTGCCGCGCGTAAAGCGATTTTGCAGTATTACCAAGCCAAAGGATTGTTAGAAGCGGTAGACGTTGCCGATGTGTATTTGGGCAATGGCGTCTCTGAACTGATTGTGATGACCATGCAAGCATTACTAGATGATGGCGATGAAGTGCTGATTCCAATGCCTGACTACCCGCTTTGGACAGCGGCGACGAATTTGGCAGGGGGTAAAGCGGTTCATTATCTGTGTAATGAAGCCGACAACTGGCAGCCAGATATTGCTGATATCGAAAGCAAAATCAATGAGCGCACCAAAGGCATTGTGGTCATCAACCCAAACAACCCAACAGGCGCGCTTTATTCTACCGAAAATTTAAAAAAAATCGTGGCACTGGCAGAAAAACACGGGCTTGTGCTGATGGCGGATGAGATTTATGACCGCGTGCTGTATGATGATGCCGTGCATGTACCGTTGTGCACCCTTGCCAAAAACTGCTTGGTTATCTCCTATAATGGCTTGTCAAAGTCGCACCGTATCGCAGGTTTTCGCTCAGGCTGGATGATGTTATCGGGTAAAAAACACCATGCGGCTGATTTTATTGAAGGGTTAACCATGCTATCATCGATGCGGCTGTGTGCCAACGTGCCCTCACAATACGCGATTCAAACGGCGATGGGTGGCTATCAAAGTATGCAAGCCTTGACCGCACCAACAGGTCGCCTGTATCAGCAGCGTAACATCGCTATCGAGCGCCTAAACGCCATTAAAGGTATCTCATGCACCATGCCACAAGGGGCGTTTTATTGTTTCCCAAAAATTGACCGTGACATTTATCCAATCGAAGATGATATGCAGTTTATGATGGAATTATTACTACAAGAAAAAGTCTTGATGGTACAAGGTACGGGTTTTAACTGGCATGCGCCTGACCATTTTCGCGTGGTATTTTTGCCCAATGCATCAGATTTGCATGAAGCGATGGATCGACTTGAGCGCTTTTTTGCCACAAAACGCCAAGAATATGGCACCGATTAATGTTTCATTGAAAGAAAAACCCCGACGATTCGGGGTTTTTTATTGTGAGCCAGTAATTACATAAAGCTATTGAGATAAAGCCATTGGGATTAACCCAGTAACTCCGTTAAAAATACAGCAATGATACCAATTGGTGCGACAAATTTTACCACAATTTGCCAAATAGTCCATTTCATGCCATCTAGCCCCAATTCACGTTTTACCGATTCTTGGTTCATAAACCAGCCAATGAGGATAATGGTACCCAAACCAATTAAAGGTAGCATGATTTTACTGGACGTATAATCTAGCGCGTCAAAGATACCTTGTGGGATGTCTTTACCGTTTTTGTGGATAGTAAATACCGCAAAATCAGACAATTTATTGAATGACAATAACGCAAGTACACCCACTGCCCACGTTGCCACTGCCCCTACTAGTGTGCAGATTTTACGGCTCATTGGGGTTTTTTCTTCCAAGAATTCGACAATGGGTTCAAGAATTGAAATCGACGACGTCAATGCCGCAAAAGTCAATAACAAGAAGAATAAAGTACCCACCACCACACCTAGGCTCATTTGACCAAAGGCGATTGGCAAGGTCACAAACACCAAACCGGGACCTGCCGCTGGATCCAGATGATTGCTAAATAAAATCGGGAAAATCGCAAGACCTGCCGCCAATGAGAAGATAATATCCCAGATAATCACTGTACGCGCGGTTGCCAATAAATCCACATCTTGTTTTAGGTATGAACCATAACTCACCATGATCGCCATACCCAGTGACAGACAGAAGAACGCATGTCCTAGCGCCGCCATCAGCACTTTACCCACGCCAACTTCCTGCATACGCTGCAAGTCAAACTTAAACAAAAACTCTGCGCCTTTGGCAAAATCCATATTAATCGCGTTATATCCCACGATAAATAATAGGATAAAAGCCAACGCAGGCATCATGATTTTTGATGCTTTCTCAATCCCTGCTGATACACCGCCTGCCACAATTAGCGCCGTCAAGCCCATAAATGCCGTGTGCCACAACGTCATTTCGGTTGGACTGGCTAACATCGTCTCAAAAATTTTGCCAGTGGCATCGGCATTGAGACCACCAAATGCATTGAGACCAGCTTTTAAAGTGTAATTAAGCGACCAGCCGCCAATCACACTATAAAATGACAAAATCATAAAAGCGGCTAAAATACCAAAGTAGCCAAGCAGACTCCAAGCCGGTGAGGTGTTATTGGCTACTGCCACTTTGCGAAAACTTGCCGCTGGGTTACTTTGACCACGGCGACCAATCAGCCATTCAGTGACCAGCACTGGAAAACCGATGAGCGCGATACTGATGATAAACACGATAACAAATGCCGAGCCACCGCTATCGCCTGTCATGTAAGGAAACTTCCAAATACTACCGAGACCGACCGCAGAACCCACGGCAGCCATCAAGAACCCAATCTTTGAGCTCCACTGGGAATGAGACGACTTGTGATTAGTGCTCATAATCCCTCCCTAATCGAATGTAAATAAATGAAAAAATTGCAACGAGAGTCTTGCAGTATGTAGATTTTTCATGAATCAATAGTTAATGTCAAACTTTCTTTTCACAAAACCCAACCAAAAGTTATACAAGCAAGTCATTATTTTTCTGCATTTATATAAAATATAATAAAATCAAATATTTGTAATAGTTATTTTTAAAATTCATTAAACGCAAATTATTTTTATACTAAATATTACTTTTTGGAATAAATAATTTTTTCACCTATTTGATGACGAATTGTTGGCAAAACCAAGCGGTTAATGTCAACGGTTTAAACTTGCACAATTGTGGGGATTTTGATAGCAATTTTTTGCCATTGAAGGTAAAATTTTATTTTTAAAAATTGCACGCCCAAACGTGCTGACCGTTCGCAGAATGATGACAAGGGACTTATTGATGACGCAGCCTTATAACGTGTTGTTCTTGTGCAAGCACAATGCTAGCCGTAGCCTAATGGCAGAAGCTATTTTGAATAAAATTGGTGGTGACCGTTTTGTAGCCTATAGCGCCGGCGTTGAGCCATCCGCTAGCGCGCATCCATTCACGCTTGAGGTATTAAAACAAGAAGGTTATGATGTCGCAAGCTTAGCGCCCAAATCCGTCAATCAGTTTTTACAAGACAACGCGCCAAAGATTGATTTGGTGATTGGGCTGTGCAATTCTTTACAACAACATGCGGACATTGATGGCAAATTCCCACTAACCGCACATTGGCATATTAATGATACGGACAGTGTATCAGCCCATAGTGATGTGGAAAAAGCTGCCTTTAGCCAAGTATTGCGCCAACTCTCTCAGCGCATTCATTTGTTGACAAACTTGCCCGAAGATAAAATCGAGCATTTGGCACATCCATCAGCGGATGCCTAAAGCACCTATTAGCAATTGACCACAAAAAGAGCCCAACTGTCTTGGGCTTTTCTTTTTTCTATTTTTTTTCCCTCTATATATAGATGTGTCTCTATCAATCTATCTGTGAATCAACTTTTTGCTGCATTAGCGCTTCAATCGCGTCCGTTGTCTTTGGTACGTCACAGGTGAGAACCAGTGGGTCACCGTCGGTAATGACCACATCATCCTCAATCCGAATGCCAATACCCCGATATTTCTTGGGTACCAATGCATTGTCATGCGCAAAATACAAGCCTGGTTCTACGGTAATCACCATGCCTTTTTCAAGCTTTCTGGGTTTGCCGTCGTCGCCATTGTAGCGCCCTGCATCGTGCACATCTAAGCCAAGCCAATGCCCTGTGCCGTGCATATAAAACGGTAAGTAGGCTTTATCAGCAATCAACTCATCGACATCGCCTGTCAAAATCCCCAACTCAATCAAGCCTTGGGTCAGGACTTTGAGCGCAGTTTCATGATGGATTTTGCTATGCTCGCCTGCTTTTAGGCTGTTGATGGCAGCGATATTGGCATTTAGCACAATATCATACACCTGTTTTTGCACGTCGCTGAACTTGCCACTCACAGGAAAAGTACGGCTGATATCGCCTGCATAATGTTGGTATTCGGCGCCCGCATCTATCATCACCAAGTCGCCATCGTGCAGCGGTTGGTCGTTTTCGACATAATGCAAAATATTGGCATTGTCGCCGCTAGCAACGATACTATTATAAGAGGGTACGCAGCCGTATTGGGCAAAAGCATAGTTGACTTCAGCTTCCAGTCTACTTTCGTTCCCTTGATTTTTTTGCATCAAGGGTGCCACGCTTTGCATCGCGCGAATATGCCCGTAAGCACTGATTTGGGCGGCGACTTTCATGCGTGCAATTTCACACTCATCTTTTATCAGTCGCATTTCATTGATAAGGCTGTCAATATTGGTGACGGTATCGACTACACCTTCGCCGCGCTGCAGCTGCTTGGCTTGATTAAGCCAGCCAATCAGCTCATTATTAAAGCGGGCAAACACGTGTTTTTTACCAAAAATTAAGGTCGGCATCACCTCATCAATTTTGCCAATGGCAATCGCTTTATCCGCGCCAAAATCTGCGGTTGCACCCTCAAGCCCCACCCGTTTACCATCCCAAATCTCACGTAGTTTGTCTTTCTCACGTAAAAATAACGTGTAGTTGACGGTATGGTCAGTTTTTTCCAAAACCATAACGGATTCTGGCTCGGCAAAGCCAGTCAGGTAAAAAAAACTGCTGTCGGCGCGGTATTTGTACTCAGCATCGTTATTGCGGATATGCGCGGGAGCCGTTTGCAAAATCGCAATGCTATTGTTTGGCAAGGCTTCAGCAAGTTTGGCACGGCGTTTGGCAAATTCGCTTTGGGGAAGCTTTGGCAACAACTGTATGGTTAATTGATTTGACATGATATTTCCAAAAAATTTAATGGCTGTCACAGCATTGTTGAAGAATTTGCTGTAAGAAGCTTTCGCATTTTGCTAATTGGTTTAGACTGACAAACTCATTGGCTTTATGGGCATTGCCAATATCGCCAGGTCCGCAAATCACCGTCGGAATACCTGCATTGGTAAACTGCCCGCCTTCGGTGGCATACGCTACTTTATGACGATGTTGTTCATCCACCAAATTTTCAATGAGCTGTTGCAAGGCTTGGCTATCTTTATCGGTCATCGCAGGGACATTTTCGTTGCGAGTTAGCTCAATGCCCGTGTCGCTGTCAATCGCGTGCATCTTAGGCTCAAGGGTTTTGATAAAGGCGCGAATCGGCTCAATCACTTGGCTTTCATTCATGTGCGGCAAATTACGGTAATCAAAGGTGAATTCGCACAGGTTGGGCACGATATTGGTTGCTGTACCCCCGGTAATAGTGCCGACTGACAAGGTGGAAAATGGTACGTCAAACGCCATGTCTTGGTCGTTACGTTGTTGCAATTGTTCGGCAAGTTTATCAATAAAATTGATAATTTTGCTGGCATAGCTGATGGCATTGACGCCTTGCGGGGTCAGCGATGAATGCACCGATTTGCCATGCACACGGCAGCGATACACTTGGATGCCTTTATGCGCGGTAACCATTTTCATCATGGTCGGCTCACCGACGATACAGTAGTCGGGCTTAATCCCTTGCGCTTTTAAATCCGCAAGCAGTAATGGCGCACCCAAACAACCCACTTCTTCGTCATACGACAGTGCCAGATGAATCGGTTTGCCCAGCCTCTTATCGCGGCTTGCTTGCACCACAGTGGGCAATAGGGTTAAGGCGCAAGCAATAAAGCCTTTCATATCACAAGCCCCACGCCCGTATAGCTTATCTTCCACAATGGTCGCCACAAACGGATCGGTATCCCATGCCTGCCCATCAACGGGCACCACATCGGTATGCCCGGAAAACACAAAACCCCCTGTCGTTACGGTATCACCCTTACCCATCGCAGGTACAGTCACAAAGAGATTGGCTTTGGTATTATCGGCATTAAAGGTCAAACGTGGCGACAATCCCAACTGCTCACAATAACTCGCCACATACTCAATCAATTGCAAATTGGAGTAGCGACTGACAGTGTTAAAACCAATCAGCTTTGTTAACCAGTCTACGGCATTGGATGGATAGCCCATAGTCGTTCCATTTTTCTCAAATTTTAAACCATTAAAACACCCTATCAGGGTAAATTTAGTCCAAATAGGGTGTTAGCATCAATTCGGATTTTTACCGGTCATGGCATCTATAACCATATGGGTAACAAAATCATCATTGGTATCTTTTTCTGCTTCCCAATCGAGTTCATCATCGCGTAGCTGCTCAATAAAATCCAAATGCTCCTCGTCAATCTGTTGGGCTTTGCCCACAGGGCGATTCATGGCAAATCCTGCGATGAGCGGCAACTTGGCGACTGATTTACGCACTCGCCCTTGTGATACACTCACAGGAATCATGCGCACAAACTCAAGTAGCTCCATATATTCAACTTCGCCTTCAGCATTGTCCGTGCCTTGCAGCGCCTCATCATACGCATCAACCCGCAGCGCGCCGATTTTTGCCAAGTCATTAAATAGGCTATTTTCTTCCGGGCGCAGCGCACTATCGGTGATGCCAAAGCCTGTCAAAAAGCCATTTGCCCAGTTCTTAAGTGCCATCAAACGCTCATACAGTGGATGGTCATCATCGGGCAACAACGGCATAAACTGGTAGCTATCGGCATCATCGGTTAACACCGCCACCATATCCTCGCCTTCTTCGGTCACTATCTCTAACGCTTTTGGCTCAAGCTCGGTAAAGCTCAGCTCAGTCAGTAGCAGTTGCCACTCTTGCTCGGCTGGCGCATTACATACACTGAGCACCCCTGAGATTAGCCCATGTAACTCACTAATTGTGATGTCGTGCCAATCCTCAAATGCTTGTGTCCAATCTTGCCAACCCGAAATATAATCATCCATCGCTTTACCCTTTTTTCACAAAAAATTATATCAACATTGAGATAATACTAGCCTTAATGCGGTCAACTATGGCATTATTAAAGTGGTAAAATAATATAAGTATCACTCAAATTTTAAGCCTTCACGCTATAGTTATACCAAAAAAACCTTTTGCTATTCATGTCAATGAGCGCCCATCACGTCGCTCTTGATGATTTACTTGATTATTCACTCGATTACTGACTAGACATCATATCATGAGCACCCTAATTGACCAACTGACCCAGCTACAAACCGCATTGACTAAGCTTCGCGATAAATATCAATTCGCCAGTAGCGAGCTAACCCGTATTAAAGCACAGCCAACCATTACCGCAGATCAACTGCAGGCGGTACAAGCTGAGCTCGATAGCAGCAAAGAACTGCAGCAAAATTTGCAACAACAACTTGCCAGACAAGCCGAAGAGTATCAAGCACTCGAGCAGCGCTATCAGTCACTTGCCGAATCTCACAACATGCTAAGTACCGAATACGAACAAACCCAAAACCAATTACAGATTTTTACCGCACAAAATCAAAAACTGATTGAAAAAAATCGCGTTGCGGCAGAGCATACCAAGCTTGTGTTAGAGCGCTTGGCAAAAATTGACAGCGAAAATTAACCCACCCCTATTTAAGCCAGCCTTAGTGATGTTTAAAACATTTGAATACGTTAGGAAAATCTTATGGCATCTGCCCAAAGCATTAAAAAAGTTGATATCCTGATCAATGGTCGTAGCTATACCATCAACTGTCCAGAATCGGAAGAGCCTGCGTTGCAGCGTGCGGCAAGCTATATTAACCAGTTTATGCAAGATGTACGCCGCCAAGCGCCCCAGCTACCCCAAGAAGAATTATTGGTACTGTGCGCGTTGACGTTGTTTGAAAAATCAGAAAACTTACAACGCTATCAAGAAAACGAAAGCCAAGCGCAAGACCTGGTGGGTAAAATGTTAGAAGACGTTGCGCGTTTTGCCTAACGTCTTTAGTGTAAAATAAGTGTAAAATAAAATTCGACTAATTTTGAGCGCGCTGGTAGTGTTTGCCAGCATGAAAATCCGCTTGGTGTTCTTGATTACAAAAGAACTTATCCCCTTCTATAATCCCTCGCCACTCTGCTAACGTATGATGGCAAAAATCACACGCTCGCAGCTCGGTACTCTCGCCTGGCTGCGGCTGTAAATAGCCTTGTGGTGGTCGCGGATACATCCATTTCATCCCAACCCAGCTAAGCCCCATAATCACCAAAACCACAAAAATTGCGGTAAACATCGCTTCACCTCATTGTCTAATGAACGAACCATCGTTGCCAATTAACAATTATGACTGCCTGTTAATTAGCATTGTAAGGTTTGATTATACGGCAAAAAATCGCGCATTGATGGGTTATTCATGCTATGTTTAAGCTAATTTTACCAGTTGCAGCGTTTTTCGGTTGTAGCGTCTAAAGATTGCAATTGTAAACATATCATAAAGCGATATAATGTAGAATAATTTTATCTTGTAATGTCATCGCTGTTGCCACCCATAATTATAATAGCGGCGTGATGCTTGCATACCGTTTTAGACGGATATGACTAAGGGACGACCCCATAACAAATTTTTACTGAAGGATTTTTCATGTCACACCTTGATTTAACCCCAGATAATAGCGTACCAACGCAGCTGCCGAGTGAGTCAATGACCGCCGAAGCTACGACGCCAAACCAACCCGCAAACCCACAGCCAGTTTCTCAAAAACCTGCTCAGCCAACTTCTCAATCAGTTTCTCAGCCAACCTCTCAGTCATCAAGCCAATCGACTAGCCAAGCAATTAGCCAAGCAGATTCTATGGTGGGGCTAAAAATTGCGGTGGCACAGCAGCAATTTATTGTCGGCGATGTCATCAACAATGCCAAAAAAATGGTAGAGCTGGCTAAAGATGCCCGTGATAAGGGTGCTAATATCATTGTCTTTCCTGAGTTATCACTGCTGGGTTATCCGCCTGAAGATTTGTTGCTACGTCCAAGTCTTGCCTCACGCGTGAAACTTGCTTTTGAATTGCTCTACACAGTCAAAGATATCGTGATGCTAGTGGGTTATCCGCACATTGACCCCAATGGCACGTTTAACTCAGTGGCTATCATTCACAATGGTCAGCAAAAAGGCTTTTATCACAAACAATGCTTGCCAAACTATGGCGTGTTTGATGAACGCCGCTATTTTAATACCGGTCACAACCAAGTGTTGTTTGACTATCAAGGGCTGACCATTGGACTACTTATCTGTGAAGACTTATGGCAAGACGCTCCCATTCGCGCACTGAAAGAAAAAGGTGCGGAAATCATCATCAGCCTCAATGCCTCACCCTTTGAGCAAAACAAGCAAGAACAACGTAAGGCTTTATTAAAAAGCCGTGCCACTGAGCACAATATCCCGATTGTGTATGCCAATAGCGTGGGCGGTCAAGATGACTTGGTGTTTGATGGCGGCTCGATGGTGGTCAACGCTCAAGGTAAAATCGTGCAAGAAGCACCAAGATTTTTGCAGCATACCCTGTATGTGGTTGCTCGTCACGATGCCCAAAGCGGTCAAGTGATATTATCAGAACAGCGCAAATCACCGCTTGCGCTCAGCCAAATCGCTGAAACTTATCAAGCGCTGGTTGTCGGCTTGCGTGATTATGTCAATCATTCTGGCTTTAAAGGCGTATTGGTTGGGTTGTCAGGCGGTATAGACTCGGCGCTCACGCTATGTATCGCCGTTGATGCACTGGGTGCAGATAAAGTTTATGCGGTCATGATGCCCTATGAGTACACCTCGCAAATCAGCCTGCAAGACGCGCAGGCGCAGGCACACCGACTCAACGTGTCTTATACCGTGTGCCCGATTCATGCCGCCGTTGAAGGTATGCGTCGTACGCTAGAGCCGATGTTTAGCAACACCACCGCCGACACCACGGAAGAAAATATCCAAGCCCGTGCGCGTGGCATGATTTTGATGGCATTGTCCAACAAATTTGGTCATCTAGTCATCACCACCGGCAACAAGTCAGAGATGGCTGTGGGCTATGCGACATTGTATGGGGATATGGCAGGCGGATTTGATGTCTTAAAAGATGTGTATAAAACCCAAGTATATGCCCTCGCCAACTATCGCAACCGCCTAGAAGAGACGCCCGTGATTCCTGAGCGTGTGATTACGCGCCCGCCTTCTGCCGAGCTTCGACCCGACCAAAAAGACCAAGACAGTCTGCCTGATTATGATACCCTCGATAAAATGCTGGAGCTGTATATCGATCGCGACTTTGGGTATGATGCGATTGTAGAAGCCGGTTATGATAAAGACGTGGTGAAAAAAGTACTCAGTATGGTAGACCGCAATGAATACAAACGTCGTCAAGCGGCGATTGGCACCAAGATTACCCACCGCGCCTTTGGGCGTGAGCGTCGCTACCCACTCGTCAATCATTGGTCGCTAGAGTTTCCAAAACTCTAAGGCGGAATAGCATAAAAAGACTGCAATTTGGCAGTCTTTTTTTTCATCTGTCGCAAAGCATATATCGTAAAGCTTGCATGACAGTTATGTCATTGTCACATCCAAATGCAAGCTTTCTTTAATCTCTTCCATCACAATCAAACTGTGGGTTTCCACAGCCGCTGGCAATTGCTTTAGGATATTGCCCAGTAACTTGCGGTAAGAACTCATCTCTTTTAGCCGCGCTTTGACCAAAAAATCAAACTCACCCGAAATCAAATGACATTCCAGTATCTCGGGAATTTCTGACAGTTTTTTGCTCACTTGCTCAAAGACATCGCCCGACTTGGTGGATAGCTTTATCTCTAAAAATACCAACAAGCTTTTATTGACCAAATTGGGATTTAACCGCGCATGATAGCCTGTGATAATGCCTTCACGCTCCAGCCGTTTAACTCGGTCTGAGCAAGGCGTGGTTGATAGGTTAACTCTGGCGGCCAATTCGCTGATAGAAATTCTGGCTTGCTGTTGTAAGATTTCAAGGATTAGACGGTCGGTACGGTCTAAAGTACGCATAGCAAAATGAAAACCCTGTTTTTTGATGATTGACATGATAAAACCGATAATATCAGCAAAATTCTAGCATAAAAACAGCAAAATTCACTGCAAAACTTTGCTTATACTAGCGAAATTAACTGATAATTAAGCAGATATTTGGGGGTGAGTATGCGTGTATTGGTACTGGGTAGTGGCGTAATTGGGGTGACAAGTGCCTATTATTTAGCCAAGCAAGGCGTAGAAGTCACGGTGATTGACCGCCAAGCAGGTGCCGCACAAGAAACCAGTTTTGGCAATGCTGGGCAAATCTCCCCGGGCTACTCTACCCCTTGGGCAGCGCCCGGTATTCCATTGAAGGCGGTTAAATGGTTATTCCAACAACACGCCCCTTTAGCCATCAAATTAGATGGTAGTCTGTGGCAGTTACAATGGATGCTACAAATGCTCAAAAACTGCAATGCCAAGCGCTATGCCATCAACAAAGAGCGCATGGTACGAGTGGCAGAATACAGCCGCGACTGTCTGCAGCAGCTGCGTCAAGACACCGGCATTCACTACGAAAACCGCTCACAAGGCACCTTACAAGTTTTTCGCAAACCCGCCCAACTAGAGGCTGTACAGCAAGATATTAAGGTGTTGCAAGATTCAGGCGTGCCTTTTAAGCTGATTGACAACAGCAAGGCGTTGGCTGAGATTGAGCCCGCGTTGGAAAATGCCACTGATAAGCTGGTTGGCGGATTGCATTTGCCGCATGATGAAACAGGCGATTGCTTTTTGTTTTGCCAAGCATTAGAGCAGCAAGCCAAAGCGCTGGGGGTAAAATTTTTATACAATCAAACCATCGAAAAGCTAGTAGTCGACACTGGGGCGATTAAAGGGGTGATGGTAAATGGTGAGTTATTAACGGCAGACCAGTATGTATTGGCGTTGGGCAGTTATTCGCGGGCGCTTTTGCAACCGCTACAGCTTAACCTGCCTGTATACCCTGTCAAAGGCTATTCACTGACTGTGCCGATTATCAATGCTGATTTAGCGCCCCAATCAACGGTGCTTGATGAAACCTATAAAATCGCCATTACTCGCTTTGACAACCGCATTCGCGTAGGCGGTATGGCAGAATTAAGTGGTTTTGATTTAAGTCTAAACCCGCAGCGCCGTGCCACACTCGAAATGGTCACGCAGGACTTATTCGCAGGCGGTGATTTGCCAAACGCAAGTTTTTGGACAGGGCTACGTCCGATGACCCCAGATAGTACCCCTATCATTGGCGCGACTTGGTATCGCAATTTATTTTTGAACACAGGACACGGCACATTGGGTTGGACAATGGCATGTGGCTCTGGCAAATTAATCAGCGATTTGGTGCTCGGCAGAACGCCTGATATTCGCATTGATGGCTTATCATTACAGCGTTATGCCTAGTATCTATTTTCTATCAGAAATAGTTGTAAAGACTATGCATCAATAACATTTATCCGTTCACAAGGAAAACACCATGACCGCACAAATTCAACGATTTGATAGCAATGACTATCTAAGTGAAATTACCATTTTTAACCAAGTAGTGTATCTCGCAGGACAAGTGCCAAATACTGATACTGCCGATATCCACACACAAACCAAAGAAGTGCTAGACAATATCGACGCCATGCTCGCCAAAGCCAATAGCGACAAATCACGTCTGCTAACTGCTCAGATTTTTATCAAGGATTTGGCGGATTTTGCGGTGGTGAATAGCATGTGGAGCGATTGGTTAGCCGATTGTCCAAAGCCTACCCGTGCCACAGTCAAAGCTGAGTTGGTTAATCCATTGTGGAAATTAGAAATTGTCGTAGTCGCAGTGCAAAATACCATAGACTAAATGAACCCATCGCCGCTCAAAAGGTTAAATAAAAAAGGTGCATGAATCACACCTTTTTTATTTGTCTAACCTCTACATTAATAGCTCACGTTTACCACTTTTGGTCATGCCACTTACCAAGCCCGCCTCTTCCATGGCATCAACGATACGTGCTGCACGGTTATAGCCGATGCTAAATTTGCGCTGAATACTTGATGCAGAGACCTTACGGGTTTCAAGCAAAAACGCCACTACATCATCATACAGTGGGTCTTCTTCGCCATTGCTAGACCCACTAGCATCGCCACCACTTGGCGCTGAGCTTAGCTCAAAGTTATCGAACATATTATCAATATAGTTAGGTGCGCCACGCTCGCGCCATGCATCACACACACGGTTGACTTCCGCATCGCTGATAAAAGCACCATGTACACGGTTAGGCTCGATTTGACCAGGTCCTAAAAACAGCATATCCCCATGCCCAAGCATATCCTCTGCGCCACCGGCATCCAAAATGGTACGCGAGTCGACTTTTGAGTTGACACGAAGTGCGGCACGGACGGGAATATTGGCTTTAATCAAGCCAGTAATCACATCCACTGAGGGGCGCTGGGTCGCCAAAATCAAATGAATCCCTGCGGCACGCGATTTTTGCGCCAAACGCGTAATCAACTCCTCAGCTTGTTTGCCCACCTGCATAATCATGTCGGCAAACTCATCCGCCACAATCACAATTTGTGGTAACGGTTTTAATTTTGGCGCTCTATCTTGGCTGACACTGTCATTGGGTCGCCAAAGTGGATCCAGTAACGGCTCACCACTTTGTTCGGCTGCTATGACTTTTTTGTTGAATTCATCAAGCTTACGCACTTTGAATAATGACATCAGCTGATAACGACGCTCCATCTCCGCCACACTCCATGCCAAAGCACTGGCTGCTTCGGTCATATCGGTGACTACGGGAGTGAGCAGATGCGGAATATCGCCATAGTTGGCAAGCTCGAGCTGTTTGGGGTCAATCAAAATCAATCGCAGCTGCTCTGGTGTGTATTTGAGCAGCATTGACAATAACAGCGAATTCACCAACACTGATTTACCCGAACCTGTGGTACCTGCTACTAGCATGTGTGGCGCTTTCGCCAAATCCGCAATAACCGGTCTACCTGCAATATCTTTGCCCATTGCCATGCTGATTAAGCCATCGGGGTCTTGATAAGCCTCTGTTTTCAGCAGTTCGATGAGGCGTACCATTTGGCGCTGCGGATTGGGCACTTCGATACCGATATAAGGTTTACCTGGAATGACTTCCACCACACGCACCGATGCCATAGATAGCGACCTAGCCAAGTCTTTGGCAATGCCCGTCACCTTACTTGCTTTAAGTCCTGGTGCCAGCGACACTTCAAAGCGTGTCACCACTGGACCCATTTGCGCATTGACTACTTCTGCTTTGATATTAAATTCTTGTAGCTTGATTTCTAACAGCGCTGATAGCTGCTGCAACTGTTCGCGGCTGTAGCTTGGCTTGCGGTCAGGGTCAGGCAAATCAAGCAGCGATAATTCCGGTAACGGGCTTAAATTGGCACGATAAGCGGCGGTTTGCATGGCACGCGATTTCTGACTAAATAGGCTATCATCATTGATATCAAGCGGCTGATTCACCTGAGTCGCTGCGGGCTGTTCGATTTGGTCGAGTAGCTCAGATTCCACCGAACGGCTGTGAGTCGGTATTGAAGACGTTATCTCGTTGCTATTAATCTCGGTGGCATCAATCTCGTTACCATCAATCTGGGTGACAGCTTGCGCTGGGATTTGTCGCATACCCAATAACGATGCGACTGAGGTGGGCGGTGTTTCAATGCCTTCTGCACCTTCTGCTTCAATGCCTTCTGCTTCAACGCCGTCTGTTTTAATGCCCTCTAATGGTGGCTCTAGCACAGGATTTTGTGATAAGTCATATCCAGCATCTACGCTACCAAGTAAATCATCCAAATTTGACGACCCAATAGCCGCGTCCTGTTCAGCCATCTCTACACCCGTCATAGGCTCAGAAATTTGTTTATCCGCTAACTCCCCTGTGCCTGCGACAGACATTATAGATGCGTCATCGATAGTTGGCATAGCTTGCGATACGTCTACACTATCTACACTATCTACACTAGGCTGCGTTGTCTGAGTTGGCTCAGTGCGTTGCGAGTCTACCTGTATCGAATGGGGTCTGTTCAAGGTAGGCATTTTAAACGGTTTTTTAATGATTTCACTTTGCAGTTTTTCATCGAGTTTTTTGGTCAGCTTGGTATTTGCCACATAGGTTGAGCTGACGGGTTTAAATGGATTGGTGGCATCGTTTTCTTCGAGCCATTCATAATCTTTGATTTCACTAAAGCCCGTTTCATCCAAAAATGCATCGAGTGGACTACCGACAAACCCCTCATTATCCGCTAGATGATTACTGTAATCAGCCGCTTGTTCGTTGTCGTGGGAGGCTAAAGGCAAAGGCAGTTGCGCGGTGTCGCTTGGTTTTGCTTGGCTTGCTTCTTGCGCAGTCGCCTTGAGCTCAGTATTGGTTTCAGTATTGGTTTCTTCTTCATCTGCGGCTTTAACTTGTAGGCGACTGCGAATGGCTTGACCTGATAAAATCTCATGCCAATGTAAATCAAAAATAAACGTCACGGTGATGGCAATAAACACCAATAAAAACAGCAAAGTCCCCCAGTAGGTTAATAAACTACTAAGCCCGTTGCCAACGATTTGCCCGATCATGCCTTGCGCCAACCAGCCAAACGATAACACCCCTGTCAGCCCTGCGGTGGCAATGATTAAAAAGATATAACCCAAAAAACGTAACAAGCCATTAGGCTCTACATCATGGCGCCATACATTCCAAGCTTCATAACAGGCAATAACAATGAGCCACCAGCTTGCCGCACCCAAAAACGCATACAAAATATCAGCCAGCCACGCACCACCCGTGCCTGCCAAGTTACTGACTTCATTTGCCGCACTACTGATATGCGACCAACTGGGATCATTGGCAGAATAACTGATGAGAGACATGACTAACAACAATGCCACGATTAGCCAGATAATCGTAAGCACACTTTGACGAATATAATAAGACAACGCAATTTACCTTTGAATTTGAACCTGCTTTGGATAAGCCGTAAGCCAACGCTTTGCTGAGCCATGACTGACTGATAATGATTGTGAAAAACAATGATTTTGGAAAAACAATGATTAAAATCACCCTTTTAATCGACTATCATATCAAATCTCAGTGGTGAGTTGCTGAGCTTTTTTTGCGAAAAATTGCTTTGTGAAATCAGCCAATTCAAGCCTTATGATAAATGCGGTTTGTACCAACAAAGCCGAAAGTTAGGGTATTTTTTGATAACAAGCTAACGCCAGTTTTGAGCGTTGCTTGAGCTTTGATTGCGCGATGAATCTGTTATAAAAATAACATTTACTTGCTATTTTCGATGTTAGCCCCTATCTTACTTATGAATCAAAAATTAGCCTGTTTTATTTAGTTTATTATTCAGCGATTGTTAGGAAAGACGTATGTCAGAAATTATCCATCACCAGCTTATTATCTTGGGTTCAGGTCCAGCAGGTTATTCTGCCGCCGTGTATGCAGCGCGTGCCAATTTAAAACCGGTCATTATCACAGGTATGCAGATTGGTGGGCAGTTGACTACCACCACTGAAGTTGATAACTGGCCTGGTGATCCACAAGGCTTGACGGGACCTGACTTGATGGTACGCATGCAAGCCCATGCCGAGCGTTTTGGTACCCAACTGGTGTATGACCATATCCACCAAGTCAACCTAAGTCAGCGACCCTTTACCTTAGTCGGCAATAGCGCCACTTACACCTGTGATGCACTCATTGTAGCGACAGGGGCTTCAGCGCAATATTTGGGTCTCGCCTCTGAACAGAAATTTATGGGGCTTGGCGTCTCTGCCTGTGCGACCTGTGATGGGTTCTTCTATCGCGGCAAACCTGTGGTGGTGATTGGCGGTGGCAACACAGCAGTGGAAGAAGCCTTGTATCTATCAAATATCGCAAGCCACGTCACCCTAGTGCATCGACGTGATAAATTAAAATCAGAAAAAATTCTGCAAGACCAATTATTTGAAAAACAAAAAAATGGCAATGTGACCATCGAATGGAACAGCCAAGTCAAAGAAGTGGTGGGTGATGACGCAGGCGTGACAGGTGTGGTGATTGAAAACCTCCAAGACCAGTCTACCAAAACCATCAACGCCCCTGGTATGTTCGTGGCGATTGGGCACAAACCCAACACCGATATTTTCCAAGATCAGCTTGAGATGAATAATGGCTATATCGTGGTCAAAAGCGGTTTGGATGGTAATGCGACAGCGACAAGTGTCGAAGGCGTGTTTGCTTGTGGGGATGTGGCAGATCATATCTATCGCCAAGCGATTACCTCGGCAGGCACGGGTTGTATGGCGGCATTGGATGCAGAAAAATATTTAGATATCGTCAATCTGGCGAATGCCGATACCACGGTATCAGCCAACACCTCTGCTGTTTAGCTAATACCTTGAACGATGCCATTGCCAAATCACCACCCCTTACAACCCCCTTTCGGTTGCCGTTATCAATTCCCCGACCCGATGGCGGCAGACCCTGACGGTGAAGGCTTGATTGCGCTGGGGGGTGATTTGGCAGCTGACACCTTAGTGTGTGCTTATCGCCAAGGCATGTTCCCTTGGTTTAATGAAGGCGAGCCCATCGCTTGGTGGTCGCCTGACCCTCGCTGTATTATTTATCCTAGTGATTTTTGCGCCAGTAAAACCCTGAAACGGCGTATCAAAAATGCAGGTTGGACGTTTTCCCTCAATCTTGCCTTTGCTGAGGTCATCGCCGCCTGTGCCGATACCCGTGCCTATGCCCAAGCTTCTGCATCAGCTACTTGGATCAGCCCCGCTATGATTGAAGCGTATACGGCGCTCCATGCCGAGCAAGTCGCTTACAGTGTCGAGATTTGGAATGACGATGACCTGATTGGTGGTCTCTATGGGCTAAAGCTAGGACAAGCATTTTTTGGTGAAAGTATGTTTCACCGAGTGACAGATGCGTCTAAAGCGGCTTTTTTTGTGTTAATGCAGTTGTGTGCACATTCCCAATTTGCTTGGGTGGACTGTCAGTTGCCTAACCCACATTTGCTGCGTTTAGGTGCCTCCATCCTACCCAGAGCCGAATTTTTAGATAAGCTCGCGCAACAATTATCGCTACCGGGTATTGATTGGTCATCGATTTGCGGTCAAAAATTGCCACTTAATCAACTGTTAAATGAGGATTTTATGACTTATTATCTACCTCCCTCTACGCAAATCTAGGTAAGTTAAGGGTATTTAAAAGCACCAATGACGTTAAAACCACCCCACCCCCCTACCAGTCTAGCATTGACCAGCCAATTGACGCCGCTGCATCAATGTAGTTATTTGCCGGATCGTGCCGCACGTTTAGAGCTGATTGAATTAGCAAAGGATGAACATTTAAGTACGCCTATTTTTTCTCAGTTTTCACGGCTCGGGTATCGGCGTAGTGGACAACATTTATATCGCCCTGTATGCTTCCATTGTCAACGCTGTATCTCTACACGTTTAGTAGTTAACGAGTTTGAACCCAATCGTACCCAGCGCAAACTGTGGCAAAAATCGCAAGAGATGGATGTGGTAATTACGGCTTGTGATGATGCCGATGAATCGCATTTTATGCTATATGCTCGCTATATCTGCGCTCGCCATAGTGATGGCGATATGTATCCACCCAATTTACAAGGGTTTAAACAGTTTCTACAATATAGCTTTACCCAGTCATTTTTTATGGAGTTTTGGCTTCACGATGAATTAGTCATGGTGGCAGTTTGCGACCAATTAGATGACGGCGTATCAGCGGTCTATACTTTCTATGATCCCGATGCAACCATAAACAGCTTAGGAACCCTTGCGATACTTACCCAAATTGACTATGTTAAACGTCTTGGATTACCGTATTTATATTTAGGTTTTTGGGTACCAGATTCGGATAAGATGGCGTATAAATCGCGTTTTTATCCCAGTGAGTTATTAATCAATCAACAGTGGTATCGCTTCGATGAGGCTGTCACAGCCGCGCAAGTTGAACCACTGCTTCAACAGGCGATAAAAGCACATTACCTAAACATGTGGAATACTACTTAGCGTTTAATTTAGCATTGAATTTGCGCTGCATAATTAACGCATGGGTTTTGGTCATGTCATGATTATCGTAGTAATTTTTGCGAACGGCAATCTGTTCAAATCCATGTTTTTGATAAAATGCAATGGCAGTATGATTATCTTCTCTTACCTCTAATAGCATCCGCTCGGCGCCCGCTACTTGGCACATTTGCGCCATAGCTGTTAACAATTGGCTTGCAATACCTTGCTGTTGATAATCAAGGCAAGTTGCGATTCTTAAAATCTCTGCATCTTCAAATATGTGGCTGTAAAAACCATAGCCAATCAATCGCTGATTTAGCTCGTCTGTCGCATAAATTATATGGTTAAATGGCTGCGCGAGCAGTGAATTGATTTGCGCAGCCGACCAAGCATCGTGGACAAATAGCTCGGATTCAATTTGTGCCAGCTGCGCCAGTACTTGCTGCGAAGTATTATCTTGTGTACTCGTTTTATCTAACTTATATATCGATATTACCGTCATAATTTATTTCCATAAAAAAGAGCCACCGAAGTGACTCTTTTGTATGCTTATTAACGATTAGTCGTTAACTTTAGCAACAACACCCGCACCTACAGTACGGCCACCTTCACGGATTGCAAAGCGTAAGCCTTGGTCCATTGCGATTGGGTGGATTAGCTCTACGTTCATTTCAACGTTATCGCCAGGCATTACCATCTCTGTACCTTCTGGTAATTGGATTGCGCCAGTTACGTCAGTAGTACGGAAGTAGAATTGTGGACGGTAACCATTTAAGAATGGGGTGTGACGACCACCTTCTTCTTTTGATAGTACGTATACTTCTGCGTCAAATTTGGTGTGTGGTTTGATTGAACCTGGTTTAGCCAATACTTGACCACGTTGTACGTCTTCACGTTTGGTACCACGTAGTAGTATACCACAGTTCTCGCCTGCACGACCTTCGTCTAGCAGTTTACGGAACATTTCAACGCCAGTACAGGTGGTTTTGGTGGTTGGTTTGATACCAACGATTTCAATTTCTTCACCAACTTTGATGATGCCTGATTCTATACGGCCGGTTACGACTGTACCACGACCAGAGATTGAGAATACGTCTTCGATTGGCATCAAGAATGGTTTGTCAATCGCACGTTCTGGTTCTGGGATGTAGCTGTCTAGGGTGTCAAGTAGTTCTAGCACCGCTGGTTCACCGTATTTGCCTTCGCCGCCGTTTAGGGCTTCTAGGGCAGAACCTTTGATGATTGGGGTGTCATCGCCAGGGAAGTCGTAGCTTGATAGTAGTTCACGTACTTCCATTTCGACGAGCTCTAGTAGTTCTTCGTCATCAACCATGTCACATTTGTTCATGAATACTATGATGTATGGTACACCTACTTGGCGTGATAGTAGGATGTGTTCACGGGTTTGTGGCATTGGACCGTCAGTGGCTGATACGACTAGGATAGCGCCGTCCATCTGTGCGGCACCGGTGATCATGTTTTTAACATAGTCAGCATGGCCAGGACAGTCTACGTGTGCGTAGTGACGTGCTTGGGTGTCATATTCAATGTGTGAGGTGTTGATGGTGATACCACGGGCTTTTTCTTCAGGGGCTGAGTCAATTGACGCGTAGTCTTTGGCTTCACCACCGTTGTGTTTTGCTGCTACAGTTGCAATCGCAGCTGTTAGGGTTGTTTTACCATGGTCAACGTGTCCAATGGTGCCTACGTTAACGTGTGGTTTAGTACGTTCAAACTTGGCCTTTGCCATAATTTAATCCTCTGATCATTGTTAAACTGTTAGCAATACCCTAGCTCAAAGCTATAAACCAACTGGTGTAATCTGTATTGCCAGTGCTGGTGTTGCCAATTTGAGTGTTGCTAGGTCACTAAAATAGCAAATTTAACATAAATTTCAAGTTTTTTCCATAGCCTTCATCTTTATGGTCAAACTTTTTTGTTATTGCTAAAACAAAAGGCAACACAACTGTGCTGCCTCAACTATTTTTTGGTTTCTATCAATTATTTTCTATAAAACTGGAGCTCATACCGAGAGTTGAACTCGGGACCTCTCCCTTACCAAGGGAGTGCTCTACCTCTGAGCTATATGAGCAAAACTTTGGTTTAGAATAATGGAGCGGGTGGCGGGAATCGAACCCGCACCATCAGCTTGGAAGGCTGAGGTTCTACCACTAAACTACACCCGCAATGCGACCCGCCCAAGCATACTGGACTTACTGTTAACGTGATTAGGGAATATTCAGATAACAATAGCAGGCAAATGGTGGTGGGGGAAGGATTCGAACCTTCGAAGCTCTCGCAACGGATTTACAGTCCGTCCCCTTTGACCGCTCGGGAACCCCACCATAGTTGTCTTTCAAGGTACGCTTAACACGATGTGTTAAAGGATGGTGCCGGCTGCCGGAGTCGAACTGGCGACCTACTGATTACAAGTCAGTTGCTCTACCAACTGAGCTAAGCCGGCGTATCGCTTGAAAGTGGTGAGCATTTTAGCAAATATTTTTAATCTTGCAAGCGTTTTTTTAGTTTTTTTTCATTTTTTTTGCTAAAACGTGAATTTACTGATTTAAATCCGCATGTTAGGCGCCTTGCGCCGCTTATTTGCTACCTAAACCCTAATACATCAACAACACGGATGCAATAATCAGCGCAATAAGCACCACGATTATTATCGCGACTGTGGCGTTTTTCTTTGCCGCAGGTTTGATTGCATCAGCTTCTACTGTGCTCACAGGCAATGGTTGCGCTGGCTGAACGGCTGAGACAACGGGCTGTGATGGTACTGGCACTGCCTCGGTGACGACAGGCGGCTGAGACGGTGTATTAATTAGCGGCGATGTTGGGTTATCAACGCTTGCTACATCGACTGTTGTTGTCGTTGCAGAGGGTACGGATTGTTCGACGTGAGTGTTACTCAGCTGCTCGCTAGGTAAAAAATCTTGCGTGGTAATGACATCTATCACAAGCGCGGCGTTGGATGCAGCGTTCGGTGATATGAGCTCAACCGATGCAGTTGATTCAGTGTGGGTATGAATGTCAGTGGTGGGTGTGAAATTCTCAATATCTTGTAAACTATTGAGAAAACTAGCACCATCCCGTGCATCGACTGGGGCATTTACCACCAAAAACACCAAGTCAGCAAAGGCAAGTTCATCAGTGGCTTGCAAAGCATGCGCGTCTGTACTGATACGCTCACCATTGATAAAGGTACCATTGCTTGAGCCTAAGTCTTGCACATACAATTGCCCACCAATACGGTTAATCTTGGCGTGTTGGCGAGAGATTTGTGAGGTTGCTAATACCAAATCATTGCTATCACTGCGTCCGATGCTTAAGCTTTTATCAATATCTATGGTTAAATCCGCCAACGCTGGTGACAGCCCAATGAGTTGCCATGAAGTGCCTTGCCAGTTGTCGGTGAGGTTCATCGTATTTACTGCATTAGTTTGATGATTATCCATGCAAGTCTCCTACTCCTAAGGGGTATTTAATAGTATCATTATGCTTGGCATTATGGGACATTTTTAGGGATTTGTCACGGTGATGGTCTGCACCGCAGGCGGGGTCGCAATCACCACAGGCGTTTGAGCCATCTTTGCGCCCTGCCCTGTCTGCGCTTTAGATTGGGTAACGGTAGATTGGGTGACGGTGTTGCTCGCTGGGCGACTCACGGTTGTGGTCGATGAACTACCTGTGCGAGACACGTTTGATGACGCCGGCGTGACGATATCGACACCATTGGCATACACTCTTGGCGTGTTTGATAAACTTTGCGCGGCTGGGGTAACCAAGTCGTCTGTTGGCAATTTGACGCCATTTTGCACCCTGTTGGTATTGGGGAACATGGCATTGATATTAAGTGGGATTTGTTTGAGCGTGCCGTTTTTATCAATTACCAGTTGCATGGTACGAATACCGTCTAAGCTTTTTTCGGTCACACTTGCCACCGCGCTACCATTTCGCAAAATGGTCGGCTGTAAAAATACAATCAGATTGGTTTTGTCCGAGTTTTTGCTTTTTGAGCGAAATAAATTACCAATAATCGGCGCATCACCCAATCCTGGGACTTTTTGCTGACCATAGGTGCTGTTATCACGCATCAAACCACCCAATGCCACGGTTTGTTGGTTATCCGCTAAAATGGTGGTTTTGATTAAATTCTTGTTGGTGACGACACCGCTCACGTTATTGAGGGTACCGTCGACAATGGAGGACACTTCCTGCGAAATCTCAAGTCGCACTGAGCCATTATCGCCAATATGCGGAATGACATTAAGATTGATACCGACATCTTGACGGCTCACGGTTTGAAACGGCGTGGTTGATGAGTTACTTGCCGTGGTATAAGAGCCGGTCACAAATGGGACGTTCTGCCCTACCAAAATATTGGCTTTTTCGTTATCCAACGTCAAAATAGAGGGCATGGATAACAGATTGGCATTGTTGGTTTTATTGATGGCTTGCAAAATCGCGCCATAAAACTCACGATTCCCGTTACTATCGGTTTTACTCGTACCAATCCCCAATAGCGCGCCTGCCACGGAGGCTGCCGCCGTACCTGGGGTTTTTCTTAATATCTCAGATGCCAGACCTACTGCAGATGCACCGATGTTATTAAAGTTAATCACCCCTACGCCGCTATTGGCATTGCCCATTGCCCATTGCACGCCAAGTTGCTGGGTATCATTGCCTGAGATTTCCATAATCGCTGCTTGAATCAACACTTGGTCACGGCGGGTATCTAGCTCATTAATAGCGTTTTCGATTTCTACCATTAACTCTGGGTTGGCATTGACGATGACGGAGTTTTGGGTTTGGTCAGCGATAATGCTAAAAGGTCGACCTTGATAGCCGCTGTTTTGCGCAGTCGTTGTGTTACTAGTGGAAGACGTATTAAGTGGTGAGCCTGTCGGTGACGCTGCAGTATTGGTGGTCGTCGCTGCGCTGTTATTACTGGTATCGCTACTAGATTGAAACATTGAGCTTGCTTGCAAGGTGGTTTGGTCACCTGAACTATTGATGGATTGATAGGCAAGCAGTCCGCGTAGCATTTCTGCAATATGGGTGGCACTGGCATATTTTAGACGAAACACGCGAAGCCCACTGAGACGTTGCGTCGGCACGGTGTCTAACTGCTCTACCATTCGCTGTACTTTGGCTGTCATCTCGGCACTACCTTTGACGAGCAGCCTATCAGAAATCGGGTCGGCAATGATATTGATCAGGCTGCCACCGGTTGATGCCACAGCAGGTTGCCCTGATTGACCCGCAGCAGCTGGCGCTGTACCACCGCCCGTACCTGTCAGTGAGCTTAATAAATCCATCATGCGCTTGGCATCGACATGACGCAGCGGAATAATGGTCAGCTTGTCATTCATATTGCTATCAAGATCGCTAATCAATTTTGCGTATTGATTGAGGCTGTCGGCGCGGTCAGATAGGATAATGGCATTGACATTTGGCACCACAGCGGCATTGGCATACGGCGGCATCATCGGACGGATGACGTTTAAGATGTCATTGGCATTGGTATTGGTGAGATAATAGATGCGGGTCGCCATTTGGCTACCTGCGGTATTACCCCGCAAGTCCACATCTACCCCTGCTTGCTTGGCAACGGTATCAGGGACCAGCTCTGTGGTCAGCCCGCGATCAATCGCTACAATGCCATTGACTTTCATCACGGCTAAAAACAAGTCATACACTTCTTGACGGGATAAGGGTTTGTTTGAAATCACCGTCACATTGCCATTAATGCGTGGGTCTAGCACAAAGTTCTTTTGCGTGATGGTGGCAATTTGGTCGATAAACGCCTTGATATCAGCGTCTTGCAAATGCACTTTATAGCCAGTGGCTGCATGGGCAGCTGACAGACCACTGCTCAGCAAACTGATACTCATAGCCAGTGTCGTGCTCAAAAATAGTGGCTTTAGCATGGTTGGGTATTTCATAATTTACCTTATCAATTTTTAACGCATATCACCGACTTGTGTATCAGGTAGCGATGACGTCTGTAACTTTTTACTATGTTTTATCAAAATGACTGGCGTACTGTCACGACTTGGTCGCCGCGCTGAACTTGGATTTGCGCTTGTCCTGCTTGTTGCACTTGACGTAGTAGCTGGGCATCTTGCGTTGGGTTTTGACCCACGTTTTGTCCATTGACGGAGAGGACTTTATCCCCTGTTTGTAGCCCCAATCGGTTTTTTAGTCCTGCGGACATCGCATCGGTCACCAAATAGCCTTGCCCTGTCGCTGCCACACCCATTTGGCTTAGATACCCTGAGGCATTTTGCTGAAGTCCTTGAATCGCCCCACCAATGGCTGAGGTTGCACCGCTTGGCGAGGTATTGGCACCATTTGACGTCGCCATAGTGGGCGCAGAATCCTCTCGATCATGGGGATCGCCTGTAGCCACTGGCGCGCCGCTAATCGCTTGTGGCACAGCCCCACCTAAGCTCGGTGTGGGGGTTTGTCCCATATTTGAGCTATTACCCACGCCTGCCGCACCGTTAGCTTGAGCTTTGGCTCTGATAGCCTCGCTTTGGTCAAGAAAAAACGGTTGCCCAAATGGCACTTTACTGGTTTGACCACTGGCATCTGCCACTATTACAAAATCGGCTGCGACTTTGACCAATTTATAACCACTGCCATCAATCATGTCGTTGATACGATAGCTTAAGGTTTTACCATTGGCGGTCAAAATTGCATACGATTGACTCTCTGGGGTGGCAATGGTCACGCCCACCACTTTAATATCTGGGGGTGTCGCTGCCGGCGCTTGCGGGGCAGTTGGCTGCGCAAAAAAATCTAACGCATTGCTATTGGCAGATTGCGCGACCAAGTTCGGCTGCAAGGGGACTGGGGTGAGTACAGGGGCTTTGGGCGGTGCAACCACCAGCCAAATTGCTTGGCTTACTTGCCACACCAACCAAAAAATAGCTGCCAATAGCAACCAAGGATACAGTTTTTCTACCACCGCCATCGGCACAAATTTACCAGTCGTTGTTTTACGGCTCAACGAGGGGCGCTGGGTGGCTTTTATCATATCTGCTATCATCGCTGCGTCTCTAATTACCCATACTGGTCAAAGGTTGGCGAATGGACACCACCACACTGTCATCAGCCCCTTTGCCTTGGTACGCCGGCATATTTTTGAGCAATCGCTGTGTCAATGACACATCTATCATATTATCTTGGTCAAGATAAAAATCCCCTAATCGCTCACCTTGCGGTGTAGTAAGGGCTAAATGCAAGCTTTTACCTTGCGCTGCCTTGTTGCTACTATTAATACCATTAGCGTTGGCTGCTGGCTGCACACTTGCTTTATCCGCGCTTAAGTTTCCTTGCATGGTGGGGAGTTTGATGAGGTAGGTTTTGCCGCCTGTGGGATACCCCAAATCACCGCCTGCCCAATTCATGCTGCCTTCGGCGGTTTGATAGCCTTGCTTATTTTTTTCAATCGACACTTCTTTGATGGTAATCGGTGTGTCGGGTAATTGCCAACTGACCAACTGCGCCAATGTATCAGGACTGATTTTGCCGTTGAAATCATTGACTTGCCAGCTGGTTTTATTGAATTTGACCACCCCTTGCAAGTCGGTTTTGCCAGAGCGGATATCGACTGCCATACCCAGTTTGCCCATCAATAAATGCCACGGTTGCCAGCGCCAATTGACACTACCCGCCAGCGGCGTATTGGGGCGCGCATTGATTTGCCAATTGGCTTGACCTTGCCAAAGATTGCCCGATATTTGCTGCAGGTACGGGTTGTTTGGGGCAAATTTTTGCAGTAACCACGCTGCAGGTAGCTGAATTACCAAGCTTAAGCAAAGCAAAACCAGACCTACCAGCCACCATAGTTTTGTCGGACGTAATGAATTGACATTTGCCAAACTTGAATACCTTTTACAATGATTTTTGACACCGATAAAGTGACGCAATCCACAAGCAAATTAATCAACAATCAAATAATTCATGCAGGATAAAAATTGCCATTAGCGCAAAAAATTTTGAACCCACTCTGCGCCAACACTCGAATATTTTTCTAACTAAAATGAAACGCTTTATCATAACTGATTTTTATTGCGTTGTAATGTCAATCCATAAAAAATCAAAATTTTGTCAGACTTGTTTTGGGCGGACTGTTTATTGCGGCTGCCTGCCACACTCACTACAATTTGCAACCGACTTTATCACCATGAGTTTGCTACAATCACCTCACTAAGCTGGTTAAAACTATAATGCAAAACACAAGGAAAATAGCATGCAATTTGATACATTGCCACAACTGGGCGATAGCGTCTCCAAAATTTGCTTAGGCACCATGACCTGGGGACAGCAAAACAGCGAGCAGGATGCCCATGAACAAATGGATTATGCCCTTGCCCAAGGTGTGAATTTTTGGGATACCGCAGAGATGTATCCGTCACCCCCTGATAAAGACAAACAGGGTGATACCGAGCGCTTTATCGGTAGCTGGTTTGCCAAGACAGGCAAGCGAAATGATGTGGTATTGGCGAGTAAAATCTCTCGCAATGATTTTTTGCGCGGTGGCAATACCAAGTTTGATAAAAAAACCATTCGTGCGGCATTAGATAGTAACCTGCAGCGCTTGCAAACCGACCATATCGATATTTATCAGCTACACTGGCCAGAGCGTCAGACCAACTTTTTTGGTCAACGCGGCTATACAGAAAGTATGGCGCAGCAAGATACCAAAGAATTGACGCCATTTTTGGAAACCATCGAAGCACTCAATGATGAAATCACCAAAGGTCGAATCCGCGCTTATGGGTTATCCAATGACACCCCTTGGGGGGTCATGCGCTACTTAGCAGAAGCCGATAAACATGGGCTTGCTAGACCTATCACCATACAAAATCCGTATAGTTTACTCAATCGCTTGTATGAAGTGGGACTGGCAGAAATCAGTCACCGCGAGCAAATTGGGCTACTTGCCTACTCACCGCTAGCATTTGGTGTGTTATCAGGCAAATATTTGGGCGGTAACAAGCCTGCCAATAGTCGCTTGAGCCTTTATAACCATTTTACCCGTTATTTAAATGAGCAAGCGCAACAAGCCACCCAAGCCTATGCCGAGGTCGCCAAAAAACATAATCTAGATATGGCACAAATGGCACTGGCGTTTGTCAATAGCCGCTCGTTTGTGACTGCCAACATCATTGGGGCAACCACCATTGAGCAGCTAGCCAGCAATATCGCGTCCGTAGACTTGGTATTATCCCAAGAGGTATTGGCTGATATCGAAGCGGTGCAGACCTTATACCCTAACCCTGCACCTTAAACCTTGTAACCCTTAAAACTTGTAACTTAAATCTGCACCTTAGACCCTGCACTTTACTAGCAGACTACGATCAGAAAAAACGGCATAAAAAATCCTTGCAACAGTATGACTGTGCAAGGATTTTTTTAAACCTAGTAAAAATTAAAGTCTAGAACGGGATATCATCATCAACTGCGCCTGGTTTTGGCATTGCCATGGCTGGGTTTTGTTGGGGATTTTGGGCAGGCTGATTATTTCCTGTATTTGCCCCTTGTGGCGCTTGGTTGCCCTTCATAAATGGATTATTGCCAAATCCTGCATTTTGACCCGCTTGTGGCGCAGCTTGGGCATTATTTTGGTTTGGATAGCCGCCAAAATGATTGGGCGCTTGGTTGCCACCTTGGTTGTAGCCAACTTGATTATAACCACTTTGGGGCTGGTTTTGGTAGATTGTGCCGGCATTGTTATTAGCAATACCGCCTTGAACGCCGCCTGCTGTGCCAAGCATTTGCATTTGGTCGGCACGAATCTCTGTGGCATAACGCTCTACGCCATTTTGATCGGTGTATTTACTGGTGCGAAGGCTACCTTCGATATAGACTTGGCTACCTTTACGCAGGTATTGCGCTGCAATTTCACCGAGTTTATTAAACAATGAAATGCGGTGCCATTCGGTTTGCTCACGGCGCTCACCTGTTTGTTTGTCGTTCCACTGCTCACTTGTCGCCACGGCGATACGTGTCACGCTACCGCCATTGGCAAATTGTTTGACTTCAGGATCTGAACCAAGGTTGCCTACAATAATTACTTTATTTACGCCGCGCATAGAATTTCCTTGATAACTTTTTTGATGAATTTTTTGATGCCTTTCTTAATAGTTTTCTAGTATTTTTAGCCAAATCTTTGCAGATTTAGCGCAACTACAATGCCATTACTTTACTAAACTTTGCATCAAATTGCTAGCGTCTGACCGGTAAGATGTGACAAATGCTGTCGCGTGTCATCGGTCAGTTTTTCTTTATCCAGTTTGAGATAAGCAATGTTTTCTTTTGGCATCATCACTATCTCATCCACGCCGTCAATCGCCAAAATTTGCTGTGACCAAGCAGTTGTGTCGATACCTGTTGGCAGGGTAATCGTTAGGCTGGTCAAATACGGTGGTGATGCAATCGGCAGGATAAACAATAACGCAATGACGGTCACGATGGCGAGCACCGTCCACGACAACCACATCGGTTTGGTCAGCAAAATACCGCCCATGGCACCGCCCACAAAAGCACCCAAAAACTGTGCAGATGAATTAATACCCATTGCCGTCGCTTTATTGGCAACGGGCGCGCGTTTGGAAATCCAAGACGGAATAGTCGCCTCAAGGCTGTTAAAGCCGATGTAATAAACCGCAAGCCCAATAATTAAACCCACGATGGTCTGACTAGCCACCGCCAAAAATACCAATCCCGCCACCAAGGTCGCTAAAGACGCCAAAAACACGGCGCGCATTTGCCGTTTTTTTTCTGCGATGATAATCAATGGAACTGCAATGATAAAGCCCAATAATAGTAACGGCAAATATACAAAACCTTGCTGCGCCACCGTCAAGCCGAGCACATCATGAAACTGATGCGGTAATAAGGTAAACATCGCTGTCATTGACAGATGCAGCGCAAAAATCGCCAAATGCAAGCGGTTAATATCGGCAATTTTTAATACTTCAGCAAACTGTGCTTTAACTGAGTGATTATTGAGATTGTGCTTTAGTACCCGATTTGGGGTGGGCACGATCCACAGTAAGCCAATGGCGAAAATAGCGGACGCCACTGTCACCCAAAACAAGCCTGAGATATCGAGCACATGCGTCAAAATCGGACCGAGCCCAAATGCGACCATCACCGACATGGCAATGGTCAGCCCCATGGTTGCCATCGCTTTGGTACGATGCTCTTCACGGGTCACATCCGCAAGTAGTGCCATCACTACCGCTGAAACCGCGCCACTGCCTGCAATCAAACGCCCCAATATCACCATATAAATATCTGTTGATAAGGCGCAAATCGCTCCCCCGAGCGCAAACACCAATAACCCTGCAATGATAATCGGTTTACGCGGATATTTGTCCGCCAAAAAACTCATGGGAATCTGAAAAATCGCCTGCCCTAAGCCATAGATACCAATCGCCAATCCAATCAAAAACGGCGTGGCGTGTGCATATTGTGTCCCATACACTGCAAACACAGGCACAATCATAAATAGTCCGAGCATGCGCAAGGCAAAGATACCACCCAACCCGGCAATCGCTTTCTTTTCGGATGCATTCATGGAGGAGTTGTGACTCATATTTCTCGACGTTGATTTTACTGACGTTGATTTTACTGACATGGTGGCTCACAAAATTTTGCCAAAAACGGCTTATTATATGCCTAATTTTTATCACAGAGAATTTATTGGCAATAAAAATTATTTTAGCCTTATTATTTTAGCCCCATTATTTTGGCTTTATCGTTTCAGCCCCATTATTTTAGCATTGCGTAAGCGGTTACCATGATGGCTAAAATCACCGCGATAACAATCATCAGCCACATCACATTTTTTTGGTTGTCAAAAAATCCTTGCGGTGACTGCCTGATAGATGATGATTTTGGGGTAGCCACTAGCGCGCTCTCTAACGGGCTATGCTTCACTTGGTTGGCGATTTTTTGCTGTTTTTGCGCTTTTTTGGCTTCAAGCTGCTGTTGGCGTTGTTGCTTTTGTGCCAATTTTTGCTGTTTGGCTTGTTGTTGTAGTTGGCGCTGTTCTTCAAGCCTAGCCTGTTTTTGTCGCGCTTGTTCGGCAAGTTCTGCTTGTTTACGCGCTGCTTCTTCGATGGCTAACTGCTCAGTTTGCTGCTGCTCGCGAAGCTGTTTATCGCTATAGCGCGCGTGAAAATCATCCATCACAGCGTTATCAATTTCGCTTAAGGTGAAAGGCATTTCATTTATTACTTCAAGCGCATCATGCACATCGACGTCGTACACGCCCGAGGCTTTGGTGGTTTTGCCATCGGCAGTGAGTTTTCTGGGTACTTGGTAATCGGCAAGGCGCTGCTGCAAGTGGTTTTCCATTTGTCCGATGGAGTCGGTGCGACCTGTCATCGCTAATGCCCAATCGTTGATTTCGGCATGATTTTCGCTATTTAATAGCTGGATGATATCGCTCGCGTTTTCAACAAGGCTGATTTTGGCAAGCAGCTGACTGGGTGAGACGGCGATATAGACCTCACCTGGGGTGGCTTGGCGTTTGAGCGATGCAATGGCTTGGGGGTTGCATTGTAGGCAGTTGGCTTGTTTGTTTTTGAGGGTGTGACCTTTTGGGCAGGGCGGCACACCGTAAGCAACGAGCGCGCCATTTTCTTTCATTTTGGCTTTGTATTCTTTGCTCGATAGTCCGCTGGCGTCAAAGGTTTTGTCCATTGGGATATGGTGGCTTTTTAAGAAATCGGTTTGTTCTTGGGTTAACGTTGCCATGTTATTGTCTCAAATTTTGCAGTCACAAATTTTCTTTTTCCTTGATTCAATCCAGTATAGCAAGGTTTAACGGTTTTATAAAAAAGAAAAAATCGCGTGATTAATAGTTGCCACAAACTATCAAATTCACAATTTTCCTAATACACTGCAAATAAGATATATTTATTGAACAGTCCATTTATAAAACAATAAGCTTGAATTTTATGTTTGAAGAATTTTCAGAATACCTTACCGTTAATATCAAAAACGAAAATTTTTGGTATGATTATGCCTGTAGCGAAGCCAATAACATGTTGCTAAGTTTTAATAAGCAAGATTGGGATAAATTAACTGAGTTTCTTCCCAGTCAAAATGTAGATTGGCAAAAAATTTGCTTTGAATTGGTCGCCAATGATACAGATTGGTTTGCCAAAAAATTTGTTATCGATTTTTTGTGTTACGATAACTTTCTTCTGCAATACTTTGCACTTGACACATTAAATGAGCATTTATTCAGCAACTTTTTGAGCAATAATGAAAAATATTTATTTAGAAATATTTTAAGCGACTTAAACTTTCCGCAAAATGAATTAGGCGTTCAGTATCTTTTAGCGTCCGTTTTAAACAAACTAAACAAGTAAAAGCTTATAGACAAACTTACCTATTAGTCTTGAAACCCCCACCCGATTCCCCCATTAAAGCCCCATCTTTTTACCCAAATTTCCCACTCAAAAACACACAATAAGAAGCTCAATATGGCACAGCACGACGCAATCAAAATTCGTGGCGCACGTACCCACAATCTCAAAAACATCGACATCGACATCCCACGAGACAAACTCGTCGTCATCACAGGTTTATCAGGCTCGGGCAAGTCTAGCCTAGCCTTTGACACCCTATACGCCGAAGGACAACGCCGCTACGTCGAGAGCTTATCGGCTTACGCACGCCAATTTTTATCACAAATGGAAAAGCCCGAAGTCGATAGCATTGAAGGGCTGTCACCTGCCATCGCCATCGAGCAAAAGTCCACCAACCATAACCCCCGCTCCACGGTGGGTACCATTACCGAGATTTATGACTATTTGCGGCTGTTGTACGCCCGTGTCGGCACGCCCATGTGCCCAGAACACCACCTGCCGATGGTCGCGCAAACCGTCACCGAAATGGTCGATACCGTCATGGCATTGCCTGAAGACACCAAGTTAATGATTCTCGCGCGCGTCGTCGATGACCGCAAAGGCGAGCATATCCAGCTCATGGAACAGCTAAAAGGGCAAGGCTTTGTGCGGCTGCGGGTCGATGGCGAGATTTATGACATTGACGATGTGCCGCCGCTTGCCAAAACCTTTAAACACACCATTGATGTGGTGGTTGACCGCTTCAAAGTGCGAGGTGATTTGGGTAATCGGGTTGCCGAAAGCTTGGAGACCGCCTTACGACTCGGTAGCGACATTGCTATCTTGCATGACATGGATGCTAAGTTTGAGGATAAAATTTTGTCCGCCAAACATAGCTGCCCTGTCTGCGATCGCTCGGTTGCTGAGCTTGAACCAAAATTGTTTAGTTTTAACAACCCCTATGGCGCGTGTCCCGTGTGTGATGGCTTGGGCAAACGCCAATATTTTGCTGCCGAAAAAATCATCGGGCATCCTGAAAAATCGCTTAACCAAGGGGCGATTCAAGGCTGGGATAAACGCCATGCCTACTATTTTGGCTTGCTGACCACCGTTGCCGAGCATTACGGTATTGATATGGAAGCGCCTTGGCAACAACTGGATAAAAAGCACAAAGATGTCATTTTACACGGCTCTGGTAAAGACAAAATGACTTTTAACTTTGTTGATGAACGGGGTCGCAAATCTACCAAAACCGTGCCATTTGAAGGGGTGTTGCCGTATATGGAGCGCCGTTACCGCACCACGCAAAGCAGCATCGTGCGAGACGAGCTTGCCAAATACCTTGCCGATGCCACCTGCGATGCCTGTCACGGCTCACGCTTAAACGAAATCGCTCGCCATGTCGAAGTCAGCGACCGTACCGTTGCCGAAATGGTCAAGCTATCGATTGGCGAAGCGATGGCGTATTACGAGCAATTAAAACTCGAGGGCGCAAAAGGCGAAATCGCCGCCAAAATCATCAAAGAAATCCGTGAGCGGTTGGAATTTTTGGTCAGTGTGGGCTTGGATTATCTTACCCTTGCCCGCTCTGCCGAAACCCTGTCGGGCGGTGAAGCTCAGCGGATACGCCTTGCTAGCCAAATCGGGGCAGGCTTGATGGGCGTGATGTATGTACTCGACGAGCCATCAATCGGCTTGCACCAACGTGACAATGATCGCTTGCTGCAAACGTTGACTCGGCTCAGAGATTTGGGCAATACCGTGATTGTCGTCGAGCATGACGAAGATGCCATTCGTCTAGCCGACCATATCATCGATGTGGGCGTGGGCGCTGGTGTACATGGTGGCAGTATCATTGCAGAAGGGACGGCAAAAGACATTGCCAAAAATCCCGAATCATTGACGGGGCAATATTTATCGGGCAAAAAGAAAATCGCAGTGCCAACCGTGCGTCACCGAGCCAAAATCGCCAATGACGATAAATATGAAAAAATGCAAGACTCCGCCATTCCGTTAACCAAAAACCAAGCGAAAAAAGCGGAAAGCGAGAAGAAAGAAAAAGCCAAAAAGGGTAAAGTCGAAGCCAAACCTTTGATGCTGACTTTAACAGGGGCAAAAGGTAACAACCTTAAAAACGTGACCTTAAACTTGCCGATTGGTGTGTTTACCGCTATTACAGGCGTGTCGGGTTCGGGTAAATCGACCTTAATCAACCGCACCTTACTGCCACTAGCGACCACGCAACTTAATAACGCCACCACTCACGTTGCCGAAGAGTTTGACAGTATCACTGGGCTAGAACATTTAGATAAAGTCGTCGATATTGACCAAAGTCCGATTGGGCGTACCCCTCGCTCCAATCCTGCGACCTATACGGGTGTATTTAGTCCGATTCGTGACCTGTTCGCCCAAGTGCCCGAGTCCAAAGCTCGTGGCTATCAAGCAGGACGCTTTAGCTTCAACGTGAAAGGCGGGCGCTGTGAAACCTGCCAAGGCGATGGTTTGATTAAGGTTGAGATGCACTTTTTGCCTGATATGTATGTGCCTTGCGATGCCTGTCAAGGCAAACGCTACAACCGTGAAACCCTTGAAATCACCTATAAGGGCAAAAATATCAATGACGTGCTCAATATGACGGTGGAAGATGCGGCGGAGTTTTTTGAGGCGATTCCGGCAATTTACCGCCGTTTGCAAGCCCTACAAGAAGTCGGCTTGGGTTATATTCGCTTGGGTCAGTCTGCACCAACCTTATCGGGTGGTGAGGCGCAACGGGTGAAACTTGCCAAAGAGCTATCCAAACGTGATACCGGTCAGACCTTGTATGTGCTCGATGAGCCGACGACAGGTTTGCATTTCCATGATATCGCCAAGCTCCTAGATATCTTGCATACGCTACGGGACCGAGGCAATACCGTGGTGGTGATTGAGCATAATCTTGATGTGATTAAGACAGCTGACTGGATTGTCGATTTGGGTCCTGAAGGCGGTTCGGGCGGTGGTGAGATTATCGCTGAGGGCACGCCAGAGGACGTGGCGCAAAACGCGCGATCGCATACAGGCAGATTCTTAAAACCGATGTTGCAAGCCTAAGTTTGTTACCAGCGTAGGTTTGTTAGAGACATAAGCTTAGCGGTAAGGGTTAGTACATTATCGTCTAACCCTTTTTTTAACCAATCATCGCTCTATGACTTGCTGTTCATTGATAATACTTTACATTTCGCCCCAATATTCACACAATGAAGCGCGATAAGGATACTACGATATTATCCAAGGAAAAAACCGTTATAGAACGATAAGGATGCTAGGATGATTTTATTTAAAGGAAAAACCAACGATCTTGAAACCCTATTTCCCCCTACCCTAAAACTAGATGGTCAAATCTGTGTGCGAAATGGTATTAGCGCTCGCAGTAAATTTATGATTGGTATCTATGATATTGCCCTATACTTGGGTGAAATGACTGAAGATGCCGAAACAGCCATTACTTCACGCTATGCCAAGCAATTGCGCATGGTGTCTCGCCGCAATATCAAAGGCTCGTTACTGGAAAATGCCTTCAAAGACGGTATCAGAGCGAATAGTAGCGAAGAAGAATATCAAAAAATTGCCTCAGTGATTGATGACGTGTTTGGTGAGTTGTTCAAAACCAATACCATCAAAGAAGGGGCAATGTTTACCATTGAGTTTTCGCCAGAGCATGGCGTTCGTTTAAATTATGATGAGGTTGGCGATCTTCCTTATATCAAAGAAGAAGGCTTTGACCAAGCTATTCTTCGTGCTTGGCTAGGCGATAATCCTATATCACTTGAGATGAAAAAGGATTTGCTCGGTCAACACTAATATTAGACTGCCTATTTTTATACTTCCCATATTTTTAGACTTCCCATCAAGTATGGGAAGTGAATCTAGCTAGTTGATAGTGCCAGTAACTTTTTTGCTAGGTTTAATAGGGTTATATTTATTACAACCCTATTTTAAAGATGAATAGCGGCATTATTGATATACTTGGCATCATTCAACCCTATAAATGGGCATTCATCCCTTACCTGCCTAGCTTTCTTTACTTTCTTTGTTTTCTTTTATTCGATAACAAGCAAGTTGGCTTTTTTCATTTTTATCCCAAGAGTGGCATTCTTGTTTTGAGCCTTTCATCCTGTCGTCCATCAGGGGTTACTACAATACTATGTTTCTTTTTGAGTGGGTATGCTAGTCTAAAGCAAAAAAAATTAGGCAGCTTATGAAACCACTTGCGCAAAAGCCCACTAAACCAATCATATCAACCCGTAACACCCCTCAAACCTTTACCCTCAATAAGCTTGCCAAACCTATCGTGCGCGATGATATTTTTTCGTTGCCGCCTGCTGTGTATGGCACTATCTATTTGACGCTGATTCCGCTATTTGGCTTTTTGTATAGCACCTTGCCAAATATGCAGTTTAACCATGAAAACGTGGGTTTTTTGGAAGCCATGTATTTTAGTACCATCACGGTGACCACCACCGGGTTTGGCGATATCACCCCAACCAATACCTTTACGCGGGCGTTTGTGATGATTGAAGCCACCATTGGGGTGGTGTCTGCAGGTTTGTTTTTAAATGCGATTACTTATCAGCGTGAAGAAAACATGAGTAATCTGATGGACGCCTATGAAGCAAGAAAAGAAATCTCTTATGCCTTTGCGCGCCTGCACAGTCATGATAGTTTGATTACGCTTAACATGAATACTTATCTAAACCGAGTTAATCAACTGCTAGGCATAGAATCAGAGCAAACCCCAGTGGCGCAATCTGACCGTGAGGGTCGCGCTAATTTAAACCGCTCACCTGATTTGCCCGCGGCGCCTGACGCTAAAGTCCCTCAGCAGCTTATTGGTATTCATGAGCCTATTCCCGAAGCGTTAGCATTCACTAATTTACAGCATTTATTTAATGCCTCAGCGCGCTTGACCGATGACCCGCGCAAGCCGTTGATTTGGTACTATTATCAAGCTTTGGATGAATTGGTCAATAGTATTGAAAATTTGGTACGTGAAACCGAAACTTATCGCTGGGCAGATTTGGAGTCGATTTGTATTCAATATTTAAGTGATATCAAATCCTATGATTCAAGTAGTTATATTTTGGCAGAGCCCAATTTTGAAAAAC
Organism: Faucicola osloensis; assembly: GCA_016888885.1. Classification (GTDB taxonomy): domain Bacteria; phylum Pseudomonadota; class Gammaproteobacteria; order Pseudomonadales; family Moraxellaceae; genus Faucicola. The sequence goes on from CP069437.1 coordinate 1,227,509, forward strand.
AGCTTGCCGATATCCAAGCCCAGCGCCAACAAGACATGTTACTTATCAGTGAATATCCAAGTGATAAAGCGGTTGAGCTGTCGAACGAAAATAGTTTAAACCCGTATATTATTTTATTTATGGGTATTCAGACCACCATTGATTTTATCAAAAAATTCCAACTTCGCTATCAAGAAATTATGCAGACCATTTAATTTTATCGGCTCATAAACATAAAAAAACACCCCACATGCCGTGAGGTGTTTTTTTTACTCAATCAATCTATGATAGATTAGTGACCAAATTGGTTGGCAGTGTTTTTGGCGCCGCCCGCTTTAAGTGCCATCTCACCTGAGAAGATTTCTTTGTGATCATCACCAATGTCAGAACCTGCCATGGCTTGGTGCTTAACCGCAGCAATGCCTTCGCGGATTTCTTTACGTTGTACTTCTTCAACGTAAGCTAACATACCTTTATCACCGAAGTAACCTTTTGCCAACTGGTGCGTACTTAATGCCGCCGTGTGGAAAGTAGGTAGGGTAATCAAATGGTGGAATACACAGGCTTCACGTGACGCGTCAGCTTGGAAGGTACGCGCTAGTTCATCAGCAGCGGTATTCAACTCAGTGTTGTCGTAGTCAGCAGACATTAAGTTTGCTTTGTCATAAGCTGAAATGTCTTTGCCTTCTTTTTCCCATTTTGCGATGACTTGTTTACGGAAGTTAAGCGTCCAGTTGAATGATGGGCTGTTGTTGTAAACAAGCTTAGCATCTGGCACTTGCGCAGTGATACGGTCAGTCATTGATTTGATGTGCGCGACGTCTGGCGTTGGTGTTTCAATCCATAGTAGATCGGCACCGTTTTCAAGGGCAGTCACACAGTCAAGTACCACGCGGTCGATATTGGTGCCTTCGCGGAATGAGTACAAGCCGTTTGGCATACGAGTTGGGCGAACCAATTTGCCATCACGTTTTAATAGCACATCGTACTCGTTTGCATTTTCTAAAGTCACTTCTTCAACTTCTAAAAAGTCTAAATATTGTGAAGCAAGGTCGCCTGGCTCACGCGACACAGGAAGTTTTTGCGTTAATGACGCACCTTCAGAGTCAGTACGGGCAACGATGATACCGTTGTCAATGCCAAGCTCTAAGAACGCATAACGAATCGCGTTGAGTTTTGAGATGAAGTCTTCGTGTGGTACGGTAACTTTACCATCTTGGTGACCACATTGTTTAGCATCTGATACTTGGTTTTCAACTTGGATAGCACAAGCACCTGCTTGGATCATTTTTTTGGTGAGTAAGTAAGTCGCTTCTTCGTTACCAAAACCTGCGTCGATGTCAGCGATGATTGGCACGACGTGTGATTCAAAATTGTTGATTTTGTCTAAGATGGCTTTAGTGTCTTGACCTGCTTCTTGCGCCGCTTTTAATTCACGGAAGTAATCGTTTAACACTTTTTCATCCGCTTGACGTAAGAAAGTGTAGATTTCTTCGATTAATTTTGGCACAGCGGTTTTTTCGTGCATAGATTGGTCAGGTAGTGGACCAAATTCTGAGCGCAGCGCAGCAACCATCCAACCTGAAAGGTAGATATATTTACGTTCAGTAGTACCGAAGTATTTTTTAACCGCATACATGGTTTGTTGACCGATAAAGCCATGCCATGCACCAAGAGATTGGGTGTATTTTGATTTGTCAGCATCATAAGCTGCCATATCACGACGCATGATGTCGGCAGTGTATTGAGCGATTTCTAAACCTGTTTTGAAACGGTTTTGGGTAACCAAACGCGCAGCATCATTTTCGCTGATGTTTTTCCAGTTACCATATTTGGCTTTTAGTTCGCGGATATGGTCAATCGCTGAAACGTAAGTTGACATAGCAGTCTCCTGTTGAGGACGGTGGGATAAAAAAACTTAGGATGATTGTTGTATTGTGATAATAGCAAAAGTCTTAAATAAGCCAATATTTAGTGAGCGTTAAACACCGAAAATAGAAATAATGTTTAAGAAACAAGCGAAATAGCCAAATAGCCTAACAATTTTTTTAACAAAATACGTGATATTTCTTACAGTGATATTAAATAGTCTGTTAAAATTAAGAATTCTATTTTGGCACTAATAAAGCTTTAAGTTGGCTTAAATAATGGAATGAATGCACTATACCCTTTAATTCATAATTTAGCTATTTAATGATTCGTATCTTTAGTATTTATTTAAAATATAGTATAATATAATCAATAACTTAAGTTTTATTGCTAGGTTTTAATCCTGTTAAAACTAGCGGTTTTAGCCTTTTTTTCTTAACTTTTAACTAGACAAACAGTAATTTATGGATTTACAACGTGTGGATTTGAACCTTTTGGTGCATCTTGATGTGTTACTTCGAGAAAAAAACGTCACCAGAGCCTCTGAGCAACTCGGCATTACCCAACCAGCCATGAGTAATATTTTACGTCGTTTGCGTAAGTTGTTTAATGATCCGTTGTTGATTCGCTCATCTGAAGGCATGACACCGACGGAGCGGGCGCTTGAATTACAGCCGCGCGTACGCGAATTGTTAGCGGATTTAACCCAGCTATTAGAGCCGCGTACTGAGTTTCGTCCTTATACCTCAAGTCGTGTATTTCGGATTATGACGTCAGATTATGCCGAAGCGACGCTGGTGCCTAGGCTAGTTAAAGCGCTGCGCAGTGAAGCCCCAAACGTGATTTTAGACTTCTTAACGCCATCGGATGTCTCCTATCGAGATATGGAGCAAGGGCGTGTTGATTTGGCGATTAATCGTTTTAACGAGGTACCACAAAGCTTTCACCAAGTGCTGATTTGGCGTGATACTTTTAGTTGTTTGTTGTCGGCTGATAGTCCATATGTCAATCGCTTTAACCTAAAAAATTATCTTAAAGCTCAGCACGTTTGGGTCTCTAAAACAGGCATGGGTGTAGGTTTTGGGGTCAATCCCGAAAAATCTGGTGGACTTGGCTCGATTGATGCGGCGTTACAACGCCTCGGTCAAAAACGTCAAATCAGTGTCTTTACCCGTCATTATCAGATGCCTGCGATGCTCACCGCTAATAAAGACTTAATTGCCACGCTGCCGACTCGGGTGGCGCGCATGCAGGCAAATAATGATGATATCGTGATTAAAGAGCCGCCATTTTTTATTCCAGAGTTTGAATTGACAATGGCATGGTCGCCACTATTACAACATCACCCTGCGCATCGTTGGTTACGTCAGCTCATTCAACATGTGTCGCGACAAATCATCGCCGAAGATCGCATCAAGTATCCGCTACAAACCGCGATTCAAGATGGTTCGCTGCATACCCAGCCTATTGATTTGGTTGAAATTGATCCTGACCGTCAATGAAGGATGGTCTGACAACCTGCTTATCTAGCACTGGTCTAGGACTGGCAAATTTTATCCACCCACAGCTCATACGGATATTTTCCTAAATGTCCGTAACGTCCTTTTTCAGTTACCCGCCCTTCAATGCAGACAGGTAAACTAATCGACACGCCCGTTTGACCTTGTGCTTTGGCATACTCGGCTAACAGGTTGTTTGGGTCAAATACATGGTATTTGGTCGTACCGTCATTAAATTCAGATTGCTCTAAGCTTTGGGTAAATGTGCCTTTTAGCATCACCTTTTTTTTGGGTACACTCTCAATGCTTTCTTTGATATCACTTAACTTACCATTTTGCAGCGATTGGTACGCCACGCCGGCGCAACTCGCTAGTAGACCAATTATCGCCACACCACCACACAACCGTGCGACCTTTTTACCCTTTATCTTATTGTTTTTCATGTTGTTTTCCTTATTATTGATCACAAAATTATTGGTATAAAAAAATGATAGCAATATTCGTTGCTATCATTTGTAGATTTTATTTATCGTTACACTGCGCTTGGGTAAATAGCTTAGCGAATATAGGTATGGTCATGAGGGTTACTCACCTGCTGTGTCAGCGCTTGGGTTGGTAAGACTTTCTTAAGATAAAAATACCCCAATATACCTGCGAGTAATGACCCTAAAATAATGCCGAGCCGCTCGTCAAATGGCTTAAAGTCAAGCCCTGCAAAGGCAAGCCCACCAATAAACAAACTCATGGTAAAGCCAATACCACATAAAATCGCCACGCCAAATACTTGTCGCCAATCAACATTGCTAGGCAAGCTGGCTAACCCAAGCTTGACGCCAAGCCAACTAAATAACATCACCCCAATCGGCTTGCCCAGCAGCAGCCCTAGGGCAATGCCGAGCGGTACCGTATGCAGCAGCGATGATATCCCCGTACCACCGAGATAAATGCCCGCGTTGGCAAACGCAAAAATCGGTAAAATAATAAAACTGACTGTGTCCTGCAAGTCATGTTCAATCGCTTCGAGGGGTGAATGCTCAGGGTGCTTGTTGTCTGTCATTGGGATGAATAGCGCAAGCAGCACACCGGCAAGCGTCGCATGTAGCCCCGACTTTAACATGGCTGCCCATAGCAAAACGCCAATCATTATATAAGCGGTGGTGCGGGTGACGTTAAAGCGATTCATGAGCCACAATATCACCAAACATACTCCAACCCAAGCCAGTGCCGCCATGGACAGCCCCGATGAGTAAAATAACGCAATAATGATAATTGCGCCAATATCATCAAAAATAGCAATCGATGCCAAAAATACTTTGAGCGCGGCGGGCACGCGATTGCCCAGTAAAGTCAGCACACCTAAGGCAAACGCAATATCTGTCGCGGCAGGAATCGCCCAACCTTTCATCAAATCTGCGTGCTGATAATTGAATGCGGCATAAAAAATTGCCGGTACCATCATACCACCGACTGCAGCAATCGCAGGCAAAACAACTTTTTTGACCTCTGATAGCTCACCCACCAGCATTTCCCGCTTGAGCTCAAGCCCCACTAAAAAGAAAAACACCACCATCAAGCCATCGTTGATCCAGTGTAATAAATGATGATCGATACTAAAAGAGCCGATTTTTATCGAAATAGGCAGATGCAAAAAATGCTCGTATATGTCACTCATCGGAGAGTTTGCTACCAGCATCGCCAACACAGCGGCAAACGCCAACACGATACCCGCCGCCATATCGTGTGCCAAAAATTTTTTAAATTGGTTAAATACTATCATCCGTCTAAAACTCTTGTTAATACCATTTTTTATTTATGCAACATACCACATTTAAACCCAGTAAAATAGCCTACAATACCATATATTTTATTATATCATACAATCTATTTTTATGATAAATAATTTCATAATTCTAAATTAATAGAAAATTTTATTCATTTATTTACTATTTTAGATAAATTAATTTTTTTATCCAAATGATTTGCTAGCGTTGATAGTTAAAATTCTAAACACGAATGATTGATAAAGTTGTTAACACCCCATCGCTATTTTGTATTATTATTTTATCGCTACTTACCTACCGATTTAGAATCAGCCTTTCAATAGTGTGGATATTTTGCCAACTTCTCTTACCGATCTTGATTTAACCCCGCTCAAACGTTTTTCACATAACGTCATCGCCAATATCCGTGCCACGGGTCACATGCTAATAGGTTCAAAACGTGCGTTTTATTGGGTCAAGCCCACCGTATGGCAGTTTTTGTTGTTTGGATTGACGGCACTGGCGAGTAATTTGCTGTTTTCGTGGCTCGTTGCTGAAGATGCCACCCATTTTAATCCACAAGGGCTGATTAGTTATTTGGTGTGGCCGATGGTGATGCTGGTGGCAGGATTGATTCTTGCCAAACGGCACTTTAATGCCATGCTGATTTTTGTGCCGGCGATTTTGTGGCTGTGTGCTGACACCTTTATGATGCTAGTGCAAAGCTTGATTCAGTTTATATCAGACTTGGGCTGGCTACCTGAATGGACGTTTGATACGATTGGTATTGTGTTCGTATTGGCGTTTGTCTGGCAGTCGTTATCGCTGCTATGGATTTTTGGCAATCAATTACGCTGGTCATGGATTGAGCGTGTCCTGATTATGCTGGGTGCGTTTGCCGTACTCAGTGTGTGGCAAAAAAACGTGCAATCTGAGCCGATTTTTCAATCTGACCCCGTCGCACCCGTGATTACTGAAGCGGCATTTTATGCCCAGCCTGAGCTTCTGGCTGATATGCTAAATAACGTGCAGCCGCAACGCCCGACTATACATGATTGGTACTTTATGGGTGTCGCAGGTCATGGCGAGCAAGATGTTTTCCGGTCAGAAATTGAGCTGACCAAAGATTACTTTGACCATCAATTTGGCACAGTAGGACGCTCGGTAGAACTCATTAACAACGCCAATACCCTGTCTGCGCTACCGATTGCCAGTAAAACCAGTATTGAACGCGCTTTGCAAAGTATCGCCAAAAAAATGGATGTCAATGAAGACGTGCTATTTTTGACCTTAACCTCGCATGGGGGTGACAAGGTGATTGAGATGTCGAACCCACCGCTAGCGCTCGATAATGTCGATGCCAAATGGCTACGCCAATCATTGGATAAATCTGGCATTAAATGGCGCGTCATTGTGATATCAGCCTGTTATTCTGGCTCATTTATCAATGATTTAAAATCGCCGTACACCCTAGTCATTACTGCCTCAGCGGCGAATAAATCATCGTTTGGCTGTTCTAATGAAGCCGAATATACTTACTTTGGACAAGCATTTTTTGCTGAAAGCTTACCCAAGCTTCGCCGTTTTCAACCTGCGTTTGAAGCCGCCAGCAAACGCATTGCTGAACGGGAAAAAATGATGGGCTTTGAGCCGTCTGAGCCGCAATTGGTGATGGGTGAGGCTATTAAAACAAAACTGCCAGAATTTGAAAACAGTCTCAAACCCTTACCTGCGGTTGTCATAGCGCCATCGACTGCCGCCAGTGCTACTGGCGATGCCCATAGCTTAAGTAGCCACCAACTGCACAAGTAACATAAACTGTTTTGGCTGTTTTGGCTACCAAGACGCCTTGTAATTCATCTTACCATCCATCATGGTAGCGATTGGGAGCAACTGATATTTTCTGCCAATTTTTTAGCGATTTTATAATTTTTGCACATAAAACTTTTGGACATAAAAAAGTGGGTTAACCTAAGTTACCCACTTTTTTATCAAATAGCGCGTCAAATAGACTGTGTCAGTCAATTATTTGATTTTAGCTTCTTTGAATACAACATGTTGACGTACCACTGGATCAAATTTTTTGATTTCCATTTTGTTTGGCATAGTACGTTTGTTTTTGGTCGTGGTATAAAAATAACCCGTACCTGCAGTTGAAACTAATTTGATTTTATCACGCATCGCAATTGCTCCCTAAGAATATGAAAAGGCAAAAATTAGATTTTTTCGCCACGAGCACGCATATCAGTTAAAACTTGGTCAATACCAACTTTATCAATGATACGCATACCTTTGGTAGTCAAGCGAAGCTTAACAAAGCGGTTTTCGCTCTCTACCCAAAAACGATGGGTGTGTAGATTTGGTAGAAAACGACGGCGGGTTTTGTTGTTTGCGTGAGAAACATTGTTACCTACCGCTGGGCGTTTTCCAGTCACTTGGCATACTCGAGACATGGCTTACTCCTAATCGGTGTGCATGAGGGCTGCTCATGCCTGTCACAACTGATACTCGCACATCTCGCATATCATTGAAGCTAAAAAAGCTAGGGTTTCAACGATTCTAATGTTGAGTATCTCAGTTTGAATCAATAATTAATCTTTTGGCGGCGTACTTAAAATTAGCTACTCACGGCTAGTCACTTGACTTACGTCAATCAAAACCATTTTAAGCAAGCGTCAAAAAATCGCTAGTAAATTTAAAGCCGCTATTTATACCATAACTTATGCCAAAAAGCAATGTGATTGGATAAAAATTTAATGGGTTAAAACGCCTTGTTTGACCATCAAGGGTGGCTTGTTTTGATAACCAGGATACTTGCGTAAAATTTGCTGACTTAACCAGTCAATTTGCGCATCGACAAACGGCGTGTCGGTCTGTAATTGGTTAAAAACAACCAAAGCGACTTTCAGCCCTGCTTGCCAAATGGCTTGTAAGGTTAACATGGCATGATTAAGGCTGCCAAGCTTGATACCGACGACCAGGATGACAGGGTATTTGAGCGCGGCTGCTACATCAGCAAGCGTTTCTTTATCGTTAATAGGCGTAAACCAGCCGCCTGCCCCTTCAACCAAAATCACATCGGCAGGATAGGCTGCGATGGCGTTATTGATGGTATCGACTAATTGGGTTTTGGTGAGTGTCACGTCATCAAGCTGCGCGGCGATATGCGGTGAGCAAGGTGTCGCTAGCTGGATAGGCGCAATGGCAGAAAGCGGTGGTTTGACATTGGCAAATTGATTAATTCGCCTTGCATCATCGCTATATGTTTGCCCGTTGTCATCGGTTTCTAGACCTGCGGTGACTGGCTTGATGGCATATACACTTTTGCCTTGTTCAGCCAGACTTTTGACCAATTGCGCGGTGGTGGTGGTTTTACCGATTTCGGTGTCGGTACCTGTGACAAAATACGCGCCTTTTAATGAAAATGACGCGTTATCGATGTTTGGTAATGTCATTATTTTTTACCAATTTTGCTATTAGCTTTTTTGGTGGTTTTTTGATTAGGCTGAACTATTTTTTCTAACTTTTGCTTAAACGCTGGCATTAGCTCTTGCAAAGTTTGTTGCTGATTTTCCATAACAATCGGCATGATTTTCTCAAGATAAGCTTTACCAAATTGCGATTGTTTGGCAATGACTGATTGCCCAACAGTCGAGCCATAAAAATCAATCATTGAATTGACTTCTGCCTGGGTATAAGTAGTTTTTGCCGTTTCGATAAAAGCATTGATAAATTGTTCACGCATTTTTGGTTGGTTTTGAGCTTCAAGCGATTTCTGCATAAAGTCATTGACGACTTGGTGTATCTGTTGTTGTTGTGTCTCTGACAGTTTTTGGTCTTTAAGATTATCTTTGATAGCATTTTGAACCGTTTGCGTTACAACGCCCTTGCTCTGCTCCATCATCTCGCTAAACGTCTTGTCCATTTGCTGAACCTGTACCAATTTTTTTAGCGATTCATCGCTAGGAATTTGATTTGCGGGATAAGCCAATGGTCCGGCAACGACAGTAAGTTTCGCTTGGGTAACTGGTGAAAAGGACAAAATAGATAAACAACCCATGAACACAGCCATTTTTAATAATTTCATTGTGATTCCTCTTTTAAAATACGTGCAAAAATCTGCTAAACTTTATCACAACTCTAATCAATGTCGCAAAATAACAGGAAAAAAGATGAGCGATTCACCGATTATTGCCATTGTTGGATTTGGCTCATTAGGGGCGTTATTTGCCAGTCTATTAGCCCCAAACATGCCTTTTGAAAACCTGCGTATCGTCGCCGATAGTGACCGTGTCAACCGTTACCAACAGCAAGGTTTATTGGTGAATGGCGAGCCATTAACACTCAACTATGTCACCCCCAACGCCATCACCACGCCCGCCGACTTGGTCATCGTCTGTACCAAGTTTTATCAACTCAATGACGTATTGCCCTTGATTGAAAGTCAACTTGGCGACAATACGCTGATTGTTTCTGCCCTAAACGGTATCGCCAGCGAAAAAGTATTGGCAAACGCCTTTGGTGAGGAGCGCATTGTGTACTGTGTGGCGCAGCAAATGGACGCCATGAAAAATGAGCCGCATGAAAAAAATGGGGAAAATGGTAGCCAACTGATTTATCGCGATCATGGACAATTGGTCATTGGCGCGATGACAACTGATAGCGCTGAACGCGCACGCGTGCAACAAGTCGATGCCCTCTTTAATCAAGTCAATTTCCCGCACTCAGTGAGCGATGACATGCCGCGTCAGCTGTGGGGCAAATTGATGTTAAATACCGGCGTCAATCAAACCGTGGCATTGTATCAAGGTACCTTTGATACCGTGCAACAAGCGGGTGAAGCGCGCGACATGTTCAAAGCGGCGATGCGAGAAGTGATGGCAGTGGCACACGCTGAAGGCGTAACCTTGACCGAGGAAGATTTCAAAAAATGGCTGGCGATTATGGATGCGCTGGATCCTAAAGGCATGCCATCGATGCGGCAGGATTTAAAAGCAGGGCGACGCTGTGAGCTTGATTTGTTTGCAGGGACAATTCGTGAATTGGGGGATAAGCATGGCATTTACACGCCGGTCAATGATACCCTATATGATGGCATTAGTACATTAATGGCTAACAATCAGTCGTGATGACAACCCTAGCGCTATTGGAAAAACTAGGCATAAAAGCAGTGAATAGAAACAGTGGATACAAGCAATGAATAACCACTACAAATAAAAAAAGGGCATCTAGCTTGCCCTTTTTTATCTCAAAAACCGTTATTTTTTACCAAAACGCTCACTCATTTGCGCATAAAAACGTGCCACATTATCACCCACCACACTGGCATCTTTTGGATTAAACTTCATCACTCGCCCAAAATCCAAGCCAACATACAACACGATATCAGCGAAGGTGAGTCGATCACCGAGCAAATATTTATGACTCGATAATAGCTTGTCAAAGTACGGCAATGCTTTTTTGACGCGGTTGATGCTCTCTTCTGCCATACCAGGCACTTGGTTGCCCACCGACGCGCGAGATGGATGCCCATGCTGGAAAGCCAGCATCATGTTATATAGCACATGAAACTCCGCATTGCGTGACATGGCGGTGATTTTGGCGCGCTGTATAGGGTCTGAGCCCATCACTTGCTTACCATTGCCGGCAAGTCGACTATCTAGATACTCACAAATGGCATGTGAATCGTTGAGCACAGTGCCATCATCAAGCACTAACACAGGCAATAACCCCAATGGATTGACCGCCAAAAACTCCGGCGAGTTTTGCTCGTTTTTGCCAATATCCACGTTGATGACTTGTAAATTATGAATATCATTGATATCAAGCTCTTTGACTTTTAACAATAAGTCGACCTTGCGCGGGTTTGGCGGGGCATTCATGGTATATAGTTTCATCACTTATTCCTTATGATGTGTGATTTTAGCTTTAATATACTTGAAACCACCGTTTTACGAAATAGGGTTTTTAGGCACAAAGGAAATTTTGCTAATAAAAAATCCCCCTGACAGCAGGAGGATTTTTCGGTTTGAGGACAAAAGTTTATCAAAGCTTATTTTTTATCCTGCGCTTTTTGCTCATCTTTTTGCTCGTCTTTATGACCTTCTTTATGCCAAAAGGCTTTGACTACTTCAAATTGCTCAGCAAGCGTCTGCATCAAGGAGCTGTCTTTGTGCGCTTTTTTGGCGACGGGTGGCAAGATGTGCTCATAATAGGTATTGGCGAGCACTCGGCGCAGTAAGCCCTCCCCGATAAAGCCTTGGTCATCGTTGAGTGCGCTGGCAGAGCGGAGCATGTTGCGAATATCGTATTGGGTGGGCGCGATATCAGGCACTTGCTTGTTGCTATCTGTGAGGGTATACACCGCGACCCGCGCCGAGCGTACCGAAGTTTCAACGGTGAACACCACATCGTTGTTGGTCTCAACAAATTGACCGATGAGACCTAAATTGGTGCAGCCTTCGGGTACAATTTGTGGACGGTCACCTTTGGCACGTGGCATAAACATCGAAGTGATATACGGCATATAGGCGGTGTTAGCGATAGTATTGGCTAAAATATCATCTTTTTGCTCAAGCAAATCTAGGTGGTATAGTAGCTCCGTCACAATTTCATGCCCTGTACATTCTGGCATGGTTTTTGGCACATAGTTGCCTTTTTTATCCATCAATAGCCCATACAACCACATCACCACGACGTCTTTGGGTTGGTCAGGAAATTGCGGTTGGCGGTTAATAGTAAAGCTCATAAGCCAATTAGAATCGGTGATGGTAACAATACCGCCTGTGACCGTTTTGCCTGATAGTGGCGGATTGACACAGTATTTTTCGCTGATTTTGCGTAAAAGTGCGGAGTCTTTGCAGGTTAATGTTGCTGACATCCAGGCAGATTTGGGCACATGGCGGTTAAATTTTTCCGGACGACCAAACACAGCAGATTGTTTGGCAAGGTCATTCCATAGTACCCAGCCTTTCGTTTTTCCCATGTTATCATCAGTTAGACGGATATCAGGTGCAGTATCACTGGTGCCATAGCGCGTATCTTCCGTCATTGACCCTGTGGTAATAATCACAAAATCATTATCCCGTACAGGGATATGGACTTGTTGACCATGTTGGGTGGTTGTCAGCCCTTTCACCACTTTTTTGTCGCCTTGCTGCTCAAAATCTACCGCGGTCACTAACGTGTCACTTTGTAGGTTGACGCCTTTATTGATTAAAAATTTTTGCGCAGGTACCACAAAGCTGTCATATTGGTTGTATCTGGCAAATAACAGGGTCGACATATCTTTGATACCATCTAAGGCTTCCAAAAACCGGTGCATGTAAAGCTTGCACTCAAGTAAGCTGTGCCAATTTTCAAAAGCAAACATACTACGCCATAGCGTCCAAAAATTACTGTCCAAAAAACTTTGGCTAAAGTAATCTTCAATGGTGAGATTATCGAGTTCGTCTTGATTTTTTAGTAATAAACGGACAATAGCAAGTTGGTCGGCTTTGTTGAGATTAAACTTGTGAAAATCTTTGATGTCACCTTTGTTATGAATCAACCGTGCTTTAGAATAGTTGGGATCATTGTCATTAATCAAGCGGTATTCATCAAGGACTGAATAAGGCTCTGGTAACTCTAGCGCCGGTATATCTTGGAACATATCCCAAAAATTCTCGTAGGTGGTAATCATCTCACGACCGCCGCGCATGATATAACCGTCTTCGGCATTACCAGCGCCATCGAGTGAGCCGCCTTGCACCGCTAATTCCTCTAAAAAGGTAATGTTCTCGCCTGGGATATGGGCATCTCGGATAAAATAATACGCGGCTGCTAAACCGCCAATACCGCCACCGACAATATAGACTTTACTGTCTTTAAAACGTCCGGTATCAAAGCCGATATTACGCTGATAGTTACCATGGAAATCGCTAAACGGCATCGAATTGCCAGGTTGATGAGATTGATAATCCGCGCGCTGTGGTTGGTGATCGACCTTTTTAAAAACCATATTTTTCAAAAAATCACTGTTGTTCTTAGCGTTGGTTGTCATAATGAAGTGCCCTATTTTGAATAAGATTAGTATTGAATAACATTAGCGTTAGCTAACTCTTTAAACCGCGCTGCTACCTTTTGACATTGATCTTAACTGCCCATTCTTAATTGCCCATTAAGACTGCTACACAATAACTAAAGACAACGGCGCGGTTATAAAATTATGATTGATAGTCATTGTTCATAATTAATAAACTCAGTTAGATTTTTAACTAAGCAATTTTATTATAACCATATTGTATGACCTCGCTAAAGCGACTTTGTGTCGACTAAGCTTTGATTAAATATTCAGTTATTTGCGCTTTTGTAATCAAAAGTAACCAGTTATCGCACCTCTTTAGTTTTCTAAAGGGATAAAAATCGATTGAGTTCACTTGCTAAACTTCGTAAAATGTATCACTATACTAGAACATTGAAATGCGTTACTTGTCATCTTTGACTCAAAAAAACTACTATGCCGCACACTTCGCCATCATCCCTACCCGCCTATGATTATTTGGTTGAGCTATTGAGCCAAACCGATGATAGTGACTTTATCCGCGAAATTTTGGCAGCGCTACTGACTGAAAAAGAACAAAAAGAAATCGCCAATCGCATCCAGATTTTTGCCTTGTTTCAGCAAGCGCTACCACAACGCGAAATCGCGGAGCGCTTGGGGGTGGGCATTGCGACCGTATCACGGGGCGCAAAAGCGTATGGACAACACGATATCAACCAATTATTGCCAAATCTGAGTCATTTAACCCAATAAGTCTTTGATAATGGGTTCAAGCGTGAATAAGCCCATCACAGTATCATACTTTGGGGTGATTAGAAGAGTGACGAAAATCAGTGAGAAAATAACTGGCATGCCATAAAAGAGTTGCAAGCAGGGGTTAATCTGATTACAATGTATCATCATACTAGAACACTGAAACATTAATTAAAATTTAAGATACGGTAAATTTAAGCCGCTATAAATTTAAGATACTGTAAATTTAGCACACTATAAATTTAAGACACCATGATGACTATACACGCCGAACCGCCCAAAATCGCCCTTGCCAGCAAACCAAGCCTGATTAAACTTGCACAAGACATTGATTTTTTTGAACTCTTTAAACGCATCGAAGCCAAATACGCTACCTGTTTTTTACTGGAATCGTTGGGCGAAGAAAGCTATATTTCACGTCATCATGCCATCGGCTTTGACCCTGCGATGACGGTGTTGGCAAAAGACCGCCATACCTTAACTATCATCAACAATCGCACGGGGGAAAGCACGGATTATACCTGTGACAATCCTTACCAACTACTGCGCGACATCACCCCACAGCATGTGATTTCACGTAGCCATACCGGCGGATTGGTCGGTTTTTTGGGATTTGATAGTGTCAATTTTTTTGAGCCGACCCTTAATATTCAAACCAGTGATGATTTCGAACCGTTCAAATTCGGGGTGTACTTAGATGGGTTAAGCCTTGATAAGATGACCGGTGAAATTTTTTATTATTATTACGATACCGACCACCAAAGCAATCGTATTGACGAAATCAAGTCATTATTGAATGCTATTTCGCCTGACTATACGCAGCCGACTGCTGAACATTTAGGCGATGGGATGAACCGCGAGCAACATGCGGCAGCGGTGATGAAAGTCAAAGAAGACATTAAAGCTGGGCTGATTTTTCAGTGTGAAGTGGGTTTCAAGTCGCATTATCGCATCCAAGGCGATAGCATGCCAATTTATAGTAAACTGCGCGAAGTCAACCCGTCACCGCATATGTACTATGTCAAATTTGGCGCCCAAAAAATCATTGGCGCATCGCCTGAGTTGTTGTTCCGATTGCGCAATGGTGAGATGGAAACCTTCCCACTGGCGGACACCACCAAACGCGGCAAGGATGAGACCGAAGACCGCCAATTAGCGCGCGCCTTGCTCAATGACCCCAAAGAAATCGCCGAACATAATATGTTGGTGGACTTACATCGTAATGATATCGGGCGGGTGGCACGCTTTGGGACGGTAAAAGTGCGTAACTTAATGGATATCAAGCGCTTTTCACATGTCCAGCATATCTCCAGTGAAATCGTCGGTATTCTTGACCCTAATCATGATATGTTCACCGCGCTTGCCAGTAATTTTCCCGCAGGCACGCTATCGGGCGCACCCAAAATTGAAGCGATGAAAATTATAAATACGCTCGAACCCGATGGTCGCGGCGCTTACGGTGGCGCCCTCGGTCAGTTTTGTTTTAATGGGGATTGTATTTTTGCTATCCCGATTCGCTCGCTGTTTATCAACGGCGAAAAAGCGTATGCGCAAACTTGCGGCGGCAATGTGTATGACTCCAATCCTGAAGACGAATATGAAGAAATCCAGCGTAAATTGTCCGCGATGAAAGTTGTACTGTCCAATTTTGCGCCAGTGCAGTAAAGTCTGCTCCATCATGACGATACGCCAACTAGATACGCATGATAGCAAGGGATATCAGCAGTATTTTAAACGTTTAGAATAACCGCCAAACCTATTTTTAGAGTTGACTATGCAAGTGTTAATTATTGATAACTACGATTCTTTTACCTTTAACTTATACCAATATATTGGTGAGATTTTAGCCGCAGACAATCAGCCTTTTAACGTGGTTGTCAAACGCAATAATGAGATTAGCTTGGCGGATATCCAAGCCATGAATCCTGACCGCATTATCATCTCGCCCGGTCCAGGTTCGCCCGATGACCCTGCGTATTTTGGCGTGTGTGGTGATGTCATTACTGAGCTTGGCAAAACCACACCGCTGCTAGGCGTGTGTCTTGGCATGCAGGGCATTGCGCATTTTTTTGGTGGTCAAGTGGTGCGAGCCAATGTGCCCATGCATGGCAAGACGTCACCGATTCGCCACGATGGTCAAGGCGTGTATCAAGGTTTACCACAGCAGCTTGACATCATGCGTTATCATTCACTCATGGTCGACGCCGCCTCACTCCCCGATTGTTTGGTAGTGACCAGCGTGGTATCTAGTGAGCAACATAGTGATAAAAACCTCAAAGATGCCAGTCTAGCAGGCGATGAAATCATGGGCATTCGCCACCGTGACTATCCGATTCAAGGGGTGCAATATCACCCAGAATCCTTCGCCACCGAAGGCGCCAAAACCCTGCTGAAAAACTTTTTGTTAGGGTAATTTACAACATCAACAAAATCACCGACAACACCGCCCCAACGGCAACAAATGCCAAACCACGTTTAAAGATTTTGGAACTTGGGGCAAATAAAAAGAAACTCGACAGCACAAAAAATAATAAACTCAAGCCAAACAGTACATTGATGCCACCCATACTACCTTTAGATGGCGCTTTATGAAAATTCACCATTTTATCTAATACCACAGGCAGTTTTTTCACCGTATAATCCGCTTCACCTGTCACTGCGTTGTATTGCCCTTCTTTAAAATACACCACATCGCCTTCACGTTTGGTCACGTCCACGCCACGCATTTTAAGCGCCTTTGCCAAGCCTTTATCATCAAGGTTAGTCGCTACTTTGGTTTGGATATGGTTGTCATACTTTAAAAAATCAGTATCGCGAAATACCAGCAACATCCCACTTAGCGAATAGACCAGCATAATGCCAACCATAAAGAATCCAACATAGCGGTGCCCAAGCCTCATATAGATACGAAAATCTTTCATTGTCATTGTTTGACTGCCTCTTAAAAAATTGAGCCGTCATTATCCAATAATAGATTGAGAATGTAAATAATAATGATTATCATTTAATTAAATAACATCGCACCTACCTACACAGACCAATTTTTGCGCCATTGGTTGTTGTTCCAAAAATGCTAAAAGCGATATAAGCGATAAACACAATCAAGCGACTAAGTTTATTAAGCATTAGGCTTTTTCAATCAAAGCCGGTCAATTAAAGCCTATGAATCAAAAACCGTCAATCAAATTTGGTGGGACTGTTTTAACACATAGGCATAGGCAATCTTTTTACCTTGGTCGTCATACTCCCAGTACACGCCCTGCACTTCTGGCTCAAAGCCTGGCAAGCGATTAACGCCTTCTTGCAATGCCAAGAAGTAATCAAGCACCGCCCCATCCCACACTTCACCGGGTACAATACAGTAAACCCCTGGTGGATACGGTAGCGCCCCTTCCATGGCGATTCTGCCTTTGATGTCATGCAGCGATACCAGCTCAACCTCATTACGGATAAAGGCGTTATGGGCATCAAATGCACTCATGGCGACTTTTGGGCGATGTTCGCGCTCAAACATTTGTTTTTGTCGTTTGTTGAGCTGATGCTTAGCATAGAAGTTATGCATGAGTTGGCATAGTTCATTGATGGTCAGTTTGCGGTACTGCGGGTATGCCTTAGCCAGTGTCGGTAACACTTGGGTGACGGGGCTGTTTTCGCGGATATGTTTTTCAAAACTGACGATACGGGCGACCAAGTGTTGGAATTTTGCCAAGGTTTCGGCAGGCGTCAGTAAGAATAAAATCGAGTTTAAATCGGCTTTTTCTGGAATGACTGAGCTTTCACGCAGATAATGTGCCAAAATCGCGGCAGGAATCCCTGTGTCCTCATATTCACCGGTTTGCATATCAATGCCTGGCGTGGTCAGTAGCAATTTACACGGGTCGATAAAGTATTGGTCATCGGCATAATGCTGAAAATCATGCCAACGCGCCCCTGCCTCAAAGCGGAAGAAACGAATATCATGGGCAATGGTTTCGGTATCGTAGTCTTGCCATGCTTGCCCATCTACTGTAGGTGGGACAAATGGCAAAATCATGGTACAAGTGTCTAGCAGCATTTTACGTGCTTCGATACCGCCGATGACACACTCATGCCACATGCGCTGACCGGCTTTACCTTCATGCATTTTGGCATTGACATCGAGTGAGGCAAACAACGGGTAAAACGGCGAGGTCGACACGTGCATCATAAACGAGTTGTTAAAGCGTTTATGATTGACATAACGGGCTTGCCCGCTGATATGGTTATCTTTTTTATGGATTTGTGATGCTTGAGAAAAGCCCGCTTGTTGCTTGTGTACCGATTGGGTCACCAAAATTCCAGGATCATTTTCACCCAGCTCAAGTAGCAGTGGCGAGCAATCACGCATCATCGGGATAAACTGCTCATAACCCACCCAAGCACTGTCAAACAAAATATAGTCACACAGATGCCCGATGCGATCTACCACTTGGCGGGCGTTATAAATAGTGCCATCATACGTGCCCAGCTGAATTACCGCCAAGCGAAATGGGCGGGCATCATCGGCTTTGTCGGGCGCAACTTCACGAATACGCTCACGGATTTCGGCTTCCTCAAAACAATGGGCGGGAATGCCGCCAATCAAACCATAAGCATTGCGGTCGGTCTCTAAATACACAGGCGTACCACCTGCCATGGTTAAGGCGCCTTGGTACACAGATTTGTGATTGTTACGGTCAAACAGCACCAAATCACCATGCGCCACTAAGGCACCAATCGCAATTTTATTGGAAGAGGAAGTGCCGTTGAGCACAAAGTAGGTTTTATCTGCATTAAAAACTTTCGCCGCATGCGCTTGTGCCTCAAAAGCTGGGCCTTCATGAATTAGCAAATCGCCGAGACGGACATCGGCATTACAGGAGTCGGCACGAAACAGCGTTTCCCCAAAGTATAAATAAAAGCGTCTGCCAGAAGGATGCTTACGAAAAAACTGTCCGCCTTGGTGCCCAGGACAGTCAAACGCCGCATTGCCATAGTCGGTATAGTCCATCAAGGCTTGGAAGAAAGGCGGATCGAGCGTGGCGATATAATCAGCCGCTGCCGCATTGACCAATTGTCCGTTATAAAACTTTTGATCATCTGCCAGCTCTAGCACACCATACACATTGGGTAGCCATTCATCAGGGACTACATCACCATATTCAATCGCCACAAATATCGGAATGGCAAACCCCAAATCTTCAATATCTTGATACACACGCGGCAAGTCTGTCATCGTGACCACAATCGCTGCAATATTGGTATAGTCGGTCGATTCAATATCGATGGTACGATAATTAAGATTTAGGGCGTATTCGATGCCATCACTGATGACTACTTTCATAATTATTTTCCTTGCTGCAACCGTGTCAGTTGCCAAAACGCCATCATCGTTGTCATAAAATGGTATTGATAAAATAAGCGGTTGAAAAGATGAATAGTAACGTAAAACTGGCACAAAGTGCGAAAAAAGTATCGCTGCAAACTGGCTATTTCTTATTTCATATCACGATTGGCACAAGCAAAATAGCCAGTAACATCGCTACCACACATCATTACGTGAATGGCTCAATACGGTTAGCCAGACCTGCTACACTAAACCTGAACAATATTTGATAAAAGCTAATGCCATTTGATAAAAAAAGGTGATAAGAAAGGAGGTCACTATGGGCGTACAAATGAATATTTGGATGACTATTTTGGGTTTTATCAGTTTATCGATTGTGATTAGCATTGTAACCCATTGTTGGATTCGCTATCATTTAAAAAATAAAGCCGCTAATCTGCCGCCGCAATCTCATACAACACCTGAGTCGCAAAACAATCACTCATAAGCACGGTGTGAAATTTTTAGACAACACTTTTTAGACAACACTGTAATTAAGCGCATTAGCCAACTAATGCGCTTGTCATGCCGCCCTACCAAGTATCATCGGTCACCGTATCATGGGCTAATTGTTAAAAATATAAAAAAATACATAAAAAACAGTTGACGGCAAAAATAAAAATATATATTATACGCTCCACTTCGACATTAACGGTGAAAGCGGTCGAGGTCACGCTATAAACTAAGCGTGCTAGTGTCCCCATCGTCTAGAGGCCTAGGACATCGCCCTTTCACGGCGGTAACCGGGGTTCGAATCCCCGTGGGGACGCCAATTTTTTTTAGTGGTAACGCTAAAAAATATAGTTAAAAAGCCATGCTAATTTAGTATGGCTTTTTTGTTTTTGTAGCTTTATAAATTCTCTTTGCCTTTTTTTTGCTTATGCACTTCTTTTCTTATGCGCTTTTTAGCGGTAACCTCAATTTGTTACCAAGCCATTTTTGCTAAGGTTTTGCCAGATACACCTGCGCAAACTGCAAATCCTCTGGAAACGTCAGTTTGATATTGCTATGACTGCCTTCTACCAATAACGGCTGTTTGCCAAAATGCTCAAATAAACTGGCTTCATCGGTAAACGCAATCGTTTGCTCAATGGCTTGGGTTAGATAATCATACAGTGTTGCCAATGGAAAAATCTGCGGGGTTTGTGCCAGCCACAACTGACTGCGATCAAGCGTTTTTTGTGCCAATACTTTGTCTTGTGCATGGATGATTTGTTTGACCGTATCGCGCACCGGTACTGCTAGTAAGCCACCCGCCGACTCTTGCCCATGCTCTTGCTGTGACTGTTGCAAAAATTGCTGCGTGGTCTGTGTGATCAATTTTTCTATATCGCTTGGATTGACACAAGGACGCGCAGCATCATGAATCAGCACCCAATGATTATCATACGTATGATGACTAGCTTTTTCACTGAAGGCTTTGTCACGGAGGGGATTTTGATATTGTTGCCAAATCGTTTGCACGGCGTTAAACACCGAATTCATTCGCTCTTTGCCACCTATCACCCACTCGATTGGCATGCTAAAGTCCAGTGTTTTGGCAATCGTATCTTCTTCAGAAATTACCAAATAGCAAGTATTTAGCTGGTGGACTTTGCTTAGCGCCGCTATGCTGTGTTGTAGCACCGTCTGACCGCCAATATGGGTGTACTGTTTTGGCATCTGGCTCCCAAAGCGTTTGCCAACGCCTGCAGCGACGACCACGGTGTCAATCGTAAAGTTGTTAGATAAATTGGCGGCTATCGCGTTAAATTCTGACATGGCGTCTTTTCAACAATAAAGTAAACAGTTGACAGTAAAAATTGAGACAAACATAAATTTGGCAGTTTTTATGCTTTTATGGGTGAGGCGTGGCGGTGTTGTGGGCGGTCGGTGTGACCACATCGGTACTGTACACACTGCTAGCAGTCGACATTTGCACAAATGTTTCACCTCGTTTGATTAAACCTAAATCAGAGCGAGCGTGTTCTTCCACCGCTTCAAGTCCGTTTTTTAAGTCTTTGACATCGGCAAGCAATACCTCATTGGCTTTTTGCTGATCGGTATTGATGGATTGCTGTTCGCTGATTTGTTTATTTAACGCTGCCAAATCGCCCCGACCATTGGTGCCAAACCAATACTGGTATTGTAGACATACCAACACAATCACCGCAAAAATAATCATAAACAGTTGACGCAAATAAGTCATGACAGCACTCAATAATAAAAACTTTTGGCATAAAAAAACCTTACCCCACGCATTGTAGCAAATTCAATGTCATGGGTTAAGGTTTTTATCACTTCAATGCTTTATCAAGCTGCAAAATTTAAGCTTTTGGATTTAAGCTTTTGGTGCTGAGCTTTTAAAGTTAGGCTTTTAAAGTTAGGCTTTTGGGTTGCGTAAACCGATAAACTCGTCAGCACCATGGTAGCTTGCAGTGACCATCTGCTCGATACGAAGCAGTTGGTTGTATTTGGCAACACGGTCAGAACGGCACAGTGAGCCTGTTTTGATTTGACCTGCCGCTGTCCCCACGGCTAAGTCAGCGATGGTGCTGTCTTCAGTTTCACCTGAGCGGTGTGAGATGACGGTGGCATAGCCGTTTTTCTTCGCTAGATAAATGGCGTCTAAGGTTTCTGATAAAGTACCGATTTGGTTGAATTTAATCAAAATCGCATTGGCAATGTGTTTGTCGATACCTTCTTGTAGGATTTTTGGATTGGTGACAAACAAATCGTCACCCACGAGTTGTACTTTGTCGCCCAATTTTTGCGTTAAGTACGCCCAGCCATCCCAATCGCTTTCATCTAGACCATCTTCAATCGAGATAATTGGGTATTGACTCACAAGACCTGCTAAATAATCCGCAAAACCTTCTGAACTAAAGGCTTTATTGCCTTCGCCTTCAAGTACGTATTGACCGTTCCCTTGCTCGTTTTTATGGTAGAACTCTGATGAGGCACAATCAAGCGCTAAGTAAATGTCTTTACCTGCGGTATAACCTGCTTGCTCAATCGCTTGCATGATGACAGTAATCGCTTCTTCGTTTGAGCGTAAGTTTGGTGCAAAGCCACCTTCATCACCGACTGCGGTGTTCAAGCCTTGTTTTTTTAGCACAGATTTTAGGCTATGGAACACTTCTGTACCCGCACGCAAGGCTTCACCGAAGCTGGTAAAATTAACAGGCTCAATCATAAACTCTTGGATATCAACGGTGTTGTCCGCGTGGGCACCGCCATTTAGGATATTCATCATCGGTACAGGCATCGATAGTGATGTTTGCCCACGCAGGTTGGCAATGTACTGGTGAAGTGGCAGTTTTTGTGATTGTGCGGCGGCACGGGCTGCTGCTAAAGATACTGCTAAGGTCGCATTGGCGCCCAATTTTTCTTTGTTTTCTGTGCCATCAAGCGCTAATAATTTGTTGTCAATGTCTTGTTGTTTGGATACGTCCATATCAACCAGTGATGAACGAATTTCACTGTTGACGTTGGCAACGGCTTTTTTGACCCCTTTACCCAGATAGCGTGATGCATCACCATCACGCAGCTCAAGTGCTTCACGTGAACCTGTCGATGCCCCCGATGGTGCTGCTGCACGACCGATAGTACCATCTGCTAAAATCACATCGGCTTCAATGGTTGGGTTGCCGCGTGAGTCCAAAATTTCGCGCGCAATGATATCTTTGATTTGGTTATTGGTGGTGGTTTCTTCAGCATACATGGCGTTTTCCTTGGCTGTCACAATCAACAATGGGAGTGTTAAAATACAAATGGGGTGGGATTATCATAGCATATTTTAACAAATTTTAGCAGCTTATCACTATCGCCTATAGGTCATGCATAGTCATACGCAGCCAAGTAAAACCAGCCCCAACGGGTTGTCAAAACAACCATAAGCCGTTAGGAAATGACTTTCATGCGGGTGAGTCGCAAGGCATTAAGTAATACAGAAATCGAGCTCAGCGCCATCGCTGCTGCCGCAATCATTGGATTGAGTAGCCCAAATGCTGCTAACGGTATACCAAGACAGTTATAAATAAACGCAAAAAATAGGTTTTGCTTGATATTACGCAGGGTTGCGCGGGCAATTGTGACCGCATAATCGACATGTTTGAGCGACTCGCCCATTAGCCTTGCCGTGGCGCTATGCTTGGCAATATCGGTTGCGCCTTCTACCGCAAAACTTACGGTCGCCGTTGCCATCGCGGGGGCATCATTCACCCCATCGCCCACCATTGCTACTTTTTTACCTTGTTGTTGTAGGCTATCAATTTTTTGCGCTTTATCACGGGGTGATAGCTCACCAAAGGCTTGGTTTGCTTTGACTTGTTGGGCGATAAAGTCAACTACCGACTGCTTGTCACCACTCATCACTATCACCTCTAGATGATGGGCTTGCAGCGACGCAATCACCTTAACACTGTCTGGTTTGATCTCATCGGCTAGAGCAAAGGCTGCCACAGGGGTGTCATTGATACTTACCGCCACTTGACTGGCAATCTGCCAAACAGGATTGGCTTGGATAATCGATGCAGGTAACTGAAGATTGGCAAAACTTGGCGTGCCGATTTTCACCCGCCCAATCGTGGCTACCTGTGCCTGTATCCCCTGCCCGAGCACTGTCTCTACATGGCTTATGGTAAATGCTGCTGGACTTTGAGGCGTATCAGTTTGCTTAGTGTAGGATTTGGCATAGTTCACTAGCGTGGTCGCAAGCGGGTGGTTCGCATGACGTTCGACACTGGCAACGAGCTGCAGCAGAGCTGCTTTATCTAAGTTAAACAGCTTTAGATTGTCATCTATCAGGTACGATGCAGATAATTGGGGTTTACCTTGGGTGATGGTGCCTGTCTTATCGAATACTACCGTATCAATTGCACCTGCCGCTTCTAAGGCTTGCGCATCTTTAAACCAAACCCCTGAGCGTGCTGCCACACCCATGCCCGCCATGATGGCTGCCGGCGTCGCCAGTCCCAATGCACAGGGGCAAGCAATCACGAGCACCGCCACCGCGCGCATGAGTGCCGTGTCAAACGCGCCTAAGAACCAATAATTGGCAAAAAAAGCCAACAAAGCGATGGCAACCACCACCGGCACAAAAATCCCCGCGACTTTATCGGCGATACGGGCGATATGGGCTTTACTGCCTTGGGCGTCGTTGAGCGCTTGTATCATATCGCCAAGCCGTGTTTGACTGCCTTTGGCGGTGACTTGGTATTCAAAGCTGCCGTTTTCTACCATGGCACCTGCCAGCACCGTACTGCCAATATGTTTAGACAGGGGCACTGATTCACCCGTCAAATGGCTTTCATCACACCAACCTTCGCCAGCGGTGACGATGCCATCCGTGGCAATGCGAGTACCTGCTTTAGCACGTAAAATTTGACCGGCCGTGACTTGCTCAAGGGGCAGGGTTTGCCACTGCTCATCTTGGCTTTGTGGATTGGGGTTTTTAACTTCCACTTGCTCAGGGGTGAGCGCTAATAGCAAATTGATGCTATTTAGGCTATGTTTTTTGGTACGGGCTTCTAGGTACTTGCCCATTTTGACAAAGGCAATCACCATCACGCTGGCTTCAAAATACACATGGGGCATACTATGCGCCATCCCATCATGTCCCATTTGGGCTGTGGTTTGCAGATAGCTCAACCAACTATAGGTCGAATACGCCCAAATTGTCAGTGTGCCGAGCACTACCAGCACGTCCATATTGGCAAGACCGCCTTTGATACTCGCCCACGCACTTTTATAAAACGGTATCGCCAAGCCAAACTGTACGATAGTTGCCAACACAAATTGTAGCCATAGCGGCGGCATCAGCGCGTGACTGCCCATCATCATGCCCGCCATGCCAATCAAAAAAGGCAGCAAGCAAATCCAAACCGCAATCAAGGTGTAGGGCGCTTTTTGCTCATGAGCTTCATGCTCAAATAGGGCGTTCTGCGGCTGTACTTTTGCCTCATAGCCTGTCTTTTTCACCCATTCTATAATCTGCTCGGCGTTGGTTTGTGATGCATCAAACTGCACCTGCGCTACTTCATTGGCATAATTGACATCGGCTTGCACTATCGCAGGCTTTTTATTGAGCACTTTTTCGATGCGGCTGGCACAGGCTTGACAAGTCATGCCATCGATATCAAGAATGATTTGCTCGGTATGGGCGTTGTCTGACGCGTGGGTGATCGATTGGGTAGTCATGATAGTGTCTGTCTTGTACATTGTCTTTGCGTGGCGTCGTTATACTACGTCAAAGCCAGCGTCTTCAATCGCTTCTTTAAGCGTGCTTTGTTGTACTTGACTGTCATCAAAGCTGATGGTTGCGTTGTTATGGTCAAGGCTGACATCGACAGATTGCACCCCTGCCACTTGATTGAGGGCATTGGTTACGCTTTTGACGCAGCCGCCACAAGTCATGCCTTGGATATTTAAGGTGATGGTTTGGGTTGTCATACTACGCTCCTTTTTTAGGCGGTTTTAAGTGGTTTTAGGTGGCTATTTTTTTAATTAATGGGCTTGTTTGCTAAGCCAATCTTGCATTTGTTTGATTTCTGGCGTTTGCGCGTGCTTTATCTGCTTGGCGAGTGCTAGCATCGCTGGATCTTTACCATAGGTTTGTTCTATCGTTGCCATATCAATCGCGCCTTGGTGACGCGGTATTATACCCTTGTCAAAGGCGATATCAGCATTCTTAGCTTGCACCCCTGCTGACATGGCTTGGTGCATTTTATTCATGATATCCATATAAGCCATGATATGCGGCGGCTGCGATTGTGACTGCGTGTCCGCTGTCGAAGCCATATGATGCATTGACTGCGCTTGGGTCATACTCGCATTGGCACTTGTAGCATTGGTACTTGTAGCATTGGTACTTGTAGCATGACTACTTGATGCCGCCGTTGCAGTTTGGCTAGTGTCATTTTTTGTGCACGCCGTTATACCTAGCGCCAATGCCACCACCCATGACAAACCTACGATGTTATTGATATTCATATCCTTCAGGTTGATTTTTTAGGTTCTTTGAAAAAAAAAGATTGATTTATCACACTGTGGTATTACTATAAACCTTAACATTAGGTCAAGGTCAAGCAAAAAATGAATATTCAAGGTCAAGCAAAAAATGAATATTAATGAAGTCGCTAAATTGACTGAGTTATCACCTAGACAAATTCGTGATTACGAAAAACTCGGTTTATTACAGACTATCCAGCGCACTGACAGCGGTTATCGTGTCTTTAGCGATACCCAATTACAGCGTCTAAAATTTATCAAACATGCCCGTGATGTGGGATTTTCATTAGCGCAAATTGAAGCGTTATTGGCTCTACAAGACAACAAAGAGCGTAGCAACGCCCAAGTCAAAGCATTAACCCGCAATCACATCGATGAACTAAGTGATAAAATACACAAGATGCACCGCCTGCACCCCGCCGATGGTGGTTAGAGCTTTCATGACTTCCTCATAGCCTGCTGGGTCATGAATGCCTTTTAAATCATACGCGACTGTTTGAATTGCCATGGTTATTCCTGTATTTATGCTGTGGGTGATAAAATATTGTTTTAGTCCTATAACCTAGCACTATACCATAGCCAAAAAAAAGCCTCGTTATCGATTGATAACATTTTAATAACAAGGCGTTGCAAATTTGTGTTAAACACTTGCGTAAAAATCAGTGGGTGTCTAACACCTCAAACCCTTTGACTAAGGTATCAAGCTGTTTTAACTGCGCTAAAAACGGCTCAAGCTGGCTTAGCCGCAGCGCACAAGGACCATCGCATTTGGCAACATCAGGATTTGGATGCGCTTCCAAAAATAACCCTGCCAATCCTGTTGCCATGCCAGCACGTGCTAAGGTGGTAATCTGTTCTCGGCGACCGCCTGCACTGTCTTCACGCGCACCCGGCTGCTGAAGGCTATGGGTCACATCAAAAAACACGGGAACCTGCATTTTTTTCATAGTGTCAAAGCCAAGCATATCGACAACGAGATTGTTATAACCAAACGCGCTGCCACGCTCGCACAAGATGATTTTATCATTACCGGCTTCAAGGCACTTATTGATAATATGCTTCATCTCATGGGGTGCCAAAAACTGCGCTTTTTTGACATTAATAATCGCACCGGTTTTTGCCATCGCTGCTACCAAGTCAGTTTGCCGACTCAAAAACGCGGGCAACTGGATAATATCCGCCACTGCTGCCACAGGCTCAGCTTGGTATGGCTCGTGTACGTCAGTGATAATGGGCACATTGAAGGTTTTTTTGATATCGTGTAGCCATTCGATACCTTTTTGCAGACCTGGACCGCGAAATGAGTACAAGCTTGAGCGATTGGCTTTATCAAAACTTGCCTTAAACACATAGCCGATATTTAAGCGTTTACAGATGTCAATATAGCTTTCAGCAATTTCAAATGCCAAATCTTTACTTTCTAGTACATTCATGCCGCCAAACAGCACAAACGGTTGATCATTGCCGATGGTGATATCATTGAGCTGAATGTGAGATTGCGGTGTCGGTAAGTTAGTGGTCATAGGGCTCTCAGTATGTTGTCAAAGTTTTTATTGATTGTCACTATAGCATAATTGGCTAGATACGAAGCTGGCTAAAAAAAACCACCTGTAACAGATGGTTTTTTGTGCGTCATAAATACTATTTTTTGGTTTGTTTAGCCGCTGCAACAAAGCTATTGAACAATGGATGACCACCGCGTGGCTGGCTGGTAAATTCTGGATGAAATTGTACCGCGACATACCAAGGGTGATTGGCAATCTCTACTGACTCAACCAAATGCTGTTTGGCTGAATAACCAGAAATTTTCATACCAGCATTTTCCAGCTGTTCGATATAGCGACCATTCATTTCATAGCGGTGACGATGGCGCTCAGTAATCACAGGGCTGCCATAGATTTGACGCAGTTTGCTGTCTTCCACAAGCTCTGCTTTTTGGGCGCCTAAACGCATGGTACCGCCCAAATCTGAGGCGTCACTACGTACTTGTAGTTCACCTTTTTCATCAAACCATTCTGTAATCAAACCAATCAATGGCGCTTTGGTTTTTTTATCAAACTCTGTTGAGTTGGCATCTAAACCCAATACATTGCGCGCAAACTCAATGACGGCTAATTGCATTCCCAAACAAATCCCCAAATAAGGCACATTGTTTTCGCGGGCATAGCGAATCGCTTTCATTTTACCCAGGGTGCCGCGCTCACCGAATCCACCAGGGACGAGTACGGCATCGGCAGCTTTAATATACTCAAACAGGCTATCATCATTTTCAAGTTTTTCGGCATCGACATAGTCAATATTGACTTTGACATTGTTTGCCACGCCCGCATGTAGCAAGGCTTCATTGATTGACTTATAAGCATCAGGCAGTTCGACGTATTTACCCACCATCGCCACAGTTACGGTTTCTTGGGTATTTAACAACGCTTGGGTAAACTGGTGCCAATCACTTAAGTCCGCCTCTGGGGTATCTAACCCAAAGCGTTCACAAATCAAATCATCTAAATGCTGGGCATGCAGGATACTTGGAATTTGATAAATGGATTTGGCATCTGGGCAAAGGATAACGGCACGTTGCTCAACATTGGTAAACGATGCAATTTTTAGGCGATTATCATCGCTAATCGCGTGTTCACTACGGCAAATTAGCACATCAGGCTGCAAGCCAATGCTGCGTAATTCTTTGACTGAGTGCTGGGTTGGTTTGGTTTTGCTCTCGCCTGCACTCGCGATATAAGGCACGAGGGTTAAATGCATCAGCATCGCATTGTTGCGACCAAGTTCAACTTGCATTTGACGCACCGCTTCCATGAATGGCAAGCTTTCAATATCACCGACAGTACCACCGATTTCTATCATGGCAATATCGTAGCCTTCGCCGCTGGCACGGATACGCGCTTTGATTTCATCGGTAATATGCGGAATGACCTGTACCGTACCGCCCAAATAATCACCGCGACGTTCTTTTTCAATCACTGCCGAATAAATACGCCCACTGGTAAAGTTGTTGCGCTGCGTCATTTTTGAGTGGCGCAAAAAACGCTCGTAATAACCCAAATCAAGGTCAGTCTCTGCGCCATCTTCGGTAACAAATACTTCACCATGCTGAAACGGGCTCATTGTACCTGGATCAATATTGATATAAGGGTCCATTTTGGTCATGGTGACTTTCAGACCACGTGCCTCAAGAATCGCGGCTACCGATGCAGCGGTGATACCTTTGCCAAGTGAAGAAACGACACCGCCAGTTACAAAGATGAATTTTGTCATGTTATCTATTTCGCTCGTTGGTAAAAAAGAATTTTACTCGAAAATGCCTAGGTTTAGCAAAAAATTATTTTTATCAATAAATCGCTCACTCATAAAAAAATCCACTCATCGCTGAGTGGATTTTTTTATAGCAAATTCTAGTAAAGATTAGAATTTGTATTCGATACCTGCACCCAGACCAAAACCACTTGCATCTAGATCAGAACCATCTTCGCTAAATTCAATTTTGCTGTAACCGGTATATAGGTGACCAGTTGTTGCAGCATTAAAACCATATTTACCACCAACTACAAAACGCGAACCATCTAAGCCATCAAGACCACTCATGTTTTTTACCATATCGCCTTGTGCGTAAGCTTTCCATTTTGTAGCAGGAATTGCGTATGAGCCGCTTAGAGTAAATAAGTTCTCATTTTTATCTTTATCTAAATCTGTAACTTGATATAGTGCGCCTAATGTAGTAGCAGCATTTACATCAAATGCTCCACTTACGCGCGCAGTACTGAAGTCGCTAGATTTGATATAGGTTGCACCAGCACGGAAAGGTTGGTTAGTTGGCTCATATTTTAAGCCTGCACCGAATGCTTCTGATTTAGTCACTAAATCAGTTGAATTTTTTTCTTCCATAACATACATGCCCATGAACTGAAGACCATTGTATGATGGAGAGAAGTAAGCAAGGGCATTGTTAGCGCGATTACCGTCCCAAGATGCCAAGCTTAATTTTACTGTCTCGCCTTCGTTAACACCTAAAATATCTGCTGTTTCTTTATCAGCATCTTCGACGCTGAAACCTGTTCTATAGCTGTCATATAGACTAACGGTTTGACCTGCGTAATTGATATTATCATCGATTGCAGACAAACGACCAGCAACTAAGGTACCATATTGTTTGTTTGATAGACCAATATAAGTATTGCGTGAACGGAAGTTTTTACTTTGATCTGCATCAACATCAACACTATATTCTAATTGGTAAACTACATCAGTATTAGCTGTTAATGCTTCCGCACCTTTAAAACCGATACGTGAACCTGTAGAATTAGTTGAACCTGTAGAATTTAGTTGGGTGGTACTATAATCTTCATCGATTAATTTATTACCATCTTTTTTTACTGTTAAGTTACCATCAACATAGTCAGTAGTTAATAGAACGTTACCGTAAACTGTTGGAGCAGCATTGGCAGCAGAAACTGAAAGTGCAGCGACGGCTGTGGCTAAAAGTAATTTTTTCATAGGACATCTCTATTAGGAAAAACAAATTTTAGATAACTGGTAGCTTGTCAGCACCACTACCTCTCCGAATAACCAAAGCAAAAAAATTATTACTTTGGTTACTATTAATAGTATCAACTATTAATTGTATAAATCTAGCAATAAAGTTTGAATATATTTACAATTTATTCTTACTAATTACTAAAAACATACTTCTAACTACTAGGATAACAATTTTGAAATATTTTGAAATATTTTGCAATAGTTTTTACAATTTTTATATCACTTGTGATTTATTTTTAATCAAATTGATAATTGTTGATTTTGTCAAGATAATAGCGAACGTCATTTTTCCAATAAAAAAGCTAACTAAAGAATTAGTTAGCTTTTACAGCAATCTAAAAGTTAGATATATTAGAATTTGTATTCTAAACCTGCACCTAGACCAAAACCACTTGCATCTAGATCAAAACCATCTTCGCTAGCTTCAATTTTGCTGTAACCGGTATATAGGTGACCAGTTGTTGCAGCATTAAAACCATATTTACCACCAACTACAAAACGCGAACCATCTAAGCCATCAAGACCACTCATGTTTTTTACCATATCGCCTTGTGCGTAAGCTTTCCATTTTGTAGCAGGAATTGCGTATGAGCCGCTTAGAGTAAATAAGTTCTCATTTTTATCTTTATCTAAATCTGTAACTTGATATAGTGCGCCTAATGTAGTAGCAGCATTTACATCAAATGCTCCACTTACGCGCGCAGTGCTGAAGTCGCTAGATTTGATATAGGTTGCACCAGCACGGAAAGGTTGGTTAGTTGGCTCATATTTTAAGCCTGCACCGAATGCTTCTGATTTAGTCACTAAATCAGTTGAATTTTTTTCTTCCATAACATACATGCCCATGAACTGAAGACCATTGTATGATGGAGAGAAGTAAGCAAGGGCATTGTTAGCGCGATTACCGTCCCAAGATGCCAAGCCCAATTTTACTGTCTCGCCTTTGTCAACACCTAAAATATCTGCTGTTTCTTTATCAGCAGCTTCGACGCTGAAACCTGTGTTATAGCTGTCATATAGACCTACAGTTTGAGTAGCATAGTTGATATTGTTATCGATTGCAGACAAACGACCCGCTACAAAAGTACCGTATTGTTTGTTTGATAGACCAATATAAGTATCGCGTGAACGGAAGTTTTCACCTTTGTCCGCATCAACATCAATACCATATTCTAATTGGTAAACTACATCAGTATTAGCTGTTAATGCTTCCGCACCTTTAAAACCAATACGTGAGCCAGTAGAATTTAGTTGAGTGGTACTATAATCTTCATCGATTAATTTATTACCATCTTTTTTTACTGTTAAGTTACCATCAACATAGTCAGTAGTTAATAGAACTTTACCGTAAACTGTTGGAGCAGCATTGGCAGCAGAAACTGAAAGTGCAGCGACGGCTGTGGCTAAAAGTAATTTTTTCATAGGACATCTCTATCAGGAAAAACAAATTTTAGATAACTGGTGACTTGTCAGCACCACTACCTCTCCGAATAACCAAAGCAAGAAAATTATTACTTTGGTTACCATTAATAGTATCAACTATTAATTGTATAAGTCTAGCAATAAAGTTTGAATATATTTACAATTTATTCTTACTAATTACTAAAAACCTACTTCTAACTACTAGGATAACAATTTTGAAATATTTTGCAATAGTTTTTACACTTTTTATATCACTTGTGATTTATTTTTAATCAAATTGATAATTGTTGATTTTTGTCAAGATAATAGCGAACGTCATTTTTCCAATAAAAAAGCTAACTAAAGAATTAGTTAGCTTTTACAGCAATCTAAAAGTTAGATATATTAGAATTTGTATTCGATACCCGTACCTACGATAGTGTCATCTTTATAGTTGTCACGGCTGATTTGACCAGCGTAAATGTGACCAGTAGTTGATTTATTGAATGCGTATTCGCCGCCTACCGCAACTTCTGAGCTATCATTGTCACCAAAATCAGTGTTGATATATTGCGCTTTGGCAGTCCATGGTGTGTTAGCAATAGCATATTTACCAGAGATTAACCAAGTTTTAGCATCATCATTCACGTTGAATAAATCAGCATTTTGGTATAACGCACCCAAGGTCAGACCCTGCACCATGTTCATTTTGCCCATGTCTACGGTGCCCGCTAAACGCCATGCTGTATCTTCAACATTTATGTTATTGTCATAACCTGCGGCTAAATAAACACCATTTTGATCATAAACCAATGAAGCAGAATAACCGTTCGCACCTTCATCTTTTTCGGTAGTAGGACTGTCAGTATCTTTATCAACTTCAGACAAGCTAACAGCCGCTGTAAAAGTCACTGGCATACCAACAATGGTCGGTGATTTATAAGCCACCATATTGTTAGCACGGTATTCACCTAGGTTGGTATACCCACGTGGACCGGGATTATAAATACTCAAAGTATCAACATTAGCATTGAATACGTCGGCATTGCCTTTAGCCAGTTTAAATGGGGTGTCATGACGACCCGCAATTAAAGTACCTAAAGTGTTGTGGGCTAAGCCGATATAAGTATCACGTGATCTAAACTGTTGGCTATCGTCATCAGGGTTGATTTGATATTCTAATTGGTAAATAAGTTTAGTGGTGTCAGTTAACTCCTCGCTACCTTTAAACCCAATACGTGATGCGTTTGAGTTTAGTTTGACTGTACTTTCGTCATTAGGTGCTGAAGTTGCAGTAGCACTGGCACGGTAGTTATCATCGTAATTCGTATCAGTGTAGTCAGCTGTCAAAAATACTTTACCATATACAGTAGGTGCAGCATGGGCAGCAGAAACTGAAAGTGCAGCGACGGCTGTGGCTAAAAGTAATTTTTTCATAGGTCCCTCTATCAGTAAAAACAAATTTTAGATAACTGGTGACTTGTCAGCACCACTATCTCTCCGAATAACCAAAGCAAGAAAACTATTACTTTGATTACTATTAATAGCGTCAACTATTAATTGTATAAATCTAGCAACAATCCTAGCAATAAATTACATTACCATCATTTTTGTTACTAAATTCATACTTCTCCCTTATAGAATATCAATTCTGAAATATTTTGCAATAGTTTTTTTAATTTTTACGTGATTGTAAGTTTATTTTTAATCTTAGTGACATAATATTCTTTCTAGTATTAAATCATATTTTTTTTAATTAATTTTTTAGCGTTAATGAAAATAAAAAAGCTAACTAAAGAATTAGTTAGCTTTTACAGCAATCTAAAAGTTAGATATATTAGAATTTGTATTCAATACCCGTACCTACAATCAAGTCATCTTTGTTATTGTCACGGCTGATTTGCCCTGCATAAATATGACCGGTTGTGGCTTTATTGAATGCATATTCTCCACCAACTGCGATTTCATTTACATCAGCATCTTTTACGCCTTTCTCGTCAGTGGTATTAACATATTGTGCTTTAACTGCCCAAGGTGTTGCACCAACTTTATATTTACCACTAATTAGCCAAGATTTTTCATCTTCACTGGCTTTGTTAACACGGTTGTTGTTAACGATGCTATAATTATCGTAGTATTGGCTTTGTTGGTATAGAGCACCTAAAGTTAAGCCCGAAACCATATTCATTTTGCCCATATCTAAACCAGCAACCAAACGCCACGTATTATCAATCACGCCAGTATTTACATTATTAGCACCCATGTCTTTATCATAGGCACCGGCTAAATAAATACCATTTTGGTCATAGGCTAATGACAATGAATAGCCATTATCTTTTACTTTTCTATCGCGGTAGACTGCAGGTTTTCCAGGAGTTTTAATTGTACCGTCAGCATTTTTAACAGCCTCAGTCGCAGCGGTTACTAAAACGTCACCATCTGTATCAGTTTCAGATAAAGCAGTAGCTGCCATAAAACTCACTGGCATACCAACAATGACAGGTGATTGATATGCCAATGTGTTGTTAGCACGATTTTCACCTGAAACACCCGCGTTCGCCATATCAAATAAGGTGTCATTAAATACGTCAACTTTATTTTGTGCAAGTTTCAATGGGGTATCATTGCGTCCTACCAATACAGTACCCATCGTATTATGGGCTAAGCCTACATAAGTATTACGTGATTTAAATTGTTGGCTATCGTCATCAGGGTTGATTTGATATTCTAATTGATAAATAAGTTTAGTGGTGTCAGTTAAATCGTCGTCACCTTTAAAACCGATACGTGATTGATTAGAGTTAAGTTTAAATGTATCTTCATCTGTCTTGTTAGCTGCATCGTAGTCTGTACTAACATAATCTAAGGTTAAAAATGCTTTACCATATACAGTTGGCGCAGCATGGGCAGCAGTGATTGAAGCTAAAGCGATGGCTGAAGCGATTGCGATTTTTTTCATAAGG
Source organism: Faucicola osloensis (assembly GCA_016888885.1). GTDB lineage: Bacteria > Pseudomonadota > Gammaproteobacteria > Pseudomonadales > Moraxellaceae > Faucicola. The sequence continues at coordinate 1,262,695 of CP069437.1, forward strand.
ATTTCTCCACAGTATCCTAGGTGAAACTACACAGATGCGTAGCAATTCTTTTGTATAGATAGATTTTGCCAACAATTTGTTACAAAACAATGAAACAGTTAACAGAATCTAAATTTAATTGTGAAATTAGGGCGTGTCCCTAATTTGAATAAGCCCAAAAGAGCCCTATTTTAACCCTATATTCCAACAAAATATAGGCAAACACAAACAATGGCGAGAACCGCAATAACTGACAACATATGGGAACAATTACAAACAACCATGAAAGCGCACGGCTGTCATCAATGGAAGAACGACCGTACTGTTATGGAAGCCATACTATGGAAGCTAAGAACAGGTGCACCATGGCGAGACATACCTATTGAGCTAGGGTCATGGAAAACCGCCTATAACCGCTTTAACCGATGGTCTAAAAAAGGCTTGTGGCAGAATTTTTTTTTGACCTACGAAAAGAAATTGACAAAGAATGGGTATTCATCGACGGAAGTTATGTACGGTGTCATCAACATGCAAGTGGAGCTCGGCGTGGTTTCGATAGAGCAATTGGACAAAGCCGTGGCGGAAACACGACAAAAATACACCTATGTGTGGACTCGCATGGAAATCCGCTCGATTTTAAAGTCACTGGGGGTAACGTGCACGACAGTCAAGTTGCAAACGACTTGATAGAAGTCATACAAGAAGCCCAGTATTTTATCGCTGACATTAGGGCGTGTCCCTAATTTGAATAAGCCCAAAAGAGCCCTATTTTAACCCTATATTCCAACAAAATATAGGCAAACACAAACAATGGCGAGAACCGCAATAACTGACAACATATGGGAACAATTACAAACAACCATGAAAGCGCACGGCTGTCATCAATGGAAGAACGACCGTACTGTTATGGAAGCCATACTATGGAAGCTAAGAACAGGTGCACCATGGCGAGACATACCTATTGAGCTAGGGTCATGGAAAACCGCCTATAACCGCTTTAACCGATGGTCTAAAAAAGGCTTGTGGCAGAATTTTTTTTTGACCTACGAAAAGAAATTGACAAAGAATGGGTATTCATCGACGGAAGTTATGTACGGTGTCATCAACATGCAAGTGGAGCTCGGCGTGGTTTCGATAGAGCAATTGGACAAAGCCGTGGCGGAAACACGACAAAAATACACCTATGTGTGGACTCGCATGGAAATCCGCTCGATTTTAAAGTCACTGGGGGTAACGTGCACGACAGTCAAGTTGCAAACGACTTGATAGAAGTCATACAAGAAGCCCAGTATTTTATCGCTGACATTAGGGCGTGTCCCTAATTTGAATAAGCCCAAAAGAGCCCTATTTTAACCCTATATTCCAACAAAATATAGGCAAACACAAACAATGGCGAGAACCGCAATAACTGACAACATATGGGAACAATTACAAACAACCATGAAAGCGCACGGCTGTCATCAATGGAAGAACGACCGTACTGTTATGGAAGCCATACTATGGAAGCTAAGAACAGGTGCACCATGGCGAGACATACCTATTGAGCTAGGGTCATGGAAAACCGCCTATAACCGCTTTAACCGATGGTCTAAAAAAGGCTTGTGGCAGAATTTTTTTTTGACCTACGAAAAGAAATTGACAAAGAATGGGTATTCATCGACGGAAGTTATGTACGGTGTCATCAACATGCAAGTGGAGCTCGGCGTGGTTTCGATAGAGCAATTGGACAAAGCCGTGGCGGAAACACGACAAAAATACACCTATGTGTGGACTCGCATGGAAATCCGCTCGATTTTAAAGTCACTGGGGGTAACGTGCACGACAGTCAAGTTGCAAACGACTTGATAGAAGTCATACAAGAAGCCCAGTATTTTATCGCTGACATTAGGGCGTGTCCCTAATTTGAATAAGCCCAAAAGAGCCCTATTTTAACCCTATATTCCAGTAAAATATAGGCAAACACAAACAATGGCGAGAACCGTAATAACTGACAACATATGGGAACAATTACAAACAACCATGAAAGCGCACGGCTGTCATCAATGGAAGAACGACCGTACCGTGATGGAAGCCATACTATGGAAGCTAAGAACAGGTGCACCATGGCGAGACATACCTATTGAGCTAGGGTCATGGAAAACCGCTTATAACCGCTTTAACCGATGGTCTAAAAAAGGCTTGTGGCAGAATTTTTTTTTGACCTACGAAAAGAAATTGACAAAGAATGGGTATTCATCGACGGAAGTTATGTACGGTGTCATCAACATGCAAGTGGAGCTCGGCGTGGTTTCGATAGAGCAATTGGACAAAGCCGTGGCGGAAACACGACAAAAATACACCTATGTGTGGACTCGCATGGAAATCCGCTCGATTTTAAAGTCACTGGGGGTAACGTGCACGACAGTCAAGTTGCAAACGACTTGATAGAAGTCATACAAGAAGCCCAGTATTTTATCGCTGACAAAGGGTATGACTCGCAAGAAATCAGAGATAAAGCTATAGAACACGGTATGAAAGCTATTATACCAAAGCGTAAAAATGCCAAGCAACCTAACACTGATTTTGATAGCTACCTTTATAAATTACGCCACTTAGTCGAGAATGCATTTGCACGATTAAAGCAGTTTCGTAGTATTGCTACTCGCTATGAGAAATTAGCTCGTAATTTTAAATCGATGCTTTACTTGGCTTGCTCTATTATTCATGCTAAGTTAAATTGAGGACACGCCCTAGAGTAATTCACTCTGAAACATTTTGCAATATTTTTATGCCATAAAAAAACCACCAGTTACAAATCTGATGGTTTTTATGATGTTAATATCTTTGCTAAATAAAAAACTTATTTTGCTTTTAAGTTTAGTCGTGCTTGATGTAGTAATGGTTCAGTATAGCCATTTGGCTGTACATTGCCTTTGAAAATCAAATCACGAGCAGCGTTATACGCATAGGTATTGTAGTCATTTGCCATTGGGATATACGCAGGATCGTCTTTGCTTTGCTCATCGACCATTTTTGCCATACGCTTTAACACATCATCGACTTGCTCAGGCGTGACAATACCGTGCTCTAACCAGTTGGCAACGTGCTGGCTAGAAATACGCAAGGTAGCGCGGTCTTCCATCAAGGCAACGTCATCAATATCCAGTACTTTAGAACAGCCAACACCTTGGTCAACCCAGCGCGCTACATATCCTAAAATACCTTGAATGTTGTTTTCAAGCTCGGCAGTTTTTTGCTCATCTGTCCAGTTGGTATCCGTAGCAAGTGGCACGGTCAAAATGTCATCTAGCTTGGCAGGCTCGCGGTCTTTGATACTATCTAACACGTCCATGACGTTGGTTTCATGGTAATGCATGGCGTGAAGCGTTGCGCCTGTTGGTGATGGTACCCAGGCACAAGTCGCGCCTGACTTTGGATGATTGGACTTGGTGGCAACCATTTCTTTCATGTTGTCAGGTTTTGCCCACATGCCTTTACCGATTTGCGCTTTACCAGGTAAGCCCAATTTGACGCCCATGTCTACGTTCCAACGCTCATAAGCATTGAGCCAATCGGTATTTTTCATGTCGTTTTTACGGACAAAGGGACCCGCTTTCATACTGGTGTGCATCTCGTCACCGGTACGATCCATAAAGCCTGTGTTAATAAAGATAACGCGGTTTTTAGCAACACGGATACATTCTTTTAAGTTAACGGTAGTACGGCGCTCTTCATCCATGATACCGACTTTTAAGGTATTCTCGGGTAGGTTTAACGCTTTTTCTACCGCTGAGAATAAATCTACCGTAAATTGCACTTCTTCTGGACCGTGCATTTTTGGTTTTACGATATACATTGAACCTGTGCGTGAATTGCTTAAGCTGTTTTTACCCAAGATATCTGGCAGGCTACACAGTGGTGTGATTAGCGCATCCATGATACCTTCATAAATTTCTTCTTGTTTGCCGTCAAAATCGACTAAAATCGCGGGGTTGGTCATCAAGTGACCGACATTACGAATCAGCATCACTGAACGACCGTGCAAGGTGATTTTTCCACCATCTGGCGCGGTGTATTCACGGTCAGGGTTCATGGTACGAGTGGTTTGTTTGCCATTTTTTTCAAAGGTGTCAATCAAATCGCCTTTCATCAACCCAAACCAGTTGCGATATACTTCTACTTTCTCTTCGGCGTCAACGGCAGCGACTGAGTCTTCACAGTCTTGAATGGTGGTAACCGCAGCTTCCATCAAGACATCTTTGATACCTGCAGGGTCATCTTTACCCACATGGCTTGATGGGTCGATTTGGATTTCGGCATGTAAGCCATTATTTTTCAGTAAAATACCTGTTGGATTTGCCGCATCGCCTAGGAAACCTGCGAATTTTTCTGGCTGGGCTAGTGAGGTAGTTTTGTCGCCTTGGCGTATCACTAATTTACCGTCTTCAACTTTAAAACCGGTAACGTCAGCATATTTACCCTCCGCTAAGGGAAAGTTGGCATCCAAGAAGTTTTTGGCGTATTTTACGACTTCGGCACCACGAACAGGGTTGTAGCCTTTGCCTTTTTCTGCGCCATTGGTTTCATCGATGACATCAGTACCGTATAGCGCATCATACAAGCTGCCCCAACGCGCATTTGCTGCGTTTAGCGCATAACGGGCATTGCGTACGGGTACCACCAACTGTGGGCCTGCGATATGGGCGATTTCGTCATCCACGTTTTGGGTCTCAACCAAAAAGTCATCGCCTTCTGGGACGATATAGTTAATGTCTTTTAAAAATTGGGTATAAGCGGCTTTGTCGATTTGACCGTTGCTAGCGGGGTTGTTGTCATGCCAGTCATCGATTTGGGCTTGAATCTCGTCACGTTTTGCCAACAATGCTTTATTACGGGGTTGGAATGCTTTGACAATTTTTTCAAATTCTTGCCAATATTTTTCGTTATCGATGCCCACGACTGGCGTAACTTCATTGGCAATGAAGTTATAAAGCTGTGTATCAATCGCTAGACTACCCTTTTGAACGCGTTCTGACATGGCATTTTTCCTTATGTTTTGACCTAAAATAGCAAAAAATTCACATTTGATTATACGAATATCATTTATAAAAATAAAGAAATAAAAACTATTTATTTTTTAAATAATCGTTATATATAAATTTTTGTGCTAAGGGTTTTATCACTGATTTTTGGTAAAATATCATTTTATTAACGTGCCAATAAGTGAGTAACCCCTTGTCAAATTTCGCTCTTATCAATAACCCAGTACAAACGGACAGCAGTTTTGATGAATTAGCCGTCATCGACTTGGATAATGATAACTCTGTCTATCAGCCAAAGCCCATTGATATCACCCTTGTTTTGGCGTTTTTGGGTTGTACAACGTCGGATAAATGGCTCAAAGCCGCGATGGCAGATTTGCCGACCATCATCCAAGATCATGCCAATTGTGAAAAAAAAGCCGCAGGCACCGCGATGAATCTGATTTTTCGCTATATGTCGCATACCGAGCTGCAATTAAAGCTTGCTCAGCTGATTCGAGAAGAAATGCTCCATTATGAGCAAGTGATGGGATTGATGGCAGAGCGTGGACAAGCGTGGCAACATATTGCTGCAGGTCGCTACGCTGCAGGTATGCTCAAACATAAACGCACTTATGAGCCGCAAGCGATGATAGACACGTTAATTATTGGTGCTTTCATCGAAGCCCGATCGTGTGAACGTTTTTGGGCACTGTCACAAGTGATTGAGGATGAGCGTTTGGCAAAATATTATCGCTATTTGCTAAAATCAGAAAGTCGTCATTTTGAAGATTATTTGGCATTGGCGCAAAGTATCAGTGACGAGCCGATTGATGCGCGGGTGGCGTTTTTTCGTCAAGTAGAGGCGCAGCTTATCGATGAACCCGATGATGAATTACGCTTTCATAGTGGTATACCGAGTTGGATTGCGTGAGGTTTTTGTAGACTGTAACGATAAAAAAAGCTAACCATCAAATGGGGATGGATGGTTAGCTGTTATGGTTAGCTATTAGAATTTAATCCTTAAACTGACTCACTGCCACTTACTCTCACTCACTACCAACGCTTGGAATAGAGCCATCAGGATTAATAGTGCGTTTTTGGGCATTTTCTGGGGTAGTATAAAGATTGCGCTCATTAATGGTGTCGCTTTTTAGCTGTTCGTTACCAACCGCGTCCCTGCCAATGGTATGTTCATTGACATTATCATCAAACGCTTGTCCCGGTTGGTCACGACGATCAACAAACTCGGCGGATTTATCGCCTAAATTAACGTGTTTGGTTTGTGCTTCTGGTGAATTCATGGTCATTCCTTTTTCGGTATCAACCCAATACAATGCTTAAACTTAACTTAGTGATATCGAAAATTAGTGATCGCGGTCGATATCTACGCTACCATCTGATAAGGTATGAAGTGAGTTTTCTGCATTAAGATTGGCTTGGGCAGTTTGCTGTAATTTCTGCGCCTCTTCCTCGGAAATACGTACCACATTTTCATCCGATAATTCGCCATTTTCCACGTCTTCTGCGGATTGGAATTTTACCGCCGCTTGTGGGGTATTATCAAAAATATCGGGCGTTTCCATTGAGGGTGACATGCCTGTAGTGACACCATCCCCTGATTGGTGGGTGACACTGTCTTCTACTATGACGGCTTGCGGGGTCACGGCGACACCCGTTTTTGGATCTACAATCTCTACATTATTTTGATTTTGCATTTTTTATTCCTTTAATTAATTGTTATCGCTCAATAAGTTATTATTTTTGTAGGTTGAGCTGTATAAATTAGTCAATCAAAATTTAATGATTAAACGCTTAGTATTCAAAAGTTTAACAATTAAAATTCTAGTGGTTGTCGGTACGCAATGATTCGTCAATAAAAGGGGTGTTTTCACTTTTGTCTAAGTCTTGTGGCTCACCTTTCACACTATTTTGTTTGTCCAAGTTTTCTGATAATTGACTGGGATTCACATTTTCTGTTGCTTTTTGAATTTCGGTTTGGTTGCTTGATTGATTTTGTGCTTGGTTTTGTGCTTGATTCTGTGACATGGTAATTTTCCTTATGATTTTTTAGTATCAATTCAAGTCTAAGGTTTTAATCAAAGACTTTTAAATAGAGCGCGATTAAATTTATGTAAAAAAATAGCCAATTCAATCGCTTTCATACTTTTGCTTTTATAAGTTTGATAGTAGCAAATAAAGCTAGTTTGTGATAAGTGTTCGCGTAACAAGCTGTTATCACTATGTGATAAGTGTTTAGCTGTGTGAAATTTTGGCGGATTTATTACTATTCGGTAAATTTCGGACATTGGGTTTATGTCAGCGCAGCACTCATCAAAAAAAACCGCCATCTTCTATATATAGATGGCGGTGTAATTGACTCAAAACCTATGACTAGCAAAATTAGCTTTTTCTGGTGATTTTGGTCAATAAATAATCTTGTGCCGAGAATGCTGCTTCACCTTCACCAGGGGTAATCGCTCGCCATGCGCCTTTGGCATCAAGCTCCCATGCATTGACATTGTCTTTGAGATAATTGTGCAAATCTTCCATAATGCGTTTAAAGACGATGGGGTCTTCAATGGGGAAAGCGACTTCAACACGGCTAAACAAATTGCGTTCCATCCAGTCTGCACTGGCGCAATATAAACGGTAAGTACGTTTGCCATTAGCATTGGGATTTTGATGCCCATTGGCAAAATAATACACGCGGGTGTGCTCCAAAAAACGCCCAACGATAGAGCGCACGGTGATGTTGTCAGATACGCCGGGTAATTGCGGACGAATACAACACATCGACCGTATAATCAGATTGATTTTAACGCCTGCTTGCGATGCTTCATATAGCTTGTCAATCAGTAGTTTTTCGGTCATCGCATTGACCTTGATAATGATATGCGCCTCTTTGCCTGCTTTGGCATGGGCAATTTCGTTGTCAATAAAGCCCATGAGTCTGTCATGCAAGGTGAAAGGGGCATGCAGTAGTTTTTGCACTTTGGCTGGCTTGCCCATGCCCGTGAGTTCGTTAAATATTTTATGCACATCTTCGGTGATTGCTTCATTGGCGGTAAATAAACCATAGTCGGTATAGGCTTTGGCATTGCCCGCATGGTAGTTGCCCGTGCCCAAATGCACATAGCGGCGGATTTTATCTTCCTCACGGCGCACAATCAGCATCATCTTGGCGTGGGTCTTGTAGCCGACGATGCCATACACCACCACTGCCCCAGCCTGCTGCAGAAAGTTTGCTACTTCGATGTTGGATTTTTCATCAAAGCGCGCGCGCAGCTCAATCACCGCGGTGACTTCTTTGCCTTTACGGGCAGCTTCGGCCAGCGCTTGGACAATTTCAGAGTTTGTCCCCGAGCGATAAAGGGTCTGTTTGATGGCTAATACACGGGGGTCATTGGCGGCTTGGCGCAAAATGTTGACCACAGGTGAAAACGAATGAAACGGATGATGCAGCAAGACATCTTGCTTACGAATAGCATGGAACACATTTTCATTTTTATCCAAGCTATCACGGCGAAACGCTTTGGGAATGGCATGATTAAACGGCTGATAACGCAAATTTGGGATTTTAAAATCAAACAACAAACGGGTCAAATTGACAGGACCATTGACACGGTATAGCTGCTCTTGGCTTAAACCAAACTCTTCAAGCAGATAATCCACCATCGTCTGTGGGCAATGGGTGGTCACTTCTAAGCGCACTTTGGCACCAAATCGACGATTCTCTAACTCACCTTCCAACGCTTTCGCCAAGTCTTCGACATCATCGGATAAATCTAAATCGGCGTTACGGGTCAAACGAAATTGGTGGCAGCCAGTGACCGTCATGCCAGGAAATAATTCTTCGATATGCCCGTGAATCACTGCGGTGAGCATGATGTGATGTTCTTTGCCGCCTGTCAGTTCATTGGGTAAGCGAATAACCCGCGGTAAGCTTCGAGGTGCAGGCACAATCGCCATGTTAATATCGCGACCAAAGCCATCTTTGCCCTCTAAGCCCACCATAAAATTCAAGCTTTTATTCACCAATCTAGGAAAAGGATGTGCAGGGTCAATACTAATGGGCGTCAGCACGGGCGCGACTTGTTCGGCAAAGTATTTTTTTACCCAGGCAGCTTGCTCTGGGGTCAACTCATCACGTTTTAGGTAGCGAATGTCTTGCTCCGCCAGTGCAGGCAGAATTTCATCGTTCAAAATACGGTATTGCTCATCCACCGCATGATGGGCGATTTCAGAGATATATGACAAAACTTTACTGGGACGCATACCATCGATACTGCTCACCACATCGCCCATTTGTACTTTTTGCATCAAGCCTGCGACACGGATTTCAAAGAATTCATCTAAATTAGATGAAAAAATGATCAAGAAAAACAGTCGTTCAAGCAGTGGGTGGCGGGGATTGGTAGCTTGGGCGAGTACCCGCTGATGAAACTGTAACAGTGACAATTCACGATTAAAGTACCGCTCGCTATCGTCTTGTTGGGATTCAAACACGTTTGGGTAGCAAATGCTGTTAAATCCTAGTATCGGATTGATTTGTGATACATGATCTTCGCTGGGTTTATCTTGTTTGGCAGTGTTTGGCATAGCACAGTCCTTTTATGGTCAAGCATTTTTAACAGTGTAAAGTTAACAATGTAATGATAAGCGTGTAATGATACATGAGTTTTTTGACTATTCCGTGTCGGGCAAATCTGCCGCACCCATGCGCCGTAAAATAATTTGGGTTTTGTTAAGCAGGCGGCGGTCGTTACGGTTGTCTTCAAAATATTTGGGATTAGGTAGCATGGCAATCAAAGATGCGGCTTCTCGCTTGGTCAAATGCGCTGCCGACTTATGGTAGTAGTGCTGAGCGGCTGCTTCAATGCCATACACGCCTTTGCCAAACTCTGCGACATTGAGATAAGCAAGCAAAATCCGCTCTTTGGTCCACAGGTTTTCAATCATCAAGGTAATTAATGCTTCTTCACCTTTGCGAAAATACGAGCGATTGGGGTATAAAAATAAATTTTTGGCAAGCTGTTGGCTAATGGTTGAGCCGCCCGCGCTGATAGCGCCCGCTTTTTCATTTTTCTTAATCGCATTCTCAATGCCTTGCACATCAAAGCCAGCGTGATTGACAAAGTTGGCATCTTCGCTGGCAATTGCCGCCCGTTTTACATTCACCGAAATTTGATTATCATCCACCCACGTCTGACTCACAGGGGCAAAATTGCCCAAGCGATACAGTATCATGAACATACTGTTATTGATAGGCTGGGTTTTCCAGACAACCAATAAGGCTGCAACTATTATATGAAACGCAACAAAGCAGGCAATCACTATGAGCAAAATACGCTTAAACCAGCCGCCAAACCCGATACCGCGGTTGGTGGGTGGTAAAGCTGTGTTGACAGGTTTGGGCTTTATCGACATTTTGGTGGCAGGTTTCTTGGTAGCGGGTTTGGTCACGGTGTATTCCTAACGGCGGGGGCAAAAGCAGCGATGGCTTAAGCTAAAAATATAACGTATTATGGCATTTTTGGCTATATGCTAAGGCAGAATATGTCCGACCTCAATGCGCAAAACATGACAAATCCGCACGATCACATGATGGCTGACCCGACTACTTGGCGATTATATGGCACAGTGGGCTGTCATCTGTGTGAAATCGCTGAAAGCTTATTGCGTCAAGTACAAGCCGTTGCCGATATACGCTGGCAGTCGATTGATATTGCCGAGCTGCCAGAACAAGAGATGCTGGAATTTGCTGATAAAATACCTGTGTTAGTCACCGCTACCAAGACGCTAAATTATCCTTTTTCCATCATGGATATTATGGCGTTAAGCTGAAAAGCCAATATAGATTATTGGCATAATATTAAAAATTTAATTCATTATGTCTTGGCAGATTTTTTTATCATCAACGCCATGCCACTAGCTGCAAGATTTTCTTGGGCAGTGGCGTGCGCTCAGGTCAAGAGGCGCTCAAAGCCATTAATTTCCCGCGCTTCAAAACACTGCTTCTTTCCCACCTGCTTCATCGTCAAAGAAATGGTAAGGTAATGATTAGTAGTTTAACGATTAGTAATATAACCCTTAAAAAATACGTGCGTTTTCTACCTTCTTTTGGCTTAGGATAAAAAATAATTCGCTACCCTGTCTGGGCTTAATTGAATTATAGCAAGGCGCCAGTGTATCAATGGTGAAAAACTGCTGAAACAGTGTTTCATATTCTTGCTTGTTGCCACCAAACGGTGGACTGCTTTCAAAATGCTTATCTAGCAACACGCCCACCAATTTACCCGTGGGTTTGAGGAGCTTTTGCATTTGCTTGGCATAATCGCTGCGTCTACTGGGGTCAATCGCGCAAAAAAACGTCTGCTCAATAATATAATCAAACTGATACTGCGCGGGGTCTAAGCCAAAAAAATCCGCTTGTAGCAGGTGCGCTTTGGGAAAACTGGGATAGCGCTTGGCAAAATTATCCAAAGGCAGCTTGGCGAAATCCACCACATAAACATGGCTAAAACCTTGTTCGTGAAGATAGCCTGCTTCGTAGGCGTTGCCCGCACCCGGGATTAAAATCCGTGCCGCTTTACTCACGCCGTTATCAAGTAAATGCTCGATATAGGCTTGCAGGGGTGGCGAAACTTTACCGATATCCCACCCAGTATAGCCATCATCATAGCGTTTTTGCCAAAATTCGGCGTCGTTGACCGAGTGTTGACTTAGCGTGTTGTTATCTTCCATGATTGCTGCTCCTGATAGTTTTTTAGGCTTTTCGAATGGTTAAAATTTGCTCGCTACGACCAAACGCACCGTTTGCGTCATGCAGCACGCTACTGGTCAGACCCACGCCATCGGCTCCAAATTGTTGCACGGTCTCAAGTCCCAGCCAACGCCCAACAGGCATACGATGCAGATGGATTTGCAAATCTAGATTGGGGAAAAACCATTCAATGGTATTGGGTTGGTAAATACGCGGTACCACGCCATTGGCGGTATCGACCATGCCCATTAAATGCACAAAGTCGGATGTGGGCTTTGCTTCGCCGTTTTCTTCGACCATGTCGATATCGGTATTGATCCACACGATGCCATCGCCTTGGCGGTTGTCGGGGTCGGCTTTAAGATAAATACTGTCAATATAGCCGCCGCCCCAATGCTTCATACCGTCCCAGTTCGGGTAGCTTTCTGGATCACCGATTCGCTCATCTTCCAGCCCAGCAATCTCTGATGTGTCGCTGGTTTGCATACGCCACGCGCGGGCAACGATACAGGTTTTACCATTGGCTGCCATTGTGGTTTCCACCAGTTCGATAGTGCGACCCGGGCGGATGATGTGGGTGGTCACGCTAACATCGCCAAAATGAATCAGCCCAAAAATATCCAGACTGATGCGCCCGATACGCATATCACTGCGCGGTTTGAATTGTTCAAGCTCGTAAGCCAACAGTCCTGTTGCTGCCGCCATATGTTGTTCGTTGTCATTCCATGCGCCTTGGCAGTGGATATTGCAGCGGTAGTTTGATGTGGTGATATCATCGGTCGTGGTGCGGTCAAGCAGTGTGTAATAGGTATTGCCCATAAAGTTCCCTTTTATGCCTAGAAATTGGTTATACATAGAAATTGGTTGTGCCTAAAAATTGGTAAACCGCCTAAAATTGCCAAAAAATTGTAGCACATTGGCTATCGGCTATTGGTGGAATTTTTGCAAAGTTGCCGCCATGACGACCCGCCAAACTTCGCACTTGTTTAGCATACACCGGATTTGCATCCGCCAACATCTATCCACCTTTTGCCAATGAATAAGTTTGAAATGCTTAACGATTAGCCGCAAAAAGCCAGTATAATACGCGGATAATATAAAATTTTTCCCTGTATTTTGACATTGTCTTATATTTTGATACTGTCCTCTATTTTGACAGCATATTTTAACAACATACAGATAAGTAATCCTATGACTGCAACTGCCTTACTTGATACCGATCACATCAACACCGACAAACCGCCGTTTATCTTGGTGGACGGCTCATATTATATGTTCCGCAATTTTCACGCCTTGCCTGTCACCATGCAAACCACCCAAGGCTTGCACACCAACTCCATCCGCGGCACGCTCAATGCCCTCAAAAAACTGATGGAAAAATACCGCCCAACCCACATGGCGGTGGCGTTTGATACCAAAGCGCCCACCTTTCGCCACAAGCTTTCCCCCATTTATAAAGGCGACCGCCCAGAAATGCCCGCCGAACTTGCCGAGCAAATCCCTTACATTCACAAGATGATACAAGCGATGGGCATACCGCTCCTCGCCATTGAAGGCGTAGAAGCTGACGACATCATCGGCACACTCGCCCACCGTGCTTGCCTAGAAGGTCATCATGTCATCATCTCCACGGGCGACAAAGATATGTGCCAACTGGTCAATCCTTGCGTCATCGTGGAAAACAGCTTTGATGACAAACGCTATGACATCGCAGGGGTCAAAGAAAAATTTGGCATCGAGCCGCGTCAAATCATCGACTATCTCACCCTCATGGGCGACGCATCGGATGGTATCAAGGGTGTCGCAGGCATCGGCGCAAAAACCGCGCAAAAACTGCTTGAGCAATACGACAGCATTGACAATATCCTTGCCAATGTCGACCAGTTAAAAGGCAAGCAACAACAAACCTTTTTGCAAAGCACCGACAGCATTGCGCTGGATAAAAAACTGGCGACCATTATCACCGACCTTGATATCGTGCCTGACTGGGAGACTTTGCGGCTACCGACTGACCCAAGTTTTAACGTGGAAGAAAAACGCGCAATTTTTACCGAACTAGAGTTTAAAAGTGAAATAGCGTCGCTCAATCATCCGTTTCACCCGTCCAATAACGGCAATTTTAAAGCCGCTGAGCCTGCTCAAAATGCTGTGGTGGAAGCGATTAAAACTAGCCAAGATAGCAAAAATACTGCCAATAAGCAGTGGCACACTGTCACCAGCCAAGCCGATTTTGATACGTTAATCCAACGCCTTGGCGCATCAAAGCATTTTGTCATTGATACCGAAACCACCGATGTGAATTGGCAACATGCCGAGCTTGTCGGCTTGTCGTTTGCGCTGCAATCGCATGAAGCCTATTATGTGCCTGTTGCCCACGTTGATGAGATGGGCAATCGGATTGAACAACTTGCCCGTGAGGATGTTTTAGCGCAGTTAAAACCGATTTTGCAAAATCCACAAATCGGCAAAATCGGTCAGCATTTAAAATATGACGCGCATATTTTGGCAAATTACGATATCGACTTAATCAACGAGCCGAGCAATTGGGCGATGGACACCATGCTTGCCAGCTATGTGATTAATGCCGTTGCCACCCGCCATGGTATGGACGACTTGGCGCGCCACTATCTACACACCCAAACCATCACCTTTGAAGATGTAGCAGGCAAAGGCGCCAAGCAAATCACCTTTGACAAAGTCCCTTTAACCGTGGCAAGTGACTACGCCTGCGAAGACGCCGATATCACCTATCAGCTATTTGAACTGTTTAGCGAAAAACTCAGAGCCGAACCGAACAACGCCAAGCTACTCCATGAACTAGAAATCCCTGTTGCCCAAATCCTGTGCCAAATGGAGCATGACGGGATTTTGCTCAATAAAGGGTTTTTGGGGGAATTGTCCGCGCGCTTTGATGAAAAAATCCAAGCACTTGAAACAGTCGCCTTTGCGCAAGCCGGCGAAACCTTTAACCTTGCCAGTCCAAAACAGTTGGGTGAAGTGCTGTTTGACCGCTTAGGCATTACAGGCGGTAAAAAAACCAAAACCGGGCAATACTCCACCAGTGAAGCGGTGCTTGCCACCATCGACCATCCGCTGATTGAAACCGTGCTTGAGCATCGCAGTCTGTCCAAGCTTAAAAGCACCTATACCGATGCGTTGGCAAACGTGGCAGACAGCAATGACCGTGTGCATACCAGTTATCATCAAGCGTTGACGACCACAGGACGGTTGTCATCGACTGAGCCGAATTTGCAAAACATCCCGATTCGTACCGATACTGGGCGGTTGATTCGTGGCGCGTTTATTGCGCCCAAAGGTCGCAAAGTGCTATCGGCAGACTATTCGCAAATCGAGCTTCGGCTGATGGCGCACTTTGCCAATGACCCTGTGCTGATTCGCGCGTTTCAAGAAGGGCATGACATTCACCGCGCCACCGCCGCTGAGATTTTGGGCAAGGCGTTTGATGATGTGACGAGCGAAGAACGCCGCCAAGCCAAAGCGGTCAACTTTGGGCTACTCTATGGCATGAGTGAATTTGGGCTTGCCAAGCAGTTGGGGTTTACTCGCCAGCAAGCGCAAGACTATATCAAGCTGTATTTCGCCCGCTACCCGACAGTCCGTGCCTATATGCAAGCCACCCGTACGGCTGCGCAAAACCAAGGCTATATCACCACGATTTTGGGGCGTAAGCTATTCACTCCCGATATGCAGCACCCCAATCGCGCGGTGCGCCAAGCGGCAGAACGCGCGGCGATTAATGCGCCACTACAAGGCAGTGCTGCCGATATCATCAAACTTGCGATGATTGCGGTGAATGAGGTATTGCCCCAAGACCATGCTAAAATGCTACTGCAGGTGCATGATGAATTGGTGTTTGAAGCGGATGAGGATAAAGCCGAGGTGATTGCCGAGTTGATAAAAAACGCCATGCAAGATGTGTTATCTAAGACAGCCAAAGATAAAGGCTGGGATGTGGATTTTGCGGTGCCGCTTGTGGTTGAAGTGGGCATTGGTGATAATTGGGATGAGGCTCACTAACTTTTGATAAAAGAAAACCCACAGATTTTGTGGGTTTTATTTTATTTTAAATTGTACTAAATCCAACCTTGATTAAATTTTAAATAATCATATAGACATAGTAATTTTCTATAATCCGTCTGGCTTTTCTCACTAAAATTCAGTAAGAAGTTTTTCAACTCTTCAAGAGTGATATTTCTTTCAAACACGTTCCATGCTATGGCTTTTATTTTGTTGCTATTAATTATAGTTTCGTCATCAAAAATGTTTTGAATATTGTTATGTATGGGATAGCTTATACCATCTCTTTTTATTTCTTGCTCATAGTTTTTGACCTTTCCAATCTGCTGTTTTTCCAAAACAGAATCTGTATCGAGATTTGGATTGATTGATTTAAATCCACATATTGCAAACCACTGATTATTTCTGATACTTATTTTACTAATACTGTCAGTTATCTGGAAATTAGATTCATCCATTATTTTAAAATAGCTTTCAAGTAATTCATTTAAAGTTTTAAATTCAACTTTAATTGTATTTGTCGAACCAATCGCTATGACTTTATCACTGTTTTTTAAGTCATCTAAACTTTCGGTAATTTGAACTCGAATACTTCCACCAGTTTTGAGTTCTTTAACTATACTTTCTACTTTTCTAATATCCATAGCTGAAATTGGTAAAGTCAAATTTGAAAGTGCAGTATACATCCTAGTGTAGTTATCAGTTTTTAACTTATTAATCCTAATCTGTCTTTGACTATCTATTTGTATATCGTGTTCCGTTATTTCATCATTATCTGAATCTTTTTCGTACTCAACAAGCAAAAAATTTGAACGAATCTTTTCAGCTTCTGGAGAGTTCGGTTCAACGTATGAAAAAATCGTACTCAATAAATCCTTTATATTATCATCTCCTACGTTATAACCAAGAAAGATAATAGGGTTATGAATAAATAACGATAATAATTGTGCTCTAATTAATTCATACTTTCTACTAAAATGTTCATAATCCTTTGAAGAAATTATAATATTATCACTATCACTAATTGAACCATGAATTTTATAGACAGAACCATAAGGATTACTTAGTAAAATATCGTTCCCTATAAGTGGTGTAAATTCAAAAACATTCTCAATCAGTTCATCGTAATTAGTTGTAATAACGCATGCAATATTTTTTCTTACTTTTTTAAATTCATCAATTTCATTTTGCTTATTGTCATCAAATTTATCATCTTTGAGTAAAGTAGTTAAATAGTATTTAAATCTATTGATTGGAATGCCTTTAGCCATGCTTTCATAAAACATATCATTAACAGATTTAAATTTACCTTCTCTGTTTTCAGGTTGAGACACTACATTGTTAAAATCATTTTCGATAATTTCGGCAACCTTTGCGTAGTCATAACCAGTAGAAAGTCGACATGAATATTTTATATCTAAATACTTTTCATTATTAGAAACCTTTGCACGAATAAACACACAAAAGTCCATTAAATTGGTATAATACAATAAAATCAATCACCTAGCAAAAGACACGACTATG
Organism: Faucicola osloensis; assembly: GCA_016888885.1. GTDB lineage: Bacteria > Pseudomonadota > Gammaproteobacteria > Pseudomonadales > Moraxellaceae > Faucicola. Next base: position 1,280,002 of record CP069437.1, read on the forward strand.
GCATGGAAACAAACAGGGCAACTCTCCCTAGCAGACAGTCTCATTAACGCTCACAAAGCCATCGAAGAATTAGATGAACTACACAACCTAATTGACTGGCAAACTATCGAGCAAACCTTACGCCACGTTCATAGCAGTGAGCGTGGGGAATCTGCCTTTCACCCTGTCATCATGTTTAAAGTATTACTCTTACAAAAACTCTATAACCTATCGGATCCAGCCATGGAAAAACAACTGGCACGAGACTTACTATTTCGTCGCTTTGTTGGCCTATCATTAACGGATGATGTACCCGACCATAGCACCATTTGGCGATACCACAAACACCTAGGTGAGCTTAGACTGATTGAACCATTGTTCAACCAAATCAATGAGCAACTAGCCCAACAAAACATTTTTATCAAAGCGGGCAGTGTCAGCATCATCGATGCCAGTATCGTTGAAGCTAAAAACAAACGACCTAAGAAAGGCAAACACACCGACAATACCCAAGATAACGAAGCCGCCTATGTCAGTAAAAAAGACAGTACAGGTAAAGTAAAAACCACCTACGGCTTTAAAATTCATCTCAACTGTGATGAAGACAGCTTTGTCAAAAAGGTTGAAACTACCCCTGCCAATGTCCATGATTCCCAATGTTTTACCACGCTGTTAACAGATGATGAATCAGCTGTGTATGCTGACAGTGCGTATAAAAGCCAAGCCCATGATGACTACCTTGCCGAGCATGAACCACCGATAAAAAATCATATTCATGATAGAGCATGGCGCAATACACCACTTACCGAACAACAAAAACGTACCAATACCCAAAAGAGCCAAACCAGAAATACGGTAGAACGGGTATTCGGTCATTTTAAATTGCATTATGGGATGAGCAAGGCTCGTCATCTTGGCTTAATGCAATTTCATACCAGTACCTTGCTTGCTAGCATTGTGCATAATTTAAAAACCGCCCTAAGCTTGAAACGAAAATACGGACTGCCTTAGGGTTATTGTGTCTGTTGGTTGGTAAAACTAGCCAATAGACGTTAATTGACTGCAATTTGGGAGACTTTTATGCCAATTCGGTGACTTTTTTCGCTTCTTTAACACCAATTCCAGTTTTTAGTTGAGTTTGAAATTGGTGTCGAGAGATGGTCGCTGGTTTGTGCAAAGGTCTCTATTAGAATATAAATCAGCAGATATTTTTTTCAGTAATCCATCCCAAGTGTAAGAATTCCTTAAATACCTTAAACTGATTCCAGTTCCAACAAATAATACGGGATGATTTTCATACGCTCTTAGAAATTCTTCAATTTTCATGAATCCCCCTTCATTTACTTAGTTGAGTTTTGAATCATTTTTTCACTGATTAATCATTTTTTCACTGATTCATATAGGTTATATTAATTTTTTTATGATACAAGACATAGAATGATGCATTATTTATAAAGAAAGAGTTGATAAAACAACTCTTTCTTTATTTTCAGTTTATGAGAATTAAATCACCTTTAACTGCTCTATTTGCTTATGCATTTCCGCCAATTGCGTATCCATCTCCGCAAGTTTCGCTTTCTCGCTTTCCACCACATTGGCAGGGGCTTTACTCACAAAGCTTTCATTCGACAGCTTACTACGCAGGCTTTCCGCTTGTTTGGTAAGTTTTTCTTGCGCTTTGGCAAGGCGATTAAGCTCCGCCGTTGGGTCAATCAAGCCTTTCATCGGTACTAGCACTTTTAACTGCCCGACCATACTCGATGACGACAACGGTAACGCTTTATCAGAGCCGTCACCCGCATTCACAATAGTCAGCGTATCGACTTTGGCAAGCGATTTAAACTGATTTTCAATACGGCTTAGGCGCGCGGTTTCCTCATCGCTGATGTTATCAAGTAGCACAGGCAGACGCACCGCATTGCCAAGCTTCATCTCACCGCGGATGTTACGAATCGCCCCAATCAGCGCTTGTAGCCACGTCATGTCATGCTCAGTCTGTAGGCTGATTAGGCTGTCATCCGCTATTGGGAAAGCAGCCGTCATGATACTGTCAGTCGCTTTTTTATCGATGATAGGGGCAATGGTCTGCCAAATACTCTCGGTGATATACGGCATAATCGGGTGACTAAAGCGCATGGCGACTTCAAGGCAGTTGAGCAGCACATAGCGGATTTGGGCTTTACGCTCGGCACTCACCGACTCATCGTTTAGGCTCGATTTGGCAAGCTCGACATACCAGTCGCAGTATTCATTCCAGATAAACTCATAGATATCTTGGCTCACCAAGTCAAAACGGTACTGGCTCATGTGCTCATGGATAGCTTTCACCGTGGAGTTTAGACGGCTTATAATCCATTGCTCTGGCAATTCCCACAGTGCGGTATTGGCGGTTTTGTCGATGTTGAGGGCGTTTCCTTCCTTATCGACACAATTCATCAGCACAAAACGGGTGGCGTTCCAAATCTTGTTACAAAAATTGCGATTGCCTTCAATGCGCTTGAGGTCAAAATTGATGTCACGTCCCGTACTTGCCAAGGAGGTAAAAGTAAAGCGCAGCGCGTCCGTGCCAAACGCAGGGATGCCATCGGCAAATTCTTTGCGCGTGGCTTTTTCGATTTTTTGCGCGTCTTTGGGGTTCATAAGACCTGTGGTGCGTTTGGCGACTAGGGTTTCTAAATCAATGCCGTCAATCAGGTCAATCGGGTCAAGTACGTTGCCTTTGGATTTGGACATTTTTTGCCCTTGTCCATCACGCACCAAGCCATGCACATACACCGTCTTAAACGGCACTTGCGGGTTGCCGTCTTTGTCTTTGATGAAGTACAGGGTCATCATCATCATACGGGCGACCCAGAAGAAAATGATGTCAAAACCTGTGACCAATACGCTGGTTGGGTGGAAGGTTTTGAGCGCTTGGCTATAGTCATCAAAACTGGTTTCGCCTTGCCAATCCAACGTGCTAAACGTCCACAATGCCGAGCTAAACCAAGTGTCTAATACGTCACTATCTTGGCGCAGCGCTAGGCTGTCAGCAAGGTGGTATTTTTGGCGGACTTCCGCTTCATCACGCCCGACATAGATATTGCCCTCGTCATCGTACCACGCAGGAATACGGTGTCCCCACCAAAGCTGACGGCTGATACACCAGTCTTGGATATCGCGCATCCACGCCATATACATATTTTTGTACTGGGCAGGGACAAACTCGGTGCGCCCGTCTTCCACTGCCTCGATGGCAGGTTTTGCCAGTTTTTCGATGGATACATACCATTGGTCAGTGAGCCACGGCTCAACGATGGTGTTACTGCGGTCGCCTTTGGGCACTTTTAAATCATGCGGTTTGATTTCTTCAAGCCAGCCTTCAGCCTCGCTTTGCTCAACCATTTTTTTACGCGCAGCAAACCGCTCAAGTCCTGCATACTCGCTAGGCGTGGTCTCAAGCTGTGGCTCTTTGGTTTGTAAATCCGTAAAAATCTGCATTTCTGGCAAGATATGCGCTGAACTATCAAAGATATTAATCATCGGCAAATTGTGGCGCTTGCCTGTTTCATAGTCATTAAAGTCATGGGCAGGGGTGATTTTGACACAGCCTGTGCCAAATTCCATGTCCACCGCTTTGTCATCGCCCACAATCGGCACAATGCGACCGGTAATCGGTAGCGTCACGGTTTGTCCGATAAGATGCTGGTAGCGTGCGTCTTCGGGGTTCACGGCAACGGCAGTATCACCGAGCAAGGTTTCGGGGCGGGTGGTGGCAACGACAAGGTAATTTTTACCGTCTTGGGTTTTGGCATTTTTGTCGGTCAAATAATAGCGAAAATGCCACAGTGAGCCTTTTTCGTCATGGTTTTCTACTTCAAGGTCGGATAACGCAGTTTGCAGCTTAGTATCCCAGTTGACTAGACGTTTACCGCGATAAATCAGTCCATCTTGGTACAGACGCACGAACACTTCTTTGACGGCATTGGACAAGCCATCATCCATGGTAAAACGCTCACGGCTCCAGTCCACCGAGCTACCTAGACGGCGGATTTGGCGGGTGATGTTGCCACCGCTCTCGGCTTTCCACTCCCAAATCTTTTCAAGGAATTTTTCACGACCCAAATCATGGCGCTTGATGCCTTGGGCGTTCAATTGACGCTCAACGACCATTTGCGTAGCAATCCCTGCGTGGTCGGTACCTGGCTGCCATAGAGTATTTTCGCCCAACATTCGGTGATAGCGGGTGAGCGTGTCCATGATGGCATTGTTAAAGCCGTGACCCATGTGCAGTGAGCCTGTGACATTCGGCGGTGGCAGGGCAATAGAAAACGATTGTTGTTTATCATAGCTTGGCTGAAAGTAGCCTTTGTCTTCCCACATTTGGTACATGCCGTTTTCGACGTCGCTTGGGTTGTAAGCGTTTTCTAAAGACGTTAAGGCTTGGGCGATTTGATGTTGCGTGCTCATAGATGGTCAACTTTTACAATAAAAAAGAAAGGAATGTCAAAAAGGTAATTAACGGATTTTACCGTAACTAGGCAGTTTTATAAATGTTTGGTGATAAAAAAAGGCTTAACCCAACTGATTAAGCCTTGCTTCAAAATGGTAAAAATTAAAATAACGTTAATGTCTTGATTTCGCTCTTAATATTCTGCCTTGCTTGCTGCTCATACTGTGTAGAAAATTGTTGGGTAAAATACAGCCGCTTTCTATCCAAAAACCTTTTTAAGGCTTCTTTACGAGAAAAATTGTACAAAACCTTGGCAACGTGTTGATATTCAAGGCGAATTTGTTGGCAATAGGCTTGATAAACCAAGTCAGTCTGCCCCAAAATACGCAAATCCATATCCAAAAAATACGCCATATCGCTGTCGTTGGTGTCGGCAAGTTCGTGTTTTTCGGTGGCGATAATCAATTCAACAACCCGATTTTGCAAGTCTATTGGCAAAAAACCGCCCAATTCGGCGATAAAATACGCCGCACTTTGGCGTTCGTTGCTCATCGCTGGTTTGTCTTGGGTTTGATAGATGACATCATGGTAAAAAATCGCCAATAGCACGCTTTCAGGTTGCTTTAGCTGATCTTTTATCCCGTCAAACTGTTCTAATAACGCCTCAATATGGTGAAGCGTGTGATAATGGCGGTGAGGCTGCTGGTAGTGAGTGACTATGTTTTGCCAGCAATCAGCAATAGTTTGATGATCAATTTCATAGACTTGTAACAGCTTAGCAAATGCGGTTTTCATCGCTCATTATCACATCACCCCAGGTATCGGATTATCCAAAATTGTTTGGGTTTGTTGGGCGCGAAACTCGCTGATTTTTTGCGCAAGCGTGCTATCACCAATCGCCAAAATTTGCGCTGCCAATAGCCCTGCATTTGCCGCACCCGCTGCCCCGATGGCAAGCGTACCCACCGCCACCCCTTTGGGCATTTGCACGATGGATAGCAAACTATCCCAACCGCTTAAGATGGAGGACTTGACAGGCACACCAAGCACAGGCAAATCCGTCTGAGACGCACACATCCCGGGCAGATGCGCCGCGCCGCCTGCCCCTGCGATAATCACAGACAGTCCGCGAGCTTTGGCAGTTTTGGCATAGTCAAACAATCTATCGGGGGTGCGATGTGCCGATACCACTTCACACTCAAAGGGCACCCCAAAATCTGCTAACACTTGCGCGGCGTTTTGCATGGTTTCCCAGTCAGATTGACTACCCATGATGATACCGACTTTGGCTTGACCTTGTGGCGATGGGATGGGAGGTGGTAGCTGGTGTGTCTGGGCGTTTGGCTGACTTGCTGACATGGAAAATTCCTTTTGCCAAAAAATTGACGGACTAAAAATAAAAAAACGTGCATGAAATGCACGGTTAAAACTTAATATAGCATGATTTTTTACCCTTGAAAATCAAAATCTATAAGGCAACTATATCACCACATTGGCGGGTACTCGCGGCTTTTGCTCAGGGGCAAATTGTTGATGACTGAGCATGGCTAGCTGCGTCTCAATCGTATCGCACATCATCCCCAAAGGTAATTCGTTTTCCCCTGTACCAAACGGCTCGCTGATTTCATCGACGATTTCATTGAGTGCCATAAAAGTGTAGCCAACAAAACTGACTACAAATGGCGTCACCCAGCCAATGGTATTGCCCAGTCCAAACGGCAGCATAAAGCAATACAGATACACAGTGCGATGCAGCAGCACAAAATAAGCATAGGGAATCGGTGTGTTATTAATGCGTTCACAGCCCGCTTGGACATGGGCAATCTCACCCAAGGTGTTATCCAAGCTTTGCCACTGCCAAACATCGATTTTTTGCTCGGCTTGCCAGTTGGCGAGCATCTGCCCCATAATTTGGGTCAAGCGTAACGCAATAAAGTCTTGCCCAACCACGGCTTGCTGTTCTTCAACCGTTAATAGCCGCTGCAGGTTTGCTGTATTATCCTCACCCCGCAGCTGTTGGCGCAGACTGTGCACAAAAGCGATTTGATGACGGATAAAGGCTTGTTTTTCCGCCATACTGACATTGGGCAGTGTCAGTACTTGGCGGGCGATATTGCGACTTAGCCAAACCAGCGTGCCCCACAGCTTGCGCCCTTCCCAAAACCTGTCATACGCTGCGTTATTACAAAACCCGTGGAAAATCGCCAGTGAAATACCGAGTATCGCAAACACCGAAGGATTGAGCGGTACAGGCTTGGTGGCGATATGGGTTTGATAAAAATAAATAAGAGAGGAGAAAATAAACAACAAAACTTGTGGCACAATCAGCCGTTTAAAGTACGAGCCTTGCATCACAAACAGCATCTTTAGCGGCTCAATCGGACGTCGAATCATACCCAACTCATCTTAATCGTTTGCTCACTGGCTATCATTTTTAGCCGTAAGCTTTAAACAAATATTTTAATTTATGTTACACCCGTTTAGCCTTGGGTTAATGCTGATATTGAATAAAATTCGCTGAGGTCAAAGCCGGATGATCGGTGTCAAATTGGTAAGCCGTCAAAAACCCATCTTTGGCAGCAGAATAATCCACACAGACCACTTGATGACTAAGTAGTTCAGGCGTACCATTGAGCCAATAATGCCCGACAAAAATAGGTTTGTCATGGTCAAGCCCAAACAAAATCTCAGCGCTTAGCGTGTTTTTAGGGATATGAATCAAATCTTCTTGACTGGCGCGCGCAATCTGGTGAATGGGCTGAAACGACAAACTTGGCTGCCACCACTGTACCCGTACATTTTTACGTTGATGACCTTCTTTATCGACCAGATGAATGCCTTCAGGTAGTGGTGCTTCCACACCTTTTAGCACTCTTTCTAGTGCCTCAAAAGGTGGCGTACCTTCCTCACTGGTTTTTTGCAGCGCAACGGGCGTCAAGCGATTGTCGTTTGTTAACAGCGGTTTTAAAACCGCCATCGCGTCACTGTCCCAACAAGCATGCACAAAACACGCATCATCCAACGCTAGCCACAGGGGTAATTCATAAAACCGCTTGAGCCAAAACTGGTGTAACTCACTGCCAAACCCTACTTCATCAAGGAACGCTTGATGCTGCGAGGTGTTTTTATCATTATGTTGTCGTAAATATTGGATAGCATCGCGGGCATCGGGTGTGGCGTAAGCTAACGCATTATACTCGTGATTACCCATGACCGCGAGCGCTTGCCCGTGGTCAATCATCGCAAATACGATAGATAAGGTTTGCAGCTGTTGACTACCCCGATCAATCAAGTCGCCGATAAAAATCGCTTGGTGATTAGCGGGCGCTTGAAAACACTGACCATCATGTTGATAGCCCAACTGCGTCAGTAACCCAATGAGTTTATCTGCCTGACCATGTACATCCCCAATCACATCATAAATCATGTTTTTTACCTTTTACTGCTTTTTACGACTTTACCGTTAACTAGCCAAGCGACTGTTAACTGGGCAACCTGTAACTAGCCAACCTGTGACTGGGCAACCTGCCACGCAATTTTTAGCCCCTATTTTTAGCCATTCAATGTTAGCCACCAAAGCCTAAAAATCTCGGGTGCATTAATTGGTTGAAAAAATGCGCCACAATACCGGGCTCAATGGCAATCGTGGTTAACATACCAAAAACACCACCCACCAAATGTGCCGAATGATTGATACTGCCGCGACCTTGCCCATCCGCCCACACACTATACGCCACATACGCCACCGCAAACACAATCGCAGGTACAGGAATCACAAACAGCAACAATGTCGACCAAGGATTCATCAAAATATAGCTAAAAATTACTGCTGAAACAGCCCCCGATGCCCCTAGGCTGCTATAGCGAGGATTGTTCTTTTGTTTTAGATAGGTTGGCATAATCGCCACCACCAAAGCGGCAAGATAAAACAGCACAAACCCTAGACTGCCGAGTTTGGACATGAAAAAACCCTGTACCGCTTGTCCAAACGAATACAAAGTAAACATATTAAAAAACAAGTGCATGCCATCGGCATGGATAAAACCATGGGTGACAAAGCGATCGACTTGTCCTCGCTGCACCGCAGGCGGATAAAAAATTAACCTTTGCATCAGTTGGGGTGATTGCCAAGCTAATAAACTGACGACCACCGTAATGATAATGATAAATAAAGTATGGTTAGAAAAAATTGACATAGCACCTCAAAATAGCAACAAATAATGATAAGTAGGATTATGATAAAGATAGCGGATTATCTCAATAAGCCAAATGTGAATTTATTGATATAGGTGATACCTAAAGCTACCTTGTAGTATTACTTTCAACTTGTAGCATGAAACTAATGACAAACCCTTCAAATTTTAGCAACACACCTTTACCCAACTTTACCCAAAATGGGGACGATTTGAATTTTTAACACAATATTTACGCAATAGTTACCTTAACATAACTGAAGGCGAGCCGATTTTGCTTTAATTTACTAGTTATATTTGAGTAATACTGCAAAAGACTTAACAAAATCTGTTGAGTTGCGGCAGTTTTTCTCGGTATTGTTAAGCATAAACTAAATAGCAATGCAATAACAAACCCAACAACCATAAATAATAATTTTTGAAAATATATAATAGAATTATTGGCTAGTGTGATGGATATAAAAATAATACATTGGTTTTATGGTGGTTGATAACCCTTCATTTTCTTGAGGCTTGAATTATGAATATCATTGAACATTTGACCCGTACAGTAACACCCGTTGTTTTAAATAATGCAACTGACGAAAACCGCTCATCTTTATTAGAAAAATTATACGCTATCTTGGTTGCCCGTCTTGCTGACAGTAACGTCTCTAGCAGCTTTGCTAATGCAACCATCGCTGATGATGACCACAGCTTTTTTGACCGTGTACTACCAGATACCACCCACCGCACAGAGCTAGTGCAACAGCTTTCACGTCATTACAGTGTACCAGAGCAAGAAACTAGTTCTTTAGTAAGCCGTGCCGCGCCGCTAGTACTGCGTGAACTACGCTCACTTGCGGGTACGACACCACTCAATACTTTCTTATCAAACAATATTGCGTCTGTGGCTTCTGTGATTCCTGCTTGGGCATATGCATTTATCCCAGCGGGCATTTTAACCATGTTGAATTTGTCGCCTGTGCATGCAGCCACCACGCCTACTGTCCAAACGACCACTCGTACAGAGGAGCATCTGGTTGCTACGCCTAAACGCGATGAAGGCGGCTTGATGAAAATGTTACTGCCAATCATTGGTTTGTTGATTTTAGGCGCACTCGCTTGGGCATTGTTAAAATCATGTAACAAAACTGAGCCAGTCGCGACGCCAGTTGTGGCTTCTACCACTGCTTCAACAACGACAACCACTACCACAACTGAAGTCTCTGCGGCAAGTGCCACAAATAGCATGGCAATGCCTGTAGCATCAACTACTGACATGGCGGTAGCAAGCATGCCAATGGCATCTGGCACCACTGAAACAACGGCAACAACCATCTCTAGCACTGAGCCTTCAGTGGTATTTGAAAATGGTCGCCTAAGCTTCTACTTTGCTACGGGTGAAGCACAAGTTGCTGGTAATGCCAAAGAAAAAGCCAATGATATCCTTGAAGCCGCTAAACAAGGCAAAAAAATCGGTATCAGTGGTTATACTGATAGCACAGGTAATGCTGCTGCCAATGAGAAGTTAGCAAAAGAGCGTGCCCAAGCGGTTAGATTATTCTTAATAGCTAATGGTGTGCCACAATTACAACTTGAATTGATCAAACCACAAGACACAACAGGTGCGGCGGGTAAAGACCAAGAAGGTCGCCGTGTCGATGCCTATATTATTGACGACAATGCAATTTCTGCAACCGGTACCACAACTGTTACGACGGTTGCAAGCCCAGCGAAATAAATCACCTTTCACGGTTGATTCATCGTTAAAAATCCTCGATAACGTTATCGAGGATTTTTTTTGCTGTTAAAAATTTTTAGATACCACTGGCTTTTTGGGTAAAAAATTTCATCAAGGGTGTGATTTTGCTAACCACACTTACGCCTTCACTGCGTAGCTGCTGAATCGGACGCAGCTGTGTACCAAAAATCCAATTGATCCCAGAAAAACTGTGCATCATCATCGCGTTATTTGCATAGCGTTGACGCTCATACCGCTGTAAGGTGGCGAAACTTGCCCATAGCTTGTTGCCTGAACGCTGGTAATCTTGTTGCAAAATATCGCTCAAGGCAATGATATCGAGCATACCCAAGTTTAAACCTTGTCCCGCCAAAGGATGCACCCCATGCGCGGCATCGCCAACCAACGCCAAGTTGGCTTTGACATAATTTTTGGCATGTTGGGCACCCAGTGGGAAGCTGGCGATTGATTCAATCTCAGTGATATCCCCCAAAGCATAGCCACTGGCAAAGGCGAGTTCTTTGGCAAGCTCTTTTGGCGTGAGTGTGAGTAAATCGAGGGCAGCATTGGTCGGCAATGTCCATACCACCGATTGCCAATGTTGCGGATTTGCCTGATCCTCAGCCGTCACATCTGCCAGCGGTAAGAGTGCCAAAGGCCCTGTCGGTAAAAACACTTGTCTGGCTGTCGCCTTGTGTGGCTGCTCGGTTTTGATGGCGCAGCAGATTGCCGTTTGCTGGTAGTCCAAAGTATCTAACCCAATCCCTGCCGATTGGCGTACCATAGAGCCGCGCCCGTCAGCACCGATTAATAGCTTACCTTGATGCGTGGTGCCATTATCTAAGCTAACTTGATACCCCAAATCTTCACCTTGCCACGCAATATCAGTGACCTTATGCCCTGCAATATGGCGTAAATAGGATTGACCCTGATGGACAAGACGCTCATCGTCAAAACCGTCATACAGCGCTTTTTCGATGATGAAGGGCTCAACCATACTACCCAATAATTGCGGTGTTTGAGCATCACCAAAATTTAGCTCTCCCACGCCATTGGTTTGCCATACCTGCATTTGGGTATAGTCGGCTTTGCGTTTGCTTTGTTCGATACGCTGCCATGCACCGACCTCTTTGAGTAGGTTGATACTGGCAACGCTTAGGGCATAGACACGAGCATCACGCTGGGTGAGTTTGTCGCGCCAATCGGCTGCTAAAAGTTTTGGGCGAGCATCGATTAAGGTGACAGGATGGCGCGCTTGGGCAAGCTTTAACGCCAATGTCGCGCCAACAACACCACCGCCGATGATTAATGTAGTGTTTTTCATGATTTCAGCCCCATCGCAAAGGTAGCCACAGCTGGCTTCACAAATGGCAGTTTATCAAAGGCAATAAGTCCGACATTACGCGCAATTTTGAGCAAAGGATTTTGGTGCATAAAACCATACACCACCGTATCGCAGAAAATTTCTACCCGTTTTTGGTCGGCTTTACGGCGTTTGGCATAAGTTTGTAGCATACTACTATCGCCAATATCTTCGCCGCGCATCACTTGCTGTGCCAGCATCTTGGCAAGCGTATCAGCATCGCGCATACATAGGTTAAAGCCTTGTCCTGCTACAGGGTGCAAGGTGTGGGCGGCATTGCCCATGATGACGCAGCGTCCTTTGACTTGGCTATCTGCCAATATTTTCACCAGTGGATACGCGCCGCGTTTACCCGCTTTGACAAACCTGCCTGCTAGACTGCCAAAGGCTTGTTGAATGGTGTCAAGAAAGTATTGGTCGTCATCCAAATAGCGCTGTTCTTCGCCTTTTGGGCACACCCACACCACAGAGCGGCGGTAGCCTTGCTGGGCTTGTAGTCCATCCTCTTGACCGATATCAAACGCATCAACCAAAGGCAACACGGCAACTGCACCCATTTTATTAAAGCGTTCAATCGCTTGATGATGGTGCGGTTTGTCCGTCATCACCACGCCCACGACACCGACTTGGTGATAATCATGTGCAGTTGCGCCAATGCCCAGTAGTTGACGGCTTGGCGAGTGCTGACCATCGCACGCGACCAATAAATCAGCTGTTAAGGTTTGGCGAGCTTGGTGGTCTTGGTCAAAGCGAATAGTGACATTGGTTGCCGTCTGTTGTATATCAGTCAAAGTGGCACCGTCTAGCAAGGTTATCAGCGGATTGTTTTGCACGGCGAGCAGTAATTTTTTGCCAAGCCACGCGTTTTCCATCACTTGTCCAAAACTTTCCACCCCTTCGGCTTCTTTGTTGAGGGTGGCTTTACCAAAACTACCTTCTTCACTGATACTAACTTCATCGATTCGGCAGGCATGGCTTTGTAAATCATCCCATAGCGCTTTGCCATTAAAGGTGATACCACGATAAATTTGCACCGTACGGCGTGACAGCGCAATGTTACGGCTGTCAAATTGCGCGCGGTCTAAGTCATCATCAGGGCTGATGGTCGGATAGTTGGCTTTTTCTAGTAACGTACTTGAGATGCCTTTGTCGGCAAGCAGTAAAGCAAAGGATAAACCGACATTGCCGCCGCCGATAATCACCACAGTTTGGGAGGTAAGAATATTCATGCTTGTTCTCTTTTTTAAAGGGCGGTTAAAGCGCACCTTATCAGAATTTTTTACCAGTTTAGCACAAATCCTTACGCGCTTTGTGGCGGCAATTGGGTAAAATCCATAAAGCAAATGTTGAAGGAATAAGCAAAATGCCAGTACTGCAGTGGTTGTTGCTGTTTTTACTTAGCAGTATATTTTATGGTTGGGTGCTGCTGGGAAATGGCGCAAAATGGCTAGAAGGTTGGCAATCGTGGTGGCTAATTGGCTGGTTTTCGCTAGATTGGACCGCCGAGCAAATCCGCTTGTATGTACTGATCATTTGGATTATTGAAACGATTTGGTTTGTGGCCGGTTTGTTTCAACCAAGTTTACGTATTTTTTAGACTGTATTTCGACAAAAATTTTGGCTACCTTTTTTTGTGGGGTTCTGTTAAAATAGGCAAAATCAAACCTTAGCGAGTTGGCATGATAAAGTTAATGGCACAGACTGGTAACGCATTAAAACCAGTTAGCTATTTTCTTTAAAATCAATGTCTTCTCGCTTTTTTTTGGGCGATACTTTTTACGGTATGTGCATTGACTGGGCATCGTATACCGTCGCACACATAGGTAGAACACAGGATATGAGCGGAGGCACTAGGTGAACACGAATTACGCAAAAGCAATTTTGGCATTGGCAGATGGTACGGTTTTTTATGGTCGCAGCATCGGTGCTAGCGGACACACCGTTGGTGAAGTCGTGTTTAATACAGCGATGACAGGTTACCAAGAAATCTTAACCGACCCAAGCTACGCTCAGCAAATCGTCACCTTAACTTACCCGCATATCGGTAACACTGGCACCAACGATGAAGACACAGAGTCAGGTCGTATTCATAAAGTGTGGGCAAACGGACTGATTATCCGTGATTTGACCATGGCGACCAGTAACTTTCGTTCAAACCAATCACTAAACGAGTATCTGATTAACCATAACACCGTTGCCATCGCTGATATCGACACCCGTAAACTCACTCGCCTACTACGTGAAAAAGGCGCACAAAACGGTTGTATCATGACTGCCGATAGCGACGGTCAGCTCGATGAAGCCAAAGCAATCGAACTTGCCAAAAGCTTTGCCGGTATCAAAGGCATGGATTTGGCGAAAGTCTGCTGTGACCAAGCGGGTTTTACTTGGACGCAAGGCTCATGGCAATTGGTGAGTCCAGAAGTGAGCCCAACTTGTGGTCGCTTTAAAGAATTAGGCACTGACATCGAGCAAAAATTTAACATCGTGGCGTATGACTTTGGCGTCAAAACCAACATCTTGCGTATGCTCGTTGACCGCGGCTGTCATGTCACCGTTGTGCCAGCCCAAACGCCTATCAATGAAGTACTCAAACACAACCCAGACGGTATTTTCTTGTCCAATGGTCCTGGCGACCCTGAACCTTGTACTTACGCCATTGATGCCATCAAACACATCATCACCGAAACTGATATTCCGCTGTTTGGTATTTGTCTAGGTCATCAGCTATTGGCACTCGCTAGCGGCGCGCGAACCTTGAAAATGAAATTTGGTCACCATGGTGCCAACCACCCTGTGCAAGATATCGAGCAAGGTACGGTGATGATTACCTCACAAAACCATGGTTTTGCGGTGGATGAAAGTACGCTTCCTAGCAATGTGAAAGTGACGCATCGTTCGTTATTTGATGGCTCAAATCAAGGCATCGAGCTGACCGATAAGCCTGCGTTTAGTTTTCAAGGACATCCAGAGGCAAGCCCAGGACCCCATGACTGTGCGCCATTGTTTGACAAATTTGCTCAGATGATGGCGAAAGAGAAAGATTAATTTGAAACGGTGTAAGTTGTTCACGCCTAGTTTAACTTCATAAAGGGTTTTAAAATGGTTAATTACTTTAATCCAAGTTCAAATCAACCAACTAGAGCTTTACAGGCATGGCAAATATTGATTACTAGTGCTATGAATCGTCAGACTCAAACTTATAAATCTTTATCTGTTCTTATGTATGGCAAAACTGCTGCCGGAGTTTTAGCACAAATCTTAGGCCATATAGCTGCGTACTGTAATGAAAATGAATTACCACCTTTAACGACACTTGTTGTTAATGAAAAAACTGGTTTACCAGGTGAAGAAATACCTGTTGATGAAGATTTAAATAGTTTAAGAGAAACTGTTTATAAATTTGATTGGTACGATTTATACCCACCTACACCAGAAGAGTTAAAAGAAGCTTTTATTAATCGTTAATTGAATGAAAAAAATAATTTTTACAACAAAGGAGTGCGTTAATCACACTTTTTTTGAAATTAGTAGATTTTTAGAAATTCTTATATAGCGGATTTAATAGTTAAATAATTTAGTAATGCAGTTAAAAAGGGTGTAAAGCAATGCCAAAACGTACCGACATCAAATCCATTCTTATCATTGGCGCAGGTCCTATCGTCATCGGACAAGCCTGTGAATTTGACTATTCAGGCGCACAAGCCTGTAAAGCCTTACGTGAAGAAGGCTACCGCGTCATTCTGGTTAACTCAAATCCAGCCACCATCATGACTGACCCTGTCATGGCAGATGCCACCTACATCGAGCCTATCACCTGGCAAACGGTAGAGCGTATCATTGATAAAGAACGCCCCGATGCCATCTTGCCAACCATGGGCGGACAAACCGCGCTCAACTGTGCGTTAGACTTGGACAAGCATGGCGTACTGGAAAAATATGGCTGTGAGCTGATTGGTGCGACCAAAGACGCCATCGAAAAAGCCGAAGACCGCAACTTATTTGATAAAGCGATGAAAAAAATCGGCTTAGAGTGCCCGCGCGCCGAAGTGGCTGAAACCATGGAACAAGCCTTCGCCATTCAATCCAAAGTCGGCTTTCCCTGCATCATTCGCCCATCGTTTACCATGGGGGGTTCGGGTGGCGGTATCGCTTACAACCGTGACGAATTTGTCGAGATTTGTGAGCGTGGTTTTGACTTATCACCCACTCACCAACTATTGATTGACGAAAGCCTAATCGGTTGGAAAGAGTACGAGATGGAAGTTGTCCGTGACAAAAAAGACAACTGTATCATCGTCTGTTCGATTGAAAACTTTGACCCTATGGGTGTGCATACAGGCGACTCTATCACTGTGGCACCTGCTCAGACTTTGACGGATAAAGAATACCAGATTATGCGTAATGCGTCATTGGCGGTGCTGCGTGAAATTGGCGTGGAAACCGGTGGTTCAAACGTACAATTTGGTATTGACCCAAAAACAGGTCGCATGGTGGTCATCGAGATGAACCCACGTGTCAGCCGTTCATCCGCCTTGGCATCTAAAGCCACGGGTTTCCCAATTGCCAAAATCGCGGCAAAACTTGCCGTCGGTTACACCCTCGATGAACTCAGCAATGATATTACCGGCGGCTTGACCCCAGCCAGCTTTGAGCCCGCCATTGACTATGTGGTGACTAAAGTACCGCGCTTTAACTTTGAAAAATTTCCCCAAGCTGATAGCACCTTATCTACCCAAATGAAATCGGTGGGTGAAGTGATGGCGATTGGTCGTAACTTCCAAGAGTCGATGCAAAAAGCGTTACGCGGTCTTGAGATTGGGGTGAATGGTTTTGATGAGTATCTTGATTTCAATCAAGACGACGATACCATTCGCAGTACCTTAAAAGTTAAGTTAAAAACCCCTACACCTGACCGTATTTTCTACATTGCTGATGCCTTCCGTTTTGGCATGAGCGTGGATGAGGTGTTTGAGTTTACTCGTATTGACCCTTGGTTTTTAGTGCAAATTGAAGACATCGTCAAAACGGAAAAATTGGTCAAAGAAACTGGCTTTGGCGGTTTAAACAGCGACAACTTGCGTCAATTCAAACGTAAAGGGTTATCAGATTTACGCTTGGCAACACTACTAGGTATTTCACAAAAACAACTGCGTAAAAAACGTTGGGATTTGGGCGTGTATCCTGTGTACAAACGTGTGGATACCTGTGCCGCGGAGTTTTCGACTTCAACCGCTTACATGTATTCAAGCTATGATGAAGAATGTGAAGCCAATCCAACCAACAACAAAAAAATCATGGTTATCGGTGGTGGTCCCAACCGCATTGGTCAAGGTATTGAATTTGACTATTGCTGTGTGCACGCCGCCTTGGCAATGCGTGAAGATGGTTATGAGACCATCATGGTCAACTGTAACCCTGAAACGGTTTCAACTGACTATGACACCTCTGACCGTCTATACTTTGAGCCTATTACGTTAGAAGATGTGCTTGAAATCGTGCGCATCGAAAAACCCGAAGGCGTCATTGTGCAGTACGGTGGACAAACGCCATTAAAATTAGCGCGCGCACTGGAAGCTGCAGGTGTGCATATCATCGGTACCAGCCCAGATGCGATTGACCGTGCAGAAGACCGTGAACGTTTCCAACACATGATTCAGCAATTAGGCTTTACTCAGCCGCCCAATGCCTTGGCGACCAGTACTGAAGACGGTATCGTCAAAGCGACGCAAGTGGGCTATCCCCTAGTTGTCCGTCCCTCTTACGTGTTGGGCGGTCGCGCCATGGAAATCGTTTATAACGAAAACGAACTGCGTCGTTATTTGCGTGAAGCCGTACAAGCGTCTAATGAAGCCCCTGTATTACTGGACCGTTTCTTAGATGATGCGATTGAAGTGGATGTGGATTGTATCTCTGACGGCACCAATGTGGTGATTGGCGGTATCATGCAGCACATCGAACAAGCGGGCGTACATTCAGGCGATTCAGCGTGTTCAATCCCTCCGTATTCACTTAGCCAAGAGATTTGCGATGTGATGCGCGAACAAACCGTGGCGATGGCAAAAGAGCTGGGTGTGGTGGGCTTGATGAACGTCCAATACGCGGTCAAAGATGGTGTGGTTTATATTCTTGAAGTCAATCCGCGTGCCTCACGTACGGTGCCTTTCGTATCAAAATGCATCGGCACTTCACTGGCGCAAGTCGCCGCGCGTTGTATGGCGGGCACAACGCTTGTGGAACAAAACTTTACCACTGAGGTGATTCCAACCTTTTTTGCGGTCAAAGAAGCGGTCTTCCCTTTTGCCAAATTCCCAGGCGTTGACCCCATCTTAAGCCCTGAGATGAAATCGACGGGTGAAGTCATGGGCGTGGGTCAGACCTTTGGTGAGGCTTACTACAAAGCCATCATCGGCAGTAATGATAGATTGCCCGGTTTGCCAGTGGAACATGAAGTTAAAAAAGTGTTCTTATCGGTGCGTGAAAGCGACAAAGCCAATCTGGTACCAGTGGCAAAACAGTTTGCCGACTATGGCTTTAAACTCGTGGCAACCTCAGGTACACAAAAAATCTTGATCGAAGCAGGTATCCCCTGTGAGCGCATCAACAAAGTCACCGAGGGTCGCCCACATATCGTCGATGCCATCAAAAACGGTGAGATTGCGATTGTGGTCAATACCACTGAAGGCAAACAAGCGCATGAAGACTCGTTCTCGATTCGCCGCTCAGCCTTACAGCATAAAGTATTTAATGTGACCACCTTAAATGCCGCGGCAGCAGTTACCCAAGCGTATAAAGTGCAACTACCATTTGATGTGTATAAGCTCCAATCGCTACATACACAGGGATAACCACCGCTACTCTAAAATACTGACAGCCAGCGCTGTCAGTATTTTTTTATGGGCTAAGATAATCCTAAGGTTTAGGGTGTACACTGGGTTTGCCCTAAGTACAGCCACGTTTATCAATGTTTTGACCACCAACCACAATCAGGGTGTGAATGCCATGAGACAACCTTCGAAGACCTTTAATATCATACTGCTCGCTGCTGCGTTAGCGCCAACGACAACGGTATATGCCAAAAGCGATAGCGAAAAAGCGGGCGATATATTGCATATTGCTATCCCTGTAGCAGGCTTAGGCATGGCACTTGCCAAACATGACCAAGAAGGCGTCTATCAACTAGGCAAAACCATGGCAACCAATTTGGCGGCTACCTATGCGCTCAAATACGCCACCAATGACACCGCGTGGGGCGAACGTCCCAATGGCGAGGATTACTCGTTTCCGTCAGGGCATGCTAGTGATTCTTGCGCGGGCGCGACTTTCATCGGTCAACGCTATGGCTGGCGCTATGGCTCGATGGCAATGCTTCCTGCCGCCTATGTGGGCTGGTCACGTGTGGATGCCGACAAGCACCATACCCGTGATGTGGTTGCTGGCTGCGCGCTGGGTGTCGTCAGTGGTTTGGTGATGACGCAACCGTTTGACAATGCCACTATTTTACCTTGGTATGAAAATAAAGCCGTGGGTGTTACCATCAGCTCAGTTTGGTAATGTGAGATTTCATACAGTCAATTGAGTGAATGCTTTGCATCACAAGCCGTTATCAAGTAAAATACGGTTATTGTGGTGATTGACACAGCACAGCAAATTTTTTACTAGAACCTTGTTAGGCAGCAGCCCTGTCTAGCATGGTTTTTTTCATCTATACAAAATAGATAACGGTCAATCACGAGTGTTGATGACCATTTTTTGTGACTTATTACTTTGGCAATCTTGCCGTTTGAATCCCTATTTGTGACAAAAGGAATCCCCTATGCAACGTTATCCAATGACGCCTCAAGGTCACGCGGCTTTAGAAGAAGAGCTCAAACAGCTCAAAACCGTTGACCGTCCACGTATTACCGCGGCGATTGCCGAAGCGCGCGAACATGGCGATTTAAAAGAAAATGCCGAGTACCATGCTGCCCGTGAGCAGCAAGGATTTTGTGAAGCCCGTATTCGCGATATTGAAGCCAAATTGGGCGGCGCTGAAGTCATCGATCCGCTCAAACTACCGCAAGATGGTCGCGTGGTGTTTGGCGTCACGGTAGTGATTGAAAATCTCGATACCGAAGAGCAAAAACGCTATAAGATTGTGGGTGATGACGAAGCGGATTTTAAAGCCAACAAAATCTCGATTAACTCGCCTATCGCGCGCGGTCTGATTGGCAAATCAGAAGGGGATGAAGCCAAAATCCAAACCCCAAGCGGTGAAGTCGAATACGAAATCGTCGAAGTTTTGTACCAATAGCCGCTATTTAGCCGATAAAGCCAATCAAATGATTGGCTTTTTTATTGTGACAAATTATGGGTAATTGTCAAAAAATGGCGAAAAACGCGTTGACAAAAATGTTACAATAATTCGATAGGTTGATTTTACAGATTATTTTTTGATGACTTGATAGGAAAGGTTATGAGCCACGATACCACAAACAATGCCACCAATAACGCCACCATTTTACAATCTGTCCCCGTCGGACAAAAAGTCGGTATCGCGTTTTCAGGCGGACTTGATACCTCAGCTGCGCTACTTTGGATGAAGCAAAAAGGCGCGCTACCATACGCTTATACCGCGAACTTAGGTCAACCTGACGAAGACGATTACAACGCCATTCCCAAAAAAGCCGACCAATACGGCGCGGTCAAAGCGCGTTTGATTGATTGCCGTTTGCAATTGGCGCTTGAAGGTATTGCCGCAATTCAATGTGGTGCGTTTCATGTCAGCACCGGTGGTATGCCCTACTTCAACACCACGCCACTGGGTCGTGCGGTCACAGGCACCATGCTAGTCACCGCCATGAAAGAAGATGATGTCAACATTTGGGGCGATGGCTCAACTTATAAAGGCAATGATATTGAGCGTTTTTACCGTTATGGTCTACTCACCAATCCTGCCCTTAAAATCTATAAACCGTGGCTTGACCAAACCTTCATTGATGAATTGGGCGGTCGTAGCGAGATGTCACAGTTCTTAATCGACAATGGCTTTGACTACAAAATGTCCAAAGAAAAAGCCTACTCAACCGACTCAAATATGCTCGGTGCGACGCATGAAGCCAAAGACTTGGAGTTTTTGGATGCTAGCATGCACATCGTTGAGCCGATTATGGGTGTGGCATTTTGGGATGACGATGTCAAAATCGACAAAGAAACGGTGACAGTACGCTTTGAACAAGGCATGCCCGTGGCAATCAATGACGAAACCTTTGATAGCCCAGTGGATTTGATTTTAAAAGCCAACGAAATCGGCGGTCGTCATGGTCTTGGTATGAGTGACCAAATTGAGAACCGTATCATCGAAGCCAAATCACGGGGTATTTATGAAGCCCCTGCCATGGCGCTGTTGCATATTGCCTATGAGCGTCTGGTCACTGGGATTCATAACGAAGACACCATCGAGCAGTACCGTATCAATGGTTTACGCCTAGGTCGCTTGTTGTACCAAGGTCGCTGGTTTGACTCACAAGCCTTGATGCTTCGTGAAACCGCACAGCGCTGGGTCGCTAAAGCTATCACGGGTGAAGTCACCATCGAGCTACGCCGCGGTAATGACTATACCATCTTAAATACTAAATCTGACAATTTGACCTACCAACCAGAACGTCTATCAATGGAAAAAGTGGAAGATGCGGCGTTCACGCCAATGGATCGTATCGGTCAGCTTACCATGCGCAATCTAGATATTTCAGATACCCGGGCTAAATTGGCGTTATATAGCCAATCAGGTTTGTTATCCAATGCCCACGGCTCAGACGTACCACAACTAGAGCAAAAATAATGCGGTAAATAAAAAGGGCGTATTGAATACGCCCTTGGTTTGTTACGACCCATCATTTAGTCATTGGTATGAAATAACAAAAATAACTCAACGATATTTTTCTCAATCGCACCTGCCATTTGACTCATGGTTTCTGGGTCTTTGAGTAGCTCTTGCATATCCGGTTGGTCTTCATCGATGCCACTAAACAAAATCATCGGTAACGTCAGCATTGCCACATCTTCTTCGCTGTCATCATCATCAAACCAATCATCTTCTTCGTCATCGCTGGCATACATGGCATCAACAAAACCCACCGACCATTCGCTAATTTCTGAGTTTTCAATATCGAGATAGTCAGTTTCTTCGACATCAAAAGGCAGCTCAATTTCACGCTCATCTTGCAGCATGGCTTGCAGCTCATCACGCCACTGTTCAATGGCTGATAGCACATCTGGCTTGACTTGTTTTTCATGCCCTTCAAAAAGATAGGTTTGCCAATTGTGTAAAGGTTTGCCGACAATAGAGGCGGTTAAAAAGCCGTGTGTGGCGATGCTCGATAGCCCAAATTCATTGTCATCACTGTCTAAAAAATCGATTAAATCATCAAAATCCATGGTGGTTATCCTAGTATGCTATCAAAAAAGCGGATTGAAAAAAGAAAGGTTAATACATAGTGTATTAACCTTTTGCTTGACTTACAACTCATCATCGTCAAAATCGTCGTCATCGTCTAAGTCATCAAGATCGTCATCAAAACTGTCTTTAAGTGAGCGCTCTAGACGCTTTTCTTCCAATAAATTGTCAATCAAACGACGTTTTTCAAGACTACTTGCCCGACTTCGACCCGATGCGTCGTCATCCACCAGTCGCGCGTCATCATCATCATCAAAACTGTCATCTTCAAAGCTATCATCAATATCTGGATCAGCCATTTAGTGCTCCTTTCGCTGGTCGATTCGATAAATTTGCAATTTCATAAAGCCTTATAATGGGTTTTGTCAGTCAAGTCAAGTGGCGAAAGAAAAAATAGCCATGATTCGTTTATTTTTCTGTGGCGGTCAAAATTTCATCGCGTTTGGCAATGAGTTCGGTCATCAAGGTTTCTGATAAACCGTTGTACCAAACCATCTCACGCTCTGTGATAGTGGTCGGATGTTGCAGGTTTTTAAACTGCACTTTGCCATCTAACGTTTTAAGTAAATCCAGTGGATACAGGAGCAATAAACCATCTTCTTTGGCGTGGTTTGCCATCAGTTTTTGTACGTCATCAAATTGATGACTGATACTGGTACCGATGGTTAATGGCAAAGCAAAACGCGATAGCTCACGGTGTTTTTCGTATACCACTTGGTTGAGGATAATCAACAATTTTGACAATAACACCGCTGCCAGTGGCAATTGCTCGGCTTTACCTGCTAGATGAACGACCGCGCCGTTGGCATTAAAATGCGAGTTGTCTTTGATATACACGTCTTTGATATAGCGATTTAACACATTGTTTGACGAGTTAAATAAACTGTTTGATGCGCGCATCAATAGCTGATTACACAATTGAAAATACGGTTTTGCAACTTCAGGTGCCACCCGTTTTAGCAGATGATACTGGTCGTAAAAATGAATTTGTAATTCGATTTCGGGTTGTTTTTGGCTGTCTACTGTCGCTTCTTGAGCCAGATTGTCAGTCGCTGTGGGCTGGGTTTGGGGAATGTCTTTAGCAGATTTTGATTTTTCTCGATTTAAAAAATCATTGATGGTTTTGCCAGTGGCGGCAGGTTGCGCGGTCGCGCTGCTATCCCCTGCTTTACTGTACAAGTTGTCTTCGTCTAACTGCAATTCACCATCGGTTGTCAATACAGGGCTCGTGGATGCTAGGCTACCACGCGCAAGCGCGATATGCTGCTGGACTTTTTCACCCAATTGCGCAAGCTGTTCCTGCGTTGGGCGCGCCATATAGCCATAAATCAGCCATAAAAACCCATGCAAAATTGCTGACCCTAATACAAACAACCATTGACTACTGACAATCTCGCCTTTGGAGACCGCTTTCATGGTGATGGTGGCATGACCGAGAACTTGGTTGTTTTGGATAATGGGTTTGTCAATCACCTGCCCCACTTCGTTTTGCGCTTGTCCCGTTTGCACCAGCGGCTGGTTGTTTTGGTCACTGATGACAATTTTGGCGACTTCTTGATCAACTTGGTAGCGGTTTGCCAAGACGCTCAGGCTAATTCTATCTTGGCTGGTGATTCCCACCATGGCTTCTTTGGCTAACTGTTCAACAATTTTTTCACCCTTTTGGGTACGCTGCTCGTATTGGGATTTTTCACTACTAAAAGTCAGCATCAAAAAATGTAAACAAAAACTAATAAGTAGTACAATAGCGAATTTGCCTTGACGGGGGGCTAGATGATTCATGGGTAGATTAAACTTTCTTTAGGAGCGATTAAATGCTACATTATCATGTTTATTTTTTTGGCATACAAGGGGTAAACTACCATGACGACGAATTTTTTGTATCAACTTAATCAGCATTTTCCCCATAGTTACGCGATTACCCTAAGCGCTGCCAAGTTTGAATTGGGGCTATTGAGCCAAATCAGCCAAACCCTTGCAAGCCTTCATCCTGCCATTCGCCTCTTACATCAAGACACCTTAGTCAATGAGCTTGATTGGCAAGCCAATGACACGCTCGCCCAAGCTGAGCAAACCAGCCCTGTGACGACGATTCGCTGGATTGTGACGCTGGAATCAGATAGCGATATCAGCGACTTACCGCAACGGGTCAAACAAATCGCCGCCAACAACCTCTATCACGTAGATATCAATGTCATGCCTCTTGCGACATTGGTGCGCCCGCATAAACTGGCGTTGTTTGATATGGATTCGACGTTGATTGAGCAAGAAGTGATTGTGGAATTGGCAAAAAAAGCCGGGATTGGTGAGCAAGTCGATACGATTACCGAATCCGCCATGCGCGGCGAAATTGATTTTGCCGAAAGCTTTACTCGCCGTGTGGCTTTACTTAAAGGGTTATCAAGTGAGGTGCTCGAAGATATTATTGCCAATCACATTACCTTTAGCCCAGGGGCAAAACGCTTGATTAGCGCACTAAAAAATCATGGTTACTATGTGGTATTGGTCTCAGGCGGCTTCAATTATTTTGCCGAATACGTGAAAAACAGCTTAGGGATGGATGAGAGTTATGCCAATGACCTAGATATCGTCGATAATCTAGTGACAGGTGAAATCACCTCAGCGATTGTAGATGGCAAGCGTAAAGCCGAAATTTTGCAAGCCGTGGCACAGCGTCTAGGCATTAAGCTGTCAGAGACTGTTGCTGTCGGCGATGGCGCTAATGACTTGCCAATGCTAGGGCTAGCAGATATCGGTATTGCCTATCGCGCCAAACCGATTGTGCGCGACCAAGCGGATTATGCGGTAACCATCGCAGGACTCGATGGGGTGATGACTATTTTGGGATTGAGCGATTCATGTTAGCGGTTAGTTTTAAAGATTATTTTTAAAAATGAATTTTAAAGTTTATAAAAAAGCCACCCAGATTATCGAGTGGCTTTTTTGTTTTTTTGGATAAAAAAGCTAAATTGGCAATTTCGCCACGATTTTATCGACGCTGACTTGTAATTTTTGCCTCACTATCGGTGATAAAATGACAATACCGCCTAGCACACCCATGAGACAGCCGAGCACGGTATCCCAAAACCGCGTGACGATAATCTCACTGATTGCGGTAGGCTGCACCGCGCTGTACTCTGCCAAAAAGATGGTCAGTGGGGTGATAAAAATAACCGCCACCCCATAATGGCGTACCACAAAAGTTTCAATACAAAACATCATGCCAAAAATGCCTAGCGCCACACCCATATCGCTCAAATGCACTGATAGCAGTAGCCAAGCTAGCAGCATACCAATCGCCGTACCCACAATCCGATGTATCTGCTTGATCCATATGCTTTGAAAATTCATCCCTTGCATGATGACATAACAGCTCATCGGCACCCAATAGGGTTTGGGCATCTCTAGCCACAGCGCCAGCAGCAATGATAAAGCGATAAACGCCGATACAATAAAAGTATCACCCAAAATCTCTCGCACGGGCATCGGTGTGTTTACCGGTAAGACAGGCTTGTTAAAAATCAGCAGTAACGCATAAAAACACGCCACCATCCCCGCAAACAACGCGCCCAATGCCACCACGCCAATCAGCTGTGGGATTTGTGACACGGGTGCGGGCATAAACAGCGCAATCGCTGAAGCCATGATGATAAACAGCCCAGCAGGCGGTGGTAACTTATAATAACGGCTAAACAGCGTACACCAAAAGGTCACAAAAAATATCAGGGGAATTGTCAAGATGGGCACGTTGTGGGCGACCAAGCCAACGGCAAAACACGCGACCATCCCAAAACTACACGCCAATACCGTGGTCATGCGAGACAATAAAGACCCAGTATAGGGTAAGTTTAAAATCACCATCGCACCGAGTGATGCGAGTAGACCCATGCGCAAATCACCCAGATACGCGCCGACCATCACTGGAAAACTAATCGCAAATGCCACAAACAACGGCATATGCCAAGGTCTGGGATTGCGATTGAATTGGGTCAAGGTGGTGAGCGGGTGCTTGATATATTGATGAGTGATAGGGTTGTCCAAGTGAGAGGCTCTTTTGTTAATGATATTGAGGGCTAAAAAATTAAGATTAAATTTAAACTTAAATAACCTGCTAAAAACACAAAACTGGAGCAAGCCCCAGTTTTAGATGTTTATCTATTTCACATGTCATCCAAATTTAATTGGACTTAATTAGATTCGCTGTAGCGATTAGCTAGCTTGATGAGTGCGTCCGATTTATTGACCTGACTCATCAACCAAAGACACGCCAATACGCTGGGCAACTTCTTCATAACCTTCGACCACATCACCTAGGCTTTGACGGAAACGGTCTTTATCCAGTTTTTTCTTGGTTTGTTTGTCCCAGACGCGGCAACCATCGGGTGAGAACTCATCGCCCAGTACGATACGGTCTTTGAATACCCCAAATTCTAGTTTGAAATCCACCAGCATCAAACCACCGTCATCAAACATTTTTGATAACACATCATTGACTTTGAAGGTTAAGGCTTTCATTTCATCCAGTTGAGCTTGCGTTGCCCAGCCAAGTGATACCGCTAACGAATCATTTACCATCGGGTCGCCCAGACCGTCATCTTTATAGAATAATTCAAAGGTAGGTGGCGTCAAGGGTTGACCTTCTTGTAATCCTAAGCGACGTACTAGGCTGCCTGCTGCATAGTTACGTACCACACATTCGACGGGAATCATTGTTAGACGTTTGACCAGCACTTCTTCATCCGATAATTGCTGTTCAAAATGGGTTTCGATGCCTGCTTCGCTGAGTTTTTGCATGATAAAGGCGTTAAAGCGGTTATTGACTTTGCCTTTACGCGCTAACTGTTCGATACGCTCGCCGTTGAACGCAGAGGTATCATCACGAAATTCTAAAATCAGATAATCTGGATTGTCAGTTTCGAAGACTGATTTTGCTTTGCCTTTATAAAGTAAATCGAGTTTTTGCATGGTAATTCCCAAATGGCTGTTTAAGATTGGCTAAGGTTGGCTCAGTGTAGCTAATTTATGACAGTTGCATTGATTGGCTGATACGCGGTTAGCAGCACAAGCTGCCAACTATCATCGATGCGGTCAGCCACTCTTTATTTTACGGTACTAATTGGACGCGGTAGCTCAAAACGCTTACTGCCTTCTTTTGTGATTTTTAACGTATTTTCACCCGATTGCGGCACTGTATAAACTGGGGTAAAAGGTAGCGTTTGCGCCTCTGCCGGTAATTGGATGGGTTCAAGTTTTTTGGTTTTGGTATAGTCCAAAGAATTGTCGCCAACTTTACGTTTAAAAGTAGTACAGCCTGTCATAGCAATGCTAGCAGAGGCAATAATCGCTAGGGCTAGCTGGGCGTTGAATCGATTATGGTTAGCGCTGAGTGTTTTTTTCATAATAAACCTGCTTTGGCAAGTGCTTCATCCATCACTTGTTGGTGTTCTGGGGTAAGCCAAGTTAATGGTAAACGGATACCTTGCTCAATATGACCCATTTTGTATAACGCATATTTTGCAGGAATTGGACTTGACTCGATAAATAAATCTTGGTGTAAATGGGCTATCTTTTGGTTTAATGCTTCGGCTTGTTCAAACTCACCTTTGAGTGCCAAGCCAAAAATTTGGCTCATGATTTTTGGCGCGACATTAGCGGTCACTGAAATATTGCCTTTTGCCCCATGACGCATCAGCGCAAGCGCGCTTTCATCATCTCCTGAAAATACGCTCATACGACCTTTTACTGCTTCAATCAGTTTGGCACCACGCGCCACGTCACCTGTCGCATCTTTAATTGCGATGATATTGTCGATGTCCGCTAGGCGCTCGACAGTCGCTTGCTGCATATCAACAACAGTGCGCCCGGGTACGTTATATAGCACTTGGGGAATGTCTACGGCTTCAGCAATGGCTTTATAGTGTAAGTATAGCCCTTCTTGGGTCGGTTTATTGTAGTAAGGGACAACCAACAGCACGGCATCAGCGCCCGCCTGTTTGGCGTGCTGGGTCAGCTCAATGGCTTCAACTGTATTGTTAGCGCCTGTACCCGCGATGACGGGGATACGACCACCCACTTGCTTCATGGTAAATTCTATGACGTCCACATGCTCTTGCATCGATAAGGTTGCGGATTCACCCGTCGTACCAACCGATACCAGTACGTCCGTACCTTGCTCGATTTGCCAATCAATGAGATTTGCCAATGATTGCCAATCGACGTCACCATTGCTATGCATAGGTGTAATCAACGCGACCATAGAGCCTTGTAGTTTATCTAAAATGGGGGTCATAACAATACCTTGGATAAAACCTTAAGTAGAATATGTAACAGCTGCGACAATTTTTTGAAAATTTTTGTCTAGTGTAGCATACATTTGGGACGAAGTTTAAGCGCTTTGATAGCAAACGCAAGTTTCTCCGCCGCTGTAGCCAATCAGGTTATAGACCCCACTCAACCCGATAATAAGGCAGCAACTAGTTTATAGTCGCTGGCTTACAGTGGCGAATGGTATGGGTTAAGCATCAGCCGTTTGCACCTGGATGGTTAGCACATCAATGGTAGGCGGGCAGTTAAACCGAAACGGCAACCCTGTCACGCCAATCCCCGTATTCACCCATACTTGGTAGCGTTTGCTGGGTTTGTCATCCTCATTGAATGCTTTGGGATGATAGTCGGATTGTTTGGCTGTATCTGGTTTGCGTAACCCCGCCGCCAGTTTATTGCCTGTCAATGCTCTCACCATCAGCGGTGTCAGTATAGGTATATTGACCTGCCCACCATGGGTTTGCCCCGCAATCACCAAAGTATCGTTGTTGGCGTCGCTTAAGGTTCGCGGATTGGCTTCTAACTGCTTGATATCATGGGTAGCAATCACTAAAGGCTGCCCCGCGCTGCGCTGCTGTTCAATCACGCGCGGTAAATCCATTGTACTGCCATTATGAATGCCGATGATGTTAATCCCGGCAATACGCAAGCCTTGCTCAGGCAATAATTGAATACCAAAAGTTGGCAAAATGTTCATTAATTGCATATTGCTAGCAGGTTCGCTATTTTGCGCATCATTGACAACTTGCTGGGTATCGGCATCGCTAAGGACGGTATAGCAAGGCTTGTTCAGGGTTTTAAATGGGCTTAGATGGGCATCCAAAGTTGTCGCTTGATATAACCAATCACCCAAAATCAGCACCGCATCAACATCCAAGCGATTAAGGCATTTCACCAAACGCGCTAACTGATGGGGGTTAGAAAATATACCCACATGGATATCACTCAGCACCGCAATTTTTGCAGCTTGTGGTTTGATAGGTTGTCGTTTGATAGGTTGTGATGCTGCTGCAGCCAGTGAAATATCGGTCGCGGGCTGATAGGTCGCAGCTTGATAAGTCGCAGGTACGGTCAAATTAATTGAAAAGCGTGAAACGCGCAGCCGATTGGGCTCAACCCAGCTCATATAGATATACAACAACGATAACGCGATCAGCAGCCAGTAGATGGCTTGGTTGTCATACAGCAGTTGCACGTTTGCCCACACTAACACCCAAACAAACCAATAGCGCGCGTAGAAACTGACCAGTTGTAATAGAATCTGCAGATTATCTGTTCGCGCTTTGAGTTGCACGGTTTTTAGGCACGACCATAGGATTACCAAAACGGCAATGAGCGCTCCAAGATGACCTAGCCAACTGCCAATCATGCTACCACCCATATCAAGCGTTACCTAAATTTACTGAATAATCAATAATTTGCATGACAAATACGTATAAAAAAAAGCGACCATTATAAATGGCAATCATGAATATGACAATTTAAACTGTCATCATATCGCAAAAAATGGCTGAACAGCTAGGCGAGTTTTTTGTATTTAACTCATCCAAAAATGCCTAACTTTGCGTTTTGACCGCGTTGTCTGGTAGCGATGGCAAAATAAAGACGAGCGCATTTGCGTATGTCGTACCCTGTTTAACCGCCAACATTGGCAATTTGGATGGGATTGCTATTTAAACAACCCATAGAAAAAATCCGCCATCATTTATAAAAGCTGATATGATAGTTTTATTTTCACATAACTTTTTAAACCTAGCTTTTTAACCATAGCTTTTAAAATAGCCTTTTAAATGTAGCACGGTGACCCAATTTGCTCAGCGCTTGCTTAGATTTTTTGGCTCTTTAACTCATTAATTTGAAGGACGTCAGCGTTATGACAGCAAGCGTTAATGTGTCAAACTCCCCTATCAAAGAAACTCTCCAGCCGCAAGCACAGGGTAACCATCGCCACGCGTTTGATGTGGTGATTGTCGGCAGTGGCGGTGCAGGTTTATCGTTAGCTTTATCCTTGCCAAGCCATCTATCGATTGCGGTTTTGGCAAAAGACAAGCTCACTGAAGCCAGCACTTTTTATGCCCAAGGCGGCGTGGCGGCGGTACTATCGGATGATGATTCGGTTGATGAGCATGTCGATGATACCTTGATTGCAGGGGCAGGTCTTTGTCATGAAGATGCGGTACGTTTTACAGTGGAGCATAGCCGAGAAGCGGTAGAGTTTTTGCTCAAACAAGGTGTCAAATTTACCTTGGATGAAAACGAAACCTTGCACCTGACCCGTGAAGGCGGTCATAGCAAACGTCGTATCATCCATGCGGCAGATGCCACTGGGGTGGCCATTTCTACCTCGTTAGTCAAACGTGTCAAACAATGTCCGAATGTCAAACTGTTTGAGTATGTCGCTGCCATTGATGTCATCACCACCCATAAACTTAGCAAACACAACTACAGTCCGATTACCGAGCCCAATCGTGCCGTGGGGCTATATGCGCTTGATTTGAATACCAATCAAGTCATCACCTTTACCGCACCCTTTATCGCCTTAGCCTGCGGCGGGGCATCAAAAGCGTATTTGTATACATCTAACCCCGACATTGCCACGGGGGATGGTATCGCGATGGCATGGCGGGCAGGTTGCCGCGTTGCGAATTTGGAATTCAATCAGTTTCATCCTACTTGTCTCTATCATCCAGAAGCGCGTTCGTTTTTAATCACCGAAGCCATGCGCGGTGAAGGTGCTTACCTGCGCCTGCCAGCAACCAAAGAACACCCAGAAGGTGAGCGCTTTATGCTTCGTTTCGATGAACGGGGTGAGCTGGCACCGCGTGATATCGTGGCTCGCGCCATCGACTTTGAGATGAAGCGACTAGGAATACGTCATGTTTGGTTAGATATTACGCATCAAGAACCAGCGTTTATTAAAGGTCATTTCCCTATGCTATATGAGCGGCTACTAGAGCTGGGCATTGACATGACCCAAGATAAAATCCCCGTGGTACCCGCCGCTCACTACACCTGTGGTGGGGTGATGGTGAATGAAAACGCCCAAACCGATGTGCTTAATCTATATGCCATGGGCGAAACGTCCTTTACGGGTCTGCATGGTGCCAATCGCATGGCGAGTAACTCGCTGTTAGAATGTTTTGTGTATGGGATGAGTGCAGCGCGGCATATTGCCGCTGCATTTGCAGAAAATCGCGTTCCCCCCATTCCTACTATCCCTGATTGGGACAGCCAAGATGTAACCGACCCCGACGAAGAAGTCATCGTGCTGCAAAACTGGGATGAGCTGCGCCAAAGCATGTGGCACTACGTTGGTATTGTGCGCTCGGATAAACGCCTGCATCGCGCACTCAACCGCATTTTGTTGTTAAAACAAGAAGTAAATGATTACTACGCCAACTTTGTGGTCAGTAAAAATCTGATTGAATTGCGTAATTTGCTACTAGTCTCTGAGCTCATTGTCCGCTCGGCGCTACGTCGCCACGAATCGCGCGGACTGCATTATAACAAAGACTTTCCACAAACTTTGCCAGTGGCGGCAGACGTGATTTTAACCCCATCCATGTCATAGTATGGTTTAAATAAAAAAAGGGAATGTTTATCATCCCCTTTTTTATAATAATTCTAAAAGCTTTATAACACTAAGTAATGACACTAAATAACGACCTTAAATACCCAGCTGGGTTAGCACTTTTGCCAACACTTCATCAGGTGTACCCTGCGCATCAATGCGTTTGACGCGCTGCGGTTCTTGCTGTGCTTGATAAGCAAATCCTTGATGTACCCGCTCAAAAAACGCTAGCTGATTTTGCTCAAAGCGGTCTAGTTTGCCGCGATTTTTGGCACGGCTCATCCCTTCTGTGACCGGTAAATCTAGCCAAATGGTCATATCTGGCATTTTTGCCACAAACTGATGAATCAGTAATTCAATTTTGCTAAGTTCTGCCCTATCGCCCTGTTTGCGCCCAAACCCTTGATAGGCAATAGTGGAATCGCTAAAGCGGTCACACAGCACCCATTTACCCTGAGCGAGCGCGGGCAAAATCACTTGCGCCACATGATCGGCACGCGCCGCAAACATCAATAAAAGTTCACTGTCCTCTGTCATGGTCGTTGCTGGGTCAAGTAACATGGCGCGTAACTGCTCAGCAAACGGACTGCCGCCCGGTTCACGGGTTTGGATAAAGTCGATGCCTTGCGCGGTCAAATGCGCTGCCACATTGGCAATCAAGGTGGATTTACCCACCCCTTCGGTACCTTCAAATGAGATAAATTGTTCGCTAATAGGGGCTTTCGCAGCTGTTTGCATGGGTATCGTTTTTTACTGACCTGATTGGCTGTTTTGGCTGGCGCGTTTTTCACGCATCACCCGCAAATAGTCTTGCACTGCTTGGTTATGGTCTTCTAAATTACTGGTAAATTTATGACCGCCATTGCCTGTTGCCACAAAATATAGCGAATCGGTTTGATTTGGGTTAAGTGCCGCTTTAATCGATGCAATACTTGGTAAGGCAATCGGTGTTGGTGGTAAGCCGTCAATTTGGTAGGTGTTGTAAGCGGTTTTTTCTTCAAGGTCAGATTTGCGAATATTGCCATCGTAACGATCGCCCATGCCATAAATCACGGTAGGGTCGGTTTGTAGGCGCATATTTCTCTTTAGACGATTGACGAACACGCCTGCCACTTCACCCCGCTCGCTTTCGACACTGGTTTCTTTTTCAATAATTGATGCCATAATCAGCGCTTCATACGGTGTCTTGTACGGCAGATTGGCTTGGCGATTGTTCCAGTTTTCCATCAATGCTGTGTGTTGACGGTTAAATAAATGCGTTAGCACTTTTTTGTCACTACTGCCTTCATTAAAGTAATAGGTATCCGGTGAGAACCAACCTTCAAGGTTGCCATTTGGGTGATAGTCAGCAGGGATATTGAGCCCAAGTTTATCAACGTCAACTTTGCCGCCCTGAATAACTTCTTTTTTAATCCCTTTATTGTCCGTCAAATGTTGATATAAATCTTTGGCTGTTTTACCTTCAATGATTTGCACTTTAATAAAAGCGACTTTCTCACCTTGTTGTAGCATGGCTAAATAATTGGCAAAACTTGGATTCTCAGGCAGTTGATATACCCCTGGATGAAGCGGTTTATCCACCGTCATTTTGATATATAGTTTGGCAAGTGGCGCGACGAACAGTTTTTTCTTTTTATCCCAGTCGTCTACCAGCGCATAGTAGGTTTGGCCTTTATTGATGGTCACCATCTGCTTTGGTTGGGTGATAGTGCCATATAGCGTGTTATACCAAGCAAATAACAACCAACCCAGCACCAATACAATAAACCCGAGCAGCCCCAATAGACGGTATTTATTTTTTTTGTTTCTACCGGTGATGTTGTCATTGAATTCTCGCGTTGAACGATTAATCAGACAAGCATCATTGCCATTGACGTTTTTGCTATGCGGGTCTTCGTCATCCTTATCCGTGATATCCTCGCCATCGATACCCTTATCTTTGCTATGATTGTCCTGCAATTGGGAATCTGGAATATCTGCGGCGTGAGGGGCGTCACTGGGCTGAGTAGGATGATGCTCAGAACCGCCTGGGGTACTAGACAGGTTGTTATCCGATTGGTCGTTCATAGAGAAGGCTTATATTGAATCAATAAGCGAGAATTTAACAATTAATGACAAAAATAGCAATTTTTTTTAGTTACTAGCAACAGGATTTAAGTTAATTTTTGCGCATAGATTGGGGTCAAATCAAGCGCCTTTGGGTGTCCATCGGGTAGTATCAATGCTTGAATCGGCAAAATCCCGCGTACCGCATTGCAAAAAAACAAGCTTGTGATATTGGCTAACTCCTCGCTGGCTAAATATCGCTCCTTATGCGCCTTATCGGACTTGGCAAACTTAGCCAATAACACCTGCCGCATTACCCCTTTGACCCCTGAGCGGTTGATGGGCGGTGTGTACCACACGTTTTCATGATTAAGCTGATAAAACACATTGCAAAAAGTACCTTCTACCCAATGCCCCATCACATCTTGTACCAGCCCATCAATCATTTGCGCATTTTGGGTTTGGTGCTGCCACAGCTCGTGACTTGCCATCACTTTATCTTGGGCGTTTAGTAGCTTAAGCCCTACCAAGGGTTTTGGTAAACACGCAATTTGCTGCGTAAGACAGATTGCGGTAGCGGCAGGTTGGATGATGACTTGATTGGCTTGCTGTGCTAATGGCTTATCCGTGGGCATAAGCTTAATAAAAGCATCAAATTCAGAGTTGCAAAATCCATACCCTTTGATAGGTTGGTTTTTTCGGCAAACTATCAGCTTAAGCATACCGTGATTGAGGGTTTTAGCAAAATTGACTAACTGGCTATTAAAGTATGCGCGGATAGTATGATTGGGGGATTCTAAATTGAAGGATTCTAAATTGAAGGCGTCTAAATTGGCTGCGTCTAAGTCCGCGTTGGTTAAATTGAGTTGTAACGCCTGGGCACTCTCGTCAATTCTATCTAAGTGGAAACTCAGCCAATTGATTTGTCCTGCCACCACCGCCATGGTGGTAAAGAACCCATCGCCATACGCTATGACCCGTGAATCAATATCGATAGCGGTGATTGGCGTTTGCTTGGCATACTGAGCGTCAGAGAATGAATACCACATGGTTATTTGGCTACTTGATTAAATTGATAGTTGGACTGTATTACATTACAGTGAAAGCCGCAGCAATCAGCCGCTTTTTTTAGCGGTTTTGGCGATGACAGTGGGTTTTCTGACCACCAAATCACAATGATAATTGTCACAGCGTGCTAATTCTACCAAAATTCCGTGGTAGCTCGCATTTTTAATCGGCTGTCCTTGCACCATGTGGGCAACAATATCTGAGCCGTCTTGTCCAAACCAATTTTGGGTCAGGTGAAACGCTGTTTTGGCATGCTGGATGCTGATGTTTTTAACGCTGGCATTGTCATAGGCACTGGCATAGTACCACTGTAACTCGATATACATAGGCGAATCAAGTAAATCAAAGTACGGCTCACCGGTTTTGGCAAAACTATATTTGCTCGCCACATTGCTTTGGTAGTCCAAACTTTGCGTATCAATGGTGATGGGCTGCCCCAACAGTAACGTCACAGCTTCGGTATCGTGGATACTGACTTTTTTTGCCAGCGTTTGTTGCTGCCATTCATTAATGGGATAGACCACAGGCGTTGGCTGCGAGGTAGGGTTGATAGACGGATTGGCGGCTGTGGTCGATGCGGTAGTGCTAGCGGTCACACTGGCATTGCGTTGTGAGGCGATTTGTTTGACCTTCTCACAGCCAGTTAAGGTGAGTGCTAGGATAAGCCATCCCCAGCCAAGATTTTTTAGCCAAGTGGGTTTATTTTGGGTAACGCCTTTTTGGGTAGCGGCTTTCTGGGTAGGGTCTATCGGATGTTCTGAGCGGTTTTGACGCGATAAAAAAAGCGGTTTGCGGGCAATTAGCTTCATTGTGTATTGTATAACGGGTTGGTGTGAATAGCGCATTGTAACAAGGCATTGATAGCAGTTAACAGTATGCTTTTGTTGTTATTTTTAGCCAAATCGATAAAATGCTACACTTTACACCCACCCAATCAAAACCGAAAACCAGCATTGATATAGTAGCCACAGTTATTGTAAAGTGAGGGGAATTGGTAATTTTACTCATCGTATTATAGGTTTTCCCATGTCATCAATTCCTGATTCAAACGTCCGTTATCATTGCATGGTAATCGGCAATCCGATTGCCCATAGTAAATCGCCTGATTTGCACCAAGCGTTTGCCAAACAAACGGGCATCACCTTGTCTTACCAACGCCAATATTGTCCCAACGATGTCGACAGCTTTACCGCTGTCATCGAAGCATTTTTTGCAGGCGGTGGCACAGGGGCAAATGTGACCGTACCTTTTAAAGAGATGGCATTTGCGCTGTGCCAGCAGCGCGGTGAGCTATCTGAATACGCGCGCTTGGCGGGTGCAGTCAATACCCTTGCCATCAAAGACGGCAAGCTGTATGGCGACAATACCGATGGTCGCGGTTTGGTGGCGGATTTATTGTCGCAAGGCGTCAGATTAAAAGACGCAAACGTTGCTATTTTGGGGGCAGGTGGGGCGACTCGTGGCGCGATTTTGCCGTTGCTAGATGCGCAAGTAAAATCGCTACATATTGCCAATCGCACAGTAGAAAAAGCAGAGAATTTAACCCGATTATTTGATACTGATAAGCTCACCTTTTCAAGTTTGACGGATTTGCCCAACGATATTGAGGTTATTATCAATGCAACGTCGATAGGTCTGAGCGGTGACACCTTGCCGTTTGCCAAGGATATGACTGTCGATTTTGCCTATGACATGATGTATGGCAAACCATCCGCATTTTTGGACTTTTTTAAGGCGAAACATGCCAAAACCTCGGACGGCTTGGGAATGCTAGTCAATCAAGGGGCATTAAGTTTTGCGCTTTGGACGGGTAAACAAGTCGATTTGACGAATTTTCACTTTTAGCTTTCTCATAAAAAAGCAGTCAGCACTCGCCTACGTCTTAGATAAACGCTTTAGATAAAATAGACAAAACCAAAATTTGCCTAAGAGAGCGCAAGAACACCCAATAAAAAAGCCAGTGACAAAACTGGCTTTTTTAGTCAGGCTAATTTAGCGATTCGCATTGCCTAATTGCGCCAAAATATCACTGATTTCTTTATTGGCTTGGCTTTCGGTTTGGGTGTCGCCATTTGGTGTCAAGTTGTCAAATAACTGTGGCAAAAGCTCCGCCATACTTTGACGGACTTCGCTTTGATCGACACCAGTTTGTTCCGCCACTTGCGCCAACTCATTATTATCAAATAGCTGATTGATATCATTGGCATCCAGCGGTTGGTTTGATTGGTCCGCACTCATCCAAGAATTGGCTTGATGCCCAAATCCCATATTTTGGATTTTATTAAAAGCACCTGATAGACCCCCATTACGCTGAATAAACATCAACGCGATTGGCAACAAAGCCGCCATTAACATACCTTTACCACCAAAGCCACTTTGACTTTGCGGCAACTGGTTCATACCCACGTTATTGCCCATACCACTACCTAGACCACCGCCCATGCCACCCCCTAGCACGCTACCTAGCACTTGTCCAAGCACGCCACCTTGGGACATCCCTTGATTTTGGTTCATCGCCATACCGATGATATCATCCAACCCAAAACCATTTGACTGCATTTGCGGCTGCTGCATTCCGCCGCCTAATACATTACCAAGAATATTCCCTAGTCCGCCCATATCTGCTTGGCTTTGACCGCCCATTTTGCTTTGGCCCATTTTGCTTTGAATGGCACTTTGCGCCACTTGTGTTACTAGACTTGTTAATAAACCCATGGTCGTTCCCTTTTATCTTTTTCAATGATTATTGTATATCACCAATGATACCGCGCTGACGCACGCCCATTGCCGACTGCGCTTAAGCTCAAGCTAAAATGCGCAGTCGCCTCAACACTTGGTTGATTTAATTGTAGCAACATTGAACATAACTTATATACCATTTTTGTTATCGCTTTAGCGTGTTCGCTAGCACCTTAAATTGCCGCCATGTATCGCGATCCACTTGGTCTTGCCAAATGGTTACGCTGATTTTAGTTGGCGCTGATTCTATTAACTCAAACGTTAAAATCACCAAGCACCCCATATCAGCGATGCCCAACAAATTTGCCTGCCACACCGCTTGCTTATGATGTCTAGGTACTTTGACAACCCCACGTACCCACTGGATTTGCCAAGTTAAAAAATCAAAATTGTCATAGGGTAAGGTTTGATTATTAGCTTGCGGTTTTGCGTGTAACGATGAAATAGCCAATAAGTGACAACTAGAGACTTGCCCGAACCAAAGACTGGCTATAGCGACCATACCTAGCAAAAGTTTGTAGGCAAGCGCCAAAGGCACTAGGGTTAAAATGCCAATAACCACCCATAAACAAGCCCCCCAAAGCAGTTTTTTATCCACACTGGGTTTGAGCGTGGCATCAATGTCAATAAATGAGGTGTTATGACGCGATAAGTAGCGCTCGTTCATCTAAGTCAATTAAGAAGATGCTTTTAACGATTTGAGCTTGGCTATCAAATCAGCAAATTCTGGCTTGGTCGGCTGATTGTGTAAAAACCAATCCAGCAAATCAGGATCTTCTTCTTTCACCAATTCTGCAAAAATTTGCTGCTCTTGTGAGTCGGCTTGTAGATAGTGCGCTCTTACATACGGGTCAAAATAATAATCAAGTTCTTTTAGACCGCGTCTGGCACGATAGATGACTTTGCGCTGCTCTAATGTAGGTTCTGGCTGGTTGTCACTCATGATAAATCCTTGTTATTGCGCATTAAATTCATGTAATTTTTAAATTTTTATGAAGCTTTTGCCTGTTGCGTCGCTTGCCACATCGCAAGCCCTGCTTTAGTCGCTGCTACGTTATGGGTACGCAATATACACGCCCCTTGCTGCACAGCAAATAAGGCTGCCACCATACTAGCAACATCTCTATCGGTAGGGTCATGGGGTAGATTGGCTGACTTGAGGACTTCCCCAACAAAGCGTTTACGGGATAATGCCACCATGACAGGTAAGTTAAACGTATGCAACCGATAAAATTCATTCAGCCATGCCAGATTTTGCTGGGCGTTTTTGGCAAAGCCAAACCCTGGGTCAATGATAAGATTGTCACGCCTGACCCCACCTGCCATAACCTTATCAATGCGCTGCTGTAACTCGCTAATAACATCGGTATATAAATCTTGATAATCATCTAGCTGATTCATGGTGGTTGGTTCACCGCGCATGTGCATGAGCATGACAGGGATATCGAGTTTGGCAGCGGTAGCAATGGCATCGGGGCGCGTCAAGGCTCGGACATCATTCCAAATTTTGGCGCCGACTTGACTGGCGAGTATCATCACGGTCGGGTTACTGGTATCAACCGACACCCACACTTGCTCACCAAAGCTGCGATTAATCGCTTCAACGACTTTAATAACGCGGTCAATTTCTTCTTGCTCACTCACAGGACTGGCATTTGGGCGAGTAGATTCACCACCCACATCAATAATCGTCGCTCCGTCTTTGATCATCTGCTCGGTATGACGCAAGCCTTGGTCAATATGATTATATCGACCACCATCAGAAAATGAGTCTGGCGTGACATTTAAAATACCCATGATATGCGGATAAGATAAATCAAGCGTTTGATTATGATAATGAATGGCAAAGTTGGGAATGGGCTGTAACTGCATGATGTCCGCAATAATGGCTAAAATTTTTTACTATTTTAAGTCAAAAACAAAAAAACCGCTATCAAGTTGGTAGCGGTTTTTGGGTAACTCATATCATGGATAATTTACATTGCAGGTAACGGCGGCGGCGTTAAGCCCGAACCACTTGACGGTGGATTGCTTGGTTTATCAAAATTTACTCTAACAGGCTCTTGATAAACTTTAGGCTCGCGTGGTGGGATACCTGCCATAATGTCTTGCAATTGGTCACGGTCGATAGTTTCCCATTTCATCAAAGCATCAACCATGGCATGCATTTTGTCCGCATTACCTTCAATTAATGCACGTGCAATATCATACTGCGCTTCTAGGATACGACGAACTTCGTCATCCACTTTTTGCTGGGTCGCTTCTGAGATAGTGCGAGATGAGGCACCAAAGTAACCTTGATTTTCATCTTCTTCATACACCATCACGCCCATGGCATCTGACATACCGTATTTGGTAACCATCGCACGCGCCATTTTGGTAGCACGTTCAAAGTCATTGGACGCGCCAGTTGATTGCTGATTGATAAAGACTTCTTCAGCGATACGCCCACCAAACAAAATCGCAATGTCATTTAGCATTTTTGATTTATAGACGCTAGTCTGATCATGCTCTGGCAATTGCCAAGTGACACCCAATGCCCAGCCACGCGGCATAATAGTAACTTTGTGTACAGGGTCGGTACCCGGTAGCATTTCAGCCACTAAGGCATGCCCTGCTTCATGATAAGCCGTTGCACGACGCTCTTCTTCACGCAGTACCATCGATTTACGTTCTGGACCCATATAAAGCTTGTCTTTGGCTTCTTCAAAGTCGTTCATATCAACTGACGCTTTGTTGTTACGTGCAGCAAATAGCGCCGCCTCGTTCACCAAATTCGCTAATTGTGCGCCACTAAAACCTGGCGTACCACGCGCCAATGAACGAATATCAACGCCAATTGTTGAGGGCAATTTTTTCATGTGTACACGAAGAATTTGCTCACGGCCTTTGATATCAGGCAAGCCGACTTGCACTTGACGATCGAAACGACCTGGGCGCAGCAATGCTTTATCGAGTACATCGGCGCGGTTAGTTGCCGCAATAACGATTACCCCATCATTACCTTCAAAACCATCCATCTCAACCAATAACTGGTTTAAAGTTTGTTCACGTTCGTCATGACCACCGCCCATACCTGCGCCGCGATGACGACCGACAGCATCAATCTCGTCAATAAAGATGATACAAGGGGCATTTTTCTTGGCTTGTTCAAACATATCACGCACACGGCTTGCACCGACACCCACAAACATCTCAACAAAGTCAGAACCTGAAATTGAGAAGAATGGTACTTTGGCTTCCCCTGCAATCGCTTTGGCAAGCAAGGTTTTACCAGTACCGGGCGGACCTACCATCAACACACCACGTGGGATAGTTGCACCAAGTTTGGTAAATTTTTCTGGGTCACGTAGGAAGTCGACAATTTCTGTCACTTCTTGCTTGGCTTCATCACACCCTGCCACATCTGCAAATGTCACTTTGATTTGGTCTTCTGATAACATTTTGGCTTTAGATTTACCAAAACTCATCGGACCCATACCGCGACCACCACCTGCACCACCACCACTCATGTTACGCATGATGAACAAGAACAAGCCAATAATTAATAGCACAGGGAAGCTTGCAATCAGTAATTGCATCATCACGCCTTGACGTTCAGGGGTGGCACCTTGAACTTCAACATTATGCTTGATAAGCTTTGGCATTAGCTCAGTGTCAGTGACTGCAGGACGCACTGTCTCAAAGGTTGAGCCGTTTTTCTTTTCGCCAGAAATTTGCTCACCGTCAATTTTGACACTTTTGACCTGGTCAGTTGCCACTGCAGTGACAAATTGGGAGTAATTGAGCTTATCAGGTTCATTGCGGGTATCAAAATTGCTAAAGACTAGCACTAATACCCCTATCACAACTAACCACAATAAGGTATTTTTTACCATGTCGCTCACGTTATTTTTCATCCTTCGCGTTAGGGGGTTAATCAAAAAAGTGGGGTTAAATCAAAATGTTTACCAAAGATAGGTAGATGTTTCACCAAAAATAGACGTTACATTAATCTTTCAATATAGCATGATATATGGATTTACCTTAACATTATCAAGCGAATTCTCTGTTATTTTCTAGTAAAAACATATTACCAATTTTTATCCAGTTAACTTCGCGGATAGACTGAAGCAAATTAGCTTATTTGGTGGCAATCCAATACATTTCTTTTGAGCGTGCGCGTGACGCTGCAGGCTTGATACTGCGCACTTTACTAAAACGCTGCTGCATATTTTTTCGTAAGGCATCAGAGCCTTCGCCTTGGAAGACCTTAATCACTAGGGTGCCACCTTCCGGGAGCACTTGCTCGGCAAAATCCATGGCAAGCTCACACAAATAAATCATGCGTGGCTGATCGACTGCAGAAAACCCCGAGGTATTAGGCGCCATGTCAGATAGCACCACTTCCACTTTTTTATCAGCAACTTCTGCCATAATGCTGTCAAACACTGCTTGCTCACGAAAATCACCTTGGATAAAGGTCACGTTCTCTAGCGTATCCATCGGCAAAATGTCTGAGGCGATGAGTTTGCCAGTGTCACCGACTAGTTTGCCAGCAACTTGCGACCAGCTGCCTGGGGCAGAACCCAAATCGACCACTGTCATGCCTTTTTTAATCAGCTGCAGTTTTTCGTTGATTTCTAGCAATTTGTAAGCCGCTCTTGCCCGATAGCCATCGCGCTGGGCAAGTTTGACATAGTGGTCGTCAATGTGCTCTTTCATCCACGCACGGCTACTTTTCGACAATTTTTTGTTGGTAATACGCGTTGCCATAATTCTCTACAAACTACCCTTTATATATAGTTTAAAAATTCTTCACTTGCGATTCGGCTAAAAAACCCAAAGCCATCCTAGAACGACCATCGGTAAATTTTGACAATCTCAAGGGTTAAGG
This sequence comes from Faucicola osloensis, assembly GCA_016888885.1. Classification (GTDB taxonomy): domain Bacteria; phylum Pseudomonadota; class Gammaproteobacteria; order Pseudomonadales; family Moraxellaceae; genus Faucicola. The sequence continues at coordinate 1,322,751 of CP069437.1, forward strand.
CTGTTATTTTAGCATATTTCACCCAGTTAGCTTGTGTTAACTCATGGATTGGCTATTGATTTTTTTAATTCAGTGATTTTTGTAGATTGATAAGTCATGCCAGCGTTTTTGCCTATGTGTTTTTGCCTATGTATTGCCCATAATTTATTAGGCAAAATGATTAATATGGTATAATGCTGGCTAATTTTTTTATAGGTCAATTGACAGTTATGGCAAATTCAAGCTTATCAAATGCGGATATCAAACATTTAAAAGGCATCGGTCACCAGCTAAACCCTGTGGTAATGATTGGGGGTCAAGGCGTTACCCCAACCGTTATTGAAGAAATTGGGCGCGCACTGAACGATCATGAGCTGATTAAAGTAAAAATCCCAGCCGGTAGCAAAGCAGATCGTGACGCTGTGGCAAATGCGATTGCTGAAGCCACTGATGCGACTTTGGTCACCAGTATCGGTCGTATGGTGCTATTACTACGTCGCAATCTGGACGCCAATCCTAAGTTATCAAACTTGGTACGTTTTGGCTAAGGCTACAATGGACATGTTACAGGGTGTGACATTCGCACTGACGAGCGCGGCTGAACCGCTCACCGTACCGGCAACACTGGACTACCGGCTCTCAGTACAGGTGGTCGCTGATAGTAAATTTTTAACTATCTTATTTGATGCTACCCATCCCAAGATTGATGATAGTCAAACCGCTCTACAGGTTGGTCTATGGGCAAATTTTCCGACATTTAGCCCATTGGTACTTGAACGTGTGATGCGCCAAGATTATTTATGGCAAGCAGATTGTTTTGAGTGTTTTATTGCCAAAGATAGCCAAGCGGATAGCCCGTATCTTGAGGTCAATTTGGCGACCAATGGTGAGTTTAATCTTTATTATTTTGACAGCTATCGGACACCGAATGCATTACCCCCTCGGCGCGTGCCTATCACAGCGCTGACTTATGGTGAGGATATCAATTTTTTTAGCCAAGCGGTTACACAAGATACTGAGCTTGCGCTTGTTTTTTGGTGTTCTGCAAGTCCAATGCTCCTCACCCATGTACGAGCGGTACAGCAGCAATATGCGTTTAGCGTTGGTACTTTTCGTGTCGGTATGACATTTGCCAAATCAGCATTGGACAAGTTGGTTGGTGCAAATGGTAATTATGCGCTAAATCCAACGCGTGTGATTCAGCAACTGCGAGACAATGGCTTAGCAGATAGCTTAGCTCCACCAGTCGATGAAATGAGTTATTGGGCCATACAGCATGCACACCCAGCGGACTTTCATAACAAGGCACACTGGATAAACATCTAAATTATGATGGTTTTAAACCGTTTTAAACCGTTTTAAACCATAGCACAGCGAAAAATAAAAAACTGGCTTTAAGCCAGTTTTTTTATATGCCGAGATAGTGTCACGATTAACGCGCTGGCGCCATTGCCAAGTAAGTTTGCGGATTGACGGCTTGACCATTTTGGCGTACTTCATAATGTAAGTGGGCACCTGTTGAACGACCCGTGTTGCCTACCGCAGCGATTTGCTGGTTTGCATACACCGTATCGCCAACGTTAACATAGTTTGCAGAGGTATGTGCATAACGGGTGACAGTACCGTTGCCATGATCTACTTCAACATAACGACCATACCCTGTACCCCAACCTGAGAAAGTCACCACACCATTACCTGTGGCATAAATAGGGGTGCCGATGGGAGCAGCAAAATCCATGCCTTTATGAAACTGTGATTTACCAGTGACAGGGTGGATACGATAGCCAAAACCTGAACTCATGCGTGCAGATGACGTAATTGGGCGCAACGCTAACATGCCATTACCCGCATAGCTGCCCATTGTAGGCATGTTGATAATGGTAGTTGGCTGAGTCGATAGCTTTTGTGCTAAACTTGCAAGGCGGTCTTCTTTTTGCTGCGTTTGCTGGCTTAGGTTTTTGATAGCCGCATTGACGGCATCTGAAGGCAGATAATAATCTTCACCATCATCTTCACGGACAATAACTTGACTGGTTTTACCGGCATTGGTAATCGATAGAATTTGAGCTTGTGCAACACTCATTGTAGTTAAAGCAACAACTGGTAATGCGATTAGAGCTAACTTCATCTTTTATCCTTTGTTAAACCTTATGCTATTAAACCCTGTGCCAATATTGTATAAGCGCTACTACAGCGCATTGGCAAGATTTAATTCACTATAATTTGGTCTTAAAATCACCTACACTAACACTAAGACCCAATACTAAGACTAAATTAAAATTTTTGTCGCTTAACTAACCACCACACTGCTCATTGACTATGAAAAAACCAACCAACCATCTTGCTTCTCGCACTGAGCGCCTTGCCAACTATCAATTACCGTTTCAAAAAAAGCTGCAGCAGTTACAGCAGTTGACGGAAGATGTTCGCAGCGCTTGGCAAAACGTGTTGACTGAGGAAGTCTTAACAAGTTTACAAGTGATTGCTTGTGAGTCATTTAGACTTGTGGTTAGTACCACTAGTCATACCCTTGCCAATCACCTCAATTACAACCAGCAGCATCTACTGTCAACCCTGCAAGCGTTCGATAACAATTTTCATCAATTTAATGAGTTACGTTTTCGCGTGGTGATTGTCAAACCTATTCATGGCTCGCAAATGACAGATTTACAGTGTAACCAGAATGTTAGCAATGTAAAGAATTGTCAGCTAAGCGAATCTACGAAGCGAAATATAACACAGCTATGTGACCTTGTCACGGATAACGAGCCGCTTAGAACGGCGTTACAAAGACTGATAAAAGACTAAAATAACCAAGTTACAATGTAATTTTATGTAAATTATGTTGCTGATATCGCAAGATTTATCAATGCATTAATGGATTGTGCAAGTGAAAGTAAAAAACTAGAAAAAAATTTACAATTAATAGGAGAGATAAAGATATCTTTTTTTCTATTTTTAGGGCGCTTATAGTAGCCAATGGCTAAAAAAAGATATCCAAAAATTAAATGATAAAATGGGATGGTTGGGTTTAATTAGTGTAATAAAATGATAACTTCTTGATGAAAAAATGTTACTAATCAAGCCATATGTAAAATTTTTTGATTAGTAAAAATACGCAATAAAATTAATATAGTTAAATAAATCTAGTTAACATTGTCATAATTTGTTACAACTTTATAGTTATTTTCATCACTAAATAAAGCGTGTAATAATTTATTATTGAGCGCATGTCCTGACTTATACGCATAAAACTCGCCCAAAATTTGGTGCCCGGCAAGGTATAAGTCACCAATCGCATCTAATACTTTATGGCGTACAAATTCATCGTCAAAACGTAACCCTTCAGGATTAAGTACGCCACTGTCATCTAAAACAATGGCGTTCTGCATACTACCACCCAGTCCTAAGTTATTGCTTTTTAGGTATTCAATATCTTTTAAAAAGCCGAATGTGCGCGCTTTGGCAATATGCTCGATAAAATTGCCTTCATTAAAATCCAACTTAAACTTTTGATGTGAGGCATTAAAAGCAGGGTGATTAAAGTCAATTTGAAAATCTAATACAAATCCATCGTAGGGACGAAATCCAGCGACTTTATCCTCCACGCGAACCTCAATTGGTTGCAACACCTGAATATAGCGTTTGGCAGACGTTTGCTCGGCAATACCCGCTTGTTGCAATACCTTCACAAATTCGATGGCACTACCATCCATGATTGGAATTTCAGGGGCGGACACTTCGATTTGTAAATTATCAATTTGAAGCGCGGCGATGGCACTCATCAAATGCTCGACTGTCCCAATGCGCTGACCTAACTCATTGGTGAGATTTGAGGACATCATGGTATCGGTTACCGCATGATAGATAGCGGGTATGGGCTTTGCCTGTGCGACATCGCTACGTAAAAACTGAATCCCATAGTCAACGGGTGCAGGAGAAAAGCGCAGGTGTACAGGGTTACCACTATGTAAGCCGATGCCTTCAAGATTGATGGGTTGTTGAATAGTACGCTGCTGCATAATGCCCCCTAGTAGATTGCATTCATCCTTAGCCAAAGCTAGGTTGATATAATTTGTTACATTTGGCTATTCTACCATTGTCCCTTTCCACATCATAGTGATGCTTGATTGATTTTATCGACCTTTATGATTGACTGCATTGATAAAAAAACCCCACAACGATTAAGCTGTGAGGCTTTTGAAAAATCATACGCTATCTTAGCGATTTTGCTGGCGACGTAGATAATCTTGAATACTGTTGCCTGTGCGTTGTGGCTGCGAGGATTGCGGTTGTGCTGGCGCAGGCTCGATAGCTTGCTGTACAGGTGGCTGAGGTGTAGGGATGGGCTGTGGGCGTGCCGCATACGCAGGTTCATGCGTGCCTGCTTCCACTTTGTGGGTGCTAGAGGCATCTGAGACAAAATCTCTAGCTGGGTGCTTTGGGGTATTATCTAGTGTAAGACCCGTTGCCACCACTGTTACTTGGATTTCATCGCCCATGTCTTCATCAAATACCACGCCGTAGAAGATGTTGGCTTCGTCAATATCCACCAAGCTATGCACTTTTTGGGTGATGCGCTCTTGTTCTTCAAAATTGAAGTCTGAACTTGCCACCACGTTGACCAATAGACCTTTGGCATTTTTAAGCAATAAGTTGTCAAGTAATGGGCTTTTGATGGCTTTTTCAGCGGCGATTTCGGCGCGGTCTTCCCCACTGCCTTTACCGATACCCATCATCGCATGACCCCTTGAGGTCATTGCCGTGCGAATATCGTTAAAGTCGATGTTAATAAAACCATCTTTTGAAATCATATTGGAGATACCTTGAACCGCTTGAAGTAAGACTTCATCGGCTTTTTTGAAGGCATCTTTCATAGAGATTTTGCCATACACTGTCATCAATTTATCATTAGGGATAGTGATGATGGAGTCGACAAAGTTGGAAAGCTGCTCAATACCTTCTCTAGCCACTTTATTACGTCTGCCACCTTCAAAGGTAAATGGCATGGTCACCACGGCAACGGTCAAAACGCCTAGCTCTTTGGCAAGTCTGGCGATGACTGGCGCAGCGCCTGTACCTGTACCACCGCCCATACCCGCGGTAATAAATACCATGTCAGAATTTTCTAACAATTGGCGAATTTGTTCTTCATCGCTCTCGGCTGCTTCACGCCCTACTTCTGGGTTGGCACCTGCGCCCAAGCCGCGGTTGTTATTTTTGATGCCGAGCTGGATTTTATTAGGCGCTGATAGGCGGTCAAGCGCTTGTCTATCGGTATTGGCACAGACGAAGGTAATGCCTTTTACACCATTTTGTACCATGGTTTCAACGGCATTCCCACCGCCGCCGCCGACACCGATGACGGTTAAACGGGCTGAATCGGCAAATGTATCAGTGTGATCTTGTACAATACTAAACTTAGCTTCCATAATTGAAAATCTCCGTATGCTGTCAAGTAGGCTTGAGCAGCATAAATAGCAAACATATTAAATTAAATATCAATTAAATCATTACACAATTAGTGGATTTTAGAGTCAATCATAACATGAGCACTCTTAAAATACTAAATATCTCTTTTTTAGAAAAATTTACCAAAAAATTTATTCACAGTTTTGAGTTTTTCTCGCATGGGCTTAACTTGCAAAGAGTCAGGTGAGCTTTTCTCGCTATGATGAAACGCCTCACTTTGACTATATAACAGTGTGCCAAACGCGGTTTGGTATTTACGCTCACCAATCATTGCCGCAATGGTGCGAAGCTTGTCATCATCACCATATTGAGTATAGGCAGAAATCGCTGAGTGTTGATTGACCTTGTTTACTTTATTGGCAAAGATTTTTTTGGCTAATGGCAATAATCCACGCATTTCAGCACCACCGCCCGTGATCACATAGCCTTGTTGTAAAAACTCACTTAGCCCTTCTTTATCCAGCTCTTTTTTAATATGCCCTAAAATACTGATATAGCGGGCTTCAGTGACTTCAAGGAGCTCAAGCATATTAATGGTTTTTTCATCGTCATGCTGTGAACGCTTGATGGTAAAAAATTGGCTTGAGTCAATCCCATGACGATCAACATTGGCTTGGGATTTTTTCATATTCTCTGCTTCAGCAATGGTGACATCTAGCAGCATAGAGATATCCAGTGTTGCGTGATGTCCGCCTTCGGCAAAACAATGGGTATAAATCAGCTTATCTTCACGGTAAACGCAGATACTGGTCGTCGATGCCCCAATATCAATCAGACATACACCATGGTATTTTTCTTCAGGCAATAAACCATATTCGGCGGTAGATACAGCATCAAATAGCATTTGGTCGATACTGACATCACATTCTTGCAGCAATTGCTGTAAATTTTGGCGACCTTTGACCGGCATCATCATCAGATGATAGAGCACCATCAAGTCACTCGCTTGCATGCCAATCGCATCATCAATCATCTCAGCATTGCCATCTAACGCAATACCTTGCTGGGCATAATGCATCAGATACAAATCATCTTGGAGATGTTTGTTTTTGGCTTGGGTTAGCGCGGCGACCACGTCTTTGGCTTGTACGATATCGTGTTTGATTTTGACTTCGCCCACACTATTGACGCTTTGCAAATCTGGGGTAGAAAAACTAAGCCAAACACTGTTTACGCGGCAATTTGCCATGTCTTCAGCGTTTTGAATAGATTGTTTGATGGCAGATTTTAGACGTTCGCGGTGGCGAATGGTACCTTGGGCGAAATCATGGTTTTTGACGGTAGATAAACCGATAATACGAATATCTTGCGCACTGTGGATTTGACCAATCACAGTATGAATAGCAGTAGCACTTAGGTGGACGACGACGATCAGATCTGGCTTTTTCATAGAACACTACAAAATTATGTTTCACCTAATGGCTGGGGTTGGCGGTGGTTTTTAAGGCGTTAGTTTTCGAATCGGTTGTTGAGTTGGCATCGGTCACGGATTTAGTATCATCCGATTTGGCATTGATGGCAGTTGTATCACCAGCTTGCTGTATCACAGGTCGTTTGGTAATTGCCATGCCGTTTTTATAGCGTAAATCCACCGTTTGCAGCGTTTTGAGCTGTGGTTTAAGCTGATTTTGTAACATGATGCTCAGTCGATACAGTTTTTCTGACGTATTGTCATTATCAACCAGTACCCGAAGTCCGTTATCAAAGCGAAATAACCATGCCATTCTGGGCGTTACGATGACTTCTTCAATTTTCATACCCAGTGGCATAAACCAATCACTAACTTGCTTGATTTGCTGCATCATGACAACGGCATTTTGGCTATCGCCTTGTAGCTGCATCAAGCTGGCGTTATTTAAGTCATTGCTATCAGCAGGTTTAAATACCGTGCCATTGGCATCGACTAAACGTTCACTACCAAACTTGGCAACGGCTTGGCGCGGTACCACATTGACCACAATACCTTGTTGCCAATCGCGGCGCACATCGACTTGCCCTACCCAATCTACCGTCTCAAGTTTTGCTAGATAGCTTTGCAAATCAGCTTTGAGTAAATTTGTGTCGGCTTTTTCGCCCAATAATTGCTGAAGCTGCAGGGTTTGCTGGGTATTTAACCCTTTATGCTGCAAACTAATTGCTGCATTGGGTAGTTTGTTGAACACATTAATCGCCAAAGCCGCTAATATCAGCAACAATAACACAACGCCAAGCATTAACAACTTTGGCAGTAGCTGATGAAAGCGATTAGGGAGCGTAGTATCTAGGGAAGCAGTTGCCACAAATGAATTTGCCATATTGACCAATCATAACTCGGTCTAAAATTATTAATTACTAAAATCTCAACAACAAAAATCACAATAACTAAAAATATTACAAGGATTTATGCCAAGAAGCATATCATAGCAAATTCAATGAAATGAATGGTAAATAGATAATACGCTTCTAGACAATTCAAGTACTTTTTTTGTAAACAAATATAAACGAAAACGACTTAGTCGCTCAACGTTTGTTCTAAGATACACACGCATAGCGTCGCAAAATCCATGCCACGCGCTTTTGCTGCCATCGGCACCAGACTATGACTGGTCATGCCGGGCACCGTATTGAGTTCAAGTAGATATAGCGTGCCTTCGTCATCTCGTAAAAAATCCACGCGTGACCAACCTTTGCCCCCAATGGCGGCAAATGCTTTCCTTGCGATTTGCTGCATGGTGTGTTCTTGCGCCTCGCTCAAATCTGATGGGCATTGGTAGACGGTATCATCACGATTGTATTTGGCTTCGTAGTCATAAAACTCGGTCGTTGGGATGATGCGAATACTGGGTAATACTTCATCACCGAGGATAGAGCAAGCATACTCACCCCCTGTGATGGCTTTTTCTGCCAAAATAGCGCCGTGGTATTGTTTGAGCTGTGGGTAGGTCTTGGCAAGCTCGCCCGCTTGTTTAATTTTAAAGACGCCGACACTACTGCCTTCAGCGGCGGGTTTGACAAACAGCGGTAAACCTAGCTGCTGTTCGATAGCAGTAAAATCGGTATTGTCATCAAGCACGACATAAGGTACGTTTGGTAAATCTAACGCTTGCCAAACTAGCCGGTTGCGAAACTTATCCATGGCAATGGCAGAGGCTAATACGCCACAACCGGTATACGGAATATTAAAACCATCTAGCACCCCTTGTAGGCTACCATCTTCGCCAAAAGTGCCATGCAGCACATTAAATACGCGGTCATAGTCGCGCAGTTTTGAGATATCTGTTTCTTTGGGGTCAAAGTGATGGGCATCCACGCCTTTAGCGAGTAGCGCATCAAGCACAGCTTTACCACTGGTCAGTGACACTTCACGCTCGGCACTCCAGCCGCCACAGACAACCGCCACTTTACCAAATTGTTTTACATCGATAAGCTCTGACATATTGATTCCTAATCTTTTGTTAACCGAATTCATTGCTATAATTATTTCACCCAAATTTTTAAACTATCGCTTGGTTATGACTTAGCTAGGGTTTGGGTATGGCTTAGTAATTTTAGCACACTCATAAAATAATCGCCTGCTGGCAGCATGGGCAAGCTACAACAGCTTTTCAATACCTTAGTTTCATAGCCGCTTACCGCATGGTTGTTCAATCAAGCGGTTGTTTCATCAAGCAGTTATTTTTCAGTTAGAAATAAATTGTTTTTTGCCAAATCCAGACAGAGTTGACCGACGTTACCCGCCCCTTGGGTAATCAGCAAATCATTGCCTTTTAACATACTACCTAGCACTTGACGGATTTGATCCATGTCATTGATGTTCAGCATAATCGGCTCAACTTGTCCGCGGGTACGGATGGTACGGGCAAGACTGCGGCTATCTGCGCCTTCAATCATGGCTTCACCTGCGCTATACACATCGACTAGCATCAACACATCGACTTGTGACAACACGTCCACAAAATCATCGAAGCAATCACGGGTACGGGTAAAACGGTGAGGCTGGAAAATCATCACCAAGCGGCGATCGGGATAGCTTTGGCGAGCCGCTTTGATAGTCATTGCCACTTCGGTTGGGTGGTGACCATAGTCGTCAATCAATAGCACATCGCCTGCGCCATCTTTCACAGGGTAGTTACCATTGTTTTCAAAACGTCTGCCCACGCCGGCAAATTTTTTGACCGCTTGACAAATGGCTTCATCACTGACACCTTCATCGGTGGAGATGGTGATAGCCGCTAACGCGTTATAGACATTATGAATACCAGGAATGTTCAAAGTAATCGGCAGTGGCTCACGGTCTTTACGCAGTACGGTAAAATGGGTTTTGGTGCCATCTGCCACCACATCAATGGCTTGCACATCGTTATGTTTTTCTAACCCATAAGTCAACACAGGACGTGCGATTTTATCAATCAGTCCGTATAACTCTTTGTCATCACCGCACAATACTGCCAACCCATAAAACGGCATATTCTGTAAAAACTGCACATACGCGGCTTTTAGTTTGTCAAAACTGCCGCCATAGGTTTCCATATGGTCTTGGTCGATATTGGTGACAATCGCTGCCATCGGACGCAGCGATAAAAATGACGCATCAGACTCATCCGCTTCCGCCACCAAATAACGGCTTTGACCTAATGACGCGTTTTTGCCTGAGGCGTTAAGTTTACCACCAATCACATAAGTAGGATCCAAACCCGCTTCGGTTAAAATCATGGTAAGCAGACTCGTGGTGGTAGTTTTGCCATGCGCACCCGCTACTGCAATACCATGACGGTAACGCATCAGCTCACCTAGCATATCGGCGCGGCGTACCACAGGAATACGTCCTGACAAGGCGGCTTGGATTTCTGGGTTGGTATGATCAATGGCTGATGACACCACGACCACATCGGCTTCACTGATGTTTTTGGAATCATGCCCGATAAACACTTGAATGCCCATTTGGGTCAAACGGTCAGTCACTGGGCTTTTTTTGATGTCTGAACCGCTAACCATATAGCCATGATTATGGACAACTTCGGCAATACCGCACATCCCTGCCCCACCAATACCGACAAAATGCACGTGGCGAATACGACGCATCTCTGGAATTTCGACCACGCGCTTGGTAATTTTTTTGGTGACAGTTTTGGTTTTTTCAGGTTTTTCAGTAGATTGGGCAGTGGCAGTTTTGGCTGATTTTGACATAGACAGGCTCAATGATAAATGACTTATAAGTTGTAAAAAATAATTAGGGTTTTAATTGGGATAAAATGGCATCGGCAGCCAGCTGTGTGGCATTGGGTTTGGCAAATTCACGTGCTTTTTCTGCCATCGCTAAGATTTGATGACGGTCGAGCTTGGCTAAAATAGCACTTAAACTCTCTGCCGTTAATTCTTTTTGCGGCATTAAAAACGCGGCGCCATGTTCTGATAGGGTTTTGGCATTGGCCGTTTGGTGGTCATCGACTGCATGGGGCAGCGGCACAAATACCGCAGGCAATCCAACCGTAGCAACTTCTGTGACCGTGAGCGCCCCAGCACGGCAGACAATCACATCTGCCCAGCTGTATGCTTCTGCCATATCTTTGACAAATGGCAAAATCTCATATTGGGTTGATTGGAGCTGTGCTTCGCTATATACCGCTTGAGTAGCCTCTTGGTTGTTTTTACCACATTGATGCCGCACTTGCCACGGCTTGGCGTCTGGCATACTTTCTAATTTTTTTAGCGTGGGCGCGATATGATTATTTAGCGCCTGAGCACCCAAAGAACCGCCAATGACCAATAGCTTTAAAGGACTGGTATCATTGACATCGATACGGGCTTTTGGTGGCGGTACTTGTACGATAGCCTCACGTACGGGGTTGCCAACTGTCATTACTTTATTAGAAGGTAGTTCGGTAAAGGTATTTGGGAAGGCTTCTAACACTTGATTAGCAAGCTTAGATAGATAGTTATTACTCATGCCTGCGATGGCATTTTGTTCATGAATGAGAATTGGTATTTTACAAAATTTGGCGGCCAATCCGCCGGGTGCGGTCACATAACCACCAAACCCTACCACGATGTCGATTTTATTGGTTTTGATGATTTTGATAGCCGCTAATGTTGCTTTGAGTAAGGTTGACGGGGCTTTAAATAAGCGTTTGATACCGTTACCGCGTAACCCCTGCATATTGATGGCATGGTAGCTAAAGTCGTAATGTTGTAGCAACTCATTTTCCATACCGACTAGGGTGCCGAGCCAATGCACTTGGGCACCTGATTGTTGTAACGCTTGAGCCACCGCAATCGCTGGAAACACATGCCCACCCGTGCCTGCTGCCATCATCAGCACGCGCGGTTTTTGCATCGTTGGCTCACTCATTACAAAATCCTTATTCAATCGATATATTCATTGGGATTATCCCATCATAAAAGACCGATTATTTGGAAAAACAATCACCATAAAAATGGCAAAATCATAGCATTCTTTTTATACCTTTAAAAGATAAAAGGTTATTTTATAAAAAAACCCTTGAATCACTGTTCAAGGGTTTTTGATAACTTTGTTGCGTGTTTAACTTATTTTAATGACTCACCTAAAATCACACCGCCGTCTTTTTTGGTAATCATCACCGTCGCTGAACGTGGTGTAGTACCACCAGCAATTGCGCCCCATGTGACCCCTGGTTGATCTTCGCCTGGATGTTGGATATTGATGAAGAGTGTTTTAAAGTCTGGCGTTAAGGTGATACCTGTCACTTCACAACCTTTTGGACCCACAAAGAAGCGTTTGATGTTTTGTTCTGTAGCTTGCATACCAACGCGGGTTTTTTGACCTACGCTTGAAGTTACTTCTTTACCATCATTGACTTTACCTGGCAGCGCAGCTAGAAGCATACAGTTGGTTCTGCTAGTGTAAGCACCGTCATCGGTTTGAATCCACAATACGCCACGTGGGTCGAAGTATAAGCCATCTGGTGAAGACAAATCGTTATTGGCGTTTAAACCAGACAGATTTTCTGCGGTTAAATCATTTGGCGCTGCAAATAGGTAGATATCCCAGTTAAAGCTGGTAGCTGTATGGTCGTTACCTTTTTCAGCCCAACGAATGATATGTCCGTTACGGTTACCCTTGTTGGTAGCATAGTTACGTGGGTTAGCTGCATCTACCGGATATGAAACGCCACGATTAGAATTGTTGGTTAATGTGACATAAACTTCACCCGTCACAGGGCTGACCGATACCCATTCTGGACGATCCATTCTAGTTGCACCTAGTGCGTCACCCGCAATACGAGCATGTACCAACACATCAGCTTGGTTAGCAAACGCGTATTTTGCATAAGACGCAGTTAATGCGCCTGTACCAAACGTTAATGGTTTCCATTCACCTGTACCATCATCTTTAAATACTGCAACGTACAAAGTACCTTTATCTAAGAACCTGTTCACGATTAAAAAATATGTTAGGATAGACGCTGCTCAGTGGCCGGTTCTGCCAAGCGGTGATGTCATCCAAGATGTTGTCAGTGACTCTGGAAACCAAGCTGCTTGAGATGTCGACGTCGTAGATGTCCTTGATGGTTTCGACAATCTCAGTAGTGGTTTGACCTTTGGCGTAAAAGCTGATGATTTTGTCATCAAGACCTGAAATACGGGTTTGGTGCTTACTGACAAGTACAGGCTCAAAGCTACTGTCGCGGTCTCTTGGGGTGGAGATCTCAAGCTCGCCTGTGTCGCTACGGACTCTCTTTTTAGTGTGCCCATTGCGCTTATTAGGCCTGTCTGCCTTTTCATGCTTGGGGTAGCCGAGATGCTCTTCCATTTCTGCTTCTAGGGCAGTGTCGATGAAGGACTGCATGAGCTGCTTTTGAAAGTCTTTGATGTCATCGAAGCTTTTCATGCTGCTGGCCATTTGCTCAGCCAGTTTCTTGATGTCAGATTGGTTAGTCATTGCTTATTCTCCTGTTAGTGGATTATAAGCAGTTACACAAAGTTTGGGAAACTCTCTGCCTTATACCAAACCCAAAAAATATAATAAGGTGCGTTTTACGCACCATTTTTGGCAAGATATAGCCAGCGGTGCATCGTATGCGTCCTACACAAGCAAGACTTTAACTATTGGGTTTGGTATTACATTTCGTATTTTCTATTTGTAACGTAATTTCAGTAATATTATGATTATGTTTTAGAACTTCTAAGGCCTTTTGATAGAGTTGATCTGTATTGCTATTCGGAGCAACCAAATGAGCAGTTAAATGAATATTTCTTGAGGATATAGCCCAGACTTTCAACTGATGAATCCCTTCAACGCCCTCTAGCTTCAATAAATCATTTCTTAACGACTCAATATCAATCTCATCAGGAACTCCTTCAAGCAGAATATTAATACTTTGTTTTAATAAAATCCAAGTTCGAGGTAAGACCCAGAAGCCAATTAACACAGCGATTACGGTATCAACCCACATCCACTGGGTAAAATAAATAACTATTCCTCCGATAATCACGCCTATCGATCCTAGAGCATCACTAAGAACTTCTAAATATGCACCTTTTATATTTAGACTTCCTTCAGCACTAGCAGAAAGGATTTTCATTGAAATCAAATTTATGACCAAACCACTGACCGCGACAATCATCATTCCAACACTTTGAATTTCAGCAGGATTCGTAAAACGTTGATAAGCTTCATATACAATATATATTGCTACCACAAAAAGCATCACCGCATTAAACAGAGCCGCTAAAATTTCAAATCGCTGATAGCCAAAAGTTCTTTTATCATCTGCGGCTTTTTTACCAATTTTGATAGCGGCAAGAGCAATAGCTAAAGCGGCTGCATCAGTAAACATATGAGCTGCATCAGATAACAAAGCCAAACTTTGGGTAATAAAAGCAGCGACAACTTCTACTATTAAAAAAGTAGTCGTTAAACCTAAGGCAACCATTAACTTCTTACTATTTTCTTCAGTAACAACCGCATGGCTATGATCATGATGTTCTGACATAAAATATTTTCCTTATTCTATTTATGATGAGCAGAGATATTGGATAACAGCCAATATCTCTGCTGTAAATCGACTAATCTATTGGATTAAGAAACTTTTTTTTCATTTATCCAACGATAAAGCACGGGTAACAGCACCAAAGTTAGTAATGTTGAAGAGATAATCCCGCCAATCACTACGGTTGCCAGTGGCCGTTGAACCTCAGCCCCTGTTCCGGTTGCCAGCGCCATTGGTACAAAACCCAGTGAAGCCACACAAGCTGTCATCAACACTGGTCTTAAGCGCAAAATAGCCCCTTGCCACACGGCTTTATGCACTGGATATTTGTCCCTTAATTCCTTAATAAAGGTCAGCATTACCAGTCCATTGAGGACTGCAACACCAGATAAGGCAATAAAGCCAATTCCAGCTGACATCGATAATGGAATATCCCTTAGCCAAAGGAACAGCACACCACCGGTCAAGGCAAAGGGTACCCCGGTAAAGACCAATAGACTTTCTTTGACATTGTGAAAGACCGCCATCAGTAAAATAAAGATAGTGATTAAAGCCAGTGGAATCACGATTTGCATCCGTGCTTTGGCTGAAGCCAAATTTTCAAACTGACCGCCATATTCTATCCAATAACCACTTGGCAAAGTGTATGCTTTGAGCTGTGTCTGTACATCAGAAACAAAAGACCCTAAATCACGCCCTTCAACATTCGTTGTAACCACAACTCGGCGTTTACCATTTTCTCGACTGACTTGGTTGATTCCTTCAATGGTCGAGACTTGCGCGACATCCGACAATAAAATACTGCCACCATTTGGAAGCTGAATAGGTAACTGGGAAACAGATGCGACACTACGGTCTTGCTCTCCAAGACGGATAACAAAATCAAAACGACGATCGCCTTCTAAAATCTTTCCCACGCTTTGTCCACCAATACTGGTTGCCACAAGGTCTTGAATTGAACGCACACTCAAACCATATTGTGCAGCCAAAGTTTTATTTACCTCGACATTCAGTAATGGCAAACCTGAGGTCTGCTCAACTTTCACGGCACTGCTACCCGATATTTGCTGAATGATTTTGGAGATTTTAGTCGCCTCAGTATTGAGGACATTCATATCATCACCGAAGATTTTCACACCAACATCACTACGCACACCTGAGATCAATTCATTAAATCGGAGTTCAATCGGTTGTGAAAATTCACTATTATTGCCTGGAATCGTGGCTAAATACGTCACCATACGGCCACGTAATTCATCTAAACTTTCTTTAGGATTTGGCCATTCTGAACGAGGCTTTAACATGATATAGCCATCTGAAATATTGGGTGGCATGACATCTGTTGCAACCTCGGCTGTACCCGTTCTGGCAAATACTGCCTTAATTTCAGGGAAACTCTTTAAAAGAAGTTTTTCAGTATTCTTCTGAATACGTAAAGACTCTTCTAAGCCTGTACTTGGTGAACGTAACTGTTGTATCGCAAAGTCTCCTTCACTGAGCTGTGGTGCAAATTCACTGCCGAGTTTGGTACTGATAAATCCCGTAATCACTAATACACACAGTGCAAAAATCAGCACAACTGCTTTGTATTGATACGAAATATCAAGAGTTTGCTGATATTTAGCTTTTAGCCATAACATCCAACGACTTTCTTTTTCTTGAATATTGCCTTTGACCCACAATGCCACAGCAGCAGGCACAAAGGTGATCGATAAAATAATGGCTGCAACAAGGGCGAGTACCACTGCCAATGCCATCGGATGGAACATTTTTGCTTCCACACCACTTAAAGCAAAAATCGGCAAATACACCACCAAAATAATAAGCTGACCAAAAATAAGAGGACGACGTGCTTGGCGGGCAGCCAGAAAAACTTCCTTAAAGCGTTCACTTTGTGTGAGAGGTCGTTTTAACAGTTGCTGTGTATGGGCTAAACGCCGGATACAGTTTTCGACAATCACCACAGCACCATCGACAATGATGCCGAAATCGAGTGCACCTAAACTCATCAGATTGGCACTGATATTTTTCTGTGCCATCCCGGTTAAGGTAAACAGCATAGAGAGTGGAATGACACAGGCAGTAATCAAGGCAGCACGGATATTCCCTAAAAACAGGAACAGAATGATGATGACCAGGATTGCTCCCTCTACCAAGTTTTTCTGAACGGTTTTAATCGCCTTCTCAACCAAGGTAGTACGGTCGTACGCCGTTTCAATCACTACCCCTTTAGGCAAACTATTCTGAATATCTTGAAGCTTGGCATCCACAGCTTTAGAAACAGTCCGGCTATTTCCACCAATCGCCATCATGGCAACCCCTAAAACGGTTTCTTTGCCGTTATAGGTTGCCGCACCGGTTCTTAAATCATGCCCAATAGAGACTTGCGCAATATCACCAACCCGAATTGGGCTGCCATTTGGGCTACCCAGCATGGTGTTCTCAATATCAGAAAGCCCATTGAATGCACCCGGTACACGTACCGTCAGTTGCTGACCATTGTCTTCAATATAACCTGCACCTCGGTTCTCATTATTTTGCGCTAAAGCCTGTTGCAGTTGTTCTAATGAGATATTCAGTTGCTGCATCCGGTTTAAATCGGGAGAGACCACATAGGTTTTTTCAAAACCACCAATAGTGTTGACCTCTGCAACTCCCTTAACACGTTGCAGTTGAGGACGCACAATCCAGTCCTGAATCTCACGCAAATCCATCGGCGTGTATGCAGTTCCATCCGGCTTTTTCGCATTCGGATCTGCCTTCAGTACCCATTGATAAATCTCACCGAGACCCGTAGAAACGGGGGACATCGTCGGTGCGATTTGTGCAGGCAACTCAGATTGCGCCTCCTGTATCCGTTGGTTAATCTGCTGACGGGCCCAATAAATATCAGTCCCATCTTTAAAGACAATGGTGACTTGAGAGAGTCCATAACGGGATATGGAACGGGTAAGCTCCAGATCCGGAATGCCAGCCATGGCATTTTCAATGGGATAGGTAATCCGCTGTTCGACTTCAAGCGCAGTAAAACCCTTGGCTTGGGTATTGATCTGTACTTGGGTATTGGTAATGTCAGGAACAGCATCAATCGGCAACTTCTGATAACTATAAATACCCACTGCAATCCAGGTACAGGCAAAGAGCAACACCCAAATCGCATTTTGTATGGAAAACTGAATGATTCGTTCGAATAAACCTTCTGGTTTTGGCAGATCAGAATTAATGTCCATGGCCTGCCTCGTCTTTTTCTAATTCAGACTTTAATAGAAAACTGCCATCCGCAATGTATTTCTGCCCTTCAGTTAATCCAGAAATGACTTCTAGCCATTGCCCATCCTGACTGCTCACGCCCACTTCTATTGGCTGTGCTTTAAGATGAACCAGTCCCTTTTCTTCAGACTCAATCACAAATACCACAGGTTTTCCTTCAACCTGCTGTAAGGCTTTTTTCTGGACTCTTAACGCTGTTTTTGCTTGTGCATCAGTCACAAAAACATTTACCAAAACATTTGGACGCAGTACATCCGCTTGTGTGGTGACTTTGGCACGCACTTGTAAACGTCCAGTTTGTAAATCTGCCTCTGGATTCAGCGTTTGTACTTTTGCTTGGTAATTTTGATCAGAACCATTGGTTTTAAAGTTTAAAATTTGCCCTACTTGAAGTTGAATATTTGAGGTATTTGGTAGATTAAATTCCAACCAAAGGTCTTTTAGATTTTCAATCACAAAAAGCTGATCCGCCAGTTGCACATTTTCACCGACCACAATATCTTTTTTACTGATCACCCCAGAGATCGGTGCTTTAATCAGAAAACGCCCATTGTTATTGCCACTTGCACCTAATGCATTTAAACGTGCTTGTGAGGACTGGACAGTAATCTGCGCTTGACGGTAGGCATTTTCGGCACGCTGGTAATCCTGTTTGGCAGAAATCCCCTGTGACCAGAGTTGCTGTTCGCGCTGGTAATCTTTACGGGCCAAATCCAGATTTGCCTGTGCCATACGCAGATTTGCCTGTTGGTCGATCAGTTCAGGCAGGATTAGTACAGCCAGCGTTTGTCCTTTTTGCACGCTCTGTCCTAAAGCCACATTGACCTGCTCGACATAACCACTAAAATTAGGCGATATCTGCGCTTGTTGATCGGTATTCACCACCAATTTACCTGGCAGGGTTGTCAGCTTTTCAACCAATCCTGTGGATGCAACAGCAACTTTTAAACCTTGTTCAACCATTTGTTGGCTGGTCAGTTGTATTTCGCCTTCTTTAGCATGTCCTTCTTCAGAACTATCTTTATCAGACTGTTCGGCATTTCCCTTATCATAACCACGCCCCTCAGATTCAGTTTTTTTTGAACTTAACCAAATAGCCAGACTGACCAAGACCGTAATCAGAATCAAAACTACAATCATGAGAGACTGGGATATTTTTCCGTTTTGCTTGGCGTTCATTTTATCGTGTTCCCCTATTGATTAAATTTTGCGATGCTTCGACTGCCTTTTTATTCAGTTGTGTATAGGCATCCGAACGGCTAATTTCTTCATAACTTGTGCCAATACTGAGTGCCTCAGCTGCTAGGGCAGTTTGCCAAGCTTGACGTAGAATTTGTAATTGACCCAATCGAAGATTCTGCAGTTGGGTGGTTGCTTGCTGAACGTCGGTAATGGACAGTTTCCCTGCCTGAAACCCTTGTAAAGTACGGCTCTGAACTTTGGTCGCCAAAGTAACTTGTGCTGTTGTGGCATCGAACTGGCTACGTAAACCTTTGAGCTGATGCATGCTGTTGGCAATATCGAGTATTTGTTGCTTCAGCTCAAGCTGCTGCTGTTGGTTCAGCAATATTTGCTGTTGCTGGACCATCGGGATCGCATATTGCTGGCGATTGAAAATATTCAGTGGAATAGCCACGCCGATTGCTAAAGTCGTATCGTTGCTTTTATTAGGGGTTTTGCTACGTCTCATGCCTACATTTAAAGTCGGATTGGGACGTGCCTGAATTCTTAAATTTTCAATTTGATGATCCGATTGCTGAATGTTCAAGGCATAGAATTTTTCTAGCCACCCTTCAGCAATATACCGTTGCACAGTTTGGAGACTTTGCTCTGGCCAAGGGATATCGGTTTTATTCAATTGAAGATGTGAAGATGTTTCCCCCCCCCACAAATTAGACAGCTGACGACCGGCAGCTTGTTTATTCAGCATCGCTTGCTCATAAAGTCGTTGGATTTCTAGCGCTTCAATTTGGGCACGCTCAAAATCAACCAGGGCAATACTGCCTGCCTGATAGCGTTTCTGGGCACTGTCCAGATTGGCTTTACTTGTTTTTAACAGTACTGAATAAACAGACTGCTCAACCTCAGCAAGTGCAAATTGCGACCATGCAAATTTAACAATCAGTTGGCTTTGTGCCTTCCATAATTGCTGTTGCAATTGGATTTGTTGATTCGAGGTATTGGCAATCACCCGGTTCAGCTTACGCTGACCAAATAGATCTAGAGGTTGACTAACGCCAACATTGAATTCCTGTTCTTGACCTGAGCCAAAGCCAAACTGATCTAAACTTATACTTGGATTCTTCCATAACCGACTTTGCTGAATATTCAATTCAGATATTTGCTGAACTTGTTGCCACGGCTTGTCTTGAGTCTGGTAACTTTGTACTTTTGCTAAAGCGGATTCAAAGCTGGTAACGTTTTCAGCATAGCTATATTGCATAGCCACTGCACATATACAAGCAACCAAGCTATGACGCAAGAGTATAATTGATTGTGAAGACATGATTTTTCCCACTTATTTAAATAACCCCACTCTCAACTTGAAATAAGCAATTCAAACTGAAGTGGGGGATTACCTAACTGTTTGTTGATTACAAAGCAAACGTTATGAGCCAAGATTTTACGCATAAATCTGTGAGACAAATGCCATAAATCTCTCGCTCTCACCTTTTGCATGTTAAATCGCTGTGATAACTGACCAATCACCGTATCAATATTGCGACGAGCATTTTTAAGGCGATTAAGTACACTAAGCGGTCTGTTATCGGGCATATTGACACACAGGAATGGGAAAGCCATCAATAAAATGAATGTTGTCTTGCCCATGCTATTTAACGATATGCTGTTATATCATCTTTTTGTAGTAGTCATCTACCATTAGATAGATTTTAATGATAAATTCGTCGATGGGCATGGCTTATCCTCTAATCTTTTTGGTCATTGATTAAAGTTTAAGTTCATGCCTTTTTTGTTTCAACCCCCTCTAAAAGTGTTGAGAGTGGGGTTTAAATAATAAAAGTGGTGGGAATGTTTTAGGCTACCCCACCATGAGCGGGGAAAATTCGGGAGGTGGGCTTTGTTGAAACAGGTCAGGAGCCTGATAGCTGTTTTTCCAATGAAATTGTGGATTCACTTTAACTTCAGAGCTTGGATGAAACACATCTACTTTTTCATTTTGTACAATCACATGCATCATCGATGGTAGATGATCTTGATGATCTTGATGATCTTGATGATCTTGATGATCTTGATGATCTTCACCGATTTCTAAATCGCTACTGAATGTTTTTATGTTTTCTGACTGTCCATTATGATCGTGTTGACGACTATCGCTGGCACACAAGGTATTTTGGTGATGACCAAAATGATAACTCTGCTGTGATTGAGGCTGTTGTTCATGGACACAAAAGGCCGCCGCCACATTCCAAAAGCTTTGGAACATGAACAATCCAACCAAGACTGTAATCCATGTAGTAGAACGCATCATCATAACAATCGAAAAATTTGTACCAAGTATAAGGCTTAGAGCACTCCAAGGTCAAGCTTAATAAATTAAATTAAACATTCAATGAACACTGAATAGCCGGCACTTTTGCAAATTTACCTTGTCTCTATAAGCTCACATCAATTTCAGGTAAGAATAACAATAGATAGTGAACCGTACCGGGTTTGTCGGAGACTTTTTATTTAAGTTAGGCCACCTGACCTAACGGGTTAATCTTATCATTGTACATTGCTTCAAACTCAAAAGGCAAGTTCCATGAGAGTTTCCCAAACTTTGTGTAACTGCTTATAATCCACTAACAGGAGAATAAGCAATGACTAACCAATCTGACATCAAGAAACTGGCTGAGCAAATGGCCAGCAGCATGAAAAGCTTCGATGACATCAAAGACTTTCAAAAGCAGCTCATGCAGTCCTTCATCGACACTGCCCTAGAAGCAGAAATGGAAGAGCATCTCGGCTACCCCAAGCATGAAAAGGCAGACAGGCCTAATAAGCGCAATGGGCACACTAAAAAGAGAGTCCGTAGCGACACAGGCGAGCTTGAGATCTCCACCCCAAGAGACCGCGACAGTAGCTTTGAGCCTGTACTTGTCAGTAAGCACCAAACCCGTATTTCAGGTCTTGATGACAAAATCATCAGCTTTTACGCCAAAGGTCAAACCACTACTGAGATTGTCGAAACCATCAAGGACATCTACGACGTCGACATCTCAAGCAGCTTGGTTTCCAGAGTCACTGACAACATCTTGGATGACATCACCGCTTGGCAGAACCGGCCACTGAGCAGCGTCTATCCTATCGTCTACTTAGACTGCATTGTCGTCAAAGTTCGTCAGGACAAGCAGATCATCAACAAAGCTATCTATCTGGCCTTAGGCGTTGCTCTTGATGGTAAAAAAGAGCTGCTTGGCATGTGGCTATCAGAGAACGAGGGCGCTAAATTCTGGCTTGGTGTTCTCACTGAGCTACAAAACCGCGGGGTTCAAGATATTCTTATTGCCTGTGTAGACGGCCTAAAAGGCTTCCCTGATGCCATTAATACGGTCTACCCTAACGCTCAGGTTCAGCTGTGTATCGTGCATATGGTGCGCTATTCGATGAAGTTCGTACCTTGGACGGACAAGAAGGCCGTAGCAGCTGATTTAAAGGCCATCTACGGTGCTGATACGCTTGAGATGGCAGAGGCCAACCTTGAGCACTTTGATGAAGTATGGGGCAAAGAGTACCCGCATGTCATCAAGTCTTGGCGCAATAACTGGGAGGGCTTAACGGTGTTCTTTGGTTATCCTAAAGACATCAGAAGAGTGATCTATACCACCAATGCGATAGAGTCGCTAAACAGCGTGATTCGGACAGCGGTGAATAAGCGTAAGGTGTTCCCATCTGATCAGGCAGCATTCAAGGTAGTATATCTGGCAACCCAGCAGGCATCCAAAAAGTGGTCGATGCCAATCCGTGCCTGCTGCCATCATCAGCACGCGCGGTTTTTGCATCGTTGGCTCACTCATCTTATTATCCTTGATCAATCCAATCCAATCCAATTTAGGTGAGGTGGGGATTAGAAAACCCCGTATGACTGACCGTTTATCGGAAAAAACATTCACCATAAAAATGGCAAAATCATAGCATTATTTCACTCAATAATAAAGTAAATCACTTTAATTGCTAAGTAGCATCAAGATTTTGCAGCCATGGTATCGCTTTATATTCAAACCGGATGATTAGTTGTCACCGTTCTGTCACGAATCAGTCAAGCCACTGTCACATATCCCCTCTAACATACTCAGCATAATTGTTTCTGCATTATTTCAATAAAATTTATTTCGTAGCCAACTGCTAACTGCTATCAGCAAGGAATTCACTCATGACTGAAATTAATCAATTAGACCAAACCATTAGCCGCCGTAATGTCATTCGTTTTTTGGCAGGGGTGCCTGCGTTGCCACTTGCCACAGGCTCTGTTGCCACCTTATTAACAGGTTGTGATAGTGATAGTGATACTAATACCACAGCAGGTATACTCAATAATACACAAAAAACCATTAAAGCGACTGAATTTGTCGGTATGGCTGCACCAAATTTATCAAATCCCGCCAATATGGCAACGGTGTATGTCGCTTCAAAGCTAAAAGCAACCTTTGATGACAATACCACGACTGACTATAAGCTACAGTATCAACCGTTTTTTAAAACAGGGGATAAATTAAAAGACTTAAAGGGTAATGACATCATTGCAGGCGGCTATTTTGATATTAACAATCAGCCCATCATGGATAGATCAGTGCTCGCCTCTACGCGCCAGTTTTTCTCTGATTGCCCAGATGGTTCTTCATTATTGACAGTTAAAGGCGCGCGCGTGGCTGGGGTAACAGGTAATACCGTATTTGCGGTGGTGCAGTTTGAATATACCAGTAAAGACCAAGCCGGCAGCAATACTTACGGTACATTGCCTTCACCCATTGCGGTAGTGACACTTGACCAAAACCCACAAACAGGTGAACTCAAAGTCGTCAAATACCACAACGTGGATATGTCAAAAGTGTATGGGTTATGGATTACTTGTGGTGCATCCCTCTCACCGTGGAATACGCATTTGTCATCAGAAGAGTATGAACCAGACGCTTTCATGGCTAAAAGCAGCGCCCAATTTAAAGCATTTAGTAAAAACTTATACGGTGATGAAACCAAAGCAAACCCATACCATTATGGTCATTTACCAGAAATCGTAGTCAATGCGGATGGGTCTGGTATCGCCAAAAAACATTTCAATCTAGGTCGTATCTCTCACGAACTGATTCAAGTGATGCCTGACCAACGTACTGCGTTGATGGGTGATGACTTTACTAACAGTGGTTTATTCATGTTTGTTGCCGATAAAGCAGCTGACCTGTCTGCAGGTAACCTCTATGTTGCCAAAATCAGCCAAACGTCAGCTAAAGGTGGCCCTGCCGCTGCCAGTGATTTTAGCATCAAATGGATGCATCTAGGACATGCGACCAGTGCTGAAATCGAAGCCTTAGCCAATACGGTAGTACCAACCGATATCATGGATGTCAAATACACTGACCCCAATGATACCTCTTACAAAAAAATCGGCTATGACGGGGCAAGTAACTGGGTAAAACTTGCGCCAAATAGCAAATTACCGGCAGACAAACTCACCCAAGCGGCTGCATTTTTAGAAACCCACCGCTACGCAGCGCTGCAAGGTGCATCAATGGCGTTTAGCAAAATGGAAGGCACCACGGTCAATATCAAAGATAAAATTGCCTACTCTGCCATGTCGCGCATTGAAAAATCCATGACCACGGACGAGTACGATGTCAAAGTGGCTCAGTTAAAATCAGGCGCAGTCTACGCCCATGAGCTTAAAGGCGGTCAGGTTGATAACAATGGTAAAGCGATTAACTCTGAGTGGGTCTCTACCCGTATGTATGTACCTGAAGGCTTAGCAGGGGAAGACATTGCCAAAGATGCGCTCGGTAATACGTCTAACATTGATAAAATCTCTTGCCCGGACAACCTAAAATTCTCTGAAAAAATGCGTACTTTATTTATCGGTGAAGACTCTGGCTACCATGTTAACAACTATCTTTGGGCATACAATGTTGATACCAAAAAATTAGCGCGTATCCTGTCAACACCAGCAGGGGCTGAGTCAACGGGTCTACACGCGGTCGATGAAGTCAATGGCTATACTTATATCATGTCAAACTTCCAACACCCAGGTGATATGACCTTTGTCCCCGCCGTTGAGACAGCAGTTCGCCCACTAATTAACCAAAACTTCAAAAATGGCTACAGTGCTGCAGTGGGTTATTTGGCGTTTAAAGCGTAATACCCTGCCAAGCGATGATATAAAAAACCCAGTCTATGACTGGGTTTTTTATTTTGCTTTTGCAATGACAGCTAGTGAATTTGCGTTTCAATATGCGATTCAATAAACGCAATAAAATCCTCTGCGATATGCGTGCCGCATTGGTCGTCAATCTCACGCACGCAGGTGGGGCTAGTCACGTTAATCTCTGTCACTTTACCACCAATCACATCGAGTCCGACAAAGTACAAGCCTTTTTGTAGTAGCACAGGCGCCACTTGCTCGGCAACTTGGCGCTCTTGCGCTGACAGTGGCATGGCGACCCCACGACCACCTGCGGCTAGATTACCGCGCGTTTCGCCTTGGCTTGGGATACGCGCCAAGCAATAATCCACGGGCTTGCCACCGACAATTAAAATGCGTTTGTCGCCGTCCTTGATTTCGGGCAAGTATTTTTGCGCCATCACAGGCAAGCTTTCAAGCTGGGTTAGCATCTCAAGGGTTGAGCCGATATTAGGGCTATCGGCGGTCAGACGAAAAATACCCATTCCCCCCATACCATCAAGCGGTTTGACGATGACATCTTGGTGGGTTTTGATAAAATCACGGATATGCGTTTGTTTGTTGGTCACAATCGTCGGTGTCATCAGCTCAGGGAATTGCGTCGCAAACAGTTTTTCGTTACAGTCACGTACGCTTTCTGGGTTGTTGACCACCAATACACCTGCTCGCTGAGCGTATTCTAGCAAGTACAGGCTATACAAAAACCGCATGTCAAACGGCGGGTCTTTACGCATCAAGATGACGTCAAACGCCGTAGCAGGCTGCGTGGTTTTTTCACCCAGCTCATAAAAATGCGCAGGGTCTTTAAACGTTTTGAGCGATTGGCTATCAATTTGCAGTGCGCCATTATCGAGCCATAAATCGTGGATTTGGCAATAATGCGCCGTGTGACCACGATCTGCAATCGCCCACAGCATCGCAAGCGTGGTATCTTTTTTGTAGTTGATGGTGTGGATATCGTCCATGACGATCAGAAAATTCAGTGGTTTCATTATGATCCTTGTTAGTATGCTTGTTCAATTTTTATCAATTGTTCGTTTTGCTATTAAAACATCGATTCGACCGCATTGCCATTGTTATCGTAGCGCATACCGCTGGTCGGTTGTTCATTGGTAAACCAAAAATGGTATTCAGGATTTCCCGCTTGGTTGTAAACAATCGCTTCTTGTACCCCACCCTGACGGAACAACACTTTTTGTTTGATACGGCTATCGGACAATCGATACGTCACCCAACCATGATATAAACCGTTAACCAAATCGGTGCGAAGCTGGGTCACAAAGTTTGGGTAGTACACCACCAAAAATTCATCAAAATAACCGTTTTTCACAAATGTGGTAAATTGCTCGCCTTCTGGCATTACGCCATTATAAGGACCATCGGCAATGCCTTGTGGCGCAGCTTGTGGTGATTTTGGCGGCAAGATAAGGCTATTTAACGCATCATAAAACGGCTGTTGGTCAGTTGCCACATTGACAATTGCAGGCGGTTTGCTACCCTCTGCCATCAGTTCATTGATACTACTACAACCTGCAAGCGCAAATAATATTGCCGATAAGGTAAGTGCAGTGCCGACACGCAAAAGGTGTGCCATAGTAAGTGTGGTGGGCAAGGCTTTTGTCAACATAGCCGTCCTCTTCAATGGTTAATTTAAAAACAATCTATCGTTAGCGGGGTTGGGTGATGACGTTTATATAACATGATGTAAAAAACTATCTTGTTAAACAATTATCACTCAGGATGATGGCAACCGCTTATTGAACGCCGTATTGCTCGCGGTAAGCTTGCATTTTGGCAAGTTCCTCCTGCGTGCCATTTTTGGCGACATACTCGGTAATGTCATCCATCGTGACCAAGGCAAGTACCGGTACATTGAGGCTCTGCGCCAATTCTTGAATGGCAGATTGTTCGCTTTGACCTTTTTCTTTGCGGTCTAGCGCAACGATAATCCCCGCGACTTTGGCCTCTGATTTTTCTAATAGCGCAACGACTTCACGCATCGCCGTACCCGCGGTCATCACATCATCAATCACCCAAACCGATTTGCCTTTGAGATCGGCGCCAACCAGCATACCGCCTTCCCCGTGGTCTTTGGCTTCTTTGCGATTGTAGCCCCAATCGGCATTGATTTGGTGATTGTTCCACAGTGCTTGCGCAGTCGCCGCCACAAACGGAATACCCTTATATGCTGCCCCAAAAATCACCAAATCGCTACTTTCGGTAGATTGTAGCTGCTTGGCAAGCGCATCAGCATACCCATTTGCCAACACCGACAATAGCTCACCTGTTGATAACAAACCTGCGTTAAAAAAATACGGGCTTATACGACCTGATTTTAGGGTAAATTCGCCAAATTTTAATACGTTGTTTTTGAGTGCCACTTCAATAAAATGCTGAGGAATAAACTGCGGTGCGTGAGCGGTTTGGGTTTGAGCTGATTGGGTTTGAGATGCTTGGGTTTGGGATGCTTGGGCTTGAGATAATTGCGACATACGCGACTCCAAAAAAGAACAAGTTAAAAAATACTATTAGCCGCCTGTGATGGGGTTTTGCGAGCTAATGGTGACAGTACGTTTGCTGATGGCTGTTTGCTTACCCACTTGCCAATCCATGGCAATGGCAGCAAGCTCAACATGCTTGGGTTCGATATATAAATCGTTATGCCGGGTCAAAAAATGCAATTGGGTGCGATGCGCCTCGATGTATTGATTGATAGCATCAGCCAAGTCTTGCAAGGTGATTTGGGGGTTGAGTGATTTGCGCGATTTGCATTGGCATAGCAAAAACACACAAAGCATAATATGGTACATTTGTCCCATCAGATACAGTTTGGTTTCGATATTGAGTAGCGCTTGGTTATAGGTGGCGTCAGACTGTGCGCTGGGGGCATCGTTAGCTTGATGTGCGCAGGAATTTTGCAATGTCTGCTGTGACAAGGATGTTGTAAGCATATCCATACTCGCTAAATGTGGGTATTGACCAATAACCTCTTTCATCAGTGAAATACTGCTGTCATTGACGAGCCTTGGCAACAAAGATAGCGGTAAATGCAACGACGGGTGTTTACTTTGGCTGTTATTTGCCTGCTGTTGCTGCTGCTGGATAAAGTGCCGCATCTCAATGGTTTGCTCAGATAGTAACTGCTCTAACATCTCAGGTTGATGACTTTGCGGATTTTTTTTAGCGATTTTTGTTGTGTTATCCCTCATTGGGTAGGGCTTGGCAACGCCTTTTATACTAGCGGTGAGGTTGTTGGTATCCGCCACTGGCAATGAAAGCGGTTTTTGCATATAAATGTCAATTGTATGACGCGCGGGTATGACGCGCTTATCAATCGGGCGACAAGGATCGGGCAGAGCCAATCTTTCTGCCTCAGTCATCACATTGGGATGGCGTAGCTGGTCTCTGTCTTTAACAACTTGGTTTTTTGCGGCTTGGCGCTCGGTGTTGGAATACGTCATGGCATACACGGCTATAAAATCACTGATAGGTAAATGCTGAAAAATTTTTGTTGAACCCCACCACCCATCACTAATCGCTTAAACTCGACAAAATATGCTGATAGCCTGACTGCCAATCTGGGTAGTTGAGCCAAGTAGCTGGCAAGTTAGTGATAATGCGTTTGCCCGTTGTTGGCTCCATACAGGGCAGCGATAAGTTCAAGCCCTGTGCAGTCGCCAAATAGTTTAGCACAGTATAGAGCGGGACTGGCGCGTTATCTGTCGCCAAGTAAACTGGCACGGTTTCATCCGCATTGATAACCTTGACAATGATACTCACTAAGTCTGTATCTATAATACGATTAGTCCATGTGTTACTCGGATAATCGCTGGCTGTATTTGCTGACTGCGCTGCTAACTTTTTTGCCATAGTCAGTAAACGCAGCCGTGACTGCCCATAAATCCCACTTGGGCGAATGATAACGCTCTTATCTTTAAAGTGCTGCTGCAATAACTGCTCAGTCTGCAAAATCACTTGAGACGTTGCGCTCGCTGGCGCTGACACAGGGGTAGTGATATCAATGACTTCGCCCGCGTTTTGGCCATAAACGCCTGTCGAAGAAATAAATACCACACGCTTGAGGTTTGGCAGATGGTCACCCAATCGCACCACATGCTCGGCAATCGCATAATAACTGTCACGGTAACCTTGTAGCGATAGGGTATCTGGACTGACAATAATGCAGATTTGGCTAATTTGGCTTGACCATTGACTTAGCTGCGCAATGGCTAACGCGCGCGCGTCACTGGTAACAAAATGTAGATTTTCCTGATATAGATGGTCATTATCGGGCGGTAGCTTGGCTGTTATGGCGTCACAGAAAGCCAAATCTGTAGGCTTGGAGCGGCTGACACCAATCACGCAATGCCCCTGCGCCGCTAATTGCTTAGCAACAGGTAAACCAATTTTGCCCAGTCCAATCATTAAAATGGTTTGCATCATGCTATGACCTATCGCGAATGGCATTAAAAAGCTGACTATTTTTGATCGATGTATTTTTAACCGAGTTATTGTTGAAAACGCATCGACAAATCAATGGCTTTGATATGCTTCGTCAACGCACCCATCGAGATAAAATCCACCCCTGTTTCTGCCACTTGGCGTAGATGGGTAAGGCTAATATCGCCTGAAGCTTCAAGCTGGCAAGGCTTACCAAGACTAGCAACCAGCTCGACCGCTTTTTGGGTATCTTCAATGGTAAAATTATCGAGCATCACGATATCAGCATTGGCAGCGATGGCTTGATGCAACTCATCAAAATTTTCTACTTCAACTTCCACTGGCTTATTGGCAATCTGACGCGCCTGACTGACTGCTTGGGCGATACCGCCACACGCCATGATGTGGTTTTCTTTTATCAAAAAGGCATCGTATAGCCCGATACGATGATTATTGCCGCCGCCGCACAGCATGGCGTATTTTTGCGCATGGCGCAGCATTGGGAGGGTTTTACGCGTATCTAACAATTTGGTCGGTAGTTCTGCGATGACCGCCACATGGTTGGCAACCACAGTGGCAGTGGATGATAAAGTCTGTAAAAAATTGAGCGCGGTACGTTCACCCGTCAGTAGCGCACGGGTGTTACCGATGAGCGTCACCAAAACTTGATTGGCTGCCACAGCGTCACCGTCTTTGACTGCCCAATCAAGCTGCATGTTGGGGTCAAGCTGGCGAAATACTTCATCCACCCATGCCTTGCCCGCGACCACCATCGGTTCACGACAAATAATGGTTGCCGTATCGCACTGTGTGTCAGGTATTAACTGCGCGTTAATATCCCCAGTGGCGATGTCTTCTTGCAGCGCAAGTGCGACTTGTTTGGCGATTTCAATACGTAGTAGTGAGCTGATTTGGGGCGTGGTGGCCGAGGTGTCACTAATGGTTTGGCTAGCAGCAGACATGCAAATAATCCCTTATTGTCGATGGGGTATTTTCGATGAGGTATGTTCGATTGTATTATCGCCTATTCTTTGGGGGGTTGGGTAGTAGTTTGTTGATATAAACGCAGCGCAATCAACGCCAAAGCGGCTACAATCGCGGCGAGTACGCCCCATAGTGCCCATGTTTTGTAGCGCTCAAACGACGCGTTGGGATTGTTCAATGCCTCGATATTTTGCATTTGTCCTTCAACGGTATTGCCAAGGCGGGTAAGTTGTTGGTCCGATAGCGTGATATTGGGTTGTTGTAATACGCGCGGCTCGTTGATTACCAGTCGATAAGGCGCTGTGCCTTGCGCCAAAAAATACATCTCATACATGGGCGTTAACAGATTGACCGGCAAATCATCTTGCTGCATTTGACCGTCCAAATGCAGCGACTTGGTCAATGTCGGTTGCCAACTGACCGTGGTATGGTTTTTATCAATTTGTGAATTGGCTAAAGTTTTATCATTACTTACATTGGCGGTTTTATTGATTTTAGCCAATTGATTGGCTTCTTGTTCGGGTACGCTGATGCGCACTTGCCACAGCTGATTTTCGGGGACAAAAAAACTCACCCCTGTGGTCAACATGGGCTGAGCAAGGCTAAGCCGCCATTGGTTGGCGTCCTCTTTGGTTTTTGAAAAACTGGCGCGGGTCAAGAAGAAACTTGGCTCACTCACCCTGCGATTTAAGCTGGCTGCCTCAAGATTGACAGGCTGATTTGCCACCACTTGCCAATACCGATAATTGGCTTGCTGCGGCTCGATGGCAATCGCATGGCCTGTCGCTATCGGCTGATTGCTGCCGTCAGTTTGCGGCGCTACCATTTGGCTGTATTGGGTAGGTTGACCACGTTGAGTAGGGTCAAAGGGGCTGACCACGGTTTGGCTGACCATCTGCCAGCTTTGCAAGTCATCACTGCCATAAATTTGCAGTTGCAGTGGGCGCTTGCTGGGCTGGGCTGCATTTACAGGTAAAAATTTTAGCCAAAGATTGACCGCTTGCTCGGTTGATAAAGTAGGTTCGGTTTTGGCAAAGTTGGGATTGGTTAACCACCAAGTTCTGACTGGACTATTGGTAACGGCGGCGACTGGGTTTGAAGGTAAATTACTAAAGTCAATGTTAATCGATTGTTGGTTGTCTGGGTTATTAAGCTGTACGTTCAACGCATGGCGTAATTTTTCCACCGCATTGGGGTTATCCGTCTCCACGCTAACTACTTGCAATACTTGATTGACAGATGATTGTTTACTGACCGGGCGAATCGCCATCGGCATAATATGACCTTTAGCATCAATCAAGCGGTAATTTTGTTTATCACTAATAGTTGCCCCATTTTGCTGCATGATTAAAGCCAACAAACTGGGCGTTAACGACGAAAATTTTACCAGTTGGGCGCTGTTGGGGTTATCCTGTAGGTCTTCGACCGGTAAATCAATGTCGATTACAAAGCTATTTTGCAATGCCTCAAAGCCATAGCTAATACTGTCAGTGTCATGCTCTTGCTCTGAGTTGTCAACGATGGCGGGCGCTACCATGGTCGTAGTGGTTTTTTGCGAGGCAACAGTGACGGATGCCGTTTGCGTGGGGTTTTGGGCATCTGCTTGCGTGTAAATGATAGCTACTAACAATAGCGGCGAAACTAAAGTTGCCGATAAAATACAGGCGCGGTGTTTGGCTAATCTTACGTGACAGTGCTTATTTTTTTTCATTTTTACTTCATTGTTAATTCATAGTTACTATAGAATTCATAGCTCCTATATAATAGCTACTATATAATTGATATGGCTTTACAAGCTAACCGATTGCGATGGACATTGACAAAAACTCAGACCAATTAGACCAAACCAAAAAGCCGCATAGCCCGTGTTTGGGCTATCGACATAAAGCCGTCAGTCATAGTTAATCTAAATAATTTGAAAACCCTAACATCACATGGTTAGCATCAGTAGGCAGTATCAACCTTAATTTGTTATGTTAGAAAAATAATAAATAGCATTCTAACTCATTGATAGTAATTAGATTTATAATTTGGTTGACATAAAGCTTTGCCCTATAAGGATATTAACAATACCCACTCAAAACTTCTATACCGTGCTACAAACCACTAACAAGAGAGCCGATATTTTGGATAAATTCTAGCCAGATGTTACAATTTAAAGACAATTAGGCAGCAAGTCTTTGTGCATTTAGCTAAGCCCGCCTGCCGTAAATACGAAAAATAACCCACGTTATTTACGATTTTTAGCAGGGAGTCACTTAGCTTTTTTTGGCTGTATTGGGTTTGTCTGGCTTGAGCTTGCCTGATTTGAGTTTGCCTAACCTCGGTTTACCTACTTTGGGGGGTAAGGGTGCAAGATAACCAATGACTAGCATCAACAAGCCTGCCCCAATAAAAGACACCACACGCAGTACCGCACTGGTATTCGACATATCAATCAATACCAACTTGGCAACCACCATGGTTAATAATGCGATACCGGCAAACCATACCAAGCGAATGGCTTTTTTGTTTGCCAAGAACATCAATACCATCGCAATGACGGTCCATAAGATAGTCAGCCCCGTCTGTACCATACTGACTGACCAAGCACCCTGTTCCCAAGTCGGTGTGCCCCAAACGCTGGCAAACCCACGCACCAACATACTACTGACCGTCACAAATGCCCCTAGACCGCAAATCACCAAAACGATAGTACGATAGTTGCTATCAACTTTGAGTGCCACATAAGATTGGTACAGTAAAATGCTGATTAAGGTCAAATCCAGCGGATTGAGCAGCGGCAGATAAACGCCCACTAGCTGACCGTCTAACGAGAAATTGGCAGATAAACTCCAAATAAAGGTTATCGGTACCAAAATATAAGCGCTGTGTTTAAGTAGCCTATCCACCGCTAACCAACCAAGTAAACGACCACCAAGCGCCTGCAATCTTGGCAGCAACAACAAACTCATCAGCCCGAGCACAGCCAGCACGGTCGGTAAAATAGTGATAATGGCTCGCAGCTCTTGGGCATGCTGCCAATAGTTAAATGGCACTTGTTGTAGCATCCAAGTTAGCATGGCAATCAGTACCAAAAACCAAACGAGCGCGTCAACGCTTGTATCGAGTCGGTCGCGGTGCCAGCGACTAAGCAGCCACCCCCCTAGCAATTTTGCGATGGCTAAACAGCCGAGCATGGCGAGCAAATAACGCCCCAACCCGCTAAATGCTTTGATGTGATAATCGTTTAGGTCTAAAACCGTCTCGACCTTAACGTGGGTGAGACAGACTAGCACCCAGCTCATCATCGCAAACGGTAAAATCAAGCGACTCACCTTACGCATACTGCGCCAAACAAAACGCTGATGAATCAGTTGCCCCACAATTAAAAATACCGCCATACCCACGGCAAGTTTGATAGTGGTGGTTTTGCCACCGTTGTTCCAAAAGGGGCCAGCGGATAAAATCGCCGACAGATACAGCACAAACCCGACAACCACAAGCGCGGTGGCAACAAAGCTGTGACTGGAATTATCAGCAATTTGTTGAACCCTTTTAGGCGTCGTTTTGACTGCCTCAGGTTGAGTTTGAGGCTGAGGTTGGGCTTTAGCTTGGAGTGTGGCTGCCGTTTGGGATATGGCCGCCGCGATATTGACCCTACCGTGACGCAAAATAAAAGCAGACAGCAGCACACACGCTGTCAATACGGTCAGTGGCAAGGTGGATGAAGCCGCCACTATAGACATTTGGTGCGGAATAGATAATTGATCCAGTAGCCCATACCAATGCCGCATGAGGGTATCAAAGCCCACCAATAACAGGATACTAAAGCCTTGCAATGCCAACCCAAAATATACCGTCCAGCGTCTTTGGGTACGCGCACCGAGCCACACCAATGCAGCACCCTGCACTGCCCAACCGATACTAATCCATTTGGCTGATAGCGCCAGTGGTATCACCAAAGCCAAAAACCCACAGCCGAGCGCAAGGCTGGCTTCAATGAG
The DNA here is from genome assembly GCA_016888885.1 of Faucicola osloensis. Lineage (GTDB taxonomy): Bacteria > Pseudomonadota > Gammaproteobacteria > Pseudomonadales > Moraxellaceae > Faucicola. The sequence goes on from CP069437.1 coordinate 1,357,223, forward strand.
CAGCTCAAAGCTGTTATCAAATTGGTTGTTGGCTTGTCGGTCGCCTGCGATACTACGGCGATGATGTTTGAGCAGCCACAGCCCTAGACTCAAATAAATAGCTGATAACGCACTGCTAGCAAAGGCAAGATGATAAGGCAAATCATTGAGCAAGCTTGCCATCAGCCCAAACCCCAGTAACGCGGTGCCAAACAACAAGCCTGAATCTATCGATAGAATCGGGCGTTTGGCTACCCCTGTGTTCATTTGCAGCAGCGCTTGGTTATAACTTACGACCTGCTGAGAGTATCTAACCGCAATAAACAGATACAGCGCCATGTGCCCAACCAATAACCCGAGCAGTTGCCAGCGTAATGACAGCCAGCCTGCACCTGCACTATTATCACTAAATGCGCGAAATCCCCACACATACGCAAGCCCAAAAGTCACCGCTAGGCTTAGCGCATTGAGCAGTTTCCAAGTGCGATAATGGGCAATCACCGCAACCGCTATATTGAGTAATAAATAATAACTAAATAGCATCACCACACTACCGTCAGGTCGGCTGACCAGTATCGGCGCAAAAAACGCCCCACCGAACGCCAAGACCGCAAGCGGCAGCGCATTTTGCCACACCGAAAACATCACTGTTAACCCTGCCAGTAACGCAAGCACGCCGAAAGTTAAGGTTGATGGCAATAGTCCATACAATTTAAAACTCGCAAACACCGTCAAATAAATCACTGCAAAGCCGACACCTTGCAAAGTCAACCCATAACTGCGTTTTTTGGCAGTGGTTCGATAGCCGACTGCCGTTATCACCAAGCCACCTAACGCTACCAGCGCCATGCGCACGGGCATCGATACCTCAATATATTGGCTGGCAAGTTTGAGTAATAACACCACGCCCACTAGCAACACTAGTGCACCGACACGCACCACCAAGTTTTCTCCAAAGAACCATTGGGTGGCACTTGCCCAAATTGATGTCACAATATTGGTAGCACTTTCATCCTCTTTTAAAGAAGCAGATGATGGCTGTGATACGCTAGGTTGATGCGGTGGGGCTGCGTCATTCACGGACGGCTGCGTTGCCGTTGGCGCAGTTGAACCAACCGAAGCGTCAAGCGTATTCGCAATGGGCAAAGATTCAGCCACTGGGAGGGGGGCTAGGATGGGCGCTGAGACGGGAGCTTGACTGATGGGCTGCGTGATAGGGTCAGTAATAGGTTCAGTAACAGGCTGATTTTGGCGAATATCGCTTGCCGATTGCTGGGTAGATGATGGCTTTGCCTCGCTGCTTAAGAGATACACAGTTGCCATGACATCAGCGAGTTGTTTTTTCAGGTTGTCGAGCTTGGATTCAAGCCTAGTGATTGCTTTTTGTTGGGCAAAAATTTTATAAAGCGCCCCCACCACTGCCAGTATCAACGCCGCTATAATCGTATCCATCAGATGTCCTACCCTTGTTATCAGCTTAGCGATAGCATACCATTTTTTTGCAACATTGCTTTTTTTTAACTGTGTCTTTCGGTTAAGGTGATGATAAGCCCGATTTTATGCTAAATTAGCCACATGATTGAGTAGCGTTTTACCAACTATTTTAAACACCATTTGGATGATTGGGCGGGGTATAGTTATGTCGGGATTTAGCATTGCGCAGGGTTTGTTAAGCCCATGCGAGTTTGTGGCGTCACCCAATTTTGGTGAGCGCCCCGACCCTAATGATATTCACCTGATTGTGATTCATAATATCAGCTTGCCGCCCAGTGAATTTGGTCTAAAAAATAACCAAGGCGAGCATTTTGTTCGTGCATTTTTTCAAAATCAATTAGACCCCAAAGCCCATCCGTATTTTGAAACCATCTATCAGCAGCAGGTCTCCGCGCATTTGTTTATTGAGCGCGATGGTAGGGTCACGCAGTTTGTGAGCTTTGATGAGCGGGCTTGGCATGCTGGCAAATCCAGTTATTTGGGCGTGCCAAACTGCAATGACTATTCGATTGGGATTGAGCTGGAGGGTGATGATTATAGCGAGTTTGATGACAGGCAATACCAAGCTTTAAGTGGCGTGATTGCCGCGATTTATCAAGCTTATCCCAAAACCATCAATCATCTAGCCGGTCACAGCGATATCGCGCGCGGCCGCAAATCCGACCCGGGGCTGTATTTTGATTGGATGAAATTAAGAAGCATGGTCAATAGAAACACGGTCAATAGAAACATGGTCAATAAAAGTGACATAAGCCATTAGATAATTTTCCAAAATTTATCGTATGGCAATTTTGTAAGATGACAATTTTGCAAAGTAACAGCGCCCAACTCAAACTACAAAATCCAAGCACTATACCCACTTCTCGGCAAAACTTGCAGCGATTCTTTCATGTCAAAACTTATCAAATCCACCGCTATTATTAGTTTCTTTACCTTATTTTCACGTATCTTGGGCATGATTCGCGACATGGTATTGATGAGCGTGTTTGGTACGGGCGGCATGATGGATGCGTTTTTGGTGGCGTTCAAATTGCCCAATTTTTTGCGGCGGCTGTTCGCTGAAGGCGCATTCGCCCAAGCTTTTGTCCCTGTACTATCCGATTATCAACACCAAGCCCAAAATAACGACATGACCGATAGCAAAAAAGCCTTGCTTGGCATTCAAATTCTTATCAGTCGGGTGGCAGGTACGTTATTGTTGATTTTATCAGGCCTAACCGCTGTGATAGTCATCTTCGCGCCCGCCGTGATTGCTGTGTTTGCGGTGGGTTATTTGCATGAGCCTAGCAAATTTACAACCGCAGTTGAGCTACTTCGTATCACTTTTCCTTATTTATTATTTATCGCCATGACTGCGTTTGCTAGTAGTATTTTACAAAGCGTGGGGCGGTTTGCTTTGCCTGCCTTTGCACCGGTGATTTTAAATGTGTGTATGATTGTGGGCGCGATTTGGGTAGCGCCGCTGCTTGCCAAGCCAATTTTGGCGGTCGGTTATGCAGTTGCGGTGGCAGGTTTGCTGCAGCTATTGATTCAATTACCGCAATTGCACAGCCATCAGCTGCTGGTGATGCCAAAGGTTAGCTTTCGTCATCCTGGCGTGCGACGGATTTTAAAACTCATGCTCCCTGCGCTGTTTGGGGTATCGGTCACCCAAATCAATATGCTGGTCAACACGGTACTGGCTTCAACCATGGTTGATGGCTCGGTCTCTTGGCTGTATACCGCCGAGCGGATGAGTGAGTTGCCGCTAGGGCTGATTGGGGTGGCGATTGGCACGGTGATTTTGCCCAGTCTATCCAAAAGTATCGCAAGCGACGACCATCAACAATTTGGACACACCCTAGATTGGGCGACGCGGCTGACGGTGTTGGTCGGGGTACCTGCATCCATCGCGCTTGGCATGATTAGTAATGTGCTTATGATATCCCTGTTTGAACATGGCGAGTTTGTGCGGCAAGATGCCATGATGAGTGGGCTTGCGCTACAGTGCTTATCAGGTGGGATTTTGGCATTTATGCTCATTAAAATATTTGCCCCGGCTTTTTTTGCCCGTCATGACAGTCGCACCCCTGTCAAAGTTGGTGTGATTAGCGTGATTGCCAATGTCGTGCTAAGCCTAGTACTGGCTGGATTATTTAAAAAGTGGCAAATCGCGCCCCATGCCGGGCTAGGGCTTGCCAATACACTGGCGTCTTTTATCAATGCGGCGCTGTTATATTTTTATTTACATACCCAAGGTATTTATCGGTTTGGCGCGGCTTGGCGACGATTAGCGGTCATCTTTGCTATCGCAAATGGGGCGATGGGGTTGGCACTTGCCGCTGGTATTCATTTTTTCCCGGTTACCGCGCATCAAGGTGTTCGTATTGTTGCGCTATTGGCGCTGTGTGTGGTGGGCGCTGTGGTGTATGGCGCAGCGCTATTAATCGCTGGCTTTAAACTATCAGAACTAAAACCGCATCATAGCGTTCAATAAAGGATAGACAACAGACGACGGACGAAAAAAGCGGCTAAATAAAATTTATCTAGCCGCTTTTTTAATTGAGTTTTGTGACTGAGCTTTTTTAGCGCAGCAAAACATTAGCGCATTAACCTATCAATGCATTACAATGTTTTAGCGCTTTATCGAATTTTGGCAGTCTTTATTATCACAAATTCCATACAGCACCAGCGAGTGCCCTGCTAGGGTAAAGCCAAATTCTTTGGCGACTTTTTCTTGCAGCGCTTCGATTTCTTCATTGTGAAACTCAATGATTTTGCCGCATTGGTCACATACCAAGTGGTCATGGTGCTCATCTTTGGCGATTTCAAACACTGACAAGTTGTTTTCAAAATTGTGACGCTCGACAATCCCCGCTTGTTCAAACTGGGTTAGCACGCGATAAACAGTCGCAAGCCCCACATCTTCACCGTGCTCCATCAAGGCTTTATACACATCTTCCGCGCTCATGTGATGGGATTCGGCTTTTTCTAGCAATTCTAAAATTTTCAAACGCGGTAACGTGACTTTCAAACCGGCACGACGCAAATCTTGGTTAGTAAAAGACGACATAAAAATCCTCACACCATATCAGGTGTCGCTTATAAACTGAAAATTATAACTATAATAACAAATTCGATAAAATCCCACAGTAAAAAAACGTGACACCACTGGCAAAAGCGCCCGTTGACAAATAACGGGCAAATACAGGCTAAAGACAAAGTACGCCAACCACCAGAACGCCGAATACCAAAACACCACGGCGTTTTACACCCAAACATTAACTGTATGTAAAATAATTTAAATTTTGCGGTCAATAGGTAGGCAAAAAAACCCAAATCACGTATGATAAGTCGTAAATTTTATCGTTCACCATCTCAAAGCGGTTTGACAAATGACATCTATCACAACACTATCAAAAAAACTGGCAATCCTGCCTTTGGTTGCCGTAATTAGCAGCGTCAGCGTATTACCAGGTTGCTCATGGTTTAGCGTGTACAAAATCGATATCCCACAAGGCAAGCCGATTCATGAAGACAAATTAAGCCAAGTGCAAGTAGGTATGAATGCCAATCAAGTGCTGTATATACTAGGCAGCCCAACCTTTAGAGACACCCTAAATCCGATACGTTGGGATTACCTGTATGATTTTACCCCAGGTACTAACGCCAAACGCGCCAACAAGCCCGCGATTCATAACGCCCAACAATACGCCAAAATTTATTTTGACCAAAATGGTATTGTCACCCGTATCGAGCGCCCAGCCGTGACTCAGTAAGTTTTTCTGATTAAAAAAGCCAATCATTGCTGTCATGCTGTGATTGGCTTTTTTTTGTGCGCTACACAATAATACTGGGTCACGCCCTCATCGGTTGGATTTTTTGGACAGTAATTTGCGTTTGTTTTGCGGGTCGATGGTCAAAGGGCGATAGATTTCGATTCTATCACCTGTGTTGATAGCACTTTGCCAGTCTAGTTTATGGGAAAACACACCGACACTATAGCTAAAAATCTGCGGATACTGCTGTTGCCAGCCTGTTGCATTGACTGCATCAATCACGCGGCTATTATCGGCAAGTTGCAGGGTTAACCGCAACTGTGTTTGGCTATCAGGCGCAAAGGCTATATCAACCGTAATCATTTTGCCAATCCTAGCACCCACCCCACCATCGCCAAAATCACCGCCAATGGCACAATAATGCGCACCGCAATGCGCCAAAGGTTATATAAGCCTTCTGAGCTAAAATTCAATGATTTGCGCAAATGGCTGATTTTCATTTGCCAGCCTGCAAATACGGCTAGCCATACCGCCGTGACTAAACTAATCACAATAATCAGCTGATTGAGCCAAGCAGTTGGTACCATGGCTAGCGCAAGGCTCAGCACCGCCAATACCACCAATGCCAAAAAGTTAAATTGCTGTTGCTGCCAGCGTAATGACACTTGATGGGTCAAAATATGTAGTAAATACGCCGCCCCTGCCAGCATTGCCAATGCATTCAACACTGCCGCCATCGCGCTGTTTGGCGATAAAGTCATGGCAATCAGCGCACCCGCTAGTAACTGAAAACTCCACACAGGTAACACATAACGACTCGCGGATTCGCGTGCTTGATCTGTCGCCGTAGTGCTCATCGTGAGCATTTGGTGGGTGCGCGTATGCCAGTATAATCCTGTGCCTGCGCCCACACAGACCAGCGCTAACACTACCGCCCCTGCCCACTCCGTCAAGGACGTCGCTGTCATCTGCCACGCCACAAACCCACCTTGCATGACATTGACCACCAACGCGGCAACTGCAAAGCCGACCGCCAACCAACCTGCCAAATGCTTGATAAAACTCAAACCAATCACTATCAAGACCATGATGGCTAACAAGGCAGGCAGAGCAATACTACTCACCAGCGGATGGATAATCTCGCCACTACTTGCCAGCAGATGCCCCACAACCGCCATCAACAACACAATAGTCAACCAACCAAACCCGCGCCAAACCGTTGACACGTCAGCTTCACGGGTCAACATGGGCAGACCGACCAGCGGCGACGTGCCACTACGATGCGCCAAACCAATCTCTGCAAACACCAATGGCAACCCGACCAAGGTCATCGCCACCAGCCACAACAACCAAAAATCAATCTGCCCAATGTAGTCACGGCTAAACCAAGTAAAAACCAGCAGCGGCAGCAAACTTGCTATCAACATCGGCTGTAAACGATTAAATGGCATGGTGTTGGATTCCTTTGTAGCGGTGGGTTGTTGTCATAAAATTATTTGAGTCAATGCGCTAAAGTGATTTTAAAAAACTGACTGTAAAAAAATGACTGTAAAATTCAACAGTGCAAAACTAAATCGCCGCTATTTTAGCAAACCCACACCGTATGCAAAACCCACCAACGCAAAATCCACACAAACTTATCAAAAATAGCCGTCAAAATAAAAACCCTGCGTATCACAGGGCTTCTTTTATGGCTGCACATTATTGCTTCACATCAAAAAGCGCGGTTACACGTGCGGTAAAATCGCAGGCATCAAATCATGAAAGGTACGACCTGACGCGGTTTCACCAATGGCATGCATTTTCCACTCACCGTTATGACGATAAATTTTTGCCAAAATCAGCGCGGTATGGCTGACTTGGGCTGACAAATCATAACGGGCAACTTCACTGTTATTGCTGGCATTCACCAAACGACAAAACGCATTATTGACCGTGGCAAAAGTTTGACCTGTAAAGCTATTGACAGTAAAAACCAAGGCTTGCACATGGTCAGGGACACGAGATAAATTGACATTAATCACTTCGTCATCACCATCGCCAGCACCGGCGCGGTTGTCGCCTGTGTGTTGTATGCTACTGTCTTTCGACTGCAATTGTCCAAACCAAATCGCATCCACCATTTTGTTTGTTGGCATCAAGCATGATACACGACGCATCCAAGTCAATGCTACCGCCGCCACTACCACCACCGCCGAACAAGCCACCCAAAAACCCACCTGATTTTTGCGGCGCAGCACCGACATCCCAACCCAGACCCATTTTGATTTGGCTAAGTGCACCACCTGCTTCTTTTTCTAACGAGATTTTTTGACCTTTTGATTAAATTCACTGCCATGTTGATTTCCTTATTTTATTTTTTTACTATTCTATCTATGTTTTAAAAGGTCGATAACGGCTTGGCAGAAACTGACTATAACAAACCGCCCAAAATACCTTCATTGCCACCGCGTCCGCCTGAGTTTGACCCCAGTAAACTTTGAATCCAGCCTTGGTAGGTATCACGGTTGCGCGAGCAAATCACTACTTTGCCTTGACCTGAGAATTTTAGTACCATGCCTTCGCCGCTCGTGACTGAATTGATGATATTGCCCAAAAAGCCTTTTTTCTGGCTCGTTGCCATTGACAGACTATATTGCAGTCGGCTATCCCAGCATACCACGTGACCATTATCAATAATCACATCTTTATCAGGCGTGATATCAATCTCAAACAAAGAGCCAAACCCCGATACCACGAGCTGACCTTGACCTTGTGTTTGCATGACCATAAAGCCACCCGTATCCCCAAATACAGCGCCGCCTAAATTGCGCTGGATATTGGCACGTAAATCAACGCCATTGGTTGCTGCCACAAAGGCACCGTCGCTGAGCGTATACTGATTGGCGCCGACGTCTAAAATTTGCATATCGCCATCAAGTGTGGGCGCCAGTAAGCAGTCACCCTCACCATTGACCGCTTCAATTTGCTGCTGAAAAATCGACTCGTCATTGGCAAATCGGCGCATCAAAGCTTGCATGATGCCGCCACGCATCTGACCTTTAAGCTCAAGATTTGACTCCATCATGACCATGGCATTGGATTCGCAATAAATCGAATCGCCTTTTTTGAGATTACAATGCAAAAATGGCTCAATCGTCCCAATCATACTAAACGTCACTGCCATAGGTTAAGGTATCCTTATACAGTAGATGACAAAAATGATGATAAAAGTAGCTGCACTTAAAAAAGCGCTCAGGCTGAAAAAAGTGCTGAAGCTTAAAAAGTGCTCGGGCTAAAAAAATGGTTATGTTGAAAAAAGGGGCAAGCCGATGCCACCCCATTGTTAAAAAAATATTAAAAAATTTTAGCAAAAAACCTAAACAGCAACGCCATATGACGCAGCCAATGGCCCTAAACCGCCAGCAAAACCTTGTCCAACCGCGCGGAATTTCCACTCGCCATTGTTCTTATAAAGCTCACCAAAAATCATCGCTGTCTCGGTGCTGCTGTCTTCTGACAAATCATAACGAGCCACTTCAGCGCCGCTTTGGGTATTCACGATACGAATATAAGCGTTTGCTACTTGACCGAAGTTTTGGTTACGCGCTTGACCATCATAAATCACTGCACAAAATACCACTTTGCTTACATCGGCTGGGACTTTAGTCAAATCTACTTTGATGACTTCATCATCGCCATCGCCTTCACCGGTACGGTTATCACCCGTATGCTCTACCGAGCCGTCGGATGATTTTAGGTTGTTAAAGAAAATAAAATCTGTATCTGCTCGTACTTTACCCGATTCATTGACCAAAAACGCGACCGCGTCTAAGTCAAAGGCTTGCCCGTCAGTGGCACGTGGGTTCCAGCCAAGACCGACGGCTATGTTGGTTAAATTCGGTGCTTCCTTTGATAAATTAACATTACCACCTTTGGTTAAGCTAATTGCCATTGTTTTATCCTTTGTAATAAATTTTTGAAATCAAATAAGAAACTCGATGTCCATTGTCATGCGCTGCGCCTTTCACGCTCAAACTACAAGTCCCTACACCAAAAGCGCGCCCAGACAGAACTTTAAACACCGTAAAAAATCGCCTAAAAAAACAAAACGTGAGCCGAAACCCACGTTTTAACTATACCTTTTGTGGTAGAATTTGTCCACCATTCGGCTACCTTAAGCTGTTATATTTATGTGTCAAAAGCTTAAGGGATATTAAGCTCAAGTCAGCATCTTAAATACCGCTACTGTTAGGCATAAGCCCCAGTCTTTTTAGTATCTTTTAGTGTTTCGCTAAGGCTTCTTCGCGTTTACGGTAGCTGATAGAGTTAATCACTGCCCATACGATAAAGGCAATCCCAATCAAACCCGTGACGATTTCTGGCACTTCGATATGCACAGTTGCCAATAGCATGATAACCGCCAACGCGCCAATCGCATAATGCGCGCCATGTTCTAGATAAACAAACTCATCGAGCGTGCCTTTTTCTACCAAGAAAATGGTCATGGATCGCACAAACATCGCACCAATTGCCAAACCGAGCATAATAATAATCACGTCATTGGTAATGGCAAACGCACCAATCACCCCATCAAAACTAAACGACGCATCGAGTACTTCTAGATACAAGAAACCTGCAATACCGCCTTTGGCAATCGCGCCCGCTACTTCTTTGCCTTCAATCACATCGGGGGTTGATTCATCATCATCGTCGGCGCCTTCTAAAATGCTTGATAACACATTGGTGGCTAAATAAATCAAAATACCAAACACACCTGCAGTCAATACCGCTGCTTTACGCGCTGGATCTACCCAAAACAGCACCATCATCAATAACGCCAATGCCACAAACACGCTCATGGCATCGACCTTGCCAAAGCGCGCAAGCTTACGCTCAAGCCATTCAAACCACATCACTTCTTTTTCATCAAAAATGAAGTTTAAAAAGACGAGCAATAAAAACATCCCACCAAACGCCGCAATCTCAGCATGGTGCTCAATGAGCTTTGCCGAGTATTCTTTCGGGTTGTTAAGCGCCATATTGATGACATCCATCATGCCCATATCGGCAGTCACCGCGACGATGACAATCGGGAATACCAGACGCATACCAAATACCGCGATGAGCATACCCACCGTTAAGAAAATCATTTTCCAAAACTTATCCCACGTTTTGAGCACCGAGGCATTGACCACCGCATTATCAAACGACAGCGAAATCTCCATCACTGCCAAAATCAGCGTGACAAACAGCGCCGACATCATAGTGCCAACACCACCATGTGAAAATCCCCACCACGCTGCAATTGCCAGCGCAATCGTGGTAAAGACAATATCAAAATAAAAATGTCTCATAATAATCCTACAAATTGAAAAAATTAACGTTTTATAGAGTCATCTAATGCGTAAGATGATTGGATGTGCTTATCTTACACAACTATTTGCTCAATCATACTACAAATATGTTATTAAGCAATTGATTGCACGCTTAAACCACGCATTATGGCAAATATTCGCCAACTTGGTGCATTTATGGGTACAATAGCCACTTTTAATTTTTTAAACCCATCGCTGACTGCAAAATATTGCGATTAGCCTGTGTTTAAACCCTGTTTGGAAGCGTCGCGGCATGTTAGAAAACTTTATCACCCTTGTTCTGATTCTTACCCCCTTGGTGGTCGGGTTTTTGCTGCCATTACCGCAACGATTCATGCCGCTGGTAGACAAGCTACTGACCAACTTGGTGTTTGTGATTTTAACCTTTATTGGTCTTTCGTTGTCGCAGATTCCTGACTTGGGCGCGCAGATTGGGTTTATTGGCACCAATGTGGCGGTATTGGCGATTTGTACCTTAGGTGCAGGTTTTATCAGCCTGCTGATATTTGACAGGCTGCATCCTTGGCAACGTGCCCTTCCCCATGAGCATAGCCAAGCAGGTTTTAGCATCACAGGTAGCCTCGTTCAGTTGGGCTGTGTGGTGTTGGGTTTTGTACTGGGCAAATTACTGCCAATAACGGATGTGCCGATTGATGGCATCATCAAGGGGTTGTTGATTTTGCTGATTTTATTGGTCGGTTTTCAGTTGTCGCATTCGGGGATGACGTTGCGGCAGGTATTGGTCAACAAACGCGGCGTACAAGCCTGTGTGATTTTTTGTCTCAGTGTGGCAGTCGGTGGTTTAGTGTACGCGCTGATAATGCCTGATGTCACATTCACCCAAGGGTTAGCGCTATCTTCTGGCTATGGCTGGTATTCGTTGTCGGGAATTATCATGACTGATGCGTATGGCGCAGTTTGGGGGAGTGTGGCATTGCTCAATGATTTGTTACGTGAGTTTACGGCGCTACTGTTTATCCCTATGCTGATTGGCAAATACCCAACCACGGCGGTGGGTTTGGGCGGGGTGACTACTATGGATTTTACCTTGCCTATCATCCAAAGCTCAGGGGGGAATGAAGTAGTTCCGCTTGCTATGAGCTTTGGATTTTTGGTCAATATCATCTCACCGGTGTTGATGGTGGTATTTTCAAGTTTTGGCTAATCACACAATCAATACGCGCAAAACTCAACTTGCTGGTCGCCATATGGACTGCGTACTGTCACATAATGCAGACCTTTCATGCGCGTGTGAATACGATAGGTATTGTCGTCAATCCATTCACCTCGCAGCACGCCCCGTGCATCTCTGATGCGGATACCGTCTTCCATATTGGCGGCTTTCACTTCAAAATCTTGGTTTTTTAGCAGATACAGGCTATAAGTTTTAGTTTTACTAAAATCGCCTGAATAACTGGCGCAGTAACTACCCTTTGGAAAAATAATTTTGGTCGTGGTGGCGGCAGTGGCGGTTTGGGTGGTTGCCGCTACCGATAACAGGGCTATAGCTGCGCCAAATAAGGGGGCTGTAAAACGTCTTTTCATCTCATTCTCCTTGTCTTTGTTTGACTATTTTTTAATATGACAATTTGCTATTGCCGCTTGATTATTATTAGCAGATTTTCTATTGACTTTCATGATAAGTTTAGTAAAAAAAATTTGTTTGTTTTATCAGCCTAATGAAAAACCCCGCTCATGTCATCACACGATCGGGGTTTTCATATTCGCTAATACGATTATTTTTGCTAGGGCGTGTCCCTAATTTGAATAAGCCCAAAAGAGCCCTATTTTAACCCTATATTCCAGTAAAATATAGGCAAACACAAACAATGGCGAGAACCGTAATAACTGACAACATATGGGAACAATTACAAACAACCATGAAAGCGCACGGCTGTCATCAATGGAAGAACGACCGTACCGTGATGGAAGCCATACTATGGAAGCTAAGAACAGGTGCACCATGGCGAGACATACCTATTGAGCTAGGGTCATGGAAAACCGCTTATAACCGCTTTAACCGATGGTCTAAAAAAGGCTTGTGGCAGAATTTTTTTTTGACCTACGAAAAGAAATTGACAAAGAATGGGTATTCATCGACGGAAGTTATGTACGGTGTCATCAACATGCAAGTGGAGCTCGGCGTGGTTTCGATAGAGCAATTGGACAAAGCCGTGGCGGAAACACGACAAAAATACACCTATGTGTGGACTCGCATGGAAATCCGCTCGATTTTAAAGTCACTGGGGGTAACGTGCACGACAGTCAAGTTGCAAACGACTTGATAGAAGTCATACAAGAAGCCCAGTATTTTATCGCTGACAAAGGGTATGACTCGCAAGAAATCAGAGATAAAGCGATAGAACACGGTATGAAAGCTATTATACCAAAGCGTAAAAATGCCAAGCAACCTAACCCTGATTTTGATAGCTACCTTTATAAATTACGCCACTTAGTCGAGAATGCATTTGCACGATTAAAGCAGTTTCGTAGTATTGCTACTCGCTATGAGAAATTAGCTCGTAATTTTAAATCGATGCTTTACTTGGCTTGCTCTATTATTCATGCTAAGTTAAATTGAGGACACGCCCTAGTACAATTATTGGGCTAAAGCAGGATAATCGGTATAGCCTTCTTGATCGCCACCATAAAAAGTGGCTGGGTTTGGTTGATTAAGCGGCGCATTTTGTTGAAAACGCTCAACCAAATCTGGATTTGCAATATAACTGCGACCAAAGGCCACCGCATCAATTAAGCCATCACGAATTAGCGTGTCTGCTTTTTCTGCGGTATAGCCGCCAGCACCGATAAGTACGCCGTGATAAGTATCACGAATTTGGCGACGGAATTCTGCGGTAAAGGGTTTTCCACCTGCCCAGTCTGGCTCAGAAATATGTAAATAGGCTAGGTTAAAGCTATCAATCAATTTGATGATTGCTAACGCATCGTCTTCGCTACCGGCATCCACACCATTGAATTGACCCAGTGGCGAGATACGGATACCCACTTTGTCACGGCCAATCGCGTTAGTGACTGCGGTTAGAATTTCTTTTAAAAAGCGCATACGGTTCTCTAAGCTACCACCGTATTCATCGCTGCGTTGGTTGACGCTCTCATACAAGAATTGATGAATCAAATAGCCGTGTGCGCCGTGGATTTCAATAAAATCCATACCCGCTTCAATCGCATTACGCGCGGCATTGGCAAAGTCATCGACGGTTTGTTTGATTTCTGCGATGGTCATCTCACGCGCTGGCGTGGCAGTCACACGGTATACTTTGCCTTCCTCATCTTTTAACGAGGTGCGTACCGCATCACCCAAATCCACGGCTGATGCTGATACAGGCGGCTGACCTTGTGGGCGCAAGCTATAATGCGATACCAGCCCTGTGTGCCATAGCTGCATAGCGATATGACCGCCTGCTTGATGTACGCTATCAGCAATCATTTTCCAGCCTGCAATTTGCGCAGCACTAAAAATACCTGGCGCACCTGCGTAGCCTTTGGCATCGGCTGAGATATCCGTGGCTTCCGTGATAATCAAACCACTGCTAGCGCGCTGGGTATAATAGGTTGCCATGAGTGGCGTTGGCAAGCCACCAATCCCTTTTTTGCCATCTGGCAAATCAGCACTACGCAGACGGGTCAATGGCGCCATAAAGACGCGGTTGGGCAAGCGCATCGCGCCCACGTTAATCGGTGACAAAAGAGCGGAGTAAGACATACATTCCTCGTGATGGTTAATTCATCTTTCGTTGAGTGATTGGACGCTGCTAGCTTCAAGTCATAACAAACTTGACAAAAAAATTGTTGCAGCATCCTTGTTTATAAGGATTACCCCACTCTCAACTTGAAATAAGCAATTCAAACTGAAGTGGGGGATTACCTAACTGTTTATTGATTACAAAGCAGAAGTTATGAGCCAAGATTTTACGCATAAATCTGTGGGATAAATGCCATAAATCTCTAGCTCTCACCTTTTGCATGTTAAACCGCTGTGATAACTGACCAATCACCGTCTCAATATTGCGACGAGCATTTTTAAGACGATTAAGTACACTGATTGGTCGTTTATCGGGCATATTTTTTCTAAGCGGTGTTTGCAAATCAACACATCGCTTAAAGCAATACTCAGATAAATCAGGGCTAATATAGCCCATATCTGCACCTAACAAGCCTTTGATATTATCAAGCATATCAGGTGCAACAAGCCTTTCATCTATCTTAGCAGAGGCAAAGGTAAAATTGGTTATCATGCCCGATAGATTAATAAGTAAATGTCCTTCAAAGCCAAAATATTTTTGTTGCTTTGAGGCACAGTAACTATAACTGCCTTCGTATTTGAAGGTTTTATGCCGATAGGCTCTGGCATATTGACACACCGGAATGGGAAAGCCATCAATAAAATGAATGTTGTCTTGCCCATGCTGTTTAACGATATGCTGTTGTATCAAAGTTTTTACTTGTAACAAATTGACGCATTGCTTGGCAAAGTTTGGATATGAGCCTATTTGTGGAAACCATGTTTGCCAATGCTGTTTAAAATACTGATGGATTTGCGAATCGGTGTCCATCTGTAAAAACTCACCCACTATCTCCATGGTGATAATTTCACTGTCGGTTAGCTTTGGTGCATATCCGCCTTGTCTTAGCCGGTTTGTTACAATCTTTTTGTAGTAGTCATCTACCATTAGATAGATTTTAATGATAAATTCATCAATGGGCATGGCTTATCCTCTAATCTTTTTGGTCATTGATTAAAGTTTAAGTTCATGCCTTTTTTGTTTCAACCCCGCTTAAAAGTGTTGAGAGTGGGGTAAGGATTTTAAACTTATATACGTTGCTAGCAAACGTCGTCACAGCGTAACTTTCACAGGTTAATCTGCTGTTAGAAGCTTGAGCAAAGACTACCGTTTAGCAAGCATCTGTTTTTAAAAAGCATCTGTTTTTTAAAAAGGTTTTAAAAAGCTTTTGCGAGTTTTTTAGACAAATTATTGCCATTGCTTTCACTATTTTATTCTATGATAGCGCTGTGTTTGAGCGTAACGTTTACTTAATAAGTGCCATGGTGCATTTTTACAAGTGGCAATGTATTAACAATAACAAATTCTTAAGGATCGGCATGAATAATTTCCAATATTACAACCCTGTGCGTATCGTATTTGGCGAAGGTCAAATCAAAGAACTCGCCAATCTTGTCCCTGACAATGCCCGCGTACTTATCACTTATGGTGGCAGCTCTGCCAAAAAAACCGGCACACTCGATGAGGTCAAAACCGCGCTACAAGGTAAACAGCGCGAAATCTTTGAATTTGGCGGCATTGAGCCAAATCCAGAATTTAATACCTTGATGAAAGCCGTCGATATGGTACATGCCAACAACATTGACTTTTTGCTCGCTGTCGGTGGTGGCTCAGTACTTGATGGCACCAAATTTGTTGCATTGACTGCCACCTTAGATGACGACAAAGACCATGAAAAAGCGTGGGAAGCGTTAAAAGGATATACCCGTGACATTCAAAATGCGCTACCGCTCGGTACTGTACTCACCATTCCAGCAACAGGCTCAGAGATGAATTCAGGCGGCGTTATCAATCATAGCGAGCGTCATGCCAAATTGCCTTTTGGTAACCCACTGGTATTCCCGCAGTTTTCGATTCTTGACCCTGCCAAAACCTTAACGCTACCTGAGCGTCAAGTGATGAATGGCGTGGGCGATGCGTTTGTGCATGTGATGGAGCAGTATCTGACTTACCCAGTCAACGCCAAAGTCCAAGATAGTTTCTCTGAAAGTCTGCTCAAAATCTTGATTGAAGAAGGCCGTGCTGTCAAAGCCAACCCTAACGACATGGAAACGCGTAAAAATATCATGTGGACAGCGACAATGGCACTCAATGGTCTCATTGGCACGGGCGTACCACAAGACTGGACCACCCATATGATTGGACATGAATTAACCTCACTACACGGTATCGACCACGCCCGCACCTTGACCATTGTGTTGCCTGGGGTGATGCGTGAGCTCAAAGATAGTAAAAAAGACAAGTTACTACAGTACGCCAAAAACGTTTGGCATATCACTGAAGGTAGCGATGAGGATAAAATCGAACAAGCGATTGTTAACACCGAAAACTTCTTCCGCGAGCTTGGCTTACCGGTGAGATTGTCAGATGCCGACCTTGATGCGGCTGCTATCGCGCCAATTTTAAGCCAATTAGAAGAACATAATATGGTCAAACTTGGTGAACATCGTAGCAATGATTTGGCAGTGTCTGAGCGGATTTTGCGCTCAGCGATTTGATGATATAAAAATGGTATAAAAAAAGACCTAGCAAATCGCTAGGTCTTTTTTTATACCAACAGTTAAAAACCATTGGGATTTGCCAATTCATCATGTCCATCTTTATTAATCACTTTTGGCAATGGCAACGCCATACCGACACTACTAGGCGTCTCTTGAATCACCACAGGCGGCGGCTGATAACGGGTAATCACTTCATTACCCTGCTCATCCTCGCTGAGCACATACTGGTAGCCTTTGCGATTAAAGCGTTTAACTAGCCTTTGATACCACCCTGCAAAACCTGTCGTGGGTTCGTTGGGGTTATGATAAAACGCATTCATCACCGCAGGTAGCCCAAGACCACATACCACGCCCGACATCAATACCACGATAAAGGTATAACCCACCAAAAAGCTGCTATAAGGCTGCAATTCTGGGACGTTAGAAACCGATAAAATCAACGCCAAAGAAATCGCCCCGCGTACCCCGCCCCACGATAAAATCGTCAAACTACCGTTATAACTGTTTTTTCGGACATCAGACAACAGGCTAAAAGACGCAAAATTTGCCAAAAAACGGGATAAATGCAGACAAATAAATGCCACCACACCGCCCAAAATCAACGAGGTATTCAGCTCTAATATAAATAGCTCCAGACCGATAAGGGTGAATAAGAATGAATTGATAATCCCCTCAATGGCTTGCCAAAAGTGATTCACATAGGTGATTTCACCTTCGTCTAAAATTTGGTGCCAACGGTTACCGACAATCAAACCACCGACCACACAAGCAATGGGCGCGGAAGCATGCGCATACAATGCCACTAAATACGACCCACACGCCAAAAATGCTGTGGTCAAAATCAGTGACTCCATCTCGTGTTTACCGCTTAAGATAAGCAGCGCCATCTGCCCAAAAAACCAACCAATAATCCCTGCGACCACGATTTCATACAACAACACTTCTACTGTGGTCACAATGCTAAAGCCATTGCCTTGCAGACCATGCAAAATAGTCATAAACAGCGCAATACACACCGCATCATTGAACAGCGACTCACCTTCTAGCTTAATCATCAAATGGCGCGGCGCTTTGATAGAGCTAAGCACGCCTTTGATGCCAATTGGGTCAGTCGCACCCAGTGCCGCGCCCAATAACAGCAATACCGCAAACGGGATATTTTCCCCTGTGAGCCACTGAAAGCCAAACATAAGGCTTGCAAAAAACAGCGCACACAGTGCCAATGCGATACTTGCCAAAATGCCAATCGGTTTCCAATAGTTTTTGAGATCGGACACCTTAAACGTCAGCGCCGATGCCGTCAAAATAAAACAAATCACCCCATTGATTAAAAAATCGTAAAGATCGATATCACGCACCGCATTTTGGATACTGGTGATATTGATGGTAATAAACTCGTTGCCATTGAGCAGGCTTGCGCTCCACTGCAAAATAAAAACCAGTAGCGCCGACACAATGGGCACCCCAATGGCTTGTGGAAAGTCCAAAATCCGCTTGTTAAATAGCGTGGTAATGATGGACAAGGCACAAACGGCTGCAAAAATTTGTAAAAAAATAAAATTTCCCATAGGCGTTTTTTTAGCTCTTCATTTTATAAAACATTGTCACCAAAGCCATTTTTAGCCGTGACCAAGCAAAAATACTTCAACAGAAATAAAACCCTACCACAAACTGTGGTAGGGTTTTACCGTAAGCAATTGTTTGCGCAAATGCAAGCAATTTTTTTGATTAATATCTCTTAACCCGTGTTGGCGACATGATGCAGCCAGCGCTGAATCATCACATCAAGCGCTTCAGGCTTATAGGGCTTGGTACAATAATCTTGCATACCCGCGTTAAGGTATACTTCTTTGTCCCCATGCATGGCGTGTGCCGTCACTGCAATGATAGGCGGCAACTGACTAAACGACTGTTTGAGTATTTTGGTGGCTTCCACCCCATCCATGATGGGCATTTGATGATCCATCAAAATGATGTGATATTTGCTAGGGTCAGCTTTATAAAAATTGACGGCCTCTAACCCATCTTTGGCTCGGGTGACTTCATAGCCATATTTTTTTAGGCTTTTGACCGCGACCATGGCATTTAGCTCATTGTCTTCTGCTAGCAGAACATGGGCAGGCAGCCGTTCTAGCGGTTGTATTGTGGTTTCATCATGACTTTGGTGCCACTGCTGATAGCTGATTTCATCAGTTGCTATCATGGGTAGAGATAGGGTAAAGGTCGAGCCTTTATTTTTTTCACTGGTTACCTTAATCGTGCCGCCCATCCCTTCTGCCAACGCTTTGCACACAGATAGCCCTAGCCCTGTACCCCCATATAACCGATGGGTAAACTTATCAGCTTGATTATAGGCATCAAAAATCACTGCCAATGATTCAGGCTTGATGCCAACACCCGTGTCAATCACATTGAATTTGATTTGGTGTCTATCACCGCCATTCATGGCTTGAATGGTCACTTTACCTTGTTTTGGGGTAAATTTGATGGCGTTATTGACTAGATTGATTAAAATCTGTCGCACCCGTACCGGATCGGTGTTGACATATTTGGGCAAGTTGTCAGAGTAATCGAAGACTAGCTCCACGCTGTTGTCTTTTGCAGGGGCTAAAAAGCATTGATACACGTCTTGGCATAGCTGTGCTAAATCAACGGGGATACTCTCAAAACGTATCTTACCTGATTCTACTTTGGATAAATCCAAAATGTCGTTGACGATGGTCAGCAGATGCTCATTGGACGCTTTAATCGATTTGATATAGTGTTGCTGCTGCGTATCAAGCGGTGTCTGCTCAAGCAATTCAAGCATGCCCATGATACCATTCATCGGCGTGCGAATTTCATGGCTCATATTGGCCAAAAATGCGGTCTTTACCTCATCGGCGCGCTCAGCTTGGTAACGCTGCTGCCGTAATTTTAAGGTATCACTGACCATCGCCGCCAAATCCGCTAGCACACGTTGTTGATTGGCATCAAAATCTTGATGCGGCTGGTCGTCAATCACACACAGCGCACCCAAAGCAAATTCCCTACCTTGACTGTCGTGAACCACGATGGGTGCGCCAGCATAAAACCGAATATATGGGTAACCGGTAACCAAAGGATTGTTTTTAAATCGGGTATCTTGGTGAGTATCGAGCGTGACAAAGGTGTCGTTTTGTGTAATGGTGTAATTGCAAAAAGCAACATCACGGCTGGTTGAATGTTCTTTTAGACCAATTCTTGACTTAAAAAACTGGATATCAGCATCCAAAAAAGTAATAGCGACAATCTTAGTACCAAAAAACGCCTTAGCCAAAGCACTAATACGCTCAAATTCGCATTCTTTATTTGTTTGGATGATATGGTACTCATCCAATACCGCTAGACGCTGTTTTTCATTGTTTGCTATAGGATATGATATCATCTCGTTGACAGTGTCCTACTACGTGATAAAAATTAAACGCTGAGGTTATTTTAACGCTTCAGCCACCAACATCATGCCCACCACTGAGGTCACGGCAACGGCTGAACCATAACCGCCACAATGCAGACCACCTGCTTGACAGGACTTATCAACAATCGGCGGCTGTGATGAAAATACACAACGAATACCAAATTTTTCTTTCATCGCACGATTGATACCATAATCTTGGCGAAGTCGCTGTCTGACTTTAGCCAGTAGCGGATCTTGGTAAGTATCCTTAAGATCTGCCACCTGAATTTGGGTCGGATCCGTCTTGCCACCTGCGCCGCCTGCCATAATTAACTTTAATTTATTGAATCGGCAATGTAGCGCAAGCGCAAGCTTGGCATTCATATCATCGACACAATCTAATACCACGAGCTGTTTGCCTGATTGTTTAAGCTGTGATTGTAAAGCACGATTAGGTATTAACAATTTTACGTTATCTTTGCTCAAAAAATCGTCAACCAAATGTAATTTGATATGCGGATTGATTTCTTTGATACGTTCTGCCATGGCTTCAATTTTGCTTTTACCAAAATTGCTATCGGTAGCGGGTAATTGTCGATTGACATTGGAAGCTACTAGCACATCCATGTCAATTAATGTCATCTCGCCCACACCTGTACGAGCCAGCCCCTCAGCTGCCCATGAGCCCACCCCGCCCACGCCCACCACATACGCATGCAAATTCTCAAACTTACTAAATTGCGCGGCACCGTACAGTTTTTGGGTACCGGCAAAACGGCGTTGGTGTTGCGCGTCAGTTAATGTCATATCAGGCGTCATCTCAGCTGTCATTGTCATGGTTTATCTTAATCTTGGTCAGGGTTTATGTTAAATTTGTTTGGGATGGGATACTCCCAGCTGACTTGCAGCGCAGCGCAGCTATTTTGCCACAGTTGCTTGGCGAGCCGTGATTGATCTTTTTTTAATAAGTCTGATAACGCTGTCAGCACGTAAGGCAGATTGGCAGGTACATTGCGCCTACCGTGCGTCTCATGACAGGGCAGCGGCGTAAAGTCTGGGCAGTCCGTCTCAATCACAATAGCCTCAAGCCCGACGGTTTTGACAAGCTCTGTAAGGGTATGGCGCAGTTTTTTGGCATTTGGATTGGTCACTTGCCCGGTGATACCGATTTTAAAGCCCAAATTGACCAGCGCTTTGGCTTCTTGGATGCCGCCACTAAAACTATGGGCAATCCCCCCTTGGGTGAATTTTTGTGCTTTTAACACCTTAATCACATCGCCATGTGCGCGGCGAATATGTAGCAGCGCTGGCAGTTGATAGTGTTTTGCCAATTCAAGCTGCTGACCAAAAAAATCTTGCTGCCTAGCGTAATTTTCTGCAGTTTTCATCGGCGCAGTGAAAGTATCAAGCCCAATTTCCCCAATCGCAATGGGTGAATATTGCTCAATATACTGCTCTAGCTGCTGCAAATCGCTATCTTTATGCTCCGTGATATAAAAAGGATGCAACCCAAAGGCTAAATGCGCCAAAGGTGTGGCTTTGCCTTGCTGCCCATAGCCTTGCATTTGCTGTTGGCACGCCACCATTTTTGCAAAATACTTTGCTAAAAAGCCGATTAAAACCAGATGACGAACCCCGTTATCCCATGCCAATTGTGATTGGATTTCGCGGTCATGATCGAAGGTATCCACATCAAAATGGGTATGCGTATCAATTAATGGCAAATCAAACGAGCAAGCCGTATCATTTAATATAGTCATATCATTTCAAATACTGTGGTTTGACAATGCCGTTTAACTGGCTGTATGGCACGGTCAATTGCGGGGCAGCCCATGAACGTCATCTATTTATCCTTTATTTGTTATTTGCCCCTAACATAAAATTTTTAGCCATTGTTTAAGTTATGGTTATCCTGCTCAGTATTTTTAAGTGTGTTTTTAATAGATAGAGTTTTAGGCGACTTGGTAACTTTATCAGCCCGTTGACTACTGCGTCTAGGTAGCAACAATAAAGCTGTGGCAGCAACTCCTAGTTTAATCACCCTCGACATTCTCATACCCCGCCTCGCCTTACCTTGGTTTTTAAACCTTAGTTTTTAAACCTTAGTTCTTAGCAGTAATGCCATAAAAAAACCCATCAGTCGATACCGGTTTAATGGCGGACTAATGGGCTGTTTTCAAATGCCGTTATGGATATAGCTGTTATATAATAACGTAATTTGATAAGTATTCGATAACTATTAGAATTTTTTACCCAATACTTTAGCAGCCAGCTCTTTACCCATGGTAAATGCGGTAGTCTTGGCAGGTTTCGTGCCATTTGAATTTGCCGCAGTATTGTCAGCAGGCTCATTATCAACCGGTGCTGGATTATTTGCTTTGTTTTCAATAGTTGGCTGGGTTTTATTACGACCTTTTAACATATAGTAAGCGGCACCGAGTACGCCAAGTTTAATAAGGTTTGATTTGGTTACGCCATTTGGAAATTGCATAGTATCCTCGCTTTTGTTGTCGTTGTTAAAATTTTAAATTAGTAGTTATCGCTAATGGATCCATTGTAACCAAAATTTAAGCGGTTTACTAAAGTAATTAGGTTACCAATATTTATTATTTGCCCTCATTGGGTTATCGTTTGGTAAATTGGGTAAAATCCTTTTACGGTTGAAAATAAGCTGACAGGGTTTGTCAGCTTTTCTGCGGTTATGGTGATGAATGTATCAATGTATCAATGCTCACGTTATCAATGCTCACGGGTGGCGCTAAAGGTAATTTCTGGATAACGCTCTTGCATCAATTTAAGATTAACCCGGCTTGGGGCAAGATAGGTCAAATAACCACCGCCATCAACAGATAACTGGTCGTGGGCTTTTTTCTTAAACTTCTCAAACGCCACTTTGTCATCACAATGCACCCAGCGCACCGTCGCAATCGACACAGGCTCAAAGGTACATTGCACTTTATATTCCTCAAGCAGGCGATGCGCGACCACTTCAAACTGTAGCACCCCTACCGCGCCCAAAATCAAATCATTGTTGATTTGCGGCATAAATACTTGGGTGGCGCCTTCTTCTGATAGCTGCTGTAAACCTTTTTGCAGTTGTTTGGATTTTAGTGGGTCTTTAAGTACCACACGGCGAAATAATTCTGGCGCAAAGTGGGGAATGCCTGTAAAGTTTAAAGTTTCGCCTTCGGTAAAGCTATCGCCAATTTGGATGGTGCCGTGATTATGTAAGCCGATGATATCGCCCGAATACGCTTCTTCCAGCGCTTCGCGGTCACCTGCCAAAAATGTCAAGGCATCTGAAATGCGTACTTCTTTGCCCAAGCGCACATGTTTCATTTTCATGCCTTTTTCGTACTTGCCTGAACACACCCGCATGAAGGCAATACGGTCACGGTGTTTTGGGTCCATGTTAGCTTGGATTTTAAAGACAAAGCCGGAGAATTTTTCTTCATCGGCTTTGACAGTGCGTTCAACGGCGTCATGGTCTTTAGGCGCTGGGGCGTATTGGGTCAGTACATCAAGCACCATGTTAATGCCAAAGTTACCCAAAGCCGTACCAAACAGCACAGGCGTTTGTTTACCGGTCAAAAATTCATCGACATCCCAATCTTCATGTGCCATTTTTGCAAGCTCTAGGCTTTCTTCAAATTCACGGAAGGCAATTTCACCGATTCTCTCGCGGACATCTGGATAGTCATAGCCATCACGGCTCTCAATCTCGACAATCTCAGTACCATGACCTTTTTGATAAAAATAGGTTTTATCTTCGCTGATGTTATACACCCCAACAAAATGCTGACCTGTACCAATTGGCCACGTCATCGGCACACATTGGATTTTTAGGACGTTTTCAATTTCATCAAGCAGTGATAACGGATCACGGATTTCGCGGTCAAGCTTGTTAACAAATGAGATAATCGGCGTGTCACGCATCCGACATACTTCCATCAGCTTGATGGTTCGCTCTTCAACCCCTTTTGCCCCATCAATCACCATCAGTGCGCTGTCCACCGCGGTTAAGGTACGATAGGTATCTTCTGAAAAGTCGGCATGACCTGGGGTGTCTAGCAGATTGACCATGTTGTCAGCATAGGGAAACTGCATTACCGAGGTGGTAATCGAGATACCACGCTCTTGCTCCATGCTCATCCAGTCAGATGTCGCGTGTTTGTCGGTTTTGCGTGATTTGACTTCACCTGCGCGCTGAATTGCTTGCCCCCACAGCAGTAATTTTTCGGTCATGGTGGTTTTACCGGCATCGGGGTGCGAGATAATAGCAAAAGTGCGGCGTTTGGCGATTTCAGAATGTAGTGACATAGTGTTTGACTTATTTGACTTAAAAGTAGCGAGGCTTGATAACTGATAAAAGAAAGAATAAAAAAGATGGCATATTGTAGCCGATTTTACGTTTGATTGCGATTTTCACGGGTTATTATTGCGCATCACGCGGGCGATTTTGACAAAATTTTGTCATAAATCTAATACTTTAATCATTAAAATTGTGTTAGTTTTATCTCATCTTTTTTTATCTTGTTAAGATGTTATTTATGACCGCTGAACCACTTAGCAACAATCCTGAATCCGCACTTGAAAATAAAAACAAAGTTTCGACCAGTGCTCATTTGGGCGATCCTTTTTTGACCAATGATCGGTTACAGTGGTCAGATATGAAAAGTTTTTTGTTAGCGATTAGCAGTGTGATTGTTGTCTGGCTGCCTGTGCTACTGCTCCACCTGACTTTAGTGCTTTTTGCCACCTTAATTACTTATGCGCTGATTCGCGGCATTGCCGGCTGGATTCATCGGCATCTCATTGCCTATGTGCATAGCGTCTCGCGTCAGCAGCGTATGGGTAAAGTCGCAGAATGGTTTGCTATTGCCATTTTGGCGACTTTGATTTCACTTACTGTGTATGTATTTGGCGATTGGATTGCTGATAAAGCCAGTGTTGATGTCTTTAATAAACTTATCCGACAGATATTGGACATATTTGACCAGCTTCATACCCTACTACCCGCAAGTATCTCTCAGCATCTACCCATTTCAGTCAGTTCATTTCAAGCTATGCTCATGAGTACTATCAAAAGTCATGCGCCACAATTACAGTTAGTGGGTATTCATACGTTACGCGGGCTTGGCTATGTGCTAGCGGGGGTCGTGATTGGTTGTATTGTGGCATTGCAAGTACCTGTGAATAGCGCAGCGCATAAAACCCCATTTACCCAGCATTTGCGCCAAAAATTTGATGAACTTATCATGGGGTTTAATGATGTGTTTTTTGCGCAAGTCAAAATCTCTAGTATCAATACCATCTTAACCTCAGTGTTTTTGCTAGGGGTACTACCGCTACTCGGTCATCCGCTACCGATGGCTTGGACGGTTGTGCTTATCACCTTTTGCGCAGGGCTATTTCCTGTCGTTGGTAATTTGGTCTCAAACATTGTTATCGTCTTGCTTAGCCTGACTCACGGGCTTGGCATCAGCATTTTATCGCTTGTGTGGTTGGTGAGCATTCATAAACTTGAATACTTTTTAAATGCGCAAATCATTGGTCACAAAATCCGAGCGTCTGCTTGGGAATTGTTGTTATTTATTTTGGTGCTTGAAGCCACGTTTGGGTTGGCGGGACTAATCAGTGCACCAGTGATTTATGCCCAAATCAAACGCATTTTGGCAGATAGAGGCTGGGTTATATAAAATCCCCTACTGGCTGTAGGATTCATTAATAAATAATTTGCCCAATAAATTGAATTTTTAAATCTTATCGCCATTAATAACAGAACACGGCTTTATTGTTACAGTGTTATATGGTTGAATAATTAAAAATGTGTTTTAACATCTATAACTGCCAAACTTTTAATGATTGATGTTACAATTTACATTAACATTTTTGGCGTATTTTGAGGTTTAACCAAAAATTGAAAGATTTTTACGGTAATTATTTTTCAAGGTAATTATAGTGAAAAATCCTAGTAATTTTTAATTTATTGTGCCAAAAAAGCGATTTGTCAATCCATTCATTGATTCATAAGGAATTTTAGCGATGTCTACTATCAATAATAACAACGTTGTACATTTTCATTACACCTTAAAAGACGACGAAGGTAACGTCATTGACCAATCACCAGAAGGTCAACCTTTAGCGTATTTACATGGCTACCAAAACATTATTCCAGGTCTTGAGTCACAATTAGCGGGCAAATCAGTGGGTGACAAATTTACTGCAAGCATTGAACCTGCAGACGCTTATGGCGAATTTGATGATGCGGCAGTACAAGAAGTCCCACGCGAAAACTTCCAAGGTGTCGAAGATATCCAACCAGGTATGCAGTTCCAATCGCAAACTGAAGACGGTCATGTGATGTTAGTCACTGTGAAAGATGTACAAGATGACAAAGTGATTGTTGATGCTAACCATCCTTTAGCGGGCAAAAAACTTCATTTTGATGTGGAAGTGGCAAGCATTCGTGACGCATCAGATGAAGAGTTGCAACACGGTCACGTACACGGTGCAGGCGGTCATCACCACTAAGTCATGATTAAAGCTTAGAGAGATTAAATGGAAGGCTATGATTATAGCCTTCTTTTTTTTGTGCAAAATTTTACCCTATGAAATACTTTTACGGGGTATAAGATACGCTTGATGTTATACCAAACCCAATAGTTAAAGTCTTGCTTGTGTAGGACGCATACGATGCACCGCTGGCTATATCTCGCCAAAAATGGTGCGTAAAACGCACCTTATTATATTTTTTGGGTTTGGTATTATTTACAAAATCATTGATTTAGTTACGTTTTTTGATGCTTTATTACAGTTTTTACCACACACTGTTCGCTAGATTTTGGCATAATAGTTTTATGTCCAACAAACAATCCAAGCAATAATAAAGACGCATGATTGGGTATATATTTTTAGTTATTTATATAGCATAGAACTTACGCACTATCTTAACTCAACAAAACATGATAGCCCTAGCTAAATTTTGGATTTAGATAAAACAAATCATCAGCGACCTGTCTTGACATCTGAGCCACTACAGGCGTAAAAAGATGACTAACCCAAGCATACACCGAAGAAAAGCCGAAACTTAATTGCTGTTTTAAATACACGAACGCCATCAATGATGAGAACACATGATTACGGATTTTACGCTCACGGCGAAGCTGAAACTTCTCAATCGAACAACACTGTTTAATGGTTCGATGATAGGTTTCAATCTGCCAATGACAATCATGCAAATACTCAAAATCAAGTGGTGTAAATACCGGTGAATTTGGCTCGCTGTCTTTAGGTTTAGGGTCAAACTTCACATAATGTCTCACTTGGTCTTTAAAGTGATGACGGTAAAGGGTAACAAAACCAAAGTCTTTAAGCCAAACTTCTAATCCTGTTTTTGGCACATGGTCAATCTGCTGTACTTGCAACCATTCGCCTTGTTTGATAGAAACCGTACGATTTGCCTTAACCGCAAACATAAACCCTAACTCAGCGTGTTTGATGTGTTTAAGGTTTTCTTTACTGCTGTACCAACTGTCGCCTGTGATATAGCTTGGGATAAGCCCCCATGCCAAGACTTCATCTAACATTTTTTGAAAGTAGTCGTTTTTGGTAAGGTTGTCTTTGGGGTCATATAGTCGGTAGTTGATGGGTTGGCTATTGCCTGTTAAGTCGGTGTAGTACAGGGTGATAAGGTTAATGCCTTGTACGGCTTTGTGATGCTTGCCACTATAGTAATAGCCAATTAGGTCGGTTTTGTTGCTGTAGGGTTTGTCAAGCACGGTGTCATCTATGCTGATGATGCCACCAGTTAGGTTGATATGCCCCTTTGTTTGCTCATACAGGTCACGAGGCTCAAAGCTCTCTCTACCTAAAAAGTTGTTGATGCTGTCATGCCCAATCTCAATACTTTGAGCAAGCCTTGTGCAGGTGGGCTGTTTGGGTTCGCTGATGAGCATTCCGATATAGTGTCCTAGGGTGCAGTGGGCGGTGCTGGGTCGGCTAAGTTGTCTTATCAATTTGGTTGTTCTTGCTTTTCCTTTAGCATATCATGCTTTCTTTGGATAGTGCGTAAGTTCTATAGCATTAAATTAATTACAAAAAAGGATACTACTCATGAACGAGAATACAATTAAAGGTCAATGGGAACAAGTTAAAGGCGCTGTAAAAGAAACTTGGGGTGACTTAACTGATGATGAAATTACCCAATTGGAAGGTAATCGCCAAAAGCTATCAGGTAAAATCCAAGAGCGTTATGGCCGCGCCGAAGATGTGGTAGAAAAAGAAATCGATGACTGGTCAACCCGTCATGACTACCGTTTTTAGAATAAATTAACCCCGCCTCCAAAGTAAAAAAGCCATATCATCTGATATGGCTTTTTTACCTACTATCCTAGCATCATTGACCTCATCCTTAAGGTCCTTATTAACTGGTAGTGAATTTCTTGACTCATCCTAAGTCTCACTCCACGTGTTTATCAAGCATCATTCCTTAATACTACGATAAACCATTCCTTTATTGGCAATTCTGTCCCTATCTCAATCCTTGAGAACCATCCCTGTGCCGTTGAATGTATTATTACAAAATTTACCATTCGGTAACAGTCGTACAAACGTCAATGCATGTAAGCTTTTGCTTACACGCATTTTTGGCGTTAAGGGCGCTGGTTGTTGGCTGTCTGTGCATCAAGCATTACATTAGCCGCTTCAATCACAAATGCTTCACTTTCAGGAAGCTTTGGACGTTCAGCTTGTTTTAGACGGCTACGGACTTCTAACTCTGCATCTTGCGCAGCTTGGTAAGCTGTCCACGTGCTATAGGGGCTTTCCCCATTGGCTTGGCGTCTTGCATTTTCTGCCGCCAACATTTTTGCCTCAATGTTTTTGCGGAAAGTACGGCGTTCATTGATGTCTAATTTGACAGGCTTCTTATCATCTTCCTCATTACGGATTCTGTTGATTTGGCTTAGATAAGCAAACTGGGCATTGGCTGCTTGACGCTGTTGTGACAAGGCATTGAGCGATTGCAAGGTCTCACGGGAATAGTTGCCCGCAGGTTGGTACGGCGCGGCACGAATGGTATCCCATGCCAGTGGGTTTTTCATGCTACGTTCACCAAACTCCATGCCTTCATAGATATTGACTAAACGGACATCGGGGACCACGCCTTTATTTTGGGTACTGCCGCCAGTGATACGGTAGAACTTTCGCTGGGTTAAGGTTGCTGACCCTAAGGCAAGGTTATCAAGCTGAATTTGTGCTGAGCCTTTACCTGTGGTCGTGCTACCGACAATCAGACCGCGACCATAATCTTGAATCGCTGCCGCAAAAATCTCGCTGGCTGATGCCGAGCCTTGATTAACGAGTACGGTCATGGGGCCTGTATACAGCTGCTTACCTTTGTCTTCGTCTTCATACACTTGGATATTGCCGCGGTTATCACGAATCTGTACCAGCGGACCTGACTTTACAAACAAGCCAATCATTTTGGCGACTTCATCGAGTGAGCCACCTGGGTCATCACGCAGGTCTACCACCAAGCCATCGATATTTTGCTGGTTCAAGGCTTTTAACGCGTTTTCCGTATCAATGCTGACACTACGATAGTCTTCTCCCGCACGACGGGCTTTATAGTTGAGATAAAAACTTGGGATTTCTAGCACACCGATTTTTTTGGCTTGTCCGTTTTTATCTTTGACACTAATTACCCGATGATTGACGCCCGATTCTTCTTGCTTAATCACGTCACGTATGAGGGTGACATTGCGCGCGCTACTGTCTGGGGTGTTAGGTGCTTTGACGCGCACGGTGACGGGCGAACCTTTTTTACCGCGAATGAGGTTCACCACTTCACGTGTCGAATAACCGACGGTATCAACCATGCCTTTATCTTCAGTGGATACGCCGATGATTAAGTCATTGGGTTTGATTTGACCCGAACGAGCGGCAGGCCCGCCATCAACTAAGCTGATAATACGGGTGTAGTCAGGATTCTTGCGATCAGGCTGAATCGAGACGCCGATACCGACCAATTCAAGGGTCGATTGGATTTGCATCTCATTGGCTTGCACGGGGGCAAAATAATTACTGTGCGGGTCATAGGCTGCCATCGCTGCATTTAACAGGGTTTCAACGATTTGGTCGCTATCGATACGCTGTAGCTGCGCATATTGGCGCTTTAAACGCTGGTCTAGCACTTGGCTTGGTGAGCGCGTTTCATTTTTGACTAAATCACTGGCGTTGTATTTATCGGCATTTTCTTGCAAAAACTTGTCTTTGTTTTTGTCTTCATCTTGATTGATGGTCATGCCAATGAGCTGGTAGGTCAGCTGTTTGCGCCAAAAATCGCGTTGCTCGGCAACGGTTTTAAACCGTGGCAATTTTTCACGGTTCATAATGACCGTTTCGTTACTCTGTAAGCTCACAGGGGATTTTAACAAGCTGTCGGCAAAGCTGTAATACGCTTTTGAGCGCTCAATAAAGCGCTGATAGATTTCAAAACCTGGTTTTAAATCACCGCGTTTGAGATAATCGGCAAAACTATTGCCATATTTTTGGGTAAATTCATCAATATCGGACTGCAAAAACACGCTATGATTGGGGTCAAGCGCATCAAAATAGTCGCTTAAAATTTGCCTGCCCGTTGCCGCATCCATTTTTTTATCTAGATAATGGCTACGATCCAACAACGCTGCGACTTGCCGTGTCACCTGCCGCTGCTCGTTATTGATCTGTCCGACGCTCGTCGATGCTGCAATGGCGGTTTGGTAACTTTGTCCCAGTATCGCCCCACCCATCAACAGGGCAAATACACTGGCGGTAAGTTGTTTGTATTGCATGACTTTCCTTACTCTATTTAATGAAGCGATAAACAGAAAAAACTGACAGCCCATCTTAGCACTGTCAGTTTTTCCATACCATACAAAACGTGTAAATATTCGACTCAAATCATCTATCAAACCTCACCGTTTGTAGCGGCAACTTATTGTATTAGCCAATCAATTGATTGTCTTTAAACAGTTGGGTTAATTCCTCGGCAGTGAGTAATTGTTTTTCACCGTCTTGGCGATTGACATATTCGTATTTCACCTCGCCTGTTTCACTGATATTTTTCTCTGAGATAACGATACGATGGGGAATGCCAACGAGCTCTAAATCGGCGAATTTTACCCCCGCACGCTCGTCTCGGTCATCAAGTAGCACATCCACACCTTGGGCTTTTAGCTCAGTGTAAAGTGCTTCGGCAAGCTGCATTGCTTTGTCCCCTTTCGCTGGGTCTAGAGCATCTTTCATTTTGCCTTTAATCATCGGTACAATCGCCACAGTGAATGGCGCAAGGCTCTCACCTGTGCTACTGGTTTTCCAAATGATACCATTGTCATCGTGGTTTTGTTCAATGGCGGCGGCGACGATACGGGTCACGCCGATACCATAACAGCCCATCATAGTAATGACAGGTTTGCCCTGCTCGCCCATCACCGCACAGTTGAATGCTTTGGTGTATTTGTCACCCAATTGGAAGATATGACCGACTTCGATACCGCGGCGGATTTGTAAGGTACCTTGTCCATCTGGGCTTGGGTCGCCTGCTACCACGTTGCGGATATCGGCGATTTCGGTGATGGACGCATCACGCTCCCAGTTGACGCCTGTGGTATGAAAATCTGGCTTGTTAGCGCCGCTAACAAAATCTGATAGCAGCGCAGCAGCACGGTCTACAATCACTGGCATGTTCAAATCAAACACCCCGATATACCCTTTGTGCAGACCCGCTGCTTGCATCGCCTCTTCGCTCGCCATGGTGAGTGGGGCTTTGACTTGCGCCAATTTTTCCGCTTTGATTTCATTTAGGGTATGATCGCCCCGTAACACTAACGCGACTAAGGTGGCTTTACCTTCTTCAGTAGCTTCACCTTCGACGATTAAAGTTTTCACCGTCTGTGACAATGGCAAACCTAAATGCTCAGCCACTTGCTCACAGGTTGGCATATTGGGCGTACTGACATCGGCTTTGTCCTGCGTTGGGGCAGCACGTTCACCGACCGCCACCGCTTCAGCAAGCTCAATATTGGCCGCATAAGCTGAGCTATCTGAAAATACAATATCGTCTTCACCGCTGCCAGCGAGGACTTGAAACTCATGCGACGCAAATCCACCAATCGAGCCGGTATCGGCTTGCACCGCACGAAAATCCAACCCAAGACGGGTAAAGATATTATGATAAGCGCGGTACATATCATCATAGGTGCGCTGTAATGAGGGTTGGTCGATATGAAATGAATAGGCATCTTTCATGATAAATTCACGTGAACGCATCACCCCAAAGCGTGGGCGAATTTCGTCACGAAATTTGGTTTGTATTTGGTAGTAGCTCACAGGGAGCTGTTTATAGCTTTTTAGCAAGTTACGCGCGATGTCGGTTATCACTTCTTCATGCGTTGGACCTAACACAAAGTCGCGTTGGTGACGGTCTTTAAACCGCAGCAATTCAGGGCCATAGGCTTCCCAGCGACCTGATTCTTGCCAAAGCTCGGCCGATTGCACCACAGGCATGAGCAGCTCTTGGCAGTTGATGGCATCCATCTCTTCACGGATGATTTTTTTGACTTTTTGTAAGGTTTTTAGACCCATCGGTAGCCACGTGTAGAGACCCGACGCAGATTTACGAATCATCCCTGCACGGAGCATTAATTGGCTGGAGATGATATCAGCATCACTTGGGGTTTCTTTTAACGTTGCAAAAGTAAATTGACTGGCTCGCATGGCACACCTTGTTTGTACGGCTTGAAATAAGAAAAACGAGAATGGATAGACTATTTGGTAAACCGATTATCTTATTTTATGCCACTGGGTGGCGCAATAGTTTTTTTAATTTTTACCAAGTCGATGCCGTATTTTTGGACTTAGCATTTTTGAACTTAGCATTTTTGGACTTAGCATTTTTATAAATTAGGACAATAATTATGACAATTTGGTCATACCCATTGGCTATTTAAACTAGCTACATTGAAATTATGGCAAGTCATAACCATACAAAATAGCATCCACTATTAAATAAACGATTAGGAATGGCTATATGACCCAACTCCCCACTTCGTCTTCCACGCCATCACCTGAGGCAAAACCGACTACAAACTTGCCAGAACCGCCCGCATCGGGCAATAAAAAACCGGTTTCTTTTTGGGTGAGTTTATTTTTGCTGGCGGTGATTGCGGTGGCGGGTTGGCTATTTTTGCAGTGGCAACAAGCAAATACGCCTAAAAAAGTTGAGGTTTTAACCCGCGAAGGGGTGGTCACTAAGATTCAAAGCCTCAATCGACTACAAACCGTGGCATATAATGTCGATACCGTTATCACCAGCCAAAAAGAAGGCAATTGGTACGCCCTGTGGCAAGATGAGCAAAAGGGGTTGTTTGTTGCTCATGGACGGGTGACCGCGGGCATTGACTTAAATCAACTAAAACCCACTGATGTACAAGTGACCCCAGATGGTAGCCATGTCAGTATTACCTTGCCCGCTGCGCAGATTTTGGATAGTTATTTAGATAACATTGAAGTGTATGATATTCAAACAGGGGTATTTGGCATGGTACAAGCCGACCCGCAAATATTTAACCAAGCGCAAGTGGCTGGCAAAAACCAAGTGCTGACATCCGCTTGCCGCTCTGGCATTCTACAAACTGCCAACGATAATGCCCAAAAGCAAGTGCAATCGCTATTTGCGCTGGCAAATGTACAAGTCACTGTGAAAGTCACCGCGCCTGCTAAAAATTGTGGTTAAACCAATTTTTTGGCTATCAATAACACCAAGCCAAGGATAAAAGCGTTTTTTTAGTTTTGTATTGTTTTTTTGTCCTGTCAGAATTGGTATGAAAGGCATAAATAATAGATATGTAACCTACCTTAATCATAGGAATATTGCTAAAATCTCAACTTTATATCCCGCTAGATAGTCCACTAGATAACCCGCTAGTTTTAGACGACATTTATTTGCTACTCTCATCAGAAATTGCAATAATAATAGCCACTTAACGTAGCCATTTCACCAAGGGTTACGTTAGTTTATTGCAAGGATGCTTGATGGCGTTTTAGTTGTGTAAATATCAATTCGCTAGCTGTTGGAGAGTTTACTGAATGAATGTCACGTCTGCCTCAGATCGTCTAAAAAAAGTGATGCGGATTGCTTTGGTTGGCATCAAGCCTGGCGACCAAGTGATGCTAAAAGGCTATCTACGCATCTTGCTTAGACTCGAAGCAGACCTTGAATGGGTATCAGCGAACAATCAGCAAATTGATTTATTTATGGTCAATCATGATTTTCGTCATGCTGAAAGCGTTCAAAAGTTAATTAGTAGCAAACCCAATACAGCCACTATTTATACCGCTCGTAGTGAGACGGAAAACGGCTATTTATCGCAAGATTTATTGGTATTGCCGCTCAAAGATTTAGAGCCGCTGAGTGAGTGGTTGTTTTCACAGTTGCCGTTTTTGTCTGGTGTCCCTGTCCGCAATAAGGCATCGACTGCCGCTAAACTCACCGCTGATGTCGCTCACGCTTATCAATCAGCGACAGACACTATAGCCAACCAGCGCGTAGCTTCAAATCCGCCTGCTCAAGTTGCCAATCCATTATCTGGTGTTGCGCAGTCTGCGCAAGCTTCAGCTGTTACAAATAGTCATACCCACAATGCGCCTAGTCAACTTGCCGAACCTAGCCAGTCGATGGGGTTATCAACCACCGCTAACGGCACTGTCAATGATGAGTATTTAATCGGATTTGCCAAGATTTTTAGTCAGATTGCCCAGCGCCATAATGAAGTGCTGAGTATCAAAAGCCCTGCTGGCGCCTTATTTGCCTATATCAATCCAAAACAGCAGCGGGTTTGGGAGGTGTCTGAGCACATCTTGTTCAATCAGCCTTGGATTATCTCGCTTGCTGATGATGCGGCTGCCAAGCAGCTAGATGTCAAAACTGCGACAAATTTGGTGCAATGGCTATGGGGCTTGGCTAGCACACATGGTCAAAAATTCGAAGGATTGCTAGATTCACACATCAACTACCATATAGACAGGTGGGTAAAGCCCACCCATGATGCCGACCAACACGACCATCTTAAAATCCAATGTGTACTAGAAGCTCGTTCGTTAACGATTGATGACTTGGTAGCACGCAGTCAATGTTCGCTACCCCAAGTCAAAAAAACACTGATTGGCTTATTTGTCGCAGGTGCGTTGCCTGCTTCGGTCTATCAGCAAACTATCGCTCAGCTCAATAATAAAACGATTAGCCAGCCAGTGACTCAATCCATGTCATCAGCAGAAATATCACTGCCAAAAATATTACCCGCTCAAATGACAGTAGCTGAAATGACACCCGCTGAAATCACCCAGACTAAGCCGCAGCCAATTATGCCCAGTGTGCAACCTGCTTTTATTGAACAACCTGCTGCATCTGCTACAGTACAATCCACGGCGCCTGTGAACCAACCTGAGTCAGCCCAAACACAACATCAGCCACCCGCGCCTGCCAAACCTCAATCAAAACTCGATGAAATCCTTAGCCGCCGTGCTATGGCAGAATCGTCAGCCAATACCTTGCCCAGTATTGCAACTACCCACAATAGCACTTGGAATAACAATAGCACTTGGAATAATAGTACCACGCAGTCTGAACCTATCTCAGCGAGTGCTACATCGTCACAAGGTTCAACCCCGCCTACACAAGAAACTGGCAACAGTAGCATGATGGGGTTTTTAGGACGTCTACGTCGACGCTTGGGATTGTAAATCTTTCATTGAGATGCTTGATATTTTGATTGTATTATCAGGGATTTATTAATTTTTTTTAGTTAACAGCGTGGTTTCGTGTATGATACTAACGCAATTTTTTCCTAATATTGTATTTATATTAATGCAATAAGTGTAAGGCTTTCTACATGCAACGTCTCAAAATTGTTTTTAGCGGACCTATGGGTGCGGGAAAAACCCAAGCTATCGCAAGCTTATCGGATATCCCTGTGGTGTCGACTGAAGTAAAAAATACCGACCTTCATGTCAACACCAAGGCATTGACTACGGTGGGTATGGACTACGGTGAATTGCTGCTAGAAGGTGGCATCAATATCGGTCTATATGGCACACCTGGGCAGGAACGCTTTAACTTTATTTGGCCGATTTTGTCGCAAGGGGCGATGGGGGTTATTATTTTGATTGACCATGCCGCCCAAGACCCTGTGGCAGATTTGGCAAATTATAGTTAAACCTATATTATAATGAACACAATTTAAATTTTCATAGATAGTGCCATGCCGAACCTATACGACCAAGACCTAAGAAAGCGCACCATCGCCTACTGGCAAGAAACGAACAACAAAAGTAAAACCGCTCGTACCTTTGGTATCTGTCGCAATACCCTAGACAGTTGGATAGATTTGTATCAAGAACAAGGTAATACCCAGCCTAAAAAAGCACAACCAACCGGCGTAAAACACATCATAACCGACCTTATTGCTTTTGAACAATACGTCAAATCTCAGGAATTTGACACCGCTAAACAGCTACGAGAACAATATTTAAAAGACCATCCTGATGTCAGTATATCCTACAATGCGTTTGTCGATACCTTGCATCGTATCAACTGGACATTTAAAAAAAGACCTTTACCTTTAAAGAAGCCGACCCTGTAAAACAACAAGGTTTTAGCGTATGTTTAGCTATCATGGCGTTTTGGTTTGGGTTATCCAATATCTTATTCATGGATGAAACAGGCTTTTACCAAAGACAAAGTTATCAGCGTAGTTGGTCACCTGTTGGCAAACCCTGCTATGCTAAAATTGAGGCCAACAAAGGTAAACGGTTAAATCTAATTGGTGCAATGAGTATGGCTGAATTTAAACTGATTGCACCTGTGACCTTTGAAGGTGGGTGTAAGCGTGATACGGTAGAAAATTGGCTTCACACGCTTGGTCAATCTTTGCCTAAACATGAACTCGACAGCTACCCACAGCGTTTTTTAATCATGGATAATGCAAGGTTTCATCGGGGTGGCAATTTAAATCAGATTGCTAAACAATATAATTTAACCTTGTTATACTTACCGCCATATTCCCCTGAGTTAAATCCTGTAGAGAATAAGTGGGCGGTAGTGAAGCAAAATGTGCAACTGTCTATGAGTCAGTTTGAGTCACTCAATGACTGTGTTATTCATTGTTCAGTTTAATTTAGGATTTACTATATTTAGAGACGTTTACTAAAATTTACCCGGGTCGTATCGTCGTGGGTATCAGCCAAGTGGATAAAATGCCTGAGCGCGACTTTGGCATTTATCATGACTGGTTGACTGCCAATAACAAGAATCTGCCTATTTTTCCAGTCGATATGCGAAAAAGAGAAGATGTGCTGTTACTGGTTGATACCATTATTGCATCACTTGAATTGACAGCGCAGTGAGCGCATGATTGAATTACGGTATATGGCTTACGTTAACGAGCGATTCGGTGAACGCAGCCATTTGACTTAGATATTGAGCGCAGCGACTGACAAACTCGACAGCAATTTTAAAACCGTTACGCTAGTAAATATTTGGATACCAATATGAATGACCAATTGTTTCAAATGGAAAGCCGCATTAAGCCCAGTGAGCAATTTATTGCCCTATCTAATGAAGTATTGCACGAACTCATTCATACCACGAGTGGCATTGAAGGGGTGTTGTTGTCATCAACCGATGGCTTTGAAGTCAATTCAATTTTTCAAAAAACCTATGATGGCGGCAAATTATCCGCGGTCGGCAGCTCAATCTTGGCATTGGTACAGGCATTGACCGCCGAAGCGCAGCTTACTGGCTGTCGCTCAGTCATCCTAGATGCCGAAAACGGTAAAATTATGATTAGCGCCGTGCCTAGTCAGTT
The DNA here is from genome assembly GCA_016888885.1 of Faucicola osloensis. Taxonomy (GTDB): domain Bacteria; phylum Pseudomonadota; class Gammaproteobacteria; order Pseudomonadales; family Moraxellaceae; genus Faucicola. The sequence goes on from CP069437.1 coordinate 1,395,439, forward strand.
CCAGCCGATGATTGTGATTGTGGTGACCAAACAACAAGTCTTGCTCGGTCAAATCATGCACGGTATGAATAAAGCGATTAACCGTTTAATAGAGCTCGATAAAGAATTTCATTAATATACAGTTAATTTATATCGTACCTGCTGTAAAGCCCTCAACAGCATTGAGGGCTTTTTTCATGTGCCTCATGTCAACCATATCAAACAATCAATTCGTAACATTTTCTACAGTTTATCCGAATTTTTATACAACTTAAATTTAATAACTTAAAAATATGCCCGTCAAAAATTGCTATAGATTGCCTCATTACCTTCCATCGATATAATTCATCATTTTGTCATATAACCTCACTAAACTACCGCCACCGACGATGGTGCAATCGATTTTCTCAACAGGATGACGCAATTTGGGAAATTTAGATCAACCATCGTTTTTATTTTGCGTTAACGGCGGCTTTAAGAGGTTATAAGCTTTTTTACTTGGGGCTAAGCGATGCAACGGGTCATTTAATTAGCCAATCAATTTGCCAACAGATAAGTGACAATGATGAATTTTTCCAACCTTACCACACGCCTGTTATGCGTATTATTGCTGGTTTTTTTGGTGTTTTTGGCGATGGTGTATTGGATCATTGACCAGCAAGCCAAGCCTGAAGTCGCCAAACTGACCTCTCAGACTATCATTGAAACTGGCAATGAGGCGGTGAATGGTATTTTGTCGCGTGTGAGTCAAATTGATGGCATGGCAGTGAGATGGTATATTTACAGATGCAGCAAAAATTCACCCAGTTTGAAACGCACTGGGCAAATTCATTAGAAAAAGCGATTGAGCTACTTGAAAATGACCGTTTTGGCGTGGCCATCACCGATGTGTCCTTGGGTGGCGAGAATATTTCACCCGTAATCTATGCGTTAAAACAAAGCTTTCCAGATTTAGCGGTATTGGTACTCACCTCACTCAACGATAGCCATACCTTAATCGACTTGATCAATAAAGGGCAAGTCTATCGCTACCTGCCGCGCCCCAGTAATTTGTTGTTACTCGAAATCAGTATTCAGCGCGCTTATGATTATCACCAAACGTTAGTCAATCAACCAAAATTACAAGCGCGACATGTCGTTGATGCCGTCACTGAAGTTGAAACGCGTAGTTTTGGTAATAAAGTGAAAAAATTCTTATCACGCTTTGGTATTGGTAAATCGCGCTTTGCCTAGCTTAAAATCTAGTGCCTAATATATGAGGTTCAAAGCGTCGCGTTTGAGCCGTCTCAATCAATGAATGTTAGCCATAAAAAAACCGCCTGGAGTCACGACTTAGGCGATTTTTTGAGCGGTTTTTAATAGCCAATGATTAAGCTGTTTGCTCGTACACTGGGTGTTTGGCGCAGATTGCTTGGACTTTTTCACGCACTTCGCCGATAACTTTTTCATCACCGCGGCTATCGAGCACATCACAAATCCAGCCAGCCAATTCTCTTACTTCCGCTTCACCAAACCCACGGGTAGTGACTGCGGGCGTACCAATACGCACCCCTGACGTTACAAACGGTGATTTAGGGTCATTTGGTACCGCGTTTTTGTTGACGGTGATATGGGCATCGCCCAACCATTTATCCGCTTCCTTGCCGGTGATTTCTTGTTTGATTAAGCTAATCAGCATTAAGTGATTTTCTGTGCCGCCTGAGACGATGTCATAACCACGTGACATGATGACGTCTGCCATGGCTTTGGCGTTTTTAACCACTTGTTGTTGGTAGGCTTTGAAATCTTCGCTTAACGCTTCTTTAAAACACACCGCTTTACCCGCAATCGCGTGCATCAATGGACCGCCTTGGTTGCCAGGGAACACAGCAGAGTTAAGTTTTTTCTCAATCTCTGGGTTGGCTTTTGCCAAGATTAAGCCTGAACGTGGACCGCGTAGGGTTTTGTGGGTAGTGGTGGTAGTAACGTCAGCGATTTGCACAGGGTTTGGATAAACACCTGCGGCAACCAGTCCGGCTACGTGTGCCATATCGACCATCAAGTATGCGCCAACGCTGTCTGCGATGTCACGGAATTTTTGCCAATCAACCACTTGGCTATAAGCAGAAAAACCCGCGATAATCATTTTGGGTTGGTGTTCTTTGGCTAGGCGTTCGACTTCATCATAGTCGATGATGCCCGTTTCTTTGTTTAAGCCATATTGTACGGCTTTATAGTTGATACCAGAGAAGTTTACATGCGCGCCATGCGTCAAGTGACCGCCATCAGCAAGGCTCATGCCAAGTACCGTGTCACCCGCTTTTAATAGCGCTAAAAATACCGCGCTGTTGGCTTGGCTACCCGCGTGTGGCTGTACGTTGGCATAGTCTGCGCCAAACAATTCTTTGGCACGGTCAATCGCCAATTGCTCAACCACGTCAACATATTCACAGCCACCGTAATAACGTTTGCCCGGATAACCTTCAGCGTATTTATTGGTCAATTGGCTACCTTGCGCTTCCATCACCGCTGGCGAGCAATAGTTTTCTGAAGCAATCAGTTCAATATGGTCTTCTTGACGTTTGGCTTCATTGTCCATCGCTTGGGCAAGTTCAGCGTCAAACTGGTGAATAGTCACATTTTTAAACATGGCAATTTCCTTTTAAGTGAGTCAAAAAATGGGCGGATAAAACCGAAAAATATTGCTTAGTTTAGCATGGTTTGGTTGTTTGAGTTAGCATAATCCACAGGTTTGGCTGAATTTGTCTCATTATTCGCCTGCGATTTTTGAGGTTATTTATCAAGCGTTGGGCTAACCAAAGCGGCTCAAAAAATCATTCGATAATACAACTAACGATTAACACGATATTAAAAAACTACCCTAAAAAAAGACAGCCGCCGCGACTGTCGATTTTTACTTGGCTATATTTATTCAACTATATCCTTTAGCGATGTTTATTTGGTTATGTTTTTTGGCTGAGTAAAGTTAGCGCACGGCAACCAATGGTTTTTGTACTTATCCTTCGCCTTTATCGCTACTGACATGAATCATGCCATTTTCTTCTTCGCCCATAAGGCTATTTTCAAATGCCGGTAAAAAGGTCTCACTAATCAAAAAATGCCTGCCTTGCCACTGGTAAAGGGTGGTACGCCGCCAGCCTTGCGCTGTCACATCAATCCAGCGATTGGTCATCACTGCGCCATGCCGACGAAACAGTATATAGCCAATCGGTGTTGTACCCAGATTTGCCAATTTTCGCGCATTACCAATGAGGCTGGCAAACGGAAATACTGAACGCGCCACCACCCACGCATCTTGATTAGGCTTGCCAAATAATAAGGCTTCGCGCACCCAAGCCGATTGGCTCACCCCAAGCGGTAACTGCAGTTGGCGCTTCTCGCTCAGGGACAAGGTTTGCCGCCCTTCAAACGTCGGCTGTACGATGAGTTTATGCTGAGATAAGGCTTCAAATTTGGCGGTGAGCGACCCTGTTGACGTCAGCCAAGGGATAAGTTTCGGCGGTATCTGCTGTTTGTGTGCTGCGCTCAAATGCGCGAAAGCTAAGTTTAGGTTTAGGTTTAGGTTTAGACCAACATTTATCATTATTTTTTCAAAAACTCATTATCGGGTATGGTGCCTTGCGCGGCAACATCGCCAAAAAATTGGCTTTTATAGGTGTCATTAAAAGGTAACGCGGTCATCGCATCGGCTTGGTATGCCAATATAGCGTGCTGTTCGTCTTGGCAAAATTGGGCAATCGCAGGGGCAAACACCTTGTCGTAGACACGGTGTAGCGAATGAGTCAACACCGGATAAAAGCCGCGAATCAACTTGTGCTCCCCTTGGGTACCAGGGTCAAAGTAGCGTAAGCCTTGTTTGATAGCAAACTCAATGCCTTGGTAATAACACAGTTCAAAATGTAAACAATCATATTCTTCTAGGCAGCCCCAATAGCGACCATATAACGTGCTGATAGCGGCATCGTCATCGAAAAAAAACAAACTACAAGCCACGATATCACCGTGCGCGTTATGCGCTTGAGCGAGCATCAGCTTGTCTGCCATAGTCTGCCCAAGCTGCTTAAAAAATGCTAAATTCAAATACGGCTGCCGCCCTCTGACCAGATAGGTCATGGCATAGCATTGATAAAAAACTGCCCAATCCGCCTCGGTGATATCGTCACCGAGTTTAATCTGACAGCTTAAATTTTGTTTGAGCACCTTTTGGCGTTCCACTTTAATTGATTTGCGTTTTTTGGCAGTTAATGTTGCCAAAAACTCATCAAAATTGGCGAATTTTTTATCCTGTAGATTGCGATTTTGCCATAAGAACTGACAGCTTAGCCGCTCGCAAATATTGGGCATATTGTGCAACGCTTGGACATTTTTTGGGGAGAAAAACAGTCCGTGCCAAGTGGATGCTTGATAGCGGCTTGCCAATTCATCAATCGCTTGTAGTAAGGTCTGATACAGTGGCGCGGTTAATGACTTGCCTTGTGCCACCCAAATCCGCTCGCCGGTGATGGGGGTAAAGGGGACGCTTGTCACCAATCTTGGATAATAATTTCTACCATAGCGCTCAAAGGCTTCTGCCCAGCTAAAATCGAACACATATTCGCCTTGGTGATGCTTTTTGATAAACACAGGCATCACGGCAATCAGTTGAGCACTGTCATCGACAATCTGCACATACTGCACCCACCAATCGCTGTGCCCGCCAATCAGCTTTGCATCTATGAGCGCTTGCCAAAAATCAAAGGACATAAAGGGCGTATCAGGCGTCTGCCACTGTGTCTGTGCGTGCCAGTCAAACTCGCTGGTAAATTGATAGTGATAGGACATATGTCAGTATTATTGTAGTTGTATGAACGGATTATTATACCTTGTTTTTAGCCAAAAATACGGGCTTATCCTTTTGCACAATTTGGCACAATTTTGCAAAATATGTATGGCGTTGGGCGGTATGGTTTATAACGGTGACTTTGTTGCAATAGCCAATTTGCAATAGCCAAGATTAGCGTTTACACTGGGTAACTTATCTGCTTGATGCGCTTTAAGCTTTTTTTCACTCACTTGTCATCCTCTACCATGCCGACACTGATTTTATTTAACAAACCTTATGGCGTACTCAGCCAATTTCGCAGCGATGACAATAACAATTTTGCGACGCTAAGCGATTATTTTAGCGATAAAAGCTTACGCGTGGCGGGGCGATTAGATGCCACTTCCGAAGGATTGCTACTGCTAACCGCTGATGGGCAGGTTAATAAAGCCTTGACCCATCCACCCAAAGCCAATGCAGGCAAAAAACAAGGCAAAACCTACTGGATACAGGTGGAAGGCGATGCAAGCGATGCCCAGTTACAACAACTACAAACAGGGGTAGCACTCAAAGACGGTATCACTTTACCTGCCGAAGTTGTACAGCTGAGCGAAGCACAAATTGCCGAGCATATTTGGCAAGCGCCTGACAAGATTGCCAAACGCAAAGTCACCACGTGGCTCGCCATTACTATTTTTGAAGGTAAAAATCGTCAAGTACGTCGCATGGCGGCCCATGTGGGACTGCCCTGTTTGCGGCTGATTCGCATGGCATCAAGTGGCTTTAGCTTGGGAAATTTAGAGGTGGGCGCATCCACACAAATACCGCTATCACCTGCCCATTTAAAGCGACTGGGTTTCCAACCTTTATCCGCGGCAACGACAACGCCACAATCGCGCAAAAAACCTCGCGTGTTACCGCCTAAATCGCCACAATCAAAGCACCCAACAAGCCGACGCAAACAGCCATTAGCAGACAGCCTTAAGGAAACCGCTATGAGAAAACAGCCATGATTGGTTACCTCTATCGTTTTTTTCAAAGCCGCCCTCGTCTACTGTTAGGGTTTGCCACGATGGTGGTGGTGTATTTTGGGTTATCGACGCTGGTTGGTCTATTGCCCAAAGATTGGACGTTTGCGGTAGCCTACGATAAATTGAAGTTTGTGACGCAATTTTTGCTGGCTTGGAATATCGGAATTTGGGTATATTTATTGGCTATTTTTCGGATGATGTATAAAGCCGATCAACATGCAATTTTGGATAAAGCCCATGCTGAAGACGAAGGCACGGTGTTAATGCTGATTTTGGTTTTTGTCACAGCCATTGTCAGTATGCTGGCGATTGTCGTAGAGTTGGGCACGAGCAAGGACGCCAAAGGTGCTTTGATGCTGTTTCATATCGCGCTCACCGCCATGACGATTTTGACGGCTTGGTTGTTTATTCATACCATGTTTGCTATTCATTACACCCACGAGTATTTCTTGCTTAAAGAAGAAAAAAACACAGAAATGCTAGATTTTCCTAACGATGACGACCTCGCTTACTGGGATTTTTTATATTTTTCCTACATCATTGGCACATCTGGTCAAACAGCGGATATCGCCTTCAACACCCAGCAAGGTCGGATCATCGGTACCATCCATTGTGTGTTATCCTTTTTCTTTAATACCGCAATTTTAGCGTCCTTAATCAATATGTCAGCAGGCTTAATCAGTTAAATAAATCAGCTATGCGTCCGTTAAATTCGAGTGAATACATCGTCAAAATCGCTTGCTGTATGAGTTATACTATCTTCGCTTGTGGTCCTCGTCTTAACATAAAATGATAGAACTGTCATATCCCACTACGCCAATATCTCGCTACTTTATAACTAGGAAATTGTATGATCGCACAATATTTGATGGTCGATAACGCCCTGCTCGAGCAACTGCAAAATGCCACTGATACAGCGCGAACCGCGTTACTTGAAAGCATGAGTGAGCAGCCTCAAGCGCAATTGGTAGATTTGGGCAAACTGTGGGACATTATCCATTTTGTGCTAACCAAACACAGTGCCACCCAACCTGTACCTGATGAGCCTGTCAGCGAGTTTGTGGTAGGTGTGGAAACTTTTAGTGACAGTGAAGATGCCGATTTCATTGCTTTTACCCCGTGGGCACATATTGTTGAAATCGTTGATGCCTTAGAACAAATTAACTTTAAAAAACGCTTAGAAAAAGTATCGATGAAGTCACTACGTGAGCAAGCTATTTTTCCACCCAATATTTGGCAAGACAAAAAGGAAAACTTGGATAAAGAATTGCTGGCTTCGTATGATGAGTTATTGGCGTTTTATAATGACGCCTTAGACAATGGCAATAATATTGTGGTGAGTATTTTTTGACTTCCTCCCCTCTCTAAAGTGAGGGGATTCCTTCTACAAGACGGTCAAGCCCGACCGCAAGAATGTTCTTACTGGCGTTAATATCTCTATCATGCCATGTGCCACACTTTACACAAGTCCATTCTCTTATTCGCAAACCTGCTCTACCTTTCGGACTACTGGACATATCGCCACAGCACGAGCAAGTTTGGGTAGTGTATCGCTCTGATACGATTTCAAAACGGCAACCTGCGTTCTCGCATTTATAGGTCAGTTGTCGTTTCATTTCAAACCAACCTGCATCATAGACGCTTTTGGCTAGTTTGCCTTTTTTACTGTTAAATTGGGTAGTTCTAACATCACCTACCACGATTAGGGCATTGTCTTTGACTAATTGGGTGGTGAATTTGTGGATTAGGTCTTGGCGTGTATTTTTGATTTTGGCATGAATCGCTTTGACACGCTGTTTGTTTTTGGCACGTTGGGCGGTGGCTAATGCTTTGGCATATTTGAGCGTTTGCTTGATTTGTAGTTTATCGCCATTTGAGGCTGTAGCACTGTCTTTTAAACCTAAATCAATACCTACGCTACCAGTTCCACATGATTGTTTGGGGTAATCTTTGACCGTGACACACGCATACCAACGGTTACGACTGTCTTGGACTAACTCACAAGTGTTAATTTGGTATAGGCTAAGGTTGTAGCTGTCCCATAGATCAATAACTAGCTTTTGCCCTTTGGCTAGGCTTAGTTGCAAGGTTGATTTTAAGCCCTTTTTGCCTGTTTGGTGCGTAGCAATATGCTTGATGGCAGATTGTTTAAATGGTAGCCAACCTAAGCTTTTACGCTTTGATGTTGGGTTGTTGGTTCGCCAGTTTAGTTTGGCTTTTTTGAATTGCTTTCGAGCTTTGGCGTGGGTTTCATTGATGGCTTGGATGGTCTGACTGTGTAAGCCAAGTAGTTCACCGCTACCTTTGGTGTAGTCGTTTAGGTCGTAAGCACTAAAGAATTTACCAGTCTTTTTTAGGTGTTTGTAACTCAAGTCATTGACATAATTCCATACGAAATTGACCGCACCGCTTAGGCGGTTGAGTTTATCAGTATGTTTGTCTCGTATGCGTAGCTTGAGTGTTTTCATGCAAATTATTTTAGCAAAATTTATGCAAGCGTTATAGTGTATGAGTTGCCTTATATCCACCGCCTAAAGTCGGTGGTTTTACGGCAACGGCTGATAAAAAGCACCTTATAAAAGGTGCTTTTTTTATCAATTCGCGGATGAAAATATCAGCTAGCTTGACTTGATTAGTTAACTGACTGTGGTGCAAGGATAATCATCTCTACACGGCGGTTTGGTTCATAGCTTGAGCCAAATTGTGTTGTCGCACCGCGACCAATAGCGCTGATACGGTTACTAGAGATGCCACGATTGACTAAGTAATTAGCGACTGCTGATGCGCGGCGCTGTGATAATTGTTGGTTTCTATTTGCATCACCTTCCACTGAGGCGTAACCATTTACTTGAATGTTAGTTTGGTTATAGTCACGTAGTGTGGTAGCTACTTTGTCTAACGTATTATAGAAGTTAGGTAGAATAGTAGAATCACCAACGCGGAAAGTTATCGCTTCTGGGATAGACAAGTTAATGTTATTAGTCACTGGGTCACGCGTTACCGTTACGCCAGAACCTGCGGTTTCTGCACGAAGTTTAGCTTCTTGTTGCTGCATGTAGTAACCCACGCCCGCACCTAGTACACCACCGATTGCCGCATCACGACCGGTTTTTTCACCGCCCGTTGCCTTTGAGACACCCGCACCTGCGGCTGCCCCTAATAGACCACCAATAAGCGCTTTATTGTCGGTAATGCCTGTTGTTGTCGTACCAGTTGGCGTTGTTGCACAACCTGTTAAGATAACACCTGATGCTAAAGTAGCTGCTAATAATTTAGTACGCATGAGTAATCTCCTTTGAATTCCTCTAGTTATAATTACTTAGTTATAATTGTCACGCACCAACTTGTTGTTTTTATCTCATTTGCCAGATAAACCTGACAACACTCAGTTGCTTTGTGATTGAGCTCATTATGCAATAAACTTTTTCGTTATATGTAATGATTTGTCTTAAGGATGTTGTAAGATGGCATAATTTGTTACAAAATATTTTCAAATATTCATTATCTATATTATTTATTTTTATATATTAAATGCTTCGTGATTTTGATGAAAACTGTGCTGGATGGTCAATCTATTATCCATAGCTTATTCAATAACTTGTTAATTTTTAAAAAAATTTTTTGACAATTAACTTTACTGGGATGTATAGCGTAGCACCAATAAACCTGCAAGATTTGTGCTTGCCAGTGTATAAAAATTTATTAGTGAACATTTTTGACGTTTGCTAAACTAACACTTATTTTTACAATTAACGAAGCCAAATTAATGAAGCCAAGTATTTTTTCTTATGTCTCATTCAAATAAGCTTTTTTGAATAAGCTTTGTGGGAGCCAAATATGACAAATAACGATAAACCATCATTGCTTAAAAACACGTTCAATAAACTGCGTAAAACATCATTACCTTTGGCGCAAAACGCCAGCTTAGCGGTGGCGGTAGGGACCATTACCGGCAATTCAGTGCTGTTTAGTCTACCACTTTGGGCGATGGGCGCGGTAAAAACATTAACGGGTCATCCATTGGCAGATAAATGCGTGTTAAAAATAGCCAATCACTGGATCAACACCAACAATCGCTTAATTGAAAATATCCTGCCCGATATTGATTTTCGCGTCAATCTGCCTGATGACTTATCGGTTAATGGCAAATATATTTTGCTGAGTAATCACCAATCTTGGGTCGACACCACTGTCATTCAATATATCAGTGAAAACCGACTGCCATTAACGCGATTTTTTGCCAAATACGAGCTACTGTATATCCCAATTGTGGGGCAAGCCTTTTATTTTTTAGACTTTCCGATGATGAAACGCTACTCGAAAACAGCGATTGCTAAAAATCCAGCGCTAGAAGACCGCGATATCATCGAAGCCAAACGCGCTTGTCAAAACTTACTCGACAAGCCTTTTACCTTACTTAACTTTATCGAAGGCACGCGGTTTACCGAAAAAAAACGTGACTTGCAACAATCGCCCTACCAACATTTGCTAAAACCCAAGGCGGGCGGCATTGCACTTGCATTGGGTGCGTTGGGTAACGATTTAGACGCCGTGCTTGATATGACGATTGTGTATCCTGACGGTATTCCTAGCTATCAGGATTTGTGGCAAGGTAATATCAAACGCATCGGGGTGGATATTCAAAAAATTGCATTGCCAGATGATTTGCTACAGCGCCTCATGGATGGCAAATACCAACAGGATGAACAAACCAAAATAGATATGTACCGTTGGCTTGATGACTTGTGGCAGCAAAAAGATCAACGCATCCAAGCCATGCTCGATGATTTTACCCGTCATCCATAGCGACGCCTTACTAGTGACATATCACTAGTGACACTACTAGTTAAAATCTCAGGTAAGCCATGCAAGTATGACTTACCTACCTTGTCCTCACTCACATTTTTTGCGTTATTGACCCCAATTTGAGCAACTTTTTATGCCAACTGCTAATTTAGACCCAAAATCCAGCCCAACGCCAAGCCCGAATATTAACCAACCGCTCACTACCCACCCTGCCAAACCCAGTCGTTGGCAGTTAGCCTACGATATCATCATGATGGTTGCCATTGTGTTGGACTTGCTGCTCATGGGATTTGACACTTTGATGCTAAGTAGTTTTATGGCAAAAATAGCAAATTGGCTGGGATTTGTTGACAGCATCGTCAGTTATCAGCAAGGATGGCACGAGCCGCTCAAAGTGGCAGGGGGTCTGTTTACCATCTTTTTGGTAGCAGAGCTTTTGGTTCGCTGGTTGATTGCCATCGCCCAAAAACGCTATTACCGCTGGTTTTTCTTTCCATTCGTGCATTGGTATGAAGTGTTAGGCTGTGCACCGCAGCTGCGCGCATTACGACTGCTGCGCGTTGGCGTGATTGGTTATCGTCTGCACAAGCTGGGCTACAAAGTTTTGCCCGCCAGTTGGCTTGCCACTATCAAATTTTATTATCAAATGATTATGGAAGAGATTTCTGATCGGGTGATTTTAACTGCGATTGACAATATCCGCACCGAAATAAGCAACGCCGATGGGCATTTGGTCAAAAACATCATCGACAAGCATCGGGATGACATACAAAAGGTCATTGTCGAAGTGCTGCAGCAAGAGGCCACACCGTTATTACAATCCACACCCGCCCATCCTGCCATCTTTGCCAAACCTTTGGCAGAACAGGTGGGCATCGCCATTCAGCAAGCGCTGACCGATACGCCCGAGCTGCATCGCATATTACGCTTGATACCGATTGCAGGTAGTCTGATAGAAAACCAAATGCACAGCATCGGGCAACACATTGGGGAAAATCTGACATTAAGCTTGACTACTAACCTTACCAAACCGCAAACGCTCACGCTGATATATGAAGAAATCGCCAAAAGCTTGGTGCAAATTGACGTCACTAGCCCTGCGCTAGAAAAATTAGTTAGCGATATTATTGATGATAGTTTGACGTCACTTGCCAACCAAGTTCGCATTCAACAATGGAAGCACCAAATACGCTGATTCAATACAAGAGTTTGGCTGGCAGCTAACGGCTGTGCAACGCTTTTTTTATCGCCCTATTACGGCTTTGGTTGCCAAACAATAAATAGCGCGGTGAATGGTTGTTGTTTTAAATAATACTTGCTAATATGCGGTATGAATCGATTTTGATGTATAAAAAGTTATTATAAAAAGGTTTTTCATGACACAGCCCGCTGCCCTTGACTTGACCCAAGCTAGTTCATCACAAAACTTACAAAACCTACCTAACCTATCAGAGCAGGGTTCACCGCAAAGTCAGCAGCCAGCCAACCTATTACCCACCGACCCTGTAGCCCCTAGCGTGAAACTCACTGGCAGGCTACTGAACTTTACCCGCCTAAATATTGAAGGCAATGATATCAAAGTAATTTTGACAAAAATTGCACAAAAGCTAGGTCGTCAACGCCAGTCCAACTTACCGGTGATTGTCAGCTGTCAACAGCCATTAAATTTAGCCCAGCTTTGGGGCGGCTTATGGGTGCTAGGGTTACAGCCAATTGGTTTGGTCACAGGTGCTAATGACACCCAAGCCAATGCGCTTCGCATTGCCATTTTTCCAGCGGATGGGCAGCGCATTGACGGCAAAGCACCAAAAAATGTGGCGATGGGTAGTGAGCGAAAATCAGACAGCACAGCCAATACGCCATCCTCTCAACACGTTGCGCAATCCCCTACCCAATCACTCACATCCGACAGTCAAGTGACTGAGCGAAAAAATCAAACCGCCAATGATATGGTAACCAATAATACCGCAAGCCATGAGACCACAAGCAATGATACCGCAGCTGCACCTGAAAAATTTGTCGCCTCACCGCATCACCAATCGCAGCTTGAAGGCGATTTGGTGCATAGTCAAATGCTGCGCTCAGGTCAAAGTATCAACCATGTTGGGGGTGACGTGATTTTGACCAAAGGCATCAATGCCGGCGCGGAAGCGATTACCGATTATAGCCTACACGTGTATGGCAAAGCCGAAGGGCGATTGGTCGCAGGAGCGACGGGCGACACCAATGCCAAAATATTCTGTTTACGTTTTAACCCGTCACTGGTGTCAGTTGCAGGGACTTATTGCCTAAAAGAAAATATTCCCACGGAGTATTTGGATAAAGCGGTACAAGTCAGCTACTTGGATGGACAAGGCTTGGTGTTTGAGTTGATGGAATAACAATCACTTAAACAACCACTTATACCACAATCTATGCAAAAATCGTCAATCTCTCGATTAACTTCGAAAAGTTTTTTATGCTAAACTAGTCCAATTAACCAAATTTAGGCTAACTAAAATTTAAGTCTTAATTTTTAACGATTTACGTTAATTTATATCCATATTTTTCAAACCAGTTTAGCGTGAATGTGTGTATGGCTTGAATGATTCAATACCGCCTCACTGACACCGTGCTATGAATAGGAGTATGCCAAAGTGGCAAAAATCGTTGTTGTAACTTCAGGAAAAGGCGGGGTAGGTAAAACCACCACCAGTGCCTCTTTTGCTACAGGTCTTGCCGTTCGCGGCTTTAAAACTGTGGTGATTGACTTTGACGTGGGTCTTAGAAACCTTGACCTCATTATGGGCTGCGAAAACCGCATCGTGTATGACTTTGTTGATGTTATCTCAGGGAACGCGCGCCTGTCCCAAGCGTTAGTAAAAGACAAACAACTCAATAATTTGTTTATCTTACCTGCCAGCCAAACCCGCGACAAAGATGCCTTGACAGATGAAGGAGTCGCCGAAGTCATTAATGAGTTAGCCAAACAATTTGACTACATCGTGTGTGACTCGCCCGCCGGTATCGAGCGTGGTGCTCAGCTTGCTATGTACCATGCTGATGAAGCCATCATCGTGACCAACCCAGAAATCTCATCGGTGCGTGACTCAGACCGTATCATCGGTATTTTGCAAAGCCGTACCAAAAAAGTTGAAGAGGGTACAGGTGTGGTACGTGAGCACTTGGTCATCAACCGCTATAACGCTGAGCGTGCGGAGCGCGGTGAGATGATGGACATCAACAGTATCTCTAATGACATCCTAAAAGTGCCGCTACTTGGCGTGATTCCTGAAAGCAATAGCGTACTTGAGGCATCAAACCAAGGTGTGCCTGTAGTGCTGGATCAAAATTCAAAAGCCGGTCAAACTTATGATGACATGGTCGCTCGTTTCTTGGGGGAAGAACGTCCCTATCGCCATATCGAAGTGAAGAAGAAAAGCTTCCTACAACGCTGGTTTGGAGGTTAGGCTATGGGATTTTGGAGTAATTTATTTGGCGGTGAGCAAAAGTCAAACAGTGCCAATACTGCCGCAGAGCGCCTAAAGGTCATCGTTGCCAGCGAAAACCGCTTGCACAATCGGTTAACCCCAGAGCGTATCGAAAAAATGAAACGTGAGATTTTGGCAGTGGTCAATACCTACGTGTCAGGTGTCAACATTGATGACGTCAATATTCAACATCACAATGAAGCGAACATGGAAGTGCTGGAGATGAATATCAGCTTGCCTGATAGTACGCGCCAATAATTCATGTTGCGCTTAATCTAAATTGTTTTTAATCTAGGTTGCATTTAAAAAATTGTGACTAAAAAGCCCATGATGACATGGGCTTTTTTATACTATCGGCTAACTTAGCGCATACGGCGAATTAAATGGTCTTTTTGGATAAATTGGTGATACAGCGCGCCGATGACATGCAAAGCCGTGAAAACCAAGAGCAACGTCCACAACAGATTTTTATGAATTTTTTCTAACGTGCCTGCCAAATCACTGTTTTCACTGACAAAGGCTGGGATATCAAATAGCCCAAACATACTCACCCCTTCCCCATCAAACATGACAGAAAACCAGCCCGCCAAAGGCATGGCAAGCAAAATCAAGTACAGTGCCAAATGGGTTAAATGCGATAGTTTATTTTGCCATTTTGGCATCGGTACATCGGCGGGGGCTTTGGTGACAAAACGGTTGATAATACGACCTACTGTCCAAAATAACACACTGAGTCCAAACGCTTTATGCAAATCAAAATAGGTAAAGTCAGTTGCATCTTCATTCAGTTCAATCATTGCCCAAGTTGCAATCAACAATACCACACTAATCCAATGGAAAATACGTGACGACAGCGACCATTTGTTGATACCGTGTGGGGCAATCGGCTGTGGCGCTTCATTTGCAGGAAATAATGCCATAATAGATTTTACCTTATCATGATTTGTTTTGGGTTATTCTAGCAATCTTTGGGCAAAATAAAAGTAACAGACTGTTGGCAAAATGGCACAAAGGCGGACTGCGTCTAACTATCTAAATCCACCAAGAAATGCGAGAGCTTGTCCAAATCTGGCACCACACACAATTCACCTGCCAACATGACTGGCTGAAAAATATAAGCGTGCTGTAGGCTGTAATCTGCCAAATTCGGTGCGCGTGAACTCTCGACGAGCGCATCATTTGGCGCGTTTAAGGCGGTTAATAAGTCAGGGTAGTTAGTCGCTAATTCAGCTTGGTAAGTGGCGTCATCAGCGTCTTTGAGATCGGCAATACGCACAGAATGGAAAGTCACTTCCCCGTGAATTTGTAAGGCAATACGATGGATATCGGTGACGCTTTCTAACACCACTAAGTGGGTGGGCTGCTCATCTTTTGGCAACAAGTGATACACTGACACTTCTTGACCGCGCCAAATATAATTCCAAATGCGCTCATCATAGTTATCAATGCTCAAAATCAAGGCTTGCGGTACAATCCAGTCAGGCGAAATGCTAGAAGGAATTCGAGCAATGGTTAATTGACCTGTGGTGATACTTAAGACGCCTACATCTTCATCTTGCTTAAAGTAACGGTTTAACTCGTTTGCCATGGCTTGCTCATTTTAGTGATTAATAAGAAATTTAGCGGTCGTTGCTAGCCTGCCGTATTAGCCACACAAGGCGATTAGCTGCTCAGCTAACTGCTTAGGGGTGCCAATAAAAGTAACTTGATTGCTTTCAATCATGCTTTGTGGCTGGCTTGCGCAGGTGCTGCTGTCGGGGGTTTGCGCCCAAATAATACTGCCATTTTTTTTGACTGTCGCTGCCACATCACTGCCATCATTGCCCATACCAGAGAACACAATAGTGATTAAATTATTGCCAAACGCTTCACTGCAGTTACGCATGACCTCACTGATTGGCGGTTTGTAACTGCCTTGCCAAGGTTTACGCTGCAAAATCACCCGTCCATTGGAATCACACACCACGCTGTGTTCAATCGGTAAAATCAAACAACGTCCTGTCAATAATTGCTGGGTATTGGTCACGATGTCACAGCGCCACTCATTGTGACGATTTAAAATTCTTGGCAAGGTGTTTAGCGTATTTTGGTTAAAGTGCTGCGCTAGTAACAGCGCCACTGGTAAATCTTCGGGCAAATTATCTAAAAATTCCTTAATCGCCAGTGGTCCGCCCATCGATGCCGCGAGCAATACCACATATTTCCACGGTTTGATTTCACGCTTGGCAGCCTCATAGTGCGCTAGCAAATCGCTACGTTCTAGCATGATGGCGATTTTTCGCTTCAGTTGGCGTTGCCATTTGGCATATAACAGACTTTCATTGATATAAGGCGCCGTGACAAAGCCCAGTAATACGACCTTAGTCAAATTGACATTCAGTTGTTTTTCAACATTTTGAATCACGGCGTAATCTTCTTGGGTATCGACTAGCCACACATCCACTTTTTGCTGAAAATGTTTTTCGGTCAGCTGTGATGCTGCCAAGCATGCCACGATTTCAAACCCCCATGAACGAATGGTATCGCTAAAGGCAAGCTGCTGCTGATTTTCCTCAGCAACGATAAAAAATCGCGGCGGTGGTGAGTGCTTTGACAGCATGAATGATTGTATCCTTTACATGGTCGGCTTAGTCAGTTTTTGCTTGTTGGGTAAAGCGCGCTAAGGTGTCTAACAGCATTTGTTCTTGGAATGGTTTACCCATGTATTCATTTACCCCGATACCAAACGCGCGTTCACGGTGTTTTTCACCGGTACGCGATGTAATCATGACAATAGGGATATGCTTAAGTCGTGGGTTATGGCGAATATGATTGGCGACTTCAAAGCCGTCCATACGTGGCATCTCAATATCCAATACAATGACTTCTGGTAGCATTTCTTGCAGTTTTTCTAGCGCATCAATACCATCCGTTGCCACTTGCGCCTCATAGCCGTTACGCTCCAGTAAGCGCGAGGTGACTTTACGCACGGTTACTGAGTCATCGACAATCAGTACCACGGGTTTGTGCGCTTGTTTGACCGACTTATTGGCTTTTTGCTGCTCGACTTTGGCGATATTGCTGACATTACGCATCAATGCCACCAAGTCAAGAATGAGCATGACCGAACCATCACCCATGATGGTAGCAGCCGAAATGCCATCAATATGCGAGAGCTGACGACCAAGCGGTTTGACAACCACTTCGATACGAGAGCCTGCAATCATATCCACTTGCAGCGCCATGCGCTGACCTAAGTCAGTACGAATAATAATCACTGGTACACTGCTTGACTGGTGCGCTAGTGCATCCACTGGGTCGCTGCCGTACAAAATCTGATTAAGATAGCGCAGACGATAGGCTTGTCCATCGATAGTGATACTATCGGCATTGGTGCTATAAAAATTAGCAATCGCATCGATATTGACCCGCATCACACGTTCAATTTGCACCAATGGTACAGCAAAGTATTTATCCCCTGCCCTAACCATTAAGGCATCAGACACCGCAACCGTCAATGGTAAACGCATGGTAAAGCGTGAGCCTCTGCCACTGTCAGAATCGACGGTGACTACACCACCCAGCTGTTTGACCTCACTTTGTACCACATCCATACCGACACCACGGCCTGAGATTTGTGATACGGATTTGGCGGTGGACAGACCCGCGTTAAAGATATATTGCATGATATCAAGTGTTTTTAGACTGCTATCTTTGGCAGAAATCAGGCCTTGTTCAATCGCTTTTTGGCGTACCGCATTCACATTAATACCGCGCCCATCATCGGTTAAATTGATAACGATTTCACCACCTTCACGCAGCACTTCAAGTGTGATTAAGCCTGTTCTTGATTTGCCACTTTCAATACGTTCTTGCGATTTTTCGATACCATGGTCAACGGCGTTACGTAGCATATGCTCAAGCGGTGAGGTAATACGCTCAAGGATATTACGGTCAATTTCACCTTCATCATTTAGGATTCGTAGTTCAACAGACTTGCCAAGCTCAGTGGCTGTTTGGCGGACGATCCGTTGCAGACGTGGCGTGATACGCGAGAATGGCACAGTACGTGAGTCCATCAACCCTTCTTGCAAATCAGTCTGGGTGCGTGATAATTGCAGTAGCAAGTTTTCGGTTTCACGGGTTTTATCGAGCATGGTGGTTTTGATGTCTAACAAGTCCGATGCCGATTCCGAGAGCGATTTTGACAGTTGGTTAAGCGCTGAATATTGGTCCATCTCTAACGGGTCAAAGTCACTTTCTAACGCATGTTCATCACCAATTTGTGACAAAATTTGAATCTCAAGCTCAGTTTCCATACGGCGTAGCTGATCTGCTAGACGCTGGACGGTTGCACCCATCTCTTCGATATTGTTTGATAGACTCGATATACCCATCTCGATTCGTGAGCGGTTGATCGCGGACTCACCCGATAGGTTAATCATGCGCTCCATGGTACTTGCAGAAATCCTAAGCGTCTCAGCATTAAGGCTCGATTGATCTTGCTCAGATTCAAAGTTACCCATCATCAGCGGCATGACGCTTAGGTCGCGCTGTTTGACTTCTAACGTGTCTTGCCCGAGACTACTGCGATAGATATCAATTTGCTCAATTTGGCTGGTGAGGTTAACATTGGGGATTTCTTTTAAGCTATCAGGTTTTCGCGAGAATTGTTGCAGCGCTGCAACCAATGCCACCGGCGTTTGTGGGTTAAATTTATTTTCTAAGACATAAATCGCACTTGCTAACCAGTCATGACAGACCGCCAATAGGTTGCCAATCATCCGAGTCGCAGGTTTGCGGCGGCTGCCTAGCTCTTCGTAGATGGTTTCCATTTCGTGCGCCAACGTGGCAATCCCTTCTGCACCGACCATTCTTGCGCCACCTTTGATGGTGTGCAATTCACGTTGCAAGGCTTGTAATGCGGCAAGATCACTGTTATTACTACGGAATTCTTGTAAATGCTGGCTGCTGCTATCAATCAGCTCTTTGGCTTCTTCAAGATACACTTTTAAGATATCTTCGTCAGGCTCTTGACCTTTCCAAGTCTCTAAACGACGCTCTTCAAAGTTGTTAATAATTTCTTCGATGTAGAGTGGGTCATTTTTCGCAAGTGCGCTATCACCCTCTTTGGCAGATTGTTTTTGCTCTATCGACTCTTCAGGATTGGCTTCAACAATCAGTGGCACCGCAAATACCAAGTCTCGAATTTGTACTGTGCCAGCGATGACCTCATCAATTTGCTGGGCAAAATCTGTGGCTTCAAAAGAGCGACTAAATTGTCGAACTTGCTTGATCTGTGAGGCAATGGTTTCATGCAGCTTTTGCAGCAATGAAGCAGTATCGGTATCACTGGGTAAAATACCTTTGTCAATGGCGTTATACACTTGCTCACCACGTAGCGCCATCTCGACAATACTCGATACCCCGATTAGCTCTGCACCCCCTTTTAAGATGTGCATATAATTAGCTAGTTCTTTGACAACTTCTAGATTGCTAAGGTTATTGAGCCATTGGTTGTAGTAATTTTGCACATCGGGCTGAATGGTTTGCACTTCATCCAAGAAAATCTGCAACAGTTCATCGTCGGTAGCAACTGGTTGGTACTCGATAGCATCCATCTCGGCTTGGTACTGACTTTTTGCCAATAATTTTCTTAAGGTTTCAATCGCCTCTTCATTGATATTGACGCGCAGTCCTGCTGCAATGGCGTCAAACATATTGATGAGCTGATTGTGTACGCCCATTAAGGCATCATAAATGGCTTCGTTTTTGGCAAACTGCGGATAATCAGCGAGTTTTTTATAAGCAAACTGTAAGGTGCTTGGAATGATAAAATAGCTCAAACCGTCAGTCGCTTGCGCAAGCCTTGACGCTTGCTGTTCAAGCTGCTCAGCATAGGCAATAACTTGTTCCCTTTCACCAGCAAACCTAGCCCGTGCTTGCTGATCGGCATCGAGTAAGTCATCAATCCCAAGCGCTATCAAGTCTTTGACCGTCAGTTTTGTGCTTTCATAAGATTCAGTATTGGCATCTGTTAGCCGCTCAATCAAGTCGGCAACAATGTCAGTGTTATCTTCCACCACCGTCACATCATGATGGATTTTATGCTCATCAATGTAGGTTTGCAGCAGATCTTTGGCCTCTTGCAAGGTCAATAACTGGCTGGCGGTGAGCGGCATTTCATTATGTAATAAGTCGCCCAGTGCTTCTTCTACCGCTGCGCTTAAGCGATAAACATTGTTGAGTTCAATCAGCGCTGCGCCACCACGCAAGGTATGAAATGCCCGTAATATGGCATCAGGCACATGCGTTGCAGGCTCACCCAAATGGTGGGTGATAAAGTTATCAATATCGACCAATAACTCGTCCGCTTCTTCAATAAATACGTCATCAGCGACATCCATTTCACTACTGATGTCACTAATGCCACTGACATTCTGTAGCGCTTGAGTTTGGGCGGTGGCGTGACCAGACGAAAGCGCCTCATCAGTGTGTAGCGCACTTGGCGAAGCTGCTACTTGTCCCGCGAAAGCGGATAAGGCTTGATGGTAGCTAAAGCTGTCGCCATGTTTTTTGGCATAGCTATTAGCGACGGCTTGCCATAATTGAATCACTGCGGGATAATCTGTACGATTTTGGGCAAAAATCGTGATGAGCCCAGCAAATGCCTCAATGACATCACCAACTAGACGTAAAACCCCCTCGTCTACCGCTATGGTATGATCAAGCACACGATTGAGCATGTTTTCAATCGACCAGGCAAGCTCGCCTAGCTGATTGGCGCCAACCATGCGGCCTGAGCCTTTTAAGGTATGAAAACCTCGGCGGATTTCTTTTAAGGTATCAAAATCATCGGGCTTAGCTTGCCAAGCTTGGTTAAGTGGTGCAATTGTCTCGATAACTTCATTGGCTTCTTCGATATAAATTTCTTGAATATCGGGATCGCTGACCGCATCTGTGACCGTCGTTAGCTGTTCATATTCGCGAGCCACCACTTCAGGTAAGGCATGAATATCCTCTGTAGTTGATGGCGCAGTGTCGCTGGCAGCTTCATTGCCTTGAGCCATATTATCACTGTCTTTAGCCACACTAGCACTGACCGGTACAAGGCTATCTAAGCCATTGGTTTCTGGCAGACCTGTGTTAATCGGCTGTTGCTGTAATAGATTAGTCGCTTGCAATACCGTAACCGCAGGGTCAATACTTGGCGCCCGCTGCTGCTGAAAATCTTCAACCAATGTCGGCAGTTTGCGATGGGTATTTTTGATAAAGCCCACTAACGCATCACTAACCGCTAAAGTGCCATCTAGTACACGGTTGAGCATGTTTTCTACTGCCCAACACATCTCACCAATTTGATGAGCGCCGACCATACGACCTGAGCCTTTTAAAGTATGAAAACCTCGGCGGATATCTTTGAGCGCGACTAATTCATGGGTATCCACTTCCCATACGGGAATTTTCTCACCCAACTCAGCGAGGACTTCTTGCGCCTCTTCAATGAAAATATTTCGGATATCTTCATCTATACTATAGTCATCATCTTTGAGGGCTTGCCTTGCAGCCGCTAGTGCTTGCGATTGTTGCACGCTAGGCGTTTGCATCATAGGCGTTTGCGTGGCAGGTATTAGCGTGATAGTCGCTTCTGCAGCAGTAGCTAGCACTTGTGCTGGTGATTTAATATCACTGGCAATACGTTCGCCTTCATCATCGTAAATCACCGTATCTTTGCCAAAGTGCTTGGTGGGTGCTACCACTTCAGCGGCGGTTAATGGCGTTTCGATTAAGCGATTAAGCAATAAATTGGCGCGGTTGAGCTGAGTTTGAGTTTGATCCAAAAATTCTTCATTGACAGACTGATTGGATAAATAATCCAAAAATAGTTCAAAGCGGGCAATCATGTCGGCGATGGCATCACTGGCTTCCCAGCTTAAGACGTGTACCGAATTTTTATGGATACGGCTAAATAGTAAGCGAATTTGTTCGACCAATTCTTTGGGACGTGTTAAGCCTAATGCCCCAAAAACTTGAATGGTGGCAATTAATTCGTCATTGACTGTTAACTTATTTAAATCACGGGTTTGGATATATTGATTAAACGAGCGCTTGATATTTTCAACATGCACGCGCGTTTGCCGCAGCGCTTCATTTTGCGGATTGCTGGCATAGGCAAAATGCTGTAAGCCAATTTGGCTATCAAGGGTTTCAACCGTTGACAACAACTGACTGTAAAAATCTTGCAGCTGGCGTTCTACCTGCCAAGTCAGTGATGACGCCATCAAAGTATCTTGCGTCATTAAGCGCACGTCATCGATAATTTGCGCCATTTGGTTTTCATAAAACACCCAACCGCGATTTGCCAAACTGTTTTTGACTGATTCAAGCAGCGGCAAAATGGTGAGCGGCTCATGCACTTGATAAATAATTTTTTCAAGTTTTTCTAATATTTGACTAAATAAATTATCAAGCGTGTCGCTACTATTGATATCCAAGCTTGATAGCAGGGCTTTAGCGTCATGCGATTTGTGGGTTAACGCATTGAGCGCTAATAACACATCAACTGCCAGACGAGACACGGTAATATCAGGGGTGAGAGTCAAATCATGCGTCAGCAGCAATGACAGACTGTTTAATAGCGCAGCATAAGCGGTTGGCGCAGGCTGCTCATTGAGGGTTAGGTTATTGCACCACACTGCGACCAACTGCCAAAATTGACGCCAAGCAGGATTGATGGCAGCTTGGGACAAATAGCCAGCAACCTTGCTCAGCGCATCTAAATGTTTGCTGTCGTTGGTCTCGTTTTGTAGTAGCTGCAAACTGGTATAACGCCAGACTTTAAGTAAGTCATCGGCTTGGGCACTGTCCCATGAATGTTTGATGTCTGGCGTAGGTAATTGGCTTAAAAATAATAAAGTATTGTCTGCGGCAGCTTGGATGGGCTCATAAGATGACGCTATGCCAAGCAATTGCTCAAAATAAGCGATTCGGTCATTGACCCAGTCGGTATGAATCTGCTGTTTAGCTTGTACTTGTTCAATATCAAATTGCAACAACCTCACCGCATGGCTGATTTGACTAAAATACTGCGGGGATAGAGTTTCTTGCTGAATGGCGATAGTGGTTTTATCAAGCGTTTTCGCCAGTTTTGCTAAGGCTGGCTGGTTGGCAAGCGCGAGCGCACCGGTGATTTGGTGCAAATGTTGACCGATTAACTGCCACGCTGGGGGCGCGTTATGTCGTTGTAGCAACTGGTTAAGCTCACTAAATACGTCTTTTAAAACCGGCATCAACCAATCTAAGGCGATCAAATTACGTTGTTTACTCATACCATATTCCTAGGACAACGACTGTCAAAAACGATGACGATTTTTCTCGATTTTAACTTAGCTGTAACGCAGTCGTTTATTAATTTCTTATATCACTTAAAATAACTTACCCGCTGTCTGGCGTCAACTCAGGTTGATAGCTTTTATACCCTTCAATATTGACTTAACTGGTTAGCGCGCAATATTTGCCACTGCCTTGAGCCAATCTGGGGCAACCGTTTTGCAATAGCCATTGATTGTCGGTACGGCAATTTGCTGTAAATCTGAATCACTAAATCCCAGACTTTCACCTGCGCCTAACAACAAAACACCATCATCCGCCAAATAACGGGCTAAATAACGCACGATGTCACGCTGCTCAAATTGGCGAAAATAAATTAACAGTCTTACCCCTACCCCAGTTGTTATCGGTGAATAACTTATTATCGGTCATGACTTGGCGTTAAAAAATGTTAATCAATGATTAAAACAAGCGCTTCCAACCCCTCATCTAACACTTATACCCTTATCTACTACTTATAACTTTATCTAAGTCATAAAAAGAAAGGTGGTTAAAACCACCCTTTATTTTAGCCAACTGTTGATTACTAAACCTAATTAAGCATTAGCCATTAAGCGTTTGCTGAAGCATCATCTGGCAATTTAAAGCCCGATACTGATTCTTGAAGCGCCGCCGCCATCTCATTAAGCTGACCGATTGAACGAGCGACCGCCATGGTACCTGAAGTAGTTTGCGAGGTAATATCTTGAATGACGTTCATGGTATTTGAAATATGACCCGCTGAGGCTGCCTGCTGACGCGCCGCATTCGAGATACTTTGAATCAATGATGCCAAGTTGTTAGATACAGCTTGTACTTCTTCAAGCGCCTCACCCGCATCTTTTGCAAGCTTTGCACCGCGTACAACTTCTGCGGTGGTTGATTCCATCGACATCACCGCTTCGTTGGTATCTGCCTGAATGGTTTTAACCAGTGTTTCAATCTGTTTGGTCGCTGTGGCTGAACGTTCTGCTAGGCGCTGAACCTCGTCAGCAACAACCGCAAAACCACGCCCTGCTTCACCTGCCATCGATGCCTGAATCGCCGCATTAAGCGCAAGGATGTTGGTTTGGTCAGCAATGTCATTAATCAGCCCAACGATATCGCCAATCTCTTGCGATGATTCACCGAGGCGCTTAATACGTTTTGAGGTTTCTTGAATCTGGTCACGAATGGTATTCATACCATCAATAGTACGTTGTACCACTTCTGCCCCGTTATAGGCAATCGCAACCGAACGGTCCGCAACCGCAGCAGATTCGGCGGCATTTGACGATACTTGGTCAATCGACACCGCCATCTCATTAATCGCTGCAGAAACTCCTGCAATCTCTTTCGCTTGGTTTTCAGAGGCTTCAGCCAGTTCCACTGCAATTGCCTGTGTTTGGTCAGATGCGCGCGCGACTCGCTCTGCAGTGACGTTAATCGCAGAAACCAGTTGACGCAATTGGTCAATCGCAAAGTTGACCGAGTCTGCAATCGCCCCTGTAAAGTCTTCTGATACTGTCGCGTTCACGGTTAAGTCACCTTCCGCTAAATCGCCTAACTCATCAAGCAAACGCAAAATCGCCATTTGGTTACGTTCGTTTTCTTCTTGGATTTTACGGGCACGCTCAGATTCAACCTCCATCTCATGACGTTGACGTAGCGTTTCACGCTCACCTTCTGCCTTCTCTCGATAGGTTTTAGCATTAATCTGGCGAGTCAAAAAGTAAATCGCCCCAATGACGCCTAATACAATCAAAATAGGGGGCAACCAAATGGTCAAAAAACTATTGGCAACACTATTATCTTGACGTACCAAAATCAGCAACTGGTAAAGTTGATAAATAAATGCCAAGGCAGCCACGCCACCACAGATACTTGCCCAAAAAATCCAGTTGGTTGAGCGCCCCCTATCCATACGATAACTACTGTTGCCAGGCCCGACCGCGACAGGGGAATTGGTATTGGTACTTAGGGTCGAAGTTTTAGTATCCATGATACGGTAATCCCTCAATTATTTTAATGAGTTAGAAAATTAGGTTATAACGCTGCTTCTAAATAACGCGTGTCTTCGGCCAATAAGCTTGGCATAAACACATACCAAATCTGCTCATTTTGTATAAACCGACCATGCGTATACTGAGCGAGCGGTGAATCATTCGGCATTTCGATAGGCTGATATTGCCGTTGACTAAAGGTTTGGATACCCAATATCTCATCGACTTGTAAGCCACTAAAGAGCTTGGGTTGATCAATCACCAAAATCTTTTGATTGGCGGATTGGTAGTTTGAGCTTGATGGAGGTAAACCTAAAAAGTTCGACAAATTGGTAATCGGTAATAACCGTCCCCGCACATTGGCAATCCCTAATAGCCAAGGTTTTGATAAAGGCACTGAGGTATAGGCAGGCAAAGATAGCACCTCAGCCACATCGCCGAGCGGGGCTACCAAGTGGTAACCACCGAGCGAAAACGCAACCCCTAACCACTGGGTTTTTTGGTCAAAGTGAGCACCTTTTTGTCGTTTGATACCGCGGTCAGCGAGTCGTAAAAGCTCAATAAAGCCGTTTGAGGACACGAAACCTACTCCATCACGGAACGGATTACAGTGATTAAGGCTTCTTCTGTAATCGGCTTACTTAGATAATCTCGTGCGCCTTGGCGCTTGCCCCATACCCGGTCAGTTTCTTGATTTTTAGTACTGATGATGACGACAGGGATATGACTGGTTTTTGGGTCACGGGTAAGTTTGCGGGTTGCTTGAAAGCCGTTCATCTCTGGCATGACCACATCCATCAAAATCACGTCTGGGAAAAACTCATTGGCTTTTTGAATGCCATCATCGCCTGTATGCGCTTCAATGACTTCGTACTGATGACGGGTCAAAATATCCCGAAATTTTGCCATTTCTGATGGTGAATCATCAACTACTAAGATTTTGGCCATAGACTTACCTTTTTACCTGCTGATTGATTATATTAATCGCTTTATATTTTGCTGTTTTGTGTATCTGTGCTCATGACAGCACAACTGTTAAACACGTATCCCAAACTATGCCCGTCTAGGTTGCAATCTGCGCTTTTATGTTAGTCATCTCTAGTTTGGTCGTAGCTAGTGATTGTAAACTTTAAGTATTAACCAGTAGTACTGGCATGTTGTTAATCTTCAGCACAGCGTATTAAGACGCAGGACGATGACGTTCAATGGCGTCAAATAGCTCTTCTTTACTAAATGGTTTGGTCAAGTACTCATCTGAGCCGACGATACGACCGCGCGCTTTATCAAACAAGCCATCTTTTGATGACAGCATAATCACGGGCTTGGCAGCAAAATCTGCGTTGTTTTTGATCAGTGAACAAGTTTGATAACCATCGAGGCGTGGCATCATGATATCGACAAAAATCAAATCTGGGTTGGTATCCGCAATTTTTGCCAACGCATCAAAGCCATCAACAGCCGTAGTCACCTCACAGCCTGCTTTGGCAAGTAACGTCTCTGCAGTACGACGAATGGTTTTTGAATCGTCAATAATCATGACTTTTAGGCCTTCAAAATTTGCATCCATAATATTTTCCTAAGGGTTGTTTCGCTATGATTTTGCTACCCACTGTCCTATAGCGATTGCTCAAAACTTTAAGTCTGGGCGTTGGGGCAGTTATCAAATGATGCCATCAACGCTCAAAAGTCACTGGTACAATTTTTGACAATCAAACGAAGCTATTGTAAATAATTTTTATAAGATATAACAAATATTTCAGACGGATAGTTAAAAACCAACTGTATGGTAATTATTGTTAAAATACTACCATACTTTTTTGCTGCAAAGTATGCTTAAATCGATGCACTTATCGTTCATTTTTAACATCCTGATGACCATTCGGGTTTGATCTGGTAACTGCTTTGTTAAGTTGCCCATAGAGCCATGATAATATACAGGTATTACCTGATGATAGAAACATGTTGAAATAAGCTTAGAAAAACGCATTGTACTGGTTATTTCTACATCATTTTATATTTTTTAAGTTGATTGTTTGCGCTGAGGACGTCTCGTTCATGATAACACCAAAGTTTATCACCAAAGTTGTACCATTAAGCCTAGCGGTGGCTAGCGCTGTTATGAGTTTGAGTGGCTGCCAAAAACAGCAAAACGATAGCAAAAGCCCGTTGTCGACCCAAAACACTCAAGTCACCACCGCATCAGCCACCACGCCAATCGCCAATAACGAGATTCAGCTATTAGCCGCTGATGTCATCACCGCCAAAGCAGACCGATTTGAACCGAGTGTCACCGTGACAGGGACGCTGCAGCCTTCAGACCACACAGTAGTGCAATCAACCGTGAATGCGCAAGTGCAGCAAGTGCTCGCTGATGTGGGTAAAACGGTAGCAAAAGGTGAGCCACTGGTGCGACTTGATATCAGTGATAGTAAAAACCAACTCGCTCAAGCGCAAGCCGACGTTGCCGCTGCCCAAGCACAAGCCATCGTCGCCAATAAACTTGCTGAGCGCAACAAAATTTTGCTCGAGCAAGGCTTTGTCTCACAAATAGAGTATGAGCGCAGTGTGGCAGACAGCATTGCCCAGCGTGAAGCCATCAAAGCCAAACAAGCCCAATTAAGTAGTGCACAAAAAATGTTTGGCGATACCACGATTTATGCGCCTACCACGGGGATTGTCAGCAGTCGCAGCGTCAATGTCGGACAGGTAGTCACGCAAAACCAAGCCTTGATGGAAATCATTGACCCAAATAAACTTGAGTTTGCCGCCAATGTTCCTAGCGAAGCACAAACACAGCTACAACTGGGTCAACAAGTGCCTTTTACTATTAGTAATCAAACCACTCAGTACATCGGACAAATTAGCCGTATTTCGCCCCAAGTCGATGCCGCCACTCGCCAACTGACCATTTATATCGCGGTTAAACCTTCTCAGCGTAATCGTGGACTTCGCCCGGGCATGTATGCCACAGGCAAGCTTAATTATGGGGTTGCACAAGTTGGGGTGTTGGTGCCGATGTCAGCGGTAATGCTGGAGTCTAAAGCGCTCGAATCTAAAGCTCTAGAATCTAAAGCAAAAGGCGCAGCCAATAAATCCAGCGACCAATCCGCCGCAAGTCCAACCTTAGAAACAGGCACGATTTTGGTGGTCAGTAAAGACAATGTGATTACCAAACAGCCTATTAAAATACTCAAACACCTTGACGATACCAGTCAGTATTTAATTACTGGCATCGAGCCTAACACCACAGTGATTGTGGCAAATCTCAATGCCAATGATGTGGGTAAAAAAGTGGTACTCAAATAGCTTACTGATAGTGTTTCATTCAATCATTTTATATTGTTAAAAATTTTGCTATTAGGAATTTGCTATGTGGCTTACCCGCGTCAGTATCAACAATCCTGTGTTTGCCGCCATGATCATGCTCGCGCTGATGGTCATTGGATTACTGGCAACATTTCGCATGAAAGTTGAGGAATTTCCTAATATTGAATTCCCTTTTGTGGTGGTCAATACCGTTTATAGTGGTGCTTCGCCTGAAGTCATCGAGACCGACATTACCAAAAAAATTGAAGACCAAGTCAATACCATCGCCGGTGTCAAAGAAGTGACCTCCGTCACCCAACAAGGCTTGTCACAAGTCATCGTGCAGTTTGATTTAAATATCCCGTCCGATGTTGCCGCGCAAAATGTGCGTGATAAATTGGCACTGGTGACCCCCACCTTTCGGGATGAAGTTACCACGCCTATTGTTGCGCAGTACAATCCTGCCGATGCGCCTGTGGTGTCTGTCACGTTTCGCTCTGACAAAATGTCGCTTCGGGAGTTATCCACTTATTTAGACAACACGGTCAAAAAACAGCTACAAACAGTCACAGGGGTGGGTCGTGTCGATATCTTGGGGGGTCGGCAGCGGCAAATCCGTGTGCTGCTCAATCCCACCCAAATGAATGCCTATAAAGTCTCAGTCAATCAAATTAGCAATGCGCTACGCTCAGAGAACGTCGAATTACCTGTCGGTACTATCAATAATCAAAACCAAGAAATGGTGATTCAAGTCAACGGGTTGGTCAAAACACCCAATGAGTTTAACCAAATCATTGTCGCCCAAAATCGTTCAAGCACGGGTGCTATCGTGCCTGTGTACTTATCGCAAGTTGCCCAAGTCGTTGATGGGCAAGCCGAGGCTGAGTCAGCGTCACTACAAAATGGTCAACCTGCGGTGGCAATGGATATTATCAAAATGTCGGATGCCAATGTGATTGATGTGGTTGATAAAACCCAACAGCGTCTGGCAGAAATCCAAGCGACCCTACCCCCAGGTGTTACCATGACCGTGGTCGCTGATAGCTCAAAAAGTATTCGCGGCTCGTTAAATAATGTGGTACGCACGTTGATTGAAGGGGCAATATTGGCGGTGTTTATTGTTTGGTTGTTCTTGGGGTCGTGGCGTTCGACGATTATCACAGGATTGACGCTGCCCATTTCGCTGCTCGGTACTTTAGCGGCGATTTGGACGTTTGGTTTTTCCATCAACATGATGACCCTGCTGGCGCTGGCATTATGTATCGGACTGCTGATTGATGATGCGATTGTGGTGCGGGAAAACATCGTGCGCCATGTGGGTATGGGCAAACATCACCGCCAAGCGGCGCTTGATGGCACCCAAGAAATCGGGCTTGCCGTGCTAGCGACGACGCTGGTGATTGTGGCGGTATTTTTACCCGTGGCTTTTATGGGCGGGATTATCGGACGCTTTTTTTATCAGTTTGGTGTGACTGTTTCCACTGCTGTGTTGCTGTCGTTATTTGTTAGTTTCACGCTTGACCCGATGTTGTCTTCGATTTGGCCAGACCCAGATGCCGCGCACCAGCATGACCGACTCAATGGGCGGGTATCGTTTCGCAAGCGACCGATTGCTTGGCTATTAGCGGGTTTTCAGCGCCTGTTAGATCGGCTGACCCATCTATACAGCCATATTCTTGCATGGAGCTTACGCCATCGTTTGATAACTGTGCTTATTGCAATTGCCTCGCTGGTTGCCGCGTTTTTTGCCGTGGGGTTGGTGGGCAAAGAGTTTGTTCCGCAAGCGGATATGAATGAAATCAAAGTCAAATTTGAAACGCCTGTCAATGCCAATCTTGACTACACCCAACAAAAAGCAGCACAAGTCAACGCGGTATTACAAAGTTTTCCTGAGGTTACCAATACTTATGCCACGGTTAATGCCATGTCCTATAGCGGTAACAATCGGGTACAAGTGAATGTATCGTTAGTACCCAAAGATGAGCGCACGCGCGGACTAGATGCCTTAAACCGTGCCATGCGTGAGCAATTGCAGCAGGTAGGCGGTATAAAAGTTACCTCAGTGGCAGCCGCTGCCATGGCAGTCAGCGGTGGTCTTAAGCCAATTATGATATCCATCAAAGGCAATGATTTAACTGAGCTGCAACGTTTATCCAATGAGTTTATGCAAAAACTCTCAAACGTCAATGGCTTGGTAGATTTGGAAAGCACGCTTAAACAGCCCAAATCAATGGTCAATGTCACCATTAACCGAGAAGCAGCAAATGATGCTGGTCTGTCGATTGGGCAAATCGGACAAGCATTACGACCGCTGCTTGCCGGTGACAATGTGAGCACTTTTAAAGATGACAACGGCAACAATATCGATGTCAACGTGCGCTTAAATGACGACAACCGCCAGACTATCTCGCAACTACAATCCATGTACTTGTCATCAAGCCGTATGGATCAAAATGGTCAGCCGATACTAGTGCCGCTATCGCAAGTGGCGAATTTTAGTGAAACCTTGGGTGCACCGCAAATCAACCGCCGTTCGCTGTTTCGTGAAGTGGTAGTGCAAGCCAACACGGACGGCAGACCGGCAGGTGATATCGGCGCGGATATCACTAAAATCCAAAACGAAATGAAACTGCCACCCGGTTACAGCTTTGCGGTACAAGGCTCTAACAAAGACATGGCAGAATCCATTGGCTACGCCACAACCGCGCTTGGACTGGCAATTGTATTTATCTATATGTTGTTAGGGTCACAGTTTAATAGCTTTTTATACCCTGTGGCGATTATGGCATCGCTGCCGTTATCGCTGATTGGGGTGTTCTTTGCGTTATTTTTCTTTGGCTCTAGTCTTAATATATTTTCTATCATCGGCATTATCATGCTAATGGGGTTGGTGTGTAAAAATGCGATTTTGCTCATTGATTTTATTAAAGAATCTTTATCAAACGGTTTGAGCCGTACAGAAGCTATTATGCTGGCAGGGCAAACGCGCCTGCGCCCAATTTTGATGACTACCGCTGCCATGGTGATGGGGATGATACCGCTGGCACTGGGTATTGGTGAAGGGTCGGAGCAGCAAGCACCGATGGCACACGCCATTATTGGTGGGGTGATTACTTCAACTTTATTGACCTTGATTGTGGTGCCTGTGATTTATACCTATTTAGATGATGGCAAACAGCGGTTTTTTCGGTTATTTGCTAAAAAGAAAGCAACAACCCCTGCGATAGAGCGCCACGACTCACTTTAAGCAATAATTCATTACAATTTTATACAGTGTAAAGAAACTTAAGAATGAGTAGACAAGTACAATTTTAAATTGGGCTATGCATTAATTGGG
Source organism: Faucicola osloensis (assembly GCA_016888885.1). Classification (GTDB taxonomy): domain Bacteria; phylum Pseudomonadota; class Gammaproteobacteria; order Pseudomonadales; family Moraxellaceae; genus Faucicola. The sequence continues at coordinate 1,427,499 of CP069437.1, forward strand.
CTGTGTGATTGGCAGCTAAGAAGTTTTATAAATCTGTGTAAGACACTATCATATTGGCAGTCTATTGCTTTATGATAATAGTATCTTGCTTTATCTTTATGATAGATAATAGGCTTTTGATTGATGATAGAAGCCTGGCTTTGATGAGCAAAAGCAATAATAACAACTGATTTATTTTAGAGAATTTTTGGAGTTGGTGATGGAAGATAATAATAGTGGTACTAAAACCGTACTATTGATTGAGGATGATCCAGATTTAGCCGAGTTGATTAGCGAATATTTGGGCATGAACTATTATGAGGTTCAGCATGCCCCAACCGCAACAGAAGGGCTAGAGACGCTATTTAACCCTGCCAAATCCATTGATTTGGTGATTTTAGATTTGATGTTGCCGGATATGGATGGCATGCAAGTGTGTCAACGTATTCGTCAGCACAAAGATAGCCGTCTGGCGCAAACGGCGATTATCATGCTCACCGCCAAAGGTGACACTACTGACCGCGTACTGGGTCTTGAGATGGGCGCGGATGATTATGTATCAAAACCATTTGAACCGCGTGAACTATTGGCGCGTATCCGTGCGGTCATGCGTCGTCACGACCTGCCGCTTCACCAGCAAAAAGAAGATAACTTAGTATTTGGTCGCTTAAAGGTTTATCCAGACAGCCATGAAGTGACCATTGATGATGAGCCGGTGCGTTTGACCACCCACCAGTTTCAGTTATTGCATTACTTTGCTACCCACTCAGGTAAAGTACTGAGCCGTGAACAGCTATGGCATGCGATGCCAAACGATGACAGCAGTGATAACATCGACCGTGCCATTGATGTGCATATTTCACGTCTGCGTGCGCTGATTGAAGACAATCCTCGCCAGCCAAAACGCATTATCACGGTGCGCGGTGTCGGCTATCAGTTTGCCACTGACCAAGTGTAACAGTGTAAGCTTAGTTGACAAATTTAACACGCAAAAGGTCATCATACTTGGTTATTATGCTAGCAAAGCTATTATAATAGCCTGTGATGACCCACGATTTTTGGATTCTGTGTGCGACTTAGCGGCATAAAATTTAACAGTGTATTTAGTAAGTTATTTGCCAGCGTTATGCTGGCATTGGTCATTTTTGCTGGGGCAATGGTAGTTTTAAGCCATTTGGTACACGATACTTCTGCCAATACCCGCCACCAAGTCATTGCCAATCAAGTCACCCAGCAGCTAGACCCGTTATTAGTTGAGCTGCGCACGGCTCAAGACCAACAAAAAAATCTCGAAACCCGCTATCTACTTGCCCTCGTACGCCGTAGTTTTAATATCTATAGCGATTCACTGAACGCCAAATTTGGTCTATACGATGGCAAAAGTGGCGAAGCGATTATGATCATGCGTGGGCTGCCTGCCACTTTACCGCCAAACCCGCCATTTTTTTCCTCTTTGTTTCCTAGAGATGATCCAAAGCATCCGACCGAAATTCAAGTCAATAGCCAATCAGGTTATGTGCTGTTATACCAATCAAAACTTAGTAATCGCCGTGCGATTTCGCCCGCGATTAATTTATTGACAGGCACCTTGCTACTGCTGCTCATTATGTCGGGCATGTTATGGATGATTGCGCGTACCATGACATGGCGTATCAACCAGCTGAGTCGGCAAATCACCCAATTGGGTGATGGCGATTTCTCTGCCCGTGTCACGCCTGTGGGCAATGATGAAATTACCATTTTGGCACGTGGTTTTAACCAAACCGCCGAACGTATCGAAACCTTGATGAATGCCAATAAACTGCTGTTAGCGCATGCTTCTCATGAGATTCGCACACCGATTACCCGTATTCGTCTACAAGTTGAAATGATGACCATGCTGGCAAGTCAATTTGACAAAACGATACAAGATAAAGTACAAAAACGTGCCGATGCCATCAACCGTGATTTGACGGGTCTTAATGATTTGGTAGAAAGTATTTTGCTCGTCAGTCGTATGGATGCCGGTCATGCGATAGAAAAAGTAGAAGACGTCGATTTATATGAGTTAATTAAAAACGAGATTCAGCACTACCCACAAGCTACCTTTGCGGGTGGTCATATTATCATCCAAGGACAAGCCAAACTTCTTACCCACCTCGTGCGTAATTTGCTCGACAATGCCCATCTTCATGGCGTCCCACCTGTGAGCGTACAGCTGTATGCCATTGATGATGCGGGTAATCAACTGGCAATTGATGCCCTACCAGCGATGCAAGAGAGTACAAAAGATACCGATGATGAAAAAGATACCAATGCTGAAAAAGATAAGGTGGCTTTGCCCGCCGCGCCCGCCCCTATAAAAGATACCACCAGTGACCCCACAAACGGCGATGACATCACCGTTGACGCTGAAATACCATCGACAAATAGTCCCGCCGCAACGGTCACTGCAGATAGCGAAGCAACTTCGAGCAAACTGACTAACAAACCAAAAAATAAATCGTCTATTTTTTCACGTAAAAAATCTGACATTGTGCACCTGCCAGAATTTCGTCAGGTGTGTATTGCGGTTATCGACCAAGGTACAGGCATTGCTGAAGATAAACGCACCGATATTTTCAGTCCATTTGTACGGCTACAACAAGAGAAAAAAGGCTCAGGGCTCGGGCTATCTTTAGTCGCACAGATTGTCAAAGCCCATGGCGGTAGTATTATCACCGACACAGTGCATGGTCATACCCGCTTTTTGGTCACATTACCTATCACCCAATCGTAACCGCTTTTAACTCTGCCTATAGTTTTGTCACAATTTTTTCGGTTTTCTAATCTATTATTCAATTAAACCCACCATTCGGCATTTATTTATTCGTTAAAGCGACTAAACGCTGACGACGAGCTGTGCTAAAATTACCTTCTTTTAGCCACTGCAAAATTTTTTATTATCATGATTACCATTGATAACGTTACCAAACGCTTCCAAACCCAAGATGGCAACTGGTTTACCGCGGTAGAACCGACATCACTCACAATCCAACAAGGCGAGATTTTTGGCTTGATGGGCTATTCTGGCGCAGGCAAATCCACCTTGCTACGCTTGATTAATTTACTTGAACGCCCAGATAGCGGCACTGTCACCATCGATGGCAAGGAACTGACCTCGCTATCCACCCACGATTTGCGCCATGCCCGTCAAAATATCGGGATGATTTTTCAGCAGTTTAATCTGATGGCAAATCGCACGGTGGCACAAAATATTGCCTTTGCCCTAGAAATTGCCGGGTGGGAAAAAGCAGCCATCATGCCGCGGGTGATGGAATGCCTTGAAATTGTCGATTTGGTCAATCGCGCCAACCACTATCCCGCCCAGCTCTCTGGCGGTCAAAAACAGCGGGCAGGTATCGCACGGGCGTTAGCACCCAAGCCTCATGTAATGCTTGCCGATGAACCTACCTCTGCGCTCGACCCTGCGACCACCAAATCGGTGTTAGCCTGTCTCAAGGATATTAATGAAAAGTTTAACGTCACTATCGTGATTGTGACCCATGAAATGTCCGTGATTCGCAAGCTGTGTAACCGCGTTGCCCTGCTCGATAAGGGCAAGTTGCTAGAAGTCGCTGACGTACATTCGGGTCAAATTCATGCCACCACACCGATTGGGCAATTGCTGATTAGTGATGATTAACGGCGCACAAACATCGTTGATGACTGGATAATTTTTTAAGTTTTAAATTGAATCGTTGGGTAATTTCATGGCAAATACATTAACTTGGCAAAGCGCGGTTGATAATCTTTTGGGGATGAAGGCAGAAATTTGGCAAGCGTTTTGGGAAACGCTGATTATGGTGGGTATCTCAACGGCTGCGTCAGTCATCTTTGGTACATTGCTCGGCGTCGCGCTATTTTTGACCAGTAAAAATCAGCTCGCCGACAATAAATCGCTGTATGCAGTACTTAGCAACTTTACCAATATCATGCGTGCTTTTCCGTTTGTGATTTTGATGATTGTGATTATTCCTGTCACTCGCCTCATTGTCGGTACCACCATTGGTCCAATCGCGGCATCGCTTGCTTTGAGTGTCGCCGGTATCTTCTACTTTGCTAGGCTCGTTGAGCAAAATCTGCGTGATGTGCCAAAAGGGATCATCGAAGCGGCGTTATCAATGGGTGCAAGTACAGGGACGATTATTCGCAGTGTGTTATTGGTCGAGTCACGCTCAAGTTTGATTTTGAGTATTACTACCTTGATGATTAGTTTACTCTCTTATAGTGCGGCAGCAGGTATGATTGGGGGTGGCGGTCTTGGTGATTTGGCGATTCGTTATGGTTATAACCGCTATCAAAATGACGTGATGATTTTTATGGTGATTTTATTGGTGGTGATGGTGATTATCATCCAATCGGTTGGTAATATTTTGGCGCACCGTCTGGATAAACGTTAATTTTAGCTGATGGCGGTTTAAAAAATTGTTATTGATGGTTTTTCTAGGAATTATGAAAAAATTTCATATCCATAGGTTAACTCTCAATAACATTTTTTTTATGAGTATGTTAAGGTAAGCTGATTGTTTTGTCCGTTTATTTTTTCATTTTTGGAGGAAGGTATGAAATTAACGCATTTATCAAGCCATATCGCGCAGCTATTAGCAACTGTAGGGGTGGCAGGGATTGCCCTAGTCGGTTGTAGCAAACCTGAAAGCAAAACCGAAACCACAGCACAAGCCAGCACCACCACCAAAACTACAACCACGACCACCGCAAGCTCAACCACGACCACAGCAGCGGCAAGCAAAGGTATCGACCCGAACAAATCTGAAATTGTGATTGGTACTACTGTGGGCGACTTTGGTGACATGGTCAAAAACTCGGTCAAACCGCAGTTAGAAAAACAAGGCTATAAAGTCAGATTGGTTGAATTCTCTGACTATGTGCGCCCAAATAAAGCCTTAGCCGATGGTGATATTGATATCAACGTGTTCCAACACAAACCTTATCTTGATACTTTCAAAAAGGATAACAACCTAGATATTGTTGAAGTCTTCCAAGTGCCTACCGCACCGCTTGGCATCTATCCTGGTAAATTAAATGACTTAAAACAAGTCAAAGACGGTACCACCGTGGCTGTACCAAACGATCCAAGCAACTTTGCACGCGCGCTGGTGATGCTCAACGAACTGGGCTGGATAAAACTTAAAGCCAATATCAACCCACTCACTGCATCAAAAAATGATATCGCAGAAAACCCAAAAAATATCAAATTGGTAGAGCTAGAAGCCGCACAATTACCACGTGCGCGTTCAGACGTTGACTTTGCAGTCATCAACGGTAACTATGCGACCAGCTCAGGTATCAAATTAACTGAAGCGCTGTTCCAAGAACCCAGCTATGCGTATGTCAACTGGTCAGCAATTCGCACCAAAGACAAAGACACACAATGGGTAAAAGACGTGACCAATGCGTACAATTCAGAAGAATTTAAACAATACGCCCACAAAACTTTCCCAGGTTATAAATACCCAGCTATCTGGGGTGAGAACCCTGCAACACCAGCCGCTGCCCGTGCAACCGCCTCTGCTGCCAAATAGTGGCATAATTGGCATAAAAAAAGAAGCATTAAGCTTCTTTTTTTATGGTTAAAATTTATGGTTAGAATGTTTTATGGTCAAAATGCAGCAACCGATTTTAAAACGCCTAAATTAACTGAAAATAATCTAAAAACAATAAAGCGCGTTATTCTGTGAACAGTTTATCTTCAATACTGCGACGCATTTTTTGCCCCGCTTTAAAGGTAACAACGCGGCGCGCTGTGACATGAACCATCTCGCCAGTCTTTGGATTGCGACCTGGACGCTGGCTTTTATCCTTAATCTCAAAGTTACCAAAACCCGATAGCTTGACTTGGTGACCTTTGGTCAACGTCTCCGACAACTCTGAAAAAAAATTCTCTACAAATGCGCGGCTGTCTTGGCGCGTCATGCCCAAATTTTCCATCAAATGATTGATCATTTCTAATTTGGTTAAGGTTTTTCCTTCAACTTGCATATTCATTATCATACCCACCCTACTAAATGTTGCTATTTTAGCGATTCTAGCAAATACAGTCGATAGTTATTTTTACTTTAAAATCAAAGAAAAACATTGTATCGACTGGCATAATTTGCTAGTCCAAGATTACATACGTAGCGTTGCGTGATACTGCTCATGTAGCGCAGCGATGACAGCTTCCATTTGCGCATTAATGCGCTCATCAGAAAGCGTGGCTTCGATGTCTTGCCACACCAGTGCAAAAGCAAGCGATTGTTGGTTTTCAGGTAAGTTGCTGCCGGAATACACATCAAATAACCACACATCTTTTAATAGCTCGCCCCCGACTTGTTTGATAGTATCTCGCATGGATTGCATAGCAATCGACTTGTCTACCACCACAGCGATATCACGGCGTACTTGTGGGAACTTACTTGGCGTCATGATGGTCAATACCTGTTGGTGCATGTCAATCACCATCTGTAAGTTTAGCTGCGCCACCCAAGTGGTCGGCAAATCCAAGGCTTTGGCAATCTGTGGGTGCAACTGACCCAACCAGCCAATCACCTTACCTTGATAGTGTACATCGGCACTTTGACCAGGGTGTAAAAACGGCTGCTCGCTACGTTGATAACGGATAGCAGACTGGGCAAACCGCGGAAAAACCGATTCGACGTCATTTTTTAGGTCGTAAAAATCCATCACACGATTGTCATGATGCTGCTCTGGATAGGTGCTGCCGACTGCCACCATCGCCAAAGTGTCAACTTGGTTTAAGCTTGCGATATCACTGCCATCAAAACGCAGACCCGTCTCAAACAGACGCACGCGGTTTTGTTGACGGTTTAAGTTATATTGCACACAAGGCAACAAACTAGACAACAGGGTACGACGCATGACCGCTAAGTCACTTGAGATTGGATTGGCAAGCGCGAGTGGTGCAGCAAAATGCGCCCCATCAAACAAAGCTTCGACTTTGGCATCACTAAAACTAAAACTCACCGCTTCAAAATAACCTTGATTGACCAAGTTCATTTTTAAGTCATGCAGATCATTTTGGCGTTTATTGTCAAACAAGTTACTGGTAAACGCCGGCAGTTTGTTGGCAATATTGTTATAGCCATAAATGCGGGCGATTTCTTCAATCAAATCTTCGGGCAAGGCGATATCAAAACGATGGCTTGGCGGTGTGGCAACCAGATTTTCGCCTTGTAACTCGGTGCTGATTTGTAGACTATTTAAAATCTCAATGGCTTTGTCAGTGGCAATATCCGCGCCTAACAATTTATTGATACTGACAATCGGTAGCGTCACTGGGGTACGTTTTGGCAGTTCAGCGGTGTTTTCAACTAGCGTGATTTGACCGACCCTAACCTCACTTGAGCCATTGCCAAATGTCGCCAATAGATTGACGGCGCGGTCGAGTGCCAATTTTGGCAATTCAAAATCAACACCCCGCTCAAAACGCTGTGACGCATCGGTATGCAAGCCAAAACGGCGCGCTTTACCTGCAATCGCCAACTGTTTGAAAAATGCACTCTCGATTACCACTCGGGTCGTGCTATCGGTCACTGCAGTGCGAAGTCCACCCATGATTCCCGCTAACGCAATAACCCCTTGTTCATCGGCAATCACCAGCTCATCGCCTTGTAAGGTAATGGTTTGCTCATTTAAAAGCTCAAGGGTTTCGCCTTGTTGGGCATGGCGCACGGTAATTGCGCCCACCAACTTATCGGCATCAAACGCATGCAGCGGCTGACCGAGCTCAAGTAATACATAATTAGTAACATCCACCAGTAAATTACGTGGTTTAACACCTGAGGCATTCAGGGCTTGTTTCATCCAATTAGGTGATGGCGTCGTGCCTGTCAGCCCACTGACCAGTTGCGCGTAATAACGTGGGCAGTCGGTGGTCTCTACGCTAACCGCTTGGCTGTCGTTGTCGGTCACAGCTGCGGTGATATTGTCAAAGGGCAGTTGAAATGTTAAATCATTGAGCACGGCAAGCTCACGCGCGATACCGCGCACACTAAAACAGTCGCCACGGTTTGGGGTGATTGAAATATCTAGCACATGATTGTCTAAGCCAAGATACGCTCGGATATCCATGCCAATCGGGGCGTCTTGTGGCAAAATTAACAAGCCATCAACACCATCATCACAGTCAATCTCGCTACCACCGCACAGCATACCGTGCGACTCTACGCCGCGCAGTTTGCCTTTTTTAATGTTAAAGGGTTCATCCCCTTGTGCAGGTGGCAGTTTGGCGCCCACCAGTGCCACAGGTACACGCACGCCAGCGGCGACATTGGGTGCACCGCAAACGATTTGTAGGGGTGCTTCGCTATGCTCACCGACATTCACTTTGGCAACGCGCAGTTTATCAGCATCGGGGTGTTGGGTGACGTCAATCACTTCACCGACCACCACACCACTAAAGTCTTTGGCAACTTTATCCAAGCTATCAAGCTCTAAGCCTGCCATCGTCAGTTGTTCGCCAATTTGCTCAGCGCTTAAGTTTGGGTTTGCCCATTGGCGTAACCAGTTTTCGCTAATTTTCATTGTTTTCCCCTAAGCAAACTGCTTTAAAAATCTGACATCATTTTGATAGAACAAGCGCAAATCATTCACCCCATAATACAGCATGGCAAAGCGCTCAATCCCCATCCCAAATGCAAAACCTTGGTATTTGGTCGGGTCAATACCGCTATCGGACAATACCTTTGGATGCACCATACCGCAGCCCATCACTTCTAGCCACTTGCCCCCACCTGCATAAGTATCGGCAAGGATATCCACTTCCGCAGACGGCTCAGTAAATGGAAAATACGACGGGCGAAAACGCACCGTGAGCTTGCGACCAAAAAACGCCTGCAAAAACTCATGAATCAAGCCTTTTAACTCAGCAAAATTGGTCGATTCACTGACATACAAACCTTCAAGCTGATGAAACATCGGCGAGTGCGTTTGGTCGCTGTCGTTGCGATACACGCGTCCTGGACAGATGATACGAATCGGCAGGTTGCCTTTTTCCATGGTGCGAATTTGCACCGAACTGGTATGGGTACGTAACACATAATTGGCATTAAAATGCTGTTTTTCAAAATAAAAGGTATCGTGCATGGCGCGCGCTGGGTGATGGCTTGGAATATTTAGCGCTTCAAAGTTGTAGTAGTCGCTCTCAACTTCAGGGCCTGTTGCGACTTCAAAACCTGCTTGACGGAAAAACCCTTGCATACGCTCAGCGGTCATGGTGACAGGGTGCAAATTACCCGCTTGTTGTCCACGTGCAGGCAGGGTGATGTCAATGGATTCACTGGCAAGCTTGGCAGCCAAAGCTTTGGCATCTAAATCGCTTTGCACTTGTTGTAGGCTGTCATTGATTTGGGTACGTACTTGATGCAGCATACCGCCGATGGTCTTTTTGCCGTCGGCGTCGAGTCCGCCAAGTTGTTTCGACCATGTAGTAAGGTGGCTTTTTTTGCCGGTTAAAGTCACGCGGATGTTTTGTAGGTCTTGGGGGCTTTGTGCAGTGCTGATTAAGGCTTTGGCATCTTGAACAAATTGGGTGAATTGGTCTTGGGTGATATCGGTTAAATTTTCAGAATATTGGATAAGTTTGTCAGTCGTTATTTCTGTCATGAGCGTTGCAATCTTGGTTATCAATAGTGATAGGCATTTTAACTAAAATATGGCGATAAAAAAAGCCATTAAGCTTGCACTTAATGGCTTTTTGAAAAATTGCTTTAAAACAAATTAAGCAGCCAGTGCTTGTTTTGCTTTTTCTGCCAATGCCGTAAAACCTTGCGCATCATGCATAGCGATGTCTGCTAATACACGGCGGTCGATTTCGATGCTGGCTTTTTTCAGACCGTTAATCATACGGCTGTAGCTTAAGCCATTTAAGCGCGCACCCGCGTTGATACGTGCAATCCATAAACGACGGAATGAACGTTTTTTGTTACGACGGTCACGATACGCATATTGACCAGCTTTGGTAACTGCTTGTACAGCAACACGGAAAACACGAGAACGCGCACCGTAATAACCTTTTGCACGAGCCAATACTTTTTTATGACGGCGATTTGCCTGTACACCACGTTTTACACGAGCCATAATTTACTCCTAAAGTTTTGTAATATCAGTTGATTGAATACCTGTGAACTTATGTTTATCATAAATTATAGGTAAGGACACATACGGTAAACACGTTTCTCATCAGACACGTGTACCAATTTGCATCCACGTAATTGACGGATACGCTTAGGAGATTTTTTGGTCAAAATGTGGCGTTTGAATGCTTGTTTGCGTTTGATACCGTTACCAGTTTTTTTAAAACGCTTGGCAGCACCACGGCGAGTTTTTAATTTCATGATAGCCTCTTGTTCGTTTTTGACAGAGATTAAACATCTTTATCAAGTGAAGTTAACCTGTTTGTCAAAAAATCCTCATCACACTGGATTTTTTGCCTTGAGGTGGGAGGCGATATTTTATCAAAAATCATTGGTGAATGCACGCTATTGTTAAAACTAATTTTTTCTTTGACATCCATTGTATTTATGCTACTTTAACATTTTTTACCATAATACATTTTTATTCAGTCATTTTTTATAGGATTTTAAAAAAATCTATGATATCAATTATTTAACATAAATGACTTAACAAACCTATCGCGAGATTACATTAATTAAGTTAACAACTTAGTTTATAAAAACTGCGGTTAAATTGGCTAAAAGTGATAAGCAAGCCCTATTTTGGACACAGTTTGCGTTAGTTTATTTAACCTTGAGGTATTTATCGTTCGCAGGCTTTGGTAAAGTTTAACGTGTAATGCTATTTCATCTTCATCAACATCATGAGGTTACAATTCTTGTCAACGTTAAGCACAAATATTGAAGTTGCCCATTTCGTGTTTGAGACCGTCATGCGCGTGCGCAATACCGAAATTGGATTAGGACAACATTTAACGGTTGAAAATTTGGTAGCATTGCTTACCGAAGCCCGTTTTCGTTTTTTATATTCAAAAAGCATTAAGGAGGTTAATGCTGAGTACCAAGGCTTGGTCATTAATCATATCGAGACCCAAATCTTTGATCGGGTACGAGCGCGTGAAGAACTGTTATTTGAAGTCGGTGTGCAGCATTTAACCGATTTGGGTGGTGATTTTGTGTTCAAAGTCTCGCGGATGTTTGATGGGTCATTGGTGGCGTATGCCAAAATGGGCTTTGTGGCGTATGACTATCGTCAAAGCCAAGAAATCGCGTTATCAGCTACCACCAAAGAAGCCTTAGATGTGAAACCCTTTGAGATTTAGGGCTTGATGAATTATGATAAATGCCCGCATCGTTTGATGGGTGCTTTTTTTTGGTTAGGGCTTGCATAGTATGATACAGGGCGTGAATATGGATTGGCTAGATACACTAAAATTTGATGACAATGGGCTTATTCCTGCAGTCGCTCAAGATTTTCATACAGGGCGCATTTTGATGATGGCATGGATGAATCGCGAGTCATTACGTCTGACTGCCGAAAAAATGCAAGCAGTGTATTGGTCACGCTCTCGCGGTAAATTATGGCACAAAGGCGAAAGCTCTGGGCATTTTCAGCAAGTCCATGAAATCCGCCTAGACTGCGATGCTGATGTGATTGTGTTGTCAGTCACCCAAGTGGGGGGGATTGCTTGCCATACGGGTCGGCAGTCTTGTTTTTATCGTCTGCTTGCTGATGACCACGGACAGCTACAATGGCAAATCACTGATGCGGTCATCAAAGACCCTGATACGATTTATGGTGACAACGCCAAACCGACTCATGAACACTCGCCGCTTGCAAGCCATAAGATACAAACAAGCCATACGATACAAACAAGCCATACGATACAAACAAGCAATGCGATACAATCCCCTACGACGTCAGCGGATATTTTAACCGCGTTAGATGAAGTATTGATTGGGCGTAAAAATGCCAATCCTGATAGCTCATACGTGGCAAGCTTATACCATAAAGGTATCAACAAAATCTTAGAAAAAGTCGGTGAAGAAACCACCGAAGCCATTATCGCTGCCAAAGATATCAACATTGCCAACGATACCCCCTATGAGGCGGTCGCCGATGATACCGCAGTGAAAGATTTGGTGTATGAAATTGCTGATGTTTGGTTTCATACAATGGTCACATTAGCATGGTTTAATATACCGTCTTGGGCTGTCACCAATGAATTGGCAAGACGTTTTGGCTTATCAGGTATCGACGAAAAAGCCGCACGTCAAATCCCTTAAGTAATAGCCCTTAAGTGAGCGCCCTTAAGTAAACGCCACTAAACAGTCGATAATTCCTGAGTGTTGCTGGCTAAAAGTGCAAAAAATTCGCCGTGTTTCACACAGTTTTTTGCACAGTTATGTCAACGCAATGGTTATGTGTTACACTGCAAATTCATATTGTCCTCACCCCTATTGTCAAGGTTAATCAAAGGATATTCTCATGGGTAGTTTCTCAATCACACATTGGTTAATTCTACTAGTTGTTGTTGTGGTCATTTTTGGCACTTCAAAACTGAAAAATGCCGGTAAAGATTTGGGTGGTGCCGTTAAAGGCTTTAAAGATGCGGTCAAAGATGAAAACGAACAGCATCTGAACAAAAACCGTGTCCTTGAACACGAAAAAGCTGAGCTCAATACCACGCAGACCCAACAAGATAAACATAACGTTTAAACCCTAGTCGTTACTTTTTCTTTGGTTTTTAATCCCTAGCTACCACGGTTGTTATGTTTGATATAGGTTTCTCCGAACTACTGTTATTTGGGGCGATTGCACTGATTGTGCTGGGCCCTGAAAAACTCCCCCAAGCGGCGCGTACTGCAGGTCAGTGGTATGCCAAATTCCGCCGTACGGTTGCAACACTGCAATCAGAAATTGAAGCTGAGCTTGACCTTGCCGAAACGCGCAAGCAAATGCAGCTTGAGCTGGAAAAAATCCGCCAAGCTGAAGTTGATATGAAGCGTGAGATGGAAGCCCTTCGCAGCAGTGTGAGCGAATTACAGCAACATGGCAAGGTGCCTTCTATGCAAGCTCACAATACCCAGTCGGCTGATACAACCCCTAGTCTTGGTCATGATACTAACGCAGTTAGCCTACCCACTGAACCACCCAGTCATGAACCTTCCAATCATAAGCCACCTAGTCATTTAGTTGAGCCAACAAATGATAGCACCGCGCTTTTACTAGACAAGCCATCTGACGAGTCTTATCTGACAGAAACCAAAGCAGACGATTATTTGCTGAGTCTAGAGGCTGATGTTGAAGCCGATGAAGTGGCTAAAGACTTACATGAAGCCCTATTTGCTGCCACTGAGCCAATGTATTATCGTTGGTTTTTGCTCAGTGATTATGACCGGGTCAGACGTCTTCCCAATCCGCCGTTTCTACCCAATTATCAAGCCGATCCTCTACTGCACCAATTGCCAAGTTTGGGTGGAGTTGCCCAGTGATTAAACTTATCAAAACCAAAAAAACGCCTGAACAATTAGCCATTGAACAAGCTAAAAATGATAAACCATCGCAAGACAACACTTTGGTAGATATGCCCATCACTGAGCATTTGATTGAACTGCGCCGTCATTTGATTCACGGTTTTGCCGCGGTTTTGGTGATTTTTTTGGCATTGGCGGGCTTTTCGCGAGAAATCTACGATATTTTTTCCGCCCCGTTAACGGCGTTGCTGCCAGTCAATTCTTCTATGATTGCAACCGATATCACCTCGTCATTTTTGGCACCGATTAAATTGACGCTGTATCTGGCTGTTATCTTGGCGATGCCGTATATTTTGTACCAAATTTGGTCGTTTATCGCACCAGGGCTATATAAGCATGAAAAACGTATCGCCCTACCTGTGCTATTGTCATCGGTGATATTGTTTTATCTGGGGATTGCGTTTGCCTATTATGTCGTGCTCAAAAGCGTGCTAGCTTTTTTTATCAAATTCTCCCCCGACAATGTGCTACCAATGACCGATATCGAAAGCTATCTAAATTTTGTACTCAAGCTGTTTTTGGTGTTTGGGGCAACCTTTGAGATTCCGGTGTTGACGCTGCTACTGGTGCTGGCTAGGGTGGTGACAGTGGATAGCTTGGCGCAAAAACGGCGTTACATCATTGTCGGTTGTTTTGGTATTGCTGCGATTGTCACCCCACCTGATGGCTTATCGATGGTGATGCTGGCTATCCCGATGTGGCTGTTGTTTGAGTTGGGACTGGTGATGGCGCGTTTGCTCATCAAAGAAAAACAGCTGATTCGCCAAGACCAACAAGCCGCACAAGATGCATCATCTTAATCAGCAAACGTGTATAAGTTCAGCAAAAACTGCCAAATTTTGCTAAAATAGCCTACTTTTCTTTTAGCAAATCGCGTATGTCAAATCCCATTAACGCCCAACATCCCACTATCGAGCAGCAGCAGGCTGTCGATATGGCACTCACGCGCCAGTCGTTTAAGGTGGTAGCGTATGCAGGCGCAGGTAAGACCACCACGCTTAATCTGATTGGCAATCAGCTACGTGGTCGCGGGATTTATTTGGCATTTAACAAAGCGATTGCTGCTGAAGCGCAGCGCAAATTCCCCCAGCATGTCGACTGTCGCACTTTTCACTCATTGGCCTTTCGTCATACCGCTCGCGATATCACCGCAAAGCTGCAACTACCACGGTTTTCGCCCAGTCGCCTTGCCTCAGATTTGGGGTTGACCCCTGTGCAAGTCAAACGCCAAATTGAAGGCAAAAGCCAGTTTGTGACCTTAACGCCAGAGCGACAGGCACGATTTGTGTCCGATGCGGTGAGCACGTTTTGTAGTACCCATGCCAGTTACCCCGCGCCGCGCCATTTGCAGTTTCCTGACTGGTTGGTTGTCAGTGAAGCTGAGCAGCTGCGCGATACCTTATACCCGTATGTAGAGCGCCGCTGGCAGCAATCGATTGACCCGCGCCACCCTGCCGGGATTGGGCATGATATTTACCTCAAACTCTGGGCGCTATCCAAACCGGTGATTCCTGCGGATTTTATCTTATTTGATGAAGCGCAAGACGCTGACCCCTTGATGATGGGGATTTTGTCCAATCAGCCCAACCAAGTCATCTATGTGGGTGACGCGCATCAGCAAATTTATGAATGGCGCGGCGCTGTAAATGCCATGAAGCGCCTGCCGCTACCCCAAACCTTGCTCACCCAATCGTTTCGATTTGGCGACCAAATTGCTGATGTGGCGAATGGGTTTTTAAAAGCGCTACAAGAGGAAGTACCACTGCGCGGTAATCCTGCGATGGCGTCTACCTTAGGCAAAAGTATGGTGCATGGTCAAAAAGATGCCATTCTTTGCCGTACCAATGCTAGTGCGATGGTCAATCTGTTATCTGGGCTTAAAATGGGACATAAAGTTGCGCTACAAGCTGATACAGAGCGTTTGCTCAAATTTAGCCAATCTGCCGAACGGCTAAAAAAAGGACAAGCAGCGTATGGTGTGCCTGAGCTTGCCTACTTTAATAATTGGCGCGACGTGCAGGATTATAGCGAGACGAACGAAGGCAGCGATTTAAAAACCCTCGTCAAACTGGTCGATGAACATGGCACCGAGACGCTAAACCAAGCAATCAACAGCTTGACGACACTGGATAAAGCCGACTATATCATCTCTACCGCGCATAAAGCCAAAGGCTTGGAATGGTCACGGGTGCAAATTGACAATGATTTTTATTATGATGTGACTTCTCAGGCGGTAAAAATCTCCCCCGAAGAGTTGCGACTGCTGTATGTCGCCTGTACGCGCGCCAAGGTAAATTTGGATATTTTTAATATTCAAGATTTGATTCACGGACTTAGAGATAAAAAGGTGATTTATGGCTAGTCACTTATCGCAGTTTAGCCCCGATTTTACCCAGCCGCAAATCGTCCTTGCGCCGATGGAAGGACTGACCGACCCATTGATGCGGGATATTTTAACCAGTATCGGGCATTACGACTGGACGGTAAGTGAGTTTATTCGCGTCACCCAGCACGTCCTGCCCGCGCATGTGTTTTATAAATTTGTACCCGAACTTTTGCATGAGGATGGTTTAAAAGGCAAAACTATTCACGGCACGCCAGTACATGTACAGTTACTGGGCAGTGAGCCCGAATTGATGGCAGGTAATGCCGTCAAAGCGGTCGAGCTTGGTGCGTTAGCCATTGATATTAACTTTGGCTGCCCTGCTAAAACTGTCAATAGTCACCGCGGTGGCTCGGTGTTGCTCACCGAACCTGAAACCTTGTATCAAATCATCCATGCAGTACGCCAAGCCGTGCCATCGGCTACGCCTGTATCAGCAAAAATCCGACTCGGCTATGAAGATACCTCACTCACCCAAGAAATCGGCGATGCGGTGCAATCAGCCAATGCCAGTTGGCTCACCATCCATGCCCGTACCAAAACCCAAGGCTATAAACCCCCAGCTTATTGGGAGTTAATCGCGCCCCTGACGCAGCGGCTGGGCTTACCGATTATTGCCAATGGCGAAATTTGGCAGACTGAGCAAGCCATGCGTTGCCGCCAACAAGCCAACACCCCACATATCATGCTCGGACGTGGTGCGGTCACTCGACCTGACTTGGTCAATCAAATCAAAGCGATGGATAAAGGTGACAGGGCAGAAAATATGGTTTGGCAAGCGCTACTCAAGCTACAAATTGCGTTTTTGCAAGGACATGCCCGTAGCGACAATATGCTGGTGGGACGTTACAAACAATGGCTTGGTATGCTGACACAAGGTTATGAAGAAGCCAATGAGCTTTGGCAAAATGCCAAAAAAATTAAAAATCTTGATGAGATGTTAAAATTATTAGCTAAATATCTTTGATTAGATATATATCTGTCTTAATTGATACTTGTTTTAAACCTCGAGTTTTAAGAAATAAAAATTCCCTATTTCCTGCCATTTAAACTCATAATCACTATCCAAAACAATTTCAGCACCATAAGGTTTTTGTGTATTATAAATTAGAGATGTGCCCTTTTTATATATACTTCCTTGCCTAAAATCAAAATCAGAAGTATCGAGTGAATATTGTTCTGCATTGAAGTAATGAGGATGATTTGTACCTAAAACAAAAAAACATAAATCTATATCATTATTTTTATAGATTTCTAAATTTCTTATATCTTGAAAAACATCATAGCGATTATTTGGCTCTCTATGATTTTCACGCTTAAAAAATTTTAATTCAATCGCTGTTTTAACGCTTAAATTAGGATTTTTATATTCCATATAAATATCTATTCTTGCTTTTTTCGATTTACTTTTATTAGTTATTGCATTTAGTAATTTGCCACTCTCAAATTCCATATGAAACTTATCATCTGTACTAAACTCGTATAAGTTCCCGACCGTTTTTAAAATGCTACCAAATTCCAGCTGAAATGAAGCTTCATTCCACGCATTGATAGTACCATTGCCAATTTTTTGGATAAGAATTTTATAAGAAATATCAATAATTTCCCTTACCCTTCCTATGAGTATTTTTTTGCGTGATTGAGTACTATCTTCTAAATACATATTTCTATTACCAAATTTGAATATGAATTAATTTATCAGCTTCAAAAATTTTTCAACTAGATTAAAAAAAATTGACGATACTACAAGTAGCGCCGTCAATCTTAAATTGACTTCCTCCCCTTGCTAAAGCAAGGGGATTCCTTCTACAAGACGGTCAAGCCCGACCGCAAGAATGTTCCGACTGGCATTGATATCTCTATCATGCCATGTGCCACACGAAGCACATATCCATTCTCTTATTCCAAGCGATTTTCTACCTTTCGGACTACTTGTGGTGATTTCACCGCAACACGAACATCGCTGGGTCGTGTATCTCTCATTCACGATTTCAAAACGGCAACCTGCGTTCTCGCACTTATAGGTCAGTTGTCGTTTCAGTTCAAACCAGCCTGCATCGTAAACCGATTTGGCGAGTTTGCCTTTTTTACTATTAAATTGATTACTCTGAATATCACCGACCACGATTAGGGCATTGTCTTTGACTAATTGGGTGGTGAATTTGTGTATCAGGTCTTGGCGTGTATGTTTGATTTTGGCATGAATCGCTTTGACACGTTGTTTGTTTTTAGCTCGTTGAGCAATGGCTAAATCTTTGGCATAGTTGAGCGTTTGCTTGATGGTGAGTTTGTCACCGCTTGAGGTAGTGGCACTGTCTTTAAGTCCTAAGTCAATGCCTACGCTACCCGTTCCGCATTGTGTCTTGGGGTAGTCTTTGACGGTGATACAGGCATACCAACGGTTACGGCTGTCTTGGACAATTTCCAGCGTGTTGATTTGATATAGGCTAAGGTTGTAGCTGTCCCATAGGTCGATGATTAGCTTTTGCCCTTTGGCTAAACTAAGCTGTAAGGTGGATTTTAAGCCTTTTTTACCTGTTTGGTGTGTGGCGATGTGTTTGATGGCAGATTGTTTAAACGGTAGCCAGCCTAATGATTTACGTTTTGAATTTGGGTTGTTGGTTCGCCAGTTTAGTTTGGCTTTTTTGAATTGGCGACGCGATTTGGCGTGGGTTTCATTGATGGCTTGGATAGTCTGACTGTGTAAGCCTAGCAGTTCACCACTACCTTTGGTATATTCGTTTAAATCATACGCACTAAAGAATTTGCCAGTACGCTTAAGATGCTCGTAGCTTAACGCATTGACATAGTTCCATACGAAATTAACCAAACCACTTAGGCGGTTAAGCTTTGCTGTGTGTTTATCTCGTATGCGTAGCTTGAGTGTTTTCATGCAAATTATTTTAGCAAAATTTATGCAAGCGTTATAGTGTACAAGTTGCCTTATATCCACCGCCTAAAGTCGGTGGTTTTACGGCAACGGCTGATAAATTCAAAAGTTGTTCTAGATTATAAAAACTAACTCAACCGAATCGCAAGATAAAACAACATCAGCGGACAAGCTAGGCTAAGCGACCAAATAATTGAGCGAAAGGTTGCCCAATTGGCTATATACGCCAACCCATAAATAATCCGTAATATCACATACAACCACGCCAACTGGGTCACCACTGACAGCGGTACAAAAAATAGCAACGCCACAATTACCGCTGCCAAGAATACCGGCAAGGTTTCATAGCTATTTTGCTGGGCGGCATTGGCACGCGCTGCCGCGCCCGTTTGTTTACCCAAAAACTCGCGCGGATTGGCATTGTCTTTGCTTTTAAATCCGCCAAAGACTTTTGCTAATATCGCAAACACCAAGGGCAATAAACTGGCAACCATCATTGCCAGCACCACGCTGCTATTGGTGGCAGGGATAGCACTTAAGTAGGAAAACATGCCGTTATTCCCTACCCTTTAACCGTTTTATCAGTGATTTTATTAGAGGTTTCATCAATGATTTCGTAGTCATGGGTGATTTTGACACCGCCATTTTCTAGCATACGACTGGCTGAGCAGTATTTTTCTGCCGATAATTCGATGGCTTTTTTAACCTGCGCTTCTTTAATGGCGCTGCCTTTGACCACAAAATGCAAATGAATATCAGTAAATACTGCAGGAATCGTGTCGGCACGCTTAGCCGATAACTGACACTCAACGTCGCTCACCGTCTGACGGGCTTTTTGCAGGATACTGACCACATCATAACTGGCACAGCCGCCAAGCCCCATCAAAACCATTTCCATGGGTTTGGCACCCAATTTTTCCGCTGAATCCATGATGATTTTATTGCCATTTTCAGTCACGGCTTCAAAATTGATGTCTTCGTTTTTTAACCAATTTACTGTTGCTTTCATACTATCCCCAGATGCTTATAATTTTCAAAAAAATATTTTGTATAAAATCAAGCGATATTATGCGCTTTTTATGTCCGTGAAACAATTTATAGCAAATAAACATTACACTTTTGACATAAAAACTGGTTTAATAGTGGGTAATAAAGGCAGTGATTACATTGTCCATGTTTTTTAGCAATAATAATAAAATAAGCGTCTGTTGGTAGAGATGGGTTTATTCCCGATGATTTGATTGACCAAAACTTTAATAATGGTCTGCAAGGATGTGTGTAAACCTTGCGACCCAAAAAACTTGATAATGTGATTGCCTGCCGATTTTAACCATTAAATTGAAGGTAATCGTCATGATTGATGCAGACGGCTTTCGAGCCAACGTAGGTATCATCTTGGCAAATACACACGGACAAGTACTGTGGGCAAAACGCGTGGGTCACGATGCTTGGCAATTTCCACAAGGCGGCATTGATTTTGGTGAAACGCCGCTTGATGCAATGTATCGAGAATTGTGGGAAGAAGTCGGACTGTATCCTCAGCATGTCAAAGTGTTGTCACAAACCCAAAATTGGCTTCGTTATCGGTTGCCAAAACGTTTTGTACGACAAGGACAATATCCTTTGTGTATTGGACAAAAACAAAAATGGTTTTTGCTCCAGCTAGATGAGAACAATGTAGAACATATCCGTTTTGATACGGCAAAACCTGAATTTGACCGCTGGGAATGGGTCAGTTATTGGTATCCACTTAACCAAGTGGTGGCATTTAAACGTAATGTATATCGCCGCGCCTTGTTTGAGTTATCACCGCAGTTGCCACTCAAGAAAGAATTGTTACTACCCAAAAACGTAAAAATTCATTCCTATTAAACCTAAACAAATAAACCTAAAAAAGCTCACTTCGGTGGGCTTTTTTATGGCGTATTGTTAGGGACTGTCTCGTACTGCCCCATTCCATCCAATAAAAAACCCTTCGCAGTTGCAAAGGGTTTTTGATAATAAGCGATTAAACTTATTTTTTGTTACGAACTGTAAATGCGCCGAAACGTTTGTTGAAGCTTGCCACACGACCTTCGTTTTGGGTTTTACGTTGTTCGCCGGTGTAGAATGGGTGTGAGGCACTTGAAATATCGAGTGCGACGTATGGGTATTCTTTACCTTCGTATTCGCGAGTTACTTTTGATTTGATAGTCGAGCGAGTTAAAAAGTAAACGTCAGCGTTGGTGTCGTGGAATAAAACTTCTTGATAAGCTGGATGGATATCTGGGCGCATGGTTAGGTCTCTAGTCATTATCCTGCCCTTTGGTCTGCAGTTAGTATGCGTGGCGTGAATGTTTATTTTGCTAAAAATTCACCCAAACACCCAACCGATTAAAGCCAACACAGGATGGATTGATAAAATTGGAAGCCGAATTTTACTGGATTTGCTTTATGTTTGCAAGTTATTTCCACTGCAGCCATTTTGTAAGGCTTGTATTTTCACCCGCTAACAGCGTCCATTTTTGCGGTTGTTTAACATGCGCGTCACTCAGGGGTGGCACTTCAAGCACGAGCAGCTCATCACGGCGAAACACATGACACACGGCAGGGTCTTCACTAATTGTTTGCAACTTAGCCGTAGATTTTAGCCATTTTTCGCTCGCCTTTAACCCATCAATTGCCACGATGACGTCATTAGCAGAAATCCCTGCAGCGGCGGCTTGGCTATTTCGCACAACACGTTGCACTTTTAACCCAGTAGGCTCGCTCATATATTTCATGCCCCAAGTAATATCATCGTCTTTTTGTTCAATACTCACACCCTGTGCTGACAACAGTTCAAATAGCGGTAATTCTGTCGTGCCGTCGATATAATTGGCTCTAAAATCTTGCCAAACCTCTTTGGGTAAGCATTCATTCATGACGTCATCTAGATTGGCGTCCGTCATACCAAAACGGCGATTATCTTGGGCTTTGGCTTTGTCATAAAAAACTTTTATCACATCAAAAATACGTTTGCCATGGTTTATCAAAGTCAAGTCTAAACATAACGCCACCAGCGCGCCTTTGTTGTAGTAGCTAATCCCGGCATTGGCGGTGTTCTCATCGCTACGATATAGCTTTATCCACGCATCAAAGCTTGATTCTGCCACGCTTTGCAAGGCGCGCCCGTGGGTTTGATAGTAGCGATTGATTTGTTCAGCAAGCAGCTTTAGATAGCTATGTTGCGAAATAACCCCGCTTTTTTGTAGCATAAAATCATCCACATAACTGGTAAAGCCTTCAAACACCCATAGCAAGGTGGTGTAAGTCTCTTGGTTAAAATTGGCGGTTAAAAAAACTTCGGGACGCACAGTTTTAACCCACCACGCATGAAAATATTCATGGCTACACAAGCCCAAAAAGCGTTGATAACGCTCGCTTGGCTCAGCTTGTTCAAAAAATGTGGGTAGGTCATCTCGTGGGGTAATCAAACTGGTACTGGCAAGGTGCTCAAGCCCGCCATAGTCGCTTGAAGTCGCGATTGTCATAAACAGATAATCATCAAACGGCGTATCACCGAGCCAATCGACATAGCTTTGACAAATTTTGCTAAGGTCAGTTTCTAGCCGTTCAAGATCGCTGTGGTGTACACCAGAAAGCACAAATCGGTGGGGAATGGTGTTTTCGCCACTTTTTACATCGAACCAAAATTCGTCTTGCTCAGCGATTTCAAACGGGCTGTCGGTGAGTTGCTCGTAGTTGTCGGCATTTAGTTGATAGATGGTTTGTTTGGCTTGCTGGTGCATTTTTTCCGGTAAGGCAGTGGCTAGGCTGACTTCCACACCGTTTACCTCATAAAAGTCTTGCGGGCAAATGAGTTCGGCTTTAATCGCTTGGTTTTCTTGCCCTTGTACTGCTAATGCTAGGGAGGTGAAGTTGCCGTATAGGCGAGTTTCATCGATATACGCCCCACGCACCGATAAATCATAAGCATAGACTTCATAAGTGACGCTAATGCGGTCGCCTTGCTTGGCGTGGATTTGCCAGTGGTTTTTATCAAGTTTTTTAAGGCGTTGATTGTTCTTGGCATCTGAGTCATGGATGGTGGCAGTGACTGCCGTAATGTGTTTGCTAAATTCTCGAATCATATAACTACCCGCAATCCAAGCAGGTAGCCAAACGATTGGGTCGTCATTGTCCGCAGTAAATGTAAGCGTAACATCGACAAGGTGTTCACGAAATTTTTTAAAATCGAATTGGTAATGAATTTGGGACATTTTTTATCAGCTTTTTAGTGATTATATTTAAACATTGAAATAGGGTTACATTTTAGCAGATTGATTTTAGGAATTTGCAACTTTTACGGCTACCAAAAGCTATCTCATAGCGAGATGGCTTTTTTTGTGGTTTTGATAATTACAGCTCGCCAAATTTTAATTGCTGATGCCACAATTGATAATCTGGCATGACTCGTGCTACCTGCGCCCAAAATCGTGCCGAATGATTGGGCTCAATCAGATGACAAAGCTCATGCACCAACACATAATCCGCGCAGTCTGGCGGGAATTGCGCCAGCCAAACGGACAAGCGAATGGTTTTGGCTTGGGTGCTACAACTGCCCCATCGGGTTTTCATAGTGTAGGGCGTGATGCTGCTGGCGGATTTACCCACTTTGTCTTGCCAAAACGCTTGGCGGTTTTGGATAAATTGAGTGAGCCAAAATTTATAAATATAGAGTAAAGTTTTGCCAACATCCAATCGCGGCAGCTCGCTTGGTTTTATGTGGTGCTTTAACAATAACTCTCTGACTACAACTTGTTGCCCTTCAAAATAAATGTTGCTTTCAAGGGTCAAATTTGCCAAATCTTTGACATCATTGATATAGGCAGGTTTTTTGGGTTTAAGTTGTTTAAGTTTTCGTTGTTTTTGCTGACAATCAATTGCCCATGCAAGGCGATGTTCAAGCGATTGCATCAGCAGGTGTTGTGGCATACGCATGGGATAAGACACGCTGAGCAAACTGGTAAACGGTGCTTCATCAATCGATTTGATACGAAAGTTGATATGTTTGACCCGTTTGCTTTCAATCGCAAGCTTGATGCCTTGCTCAGCGTAGGCGGTGAGTACAGTTTGCATAAGTTTTAGCAATTATTGACGCAAATAATGCTCAAAAATCGTCCCAAAGTCATAATTACGAATGGTCTTTAAACGCTCGCCATAGGCATTTTCTACTTGTGCGACAGTTTGGTTGATGACATCCGGCAAGTTAAGCACCACGTTTTCTGACAGTTCGCGTAAGCTAAACATGTTGGTGACGGTATTAAAGGATTTTTCTAGCACCATTTCTTCATGGGCAATGCGTTTGCATTGCTCGCTAATCGCAGTCAGTGCCTTATAGATGTCGCGGATTTGCTCGATTTGATTTTTGTCGATATCAATCGAAAACGCCATACCGCCCAAGCTAAATTTTAGCTCAGCATCCATATCCATCGTGCCTGCCGTCTCAATCATGATATTGGCGGGCTGAAAATTGCGGTATGGATAGCGTTTTAGCAGGCGTTTTTTACTGGTCGCTGACTGCCCATCAAGGTGGATAAAGGCGACATTGGTAAAGCAATATTCGTCCATTTTTGACTTAATCACAAAATAAATGCGCTCGTTATCTTCATGAAAAATATAGTCATCAATATCGGTTTGGTTAAACTGACTCGGTGGGATGATTTTACCGATGTCACTTAAACCCAATGCATCTGAGGCAAGATTTTTAAACATACTCACTTCCTTTTTTATCCATAAAAATTGTTAAAAACGCTGTCTGTGCGAAAAACTGTTTTCGATAACATAACACAAATATCACATTGGCAACATAGATGTCATGCTGATTACTGGCTATGATAACGCCATAACACTGATAATAAACAATAAATGAAAATTAAGGAACAAAAATGAAAGCCAAACCAACATCTAGCAATTTGAGCGATATTGACCCAGAGAGTTTTACCGTGCAATTGGATGATGAATCCTTGTCATCAAGCCATATTGAAGCGGGTGAAAGTGGTCTGACCGCGATTCATCGCCAAAATATTGATGAGCAGCGGATTGATGAATTACTGGTTGAAGATAGCTTTAACGAAGAGCATTATCCGACCATTGGTGATATCGCTGACCCTGATGCCGCAGATGAAAGTTATAAAAATTAGGGCGTGTCCCTAATTCGGAACAAAGTATTTTTAATGGCCTAAAAATGCCTAAATCTGGCAAAACTGCGTTAAATTGTTTGACAATATTCCAATATTATCTGCACAATTTGCCTTGTTTTGCTGGCGATTTAGTCTATTTTTAGCCTCATTATCCAAATAGGGACACGCCCTAATTTTCTGTACTGAAATTTTTTGTATTTAAACGTCAAAAAGAAACCCCAAAAAGGTTGGTAACTTACCAACCTTTTTTATTGGCTTGCAGTTAATAAGACTTGCTATTAATGAATGCGCTTAATAATCCGCTTTAAGCCCAAGCTTTAACAATAAGTCTTAATAATAAGTATTAATACCATCCTTGCAGATTTTGTTGCCACGCTTGTACGTGTGGCAATGCCAGTGATTCAAATAAATCAATATGCGCAGCATCCACATTGAGTGCAGAGATATAATGATAGTCCCCACCGCCATTGGACTGGAATATCTGTCGATTTTCGACTGCCAACTCTTCTAGCGTCTCTAGGCAATCTGCCGAAAATGCTGGGCTCAGCACCTGTACTGACTTGATGCCTTGCTTGCCCCACTCGGTTAAGGTGACATCCGTATAAGGTTTGACCCATTCTTGCTTACCAAAGCGTGATTGAAAACTACATTCCCACTCATGACGCTCAAGCCCCAACACTTGCGCCAAATGCGCTGCCGTACAGCGACAGCGTCTGGCATACGGATCGCCTTTTTGCTCATACGGCTCGGGAATCCCGTGAAAACTCAATAGCAGTTTTTCAGGTTTGCCATGTTCAGCTTGGAAGCGTTTGACGCTTTCAGCCAAGGCTTGGATGTATTGCGGATGGGC
Source organism: Faucicola osloensis (assembly GCA_016888885.1). Taxonomy (GTDB): domain Bacteria; phylum Pseudomonadota; class Gammaproteobacteria; order Pseudomonadales; family Moraxellaceae; genus Faucicola. Next base: position 1,453,297 of record CP069437.1, read on the forward strand.
AAAATAATCTTTGACAAAGCTAATGCTGGGTAAATTACGCTGCTTAAGTCCCCATTTGGCGACGACATCAAACACCGCGCCAGTGGTTGAACCGGAAAACTGCGGATAAGCTGGCAAAATCACGATTTGTTCTACTTTTCTGGCAGTTAATGCCGATAGCACATCCGTTAACGCAGGTTTGCCATAGGTCATGGCAGCATGCACGCTTACTTTGCAAGGCAGTTGCTGTTGGTCAAATCGCTGCTGCAGCAAGTCCACTTGGGCAAGCGTGATTTTACGCAGCGGGGAATCGCCATCCCACACGCTCGCATAGGCGTGGGCAACCCGTTTGGGGCGACTGCGTAGCACAAACAAGTTTAAGATGATTTGCCAGATAAACTGCGGGATTTCAATCACGCGCGGGTCGGACAAAAATTGTTTGAGATAGCGGCGCACCGCTGCTTCAGTCGGCGCATCGGGTGTTCCCAAATTCACAAGGACAACGGCAATTTCAGGCGGATTGCTTGGCTTCATAATTTGTGTTTAATCCAAAAAATCATAAAAAAGTGGGGTTAAGATTAGCATATTTACTAGGGTGCGCGTACTAGATAATCACCTGAAATTGTTCAATTGCTGCATTTTTTAAGCTATATTTGAATCAATGACAACCTAGCCCACCCATCACCAATAGCGCATTTACTAGGCGAGAATTTTGCTGAGAGGATACCGGGCTTTTAGCAGGACTTTTACTTTTAAAGATTGCGTTTTGTGAGGGGCTGCTAGCTGATTCGCCGTCCGCTTGGTGGTTATGATGCTTGGGCTGTTGGTGCTGTTGGTTTTGATAGTGGTTTTGGTGGCTGACCATCGTGTCGCTTGTAACTATACTAGCATTGGCAGCCAAAACCGATGTTGGCTGATGAAACGCCAAATACGTCAATGCCAAAAACCCCGTGAGCGCCAATCCTGTGAGCAATAGGAGTGTATGGTGGGGTGATGATGCTAAATTTGGCATTTGAATTCCAAGTTGTGATAACCCATATAAACCCTTACAATAGCTATACTTTTAATTAATGCGTTATCAATCAAAAATTAGTGAGAAAGCGGGTGAGCACACAGCAACACAAACCACATACCAAGATTTTACCTGAAGCTGAATTGACTGTCCCCAAAAATTTTGACGACGATCATCCTATTAGTTTTGCCAAATCTGGTGGCAAATCTGTGGGTATCGTCACACCGCAAAAAATTCATTTTGATACCCCACTGACACTAGAATGCAATCGCACGCTGCCGTTTTTTGATTTAATGGTGGAAACTTATGGCGAGCTCAACGCCGATAAATCCAATGCGATATTGATTTGTCATGCGCTATCGGGCAGTCATCATGCGGCTGGCTATCATAGTAGCGATGATAAAAAAGCAGGCTGGTGGGATACTTTTATCGGTCCTGGCAAAGCGATTGATACCACGCGTTTTTTTGTGGTGTGTCTTAACAACATTGGCAGCTGCTACGGCTCGACAGGTCCAACCAGTACCAACCCCGAAACCGGCAAGCCGTATGGTCCTGATTTTCCTTTGGTCACCATCAAAGACTGGGTAAAAACCCAAGTCATGCTATCTGACTATCTGGGCATTGATATCTGGCATGCCATTGTTGGTGGCTCAATGGGTGGCATGCAAGCCATGCAGTGGTCAATTGACTATCCGAGCCGGCTAAAAAAATGTGTGGTCATTGCCAGCACGCCGAAGCTATCTGCGCAAAATATCGCCTTTAACGAGGTGGCACGCCAATCGATTTTATCCGATCCTGATTTTTGTGAAGGACGCTATATCGAGCAGGGCAAAATCCCCAAACGCGGCTTGATTTTGGCGCGTATGGTCGGTCATATCACTTATCTCACCGATGAAGCGATGCGGATAAAATTTGGACGCGATTTGAAAGCCGGCAAGCTGATGTTCAACTACGATGTAGAATTTCAAGTGGAAAGTTATTTACGCTACCAAGGTGAGCAGTTTAGTGAACGTTTTGATGCCAATACCTATTTGCTGATGACCAAAGCCTTAGATTATTTTGACCCAGCGCGCGGCGCGATTGGGGATGACAGTATCAATGATAGTTTGAGTGATACCGATGCGCTACGGTTGGCATTGGCAAATACCCAATGTAAGTTTTTAATTATATCCTTTACCACCGATTGGCGGTTTAGCCCAGAGCGCTCGCAAGAAATTGTGGATGCGTTAATTGCCAATGGTAAGCCCGTAAGCTATATCAATATCGATGCCGCCTATGGGCATGATTCGTTTTTGTTTGATATCCCGACCTATCGTCAATCGGTATTTAATTTTTTAACCGCCTAACTTAGATTTAACTTTGGATTTAACTTTGGATTTAACTTTAGATTTAACGAGAATTGAATGAAAATCGACCATCAACTTGCCGAACGCTGGATTAAACCCAATGCCAAAGTCTTGGATTTAGGCTGTGGCAACGGTGATTTACTCGCGCATTTGCAAAACAAATTGGGCGTGTTTGGCTATGGTATCGAAATCGACCAAACTAAAATCAATGACTGTATCACCAAAGGCGTTAACGTCATTGAGCAGGACTTAAATGATGGGTTGGCGCGGTTTGCCGACGCAAGCTTTGACACGGTAGTGATGGCGCGCGCCCTACAAGCGGTTAAAGAGCCTGACCAACTCCTCCTTGACATGGTACGTGTTGGTAAAGAAGTGATTGTCACTTTCCCTAATTTTGCACATTGGCAAAACCGTATTCACTTGGGTATCAAAGGCATGATGCCAATGTCTGAAGCCCTGCCGTTTGCTTGGTACAACACGCCCAATATTCACTTGTGTACCTTTAAAGACTTTGAAAAGCTGTGTGATGACAATGACATCCGTATCATCAATCGTTTTGCGGTGCAAGAAAGTGAAAAGCCCTACCCTTGGCTACTTGCACAAATTATCCGTAAAAACCCAAACTTACTTGCCGATGTGGCAATCTATCGTGTTACCAAAAATTAAGGTTTTTTATCGCTGATTGTATGCCTATGAAGATTTAGTAAGCGGATAAATTACTGTCTAATCAAACATATGCCACAAAAGTAAAGCCCTATACGACACCCAGTGTCGCAAAGCTTTGTTTCCTCTGTGAAATATTGTAACAACTGTTTACATTTTCACTTAAATATTTGAAACGCAAAGCAAACAGTGTTAACCTAAAACAATCAAAAGATTGCGTTATCCTATTAAAATATAACGAATGGCTAAATCATTGTAAAATTTAAGATTTTCTGTTAATTCGTTTACCTATTTATTAAGTTTATTTTATCTAAACCTAGGCAAGCTTGCGATGGCTGCAGCTTGATACTCGGAGTTGGTTATGAAATTATTAAAAGTCACCGTATTAACTGCATTTTTAAGCTTATCAGGCGTTGCAAGTGCTGAACTGGTTGCCAATATTCCACTCAATGGCTCACGCTATGACAGTATGGAACCGATGGAATTACTTAGCCAAGCTAAAACTGGCAATCAACAAGCCCAATTCTTCCTAGCCAAACGCTACCAAAAAGGTCTTGGCATTCAGCAAAACTTCCAACAAGCCATCCAGTGGTACACCACCGCCGCCAAACAAGACATTGCACCCGCACAATTAAATCTTGCCATGATGTATATTCGTGGCGAAGGCGTGCAGCCTAATGCGCAGCAAGCGCGTTATTGGTTAGAAAAAGCGGCAAAACTTGGTGATAACCGTGCCAGCTATACCCTAGCCATGCTAGATGAAAAAGAAAAAAAATTGGTCGATGCCTACAAATGGTATGACCTAGCGGCTCGTGACGGCATGCTATCAGACCAAGTACGTACCCGCGCGCAAAGCAAAATCGGTCAATTGGCATTAAACTTGTCATCACAAGACATCGCCACTGCACGTAGCCGTGCGGATTCTTGGTTTCAAAGCAAGTAAGTTTAATACAACGAATTTTGGGTTAAGTGTTAAGCTAACCATTAAAATCCCTGAGACCCTAGTATTTACTAGGGTTTTTTGTTTTTATGGGTTAAATTAATCAAGATTGCTCGGCGCACATTGATTGTATAAAATCGCGCTTTCATGAATTTTTTTGTATAGTTTTATGCGTCAGCTACGAGCGCGTTAGCCAAGTAGTTAACACCCCAGTTTTTGCTACCTTTTTTTGGATATGACCTATGCCAAGCCCTGCCCTACCGTCAAAAAATCAGCTTTGGCTGTTAGTTGCCGCCGCTGCGGCTATTTTATTGATTACGTCAGGGATTCGCCTATCGCTTGGGTTATTTATCAAACCGATTGATGCTAGCGCGCATATTGGCATTGTGCAAATCAGTTTTGCCTTAGCGGTGACACAGCTGATGTGGGGCGTGTCACAGCCTGTGACAGGGGCATTGGCGGATAAGTTTGGCGCATGGCGGGTACTATTGTTCGGTACCTTGCTACTGGCGATTGGCTGTTTTAGTGTGCCCTATTTTGTCAGTGCCGGTGGTTTGGTGGTCACACTTGGAATTTTGGTCGCATTTGGGACAGGGGCGGGTAGTTTTTCAGTGCTGATGGGGCAAGTGGCGAATCAGACCCCACCCCATATGCGCGGCACGGCGTCGGGTATTATCAATGCAGGCAGCTCGTTTGGACAATTTTTATTTGCGCCGATTTTACAAGGGTTGATTGCCCTGCCACTGGTAGGTTGGACAGGGGCAATGTATTTTATGGCAGGGACAAGTTTGCTGTGTTTGCCGTTGGCGTATTATCTCACGCAGGGTAACAATGTAGGTAAACATGCGCCTGCCGCTTCGTCGGCGGTTGCCAATAACCAAGCCCATGAAACGCTATCACAAGCCACCCGACGCGCGCTTAGCGATCGTAACTATTGGCTGCTGCATATCGGTTTTTTTACTTGTGGTTTTCATATTGCTTTTTTGGTCACCCATTTGCCGATGGAAGTGACGTTGGCAGGTCTTGGTAGCAATGTTGCCTCTTGGTCGCTCGCGTTGATTGGCTTATCGAATGTGGTCGGTAGTTTGTTTGTCGGTTGGTGTGTAGGTCATTTTCGCAGCAAATATATTTTGTTTTGGATGTATTTGAGCCGTACTATCTTGATTGCGATTTTCTTGATGGCGCCTAAGACGGCAACGACTTTTTTTATATTTGCGGTTAGCTTAGGTCTAACTTGGCTTGCCACTGTACCCCCGACTGCGGCAACCGTTGGCAAGTTGTATGGGGTCAAATATTTGGCGACCTTGTTTGGTTTGGTGTTATTTAGTCACCAAGTTGATGGGTTTTTGGGCGCTTATTTGGGGGGAGTTGTGGTTGATAAATTTGGTAATTATCAGTATATGTGGTATGCCGATATGGCGCTGGCTGCCTTGGCTGCTGTCCTCAATCTACCGATTCAAGAACCAAAAATGATGAAAGCTACAAGCTAATCTGTTGTTTTACTCTCTCTTTAAAATATTGGCGTGACTTTTCATCTAACCCAAGATAGCGATTTTTGCTTAAGGTTAAAAAATTACTATCTTGGTCAACTCCGATAAATTTTCTACCAAATAAATTGGCAGCAATACCTGTTGTCGATGAGCCTGTAAATGGGTCAAGCACGAGATCATTGGCTTTGGTAGACGCCAAAACAATCCTTGACAACAATCCTAACGGTTTTTGCGTAGAATGTTTGCCAAATTGCTTTTCCCAGCTTGATACCGCAGGCAGACGCCAAACATCTTTCATTTGTTTGTCACCATTGAGCGACTTCATTAATTCATAATCAAAGTAATGCGGAATTTTTGGGTTTTTTCTTGCCCAGATTATCCATTCAGTTGAATAGGTGAAATAGCGACAAGAAAAATTTGGCGGTGGATTGGGTTTTTCCCAAGTTATCATGTTTAAGACTTTAAAATTGAGTTGTGATAATACTCGCCCTAGCGTAAAAATATTGTGGTGGGTTCCACTCATCCAAATCGTGCCATTATCTGCCAACATTCGCTTTGCTTGGCTTAGCCAATCATAAGTAAAAATATAGACTTCATTATCATCACTAAATTTATCCCACTCACCCTTATTGACTGATTGCACTATGCCATTTTTTACCGTTAATCCGCCATTGGATAAAAAATAAGGCGGATCAGCAAAAATCATATTGATAGATTTATCATCGATTGTCGGCAAAATGTGTAAGCAATCACCTTGCAGCAGCGTGAAGTCCTGTAGTTCTGATTGATAAAAAATCATTCCATCATATCCGCAATAAAGTGCAACATTGACGCGATATCATAACTCCCTTCTAAAAATCCCATATTTTCACAACCATCAGGAATGAAAACCGTCTGGTTTTCTAACCGACTATCCAAGCTAAGCATTCGCAAGGTATTCACAATTTTGCCTTTGATGCCTTCATCCGCTAGCCATTCACAATCATCATTGAACTTGTAAGCAACATGCATGTCAATAATTCCGAAAATAACACTTATTGTGTGTAGTTAATTTTAATCAATCAGTGAGAATAACGCAATGGAAAATGACATTTTAATCAATTTTGGGCAAAAAATTCGCCAACTGCGCAAAGCTAAAAACCTCAGTCAAGAGCAGTTAGCAGAACTGACAGGATTTCATCGCAACTATATTGGCATGGTCGAACGTGGCGAGCGAAATCCTGCATTAGTCAATATTGAGATTTTTGCTAACGCGTTTGATTTGACGTTAAGTGAATTATTTGATTTTAGGGGAAAAAATGAAACTAGTTGATGTATTTGATAAATTGCCAGCCCTTTATCACAAGCCATTTTCACAGCTTAAACTTCAAGAAGATTTAACCAGTTTTACAATTAATAAAGGTAATACGGGGCAATTCTTACAACAGCTTTTAGACATGCCAAACAATAGCGATTTGACCGATTTTGAAGATGGTGAGTTAAAAACCAATAAAGCAGATAGCAACGGCAAACCTAGAGAAACCATGTTTATTACCCAAATTTCTAAAGATTTTGATAGTTTATTTTTTAATGATACTGTAGAAAATCGCTTACTAGCCAAAATAAGTAATTTGCTTTATCTGCCTGTTTGTAAAAACAGTAAAGAGCCTAATGATTGGTATTTTTTACCTGCGTATCACATTAATTGCAAAGAAAACCACGATTTGTTTCAACAATTTCATGATGATTTTGAAACGATAAAAGCAAAAATCTTGCATGATTTGGAAAATTCATCCGACAAATTTATTCATACTTCAAACGGCAAATATATCCAAATTCGCAGTAAAGACGCAAAGAGAGCGAACGGGCAATATAATCCAATATTTTGCACTACGCTTGATCGCCATGTATCCAATAAAAACCATGCGTTTTATTTTAAAAAGGAATTTATGCTAGATATTCAAAACGGTACTATCAAAGCCGATAAAATTGTTTAGAGATTAATAATTCCGTATTAATAATTCATTGACGGCTTGACGACTGGTTGATTTTGCCCCAATAGCACGATTAGCCGTTACTCGCTCGATATTAAAATCTTGATAAAGATTATCAAAAAAATCATCATACTCACTGTGCGTCGTTGAGTCGGAATTACTTAATAAAAACTGATGTCCCAATTTATCAATTTTTTGGCAAAACCCATGTAGCCGACGTTGCTCACTGTCATCAAAAACTTGATGAGAATATGCAGTAAAACTTGCTGTTTCGCTAATCGGGCGATAAGGTGGATCAAGATAAAACCAGCAAGGTAAGTTGTTTGGTAGCACTTTAATCGTTTGCTCGTAGTCACCCTGTAAAATCACGACTTTTTGCAACGCGTCAGAGACTGCAAGTAATAATGCTTTATCCAAAAAAACGGGTCTTTTATAACTACCTATTGGCACATTAAACTGATTTTTTTTATTAACTCGATATAGCCCATTAAAACTGGCTTTATTCAAAAATATAAATAAACTGGCTTGCTTCACTGGATCAAGATTTCTTTGATTAAAACTTGCACGTTTAGCATAAAAATAAGGCGTTTTTGCATCTTTATCTAACAACCTATCATACTCTTTTTGCAAGTTATCTAACTCAATCATTAACTGTTGAACATCTGCCTTGATAACCTGATAGACATTTATTAGATCTTCATTAAAGTCATTAATAATAAGTTTTTTTAGATACTTTAAGTTAGATAATGCCCAAAAACTGACCGCACCCCCGCCCAAAAATGGCTCAATCATACAGAAATCTTGATTGGCTGTATAATTTGGCAAACGTGCTTGTATGTCACTGATGAGTTGTGATTTACCGCCAGCCCATTTTAGAAAAGGTTTAAGTTGAGACATTTTTTAAATTTGAACATCGAATCAAAAAGGAAAGGCATTATAGCACAGCCGATTTTTATCCTTTCAATGAACTTCAATGCAAATTGATGTGTTAGAATTTTAAGCAAACCTGTCACTCATTATAAAAATATGCCGACCATCACCCAACAATCCCCTGCCAAAATCAATCTATTTTTACATATTACCGGTAAACGCCCCGACGGCTATCACAATCTACAAACCGTATTTCGGCTGATAGATTTGTACGATACGCTCACTTTTAGTCATACGGATACAACCATTGGCGACAACTTGCCCGTCACCCTGACCAATGCCGAGCACGTCACCGACAACCCTGCCGACAATCTGATTGTTAAAGCTGCCATTGCCTTATTAGCCTTTGCCAAAAAGCATCAAATTTTGAGTGACTCGCAAATCGCCCAATTACCGATTGTTGATATTCACCTCGATAAACACATTCCGATGGGGGCAGGCTTGGGCGGGGGTTCGTCTAATTGTGCGACAGCCCTGATGACGCTCAATACCTTATGGCAACTGGGATTGAGCAATGAGCAGCTACGCCTCATCGGCGCAAAACTGGGCGCCGATGTACCGATATTTATTTTTGGCAAAGACGCCATTGCTGAAGGCATTGGCGAGGTTTTAACGCCGATTGACTTGCCTGCGCAGCAATTTTTATTGTTAAAACCCGATGCCCATATCAGCACGGCTGAACTTTTCGCCCACCCGCTGCTAAAACGGGACTGTGCAAGCCTGTCTCATGACTATTTGCAAAGCCATTGCCATGCCTTTACCAATGAATTAACCGATGGCTTTACCAATGTTTTTGAACCTGTGGTATGTGCCTTATCTACAGACGTCAACGCCGCCATGCAGGTTTTAAGGACGCTTGCCGCCAACACCCGCACCACACCGCGCATGACGGGCTCAGGCAGCTGTGTGTTGTTGCCAGTACCTAGCGATTTTGATAAAAATAGCATCAAACACAGGCTACAATCCTCACCTTTTCAGGCGTATTGGGTGCATACGCTGTAACAAAATTTTGGAAAATCAACGATTGCAAAAATTTTGGTGTTCATGCCCAAAAAAAGCTTGCAATTTTACGTTTTTTGGTTAAAATATCGCTTCCAATATAGGGGTATCGCCAAGTTGGTAAGGCACCAGGTTTTGATCCTGGCATCCGTTGGTTCGAGTCCAGCTACCCCTGCCATATTCAAAGATGTACAGATTTTGTTGTGCATCACGTAGTAAAAATTTTGTCATAAAATCTGCGCTGTGCAAGACATTTTACATTGACAAAATCGCCTAAAATCGGTATAGTTCGCACCGTCACAGGGGTATCGCCAAGTTGGTAAGGCACCAGGTTTTGATCCTGGCATTCGTTGGTTCGAGTCCAGCTACCCCTGCCATTTTCTTTACTAACCCATTTTTAGTAGTTGACGTAATGACGTTTTTCTCATCCTAATTGTAACAGTTAGTTGATGAGTTTTTTTGTTTGATGAAACCGTCATTGGTCTAGAAAAATAGGACTTGTATATGCCTTATTTGGCAATTTTTACCGGAAATGCCCATCCAGAATTGGCAAAAAATGTCACCAATCACTTACATATTCCGCTAGGACGTGCCGATGTGACGCGTTTTTCGGATGGTGAAGTCGCGGTTGAAATCCAAGAAAATGTACGTGGTAAAGATGTGTTTATCCTACAATCAACTTGCTCACCGACCAATGACAATTTGATGGAAATCATGGTAATGGCAGATGCCTTGCGCCGTGCCAGTGCAGGTCGCATTACGGCAGTGATGCCCTATTTTGGTTATGCCCGTCAAGACCGTCGTCCTCGCTCAGCGCGTGTCCCTATCTCAGCAAAAGTGGTCGCTGATATGCTCAATATCGTGAGCATTGACCGTGTCGTTACGGTGGATTTGCACTCAGACCAGATTCAAGGTTTTTTTGATATCCCTGTAGACAATATTTACGGTACGCCGGTTTTATTTAAAGATTTGCGTGAGCAAAAATACGATAACTTGATGGTGGTATCCCCTGACGTGGGCGGTGTGGTGCGTGCCCGTGCAATGGCAAAACAGTTAGGCGATGCCGACATGGCCATTATCGACAAACGCCGCGCCAAAGCTAATGAATCAGAAGTAATGCATATCATCGGTGATGTTAAAGATCGCGATTGCGTGATTATCGATGATATGGTAGATACCGCAGGTACCCTGTGCAAAGCCGCTGCCGCATTAAAAGAACGTGGCGCGCGCCGTGTGGTGGGTTATATCACCCACCCCGTATTGTCAGGTAAAGCCATCCAAACAATTGCAGCGTCAGTACTTGATGAACTTGTCGTAACCGATACTATCCCACTGTCAGATGCCGCAAAAAACACAGGCAAAATTCGCCAAGTGACCATTGCGCCTATGCTGGCTGAAGCGCTACGTCGTATCAACAATGAAGAATCATTGAGTGCGATGTTTGACATTATGTAGGTGATTTTAAGCAGTGTTAGCCAGCATGTAAGATGCGGGCTTATTGGTTTCGTCCATGTTGCTATTGTTAACTTGCTATTTGCAAAATAATTGTTAAAGTTTTGCCATTTTTTAAAAAAGTGGCGCATAACGCATAAATTGGTCGCAAATTTATGCTTTTTTTCACTCGCTAGTCACTTGCTAATCTTTATAAGCAGAGCTTTGTAAGTAAAGGCAAAAAGCCAAGTCATACTGACAAGGCACTCATGACTAGCCTAACCCAAGGAAACTCCCATGAGTAACCAAACTTTTGAATTAAACGCTGTCGTACGTGGCGATGAGTTACAAGGTAAAGGTGCGAGCCGCCGCCTTCGTAAACAAAACCTAGTACCAGCAATCGTATACGGTGCAGACAAAGAGCCAGCCTCTATTGCCATCCGTTACAATGAATTGATTAAATCACTTGAAACAGAAAGTTTCTTCTCTCACATTTTGACCATCAACGTAGAAGGTCAAGGTACGGAAGAAGTGGTGATTAAAGCACTACAACGTCATCCAGCCAAAAACACCCCAATGCATGCTGACTTCCAACGTATCGTCCGTGGTCAAGCGATGCACATCACTGTTCCTGTACACTATGTAGGCGCTGAAGATGCACCGGGTCATAAAGCAGGCGGTATCTTTGTATCGAATGCCACTGAACTTGAAATCACTGCCATTCCTTCAAAAATCCCAGAATACTTGACAGTCGATGTATCTGGCATGAACGTCGGTGATTCGATTCACTTGTTAGATATCCAGTTGCCTGAAGGCGTTGCCATTCGTGAGCTTGAAGTGACTGAACCGTTTAACCGTACCGTGGCTACTATGCAAGCGCCAACGGTGGAAGTTGAAGAGCCAATCGAGCCAGAAGCAAATGAAGAAGCTGCCGGTACTCGTGATCCTGAAGGTGACGAAGAAGCACGTAAGCTTCAAGCACAAGATGACACCCATGATGCCCCAAAATCTGATGATGAATAATCCTTTATCATCTGCCGCTTAAGTTGGAATAATCAGCGTGTCAAAACTGAAACTGATTGTCGGACTTGGCAACCCAGGTCAGCAGTATGCCCAAACACGGCATAATGCTGGCTTTTGGTTTGTGGAGCGTATAAGCGAGACGTTTAACATTACCATGACGTTGGATAAAAAATTTCATGGTTTGGTTGGGCGTGGCTTAGTGTATGGCATGGATATACGCTTATTGTTACCGCATACTTTTATGAATAAATCAGGCGAAGCGGTGGTGCCGATGGTGAATTTTTATGGCATCCACAATGACGAACTACTGATTGTTCATGATGAGCTTGACCTTGATGTGGGTCGTATGCGCTTAAAAACAGGCGGTGGTCATGGCGGTCATAATGGACTGCGTGATATCGTGCCGCATATCGGCGCGGATTTTCACCGTTTACGTTTGGGGATTGGTCATCCCGGACATAAGTCCAAGGTATCGGGCTATGTGCTTGGCAAACCGACCGCTGATGAGCAAATCGCATTTGACAGTATGCTAGATGCTGCCATGCGTACCCTGCCCGATTTGGTGACAGGTGACTTAGCCAAAGCCCAGCAAGCCATCAATAGCTTTAAACTACCTAATCCCTAACGTTAACCAAAGGACAAGATTGATAAATCTTAGGGTCTATCCTTGAACTTTTATTTTCCTTCCATATATTGATTGCAAGATGGATGAATTTTTCACCTGATATTTCAATCATGCTTAACTTTTATCGAGTTGGTTAATAGCCTCTCATGACTAGCCTGCTCACTTTTACCACAATGACGCGCATTGCGTTGACCTGACAAGGTAAGGAACGATCATGTTATTAACCTTATTAAAAGCCAAACTTCACCGCGCACGTGTGACCCATTGTGAGCTTCACTACGAAGGTTCATGTGGCATTGATAGCGAGTTACTCGACTTGGCGGGCATCCGTGAGAACGAATCAATCGACATTTACAATGTCAACAACGGTAAACGTTTTCGCACCTATGCGATTCGGGCAGAAGCGGGCTCAAAAATGATTTCGCTCAACGGCGCAGCCGCTCACATGGCGGATTTGGGCGATGTAGTGATTATCGCCGCCTACGCGCAAATGGATGAGAAAGAAGCCGATAACCACCATCCACGTTTGGTTTACCTTGATGAAGGTAATATTGTCAAAGACACTGCCAACGTGATTCCTGTACAGGTTTCTTAACACAGCTTTATCGTTACCACAAATGTGCAAATAAAAAAAGCCGAAACTAATTCGGCTTTTTTTAAACGATTAAAGGACTTAAAGAAGCAAAAATAGGCGATTATTTTTCTACGCCAGCTTCTTGACCTTTGTACTTGGCGTTTGCATAATCCCAGTTGACCAGTTTGTCTAGGAAAGTGTCAACGTAGTCTGGACGACGATTACGATAATCGATGTAGTAAGCATGTTCCCACACGTCACATGTCAATACTGCAACTTGGTTATGCGCTAACGGGGTGTCTGCGTTTGCAGTCTTAATGATTGATAATTGACCACCAACGCTGTCAGCCACTAACCACGCCCAACCTGAACCAAATTGGCTTACAGCCGCGTTTTTGAATTCTTCACGGAATTTTGCATACGAACCAAACGCTTCTTCGATTTTGGCTTTTAGATCGCCTGTTGGTTCACCACCACCATTGGCAGTTAGGCAGTTCCAGTAGAAAGTATGGTTCCAAACCTGTGCCGCTTGGTTAAAGATGGTGGCTTTGCTACTATCACCTGCGGTGGCTTTGATGATTTCATCAAGCTCTTTACCTTCAAGCCCTGAACCTGGTAGTAGCTCATTTAGTTTGTTGACATACGCTGCATGGTGTTTGTCATGGTGAAATTCTAGGGTTTCTGCACTGATATGTGGCTCAAGCGCATTTTTGGCATATGGTAAATCTGGTAATGTAATTTGTGACATGTTATTTTCCTTTTTCCTTCGCTATTGTTGTGATGACTTTATGATAAAAGTGACCACATGCCATTTTTGTGATAAAAGCTTTGTATTCAAAGCGCAGATATCAAAACCATATCTAAAATGGCAAGTTGGCTGGGTTTATGTGATTTAGTTTATGTTATTTAGCTATACTTCATCAAGCTTCATCAAGGGTTAAAACCACTCACTAACTTTACTATCGTGAGCTTTGTTTATTAACCTTGCTATCATTAGCCCTGATAATATCCTCATAACACATGGGTTATTTTGCCATAAAAATTGGCAAAATTTAACCGTTTCTATAGTGGGGATTTATTATGTTGTGGGATAAAAATCAATGAGTGTATGCTAATAAGCTGATTTTTAACCCGTTACTTGCTATTTGATGATAGCAAATTACTCAAAAAAAACTGTATTGGTTTGGTATAAGGCTTTTGCAATATGAGTATTTGCAGCGCGAGCCACTGTTAACTATGCTATGATAAGGTTAAGTTTTTTATGCAAAATACACACAGTGGGTCTGTATGTCAGTTTCTATCCCCAATCAACTATTTCCTACCCGCCAGTTAGTCCTCGCCAGTAATAACCAAGGCAAACTCGCGGAATTTAAGCAATTATTTGAACAAGCCAATCTTGAAATAACCGTCACCCCACAAGGGCAATTGGGCATCGAGGATGCGGTCGAAGATGGGCTTAGCTTTATTGAAAACGCGCTGATTAAAGCCCGTCATGCCAGCCGTATTAGCAGCTTACCTGCGATTGCGGATGATTCGGGTTTATGTGTACCCATACTAGGCGGTCAACCCGGAATTTATTCTGCGCGTTTTGCCCAAGATGAAGCCAGCTTTAGCGAGCATAAAGACTTAGCCAATAACCAAAAATTATTGCGGCTTCTTGAACCGCACAGACACACGACTGAGCCGATTATCGGGCAGTTTGTTTGCGTGCTTGCCTTGGTGCGCCATGCCGAAGACCCGCTACCCATCATTGCCCAAGGAATTTGGCAAGGTGAAATCTTGCCCGCCCCGCAAGGTGAGCTTGGTTTTGGTTATGACCCGCTATTTTGGGTACCAAGCGTACAAAAAAGCGCTGCCGAGATGCAAAAGAGCGATAAAAACCGCATCAGTCATCGCGGGCAAGCGATGCAGCAACTGCTAATGCAATTGATTAAGTAAAAATGCAATTGATAAAGTAAAGATGTTCAACTCTCGCCTATCACTTGCAGATAGACAAGGTGTGACTGCTAAGATAGTGGATACAGAGATTTTACAGCAACAATTTTTTTACTTTACTAGATGATTAATTTATACTATACCACTTTCGGTTAATTTTTGCCTTTTAGCATGCGTTAACCAACAGATTTTGGATTGCGTATTTTATAGGCTTTTTTCAATCCCCTTAAAAGCCTGATAACTTATCGCTATTTACCGTTATGAGTGGTACTCGCGCTGCTCTTTTTTGATATTTTATGGAAGGTTTTGTTATGTCAAATTCAAATGTGTCAGATTCAACAGTTACTAACTTAGAAGTAACTACCAACAAAAAATCAAACCTTGAAACCCAAATCACGGTTAAAGTACCTGTGTCAACCATTCAAGGTCGCGTGGAAAAACGCATCAACCAAGTGGCAAAAACCGCTAAAATCGACGGTTTTCGTAAAGGTAAAGTGCCCGTATCACACATTCGCGCCCAATATGGCGCAGGTATCCAACAAGAAGTCATCAATGACGTGATTCGCGATACCGTATTTGATGCGATTCGTCAAGAAAACATCCGCGCTGTGGGTATGCCAAACATTGATGACGTGAAACTTGAAAACGACTTTTTGGTGTATCAAGCAACGGTTGAAGTATTTCCAGAAGTAGAAGTGCAAGGGTTATCAGACATCGAAGTTGAGCGTCAAGTTGCCAACGTGAGCGACGCAGATGTTGACACCATGATTGAAAACCTACAAAAACAACGCCAAACTTACGTTGCCAAAGATGATGCCGCAGCCGAAGGCGACCAAGTTAAGTTTGACTTTGAAGGTTCAATCGACGGTGAAAAATTTGAAGGCGGTAGCGCACAAGACTTTAGCCTAGTATTAGGCAGTGGTCGTATGATTCCAGGTTTTGAAGATGGTATCAAAGGCATGAAAGCAGGTGAAGAAAAAACCATCGACGTGACGTTCCCAGAAGATTACCCAGCCGAAAACCTACAAGGCAAACAAGCACAGTTTAAAATCAACGTCAAATCAGTTGAGCAATCACAATTACCAGAATTAAACGACGAGTTCCTTGAAGCATTTGGGGTAACAGAAGGCGGCTTAGACAAACTTAAAGCAGACGTGCGTAAAAACATGGAGCGTGAAGTAAAAAGCGCTGCCCGTAACCAAGTGAAAGAAGCGGCATTTAACGCCCTACTTGAAAAAAATGAAATCGATGTACCTGCATCGATGCTTGAGCAAGAAATCGATCGCCAACGCAGCATGATGTTAAACCGTTTTGCCCAGCAATTTGGTGCAGATCCTAAAACTTTTAACAAAGATATGCTACCAAACGAATTATTTAAAGAGCAAGCCCTGCGCGCTGCCCGCCTTGGCATCATTGTATCGAGCCTGATTGAGTCAAACAAACTTGAAGTTGACCAAGAACGTGTGACCCAATACATCAACGAAATGGCAGAAAACTACGAAGATCCAAACGAAGTTATCGACTATTACACCAACAATGCGCAAGAACGTGCCAACATCGAAGCAGTGGTGTTAGAAGACCAAGTGGTCGATCATATCTTGTCTCAAGGTAAAGTAACGGATACTGAAGTATCTTACCAAGACTTACTGGCTAGCCAACAATAACAAGCGATGATGTAATAATTGGCTTAATCCATTCTTAGGCATTTAAGCTTAGATATTTAAGCTTAGGCATTTAAGAATGGATTTTTAGTCAGCTTAGTAACTTGTTTTTATGCCAATTGCCCTTATAAACGATAAGGGCTTTTGCATATTTAAAAAGGACAATAACATGTTAGAAAAATTCTTGGACTCGCCTTTCGCGACGAGTCAAATTCAAAATACCGTAACCCGTGACCTGTTGTCACCACAAAGTGCTTTAGTACCTATGGTGGTCGAGCAATCGGCTCGCGGTGAGCGCTCATTTGACATCTATTCTCGCTTATTGCGTGAGCGTGTGGTGTTCTTAGCCGGTCAAGTTGAAGACCACATGGCGAATTTAATTGTCGCCCAGTTGTTATTCCTAGAAGCGGAAAATCCAGAAAAAGACATTCACTTATACATTAATTCACCAGGTGGCTCTGTGAGTGCGGGTCTTGCGGTTTTTGACACCATGAACTTTATCCAGCCACAAGTGTCAACGATTTGTATGGGCGGTGCTTATAGCATGGGTTCATTCTTACTGGCAGCGGGTGAAAAAGGTAAACGCTATTCCTTAGCCAATGCGCGTGTGATGATTCACCAACCATCAGGTGGGGCACAAGGTCAAGCGACCGATATTGAAATCAATGCGCGTGAAATCCTAAAAATCCGTGAACGCTTGAATAAAATCTTGGCAGAACGTACCGGTCAGCCACTTGAGAAAATCGCCCGTGATGTAGAGCGTGACTATTGGCTAGATGCCCAAGAAGCCAAAGAATACGGTCTGATTGATGAAGTATTAGAAAAACGTCCAAGTATTGCTTAATAGGTTACACAATCACAAAGCAATTAACACAAGCATAATTTTAGGAGCGTTTTTTTATGTCAAAAAATGACATTGAGCCACACTGCTCGTTTTGTGGTAAAGCCAAACATGAAGTCAAAAAGCTAATTGCAGGTCAAGACGCCAATATCTGTAATGAGTGTATTGAACTGTGCGATGATTTAATCGCCGAATCCAAGTCATCGGGCAGTGATGATAGTGATACCAATGAGCGTGAAAACTGGGCAGCGCGCAAATTGCCAACGCCCAAAGAAATCCGCAGCCACTTAGATGAGTATGTCATCGGTCAAGATAAAGCCAAAAAAACTTTGGCGGTAGCGGTTTATAACCACTATAAACGCTTAAAGGTCAGCGAAAAACTGCGTGAAGATAAAACATTGACGACACTTGGCGCTGAAGATGCCATGGTTGAGCTATCAAAAAGTAATATTTTGCTGATTGGTCCAACGGGCTCTGGCAAAACCTTACTGGCGCAGACCCTTGCCCGCCTACTTGATGTCCCATTTGCGCTCGCCGATGCCACTACCTTGACCGAAGCGGGTTATGTCGGTGAAGACGTGGAAAACATCGTACAAAAACTGTTACAAGCGGCAGAGTTTGATGTCGAGAGAGCGCAAAAAGGCATTATCTATATCGATGAAATTGATAAAATCAGCCGTAAAAGCGAAAACCCTTCGATTACCCGTGATGTGTCGGGTGAAGGCGTACAGCAAGCGCTGTTAAAACTGATTGAAGGTACGGTTGCCAATATTCCACCGCAAGGCGGTCGTAAGCACCCAAACCAAGAGATGATTCAGGTGGATACCAGTAATATCTTGGTGATTTGTGGCGGTGCGTTTGCCGGTCTCGACAATGTCATTCAACAGCGTACCGAAAAAACCGGTATCGGTTTTAACGCTGAGGTAAAAGCCAAAGATAGCGGCAAAAAAACCGGTGAATTGTTCAAGCAAGTCGAGCCAGAAGATTTGATTAAATTTGGTCTAATTCCAGAGTTAATTGGTCGTCTGCCTGTGGTGGCGACACTCGAAGAACTGGATGAAGAAGCATTGGTACAAATCTTAACCGAGCCAAAAAATGCGCTGGTCAAACAATACGAATACTTGTTTGAGATGGAAAATGCGAAGTTATCGTTTACCGATGATGCGCTGGTGGCGATTGCCAAACAAGCGCTAAAGCGTCGTACCGGCGCGCGTGGGTTACGCTCCATTATTGAAAACGCCCTGCTCGATACCATGTATGAACTGCCTTCAATGACACCCGGCAAAACCGTCACAGTCAATGAGGCAGTGATTGATAATAACCAATCGCCAGAGATTGTTTAACTGTTAGTGATTTTAAAAATAGTGAGTTAAAAAACGTGCCTATGTCGCACGTTTTTTATTTGGCTTAGTTTTTTATTTGGTTTAATCAGTACGAAAATCATTGTGGTTGTAAGGCGTGCAAATCTCGAAGGACTTATTCTCTAATTGTAAACACGCCAACCTGTCTGTCATTTGATTAGGCAATAATTCAGTATGATTGCCCCAAAATTCTTCCCAATTCATCACACGGTAATTTTTTAGCAAGCGGTTTTGACGAATTGCAGGTTGATTGTTAATGGTGGCAATGCTAATTTGGTCATCACCCCTGTCTAGCTCTGAAGTAAAAGGCATCAAAATTTTATCGGTTTTGGATAGGTATTTACGCTGGGTGTCTTTGGCAAATGTTTTGATAGTTTTGCCATTGGCTAGCTTAAAATTTCGCTTCGTCCACCAAACTTTGCCCGTAGCAGCGGTGGCTGTCATATTGCAAGCGAGTTTTTGCTGTAATTTATCGTGGCTAAAAAGATAGCATTGGGTTGATTTTGGGTCTAGCTTGTAAACTTCTGCATGGGTAATACCCATAAGACTTAAAGCCAATCCTAAAGCAATCGCTAATTTTTTAATCATATGACCCCCTGCAGCATTTAATCTTCAATCAACCAACCCTGTTGTACCGCAATGGCAATTTGCTCGGTTATCCAGTCGTGAATCTCGGGAAAATCCTGTCTGATAAATGCTTGGGCGGCTTGGACTTGGGAGCGCTTGACCTGATGGTCTGTCCACGCACCGCCATCTGTCACCATATTGAGCATAAAGGGCAATAGCCTATCCACTACTTTAAGCAGTTTGCTTTCAGCACTATGACCTGTTTCTTGCTCATCCCACAGCGTTAACAATTCTGGAACGGGGTTGCCCATCATCGCTGCCAATTTTTCTACACCAATGCGCTCATCAACATGCGCCTGCGAGCGTTTATCAGCGTATAAGAATGTGTCACCCGCCTCAATTTCGCCCAAATCATGAACCAGTGCCAGTTTGAGCAGTTTTTCATGATTGACATCCAGTTTGAAATGCTGCGCGACTGCCCAACACGCCATCGCCAAATGCCATGAATGCTCGGCAGAATTTTCAAGACGGCGTGGCGTGTTTTCAGACAGTTGGGTGGTATAGTTGCGGCGGTTAACTGATTTTAAGGCATCCAATGCCAACAGATAATCAATAAGTGGTTGCATCAAATACCTCTTAATCCTGCATGGTCTGAGTTGTATTCACTTGACTAGCGCTGAAATCGTTTTAAACGCGGGGTCTTCTGAGCTACGACACAGCTCAAATAAAATCGCTTCGGTGGTGGTGACGACCGCACCGGCGCGGCGCATACGACGAATCGCAATTTTACGGTCATACAGGTCTCGCGAGCCTACCGCATCGGTGATAATGATAGGCTGCATACCGTTATCGAGTAGATCTAACGCCGTCTGCATGACACAGACATGGGTTTCTGTGCCAAATAAAATCACATTGTTGCGATTTTGCTGGGCGATATGATGCCAAGAGGTTGGCGTATCACAGGCACTAAAGGTTGTTTTTTCAAACACTGGCGTATTTTTTTCAGATAGTAACTGCGTCAACTCTGGTAAGGTAGACCCCAGTCCTTTGGGATATTGCTCATTAACCATAATAGGCACATTAAGCGCTTGTAGACCTTGAATCAAAATCGCTGTTTTCTTGAGTAATTTTCGATGTTCGGCAATATGGGGCGCAAGTTTTTCTTGTATATCAATCAGCATGGCTTGGCAGTCATTGCGCTCGATACGATAGGGTTTTGGGATAAATTTTGTTGTCATCTTCAGCTCCTTTGATGATGGTTCAACTTGGGTGGTTACAATCATTCGTATGTCACGAATGCGATACTATACTGTATTAAAAAACGCCATTAAAAATTCATGGCATCGTCCGCGGTGTCGACCACGGTTAACTGATAGTCCAAATGCCCTAAATAGCCATAATGTCCTTTTTCACTAAGTTCAGCAACAATGGTGACGTCATCACAATGCACCTGATCCATAAGCTTAGTTTGATGACTGGCTTGATTGTCAGTAGGTGTTTTATTGGACTGATACAGTGATTGGATACGCAGTAACGGGTCATTGAGCGCATAGGTAGCGCCATCGGTGACAAAGGTCAAATACTCACCAACCTTGTGCACCTTACCTTTAAAATGCTGATTGGTCACAACCCCACTAAATGCAGGGGTATACAAACGGCGCGCTTTATATTGCTGCTTGGCATATTGCCATGCACCATAACTGCCTAGGACAGCAGTTACGCCCGTTGCCGCTGTGGCTGTCACACCGACACCAATGAGTTTCGTGACAACGTGACGCTTTTTAGCTTTGTTTTTTTGTTTGCGAGGCTGTGCTGAGCGCTTCGATTGTTGTGCTTGAGGGTCAGTCGGTTTGTTATTTTTTTTAACCATGAATGTCACTTTATTTAAATGTCACTTTGAAAGTTGTTTTTGATAAAAAATGCCAGTAATCACTTCAAAAAAAATTGATTAACTTATAGTAAAATGTTTTGGCAACATTTACCGCAACTTTTTGTTAGTATTATTTTTGCCAAATTTGCTTATATTTTGCAAGTAGCTGTTCGGGCGATTCAGGGCGTTCATCATCTTTAATGATGCAATCAATCGGACAGACCTTATCGCAGGTTGGCTCATCATAGAACCCGATGCACTCGGTACACAAGTCAGGATTGATGACGTAGGTTTTTTGTACTTTATTGTCGTAGCTAATGGCTTCATTTGGGCATTCAGGCTCACAAATGTCGCAATTGATACAGTCGGAAGTGATTTTTAGTGCCATGTCTTGTAGTCTGTTTTTACCTTTAGCAATTAACACCTTTAGCGATGAACGATTGACACCGCACTTAGGCGCCATACCTCATATACCATACACTGTCATCTTGCATCCACAACTCCTGCATGACATTTACCAGCGGTTCATGCTTATAATACAAAGTGATCATACATTCGGTGAGTGAGAAAAAGTGATAGCGAACACGGTCAGGCAATAGCGGTTGAGACTGCCAGTCTCGAGATTGCCATAAATTTTGTAAAATCTCATGCCAGCTGTCGCGAGTGTGAATTGCTTTACCGTTAACGAACCGAAAGTTGTCCGCCAAAGTCGTCTCAATGGCTTTAAAATCCTGTGATAAATATCCTTGGATAAACACATTACGGCGATGTTCTAGGGCATCCTGCAATGCTTCCATATTCACCGCTTCAACAATCGTTGAAATGGTGTCTGATTTGTTTTGCTGGTATGAGTGAACCACAAAAATTCCTTAACCTAATGCCTGATACCGCAACAAGACCACCTTAGGTAAAAATCGGCTCACTGACGCTTTTCATGATTAATGCAAATTGCAACACGTCATCTTGCATCTCTTTAAACGGATTGGCGATTTGACACACCCAGCCAGAGCCTAAAGCGCCATCAATCGGCTCACCTTGTTTATTCCACATTTCTTTGAGTGGGTAGCTCAAATTACCCTGTGGCGTCATGATTTCGATGGTATCACCCACCATCAATTTGTTCTTAATTACCAAGGTTAAGCGTGTTGGGGTAATGTCGCTAATCTCGGCAACAAACTGCTGATGATCGGTTTTTGATGACCCATATTCATAGTTTTGGTAATCACTATGCACGTGGCGACGTAAAAAGCCTTCGGTATAGCCGCGATTGGCTAGCCCATCGAGTGCGGTGATTAAACCTGTATCAAATGGTTTGCCAGCGGCGGCATCATCAATCGCTTGGCGGTACACTTGCGCGGTGCGCGCCACATAATAATGCGACTTGGTACGGCCTTCGATTTTGAGTGAGTGCACCCCCATATGGGTCAGCTCAGGGACTAACTCGACGGCGCGTAAGTCTTTAGAATTCATAATATAAGTGCCATGTTCATCTTCAAACATCGCCATCAATTCGCCTGGTCGACCTTGTTCTTCAATCAGTACCACTTCATCCGATGGCTGCTGTACATAGTCATCGCCCATCACCACATCACCATTTAGATTGACAGTTTGAATAGCATCTTCTTGCGTGGTTTGAGTAGGCACAAAAACCTCTGGGCTATTGATAGCTTGGGCAACAGGCTGCGTGGTAGGCTGTGTAGGCACGATATCGCCCGTTTCGTTTTCTTCTGCTTTATAGGTGTTGTATGACCAGCGACAGGCATTGGTACAAGTGCCTTGGTTGGCATCGCGTTTATTGATATACCCAGACAGCAAGCAACGACCCGAATAAGCCATACAAAGTGCCCCATGCACAAATACCTCAATTTCCATATCCGGTACTTCAGCGATGATTTGCTCGATTTCTTTGAGTGACAACTCGCGACTCAAAATCACGCGGCTGACACCCATTTGTTTCCAAAACTTGACCGTTGCCCAGTTTACCGCGTTCGCCTGCACCGATAGGTGAATCACTTGCTCTGGAAAGGCTTCACGCACCATCATAATCATTCCAGCATCTGACATAATCAGCGCATCGGGTTTCATTTCGATCACAGGGCGGATGTCTTCGATAAAGGTTTTAAGCTTGGCATTATGCGCTTGGATATTGACCACGACATAAAACTGCTTGCCGAGTGAATGGGCGTAGGCGATCCCTTTGGCAAGATTTTCTTCGTCAAAATCATTATTGCGCACCCGCAAGCTATAGCGTGCTTGTCCCGCATAGACGGCATCTGCGCCATAGGCAAATGCATATTGCATATTACGAAAAGTGCCAGCAGGGCATAAAAGTTCAGGCTTACGGGTCATAACTATCCTTACAGCGTGTCATACAATGTGAAATTGTTGATATTATAACAAATTTGATAATCACGCGGAAAAAAACTTGAGTAATTTACTCGGAAATCATGTTAAAGCGGTTATAAAATATTCAATGATAAACCCGCACAGACTGCCATGGTAAGCTCAGCGACTTGCTCATCAAATGTGCTTGACCATTCACCTTTTAATACTAAAGGCGGTTGTATCCAGCGCCAACGCAACCCCGTGACGATACTCTCTACCGCGCGCTTGCTACCTGTACCGTCGAGCCCAGCACGGATATAACACGCCACAGGCAGTCCTTGTTTTTGCTCAAGCACAGGGTAATAAATTCGCTCAAAAAAATCCTTGGTCAGCCCCGCCATATAACCGAAATTTTCGGTCGTGCCAATGATAATGGCATCCGCTTTTAACACATCTTCTACTTGGGTTTGTAAAGGTGTTTTAACAATCACAGTGACGTTATCAATATCCGCTAGCTGTGTGGCGGATTTTGCAACTTCTGCTAATCGCTGGGTATTATCTGATGGAGTATGTAATACCAATAGTAAATTTTTCATTTCACGCATATTGTATATCCTAAAATTTCATGATTACCCAATTTTGGCGAATAAAAAACCGCAAGGTGATGCGGTTTTAGTCAGCGTTTTAATCAGCAGGTAGTGATGCCAAATTTAAGGACGGTGGATTTTATCGCCCACTTCCCCCATCATACCGCGTACTGTGTTTAAGATATCAGCAGGCAGCACCACGGTTTTGGCATTCGGTGATTTTGACATATCAGTCATGGCTTTGATGTACTGCTCACCTAGTAGATATAGCAGCGGAATCTCGCGCTCACCCACCGCTTCACTAATCAAGCGAATTGATTGCTCACTGCCTCGCGCCAGCACCACTTGCGCTTCGGCATCACGCCGTGAAGCCTCAAGACGTCCATCAGCTTCTGCAATCGCCGCTTGGCGTTGCCCATCCGCTTTGGTCACTGTAGCACGGCGTTGCCGCTCCGCAGCTGCCTGTTCTTCCATCGCCATTTGCATGGTAGGTGATGGGCTAATATCTTGGATTTCCACGGTTTTTAGAGTAATTCCCCAATCGGCAATATCATCAGAAATTGACATTTTTAGCGCGGCTTTGATTTGGTCACGCGATGATAACGCACTGTCAAAATCCATGTCACCAATGATAGAACGCAGTGAAGTTTGTACCAAATTACGAATACCTTGCTCGTAATTCTCAATACCATATACGGCGCGCTCTGGATGCACGATATTGATATACGCCACTGCATTGGCGATAATCACGACGTTATCACGGGTGATTACCTCTTGCGATGGAATATCTAGCACTATGTCTTTGGTGGTTACTTTATATGCCACGTTATCGACATAAGGAATGATAAAATTCAACCCAGGCTCTAAGGTCTGATGGTATTTTCCCAAACGCTGTACAATCCATTTAAACCCTTGTGGTACGATTTTTACCCCTTTATACAGGGTAAATAGCACAAAGGCGACCAAAAAAATACCAATACCGCTCAACGCTTCCATGACAATTCCTTTATTGATGCTTACTAATGCTTATTGATGCTTGGTGGCCTCTACAAGCAACTCATTTCCGATGACATCCACCACAATGGCTCTATCGCCAACTGCCAGCGGTGCGCTTTGGTAGCTACGACACACCCATTCATCCGCCCCAAAAATTGGCACACTAAAACGAATCTTGCCCAATTTATCTGCTTGCGGACTTTGAACAATCATGCCTGTTTCCCCGATGATAACCCCCGAACCCAATCCTGCTGTGGTACGATTTTGCATATACGGCTTGATAAATTTAAAACCAATGATAGTAAAAATCACCGACAGTATCAGCCATACCATCAGCCAAAAAAACCAGCTAAAGGGTAATAGCCATGACAAAACGGCCACCACAATCGCCGCCACACCAATCGATAAACTCACAAAACTGGTCAAGAATAGTTCAAGAATAATCAGCACTAGCCCCAAAATCAGCCAGTGCCAAGGCTCAATTTGCATATCCTCACCTTGATTTTTACTATACCAAACCCATTATGCAAGATTATGAATTTAAAAACAAATGCCGTCATTTAACCCGCTATCTTTGTCACATTATGCACTATCGGCTATCAACTGCTTGACCGTACAAACCGCTAATTGTGGTTAATGATTGCACAAAGATGCGTTTTTTCCTATAGTGGTCAATGACCCTTTCATCTCTAGAGTCCCAAAAAATACGATGAGCCTTGATGCCCTCAAACTTAGTAACCAATTATGTTTTCCCATTTATTCACTGTCAAAAAGTATCACTAACCACTATCGTCCCCTGCTAAAAGCCTTGGATTTGACCTATCCACAGTACCTTGTCATGCTGGTGCTATGGGAAAAAAGTCCACAAACTGTCGGCACATTGGGTGATTTTTTAGACCTTGATACCGGCACCCTGACCCCTTTACTCAAAAGACTTGAAGCCAAGGGCTTTGTGCATCGTGAGCGTGCCACCCAAGACGAACGGGTGGTACAAATATCGCTCACTGCCAAAGGGGATGCCCTAAAAACCCAAGCCGCTACCATTCCTAGTGCTATGTTGGCTGCCATGCAGTTAGATGACGAAGCGATAGAGCTGCTACAACGAGTGGCGCAAAAACTCTGCCCAACTCATACAGAGGTGTGTACCCACAATATATCTCCCAAAAATCCTTAAACAAATTTTCATTATTAAGCGCTATTTGCCTACGTCTTATCTATTATCATGCGTCTTGTTAGGGTATCGTTATATTTAGCATTTTTAGTCATTTGTTATTAGTTTGTATGCAGCGTGTGAGAATTTGATTACCTTGTCTAGGCACCCAAAATTATATTGTGTAAAATATAATTTTTCAAAACTTAAATATTAAAATCTAAATCCTGTGGCGAATGTTATAACGCCTATCGCCGATTTTTTTTATTCATTCACGCAAGTTAAGCATTCAAAAAAGGTACGCTTATGAAAATTTTTTATAAAACTCCAACCGCGATCTCAACCGGTGGCCGCTCAGGTCACGTTGCACTAGAAGATGGTTCACTGGGCTTTGATTTACAATCCCCTGAGCAAAATAGCACAGGCGTCAACCCAGAAAAATTATTTGCCATGGGCTATGCCGCGTGTTTTGACAATGCGTTGACTCATGTGGCACAGCGTATGAAGCTAGAAGGCGTCAGCTCAAAAACCTCAGCGGTTGTGGGACTGGGCATGAATACCCAAGGCGGTTATGCGCTTGACATCGATTTGTATATTGAACTTAGCGGCGTCAGCGAAGAGCAAGCAAAAGCCTTGGTTGAAACGACGGACAAAGTCTGCCCGTATTCCAATGCCGTGCGTGGCAATGTCGACGTACGCCTGCATACCCAAGTAGTGGCATAATCAATTTAACATAATTTCCATTGCAAGCAGCGTGCTCAAATGTCAAAGACCCATTTGGGCACATTGGGCACATTCACCGTTTTGTTGAGCAAGTTGAAAGCCTTTCAAGCGTTCTAACAGCCAATGACAAAATTGGTAACATCGAGCTTGAAAAACTTGGGCAATAATCTTTATCACTATATTACTTTATCACTACTATATTAGGAATATTTCATGTCACTGATTGAAAATTTACAATGGCGCCATGCCGTCAAAGCCTTTGACCCAAACCAAAGCGTGAGTCAAGAAAATATCGACAAAATCATCGAAGCCGCCCGACTTGCGCCCACCTCATCGGGATTGCAGCCCTTTAAAGTTATTGTGGTCAAAAACCAAGCCATCAAGGCGCAGCTAGTGGCGGGTGCGCTCAATCCTGACTGCATGAAAGAATGTTCTCACGTGCTTGTTTTTGCAGGTTGGCAGGATTATAGCGCCGAAAAAATTGATACCGTGTATGACATGACCACAGATGAGCGTGGCTTACCTAGAGGGCGTTTTGATAGCTATACTTCCATGCTCAAAGCAAGTGTGGCCAAAAAAAGCGCAGACGAAAATTTTGAACATATCGCTCGCCAAGCTTACATTGGCTTGGGACTTGCGTTGGCTCAAGCAGCAGAGCTTAAAGTAGACAGTTGCCCTGCCGAAGGCTTTGATCCTAAGCTGATTGACGAGGTATTAGGTTTAGAGAAATTGGGGCTAAAAAGTATCGTAATCATGTACGTGGGTGTTGCAGATCCAGCACGTGATTGGATTGCGCCTATGGCAAAAGTACGCGTAGCCACTGAAGATTTTGTTATTGAATACAATTAATTCATCATCTAGCAAAAACCTCTAAGAAAAACCCTCTAAATAGCTTATTTAGAGGGTTTTTTATATTTACACTGGGCAAGTGATATTGGTTAAAGCAATTTGTACGGGGATAAGCTTTATGAAGAACGGTTTTTTTTAACAATCATCTTTATTGACAGCGAACCGGTAGATTGACACTACCCACCACCGGTACGCCATTTTTGGTAAAGGGGTTAAATTTGCCGCTCTTAGCCTGCATAGACAGTTGTCTATCGACTCTGACATTGCCGGTCGATTTGGCTAAAGTGACGCTGGTTGGATTGCCTTGTTTGTCCACCGTATAGCGAATCATCGCCGTCAATGCACCATTTTCCAGGTCTTCACTATGACAGCTAAAGCTAGGTTGCCTTCGCCAACTTGCTTGCCCTGCCGAAAAGCTCACAGGTGCATTATTTTGCGCTTGCTCGGCTTCTTTATCCTTGTCGGCTTGTTGTTGTTTTGCCTTTTCGGCTTTCGCCCTAGCTTCATCGGCTTGTCTAGCTTTGTCATCAGCCAGTGCCTTTTGCCGTGCGAGGGCTTGCTGTCTTTCCAATTCTTGTTGTCGTTCTAATTCTTGTTGTCTTTGTAAGTCTTGCTGTCGTTCTAGGTCTTGTTGTCTGGCAAGTGCTTGTTGGCGCTCAAATTGTTGTTTTTGCGCTTGTTCGGCTCGCTCATTGGCGAGGGCAAGTTGCCTTGCCATGACAATGTTTTGGTCAACTTGTGGCGGCTTGACGATAATTTTTTCGGTTGGTTTCGACGGTTCGGGTGATGGTTTAATCGGTTGTTCTACAGGTTTTTTAGCAATCGGTTTTTCGACTGTTTTCTCAATAGGCTTGCTGATGGATTTTTCTATCGGCTTTTCTTTTGGTTTTTCTTCCACTTTTTCTATGGGCTTTTCTGTTGGCTTTTCGACGGGCTTAGGTAGTTGTTTTATCGGTTTTGGCTCGGCTGTTACCGCCATCTCTTTAGGCTTGTCTGCCGCAGGTGGTGGCGCGATAAAGCTAATTTCTAACGGTGGCGTGACGTTGGGCGGTTTGATATCAGGCGTTGCCATATTTGCCAAGCTAATCGCTACGATACCATGTAAGCTTAATACGCCAATCAGTGCCAACGTGCCCGACTTTTTATCGAATATGGTGCCAATATTGTTTGAGAAATGGGCTTGACTATAGTTAGCGTGACGTTGGATAGGCATAGTTATAGGGCTGTATGTTTAGGAAAAGTCTTAAAATCGATGTATTATAGTGTGAATGAGAATCGTTATCAATATCTTAAATGATATTAATTCTTATTTATAAAAATTAATGATAATTATTATCATCAATGCTATGATTTGCTATTTTAAAACTTTGACCTTGGGCAAATCATGCTAACCACCCAATCGCTTACCGTCATACGGCAACAAAAAACCCTCTTACACAACATCAATGTCACCATTGAGAAGGGAAAAATCTATGCCTTAATTGGGCATAACGGTTCGGGCAAATCGACCTTAATTAAAGCTTTGGCAGGGGAAACCACCCCCACTAGCGGACAGATTTTATTACAGGATTTTGCTGACAAATCAATCTTTGATTTACCGCCAAAAACCTTCGCACAACAAGTCGCCTATTTACCGCAAAAATTGCCTGATGCCAGTCAATTTACCGTTGCCGAACTGGTGATGTTAGGACGATACCCTTATCAAAAATGGCTACAAAAGCCTACGCCACAAGACCATACTAGGGTGCGCGAAGCAATGGCGCTGACCCAAGTCACGCCGTTTGCCGAGCAATCAGTGGCGACGCTGTCAGGGGGTGAGCGCGCTAGGGCATGGCTTGCCATGTGTATCGCCCAAGATACGCCTTATTTGCTACTTGATGAACCACTTGCCCCGCTCGATATCGTCTATCAAGTTGAAATACTGCGTCTCATTCGTGATTTGGCACGGCAGAAAAACAAGGCGATTGTGATTATTATTCACGATATTAATCTTGCGGCACAGTTTTGCGATGAGTTTATTGCGTTAAAAAATGGCAAGCTTTGTCATGTGGGTGATATCGCCAGTACCATGCAACCGCAAGTGCTTGACCAGATTTTTGGTATCAATTTGCATTTATTAAATCACCCAGTCACCGGTAATAAAGTGGCGGTGGTGTGATGAGAGCTTTTTGCTTGCTGATTGTTTTGTTTTTTTTGACAGCTTGCCAGCCTCAGGGGGCTTTAAAGCTTGAAGCACCGCCCGCAGAGGCTCACACCGTCAAAGTCATCACCCCTGATTGGGCGGTGGCTTCGACACTTACCGCCCTAGGCTATCCACCGATTGCCACAGGTGATACCAAAAGCTACCGTGAGTGGGTGGGTACGCCCGCGCTGCCAAGCGATATTATCGATATTGGAGAGCGATTCACCCCAAACTTTGAACGGCTTTCCCAACTCACCTCAGCCTCTGAAAATATGGTGATTATTGATAATGATTTTTATGCCCATTTAAGACCGTCTTACGGCACCACACCCCATAAATCGGTGAGTTTTATGTCAAAAAACGCGATAGCGACTTGGCAGGACTATTCTGAACCGACACTTCAGCTGGGTGAAATTATTCATCAGCCGCAACGCGCCCAGCAATTTTTAACACAGTCAAAAAAACAGCTTGGCGAGCTTGGTGCGACATTTCGCCAAAAGTATCCCCACATCAAAAAAATTGCGGTGGTGCAGTTTGCCGATAGCAATAATTTGCGGATTTATACCAACAATAGCCTGTTTCGACCGACATTTGAGGTGATGGGGTTAAATTTGATTACCCTTGAAGATCAGATGGGTAAAGGCAATCTTTGGGGATTTAATTCGCTGGCATTGGGTGATTTGGCAAAACTTGATGACGATACCTGTTTGGTAGTGGTTGAGCCGTTTAGCCCTATGCTACGTCAAGAATTAGCCAAGAATTTGCTGTGGCAGCGGCTAGGCTATGGCGCAACGGCTAAAAATAGTCGCTGTATGGCAGTATTACCGCCGATTTGGCTGTATGGCGGTGTGTCTTCTATGGTGGTATTTGGCGAGCGATTAAATCAGGCTCATTGGTTAGGGGGCAAGGCGCATGGGTAATAAAACTAGGCTACAACATAACCAGCGAGATAACCAGCGAGTTACCAAGCCCTTTAATACCGCTGCCTTTTGGCTTTTTAGTGGCTTATTGTCGCTGGTTTTAATGACCACGGCTTTGGTTGTTAAAACCACTTGGCATGATGCATTGGGGTTATTATTTGCCCGTTCACAGTCGCTAACCTTAGCGCAAATGGTGGCGCAGTTACAAATTTTGCCGACTATGCTAGTGGCGATATTTGCCGGGGGATTACTGGGCGTAGTCAGTGTCTTGCTACAGCAATTGGTCAAAAATACCCTTGCTTCAGATAGTACGCTTGCGGTAGGGACAGGTGCACAATTGGCTTTATTAATTGTGACGCTGTTTTTTCCCAGTTTTGGCTTGTATGGTAGCTTTTGGGTGGCATTTGTTGGGGCATTGCTGAGTATGGGCTTGGTGTTTGCGATTGCTGCCAACAGTCGTATGAATCCTGTGGTGCTCATTTTGGGTGGTTTGGTGGTCAATATTTTGTTTTCTGCTATATCCTCACTGTTGATGATTTTTTTCTCAGAAAGGGTTATGGGGGTCATGGCATGGGAAAGCGGTAACTTAACCCAAACCAGTTGGCAAAATAGCCAGTTTTTTGTGCTAATGAGCCTAATCTTGCCCGTCATCTTGTTGTTTTTGGTCAAACCTTTAACCATCATGAGCCTTGATGAACGCCAAGCCAAAGCCTTGGGCGTGCCTGTGGCTGCCGTGCGTATGCTGGTAGTAACCCTTGTTGCAGTAGTCACTGCAAGCGTGGTAAGCCGCGTGGGCGTTTTAAGTTTTGTCGGCTTGGCTGCGGCAAGTGTCGTTAATGTAGTAGCGATTCGCCCGATTGGGCAACGCTTAATGGCAGGATTTGCCTTTGGGGCGATGTTGTTATGGCTGACCAATAACATTGTGATGCTGCTGTCACCCTGGTTCAAACCATTACTTAATATTACGCTGCCTGTGGGGTCGGTCACAGGGATATTAGGTGCCGGGTTGATTATTTGGTTGATCATTCGACAAAGTAAACAGCCCATGATTGCCGAACAAAGCCCTAGCCTGTTGGTCGGCAAACGCCGATATTTTGGTGGCGGTTTTTGGGCGGTTGCGGTCGGGTTGTTGCTGCTTTTGACGGTAGGTGTATTAGGTGTTTCCCCTGATGCGATGGGCAGTTTTGGGTGGCATACCGAGGCAAGTTTTATCGAAAATTTTCGCCTGCCGCGTACGTTATCAGCAATGGCAACAGGTCTGATGCTGGCTACTGCAGGGGTGCTATTACAAAACTTGACTCGAAATCCGATGGCAAGTCCTGAAGTGATGGGCATCAGTTCAGGTGCGGCATTGGGGGTGGTATTGGTGTTCGTGCTCAGTCCATTGATAATAAACAAACTGGGACTGACAACCGATTCTTTTTGGGCATTGGGATTGCCTTTATTGGGCGGACTGCTAGGTGCGGGTTTGGTGTTACTGTTGGTTTTGTGGCTTGCTCGTCGGCTATCCTCAAGCTATTTGTTACTCATAGGTGTGGCGATTTCTGCATTGATGGGTGGTATGTTAACTTTAATCAAACTGTCAGGCGACCCTCGCTTACAAGCGATGCTCAATTGGCTATCAGGCACAACATATCATGCTTATCCCGTGACAGCGTGGGCATTAATGGTCATTGGTATTGTGTTATTTTTGCTTAGTTTTTTGCTACTAAAGCCGCTTAGGGTGATTAGCCTAGATGAAACGATGGCTCGCAGTTTGGGCGTATCAGTAAAACGTAGCGAAATACTGATTTTTAGCCTTGTAGCGGTGTTAAGCACTGTCTCGACACTGGCGGTTGGACCGCTAAGTTTTATTGGGTTAATGACGCCGCATTTAGCCAAGACACTCGGGGCTGTGCAGTTACCTCACCAATTAGCCTTATCAGCGCTACTGGGCGCGGGACTGATGCTCATTGCTGATTGGGTGGGACGTTATGCGATTTTTCCCTATGAAATACCTGCGGGCACAATCGCTTCCATCATAGGCGGCTTATATTTTTTATGGTTGATGAAAGGTATGAAAAATTAAATACATAACTTCTTTGGTTACGCTATCATTACTTATTGTAAATAGAAATAATAATTGTTATCATTCGCAACAATGTTTTATCTATTGTCTTTTGAGTGATTGAATATGCGTTTATCCCTATTATCTTTAGCCGTGCGTTCGTCTTTGGCAGCCAGTACGATTGGCTTATTATCAACCGCGGCGATGGCAGAAGAATCAAATACCACGGATGCTGCCACAGAAACCCTACTCGATGAAATCGTGGTCACTGCAAGTGCGGATGCGTCAAAAACTGGTTTGCCGCCCGCTTATCAAGGTGGGCAAGTCGCCACAGGTAGCCGTCTTGGTATTTTGGGTAATAAATCGACCATGGAAACGCCTTTTTCGACCACCGCCTATACCAATGACTTTATTTTGAATAAACAAGCGGATTCTGTTGGGGATATCCTAAAAAAAGATTCAACAGTGCGTGTGGCGCGTGGCTTTGGTAATTTTCAAGAAGCTTATCTGATTCGCGGATTTGTCACCAACTCTGACGATACCATGATGAACGGCTTATACGGCATTATGCCTCGTCAATTTATCGCAAGTGAGCTATTTGAGCGGGTTGAAGTACAACGTGGCGCGAGTACCTTCCTAAATGGCATGGCACCCGGAGGTAGTAATAAAGGGGGCACAGTCAATTTGCTGCCAAAGCGTGCCACTCAAACGCCGATTCGTAAAGTCACTATCAGCAGCGAAAATGCCGAAAACGGTAAAATTGCCCTAGACGTGGGACAACGGTTTGGCGCAAATCAAGCGTACGGTGTGCGTGCCAATGTCGCCTATCAAGACGGCGGTACAGCAATCGATAATGAAAAAGCCAAATTGGGTTTGGTCGGCTTGGGTTTAGATTATCGACAAGATAACATGCGGTTATCGGCAGATTTGGGCTATCAAAATAACGAACTGCAAAAAACACGCACCAATGTCACCTTGTCAGGTTTGACCCGTGTACCCAATGCCGCTGATGCCAAAAGCAACTGGGCGCAACCCTGGAGTTATTCAAATGAAAAAGATGTGTTTGGTACATTACGGGCTGAATATGACCTTAGCCCAAATTTGACTGCGTATGGCGCGTATGGCTTTCGTCATGGCGAAGAAGAAAACTCGCTTGCTAATTTGACGGTCACCAATCTAAATGGCGATGGCACCACCTACCGCTTTGACAATGCCCGTGAAGACGACATCAACACAGGCGAAATCGGTATCCGTGGCAAACTGACCTCAGGCAAAATCAACCATAACTGGGTAGTGTCTGGCAATATCTATAAAGCACAGACAAAAGCGCCTTATCAATTTGATTGGCAAAACACACTAACGACCAATTTATATCACCCAACCTCGTACGCCAAACCCAGCTGGTCAGCAAAAGCGTCGGCAGGTGGCGATATCAACCATCCTACCAAGACAGGCGAAACCACCCTCACCAGTGTGGCATTGGCAGATACCCTAGCCTTGATGGATGATAAACTTCAAGTGACCTTGGGGGCAAGACACCAAACCATTGAAGATGAAAGTTTTGACCCCACCACCCAAGCCAGTAATGGCAAATATAAAGAAAGTAAAACCACGCCTGCGTTTGCCCTATTATATCGCCCTAGCGATGAATGGTCAGTCTTTGCTAACTATATGCAAAGCCTCAGCAAAGGCGAAACTGCCCCACTCACCACCACCATCGATGGCGTAACAACTGAGCTGAAAAATGCAGGTCAAGCCATGTCACCGTACGTCACCAAACAAAGCGAAATCGGCGTGAAATACGACCGCGGCGTTATCGGTGCAGGTCTCACCGCTTTTCAAACCAACAAGCCGCGTTATACTACCGTTGATACTACCTTTGAAGCGCACGGCAAAAACCAACATAAAGGCGTTGAGCTCAATGTATATGGACAACCCACCGCCAATATTCGAGTGCTAGGCGGCGTGACCTTCCTTGATACCCAGCAAAAAGACACCGGTAGCGATGCCACTGAAGGGAAGCAAGTTATCGGTGCAGCAAAACACCTGTTGAATCTAGGGCTAGAATATGACTTACCCCAAGTAGATGGCTTAACCTTAACAGGCGATGTCATCCATACCGGCAAACGTTACGCCAATGATGCCAACACCCTAAAAGTCGATGGCTACACCACTGTGGATTTGGGCGCAAGATATAAAACCCAACTTGCCGGTAAAGCAGTCACGCTCAAAGGGGTGATTGCCAACGTCACCGATAAAGACTACTGGTCATCGGTAGGCGGTTATGAAAATACGGCAGGTGACAACGGTGCAGGCTATCTTACCTTAGGTGAGCCACGCACATTGAAGCTGTCAGCGACCTTTGATTTTTAATTTTACCCATTGTTATCGTTTGCCATCGGATGAAGCTTGCTTTGTCCGATTTTTATTTGAGACTGGCTAAAAAATAAAAGCTAAACAGGAAATACATGTTCCCTACTACCATGCCCCTTATGACCCTCATCTGGCAACAGCACCGTATTGCCTTTATCAAAGTCATCTTGCTCAATCTGCTTAATGCCTTGGTGAATGTCGCTATTATCGCCTTTATTAACCGTTTTTTAATCACAGCAGTCGGCACTGATAATCCCCTCTTAGGCAGTTGGCAGATATTAGCGGTATTTTTGGTAGCGATTATGGGTTTATTAGCGACAACGTTTATGTCACAGCTTGCCTTGACTAAGTTAGGGCATCGCTTTGTGTTTGAATTGCGTTCGCAACTGATAAAACGTATCTTAGACACTTCAATCGCCCAAGTTGAAAAAATCGGTAGTGCCAAGCTGTTAGCCAGCTTAACTACCGATGTGCAGTCGATTACCGTGGCGTTTGTACGCCTGCCTGAGCTGGTGCAAGGGGTGATTATTTGCACGGCGACCGCGGTTTATTTGGGGTTTTTATCTCTGCCAATGCTACTTGTGGTCATGGGGTGTATTACGCTGACCATTTTTATCAGCAGTAAACTCGTTGGTCATGTGTATGCCCATTTAGCCACATTACGAGAGATCAATGACGCACTGTATCAAGATTATCAAGCAGTGATTGATGGAAGAAAAGAACTTGCCTTAAATCGTGAACGTGCCAAACGTCTATTTACTAATGATTATCAACGCCACGCAAGCGACTATTTCAAGCATATTGTTAAAGCCGATACTTTTCATCTATCAGCCGTAAGCTGGTCAAATATTATGATGTTTGCCGTAATTGGGGTGATTTATGCCCTAGCAAATATTTATCACTGGGTAGATACCGCCACCGCTACTACCTTTGCCCTCACCGTATTATTTATCCAGTCGCCTCTACTGATGGCGATTGGGGCATTTCCCACCGTGCAAACGGCTAAAGTTGCCTTGGAAAAAATACAATCATTACAGCTTGCCGACTATAGCCCAAATTTTGATACCCAAATTTTAACCCCCAATTGGCAAGTCATTACTTTTAAAAATATAAATTATCAGTATGACAATAGCGCAAATTTTGGCTTAAAACATATCAACTTTACCTTAAAACGGGGCGAAGTGGTGTTTTTAATTGGCGCCAATGGTAGCGGAAAATCTACACTTGCCAAGCTCATTACAGGGTTATATCAGCCTAAATTTGCGGAAAACACGGGTATTTTTATCGATAATCAGCCTGTCGTCTCAGAACATTACCCCCATTATCGCCAGTTATTTTCAGCGATTTATAGCGATTTTTATCTGTTTAAAACTGTGATGGGAAGCGCGCAAAATGCGCCCAATGCTGAGTTAATCGACAATTGGCTTGATATCTTAGCCATCAAAGAAAAAGTCAGCGTCACCGATAACCAACTGAGCGCTACCGAGCTTTCGCAAGGGCAGCGCAAACGCCTTGCCATGCTGCTTGCTGTCGCCGAAGAAAAGTCTATTTTACTGCTTGATGAATGGGCTGCCGACCAAGACCCTGCCTATCGCCGTGTGTTTTATCACCATATTATTCCCATGCTGCAGAAAATGGGCAAAACGCTTTTTATTATTAGTCATGATGACAGCTATTTTGAAAAGGCAGATAGATTGTTGATGATGAAAAATGGCGAACTCAGCGAGCTAACCGGTTTGCAACGCGAAAAAGCCAGTCTAGATGCCATTACAGTGATTGGTGAGCATTAAACAGTCGACATGGATTGCCCTAAAACTAGTTAAAGCGGATTAAATATAACAGCTCAGCAGACAAAGCCACCAAGGCTACGCTGTCTGCCTACGATATCACGCGCAAAAATGACAAGGTCACTGCCATCGACTGGACCAAACAGACCCAAACAGGTGAAACCACGTCCAAAGGTTTTGAAATTTCTGCCGATCATCGTTTCAACGATTGGTTAAATGTGGGTGTCGGCTATGGTTATGTCGATGCCGAAATCACCAAGGATGAGTTTAATCCGCAACTGGTCGGCAATACCCCGCAACAAATTGCCAAGCACAACGCCACACTGTGGGCAAGTATGAAACCCAACGCCAAAACCGCGGTGCAAGTGGGTGTGCGCCACATCGCTGGGATGCAGATTGATAGAGAGAACTCAGATACTTTGCCAAGCGTCACCTTGGTCGATTTGGCTGGCAGTTATCAAATTAACCCCATGCTTGATGTGGGTTTAACGGTCAGTAACTTGTTTGACAAAACCTACGTCGGTAGTTGCTATGACCGCAACAATTGCTGGATGGGCGCAGAGCGACAAGCCAGTGTTAGCTTAACCGCGAAGTTTTAATCATGTTCATAAATCTAAACAAAGGACTTGTCACCCCAAGTCCTTTCCTTATCGCCCTTTAACAAAAATTACATGCTATGCACCCAGAAAATCTGACTTTATTTGATGACCCCGAAATTGCCGACATCATCGATCACATCAACGAAGACCACAGCGATGATATGAAGCACATGGCGTTAGGCTTGCTAAACTTAACCAAGGTTCAGCAAAAAACCTTGAAAAATGCAACCTTGCGCCAAATTTATCAACAAGGCTTGCTGTTGGATTTGCAATTTGCGCAAAACGAGCCGCACTTAGACAATCAGCTTTTGGCATTTAGTGAGCCGACCCAAACCCTTGAAAAATTCAACGACCAATATGTCGCCTTATTGCAGCGCAGTGACCGCAAACAAGGTAAAAAAACCATTGACATCAAGCAGCGTCAATTTTGCCTGCAAAGCGTGGAAGCGGTCAGTCACCATATGTATCGTTTGACAGTGCAAACCGATAGCGATTTATCCGATTTACCGGCAGGTTATGCGTTTTTGTTTGATGTCAAACTGCCCGACACCGACCTAAAAAAACACCCCCGCCCCTACCGCTATTATACGCTTCGCAAGGCATGGCAAACGGTGAATGAAAACGGTGAAACGCAAAACCTGGCTTGGATAGATATTTATTGTCATGGAGAAAAAAACGGCGAAATCAGTCTTGGCGAAACTTGGGTAAAATCGTTAAAAACAGGCGATGTTTTTACCAGTGAGCGAGAATTTCCCGAAAAAATCGACCATCTCGATGTTAATCAGCCACAGGGACAAAGTCTATTAATCGCTGACGAAACCTCACTGCCGACCGTAGCCAGACTGTTAGAGCGGTGGCAAATGACCGAGCAGACAATACCGCCGATTATACTGACCTTTTTGCAAAGCCCGCTAGATTTGGCTTATTTAGAAGACGTTTTAGCCCAGTATCCTGCAACGGTGTTGCCAATTGTGGCGAATGATAACCAACTGCCCCATACGCAGATTTTCACGACCCTACAAGATTTTTTACAACAACATCCTCGCCAAATTGACCACATCTGGGGTGGGCTTGAAGCGACAACAACGAAAAAACTGCGTTTGCTATTGGATGAATTATTACAGTTAAGTCGGGATAATAGCGTACTTAAGGTGTATTGGCGAGCAAGCTAAGGGTTATCCTATAATTGGGCAGACTATCAAATGCGTCTTTGGGTGCGTGGTAGTAACATTGGTTGTTTGCAGAGTCGCTTGACGGTAGGCAGCGAATTTTATTAGCCCGTAGCTATTCATCTCATCATTTTGTCACGCAACCTTTCTATGATATTTCACAAATTTATCAACGCTCTTATTTGAGCCTAATTTAGTGAGCGATCATGAACTATACAACCCATCATTATAAAAACCATCATTATAAGAATACGCAAATCAAGCGCATTTGCCTCACCACATCCATGATTGTAGCAAGCATGTCACTTGTTGCTTGTAATAACAATAATAATGATAGTAATGACCCTAAACCACAGCAAATCGCTACCAATACCAACCTTAACTTTACTATTCTTGAAACGTCAGATTTGCATAATAATGTCATGAGTTATGACTATTACAAGTTGACAGAAGACAAAAGTTTTGGGCTTGAGCGAACCGCAACGCTTATCGATAACGCTCGTAGTGAATCTGCCAATAATATCTTGCTAGATAACGGTGATACCATTCAAGGTAGTGCTTTAGGTGACTATCAAGCAACGGTGAACCCTGTCAAATGCAACGAAACACTGGGCATCTATAAGGTTATGAATGACCTAAAGTATGATGCAGGTACGATTGGTAACCATGAATTCAACTATGGGTTGAACTATCTTAATCAAATTACAGGCAGTCAGTTTAATGTTGATGGCATAACCGCAAGTGCCAGTGCTTGTAAAGGACCTGACTTTCCCTTGGTTTTATCCAATGTCATTAGTTCTCGCAATAATCAGCCACTGTTTAAGCCTTATAAAATCATTACCAAAACCTTTACGGCAACCACACCAGATGGTAAGACGGTTACAGTACCGCTAAAAATTGGTATCATTGGATTTACCACACCCGGTATTATGCAATGGGATAAAAAATGGCTAGACGGCAAAGTCACCACCGCCGGTGCAAAAGAAATGGCAGAAAAATATGTGCCACAAATGAAAACTGAAGGTGCAGATGTCATTGTCGCCTTGTCGCATGGTGGTATTGATACCTCACCATACAGCCCAACAATGGAAAACGCCAGTTGGCATCTATCACAAGTGGCAGGTATTGATGCGATTTTAATGGGACACACACATCAAGTGTTTCCTGATGCTAATAGCAAAGACACCCGCCTAGACCAAGCAGGTATTGATAAAGTTAATGGCTTTTTAAACAACGTACCTGCGGTCATGCCAAGTTTTTGGGGCAAAGGGTTAGGCGTCATCAAATTGAATTTAACCTTTGATGGCAAAAAATGGGTCGTCAATAAAAACAATACCAAAGTGGAAGTGCGTACTATCCAAAATGCTGATAAAACTTTTGTAGCAGCTAACCCGCGAGTGGCTCAATTAATTCAAGCAGAACATAATGCCACTATTAATTATGTCAAAACCCCAATCGGTACATCAGATTTCTCAATGACTTCTTACTTTGCTGATGTGGGTGATGTGTCAGCGATTCAAGTGGTCAACCAAGCGCAAGCCAACTATATTAGCGATTATATTAACGCCAATTTGCCACAATATAAAGATGTCCCTGTGTTATCGGTGAGTGCCCCATTTAAAAGCGGATTTGCAGGGGGTTCAGATTATACGGATGTTGCTCAAGGCAATATCGCCATTAACAATGCGGCTGATTTGTATCTGTATCCAAATACCGTGTTTGCAGTAAAAATACAAGGCAGTGACATCAAAAAATGGCTAGAGAATGCTGCCAAACGTTTTAATCAAATAAACCCAAGCCTTACTACGCCACAAGCGTTAATCAGCACTTTTCCGGGGTACAACTTTGATATGTTTACCTCACCCGATGTGCAATATGAGATTGATGTGACTAAACCTATCGGTAGCCGTATCCAAAACTTAACCTATAAAGGCAAGCCGATTGAAGAAAATGCGCCATTTATCATCGCAACCAATAACTATCGTGCATCAGGTCTAAAGGAGTACTACAGCATCAATAGTAGCAATGTAGTTGAATCACCGGATGCCAATCGTGATGTGCTGATTAACTAC
Source organism: Faucicola osloensis (assembly GCA_016888885.1). GTDB lineage: Bacteria > Pseudomonadota > Gammaproteobacteria > Pseudomonadales > Moraxellaceae > Faucicola. Next base: position 1,494,296 of record CP069437.1, read on the forward strand.
ATCAAAGCGACTAAAAATTTATCATTAACCAATAATGGTAGCAGTCGTAGCTGGCGATTCATCAAAGTAAAAACAGCGAGTCCTGTAACCTTTAAATCGAGTGCAAACAAAATTGACTTTGCCCAAAAAGCAGGATTAACCAATATTAGCGTCGTAAATAATGACGACGGTTCAAATAAGGGCTTGGCAGATTATGCGATAGATTTATCAAAATAATCGCCAAAAAACTTGTATTTTATTTATCGTTAAAGAGTGTGGTAGTTGCCACACTTTTTCTTTTTCTATTTTATTAAGCTTTAAAAGGTACAGCGGACAAGCTTTGGCATGCCATCCTTCTTACGTTTATACCAAATTTTACGACACTTTTGTTTTGTGGTTTGGTTTTCATAAAGGTAGTGTCTCAGCGTTTTAGGTCTCCGACAATACCCTATATAAAACATCTCGAGAACCCACAATGCAAAAACCCCCCTTACAGCAGTAAGGGGGTGTTTTGGGATAGGAAGCTGACGATGACCTACTCTCACATGGGCGAACCACACTACCATTGGCGCATTGGAGTTTCACTTCTGAGTTCGGGAAGGGATCAGGTGGGACCTCCAAGCTATTATCGTCAGCAAAGGGGGATAGAGAAATGAGTTATTTTAAAAGTAAAGTATGAGCTATATCAAGCGAGGTGAATATCGTTATTACCTACAAAGCCATTTAGGCGTTGTATAGTCAAGCCAAACGAGCAATTAGTATTGGTTAGCTACACATATCACTATGCTTCCACACCCAACCTATCAACGTCGTAGTCTACAACGGCTCTTTAGGGAAATCTAATCTTAAGGTGGGCTTCCCGCTTAGATGCTTTCAGCGGTTATCCCATCCGAACATAGCTACTCGGCAATGCGACTGGCGTCACAACCGAAACACCAGAGGTTCGTCCACTCTGGTCCTCTCGTACTAGGAGCAGATCCTCTCAAATTTCCAACGCCCACGGTAGATAGGGACCGAACTGTCTCACGACGTTCTAAACCCAGCTCGCGTACCTCTTTAAATGGCGAACAGCCATACCCTTGGGACCTGCTTCAGCCCCAGGATGAGATGAGCCGACATCGAGGTGCCAAACACCGCCGTCGATATGAACTCTTGGGCGGTATCAGCCTGTTATCCCCAGAGTACCTTTTATCCGTTGAGCGATGGCCCTTCCATACAGAACCACCGGATCACTAAGACCTACTTTCGTATCTGCTCGACTTGTGGGTCTCGCAGTTAAGCGCGCTTTTGCCTTTATACTCTTCGAACGATTTCCGACCGTTCTGAGCGCACCTTCGTACTCCTCCGTTACTCTTTAGGAGGAGACCGCCCCAGTCAAACTACCCACCATACATTGTCCTCAGCTCTGTTAAGCTTGAGTTAGAACCCCAACATTACCAGGGTGGTATTTCAAGGATGGCTCCACAGACACTGGCGTGCCTGCTTCAAAGCCTCCCACCTATCCTACACAGGTAAGGTCAAAGTTCAATGTAAAGCTGTAGTAAAGGTTCACGGGGTCTTTCCGTCTAGCCGCGGGTACACAGCATCTTCACTGCGATTTCGATTTCACTGAGTCTCTGCTGGAGACAGCGCCGCCATCATTATGCCATTCGTGCAGGTCGGAACTTACCCGACAAGGAATTTCGCTACCTTAGGACCGTTATAGTTACGGCCGCCGTTTACTGGGGCTTCGATCAAGAGCTTCGCTTACGCTAACCCCATCAATTAACCTTCCAGCACCGGGCAGGCATCACACCCTATACGTCCACTTTCGTGTTTGCAGAGTGCTGTGTTTTTAATAAACAGTTGCAGCGGCCTGGTATCTGCGACTGCCAATAGCTTTGTAGTGCGTGACTACTCACCATCGGCAGCGTACCTTCTCCCGAAGTTACGGTACCATTTTGCCTAGTTCCTTCAGCAGAGTTCTCTCAAGCGCCTTGGTATTCTCTACCTGACCACCTGTGTCGGTTTAGGGTACGATTTCTTTATGACTATCGCTTAGAAGCTTTTCCTGGAAGCAGGGTATTTGCCACTTCGCTGTACAAGTACAGCTTGCTATCAGATCTCATTAATAGTCTAGCGGATTTGCCTACTAAACCTAACTACATCCTTCCACTTGGACAACCATCGCCAAGCTGGCATAACCTTCTCCGTCCCTCCATCGCATCATAAACAAGTATCGGAATATTAACCGATTTCCCATCGACTACGCCTTTCGGCCTCGCCTTAGGGGTCGACTCACCCAGCCCCGATTAACGTTGGACTGGAACCCTTGGTCTTCCGGCGTGCGAGCTTTTCACTCGCATTGTCGTTACTCACGTCAGCATTCGCTCTTGTGATACCTCCAGCATGCTTTACAACACACCTTCACAGGCTTACACAATGCTCCCCTACCACTTAATTGAAACAATTAAATCCGCAGCTTCGGCTCCTAGTTTGAGCCCCGTTACATCTTCCGCGCAGGCCGACTCGACTAGTGAGCTATTACGCTTTCTTTAAAGGGTGGCTGCTTCTAAGCCAACCTCCTAGCTGTCTGTGCCTTCCCACATCGTTTCCCACTTAACTAGGAATTTGGGGCCTTAGCTGGCGGTCTGGGTTGTTTCCCTCTTGACGACGGACGTTAGCACCCGCCGTCTGTCTCCCGGATATCACTCATCGGTATTCGGAGTTTGCATCGGTTTGGTAAGTCGAGATGACCCCCTAGCCGAAACAGTGCTCTACCCCCAATGGTGTTCGTCCGAGGCGCTACCTAAATAGCTTTCGGGGAGAACCAGCTATCACCGAGTTTGATTAGCCTTTCACCCCTATCCACAAGTCATCCCCTGGCTTTTCAACGACAGTGGGTTCGGTCCTCCGGTAACTGTTACGTCACTTTCAACCTGCTCATGGATAGATCACTCGGTTTCGGGTCTATACCCTGCAACTAGACGCCCTATTAAGACTCGGTTTCCCTACGGCTCCCCTATTCGGTTAACCTTGCTACAGAATATAAGTCGCTGACCCATTATACAAAAGGTACGCCGTCACATCATAAATGATGCTCCGACTGCTTGTATGCACACGGTTTCAGGTTCTATTTCACTCCCCTCACAGGGGTTCTTTTCGCCTTTCCCTCACGGTACTGGTTCACTATCGGTCAGTCAGGAGTATTTAGCCTTGGAGGATGGTCCCCCCATCTTCAGACAGAATTTCTCGTGTTCCGCCCTACTTAATATGCTTCTTATAACCTTTCGAGTACGGGATTATCACCCTCTACGATTGACCTTTCCAAGTCATTCCTCTAAATTATAATCAGTCGGCTCCTCCCCGTTCGCTCGCCGCTACTAGGGGAATCTCTATTGATGTCTTTTCCTCGGGTTACTGAGATGTTTCACTTCTCCCGGTTTGCCTCGTAAATAAATTTACGATACCTGTCTTATGACAAGTGGGTTTCCCCATTCAGATATCGCCGGATCACAGGATATTGCCGCCTCCCCGACGCTTTTCGCAGGCTGTCACGTCTTTCATCGCCTCTGACTGCCAAGGCATCCACCATGTGCACTTCATTACTTGACTATACAACCCTAAATAGCTTCATCTGTTGCCAAATGAGTGACAGCTATTACTTGCTTTGCATCTCGAAATAATTCGAGATTTCAAGCAAGTGCTTACTGCAGTTTTCTATTTGAGTTATATTCGTAATGGTAACGATCTTCACCTATGTTTACGCTTGATTCAGTTCTCTTTACTTTTAAGTAATCAGTTATTCCAATCATTTCTTTGGGTCTGATTGGCTGATTACTAAGGTTAATTATCTTCGTTGGAACTTGATAATTAACCCAGACTCATTTCTCTATGTTGTTATTGAATTATCAGACCTTCGTCAGGTCGTGATTTCTGATAAAACAGATTGAAGTAATCTCTTAATATGCTTACTAAATTACTCTGTCTGCTTTATTACGTTAAGCTAATTATGGTGGAGCCAAGGAGAGTCGAACTCCTGACCTCCTGCGTGCAAGGCAGGCGCTCTACCAACTGAGCTATGGCCCCTAAGTAAGAGGTGGTGGGTCTAATAAGACTTGAACTTATGACCCCTGCCTTATCAAGGCAGTGCTCTAACCAACTGAGCTATAGACCCTGAACGAAAATTACAAAGCATCGCTTTGCTCATCCTCGAATTAGCTTATTTATACACAAGAACAGCTTGCTGTGAATTCTCACTTAGTGCTTTAGTTAAGGAGGTGATCCAGCCGCAGGTTCCCCTACGGCTACCTTGTTACGACTTCACCCCAGTCATCGACCACACCGTGGTAAGCGCCCTCTTGCGTTAGGCTACCTACTTCTGGTGCAATAGACTCCCATGGTGTGACGGGCGGTGTGTACAAGGCCCGGGAACGTATTCACCGCAGCATTCTGATCTGCGATTACTAGCGATTCCGACTTCATGGAGTCGAGTTGCAGACTCCAATCCGGACTACGATAGGCTTTTTGAGATTAGCATCACATCGCTGTGTAGCAACCCTCTGTACCTACCATTGTAGCACGTGTGTAGCCCTGGTCGTAAGGGCCATGATGACTTGACGTCGTCCCCGCCTTCCTCCAGTTTGTCACTGGCAGTATCCTTAAAGTTCCCGGCTTAACCCGCTGGCAAATAAGGAAAAGGGTTGCGCTCGTTGCGGGACTTAACCCAACATCTCACGACACGAGCTGACGACAGCCATGCAGCACCTGTATGTGAGTTCCCGAAGGCACTCCCGCATCTCTGCAGGATTCTCACTATGTCAAGACCAGGTAAGGTTCTTCGCGTTGCATCGAATTAAACCACATGCTCCACCGCTTGTGCGGGCCCCCGTCAATTCATTTGAGTTTTAACCTTGCGGCCGTACTCCCCAGGCGGTCTACTTATCGCGTTAACTGCGCCACTAAAGTCTCAAGGACCCCAACGGCTAGTAGACATCGTTTACGGCGTGGACTACCAGGGTATCTAATCCTGTTTGCTACCCACGCTTTCGAATCTCAGTGTCAATATTATGCCAGGAAGCTGCCTTCGCCATCGGTATTCCTCCAGATCTCTACGCATTTCACCGCTACACCTGGAATTCTACTTCCCTCTCACATATTCTAGCACCACCAGTATCACATGCAGTTCCCAGGTTAAGCCCGGGGATTTCACATGTGACTTAATGAGCCACCTACACTCGCTTTACGCCCAGTAATTCCGATTAACGCTCGCACCCTCTGTATTACCGCGGCTGCTGGCACAGAGTTAGCCGGTGCTTATTCTGCAGGTAACGTCTAATCTAATGGGTATTAACCATTAGCCTCTCCTCCCTGCTTAAAGTGCTTTACAACCAAAAGGCCTTCTTCACACACGCGGCATGGCTGGATCAGGGTTGCCCCCATTGTCCAATATTCCCCACTGCTGCCTCCCGTAGGAGTCCGGACCGTGTCTCAGTTCCGGTGTGACTGATCATCCTCTCAGACCAGTTACAGATCGTCGCCTTGGTGGGCCTTTACCCCACCAACTAGCTAATCTGATTTAGGCTCATCTAATAGCAAGAGCTTGCGCCCCCTTTCACCCGTAGGTCGTATGCGGTATTAATTCGAGTTTCCCCGAGCTATCCCCCACTACTAGGCAGATTCCTAAATGTTACTCACCCGTCCGCCACTAATCTTCTCTAGCAAGCTAGAGTTTCATCGTTCGACTTGCATGTGTTAAGCCTGCCGCCAGCGTTCAATCTGAGCCATGATCAAACTCTTCAGTTTAATCTTTCTATCTATTGTCATCGCTATGCGATGTCAATAGATTTAATTTGTTGACTCAATTATTTATACTGTCTTTGCTCAAATAAACTTACGAGTATCTTCACTCTGACAATACAATTAATTAAAGTCTTAATTTTATCGCCCTAAGTGAAAATCCACACAAGTTGTTCTTGTGTTTGTTGTTATTTAGTTCACAACATCATCGGCTGATGTCGTTAAGAAGGTCGCTATTTTAACAGCTTATTTTGTGTTGTCAATAACTTTTTTCTTTAATTTTTTATGACCGCTCAACTTATAATCTATATTAATTTAAGTTGTTGTTTTTACTACAGTTTGTGGCTGTAGTCGCTGCCAGTGAGTGCGTATTATACGCTTTTCTTTCACCATGTCAATACCACTGTGAAAAGTTTTTTCATTTATTTTCAAATTAGTTTTTTATAGTTAAAGATAAGAATACTTACACTCATCAATATACTGGTCGCTAGGGTAATTAAGACAATTTTGGCTAGCTCTGGCGCTAGTGCGTTTGAGGGGATATTTTCATCACTATAATGGCGAACCATTTTAAGATGTTTGGCAATCGGAGAGACTAGAACAAGTAGGCTTAATAGATAAAAATTTTGTCGCAAAGTCGCAAAGGTAATGAGTAGAAAGTAAGCACCCAATAATATAAACCGATACAGGTGGCTCATGCTTTCTTTGCCTAAGGTGGTGGCAAGGGTATTTTTACCAGCGCCTGTATCTGTGTCAAAATCCCGCATATTGTTAATCATCAACACGCAAGTGCATAGCAGTCCGATTATCACGGCAGCAATAATATCCATCACGCGGATAAATTGTGTTTGTAGGTACACGCCCCCTAGTACATTAACTAAGCCGAAGAATAAAAATACTGCTATTTCCCCTTTCGCATTGTACCCATAGGGGTTTTTACCCATGGTATAGGTCACTGCGGCGATAATCGCGATGATGCCCAATGCTAAGAAGGTGAAAAAATCGGTGAGACTGTTAAAGCTCAGCCAAAGTAAGCCAATACCGCAGCCAAAAATAAACAGCGCCCAACTTATGATTAATTTCTTGAGGGTCTTGGGGTTGATTGTCCCTTGGGCAGTCTGTCTGTCGAGTCGATGGGCATCAGTACCCCGTATACCATCGCCATAGTCGTTGGCTAAATTGGATAAAATCTGTAAGCCTAAGGCAACCCATAGGCTTAGCAAAAAGATTTGCCAATTTTTGGTTTCGAAGCTACCAATACGCGAGTATGCCAACGCATTGGCTACTATGATGCCAGCCACCGCTAATGGATAAGTGCGTGGGCGAGTCGCTTGCCAAAATGCTTGTAAAAAATTGACCATCACTCACTCGAAACCTTGTATCACCAATCGCAACATCTAAATGGCTTTATCCATTTAGATGCACGTTTACCAATGATGCGGGGTTTATGTTGATTTTTTTAGACCTGCTTGCGCCAACAATGCACCTAAGCTACCGATTTTTTGCGGTTTTTCGGCTGCTTGGTTTTGCGGTTTAACAGCTTTGTCACTACGTTGGGCTTTGCCCGAATGTTTGGCTGATTTGGCGCCGCGCTCGGTAGGGTCTGCGTGTTTTTTCGCCGTACCAGCCATTGATTGGTTGGCATTTTTTGCTTTACTAGCGAGTGCTTTTTCAGCAGCTTTGGCTACCATTGGGGTGTGCTAAAGCCCACGCGTTTACGCTCTGCATCCACTGAAATCACGCGAACGGTGACGATATCACCTGGTTTAACATGATTTAACGGATCGGCGATAAACTCGTTACCCATCTCTGAGATATGTACCAAGCCATCTTGATGGACGCCAACATCAACAAAACAACCAAAACTTGTCACATTGGTGACCACGCCTTCAAGCGTCATGCCTTCGGTTAAATCGTTGAGGCTATTGACATCGTCACGAAACTTTGCTGTTTTAAAGCTCGGTCTTGGATCGTGGGCAGGTTTGGCTAATTCTTGTTTGATGGCAGCGGCTTTCAGCGTTGCTTGCTCGGCATCGTTAACCTCATCGTTTGCGGCAGCGACCAGTGAAGCGGTCAGATTGTTAAGCGCTGACTCGTCACCTAGCACATCGTTGAGATTGTGGTCAGTTGAAGCCAGCCATTGTTTGACCATCTCGTAGTTTTCTGGGTGTAACCCTGTCGCATCTAACGGCTCATCACCGCCACGAATGCGTAAAAAACCTGCCGCTTGTTCAAAAGTTTTGGCACCCAATCTTGGCACGTTTTTGAGCTGTTCACGGTTGGCAAATGCGCCGTGTTCGTTGCGGTAGTTGACAATTTGCTGTGCTACATTGACATTGAGACCTGCGATATAAGACAAAATCGCAGGACTTGCGGTATTGACATCTACGCCCACCGCATTCACACAGTCTTGCGTGACTTTGGTTAAACTATCAGCCAGCTGCGTTTGGTTGACGTCATGCTGATATTGACCCACGCCAATGGCTTTGGGATCGACTTTAACCAGCTCAGACAAGGGATCTTGCAAACGACGGGCAATCGATACCGCCCCACGAATGGATACATCAAGCTCTTGTAATTCTTGCGATGCCAGTTCGCTGGCTGAGTACACAGACGCACCAGACTCATTGACCACCACAGGCACGGCTTTGATATCGCCGTTTCCTTGAGCGCTGTTTTCTGCCAAAATTTCTTTGATTAAAGCATCTGTCTCACGGCTAGCCGTACCATTACCAATGGCGATTAAATCCACATGGTGGTTTTTGAGTAAATCGGCAATGGTTTGTTTGGCTTCATCGACCTTATTGTCTGGGGCAAATGGATATACCGTTGCAATCGCAAAACTATCATCGCTATTTTTGGCAACATGACCCAGACTATCAACCACAGCCATTTTAACCCCATGACGGATACCCGGATCGACGCCTAGAATCGTTTTTTGACCCGCTGGGGCTGCCATTAATAGATGCTGTAAATTGTTTGCAAACACGTCAATTGCTGCTGATTCAGCCGTTAAGCGTTTTTCTGTGAGCAAACGATGCTCAATATGCGGACGCCATTTGTCCAACCACAGTTTTTTGCCCAGTGACAATAAAAACTGTTGACGGTCACTAGGCTCGGCAGCCGTTAAGTTAAATGCGTGATTAATTTGTTCAATAAATGGTGCATCATCGCCTTCAATGGCAATCGCCAGTACGTTGTCTTGGCGGCCGCGTAGCATCGCTAATAATCGATGATTGGGTAGACGCGCCAAGCTTTCAGCGTGGTCAAAATAGTCTTTGTATTTTTCGCCGACTTCGCGTTTTTCTTCGCCCACTAGACGGCTATGAATTTGGGCAATTTTACCAAAGCCGACGCGCAGTTTATCGAGTAGGTCAAGCTGCTGTGTCCACTCATCGATAATAATGGCACCGATGCCTGATAGCTGTTTTTCTTTATCTTCAAAAATTGACGCTTCGGCTTCGCCGTTGTCATCCTGTACAGGCGCTGGCGCTTGGTAATCTGATAATGCTGAGGCTGGGCTTACCGACTCATTTAAAACCGCCAAGGCAATTGGCTCAAGTCCTGCTTCACGCGCTTGGGTTGCCAGTGAGCGGCGGCGCGGACGATACGGCAAATAAATGTCTTCTAATTCAAGTTTGGATGCCGCTTGATTAATGCGTTCACTCAATTCATCGGTCAGCTTATTTTGTGAAGTCAACAGCTCAATGATTTTTTGGCGGCGAATGGCCATATCTCGTTCATAGCTAAGCGATTTTTCCAGACTACGCAACTGTACGTCATCGAGCCCGCCGGTTTGGTCTTTACGATAGCGGGCAATAAACGGAATCGTCGCGCCATCATCGTAGAGTTTGACGAATGCCATCATTTGGTTGAGTTTGATACCAAGATTGGCAGCTAATTTTTGATAAATGGCTTGCTGGACTTGCTCAGAGAGTACATCTACCGCTGGATTAGCCGCAATGGCAGTAACGTTTGTAGTCATATTTTTGCCTAACACTTATAAGGATGAACTCAAAACTTCAGAGTTCACGCATTATAACAAAACAATACAAAAAGATAATAGGTAAACGCTATTTTAACAAAAATCTTTAGTGAATTTTTACCTTACCATCGATACCCCTGTTGTTAAACTAAAATTTTGCTAACTGATGACTATATAATAGGTGGCCACCCTACAAGCTAACGTCGCATTTTTAGCAAAATCACTACAGCAATCGACACATTTTTTTGCTTTAATAACCGCATAACCACGCAAATTTAGCGGAATAATAAGATTGATAATGCTTGCAAGTTGTAACCAATCGTTTCAAAATACCTTTATCAGTCCCTAATAAAAATTTTTATACCCATATATTTTATAGCATTGCCTGTCCTAACGATTAATTATAAGGTTCAGTTCAACACGCTAATGGAACATATTTAGCCTTTATAAAAAACAATTGGGTATTTATAAAAACTATGTAACGAAAATAATGTAGCGAAAACAACATTTGAGTGAAAATAACGTTAGTGATAGGAATATGGGTGATAGGAATATCGACGATAAAAATGAGGAAAATAATCAATGAGTGACGACATCAACCCCACTGTAGAATCTACCCCCAATCAATCAGCCACCGGCGATATGAATCAGCGCATTTTGGTCGTTGATGACGATGCGCGCCTTCGCACTTTGTTGCAACGTTTCTTAGAAGATGATGGTTATATTGTACGTACGGCGCATGATGGTAGCCAAATGGACAAACTGATGCAGCGCGAGTTATTTTCGCTGATTGTGCTGGATTTGATGCTACCTAACGAAGACGGAATCAGTATTTGCCATCGCTTACGCGCAGAAAACTCCGATATTCCGATTATTATGTTGACCGCTAAAGGTTCCGATGCCGATCGTATCGCAGGACTTGAAGCAGGCGCGGATGATTATCTGCCAAAACCCTTTAACCCCAAAGAATTATTGGCACGTATTAAAGCCGTGTTGCGTCGGCAAACGCGTGAATTGCCAGGCGCACCCAGTCAGCAAATGGAAGTGGTGGAATTTGGGTCATGGACATTAGATTTATCAACGCGCACCCTAAAACGTGATGGTAACATCGTGACCTTAACCACAGGTGAATTTAGTGTATTAAAAGCTTTGGTACAACATCCCCGTGAGCCATTAACCCGTGATAAACTGATGAATTTGGCACGCGGCCGTGAATGGGGCGCAATGGAGCGCTCAATTGATGTGCAAGTATCGCGTTTACGCCGTCTCATCGAAGATAACCCTTCGCAAGCGCGCTATATCCAAACCGTTTGGGGCGTGGGCTACGTGTTTGTACCCGATGGGGCAGAAAGCTAGACAACCGCTATTTAAGACAGCGGATTAAAAAAGCCAATTAGAAAAACGGATTAGGAAAGCTAGGTTAACAGAGTTAAAAACTTTTATGATAAAACCGTTGATTGTAAATACAGCCTGTCACCTGGTGATGGGCTTTTTAGGTTCTGGAAAAACCAGTTTTATCAATGCCTGTATCACGCATTTTCAGCACCAAGAAAAGTGGGCGATTTTGGTCAATGAAGCAGGTCAAATCGGTATTGATGAAAAGCTATTGACGGGTAATGCTGACCATGATTTAGCGATTCGACAAGTATCTGGTGGCTGTATCTGCTGTACTTCGCAACTACCGCTACAGATTGCGCTCGCTCGCTTGACTTCTGAGTATAGACCTGACCGATTATGGATTGAGCCAACAGGGCTGGCACACCCGCGCGAGCTGATTGAGCAACTATCTGCACCGCATTGGCAAACTGCGCTATCGCTAAAATCCGCCATCAGTATCGTCAATGCGCGTCATTGGCAAGATGCTCGTTATCGTGACAATGAAGGCTACCAAGCGCATGTGCGGTTTTGTGATGTGGTGGTGATTAATCGTTTTCATGGGCTGGATGACACCCAAAAAACCCAGCTAACCGCATGGGTCAAGGGCTTAAACCCTAAAGCAACATTGATTTGGCAAGCAGAGCAAATGCTGAGCGAAGACAATCTGCGGCAATTGCAACAAGCGCTCAATCAATCAAGCCAAGTGCTTGCAGAGCGTAGCCATTACCAACAAATTAGCTTAACGAGCTTTGCTCAATCCCCTACTCCACCCACCATCCAAGCCGACACCACCCAATCACCAACAGCTGCCAATGATGACTTGCCATTTCGCTATCATGATGTACAAAACGGCTATCAAATCATTGGCTGGCGGGTGTCAGCCGACTGGACAATTGATATGACTGTGCTGATGGAATGGTTGTTGGCACTGCCCAACTGGCAACGTATCAAATCGGTGGTTCATATCAAACATGCGCATGATGAGCAATGGCAAACCATGAATTTTACCCCGGATTCGCTCGATTTGGTGGCCTGTGAGCCACAAACCGATAACCGTATCGAAGTGATTTTTTTGGATAACACTATCGAATTGGATTTTGATAGGCTCGATACTGAGCTGATGATGATGTTTGGGCATATCCGTTAAGCTTACGGTTGATGGATAGCCGATTTTATTGTCTATTTTTTGATTTTGCCGCTGTTTTTTTCATTAATTATGTGGCGTTAACATCGGGCGTGATACGGATGATAGTGTCATTTTCAAGGTTTTTTTCTTGCATATCAAACCCTGTATGAGTGATGGTGAGCAAACTACTCACGCGCGTCCCATAGCTACTTCCTAGCAGCTTATCGAGGCGATTGGCAGGAATAAAGATGGAAGACAACGCCAACTCTGTCTCCATACCTAAACCTGTATCAGGTAGCTGGGTGATAGGCGCTTGTTCAAGGTCTTGCAGTATCTCAAATGCCACGTTTTTCCAATTGGCTGTTTGCCAATCCTCATGCCCAGCAAGCAGCGGCAACAACTCTTGTCGTACTCGCCTGCGCAGTTTTTCCGTTTTAAACCATGCCGTATTTGGTTGACCATTGGATAACACGTATAAGCCTTTTGCCAATACCTCGATGCCATACCCTTTATTATTGAGTAGCACCGCTTGCTGCCGATCGCCGATGACTAGATTGAACCCATCGTAGCAGGGCAAATCAATTTGCCTTGCGAAAGCTAGCGGCGACCACTCACCACTTAAATAATCAAGGATTAGCTGACCGCGGGAGGTGGCAAAGACAGGCTTATCTTTGATAATCTCTCGGTAGTTTAAAATCACCCCCCAGCGCCCATGCACAGGATCGATACCCAACCAAGTGCCCCCTGCTTGCGCATCTTGCCCGGCGATGATTTTTTTTCCATTCGGCAATTGCCATTCATGTAGTGCGCGCGTAGGACGCTGCAAAAATTCATCGCGATTGGATAATAGCACCAAGGGTTTATCCTCAAACAGCTGCCAAGCCAACGCCACAATGCACATACTTTATTCCTTCTAACTGGTTACCATGCCATCGCCCATTGAATTCTGCATCAGCTCGATTACTCGTTCAATAGGTTAGCAGCCAAAACTTTTTTGGCAATCACCAGATCGTCATATTGTTCATTTATGATAAAAAATCTAAAAAACTGCCGTTTTAAACGATTGTTGCCCTTGTGAATAAGCTTATGACGCCAATTAGCATTGTGATTATTACCTTAAACGAAGCCGAACGTATCGGTAATATTTTGCGTGACTTAGCCCAGCAAAGCTACCAAAATTTTGAAGTCATCGTGGTGGATTCCAACAGCGAAGATGACACCTGTCAAATTGCAGCCAGTTTTCGCCACCAGTTGCCCGCGATAAGCGTACATAAAATGCCAAAGCGTGGCGTCAGCTTGGGTCGTAATACAGGGGCAAGCCTAGCCAAAAATGAACGAATACTGTTCCTAGATGCCGATGTGCGGCTGGATGCAAACTTTTTGCAAAAAGCCAGTCAATTATTGGATAAAAAATCCTTGAAAGTAGCCGGCGTGTATATGAACGCTGACCACCTAAAACCTTGGTTTACAGTGGGTTATCTGCTGTTTAACATAGGTATTTTTGCTAGCCAATTTTTATCGCCAACGGCGGTCGGTGCCTGTATTTTTTCCAGTAAATCCGTGCATCAGCAATTGGGCGGCTTTGATGAGTCTATCACGCTGTGTGAAGATTGTGACTATGTCAATCGCGCCAAAAAAATCACCCGTTATCAGATGCTACCGCTCACCTTTCGCTTTGACCCACGCCGCTTGCAGCAAGATGGCTATTTTAATACGGGCTGGAAATACCTGCATGCCAATTTATATCGCTTTTTTGTCGGTGAAATCCGCGATAACAAAATCCGCTACCAGTTTGGGCATTATCATACCCGAAAAAAATAGCGTCGGTGGTGACGCTATTTTTTGCAGGGTTTTAGGCTTTATCGCCCTTTAAACTGGGCAGGACGTTTTTGCATAAATGCCGACACGCCTTCTTTAAAGTCGTCCGTGGTTGCCATCTGCATTTGGTACATGACTTCTGCATCAATGGCGGTATCAAGTCCACTGTACGCCACTTGGTTAATGGTCTGTTTCATCGCCGCCAATGTCAAAGCAGGCAAGCTTGTTAAACGATCGGTGAGTTTTTTCACCGCGGCATCAAGCTCATCGGCTGGCACGATAGCATTGACTAAGCCTAAATCTTGGGCTTTTTTGGCATCAAACTGCTCGCCAAGCATCACAAGCTCGGTGGTCTTTGCCGCCCCAATCAGTTGGGTTAACTGATAAATCCCGCCCGCATCAGGCACAAGCCCGATATTGACAAACGCCTGCAAAAACTTGGCATTGTCGCTTGCCACCCGAAAATCACACGCCAAGGCGATATTCATGCCCGCCCCTGCCGCTGCTCCGTTGATACGGGCGATGATAGGCTTACTGATTTTTCGCAGCTTTCGGCTGATTTCGCCCACGCCGGTGGTCAGCCCGTGTGCCATTTTTAGCACCGCTTGGCGGGTTTCGGTTGAGCCTAACATCTCGCGGATATCGCCACCGCTTGAAAAGCCCTTGCCCGCGCCTGTTAATACGATGACTTTGGCGGTATCGTCATATTCAGCATGGCTTAAAGCTTGCAATAGCTCGCCTTTCATGGTGCTGTCAAGGGCATTTAAAGATGCAGGGTCATTTAGGGTAATCGTCGCAACACTATCTGCAACATCATACGTGACTTTTTGAAAGGTGGGTTGTTGTGTTTGGGTTGCCGTCATGGGTCATCCTTATACCAAAAAAATAAAAACAATGAACCACTTCATCTTACCGAAATTATTTTTTTTTGGGAAATAAAACGCGACTTGTAAGGTCAACAATCCAAACCCAACCACAAAATTTTTACAATTTTCAAAATTTCTGTATTGACAGAAATATATAAAAAGCTCAAAATAATTAAAAATTGATTGATTTATATTCATTTACTTACACACAGGGCTAAAAAGTGCAACTCACACCTACCATAGAAAAATTTGTCTTACATTGGGGCGAAATGGGCAATAAATGGGGCGTAAACCGTACCGTTGCCCAGATTCATGCCTTGTTATTTTTGGCAGGCAAGCCGATGAATGCCGAAGAAATCCAAGAGACCTTAGGCGTGGCGCGTTCAAATGTGAGCAATAGTATCAAGGAATTGCAGAGCTTAAATCTGGTACAAACGGTACATACGCTCGGTGATAGACGCGATTATTTCACCACGGGCACGGATGTGTGGGAATTGGCTAAGGTGATTGTCGAAGAACGCTATCGCCGAGAGCTTGCGCCGACGGTTGGATTCTTGGCGGATTTAATCAATGAGCCAGAATTTGCCACAGAAAGCAAAGATGTACAGCAACGTATCAAAGACACCCACCAATTTGTCGATACGCTGACGAGTTGGGCGAACGAGATGCTAAAACTTTCGTCCACTACGCTCAATCGTATCCTAAAGCTTGGGGCGACGATTCAGAAGTTTTTGAAATGATGAGGTTTGACGGTATGGCTAAAGCGAATTGGTGGCGATTCATCAAATTTTTTGGTAGTGGTGTATTGCTGAGTTTTTTGGTGATTGTGGTGTCATTTTTTGTTTTGGCTTATACCAAAATCATGGATATTACCATCATGCTACTACTGGCGATTGTCTGTTTACTGGTCGGTATTTTACCCACTTTTTTGACAGGGCTATGGTTAGTGGTCATACGCCACATTCGATATGTCAATTATATGGCGTTTTTTATGGGCAATCTGGTTTTAGCGATTTTATTTATTTTGGGTTTTATCCTGCTAACGAATAATTTATCGCTGCCCAATTTTATTGAGGTACTAAAAGTGGCTACTGTAATTATAGTGATGGGATGTATTTCAGGGCTAATAGCCATGTTAAGTGGTTTTTTTACCCTTAAATCATCCAAAAACTAATATTTTTTACCCATAAATTTCAGTTTTGACAGAAAAAAGGAAAGAGATGATGAAAATACTTATCACAGGCGGTTCAGGATTTTTAGGCACAGCGTTGACGCAATCGTTAAAAACCCATGGCGTAAAAGGTGACACTGCATCAGTCACTTGGGTATCTCGTTCTGTAGAAAAAGAGAAAAGCAAAAATATCGCAGACGACGTCATTAGCTATGACGATCTTGCCAGCAGCAATGAGACGTATGATGTCATCATCAATCTAGCAGGTGCGGGTATTGCCGACAGCCGTTGGACGGATGCACGTAAGCAAGAATTGTTTGATAGCCGACTAAAACCCACACAAGCGGTAATTGATTATATTGAGCGAATGGGCAACAAGCCAAAATTATTGATTAGCGGCTCAGCCATCGGTTGGTATGGTATCCAACAGGAAAACGACCCAACCGCGCTTGATGAAACCAGCCCCGTGACAAAAACTGACTTCGCTCACGAAATTTGTCAGGCATGGGAGCAGCTAGCTTTGACTGCGCAAGATACTGTAACAGATGCCGTAACAGACGCTGTGCCAGTTGTGATTGTGCGTACAGGGGTGGTGATTGCGCCCGAGGGGGGTATGGTTGGACGACTGATTACCCCATTTAAAATGGGCACCGGTGGTAAACTTGGCAATGGTCAGCAAATCATGAGCTGGATTAGCCGTACTGATTGGGTGCGTGCGGTGATTTTTATCATTGAACAAAACCTGACTCACACCCTGCCCACTCAGCAAATTTACAATTTGACCAATCCAACGCCTATTAGCAATGCTGCATTTACCGATGCGATGGGCACTTGGTTGCACCGCCCTACTGTGATGACCCTGCCCGCCTTTGTGGTCAAGACCATGTTTGGTGAAATGTCGATGTTACTGTTGGATGGGCAGCGTGTTGTGCCCACAGCATTACTGGATAAAGGTTTTGAATTTAACGACTTGACCGTATTAGATGCCCTAAAAAGCTAATCTTCGGAGACTGTTAATATGATTACCATGTACTATGATGATACCTGCCCTGTCTGCCGTACCGAAGCCTTGCATATGGCAGAGAAAAAACCTGACGCCATTTGCATCATGGCGATTGATGACGCACGCGACGAACTTGCCAAATTTGGTATTAGCGAAGATGAGGCGATGACTTATCTGTGTGTGCAAGATAAACAAGGGAACATGCAAAAAGGCATGGATGCCGTACGACTGCTATACAAAACCGCACAGCTGCCATTTGCAACCGTGTTTGAATGGCCTGTAGTGAAACAAGCCAGTGATATGATTTACCCTATTTTTGCGCGACATCGCAACCGTGTACCCAACTGGATGACCCAACTTGCCTATGGTAAAGTCGCAGCAGACTGCAAAGACGGTATGTGTAAAACTCGAGGCAAATAAATGCCGTTTGGTTTCAATAGTGGTATGTATGCTCAATGATTTATCTATCCTCAACGATTTATCTATCATGGATAGTTTGATAATTTTTAATGGTCATTGGGCGTTACAGTTATCATTAGGTGCAATCATGATTAGGTACAATGACTATTAGTCACGATTATGAATATCAGGTTATGTCTAATAATAATTTTGAGTGCTTTGATAGGGTTGTCACTAATTTTCAACTAACATTCTACAATTTTTTTACAGTTTGAGAAAAAATAGCTAGATTTTTTAACAATTTTCATTTAATAATAGCAACTAATCGGGAAGATGAGATTGTTTGTATCATTTAAGGCAATCTATTACGTTTAGCATAGCGGACTTGCTTCAACATATTTTGTCTACTGTTATTGTCATCCAATCGCTATCTTCCTTGTCGGTTTTGACACTGATTGTTGAGTCAATCATCAATGAGTTGTCTTTTCATTCATTTACAAGGAGCGTTACCATGGATGAGGCACAAATTCAGCGCGTCATGAATCATCCTGAATTCCAAAGCATGGCAAAGAAAAAAACTAGCCTAGGTCTTATTTTTACCATTATCACGCTAGTTTTTTGGTTCGGTTATCTGCTACTCGTGGGATTTAACCCAAGCATGTTTGCAAAACCAGTTTTCGCAGGTTCGATGACGCCTGTAGGTTTTTATATTTTCGTAGCTTTCATCATTTTTGTACCACTCATCACTTGGATATATGTCAAAAAAGCAAACGGTGAATTTGACACGATGACTCGTAAGGTTATCGATGATATCAACAGTGGTAAAGTATAACCCCACAGGGATTGTGTTGGGTTTTCAATTGTAAAATTGTACTTTTTATAACAATTTTGACATCATTTTTGACACCATGGAGGGTGGCATGTTACAAAAACAGTATAACAGCGTGACTGTTAAAGGCTTTAGCAAGCGTATCGGCAAGGTTTCAGCTGCCGCAAGCTTGACGCTAATGGGTCTGATGGCACAGATGCCGGCATGGGCAGCGGGCGCCCTGGAAGGCGAAGTAAAAAAACAACCGCTGAATATCTCAGCTATTATCATGTTCTTGATTTTCGTTTTGGCAACACTCGGTATTACTTACTGGGCGTCAAAACAAAACAAAACCGCTAGCGACTTTTATACCGCGGGCGGCGGTATCTCAGGTACCAAAAATGGGATCGCCATTGCCGGGGACTATATGTCAGCGGTAACCTTTTTGGGGTTATCGAGTATGGTTTTTACCGTCGGTTATGATGGCATGATTTATACGCTAGCCTTCTTGATTGGTTGGCCGATTATTTTATTCTTAATCGCTGAGCGGCTACGTAACTTGGGTAAATTTACCTTCGCAGATGTGGCATCTTATCGTTTTTCCCAAACCCCAGTACGTATTTTTGCTGCATCCGGTACCTTGGTCGTCGTTGCACTATATTTGGTTGCGCAGATGGTTGGTGCGGGTAAATTGATTCAATTATTATTTGGATTAGATTATATTTACGCAGTTATCATCGTTGGTATATTAATGATGGTTTACGTATTGTTTGGCGGTATGCTTGCCACCACTTGGGTACAAATTATCAAAGCTATTTTGCTGATGTCAGGTGCGACTTTCATGGCATTTATGGTGATGAGCCATGTTGGTTTTAGTTTTGACAAATTATTTACGTCAGCCGTCGCTGTCCATAGCAAACATGAAGCGATTTTGTCACCTGGTAAATTGGTAAACAATCCTATTGAGTCTGTCTCATTAGGTTTGGGTCTATTGTTTGGTACAGCAGGTTTACCACACGTATTGATGCGTTTCTTTACGGTGCCAGATGCCAAACAAGCTCGTAAATCGGTACTGGTTGCCGCTAGCTGTATTTCTTACGTGTATTTTATGATCGTTCTCATTGGTTTGGGTGCTATCGTTATCTTAGCTGAACATCCAGATTATTTCACCACAGTGGTTAAAGATGGCGTAAGCTCACAAGCACTCATCGGTGGTGCCAACATGGCAGCAATTCACTTGTCCCATGCCGTGGGTGGTAACCTATTCCTAGGCTTTATCTCGGCGGTTGCTTTTGCGACTATCCTAGCGGTTGTGGCAGGTTTGACTTTATCAGGCGCCTCAGCGGTCAGCCATGACTTGTATGCTAGTGTTATCAGAAAAGGTCAAGCGAGACCTGAAGAAGAGATGCGTGCATCAAAAATTACCGTGGTTGCGTTAAGTTTATTGTCAATCGTCACCGGTATTATCTTTGAAAACCAAAACCTTGCGTTCATTGCAAGTTTGGTATTTGCGGTCGCGGCATCGGCTAACTTCCCGATTCTTTTGTTAGCGATGTTCTGGCGTGGTCTAACCACTCGTGGTGCGGTCATCGGTGGGTTTGCAGGCTTAGCAGTCGCAGTGTTACTGATTATCTTAGGACCTGCGGTTTGGGTCGATATCATGAAACACGAATCACCCGCTTTCCCATACAAAAACGTGGCGTTATTTAGTATGCCTGTGACCTTCATTCTAGCGTGGATCGCATCTATCACTGACAACTCACCACGCGCTGAGTTAGATAGAAAAGGCTTTGATGCACAGTATGTACGTTCATTAACCGGTATCGGTGCGTCAGGTGCATCTGACCACTAATCCAGTGTTCAATAACAAATACCGCTTGCAATAAGCGGTATTTTTTTATATTGGGTTTTTTTTAAAACCTATGAACTTTATCCTTGATGAATCTCAACAAGGTTTTGGCTTGTCGTGGCATCAGCTTGTTTGACATACAATTTTGATTTTGAGCTATAAGGCACTAGTCCTGAGGGTACTACGCCTTTAGCAGATTCGTAATTATGAATGGAGTCATCGAAGAAAATATGCGGGGCAAAGGTTTGCAGTACATGGCGTTTATCTAAGCCACCTAAAAAGAATGCCAAATCCACATTGACGCCCCAATCACGCAATGTCTTAATCGCGCGCAAATCAGCAGGCGCATTGCGTGCGGTCACCAGTGCAATTTGAATCGGTGGATGTTTGATTTTAGCAGGCAGGCGTTTTTGTAGTTTAGAGAGTTTAATTAAAAAATCCGCATACGGGCCTTTATTCATCGGCACATCACTCATTTTGGCTTCATAATCATGAAACGCTTTGAGTCCTTGCTGGCGAGACAGTAGCTCCCCCGCTTCATCAAATAACACGGCATCGCCATCAAATGCAATGCGTAGCTGATTGGTGTCTAGCTCCTTCATATCAATGGGCGGCGCATCCAGAATCGCGCAGGCACACACGCCTGCATCGGTGACTTGCTGGGCATCGTCATGATTGGTGGTCAAAAACAAATCCACCTTAAAATCCGCCACATAATCCGCCACCCCTTCGCCTGAGGTAAATGCCGAGCGACTAATCGGTAGTCCATGACTACGCAGCGCATTTAATACTTGAATACCGGTATCTGGGCTGTTTTTTGACATAATCACCACTTCAACCATGGGCGCAGCTATGCCCTCGCCCTTGTCATCGGCTGCACAATGGTGATTGAGATTGAGTAAGGCTTTGATAAGCGGATAACCCGTCCCAGTTTGCAGGGGGTCATTTTCGCGTTCAATCATATAGCTGCGAAATTTATCAATCGCCGTTTCTGGGTCTTGGGCTAAGGCTTGTTGAAAAAACCGCTCAGACTCTGATAAGTCAAACAATGCCGTGGCAGAGACCGCCACAATTAATGTATTGGAAAAATCAACTGACATAAAAATGCCCTTAATCAATCGTATTGTTATGAAGCGTTATGAAGCATAGCACTCACTATCCTGTAGTTATATAAGTTATAAGTTTTGCCACGGGTAATCTAGATTATTCCTGTAACTTGTTGGTGCAAAGACGCACAGTCAAATTAAAGACACCCAGTCAAATTGTAGATGCCAAGCATTGGCTGTCGTCTATTGCAGTGTTTTTTACACGCATATCATGAGCTGCCTCATTTTCTGCCATAACTGCAAGCAATTCAATCAGCAAGTTGGTTTCATCAGCGCAATTTGCTATAATATCTCGTTTACGCTTTTTGCAAAGCGACGAATTCATGGGATTGTAATGCCTATCGAGACACGGTAAGTCTGGATGGGCAGAGTTTTTCCCTTTTTTTATTCCCATCTCTCACGGTTACATGACCGATAGTAACGGTCATCACTGCCAAAGGACAACAGGAGCAATTATGGTAGCCATTACCTTACCAAACGGCGATATTAAACAATTTGATGGACAAACGTCAGTCATGGAAGTGGCACAAAGCATCGGCGCAGGGCTTGCCAAAGCCACCGTTGCAGGACGTGTCAACGGTAAATTAGTTGATGCGTGTGACCCGATTAGCGAAGACGCCA
The DNA here is from genome assembly GCA_016888885.1 of Faucicola osloensis. GTDB lineage: Bacteria > Pseudomonadota > Gammaproteobacteria > Pseudomonadales > Moraxellaceae > Faucicola. Next base: position 1,516,182 of record CP069437.1, read on the forward strand.
GCGTTCAAATCATCACGCCAAAAGACGAGGAAGGTGTGGAAATCATTCGCCACTCGACCGCTCACTTACTGGGTCATGCTGTCAAACAGCTGTATCCTGAAGTGAAGATGGTTATCGGTCCTGTGATTGAAGAGGGTTTTTATTACGATATCTATAGCGAGCGCCCGTTTACGCCAGAAGACATGGAAAAAATCGAAGCGCGCATGACGCAATTGATTAACCAAGATTACGATGTTATCAAAAAAATGACACCGCGTGACGAGGTTATCAAAGTATTCCAAGACCGTGGCGAGACTTATAAATTACGTCTTATCGAAGATATGCCGAATGAAACGCAAATGGGTTTATACTATCACCAAGAATATGTTGATATGTGCCGTGGACCACACGTGCCCAATACCCGTTTCTTAAAAGCCTTTAAACTCACCAAAATGAGTGGTGCCTACTGGCGCGGTGATGCCAAAAACGAGCAACTACAACGTATCTACGGTACCGCTTGGGCAGATAAAAAAGACCTTAAAGCCTATATCCAACGTATCGAAGAAGCGGAAAAACGCGACCACCGTAAAATCGGTAAATCGCTTGATTTATTTCATATGCAAGAAGAAGCGCCTGGTATGGTGTTTTGGCATCCCAATGGCTGGACGATGTGGCAAGTGCTTGAGCAGTATATGCGCAAAGTACAAAAAGATAACGGTTATCTTGAAATCAAAACCCCACAAATCGTCGATAGAAGCCTATGGGAAAAATCAGGTCACTGGGAAAATTATGGTGACATGATGTTCACCACCCACAGTGAAAAACGTGACTATGCCATCAAGCCGATGAACTGCCCGTGTCACGTGCAAGTGTTCAATCAAGGGTTAAAATCCTACCGTGACTTGCCATTGCGTCTTGCCGAGTTTGGCTCATGCCACCGCAATGAACCATCAGGTTCACTCCATGGCATCATGCGGGTGCGTGGCTTTACCCAAGATGACGCCCATATTTTTTGTAGTAATGAGCAAATCAAACAAGAAGCCCAAGACTTTATCAAGCTTACCCTTGATGTGTATAAAGACTTTGGTTTTGATGACGTGCAAATGAAACTCTCGACTCGTCCAGAAAAACGGGTCGGTGCTGACGAACTGTGGGACTTGGCAGAAAAAGACTTAGCGGACGCATTGGATAATGCAGGGCTTGACTGGCAGTATCTGCCAGGTGAAGGCGCATTTTATGGACCTAAAATCGAGTTTAGCCTTAAAGACTGTCTTGGCCGGGTGTGGCAATGCGGTACACTGCAGCTTGACTTTAACCTGCCAGAGCGCCTAGGTGCGGAGTTTGTCAATGAGCAAGGCGAACGTGAGCGCCCTGTAATGCTCCACCGTGCGATTTTGGGGTCATTTGAACGCTTTATCGGTATGCTCATCGAGCATTACGCCGGCTGGATGCCAGTCTGGCTTGCACCGCAGCAAGTCGTGGTGATGAATATTACCGACAACCAAGCGCCAGCCTGTCAAAAGGTCGCCGAACAATTGAATCAAGCCGGACTTCGTGTCATCACCGATTTGCGTAATGAGAAAATTGGCTTTAAAATTAGAGAACGCACCCTTGAACGTATTCCTTATATGATTGTCATGGGTGATAAAGAAGTAGAAAGCAACCAAGTTAATGTCCGTACTCGTGAAGGTGACAACCTTGGCGTGATGAGTATTGATGCTTTTATCGACTTGGTTAACCAAGCGACCGCCCAAAAAGGGCGCGTCAAATCAAAAACAGCGTAGGAGTAAGTATTATTAAGAGTTCAAACCGATTAGACATCAACGAGGAAATTCGTGCCAAAGAGGTACGCCTAGTCAAAGAAGACGGCGAACAAGTTGGTGTTGTGGATATAAAAACGGCTTTGCAGGCCGCCCGTGATGCTGAGTTGGATTTGGTCGAGATAGTACCAGACGCTCAGCCTCCTGTTGCCAAAGTGATGGACTACAGAAAATATCTGTACGACCAAAAACAAAAAGCCAAAGAAGCCAAAAAGAACCAAAAACAAACGCAGCTTAAAGAAATCAAATTGCGTCCTGGTACGGAAGAAGCCGACTATCAAGTCAAACTTCGTAAAATCCGTGAGTTTTTGGAAGACCAAGACAAAGTCAAAGTCACCATTCGCTTCCGTGGTCGTGAGATGGCTCACCAACAAATTGGCTTGCAGCAGCTTGAAAAAGTCATTGCCGATACCACCGACGTTGCCAATGTTGAACAACAACCAAAAGTTGAAGGTCGCCAAATGGGTATGCTACTTGGACCTACCAAGAAAAAATAATCAGCAAACCCTAACTATAAAAAACCACATTAACCTATGTGGTTTTTTTATTGGCGTATTGAACCATTGATAAAATGTTAAGCTTTTAAATCACTGTATTTTTAAATCATTGTACTTTTAAGTCATTGTATTCGGGGTGCTTTTGCAGGTAGCTTGCCACGTAAGAGCAGGCTGGGACTACTTTTTTACCTTGCTTGCGGGCATAGTCTAGCGCGTGCTTGGTCAATGCCCCTGCAATGCCGCGCCCGCCAATCGCGTCTGGCACAATGGTATGGTCATATACGATGACATCACCATTATCCACATAGCTGATATAGGCAGTGGTGCCGTCAACGGTGGTTTCAAAGCGTTGTGATTGCTGGTTATGGTGAATCGATAATTGTAAATCCGACATGGTTGTCTCCTTGTGTATTTTTTTGTCTATTATGCTATCTGTGACTTAGTTATTTGTCGCCTGGTTATTTGCCGTTTGATAGTAGCACAACCACTGTCCATGACTTGTAAAAGTTCTTGCCTATTCGGTATGGGGTTTGCAAATGATTTTTCACTAGGCTTTTGCCTTGCCCCACCCCGTTAACAATGCGATAATAAGCGGTTAAATCTCACCATTTTTCAAATTTTTTGGCGGGTATGATACGCCTTACCTTCACTTGCTATTAGCTAACTTAAACAGGAAAAACATGGCTCAATATATTTATACCATGAACAAGGTATCAAAAATTGTTCCACCCAAACGGGAAATCCTAAAAGACATCAGCCTGTCTTTTTTTCCCGGTGCAAAAATCGGTGTGCTGGGTCTCAATGGTGCGGGTAAATCAACCTTGCTTAAAATCATGGCAGGCGTGGACACCGAGTATAACGGTGAAGCGCGTGCGCAAGCAGGTATCAAGATTGGCTACCTTGCTCAAGAACCCCAGCTAGACCCTGCCAAAGACGTGCGTGGCAACGTAGAAGATGGCGTGCGTGAAGCCTTAGATGCATTGGCGCGCCTTGATGAAATCTACGGCGAATATGCCTTACCCGATGCCGACTTTGACAAACTTGCCGCCGAACAAGGCAAAATGGAAGACATCATCCAAGCGTGGGATGCCCATAACCTCAACAACCAACTAGAAAAAGCCGCCGATGCGCTGCGTCTACCGGCGTGGGATGCTGACGTAAGCAAATTATCGGGTGGTGAAAAACGCCGCGTCGCCCTGTGCCGTCTATTGCTATCCAAACCCGATATGCTGCTCCTTGACGAACCAACGAACCATTTGGACGCCGAATCAGTCGCTTGGCTTGAGCATTTCTTAAAAGACTATAGCGGCACTATTGTAGCGATTACCCATGACCGTTATTTCCTTGATAATGTTGCCGAATGGATTTTGGAGCTTGACCGTGGCTATGGCTACCCTTACCAAGGTAACTATACCGAGTGGCTTGAGCAAAAAAATAAACGCCTAGAGCAAGAGCAAAAGCAAGAAGAAGCCTTTGCCAAAGCGCTGAAACAAGAGCTTGAATGGGTGCGTAAAAACCAAAAAGGTCAGCAAGCCAAATCCAAATCACGCTTGCAACGCTTTGAGGAATTAAACTCCAAAGAGTTCCAACAACGTAACGAAACCGCTGAAATTTACATTCCACCAGGACCACGTCTTGGCAACAAAGTCATTGAAGTCAACAATATCTCAAAATCATTTGGCGACCGTTTGCTATACGAAAACCTATCCTTCACTGTGCCACCGATGGCGATTGTGGGGATTATCGGACCCAATGGTGCAGGTAAAACGACCTTGTTCAACATGATTACGGGTAAAGACAAGCCAGACACGGGCACAGTTGAAGTCGGTGAATCAGTGAAAGTGGCGTATGTCGGACAGGTACGCGATGAGCTGGACGACAAAAAAACCGTATGGGAAGAGGTCTCCGACGGTCTTGATATGATTACTGTAGGCGAATACACCACGCCTAGCCGCGCCTATATCGGACGCTTTAACTTTAAAGGTCAAGACCAACAAAAACTGGTCGGTAGCCTGTCGGGTGGTGAGCGTAACCGTCTGCAACTTGCCAAAACCTTAAAACAAGGGGCAAACGTGCTGTTACTCGATGAGCCATCGAATGACCTTGATGTTGAGACGTTGCGCGCGCTTGAAGATGCGGTGGAAGTGTTCCCTGGTACGGTGATGGTGGTGTCGCATGACCGCTGGTTCTTAGACCGTATTGCCACCCATATTTTGGCGTTTGAGGATGAGGGTCCGATTTGGTTTGATGGTAACTATTCTGAGTTTGAAGCGTATCGCAAAAAACAATTGGGCGCGGATGCCGAGCCAAAACGCATGAAATATAAAAAGATTGCGAAGTAATTTTAATTGAGTAAAGAATCCCATTTTATTTACAATGGGATTTTTATTGACTAGCCATTTTTAAGCCTTAAAAGGCAAAATCTCATGAAACTATCCCAATTTGAATCCTACTTTTCACCCACCATTTTACAGCGTGGGAAAAATTATTTTGATAACCATTATGTGGGTAAGTTTATTCAAGAAAACGATCATAGTTGGTCAGTTAACGTCAAAGGTTCTTACCAGTCGCATTATAAGGTCAAGCTATCTATTAATGTGACCCTTAATAGCGACATCGATATCCAGTCTATGCGCTGTAATTGCGACTATGATGATGATTGTAAGCATATGGTTGCCGCGCTATACCAACTTCGCACTTTATCTCCCGATAAATTTAACCTAAAAACTATCACCATTCACGATACCTCTGAACCGCTGGTTCAACAATTACAACAATTTAATGCCGAACAGTTGCGTGAATTTATTCTCACGCTCGTCAATCAACAGCCAGAAATAGCGCAAGATTGGATTTTTTGGGTGAGTCAATTGTCTAATCAACCTAACACCTTCTTTTGCAGCGCAGAAAATTCACCAGATAGCAATGACAGCGTTATCAGTGACCAAGAAATCTTAAAAACCATTTATCAGCGTATTGATAGTATTTTAGATTTAGATGACTTTGATGAAGACAGTTATTACGAATACTATTATGAATATGATTGGAATGAAAAGACCCAACCTTTTACTCAATTACTAGAAAAATTTGTTTATGCGCCAAAATTTCAACTTGAGGCTTGTATTTACTGGGTGAATCAAATTATTGATAGTGTGGGTGAAGTTGTCGATGAGTCAGATATTGCTGAGTTATTATATCCAGCTTTACAACTATTTGGTAAACTTTTGTTTAACCATAATGATTATGGTTATATGGGCTTAGAACAGCATTTTACGCACTATCAATTGCCTGAACACCACCAGATAACGGCTCATACCTTTACCAATCTAGAAACTTTTTTTGAAGATTGGGCTCAACATGCCACAGACAATTTTCTAATGTTACAGCGCTTGTGGTTCGACTTTTTGATTGTTCAACACAAGTATGATACGGCCTTGACATGGCTAGAAAAAGGAATTAATCGCCAAACCAAACGCAATGGTGCCGAATATAGCGTACCAAGACTGGTGGCGTTAAAGCTTGGATTATTAAAGTATTTAAATAAAAAACAAGAATATTACTATACCCTAAATAATTTTAAAGGGTTTAAAGATATTCGCCTGTTATTTGTTAAAGAGTGTTTAGAGCATGGCCAAGTAACACAAGCCATTACGTTAATCAATGAAGGGATTGCACTGGCTAAACAGCAAAACTATCCAGGCATTATCCATTATTGGGAGGAACAACTACTAGCAATTGCGCAACAATACCCTACCGATATCGATACAACGGCCATTTATCGCAAGCACCATTTTGAAAGTGCCTTTAGATATGGTAACTTTGATAAACATAGCTTTTTGGCATGGAAAGCCACATTTAGCCTAGATGAGTGGGAGTTGGCAAAAAAACAAGCGCAAGCAAAACTAATTCGTGACTTACCAGCAACAGATGACTTATGGCGTCGTGGTGATGCTAGCATTACTCAACTGGCAGCTTTTTACGCCATAGAAAATGAACAAACCGCTTTAATTGCGCTTACTAAAAAATATCCCATTGATAAATTATTGTTTGATTACCATGATATATTGATGGATGCAGATAAAGACTGGTTGATTAAAACTTTCATTGGTCAATTAAAAAACCGCATTGAAAAAGTCGCCAGTCGCTCAGAGTATGCCGAGCTTGCGCGCTATATCCAAACCATTATTGCTTTACTGCCAGACGATAAGATGCCATTTAAACAATTGGTAGAAGCCTGGCAACTGCGTTTTAGCAGTAAACCTAAGAAACCTGCTTTACTTGATGAGCTTAGTAAAATCAACTGGTAAATAAAAAACCAACTTATCAAAGTTGGTTTTTCCATTCAAATCTAAAATCAAAACAACACCCGCACGCGGATAGTTTCTGGAATGTTTTTTAAGGCATCAACCGCTTGCGCAGAATCGCCGCTACCCACATCCATCACCAAATAACCCACATCTTCTTCCGTCATCAAGCTTTGGGCAAAGATATTGATATTGGCATCGGCAAAGGATTTGTTAATCTGTGACAACACGCCAGGCACGTTTTGGTGGATATGTAGCAAACGATGCGTGCCTTCTTTTTGCGGCATACTAACATTTGGGAAGTTCACAGACGTTGCGGTATCACCCATATCAGAGTAACGCACAAATTTTTCTGCCACTTCAAGACCGATATTGGCTTGGGCTTCTTGGGTTGAGCCACCGATATGCGGTGTCAAAATCACATTGTCAAACGCGCGCAGTGGTGATTCAAATTCGTCATCCGCTGATTTTGGCTCTTTGGGGAAAACGTCAATCGCCGCGCCCAAGATATGACCACTTTGCAGGGCTGCTGCTAGCGCATCGATATCCACACATTTACCACGCGCCGCATTAATAAGATGCGCGCCTGGCTTCATGGCAGCCAATTCTGTGGCGGTAATCATGTTACGCGTACTTGGCAAATCTGGTACATGTAAGGTGACCACATCGGCTTTACCAAGCAGTTCTTCTAGGCTTCCCACTTGGGTGGCGTTGCCCAATGGCAATTTGGTGACCACATCATGATAGATGACTTTCATCCCAAGGCTTTCAGCGAGTACTGATAACTGAGTACCAATAGAGCCATAACCCACGATACCCAATGTTTTGCCGCGCACTTCATAGCTGTCTTTGGCAGATTTGTTCCAGCCGCCACGATGTACCACTGCGTTTTTTTCAGGAATACCGCGCATCAGCATGATGATTTCGGCAAGTACCAATTCTGCCACAGAGCGGGTGTTAGAGTAAGGGGCATTAAAGACAGGGATACCCAACTCACGGGCAGCTTCCAAGTCCACTTGGTTGGTGCCAATACAAAAACAGCCAATGGCGATGAGCTTTTCGGCTTTTTCTAAAATATCGCGGGTCAAATGGGTGCGAGAACGAATGCCAACAAAATGGGCGTCTTTGATTTTCTCGATAAGCTCTTCAGGGTCTAAGGCGGTTTTGATGTTCTCAACATTGTGATAGCCCGCCTCTGACAGCACTTTAAAGGCATTGTCATGCAAGCCTTCAAGCATCAAAAAGCGGATTTTGTCTTTCTCAAGTGATAGATTTTGTGCCATAACAAACCCCTAGTCAGTATTTTTAGTCAATTATCCTATCACACTTGCTGGGTTTTTTGTGGTGAAATTCCAGCAAGATGGCATGATTTTTTTGTCTTATGGGTAAAAAATTCTTCATCAATCGCCAGTGTTTTTGTCAAAATTTATGCCGTTAGTTATGCTATGATAGAGCCTCAAAAACCTTTTCAATCTGTATAAACATATGGGTAAAAGCCACGCCATGACTGCTAATCAGACCGCCATCAATACGCTCATTGATCAACTACGCCAGCAAGGATTTGACGAACACCAAATCAAAACCGATGCGGACAGTTTGGGCTTTTGGGGCAAAGATTGGACCAAGCATTTTGAACCCAATGCCAGCGCCATTGTCTTTCCAAAATCCACCCAGCAAGTGCAAGCCATTGTCAAGCTATGTAATGAGCTTAACATCGTCATTACCCCAAGCGGTGGAAGAACCGGCTTATCCGCAGGGGCAGTTGCCGCCAATGGCGAGGTAGTGATTAGCCTTGATAAAATGAACAAAGTGCTTGCCTTCTACCCTGCCGACCGTATGGTGGAAGTGGAAGCCGGTATCGTCACCAAAGCGCTGCAAGACTTTGCTGACAGTCAAGGCTTATACTATCCCGTGGACTTTGCATCAGCCGGTTCAAGCCAGCTTGGCGGTAATATTGGCACCAATGCCGGCGGTATCAAAGTCATCAAATACGGCATGACCCGCAACTGGATTTTGGGGATGACTGTAGTGACAGGTAAAGGCGATATTTTGCACCTCAATAAAGGCATGATAAAAAACGCCACCGGTTATGACTTGCGTCATTTGTTTATCGGGGCAGAAGGTACTTTAGGCATTGTCACCGAAGTGCAAGTCAAGCTAGAGCGTCAGCCCAAAAACCTAACTGTCATGGTGCTTGGCGTGCCAGAGTTTGCCAATATCATGCAAATTCTGTCAGCCTTTCAAAGCAAAATGGATTTGACTGCGTTTGAATTTTTTGATGATGTCGCCGTTGATAAATTACTTGCCACAGGGCATGTACAAAAACCCTTTGAAACCGATGCGCCGTTTTATGCGCTACTCGAATTTGAAGCGCCCTACGAGCCGATTATGGACATGGCGATGCAGATTTTTGAAGACTGTATGAGCGAAGGCTGGGTGCTTGATGGCGTTATGAGCCAATCGATTCACCAAGCCCAAGAGTTATGGAAACTGCGCGAGTATATCTCTGAGACTATCTCGGTATTTACCCCGTACAAAAATGACATCTCCGTGCTTATCAGCCGCGTGCCAGAGTTTATCGCGGATATCGATACCATTGTTAGCCAAAACTATCCGGATTTTCAAGTGTGCTGGTTTGGGCATATCGGTGATGGTAATTTACACTTAAATATTTTAAAACCAGAAAACCTTAGCAAAGATGAATTTTTTGAAAAATGCCAAGTGGTCAACAAGTACGTGTTTGAAACGGTGCAAAAATACAACGGCTCTATCTCAGCCGAGCATGGCGTGGGGATGACCAAAAAGCCGTATCTTAATTACACCCGTCCTGACGAAGAAATTGATTATTTGCGCGCCATCAAGCAAGTCTTTGACCCCAATGGGATTATGAATCGTGGTAAGATTTTCGACTAGATAACGATTTTCGACTAGATAACATTGTTACAAAAAAGGGATACAAAAAAAAGATACAAAAAAAGACCTTTAACTGAGGTCTTTTTTTTGTCGCTCACAGGGTTAGATTCTATTCACATTCAGCGTGTCGGGCATTTTAACAATCGGTTTGAGTAGTTCAATGGCTTCTGCGACAGTATCACAAACGATTAATCGCTGTAAATCTTCTGGTTTCATAAAGCCTTGCTCAGCGGTAAAGCGTAGATGTTCAACCAATTTGTCATAAAAACCATTGATATTAAGAATAATCATCGGTTTTTCATGCTGATATAGCTGTCGCCAAGTGGCAATTTCCATGATTTCCTCAAGCGTGCCAAGCCCACCTGGCAAGGTGATAAAAGCACTGGCGTACTCTGCCATGATGGCTTTACGGGTATGCATGGTATCGGTCAAATGCAAACGCGTCAGCCCGCCATGCGCCACTTCTCGATCCATCATAAACTCAGGAATCACACCCACGGCAATGCCGTTTTTTTCAATCACACCATCGGCAACCGCGCCCATACAGCCAATCACCGCACCGCCATACACCAGACCTAATCCCGCTTCAACCAATGCCCTGCCCAATTCATACGCCGATTGGACATAGACGGGGTCATTGCCTTTGCGAGAGCCGCAATACACAGCCACCAAGGGAACATCAATATCATGAAGTTTGACAATTTGTGCAATATCGCTCATTTCTTTACTAGTAATAATATCTACGGGTGTCATGCTTTTTCCTTTTAATGTGTTGTCATTATAGCTCAATCATCCTACAAATTCGTGAACGCATCCTAGGCGCAGCGTATCTCATTTTGGCTACATTTGGCGTATAGGCATTATAATTGGTGCAGTTGGCGAAAAATAAAGCAATGGCTGTTAAAAAGCCATCAATGAAAGGCTGCATAAGATAGACTCGATAAGAAAGGCTTGATAACAAAAATAGGCTATCAAAAGCCATCAAGGAGACCACCTAGATATAATGACCTAAGTCTGATGTTAGGTATTGTGGGCATCAGCTGTCTCTGTCAAAGATGGGCGTAATTCAGTAAGCGCTGCAGCATAACCCTGTTTGCCAGATTGCTTCAGCCAAGCGCTTGCTTTGTCGGCATCGGCAGCGACGCCATTGCCACTGGCATAGATGTTGGCAAGAAAATATTGGGCTTGCTGTTCATATTCAGACGTTGGGGGCATACCGCATTCCGCGAAATTTGATAGGATCAAAAGGTTTATATTGCGTCTGTTTATAGTGGCTGATACAACACGCCGACCAACAACACCGTGATATCCTTCGCTGCTGGGGCAATCTGTACAGTATCAAGTGCTATTGACTGGGCATCATATGTGGTTGCCAAGGTGTCGATTTGGCTTTGTAACTGCTGCCCAATGCTGTCTAACTCCTGCTGCAGCTGCTGGCGAATCGCATCAAGCTCTGCGACGGTTTGTTTGTTGGCATTGATATCGCCCACCGAGTTCATGGCGCGTTTGACGTTATTGATATTGGTCTGTGACAACGCCTTACGCCCCATAAACGCGCCTAAGACCGCAGAGCCAATACTAACCCCTGCATCCAGCCAGCCTTTGCTCGACTCAGCGGCTTGTTGTTGGTATTTTTCATTGGCGGCTTGTAGTTTTTTGGCTAGCGCGTCTTGTTTTTTAGCAAAGCTATCACGCAGCTGCGCAATGGCGATATCACGCTGTTCATGCAGCGGTACGATGAGCCGATTGCGGAAGGCTTCTTCGCTCTCTGCCACTTCGCTATACAGCTTTAAACTATCGACATACCATAGATTTAACACTTGCTGCTGACGGATGGCTTCTTTCACCGCTTTTTCCCAAGCTTTCCATGATGCCTTGTCGAGCGCTTGGGTAGGCAGTTGTTTGAGCACAGCAGGTTGGTGCGGAGCCGATTGTAACTGCTCAAAGGTCAAATCACTTAAAATCGCTTGATGCCAATCTACCACCAACGGCGGCTCACCAAATGCTGTGGTTAATAATAGCTGCTGCTGACTTTGAGCGCCTGATTTTTTGTCATTAAAAAATACCCGCGCATAGGCAAAGGCAGTAGGCTCATAGAAGGTTTGCCCATCGCCCGCCCTGTCTTTGGGGGCATAATACAAGCCCACATCCTTGGGCAAGGCAGGCGGCTGACTCATGGTGCTTGCTAATGGATTGATGGCAGGCGTGGTGGCTTGCGTTTGCGCTGGGTCGCTAGGCGCAGCGACTTGGCTATTGGCTTTGAGCTGTGCTATGGCTTGTTTGCTAAGCGGTCCTGATAAGTAGTTGAGCGTGAAGCGGGTGCTAAAAATCACAGGGCTGGCGTCATGCACATTGTGCAGTAAAAATTGGCGTTTACCGAGTTTATCAAACCACGTATTGAGCGCCGCTTTGTCCAGTCCACTGCTGCCGCTAGCAGAGAGCAAGCCATCCATCACCCGTTCACGGTCTTGGGCAGTCTGCAACCGTCCGATAAACCAAGTACCCGCATTGGATAAGGCTTTGTAGTCCAAATCCACTGGGTTTTGAGTCGATAACACAATCCCCAAACCAAATGCACGCGCTTGTTTTAGCAGGGTCAACAGCAATACTTTGGTCGGTGGATTGCCAATCGGCGGTAAATAGCCAAACACTTCATCCATGTACAAAATTGCCCGCAAGGTTGAAGTGCCTTGCTGACGGCGCATCCAGCCCAATAAATTGGTGAGCAACAAGGTGACAAAAAATAGACGCTCATCATCGGATAGATGCGCAATATTGAGCACACTGGTTTGCGCTTTGCCGTTTTTATCATAAAACAGTGCGCCAGCATCCAGCGGCATGCCTTTGAGCCAGCTGGCAAAACTCGGCGATGCCAAAAGCGTGTTGAGCTTCATCGCCAGTGCGCCACGGTCTTTATCCGCAAATACTTGTGACAGCGGCAGGATGCCGATTTTGTCAAACGGTGGCGTTTGGATTTGGGTAATCAAATCCACCAAGGTTAAAGTTTGGTTATTGTCCCAGGCATTTTTAAGTAGCTGTGCCAAAAACACATGCTCTGGGGCAAGGTTATCCCCATCGACTTTTAATAGCACCAACAGTGCCGACACTGTCGCATCGATATACTCCGCATAGCTTTCGCCATCATTTTTGACACTATCAGGCGGTGGGACGAGATTGCCAAGTAAGGCAATGGGTAAGCCATTCTCGCTACCTGGGGTATAGACACTGACACGATTGGCGGCTTTGAGTGCTTGCACACGCTCAGGGGTTTGAAAACTTTTGCCAAGCCCTTGTTGCCAGTTTTCTGCGGTTTGTTTGGCAAACTCTGCCACACTCATACCCGCTTGACTTGCCATGCCGCTATCAATCCACGGCTCAAAGTCACTGGCTGCCAAATTTGGGAACGTCAATGCCAAATTGCCCAAGTCACCTTTGGGGTCAATCGCAATCACCGGAATATTATCAAGCGCAGCTTCTTCCAGTAAGCTGATTCCCAAACCCGTCTTACCCGAGCCTGTCATCCCGATAATCACCGCATGGGTTGTTAAGTCAGCTGCGTCATATAGGGTTGCTTGACCTTGTGTACGCTCTGGGTACACGTCTTGACCGAGATAAAATTGACCGATACTATCAGGAATATTATTGGTGAGCGTTGGCATGGGATTCCCTCAAAATTTTTATAAGTAATGCTTGATCGCTAACATGACGACTGGTCTAATTGTCTAATTAGATTTAACAAGCTGAGTGGCGGTATGTCGTTTTCATTATATGTAAAATTTTATCATTTCGCCTAGCAAAATTTGTCGATTCTTTTATCTAGCCTTAACGCAATTTTTTAGCGCCGCAAAGATAATCCTTAATAATTTTTGATACCAAATTTTGAAGTTTACCCGCTTACTGTTGGGCATTAAAAGTTTAGCAATAAAAGCTGAGCAATGAAAAAAGCGATGGGTGACATCGCTTTTGGTAGGATTGCATTATCGCACTATGCTAATTAAGTTTAAAACTACTTTATAAAAATCATCTTGTCAGCGATTTCGTTGCCACTTGGATCATTGTCTAATTGGTAATATTGACGAAGCAATTGTCCCACATCGCCCAATAGCGCAACCAAGCTATCAATGTGTCGATTGGCTTTAATACCTTCGATAGCCTTGTCGCACATCGCTTGCCACATGGTTGGCATCACATGGCTATTAATACCTCTATCGGCGACAATCTCCAGACGCCGCTCACAGATATTAAGATAGACCAATACCCCAGTATTATCCTGCGTATCCCAGACGCGATAATCCCCAAAAACTTCGATTGCTCTGTCTCGGCTGTTTTGTAGCCGTGCGGACGAAATGGGCAAATGATTCTCAATCACTAGTACCACTTCGCCGCGATGCCCTTGCTCAGCTTCGGTAATTGCTTGGTTTAGCTGTTGTTGGGCAGTAGGTGTTAACCAGCGATTGTGTAGGCTAGGTATAAACGCAACTTGACGCCACCATCTAGCCCAACTTGGCACAGTGGAAGTCACTGTCGCCATCGGTGAGGTGTAAGCAATGGTTTCTTCGTTAGCACCATTCGTTGCAGTTATTGGGTCATTTGTGCTCATGAAAATTCCATAAAAAATAATGAAGTATATAGTTGATGATAAGGGGTAAAGTTAACACAATTTTTTAACTGATGTTTCAATAGCTAGCCGATTACTGATTACCAATCGCCACCAGCGCCGCCGCCGCCAAAGCCGCCACCGCCGCCACTAAATCCACCACCGCCAAAGCCGCCACCACCAAATCCACCGCCGCCAAAGCCGCCACCCGGTAGGAACACAACCCCGCCGCTGCCTCGAAATAGCAAGAATAAAAAGACAATAAATGCCACAAACATACTGCCCAATAATCCTGCACCAAAGACTGTACCCAGCGTTACAATGCCACCTGCCGTAGCAATCGAACCAAAAAACCGCCCTAATATACTGGTCAAAATCATGCCAGCGACAAAGCCAAAAAAGCCAAGGAAGATAAGCGGTATACCGCCGTCTTGATTTGACTGGGCATTGGTATTAACTCGATTGGCATCCGCTTGCTTTAAAATAGCAGGATCGGTCGTCAAGCGTTCTTCAATGCGATTAATTCCCGCGATGATGCCCCCGGCATAATCGCCTTGTTTAAATCTTGGGGTTATATCGTCGTTAATAATGCGTTTAGCGACGGCATCAGGAATGGCACCCTCAAGTCCATAGCCTGTTAAAATATACATTTTACGGTCATTGACAGCAACAACCATCAACAGACCCTGATCGGTGTCTTTTTTGCCCAGTTTCCAGCGGTCAGCAATTTTCATTGAATAGTCAAAAATATCCTCGCCATTGGTGGTTGGTACAATGACCACCGCTGCTTGCGCCAAACCGCGGTCATTAAGACTACGCAGTTTGGTTTCAATCGCCTGTTTATCACTGGCAGATAGAATTTTTGCTTCATCTATGACAGGGTTATTTAGAATTAATTTGTCAGCGGCGACAGGGGCTTGGGTTGATTGCTTGGGTTTCGTGGTCGTCGTAGTCGTTTGGGCATTAGCGGTAGCGGTTGCCTGATTGCTATTTGTCTGATTGCCAGTTCCTTGGGAATTACCTGGTATCGGCAGCGCATCATTGCCTAACGTCTCTTTAATTGCATCATTATTGAATACAGCATCATTAAGCGCTTCATTGCTTTGTGCGGTTTTGGCGATCGCAACCATATCCTCAACACTATGATCTTGTAATGTAGGCTTAGCGGTAACGGTTGCGGAATTAGCTGTCGCCGTGGCAGTTTCTGCAACGGCAGCCATAGGCATCGCAAGCCCAATGCCCATGGTCAGTGCAGTGAAGGTGCTTAATAGCCACCGCTTGGCTAAAAAACCAGATGACAATTTTTGCAGCTGTTTATGGGAGCGCGGTAAATGGGGCTGTGTCTGTACACTATTCAATGACACCTGTGTTTCCTCAAAGTATGCAATTTTTTTATTATGATGATGTAATCAATTCAACCACTATTTTAAAAAATTAAAAAATCAGTCTGACAGTTTTTGCAAATCTTATCCAATGAGCCTGCCACCGACTGATGGCAGACTATTTAAAAAAATCTTCTTAACTATTAACCTTAACCATACAGTGAACACTGGTGAATTAGGGTTTCGCTATCGCGGTAGCCGAATTGTTTACAGGTTGACCACCGGCATTGGCAGTGTTACCACTGTTTTGCACTGGCTGACCACCCGCATTGCCGGTATTGGTATTGTTATTGCCAAAATCAACGGTTGGTGCAGTGGAGATTTGCGTCTCATTAGCCACGCTAAAGTTTGGGCGGGTATGCATACCAAACACTTTTGCGGTGATATTGGTTGGGAATTGGCGTACGGTAGTGTTGTAAGTTTGAACGGCTTGGATATAACGACCCCGTGCCACGGCAATGCGGTTTTCAGTACCTTCAAGCTGTGCTTGTAACTCTTGGAATTGTTTATCCGCTTTTAGGTCAGGATAGCGCTCTGACACTGCCATCAAGCGCGATAACGCACTGCCCAATTGATCTTGCGCTTGTTGATAGCGTTGGAAAGCCGCTGGGTCATTGAGCACATCAGCACTTACATTGATAGCCGTCGCTTGTGAACGCGCTTGTGTGACCTCGGTTAAGGTCGCTTGTTCGTGCTGGGCATAACGCTCAACGACTTTGACCAAGTTTGGAATCAAGTCAGCACGGCGCTGGTACTGGTTGACTACTTCTGACCATGAGGCGTTGATTTGCTCATCTTGCGCTTGCATAGCGTTATAGCCACAACCGGTCAGATTGGCAGAACCCACCACTAAGGCTGCGGCTAATACGGTGTTTTTTACTGTGGTATTGAATGATTTCATAAGTTTTCCTCAAAAACAAATTAAATAAAGTGATGTCTAGGTTTTTGAAAATTATGAAGCTATGTGTGGCTACTGTAAATTTACGTTTTGTATAGTGCTGTATGGTTTTGTATCAAACTGCTACCCGATGAAACCGCGCTCACAAATCCTACTCGGTTTGGTTGAAAGAGGTTCTATCAGTGTTCCATAAAAAAAGACCAGCCAAGGCTGATCTTTTTGATTACTTTCATTGTTTGCTAAATAATTATTGCTGTACCGCTTCAACTTGGATATTAAGTTTGACGTCTTTAGCAAAACCCATTTTGACATAAGTATCCATGCCCCATTTGGTGCGGTCAATGGTAGTCTCAAAATCACCGCCACATACTTGTGCATTTTTTAGCATTGGGCTGTTGTAGCAATTAAATTTGGTGGCTTTTAGGCTGACTGGGTTGGTTTTGCCCAATAGCGTCAAGTTACCGTCAACTTTCGTTACTTTGCCATTTTTGAAATGGAATTTGGTTGATTTAAAATTAGCCGTTGGGTATTTTTCAGCATCGAAGAAATCACCACTTTTGAGATGTTTATCAAACGCTTCGCTACCCGTATTTAACGAATTAACTGGAATATCAACATTGATGCTGCCCATACGCTTGGCAGGGTTGTATTCCATGTCACCGGTTAAGCCGTAAAATCCGCCGGTATTAGTGCTCGTACCAAAATGATCAATGGCAAAACGTACATTGGTGTGGTTTGGGTCTAGTTTGTAGCTAGTGCTGTTGCTTGGCTTAACTTTTTCTACTTTGGCGGTTTTAGGCGCTTTTGTGACCGCTGCAGATTGAGCTGCGGCTTCACCAATTTTTTGCGTTTCACCATTTTGCGAGATAATTAATTCTGCATTGGCAAATTGTGTGGCTAACAACGCTGCGATAGCGGTAGTGGCTAAAAGTTTGCTATTCATGGGATTTTCCTTGATATGTTATAAAAACTGTGTGGTTTTACAAAAAATTGTTAATGAAACTTAACTTAGTCTATGTAGTATTAAGTTATTATAACATATAGTTTTTCCTTGTTATCGTGTATTGTTTGTAAATTGTTGCTAGTTTTTGACCGAGCCAAGGTTTTTATCGTGACAGCCTTTATTACCCAGCCTTTATTAATTAAGTCGGGTTACGTCATTAAAAAAGGACAGCTTTTGCCATCCTTTTATAAAAAAATCCACTATGTTAACTTTTATCTTAAGAATGCCCGAGCATTTCTAAACATCCGCATCCACGCCCCGTCATTGTCCCAAGCTTCAGGCTTCCAGCTGTGGTTATATGCCATCAAATTGCGCTCTGGGTGTGGCATCATCAAGGTCACACGCCCATCGGTACTACAAATCCCTGTCACCCCTTGCGGTGAGCCATTTGGATTGAGTGGATAATGCTCGGTTGCTGTGCCGTGACTGTCCACATAACGCATCACAATTTGCCCATGTGCGCTCATTCCTGCGATATCGGTATCGCTCAACGTCGCAAAGCCTTCGCCATGTGCCACCGCAATCGGTAGAATGCTCTCTTGCATGCCTTTTAACAGCACCGACTTGGTACGTTCAATTTTCACATTCACCGTGCGCGCTTCAAACCGTGCCGATTTATTGGCGATAAAACGGGGGAAATTCTCTGCGCCTGGTATCAAGTCTTTAAGCTGGCTCATCATCTGACAGCCGTTACACACGCCAAGCGAGAAGGTTTCTGGTCGGGTAAAGAATCGCACAAATTGCATGCGTAGTTCATCATGGAACAGTACCGATTTTGCCCAGCCAGCACCAGCGCCAAGCACATCGCCATAACTAAAGCCGCCACAAGCCACCAGCCCATCAAAGTCACGCAAGTTGACACGCCCTTTGAGCAAGTCACTCATATGCACATCGACGGCTTCTAGTCCTGCGCGTTTAAAGCCTGCCGCCATTTCTAGCTGACCATTTACGCCTTGCTCACGCAAAATGGCGACTTTAGGCTGCACCGTGCGGCTATTGATATACGGGGCTTCAATGGCTTGATTGAGATCATAATTGGCTTGGGCGATTAAGCCTTGATGTGATTTATCACCAATCAAATCAAAGGCCTGTTGTACGCATTCGGGGTTGTCGCGGTTTTTAGCGATATGGTAGCCCACTTTGCTCCATTCCTGCTCAAGCTCGCTACGCTCAAAACGTAAATTTTGCGTGGCTGTTTGGATGAGTAAACTGTCTTCATCGGTACTTTGACCAATTAAGCTTAATAGCTCACTAACGCCTGTAGTTTCGGCTAATTCAAGCAATTCGGCAACCTTATCGGACTTGACTTGAATCACCGCGCCGAGTTCCTCAGCAAACAATTGACCGAGTAAATTATCATCAGTTAACACCAATTTCACGCCTTGGCGACTGGTGAATTGCATCTCAGCAATGGTGGCAAGCAAACCGCCATCACCAATGTCATGATATGCCGTGATTAAGCTTTGGTTGTTGGCTTGTTGGATAAAGTTAAAAAAGTTGATTAAATCTTGCGGATTATCTAGGTCTGGGCAAGTATCACCCAGTTGGCTTAGGGTTTGGGCAAGGATTGAGCCACCCAAGCGGAACTGACCTTTTGATAAGTCTAAGCGATAAAAGGCGGTTTCGCCAAGCGCCGAGCTATTTAGCAATTCTGGCGTTAAGGTTTTGGTGACATCTTGCACAGGGGCAAAGGCAGTGATAACGAGCGACATCGGTGACACCACAGACTTGTTTACTTGCTCATCTGACCAATTCGCCCGCATCGACAAGCTATCTTTGCCCACAGGAATGGCAATGCCAAGTGCCGGACAAAGCGCTTCGCCCACGGCATACACCGCATCAAACAAGGCTTGGTCTTCTTTGTCCTCCCCACAGGCTGCCATCCAGTTCGCCGACAAGGTAATGTCTGATAGCTTGGCGATATTCGCCCCTGCGATATTGGTAATGGCTTCGGCAACCGCAAGGCGCGCAGATGCGGCAGGATTAATCAAAGCAACTGGGGTACGCTCGCCCATACTCATGGCCTCACCTGTCATCGGCTTGCCATCGACAGGGATGAGAGCAGAAGCGGTAACAGCACAGTCCGCCACTGGCACTTGGTAACGACCAACATATTGGTCACGTACTACCATACCCGTGATGGAACGATCACCAATGCTAATTAAGAAAGATTTACTGGCAACCGTTGGGTGACGCAGCACGTCTTTGACCGCTTCCGCCAAATCGACTTTATCAAGGTTTAACGCTGTCAAATCTGGCGTGCTACGGCTAAAGCTACGCTGCATTTTTGGCGTGCCACCGAGTAGCACTTGTAGGGGCATATCGACCGGTTGTTGGTCGCCTTTGGTGTTGAGTAGTGGGTCATTGACCACCAACTCACGCACGTCAGTCGCTTCACCCAAAATCGCATACGGGCAACGCTCGCGCTCACAGATACTATCAAATAGTTCACGGCTCTGTGGACGGATTGCCAACACATAACGCTCTTGGGCTTCATTTGACCAAATCGCCATTGGCGACATACCATGCTCAAGCGACGGCACTTTACGCAAGTTTAACACCGCCCCAAGTTCGTGGTCATTCACAAGTTCAGGCATGGCGTTTGACAAACCACCTGCCCCCACGTCATGAATCGACACAATCGGATTGTTATCTTCATCTGGCTGATTTCCTGCCATCGCCCAACAGCGGTCAATGACTTCTTGACAGCGGCGTTCCATCTCGGCATTGTCACGTTGCACGGACGCAAAATCCAAGCCTTCATCAAGCTCACCACTATCCACCGAACTTGCTGCGCCACCGCCCAAGCCGATTTGCATGGCAGGACCCCCTAGCACAATCAGCAAATCGCCTTGCTGAATCGGATTTTTTTCCACCAAATTGCGTTTGATATTACCGTAACCACCGGCAATCATAATGGGTTTGTGATAGCCGCGCATTTGGCTGCCATCTTGGTCTTTTGAGGTATCCAATTGAAATGAGCGAAAATAACCGACCAGATTTGGACGACCAAATTCATTGGAAAACGCCGCACTACCAAGCGGCGCTTGGGTCATGATTTCTAATGCGGACGCCATACGCGCTGGCTTGCCGTAGTCAGCCGTGGAGACTTTTCCGCTGTGCTCCCATTTTTCTGGCATATCAGGTAGCTGCAAATGCGACACATGGAATCCTGCCAAGCCTGCTTTGGGTTTACCGCCACGACCTGTCGCGCCTTCGTCACGGATTTCACCGCCAGAACCTGTTGCCGCGCCTGCATACGGTGCAATCGCCGTTGGGTGATTGTGGGTTTCGACTTTCATCAAAATATCAATCGGCTCTTGGTGAAAATCGTATGCTAAATGATTGTTGTCGCTGTTTAATAGCGGATAAAAACGCTGTCCTTCATGTCCTTTTACCACCGCGGCATTGTCTTTATAGGCGGATAAAATATCGTTGGGATTTTGCTCGAAGGTATTTTTAATCATGCCAAACAAGGATTTTGGCTGTACTTCGCCATCAATCGTCCATTGCGCATTAAAAATCTTGTGGCGGCAATGCTCCGAGTTGGCTTGGGCAAACATCATGAGCTCAACATCGGTCGGATTGCGCTTTAGCGCATTAACATAGGCATCCATCAAGTAGTCAATATCTTGGCTCGATAACGCAAAACCAAACTCACGGTTGGCAGATTCTAACGCTTCACGCCCTTTGCCCATCACATCGACATGGTTGAGCGGTGCTGGCTCGTGGTCATCGAATAAGTGCTGAGCCTTTGCCAAGTCATAAAATAGGCTTTGGGTCATGCGGTCGTACAACATTATCTCGATATCATGCGGAAGCTTTTCAGGCAAATTTTCGCCGATGAGCGTATACACCACCAAGCGCTCAACACGCTCAATCGCTATCTCACAATTGTTAAAAATATCCGTCGCTTTACTTGCCCAAGGGCTAATCGTACCAAAACGTGGGCTGACGATGATTTGCAGCACCTTTTTATTCTCATCCTGATTCTCATCCTGATTCTCATCCTGATTCTCATCCTGATTCTCATCTGGGCTTGCTTGATTGAGCGCGATTTCGTCACCGTGATTGAGCAAATCTAGCGCTTTTTTATAATCGTGTTCTGCCAAATCTTTAGAAAAAATATAAACTTGCTGGCTTTTTAAGTGAGTGATTTTGAGATTGGTTTTTTGGCTAAGGGAATTTAGCAGTTTGGTGGTTTGAAAATCGGTTAAAAATGGGTGTCCAGCGATGATAGTCATAGAAAGTTCCGCTTGCTTCGGGAAAAGTTGGGAAAATAACAGAAAAATTTGCGGCTATTATAGCATTAAACCTACGGGCGTATCACTTGTCTTGATGGCGATAGACTGTCATTTCACGATGTGTTTTTTCTAAACTATCTTTAAACTGCGTTACCTTGCGATAACATCGTTAACGGTTTTATACCATTTATTTGCAGCTTTTCGACAGACTTAAACAACAAAAACCGATACTATTGTCCAAGTTAACGAATCTAACCCAGTTTTAACGTAACTTTTTATAAGTTGGCAATAAATTTTTTAGCATCAACTTTGAGACGTATAATAACCATATAATAACAAGGGTATTTTTATGGCAGACCTCACCAAAGAGCAACATATTGAAAATATTAATAAAGTGATTAAAGGCGTCAAATATGCAATGATGACCACCATTACTGCAGACGAAAAACATTTACATGCTTGCCCTATGACCACCAATAAAAATGAATTAGAAAATGGTAAAATTTGGTTCATCGGCGATCGCAAATCAGAAACTATCAAAGACTTGGAAAAAAACTCACAAGTCAACTTATCTTATACCTCAAGCGACCAAAAAGACTTTGTGTCTATCAATGGTACGGCTAAGCTGGTTAATGACAAAGCCAAACTAGATGAGCTTTGGAGCCCAATTTATGCGGCGTTCTATGAAAAAGGCAAAGAAGATCCTAACGTGCAAGTGATTTGCATTGAATGTAACGGTGCGCAGTATTGGTTAAGCGGTAACACGGTGGTGGATATGTTTAAGATGGTATCCGCGGCTGTCCAAGAAGGGAAAACTGCAGAAAACATGGGTGAAAACCACGCCGTGACCTTTTAATTATTGGCTTTAAAAAAATACAACCCCAGTTTTTTAACTGGGGTTTTTTATGGTAAATTCTGAGCTAACAATTTTTTAGAATAATCCATTATTTTAACGTCATCAGCTTTTTTAAAGTCATCAGCTTTTGTTAACGTTATCAATTAGGGCTGTTTTAGATAGGGCCATGCCGCTTTTAGATAAATAAACATTGACCATAACGTCAATACCACTGAAATAACCAATAGTAAATATCCCGTCATTTCAAGTGATTCCCAATTGAGTAGTAATACCGTAATCGCCACCATTTGAAAAGTGGTTTTCATCTTACCCACATATGACACTGCAACGCTGGTACGATTGCCCAGCTCTGCCATCCACTCACGCAGGGCTGAGACGGCAATCTCACGTGAGATAATAACAATCGCTGAAATCGCCATGACAATATCAGGATGCCACTGCACCAAAATAATTAACGCGGCAGCAACCATCAATTTATCCGCCACAGGATCAAGAAACCGCCCAAATGCCGATGTCATATTGAGCTTGCGGGCAAAGTAGCCATCTAACCAATCGGTAACTGCCGCCAAAATAAATACAGCCGTCAATAAAAAGTGGCGTAGTAGGCTATCACTAAACTGATACATGCCGATGTTGGCAATTGCATTGTCAGTAATGGCGCTCTGCCCAATCCCCATCGCAGGCGGCCAATAAGCAATCGCCACAAACAGCGGAATCATCACGATGCGCGCAATGGTCAAGTTGTTGGGCAAGTTAAAAATACTACCCGAAGCAACAGGGGGATGGGCTGTCTCGTCGGTCACTGGCTTATCGGTCATGGGATTTTTCGTTCATTATTGTTGTAGGGCGAGGCGTAACGCTAATTTTAGTTGAAATAATTATAACGGTTCTCAAAGTAATGTCATTATTTTTTGCCCATAATGCTAGTTTTTATCATATTTTTCAACAATCAAGCCAATTTACCATATTGATTTTATGGTATTTTTTACTAAATATGTCATTGTATAAAAAACACTTCAAAAGTAACAAGGTGTAATTGGCTAGTCAAAAAATTAGACTTTTATTGCTATCATAACGTCCGACAACGAAATAATAATAACAATAAGACTTATTTCGCTATTAACAAATTTTACTGTTGTCAGGTTTATTGAAAGTTGATTATTTTCCACCCAATTTATTTTGATAAACCGCGTCTATTGTCAAAAATCTTCAGACTTTTAACATTTACTTTTGCTTTTCCTCAGCCCATTGCTCACCTCCTGCAATGGGTTTTTTTTATGGTACAAGCGGTGGCATGAGTGAATGCTGCAATTCACTGCATTTTTTAGGTTGGTGCTTTTTTAGGTTGGTGCTAGAGGCAGCGGTTGGGGTCTATCTAAGCGTTAAAAATTTGCCAGCATTTTCAGCCCTGCAATGACCAATACCAGAGATAATAATTTATTGAGCATGGGGTCAGCAAGGCGTTTGCTACCATAAGTTGCGCCAATAAAACCCCCTACACAAACCGCTACAAGCCAAATTGGTAGTTGATTTGGCAGTTTTGCCCCTGTCGATAACACACCAAACAAGCCTGAAATTGAATTCACCAAAATAAACCCCGACGCTACGCCTGCGACAACTTTAGGGCTTGCCCAACGGTTAAATAATAAAATTGGACTTAAAAACACGCCACCGCCCACCCCCGTCAATCCCGACAGCAACCCTAAAACCGCCCCCACGATTGCCAAAAGCCATTTTGACACCTGTTTTAATGGTTGCTCGCTGGTGAGTTTTTTGGCAAAGATAAATGAATAAATAGCCGAAAAAATCAGTACCATCCCAACAATCGGCTTATATAAATGACTGGGCAAATGGGTCATTCCCCCGATAAACGCCATCGGCACTGCGGCAATGGCAAGAGGAATAAAAATTTGCCAAGAAAAATTTTTTGCAGCATAAAAGCGCCAAAACGCAATGATTGACACCAAAATATTAAGACATAGCGCAGTGGGTTTCATCATACTTGGCGCAGCGCCGACTAACCCCATCATCGCTAGATAGCCCGATGCGCCGCCATGCCCGACTGATGAATAAAGCAAGGCAGAAATAAAGAACAGCACGCTTAATACGGTAGTTGTCATTGCTTATTCACTATTACTAGAGTGTATTAACCATTATTAGAAAGCCACAGACTCTCAGTGCTGTCGGCATAAAATTCTTGTTTCCACACAGGGATATCCGCTTTAATCGCATCTAGTAGCCAACGACACGCATCAAACGCAGGATAACGGTGGGCAGCCACCACCCCAACCCAAACCGCCATCTCACCAATCGCAAGCTCGCCAATACGGTGCATAGCAATGGCGTTTTCGATGTCAAACTGGGCTTTGGCTTGTTCAATCAGTTTTTTGCCTTGATTGAGTGCCAGCTGCTCGTAGCCGTAGTAAGTGAGTCTGGTAACAGGGCGAGCGTTATTGTGGTTACGCACCCAGCCTTCAAATGTCGCTAACGCCCCACAAGTATCGCTCATTAAGGCGTGTTTAAGCCGTCTATCGTCAATGGCTCGGTCAGTCAATGCAAAGCCGCTAGTAATCACGGTGTGGTAAGCTTGGTCTTCACTGCTGCTAATGGTGGATGAGCCTGTATGCAATGCATTCATGGTTTTCTCTATATTTTTTAAAGGGCGTATGCGATATTTAACCGCCCGCCACAGGCGGAATAAAGGCGACAATATCGCCATCTTGAAGCGGCGTTTGCCAGTTGGTAATATGATGATTGATTGCCACAGCAAGTTTGGTTTGGGCGAGTTTAAAACCGTAGTGTGCGCTTAACGTCTGGTAAAGCTCGGTCAAGTTATCACCGTCAAAGCGGATTGTTTCTTCGTCTTTCCCTGCTTGTTCAGCAAGGCTTGCAAAGTATAAGATGGCTAAATTTTTCTCAGACGCGCTAGGTGTTGGCATAGTCGGATTTGCCCCCTGTTTTGGTAAGTAGCTTGATATCGCTGATGGTGATGTCGTGAGATAATGCTTTGGTCATGTCGTAAATCGTTAGGCAAGCCACCGACACAGCGGTTAAGGCTTCCATTTCTACGCCTGTTTTGTGGGTGACTTTGACAGTGGCAGTGACGTGGATTGAGCAGTTGTTATCATCATACTCAAAGCCGATTTTTACCCCATCAATTGGCAGCTGGTGGCAAAGCGGAATCAGCTCGTGGGTGCGTTTGCTTGCCATGACCCCTGCAATGTGCGCGGTCTGGGTGATTGAGCCTTTTTTGGTGATGCCGTCGGCGGATTTTATCACTTGGTAACTGTCGCTAGGGAAAATGACTTGCCCTACAGCGGTGGCGGTGCGTTGGGTTATCGCTTTGCCCGACACATCGACCATGGCGATATCGCCGTGTGCGTCTAAATGTGTCAGGTCTAAGGGAGTTAATTGTGTTGTCATGTTTTGGATTTTCACCCCTCAAATGTGGCACAAAATTACAGCGACGTGTACGGTTATCAAGCTGCGCTTGGATGAGTAGATTTTTCTTAAATTTGCCTATTTTATATTTTAAAAATCACCCGCCATCGATTAACCGCCAATCATCGACAAATTCGCCATGATACCACTGTCGTTTTGCTTGAGTAAATGATGCTCGGGCTTAATCGGCATTAAGCTTTGCAAGGCATGAACCAATCCATCGACATCGCCATTTGCCAAAAACCCTCGCACATCATAACTGCCATTATCAAACAAACACAAATGTACTTTGCCTTGGCTACTCACTCGCAGGCGATTACAATTGTCGCAGAACTGCGGGGCATAAGGCTCAATCAGCCCAATGCCACCGACATAATCGGCATGGCGATATTCAATCGCAGGGCCTGCATCGCTTGCTCGATGTTGGGATTGCCAACCATTTTGTAATAAAAAATCTTTGATACGCTGACCACTGCTATGTTGGGCAAAAAACAAAGCTTTATTATCCGAGGTTTGCATAAACTCAATAAAACGGTAAATGACAGGGCGATTTTTGACAAAACTTAACACGGATTGCAAGTTATCAAAGGCGGTGTCTGCCATCAAAATACCGTTGAGTTTTAGCTTAATATCGGTGGTTGCTAGCAATTTATCGATGTCTTGTAACAGCGTTGGCAATATATCAAAGCCGGTGATTTGTTTAAAAATGGTGGGGTCAAAGCTGTCGATACTGATGTTAAGCTGATTTAGCCCTGATGTTTGCCAGTCGGATAAATGCTTGGCAAGCCGATAGCCGTTGGAGCTAACCGCCACTGTTTGGATGCCTTGGGTTTGTTTGGCAAGTTCGATGATGCGCGGTAAATCTTGTCGAATCGATGGCTCACCCCCCGTCAGTCGCACTTTGGTGGTACCTAGTTTGGCAAAGGCTTGTATTAAAATATCGATTTCGGATATAGAAAGCTCGTTGTCAGGGCGTTTACCCGCGTTGGCAGTATAGCCATCGGGCAGACAGTAATGACAGCGAAAGTTACAAAAATCGGTAATCGACAGGCGTAAATAGCTTAACTGGCGATGAAAATTGTCCACCAAATTTAATGAAGAATGTTGCGGAGTCATCGTTAGCTAAAATTCCAACTAAACGGCTGCACCGTCACTATTTCGCCTGCTTTTACCCCTGCATTATCTTTGGGTAATACAAGCAAGCAATTGGCGTGGCTAAGCTGTTTGACACGGTGGGAGTCTTGGGCAGATAAAGGGGTGACGCTAAAACTGCCGTCTTCATTTTGGCAAAAAATCGCTCGCTGATAATCTTGGCGTCCTGCTCGCTTGTTGATGTCGTGGGTGGTTTTGGCAAACAGTTGCAGCGGTTTTGGGATATCTGATGGTTTCACGCCCGATAGTTGCCACAGCGCAGGTTGGACAAAATTAAGGCAGCATACCACGGTAGATAGCGGATTGCCGGGTAACCCAAAATACATCACCGTTTTTTTATCTTGCTCAAATTCCCCAAATATAAAAGGTTTACCTGGTTTCATCGCCACTTTGTAATGGTGAATTTTGCCAAGCGCCTGAATGACTTGGGTTAAAAAATCATAATCGCCCACCGATACACCCGCCGTAGAAATAATCACATCACATTCGGCTATCGCTTGCTGAACAGTGCGGTGAGTAGTCTCAAGGTTGTCAGGGACAATGCCATAGTCTTGAATGGCAATCGGCAACTGCTTTAATAACGCTTTTAGCGTGGGCGTGTTGGAATTATAAATTTGGGCAAGCGTTACCAGCGGCTGCCCCACGTCGACGAGCTCATCGCCGGTGGCAATAATGCCAACCGTGAGTGGCTCAAATACCTGCACGCTATCCACGCCTAAATTGGCAAGTAAGCTGATATCGGTGGGGTTTAGGCGTTTTCCAATCGTTAGAACGGTTTCGCCTGCTTGCACTTCCTCGCCTTGGCGGCGAATATTTGCGCCCACTTTAGCGGTTTGGGTCAAGCGAATGTGATAGGTTTGGCTGTTATCCAAACTGGGCTGAATGTCGCTAAGGTTGGTGTCTTCCTGCATCACCACCGTGTCGCAGTCATTTGGCACCACCGCACCAGTAAAAATTCGCACGCCCTGATTGGGTTTTAAACGACCGTTAAAAGGTTTACCTGCCCCCGATTCACCGATGATTTCAAGTTGGCTATCGTGATCAAGATAGCTACCCGTAGCTATCGCAAAACCGTCCATGGATGATAGATTTTGGCGAGGAATATCAAAGGATGCGGCAATATCTTGGGCTAAAATGTGGTTTTGCGCCTCCAACAAACCCACTGTTATCGTCTTTACCTCACCCAGACGCGACGTTAAATAGTTCTCTAGGCGCTCATTAATCGCTTGTTTTAGTTCATTGACAGAAATCATCATTATCTCAATTAAAATATTGGGTCGGCGCTAAAAGGTGATAGGCTGTTTTTAGCTGCTCAAATTGTTCTAAGGTATCAATATCTTGCCCTAAATGCGGCAGCGGTATCGGATAAAGCTGATAAACCGTACCATCGGTGGGCGAAACGATAGTGGTTTGATGTTGCCATAACGCCCGAAAACCTTTATCGCCTTGTAACTGATGCCCAAATGCTTGCAAAAAACCCCAAGGTAAATTGACGGGAATCCCCCAAATTGGTTGATTGTTATCACCATACTCACTCACAATCAGCTGATGATCCTCAACATTTTGGCTTAATAGCCGCAAATCATCTAGGGTTATCGCCACTTGG
This sequence comes from Faucicola osloensis, assembly GCA_016888885.1. GTDB lineage: Bacteria > Pseudomonadota > Gammaproteobacteria > Pseudomonadales > Moraxellaceae > Faucicola. Next base: position 1,544,871 of record CP069437.1, read on the forward strand.
TCAACAGTCAAGAACAAAATTCGCATCGCAGCACTTACTGACTGTTGTTGTAATGTTGTCATTGCATACTGAATCGATTGCGCCATCCCTGTTTGAGGCGTTGGGTTATTGACGACTGTGACGGCAAATGGTGCAACTTCGTTGTATAACGCTTTAGATATTGGGTTATCAAGTTTTGGCAATACCACCAACACTTGATGAGGCTGCAATTGGCATGCCAGTTGAATTTTTTCAGCCAGCAAGGTTTGATGGTTTTTTACAATCAGCTGTTTGGCAAAACCAAGACGCTGGCTCAATCCCGCCGCCAAAATCACCACGGTTAAATTCCTAGGAGTGACGCTCATGATATACCTGTTGAATTTGGGCAGTGATAGATAAAGCCACCGCTTCGGGCGTATCCCCACCGAGCGCTAAACCCACAGGATAGAAAAAATTAGCAGGTTTCACCAATTGATATCCATCGTCAATCTCACCAAGCAACTGCTCAGTGCGATATGTGGGCCCTAATTGTCCAATAAAAAAAGGCGAATTTTGGGCTTTAAAGGCTTGGCTGAGCCATACTCTATCTTGACTCAGACTATGGGTCATTATCACTACAGCGGTCGGCTGCGGTGACTCAAAAAAAGTCTGCACAGACTCGGCTTTCTCAAGGGCAATCTGCACAAAATTGGCGTGACCCTGCCCGCGACAACGGGCAATCATATCCAAACGACTATCAATCACCGTCACCTGCCAGCCTTGCAAATTTGCCATGGTCATCAAGGGTAAACAATCTTGCCCCGCCCCAAAAATTAATAATTGTAGCGGCGGTTGTAGTGTTTCTACGAAGATGCTTAGTTGTTGCGCTTGTTTTTGATAAACATGCAGCATAAAGCGACTTTTACGGCTGGCAGCGACTTGATTAACCAATTGCCAATCTTGCTGACCCAATTGCGACAACTGCGTCAAGCTCAGATGCTGTCCAACCACAAACTCATCTGAGTTTGTGGTGATAACTGTAGCCAGTGTTTGTGGCTGTTTTGTCTGTTTTAAGCGCTGAAAACAGGCGAATAATACAGATTGTTCATTCAAAACCAGACGTTCAAATAATACTTGAATGACGCCTTGACAGCCAAGCCCAAAGCCTTCTTGCTCATCATTGTCATCGGCTACCTCATCTTGTGATAACTGGCTATCGGTTGCGGTATGATAGGTTTTGAGCGTTGCCCCATGCCGCGTTAGCCAAAAGGCTCGCTGTACCAAGTGCTTTTCAAGACAACCGCCACTCACCATGCCTATGGATTGACCATCGGCTAAAATCAACATTCTAGCGCCAGGTTGCCGATAGGCTGACCCTTCGACACTCACCACGGTGGCTAGTACCGCCTCACTGTTGGGCGGCAACTGCTCAAGGGTAGCAAAGATATCAAACAAGTGGTTCATCGCAAATGACAGTGTACCCGATTATAGTAATGGCAACTGGTACAGCAGTTTATCCAAAGTAATGGGGTAGTCTCGTACTCTAACACCTGTGGCATTAAAAATCGCATTGGCAATGGCTGCCCCTGCCCCTGATAATGCCAATTCACCTATACCTTTGCTGTGGAGCGGATTGGCGTAGGGGTCAGTTTCGGGTAACATTATTACCTCTAAGTCAGGCACATCGGCATTCACACACACTTGATATTCGGCTAAATCGTGATTACATAGACGACCGTCACGTTTGTCATGGTGAATTTGCTCCATTAAGGCAGCCCCTATACCAAACACCATACCACCAAAGCACTGCGAGCGCGCTGTTTTTTCATTTAAGATACGCCCTGCGGCAAATGTGCCTTGCATACGGCGAACCCGAATTTCACCGGTTACCCGGTGTACCCCGACTTCAGCGAACTGTGCGCCATAGCCTGCATGACGGTATTCTTTTTTGGTTTTACCAGGTTCGATTTCACCATTAGCTACCAAGCCATGAGGGGCATATTGCTGCAAAAAACTGCGCAGCGGTAACTGGGTATCGACTTGTTCCCAATCGAGTACATTATCATGATTGTCTACAGAGACCTCAGAATTAAGCCCTGTTTTTTCTGCTAGTTTATCCAACGTATCGGTTAACGTATGGTTAATTTTTTCGCCAATTTTTTCCGCTAGGCTAGGGTCATGCTCAAATTGTCTATATAGATGGCCTTGTTTAAAGCCAATGCTATCGGCATGCAGCCCCACACTCTGGGCAATCTTTTCTCGTAGCGCTTCACACGCCAGATAAATAGAACTACCAGCGCTTGATGCTCCCCAGCTACCGCCTGAGCCTGCAGCAGGGGGCAAATCGGTATCGCCAAGTTTGACCTCGACATGGTCAATCGGTAAGCCCAGCATATCGGCAACCACTTGCGCAAAAATAGTATAGCTACCTGTACCGATATCAGTCATGTCAGTTTCGATACGAGCCATGACCCCAAGCGGTTTGTCAGAGGGCAACAGGCTCACACGAGCTTGCGAGGGTTTTAGTTCGTTGCTACGCGCGGCGCACGCCATCCCATAGCCAATCAACCAATCGCCATCGAGGCGACTCGCGGGCGTTTGTGGGCGTTCATCCCATCCAAAGGCTTTTGCCCCTTGCTCCATACACGCCAGCAATTTTCGGCTGCTGTAGGGAATTTTTTTGCTTGGGTCTTCGCTAGGTTCATTGCGTTTTCGCAGTTCGATTGGGCACAGCTTTAGTGCATGCGCCAGTTCGTCCATCGCACATTCGAGTGCCAACTGACCCACCGCTTCGCCAGGGGCACGCATAGAGCCTGTTAAGGTAAAATTCATGCGCGCCATTTCGTATTTGATTTGGCGATTGTCACCGCCATACAAAAAGTGGGTAGAAACCGCCACTGGCTCAAAAAACGTTTCTGACGGTAAATTGGTGACAATGCTATTATGAATAATGGTATGGATTTTACCATCTTTATCCGCCCCCAATGCCACCCGTTGTTCGGTGTTGGTGCGTCTCACGGTAGTTTCCATGACTTGCGGTCGGGTCATGTTCACCAGTACGGGGCGTTTTAAGTCTTTAGCCGCAATGGCTGCCATCACCGATTCTGGCGAAATACCCAGTTTTGAGCCAAACCCGCCACCAACATATGGCGATAGCAGACGGACATCGTCTTCGGGCATATCTAAGGCTTTGGCAAGTTGTATTTTGGAAGAGGCAAGCATTTGGTTAGAAGTATGAAGGGTTAGCTTGCCCTCAAACCAACGCGCCAACGAACTGTGCGGTTCCATTGGCATGTTACTTTGGCTAGGTGTGGTATAAGTCACATCGACTTTGACCTCTGCTTGCTCAAGCGTTTTTTCAGGTTTGCCAATATCATCACTTTTATCGGTTACCCAATCAATAAACTGGGTATGCTTTTTTTGCTTGTTAAAGTCAAAATGCCCGTGTTTTTCATCATTTTCATAGTCAATCTGTAACGCCTTCGCGCCTTCTTGAGCCGCTTCTAGGGTTTCTGCGACCACTAACGCAATCGGCTGTCCATGATAAAAAACCTCGCTTGCCCCTTGCACAGGTGCCATTTTGACACCCCCTTGTTGCGGGTTGCGTAAAAACAGCGGGTCATGGAACACCCCAATCACACCTGCAACTTGTAAGGCGGTATCTTTATGTACTTTTTTTACCTTGCCTTTACCGATGGTTGCACCGACCATGACACCGTGACACAAGTCGTCAAATTGGTGCTCAGCAGTATACGTGGCTTTGCCTGCGACTTTTAGGTGTCCTTCGATACGGCTCAGTGGTTTGCCAACGAGTTTGCTATCGGTCGTATCTAGCCGTGACTCGACAGGCTTGTCCATGGTCAGTTTTTTTTCAAGGGGCGATTCGCCAAAAATTTGTGTTAGGCTCATGCACTCACTCCACTACTTAAAGGACTTGATTGATTGGGTTGTTGTAACGCCCGCTGCACAACATGGTGTAAAAGACGCTGTACTAGCACGGTCTTGTACTCGGTTTGTTCATCGGTTTTTGCGTCTTTGAATAGGGTCGCCACCGCAAGCTCAATACTCACGGCATCGCCCGTACTACCGATCAGTATTTTTTCAATTTCGTCATTTCGCCACGGCTGACTGCCAATACCGCCAAAAGCAAGTCGTACATTGGTGAGTGTATCATTATCATGCTCAATCACGGCAGCGACAGACACCAAAGCAAAGGCATATGAGGCACGGTCACGCACTTTGTCATAGCTATGCACGCCTTTTAAGGGTGGCGGTAGAATGATATGGGTAATTAAATCACCTAGATTTAAGCAAGTTTCAATATGCGGGGTTTGCTCAGGTAAGCGATAAAATTCAGCGATAGGCACTTGGCGGGTTTGCCCGTCGGCTTGCTGGATAACAATGACGGCATCGAGTAATCGCATTGCCACCGCCATATCTGATGGATGGGTGGCAATACACTGCTCGCTCGTGCCTAAAATTGCTAAGTTTTGATGAAGACCTGCTTTTGCCCCGCAGCCAGAATTGGGCTCACGCTTATTACACGGACTATCAGGCTGATAAAAATAGTAACAACGGGTACGCTGTAGTAGATTGCCACCGGTACTGGCTTTGTTACGCAGTTGCGGCGATGCACCCGACAACAAGGCACGGGCAAGCACCGCATAATCTTGACGAATAACAGGGTGAGCCGCTAATTCACTGTTACTGACCATAGCGCCGATTTTTAACCCACCTTCTGGCGTGGCTTCAATTGTATTAAGCGGCAGACGTGAAATATCAATCAGCTGTGTTGGCTGTTCGATTTCGAGTTTCATCAAGTCAAGTAAATTGGTGCCCCCAGCGATAAAAAACGGACGCTGCTTGTCAGCTAAATGCCCCTCAGCTAAAGTGGCTATTTTGATGGCGTCATCCACCGAGTTGGCGCGCTGATAATCAAAAGTTTTCATAGCGATACTCCTGTAGCCAGAGTAGCTGCTGTCTGAGTGGTTATCTTATCTGTCTCTGCCGAAAAACCAGTTTCTTGTAATACTTGTTTGATAGCTCGCACGATGTTGGGATATGCCGAGCAGCGACAAATATTGCCACTCATACGCTCAGAGATTTCCTTATCTAATTGTTGTTTAAATTGCGCTGTATCGTTTGATAAAGGTTGCATCAAATCAGCCGACACATGACTTGCCCAGTTTTGGCGTAGCTCTTCAATCATCGCTTTGGTCGAGCAAATTTGCCCAGGGGTACAATAGCCACATTGAAAGGCGTCATGTTCCAAAAACGCTTGTTGAATCGGGTCAAGCGCTTCAGGTGAGCCAATGCCTTCAATGGTTTCGATGCTATCGCCTTCGTGCATGACTGCCAAGGTCAGACAGCTGTTGACCCGCTGACCGTTAATCAGCATGGTACATGCGCCACACTGACCGTGGTCACAGCCTTTTTTGCTGCCTGTCAAGCCAAGATGGTTGCGACAGACATCTAGCACCGTGGTGCGTACATCTAGATCCGTCAACGTGTGTTGTTGCTGATTGATAGTGAGTGTTAGAGCTTGTGGCATAAAGTTGCTTCTCGTCTAGTTGTTATGGGTTTATTTTAAGTGTGTTATCTAAGATTAACGCATGTTATCAAACTTATTTCTAAAAATTCGCTACGCCTTGCCTACGCAAGCACGATGGTAACATTAGAAGGGTATGTTATTTTTGCGTATGTAGCCATCCCGTTTTTTTTGGCAATTTTTTTTGGCAGTTTCTTTTGCTAATTTTTTTTACTAGTTTTTTTGCCAGTCTATTTTGCTAGGTAATTGATTATATTTTTTGAATCAGCTTTTGTATGTTTATTCGTGTAAAGCTCTCAATCAGCAGTATTTAGCTTTTATAAAATTCTGATGGTGTACTTGGATATTATTGGGCGTGCTGACACTTGGCTATTTTGTAGCAAATAATTCATTAACATGGTATTAACTAGGTAATTTTTTTATCATTATCGTGACTGAAATTGTGACTGCAGAGTTTTATATACCGTATAGACTATCAACGATTGTCAAACTTTCCCCACTGCTTCGTAGTTTTGTGCGGCTCATTGCTCACCTTTCTCACCGCTTGCCATGATTTTTTGCCTTTGCCATCGCAAAATACAGCCTGTGTTATCAATTTGAAAGATTGAGGCGATTTTTTGCAAAAAAGACTGTATTTTTCACAAAAAAAGGGTATTATGCCCCCATAAATTTTGAACGTTATATTGTTAGGTCTTGGGTGCAGTGTCATGGCATTTTGGGGTTTTGCGGTATAACGTTTTTGTTTTGGTGTCAGTCATCCTGACTGATATTTTATTCACAAGTTCGAGAAAGATAGCCACAAGCAAATTTTCTTAAACCCTTATCTGAGATGGTAATCCGATATGAGCGTTCACACCCCTGTACACCCTATTTCTCATGCCACTAACGAATATTACTTAACTCGTCAAAACACGATGGAATCTAATGTTCGTAGTTATCCCCGCAAACTACCGCTAGCTATCGCTAAAGCCCAAGGTATTTGGGTCACCGATGTTGAAGGCAATGATTACCTTGATTGCCTAGCCGGTGCTGGTACATTAGCCTTGGGTCACAATCACCCAGCCGTCAAACAAGCCTTATATGATGTGTTAGAAAGTGGTCTGCCACTGCACACCCTAGATATCACTACACCTGTCAAAGATGCATTTACCGAATCCTTGCTGTCTTTTTTCCCAAAAGATTTTGTATTGCAATTTTGCGGTCCGACCGGTGCTGACGGTACAGAAGCGGCAATTAAATTAGCAAAAACTTATACAGGGCGTGACAACGTTATCGCATTTAGCGGTGGTTATCACGGTATGACCCATGGCGCGCTTGCCATGACTGGCAATCTGTCTGCCAAAGAGAAAGTTGGCAATTTGATGCCAGGGGTACAGTTTATGCCCTATCCGCATGAATACCGCTGCCCACTTGGGCTTGGTGGTGAAGCGGGTGTTGATGCGCTGACTTACTACTTTGAAAACTTTATTGAGGATGTTGAAAGCGGCGTGGTCAAACCTGCAGCGGTCATCCTAGAAGCGATTCAAGGGGAAGGCGGTGTCGTGCCTGCGCCTAAAAAATGGCTACAAAAAATCCGTGAAGTGACCGCTAAGCATGATATCGTATTGATTTTGGATGAAGTGCAAGCTGGGTTTGCACGCTCAGGCAAAATGTTTGCTTTCGAACATGCCGACATCGTGCCTGACGTGGTAGTGATGAGTAAAGCGGTCGGGGGTGGTTTGCCCCTATGCGTACTTGCCATCAACAAAAAATTCGATGCATGGGCGCCAGCCGGTCACACTGGTACTTTCCGTGGTAATCAGCTTGCGATGGCGGCATCGATTCAAGTATTGGATGAAATCCGCAGCAAAAACTTGGCGGAAAATGCGCGTATCCGTGGTGAATTCTTGCGCGATGAACTCAAAAAAATCGCCAAAGAATTCCCTTGTATCGGTAACGTGCGCGGCCGCGGCTTGATGACCGGTATTGAGATTGTCGATGAGCGTAAACCTGCTGACCGTATCGGCTCGTATCCTGCTGATATTGACATGGCGAATGCGATTCAAAGAGCGTGTTTTGACAACAAGTTACTGCTGGAAAAAGGTGGTCGTGGCGGTACAGTAATTCGCTTGCTTTGCCCGATTAACATCACTCAAGAAGAATGTGATGCGGTGTTAGAACGCTTTAAAAAGGCAGTGGCTGAAGCCGTGCAAAAAGTACGTGGGTAATTAATTATTGCCTATTAAGACGGTAAAGTTACTGACGTGGCTTTGCCGTTTTTATTATCTGTTTATTTCATTTTGAGTAAAATATGGAAACCAATATTGCCAAGACCGAACGCCTGATTCGAGAAATCAATCGGATTCATGGTGAGTATTCGCAAGATTATTTCGAAACAGGCAAGGTACCAAAAATCAATCTAACACATACGCTCAAAACCGTTCCTATTGAGCCTATCTTGTCATATCGGCTTAATTTGCATGAAGCGATCAATGATTATTTGGCATTTGCCGATACCCAAAATATCGATTTTTTTTACCGTGTTAAAACGACTGAAAGTATCTATGACAAAGTCAATCGCTATTTGGCACGAGAAAACCAATACCCAGTCAATAATATCTTAAATGATATTTTTGGTGCTCGGGTAATTTTGCCATCGGCTGATGTGACAAACATTATGGAAAAACTGGATGATTGGAAAACAGATTACAGTCTAAAAAATTGGTATTTACGTGATATCGACGGGTATATCGGTGTGCATGTGTATTTTAAAAATGCAAGCAATTTTTATTATCCGTGGGAATTGCAAATTTGGGATAAAAACGATGCCAAAGCCAATATTGTAAATCATCAGCTGTATAAGCGTAATTTTGTAAAATAAATTAACCATTTGCTCGTATCACTCTGTTTAACGACAATTTATAGTTAACTCACTCTTAAAGAATGCAAGGACTTACCATGTCAAACTTATCACAGCACCGCCAAGCGTTATTTTGTAATGACAGCCAATCCATTGCCGATTACCAAAAAAACATGAACACCGCCGTGCAAGCTGTCACCGACTGGCTCAAAAACGACAAAATGTACACCGGCGGTAGTATCAAACAGCTGCGCGCTGAGATTGCCTTTCAACCTTCTAAAGAAGGTTTAGGCTTGGAAGACGCATTAAAACGGTCGATTGAGTTATTTTTGAATAAAAGCTTAAAAGTGCATCACCCACATTCGCTCGCTCACTTGCACTGCCCAACGATGGTGACCAGTCAAATCGCCGAAGTGCTGATTAATGCCACCAACCAATCGATGGACTCTTGGGATCAAAGCCCAGCAGGGTCACTGATGGAAGTGCAACTGATTGATTGGCTACGTCAAAAAGTCGGTTTTGGTAGTGGACAAGCGGGCGTATTCACCTCAGGTGGTACCCAATCCAACTTGATGGGCGTGTTACTCGCCCGTGATTGGTGTATCGCCAACAACTATAAAAATGACGATGGGTCAGAATGGTTGGTACAGCGTGACGGTATCCCAGCCGATGCCATGCAAAAAGTGAAAGTTATCTGCTCAGAAAACGCGCATTTTAGCGTGCAAAAAAACATGGCAATGATGGGCATGGGTTTTCAATCGGTGGTCACTGTGCCAGTCAATGACCAAGCGCAGATGGATGTTGCCGCACTTGAACACACCATGGCGCAACTGAAGGCCGAAGGCAAAATCATCGCCTGTGTGGTCGCTACCGCAGGCACCACCGACGCGGGCGCGATTGACCCAATCCCTGCGATTCGTAAGCTTACTCATGAGTACGGTGCATGGCTTCATATTGATGCCGCTTGGGGCGGTGCGCTGATTTTATCGAATAACTACCGCGATAAACTTGCAGGCATTGAGCAAGCCGACTCTATCACCCTCGACTTCCATAAACATTACTTCCAAAGCATCTCTTGCGGGGCATTTTTGCTCAAAGATGAAGCTAACTATCGCTTTATGCATTACGAAGCTGAGTATTTAAACTCTGCGTATGATGAAGAACATGGCGTACCCAACCTAGTTTCTAAGTCGCTACAAACCACACGCCGTTTTGATGCGCTAAAATTATGGCTGACGGTGGAAGCCTTGGGCGAAGAATTATACGGCTCGATGATTGACCATGGCGTTGATTTGACCCGTGAAGTCGCTGATTACATCAAAGCCACTGATGGGCTTGAATTGTTGGTAGAGCCACAGTTTGCCTCCGTGCTATTTCGCGTGGTACCCAAAGACTACCCGGTTGAGTTAATTGATAGCTTGAACCAAAATGTCGCCGATGAACTATTTGCCAAAGGTGAAGCCAATATCGGCGTGACGCGCGTCAGTTACCAAAAGCAAGGGGATGCTCACCAAGATGTGCAATCGCTTAAAATGACTACGTTAAGCCCCATCGCCACGCTTGACAATGTCAAAGCATTATTGGCGCAAGTGTTGGCACAAGCTGATGACATCAAAGACCGTATTATCACAGGGGATTATCAGCCTGCGATTGATTGATAAGCACAAAAAAACCGATTCCTTGGCGAATCGGTTTTTTTATTGTAGCACTAACACTGACTGTAATTGACCGTCACATCCAGCGTCGGAATCAGATTTGACTGGGCGGCAAAATCTTCATCTAGGACATTGATAGCAAGCCCGCCCATTGCGGTTTCTTTATATTTTGACATCATATCTCTGCCTGTCTCTTTCATGGTTTTGATGGCTTTATCAAGCGATACCACATGCTGCCCATTGCCTTTAAGCGCAAGCCTTGAGGCATTAATCGCTTTTACTGCCGCCATGGCATTGCGTTCAATACAAGGTACTTGCACCAACCCTGCAATCGGGTCACACGTCATGCCAAGGTGATGTTCGATGCCAATTTCGGCAGCATTGGCACATTGCGCAGGACTACCACCAAGCACATAGGTTAACCCTGCCGCCGCCATCGCACACGCCGACCCGACTTCCCCTTGACAGCCCACTTCTGCGCCTGAGATGCTGGCATTTTCTTTGATAATGATGCCAATCGCCGCAGCGGTTAGCAGAAAATCATGCAAACCTTGCAGCGTATAACTTGGACAAAAATCTCGATAATAATGCATAACCGCAGGTATCACGCCTGCCGCACCATTGGTGGGTGCTGTCACCACACGTCCGCCACTGGCGTTTTCTTCATTCACTGCCAAGGCATACAGATTCACCCAATCCATCACGGCAAGGGCGTCATTAAACGCTTTTCGGCTATCGGCAGCGGATAACTGCTGATAAATCGCCTTGGCGCGGCGCTGTACTTGTAAGCCCCCTGGCAAAATACCATCGTGGCGACAACCATCATTGACACAGTCTTGCATGACTTGCCAAATGTCGTTAAGTCCACCCAGCAGCTCATCTTCACTCAAGTTAGCCAGTTCGTTGGCTCGCACGACCTGAGCGATTGACAGCTGAGTGTGTTGGCAAATTTGTAATAATTCTTTGGCGTTGTTAAACGGATAAGGTACTGGTTTTTTGACGCTTTCAATCACCGGTTCTTTTGCTTGGGCTTCTTGCTCGGTCTGCACAAACCCGCCGCCGATTGAATAATACGTATTTTGGTAAACAATTTCATTGCCTGTAAAAGCAGTGATAGTTAGGGCATTGGGATGATGGGGCAGCGATACCCTACCATTTAGGATTAAATCCTTGTCAGCAACAAAGTTAATCTCATGCTGCTGATTTAGACACAGCGTGTTTTGCGCTTGGATATCGGCAATTTTTTGTGAAATAGCGGCGACATCCGTCGTCTGTGGTTGCTCTCCCATCAAACCTAGCATCACCGCTATATCACTACCGTGCCCTTTACCGGTCGCACCGAGCGAACCAAACAGCTCGGCTTGCACCCTGTCCACCTGCGTCAGTAGCTGCTGCTGTGATAATGCGCTAACGAACAGATTCGCCGCTTTCATCGGTCCGACCGTATGCGAACTTGAAGGTCCAATCCCAATTTTAAATAAATCAAAAATACTGATCACTGATAAATCCTATATGCCAATCAGTTGAAAAATTCAATTATGTTGTGTTCATTGTGTTAGATAACCACGGATTGCCCATCTGTGTCAATGTGCTATCGAAAAGTTTATCAAATGATAGATGATGGATGATAGATGATAGATGATAGATGATGGATGATGGACACTTGCTACACGCATCGCAACTTTGGCAAGTAACCACCTGTGTAACCGCATGAGGAAGAAAATAACCGTTGGCAAGCATTAATCTGCTAACGATTCACTTTCTTTACTCGCTAATAAAAGTAGTAGCAATAAACACACCAAGAAAATCATCATGAGTGCCAGAAGATACACGTTGACATACGCCAGTGGCACGCCCATTTGGTTCAGCATCACAGAGGCATTCATCCCAGAGGTGCTAGGCAACACCCAGCGCAAATACTGCAGTGGCTCAGGCAGCATTTGATACGGCCATGAAATCCCTGAGACAAACAGCATCGGCATTGAACTTGCGACCAAGATTTGCATCGCCCGTTCTCGCGCCCCAAACCACACCCCAAGTAGACAGCCCAGTGCCGTTACCGCGGGGAAAAACAGGGCAAGCAGTACCAGTGAACCCGTCAGATTTTGGTTACGGATATAATCATTGTTGGAAAATACCCAGCCATAATAAAAACAGCCGAGCACAAAACCAAAACACGCTAAGCCCAATATTCGCGCAAGCCACGTTTTCATCGAAGCGCGGTGCATGTCTTGCTCTGCCCAAGTACCCACTAGCATTGCCGTGCCCATCAAAAACATCTGCTGCAGAATCAATATCGCAACCGCAGGGACAATGTAGCTGCCATAGCCTTCGGTACGGTTGTATAACGGATTAATCGTCAGCGCAACCGGGGAAATATTGTTTTTGGCAACCGTGATATCTTGCCCGATGGCGACATTTTTTTGTACTTTCGCCCCGGCGGATACGGTGCCGATGACTTCTAAAAACCCCGTTTGTACTTGTTTATTGAGCAAAAAATAGTTACCGTTGGCAAGGATACTCACCTTGGCAGGTTGTCCTGTGGTCACTTTTTGATACAGTCCCGAGGGTATCACCATGTAGCCTGCAATCTTGCCTTGCCACATCAGCTGCTTGGCACTGTTTTCATCGTTTACAATGGTGCTTTGGATGCGTGGATTGGCTTGGGCGTAGCTGATAATGGTCTGCGATAAACTTGAATGATCATAATCCACCACTGCCACAGGGACATGACGCACCACTTCTTTTGAATACGGCCACGGATAAAAAAAGCCATAAATAATCGGGGCAATCAGTAGCATACTGAGCACCCCTTTGTCTTGAAACACGCTGCGCCATACATGCAAAACTTGCAGCAAAAAACCGCGCTCCCAAATGTTTGGGGCTTTGCTTACGTCGACTTTGCTGGGTGTGGTCTGGGTGGGCATCAGCGTTGCCCCCATTTTTCAGGCTTCAACAAGGCCTTTTTGGTCAACAAAGCGGCTAACAGCAAGGTAATCATAACGGCAATAAAAAATCCGATAAAGCTGCTATAGGCAAACGATGGCGGTGCGCCCATTTGTAATTGGGTGGTTTGCAAGTTGAGATAATGGGTTAATGGCAGGGCATTTGCCCAGCGCTGCGCGGCAGGGCTCATCGCCAAAAATGGAAATGTCACCCCTGAAAAAGCAAATGACGGCGCGGAGATAAATCCGGTAAATGACAAGCCTTGACGATACGAAAACGTGCCGACCGTGACAATCACCCCAAGCCAAAACGACACCATCATAAACATTAAAAATATCAGATAAGTAATCGCCACGGATGCCAAACGTATGGGGAAAATTTGCATCACCAAGGTCAATGCCACCGCGGCCCAAAGCGTATAGGCAAACATCGCCCAAATTAGTTTGCCATTGAGCCCTGCGATAATCAGCGATAGTTTGGGTTTTTCTTGCCCCAGTGTGACAGGATGGCTATTGTTAAAGGAGCGTTTAAAGGGGCGGTTAAAGGCGTGACTACTGGCATGGTTACTGGCAAATTTGGGGGATGTTAGCGACTGGTACCACTCACCTAGCGTCTTGTCGACCAGCTCTCGCCCCACGGTTGACGCCCCAATCACCATCGACAAAATATGTAGTAAGGCTGGTACCACAGTGACTGCCAAAAATTGCTGATAATTATTGGCAGTATTAAACAGTGCCACACTTTGCGATTGTATCGGTGCATAACTGGTTTTGGTCAGCGTGACATCTTCGCCACTGGCAACTCGCCGCTGCATCTCTGCCCCTGCCGAAAAGGTACTAACTGCTGTCTGTACCGCTTTTTGTATCATGCCTGAATGCGTGCCATACTGGGCATTGACATTGAGCAGCAAGCGCGAGGTTTTGCCAGCCAGTAGATTGGTTGAAAAATTCTCTGGGATTTCAACAACCGCCATGACATCGGTAGTCTCGATGGCTTGCTGGGCGGCGGCGGCACTATGAAGACTTTTGACCACCGCCACTTCAGGCGTCGCATCAATATAACGGATAATCGTCGCAGATTGCGCGGAGTGGTCATTGTCTATGACTGCAATCGGAATCCCGACTGCCATGCCTTTACTAAAAATCCACCAAACCAAAAATATCAATACGATGGGCATCCAAAATATCAAGGAAAAATCCCAGCGATTTTGCACCAAAAAATCCCATTCACGGCGCGCACTGTGCCAAAACGCCGCAAAGAATTGCACAAAGCCTGAGCGGTTATCAAACTGTGCATAACGCTCATGGTCACTAGCACCAATACTAGCACTAGCACCGTCACTGGCATTTGGCACAGCGGACGATGTCGGTGACGGTTTAGAGGGCTTGTTTGATGTCAGTTTTGATGCCATATTTGACTTCATTGTGTTTGGGTTGGCTGCTGGCTGGCCGGTATATCAACCAATACGGTCATGCCCTGTCTTAGGCGTGTATCTGACTGGCTCGGGCGCGCGCGAATCTCAAAGGTGCGCATATCAAAGCCGTCTTTGCTGTTGGTCGGGCGCCACGTGGCAAAATCTGATAGCACGGAACTTGCGTACACTTTAAACACTTGGCGGTAAGGCTGATTGTTGACCGATAATGCAGGAACCGTACCGCTAAATTCACTACCGACTGCAAAATGGTTTAGATTGTTTTCGGTAACGTTAAGCACCACCCATTGGTCTTTGGGGTCGACAATGGTCATCAGTGGTACGCCCTGTCCCACCACTTGACCTGGTTTGACAATCACGTTGTCCACAATACCTGCAATCGGGCTTTTAAGATTGGCTTCTTCTTTGGCCACCATCGCTTCTTTAAGCTTGCCTTCTGCTTGCCTGACTTGCGCTTGGGCGGCGGTTTTATCTTCACTGCGCGCGCCCGATTTGGCTAACTCATATTGGGCTTTGGCGATTTTGGCTTTATCGACACTGGCGACATAGTTGGTATAGGCTTCATCACGTTTTTGCCGCGACATCAAGCCTTCTGCCGCTAGGCGGTTGACACGCTCATAGGTGACTTTGGCAAGGTCAGCAGCGGATTGGGCAGCATCGTACTGGTATTTTGCCATTTCAATCTCTTGCGGTCTTGCGCCATTGTTGGCTTTGTCCAGTTGACTTTGGGCTAATTCTTTGGCCGCTTGTGCTTCTTCGACCTTGGCATTGATTTCTGGGCTATCCATATCAATCAGGCGTGTGCCGACGCTAATGTCATCGCCCTCTTTGACATAAATATTGGCAATACGACCCGCAACTTTGGCAGCAACAGGCGTTTGCTCTACTTCCATATGCCCTTGGATGGTCACAGGCTCGTTGCGCGTTTCGCGCTTGTCTTTGATTAGCCCCCAGGCGACCAGTCCAATCAGCCCAAGGATAATCAAGGCTATAATGATGGTGCGAATTTTACTGGGTTTTTTGGTGAGCGGCACGTATTGGCTATCCGTCGTAGCGGCTGACAGGCTGTCCTCTGTGTGCGGCTCATCGGCAGCTTGGGCGTGCATTGCTGCATTAGCATTATCCGCAGCGCTGTCCAAAGTGTTGTCTTTAGTGTTGTCCATCGCATTGTCTGGTGTTGGGTTTTGTGGATCAGCCATACGGTAAGCCTACTGGTGAAATAAAGACACGGGTTAAAATAATTGATTAGTTCTTACGATGTTCAAAATAAATCGCGGGTAGCTTGACGTCCGCTGCCTGCATATAACGGTTAAACTCTAGCGGCGTACCGCAGCTTTGCATCAAGTCTGCCATTGCCTGCACATAATCATTTGCTGCTTTGGCTTGCTCGGTTTTGGCTTTTTCCAAATTCGCTTCGGCTTGCATCACTTCTACGGCCGTGTTGACGCCTTCTTTAAATCCAAGCTGACGAAAGCGTAGCATCTCACTGGCAAGCTCAATATTGGTATTTAAGGCAATAAAATTATCGCGTGCATTGTTGACTGTTTGCCAATTTTTTTCTACCAATAACATAATATTATCATTGACATCCACTTGGCTAAATTCGGCTTGGTGCAGCTTGGCAAGGCTAGATTGGGTGCTAGTGCGGCGATCTACCCCACCCCACAATTTCCAGTTGGCAGACACCCCAGCAATCCAATTTGGGTCAGCGTCGATTTCAGAGCGACCAAAGACGGTGACATTGGGCTTGTAGGCGGATTCACTAAATTCATGCAGCGCTTTGGCTTGGTTGTACTTGGCTGCGACCTTATCAAACCCTGGGTGATGCATTTTAGCCTGCTGCTGAAAATAACTCAGTGGCGGCAACGGCTTGGTGGATACAAATAAAGGCGATGTTGGTTTGATAAAATACGGCGTCCGCAGTAACCGCTGTAACGCGGTCATGGCAAGCTCAGCATCGTTTAGTGCTTTGCTATTTTCGTATTCGGCATCGGCTAAGGCTTTTTTGGCTTCCAAACGCTCGACTTTTGAAATCAGCCCCACATCGAGTGCGCGCTGTGCGGCATGGTCAGTGGCACGAATCGCATTGAGCGCATCGGCGCGTAGATAAGCTGCCATGATAGCAAGCTGGGTTTGAAAATAGCGTTTGGTAAGCGTGGTGTATTGTTCATCCAGTGACAAATCAGCATCGGCACGGCTTTCATCAGTCATACCATTGAGCAAACTGGTCACTGCTTCGGTTTTATGTCCGTTATAGGCAGACCATAACACGGTGACATTTGCGCCTGTTCTATTTTTATCGACATTGACAGGGATGCTATTGGGAATCGGGTCGGTGATTAAGCCACCGATATCGACAGGCGTGGCAGGCAGTGGCAAGGTGATGGGCAAATTGCCAATATTGTTATTGACTGCGTTGTCAATGGCATTGGCTAGGTTGTTTTTAATGCCCGTGGTATCTATATTGTCATCCACATGTACATGCGTGGCACTGGCACCCAGATACACAATCGGTTTGTTTAAGCCTTTGGTCGACTCAGCTCGCAGCTCATTACTCACGATTGCCGCATTGTCTGCTGCAACTTTCGGTGATACTTTAACTAGGTACTGCTGCGCTTGTGCCAGTGTCAAATTACTGGGCACATCTAGTCCATAACTTGGCGGATAAGGCACCCCATTATTGATAGTAGGATCGTAGCTGAGCCCAGCTATTTTGCCACCTTTGACGTCATTGGCGCGGGTCGTGGTTTTTTTCGATGGCGTGTCTGCTGATGGTGCGTCCATGACCGGGTTAGCATTGAGCACAGGCTCAGGGTTGGGCGGGGTATTGATTACCGGCGTAAACTCTGCGGTGTCGCCACTGGTACTGGGCTGCAATCTGCTAGTGGGCTTTATAGTTGCCGCTACTGGCGTGGTTTTAGCCGATGTTTTAACAGAATTTTTAGCCGATGTTTTAGCTGATGTTTTAACAGGCGGCTTGTTAGCATTTTTAGTGGAACTACTGGTCGTTTTGGTGGTTTTTGTCGTGGTTGTGGTTTTTGTTGTAGTTTTTGTCGGGGTGGTTTTGGTAGTGCTGGGTTTGGTGACCGTGGTCGCAGCCGTCGCAGCCAAAGATAAGGACAAATTCAACGAAACCATTGCCACCGTAAACGCAGACAGGGTAAGCACGCGTGATAGAGGCTGCAGAGGATGGCTTACTGGGTAAGTCGATGGCTTGATGGATTGATGTAATTTCATACGACTCGCTAATAACTTGCCTATGGCTTTGCCGCAACATAACAACCAAGCAAGCCGTCAATTACCCTAGTAATTGATGCGATTGCTGTTATGATGCCCGTATTACCAAAAAACTGTCTTACCCCACTCTCAACACTTTTAAGCGGGGTTGAAACAAAAAAGGCATGAACTTAAACTTTAATCAATGACCAAAAAGATTAGAGGATAAGCCATGCCCATTGATGAATTTATCATTAAAATCTATCTAATGGTAGATGACTACTACAAAAAGATTGTAACAAACCGGCTAAGACAAGGCGGATATGCACCAAAGCTAACCGACAGTGAAATTATCACCATGGAGATAGTGGGTGAGTTTTTACAGATGGACACCGATTCGCAAATCCATCAGTATTTTAAACAGCATTGGCAAACATGGTTTCCACAAATAGGCTCATATCCAAACTTTGCCAAGCAATGCGTCAATTTGTTACAAGTAAAAACTTTGATACAACAGCATATCGTTAAACAGCATGGGCAAGACAACATTCATTTTATTGATGGCTTTCCCATTCCGGTGTGTCAATATGCCAGAGCCTATCGGCATAAAACCTTCAAATACGAAGGCAGTTATAGTTACTGTGCCTCAAAGCAACAAAAATATTTTGGCTTTGAAGGACATTTACTTATTAATCTATCGGGCATGATAACCAATTTTACCTTTGCCTCTGCTAAGATAGATGAAAGGCTTGTTGCACCTGATATGCTTGATAATATCAAAGGCTTGTTAGGTGCAGATATGGGCTATATTAGCCCTGATTTATCTGAGTATTGCTTTAAGCGATGTGTTGATTTGCAAACACCGCTTAGAAAAAATATGCCCGATAAACGACCAATCAGTGTACTTAATCGTCTTAAAAATGCTCGTCGCAATATTGAGACGGTGATTGGTCAGTTATCACAGCGGTTTAACATGCAAAAGGTGAGAGCTAGAGATTTATGGCATTTATCCCACAGATTTATGCGTAAAATCTTGGCTCATAACTTCTGCTTTGTAATCAATAAACAGTTAGGTAATCCCCCACTTCAGTTTGAATTGCTTATTTCAAGTTGAGAGTGGGGTTGTCTTATAAAAAACTGTCTTGTTAAATAATGTCTTATTAAATAATGCTTAATTAAATAATAATGAAATACCAAAGTGAGCACTAACTGTCAGTTTGAATATTAACTAAAGTATGAGATTGTAAAAAGAAAAAAATGACCCGTCAATCTACACTTGTCATATTAACAATATTGTAGTTTTTTTAAAAATATGGCTCATTAAGCCTCACATCATTACTGTTTATTTTTATTTAACAAAGTAAAAATATTTCTCAATTCAAGTAGTCACACAAATCAAACAAGTTAGCTTACCGCTGTCATTTAAGCATGGTAAAATTCTTAAAAAACCCTCGTTGTTTTTGATGCAGTTACTTTTACCAAGTTAATTTGCAAAGCTACTTGTGCCAAACTACTTTTACCAAGCTACTTTCACTAAGTTAGTTTTACTAAATAAGTACCGCACTTAGCTACAATTCCAATTTAAAAAATAGTGAAATCGCTGAAAACCTTCGACTAAGTAATCCAGTTAAACTTATACCTTAATGATGAATCAACTCGCTCAAATCCCCCTTGCCCAACGTGTCCGCCCAAAGTCGCTTGACGAGGTAATCGGACAAACCCATTTGCTCGGTGCCAATGCGCCGATTCGCCGTATTGTTGAGCAAGGTTACTTGCCATCGATTATTTTGCATGGGGAAGCAGGCATCGGCAAAACCACCCTAGCCATGCTATTAGCCGATGCAGTGGGTCGTCCTTTTCGCCCGCTCTCGGCTATCAATGCAGGGGTCAAAGAGCTGCGTGAAGTACTGGCAAAAGATGACGGTTTGTTTGGCGAGCCGCCGGTGGTATTTGTCGATGAGATTCATCGGTTTAACAAAGCCCAGCAAGACGCACTCCTCGGCGCGGTTGAGTCAGGGGATATTACTTTAATTGGTGCGACCACCGAAAACCCCTCGTTTAGTGTCAACAATGCGCTATTGTCTCGTTGCCAAGTATATCGGCTCAACCCCTTGAGCGAAGATGAAATCAGCCAAGTACTACAACGTGCCATTGACGATGATGCAGTTTTTAAACAATTTAAGATTGAAATACAATCAAGCCAAGCGATTTTTGCGCTATCGCAAGGCGATGCGCGTAAGGCGTTAAATTTACTTGAACTCGCCATTCAATCAAGCCCCAATTTTAAGCAAGGCAGCCAATCAGCGATTGTGGTGACTGATGACAGTGTCATCGCGGTCGCAGGCGCAAGCCTGGTACGCTACGACAAATCAGGTGATGGTCATTATGACCTAGTATCAGCGATGATTAAATCAGTCCGCGGTAGCGACCCTGATGCGGCACTGTATTGGCTGGCGCGGATGCTGACAGCGGGCGAAGACCCTGCCTTTATTGCGCGGCGGTTGGTGATTTTGGCAAGTGAAGATATCGGACTTGCCAATCCCAATGCGTTACTACTTGCCGATACCGCCCTGCGAAGCGTGCAGAGCATCGGTATGCCTGAAGCGCGGATTATTTTGGGGCAAGTGGTGGTGTATTTGGCGACATCGCCGAAGTCCAATTCTAGTTATCAGGCCATCAATAAAGCGATGCGACTGGCTGAAAATGACCAATCACCTGTACCGCTACATTTGCGTAATGGCGTCACCAAACTGATGCGCGCCGAAGGTTATGGCGCCAATTATATCTATCCGCATGACTACCCCAATCACTACCACCCACAGCAGTATCTACCTGATAATTTGCTGGGCACGCGGTTGTTTGACTTTGCTGATAATGCCAAAGAACAGCAAACCTATGCCTTTATACAGTGGTTAAAGGGCAGTGGTTAAAAAGCAGTGGCTAAACGGCAATCACTGAAGAGCGATGATTAAAGCGCGGCGGCTAAAAAACCCCTCAAAGCAGACAATGGATGATTTAGCGCAGCCCAATGAACCCTATTCTGTAATACCCAGTATATCACCAGCAATAAAAACACCAATAAAAACCCAAGCTGAATCCACAAAAAATAGCGATGCTTAAAGCCCAATCGGCGCAGCGTGGCATGGCTATAACTGCCCTTATCAAAGTTGGTATGTTGATGCCTCTGCCATTTGCCCGAACGATAATAGTTTTCTACATCCGCAAGCAACCTTGGTACACTGGCGCTATCAAATTGCGCAGTTTCAAAATAGTCTAGCAGGGGGCTGATATCATCGACATCATCCATATCATTGACGCTATCTAAATTGATGCAGTGCATTTTCCAGTGCCCAAACAGCGCATTGGGCGCCTGTCCCTGTCCAATAACGTGAATATTTTTGTGTCTTTTATCGGCTTTGATTTTGTTAAATAGTTGGGTGATAGTGCACTCACTACCTTCCATATATTGTAGAAAGTTGCCTTGCTTGAGAAATAGTACGCTATTGACATTTGCCTGGGTGTTGCGCGCGACTGACTGACGATAGATATCAGGCAACGTCATCGTATGCAAACTTGCTTGTAAGGTAATTTTGCTCGTGTAGATAAGATAAAAGACTGACATCACAGGATCCTTAGACAAGTAAATCGGTTAGACGTCTATGACTTTTTAATAGCGTTTTCTTCAAACGTATTAAGAATGTAATTTTTATTAATCATTAAGTAATAATATACCAGTTTTTTTTAATTTTTGCTCAAAAATTATACAAAATCACCAATTTTTGTTAGTTTTTTTAACTAATTTATCCGCATGTTTTATCTGCGTGCGCTACCAGCGCGTATGGCTATCAATATTTCGCTGCTTAGACTCACTGAGTTAATGCTATAATAGCGCGCAAATAAGA
Organism: Faucicola osloensis; assembly: GCA_016888885.1. Lineage (GTDB taxonomy): Bacteria > Pseudomonadota > Gammaproteobacteria > Pseudomonadales > Moraxellaceae > Faucicola. The sequence continues at coordinate 1,566,367 of CP069437.1, forward strand.
AATGGGCGCGCATACTAGCTTCACCCAGCTTGATGAGGTGATTGTTAAGGTTAATTTGGACAATATTTTGAACAAACCTAGCTGATAGCGCTTATTTTCTGTCCCTATTTGTTAATCAGTTTTTTAGTTTTTTAATCAATGTTATTCCAATAAATAGCTAACAAAGGCACTTTTATGGCATTTAATACAACGGCAGAAATTATCGATGACATCCGTGCAGGCAAAATGGTCGTTTTGATGGATGATGAAGACCGTGAAAACGAAGGCGACTTGGTGATGGCAGCCACCCATGTACGCCCAGAAGATATTAACTTTATGATTACCCACGCGCGTGGCTTGGTGTGTTTGACCATCACCGCTGACCGCAGTGAACAGCTCAATTTACCGCTTATGTCGGATAAAAATGGCGCTAAATTTAGCACCAACTTCACGGTATCAATCGAAGCGGCAGAAGGGGTCACCACAGGTATCTCAGCAGCGGATCGCGCCAGAACCATCCAAACAGCGGTATCTTCGACTGCCAAGCCAGAAGACATCGTACAACCTGGTCATGTATTCCCGATCGTGGCACAAAATGGCGGTGTGCTACACCGTGCCGGTCATACTGAAGCCGGCTGTGACCTAACACGCTTGGCAGGACTTGAACCTGCGGCAGTGATTTGTGAAATTATCAAAGAAGATGGCGAAATGGCGCGCCGTGATGACCTAGAGATTTTTGCCAAAGAGCATGGCTTAAAAATCGGCACCATCGCTGATTTGATTAATTACCGTATTGCCAATGAGCAAACGGTCGAAATGGTTGCGACCTATCCGATGCAAACTGAGTTTGGTGAGTTTACGGCCTATCGTTTTAAAGAAAAAAATTCAGAGGATACCCATTTGGCACTGGTCAAGGGCAACCCTCAAGAAGGCGTGAGCACTGTGCGGGTGCATAGTTTCCAGCCATTGCGCGATTTATTCACCGTGCAGCTACCCAACAGCGGTAAGAGTAATTGGGATATCCATGCCTCACTCAAAGAAATTAGCCAATCCGAGCGTGGCGTGTTTGTCTGGATTGGGCATCAGCAAGCAATTGATATGGGCGAAGCGCTCGATAACTTTGTCGCTGACAAACCCAACTCACCGCTTAAACACCAACCCTACCGCAGCATTGGGGTTGGTTCACAGATTTTACGTTATCTGGGCGTGCGTGATATGCGTTTGCTGTCATCACCGCTTAAATTCAACGCGTTATCAGGGTTTAACCTAAACTTGGTCGAAACCGTTGCCAACCCAAACCACAAAGAGTGATTTACGAGATAGCAATTTATCAGACAAAAAAGCCACCAGCATTGCAGCTTGTGGCTTTTTTTTAACAATTTTAGTAACAGTTAAACCGTATGACTTTCTAACTCGGCAAGTTGTTGGCGTTGACCATCAGAAATCGGTTGCTTGTTTTTACCGGATTGGTCAAAAAATACAATGACTGAGGAGGCGGTAGCGACGACTTTTTGCTGGGCAGTGCTAAAGTAAACATAGTCATGGGTCAGACTGGTATTGCCTATTTTTTTGGCACGAATGCCAATCCAAAGCACATCGGGGAAAGTGACCGAATTTAAATATTGGCAAGATGACGAAGCGAGCACGGTGTAACTTTTTAAGTTAAACATATCAACTTGTTGAAGGTAGTGGATACGTGCGCGCTGGGCATAGTCGTAATACACCACGTTATTGACGTGATTGAACGCATCCATATCACCCCATTCCACTTTTTGCTCATAGATAACAGCAAAGCCTTTTAATGGGTGATTGTCTTGTTGTGCGATGTCATGGCGGGCGGCATCACTCATTGAGGGATTGGACATATTTTTCTCTCTCATACGGCTACTATTTAATATAAGGTAAAATTATTGAATCACTAGCGCAGGCGCATTAGCCCTTGCTGCTGGGTTGTGGCGACCAATTTGCCATTTTGCCAAAATTGACCGTGGTTTAGGCTTTTTGACTGTGACGTGGTATCACACCACATGTTATAGAGTAACCAATCATTCATATCAAATGGGCGGTGAAAATGCATACTATGGTCGATACTTGCCGCTTGCAAGCCTTTGGTCATAAAGCTAATCCCGTGTGGCATCAGCCCTGTACCAATCAAATAAAAATCAGAAGAAAATGCGAGCAGTGCCTGTTGCACTTGAATTGACTGTTTACCCAGCTGCGGAATACGTAGCCAGTTGGCTTGGCTTGGTTTCATGATTTTTGGATGAATCGGGTCACGCGGCTGTATCGGTTTAATTTCGATATGACGCTGGCGCATATAGCGTGCTTTGAGCGCATCGGGGATTTTGCCTACCACTTGGTCTTTAAGCTGTTGCTCGGTCAGCAACACATCTGGCGCAGGATACGTTGGCATCGCTTGTTGATACTCAAGCCCTTCTTCAAAGGGTGAAAAAGACGCCATCATGGTAAAAATTATGCTCGGTTGGTTATCGTCATCATATTGGCGTGCTGTCACTTGACGTGAAGCAAGGCTACGACCATCACGTAATTTCTCGACTTGGTAATATACAGGCTTATTGATATCGCCACCGCGCAAAAAATAGCCATGGAACGAGTGGCAAGGTTTTGAATGCTCCACAGTATGGCTGGCGGCCATCAATGCTTGTCCCAGTACTTGCCCACCAAAGATGCGCGCACCCACATAGTCGTGGCTTTGCCCAATAAATACATTGTCTTGATACGGCACGAGAGTTAAGGTTTCTAATAACTGCGTGACTAATTGTTGCCAAATCGCTTGCTGCTCAAGCTGCTGCGTTACGGCTGTTACCGGCACCTGTGGTTGGTGAGTGATATCAATGGTATGGGTATGGTTTATATCTTGCTGGTTTGCCATAGACACTCTTATGATTAACGTTATTTTTGGGTAGATAAAATGGATTAAAGTCACTCATTATACAAGAATTTTTGCGTGATAAGGTTTAGAAATTCATCAATCTATGGCATGATAAGACATATTTTAAACCTTGTATTTATCTTTAAAAAACTTACAAAAAACTCACGCAATCACTAGGCATACTATGAATCACGTAGGGAAAAATTCAGGCACTACCGAAGCGAACAACAAAGGTACCCATCCTGCTGCGACCCCGCTGTTAAAAAATCTATACCGACAAGTCTCTGGCAAATTATTGGGGCTCGCCGTCAAATCCAAACTTATCGGCGACATCCCCAATATTAGCCAAGCTAGCACCCATGTTAGCGATGATAAGCTACCGCCAGCTAGCGATAGCTTAGCAAGCGCCAATACCAATATGGATATCGATAGCGATACCTCAAGCCAGCGACTCACCTTTTATGTGCTCAAAGAATATTCTCGTAGCAACAGTATTTTAATTGACCTAGAAACCAAACAATACGACCTGCCCCCTGCCCTAGCCAATGTCATCGATCGGGCGCATGGTATTGATGAAAATACCGCAATGATTTTTTTGCATCACCATAAAACAGAAAAACTGTCTGATAACAACCCCGTATTTTCACCTCGCCTATTACGCTTGATTGAAGCCGTCGAGAAATACCCAACGCTACACATTGATTTTATTCCTGTCACTATCTTGTGGGGGCGCGCCCCAGAAAAAGAAGATTCGCTATTTAACCTCCTCACCGCTGATGAATGGCAAGTACCCACCATCAGCAAACAGCTATTTAATATCGGAGTCAAAGGGCGAGATACCTATGTGCAGTTTCACGCGCCCAAAGACCTGCGTGGCATCATCGAAGATGAGATTAGCAAAAACCCTGCGCTGCAATCAGGTAGCCTAGCATCCACTGATGATGCTAGTGAAGACCGCCAGCATTTACACACCATTACTGCACGGGTACAGCAGCGTTTAGAAGGTTATCTGGATAAACAACAAGAAGCCATCTTGGGTCCTGACTTATCAGACCGTCGCAATGTGGTCGATAAAATTCTGTATACGCCTGCCATTCAGCACGCCATCAATATCGATAGCAAAGAAAACTCGCGTGAACTCGCCAAAAGCCGAAAACTGGCGCGTAGGTATTTGAACGAGATTGCCAGTGATTACTCGTATGCAACCGTGCGCTTTTTTGACCGCTTTTTGACTTGGCTTTGGACACAGTTGTACGACGGGGTTGAAGTGGCGCACTTTGAGCGGGTACGCGAACTGGCATCCGACCATGAAATCATCTATGTGCCTTGCCACCGCAGTCACATGGACTATCTGCTGCTGTCATACGTGATTTATAAACGTGGGTTACGGGTGCCCTACGTTGCCGCAGGCGAGAACCTAAACATCCCCGTGCTAGGTAAAATACTACGCAATGGCGGCGCTTTCTTTATGCGTCGCAGTTTTAAAGGCAATCCGCTGTACTCTGCGGTGTTTCGTGAATACGTGCATAGTATGTTGATGCGCAACACGCCGATTGAGTACTTCATTGAAGGCGGTCGCTCGCGCTCAGGTCGCTTGTTACCGCCCAAAAAAGGGATGCTAGCAATGACGGTACAAAGCCATCTGCGCCAAGCGGGCAAACCGATTGTCTTTATCCCCACATACATCGGTTATGAACGTATTATGGAAGGCGGCACTTATGTGGGTGAGCTTAAAGGTAAACCCAAAGAATCTGAGTCGTTATTGGGTCTGTTAAAAGCCAGTCGAAAAATCGAGCGCATCTTTGGTCATGTGCACGTCAGTTTTGGTCAGCCGCTGTATCTAGCTGATTTTATGAAAAAATTTGACGTTGCCCCAAATACCCTACCCAAAGACCGTACCGATAGTGATATGCCTGCCAATGTCATCCACATGATTGACAATTTGGGCATCAAAATCATGCAGCGTATCAACCGCTCTGCGGTGCTTAATCCAGTCACTTTGCTATCTTTGGTACTGCTCGACACGCCCCATGGCGCACTCGATGAGCAAAGCTGTCGTGAACAGTTGGCACTGTATCAACGTATCGCAGAAAAAATCCCGTATGATGATGATGTGTCAATCACCCAGCAAAGCCCAGAAGCCATTATTAACTATGGCGTCAAGCTTAAACTCATCGAGCGCACCCCACATGTGCTCGGTGACTTGATTCGTATTGCGGACGGTCAAGCGCCGCTACTGAGCTATTTTCGCAACAATATTTTGCATATTTATATCATCGCCTCACTGTGTGCCTCATTGATACAGCGTAATGGCACCATGAGCCTAAGCACCATTGAGCGGGTGGTAGGTATCATGTATCCCTTCTTGCAAGCAGAGTTGTTTTTGAAATACCCACTGCGCACCCTAAATGACACTTTGCGTGAACATATCGACACTTTGGTCGAAGAAAACATCATCGTGGACAAAGGGGTGAATGCGGACGGTCATCGCATCCTGACCACGCCAGAGCCGAATACCCGTAGCTATCAGCAATTAACAGTGCTTGCCAACTCAGTTGAGCAAAGTCTAGAGCGCTACTTTATGGTACTTGCGCTGCTGAGTCAGCAAGGCTCAGGCAAACTCACCAAAGATCAAGTGATTGATTTGGGTCATCTGCTCGGTCAGCGTCTATCCGTGCTATACGAAGATGATATGCCAGATTTTTTTGACCGTGCCTTGTTTACTAGCTTTATGGATGCGCTAGAGCGTCTAGGCTATATTACGGTGTCGGCTAGCGGAGTGATTGAGTTTGATGCGCGCATTCATACCATGGCAAAAAGCGCGCGATTTATCCTTAATATGGACGTGATGCATATCTTACAGCAAATTTCACAACTGACTGATGAGGAAATCAAACGCACCTTGACTGAACTGCAAAACAAAAAGCAACGCAAATTTAGTCGTAAAAAAGCTTAATGCCACCGAATAATAAAAAACCGTGTTATCACAACACGGTTTTTTTGCCTGCAAATCAGCCTAGCGACGCTGCTCGACAATCAATGAATCAATGCGGCTATTTTGTAGTTGACGCTGGGCTTGTGCCGCCATCTCTGGGCTACTCATGGGGCGAGAGATAACTTGATAGACAGTTTGGTCATTGTTTAAGCGTTTTTTGACGATTTGGGCATCCACCCCTGCCATTAGCACTTCAGCACGGCGTTTATCGGCATCATCGGCATTATCAAAGCTATTGATTTGCAAGATATAAGTACGCGTAGGCTCTTCATTGCCAATGACAATGGCATCGGCACTGCTTGTGTCATCGGAAGCATTGCTGGTGCCTATCGTACTATTGTTGGCTGAAGCGCGTGGTTTGGTACCGTTATCATCAGACAACAAGGGATTATCGACCGCGCTGACATTCGCTGATTTTGGCGCACTGGTGCTGTCAGCTTGGGTCAACACCACATCAGGCTGCGCCGAGACTGGCTGACTGGCAGCCGCCTCGTCGGGGACGGCACTGACCTGTTGTTCTTTGAGTAAATCATAGAACTCGTAGTTATTGGTTTTGGGTTGGTCTTGCACCTTTGGCTGCACCATCGGCGCTTCGTTGCTGCTCGTGGTTTTGCCTTGGTTAAATGGATTCCACAAATAAACAAACAGACCAATCCCCACGGTCAATATCATGCCCACCAACATGGCAGCAAAAAACGACATCGTGCTTGGCGCTTTACGCGGGGTCGCTCCTTTGGGTCTTGCCATCATCATCTCCTACGACATGGGATACGGTAATATTACAGCGTTTTTAGCGTATCTTAATCATATCACATACTGGTTGGTGCCGTTAATCCGAGCAAAATTAAGCCGTTTTGAATCACTTGGCGTACCGACTTTGATAACCGCAGACGCGCTTGCATCAAGTCAAGCTCGTCTTGGGTCGGGGTTTCGCCATCTTTGGGTAAGATACGGTTGTCGTTGTACCAACCGTGGAACAAGCTTGCCAAATCTTTGAGGTAATTGGTCAATAAATGCGGCTCATAATTAACGGCAGCACGGCGTAGCACTTCAGGGTAAGAAGCCAGTAAGCTCAATAAATCCGTTTCAACAGGTTGGGTCAACAGATGTTGGTGGGCTTTGCCGGCTTTGTCATCGACTTTGATACCGCGCTCTTCAGTACGCTCAAGCACACGGCAAATACGCGCATGGGCATATTGAATATAATACACCGCATTATCTTTGGTATGCGATTTGGCAAGTTCTAAGTCAAAGTCAATGTGCTGTTCTGGTTTACGCGCGACATAATAAAAGCGCGCGGCATCATTGCCGACTTCTTGACGCAGCTCACGTAAGGTCACAAACTGACCTGAGCGTGATGACATCTGGATTTGCTCTGTACCACGCCATAAGGTGACAAACTGCACCAAAATCACATCCATACGCTGCGCATCGTAGCCCATCGCCGTCAATGCCGCTTTCACGCGTTTGATGTAGCCGTGGTGGTCTGAGCCCCACACATCAATAATTTTGTCATAGCCGCGGTCAAGCTTGTCTTTGTGGTAGGCGATATCCGAGGCAAAATAAGTAAATTGGCCATTGGCACGGCGGACGACACGGTCTTTTTCATCGCCAAATTCGGTGGATTTAAACCACAAGTTGCCGTCTTTTTGGTATAGAAAACCCCGCTGCTCTAATAATTCCAAAGCAGGCACAATGGCATCTTGGATTGATTTTTCGCTAAACCATTGGTCAAAATGCACGTTAAAATCCGCCAAATCATCTTGGATATCTGCCAAGATGGTACTAAGTGCGGCTTCATGAAAAATCTGATAGTTATCGCCCAAATTGGCTTTGGCATTGGCAATCAGCCCGTCAATATGGGCTTCTTTATCACCTGAGACACATACTTTTTCGCCGTTGGCATCGATTTGGTACTCGGCATCGGCAGGTACATTGAGTAGCATATGTTCCCAAGCGGTTTTTAGGCTATCGCCATGCTGTTTTTTGATGGGTTTGGCAATATCTTTGACATAATCGCCTTGGTACGCATTGGTGGGAAATACAATTGGCTCACCGCACAGCTCAAGGTAACGCAAATAGGTACTGGTTGCCAAAATATCCATCTGACGACCCGCATCATTGACGTAATACTCGCGCCCGACTTGGTAGCCAACTGCCTCTAGTAAATTGGCCACGCTCATGCCAAACGCAGCGCCGCGACCGTGACCCACGTGCAGGCTTGAGGTTGGGTTGGCAGAGACAAACTCAACTTGGATTTTTTGACCGGCAAATTCTTCGGATGTACCGAAGTCGCCTTTTTGCTCCATAATGGTGTCTAAGATAGCAAAACGCGCGCTATCATCTAAGAAAAAGTTAATAAACCCCGGTCCTGCAATCTCAACTTTGCTAATCATGTTTGAAGCAGGCAACATCGCCACGATGGTTTGTGCCAGTTCACGCGGGTTTTTCTTGGCAGTCTTGGCAGCTATCATCGCAAGGTTACTGGCAAAATCGCCGTGCGCCTGGTCTTTGGTGCGGCTGATGGTACTGTTATCAACCCAATCGATTGGCAAAATTTGCTGTTGTTTTAGTGATTCCACCACTAATGCTAAGGCTTGCGAAATGACGGGTTGTTGTTCTGACATGGAAATTCTCTTTGTTGAATTACAGGTTTTATTGCAAGATTGATAGCTAAAAAAGCACGATAAATCAATGAATCACCACCGATTTGACGCTATCACTCGCTCATAATCGATGGGCATTGATTTTGGCGTTCAATATACCAATTTTTGATGGTTTTTTCATTATAATCCTGTCAAAAGATACATGCCATTACAAGGAAACGCGGTTTTTTGGCGTATAATATGCGCTAAAATTTTGTAATGTCTGATGACAATCATAGGATAATAACATGTTTGTTTTAGTCTCTAATGAGTTAATCACCAAACTTGGCATGTATGTGCTGCTGCCTATCTTTATCGCCTTCTTATTTTTTATCATGTTTGATATTTCAAAGAAAAACAATGCAGGCAAGCAAGGCACATTTTGGATTTTTTTGGCATTGGGCGGCGGTTTTTTTGGATTTCTCATCAAAATGGTCTTGGAGTGGTATTTTAGTAGGACGCTTTAAACTCCCCTACGCTAAACCTTACTAGCCTAAAACGCCATTACCCCAAACTGCATTACCCTTGTTACTTGTTTATGTACCGTTACGGTCGTTTGGCTATCATCACCGCACGGGTCGGGCGTTGATAGCCTTCAATGGTTTTGCTGCTATCATTGGGGTCAAGAAAATCGCTTAAAGATTGATAATCCATCCAGTCGGTTTTGCGTTGTTCATCCGTCGATGTCACATCCACATCGACACAGCGCACATCCACAAAACCTACTTTATAAAGCCACAGCGACAGTGCCGCAACCGATGGGATAAAATACACGTTATTCATCTGTGCATAGCGCTCACTTGGCACTAGCACGGATGTCGTATCCCCTTCAATCACCAAGGTTTCTAGTACCAATTCTCCGCCTTTTGCTAGCTGATTGTATAATTGCTCAAGATGCTCAAACGGTGACGCGCGGTGATACAGCACGCCCATACTAAACACGGTATGAAACAACCCCGCTTGCCCGCTAGTCAAGCTAGGATTTGGCAAGGCTTCAAGCGGTATGGGCACATAGTGCACCGTGTTGCGTCCAAAATCGTTACTGTCAGCCTGCCCCACAAAATGGCGAATCGCCATAAACTGGTGATAAAACAGACACGATGGGTCAATCACAATCACCGTGCTTGCCCCTGCGCCCGCCATACGCCAGCCGTGATAACCCGAACCGCCGCCCACGTCTAACACGCGTTTGCCGTGAAGTGGGCTGATATGCGGCAACACCCTATCCCATTTCCAATCACTGCGCCATTCGGTATCAATATGGATTTGCCGGTCATCTCGACCCAGTAAAAAACCGCCTTTGCGCCACGGCATCAAACGTTTGAGTAGCGCATGGGTTTGCTTGTATTCATTGTCTTGCCAGTCAAATGCTGCAGTGATACAGGGTTGATTTAACTCTACTTGCGCGTTGTCAACCACGGGCAAGCGCTCAATGAGCGATTGATAAAATGGCGCATGGGCGTAGCGTGATTTGTCTTTGATGGTAGCCAGCCAGTTGGGCAACTGGGCAAGCCATTCATTGGCAACTGGGTATTTTTCCGCCAATTGCAGCAAGGTAAGATAGACGTCGGTTTCGGCAGTTTTGATAGTGTGGTTCATGGTTGACTCTTTTAGGATTGACAGATTTTCATTGTTTAAAGGCAATCATCACTTAAACGCAATAATCGACGCAAAGTTTAAAAACTGAAACCACGTCAAATGGCGGTCAAACCCCACCGTTGCTAGACGCTGATGATGAAAATCGAGGGTATCGGTGATAAGCACATTCTCCAGTGCATTGCGTTTACCACTGATTTCCATCTCACTATAGCCATTGGCGCGTTTAAAATCATAATACCGCTCAACACGCCACGCATCGTCCGCTTCATCGAGCAAATGGGTTTTTTCGGTCAAAATCAAAATACCGCCTTCAACTAAAGCATCATAACAGCGTTTGAGTAACTGCTCGCGCTTGTCAGGGGATAAAAACTGCAAGGTTAAATTGAGCACAATCATATCGCACCGCTCAAACACCACCTCACACACATCAGCGCAAATCAGCTCGATATCATGCTCAGGATAATGCTGCATCAGTACACTTTGCGCTTTGGCAATCATCGGCTCTGAGATATCAATGGCTTTGATTTGCAAATCTTGCGGCGCAAACTCGCCTGCGAGCGCAAAACTCACCGCCCCGAGTGAACAGCCCAAATCATAGACGCGGCTGACTTTATTGCCATTGCTATTGGTTTGGCGAAACTGGCAATGGCGTTTGGCAAAAATCGGCAACATGGCGAGCATCTGCCCATACCCAGGCACACTACGGCGAATCATATCGGGAAAACAAGCCACCACTTGCTCATCAAAGCTAAACCGCGCATTGGCATCTAGCGGCGTGGTAAATAAGGTATCGTGGGGTGGTTTGGCTTGGGGCTGACTCATGCGGCTAACTCACTATGGCTGATTGAGCGTTACTAAGACTCAGTATCGCTGACTTAGTATCGCTGACAGTTTTATGCTCGCTTCAACAATGAAACGCTCAAGGAACGCTTAAACTGTCAGGTTTTTAGATAGCGGAAACTTGGTTTACATTGCCTAACTTGAATGGCGAGTAAACTTTGCTATTCTAACATTTTCACCCGTTTTACTTTTAATAATTTATTTTAACCCTTATATCAAACCAATGAGATAACCATAAAAAGGTATTAGTATGCAAACGATTATTTTAGGTGGTGGCTGTTTTTGGTGTACCGAATCAGTATTTAGCCATGTCAAAGGTGTGACCGATGTCACATCAGGCTATATGGGCGGTGATGAAGTAACCGCCAATTACAAAGCCGTCTGTGGCGGCGATACCGGTCATGTCGAAGTGATTAAAGTCGATTTTGATGAGACCATTATTCCGCTTGAGACGGTATTGGATATTTTCTTTGCCACCCATGATCCAACGACACAAGACCGTCAAGGTAATGATGTCGGTAGACAGTATGCCTCTGTGGTGTTTTACACCGATGAAGCGCAGCAAAAACCGACCATTGACCGTGTAATTGGGGAACTTCGTGATGAGCAAGGCATCAAAGTGGTGACCGAAGTGCATCCTGCTGCGCAGTTTTTCCCTGCCGAAGACTACCACCAAGATTATTACGCCAACAACCCGACCCAAAGCTATTGCAATTTTGTGATTCCGCCCAAGCTTGCCAAGCTTAAACAATATTTTAGCGGTTTTATGATCGAACAATAACGCGTATTGTTATGTTATTGATACTTTGTTAATACCTTAGTGGTACTTATTAATCCTTTCAAAATTGGGCTTTATACTGTTAATGCCCAATTTTTTTGAGTTCTACAATTAAACTTACCACAACCGTGCAAAAATTAACGCTTTATCACCCAATGTGAAAAAATGTAATTAAATGCATTTACTCCTTTCACTAAGCAAGCTTTTTTTATACCCTTGAATGAGTCAAAATTCACCCCGTTTGTTGATGTCTTTATCTGTCACTATTCAAGGTTTGTTATGCGTTTACTCCCGATTTTTATGGCGCTGGCAGGCGTGGCGATGGTTAGCCAAGCCAATGCCGCACCGACACCGCCTAATCTTAGCAATGCCCAGTTTCAACAGTGTTTATCCAATCTCAAAAACAGCAGCACCTTTAGCGGTGTAGCCAGCACTTTAGAACAATATCGCCCAAGTGAGCCTGACCCTAGTGTGATTGTCTCACTCAACTATCAACCTGAGTTTCAAAAAGAAGTGTGGGACTATCTCTCAGGTCTGGTCGATGAAGAGCGTGTGCAAGATGGTATCAATGCCAAAAACCAACTACAAAGCACATTAAGCCGCATCGAGCAGCGCTATGGCGTGAAAGGAACGGATGTACTTGGCGTCTGGGGGGTAGAGTCGAACTTTGGTAAGCAGCTGGGTAAAAAAGACTTAATCCAGTCGTTAGCGACCTTGTCTTGCTTTGACCGTCGTCAGCCTTACTTTCGCACGGAATACGCCAACGCGCTGCGTATCTTGCAAAATGGTGACATCCGCCGTGATGATATGACTGGCTCATGGGCAGGGGCGTTTGGGCAAACCCAGTTTATGCCAAGTACCTTTTTACGCTTGGCGCAAGATTTTGATGGTGATGGACGTAAAGATTTGGTCAACAGCCAAGCTGATGCGCTCGCGTCAACGGCCAATTTCTTAGATAAAGCAGGTTATCGCACGGGTGAGCCTTGGGGTTTTGAGGTCAAGCTGCCTGCAGAGTTTTGGGCAGATAGCAACCGCAAAGCCAAAAAACCGATGAGCTACTGGCGCAGCCAAGGTCTGACTCTTGCTAATGGTCAGCCGCTACCCTCTAGCCTTGATAGTGCAGGACTGCTATTACCGGCAGGTATTAAAGGCCCTGCATTCTTAGTGGGTAAAAACTTCGATGCGTTTTATAGTTACAATGCGTCAGAGAACTACGCGCTAGCGATTGCGCATTTGTCCGATATGATTAGCCAAAACCGTACTAGCAATGTCGGCTTTGTCACACCTTGGCCAACGGATGATGCCGGTATTAGTCGCCGTCAAGCCCGTGAAATCCAGCAAGCACTACTTAATCGTGGGTATGATATTGGTCAAGCTGATGGCATGATTGGCGATAAAACGCGCTATGCGATTCAAGATTTTCAGCGTCAGCAAGGTGTCAACCCTGATGGTCGTGCGGGTATGAAACTCTACCGTATGCTAATGACTCAGCCAACAGGCAATGCTCAGTACCCGACCCAAACGCCCGTTCGATACCAGTCTGTACCGAATTCAACGGTTACTACCACGCCGACTAAAGTGGTACGCGATGCCAATGGGCGCACGAGTTACTATCGTATCGATAATGGGCAAGGTGGAGTGACAACGCCTTAGTCATTGAAACCTTAGTGTTTAAGTGTTAGGCATTAAACCTTAAATGATTTAAACCTGAGATATTTGAAACTTAGTCATCTACAATGTTTATTAATTTTTTATCCCCCAATAAAAAACCCTTAATGTCAGTATTAAGGGTTTTTTGTTGATAGTGACACAGTTTTGTTAATATCCCCACATGGGACAACCTTATACAATAGGTGGCGGGGTGGGCTCTTCACCATCATCCATTTGGATCGGTTTGACTTCGCCTTTTGAATTGCTGCCCCAATTATCTTCTTCGTCTTCATCCCATTTTTTGAAGTTATCGCGTGGGTTGATGCCACGGCGTTTCATGTCTTCGACTTGCTCTTCAAGGGTGCGAAACTGCTGGGCTTCGTGCATAGTGTCTTCAAGTTGGTTGATGTTGTTTTCAAGATCGTCCGCTTGCTGGGTCACATGATTGCTCATAATTTTCTCCTCTTTTATCCTCAATGTTATCGTTATATGTGTTGTGAGATTATCATAACATAAAAAATGTGACGCTAGTTAGCAGGTCTGTATAACATTATCATGACATGAGTAAATCATGGCTTGGTCAAAGCTGGTATAAAATTCTTGCATAAAACACTAAGATAAAACACTAAAAAATGCGTGTTAGAAACGACGGATTAAGCTTGTACAATGATGTTAATCTGCCACAGCTCGCGGATACTTCGTTCTTCTTTGACCGAGACCAACCATTGTTTTTTCACCAGTTGGCTTTTGATCCATTGATAATCGATATTACTGATTTGACAGCGAGAGACGGCATGGATTTTGGGTGAGATTTTGAGCGCTTCTGCCATCGCAGCATCTTTGAGGGCATCATTAATTTGGGTCAACATCATATTACTGGTAAACGGCTGCGGTAATGCTTGTAGCATTTGCACAATATTGCCCCAGCTAAAGGTATAAGCTGCGCTGATTTCTTGCAAGTTGCCGCCTTCAAACGCGTGTGCGGTGTAATTGACCAATAACGCTTCATTGAGCTCTTTTGGCGTGACTTGGGTCGGTCTGATTTCAAGTTCAGGCGGCTTTTGATCGCGCTCTAGACTACTGGCAGTTAAGGCGGGTTGCACACTATTACGGATATGAAATCTATCCGAGACAAACACCGACTTCAAATCGCCACTAGCACCTGTCGGTAGCGCCCTTAATGGATGGGTGTCTTTGACCCAACCTGAGCGCGGAAACTTGTCTTTGATTTCCTCAAGCATTCGCACACAGTCTGCCACACCATCATGGGTCTGATCGAAATGAATGGCCCGCGAACCTTGTTCTTTAATCACCAAATTAAACAGATCCAACCGTTGACGTAATAGCTCATGTTGGCTTGGCTGGGTATTGACTAACGCAATCATCGGCACACGTTTTGAAGACGCATAGATATAAGATAAGTGCAGATAACTGACACCGGATAGGCTTAAATGACCGTAATCATTGCCCAAAATAAAAATCATATAATCACATTGGTCGATTTGCTGGCGGCTGTATTCAACAAAATTGGTATGGGTCGCAAGCAAATCCCAAGTCAAAAAATAATCCGTCGATAGCGCATACTCTAGCGTGTTCTCTAAGTTGACATTTTCATTTCTCACCAAAGAGATATGAATATGATAACGTTTCTTTTGAGACATGCTATCTTCTCCATAACGCTCTAATGAACGCAATTAATTAAAAGAGTAAAGGGTTAAAAGCTGAATCGTTAAAAGCTAAATCGTTAAAAGCTAAAAGGGTAAAAAGCCATGCTGACTAACCAACAATCTCAATTCACTGCACGATGTTGAGTCACACACAAGGTAAAAAAATCAATCCCCAACTCTGGCAAAAATCGCTGCAACAGACGCGTTGCCGCCTGCTCAGTAGTGGGTAAGTTGGCGGTGGCATAAAACTGTAATCGCGGTCGCTCTTTATGAGAGGCAAGCTGATTGGCCTGCTCAAGCAAATCATGCACGCGTTTGGCAATGGCATCGCCCGAATCAATCAATGCCACTTGCCCCATAGCTTGGTGGGTCATCAGCTCGTCGATACGCTGTGCCAAATAGGCTTTAAAAAAAGGAAAATGGGTACAGCCCAGTACCAGTTGGTCTACTTTTTTATCCTGTAACTCACTTAGCAAATGATCTAAATCAGTCACGGCTGGGTGAGGGCTTGGCATACCCAATTCTACCCAAGGCACTAGGCTGTTAAAGCTATATTTGTGGACAGTCACTTGCTGCGGTTTGGCGACTTGCTCAATGACTTCATTGAGTAAATACCCGTGCAAGGTCGCTGGGGTTGCCAACACCGCGACTTGCTTGGTCGTCGACTGCATTACCGCAGGTTTTAATGCAGGGACTAAACCGACAATCGGTACTTGAGGATACCGCCGCCTTGCCGCCTGTAATCCATGCGCAGAGGCACTATTGCAAGCTATCACAATAAGTTTACAGCCTTGCGAGTGTAGCCAGGCAACGGCCTGCAAGGTAAGTTCACGAATCTCTGCTTCACTGCGTGAGCCATAGGGTACATGCAGGGTATCAGCAAGATAGATATAACGTTCAAATGGCAAGCGTCGCTGCAAATGGGTCAATACCGACAATCCGCCCAACCCAGAATCGAATACGCCTATCGGCGCGCTTGCTAACTCTACCATAGCCTACTCAGTCCAACTCGCAGGGTGTTGCTATTTTAAACCGCAAAATAATCGCCTACCCATAAAATAGACCACTATCTTATACCAATTTTTAGGTACTCACTACAAAAAAAATGCGGGGCCGAATTTGACAGCCCATTCGTCACTTCGCTGGTTCACAAGCTATCAAAATTTGGCTACAGCGGCTATTTAGGCGGTCATCGTCAAGGTAAAAGTGCTATCACCACTGTGCAAAATCAATGACGTACCCTCTTCACCCTCTACCAACTCACCCAGTTCAATCAAATGGTAAAACACATTGCGATGAATGAGTCCGTATAGCGCTGAGTCACCATTTTGGCGCACCAACAGATAAGGCTGGCTGGCTTGTTTCTGCTGTAAGCCAGCATCATGCGAGCTAGCATGGGCAAATGGCAGACCCAAACGAATCGGATGCTGCTCGTCGGCAATCACCACATCGCCTTGCGTGGTGGTGAACTGCAACACCGGTTTGCTAGTATCACCAAATTGCTGGCTAATGACGTCCACTTGATTCACTAGCAGTGGCGCGTCTTCTACTTGGATTTGCCATTTTTCCACAGGGGTTTTTAAAAAATACTCAACGTGGTTGTTGTCATCAACCTCTGACCACAACACTTTGGCAAACAGATCAATGAGTAGCGGACGGGTGATTTGACTGCCTTCATGCCACCACTCGCCATTGGCTTTGACCACCACATCCATCGTACCGCTGATTTTGGGTTGCCATTTTTCAAGCGGTGGAATTTGGCGTGTCGGATGGTTTGCGGCTGCTACCGCTTGCGACGTGACCGATTGCTCGATTTGTTGGCTTAGCTCGCCTATATCAAAGCTATTATCAAAATTAATATCAAAACTGGGTTTAGACGCTACAGTATCATTATTAGTCATTTTCTGGCTCATATTATGGTAGTTTTTATTTAGATTAGGATTTAGAGTATTGTATGGTTTTATAAATGCCATGATGCGCTGTGTTGACATCACTTTGTGGTACATAGTAGTCAATTCAACGCTGGGTTTCAAATAGTCGCTGTTAGTACCTGTGTCGATTTATTGTATATAAAGGTGACAGATAGCATAAGACAAGTCAGATTGGATGCGATAAATTAAGCCCGGCAGTCATTTTCTCCTGCAAAAATATTAGGTAGTTAAACAGTTAATCTATTATACTAAGTAGTATTTTTTCTGAATTCATATAACGATTCATTATATGTTAAAATCAAGAAAACCATTGATAACATTGCCAGCCTGCGCCAGCAATTATTTGATGAACTGATAATCAAAGGCTAACCTTCCAAATCACTAGCCTTGCAAAAATCATCGTGATGCAACTTAAGTTGATAGGCTGTCAGATATAAGCAGAAGAACCGCATTGTTTAACCCAATGCGCGCAAGGTTAAGTAAGTTGTCATCACTGAATTTTATTTTTCTAAGGAGTTTGTATGCAAGACATCGAACGCGAGCAAATGGAGTTTGACGTAGTTATCGTGGGTGGCGGACCTTCAGGTCTATCTGCGGCAATTCGTCTACGTCAACTTGCCATTGCTGCTGGCAATCCTGATTTTAGCGTGTGTATCGTTGAGAAAGGGTCAGAATTTGGTGCCCATATCTTATCAGGTGCGGTCATGGAGCCTAATGCACTGACTGAACTGATTCCTGATTGGAAAGAAAAAGGTGCGCCCGTTCGCGTGCAAACCAAAGGTGACCGCGTCTACATGCTCAAAAATGAGACCAAATACCGCGAATTGCCAGAAAAAATCGTCCCAAGCTTGATGCACAACCACGGCAACTACATTATCTCATTGGGTAACCTTGTACGTTGGTTAGCTACCCAAGCCGAAGAGCTTGAAGTGATGATGTTCCCAGGTTTTTCTGCTTCTGAAATTCTCTACAACGAAGATGGTTCTGTTCGTGGCGTATTGACGGGCGACATGGGCGTCAATGCCGAAGGTCAACCAAAATCAGGCTATGAGCCAGGCTATGAGCTACTGGCAAAATACACCATTTTTGCTGAAGGTTGCCGTGGTCATTTAGGTAAACGCTTAATTAGCCGTTTTAACCTATCAGAAGGCAAAGACCCACAGCACTACGGGATTGGCTTAAAAGAGCTTTGGGAAATTGACCCTGCCAAACACCAAGAAGGCATGGTGCTGCACGGTTCAGGTTGGCCGCTTAGCGAGACCCATAGTAACGGTGGTTGGTGGTTATACTTTGATGAAAACAACCAAGTGTCATTTGGTATGGTGATTGACTTGTCTTATCACAACCCTTACCTATCGCCATTTGATGAGTTACAACGCCTAAAAACCCACCCGCTTATTCGCAATATTTTAGAAGGCGGTAAACGCTTATCTTACGGTGCGCGTGCCCTGACCAAAGGCGGTTTAAACTCATTACCAAAACTGTATTTTGCCGGTGGTGTGTTAGTAGGGGACGATGCAGGCTTCCTAAACCCAGCAAAAATCAAAGGGACTCATACTGCTATCAAATCAGGTATGTTAGCCGCTGAAGCCGTGTATGAAGCGATTGCTGCCGGTCGTCAACATGACGAAGTGCCAACCTATGAGCAAAAATTCAAAGCATCCTGGCTCTACAACGACATGTACCAAGCGCGTAACTTCGCAAATGCGATGCACCGCATGGGTATTTGGCTGGGCGGTGCGTTCAACTTCCTAGAGCAAAATATATTGAAGGGTAAAATGCCACTGACTATTCGTGACACAATGCCAGACTACTATGTGCTTGAGCGCGCAGACCACGCTTATATCCCTGAGTATCCAAAGCCCGATGGTAAGCTGACCTTTGATAAATTATCTTCCGTGTTTATCTCCAATACCAACCACGCTGAAGATCAACCTTGTCACTTGAAATTAACCGATCCAGAGGTGCCAATTAAGCGTAACCTCAAAATCTTTGCTGAGCCAGCACAGCGTTATTGCCCAGCAGGGGTATATGAAGTGGTACAAAGTGACAGCGGCGCAAAATTTGTCATCAACTCACAAAACTGTGTGCACTGTAAAACTTGTGATATCAAAGACCCCTCACAAAACATCACGTGGGTTACGCCAGAAGGCGGTGGTGGTCCAAACTACCCAAATATGTAATGATGTATCAAAAAAAGCCGCTAAGTTAGCGGCTTTTTTATTGGGTTTTGTCAAAGTTGTTTAAACCAAATAATGGCACTTTAGCAAGTTCTGCTACGTTGATTACAAAAAACGGTGTCGACTAACGCAGATTGGCTCTGACTGGGTGTCTTTAAGCAAATTGTGGATAGGAGAAGTTTGCTCAGCAGGCGGTTTGGTCAGTCATGGGGTTTCCTCTAGATAAGGCAAAGCAACAATGTGATAAAAAGATACGCTATCGCTAGGAAACATTAGCTGACTAAGGTTACAAGCGTATGACGATTGAATGAACAATTAACGGCAAATTTTAGCCAATAAAAAAGCTGACCGAAGTCAGCTTTTGTGCAGTCAAAAATCTATGTAATAAAACATTCAGGGAATAAAACTAGGTATAAAACCTAGTCGCTTATCAAGCCTACTAGCTAGATACCTGCAGCCGCTTTAAATGCGGCTTCATCAAAGTCGTCCCCATGGGTCACAACGATGGTACCATTAGGGTTAATGTTGACAAATTTGACCCCTTTGATGTCTTCGGTTTTTTTGATGATTTCATCAGCAGCGGCTTGGTCTGCGATAGGTAAATCATATTTGGTTTGTGGCATAACAAGTATCCTTTATATTGATAATAAAATATTGATAGTTCTATATTAATAACAGTGATATTGCGCAATGGATAAAAATTAATTAAAACCAATCGTTAGGTCAGTGTTAATTAATCAATAAGGGCATAGGGTATAACATAACAAAAATTTGCGGGTGTGAATAGGCGCTTTATCCGTAAAAACAACGCTCTATCAGAATTCAAGCGCCTACTATGGGCTATCATGCGTTAATGTATTTGATGGCATCGGGTGTCCAATGGCTGATGTATTGCTGTACTTGTGATTTGCGATTTTCATCAGCAATTAGGTACTTAGCAATCGCTTGCGCCACGATTAGCAAGCTTTCATCTCTGGCTAGGTCACTGACATAGTAACTATCAAACCCTGTCTGCCGTTTACCCAAAAGCTCCCCTGCACCGCGCAGTTCCAAATCTTTTTGCGCAATCACAAAGCCATCATTGCTATCTCGCAGCACATTGAGCCGTTCGATACCCGTTTCTGACAGTGGCGTTTGATAAAGCAATACACAAAAGCTTTTTTGGGTGCCACGTCCCACGCGTCCGCGCAGCTGGTGCAATTGCGATAACCCTAATCGCTCAGCATTTTCAATCACCATCAGCGAGGCATTGGGCACATCGACCCCGACTTCAATCACGGTGGTAGCCACCAGCAAAGCAGTTTTACCCGCTTTAAAATTCGCCATGACCGCTTGTTTGTCATTGGGTTTCATTTTGCCATGCACCAAGCCAATGTTGAGATTGAGCCTGTCATTCAAATCGGCATAGGTCGCTTCAGCGGCTTGGGCATCAAGCACGGTAGATTCTTCGACCAGTGGGCACACCCAGTAAGCTTGTTTGCCTTGCTCGCAGTTGACAGCGATACGTTCAATCACTTCATCGCGTCGGTCACGGCTTATGGTGACGGTGGTGATGGGGGTGCGGTTGGGCGGCAGCTCATCAATGATGGACGTATCCATATCACCAAATGCACTCATGGCAAGGGTACGCGGTATGGGTGTGGCTGTCATAATCAGCTGATGCGGTGTGGTATGCGCCAAGCCTTTATCTACTAGCGCCATTCGCTGCTCCACCCCAAAACGGTGCTGCTCATCGATAATCACCAAGCCCAACTTGGCAAAAATGACATGTTCTTGAAATAGCGCATGCGTACCGACCACGATTTGCACCTCGTTGTCTTGTACTTGTTGCAAGGCTTTTTCACGCGCTTTGGCTGTTTGCTTACCCACAAGCCAACCCACACCAACACCAAGCGGTTCAAACCAGCTTTTAAAGTTATTAAGATGTTGTTCCGCCAAAATCTCTGTTGGTGCCATCACTGCCACTTGCCAGCCGCTATCAAGCGCATAGCACGCCGCCAAAGCTGCCACCAAGGTTTTGCCTGCGCCAACATCGCCTTGCACGAGTCGCAGCATGGGCACTGACGTTGACAAATCTTTGACGATTTCCGCCACGACCCGATTTTGGGCATGGGTCGGGGTAAAAGGTAAATTGGCTAACAACTGATTGGCAAGCGCGCTTGTGGCATCGCAGCGCGGTGCTTTGTGCTGATAAAGCTGCTGTTTGCGGTACAGTAGACTCAGCTGGTGCGCCAGCATTTCTTCGATAATGAGCCGCTGACACGTCGGATGACTGCGATTTTTTAACGCCTCTAACACCAAAATTTGCTTGTTCAAATCGGTATAAATCGGTGGCTGATGGATAAAGCTAATGGCTTCTAGCAAGCTAAATTCCCCAAATGGGTTGTGGCTACCTGCCAGTAACGGAAACTGTTGGCTCAGCGCACTTTGTACGATTTGCCACTCAGCATCACTGATAGTAGCCATCACAGGATTGGCTTGTTTAACCGTTTGCAGCGCAAGTCGAATCAAGCTACGCAGTTTATTCTGATGCAAGTTTTTGACCGTTGGATAAACAGGTATCAGCCCTGTATTGGTCAAGGGTTGATATCCAGTAATAATTTCATATTCAGGGTGGCTGATTTGGGTGCCATACTTACTGATACTGATTTCGCCAAACACACGCAAGGTATTGCCCACCGCCATGGTTTCGGTCAGTCCACGATAGACTTTGAAAAAGCGTAATGTTGTTTGTGCTGTCCTATCTTGCAATGTCACGCTGAGGCCCATCTTTTTGTTGTCGACGCGGACAACGGTGCCTTGTAGCAATGCCGATTGTCCATCGACGACATCACACATGTTGACCAGTCGGCTGCGATCCTCATAATCACGCGGCAAATGTAGCAACAAATCAAACACGCGCTCAATACCAAGTTGGTCAAGCTGTTCAGCGATTTTGCTACCCACGCCAGCAAGCGCGGTGACAGGGAGATTAAAGATGTCAGTATTGGGTTGAATCATGGGGTTGGTCATGCCTTAGACAGCTTGTTTTTATTGATTTTATTTTAATGAAAAGTTAGTTTATTATGGCATTTTTTAACAGCATTTACAGGGTTTTGTTTTTAATATAGCCTGGTTGCAAAGCGAGGTTGCTAGGTGCAAAAAAAACGTGCTAAAAGTAGCGTCTCCTATGCTTGTCTCCTAAACATAATAGGCAGAATTTTCACTACAAAATAGCGCAGATTGCTTTTTAAAATTTATGCTATATACTTATTATATATAGCATAAAAAGGATAATTTATGACCCAAGCTAGCGTATTTTTTAACAACCGCACCCAAGCTGTGCGCCTACCTGCGGATATGCGATTTGCTGATGACATCAAACATGTTCATATCCGCAAAGTCGGTAATGAACGTATTTTAACCCCTATCAGTAACGTATGGGACAGCTTTTTTATTGCCAAAGACCCTGTCAGCGATGACTTTATGGCACAGCGTAGCAACGCCCCTATCAGCCAACGCGAAAGCTTTGACTAACCCCTAGGAAGCGATGTATGCTGACCTTTATGCTAGACACCAATATCGCCATTCACGTCATCAAACAACGTCCGATTGCGGCTTTAAATAAATTCAACCAATATGCCGCTAGAATTTGTGTCAGTAGTATCACAGTAGCGGAATTGTATTTTGGCGCGGAAAACAGCCAAAATATGGCTAAGAACTTGGTACAAGTGGATGATTTTTTATCACGTTTGGTTATCCTTGATTACGATAGCCAAGCGGCAAGTCATTACGGCAATATTTATGCTGACTTGACTAAAAAAGGTAACGTCATTAGCGAAAATGACATGCATATCGCAGGTCATGCCCGTAGCCGCGGCTTAATTTTGGTGACCAATAACCTAAGAGAGTTTGAGCGTGTCGAAGGATTACGGTTAGATAACTGGGTATCATAAATCATGAAAAAATTATTCACTTACCTGCTATTAACTTTCGCACTCCCCGCCTGCACCAAAACGCCAGTGATACCCACCCAACCTATTAAATCACCCATTCAACCATCAGTAAAGCCCAAAATCGCCCTTGTATTAGGCGGTGGCGGTGCCAAAGGTTTTGCTCATGTCGGCGTCATCAAGGTACTGGAAAAAAATGGCATCACCCCCGACTTAATCGTCGGTACCAGTAGCGGCAGTCTAGTCGGTAGTTTATACGCCAGTGGCAAGTCCGCAAGCGAACTTGAAGACATCGCGACCCATGTTAGCAATAATGAATTACTCGATTACAGCTGGAGCAAACAAGGCTTTATCGAAGGCATCAAACTACAAAACTGGGTAAATACCCAAGTCGATAATCGACCGATTGAAAAACTCCCCATCCGTTTTGCCAGTGTCGCCACGGATTTAACCACCAAGCAAAAAGCCGTCTTTGATAAAGGTAATACCGGTCTTGCGGTGCGTGCATCCAGTAGCGTGTATGGCGTTTTTGTACCGCCACGTATCAACAATAAACGCTATGGCGATGGCGGTCTGACAAGCCTTGTACCGGTGCAAACTGCCAAGCAAATGGGCGCAGATATTATCATCGCGGTAGATGTCTCAAGCCCGCCAAAAAACAGTCATCCACAAGATTTTTGGGCGCTACTAGATAAGACATTTGCGGTCATCCCCAATCAAGCAAACGCTGCTGAAATCAAATTAGCGGACGTGGTAATACGCCCAGCCGTTGGTGATATTGGCACGACCAATACCGTAGCCAGAGAGGCGACGATAAAAGCAGGGGAAATTGCAACCTTAGCAAGGCTCAGCGATATCGAGCAAAAAATCGGCAAGTTTTAAAAATTGTAACTAAAAAAACCGCTCATTCAATTGAGCGGTTTTATGCGTGAGCTCTTCTAGGCGCTGAGCATTTATTATTTTACTTTTAAACGATATTTCACCATCGCCACTTCATTAAGACCCAAACCTGGTACATCCCACTGTATGGCTTTATAGTAAGCCATCGGTAGATTTTGTAGCACGCCATTCATGTTGGTTTTTAGTGGCATATATTGAAAATTGACACCGTCCATACTACCAAACGCACGGGTTGGCTCTACATCGCTCGTGCTCACTAATTCCATATTGGCTGGGATGTTCATGGTCACTTTCATGTTGCGGATTCGGTCAGGGCTGTTATTGGTTAAGTAGCCGCGATATTCTACGACGTTGCCTGATGCAAGGCGCGTTTGTGCATTGACGGGGCTTAACACCTCTTGACCTTGTGGATCCTGACCAACAACAGAGGCTAAAATGCGGGTTTGAACTTGACTCGCAACTGGCGCTGAGATAGGTGCAGCTTGATTATTATCAACAGGGTTTAATGCCACCGTTGGTAGCACAGCCATTGCGGCGGCTGATGCGCCAAGTGAGGCGGTCATTAGCACGAATACTGAAAGCTTTTGCATGAATATTCTCCATTAAATCATGACTTCTAAATGTTCAAAATTGTTGTGTCAGCGGCTGTTAGCGTATTCTCTTTTTTTGGCAGGTTGGCATACACCGCTGATTGGATGGTCAAATAGGTTAATGCTCGACTATAGATTAGCATAACAAACTTTACAATTTAACTCACTAGCAAGTTGAAAGTTGCGGGATGAATTTACTAAATACAAACAGCGCAGCCAAAATCAGTAAGATTAGCTATTGTATTTTGTAAGGTTTATTGATAGCCTTATCGTTAGTCTCTGAGCGATGCGCGCAATCACGCTGTTAAACTTACATGTATGTTTAATTAAAAGAGACAAAAACTTTATCGTGCGCTGTTTGTACGTCTACTTTTTTTATCATGTCTACTATTATCATGCCAACTTCAACCGATACTTCAGCAAGTTTTACCCATGGCAATGCACCGCTTGCCGATGGCGAAACGATGACTGATAATAACCCTATACTTGCCTATCACGCTATGATTGATTTACCCAATACTGCCCAACAAAATGCCGCTGCCACAAATCCTGCTTATGTTACCCCGCCTTATGTATTATGGTTTCGTAACTTTGCGCCCTATATCAACACCCATCGTGGCAAGACCTTTGTCATTATGTTCAATGGCGAAGCGGTCAATCACGACAATTTTAGCCATTTGATTCATGATTTTGCGCTGCTGCATAGTCTTGGCATTAAGCTCGTACTCGTCCACGGTGCGCGTCCGCAAATTGATGCCAATCTTGCCGAGAACCATATCGAAACACCGATGGCAGATGATGTGCGCATCACTACAAAAGAAGCCATGCCGTACATCCTAAAAGCCGTTGGCTCAATTCGCCTGCAAATTGAAGCGCAGCTATCGATGGGACTTGCCAACTCGCCGATGTATGGCTCTCGTATTGATGCCATCTCAGGCAATTTCGTCACCGCCCGCCCTTACGGTATCCGTAATGGCATCGATTATCAATTTACTGGAGAAGTGCGCGCGATTGATGCCGAAGCCATCCACAACAATTTAATCCATGACCATGTGGTGATTTTGGGCAGTATGGGCTATTCTGCGACAGGCGAAGTATTCAACCTGCTGGCAGAAGACGTGGCGCTACAAGCCGCGATTAGTCTAAAAGCGGATAAATTAATTTTCTTGGGTGAGCAAACAGGTATCTATAAAGATGGCACTCACCTGCTTAAAGAAATGATTCCGCATGAAGTGGCACGCTTCTTACGTGATGTTCCTGAAAGCTCAGAAATCGCGCGTTTCTTACGGGCAGCCAGCGATGCTTGTCAATACGGTATCCACCGTACCCATATCATCTCCTATGCCAAAGATGGCGCACTGCTTGAAGAGTTATTTACCCGTGATGGCTCAGGGACGCTGATATCCCATGACCCGTATGAAGAAATTCGCCGTGCCGATATCGACGATGTGGTAGGTTTGATTGAGCTACTAGAGCCACTCGAAGAACAAGGTATTTTGGTCCGTCGTTCACGTGAGCGTTTAGAGAGCGATATCGAAAACTTTAGCGTGATTGAGCGTGATGGCATGGTGCTAGGCTGCGCAGCTTTATACCCACTCAACGACCAAGCCGCGGAAGTGGCTTGTGTGGCTGTCCATCCCGATTATCGCAATGGTAGCCGTGGCGCAGATTTGATAGCATTCTTAGAGCAACAAGCGCGTAGCCGCGGCATTCATGAACTCTATGTCTTGACTACTCGCACCGCGCATTGGTTTGTCGAGCACGGGTTTATGGAAGTCCCTGCTGAATCGCTACCGGCTGACCGCTATGCCTTTTATGACAATACCCGCAACTCTAAAGTATTAAAAAAGGTACTTTAAAGGTACGCTTTTCAAGCCCTCATATAAAAAACGCTCAATAGGAATATGAGCGTTTTTTTATAGCCAAATGGGACAAAACTTTAAGATGGGAGAAAACTTAAAGTTTGACGGGTTGGGTCACAGGTGGATTGACTTGTAGCAGCTCAATATCAAAAATCAACACGCTGTTGGGCTCGATATCGGCATTACCTGCTTCGCCATACCCCAAATTAGCGGGGACAAACAGCCGGTATTTACCCCCTTCTTTCATCAACTGTAGCCCTTCTGTCCAACCTTTAATCACTTGATTGAGTGGGAAAGTTACAGGTTCGCCACGTTTATAAGAGCTATCAAAAATCGTACCGTCAATCAAGCGCCCTTCGTAGTGGACTTTGACTTTGTCCGTCGCTTTAGAACCTGTTCACGATTAAAAAATATGCTAAGATAAGCTACGTAATCAATTAATAACCGAATCAATCACCATGAGAAAAGCCTATCCAAGCGACATTAGTCGAAAACAATTTGAGCACATACTACCGATTTTAGAAAGTGCAAGGAAGAAGACCAAACCAAGAACGGTTGACCTTTACGACGTATTTTGTGGGTTATTGTATGTACTAAGAACAGGTTGCCAATGGCGACAGCTGCCCCATGACTTTCCCAAATGGCGCACCGTCCACTCATACTTTCAGAAATGGAGCGAGCTTGACGAAGAAGGCAACAGCATTCTTCATCAAGCCTTAAAAAAAATTGGTCAAAAAAGCGCGAAAGAAGGACAAACGCAAGGGTAAAACCAGTTTTATCCTCATCGATGCTCAAAGCGTTAAGAACACAGATACCGCTAAGTACAAAGGCTATGACGCAGGAAAGAAAGTATCAGGGATTAAGCGCCATATTGCAGTAGACAGCCAAGGCTTGCCGCATGCTATCTGTATTACCACTGCCAATATCACCGACCGTGAGGGTGCTACAACGTTACTTCGTCAACATGCTAAACGCTTAAGCCGCGTAAAAAATGTGATGGTTGATGGCGGTTATCGAGGTGAGCCATTTGCTAATAGTGTTAAATCTATTTTAGGCGAAACCGTTACCACAGAAGTTGCCAAAAGAGATGAATTGCACACGTTTAAAGTCATACCAAAGCGATGGGTTGTAGAACGTTCATTTGCTTGGCTTGAGAAAAATAGACGTCTATGGAAAAACTGTGAGCGTCATTTAAATTCTAGCCTTCAATTTACCAATCTTGCTTTCATCGCTTTGTTATTGAAAAGATTGTGAACGGGTTCTTAGGCGATTTGCCGCTGCCTTGTGTTAGCACTTGGTATTGTAGACCCGACGCAGTAGTCATCACGCCTGATTTTTTGCCGTTTTCTAACAAGAACTGTTTGCCTTTTGCCGCATTGCTCGCTGCTAACGCTTGTACTTCTTTGGCATAGGCAATTTCTTTATTTTTCTGATAGTCTAGCAATACTTTTTGCATTTGTTTTTTGTCAAGATTGGGCGACTGCGCTGAGTATGCATCTCGAAATCCCTGAAAAAACGCATCAAGATTTAAGTCATCAATACTGTCTTTGTTGCTCTCACCCATCAGATAGCCAAAGCTATAGCCGACTTGTGCCAATGCTGGGCTAGTTGCCGTTACTGTTGATTTTGGTACATAAACAGAGGACGCAACTTTGTTTGTGCCAGTGCTCGCTGGCGCGGCATTTGCACTGATTGACGTAACCGCTAACAGCATGCCAGTAGCGATGCCAGTCACTAAACTTACTTTTTTATATCCTAAAATCATTGGTATGTTCCTTTGCCATCGTGTCGATGAGTAGGCAAGCGAATTCGATAGTTGCGCTTACCCAGCTGATTGAGATCACCTATCTGACGCCAACCCAACCTACTTAGCAGGTTGAGAAGCTGACTGCATGGATTCAATTTGTTGTTGTAATTGGGCTTGGATATCCGCTGCGGCAGGCTGTGCGGCATCAGCCGGTGGATTGACTTTTAGCAAATCAACATCAAAGATGAGCACACTATTTGGCTCAATCCCACCTTGAGGGGCGCCCTGCTCACCGTAAGCAAGTTTTGATGGAATGTAGAAGCGATATTTGCCGCCTTCTTTCATCAATTGTAAGCCTTCAGTCCAACCCGGGATAACTTGGTTAAGCGGGAATACTGCAGGTTGACCACCATGCTGTGCGGTGCTATCAAATACTTTACCGTCTAACAATTTACCTTCGTATTGTACCGCTACGATATCTGTGGCTTTTGGCTGCGCGCCGGTACCTTCTTTAAGCACTTCATACTGCAAGCCAGACGCGGTAGTTTTGACCCCTGCTTTTTTAGCGTTTTGCGCTAGGAAAGCCTCGCCTTTGGCTTGGTTGTCTTGTAGGCGTTTTTGCATTTGGTTTTGCTCATAGGTTTGTACCGCTTTAATCATTTCTTCACGGGTCATGGTCGATTCTTTACCATTAAAACCGTCATTGATACCTTGATTGATATCAGCAGGATTGAGGTCTTTGGCGTCTTTTTTGAGGTTTTGACCCATCATATAACCTAGGCTATAACCTACCTTTGCCACTTCACTGCTTTGGGCATTGATAGTGGCTGAATTACCTGCCAACTGACGGCTACCGATGGCGGCTACTTGTGGGTCGTTGCCAAAACTTTTGATAAAAACGGGTGATAATGCCAAAGCACCTAACACAACTGCTGCCAATACGGGAACTGTATTATTGCTCATAAAATTTCCTATCTGATATGTCCAATTAAGGTCTAATAACGACTAAAAAATCGTCTCAAAATTGTCTCTATCATAGCAGAAATAATTTGTAAAACCTATGGTTCAATCCATGTCAACACCCCCAATTGCAACCTCACTAGCAGAGATTAAACTTGTTGTAATTAATATTGTATCTCTTTACACAAGCAGAGGTTAGGACAGAGAAGAAGGTTAGCTGTTGCTATTCACAACAGTGAGGTAATAGTTAAGTTAAGCCCTTTGCTTGTAAAATGTTGTCAATAGTAAAACTATGTTTACATTAATACAATTTTCTTAACAATTTAGGGGTAAAAAGGGTTGAAACGCAACTTTTTTACACTGTCAAACACTTTGCCATTAATGTTACAGTAATATTTGTAAAGGTATGACTGAAACTATCAGTCATAAATTTTTGCTAGATTTTAATAGAATCTACATATAACAGTAATAATTATAAGCAAATAAAAACCGATTTTTGAGTTTAACTACAATTACCATCCCTAACTTTAACAATTTTTCTTTTTTTAGGAGGCACAATGGACAATTTTTTCATTAATTATAACCAAACTCTTGGTTCATCCATGATGACCATGATTGGCGCACTGATTATTTTTATTCTTGGTTGGATTATCGCCAGTATTGTCGGTTCGGTGGTGCATAAATTATTAGAAAAACTGAGCATCAATCAAAAAATGAATGCGTCAACGGGTAAAACCTATGATTTGGCGCATTTATTATCACGTATTGTTTTTTGGTTTGTCTTTATCATTGGTATTTCTGCGGCATTAAGTTTCTTAAAACTTGACGCTATCTCAGTGCCGTTTGCCAATATGGTCAATATCGTGTTGTTATTTATTCCAAATCTAATTGCTGCAGGCTTACTTGCGCTACTAGGTTGGGTACTGGCGACTGTGGTGCGCTCTGCGCTGTCAAACGTGCTTAACCGCACGTCAGTTGATGAAAAACTATCAAGCGAAGCAGGCGTACCGCACATGAGCGAGAGCATTGCTAACTTGGCTTATTGGTTTATTTTGCTCATGTTCTTGCCAATGGTATTGCAGCAATTGGGCGTAACGGGTCTGTTAGCCCCGATTAATGGCATGATTACCAAAGCGTTATCTTACATCCCTAACTTAATCGGCGCGGGTGTGATTATTTTTGTCGGTTTTGTTATTGCCAAAATTTTACGTGGTATCGTCACTAATATTGTCACAAGCTTAAACGTGCAAAACTTAGCAGGCAAGGCGGGTATCGGCAACCAAACCCAAATCGCCAATATCGCAGGTACGCTGGTGTATCTCATCGTACTCATTACCGCGATTATCATGGGTCTTAATGTACTGGATATCCAAGCGATTTCTAGTCCTGCGACCAATATGCTGAACGAAATCATGCTAGCGATTCCAAATATCATCATGGCCATATTGATTTTAGGTGTAGCGTATTTTGTGTCAAAACTGATTGCCGATATCGTTAAAAACCTACTTGATAACTCAGGCGTCAATGTATTACCAAGCAAGTTAGGCTTGCAAAATGTGTTAGGTACTGCCAAAGTCTCTGACGTCGCAGGCTTTTTGATTGTGTTCTTTGTGATGTTATTTGCCACCATCGAAGCGGCTCGTAGCCTTGGCTTTACTTATATTGGAAATTTAATCAGCGCCTTTATCCAGTTTGGCGCGCAAGTCATCCTAGGTGCAGTTATACTTGCGCTAGGTTTTTGGCTTGCCAATTTATTGGCGAGTGCGGTACAACGCTCACAAAATGGTACGGCATTTTTAGCCAACCTTGTGCGTGTTCTCATCATGGGTGTGGTGCTTGCGATGGGCTTACGTGCGATGGGTATTGCTGACTCGATTGTCAATATGGCATTTGGCTTGACTTTAGGCGCAGTCGCGGTTGCGTTTGCCCTAGCCTTCGGTCTTGGTGGTCGTGAAGCTGCCGCCCGTTTTTTAAAAAACATCCAAGATAAGGCGGAAGGTCAACGCTCAGGCTTGACAAATATGATGAATACGCCTGTGAAAGAGCCTACTAAATTGACAGGGTTTGAAACAGATGTTGCGACTCAGTACGCACCTACACAAACAGGTAGCATTGAGCGTCCAATTGACTCAGGCAATGCATCGGGGATTGACAACAATCAAGCAACCACTGTCGATACCACCACGTCATTGCATACCGCACTTAACAATTTGGCTGAAAGCATCGATACCGATGAAACGACCCAAACACAGCAAGCGATTATTCAACCTACCAGCACCTTTAGTAGCGATGATTTAAAACCTAAATCATAGTTGTTTAGTGTACAACCACGCTGAAAAAAATGCCCTGATAAGTAATCAGGGTATTTTATTAACGGTGTAAATCTTGTAGTGGCTGTGACATTTTTTCAAAATGCTTACCCAAAACGCCGCGATAGTTTTCTAAAATTTTCGGTAAATCGGCATCATAGTCGCCCGTTGGGTAAAACAAAGGCATAAAGCGCATTTGTTTGGTGTTATAGTCCATCGCAATTGGTAAAATCGGGACGCCTGCCCCTACAGCAATATGATAAAACCCTGTTTTCCATTTTTCGGTATAACTGCGTGTCCCTTCAGGTGCCAACCCTAACCAAAGCTGATCTTGTTGGTTAAATTGCTCAATGGCGGCCTGCAAAGTTGAACCTTTTTTCTGACGGTCAATCGAAATCATACCGCCCCATTTTAAGAAAGACCCGATGAGGGGGATACGAAACAGCTCTTTTTTACCCATCAATTTAAAATCAATGCCAACCGATAAAATGCCCATGACCGCATTCCAGCCATCTTCATTGGAGGTGTGCGGAGCAGCCAGCATCACCAGTTGTTTGACATTGGGCACCTCGCCCACAAGTTGCCAACCGCGCATTTTTAAGTATTTTGCGGCAAGTTTGGCAATGTTTGGGTCATCGCGGCGCGGCACGTTAGACCCAAATTGGCGAGGGTCTAATGGCGTTTGGTTGATATCCATGAATATACTCTTTGAGATACTAGATTGAATTAAAATACTAGGTTAAAATTTTCAGTTTACATTAGTTCACTCAAATTAGCAAATTTGTTGATTGGCGGAGTTTATAACAAACTTTTGGGCTGAAGGATGATAATACTTGCGCCCAACAGTATCACCAAACCGCCAATGCTGTCCCAGTGCGTCAGAGAAACGCCATCGACAAATTTCAGCCATACCAAAGCCGTCGCGATATATATACCACCATATGCGGCATACACTCGCCCTGTCGCGGTGGGATGAAGGGTCAGTAGCCATACGAACAGGGCAAGCGTGATGGTCATAGGTACAATGAGCCAAAGCGGTTTATGCTGTTTGAGCATCAGATAGCCAAGATAGCAACTGACAATCTCGGCAATGGCGGTGATAAAGAATAAAAGCAGGGTAATCAACAATTTAGTCATATTCGCGGATTTGCCCCATGTTAGATGTTAGGCAGCAGGGGAAAGTTGATAAATCGCATCACGAGCGTCATTTTCTTTTGCAAAGTCTAAAGCGTCATAGGATTTATCTACTTGATAATGTTCAAACGTATCAGATAGCCCTGCACTTTCAAAAGTACGCGCTATCAGTGTAGGCTTAACGTCAATCATTTTTGCCTAGCCATTAAACCCCAATTTCTGCCAAATCGCCTTTTTGCTCAAGCCATGTTTTACGGTCGCTGGCGCGTTTTTTGGCAAGTAGCATATCCATCACGCTATCGGTTGCAATTGGGTCATCAAGGTCTAGCTGCACCAAACGTCGCGTATCAGGATTCATCGTGGTTTCACGTAGCTGTTCGGCACTCATCTCGCCCAACCCTTTAAAACGGGTAATTTGCGGCTTTTTATTTTTTGCCACTTTTTTCAAGATTTGCTCAAGCTCGTCATTATCAAGGGCGTACTCCACCTCTTTGCCAATATCAATGCGATATAGCGGTGGCATAGCGACATACAGATGCCCTGCATCAACGACCGCTTTAAAATGTTTGACAAACAGCGCACACAGCAGCGTGGCAATATGCAGTCCATCTGAATCGGCATCCGCCAAAATACAGATTTTATCATAACGCAGTTCGCTCAAGTCGTCCGAATCAGGATCAACGCCAATGGCAATGGCAATATTGTGGATTTCTTCACTGGCAAGCACCGTATCGGGCGACACTTCCCACGTGTTCAAAATCTTGCCTCGCAGGGGCATAATCGCTTGAAAATGTCTATCACGTGCCTGTTTTGCTGAGCCACCTGCCGAATCCCCTTCCACCAAAAACAGCTCTGCCCCATCTCGCAAATCGCCCCGACAATCCGCCAATTTGCCTGGCAATGCGGGTCCTTGGGTGATTTTTTTACGCTCAACTTTTTTGGCAGATTTCAGCCGTTTGCCCGCTTTATTAATGGCAAGTTCAGCGATTTGTTTGGCAATCTCTGAGTTTTGATTGAGCCACAAGCTAAAGCCATCTTTGGCAAAGGCTTGCACCACGCCCGCCGCTTCTCGGCTCGATAGGCGCTCTTTGGTCTGTCCGCTAAATTGCGGTTCGGAGAATTTTAGCGATAAAATATAATTGACCCCATCCCACACATCTTCAGGAGCGAGTTTGACGTTGCGCGGCAGTAGATTGTGCAGTTCACAAAATTCTTTTAACGCGTCAGTAATACCTGTGCGTAGTCCATTGACGTGGGTGCCACCTTGTGCCGTAGGAATCAAGTTGACGTAGCTTTCTTGCACAGGCGTACCACCCTCGCTAAGCCAACAAATGGCAAAACTTAACCCTGCTCGCTCGCCTTTTTTGGCGTCGTAATTAAACACAAATGGCTGTTCTGGCAGGGTGATTTCTTCGACCAGTTGCTCGGTGAGATATTGCGATAGCCCATCGGTAAATTGCCAAACGTCTTTATCGCCGTCAATTTCATTGATAAAAGTAATGGTCAGCCCTGCCGATAATACGGCTTTGGCTTTAAGATGGTGTTTGAGTTGTTTGATGTTAAATTTTGGCGTGTCAAAGTATGTTTCATTGACCCAAAACCGCACGAGTGTCCCACGTTTTTTCTTGTTAGAAGACGGCGCAACCGCCAGCGGAGCAACCGCATTGCCATCGGCAAATTGCATGGTAAATTCTTCGCCATTTCGCCACACAGTGACATCGACTTTGTGCGACAAGGCATTAACGACTGAAATCCCCACGCCATGCAGACCACCTGAGACTTGGTAGTTGTCGGTAGAAAATTTACCGCCTGCGTGTAGGCGTGTCAGAATCAGTTCAATGCCCGATTGGTTAAATTCGGGGTGAATGTCGGTGGGCATGCCGCGTCCGTCATCTTCGACCGACAACGAACCGTCGGTATGTAGAATGACAGTAATGTTTTTGGCGTGGCCTGCAAGAGCTTCGTCCACCGAGTTGTCGATGACTTCTTGTGCCAAGTGGTTGGGACGGGTGGTGTCAGTGTACATACCAGGGCGGCGGCGTACCGGGTCAAGACCTTCTAATACTTCTAAACTTTGACTGGTGTATGACATCTTTTACTCTTATAAAATTTCAAATTTAGATTTTTAATCTATTAAAAAAATCAATTAATTAAATGACTTACTGCAAAATAAAATCAAATTTTTGTTGCCAATCTAACTTTTCATCATGGTCTTTAACTCTTTGTAAAACATCAGTAATTTTTTCAAAATCTTCGCCTATATTGTGTTTGGATATATCAGAATTTTGCCAAATAATAATTAGTGGTCTTTCAATATTAAAACTTAATAAATCCCAGAGTGCATCTAAATTTTTACCATAATACTGTTCAACATTTAATGCTTTAGCTAATTGATTGTGAAAATCTTTATCTGAAAAAATTTCATTACCACGAATTTCTATTTCCATCGACTAACCTTTTAATCAAGAAACTGTAAAACCATCAACCAATTTTCTAGTATAATGCCTGACCTTTCGACCGAATTTTTTTGAACCGTTTTAAACCCTTGTTTCTCAAAAAACGGCTTAGCGATATGTGAAGCACTCACGTTAATCTGATAGACATTATTTCCTTTGGCAACGCTTAAAACCTTTTCAAACAACGCTTGCCCGACACCTTGCTGTTGAAATTTTGGCTCGATATAAAAACAATCAATCTCACCAATCCCATCATCAAAACCAAACTCAATAAACCCTACTACCCTATCGCCAATCACAGCCATAAACGGCAAAGTCTTTTCAAATCGATGTTGCCAAAACTCATCTGAATGATTGCCAATCCATGCTTGTTTTTGACTGGTTGAATAAATACGATTATCAATTGCCAAAATCGCATTTTCAAAAATTTTGGCTAATGCTTTACTATCTTGTGGCTGATAATCTCGAATAACTATCATTTAATCAACGGCAAGCCAAACAAGAACAGTATAATTTGCGGTAGTTTGGTTTCAAAATCACTCATCACATGATCGCCACCCTCTTCCACGATGATATGGCTTTGAGCATTGCTTTTTTCCAAAGCGCTTTGACTAAAATAATTGACCGCATCTTGGAAATTAAGCACCTCATCGCCTTTTTTCAAAATTACCAATAAATTTTGCGGATTGAGCGGTTGTTCGGGGCGATTTGCTACCAGCCACTCAATATCTTTTTTGCTAATATGCCAGCCATCGGGGGTCACGTGACCGATATAATCATCGGGCAAACTGTCAAAATCTTCCCCAAAAAAACGTTTGAGACTTGTGCCACTGTGCACACTTGGATTGAGCAATACCGTTTTTTTACCTGTCAAATTTGCCAAAATATTGCCATAAAACCCACCGAGCGAACTACCGACCAAACCTGTATTGGGGTCGTTGGCAATAATTTGTTGGATTAAAGCAATTGACTCATTGGGTGAACGATTCAAATCGGGCGCAACAACCTTGATTTGTGGGAAATTTTTGGCACAAAAATCTTTGAGTTTTTGCGCTTTTTCGGCGTTTGGATTGCTATCAAGTCCGTGAATATACACAATTTGCATGGCTTTATCTCAAATTTTTAATTATAGTAAATTATCATATCAACTGTTGTTGGTTTGGCTAACATTTAATCTTAGCATTGCTTGGCTAAAATAGCCATGATGCGAGGTTTCAACACGTTAAAATTTGTCGTGTTAGTTAGATAGCCGTAGTTGATAGTACGTTTTTGCCGCTATTATTTGATTTTCCGCCCATAACCTTATCTCTGCATAGGTGGATTACTCGTCCATTGGCATGGCGTAGTCAGGAGGTATCACCGCGATGGAGCAGCAAGAGTTATTTGAGATTGCCAGTCCTTGTATTCAAGTCTGCGAGCTTGATAAACAGGGGTATTGTAAAGGCTGTTTGCGCAATCGCACTGAGCGTGACCTTTGGCTTATGATGAATGACTCACAAAAGCGGCAAGTACTTAAGTTATTGACTATCCGACGGCTCAAACGACTGCGTGCCGAGCGTTTGGCGCACCAAACCCCTACTGCGCGAGATGATGAGATAAATTTGACATTGTTTGCAGATAATGAAAATAATGTTGGCGATTAAATGATTGTAATGTCTACTAAAAAAAATTAGGTTGAATGCATGAATAGTTCTTGGTTTAAGCAGGTTTGGCGACTTGCATTAACAGCGATTACGGTATTGATTTTTTTTATGGCAATTCGCGCGCTTTATCGTTTGACCAAAACTGTGCACTATCAAGACGTTCTAGACGCTATCGCGCATATTCCTACCTTCCATCTTATTATCGCCGCCATCGTGGTGGCTTTTGGTTATTTAGTACTCACCCTTTATGATTTTATTGCGCTACGCCAACTCGGCAAAAAACTTGATTACCCGCATGTCGCCCTCACCTCTTTTACCGCTTATGCCATTAGCCACACCATTGGGCTCAATCTTGTGACCGCAAGTGGTATCCGTTATCGTAACTATCGCCGTTTTAATCTGACTCATAATGAAATTGCCAATATCGTCTGGATGGTGTCGATGGCATTTACCTTTGGTATTACCACGTTGATTGGGGCGTCTTTGACTAGCCATCCTGAGATTACCATTCAACTATTATCTGAACTGGATAAATCCCTTGGCATCTTTGAGCATACTTTTTATGTACGGGTGCTTGGCATCATCATGTTAAGCGTTATTGCAGCGATTATTGTATATGCTGGCAAGCAAGGCAAACACGTGGTAATTCGGGGTTGGCGTTTTGACTTACCGCCCGCCAAAATTTTGCTGCAACAGATTGCGATTGCTATTTTAGATTTGAGTACCGTGGCGTTGGTGCTGTACTTACTGTTACCGCCTTCTGAGCATATCAGCTACTGGGCGACTTTTTCTGCGTTTATTCAATCAATAGCAATCGGTATTTTAAGTCATGTTCCTGGCGGTCTAGGGGTGTTTGAAGTGGTCATGATTACGGCTTTGCCGAAAGTCGATCGGACACAGATGCTGGCAGTGTTATTGATTTTTAGATTACTGTATTACATCATGCCATTTTTGGTTGCCTTACTGGCATTGTTGGTATATGAGGCAAAGCTATATTTGAGTGAAAATTCTGACAAAAAAAAATAACCTTTTACATTTTTAACACTTTGCATCAGACAAACGTGTTTTCATTAGTAAAAGGTTATTTTAAGCGTGTTTGGTACAATCATACCAAATTAAATAGACCTATCTTATTACTTCAGTGTTTAAACTTTTCGGCTAATAAAGGCGATAATAAATAAAATCACCGCTACTGCCAAGAACACATATGCCAAGTTTGCCGATAAACCTGCCACACCACCAAAACCTAAGAAACTCGCAATCAGTGCGATTACCGCAAAAATAATAGCCCAACGAAACATGACAATTCTCCTTTTTTTATTGTTTTCAATGTCTTGATTCTATAATTTGAAACTTTTAGACATTTTGCATTTTAGTTGTTAAAGCATGTTGACCTATGCTTTATCACATGACTGCATATTAAAATGATTCTATTGGGTTGTAACGAGCAATTTTGTAAGGTCTGTGGTATTCTCATAGCCATTGTATAAAAAAGTGCAAAAAAAAGCCCTACAAGGTTGATGATGTTGACGCTTCTAGTAAGCTTTAGTAAGTTTTACAACGCTTTGTTAATACATTTAAACAACTAATTTTTTACTCATACCATAAAATTTACCCTAAAATTAAATTTGACCGCGTTTTATTGACAATTTCACTGATTGTTAACGCTACCGAATAACTTCCTTAAGAGTGCAAAGATTTATTTACGTATTCTCAACATATTTACGTATTTTCAACATTTTGTCCCCAATCCTTACATTCTCACATCTGTTGATTGTTTATAATGACAGCTAGGCTTTTAGTATTCCCTTAAAGTATTTTCTTGATGATTCTTGATAATTGATAATACGGTCATATTTGGGGATTATACTAACTACCTATTATAACTATAGAAAACAAGTTAGCCATTAACCTAGCAATCAACAATGAGGAAAAAATTATGAAAAAATTAGCCACAACGCTTACTGCATTAGTGATAGCAACCGGTCTTACAGTCAGTGCCCAAGCAGCGACTAAAGTAACGACTACGACCAAATCGACTACCACACACAAAAACGTCGCATCGGCAAAAGCAAAACCGCAAAAAGCGACGCAAAAATCCACAAAAGCCTCAAAAAATACTCACAGCACCAAAGCTTCAGCCAAGGCTAAAAAAGGCAGCAAAGCAACGCCAAGAACCAGCGAAATAAACATTGATATCCCAGCTGACCTAAAAATTGACGAAAGCAATAACAAATCTGTTGTGCCAAGTGCACCTATGAATGCTCAACCCACTCCTGCGGTTGTGGTCCCTGTAGTAAAAGTTATCCCAAAAGGTCCTGTGGTTCAATCAGTCACCGTTAAACCTATTGATGACAATACAGCAATTGCCTCAACAACAACGGCTGTACCCGTTGATGTACAAATCGTACCTGTTGTAGTAAAACCATAATCGCTAATTGTTAAGTGATTTTTAAAAAGATGCCTGCGTGGCATCTTTTTTTTGTGGATAATTAGCTAATTAGTCTATTGATTATTTGGACAATAAAAAAGACACGTTTGATACTCTTTTTTATTGTTCCTTTTTTATTGTTATATAGCTCAAAATCTTTAGCAACCTTTAGCGATGATAAGCATATTTGGGATCCGCGGCCGCGGTGAATAACACGTCCGTTGATGAGTTGAGGGCTGTCTCAACCGAGTCTTGTACTACCCCAATAATAAAACCAATCGCCACTACCTGCATGGCAATAGTATCAGGAATATTAAAAAAACTACAGGCCAATGGTATCAATAGCAATGAACCCCCTGCAACACCTGATGCCCCCGCCGCGGCTAAAGTAGCCACCACAGATAACAACAGCGCAGACCCGAAGTCCACATGAATACCTAACGTATGTGCCGCTGCCAATGTCATGACATTAATGGTAATCGCCGCCCCTGCCATATTAATGGTGGCACCTAACGGAATAGTGATTGAATAGGTATCCTCATGTAAACCCAACTTATGCGCAAGGTTTAGATTCACAGGAATATTGGCGGCTGAACTGCGAGTAAAGAAGGCGGTGATGCCACTTTCTTTAAGACAAGTAAATACCAGTGGATAGGGATTTTTGCGGGTTTTGATAAACACAATCAATGGGTTTACAACCAACGCAATAAACACCATAGAGCCGACCAACACCGCTAACAAACGGGCATAACTTAATAACACCGACAGACCCGTTTCAGCAATGGTTTGTGTCACCAAGCCAAACACACCCAATGGCGCAAACCAAATCACCCATTTGACCACGCTTGAGACCGCTTCCGCCAAATCGTTAATCATTTGCTTGGTATTGTCTGAGGCATGGCGCAAGGCAAGACCTAAAATCGCCGCCCACGATAGCACGCCCATGTAGTTGGCATTGACGATCGATTTGATAGGATTTTCCACCATGTTGGTCAAGAGTGCTTTTATCACTTCTGCTAAGGATGACGGTGGCGTCTGACTGACTTCACCGGCTTTTAAAATCAATTCGGTTGGGAATAAAAAGCTTGCTACTACCGCTGTCAAAGCTGCCAAGAACGTACCTGCCATATACAGTATCATAGTTGAGCGGACATTGACCTGAGTGCCTGATTTATGCTGGCTGATAGCGGCAATGATTAGGATAAATACCAACAACGGCGCAATCGCTTTTAAAGCACCGACAAACAACGCACCCAAAATTGAGATGGTTTGCGCCACACTCATGGATAAACCGCCGATGATAGTCGGATTGGCTAATGAACCGACTAAGATACCCAGTATCAGCCCTATCACAATCAAAGGCACCAACCCCACGCGCTGATACGCTTGGATAAGCTTTAACATAATAACCTCTTAATATTTCACCGCAAAAATGGCTGATATATTAACATTTTTTAACAATTTGCATAATTATTTTTAAAATCGTCAACTTGTCAACTTAAATCTATCAAATTGTCGGATAGAGAGGTTATCGGATTTGAAAAACTTGGATGTTAGGTGGGCTGCTAGTTGCTAGGGCTTGTAATTGTGCTTGATAAGCGCGGTATTTGTGACGACCACTTTCAACCTGTTCGGGGGCGGCGTCGATGACCTCTAGCAGGCGGCTAGCTTGGGTATTTATAATTGCTTCGTTGGTGAGATTGATGACGACGCCATCAAATTGGGTGACGAGTTCGATATTATCGGTGAGTACCACACTGGCAGGGATTTTTTGGTGATGAAAAGCATCAAGTTGCTGGATAATTTGGTGGGGAATAAACGCCACATCACTCAATGACCATAATCGGTCATCAAGTGAGGGTAGTAGATCGGACGCTGCCACCACGATAATACTATCCTCGCTTTTGGCTAACACGGTTAAAATCAGCTGGCAGACGAACGCCAGCTGTTTTTTTTGCGGGGATAAAATATAAAAACTAA
Source organism: Faucicola osloensis (assembly GCA_016888885.1). GTDB lineage: Bacteria > Pseudomonadota > Gammaproteobacteria > Pseudomonadales > Moraxellaceae > Faucicola. Next base: position 1,607,468 of record CP069437.1, read on the forward strand.
TTTGTGATGCCGTCATAGGGTGGTCAGCGTCCTATCAGCTAGACTGCATCTTGGGCAGCTTGGCGATAAAGATAATGCATCAATAGCGGTACTGGACGACCCGTTGCGGTTGGCTCTTTGCCCGACTGCCACGCTGTCCCTGCAATATCCAAGTGCGCCCAAGGAATATCTTCAACAAACTTCGATAAAAAACACGCCGCCGTGACTGACCCTGCTGGCATACCGCCAATGTTTTGCATATCTGCCATGTTGGATTTAAGCTGCTCTTGGTAGTCATCATCCAGTGGCATGTGCCAAACACGGTCATACGCTGATTCGCTAGCTTGTTCAAGCTCAAAAATCACATCTTCATTGTTACCGTATAGACCTGAGCGCACATAACCCAGCGCCACAATACACGCCCCAGTCAAGGTTGCCATGTCGATAATCACTTTCGGCTGATAGCGCTGTACATACACCAAGGTGTCACACAGTACCAAACGACCTTCGGCATCCGTATTGAGGATTTCGACGGTTTTACCATTCATGGCGGTGACGATATCGCCAGGGCGAGTCGCTGTTCCTGAGGGCATATTCTCTGCACAAGCGAGTGCACCAACGACTTGTAGCGGTAGACGCGCTTCACATAGCGCTTTAATTATGCCCATGACTGCCGCCGCACCGCCCATGTCGTATTTCATCTCACCCATGCCCAGACCTGGTTTGAGCGAAATACCACCACTGTCAAAGGTGATGCCTTTGCCTACAAGTACAATCGGTTGCTCTAGGCTTGATTTTTTGCCTTTGGTTTTGCTATTTTTGTCTTTTTTGGCGGCTTTGCCATTGTACTCAAGTAATACTAACTTAGCTTCATGCGCGGAGCCGCGAGCGACTGCCAAAAAGCAGTTCATCCCTAATTGCTGCATGTCTTTTTCACCCAGCACTTTGACCGTCAATAGCTCTGGGTATTGATTAGCCAAGCTTTGCGCTTGCTCTGCAAGATAGGCAGGGAAACATACATTTGGTGGCTGATTTGCCAAATCTTTGGTGAGTGATTGACCTTGCGCAGTCGCCTGTTGCAGCTGTAGCAGGGTGTCAAACGCAGGTTGGTTGTCTGCGCTGACCAATAAGGTCACGTCTTTTAGCGTCGGTTTATCTGCTTTTTGTGATTTATAAATATCAAAGGTGTAGCTTTGATTGAAGATGGCTAATGCCAACTGACCAAAACTCACTTCATCCATACTATCGCCTAAAATAATCACCGCAGATTTGGTAAGACGGCTCAAACTTGCATAAATCGCTTTGGCAATTTTTTGCAAGCTACCGCCGTTTAATTTGTCTTGACTGCCCACGCCAACCAATAACAAACCCGTATTATTATCTGTGCCATAACTGATTGCGGTGTCGGCAAGCTTACCCTTAAAACGACTCGCTTCAATTAGGCTTGTAACCGCGGTTTGTAGCTCACTTGTTAGTTGCCCCATAGTTTGGCTATTGTCATCTACCAATACCACGTGATAGCTGTTCTTGACCGTTTTTTTAAGCGCGGTCGCTAGTGTCAATGTCAAACTCATTTAAGCTCCTTAATTATTGTCATCAAGAAATAACTATTATCATAGCATACCTATTATGGTATTTGGGTTATAGCATTGGGTTATCACTGCGTGATGGGATAGCAGGCGTCATTGTGTAGGGTAAAATGCAGTTGTGAAAAGTCTTTGTAAAAAATGGCTTTGATAAAGCGGCTGTAAAAAGTGGTGGTGAAAAGTCATTGTGAAATGTTACCTTACAGTATTCATATTCATAATCTGTCGGCAACGCGCTAAAATAGCCGATTAACAGATGCGCCGAATGGTATGATGTCGTACAATATTGGCATTTACTTCCCTAGCTGTTTGAATTGATTAATTTTTGAGTAATATTAGGTGGTTACTTGTGATATTACGACGCTATATGACGCAACAAGTCGCCGCTAATACTGCGATTGTGCTGTTATTTCTGATGGCGCTGATGCTTGGCGGTCGCTTAATCCGCTATTTTGGTATCGCTGCAGAAGGCAGGCTGGATGTTGGTTTGCTGTTCGCCATTATTGGCTATAACATTCCAACCTTTCTTGAGCTAATTTTACCGCTGTCATTTTTTATCGCACTGATGCTCGTGCTCGGTCGTATGTACGTGGATCATGAGATGAGCGTCCTGTTTGCCAGTGGCATCAGTCGTGGCCGTTTGACACGTTTGATGATTCCGCTCATTACTGGGTTATTTGTATTTCAAATGGGAATTAGTCTTTGGGCAAAACCATGGGGACTGTCTAACAGTGAGCAGATTTGGCAAACCCAGTCGCTCGGTAGTTTACTCGATTTAGTGCGTCCAAAAACCTTTATCAGCAGCGGCAACTATCACCTGTATGTCGATGAGTTTGATAAAGAAAAACGTGAACTCAAAAACCTATACGTGGTGCAGCAGCAAACCGATAAAAGCGGCAAAATCGCCAAAAACGATGTTATCATCACGGCCACGCGCGCCTATCAAGTACCCAGTAAAGACACGGATAGCTCAATGCAGCTAGATTTGTTTCAGGGTCGTCGCTATGAGCTTGGCACCAACAACGCCAAGTACAACCAAGCCAGTTTTGAAAAATATCGCATTACCCTAGAAAAACCTGCCAGTGAAAAAATTACCGAAACCAATGTTGAAACCCAAACCACTGCCAAACTGCTCGCCCATACCCAAAAACCCGAAGTCAAAGCCGAGCTGGGCTATCGCTTTACTATGCCTTGGCTGATTATCATTGCGGCGATGCTTGCTACCCCGCTTGCACAGGTACGCCCCCGTCAAGGACGCTGGCTTCGTCTGTTACCTTCAGTGCTCATATTTGCTAGCTGTGCGATTAGTATCATTTCGCTACGCACTGCCATTGGTAAAGAGCGCATTAGTGAGTACGCGTATATTTGGCTAATCGTTGGTTTTATCGCATTTGCATTGCTGTTAAATTGGCAAAGCCGCGTGGTACATCGTGTCCGCTATCGTCGCCAAAGTCGTCAGTTGTCCGCAGGCGGTCAGCCATGATTTTATCTTATTACGTTAAAAAACAAGCGCTTTTTGCCATGACAGGGGCTATCATTGGTCTTTGGCTCCTTAAAGTCGTCTTTGATTATTTGGCAGAGTTGCAGGATCTCAATGATCATTACAATTATTTAGATGCCTTGCGTTTTATTGCCTATAGTGCACCCCGTGATTTACTCGACTATATGCCATTTGGCACACTATTAGGCGCAGTGGTAGGGCTAGGCTTGCTTGCCAACACCAGTGAGCTTACGGTGATTCAAGCAGCAGGCATCAGCCGCTTTAAAATAGTCGGTTGGGTGATGCAACCAGCGATTATTTTTGTCATTATCGGTTTGTTGCTTGGGCAGTATGTAGTGCCAACTAGCAATCAGTTAGCGCACCAAGTCAAACATGACAAGCCTTTGCTATCAAGTGCCATCAACGGTTATTGGGACAAACAAGCCAACCGCATCATCAATATTGACTATGCCAATACCAAAGGCGAGCTCAAAAATATCAAAGTTTGGCAGCTAGACGACACTGCCCATATCCAGCAAGTGCTGCAAGCCGATACGGGCCGCTTTGTCAGTCAAAATACCGCCGATAAAACATCGGGCTGGCAGCTGCAACAAATCAAACAATTAACCATTGCCGCCGATGGGCACAGTCAGTTGACTACCATCCCGACTATGACGCTGCAATTACCCATTGAGCCGTCAGCGATTTATCTGTTAACACGCAGCCCTGATAACATGTCAGTGACCGAATTATGGCAGCACCAACAGCTCTTAGCCAAAGACAAACGCCGCTCGCTTGAGCATGAAGTTGCCTTTTGGAAAAAACTATTGTCGCCTTTTGCCATGCTATCGCTAGTGTTGGTTGCTTGTTCATTTGTATTTGGCTCCTTGCGTAACCAAAGCTTGGGTTATCGCATTGTGATTGCTCTGCTCTTTGGCTTGGTATTTAGTTATCTGCAAGATTTGGTCGGGTTTGTCAGTCTAAGCACGGGGTTTTCACCGTTTTTTATGGTGCTGTTACCGATTATTGCCAGTGCCGCGCTTGGCGTGTATTTAATTAGAAATAAAAACTGATATGTCTGCTGATTTATTGACTGACCCGCGTGTCGAAGCCCATCCGTTTGGTAACTTCTTTTTTGCTGATACCAAAGTCTTGATGATGGGTACCATGCCGCCCACACCTGATAAATGGTGTATGGCATTTCATTACCCCAACTTTTATAATGATATGTGGCGTGTCATGGGCAAGGTGTTTTTTGATGATATCGATTATTTTCGAGTCGGTGACGAAAAACGCTTTGATGCCGAAAAAATTAAAGCATTTTTACAGGCTTATAAAATCGGTGAATGTCCCTCAGTCACTCACGTCATCCGCGAAAAAGGCAATGCGGCTGATGAACATTTAACCGTGGTGGCTACAGTTGATTTGGGTAAAGTTTTGGCACAGCTTGAGCAGGTCAGGTGGATTTATACCACCGGTGGCAAGGCCACAGAAGTGCTGATAGCGCTGGTGAACCAAAGTATTAGCGATCCCGCGTCACCCTATTTTGATCCCAGTCAAACACTCTATAAACTACCAAAAACCAATCAGTTTCTTGAAGTTAACGCTTTTGGGCGAGCATTTGGTATTTATCGGTTGCCATCGACCTCGCGCGCTTACCCGCAAAGCTTGGAGAAAAAAGTAGCCGCTTATCGGGCGTTTTTTACTTTGGCAGGGATATTGCCCGCAAGCGGCAGTTAGCATAATCGACAGTTAGCACAATCAGCAGTTAGCAAATGATAAGCAAGCTGCCATGACACAATTGATATAGTCACTGTGCTTGCCCTATTTTATACTCTTGCCTAAGACTGATAATCAATGCTGACAGTCAATGCTTACAATCATCATTTCAAAACACATCGTATAAAAATCAAGGCATGGGAGCCGATGCATGTCCAACCCCGCACCATCAATCTTGCTTGTCATCGCAATTATCAGCATGATTGGTTGTGAGCAATCTGATTCTCAGCAGCCAGCACCCCCTACCGCTGCCGCCGTGAGCGCGCCCCAAGAATTTGATGATAAACCATTGCCCCAAGTATTAGACACACAAGCAATCAATAAAAACATGCTTACCGTCAGTCAACTGGCGCAAGGTTATGTGATGCCTGACTCAAGTACCATCAATGACTATCAAGAAGCGTATTTTACTGTTATCAAGCAGCCAAGCATCGATGCGGCTGCAGCGAGTGACCCAAACGCCCTCAATCAATTTGACTATATACCTATCTCGCCTGATATGATTTTTGTCAAAACTATGCTGAGTCATTTTGATGAAACCATCGCGCTTGCAAGTATTGAGCAGCGATACGGCAAAAACCCTGAGTTGCTAGGTTTAGCCCGAGACATTATTAGCTCACGCCAAAATGAATCACAAATATTACAGAATTGGCTTGCCATGCAACTGATTCAAAACACCGCGGACCCTAATCAGCCGATGGCAGATAGTGTGGCAGCCCAGCAAGAAATCGATAGCATTATCGATGATATGCAGCAAGAAATGGTGGACACGGTCATGACTAAAAACGCCGACCAAGCATTTGCCCAAACCGTGCTGATTCATCATAAAGGCGCGATTGCGTTCTCACAAGTGGTTGCCAAATATGGTAACGATGACAAAGTGCGTAGCCTTACCAATACCCTAATCGATACCCAACAAGCCGAAATTCAACTTCTACAAAATTGGCTCCGTAACCACGGTTATACCCAATAATCGTTTGCTGTAGCAAATAAAAAGGGCGGATTATCACACTATAACCCGCCCTTTTTTTAAGATTAAATTCACCCAAATTGATGTTGACTAACTTGATGTTTGTTAGCTGTCATCCACATCATGAATCATTCGCGTGAGCATGATTTGCCGCTGTAACTGCCGAAGCGGTCTTAGCTCGTCAAGCAGCGATAGTATCAAGCCAATCGCTTGCGGACTGGCATCAAAATCACGGCGTAGGCGTGAGGCAAGGCGCACTGTGGTCAATTGTGTGCTATTAAAATAGGGTTGGCTGTCGATAGCAGGCGTTTCAGCATAAATAATATCTTCATCCATCAGCGCTAATATCCAGCTTTTATCCCAACTACTCGCCATAATCAAATCATCTAAGGTTAACCGTAATGATAAATCCGTATGGGTGGTTTGAGCCATGTTACACTCCTGTTGTGTCTCTATAGTTATGTTTGTTGCCTGTTTGTCATTTTTTTTATTGTACTGCCTATTTTTTTTGCTTAGTTATCAATAGATTAGCGCTTTGGGACAAACGAGGGAAATGCCGATTTGAACGCTTCATACGCTTGGATATCTGCGTCTGTATTAATTTTTGGCAACACGATATTTAAACTTAAATACAAATCACCGGGTTCTTTGGCTGGGATACCTTTACCTTTAAGGCGCAGATTGGTGCCGGTGCGGCTATTTTTTGGGACATTGACATTGACCTTGCCAGCAGGCGTATTGACCGTGATTTGACCGCCCATAGCTGCTTCCCAAGGCGCAACGTCTACCGTTTGGAACACGTCTTTGCCTTCTACACGGATATTGTCTGGGTGATTAAATTTAATTTTTAGGTACAAATCGCCATTATCACCGCCATACGGGCTTGGACTGCCTTGTTTTGCCAAGCGAATTTGTTGTCCTTCGGCAATACCTTTGGGAATTTTGACTTCAATGGTCTTGGTTTGATAATCCAGCCCTGTCGCGGTTCGTACCGGTAAATTTAGGCTAATTTTACGGGTATCGCCTTCATAAGTAGCTTTTAAATCAATTGATAACTCGGCATGCTGATCGTCGCCTTTGCTCGAGCGTTGCGACTGTCTGCCACCAAATCCGTCTGCGAACCCGCCCCCAAATGTCGAGAAAATATCATCAAATCTAAAGCCACCCGCGCCTTGCGACTGACGACCGCCTGCCCCACCGCCAAACTGGCGGAGGATTTCATCCAAATCCGCTTGGCTCATATTGGCACTAAAGCCCTGACCGCCGCCCATGCCGCCAAAGCCTTGACCCATATAAGGATTGTCGAGCATCAGGTCGTATTGGGCGCGTTTTTCAGCGTCTTTGAGCGTTTCATAGGCGTTATTGATTTCACCCATTTTGGCGTCGGCATCGGGTGAGTCGTTGATATCAGGGTGATATTGTCGTACCAGTTTGCGATAGGCTTTTTTAATATCTGCTTCACTGGCTTTTTTATCGACGCCTAAAATGTCATAATAGTTTTTTTCTGCCATTATTATTGTCCTTACAATTTTGCAAATAGCGCTATTCGCGCAGCAGTGTGATGGTATTACTATAATGGTTATTTTGGTATTTTTCAAAGCTTCTTTGGTAATTAAAGATAGATTGCCAAGTGATATCAGCGCTTAATCGCAGTTTTGGGCTTTTCTTGACAACAGGATAACAGATGACAAAGGTTGCATTGTTAGATTATGGGATGGGTAATTTACATTCGGCGGGTAAAGCCTTGACGGCAGTGGGCGCTGATGTGTCGATCACGCGCGACCCGGCAGTGATTGCGGCGGCGGACAAAATCGTCTTCCCTGGCGTAGGGGCAATGCGCGACTGCATGGCAGAGATGCAGGCAGCAGGTATTGCTGATGCCGTCAAAACGGCTGTATTTAATAAGCCTGTAATGGCGATTTGTGTCGGGATGCAGGCGTTGTTTGAGCGCTCAGAAGAAAATGACGGGGTAGACTGTCTAGGGGTACTGGGCGGTGACGTCAAACGCTTTGATGATCATTGGCTAGATGACAAAAACGAACGCATTAAAGTGCCGCATATGGGCTGGAATACTATTACCCATATGGATTTGGCGCATCCGCTATGGCAAGGGATTGAAGATAATACCCACTTTTATTTTGTGCATAGTTTTTATTGTGTGCCGTCTGATACCTCGATTGTGGCGGCAACCTGTGATTATGGTGTCGAGTTTTGTGCCAGCGTGATTAAAGATAATTTGTTTGCGACCCAGTTCCATCCCGAAAAAAGCCATACCGCAGGGTTGCAGCTATTGAAGAATTTTGTGGAGTGGAAGATTTAGTTGTTAACAAAACAGTAAAAGGGCGCGATGTGCGCCTTTTTTATTGCTTGTTTTTATTGCTTGGCATAAACCGCTCTCACCACTTCCCCAATCGTGGCAATGCCTTTTCTCAAGGTATCATCATCTTGGGCGATGCTTAGACGGATACATTCATGCGCGTGTTTAAAATCTTTAGTATCCACGCCAACAAAGAAATGCTCGCTAGGGATAATCAATGTGCCTTTGGCTTTTAATCGCTCATACAGCTCAACCGTGGTTATCGGCAAATCTTTAAACCACACCCACAAGAAAATCGCACCTTCAGGCTTGTGGATTTTCATCGCATTGTTATAGGGGCGTGGCAAGTCGCCCAGTTCTTGTTTTAGCAGCTGCACGGCTAATTTGGCTTGTCCTTGGTAAAACGGACGAATATGATTGTCTGACAAATCTTTTAGCCGGTCATCTTGTAGCAGTGGCGTAGCAATCGCCGCGCCAAAACGGGTCGGCGCTAAATTAACAATCGCGTTTAGGCTACTAATCGCTTTGACCACCTGCGGATTGGCGACCACAATCCCTGTACGCACCCCAGGCAAACCGATTTTTGATAAGCTAAAGCACAAAATAATTTGCTCATTCCAATTGAGCGTGGCTTGGCTATAGATGATATTGGGGAACGGCATCCCATACGCATTATCGATAATCAGGGGGATATCAAAGCGCTTGGCAATCGCTTCAAGGCGCGCCATTTCGTCATCAGTCAGCACGTTGCCTGTTGGGTTGGTCGGGCGTGAGCAGCAAATTGCCCCGATTTCGCCGTTGCGCAATTCAGCCAAATTTTCTAGGGTGTCAAAATCGACTCGGTATTTAAAAAAGCCGTCTTCACCTTGATGTTGCACAAATTCAATGCTGGGTAGCACTGCGATAAAATGCTGCCCATCTACATGAGCATCGGCATAACCCACATATTCTGGGGCAAGGGGTAATAGAATTTTTTTATCTATGCTGCCTTGTTTAGTATCGTCAAACTGCCCACCAAACAAGTTAAATAAATAAAAAAATGCGTTTTGTGAGCCATTGGTCAGGGCGATATTGTCTGTGGTAAGTCCCCAATCATAATGGCGATTAAAAAAATCTACCAATGCTGCAATAAACTTGGCATCGCCCTGCGGCGTTGAGTAGTTTCCGATATTTTCGATGGCCATTGAACCCATATCACCTTCGGCTAGGCTTTTAAACACCGCCCAATAGGTTTGGTTAACTGTATCAATCCGTGCTGGATTGCCACCGCCGAGCATATTAATCGGTTGCTCGCTGTTAAGCGCGTTGCCCAAATCATCCATTAACTGCAAAATACCGCTGTTTTTGGTAAACTTTTCACCAAATTTTGAAAACTGCATGATTGCCCCTTTAATTTTGTCAAGCTATCTGCGTATTATAACAGGATGCCAGTGCCGTTGCCCGTTTTGACTCAGCTGCACAGCCACCATCAGGATACCCCAGCATGAAACCGCATTTACCCAAACTCAAAGGCTATAGCCACACTTGGCAAACCACCTTGATGGTGATGTTGATGGTGCTGGTGAGCGTGGCGTTGTCGCTGTGGTTTTTTTGGCGCAGTCTGTATTTACCCGAGCTACAAAACCATGCGACATATCTTGCCCATCAGCTGTTAATGATTGATAAAGCGGATAAAGATTTTAAAAACAATCCCGAGCTTAAAAACTGGATTATTGATGCCTCGCATATTAACGTGATTACTGACCCACAACAGATACCTTCTTTTCAAGAAAAAACCTTGGTGGATTATTTCACTAAGCGGATGGCAACACAGATGGAAACCGTGATGCAGCGTCCTGTATCGGTCAATTTTAAATTCAAACCCGTACCGATTTTGTATATTCAAGACAGTGCGCATCCGGATGTTTGGCTGCAAGAGCCTGTCAAGTTTTATGCCAAATATAGCCCAACGTCGATTTATTTTTTCTTATTGGGGATTCCGCTTGCCACGTTGCTGACTATTTTGTTTTTGGTAAGACAATTAAATCGCCCGCTCAAACGCCTACAAAAAGTGGCGATTGACTACATCACCCTTGGGAACGCCAACAATTTGGCGACCAATGAAGGCTCAACAGAGATTCGTCAGGTGAATTTGGCATTTAACCGACTGTTTCATAACCTGATCCAAACCCAAAAAGAACGCAATATTATGCTAGCGGGTATTTCCCATGATTTGCGCACGCCACTGACGCGGATGCGACTCACAGCTGAGATGCTACCCGATGAGTTTTTGCGGGAAGGGCTAGTGTATGACATTGAGGACATGGACGCGATTTTGGAGCAGTTTATTTCATTTATGAAAGATGGCTCAGATGAAGCAGTACGATTGACCAACCTGCGCCCTATCATTAACGAGATTGTGGTGCAGTTTGCCCCCACCCCATTTATTATCGATATCCAAGACGATCTGCCCAGTGTGCCATTGCGACCCTTATCCATCAAGCGTCTCATCGTTAATTTGGTCAATAATGCTTGTCGCTATGGTCAGCCGCCCATTCATATTGAAATCAGCATTGATGATGAGCTACAGCCTACTGAGCAAGTGGTCACCGATGAAAATCTAACACCAGAGATAAACTCTAGACAAAAATACTTAACCATCAAAGTTAGCGATGAAGGGCAAGGCGTTGCCGAAGATCAGCTTGAGCGAATTATGCAGCCGTTTGAGCGGGGCGAAACGGCACGTACCACGCAAGGGAGTGGACTTGGGCTTGCGATTGTAAGCCGCATTACTCACCTCCACAATGGTAGCGTCATCGCTCGTAATCAGCCCAATGGCGGTGGTTTAGTAGTGGTGGTGAACATTCCGATTATAGAATAAAGCTGACAGAAGACTAAGTGGCTACTTAAAAGGTTAGGCTAACCATGATTCCTGAGTAGCTTTGGTTTTGATAACTTTGGTTTGGGTAGCCATTTTTACTTTTTAGTACCAATCATGGGGGGTAATTCACTTGACACATTGGTGGCTGTGACAGGGTGAACCAATGCTGCGCGCGCCTGTGAAACGGACTGGCTTTCAGTAGGTTTGCGCAAAAAACTATAATAACCAAAAACAGCCATGTTGAGTGCCACCAAGGCTAAAAATAGGTAACGCATGCCATCCTCGCTTGTGATGATTTCGCTCATCGGTTAATTGATGTGCGCAAATTTTGCTAAACCATTGCATAACTCACTAAAATTTAGCCCAGTCTGAATAAATTTGCAAGCGTTACTGGTAACAAGCTTATGACCCTTGCGCTTGCGTGTATTTTTTCTCGCTACTTTTTTGGGTAATTTCATCGGCCTCAATACTTGAAGCTAGCTGGCTTTTCGGCCACTTCATAATAAATCGCGCTCCACCCAAGGTCGGGCTTTCATCCACTGACATACGACCATTAAACCAAAACGCAATTCGAGACACGATTGATAAGCCCAGACCATAGCCGCCCGAGGCACGGGTACGACTATCATCCAAACGCGCAAATGGGATAAAGACTTTTTCACGGTCTTTTTCTGGAATACCCTGTCCATCATCTTCCACACTGATAAAGGCCTCATTTTTTTCTAAGCCTGCTGAGATGATAATAGTGCTTTCGGCATAACGGGTGGCATTGCCTGCCAAATTTTGCAAAACACGGTGTAAATAGCGTCTATCGGCTTGTGCAAATACACCTTTTTGCACGTTGCCCACTTTGACAGTGACAGGTTTACCAAGCGCATTGGTCTCACGGGCAATCTGCGAAACGAGTTCTTGCAAATCGACATCTTCCCAGTCCATTTTAGGTGAGCCTTCTTCAAGCTTGGCATAGGTCAAAATTTCATCAATCAAGCCATTGAGCGATTCGATATCTTGGTCGATATAATCACGCTGACTCATCCGATCCTCATAATCATCCGTATCAGCCAGCATATCCACAGCAAAACGGATGCGTGCCACTGGCGTGCGCAGCTCATGGGATACAGCACGGGTCAACTCTCGCTGGGATTCAATCAAACGCCGGATGTGTTCAGTCATACTATTAAAGGTTGCAGCTAGATGGGCAATTTCATCTTCGCCAACGACTTTTACTTTGGTATTGAGCTTACCTTCGCGCACTTTGGTGATACCGCTTTGAATCAGCTGCAATTTACGCTCTAATGGGAAAATCAGCGCATACACCCCTAGGCTAATCAAGAACATACTAATGAGCGTGATACTAATAATCAGATTAAGCGGAAACCAGTTAAATAGCGGAATGGGTCCCAAATCCACTACGATATCTTGAAGTTCAGTCGGTGCTAATACCCGAATCGATGAATTCTCTACACTGGTATTGTCACGGAACATAATCACAATATCTTTGCGATACAGGCGCGCTTTTTGGTCGGTATCAAGCTGCAGTTTATTAATGGATTGTAAGGTGAGCTTAAAAGGGAAAAATTTTTGAATTTGTTGCAAGCGTTGCTGTTTTTCTGCCAAAGTACGATAGTGAGACAAATCATCGAGCAGCAACACGCCTACCCCTTTGATTTGTTGCTCACTAAGTTTATTAAAACTTGCATGCAACACGTTGTTCTCACCCGAGATTTTATAATAAATATCAGCCGTATTGGTATCGCTATTAAAACGTACTACCGCTTGTTGTTTATTGAGTCGATTGATTTCGCTGGTTCTAAAGTCCGCTTTTGAAATCGGTTCGATATTAAACTTGGTGTCAAATAAAGTACTGACATCAGAGAGCCATAAATTACGCTCTTTGGCAGTGACTTGCCGCGATAAGCCTGAATCAATGAGATAAAATGCTGCTGATGCCATATCCTCACGATAACTCTGTACCCGCTCTGCATTGATAGTGGTGATAAGCAGTTGGGCAAAAAATGCAACCAACAAACAGATAAATAACAGACCTGCATAAATTCGCAGAAAAATAGACTGGTTTAAGGAGGATAATAGCGGCATAAAAATCTAGGGCTAAGGTCAATAGATAATAGCCGTATTATTACTTACCAATGCAGAGATTACAATGTGAAATTCATGAAGCGACTGTCTAGTAACGTAGTAAATTGTTGTCCAAAACCTTTCAATCTTTAGCTGGCAAAATACACAGCGATAAAAAAAGCCAGCTTGATGCTGACTTTTTTATCGATACTGTGTTTATCAATGCTATGTTAGTTTTCTTTGACAAACAGATAACCTTTACTGCGAACCGTTTTGATACGTTTTGGGTTTTCTGGATCATCACCAATTTTTGGACGGATACGAGAAATACGTACATCAATTGAACGGTCTTGACCGTCATACTCAATACCACGCAGACGTTCAAAAATGTCTTCACGCGATAAGATACGACCTGCATTGGATGCCAATAACCACAATAAATCATATTCTGCACTGGTAAAGTCAACAAGCTCATCGTTTAAAGTAACCGAACGACCGCCGTTATCAATAACCAAATCACCAAATTCAAGACGCTGCGGCACTTCATCGGTTGGCGCGGTATCAGAGCGGCGCAATAGTGCACGGATACGCGCTAATAACACACGGGGTTGAACCGGTTTTGCCACATAGTCGTCTGCACCCATTTCTAGACCTAACACTTGGTCCATATCTTCGGTACGCGCGGTTAGCATTAAGATAGGGTTATGAAAATGAGGACGCACTTCACGGCATACCGTCAGACCGTCACTACCTGGCAGCATCACATCAAGCACCACCATATCAGGCTGCTCAGCCACAATACGACGAATCGCACGGTTACCGTCAGTTTCAATTGCCACATCTAAACCATTTTTACGCAAATAATCTTGGGTCAAGGTTGCAAGACGCTCATCATCCTCTACAATCAATACGCGGGGTATCAACTCTTCTTCTGACATAATTTCCTCCAAAAAATTTTATACATACTAGAACTTACGCACTATCCAAAGAAAGCATGATATGCTAAAGGAAAAGCAAGAACAACCAAATTGATAAGACAACTTAGCCGACCCAGCACCGCCCACTGCACCCTAGGACACTATATCGGAATGCTCATCAGCGAACCCAAACAGCCCACCTGCACAAGGCTTGCTCAAAGTATTGAGATTGGGCATGACAGCATCAACAACTTTTTAGGTAGAGAGAGCTTTGAGCCTCGTGACCTGTATGAGCAAACAAAGGGGCATATCAACCTAACTGGTGGCATCATCAGCATAGATGACACCGTGCTTGACAAACCCTACAGCAACAAAACCGACCTAATTGGCTATTACTATAGTGGCAAGCATCACAAAGCCGTACAAGGCATTAACCTTATCACCCTGTACTACACCGACTTAACAGGCAATAGCCAACCCATCAACTACCGACTATATGACCCCAAAGACAACCTTACCAAAAACGACTACTTTCAAAAAATGTTAGATGAAGTCTTGGCATGGGGGCTTATCCCAAGCTATATCACAGGCGACAGTTGGTACAGCAGTAAAGAAAACCTTAAACACATCAAACACGCTGAGTTAGGGTTTATGTTTGCGGTTAAGGCAAATCGTACGGTTTCTATCAAACAAGGCGAATGGTTGCAAGTACAGCAGATTGACCATGTGCCAAAAACAGGATTAGAAGTTTGGCTTAAAGACTTTGGTTTTGTTACCCTTTACCGTCATCACTTTAAAGACCAAGTGAGACATTATGTGAAGTTTGACCCTAAACCTAAAGACAGCGAGCCAAATTCACCGGTATTTACACCACTTGATTTTGAGTATTTGCATGATTGTCATTGGCAGATTGAAACCTATCATCGAACCATTAAACAGTGTTGTTCGATTGAGAAGTTTCAGCTTCGCCGTGAGCGTAAAATCCGTAATCATGTGTTCTCATCATTGATGGCGTTCGTGTATTTAAAACAGCAATTAAGTTTCGGCTTTTCTTCGGTGTATGCTTGGGTTAGTCATCTTTTTACGCCTGTAGTGGCTCAGATGTCAAGACAGGTCGCTGATGATTTGTTTTATCTAAATCCAAAATTTAGCTAGGGCTATCATGTTTTGTTGAGTTAAGATAGTGCGTAAGTTCTACATACTCTTAATACTTATATCAGAATATATCTTTATTTATCTATCAGCAATAAGTAATGAAAGTTTACGCATTACCTGTACTACTACAATATAATTGAATTAATTTAGCGAAAAAATAGCCAATTTAATATTGTTAAAACGTAACTAAACATAAAAAAGTATAAATACCACATATAACCAGATGCAAAAGCATACGATATAAGGTTATCTATTTAATAACTGATAAAATTTTCTTGCTAGCTTTGGTTTAACTAGCTTTGGTTCAAAAGATAATTAGCAAATTTGTAATCACTTTTCTTAAGCACTTATATCTTTAAGCACCCATAAAAAAACAGTGGTCATTGCCACTGTCTTTAAACACGTCCGCATCAAAGTTAGGCACGGTTTTTGAATTTTTGTAAGGTTTGCAATTGTGCCAAAGATTCTGCCAATGCTGCCAAAGCCGCAGAGATATCGATATCGGCTTTTTGATTTTGCAAGGTTTGTTCTGCATGGCGACGTGCTTCCAAAATTTTGGCTTCATCTAAGTCATGCGAACGTACTGCCGTATCTGCCAATACCGTCACTAAATGCGGTTGCACTTCTAAAACACCGCCTGATATGTACACCATTTCATCATTACCATTGCTAGTTTTGATCTGCATGGGGCCTGGTTTTAATAGCGTAATAAAAGGAATATGTCCTGGCAAAATACCGACCTCACCTTCTACACCAGTAGCAATTAACATACTAATCTCACCAGAGTAGATAGTTTCTTTCGCACTGACGACATTACATTGTAAAGTTGCCACAGTTCTCTCCTATGGTATTGCAAAATTAGGTTGATAAAACCCTGTTAATATAGTTTAAACTAACAGGGTTTGATTGAGAAATTAGCCGCGTAGTTTTTCTGCTGCAGCAACCACTTCTTCAATACCACCTTTCATGTAGAATGCTTGTTCTGGCAAGTCATCATACTCACCATTCAAGATTGCTTTAAAGCTTTGAATGGTTTCACGGATTGGTACGTATTTACCTGGTGAGCCAGTGAATACCTCTGCAACGTGGAAAGGTTGTGACAAGAAACGTTGGATTTTACGTGCACGGTACACCACTAATTTATCATCTTCTGATAATTCGTCCATACCCAAAATCGCAATAATGTCTTTCAACTCTTTAAAGCGTTGTAATACTTCTTGGACACCACGAGCAACAGCATAGTGCTCTTCACCTATGACCAGTGGGTCTAACTGACGCGACGTTGAATCTAGTGGGTCAACCGCTGGGTAAATACCTTGTGAGGCAATATCACGGCTCAATACCACTGTTGCGTCTAAGTGAGCAAATGTTGTCGCGGGTGATGGGTCAGTCAAGTCATCGGCAGGAACGTATACCGCTTGAACAGAAGTAATAGAACCTGATTGGGTTGAAGTAATACGTTCTTGTAGTACACCCATCTCTTCTGCAAGCGTTGGCTGATACCCTACTGCAGATGGCATACGACCTAGAAGTGCTGATACTTCAGTACCTGCTAGTGTATAACGGTAGATGTTGTCTACGAACAATAATACGTCACGGCCTTTGCCGTTTTCATCTTTTTCGTCACGGAAGTATTCCGCCATGGTCAAACCGGTCAAGGCAACACGTAAACGGTTTCCTGGTGGCTCATTCATCTGACCATACACCATTGCCACTTTATCAAGTACGTTTGAGTCTTTCATCTCATGGTAGAAGTCATTACCTTCACGAGTACGCTCACCTACACCGGCAAATACCGATAAACCTGAGTGTGCTTTTGCGATGTTATTGATAAGTTCCATCATGTTAACGGTTTTACCAACACCTGCACCACCGAACAGACCAACTTTACCACCTTTAGCAAATGGACATAGTAAGTCAATTACTTTAATACCGGTTTCTAAAAGTTCAGTAGAAGCTGCTTGTTCAGCATAAGAAGGTGCCTGACGGTGAATCGCCCAAGTGTTGCTATGCTCTACCGGACCCGCTTCGTCGATTGGGCGTCCTAAAACGTCCATGATACGACCTAGGGTACCTTTACCCACGGGTACAGAGATTGGTGCACCAGTATTGCTAACTGGTAGACCACGTTTTAGACCTTCAGTAGAACCCATGGCGATAGTACGTACGATACCATCACCCAATTGTTGTTGTACTTCTAATGTAGTTTCTGTGCCTTCAACTTTTAAGGCATCATAAATTCTTGGTACGCTTTGACGGTCAAATTCAACGTCAATAACCGCGCCAATAATCTGTACAATACGACCGCTACTCATTACGCTCTCCTTGAATGTAGGTCAATTATGAAACAGCAGCAGCACCGCCAACGATTTCCGAAATTTCTCGGGTAATCGCCGCTTGACGCAGCTTGTTGTAAACCAATTGTAATTCGTTAATTAAGTTACCTGCGTTATCCGTTGCTGCTTTCATAGCAACCATACGTGCAGACTGTTCAGAAGCAATATTTTCTACCACACCTTGATAGACGATTGATTCAACATAACGTCCCATCAAACCATCAAGCAGCTCTTTGGTAGTTGGCTCATAGATGTAGTCCCAGCTGTATTCACGATTTTCCATGGTTTCATCAACCAAAGACTCAGCCGCAATCGGTAATAAGCGTTGCACACTGGGATTTTGGGTCATGGCATTAACGAATTTGTTATATACCATGTAAATCTCATCAATTTCGCCACGATTATACGCATCAAGCATTACTTGAACTGGCACACTAAGTTGCTCAAAGCTTGGGTTGTCACCATAGTGAGTTTCCGCAGCGATCACCGTACCACCGAATGTTTTAAAGAAGCTCACGCCTTTTTGACCAATCACCGCAAAACGCGTTTCAACCGATTGGCTTTTTTGTTGTTTAACGTGCTGCATCAATTTTTTGAATAAGTTGATATTCAAACCACCTGCAAGACCACGGTCAGAACTGACTACAATATAGCCAACACGATTAACCGCACGAGATACTAGGTAAGGATGTTTGTAGTCTGGTGAAGCTTTAACTAGATGAGAAACCACTCGACGCATGCTATCGGCATAAGGACGACCTAGTTGCATACGTTCTTGGGCACGTCGCATCTTACTCGCTGCAACCATTTGCATGGCGCGAGTAATTTTCTGGGTACTTTTAATACTAGCAACTTTTGCTCGAATTTCTTTTAAACTTGCCATAAATAATCCATACAGCCATGTTTAGTTTCAGTCCACGCCCATTGATATAACATGGACGAAATTTGGAAAAATGAACAAAGTAATCATAACCCCTTTGTTCATTTGTTCTATGACAATGCAGTTCTAAAATTTCACTAAATCTTAGAATGAATGATTTTGCTTATAGTTTTCAATCGCTGATTTGAACTGGTTTGCGATATCATCATTATAGTCGGCAGTGTTATCAATGTTTGCCATAAAATCACCATGTTGGTCACGTAAGTAACGTAACAAACCTGCTTCAAATGCACGCACTTTGTTGACAGGGACATCGGCTAGATAGCCTTCGTTAGAGGCATAAATTACCGCAGCTTGTTCAGCGATGCTCATTGGTGCGTATTGATTTTGTTTCATCAATTCAGTCACACGTTGACCATGGTCAAGCTGTTTACGGGTCGCGTCATCTAGATCAGAAGCAAACTGTGCAAACGCTGCCAATTCACGATACTGTGCCAATGCGGTACGGATACCACCTGACAATTTTTTGATGATTTTAGTTTGCGCTGCCCCACCCACACGAGAAACTGAAATACCCGCATTCACCGCTGGACGGATACCTGAGTTAAATAAGCTTGACTCTAGGAAGATCTGACCGTCAGTGATTGAGATCACGTTGGTTGGTACGAATGCTGATACGTCACCCGCTTGGGTTTCGATAATTGGCAAGGCAGTTAACGAACCTGTTTTACCTGTTACAGCACCGTTGGTGAATTTTTCTACATACTCAGCATTCACACGTGAAGCGCGCTCTAATAGGCGTGAGTGAAGATAGAATACGTCACCTGGGTAAGCCTCACGTCCTGGTGGACGACGTAATAGCAATGAAATTTGACGATAAGCTACGGCTTGTTTTGATAAGTCATCATAAATGATAAGCGCATCTTCACCGCGGTCACGGAAGTATTCACCCATAGTACAACCAGAGTATGGCGCGATGTACTGCAGCGCTGCTGGTTCAGAAGCCGATGCCACCACAACCGTTGTATAAGCTAGTGCGCCTGTTTCTTCTAGTTTACGTACCACGTTTGCGATGGTTGAACGTTTTTGACCAACGGCTACGTACACACATTTAATGCCCGAGTGTTTTTGCGCGATGATCGCATCGATTGCCATGGCTGTTTTACCAGTTTGGCGGTCACCAATGATAAGCTCACGTTGACCACGTCCGATTGGAATCATGGTATCGACAGCTTTATAACCTGTCATTACTGGCTCATCAACTGATTGACGTTCGATAACGCCAGGGGCGATTTTTTCAACTTTATCCGTTAATTTGGCGTTAATTGGGCCTTTACCATCGATAGGATTACCCAGTGCATCTACCACACGACCTAAAAGCTCGGGTCCAACTGGTACTTCTAAAATACGACCAGTACAGTAAGCTTTTTGTCCTTCTTGGAGATTCAAGTATTCACCTAGAACAACCGCGCCGACTGAGTCTTGTTCAAGGTTTAGCGCCATACCATATACGCCACCTTCAAACTCAATCATTTCGCCGTACATGGCATCTTCAAGACCATGAATCTGTACGATACCGTCAGATACCCTGACAATAGTGCCTTCGTTCTTTGCTGTGGCACCCGCAGTCAGGTCTTGAATTCGCTGCTTAATCAGATTACTGATTTCCGCTGGATTCAATTGTTGCATTGCACTGTTCCTTAATTTTTACTGACTAGCATCAATTTTATTGAAATTTATGCCGTCAGCTGTGTTTTTAACTGTTTTAATTTGCCACGTACAGAGTCATCGATTACTTTGTCACCGACCTTAATCGTCACACCTGCAATTAGGGCAGGGTCTACACTGACATGTAGTACGACCTTCGCGCCTAGGGAGGTAGCAAGTCGGTGTTCAATGAGTTGCTCTTGCACTTGCGTTAATGGATATGCCGACGTGACATACGCATAAACTTCTTTTGCATCAGCGGCTTTTAATAAACCAAAACGCTCATTGATACTGGGTAATAATGCCAAACGATTTCGCTCTGCAAGTTGCGTCAAAAAATTAACAAAAGCATTGGAATCTGCTTGTGCCCCACCCTCAATAGCGGTGCTTAGAGTTTTAAACACGGTATTGCTATCTTCAGGTGAAATTTGGTTATAAAGGTCTTTTAAAGTAGCGACTTTAGCTTGTGCAGCAACTGCTGGATTATTGATATAATCGGCAAATGCTTTATCACTAACGATGGCACTCATCACGTTTAAGTAATCTTGCCACTCATTGATAGCGTGATGCTCTTTAGCATAATCAAATGCTGCTTTTGCATAGGGTCTTGCTAAGGTTGATAAATCAGCCATCATATCCTCACTGTACGGTTGCTACTTATAACTTGGCTGCCAATTGGTTTAACATATTGGCATGAGTTTCTGGATTGACCTTTTCTTGTAAGATTTTTTCGGCACCGAGTACGGCAAGTTCTGCAACCTGCGCGCGTAAACTTTCACGGGCTTTATTAATTTCTTGATCAATTGCTTCACGCGCTTGTTGACGAATACGTTCGCCTTCCACTTGTGCTTGCACTCTGGCCTCTTCAATCATTTGATTGGCGCTTTTGTTCGCTTGCTCAATGAGTGAAGCGGCTTTTGCTTTTGCTGCGATAAGCTCTTGCTCTGCAACTTGTGATGCAGTTGCTAAGTCTGCTTTGGCTTTTTCGGCAGCATTTAGGCCATCTGCGATTTTACGTTGGCGATCCGAAATCGCAGCAACCAAAGGCGGCCACACAAACTTCATGCAAAACATCACGAAGATGGCGAATGCAATCGATTGTCCAATTAGGGTTGCATTGATATTCACTTAGAATCCCTCGTTAATTAAGTTTCTTCAATCCTTGTCCACATAAGATGATGTGGACATTGTACTGATAGTGTACCTATTAACCTAATAAAGGATTTGCGAATAACAATAACATTGCAATACCAACACCGATCATCGGTACGGCGTCAAGAAGACCTGCCACGATGAACATACGAGTTTGCAATTGTGAACCTAGTTCTGGTTGACGAGCGACGCCCTCTAAGAATTTGCCACCTAAGATTGCAAAGCCAATACCCGTACCTAGTGCACCTAAACCGATAAGCAACGCAACGGCGATAACGGTCATGCTTGAAATTTGAGCTACTAATTCTGGAGCCATTGAGATATCCTCATTACTGTTTTGAAATTAATGTTCAGTTTGTGATGCAAGGCTAAGATAGACAATGGTTAGCATCATGAAAACGAACGCTTGCAAAGTGATTACTAAAATGTGGAAGATTGCCCACGGTACTGATAACACCCATTGAATCCAAAATGGCATAAGGGCGATTAACACAAAAATTAATTCACCTGCATACATGTTACCAAAAAGTCGTAAGCCAAGTGAGATAGGTTTTGCGATTAGAGTTACAAACTCTAGGATAAAGTTCACTGGAATCAATAAGATTTTAGCGATTGGGTTTTTTGCGCTAAATGGATGAAGGGTTAATTCACCAATAAAACCGCCAAAACCTTTTTCTTTAATACTATAAAAAATGATCAGTGCAAATACTGAGAACGACATACCAAGCGTCACATTTGGGTCGGTACTTGGTACGACTTTCATGTAAACATGGTGTGAGTTATGTCCTAGTAGACCACCAATTTTTTGTGCAATGACAGGCAAATAATCAACTGGCAGAAGATCCATGAAGTTCATCAAGAAAATCCACACAAAAATAGTCAGTGCTAATGGGGCAATAACTTTTGATGTGCCATGATAAGTATCACGAACGTTACTATCAACAAACTCCACAATCATTTCAATAAAAGCTTGCATTTTGCCGGGTACACCCGAGGTCGCTCTTTTTGCTACCGTATAAAAAATGGCACAAAAAAGAACCCCTAAACCAATCGACCACAGCATTGAGTCCAAATGAATCGCATTGAAACCCATTTCAGAAGCTTGCTGTTTGGTTTCGGCAACTATCCAACCTTCTGTTGGGTGATTACCAAAAGTCCAGTTGGTCAAGTGGTGATTGATATACTCATTTGAAGTAATTTCTGCGTTTGCTTCTGCCATAATCTTAACTTCTTTTTTATATTGAGCCGATAATAGAGGGGGTTAGCGTCAGATATTTTGTCTAATCACAAAAATTTGTAACTTAACACTATAATCGTATCTAACTGAGCTGATGATACTCAATGAGAAGTGCAAACATGACGTCAAAGGCACATCGAGGCGTTTAAGCAATCTGCTTAACTAAGGTGATGAACCGTGAATAAACGGATTGTTTATCAACGTAATAATATAGGCTATCGACCTACTGTGTTTTGCTTGACTCAAATAAGTGGGTCATCAGTAAAACATATATGCAATTGCTTGAAAACTAATTCTTTTTAGCCAATTAGCGCTGCGCAATCGCACCTTTAAAAAATTTTCACTATATTAATTCAACTGTTACCTTTTTGTAAAGGATTAAATGGATTTATTTGTGATTTAGTTTAGGTTATTTCTGTTATTACCAAATAATTGTAAATAGCCTTTTTTTACCAAGGATTTCGGTAAGTAATGATGAGGTAACTCATTTGCAAAATTAAGTAGCCCGCGAATACCGCGATGGCGTTTAGCGGTTTTAACAGCAGAAAAATCAGTGCAAACCCAACAATGGTCAACACCCACTTTGCCATATGGGCTTGGTAAAAACGATGAACAATTTGACGACGCTGCTGATAGCCCGATTTGCTCAGGGAAATTTTAGCAAAGATGATTTGACTCATCCACCCTAGCACACTACCTGCTAGCAGATTTTTACTTACGGTATACTGGCTATTGCCTTGCCAAACATCCAATGCAATCCCGATGGCAACCAGCCCAAGTATCAGCCACGACTGCTTGTTAATGGATTGTTGGATAGACTGTGGGTTAAATGGCTTGGCAGGTTTTGACATAGCAAAATAAGGGCTGGCTGATTGTGGGCAGGAATGATGAAACTAGTATAGCAGAATCTTGATTAAAAATTTGGCTAAAGGTTGTTTTATCTATGCTGATGTTAATCGCCAGTCATTATGAATAGTGTGTTATTAGACTTGTTATATTGTCGGGTAGTTTTATAGCCGAACTGCTAATTTCTCAGACAAATTATGCGGTTTTCATGCTAAAGTAATTTGATAGTTATTGATGATTTTATGTGATATGACCCAACGTTCTATTCAATCAGCTGGAAATTCTATTCAATCAGCCAATAGTCAATCAACCAATAGTTACGACGCAAATTGTCGCCACCTATCTATGTCCATGTGTATACCACAAATGACGGCCGAGCAGATTGAAGCACAGATTGCTCAGATAAAACAAGATTGCCAAGCGCAAGGTTTACGTTTCACTGCGCTGCGAGAGCAAGTGTATCGTTTGATTTTACTTGCCTCGCAGCCCATTGGGGCGTATGAATTATTGGATTTGCTGCAATCAGCAAGCGAAAAAGTCGTCGCACCGCCAACCGTATATCGTAGTTTGGAGTTTTTGCTCAGGCATGGCTTGGTTCATCAATTAAATTCCAGCAAGGCATTTTTTGCTTGCTCTCAGCCCACCGATCGCCATGTTGCCGCTTTTTTGGTCTGTCGATGCTGTGGCGAGGTGCAAGAGTTTAGCCACCCATCTATCCAAACCATGCTAACTGAGGTTGAGCAATCGACCAATTTTGCCACTCAGTCGAGTATTATTGAGCTTTCAGGTGTTTGTCAGCGCTGCCAATAGTCACCTTTTTTTATTGAATGCTTAGAATGAGGCTCTGCCAACAATTATTTTGTTATTGTGTTTGTCAATTATGAGCATTTGTGATATAAAACATGCCTTATTTGATTGACTTAAGTCAATTAACCGTTGTTTGATAAAGTTGTACTGCCACGATTACCGTCATTATTCTAAGGATAACTGAGTGACGTTACTGCCAAGTTCGATATCACAACACCATGCTGATTACTTTTCAATTATTGAATTAAGTGATCTGCATCTCTTTGATGACCCTAATAAGTTAATGAATGGCGTTAATACCGCAGACACATTTGAGTCGGTATTATCCTTGGTCCGACAACAGCGCGATGATGTTGATTTGTTGGTACTGACGGGGGATTTATGCCATGAACCTACTCCGCAAAATTATAACCGTCTATTTGCAACCTTAGACGACATCGACATTCCGTTTATAGCTATCCCAGGCAATCATGATGTGACCCTGGAGCTGGATAGTCATTTACCTTTTGCCCAGCGCCGTCATTTGCCTGTCAAAGCAGATACTCGCCTGCAAAACTGCTATAGTATTGACACCGATTATTGGGACTTACTGTTATTAGACTCCTCTTGTGAGGGACACAGTCATGGCAAAATTGACGAGCAGACATTGCGGTGGCTGGCGCAACAGTTGGCGAACGCCAATCGCCCTTGTGCAATTTTTTGTCATCATCCGATGGTGTTAATCGATTCCACATGGCTTGATGAATACACCCTAATCAATGCGGACCGTTTTTGGGAAGTGGTAATGCCGTATCTAGACCGTATTAAGGCTATATTTGTCGGTCATATTCACCAAGAAATGCATAAGATAAATTATGGGACATCTGTGTTTGGCTGCCCATCGACCAGCCTACAGTTTAAACCCTTGTGTAAACACTATACCATTGACGAAATTGCCCCTGGTTTACGTTGGATAAATTTATATAACAATGGGTTACTTGCAACTGGTATCAAAAGAACAGATACTATCTGACTAATTTTTCATGGTTGTTGAACTTATGTTCATAAACTTAATGTCGTGAAAGTTTGGTTAGCTTGTTTATTAAGGTTTTAGCGTTTATTTTAGTTTGATTTCATATACTGACGAATTGCAGTGTTTAAAGCGTTAATAACGCGATGTCATTGGCTTAAGTGCTGAACTCGTAATGAAATTGTAAACTTAAAATTGTATCACTATCGGTTTTTAAAGGAATTAGCTATGGCATCTGCCCAAAATGAACGTGAATTAAGCTTTACCCCATATCAGCCAGCGGCTGAAGAAGAATATATGAATGACGCACAGCTTGCGCATTTTAGAAAAATTTTATTAGATTGGAAAGAGCAGTTAATTAGCGAAGCTGAATCAACCAAATCTTATATTCAAGATGAATCAACGGCGATGCCCGATATTAATGACCGCGCCACCCAAGAAGAAGAGTTCGCGTTGGCACTGCGCACGCGTGACCGTGAGCGTAAACTGATTCGCAAGATTGATAAATCGATTGCTGAGATTGACAGTGGCGATTACGGTTTTTGTGAGACTTGCGGTGTAGAGATTGGTCTGCGTCGTTTAGAAGCCCGTCCAACCGCGACCCAATGTATCGATTGCAAAACCTTATCAGAGATTAAAGAAAAACAAGCATGGGGTCATGCTTAATTTATCACCGTCTCCTGTTATTGGTCGCTTTGCTCCCTCTCCGACGGGAGCTTTGCATTTGGGGTCACTGGTGACTGCTATTGCCAGTTACTGTATCGCTAAACAAGCGCAAGGCAAGTGGCTAGTACGCATTGAAGATACTGATACTGAGCGCTGTCATCCAAAATTTAGCGATTTGATTTTAGCAGATTTGGATCGATTGGGTTTGCACTGGGATGGTAACGTTCGTTACCAGTCGCAACACCTAAACACGTATCACGCGTTATTGGATGAGCAGCTAAAAGCAGTCAGTTATGGCTGTGATTGCAGTCGTAAATCCCTGCAAGCTTATCAACTCGCCCACCGCAACACCCAATACCCTTATCCTAGAATCTGTGTCCATAAGCGGCTATCGCGCGATCATGCCATTCGCTTAGTGATGCCAGATAACCCAATGCTTTTTTTCGATCAGCTGCAAGGGGTAATTTCAGGAAATCCGCAACGAGAACAGGGTGATATTGTGGTCAGAAGGCGGCGCATTGGGCGGTCTTGCTCAAATACGCCAACCGCCAACAAAGGCATGATTAATTATATGCTTGCAGTGGTAATTGATGACGCGCAACAAAGTGTCAATCAAATCGTGCGAGGTCTGGATATATTACCATTGACGATACCACAAATGGTCATCGCGGATTATTTAAATTTTCCCCCTAACCAACACTACTATCACTTACCCATTTTGGTGAATGCACAAGGGCAAAAACTGTCTAAACAAACGCTTGCAGAGCCGATTCAATCCTACCCTGCACCGCAACTTATTAAGACCGCACTGCAATTATTACAACAGCCACCGATTGATATGGATAAACCAACCACGATGCTCGAGCAGGCGGTTTGCCAATGGAATCATACGCCGCTGCAAGGCAAACAGCGTATTGAAGTCGATAGCTTACAAAATCTTTTGGCAACCCATTAATAATAACGACATTGATTGGCAGGAATCGTTGGGCTTTCTTTGATAATTCGCATCAACAATCCGACGATAATCAGATTAACCACCATAGAAGAACCCCCATAGCTAAAAAATGGCATGGTCAACCCTTTGGTAGGTAGCATCCCCATGGTCATGCCAGCGTTGACGAAAATTTGCCCAAAGAACAAAATCCCAACCCCAAACGCAAAATAGCTTAAGCGTGTTTGGTGCCGTGCTAACGCTTGGTAGCTAATGCGCATAACCGTAGTGACCAAAATAATTTGTAACACCAGTAAAAACGACACACCCACTAAGCCTAATTCTTCACCGGTAATCGCTAGTAAAAAGTCGGTATGCGCCTCCGGTAAATGGGAGAGTTTTTGGATACTTTCCCCATAGCCGACACCAAACCATTCACCGCGGGCAAAGGCTACAATACTGCGACCTAACTGATAGTCACTATTTTTTAAGTCATCAAACGGATCTAAAAACGAGGTTACCCGTTTTAGTCGGTAACTTGCCCCCATAATCGCCATGGTGCCTGCCAAAAACATGGCACCCATGATGATAAAAAACTGGCGCATGGGTAAGCCACCGACAAAAATCATCGCCGCAATACAGGTCGCAATAATCACCACCGAGCCAAAGTCAGGCTGCAACATGATAAATAAGATCAGCCCCATGGCTATCAGTGTTAGCCGCAAAAAGCCTTTCCAATGGTTGCGAATCTCTTCCGATCGGCGCACCAGATAATCTGAGGTGTACAAAATCATCAACAATTTTGCCAATTCAGAGGGCTGAAAATTGATACCACCCAATTCAATCCAGCGTTTACTGCCGTTAATCACTGACCCACCGATTAGGGTATAAATAATCAGCAAAAGACAAGCCAGCAGCGCATACATAATAAAATCTAAGCGAAACGTCTTGCGAAGCGGGATAAAATATACCAGTAAACCAAGAACTGCACCGATTGCCATGTACGCCAATTGGTGATAAAAAAAGTAAAAATCACCCAGTTTTTTGGTTTGTGCAAAAGGTATTGATGCGGACGCCACCATCAACAGACTAAATACCATAATGGTTGCTACCGTGGTCAATAGCACCGAATTGATGGGCGGAATCCACTGGCGGCTTTTCTTAGCAGAAACGCTGTTAGCTGAGAGGGATGAAGAAAGTGACGAAGAAGTCGAATGGGGCGCGGGCATAACACAACCTAAATATTAAAAATACACTAGCGAATGATTATTGGGGTTTGACTAAGCGTTGAAAAACTTGTCCACGTTCCACATAGCCACTAAACTGATCAAAACTTGCACAAGCAGGTGATAGCAGCAATACGCCTAAAGCCGGGAATGTTGGCTGGTCTTGCCAAGCTTGATTGACCGCTTGTTCCAGGGTTTGGCATTTGGTTAACACAATCCCTGCAGGATTGTGAGCATCTAACCCCGCTGATGCCAAATCAGCCGCGATTTTATCGGCATCTTCACCGATAAAGTACACCACTTGCGCATAATCCATCAAGGGTTTTGCCAGTTCAGCAAAGTTTTGACCTTTACCTTGCCCGCCCAAAATCACTGCAAGTTTTTTGCCTTTGGGCGCATATACTTTACCTAGCCCCAAAATTGCCGCGATGGTCGAGCCAATATTGGTGCCTTTGGAGTCGTCAAAACAATCAAGCTGGTGGGTGGTTGTGATAAATTCACAGCGATGTGGCAGCCCAACAAAGTTTTTTAATGTGGTTAACATACTCTCTAGCGGCAGACCTGCGAGCTCGCCAATTGCTAAGGCTGACAGTGCATTCATCAAATTATGCTCACCTTTGATCGGTACGTCTTTTTCATTGAGTAACCGCTCGCGACCCCGTGCTAACCAGATTTCACCATCGCTATCTTTTATCAATCCGTACTGATTCATATCCGGTGCGTTACTACCAAAGCTAATGGTGGGCATATCATCGGCTACCAACGGACGACTAAGCAAGTCCTCGCGGTTGACCACAATGGATTGCACGCCTTGGAATATTCGGTGTTTGGCTTGGTGATAGCCGAGCATATTGCCATGGCGATCTAGATGGTCAGGCGACATGTTAAGCACGGTGGCTACTTTGGCGGCCAAATTGGTGGTGGTCTGTAGTTGAAAACTGGATAACTCAAGCACCGCCATCTGTATGGGCTCAAGTAGCAAATCAAGCGCGGGCGTTCCCAAGTTACCACCGACACCGACTTTAAACCCCGCATTTTTGACCATCTCGCCAACCAGGGTGGTGACGGTGCTTTTGGCATTAGAGCCGGTAATTGCAATAATCGGAATATCTCGCTGTTTAGCTACCTCATGGAACAATTGAATATCACTGACAATCGCGATTTTTTTCGCACGTGCGCCATCAAACACCGGCAGATAAGGGTCGATACCCGGACTGATGATAATGCGATCTGCCACTGCCAACAGCTCGCCATCTAATGCGCCAAACTTGGTCACTATATCGGTTGGCAAATGCTCGGCAAGTTTGGGCAGACCGGCATCGGTGACAGCTACGGGGTAGCCAAGCGCGTGTAAATAGTTGACTGCCGACAAGCCTGATTTGCCAAGTCCAACCACCACTTGTAATCCATTGCCACGTTGAATCATGCTCGATGCTGATGGCATGCTTTGGTTGGTTGAAGCAGGTGAAACGGCTGATTGAGTGGCAGAAAGTTGGCTCACGAGAATTCCTTGTAATACTTAAACTTATAATACTTAAACTTGTAACACTTAAATAAAGGTACCGCTAACTAAGGCAGTGATAATACTTGCCGCATAAGCTAAAAACGTTTTCTATCATACCATTTTATGACAAAAAGTTTTGCGATTAAATGTGAGTTTTCATGTTTTGTAGTGACCGCAATAAAAGACGATTTAAATGCTGCGGTTTTTGCGATGAAGATATACTTTTTATCTGTATTACCCAACAAATTTAACGATTTTAGCCAGTAAAATGCACTTTTTTGGTGCAATTATTTTGTTTTTATCGCCAATGATTAAAATAATTCTAAAAATTATCTACAAAATCGTTAATGGCACCCAAATAACCTTTTTGGTGCAATAACTGATTTACATTAGAGGAATTTTTATTTTTTCGTTATAATAAAATTACGCTTTCTGTGTGATGGTCGCATTGAAACCACAAAAAAGTTTTTGCTTTATTTTCAATAGGTTGTATTTTTTACCCCCTTAAAAATAGGACATTTATGAAAGTTGGCATAGCTTTTGAATTATCGAAACTACCATTTTCAACACGCTATACGAATGCTGCTTAGGGTAACTGCTATTAAGCCACTACAGCAGCTAGTAACTAACCCAGCCATAAGCGGCACTTAAAAGGAAATTATTATGAAATTAATTACGGCTATCTTAAAACCGTTCAAACTAGATGATGTACGTGAGTCACTCTCTGAGATTGGTGTTCAAGGTATCACTGTTACCGAAGTCAAAGGTTTTGGTCGTCAAAAAGGTCATACTGAATTGTATCGTGGTGCTGAGTATGTGGTTGATTTCCTGCCCAAAGTTAAGTTAGAAATTGCGGTGACTGACGAAATGGTTGATGCAGCGATTGAAGCTATCACTCGCGTGGCTAGCACGGGCAAAATCGGTGATGGCAAAATCTTTGTATCACCATTAGAACAAGTGATTCGTATCCGTACTGGCGAAACGGGCGCTAATGCTATCTAACACTATCATGACTGTCGTTGCCGCAGCGCTTGTTAAATTTTAAAGTCGACCATCCTTTAAACATTAACGCAGACCTATCAAGCCGCTTAACGACTATCTCAAATAATTTTAAGGGGGTTACGATGAATGCCGTCATTACAAGGGCAGCTTTTGCCAAATTTTCACAGCCACTAGTATCTACTAAATCAATTTTATCGTTGTTGTTGTTATCTCCATTGGTGGCCCATGCTGCTGACACGCCTACGCTAAATGCGGGTGACACCGCTTGGGTATTAATTTCTACTGCATTAGTACTCCTAATGACTATTCCAGGGTTGGCATTGTTTTACTCAGGCATGGTGCGCAAAAAGAATATTCTAGGGACGATGGCACACAGTTATGGTGCCACCGCATTAGTATCTATTGTTTGGATTGTGTTGGGTTATTCGCTGGCGTTTGGCAGCAGCGATTTTAATCAATTTGTTGGCGGTTTTGATAATGCATTGTTATCTAATATCGGGCTAGGTGATTTAACCGGTACCGTACCCACACTGCTATTTGTCACTTTTCAAATGACCTTTGCCATTATCACTGTGGCAATCTTAGCAGGCTCGATTGCTGAACGTATTAAATTTAGTAGCTTTATGGTGTTTACTGCCCTTTGGGTATTATTGGTGTATGCACCGATTTGTCACTGGGTTTGGGGCGGTGGCTGGTTGATGGCAGATGGTGCACTAGACTTTGCAGGCGGTACGGTCGTACACATTAATGCCGGTGTAGCAGGCATTGTGTTGGCGGCGGTTTTAGGTAAACGTAATGGCTATAACCGTGACCCAATGGCACCTTCAAACTTGGCTTTAACCTTAATTGGTACGGGTTTGATTTGGGTAGGTTGGTTTGGCTTCAATGGCGGTAGTGCGTTGGCGGCAAATGCATTGGCAGGTAATGCGTTACTCGTCACGCAAGTAGCGGCAGCGGCAGGGGCATTAACTTGGTTTGCCATCGAAAAATTAGTCCGTGGTAAAGCCTCTGTACTGGGCGGTGCATCAGGTGCAGTAGCAGGTCTAGTCGGTATCACCCCAGCGGCAGGTTTTGTGACGGTAGCAGGCGCATTAGCGATTGGCATCATCACCTCATTGGTTTGCTTTTATGCAGTCAACTATCTCAAACGTCTGTTAAAAATCGATGATAGCTTGGATGCATTTGGATTGCATGGCGTTGGTGGTATCGTCGGTGCCATATTGACAGGGGTCTTTGTGAGTCCTGCTATCACTGGCAAACCACTGGCTTTATCGACTATGGGTCAAGTGTGGGTGCAATTAGAAGGCGTGTTTGCGGTTATCATCTATTGCGCGATTGTGACTTTCATTATTGCCAAAGTGATTCAATTAACCATGGGCTTACGTGTCACTGATGAAGATGAATACACCGGTCTTGATTTGGCCGTACATGGCGAACGTATTGAATAGACAAAGAATGGTAAAAATAGGCTGATTCAATCAGCCTATTTTTTTATATAAGCATACTAAAAGACTCTACAAAACTTGCGATTGGGCAAATAAAAAAGCTAGATAGTAACATCTAGCTTTTTTGGACTTTCAAATCAGTAGCGATTATTTAATTTTTTTCCAAGTTTGGCTGCCTTTGACTGGAACAGATAAAGTCAAGGTTGAACCACTTACTGAAATATTTGCGCCTAACCCAAAGCCCCAACGTGGGTCTTTTGCTTTACCCGCATATTTGCCATTACCCTGCGCTTTAACGCCTGTTAACACAGTTTTACCAACAAAAGATTTTGCTTTTTCAGTATTACCTGCAACGATTTTACCGGTGAAAGTACTACCTGTTTGTGAGATTTGAACTTGGGCTTTTGGTTGGTTGTCTTCATAAGTTTGCCAGGTACCCACGATTGGATCGGCAGCCATAGCAGCAACACTTAAAGTAGAAAGAGCAACACCAACGCTGATTGATTTAAGAGAAATTTTCATAACAGTTCCTTCTGTAGTGCACTGCAAAAAAGTAAGGGAAGTGAGATGCAGTGCCATTGACAATCATTATAGCCAAAATGGTTTTGAGGTAAAGATATTTTTTAATACACAAAAGTTACTAATAGTTTTCTACATCCTTACAGGGCAAAATTTCTCGTTTTTTTTATTTTAAGTTGTTGATTTTTACATAATTATTTTTTTTAAAAATCCCAAAAGCGTAAACTGACTAATCAGTCATTTGTGTATAATTACCATTTTTAGGAGTTAAATAGGCTGATTATCCATTCAAAAATAGTCAAGACTAAATTAACTAAGACTAATAAAATTTGCTGGTTATCGGGTTCTGATTTTGGCGTGTTTTTGTTTTTTGTAGCGCTCGAATAGTCATCGATAGGCAGCGACATTGCCGTTTTTTGTACCTTCCCTGACAACCCTGGCATGGCATCCACGCCTATTCTTAACGCCAATTCATCCAGACTAATGACTTCCACTCGCTGACTATCATCATTAGGTGCAAAATAGACCCCTGCTTGTTGTAGACTTGGAATATAAATCGCTTTGTACAGATGACTAGGTACTAATATATTGTTATTAATTTTCTTAACCCGATTACTGATAAAAGCCACCCCTGTCACCACATAGATACGGTTGTGTTTAATCGCTAGATAACGAGTACGGGACTCAATGTCTCGCCAAGTGCTACGATTATTGACGGGATTTTGCGGTACAATGTTGGCAAGGCTAAAACTGTCATATTGTGATTCAAGCGTACTCATATCTGCATTCGGCGCTAAATGCCCACGATCATAAGGTACGTTGCGATAATCAGCTAAATAGCCTTTAACCCGATTAGGCAGCTGACTTTCTTCGTGAAAATTATCAACCCTTGGTAGTTCACTCGCTTTTTCAATACGCGCTCGCGTCAAATACTCCGCTGACCACAAAGCGGTTTTACTCAGTGACGAATAGCCCACAGCAAAGCCATTTAGACATAGATAATAAATCTCAAGTGGTTGATTCGAGAGTGGCTGCGGACTTTGTTGGTTAGCGTAGGTATTGCCGCATTGATTGAGGTGCTGTTTACGATAATCTAAAGCGCTGCTTGAATGTGCCCATAGGGGCAATACGGATAAACCCATCACTACTAGCGTCTGTGACAGTGATTTATGGGAAAAACGCTGATAACAACTCATACGCTATAACTTACCAACTCTAGCCATCGATGAAAATTGATTAATTATACATGACATTTGGCATTATTTTGGGTAAAATAGGCGTCCGTTTTGCGATTACCTATATTTTGGCGTTGCAACTCGATTGGAAACGTGGCTGAGTGGTCGAAAGCGCACGCCTGGAAAGTGTGTATACGTTAATAGCGTATCGAGGGTTCGAATCCCTCCGTTTCCGCCAAACAAATAAAAAGCTAGCTTATTATTAAGCTAGCTTTTTTGTTGCTAGGTTGATGAGTTATGCTAAATCACGCACATTAGGCTCACGATCCCATTCACGCGATTTGGCCTTCTCAATAAAGGTATCTATTTCCTTTAAAGCCACCACACTGGCATCTTTCTCAATGTGCTGAGGAATTAGAATAAATTCATCGGTCGCACCGCAATAAGCAATCGCTTTTAGATGGGCGTGCGCGTCTTTAAACCACGCAATCGCCTCGCTCATTTTGGCTAATTTTTTCGCTTGCTCCGGCATAATGATACTCACGATTGCATCAAACAATACAGAAGGTGAACCAGCCAATTGACCGTCAGCCGCAATGGTTTCACCATTGTTTAAGGTAATACTAATTTTTGGCACTACTACAAACGGTACTGCCTTTGCTGCTGTAATCGCTGCTTTATATTTTTCAAGCATTTCTGCATTTGAATCATCGGCAACTAAAATAGCGACTTTACGACCTTCAAGTGTTGGTTTAGCTTTGCCAATCAACTGTAAAGCTGGCGACAATGGCAAATCTTGCACCGGAACAGTCGGTTCAATCGGTTTTGGCACGGATTTCATCCCTAACCCATCGGCAACGCGTTTGCCCAATGTTTCATCAACCGTTAACAGCTGCGCAACCATGCGTTCACGGATATAGGGCGTCTCAACTTTTGAAAGTTCAAAAACAATTGATGAAGCAATATGCGCCTGCTCAATAGGTGTTTGACTACGATAGAACATACGTGGCTGACTATAAAAGTCTGCAAAACTTTCAGAACGGATACGACCTTTAACTGTATCATTGCCTTGGCTTAAATCCTCAGCAAATGATTTAAAGCCTACTGCGGGATTTTCACGCGGTTTTTCTGGCTCTAAACTTTGTGGTTCATAAGCAACGCGACCTTTCGGAATTTGCATCTGCATATGACCATCACGCTGCATATTATGGAATGGACATTTTGGTGCATTAATTGGCAACTGCGCAAAATTTGGTGAACCTAAACGCGACAGCTGGGTATCAAGGTAACTAAATAAACGACCTTGTAGCAATGGATCATTACTAAAGTCGATACCTGGTACGATGTTTGCTGGGCAAAAAGCCACTTGCTCTGTCTCAGCAAAGAAGTTATCGGGATAACGGTTTAATACCATCTTACCCACTACTTTGAGTGGTACCAACTCTTCTGGAATAAGTTTGGTAGCATCTAGATGGTCAAAAGGGAATTCATCCGCTTGTTCTTGGGTGAACAACTGGACAGCAAAATCCCAAATAACCTCATCACCTTGTTGTAATGCTTCAAATAAATCACGGCGATGATAATCAGGATCAGCACCTGCCACTTTTACCGCTTCATCCCAAATATGCGATTGCAGTTCAAGACGTGGACGCCAGTGAAAACGTACAAACGTGCTTTCACCTTTAGCATTAATAAAGCGATAACTATGGATGCCAAAGCCTTCAATCATACGCAAACTGCGTGGAATGCCGCGATCGCTCATTGCCCACAAGAAATTGTGCAATGTTTCTGGACTCAATGAAATAAAATCATAAAAAGTATCATGCGCTGAGGCAGCTTGTGGAAAACCACGATCCGGTTCCATCTTGACGGCATGCACCAAATCTGGGAACTTAATAGCATCTTGAATAAAGAATACTGGGGTATTGTTACCCACCAAATCCCAGTTTCCCTCTTTAGTATAAATTTTGACGGCAAACCCGCGAATATCACGCGGTGTATCAACCGACCCTGCACCACCCGCTACCGTCGAAAAACGGGTAAATAAAGGTGTTTGCTCACCTACTTCAGTAAGCACTTTAGCAGTAGTATAGTGTTCTAATGACTCAGTCAACTCGAAATAACCATGCGCTGCACTACCTCGCGCATGCACAATACGCTCTGGAATACGTTCATGGTCAAAATGGGTAATTTTCTCGCGTAAAATAAAATCTTCTAGCAATGCAGGTCCACGACGACCCACTCTTAGCGAATTCTGATTGTCTGCAATAACAATCCCTTGCTGCGTGGTTAAATTTGTTGAGTTATCATCAGCTTGTTGATGAGCTTCGCCTGCATTTCCTTGCTGAGTATTCATATTTGGCTCTGGCTTAACGGGCTTTTGTGTCATTTTCTTATCCTAAACTTTTAATTATATTTGTAATTTCTTAGCAAATATCAAATGTTTACCTAAGGTTGAAAAAGGATCGACATTGATGTAATCAGTATATAGAATTTAGAAATCCACAATGTGAAAATACGTAAAGCTATGTAACAAGTAGGTTATTAATCCAGCATACCTAAAAGAATAAAACTAGCATCATAAGAATATACAAAACGTATTAATAACCCACAAAGCAAAAAAACACCCCCTTTACTGATGCAAGGGGGGTGTTTTGGGATAGGGAGCTGACGATGACCTACTCTCACATGGGCGAACCACACTACCATTGGCGCATTGGAGTTTCACTTCTGAGTTCGGGAAGGGATCAGGTGGGACCTCCAAGCTATTATCGTCAGCAAAGGGGGATAGAGAAATGAGTTATTTTAAAAGTAAAGTATGAGCTATATCAAGCGAGGTGAATATCGTTATTACCTACAAAGCCATTTAGGCGTTGTATAGTCAAGCCAAACGAGCAATTAGTATTGGTTAGCTACACATATCACTATGCTTCCACACCCAACCTATCAACGTCGTAGTCTACAACGGCTCTTTAGGGAAATCTAATCTTAAGGTGGGCTTCCCGCTTAGATGCTTTCAGCGGTTATCCCATCCGAACATAGCTACTCGGCAATGCGACTGGCGTCACAACCGAAACACCAGAGGTTCGTCCACTCTGGTCCTCTCGTACTAGGAGCAGATCCTCTCAAATTTCCAACGCCCACGGTAGATAGGGACCGAACTGTCTCACGACGTTCTAAACCCAGCTCGCGTACCTCTTTAAATGGCGAACAGCCATACCCTTGGGACCTGCTTCAGCCCCAGGATGAGATGAGCCGACATCGAGGTGCCAAACACCGCCGTCGATATGAACTCTTGGGCGGTATCAGCCTGTTATCCCCAGAGTACCTTTTATCCGTTGAGCGATGGCCCTTCCATACAGAACCACCGGATCACTAAGACCTACTTTCGTATCTGCTCGACTTGTGGGTCTCGCAGTTAAGCGCGCTTTTGCCTTTATACTCTTCGAACGATTTCCGACCGTTCTGAGCGCACCTTCGTACTCCTCCGTTACTCTTTAGGAGGAGACCGCCCCAGTCAAACTACCCACCATACATTGTCCTCAGCTCTGTTAAGCTTGAGTTAGAACCCCAACATTACCAGGGTGGTATTTCAAGGATGGCTCCACAGACACTGGCGTACCTGCTTCAAAGCCTCCCACCTATCCTACACAGGTAAGGTCAAAGTTCAATGTAAAGCTGTAGTAAAGGTTCACGGGGTCTTTCCGTCTAGCCGCGGGTACACAGCATCTTCACTGCGATTTCGATTTCACTGAGTCTCTGCTGGAGACAGCGCCGCCATCATTATGCCATTCGTGCAGGTCGGAACTTACCCGACAAGGAATTTCGCTACCTTAGGACCGTTATAGTTACGGCCGCCGTTTACTGGGGCTTCGATCAAGAGCTTCGCTTACGCTAACCCCATCAATTAACCTTCCAGCACCGGGCAGGCATCACACCCTATACGTCCACTTTCGTGTTTGCAGAGTGCTGTGTTTTTAATAAACAGTTGCAGCGGCCTGGTATCTGCGACTGCCAATAGCTTTGTAGTGCGTGACTACTCACCATCGGCAGCGTACCTTCTCCCGAAGTTACGGTACCATTTTGCCTAGTTCCTTCAGCAGAGTTCTCTCAAGCGCCTTGGTATTCTCTACCTGACCACCTGTGTCGGTTTAGGGTACGATTTCTTTATGACTATCGCTTAGAAGCTTTTCCTGGAAGCAGGGTATTTGCCACTTCGCTGTACAAGTACAGCTTGCTATCAGATCTCATTAATAGTCTAGCGGATTTGCCTACTAAACCTAACTACATCCTTCCACTTGGACAACCATCGCCAAGCTGGCATAACCTTCTCCGTCCCTCCATCGCATCATAAACAAGTATCGGAATATTAACCGATTTCCCATCGACTACGCCTTTCGGCCTCGCCTTAGGGGTCGACTCACCCAGCCCCGATTAACGTTGGACTGGAACCCTTGGTCTTCCGGCGTGCGAGCTTTTCACTCGCATTGTCGTTACTCACGTCAGCATTCGCTCTTGTGATACCTCCAGCATGCTTTACAACACACCTTCACAGGCTTACACAATGCTCCCCTACCACTTAATTGAAACAATTAAATCCGCAGCTTCGGCTCCTAGTTTGAGCCCCGTTACATCTTCCGCGCAGGCCGACTCGACTAGTGAGCTATTACGCTTTCTTTAAAGGGTGGCTGCTTCTAAGCCAACCTCCTAGCTGTCTGTGCCTTCCCACATCGTTTCCCACTTAACTAGGAATTTGGGGCCTTAGCTGGCGGTCTGGGTTGTTTCCCTCTTGACGACGGACGTTAGCACCCGCCGTCTGTCTCCCGGATATCACTCATCGGTATTCGGAGTTTGCATCGGTTTGGTAAGTCGAGATGACCCCCTAGCCGAAACAGTGCTCTACCCCCAATGGTGTTCGTCCGAGGCGCTACCTAAATAGCTTTCGGGGAGAACCAGCTATCACCGAGTTTGATTAGCCTTTCACCCCTATCCACAAGTCATCCCCTGGCTTTTCAACGACAGTGGGTTCGGTCCTCCGGTAACTGTTACGTCACTTTCAACCTGCTCATGGATAGATCACTCGGTTTCGGGTCTATACCCTGCAACTAGACGCCCTATTAAGACTCGGTTTCCCTACGGCTCCCCTATTCGGTTAACCTTGCTACAGAATATAAGTCGCTGACCCATTATACAAAAGGTACGCCGTCACATCATAAATGATGCTCCGACTGCTTGTATGCACACGGTTTCAGGTTCTATTTCACTCCCCTCACAGGGGTTCTTTTCGCCTTTCCCTCACGGTACTGGTTCACTATCGGTCAGTCAGGAGTATTTAGCCTTGGAGGATGGTCCCCCCATCTTCAGACAGAATTTCTCGTGTTCCGCCCTACTTAATATGCTTCTTATAACCTTTCGAGTACGGGATTATCACCCTCTACGATTGACCTTTCCAAGTCATTCCTCTAAATTATAATCAGTCGGCTCCTCCCCGTTCGCTCGCCGCTACTAGGGGAATCTCTATTGATGTCTTTTCCTCGGGTTACTGAGATGTTTCACTTCTCCCGGTTTGCCTCGTAAATAAATTTACGATACCTGTCTTATGACAAGTGGGTTTCCCCATTCAGATATCGCCGGATCACAGGATATTGCCGCCTCCCCGACGCTTTTCGCAGGCTGTCACGTCTTTCATCGCCTCTGACTGCCAAGGCATCCACCATGTGCACTTCATTACTTGACTATACAACCCTAAATAGCTTCATCTGTTGCCAAATGAGTGACAGCTATTACTTGCTTTGCATCTCGAAATAATTCGAGATTTCAAGCAAGTGCTTACTGCAGTTTTCTATTTGAGTTATATTCGTAATGGTAACGATCTTCACCTATGTTTACGCTTGATTCAGTTCTCTTTACTTTTAAGTAATCAGTTATTCCAATCATTTCTTTGGGTCTGATTGGCTGATTACTAAGGTTAATTATCTTCGTTGGAACTTGATAATTAACCCAGACTCATTTCTCTATGTTGTTATTGAATTATCAGACCTTCGTCAGGTCGTGATTTCTGATAAAACAGATTGAAGTAATCTCTTAATATGCTTACTAAATTACTCTGTCTGCTTTATTACGTTAAGCTAATTATGGTGGAGCCAAGGAGAGTCGAACTCCTGACCTCCTGCGTGCAAGGCAGGCGCTCTACCAACTGAGCTATGGCCCCTAAGTAAGAGGTGGTGGGTCTAATAAGACTTGAACTTATGACCCCTGCCTTATCAAGGCAGTGCTCTAACCAACTGAGCTATAGACCCTGAACGAAAATTACAAAGCATCGCTTTGCTCATCCTCGAATTAGCTTATTTATACACAAGAACAGCTTGCTGTGAATTCTCACTTAGTGCTTTAGTTAAGGAGGTGATCCAGCCGCAGGTTCCCCTACGGCTACCTTGTTACGACTTCACCCCAGTCATCGACCACACCGTGGTAAGCGCCCTCTTGCGTTAGGCTACCTACTTCTGGTGCAATAGACTCCCATGGTGTGACGGGCGGTGTGTACAAGGCCCGGGAACGTATTCACCGCAGCATTCTGATCTGCGATTACTAGCGATTCCGACTTCATGGAGTCGAGTTGCAGACTCCAATCCGGACTACGATAGGCTTTTTGAGATTAGCATCACATCGCTGTGTAGCAACCCTCTGTACCTACCATTGTAGCACGTGTGTAGCCCTGGTCGTAAGGGCCATGATGACTTGACGTCGTCCCCGCCTTCCTCCAGTTTGTCACTGGCAGTATCCTTAAAGTTCCCGGCTTAACCCGCTGGCAAATAAGGAAAAG
This sequence comes from Faucicola osloensis, assembly GCA_016888885.1. Classification (GTDB taxonomy): domain Bacteria; phylum Pseudomonadota; class Gammaproteobacteria; order Pseudomonadales; family Moraxellaceae; genus Faucicola. Next base: position 1,647,852 of record CP069437.1, read on the forward strand.
GGTTGCGCTCGTTGCGGGACTTAACCCAACATCTCACGACACGAGCTGACGACAGCCATGCAGCACCTGTATGTGAGTTCCCGAAGGCACTCCCGCATCTCTGCAGGATTCTCACTATGTCAAGACCAGGTAAGGTTCTTCGCGTTGCATCGAATTAAACCACATGCTCCACCGCTTGTGCGGGCCCCCGTCAATTCATTTGAGTTTTAACCTTGCGGCCGTACTCCCCAGGCGGTCTACTTATCGCGTTAACTGCGCCACTAAAGTCTCAAGGACCCCAACGGCTAGTAGACATCGTTTACGGCGTGGACTACCAGGGTATCTAATCCTGTTTGCTACCCACGCTTTCGAATCTCAGTGTCAATATTATGCCAGGAAGCTGCCTTCGCCATCGGTATTCCTCCAGATCTCTACGCATTTCACCGCTACACCTGGAATTCTACTTCCCTCTCACATATTCTAGCACCACCAGTATCACATGCAGTTCCCAGGTTAAGCCCGGGGATTTCACATGTGACTTAATGAGCCACCTACACTCGCTTTACGCCCAGTAATTCCGATTAACGCTCGCACCCTCTGTATTACCGCGGCTGCTGGCACAGAGTTAGCCGGTGCTTATTCTGCAGGTAACGTCTAATCTAATGGGTATTAACCATTAGCCTCTCCTCCCTGCTTAAAGTGCTTTACAACCAAAAGGCCTTCTTCACACACGCGGCATGGCTGGATCAGGGTTGCCCCCATTGTCCAATATTCCCCACTGCTGCCTCCCGTAGGAGTCCGGACCGTGTCTCAGTTCCGGTGTGACTGATCATCCTCTCAGACCAGTTACAGATCGTCGCCTTGGTGGGCCTTTACCCCACCAACTAGCTAATCTGATTTAGGCTCATCTAATAGCAAGAGCTTGCGCCCCCTTTCACCCGTAGGTCGTATGCGGTATTAATTCGAGTTTCCCCGAGCTATCCCCCACTACTAGGCAGATTCCTAAATGTTACTCACCCGTCCGCCACTAATCTTCTCTAGCAAGCTAGAGTTTCATCGTTCGACTTGCATGTGTTAAGCCTGCCGCCAGCGTTCAATCTGAGCCATGATCAAACTCTTCAGTTTAATCTTTCTATCTATTGTCATCGCTATGCGATGTCAATAGATTTAATTTGTTGACTCAATTATTTATACTGTCTTTGCTCAAATAAACTTACGAGTATCTTCACTCTGACAATACAATTAATTAAAGTCTTAATTTTATCGCCCTAAGTGAAAATCCACACAAGTTGTTCTTGTGTTTGTTGTTATTTAGTTCACAACATCATCGGCTGATGTCGTTAAGAAGGTCGCTATTTTAACAGCTTATTTTGTGTTGTTAATAACTTTTTTCTTTAATTTTTTATGACCGCTCAACTTATAATCTATATTAATTTAAGTTGTTGTTTTTACTACAGTTTGTGGCTGTAGTCGCTGCCAGTGAGTGCGTATTATACGTGAATATAAATGGATGTCAACACCTTTTTTTTAAAATTTTCAAATAAAATAAAAAATACCGCCGTAAGGCGGTATTTTATTGATGCTTTAACCGGTTAAATGATTATTTGTTGTCATCTTTTACTTCGGTGAATTCTGCATCGACAACCCCATCATCTTGCTGGGTTTGTTGTGGCTGTGCATCACCTGCTCCTGCAGTCGCGCCTGCATCAGCGTAAATTTTTTGACTAACCGGTAAGAAGGCATTGTCTAGGGCTTCAAGTTTTGACTTGATGTCATCTAGATTATCTTCTTTTACCGCCAATTCTAGCGCTTTGATAGCTTCTTCTACTGCGGCTTTGTCGCTATCGGTCACTTTGTCAGCGGCATCTTTCATGGCTTTTTGTACGCCATGAATACGGCCATCTGCTTCGTTACGTACTTGCGCAAGTTCAGCAAATTTGGCATCTTCAGCGGCATGGGCTTCAGCATCACGAATCATTTGCTCAATTTCAGCATCTGATAGACCAGAGTCGGCTTTGATTTGGATACTTTGTGCTTTACCAGTCCCTTTGTCTTTAGCTGAGATATTCATGATGCCATCAGCGTTGATGTCAAAGGTAACTTCAATTTGCGGTACGCCACGCGGTGCTGGTGGAATATCGGTCAAATCGAAACGTCCAAGCAATTTGTTTTGTGCGGCAATTTTACGCTCACCTTGGTACACCTGAATAGTTACCGCAGGTTGGTTGTCATCCGCTGTAGAAAACACTTGTGATTTCTTGGTTGGAATCATGGTGTTTTTCTCAATGATTGGTGTTAACACGCCGCCCATGGTTTCGATACCTAGCGTTAACGGTGTCACATCAAGCAGTAGTACGTCAGTTTTATCGCCCGACAGTACCGCACCTTGAATTGCTGCACCTATCGCTACGGCTTCGTCAGGGTTCACATCTTTACGTGGCTCTTTGCCGAAGAATTCTTGAACACGTTGTTGTACCAGTGGCATACGGCTTTGACCACCTACCAAGATAACGTCATCAATATCAGACGCTTTTAAGCCGGCGTCACTCAGTGCGATTTTACAAGGCTCAATGGTACGGTTGACCAGCGCTTCAGTTAAACTTTCTAACTTGGCACGGGTTACGTTTACCACTAAGTGTTTTGGACCTGTCGCATCTGCCGTGATGTACGGTAAATTAATATCCGTGCTTTGTGAGCTAGAAAGTTCGATTTTAGCTTTCTCTGCCGCTTCTTTTAGGCGCTGCATTGCTAGCGGGTCACCTTTTAGGTTCACACCGTTTTCTTTTTTGAATTCTTCAACCAAGTAGTCGATTAAGGCTAAGTCAAAGTCTTCACCACCTAAGAAGGTGTCACCATTGGTTGAAAGTACTTCAAATTGCTGCTCGCCATCAACGTCTGCGATTTCAATGATTGAAATATCGAATGTACCACCACCTAAGTCATAAACCGCAATCTTACGGTCTGGCCCGCCTTTTTTGTCCAAACCGTAGGCTAAAGCTGCCGCTGTAGGTTCGTTGATAATACGTTTGACATCAAGACCTGCGATTTTACCTGCGTCTTTAGTGGCTTGACGTTGGCTGTCATTAAAATAAGCAGGTACCGTTACTACCGCTTCAGTGACGTTTTCACCTAGATAATCTTCTGCAGTTTTTTTCATTTTTTTCAAAATTTCAGCAGAGATTTGTGGTGGCGCTAATTTTTTACCGTTAACCTCAACCCAGGCATCGCCATTGTCAGCTTTGACAATTTTATATGGCACCATGGCGATGTCTTTTTGCACGACTTTGTCTTCAAACTTGCGACCAATCAAACGCTTGATAGCAAATAAGGTATTTTGTGGGTTGGTTACCGCTTGGCGTTTGGCTGCTTGACCCACTAAGATTTCGCCGTCATCTTTATAAGCAACGACTGATGGGGTGGTACGTGCGCCTTCAGCATTTTCGATGACTTTAACTTTGTCACCTTCCATCACTGCAACACATGAATTGGTTGTACCTAAGTCAATACCAATAATTTTAGCCATAATTAAATTCTCCAATTTTTATTTTGATGGTAAGTGGTGATGAGCACCACGCTGTCTTGTATTTTTATATCGGGTTAACGATGGTTTTTTTCAAGCAGTTAGCAAAAGTTTTTTGTTACGCCTGTTACCAATCGGCCAATCCGTTGTTTACTACTTACTTACTTACTTACTAGCTACCTACGCGAACCATGGCTGGACGCAATAAACGCTCATGTAGCGTATAACCTTTTTGTAGTACTTGACCTACTTGGTTGGCGCTCGCTTCTGGGTCGATACCCACGGCTTCGTGCAGGTCGGCATTAAATGTTTCGCCTTGGGGGTTAACCACTCTAACGCCGTATCTTTCTAACACCGCAATCAGCGATTTGTGAGTAAGTTTGACGCCTTCAAACACGGGATCATTGTCAGATTGGCTACTTTCAATTGCACGTTCAAGGTTATCAACAATGTCTAATAGGTCTTTGGCAAATTTTTCTAAAGCAAATTTTTTGGTTTTTTCGGTTTCTTGCTCCATCCGGTTGCGCGCATTGTAGGCGTCAGCATTGGCACGGGCATGGGCTTCTTTGGCTTCTTTGACTTGACCTTCAAGCTCGGCAATACGCTGCTCGTAGGCGCTCAAATTGATGTCGCTAGGAATGGTTTTTTGCTCGTTACTTGGCTCAAACTGTTCCATGTCATCTTTTAACTCCGTTGAGACGGCGTCAGTTTGGTTATGCGGTTGCGTATTTTGGTTATTATTAGTTGAATTCATCGATTATCACTCCTTTTATCAAAGTAACCGTCACCAAGGTAACCGTTACACGTTACAACGGTTAAGGTTATTAACTTTGATGATAATGGTGAATCCCATTGATTTCAAGAGTAAATAGCATTATTTGCGGGTCAAAATGGCGTTTTTCCTATGAAATCCACACTAAATTTGCGTATTTATGACATGAGAAGATAAAAATTGCCAAAAACAAGGTGTTAAGCGCGTACTTGTTGTTGGGTTAATGCATCAAAAATTTGGCTAGGCCGAACAAATCCAAGGGTGTCGCCGAGTAAATAACCGATGGCATCACCGAAGTAATGATAAGCAGCTGCGAAATCAGTAGCAGGCGTTAAACCCGATAGGTTACAACTCGTGGATACCAAAAATCCAAACGGGTTATTGTTGTCTGCGTGGGCGATGTGATTGCATAGTTTGGCAATCATCGGATGGCTAATCACTCGTATGGCTAAGCTATCTCGTCCACCTGTGACCCAGTCGGGGATTTTGCCTTGCAATAATGCAGGAATCGGTAACAACCAAGTGGTGGCTTGTGCATCGCTAGACTGCCAACTTGCCGCAATGCTATCAACTACTCTCTGTGGTAACGGCTGCAAGAATGGCTGAATATGGGCGATATCGCCTGTAATAACAATCATGCCTTTTTCGATTGGACGTTGTTTAATCGCTAAAATCCGTTTCACTGCTATTTCGTTAAACGGGTCACAGCCGATTCCCCACACCGCTTCGGTTGGATAAGCCAGTAGATTGCCGGCTTGTAAAAATTGCTGAACTGCATCGAGCTGGGTGTCATTAAATTGCATTATATACCTCGATTATTTGGTAGTTTTTTTTGCTTGTGGCTTATCAAAATTAAGGGCGGCAGCGCATATATAGACCGCCGCGCTGCATCACCAGTCCCATTAGCTCAAGCTCAATCAGCCAGCCCATAAGTGTCGCAATATCGGTACGGGTTTTATCGACCAAGTTGTCTAAATCTTGCCCTACCCAATCGAGTTGATTAAGTAGTGTCTGCAAATGCGGCGCCACATCCATCGCCAATGGCGCTTGGTGCGGCTGGGTATTTGATGCTGATTCGGACGGTAATTGAGGGCTACTGATGACTGACTGTGCAACTATTGGCGCTGGTTCAACCTCAGCGGCTTTGACAAGCGGCGATTTAAAAATTGATAAATCTTCCAAAATTTGTGATGGATGATCGACTAAGGTCGCACCCTCACGAATCAATTGGTGGCAACCTTTGGCGTTGAGGTTGTCAATATGACTAGGAATAGCAAAAACTTGTTTGCCTTGCTCGTTGGCTTCTCTGGCCGTGATGAGCGAGCCGCTTTTTGCAGCGGCTTCTACAACCAAAGTTGCCAAACTTAGCCCAGCGACGAGACGATTGCGCCTTGGAAAATGGTAACGATTGCTCGGCATATCGGGCAATAATTCACTAATGACGCAGCCACCTGACGCAATAATATGGGCTTTAAGACTGGCGTGATTTTTTGGATAACAATGTTTAATACCATTGCCCAGTACCGCAATAGTACCACCTTGTGTACCCGTCATCTGTAGACTTAACGCACCTAAATGCGCTTGTTTGTCAATGCCTTCTGCCATGCCACTGGTGATCCATAAGCCTTCGTGCGCCAAATATTGCGCCATATCAAAGGCAATTTTTTCGGCATGCGGGCTAGGTTTACGACTTCCAACGATCGCCAATTGTGGTTGGCTTAAGGCAGATAAGTTGCCTTGATACAATAGCAAAGGGGGTGGGTCATAGATGTTTTTTAACTGCGACGGATATAAAGGATCATTATCAAACACCACTCCATACTGCCCTTGTGATAGTTCTAATAGCGTATCATGCAAAAACTGGCTGGTTCGACTGGCGCTGATAAACTCAGCAAAACGTTTGTGGTGATTATCATGCAAGCCCAGCGCTTGCCAGTCTGCCAGCTTGGCTTGAATGGCTTGTTCAGCGCTACCAAAACGCGCTACAAGCTTGTTATAAACCGGCACCGATAAGTTCACTAAATGCCATAACAATAAGGCAGCCTGCTGCGCCGGGTTTAAGTTAGGCTGATAATCCTGCATCACGTATATTCCTTAGGCATGTATAGGGCTTATGAATGTTTGCTATTATAAATTTTTCTCACCATAAAAACTTTAAAGACAGCAAAGCCAGTCAAGGTGACTGGCTTTTGAACAATCGCTTACCCATCAAGCATAAGCAAGGGCAGGCAAGCAAAAGTAAGCGAAAGCGTTAGTTGCCGACCGCAGGCAATAAAAAATCTTGCTCATGAATCGGTGATTCTGCATCGAGTACATAAGCGTAGCTAATATCGTTAAATGCTTTAAATACCATGACATGACCGATTTGCTCACTTGGCAATCGTACTGCCCCACCTTTCACGGATGAATAGTCGTCCAACACTAAAGCGCCTTTTTGATAAACCGTCAACACATCGCCTGGCTCAGCGCCTTGGCTGGTACCCAAATTAATGGCAATCACCCCATCTCGACCCGCACTACTAATGGAATTTAAAATACGAATCACGCGACCGCCACGAGTAACGCTGGCAGGTTTTGGATAAAAAGCGGGTGGCAAGTACTGACCGACTTCGACAAATACACGGTCACCTTCGCGCACTTCTTGACCATACGATTTTTTAAGCTCGATACTAGAAACACCGTTTGATGCTACGCTAGTGACGATACCTGCGGCAACTTGGGTGACTTCAAGACCGATGACTTTACGGGTCACTGGGTCAACATACGGTTCGCCCTCACGGTACACGCCATAGCGTTGTCCCACAATGAGTGGCACGCCTTTGGCATAGATTTTGTTGCCGACACCTGTGATAATGTTTTTATCTTTTGAAGCAAGCACATAGGGGGTAGTTTTAAAGTCATCAGGCGATACGATGATATTGCGCTCAAGCCATGTTTCAATGGCAGTCAAAGGAATCGCAGCGATGCTACCTGCGGCACTTACCACTGTGGTTGTGGTGACTGGCGCGCTCATGGCTTTTTCAACGCCTGCACAGCCTTCACCCGTATCTACACCGACCAATTTTTGCCCTTTAATCACACATAAGATAATCACATCTTTTGGATAAATCAGATGCGGATTACGAATATGCTTATTGGTCGCCCAAATTTCTTTCCAGCGCCACGGACTTTCTAAGAATTTGCCGGAGATATCCCAAAGCGTATCACCTTTTTTTACCACATAACGGTTGGGCGCATCGGCTTTGATACGAGGCGGCGGGTTGTTAGCAGCAGCCACTGAAGTCACTGTCATACCTAAGGTTGCCAACAAAGCGAAGGATAATTTTTTCATTGTCGTGGTGTTATAGTTTGTCATAGCCCAATGCTCAAGGTTAACGGCTTAACGCTTTAAATGGCATACGCTTTACCATTACTTATAAAAATCATAGTTAACTGTTGTGTTATGTGTCGCAAAATCACCCATAATTTGCACTATGTAAATTTTGGTTAGCATAGCATAAAATAATTGGGGCTTCAGAAATTTTCTCTTTAAACCGTTTTTTTAAATGATTTGGTTTTGGTGGATTTTAATCACTCAATCATTATCATTGATTATTTGCTATTGTGAAGCGATTGGTTTGCACCTATATAAGTTATAGTAGCCAAACTTTAGCGTTTGCGTTACCCTATGCCAATTTTTTTAGAGAATTTTTGCCTTATTATTTGCCTTATTAACAGTTGATAGATTATGACTTTACGTACCATTTTAAATTACCCAGATCCGAGACTTCGTACCCTTGCCAAGCCTGTCACCCACTTTGATGATGATCTAAAAACCTTGATTGATGATATGTTTGAAACCATGTATGCCGCCAAAGGTATTGGTCTGGCGGCGACACAAGTGGATGAGCACATTCAATTGGTGGTGATGGACTTATCTGAAGATGGCAGCCAGCCTCGGGTGTTTATCAACCCTGTTATCACCCCGTTAGCCGATGAATTATATAGCTACGAAGAAGGGTGTTTGTCTGTGCCAGAGTATTATGACAAAGTCGATAGACCCAAACATGTCAGAATTGAGGCTGTCGACGCGCAGGGCAACCCGTTTGTTGAAGAAGCACAAGGCCTACTTGCCGTATGTATCCAACATGAAATTGACCACTTAAATGGTAAAGTTTTTGTGGATTATCTATCCAAGCTCAAACAAGACCGTGCGCGTGATAAAGTGCGTAAAGTTGTCAAACAACGTGAAAAAGATGCTGAACATAAAAGACTGTGATTTTTAACTGTAAGGGAAAACCATGACCACTCGCCCATCGCGTATCGCCACCGTCACACGAAATACCGCTGAAACCCAAATCACCGTGTCTATTAACCTTGACGGTACCGGTCAAGGCAGCATTGACACGGGCGTGCCATTTCTTGACCATATGCTTGACCAAATCAAACGACATGGCTTAATTGACATGGATATCACCTGTAACGGTGACACCCACATTGACGACCATCATAGCGTCGAAGATGTCGGTATCACGCTAGGTCAAGCCTTCAAACAAGCGATTGGTGACAAAAAAGGCATCGTGCGTTATGGACATTTTTATGCCCCACTCGATGAAAGCCTTAGCCGTGCGGTAGTGGATATTTCAGGTCGCCCTGGACTGCACATGGATATCCCGTTTACCCGTGCGATGATTGGTGGGTTTGATGTGGATTTGTTCAGTGAATTTTTCTATGGCTTTGTCAATCATGCCATGATAACTATTCATTTGGATAACTTGAAAGGCAAAAACAGCCATCACCAAATTGAAAGTACGTTTAAGGCGTTTGCTCGTGCGCTGCGGATGGCGGTGGAATATGATGAACGCGCACTCGATAGATTGCCATCTACCAAAGAAAGCCTTTGATAGCAACCTGTAAAAATAAAAGCCCTGTTTGAAACAAGGGCTTTTTTTATGCCAGTTTTTTTGTACTAATTTTTGCGTGCTAATTTTTGCGTGTTAGTCTTTAAAATTATTAAATTGCAGCGGCACGCCAAATTGCTTTTCTTTCAAAAACGCCATCGCTTGCTGTAGCGTGTCTTTTTTCTTATCATTGACTCGTACTTTATCGCCTTGAATCGCTGCCGATACTTTCAAATCCGACTCTTTTAATGCCTTACTGATTTTTTTGGCAGTATCGCCATCAAGTCCATCTTTGAGATTGACCACCTTTTTCATTTGTTTGCCCGAGCCTTGATTATCCTGTGGGTCAAGCGACTGCAAATCCACCCCACGTTTTATCATGTTTTTCTCAAGCATGGCATACACGTTTTCCATCTGCAACTCATTGTCTGCGGTGAGGGTGATTTTTTTGTCTTTTTCATTCAGTTCGACTTTAATATCGCTGCCTTTAAAATCAAACCGGGTGGCGATTTCTTTCTCGGTATTTTGTACGGCATGTTTAACTTCAAATAATTGTAATTCTGAAACCACGTCAAATGATGGCATGAGGTTTTCCTTATCAAATTTATTGAATAAAATCTAAAAAATCTGCCCTATGATAACTGATTTTGTCGATTTTTAACAATTGACTAGCTGTTTTTACCCAAGTTAATCATATAAAATAAATCATAAACTATATAATGATTTAAAATACTTATTAAAATGATTAACTTTTTAATAACGCTGATTACAGTTTTTTACCTTATTTGTTTGTATAATGATTAAGCAAATAGGTCATTTACTAAAAAATGTCGTATAACAATTTACCATAATAAGGAGTAGGACATGGCGTTTATCGATATGACTGGCAAACAAGTGCCAAGCGTGACTTTTCATACCCAGCAGCAAGGCAAATGGGTGGATGTTACCACGGATGAATTATTCAAAGGCAAAAAAGTCGTATTGTTCGCCTTACCAGGGGCGTTTACACCAACGTGTTCATCACTGCATTTACCCCGCTACAATGAATTGGCAACTGAATTTGCCAAACTAGGCGTTGATGACATCGTGTGTGTCTCGGTCAATGATACCTTTGTTATGAATGCTTGGGCAAAAGACCAAGACTGTAGCAATGTGACCATGATTCCAGATGGTAACGGTGAGTTTGCTGAAGCGATGGGACGCTTAATTGATGACTCAGCAATTGGGTTTGGCAAACGTTCGTGGCGTTATTCGATGCTGGTCGATGATGGTAAAATCGTCAAAATCTTTGATGAACCCCAAGACAGCGGTAGTGATGACCCATACGAAGTATCAGATGCTGATACCATGATTAAATACATTGATCCAAACTGGCAAGACAAACCCTCTGTCTCAATTTTTACCAAGCCTGGTTGCCCACATTGTGCCAAAGCCAAAGAAACGTTAATACAAAAAGCCTTCCAGTTTGAAGAAATTGTACTTGGTAAAGACGCTACTATTACCTCAGTGCGAGCCATTACTGGTCGTGAAACTACCCCACAGGTGTTTATCGGTGGCAAACACATCGGTGGTAATGATGACTTACAAAAATATTTTGCTGATGCAAAATAATGTTTGATTAAATAAAAAAAGAAACCTTTGCACGAATAAACACACAAAAGTTCATTAAATTGGTATAATACAATAAAATCAATCACCTAGCAAAAGACACGATTATGGCATGGAAACAAACAGGGCAACTCTCCCTAGCAGACAGTCTCATTAACGCTCACAAAGCCATCGAAGAATTAGATGAACTACACAACCTAATTGACTGGCAAACTATCGAGCAAACCTTACGCCACGTTCATAGCAGTGAGCGTGGGGAATCTGCCTTTCACCCTGTCATCATGTTTAAAGTATTACTCTTACAAAAACTCTATAACCTATCGGATCCAGCCATGGAAAAACAACTGGCACGAGACTTACTATTTCGTCGCTTTGTTGGCCTATCATTAACGGATGATGTACCCGACCATAGCACCATTTGGCGATATCACAAACACCTAGGTGAGCTTAGACTGATTGAACCATTGTTCAACCAAATCAATGAGCAACTAGCCCAACAAAACATTTTTATCAAAGCGTGCAGTGTCAGCATCATCGATGCCAGTATCGTTGAAGCTAAAAACAAACGACCTAAGAAAGGCAAACACACCGACAATACCCAAGATAACGAAGCCGCCTATGTCAGTAAAAAAGACAGTACAGGTAAAGTAAAAACCACCTACGGCTTTAAAATTCATCTCAACTGTGATGAAGACAGCTTTGTCAAAAAGGTTGAAACTACCCCTGCCAATGTCCATGATTCCCAATGTTTTACCACGCTGTTAACAGATGATGAATCAGCCGTGTATGCTGACAGTGCGTATAAAAGCCAAGCCCATGATGACTACCTTGCCGAGCATGAACCACCGATAAAAAATCATATTCATGATAGAGCATGGCGCAATACACCCTTAACCGAACAGCAAAAACGCAATAATACCCAAAAGAGCCAAACTAGAAATACCGTTGAGCGGGTCTTTGGACATTTTAAACTGCATTATGGGATGAGCAAAGCTCGTCATTTAGGGTTAATGCAATTTCATACCAGCACTTTGCTTGCAAGCATGGTGCATAATTTAAAAACTGCCCTAAGCTTGAAACGAAAATACGGACTCGCCTAGGGTTATTGTGTCTGTTGGTTAGTAAGCTCAGCCAATAGACACAAATTTAACAACCATTTGGAGATTTTATCCATGATTTAGCCATTGTTTTGCTTATTTCATTGCCATTCTTTGTTTTTTTTCGGTTTGGTGGTATGCCTCGAGCAAAGGGGCTGTTTCGTGCAAAGGTCTCAAAAAGACAGTCTAGGCTGTCTTTTTTATTGGCTAGTTAAAATTATTTTCGATATCTTCAAGCGCCATCATCAAATTCATCACCTGCTCTTCGACTGCTTCAATGTCACTTTTTAATGCCGTCTGCTCATCGAGCAACGTTAACAAATCCGCTTTTCGGCTATCATCATACAGACCTGCATCACCCAGCTTTTCTTCAATCTCACCCAGCTGCGCCATGAATTTTTCTAGTTGCTTTTCCTCGTTTTCGATTTTTTTACGGATAGGCGCGGTGAGTTTACGCTGTTCAGCGGATTTTTTGCGTTGTTCTTCTTTGGATAACGCATTGGGCACGTTAGGTGTTTCACGTGAAACATCTGTTTTATAGTCCGCTAATTTTTTGTCTTCGAGCTTTTTATTATCGCTCGCTTGTTTGGCTTGCTGTTTGCGGGTCTGTGATAACCACTGACTATAATAAGCGATGTCATTGTCAAAGATGTTACATTGCCCGTCATGCACCAAATATAGCTCATCGCAAACATTGGCTATCATTTCTCGGTCATGTGACACCAGAATGACCGCCCCTTCAAACTCTTGCAAAGCCATGCTCAATGCTTGCCGCATCTCCAAATCTAGGTGGTTGGTCGGCTCGTCGAGTACCAAAACATTGGGACGCTGCCATACGATGAGCGCAAGGGTGAGTCTTGCCCGCTCACCGCCAGAGAATAACTTGCTTTTGGTATCAATGCGCTCACCGCGAAAGTCAAAACTCCCTAAAAACGCGCGTAAATCAGCGTCTGAGGTTTTGCCTGCGAGACGCTGTAGCATCAACATGGGTGATGCTTCGCCATCGAGGCTATCCATCTGGTGTTGGTTAAAATACCCTAGTACCGAACTATCCGCGGCTTTACGCGTCCCAGATAAGATAGGCAACTCACCCACCAAGCCTTTAATGACCGTTGATTTGCCTGCGCCATTCATCCCTAGCAGACCGATGCGGCTGTCAGGGGTAATTTGTAGGCGAATGTTCTCGATGAGTGCTACACCATTGTAACCCACACTGGCATTGTCTAGCACCAATAATGGCGATGTTAATTGCACAGGGGATTTGAACCGAAATTGAAACGGATTGTCCGCCATGATAGGCGCTAGCTCGGTCATCCGTTCCAGCTGTTTGACACGGGCTTGCGCTTGTTTGGCTTTGGAGGCTTTGGCTTTAAAACGGCGGATAAAATCTTCAAGGTGCGCACGGGTTTCTTGTTGTTTTTCAAACTGTTGCTGCTGCTGGGCTAGGCGTTCACTGCGGGTACGCACAAAGGTGCTATAATTGCCTGTATAAAGGGTCATTTGTTGGTTTTCAATGTGCAAGATATTGCTCACTACATTATCCAAAAACGCTTGGTCATGCGAAATCATGAGTAGCGTGCCGTCATAGGCTTTGAGCCATTCTTCAAGCCACAAGATGGCATCCAAATCCAAGTGATTGGTCGGTTCATCAAGCAGCAATAAATCCGCTCGGCTCATTAAGGTTTTGGCAAGGTTTAAGCGCATACGCCAGCCCCCTGAAAAACTACTCACAGATTGGCTTTCTTGGGCGACATTAAACCCAAGTCCTATCATGATTTGAGACGCTTTTGCAGGGGTACTATAACCATGGATATCATCAAAGCGCGCGTGCACATGGGCAAGCTCATCTTCTGACAAAGTATCTGGATGGTTAATCTTATCTTGCAGCTCAAAGTATTCTTTGTCGCCACTCAACACAAAATCTATCGCCGACTGGTCATTGCTTTCAATCTCTTGCGCCATATGACCGATTTGCCAACTGCTTGGAACCGATAGACTGCCTGTGTCGAGTGCCAATTCGCCTTCGCCTTTTTGGGTCAATAGCGTCGCAAAAAAACTGGATTTACCTGTGCCATTGTTGCCTGTTAACCCGATTTTCCAACCTGGATGGATTTGCAAATTAACATCTTTGAATAATACCCGCCCATCACGGCGAATACTGGCATCTTTTAGTTCTATCATAATCGGCTCAAAACTCAAAAAATTTGACTAAAATTAAATGGGAAAAATTCTTGATAGTATAAAGCAAGCACCCCATAATAAGAAAAAAGTTTTTATAAGGAATACCCAGATGAGTGATACCGTAACTGATAGTATGGTTGATGGCGTGACTTTAACCGATAATGCTGCCAAAAAAGTGCGTAACCTACGTGATTCAGAAGGCAATAACGACTTGATGCTGCGAGTATATGTGACGGGTGGTGGCTGTTCGGGTTTTTCGTATGGTTTTAATTTTGAAGAGAACTTGGGCGATGATGATGCTACCTTTAGCAACGATGACGTAGCATTGGTCGTGGATAGTTTGAGCTACCAATATCTACATGGCTCAACCATTGATTATGTGGAAGGATTAGAAGGGTCGCGTTTTACCGTCAACAATCCAAACGCCACCACGACTTGTGGTTGTGGTTCGTCATTTTCTATCTAGCTTTACTGGCTAATTTTACTGGGATTCTTTACCTAGTTTGTTTGAATGATTAAAAGGCTTTAGCTTAAATTATGGCTTAAATATAGCCAGTAACTGTTAAGTTTAGCCTTTTAATTTTCGTTTATCCTGTATTTGTTACCTTTGAACAAAATCATCTACATTTTTTCAGCGTTTATCAGATTTGATTTGAGTCATTAGCCTTTATCCGTAATAATGCTTCCATCAACAGCGTGCTGACACTTAACCGTGTTATCATCAACTACCCTAATATAGGTTGATATTAATTTATTCTTGTTAATTACTTAATGTTAAATGTGTTAATGATTTAAGTTTGTTAGCTAAGCAATTATTAATAAGCAATCTTTATTATTAATTTAATAACACCAAGGAGCTTATCATGGCTAAATTATCTTTAGACTCACTCAGTAACATCGACGGTTTCATTGCAGCTGCATTGGTTGACAGCGAATCAGGTCTAGCACTTGCCTCAACCGGTAATGGTATCGACCTTGAAGTTGCAGCAGCGGGTAACACTGAAGTGGTACGTGCAAAACGTAAAACTTCTAAAGCATTAGGTCTTAACGAGAATATCGAAGATATCCTAATCACATTAAGTAAACAATATCACTTAATTCGTCCGCTAGTCCGTAACGAAAACCTATTTTTGTACCTAGTACTTGATCGCCAAAAATCAAACCTAGCCATGGCGCGTCATGAATTAAAAGGGTTTGAGACTGAATTAGATTTCTCTTAATGGCTTTTTGATTAAAAGTGACAGATGTCAGGTGAAAATTATCGCTTAATCAAATAATGGGATAGTTTTTATCATACCCACAGTATTTACTGTGGGTTTTTACGTTTGGCGATTATCGCAATTGGTAATGTCGTCATCACGATATTTTGATAGTGTTTGCATAAATTTGGTGGCATAATTTCACACAATTAAAAATAATTTTAGGATAACTATGACCCAAGCGCCTCAAACTTGTACTTCTTTGCAGCTACCTACTTGGCTGACCGCTGAAAACATTCATGGCATGCTACGGGGTATCGAAAAAGAAGGCTTACGTATGAGCCCTGAGGGATATATCGCCACTACCCCACATCCAGCAAAGCTTGGCTCAAAACTCACTCACCCTTTTATCACTACTGACTATGCCGAAAGCTTGTTAGAGCTAATTACTGAGCCAAAACCCACGGTGAAAGAAGCGCTTGATATGTTGCGTGATTTGCATATTGTGGTACAAAATGCTTTGACCGATGACGAGCTGTTTTGGTCGATGTCGATGCCTTGTATGATTTCGGGCGATGAAGATATTTTGCTGGCCGACTATGGCACTTCAAACTTAGGTAGATTAAAAACCCTATATCGTCACGGTCTAGGCATTCGCTATGGTCGCCGTATGCAGACCATTGCTGGATTGCATTATAATTTATCATTTGGTGATAATTTATTCACCGCTTGGCAACAGCAGATAGGTGACACCCAGTCATTAACTGAATTTAAAAATGAAAAATATTTGGGTCTGATTCGTAACTTTAAGCGTCTAAGTGGTATGGTGCTGTATTTGGTGGGTGCAAGTCCTGCCGTGTGCGCGTGTTTTTTAAAGGATCGCGAGCATCCGCTAAAGCCAATGAACGCATCAACCTACTATTTACCCAATGCTACCTCTCTGCGTATGGGCAAACTGGGTTACCAAAATAGCGTACAAGATGATTTAGATATCCGCTACAACAGTCTTGATGAATATGTCGCAGGTTTGCGTAATGCCATCCACACGCCGCATCCTAATTTTACCGCGTTGGGACTCGATGATGACAATGGCTATCCCATTCAAATCAATGACCATATTTTACAGATTGAAAACGAGTACTACAGCCCGATTCGACCCAAACAAATCACCCAACCTGGTGAAAACCCCAGTGATGCCTTAGCCAAGCGCGGTATCGCTTATGTGGAACTCCGAGCGATTGACTTAGATCCGTACAGCGAAATCGGTATCAGCTTAAATACCGCCTGTTTTATGGAAATTTTAGCCTTGTACTGCCTATTGCTAGATAGTCCTGACTTATTGCCCGAGGAAGATGCCCTACTTGCTCAAAACCAAGAAAAAATTGTCAATCAAGGGCGCGAGCCAAACTTAACGATTGATACAATGGCGGGGCAAGTCGCATTTAAAGACTGGCTAGTACAGCATTTGCTAAATATGCGTAAGCTATCAGAACTCATGGATGTTACTTATGGTAGCAATGATTACCGCAACGCGTGGCAATCGATGATGGCAAAAGCGCAAAATCCCGACAATACCCTATCAGCGCAAGTATTAGCTGATACCGAACGCTTTGATAGTAGCTGGCAGTTTGGTAAGTCACTGGCACAAATGCATGCCAATCGCTTAAGACATCAAGGATTGGTCCCTGAACAAATGACTTACTTTGAGCAGCTTGCCAAAGACTCTGTGCGTGAGCAAGCCGATATCGAGCAGAATGACACACAAGATTTTTATGCCTATGTGAGTCAATTTCGCTAGTTAGCAAGTGCTAGTAATCAGGTGCTAGTTAGCAGGTATTGTTGGGCTGATTATTTTGTAGGGTTAGATTTCTAAGATTCTAAGCGCTATGGTTTGGCTTATTCTTTTTCACTAAATTGTTTGATGGTTTTTTTATGCGTAATGCTTCATTGACCCACAGCTTGTTAAGTTATCGGGGACTGGCAGGATTATTGACGTTAGCCAGCATTATTGGCATGAGTTTCGCCTATTTTTATTTGCAAGGGGTGGTAAAATTAGACCCGTGTCCGCTGTGTATCTTTCAGCGAGTGGGTTTGATTGTGATGGGGATTTTTGCATTTATTGCCTTTTTGCTCAATCCAAAACAAGTTTGGGCAAAGATTTTGTTGATGGGTGGCGCGCTGCTTGGCATTTTGTGGTCAATTGCGGTGGCGATTCGCCATGTATGGATTCAACACCTGCCACCTGACCAAGTCCCGTCGTGTGGTCCTGGGCTAGACTATTGGATGGATACGTTGCCGATTGCCCAAGTGCTTAAAGAAGTATTTAAAGGTTCTGGCGAGTGTGCGGTGATTGATTGGACATTTTTAGGCTTTAGTATCCCAGAATTATCCTTGGGATTTTTTAGCATTTTATTGGTAATGATTATCTTGGCGATACGTCAAAGCAAGACTCGATAACGCTATCGGTGGTGGTTTAAACCCATAAAAAAGGCGATAATCAATCGCCTTTTTTTATTAGCTTTTTTAGTCGCTTTATTCCCATTCAATGGTCGCTGGTGGCTTACTTGAGATATCGTAGGTCACACGTGATACCTCTTTGATTTCATTCATGATGCGATTGGACACTGTTTCAATCAAATCATACGGTAAACGCGCAAAACGCGCTGTCATAAAGTCGATGGTTTCAACCGCTCGTAACGCAATCACCCACGCATAGCGGCGACCATCACCGACCACGCCCACTGATTTTACCGGTTGGAACACCGCAAACGCTTGTGCGGTTTTATCATACCAACCAGATTTTTCCAACTCTTGCATAAAGATGGCATCGGCTTGACGCAAAATGTCGGCATATTCTTTTTTCACTTCACCCAAGATACGCACGCCTAGACCTGGACCCGGGAAGGGATGACGATAAATCATTTTTGCAGGTAGCCCTAATGTCACACCGAGCTTACGCACTTCATCTTTAAACAAGTCACGTAAGGGTTCAACGAGTTTGAACTGCAAATCGTCTGGCAAGCCACCGACATTGTGGTGCGACTTGATGACATGCGCTTTGCCTTGGTGACTTTTTGCCGATTCAATGACATCGGGATAAATGGTACCTTGTGC
The DNA here is from genome assembly GCA_016888885.1 of Faucicola osloensis. Taxonomy (GTDB): domain Bacteria; phylum Pseudomonadota; class Gammaproteobacteria; order Pseudomonadales; family Moraxellaceae; genus Faucicola. The sequence goes on from CP069437.1 coordinate 1,666,202, forward strand.
CAAGAATTGAATGCCTTTGCCCTCACCCGACAGTTCACGTGCGGTATCTGCAAACACATCGATAAAGGTTTTGCCAATGATTTTACGCTTGGCCTCTGGATCGCTAACACCGGCTAATGCGGTCAAAAAACGTTCCTCGGCATCCACGCGAATGACTTTAACGCCCATGTTTTCAGCAAAGATTTGCATCACTTGGTCGCCTTCATGTAGCCGTAACAAACCATTATCAACAAACACACAAGTTAGCTGCTCGCCAATCGCTTTGTGAAGCAGTGCGGCTACCACTGAGCTATCTACGCCGCCCGAAAGCCCCAACAACACTTGCTCATCGCCAATTTGTTCTTTTAACTGCGCCACGCGCATCTCAATGATGTTATCCGGCGTCCACGCATTGGCACAGCCACAGATTTGGTGAACAAATCGACTAATCAATGCTTCACCTTGCAGCGTATGGGTCACTTCTGGATGAAACTGCACCCCATAATAATGCTTGCTTTCATTTGCCATCGCAGCAATTGGACAGCTTGGCGTTATCGCAGTCACTTCAAAGCCTGCAGGTAACTCAACAACTTTGTCGCCATGACTCATCCAAACGTGTAATTTGTTGGGCTCATCTTCAATGCCTTTAAAAAAGCTATCTTGAGCGGTTTTTTCGATGATAGCAGCGCCAAACTCTTGGTGACTACTGGCTTCAATTTTGCCACCAAACCGATCTGCCATCGCCTGCATACCATAGCAAATGCCTAGTACAGGCACATTGATATCAAATACCGCTTCATTAATTTTTGGGCTATTTTCTGCATACACGCTCTCTGGACCGCCCGATAAAATAACGCCTTTTGCACCAAAGTCGTGAATGCGCTGTGCGTCGATATCGTATGGGTACATTTCACAGAATACCCCTGCTTCGCGCACGCGGCGCGCAATCAGTTGACTGTACTGTGAACCATAATCCAGTACCAAGATACGGTCTTGTTTGATTGAGTGGTTGGATGTTGACATACGAGCCTCTTTAAATTTGGATAAATAGCTTAATTGAACCAATGCTAACAGGTTTCAAAAATTTATGGGTATTCTACCAATTAACGGCTTTATTTGCTGATTTTTATAGGGTGAAAAATAGCTACATAACTGTTTTAAGTAAAAACTCTGCCTAAAAAATTTTTATAATCGACGGTCTTTAATTACGTTTTTTTGTATCCCTTTCACCAATTGATTGTCTTTGTTACACAAACATCATCTAATAGGCTTTATGTTTACCAAACTCTACGAAAAAGACTGATCATAATACTATACAGCAAATACAAAAATTTATTATTATGAAACGGTAATAACCGAAAACGGATTGATGAAAAAATTGATTTTAATTTATTGATTTTAAGTTAACGTCACTTTTAATCGTTTTACGACAATAAAAATAATAGCCATATTAAAAATTTTTTCTAAACACTCGTATGGCTTGGATGAAAAAACTTTAAATGAGGATACCATCATGGTAGATAATATTAATGATTCAGACTTAAACCGCGACCCTATCACTGGTGAACCAGGCTCACATCCAATCGGTACTGCAATAGGCAGTATGGGTGGTGCTGCTGCAGGTGCAGCCATTGGTGCTATCGGTGGTCCACTAGGTATATTAATCGGTGGCGCAATTGGCGCTATCGCTGGCGGTGTTGCAGGTCACGCCGCAGCTGAAGCGATTGACCCAACCGTTGAAGATGCTTATTGGAACGATACCTATTCACGAACAACTTATTATAAAGAGGGTTATGATTATACCAATGACTATCGACCAGCTTATGCCGTCGGCTATGCAAACCGCGTAAAATATCCAGCTGGTACAACGTTTGACAGTGTGGAATCGGACCTTGAACGTAGCTGGCAGGAAGTAAAAGGTAGTTCACGTCTTGCATGGCAAGATGCCAAAGAAGCGATTCGTGATGGTTGGGATAGAGCAGATGCTCGTATTTCTGGTCAAGAATATTCACCACGTTTACGTACAGCAGATAGTTATGCAGAAGGCGAAGAAAAAGCTCATCCAATCGGTACTGCAATAGGCAGTATGGGTGGTGCTGCTGCAGGTGCAGCCATTGGTGCTATCGGTGGTCCACTAGGTATGTTAATCGGTGGCGCAATTGGCGCTATCGCTGGCGGTGTTGCAGGTCACGCCGTAGCTGAAGCGATTGACCCAACCGTTGAAGATGCTTATTGGAACGATACCTATTCACGAACAACTTATTATAAAGAGGGTTATGATTATACCAATGACTATCGACCAGCTTATGCCGTCGGCTATGCAAACCGCGTAAAATATCCAGCTGGTACAACGTTTGACAGTGTGGAATCGGACCTTGAACGTAGCTGGCAGGAAGTAAAAGGTAATTCACGCCTTGCATGGCAAGATGCCAAAGAAGCGATTCGTGATGGTTGGGATAGAGCAGATGCTCGTATTTCTAGTCAAGAATATTCACCACGTTTACGTACGGTAGATGGCTATGCAGAAGGCGAAGAAAAAGCTCATCCTGTTGCTACTGGTACAGGCGCATTAGGTGGAGCCGCTGCAGGTGCAGTCGTTGGTTCGGTGGCGGGTCCTGTTGGTACCTTAGTGGGTGGCGCTATCGGCGCGGTAGCAGGTAGTGCAGCTGGACACGAAGTGGGCGAGGCTGTTAACCCAACTACTGCAGAAGATGCCTACGAAAAACCTCACCCAGTTGCCAGTGGTTCTGGGGCACTAGGTGGCGCAGCAGCCGGTGCGGTCGTTGGTTCAGTAGCGGGTCCTGTAGGTACCTTAGTGGGTGGGGCGATTGGCGCTGTAGCTGGTGGTGCAGCAGGTCATGAAGTCGGTGAAGCAGTCAACCCAACTGAAGCAGGTGAACAGCGTAAAGAAGCTAACCCTGTCGCCAGTGGTACAGGTATGGCAGCTGGTGCCGCTACAGGCGCAGCGATTGGTGCAGTAGGTGGTCCAGTAGGTTCATTGGTTGGCGGTGCCATTGGTGCTGTAGCAGGTGCAGCCACGGGTAATGCCGTAGCAAATACGCTTGAAGGTAATACAGAAGAAGATACCTACTGGCGCAATAACTACAATAAGACGACTTACTATAGCCAAGGCTATGATTACGATACCGACTATCGTCCAGCGTATGATTATGGTTACCGTGCACGTCATCATTTTAATACAGCAAATGACTTTGAAAGTGTTGAAAATGACTTACGCAATGATTGGGAACAATTCAAAGGTAGCTCACGTTTGACTTGGGATCAAGCTCGCCTAGCAGCACGTGATGCATGGTATCGTATTAAGCGTTAATCTTTCGATTAAGTTAGCTTGACAAAAAAAGGACTTTCATTAATTTGAAAGTCTTTTTTATGTAAACTGTTAAAATGAAAAGCAAAAAAGCCGGCATATTAAAGTACCATTTTAATACCAATACCAATTAACACTAGCCCACCAAAAATCTCAGCTTTACTCTCTAGCCACGTACCTGATTGCTTGCCCATAAATACGCCAATAAAGCTAAAAATCCCTGTTACCACGGCAATTACTGCACAGGATACATAAGGATTAACTGGGATTAAATTTAAGGTAAATCCAGCTACCATTGCATCAATACTGGTTGCAATCGCTAAAGTAGTCATGGTTTTATGCGTGATGACAACATTGGCATCATTGGCGATATCTAAAGCAATGTTGTGCGGGGTTGAATTTTGTGATGTGGCATCTTCATCATCGCTAGATAAAGCTTCATACAGCATTTTTCCACCAAGCCCCACCAAAATAATGCACGCAATCCAAGGCGCCCAATTTGCGATAAATCCTAAGATTGAACGTCCACCAAGATAACCAATCAAAGGCATCAAACCTTGAAAGACGCCAAAGTATACGCCTGCCATAATCGCAATTTTGGTCGTATCTTGGCGGTGTTTGGCACCTAATCCAATCGCCACAGCAAACGCATCCATCGATAAAGCTATCGCTAGCAGTAATAAAGCAATCATGTGATATCTCTTTTAAAAACTCGAGCTGAAATAAAACCACCTTACTACAACATAAGGTGGTTTCCATTGTATTAAAACACGACCCTAAAATCGGGCTAAATATCTAAGTTGGTCACCGTTAACGCGTTTTCCTCAATAAAGGCACGACGCGGCTCTACGTCATCCCCCATCAGACACGAGAACAAATGGTCAGCAGCAATCGCATCTTCAATGGTGACTTTTAGCATATGGCGATTTTCTGGATCCATCGTGGTTTCCCATAATTGATCAGCGTTCATCTCCCCCAACCCTTTATAGCGCTGAATCGCTAAACCACGGCGCGCATCGCTCATAATAAATTGCCATAGATAAGCCATGTCTTTAATCGGCAATTTTTTGTCACCTTTTGCGACATAAGCAGTATCTGACAACATGTCTTTCCATTGGCTGGTCAAGCGATGCAAACGGTTATACTCACCTGAACCAATAAATGCGGTATCTAATAAGTACGCGTGTGGCAACTGATGGATAAAAATCGTCACGCGCGGTAGATAATAGGTTTTTTGATGATCGCCTTCTTGTTTGCTAAAGGGCTCTAATTCAATTTGTGGGTGCAATCCATCTGCCGTCACTGCTAGATTCTGCGCTAACATTTCTACCCAATTTCGCATTTGCGCTTCATCTTCAATCATTGGCATGCTAAGTTTGCTGGTGATTGCCAACGCATCTAATACGGCGCTTGGATATTTGAGTTGCAAACGGTTTTTGATGGTCTGAGTTTGGTTATAATCATTGAGTAAGGTTTCTAGTGCTTGACCTGTGACCGCAGGCGTACCTTCGCTCAAATGCAACTGGGTGTCGTCAATGGTTGACGACAATAAATAGGCCTTTAACGCTTCATCATCTTTGAGGTACAATTCTTGGCGACCTTTTTTCACTTTATACAGCGGTGGCTGCGCAATATAAATATGACCACGCTCTAATAGCTCTGGGGTTTGACGGAAAAAGAACGTCAGTAGCAAGGTGCGAATATGTGAACCATCCACGTCCGCATCGGTCATGATGATAATTTTGTGATAGCGTAATTTGTCGGGATTGTACTCATCAGGTCCGATTCCTGTACCCAATGCGGTAATCAAGGTACCCACTTCTTGCGACGATATCATCTTATCAAAACGTGCACGTTCTACGTTTAGAATTTTACCTTTCAGCGGCAAAATCGCCTGCATTTTACGGTTACGCCCTTGTTTGGCAGAACCGCCTGCCGAGTCCCCTTCCACAATGTACAGCTCTGACATTGCAGGGTCTTTTTCTTGGCAATCAGCAAGTTTGCCGGGCAGACCTGCGATATCAAGTGTCGTTTTACGGCGGGTCATTTCACGAGCTTTACGCGCCGCTTCTCGCGCACGGGCGGCATCGATGATTTTACCAGCAATCCCTTTGGCAGCATTGGGATTTTCAAGCAAGTAAGCGCTAAACTTATCGTGCATGGCTGATTCAACCGCGGGTTTGACTTCACTTGATACCAGTTTGTCTTTGGTCTGGCTTGAGAATTTTGGGTCAGGTACTTTGACAGAAATAATCGCGGTTAAACCTTCCCGCGCATCGTCACCTGTTACCGCAACTTTTTCTTTTTTCATCAAGTTTTCGCTATCCATATAGCTATTTAGGCAGCGCGTTAATGCCGAACGAAAACCAGAAAGATGGGTACCGCCATCTTTTTGCGGGATATTATTGGTAAAGCATAATACTTTTTCGTTGTAGCTATCTGTCCATTGCAATGCTACTTCGACACTGATACCGTCATTTTCTTCACTGGTAAAATGAAACACCTCATTTAGCCCAGTTTTGCCCGCATTGATGTAATGAACGAACTCAGATAGACCGCCAACGTGCTCAAACTCATGGCGTTTGTCATCGCGCTCATCCGTCAATACAATGCGTACACCCGAGTTTAAAAACGACAATTCGCGTAAGCGCTTGGCGAGAATTTCAAAATCAAAAATCGTGCCTGTAAAAATATCATCGCTTGGATAAAAACGTACTTGTGTGCCTGTTTGCTGGGTGGCTTCAAGCTGTTCGATAGGCGCTACGGGCTCGCCATCAGCATAGGTTTGGCTATAGTGGTAACCGTCACGCCATATATCGAGCACCAATTTTTTTGATAACGCATTAACCACTGACACACCGACACCGTGCAAACCACCTGAGACTTTATAACTGTTGTCGTCAAATTTACCGCCCGCATGCAGTACCGTCATGATAACCTGCGCGGCTGACACCCCCTCTTCTGGGTGAATATCGACAGGAATACCGCGTCCATTGTCTTTGACGCTGACCGATTCATCTTCGTGGATGATGATGTCAATTTGATCACAGTGACCCGCCAAGGCTTCATCAATGGCGTTATCCACCACTTCAAATACCATATGATGCAAACCTGTGCCATCGTCGGTATCGCCAATGTACATACCAGGGCGTACACGCACGGCTTCTAAGCCACGAAGTACGCGGATACTGTCAGAACCATAAGCTTTATTTTGTTGATGACTTGATTGGGTAGTAGATTGTTGTGTCTGATCGGCTACATTTGCAGATGTATCAGTCATGATGACTCCATAGGTTTTGCATGGCAAAAACGTCAGAACATACTCGATTTTATGGTCAAAATCGTTGATTTTTTTCTTAGTTTTTTGGTGAAAAATAAAGGGTTTATTGTAGCAAATTTTAGGGGAAAAGTCACTGAATATCCCCGCTTGTGAGAGGCAAAATAGTGATTTAGCTTGGCTAGAAAAAAGAGAGTTTAAGTTACATCAGTTTGAAAAAATACTTAATCATCTAAACTTAGTCACCTAAAAATGTTACTTGTTTTTATAGGTCGTTTTTAATAGCTTGTACTTCAAGCGGTAATTGTCTAACGCTTCCCTGTTCCACGTGAAACAGTTTTATATTATCCCGCCAAATCTTTTGAATACTCTCGACGATATCTTGGGTGAGACTGGTGATAAACAGCTGTGAATTAACTTGTTTTAAGCCAGTTAATAACAACATAAGCGCGTCACTATCCAATTCTGCTGTGATATCGTCTACCAATACCAAAGGTACTTTATCGACCTGATTGAGTAACGGCAACTGCGATAAGCGAAGCGCCATGACCAATAATTTTTTTTCACCCCGGGACAGCATATCGGTGGCAAGCAATGTCTGCTTGTGTTTATGCCCTGCTGCATCGGTATGCACTAAATCTAGCACAACATTGATATCAGCCCGATGGCATCCCATACGCGTATAGCCAAGCTCAATGTCAGACGCTAAACGATTGGCTAAAGTAATGGCTAAGCCAGCTTCAGTATCAAATCCCGGTGTATAACGCAATCGTAATTTTTCGGCATATTGGGGTAAAAAAATTTGCACTTGCGCCAAAAAATGGGGCTGCCATTGTTCAATGATGCGGGTCCTGGCTTGGTGAATTTTTTCTGCATGTTGGCTTAGCTGGTAATCCCAAGCTGACAGTTCTTGCTGTTGCAGGCTGGTTAATAAGACGTTACCAACATTTTGCTTTAATAAGCTATTGCGCTGTTTTAATAGACGCTGATAAGACAGCCAATTGGGATGAAATGACTGTTCCACGTGAAACCCTAACCAATCTAGCATTTCACGCCTTGCTTGACTACCATCCTCTAGCTGTGCAAGGCTCACAGGCTCAAGCAATAGGGTGGGTAGCAGCTGGGCAAGTGGGCTTTGGGTGACAAGTGACTGACCATTGAGTCGCAATTGCGTGGTAGCGTCTTGGGATTTGGCAATAGCGACCGTTTGCTCATGATTGAGCCTAGCAAAAACCGTGGTATCGCTAAAACCATGCTCAATATAATGCCTCGGTTGATGATGGCGAAAACTTTTGCCGCGTGATAATAGATAGATGCTTTCTAATAGCGACGTTTTTCCGCTGCCATTTTGACCCAAGAATACATTACAACTGCTGGGTTGTAATTCAATCGTGTGAAGATTGCGAAAATGATGAATAGCTAATTCAATAATTTGCATGATTTATCTACTTAACTACTCATCACTGGATTGAAAAAAATATGCCCGCTGACTAAATACGCATTGGCATAACCACAAATTCGTGTTTGCTATCGTTGACTTGTTGTACCAATACCGAAGCATTGGCTTGGCTCATATTAAAGTCAATTTCGCCTTGCAGTACATTCAGCACATCTAGTAAATAAGCCACGTTGAATGATATCTCTAATGGCTCACCTTGATATTTAACCTCAAGCTGCTCACTGGCTTCATCTTGCTCAGCATTGCTAGCACGTACTATCAAATTGTTATCACCTGAAAAATCAAAAATCACGCCACGCGATTTCTCGTTACTCAAAATAGCCACACGGCGAAGCACATTCGCCAGCTGCTCTTGGTTAATACGGGCAATTTTGTTGGTTAATGATGGCATAACGCGGCGATAATCAGGGAACTTACCATCAATCAAACGGGCAGTAAAAGCCACCATGATGGCATTTTTTAGCTGACCTGTGCTATCGACTTCCCCAAAAGGGAGTAAAACTTGTAAAAATTCACGACCGACATTGAGGGTGATTTTATTATCTTGATTCGGTAGCATGCGTTTAAGCTCTGCTAATAAACGTTGTAATTCAAGTACCGCTTTTCTTGGTAAAATTGCAGCCAGTGCCACGCTATCATCACACGCTATCACCGTACGAGCCAATGCCAAGCGATGCCCATCGGTTGATACCGTCGCCAATTGCCGCTCTTTGACTTCAAACAGCATACCGGTAAGATAATAACGCACATCTTGCACCGCCATCGCAAAATGCGTTTTATCCAGCAAATCGACGAGGTCTTCACGGCCCAATTGAATAGGCGTAACTTGTTCTGGTTCACCCAACAGGGGAAAGTCTTGGGCAGGTAAAGTGCTGAGTTTAAAACGACTACTACCGCACACAATTAGACACTGATTGTCGTCACCTACACTGATAGATACGGGTAAACCGTCGGGCAATAATTTTACGATATCTTTGAATTTGTTGGCAGGAACGGTGATTTCACCTGGTTGTTTGCACGCCGATTCTGGCAAATTGAGGGTGGCTTGTAATTCAAGCTCTAAATCTGACGCTACCATCACCAATTGAGAGTCGGTTAACGCCAATTTCATATTCCCTAAAATCACCATGTTATGGCGTTTGTCAGCGGCTTTTGAAATTAAATTAATCGCTTGTAGTAACAAATCGCGAGAGATTACTAATTGCATGGCACCGCCTCAAATCAAAATGAATGGTTATAACAAATGGAAAAATTAAAACTTATTATACGGGGTAATTGAGTAAAAATCTTTTTAATCGAGTTAACAAAATACTAAGTCTGTAACATTAATTTTAATGAGCGATAATCCTTGTCAAACATCAGATCGCTGACACAAAGTTCTTGTACTTTCTCACAGGCGTGCATGACCGTGGTATGGTCGCGACCACCAAATGATTGACCAATTTCTGTAAAACTGTTATTGGTTAGTTCACGGGCTAAACTCATAGCCACCTGACGCGGACGAGCGATATGACGTAAACGCTTTTTACCCATCAGGTCTTTGACCGATATATCATAAAACTCAGCAACGACTTTACGAATATTATCCATACTGACCGCTTGTACACGAATGGCAATCAAATCTTTTAACGCCATTTGTACCAATTCTAAATGGATAGGCTGATTGAGCAGACGGGAAATGGCTAAAACTTTGTTCAGCGCCCCTTCCAACTCTCGCACATTGGCGATGATATGCTGAGCGATAAAAATAGCGCACTCTTTTGGCAAAATCACCTCTTGCGCTTTGGATTTTTTTTGCAAAATTTGAATACGGGTTTCTAGCTCTGGCGGCTCTAGCGCTACTGCTACCCCCCAAGCCAGACGTGACTTTAAACGTTCGTCAAAATCAGTCAGTGCGCTTGGGTGTTTATCAGATGCCAAAATCACCTGTTTATTTTTGCTCATAAAATCATTGAGCAATAGCAAAAACTGCTCGCTACTTTTTTGTTTGCCCGCAATCACATGAATATCATCAATAATCAATAAATCGGCTTTTTTTATTTTATCTTTGAACTCATCGATTTTCTGTTTTCTTAATGAATTCACCAGCTGGTTAACAAACTTATCGGACGTGAAGTAATAAAAACTTTTGCCTTGCTTTAAAATCTCGTGGGCAATTGCTTGCATCAAATGGGTTTTTCCCAAACCTGTCGCGCCATAAATAAACAGCGGATTATTTTTAGATTGTCCCAAATTGTTAGCAGTCTCTCGGCAAATACTATAAGCGATTTGATTGGATTTTGCGGTTACAAATTGGTCAAACGTAAAATGCGGATCGATGTACTGAAAAGAACGTTGCTGCTCATTTTTTACCAGCGTCACTTTTTGCTCACCAAGCTCTTGTGTACTAACAGCGTCAGTGATTGCGTTACCCTTATCAATTTGAATCTGCACATGAATCGGTAGAGTTGGCTCAAGCTGGTGTAAAATCGTTTGAATTTGACTTAAATGATTTTTTTCAACATAGCTGGCAAAGTACTGGTTAGGTACATTGACGACCATCGTATTGTCATGCATCGAGGCGGATAATGGGCGAATCCACATGGTAAAAATATTATCAGGTACTTGATATTTTAATTCGTCAACGCACTTAAGCCATAATGCATCAGCCATAACTTCATTTTCCTAATTCAAGCATTTTCAAAACTGGTGTAATGTATCATATAACCGCGATTTTACAAATAAAATTATTGTGGATAATAATGTGGATATAATTGTTGATAAGTTAAAACTGGAAGTTACTAACAAACTATCAACTATTTATATACAGGCTTATCAACATCATAAATAATTGTTTTTTATTATTATTCTATTAAATATCCACTAAAAACTAGGTGCTTAATAATAATAATTAATACTTATTTAATATATAATAATAAAAAAATTTTTTGTGGATAACTTTTTGTCACGTTGTATTTGTCATACAAAAATGTTATTTTACATAAGCAAAATAATTGACTGTAGCAGTAATTTTAACAAAGAAATTAATCGGTAAGCTTAGTTATCCTTGACCTATGGGTTAAAATTAAGGATAATAGAAGATTAACTGTTTTGAAATTTTGTATTTTAACCGCTATCGGTTAAATGTCACGTAAATTTAGCCAAGGTGAATCGCATGAAACGCACTTTCCAACCAAGCGTAATCAAACGTAAACGTACTCACGGTTTCCGTGCTCGTATGGCTACTAAAAATGGCCGTCAAGTTTTAGCTCGTCGTCGTGCTAAAGGCCGTCATCGTTTAACGGTGTAATGTCTATTTCGTTAACTTGATTTAATAATATTGTTGATATTAAAACAGGTTATAGTAAAAAGCGATATACTTCTTATATCGCTTTTTTTATTGTCGTACTAATCGTTATGCTAGAAGTCGGTTTGTAACTAGCGCTTAGCATACTCCCCTACTCTATTATTTCAGCCTATTTTTACCCTATCCATAAAATTTATAGCTTCTTGTTTATGGTTTAGCTTTTATTTTAATGGGGCTTTGGTATTGATTTGGACTTACCCTCATGATTGCAGACAAACCTTTTAAATTTGATAAATCACAGCGGCTACTAACGCCTAAAGATTTTAAAGCGATGTCGGGTCGTCATACCAAAACTGGTGAAGATCAGTCACAGCCTGTTGTGATATTTAAAATTCATCAGCCTAATTTATTGTTCTTTGTCAAATTGGTTTTAGCCGATACCCAAAGACAAGCTGCAGTAAATCGGTTGGGTCTTGCGATCACTAAAAAGAAAGTTAAACGTGCCCATGAGCGTAATCGTATTAAGCGATTAACGAGAGAGTATTTTCGGTCGCATCAGCACCAGCTAAATGGTCAAGTTGATATTTTATTAACTATCAAGCAGTTTTCCGATGACATGCCAAATGAAGTAATTGTGCAGCAATTAGCGATGGGCTTTAACTTAATCAACGATAAGATTAGAAAGTTGAAGCGTAGTTAATTTTAGCGGCAGTTCGTAATATCTTTACTCAAATGAAGGTAATAAAAAATCTAGGTTTTAGTCCATGGATAAATTATTAGCAAAATTTTTGCTGTTTATGATTATATTTTATCAGCGTTTGATTAGCCCATGGTTGGCACCTCGTTGCCGGTTTTATCCAACGTGCTCTAGTTATGGTTTAGAGGCGGTAAGATTGCATGGGGGGTACCGGGGTGGATTATTAACAGCCAAGCGTATCGCGCGCTGTCATCCTTGGGGTGGGCATGGGATTGATTTTGTCCCTAAGCCATTATATCGCTACCGTTATCATTATATTGACACACGCCCGTCTTACTTTTTGGTATATGCTTACCACTATCATTAATTGATGTGGCTAATTAAATTATAACAATTTGTCGCCAGTCTGAAATAGCGTAATTGAGTCAACTATTTATAGAATATCTTTTTTAACTTTTTTTTAGTAGAATGTCTTCTATTTTTTAATTGTTTTTCCTTTATTAGCAACTAGTGATTTCAAGCAATATCATTAGATAGGATAGCTATATATGCAAAAAATTTTACGGACATTGATTATTATCGCAATGTTGATTACGGGTTATTTGCTGATTCTGGCATGGCGGGATGATTATACCAATGTAAATAAACCCGTGGCGATAACCCCAACAACTACAGCGGTCAGTAGCAATGATGTGCCAGTGGCAGGGGCTTTAGGTACGCCAACGGGCGATATTCCCACGGCAACGGCAACCACACCAACCGCTGCTCCCACTACCCAGAAAACGGGCGCACAGCTCATTAGCGTGATGACGGACAAATATGATCTTCGTATTAATCCAGTCGGTGGCGATGTGGTATACGCGGCGCTTCGAGAGCATACCCAGACATTAGATAGTAAACAGCCGTTTGTACTTCTTGAAGAAAATAGTAATCGCGTATATGTGGCTCAGTCAGGGTTAATTGGTGCCAATGGTATTGATAATAGCAATGGTCGTGCGACTTTTACAGCGCCTAGTAACCAATTTGTCATGCAGCCCAATCAAGCTGAATTGGTAGTTCCTTTAACTTATCAAAAAGATGGCGTAACTGTCATCAAATCGTATAAGTTTACCAAAGGTCAATATCCAATCAACGTCAGCTATAACATCACCAATAACGGCACGCAGCCTTGGCAAGGACAAAAGTATGCGCAGTTAAAACGTGATAATAGCGAAGACCCAGGTAAAGGTGACAAAGGCGCAATTAGCCTATCGACTTACCTAGGTGGCGCATGGGGTACACCAGAGCAGCCTTATAACAAACTTAAGTTTGGTGATTTCAATGAGGGTTTAAAAGCCAGCAGTGATAAAGGCTGGATTGGCATAGTACAGCATTATTTTGTCACCGCTTGGATACCAAAGAATTACACAGCAAATTTTTATAGCCGTGAAGCTGGCAAATATCACATCATCGGGTTTACCAGTAACCCTGTGTCAGTCGCCCCCAACAAGCAAGTAACCTTAACGTCTGTCTTGTATGCAGGTCCAAAAATTCAAAGCAACTTAAAACCTTTGGCAGAAGGATTAGATAAAACTGTTGATTACGGTATTTTATGGCCGATTTCAAAAGTGCTATTTTGGATTTTGGATAATTTGCATAAAGTGTTGGGCAACTGGGGCTGGTCAATTATTGTACTCACTTTATTGGTTAAAATCGCGTTAATGCCAATCGCCAACAAAAGCTATCACTCGATGGCAAAAATGCGCGCAGTGGCACCACGATTGCAAGCCTTAAAAGAAGAATATGGTGATGACCGTATGCGTATGTCACAAGAGATGATGCGCATCTACAAAGAAGAAAAAGTCAACCCAATGGCAGGTTGTTTACCGGTATTACTGCAAATGCCGATTTTCTTGGCGTTGTATTGGGTACTGGTTGAATCGGTTCAATTACGCCATGCCCCTTGGATTGGTTGGATTCGTGACTTATCATCTATGGATCCATTGTTTATCTTGCCACTGATTATGGGCGCGGCGATGTTTTTCCAGCAGATGCTAAACCCACAGCCGCAAGATCCTATGCAGGCCCGTGTGATGAAATTTATGCCGATTATTTTCACCGTGTTTATGCTATTCTTCCCAGCGGGTCTAGTGCTGTATTGGACGGTCAACAACTTGTTTAGTATGGCGCAGCAATACTTTATCAATAAAAAAGTTGAGCGTGAGCAAGCGGCAAAAGAGGCAGCACGTAACGTGGTTTAAATCCATCGAACCGTAATTTGATACTTTAACCGCCCTTTAAACCGTTGTTTAAAGGGTTTTTTATTGGCAAAAAATAATCATGTTGTAATCAGTGAGTGGATGTTAAAATATCAGTATTAAGTCAATGCTGACTACCCGAAATGTTAGATTGTAAAAAATTATGTTAAATAACTCTCAGACCGCGCTTACTTCAACCATTGCCGCCATTGCAACACCAATGGGTCGTGGTGGAGTTGGTGTGATACGCTTATCAGGTCCAAACAGTTACCAAATTGCCTTAGCATTAACAGGTCGTCAAGCTTTCAAACCGCGATTTGCCCATTTTTGCCGATTCTATGATAGTGATGATACGGTGATTGATGAGGGATTGGTGTTATATTTCCCTGCCCCCCATTCTTTTACAGGTGAAGATGTGATTGAGTTGCAAGGTCACGGTGGTATGATTTTGCAGCAGCAGCTTTTGACCCGTGTGTTTGAATTAGGCGCAAATCAAGCGGTAGCGGGTGAGTTTTCGGCACGGGCTTTTGATAATGATAAGCTTGATTTGGTACAAGCAGAAGCAATTGCTGATGCCATTGATGCCACCAGTGTGGCTGCCGCAAAAAGTGCCATGCGCTCATTGACCGGTGAGTTTTCACAAAAAATTAATGCGCTGCTTGAGCAGTTAATTCAGCTACGGCTGTATGTTGAAGCCGCTATTGATTTCCCTGATGAAGAAGGGGTTGATTTTTTGGCAGATGAACATATCGCCAAGCAATTACGCCAAGTTTGTGAGCAGCTACACACTGTGTTAGCCACTGCCAAACAAGGACAGCTACTGCGAGATGGCGTCTCAGTTGTGATTGCCGGGCGACCCAATGCGGGTAAATCTAGCTTGCTCAATCGCTTAGCAGGACAAGAGCGTGCCATTGTGACCGATATTGCCGGGACAACCCGTGATATCCTACAAGAAACCATTGTGTTAAACGGTCTAACGCTGAATTTGACCGATACCGCTGGGCTGCGTCACACCGATGATATCGTTGAACAGGCGGGCATTGAGCGAGCACGACAAGCCATCACCCAAGCTGATTTACTGCTTATGGTGTATGATGCGCACCGTGAGCATGAGCCGTTACGATTGGCGACCGAATTATTTGGTAGCTTACCCAATGCCAATTCGATATTAATGATTGCCAACAAAATTGATTTATCCGACAATTACCAAAATTTGCCCAAGCAATTTTCATCACAAGAGCAGATTTATTACCCCGTCTATGTGTCTTGTAAATATGGTACAGGGCTTGAAGAATTGGTCAATCAAATCTGTGATAAAGTCGGTTTTCATCCCCCTGAAAATAGCTTGATTGCACGAACCCGCCATCTTGATGCGCTGCGCCGTACCCAAATGGCGCTGCAAGAAGCCGATGAGCAATTGCATTTGTTTCATGCCGGTGAATTGGTGGCGGAAAGCCTACGCCAAGCACAGATTAGCCTCAACGAAATCACCGGTGAATTTACCGCCGATGATTTATTGGGTAAGATTTTTGGCAGTTTTTGTATTGGTAAATAAATTAAAAGGTTTAAACTTAGCTAGGAAATCGCATGCACTGTCCATTTTGTAATGCTGAAGATACCAAAGTCATTGATTCAAGACTCGCGGCAGAAGGTGCGCAGGTGCGCCGTCGTCGTCAGTGTACCGCGTGCCAAGAGCGATTTACCACCTTTGAAATTATCGAAGCGGTCATGCCCCGTATCATCAAATCCAATGGGCGTATCGAGCCGTATGATGGACAAAAACTGCGTCGCTCAGTGCAGCTACCGTTACAAAAACGTCCAATATCAACCGATAACATTGAAGCCATGATTAGCCGTATTGAAAAACAGCTCAGGCAGCTCGGTGAGCGTGAGGTGCCAAGTAAAATTTTAGGTGAAATCGTCATGAAAGAGCTAAGCCAAATTGACGATGTCGCCTATGTTCGATTTGCTAGCGTATATCGTGATTTTCAAGATATTGAAGCCTTCAAACACATGGTGTCAAACCTCACCACGGACGCCAATAAACAAGAAATTGATCAACGTATCGAAGACTTGAACCAACACAAGCTCAAACATCTACAATCCTAAGTTTTATTATGATGGCAACTTTATCAACCGCTGAGCGCTATCAGCACCAATACTACATGTCACGCGCCATTGAGCTGGCTAAAAAAGGACGTTTCACCACCCGTCCCAATCCTAATGTCGGCTGCGTCATCGTCAAAGATAATCAAATCATTGGCGAAGGTTTTCACTATCAAGCAGGACAACCCCACGCCGAAGTGTTTGCCCTTCGCCAAGCGTATGAGCGTGATGCCAAGCAATTACAAGGCGCAACAGCATATGTCACCCTTGAGCCTTGTAGTCATCATGGACGTACCCCGCCCTGTGCTGATGCGCTAATCAAAGCGGGTATTAGCCGTGTTGTGATTGCTGTTGTCGATCCTAATCCTAAAGTCGATGGTGGCGGTATTGCCAAACTGCAGCAGGCGGGTATCGAAGTGATTACTGGCATTTGTGAGCAAGCGGCTTATCAATTAAACGAAGGGTTTTTTAAAGTCATGCGTGGCGGTTTGCCTTTTGTGCGCTTAAAGATAGCGACAAGTCTGGATGGACGCACCGCGATGGCAAATGGCGAGTCAAAATGGATAACCAGTGACCAATCACGCGAGGATGTACAGCGTTTACGAGCTCAGGCAGGGGCGATTATCACGGGTAGCGAAACCATCCTACAAGACCATCCTGCGCTAAATATCCGTAGTCAGCAATTAGGGGTAAATTTAGACGATATACCCCAGCCGTTATTGGTCGTGCTTGACCGTCGTCAACGCATCCAAATGACGGATGCATGGTACCAAAGTCAAATCAACAAGCGTCCCGTTTTGCTTATCCAAGACGCAACTATGAGCTTAACCCAGCTACTCACCAGTCTAAAAGACAATTACCAAATCAATGATGTGTTGGTTGAATCGGGTGCGACGGTCGCTGCTAGTTTCTTACAATATGGTTTGGTAGATGAATTAGTCGTGTATCAAGCGCCATGCATTTTGGGTAACAATGCTAAGCCAATGATTAACTTTAATGCACAGCATATCCACCAACAAATTATTGCTTCACTGGTTTCACATGAAACAATGGGTGCTGATATCAAACTAACCTATCGCTTTGATAAGTAAATCCACACAATGGACTAGGTAAATCTTGCTCAAGAAACCCGTTAACCTGATATATTCTTTGCTTTTTAAAACTTATCCACATTGTTAGCTAAATTTAATAACTACGTTAAAACCAGCATTTCTTTTGTGGATAAGTGTTTCACATGAAACAATAACTAGAGTCAAATTTTACTGTAATACTAGACTATAAGCGGTGTTTCACATGAAACATCGCACAAAACACCCGTTGCTTATCGCAATTATGACCAGTGGATAAGTAGATAAACAAGGTCATAAGTAGTCTGTGACGATAAGTTATCCACCAAAAGCTACCTCTATTATTTTAATTTTTTGAGCGCTTGATGCTCGATTTGAATTAGAGTTGATCGCTGATCATAATTTAATTATTCTAAATAATATTTTATGTTTGTGATAGTTGTAAAAGTACATTAAAATGCATTGTTATGATAAAAAACTAGGATAAACAATGTTCACAGGTATTATTGAAGCTACTGGAAAAATCGTTGCGATTACGCCAACACAGGGTGATGTACGCTTAAAAGTTCAATCTGACTATTTGGACTTTGCGGATGTCAAATTGGGTGACTCGATTGCAAGTAATGGGATTTGTCTCACTGTTGTAGAACAAGGTAAAGACTGGTACGCCGTTGATGTTTCACGTGAAACACTCAATAAAACAGCGATGCAACAATGGCAAGTAGGTGATGTATTAAACCTTGAAAAAGCCATGTTGCCTACTACACGATTTGGCGGACACATTGTCAGCGGTCATGTTGATACCACGGGTACGGTTAAACTGATAAAAAATGATTCGCGCTCGATTTACATAGAGATTGAGATTCCAAGCGAGTTTACCAAATATGTCGCTACCAAGGGTTCTGTAACGGTCGATGGTATTAGCCTGACCAGTAATTTGGTAGAAGGTAATGTGATTAGTTTAAATATCATCCCGCATACAGCGCAGGTCACCAATATAGGCAGGCATTGGAAAGTGGCAACAAAAGTTAACATCGAGGTGGATGTGGTAGCCAGATATTTAGAAAAGCTTCTTGTGTCAACATCAGGCAACATGTCACATGCTAACCATGAAGGCATTACCTTAAGCTTCCTACAACAAAATGGATTTAGCAAATAACACCGATATATCCCCTGCTAAACTTTTAGCCGAACAAAAATCGTCAAATTTGCAGTTTTAGGCGGTAAACACGATGCGCTTACTTTAGTGGCTACAAAGGTCGCCGATTAAGGGATATTGGTGGCTAAATGATATTGGTAATTAAAAATAACAAATAGCCAGTTGCTAATCGCAAAACATAAATTTGTCAGCAATTGATGAAAAATTTTTAAGTATGGTGAAAGATTGAACTTCTTTTTTCTAGAAAAAAGTGTAACAATAACTCAATCAAATCAATCTGTAATGATACATATTGAAACATGAGGTTAAGGTTATAGGGAGTTTAAATGGACACGCTACTATCAAATAATTTTTTCAACCGTGCTATCATGTTAACACTGTTAGCGACTTTATTAACTGCTTGTGGTGGCGGGGAAAGCGGTAACAGCGATAGCTCATCAACCACCTCCCCAACCCCTATTCCTACCTCTACCACTAATAGCACAGTAGAATTGGCTGCGATGAAGTTGTTGAATGAAAATCGCACTCAGTGTGGCTTTGGTAGTCTAACAGCCAATCAAAATCTTAACCTTACAGCAATGAATCATGCCAACTATATGGCATCGGTAACTGAAACAAATAAACAGCCATTTGCAAGTCACGAAGAGCAAGCTGAAACGGGTTTGTTAGATACAGGAATTACCAACCCCTATTATTCAGGTATTGATTTAGCCACTAGACTAAATCCCCTTACCTTGGGTAAAAAAGCAGTTAGCACTCATTACGATTATCAAGCGCAAGGTGAGAATATTTCGTTATCAAACTTCTCCACCAAGGATAGTAGTTATACAGTAAATGACACTGCCACAGTCGAAGCCATGTTGTATAATTTATTTGCTGCCCCTTATCACCTGCGCAGTTTAGTTTATCCGCAATTTACTGAGGTAGGATTAAGCTATCAATTAGTCAAATGGACCGCCAATAATGGAATTAATCATACGAGTCTATTGGAAATCGTATCTGCGTTACCTTCCAGCCAAAAATATATAGAAAATACCAAGCTTTTGAATTTCCCTTGTGATGGGGTTACTACTGACTATAAACTCACAGATGAAACCCCGAACCCATTTGGTACAACCCGAAATTTAAAAGACCAGCCAACTGGACAACCTGTATATGTGTTAGCACCTTTTGATAAAACTATTGCCGAGGCGACAGCCACAATAACGCAAAATGGTACGTCGATAGGCATGATACATACGCTAACAAGCCTCTCTGACCCCAATAAACTATTAAGCAAAAATGAAGTCATCTTCATCCCAGATTTACCGCTTAAACCCAATACTAGCTACCAAGTCAGTTACCAACTGGTTTATAATGATGGACAAAAAACCACCAACCAATTTACTTTTAAAACTCGACCCTAATAACGTTTTACTTCAAACAAAAAAAGACCAAGTTAATTTGGTCTTTTTTTATTGTCTCAGACCATGTAATGGTTGATGGCTTCGATGAGTTTTTGCTTGTTGATAGGTTTGGTCAAAAAACTGTCCATGCCCGCTTCTAAACAGATATTTCTATCATCATCAGAATCGTTGGCGGTTAAGGCAACAATCGGCACACTATCTTTCTTGAGACGAATAATACGTGTGGCTTCAATACCATCTAAAATTGGCATACGACAGTCCATCAACACAAGTCCGATTCGCTGACGATTTTCACTGAGTAACTTAACCGCTTGCTCGCCATCATCGGCTACAAGATACCGATAACCCAATGTTTCTAAATGTTTTTTGGCAATTTTTTGGTTAACGGGGTTGTCTTCTGCTATTAGTATCAATTTTTGACTAGAGTGATGCGCATCGGTTGGGTTATCAACACTCGTTTGCCCATCATCAACCAATTGAATTGGTGTGTCCAATAAGACATTATAGTTATTAACGGGTGGTGATGCGGATGCTACGCTAACGCTAGAATGAGAGAGATTAGGGTACTGCTGCAAAAATTGCTTAAATGCCAGTTGTACGGGGAGATGGGTGTTGGTTTTTTCTTTATTGATTTTTAAATCATATAGATGATTCACTTCCGCAATCAAGTGACTTAAAGACGCAGGTTTTTGCAAATACCCATCAAATTGTAATTGGTGTTCGGGTGGCAAAGTTTTGGGGGATTCCATGCTTAAAATAATTTTAATCGCATCATTATAAAAATGAATATGATCTAATAAATGATTATTGGCTTTGAGTGCTACATCATCAATCACAAAGACCGGCATCAAGCCTTGCAAATCAAGGTTATTAATCGTATTGATAACGCCTTCATCCATAGCTGTAAAGATATGGTGCGACAATTCCACATAATTTAAAACTTTACTCACTCGCTCAAAGATAGAAAATGGCGAGATAATAATCAGTGTTACCCTTAAATTACCAGTTTTATATTGGTAAGCAGACTGCAGACTAAACTTTGGAATCGGTAAAAATAGTTGGAATTCACTGCCTTGACCAAATTGACTTTCTAAATGAATAAACCCGCCCAATAAATGTGAAAAACTATTTGAAATAGCTAAACCCAGCCCTGTACCGCCAAACTGCCGACTAATGGAATCATTGGCTTGACCAAAATAAGAAAATAACTTTTGTTGGTCTTTTTGTGTAATACCTAAGCCGGTATCTTTTACTGATATTTTTAACCAATCTTTGCTGACAGTGGTATTTTGGCTGGTTTTAGCCTTGATTAATGGGTGATGGCTATCGATTTTATCAACCGTGATAGCCACGTAGCCCTCTTTGGTAAATTTCACCGCATTGGTCAATAAGTTTAAAATAATTTGGCGTAATTTACCTTCATCACAATCAATAAAACGTGGGGTAAGGGGATCCACAAAAATATACAAACTAATTTTTTGACGTCGGGCATTACCAAGCATCAGTTCAGTGGTCTGGCGTAGTAACTTCAAGAGATCAATAGACGTGACATTGGTTTGTAGCTTGCCTGCGTCTAATTTGGCAACATCCAGCATATCATTGAGCAGTTGAATCATGGTCTGGCTGGATTGCTGCAAGGTTGCGATGGTTTCTTGTTGCTCGCTATTAAACTGGGCTTTATCTTCAGCAAGTAGATCTATCATGCCGACTAGACCACTGAGTGGGGTACGTAATTCATGCCCCACTACCGCCCACATTTTATTAAAACTGGTTAGTTTATCGGCAGTAAATTTATCCTCGACCCACGCTTTTTGCAGCTTATCGTGATAATCGGTGGTATCTTGTAAGCCACAGCTATAACCTTGTAGTTGACCAAAACGGTTATAATACGGGGTAATACGTAAATCAAAATACAGATTTCGCTGTAGATTGGTCACGGGTAAAGTCGCATAAGTCTGAATATTCTCAAGCGAACTTAGTAGCTGCTGCGTGGTTTTATTGGCACCGGTGATAAAGTCGCTGAGAATATACATCGACCCCTGTTGAAACGGGGTATTAAACACTTGCGAAAATTTATGGTTAAAGTACACAATCCGACCATTTCTGCTCATGATAAATAGCAAAATTGGTGAAGTATCAATCAAAATATTTTGTCGATAAGTTAACTGGCGAACCTTATCATAATATTGCCCCATCTTATAAGCATATCGGTTAAATAGCTGAGCTAAATAAAGCGATTCAGGGTGGTTACGAAACTCATGAAGCTTGGCAGGCTGATAACCTTCACTAATTTGCAATTGCAAATTTTGGGCATAATCGAGAAATTTATACCAAACCTCGTAACTCTTTCGTAGTTGAATCATCACATATAAAAATAGGCAAAGCCCCAGTAGCAGCGGCAGCAAATAGATAGGGTTAGCAAAATTATTCCAAAGCGGGAAGTATTGTACTTTAACGTATAAGCGGTAACCCGCTGCCAGATTCTGCCAAACTTCAAAACCACGAGCATCATAAAATATTTTATTGCTTTGTTTGGCAGATAGCGTCCAATTGGGTAAGGCGTCAGAGAAATCATTATGGTTGTTTTTGACAACGGTAGTATCACCGGTTGGCTCAAAGACAATCAACTGATAATTTTTAATGGCTTCATGTTGGTCTAAATTAACCTGACTCCAATCGTGCTCACCGTGGGTAATTTTATGATTGAGTTTATCAACCAGTTCAACGAGGTAGCTTTTGCCAAGCTGCTGTTGCTGCTGCAACGCATAAAGCCAGAGCAGTCCATAACCTGCCACTATTAGTATCAGCTCGATAGCCACTAAGGTTATGATGAGTCGCCGAGCTGCTGGGCGATTGTAGAGAGAAAACTGGTTTGACACAGCGTGATATACCCAATAAAGAAAACGGTCAATGAAGGTAAAAGAAAAAAACCTATCATCACAATGCTAGATTTAAGTATTGTGCCAATTCATATTATAATAGCAGAAATTTATTGTATTTAAGACGAAATTTATCATGTCTCAAACCCCGCTTAGGGTCGTATTTGCTGGTACGCCCGAATTTGCTAAAGTCGCCTTACAAGCGCTAATCAGTCACCAAAAAGCCCTTAATATTGACATTGTGGCAGTCTATACACAACCTGACCGCAAATCTGGTCGTGGGCAAAAAATTAGCGCATCGCCCGTCAAAGCCCTTGCCTTGGCAAATAACATTGCGGTGGAACAACCCGAAAGTTTTAGCTTAAAATCAGCCGATGGGATTGTTTCACGTGAAACACTTAAACGCTATCGACCCGATGTTATGGTGGTGGCTGCGTACGGATTGATTTTGCCGCTTGGTGTGCTGCATACCCCAAAATTTGGCTGCATCAATATTCACGGCTCATTATTGCCACGCTGGCGCGGTGCAGCGCCCATTCAGCGTGCGATTTTAGCAGGGGACGACACTACAGGCATTACCATCATGCAAATGGCGCAGGGACTCGATACGGGCGATATGCTGTATAAAATAGAATGCCCAATCACTGACACAGATACCACCCAACTATTGCATGATAAGTTAGCCAAATTAGGCGGTGAAGCCATTGTGACGGTGCTATCTGATTTAGAAAACTATCAACAAAACGCGCAAAAACAAGACGACGCTTTGGCTAATTATGCTGAGAAAATCACCACGGCAGACGGTGAAATTAACTGGCAAAAAGATGCTATCAGTATTCAGCGTCAAATCCGTGCGTTAAATGCCTTTACCTATCTGGATGAACATAAAGACCCCAACAGCCGTATCAAAATAATAGAAGCAGCGCCCATCAAACTTGACCAACAAACCCATGAACCTGCAGGTAAAATCGTCAGTGTGGGTCGTAACGCGATTTTGGTCGCCTGTGGCAAAAACGCGACCAACCACCAACATCAGGATGCACAGCATCTGATTAATATCACCCAAATGCAGTGGCCAGGGGGTAAGCCGTTAACCGCTGAGCAAATTGCCAATGGGGATAAACTCAACGATGGTGATATTTTTCACTCATAACCAATTAGGCACATCATGACTCAATTACATTCTCAGCTTAACACTCGCGCCAAAGTTGTCGCCACCCTTGAGCGCATCCAACAAGGCGAGTCATTAGCTAGCTTGCTTGACCCACTACTCAACCAAGTGAGCGAAAAAGACAAAGGCTTTGCCCATGAATTATTGCTTGGCACACTGCGTCAATGGTGGGCACTCGCTCGTATTGGTGAAAGCTTGATTGAGCATGAAGTCACTGATAAAGGCGTATGGGCAGCCCTCAATATCGGACTGTACCAACTGCTGTATATGGACGCGCCAGATTACGCGGCGATTGGTGAAACGGTCGAAGCAGTCAAACAACTGGATAAAGGTTACGGTGCTGGGCTTATCAATGCCATACTGCGAAAGGTGCAAAAAAACCCTGCCAAATTTGCCAAGAAAATTGAGAAAAACCACAGTCTACCCAATTGGCTTGCCAAACAGCTCAAGCAGGATTGGGGTGAATACTATGCCGAGCTTGGACAAGCGCTTCGCCAACCTGCGCCCATATTCTTACGCGTCAATCGCAAATTTTGTAGTGTAGAGGATTATGCCGATATATTAACCCAACAAGGCATCGGGTTTGCCCTAGTGTCCATTGGCTTTGAGAAGGTGCAAACCATTCAACTCACTGACCCTATAAGAATCACCGATTTGCCTAAATTTGCCGAAGGATGGGTCAGTGTGCAAGACAGACATGCCCAGTTATCAGCGCATATTTTGGCAAGCCTCGCCTTAGATAAATCTTTGACGGTACTAGATGCTTGTACTGCGCCTGGGGGTAAACTGGCGCATTTATTGGAGCTTGCTCAGTCAAAAACGTTTCACGTGAAACATCAAAATATCACGCATGTAATCGCTTTGGACAACGATGAAAAACGTTTACAACGGGTGAGCCAAAACCTTGAGCGTTTGCAGTTAAACCAAGAAAATGTACACTTGATATGTGAGGATGCTACAACGTTTCAAGCAGATACCCAATTTGATGTGATAGTGCTTGATGCACCTTGTACCGCAACGGGGGTGATTCGCCGCCATCCTGATATCGCACTGCTACGCACCGAAGAAGATGTAGGGCAAACTGCCGCGTTACAAGCCAATATTTTAGCCAACTGTTGGCATAATTTAGCCGATGACGGCTATCTACTCTACATCACCTGCTCGATGTTAAAAGCAGAGAATGAAAACCAATTACAAGCGTTTTTAGCCACACACAAAGCGGCACAAATCGTGGATTTTAGCCTTAATTTATCCAACCAAATCAAACGGGACATCGGTTATCAATGCTTGCCGCTTCATCAAAACGATGGCGATGGCTTTTATTATGCCTTACTGCAAAAACGTGGCTAAAAAATTGGCATTCATCGCAATGCTAGGTTTATGCTAAACTGCATCAAATTGATTAAATGGATGGAAAGATGAACTATATCAGCACCCGTGGCAAAACCGCCCCTATGCAATTTAGTGATGTGTTACTGATGGGGCTTGCCCCAGACGGCGGCTTAATGCTACCTGAGGAATACCCACAGATTGATGAAGCAACCCTCACCCAATGGCGCACTTTAAGCTACCCTGAGCTTGCCTTTGAAATCATGCAATTATTTGCCACTGATATCCCAAAAGACGATTTAAAAACACTGATTGATAAAACTTACACGGTGCAAGCATTTGGCAATCCCGATATCACCCCTGTTCGTACACTCAAAGATGGCATCAAAATCATCGAGTTATCAAACGGTCCTACACTGGCATTTAAAGATATCGCCATGCAGTTTTTGGGTAATGCTTTTGAATATGTGTTAAAGAAAAAAAATGAACGTCTGACCATCATCGGTGCGACATCAGGCGATACAGGCTCAGCGGCTGAATATGCGTTGCGCGGCAAAGACAATATCGAAGTGTTCATGATGTCACCCCATGGCAAAATGAGTGAATTCCAGCGCGCACAAATGTATAGCCTCGATGACAAAAATATCCATAACATCGCAATCAAAGGTATGTTCGATGACTGCCAAGATATCGTAAAAGCCCTGCAGCAAGATGCTGAATTTAAAGCAAAATACAGCCTTGGGACTGTCAACTCCATTAACTGGGGTCGTATCCTCGCGCAAATCGTCTACTATTTTAAAGGTTATTTTGCCAGCACCACTGACAATAGCCAAAAGGTCAGTTTCTGCGTGCCATCGGGTAACTTTGGTAATATCTGCGCCGGACATATTGCCCGTGAAATGGGATTACCCATCGAGCGGTTAATCGTTGCCACCAATGAAAACGACGTTCTGCACGACTTTTTTACTACGGGTAAATATAGCCCCCGTACCGCTGACAAGACTTATGTGACCTCAAGTCCATCGATGGATATTTCAAAAGCATCGAATTTTGAGCGTTTTGTGTACCTGCTCGCTGAGAAAAATGGCGAAACAATTAATACGCTTTGGCAGGATGTCAACGCAGGCAAAGGCTTTGATATGTCGGATTTGATGGCAAATATCAATGACAAATATGGCTTTGCATCAGGTAAATCAACACATGCCGACCGTATCGCCACGATAAAACAAGTGTATGCCGAAGACAACCAGCTAATTGACCCGCATACCGCTGATGGGATAAAAGTGGCTCGTGAACTACGCAAAGAGGGTGAAGTCATTGTCTGCGCTGAAACCGCCTTGCCAGCCAAATTTGCCGAGACTATCACCGAAGCTGTTGGTCAACTTGACATTCCCCGTCCCAAACATACCGATAATATCGAAAGCTTGGCGCAGTATGTGACTGTGCTTGATAATGATGCAAATTTGGTGCGGGCGCAAATTGAACAGTTTGTGGTAGCCAAATAATGGCTATCTAATAAATTGGCTAATAAATTGACTCAAATAAAAGCCTTTTAATTTGCTAGTTAAAAGGCTTTTTGCATTATTGTTCTCTTTTGCTTTACTGTTTATGGACAAATTTGCGCAGTATCGCTTTGACTTCATCCGTCTGTAGACGGCTACTAAAGTGAATATTTTCTTGTTGGATACGCGCTAGGATTTCTGTGGCATTACGCATCAAGTCTTTGGTTTGTCGTACCGATGGCACCGATTTTGTGGCAAGTATTTCTGCTTTTTGGCGCGCCGTGCTTAATACCTCATCGCTACTAGCAAAAGCTTGGTTGGCTAAGCCTAATTCAACTGCCTGTATGCCTGTGATTTTTTCACCCATCACAAACACCTCAAAGGCACGCTGATAACCAATTCTTTGCGTCAGCAAAAGCGTCGAACCTGCTTCTGGCACCAACGATAAATCCACAAATGGGGCTAATAATTTAGCGTTTTCTACGATATACACCAAATCACAATGAAGTAATAGCGTCAAGCCAATGCCAACGCCTGAGCCTGTCACCGCTGCCACGATGGGTTTGGGATAATCACCCAAAAACTGCACAAAATCTAACGCATTAAGCTTGGCATCATCGTTTTCTGCTTTGGTTAAAAAATCGACAAGATCATTACCTGCGGTAAAAAAATCACCGGTTGACGTAAATAAAATCACTCGAATATTATCGTCACTTTTTGCCTGTTCCATCGCGGTTTGTACGGCTTGGTACATGGCATTGGTTATGGCATTTTTTTTATCAGCACGATTAAATTGGATTTCTAAAACGCCATTTTGCGTGTGAAAATTGACAAGTTGTTCCATGAAATTATTTACCTTGGTATCTCATCAGTGTCTAGTAGGGGTTTAGTAGGTATCTCGTGCTAAAAACCAAGTCAACACTATAGCATTATTCTAAGCTGAGATTCCAAACTTATACCAAACCCAATAGTTAAAGTCTTGCTTGTGTAGGACGCATACGATGCACCGCTGGCTATATCTCGCCAAAAATGGTGCGTAAAACGCACCTTATTATATTTTTTGGGTTTGGTATTAGTAAGACAATGACTGCAAAAAAATTCAAACTGAAAAAAATTAAGCCCAACATACCAAGCGTTAGATACCGTGCGTTCAGAAAATTTTAGCCAATAAAAAAGGCATTTAAATTAAATGCCTTTTTTTAATTGATATTTTAAATTGATTGCATAGTTAACTAATACAGTATTGACCATTAACCAATACGGCGTTTACCAGTGGCTAGTTCATAAACGAATAGCACAATAATGGCACCAATCACTGAAAAGATTAAACCGGTAAAACCACCACTGGCATCCACACCTAGCATACCTGCTAAGAAACCGCCCACTAATGCACCAATAATACCCAGTACAATGGTAAGAATCCAACCCATTGCGTCCGCACCTGGCTTGATAGCACGCGCGATAACACCAACGATAAGACCCATGATAATCATATAAATAAAGCTCATTTTAACACTCCTAATTTTTTAACTTGTCTACTTGTTAACTTATTTTGTTGCCTAATCGATTGGCAGGCGTTACAGGGCTAAATTGTTATATTTATGGTTTTAACTAATAACTGCCTCTCTGATGACTGTTATTTTATACATAAGCTATCAGTAGTTAAAATGTTGGTTTGTTAATTATGTAAGTTCTCTTTGAAGTATTAAGAGAATTTTTTATTTAATGTAATGCTATGTCAGTAGACGCGATTAAATGTAAGTTCCGTTATCTGGATTCGATTTCTTGATAAAGTGCAGCGTATTGCTGGGTGAGTTTATGTTTGGGGTCCAAATAAATCAGCGGCAAACTTTGATGATGAGATTGTTTCATGATAATTGAAGGGCTAAGTTTGGTGTCATACACAGGATAGCCTTCATTAACCAACGTTTGTACCACTTCTTTGGGTAAATTGGCGCGTGGGTCAAACTGATTGACGATGATACCTTCAATTAACAAGTCACTATTATGGTCCTGGCGCGTCTCTAAGATATTTTGCACCAAGGTTTGCAGCGCGCGTTTGGAGAAAATATCACAATCAAACGGAACGATGACACGATCAGCCGCGATCAATGCCGATAAAGTAAAAAAGTTAAACGCCGGTGGCGTATCAATGTAAACCCGATCAAACTGCTGCGTTAAAAGGTTTAAGCCGTCTTTTAATTTATAAATTTTATGTTTGCTTTCAAGGGGCTGCAAAATATCGGCAAGCATGGGGCTGGCTGGAATCACTGATAAATTATCAAATCGGGTAGTGTGAATGCAGTGCTCCAACCCTTGATTGCGACTACCCGTCATACCGCCAAACGGAAATGCAAACATCATCGGCATGGGGCTAGACGTCGCTTGCAGGGTTTGCGAAAAGAAATTTTCAATATTGGGTTCTGTGATATGCGCGGGATGAATGTCTGTGGCGGCATCGCCGATGATATATTGGGTAGCGTTGCACTGTGGATCAAGGTCGATGAGTAAGGTACGCAAACCTTGATGGGCGCTCATCGCGGCAAGATTGACAGCAATGCTGGATTTACCAACACCGCCTTTTTGATTAAAAATGACTCGGGTAAGCATTGTGTAACCTAATATTTGTACAAGTAATCATGAGTATGCTAAAAAATCACGATTTTTGCTAGCAAATTTACAAGGTTAAAACAGTTAGGCTTGCTGCAGTGCTTTCACCAGTCGACCATGAATGCCTTCAAAGCCGCCATTTGACATCACAATCACCGCATCGTCATCGCCAATGTGCGCTGCAATATACTCAATAATCGCATCGGTCGATGTCATCACTTGTTGGTTGGCAGCATTGCCAATCGCATCGGCAACTGACCAATCTAGATTGGCAGGTTGATACCAAATGACTTGGTCGGCGATACTCGCTGACGGCGCAAGCAAACCTTGGTGAGTACCGAGTTTCATGGTGTTTGATCGCGGTTCAATCACCGCCCAGATTTTACGCTTTGGGTTATCCGCAAAACGTTTTTTGGCACCATCAAGCGTGGTTTCAATGGCGGTTGGGTGGTGGGCAAAGTCGTCATAAACTTCTATCTGTTTGCCGTTGTCATCAATTGTGCCGACCAGCTCCATACGGCGTTTGATACCCGCAAAATTGGATAAGGCTTCACAGGCTTGTGCAACCGATACGCCAACATTGTAGGCTGCCGCAATTGCTACTAAACCATTATTGACGCTATGTAGCCCGCTCATCTGCCAA
Source organism: Faucicola osloensis (assembly GCA_016888885.1). GTDB lineage: Bacteria > Pseudomonadota > Gammaproteobacteria > Pseudomonadales > Moraxellaceae > Faucicola. The sequence continues at coordinate 1,696,337 of CP069437.1, forward strand.
TTAACTTGTCCTTTGTGACCATCAAACATGACTTCGTATTGGCTTCCGTCTTGTTTCACTAGCTTGGCTTGCCAATCCGCTTGGGGGTTGTTAGTGCTAGCAATCGCTGTCCGCCAAATGGGTGTCCAACAGCCTTTTTTAAGGGTTTCTTCCAAGCTTTCGGTATCTGCTGGCATGATGATTTTGCCATTTGACGGTATCATACGTACCATGTGATGAAACTGGGTTTGGATGGCGGCAAGGTTTGGGAAGATATCGGCGTGGTCGTATTCAAGGTTGTTTAAAATGGCGGTGGTTGGGCGATAGTGGACAAACTTAGAGCGTTTATCAAAAAAAGCACTGTCATATTCATCCGCTTCGATGACAAAGTAACCTTCATGATCCGCAGTTTTATCACTACCCAAATAACTACTGTGGGCAAACGCTTGTTTTAGGCGTTCATCTTGGGTATCAACAAGTGGCACGCCACCAATCAAAAAGCCGGCATCAATGCCTGCATAGTGTAAAATCCACGCCAGCATCGTGGTAGTGGTGGTTTTGCCATGCGTGCCTGCGACGGCTAAAACATGACGGTATTGCAATACCTGCTCTGCCAAAAACTGCGGGCCTGAGGTATAAGGAATACGCTCATTGAGCATATATTCAACCGCTTCGATGCCGCGCTTCATGGCATTGCCGACAATCACCAAATCAGGTGTAGGTTGTAAATGACTAGCGGCGTACCCTTGCATAATCTCAACACCCGCATTTTCAAGCTGGGTGGACATTGGTGGATAGACATTGGCGTCCGAGCCTGTCACGGTATGTCCAAGGTCACGCGCAAGCAGCGCCAACGAACCCATGAAGGTACCACAAATACCAAGAATATGAATGTGCATAAGTTTGCCTTAGGTCAAATACGCATTAGCGGCTAACCAAAGCCGCTAAACCTTGCTAAAAATTAACAATTTTAAAGGACAAATCATGCTTTGTCAGCTATTAAATCCCGTTGCAGCTTAACTTGCTCACCAACACCCATGTCTAGTTTTTGAAAACCCACCGTGCCAAAACCGTGCCAAAGGGGTACAGAAAAATAGTTTTACAAATTACTATGACAGTGCTAAGTTACTATAAATTCACCAAAATAGTGTTTTTGCACTATTTTTATGAAGTTAAAGCATTGAGGAGTGGTATGAAAAGCAGTGAGTTATTAAGCATTTTAAAGCAGTGTCATCGCAATGAGCCAGAGTTTATCCAAGCGGTCGAAGAATTCTGGGGAGATATCGCAGCGGTTTATGACCAATCCACTGTTTATCAACACCTTAATCTATTTGACCGCTTAACCAACCCTGACCGTGTTATTCAATTTCGTATCAACTGGGAAGATGACCAAGGCAATGTTCAAGTCAACCGTGGTTGGCGTGTGCAATTTAACAATGCATTAGGTCCTTACAAAGGCGGTATCCGTTTTCATCCCAGTGTGAATCTTTCGGTACTAAAATTTTTAGGGTTTGAACAAATCTTTAAAAACGCATTGACCGGTCTGCCCATGGGTGGGGGTAAAGGCGGTTCAGACTTTGACCCAAAAGGTAAATCAGACGCCGAAATCCGCCGATTTTGCTATGCCTTTATGCGCGAATTAGCACCCTATATTGGTGCAGATATAGACGTACCTGCGGGTGATATCGGTGTCGGTGGCCGCGAAATTAATTATATGTTCGCCATGTATAAGACGCTTAATCGTGAGTTTACGGGGGTATTAACCGGTAAGACGGTGGGACAAGGTGGTAGCTTGATTCGTACCGAGGCAACGGGGTTTGGTCTTGTGTATTTTTTACAAAACATGCTAGAAGCCCATCATGATAGCTTGATGGCTAAGACTGTCCTAGTCTCAGGTGCGGGCAATGTATCGCTACATGCGGCACAAAAATGTATTGAGCTTGGCGCGCAGGTACTGACATTATCAGACTCAAAAGGCACCTTATATCTCAAGCATGGCTTTAGCTTAGAGCAAATTGAAGCGCTCAAAACTTATAAAGCGCAAGGCAAACGTTTAAAAGACTTCGTTGGCACCAGTGATGACGCAGAATGGATCGAAGGTAGCCGCCCATGGCATATCAAAGCCGATATTGCCCTACCTTGCGCCACCCAAAATGAAATCAACGGGCACGATGCGCAAAATCTGGTCAATCATGGCGTGAAATACGTGGCAGAAGGTGCCAACATGCCCAGTGATGCCGATGCCATCGCCATCTTCCAAAGTAATGGCGTCATCTATGCGCCGGGAAAAGCCTCGAATGCCGGTGGGGTTGCGGTATCAGGTCTTGAGATGTCACAAAACTCGGTACGTCAATACGCAACCTTTGCAGTGCTTGATGAGCAATTAAAAACCATCATGAAAAATATCCATGACGATTGTTTTAACCATGGTAAACAAGCGGATGGGAGCATTGATTATAAAAAAGGCGCCAACCTAGCAGGTTTTAACAAGATTGCTAAAGCCATGGTGAATTACGGCATTTTATAATGTTAAAAACCCCTCATTAACTTTAATAAATAAAAAGCTCCGTCATTGTGATGGCGTTTTTTATTGAAGCAATAGCAATCAGTCAGCACAAGCCTGAAAAAATTTAAAGCTGGTGCTAGGCAGCCAATTCACATTGAGTTTTTTGTTTTGTAATTGCACAAAGCCCACATGTCCACCATGCTGGCTATACAGTAAGCGCACACAAGGTGACACATCGGCTTGGGTGGCAAGAATGCCTAAAAATGGGTCGTCTTTGGCAGTGATAATCAGCGTGGGTTTAGTGATGTTTTTGAGTACAGGTAGGGCCGAGGCTTGGATGTAATAATTCGCCCCTGTGCCAAAACCATGGCGCGGCGCGGTATATAACTCATCAAACTCGTCAATCATCTTGATATTTTTTAATGCGTTGATTAGTGCTGGCTCATCCACCTTTTTGAAGGCTTTTTGCAATAAAGGATTGAGCAAATAAGGCGTATACACGCGTTTGGCGACAAAACGATGCATGGCTTTTGCCGAAGTCGTCAAATCGACGGGCGCAGAAATCACCACCGCTGCTTCACAGGCAGCTGCATCGCCTTGCTCGCCCATATAACGCGCCAGCATATTGGCACCGAGCGACACGCCACTGGCTACAATTCGGCTATAACCGTACTGAGTTTTTAGCAGGTTAAACATATGCACCGCTTCGGCAGTATCACCCGCGTTATAGTCTAATTCTGAGGTATTATCCACCCCGCCGCAGCCGCGAAAATGGACGATAACCGCATCATACCCCAAGCGGTGCGCTTGGTGGGCAAAGGCAATGGCATAATGGCTGTCGCTACTGCCTTCAAGCCCATGAAACATCACCGCCAATGGCTTATCGAGGTTTGGCTGATTGTCGGTATTGGCAAATACAAAGTCATAAGCCACTTGGGTGGTGCCGGTACGGTCAGGGTGAAGGTGACGCTGATAATTGGGTTTTGGCAGTTTGATAAACTTGGGTAAAATGGTTTGAACGTGGGGGTTGGCTAAGAAAAACGGGGTGCGAAATGGCGTTAGGGGTAGTTGGTGAATGTTCATAATATACCTAGTGATTGTTATGATTTTTGACTATTTTACGGCTTTTTGACAGTTTTTTCATGGCGACTTGTGAGGTAAGTTTGGGGTGTTTTGTAGGTTTTTTTGAGGACAATTTTGCTAGGCTATCGCTTTTACGCTGCTGCTGTGGTTATTTGCTTTTGGTTATTCGCTGGCTTTCACAGTCCCGTAAAAGCCGATTTTTTCGCTGAGCGCTTGAACTGACTTTTGCGCAGCCTCTACGGTCAAAATGACATTTTTACCATAATCAACCTGCAAAATCGTGGCATTAAAGCCGTCTAATGTATGTCTGACAAAGGACTCATTGGCAAAATCGGTTTCAATCAGTATTACGCTTAACGGCACAAACGCGTGCAAATTCATGTTATCAACCACGGCTTGTGCGGTGCTGCTATAGGCACGTGTCAGCCCACCTGCACCAAGTTTGATACCGCCAAAGTAACGCACCACAATGACCACGCAGTTACCAATTCCCTTGTGTTGTAACACGTTTAAAATCGGCCTGCCTGCCGTACCACTGGGCTCACCATCATCATCAAAACCGGCTGAGGTGGTGTTGTGTGGGTCGCCAATAATATAGCCATAGCAGACATGGCGCGCATCGGGATACTGATTGCGTAATTGTTCCACGTGAAACATTAATTGCTCGCGGCTATCAATGGCAAAGCCAAAGCCCAAAAATTGGCTTTTTTTAATCTCAAGTGTGGCAGCACATGGGTCGCTAAGCGTGTAATAGGTCATGGTTAATCTATGTTACAATAAACAAAACAAGCACTAGGATAACAAAAAAATGCGTTTAGACAAATTTTTAAGCAAAGCCACCGAGCTATCGCGTAAAGACTGCAAAAAAATCTTGCACGCAGGCGAAGTCACTGTCAATGGCGAGGTGGTCAAAGATTCAAGCCTACACATCGATGAAGTGGGTGACGATATCGAATGGGCGGGTGAGCCGTTATCAGTCGCGATGGGCAATCGCTACTTACTGTTATATAAGCCAGAAGGCTTTGAGTGCACCCTAAAGCCAAAAGAGTGGCCGATTGTCACAGACTTGATTGATGTACCCCAGCTAGGTAGTTTGCGGATTGCGGGGCGACTCGATGTCGACACCACCGGTGCGCTGCTACTTAGCGATGATGGTGGCTTTTTGCACCGCGTTACTAGCCCCAAACATCATGTGGCAAAGGTGTATGAGTTGACCCTTGCCGAGCCAATGACTGAAGCACAACAGGCATTTGCTATCAAAGAATTGGCAAAAGGCATCATGCTTGAAGACGAGTATGATAAAACCAAACCCGCTGAGTTAAGTTTTTCTGATGCTACCCATGCCAAGCTGGTACTCACGGAAGGCAAATACCACCAAGTCAAGCGCATGATGGGCTACTTTGGCAATAAAGTCATTGGGCTACACCGTGCCAGCATCGGTAACATTACCTTAGCAGGATTAGAAAAAGGCGAAAGCCGGTTTTTGACCGCTGAAGAAATTGACCAATTTTAACCATTTAGCGGCAGCGTCACACCCACGATTTTCCACTGAATAAGCCCTTGGCGCTGCAAGCGGAGCGTTAAGGGATAGCCACGCACCTGTCCGGTGACTTCAAAACAGTTAAAACCACAATAGTGGGTGGTCGGTTGGGTCTGTGACGTTGCTGTGGTGGCATTAGGATTAGGCGATTGCAGTTGTTGTTTGATTTTTTGATTAAGCTCAGCTGAATTGCGTGCCAAAATCAAGTCTTTAATATCAATCTTATCCATCGCTACGGCCACCAAGCCCCCCAGTAGTTTGACATTTGTTTTGAGCAGCTCGCTGGTCGCTTGTCCTGTCATCGCATACTGTACGCCCTCTGGCGTGACGGTATTATCCACGGCTTGATTAACCATTTTATTCACTAAGTCATCAGGGTTTAGCGCGATATTGAGCATCTGCAAAATAGGGGATTTTGCCACATGATTGGCTTTTTCTATTAATACAGGGCTTAGCTGTGATTTGATACTTTGCTGCAGTTGCGTAAATTCAATCGCTGCACTGATGGTGTCTGCTTGTTGTGCATCATAGGCTTTTTTCAGTTGGTACACTGCCCAATAAGGGGATGCAAATACCCATGCGATGAAAATCAGTGCCAGGATGATTAGCAAAGATAATACTTTTTTCATAAATGACTATCAGGGTTAGAGTTTGCTAATTAGTTTAAAACAATGGGCTAGGCTGTTGCGTATTTTTCTTGCAAAAAAAGCAAAATATTTTTGCGCTGATAGCCGATTATTTGCTTGATTATTTAACAAAAATCGCCACTATATTGCATATTTTTAAATTTTAGTCTTTCAAAGGTTTGGCAGCTGTTAAACGTTGCTACTGGTCGAACCCACTCTTCCGTACTGTCAACACTATGCTGCCAAAGGAGTTACTATGTCAAAACGCGATTTTTATGAAGTATTAGGGGTAGATAAAACCGCTAATGAACAAGAAATCAAAATAGCCTACCGCAAACTTGCGATGAAATATCATCCAGACCGTAATCCTGATGACCCTGCCGCCGAAGAAAAATTCAAAGAAGCCTCGATGGCGTACGAAGTGCTAAGTGATGACGACAAACGCTCAGCGTATGACCGTATGGGGCATGCCGCGTTTGAGAATGGCATGGGCGGTGGCGGCTTTGGCGGTGGAAACTTCCAAGACATTTTTGGCGATATTTTTGGCGGCATGGGCGGCGGTCGTCGTGGTGGCAGCACGGGCGGCTTCCAAGACATTTTTGGCGACATTTTTGGGGGTCGCACAGGGGGTGGACGTAGCAGACGCGGCTCAGATTTACGCTATATGCTCGATTTGACGCTTGAAGAAGCGGTGCAAGGGACAAAAAAAGAAATTACCTTTACCGCACCTGCCCCTTGTGAAACTTGTGATGGTAAGGGCGCCAAAGACAGCAGCGATATCGTGACCTGCGCAACTTGTGGCGGCGTAGGCGTGGTACGTATGCAGCAAGGCTTTTTTGCTGTGCAACAAACCTGCCCCAACTGTGGCGGCTCAGGTAAACAAATCAAAAATCCTTGCAATGACTGTCATGGCTCGGGCGTTAAAGAAAAATCACGCACCCTTGAAGTCACCATTCCTGCCGGCATCGACAATGGCGATCGGGTACGTTTAACGGGCGAAGGTGAAGCGATTACAGGCGGTGAAAGCGGTGACTTGTATGTCGAAATCCGTGTGGCACAGCACCCTATTTTTACCCGTGAAGGCGCTGATTTATACATGGATGTGCCAATCAGCTTTGCAGATGCAGCCTTAGGTCGTGAGATGGAAGTACCAACGCTTGAAGGACGTATCAATTTACGCATTCCCGAAGGCACCCAAAGCCATAAAGTATTTCGTATCAAAGGCAAAGGCGTTACCCCCGTGCGCACGACGATGAAAGGCGACTTGTTGTGCCGTGTGGTGGTGGAGACACCGACCAACCTTAACAACGAACAAAAAAAGCTACTTCGTCAGCTACAATCATCCATGGGTGATCATCAGCAATCACCCCAGAAAAAATCCTTCTTTGATAAACTCAAAGAAGATGTCAAAGACTTGTTTGACTAAATTTTATTGGTCTGATAGATGTTTCACGTGAAACATTAAACCCTTGTAATGATTGCAAGGGTTTTTTTTGGCACAAGCCAGTATTGAGTTACGCTAGGATTCAGCGAGACAAGCTGTTATGATTTGAACTTAGAAATTTATGCAAGAAAATCAGGCTAGAAAATCAAATTAGAAAGTTACACTAGGTAATTGGGCTAGATAAAGGATAAGCAAATGGTAAAAATCGGGGTCATAGGCGCAGGTGGGCGCATGGGACGTATGCTGATTCAAGCGGTGGCACAAAACCCACAAACTACCCTTGCAGGCGCGATAGAGCGTCAAGGCTCAAGCTTGTTGGGCGTGGATGCGGGCGAGCTAGTTAATCTCGACAAAACTAATGTCGCTTTGGTCGATGACTTGGCAGGGGTCATTCATGATATTGATGTGCTCATAGATTTTAGCTTGCCTGAGTCGACTGCCAAAAACTTACAACTTTGTGCTGACAAAGGCGTCAATATGGTCATTGGGACAACAGGCCTAAACGATGAACAAAACGCTATCTTAAAACAGGCAAGTGAAAAAATCGCCATCGTATATGCAGGTAATTATTCAACTGGGGTGAATTTAACCCTTAAACTGCTTGAAATGGCTGCCAAAGCATTTGGTGACAGCGCCGATGTCGAAATCATCGAAGCCCACCATAAACACAAAATTGATGCGCCATCGGGCACCGCTTATATGATGGCTGAAGCGGTTGCCAAAGGACGCGGTCAAAACCTAAAAGACGTGGCAATTTATGGCCGCGAAGGTCAAACTGGGGCACGCAAAGCAGGCGAGATTGGTATCCATGCCATTCGCGGTGGCGAGATTGTCGGCGACCATACAGTGATGTTTATCGCCGATGGCGAGATGGTAGAAATCACTCATAAAGCGCGTGAGCGCATGACTTTTGCCGCAGGGGCGGTGCGCGCTGCGGTGTGGGTCAATGAGCAGCAAACAGGACAGTTTGATATGCAAGATGTGCTTGGGCTGAAAGATTAATAAGGACGCGGGTTCAACTCCCGCCATCGCCACCCACGTCACTAAAATAGGGTTCAACTTATGACAGAAAATTTTAGTATTACCATAAAAAACTTTAAAAGCTACAAAGAGGCAACATTGCCACTTGCTCCTTTAACTTTGCTAATTGGAGCAAACGCGTCTGGTAAAAGTAATGCGATTGAGGCATTTCGGTTTTTAAGTTGGGTGGCTGGTGGCGAGCGTCTTTCGACCTTAAAGAATCGGGTTAATGATTCAGATAAAATTATTCGCGGAAACGTCAGTGATTTGCCATTTAGAGAAACAGAACAATTTGTACTAAGTTTTTCAGCCGATTCTTCAAATTATGAAAGTATATTCAATATTCGTTTTAATGAGATATATTTTGGTTTTGAGATAATTGAAACAGAGAATGAGAATTTCATTTTTACTTTTGATGATGTTGCCGATGATGGTATATACGTTTCACAAGAATCTCTAAGTAATAACTTTGCAATTGATGAAAATAAAACTATTTTTTCAATTAAAAATAGTGATTATTCTGATGTCTTTAATCTTAGTAAAGAATTATTAAGTTTTTTTCTTAAAGAAAATGGCAGTCCATATAAAATTGAAAAAATATATAATGATATTAATTTTCTAAAATCATTAATTTTAAATGCTTACTTTTTTGACTTTGTACCTAGTCAAATGCGTTATGAAAGTTTAAGCGAAAAGGATTTACGTTCAAATGGTCAAAACCTTGCAGGGGTTTTACATTATCTTTGTGAAAAAGACAGACACGCTAGCGATAACAAAACCAAATTATTAAACTTAATTAAAAGCTTGCCCGAACAAAATATCATCGACATCAAGTTTTATGTTGACCACCGTGAGCGTGTCGAATTTGCCTTAATCGAAAATTTTGGCAATACGCCAAAAGAATTTCCGATGGATTTATTATCCGATGGCACGCTCAAAGTTCTAGCAATTGCCACGGCTTTGTTATCTGTGTCCACTGGTTCAACACTAGTGATTGAAGAAATTGATAACAGTATTCATCCTAGCCGCGCCCATGATATTTTAAGCTTAATGCGTCAATATGCTGAAGAACGTGGGCTTAAATTATTGCTTTCTACCCATAATCCTGCTTTGATGGATGCCATCCCCGATGAAGCCTTAGCGGATGTGGTTTTTTGCTACCGTGACCCACAACAAGGCGATAGCCGTTTGGTAAGATTGGGTGATTTGGATGATTATGTGGGATTGGTTGTGCAAGGCTCGTTAGGCGATTTGGTAAAACGCGGTATTGTTGAGCGGTTTGTTAAACATCCAAAGACAAAAGAAGAAAAGAAAAAACAAGCCTTAGATTGGCTCAAGCAGATGCAGGTAGATAGTCAATGAATGCTATTTGTTTAATTGATACAACTGTTTTATTAAACCTTCTCAATGTCCCCAATCGTAGTCAAAATTCAACACAAATCAGTACAGAATTTGCTGTTTTAGTCGAGCTTAATTGCACCTTTATTATTCCGCTTGTGGCTGTCATTGAAACAGGCAATCATATTAGCCAAAATGGTGATGGTCGCTTGCGTCGCGAATCTGCAAACCGATTTTTCAAAACCATCAAACAGTCTTTAAACGGTGAAATCCCTTTTCGTATTAGTGATTTTGACTTAACCGATGAGTTAAAAGATTGGCTGGGTCAATTTCCTAATGAAGTGGGTAAAAATAAGCTTCCAACCAAACCCAATGAAGGAATCAGTTTAACAGATTTTTCGATTGTAAAAGAATTTGAAAAGCTGTGCCAACTATATCCCATGAGTGAGATTTTTATTTGGTCGTTAGATTCTGATTTAAAAAACTATCACCAAGGAAAAAGCCACTAACTTCTGCTAGTGGCTTTTTTTAATAAAATTTAAACTTCTTTATACAGCTGTTTACCTTCTTCAATAAATTTTTGCTTCATCTGCTCCATGCCTAGGCGGACTTCATCGGCAGACGCTTCACCCACTTGACCGACCAATTCAGTATCCACCTGCTTGATAGCGTGGCTGGCATCCGATAACTCACCTGTATCAGGGGTGATGTCTTGCCCAAGCTGTGGTTTATTAAACTCAAGCCCTGCTGCATAATCCCGCACATTTTGGGTGATTTTCATCGAGCAGAATTTTGGACCGCACATCGAGCAAAAATGCGCCGATTTATGCGCTTCTTTTGGCAAGGTTTCATCATGGAATTCACGTGCCGTGTCTGGGTCTAGGCTGAGATTAAACTGGTCATCCCAGCGAAACTCAAAACGCGCTTTTGACAAGGCATTATCCCGTGCTTGGGCACCTGGATGTCCTTTTGCCAAGTCTGCTGCATGTGCGGCGATTTTGTAAGTGATGATACCGTCTTTGACATCCTTTTTGTTCGGCAGACCTAAATGCTCTTTTGGCGTCACATAACACAGCATGGCAGTGCCATACCAACCAATCATCGCCGCACCAATCGCAGATGTGATGTGGTCGTAGCCTGGGGCGATATCGGTCGTCAAAGGTCCAAGGGTGTAAAAAGGCGCTTCTTTACAGACTTCAAGCTGTAAGTCCATGTTTTCTTTGATACGGTTCATGGCAACGTGTCCTGGACCTTCAATCATCACCTGCACGTCATGTTGCCATGCCACTTGGGTCAGCTCGCCCAAGGTTTTGAGCTCACCAAACTGCGCATCATCGTTGGCGTCTTGTAGGCAACCGGGGCGCAAACCATCACCCAGACTAAACGCCACATCGTAGGCTTTCATAATCTCGCAAATTTCTTCAAAGTGGGTATAAAGAAAATTCTCTTTATGATGGGCAAGACACCACTGTGCCATAATCGAGCCGCCGCGTGACACGATACCCGTCAAACGATTGGCGGTCACCGGTACGTAGCGCAGCAGTACGCCCGCGTGAATGGTAAAATAATCAACACCTTGCTCGGCTTGTTCAATCAAGGTGTCTTTAAAGATTTCCCATGTCAAATCTTCGGCAACGCCATCCACTTTTTCTAGGGCTTGATAAATCGGTACGGTACCGATGGGCACGGGGGAGTTACGGATAATCCATTCACGGGTTTCATGGATATGCTTACCGGTTGATAAGTCCATGATGGTGTCCGCGCCCCAACGGGTAGCCCAGGTCATCTTGGCAACTTCTTCATCAATGCTAGAGCCCAGGGCTGAATTACCTATATTGGCATTGATTTTAACCAAAAAATTGCGCCCAATAATCATCGGTTCTGATTCGGGATGGTTGATGTTATTGGGAATAATCGCCCGTCCTGCAGCGACTTCGGCACGCACAAATTCTGGGGTGATGAGTTTGGGGGTGTTGGCACCAAAGTTGTTACCAGCGTGCTGACGCATATCCGTCAGTTCATGCTGTTTTTGGGTTTCACGGATGGCGATGTATTCCATCTCTGGGGTGATGATGCCTTGTTTGGCGTAGTGCATTTGGGTGACGTTTTTGCCATTGATCGCCCGTCTTGGCTTGTCGATATGCCCAAAGCGTAGGTTAGCAGTGGCGATGTCATTGGCGCGCTCATTGCCGTATTGGCTTGAGAGTTTGGCAAGCTGCTCGGTGTCGCCGCGCGCTTCTATCCAAGCTTGACGCAGTTTTGGTAAGCCTTTGGTTAAGTCAATTTCGACATTGGGGTCGGTATACACCCCTGAGGTGTCATACACATAAAACGGTGGGTTTTTTTCGCCTTCTGCCTTGCCAAAACCGCCCACCGGGGTATCGGTCAGGGTGATTTCCCGCATCGGTACTTGAATATCAGGGCGTGAGCCTTGGATGTAGACTTTGCGAGATGCCGGCAAGGCGCGGGTCAAATCACGCGCTTCTTCTTCAAAGCGGTCGTCGCTAGGGTCACGGTGGGCAGGGGTCTTGTGGGTAAGTTGGTTCATAGCGAGTCCATGTTATGTTATGAAGTGATGGTTTGCTGGACTCGGGCGAAGATAGGTGAGTGTGACTGTTTCTAAAAAAACTGATTCTAGAAAAATATTGGTCTAACTAACCTAATAGACGACTTCCCTACAACGGTATTAACCGTGTCAGGTTCGACGGGTATGTCTCAGCCGTTGGTATGTCACCCAACTGCACCCCGAGTCAATACCTCCATATTAACAAAAACTCACAGGTTTACCTAATAGATTTTTAGCCATTTTGTACCGATGATTTACTCAACTAAATTACTGATTTTTTTGACAACTATCGGTATGATAGAGGCTCCTTGGTTGTTGAAAATGTTGTAATTATTGATATGGAATGTATCGGTTTGTGGAATCGTAAAGCGACTGGCGCCAGATGGCGGTTTGGGGCGATGGCAGTGTCATTGATAGGGTCGATGTCCCTCAGTCCAGCCGCGATGGCAAAGGATTTGTGGGAATTGTATAGTGCAGCCCAGCGCACCAATGGCAATTGGGCAGGGCAGCAATATGACTATTTGGCAACGCAAAAAAATGTGCAGCTAGCGTTTGGTGATATGCTGCCGCAAGTGGGACTACAAGGCAGTGTCAAACATAACCAGTTTTATCCCAAAGATGATAACATCCCAGACACGGGCAATAGCGTAAGCCAAATTGGTATCGGACTGCGCCAAGCCTTGTTTCGTGCTGATAAATGGGCAAATTATGAAAAAGCCGTGCTCGCCAGTCAAGCCAATGACATCCAGCTATTACAGCAGCACCAACAACTCATCGAGCAAATCAGCAAAGCCTATCTCAATGTATTGCGCGCCGAAGCGATGACAGATAGCCTCAATGCTGAGTTCACCGCACTCAAAGCACAAAATGACATGATGCAAGCGAGGCTCGCGCAAGGGGTAGCGGCGCGGGTAGATACCGAAGAGAGCCGTGCAAGGCTTGAAAGCGTCAGCGCCTCTATTGCCAATAATGATGTGGCAATCGTAAATGCCAAACAGCAGTTATCACTGCTTACCGGTCAACCAATCAATCAGCTAGACGCTATCAAATTACCACCTGATTTGAATCTTGTGGCAAGTCAAAGTATCGAAAACTGGATGCAGCAGTCACAAAATAATAATCTCGATATTCAGCTAGCACAAACCCAAGTGGCGATTGCTAACAAACAAGTCGATTATCTCAAAGCCAATGCCTATCCCCGTGTCGATTTGGTAGGCAATGTGGGGTGGCAAGATTATACCCATAATAATGTTAGCGCTATTGATGGCACCAATTATAGCTTTAGGGTGGAAGTGGATTTTCCGTTTTATACCGGTGGGCGGACACGTGCAGGCGTTGAGCAAGGCAATCTACAAGCGCAAGCGGCAAAAAGTCGCCTCGCCTATGTGTACCAAGCCGCGATGACTCAGACTAGCCAAGCATATCTAAATTTGGTCGCACAGCGTGCCACGATTAAAGCCCAGCAAACTGCCGTGGAAGCCAATCGCCGCGTCGCCCAAGCATCAAAAACAGGCTATGACTTGGGGGTGCGCTCGATGGTAGATACATTACTGGCAGAGCGTCAATATCACGCTGCCAAACGCGATTTGATTAATGCGTATTTTGATTATTTAAATGCCTACATTGACCTACAAAAAGCTGCGGGCAATCTGACCGATGAGACGGTCAAAGTGCTAGATAATCAGCTGATATAATGCTCTTTTTTGGCAAAATTTTAAGCTAAAAAACCCCGCCAATCGGCAGGGTTAATTTGCGTAGTAAGCTGACGCAAATGACTATTTAACTTTCGTCCATTCTTTACGAACCGCAGCTTTAGTACCGGCAGGTAGCGGAACGTAGTCGAGTGCAGTTGCTTGTGCATTGCCGTTAGTAAATGCCCAGTCAAAGAATTTAAGCGCTTCTTTGGCTTTTGCACCGCCCGTACGAGGTACGAGGATGAACGTCGCTGCAGAGATTGGCCATGCGTTGGCTGCTGGCATGTTAGTGATGGTCACCGCAAAACCAGGGTATTGTGCCCAGTTAATGTTTGATGCGGCTGCAAACGTTGAATCGTCTGGTAGTACAAATTTACCGGCGCGGTTTTGAAGTTGGGTATAAGCTAAACGGTTTTGTTTTGCGTAAGCATATTCAACATAACCGATGGAGTTTGCAACACGTTGTACGTTGCTTGATACGCCTTCGTTACCTTTACCACCCACGCTTGCTGAAGCATTGGGCCATTTAACGGTTTTGTCAGCGCCTACTTTTGATTTCCAATCGCTTGATACTTGGCTTAGGTAGTTAGTAAATACGAAAGTGGTACCTGAACCGTCTGAGCGATTAACAGTGGTAATCTTAGCAGCAGGTAGAGCAATGCCTGGGTTTAATGCTTGGATACGTGCATCGTTCCAAGTAGTGATTTTTCCCATATAGATGTCAGCAAGGACGGCGCCCGATAGTTTTAATTGACCTGGTTTGACGCCAGCGATGTTGACCACAGGTACGATACCGCCAATGACTGCGGGGAATTGGATTAAGCCGCTGGCATTTAGCTCTGCTGGGCTCATGGGCGCATCAGTGGCACCAAAATCAACCGTTTTTGCTTGGATTTGTTTGATACCGCCTGAAGAGCCGATACCTTGGTAGTTTACTTGGTTGCCTGTTGCTTTTTGATAATCGCTTGCCCATTTTGAGTAAACAGGTTGTGGGAAGGTTGCACCAGCACCTGTGATGTTGACAGCATTGGCTTGTACGCCTACAGCAGCGAATGCCACACTGACGATTAAATGTGATAGTTTCATAATGATTCCTTGATGGACAAATAAGATGATTGTCAGGGAAGATGGTAAATTAGCTTAGGGCGTCGCCAACCAATATGTCGCGTTTTAAATCACCCAAAGCTGAAAAATTGTTGCCATATTAATGTAACAAAATGTCAAATCTGTTACGGTTATGTTAAATTTTGATGACATTCAAACCTTTGTTCGGTTTGTATGATGCAATATCAGCGAATAGGCGCGCTATTTTTCATCATTTTGTCGTAATTTTTAGTTATAGTTAGCTTTTCTTTAACGTCTTTTTTAATAACAATTTTGCATAGCCCATGAGGCACAATCCATGAGTTAGGAAGGGAAATATGAATTTAATTGGTGAGCATTTATCAAAAAGTTATGATCAGGATTTACAAAACTTGGTCAATTTATTTTTAAAAATGGGTGGCATGGCAGAAGCCAATCTCACCAAAGCAATTGAATCTTTGGTAAAAAGTGATGTGGCGCTCGCCGAAGATGTCATTGATGGTGACAAAGAAATCAACTTTACTGAGCAGCAGCTTGATGATTTGGTGGTCAAAGTATTGGCACGTCGTCAACCTGCTGCCACCGACTTACGCCTAATCATGGCAGTGAGCAAATGTGGCGCTGACATTGAGCGTATTGGTGATGAAGCCAAAAAAATCGCCAAAATGGCGCGCCGTGCCACCCGTGAAGGTCAATCACCGATTGGGTATCATGAAGCGCATCAAATGGGTAATTTTGTGCAGATGATGCTAAAAAATGCGTTAGAAGCCTTCGCCAAGTTTGATGCAACAGGCGCTTACCAAGTCATTGAGCAGGATAGTGAAATTGATGCGATGTACAAATCTGCTTCACGCGCGATGATGACCTACATCATGGAAGATGGTCGTTATGTAGCAAAAGTCATTGATATTTTATGGGTGCTGCGTTCGATAGAACGTATTGGTGCGCATGCGCGTAATATCGCTGAGCAATTGATTTTTTGTATTACCGGTGAAGATGTGCGTTATCAAAAACTGGGTGCCAAAAAGGACAGCGCGCTGAATCCCGCGGCTAGCCATGAAATCAATGATGCCTCACTAGATTATCAACCGAGCAATGGCGAAAACTAACGTTTTTTAGTCAAATCTGCTTTTAACCTGAATTGGTTGTCAGGGTTAGGTTATTTTAATGGACGGTTGCATGGTATTTTTAGGTGATTCTGCTACACTGTAGCCTATCAATTTTTGGTGAAAAAACGATAGGAAACACCATGTCTAGCGAATCACTTAACACTCCAATTCCCCCATCCACTGGGGAAAATATCACCCAAAAATCGTTACTTATTTTTGACTTGGACGGTACGTTGATTGATAGCGTGCCAGATTTGGCGGACGCCGTCAATGCGATGCTAACCACGCTTGGCAAAGCCAACTTTAGCGAAGATGTCATCCGCAACTGGGTCGGCAATGGCGGCAAAGTACTGGTGCAGCGTGCCTTATCAGGCTCACAAACCATTGACCCCAATCTCACTGAAGATGATACCAATCAGGCGCTTGCTCTATTCTTTGACTACTACCATCAAAACACCTGTGTCAGAACCCAGCCCTACGCAGGGGTGAGCGAAGGGTTGCGTCAGCTTAAAGAGCAAGGCTATACACTCGCTATTGCCACCAATAAACCCATTGATTTTGTTCCTGCGATTGTTGAGAAATTAGGTTGGCAAGCCCTTTTTGCTTATATTTTGGGTGGCGATAGCTTGCCTGCCAAAAAACCCGACCCAATGCCGCTACTGCATGTCTGTGACCAATTAGGCTTTGGCATCGCTCAAAGCTATATGATTGGTGACTCCAAAAACGATATTTTAGCAGGGCAAAATGCGGGCATGGATACGCTTGGGTTATCGTATGGCTATAACTATGGGCAGGATATTCGTGACTATCATCCGACCCAAACCTTTGATGACTTTGCCACGCTGACCGAGTTTTTGAGTCATGCACGAGTTTAATTACCATCTCAACTTTGACACGCTGAATTTTCGCGAACACCCAGCGTTGTATCGGGTGGGGCGCGGTGAGCAAGGGGTGTTATTGGTAGAGCCGTATAAATCCGAGATTTTGCCGCATTGGCGATTTGCTACGCCGGAACTTGCGCGCGAGAGCAGTGATACCATCTATGCGATGTTTTTGGACTACCTTGCCCAAGGGGATTTTGTCGGTGCTGATATGGCGCGTAAATTTATCCAAATGGGTTATACGCGCTCGCGTCGTTATGCCAATCACAAAGGGGGCAAAAAATATGACGGCGCTGTCCCTGACGCTAAAAAAGGACAAAGTGGCGCGCATGGGCGTGAGCAATTGCCGCAGCAATCACAACAGCTTGAATCCGCGCAAATCAAAGCCCAATCCGCGCAAATTTTTAAGCAAAAATGGGATGAATGCCGCGCCAATGCGGACTACAAAGCGCTAAAAAAACAGTTTGAAGCCAAATACGTCAACGATACCCAATACGATAACCTACCGCCCACGTTTTTTCGCGAGCATCCGTTTTTATAGCCTAGTTGTATGGTGAGTTAGCACGAAAATTAGGCATTCGTTAATTGACTACGATAACTTAATGCCTCGGTTAAATGCGGTGTCTGAATATTGTCACTACCTGCCAAGTCCGCAATCGTGCGGGCGACGCGAAGGACGCGATGATAGCCGCGAGCGGACAGATTCAGCCGACTTTGTGCCATTGCCAAAATACGACTTTCTGCATCGCCAAGCGGCGCAAATTGGTCAAGTTCACTGGGGGAGAGTTCATTATTGGCTTTGCCCTGTCTGGCTTGCTGACGCTGATAGGCTTGTATCACCCGCTCACGCACTACCGCAGAAGACTCACCCTTCTGTGCTGATTGCAAATCACTGGCAGGTAGGGCAGGCACGGTAATATGCAAATCAATACGGTCAAGCAAAGGTCCTGATAGCTTTTCTTGATAGCGTTTGATTTGCTCAGGTCGGCACTGGCAGCGACCTGATTTATCCCCATAGTAGCCACAGGGGCAGGGATTCATCGCTGCTACCAGCTGAAAATTGGCGGGAAAGCGTACTTGAGAGTTGGCACGGCTGATGACAATTTCTTTGTTCTCGATGGGCTGTCTGAGTACCTCAAGCACCTTGCGATCAAACTCTGGAATCTCATCCAAAAATAACACCCCCCGATTGGCGAGCGTGATTTCACCGGGTTTGGGCGATGAGCCGCCGCCCACGAGCGCCACCGCTGAGGTAGTATGATGGACTTGGCGAAAAGGGCGTGTGCCGTAGTCATAATCACTGTTGGCAATCGAATAGATACTGGCAACTTCGAGCGCTTCATGGTCGTTGAGCGGTGGCAAAATGGTGGGTAGGCGAGATGCCATCAAGGTTTTGCCTGTCCCAGGTGAGCCACAAAATAGTAGCGAATGTCCGCCTGCTGCCGCGATCTCTAGCGCGCGTCTGGCTTGGTGTTGTCCTTTGACATCGGCTAAATCAAGCATGTAATTGGCTGATTGGTAAGATGTCTTATGCTCGGCTTGGCTGAGTTGCTGCTCGTTCATCAAGTGTTGGCACACAGCTTTGAGGGTATCGGCTTGCAACACCTTCACGCCATCAACCTTGACCGCTTCATCGGCATTATCTTTGGGAACAATCAAGGTGCGCTGGTCTGCCTTGAGCGCACGTGATACTGCCAACGCCCCAGCAATCCCTCGTATATCGCCATTGAGCGCCAATTCGCCAATAAACTCGTACTGCGCAAGCACGGTTTCATCAATTTGACCACTCGCTGCCAAGATACCTATGGCAATGGGTAAATCAAGCCGTGCGCCATCTTTGGGTAAATCCGCGGGCGCAAGGTTGATAGTTAATCTGCGATTGGGAAATTGAAAACCCGAGTTGATAATGGCAGAGCGCACCCTATCTTTACTCTCGCGTACCGCAGCTTCAGGTAAGCCGACCATGGTGACTGCAGGCAATCCTTGCGATAAATGTACTTCTACCATCACGCTTGGCGCGTTTAAACCCACCACCGAGCGCGTATATACTTGAGCAAACGACATTTTTAAAATCCTTTTCCAACAACTTGGCGGCTACCTTGATACACGGCAGGCTATTTTTTTATGGCAGCAACTAGACAATTTTTGATAAAAAACGACTAAATCATAGCATAATTCATCTGCTTTCTCATCATCGGCTATCTATGATGACTATGTTATAATTACAACCAATATTCCGAGAATTTTACGCTACACGTTATACGAGACTATTATGACAGACCAAACTCGCCCTTTATCTGACAGCGAACTGCCCACCTTTGATCGTCCTGTCGAAATCATCGAAAATCCGTATGCCAATGCCAATCGTAGCTACACGACCCAAACCCATTTGTTTAATGAAGCTATCATCAATAAATATAACCGCTCAGGTCCCCGTTATACCTCGTACCCAACCGCGCTAGAATTTGCCCCCATTACTGAAGGCATGGAAGCCCGCGTTTTGGCAGAAAAAGACCCACGAGTGCCCGTGTCCCTGTATTTTCACATCCCGTTTTGTCGCCATCTGTGCTATTACTGCGGCTGCAATAAAATTATCACCAAGAAAAACAGTGATTCAGGCGACTATTTAGCGTATCTTTTTGCCGAAATTCGGCATAAGCGTAGTTTGATGCAAGGGGACCCTATCGTCGAACAAGTACATTTTGGCGGCGGCACACCGACCTTTTTGACCGATGATGAGCTGGTCAAATTGTGGAAATTTTTGCAAACCCAATTTACTTTTAGCGATAAACCTACCGCTGATTATTCGATTGAAATTGACCCGCGCGAATTGCGCCCGACCACGCTTGAGATATTGCGTGGACTTGGGTTTAATCGGGTGAGTTTTGGTGTGCAGGATTTGCAAGAAAAAGTACAAATTGCCGTCAATCGCGTGCAGTCTGAAGAAATGATTCGAGGCGTGATGACGGAAGCTCGCCGCCTTGGGTTTCATTCTATCAATATTGACTTGATTTATGGGTTACCGCACCAAACGGTGGATAGCATGCGCAATACGGTTGAGCGCATCATCGCTATCTCGCCAGACCGTCTGTCTGTTTTTAACTATGCCCATTTGCCAGAGCGATTTAAAGGTCAGCGTCAGATTAATGAAGCGGATTTGCCAAGCCCTGCCGACAAATTGACCATGCTCGGCAATACCATCCATGCGCTGACTGACGCGGGCTATCAATATATCGGCATTGACCACTTTGCCAAGCCTGATGATGAGCTGGCGATTGCGCAACGTGAGGGCAAATTGCACCGCAATTTTCAAGGGTATACCACGCATGGCAATTGTGATTTACTGGGGTTTGGGGTGTCGTCGATTAGCCAAATCGGTCTGCATATTTTGCAAAATCCAACGGATTTGAATGATTACCAAAATCTCATCAATGCAGGAAAATTGCCTGCGGTGAAGGTGATTTCTGCACGCTTGCCTGACTTGCTGCGCCGTTATGTGATTATGAATCTGCTATGCCATGATTATATTGATTTTAAAGATGTGAATGCGCGCTTTAGCATTGACCCGATGACCTATTTTATTGATGAAATCCGCCAACTGGGCGAGATGCAGGCGGATAAACTCGTTGATATGGATGCTAAAGGGATTCGGGTGCTACCAAAAGGGCGGCTTTTGGGACGTAATGTGGCGATGGTGTTTGATACTTATTTGGCGAGTAAAGAAGGCAATCGCTTTAGTAAGGTGATTTAAAAGGATTTTAAAATGTTTTCAAAGTTAAAAATGGTTGGTTTAATGATGGTTTTTGGCTTGTTTGGTTGTCAGCAAAATACGCCTATAGAAAAAGCTGAAATGCCGCCAGCTTCCACACCAAAACCTGTTGAAATAGGTAAAGAAATTCCCGCTTCAAGAGTAGCGACTTTTGTACGCCCCAAACCAAAACCCAATGAAATTCCTACTTGTATGACAGCAGCATTAAGTGGTCGTTTAAAAGTACAAGGTAGTTGTTTGGTAATAGCGACCGGAAACGATTATACCCAACCTATTTTTGAAAAGAGTTCCATAAATTGGGATGAAGCCAGTAAAACACTTACTTTTGAAGGTAAAAAGTATAAGGAAGGCGATGAAATTCGTGTTGGAGGCGGTGGTTTACCGACTGATGAAACTTATCCAAAAAAAATGAGTATGGGTATTCCTGACTGCCCAAACTCTCATTTATTTCTTGTTTGTTCATAATACATTTAAGGAATAAAATTACAAATCACTAATCCAAGCCCAACGATTGCCCAAGCCGTTCACCATCAAAGATGATTTTGAGATGACCGAAGAAGAATTTATCAATCTATGAAAAAGCCGTCAAAAAAACTAAAGCCCCATTTTATCGTTGATACGCATATTTTACTATGGCTTGTTTTTAGTCCGCCGGCAAATTCAGCACGTATCAGCCATTTGGCTTAACCCTTCTTTAATTTTTGGAATAAACATGCACCAAATCCCCACCGACTTACTCAAAAAATCTGCCCACTGGCGCGAAGACATCCAGTTCACCCAAGATGTGCTTGGCAAGCCGTTTCACTTTACCAGCACTTGGGGTATTTTCTCGCCCGAAAAACTCGACGAGGGTAGCCTTATGCTGCTTGATTATATCGAGTTCAAAGACGATGACCACTCAATCGACCTAGGCTGTGGCTATGGCGTACTGGGTATGACTGCCGCCCGTGAATGCCCAAACGGACAGCATTTGCTCATCGACAAAGACTTTGTGGCGGTGGAATATGCCAAACTTAACTGCCAAAAAAATCATTTAAATAATGCCCAAGTTCAGCTATCCAATGGCTTTCGGGATGTTGAAAAAGATAAAAAATTTAGCCTAGTGATGAGTAACTTACCTGCCAAAGCCAGTAAAGAACAGCATTATCTGTATTTACTCGATGCCTACAATGCGATGGAAAGTGGCGCACGGTTCTATGTGGTGACTATCAACGGTTTGCGGGACTTTATGAAACGCTCATTTACCGAAGTGTTTGGTAATTCGGATAAAATCAAGCAAGGCAAAACCTATACCATCACCATGGCGGTCAAAGACTAGCGCCCTTCAGCTAAATTCTCACCGTTTGGTTTTTTGATTTACTGTAGGCTCGTAACCGAATGTACAGGGTCTTAGTGACAGTGGCGACCACCTCATTTTGGTCGTCAACCACCTGTACGTCATAGTTGCGGAACACCGCTTTACCATCCTTTGCCAAGGCTTTTATGGTATCGATTTCGGCGTCATCAAGGTGAAAATCGGCAAACACATCGCTTTTGCCCGCTTTAACAAAATCAATGCTCGCCGACTTATCCCATACCACGTACTCATTGCCCAACGCTTGCATCAACAAAATCATCAAAAATGGGTCAGTCATCGAATACAAACTGCCCCCAAACTGAGTGCCGACGATGTTTTGATTGAGTTTGTTTAGCGGTAAACGCACCCGAATATGATGGTTGGCGAAATCAAGGGTATCAACACGGATACCCGCCCCAAAATATGGCGGATAAAGGTTAAAAAACTGCTTTAACAGCTTGGGGTTATGAAACGGATTAAGGTAATCTTTAGCTTGAGATTGAAAGGTTTGGCTTAGCTTAGATAGCTTGGATAAATTGAATAACATGGCAGACTCGTTTTTAACATGAAAAAAGCATTGTACAACACGCCATTGGCAAAGCAACAATGCTATTGTATGATGGATACAACTGATAGCAAAGCGTGACAAATTAATGGCAAAAGGTAAAGCAAAAAATAACGAAGATGAAGCATTCTGGGAGGCGATTTTGGCTGAAAAAGCACCATCGCCACCGTGTGAATTGTGTGGACGTGATGAAGTTGAATTAACCCAGCATCATCTGATTCCCAAATCCCGCCACGACAAAGCCCGTACCAAACGCGAATTTAGCCGTGATGAAATGAAAAACGACATCGCCATGCTGTGTCCTGCTTGTCATGCGCAGGTGCATGAAGTGTTTAGCAACCAAGAATTATCCAGCTACTACCATACGGTTGAGCGGCTTGCCGAGCATAGCGAAATGCAAAAATTTATCAATTGGGTAAAAAAACGCCCGGCTGGACAAACTATTCGCGTCAAAAGTGGCGGTTCGGATTAAGACAATAACCACTTTTTAACCAGCTTGGTATAGCGCGGCATCACCACATACACCATCATAAACACCACCAGTCCGGTGATAATCAGTTTGGCAAGTAACGGGGTAGGGTGAACATTTAAAGCGTTAACAACTTGTTCGTACAGCCAAAAAATTACCGTGACCAGTGGAAAAATCGCTGACCAAGTCAGTAAAAATTGTTTCCAAGGTTTTGGCGTGGGTGGGGGCGAAACGTTGACCAAGTGTGGGTTTTGTGTCGGCAGTGGCTGAAATAAAAATTCTAACCCGCTTTGCACGTGATAGTTGTCATCATCTAGCAAATAAGGTTTGACCTCATCAATCAACTGGCGGCGTTCAGATGAAGTCAGCCATGTGTGCAAATGCTCAGCCGTATCAAATCGCAAAATCACGGTAAAGGTTTGGGTTTTGCCCGCTATCGGGGTGATGACATGGCGATCGATAAACCCTGCAAACGGCTTTGAAAGCGTATCAACCTTTTCGAGCCACATTTGATAATGCACCTGGTGCTCAGGCTTGACCCGATGACTAATGATTGCCGTCGCGCCTTGGTGGACAGAATGTAATGCGTTCGCGGTCGACGACATAAATTTTGCCTTGATAAATTGAGTTAATTGTAAAATTGCGATTCAGAAATTCTAACTAGTTTATGTTTATAATTTCTCTGACAGTATATCTATTTCATCAAATATTGGCAGTAAATTTACAGTCATCATATAGCTACCATAGTCAATAAGGGTAAGTTTATTGATGTTATCTTTTTCAAACCATAAAGCTTCACATTCATCACATAAAAAAGCTTCTTTCGACAATTTTTTATCCAGACTTTAAGTATTTTACTTTGCTCACAGCGCGGGCATAATATCCTTTAAATTTCCAAGATTCATAAAGTCGATAAAGTTTCGATAAAGTTTAATGTTCAATGCAGAAGTTTAGTTACTTTAAAGATTGAAAATACGA
This sequence comes from Faucicola osloensis, assembly GCA_016888885.1. Classification (GTDB taxonomy): domain Bacteria; phylum Pseudomonadota; class Gammaproteobacteria; order Pseudomonadales; family Moraxellaceae; genus Faucicola. Next base: position 1,720,323 of record CP069437.1, read on the forward strand.
GAATTAACTTAATATAGTATAAAAATCGTGAAATAGTAAACAAGCAATGCCCAAAAACAAAACGCCCAGTATCGACCCTGCAACCATTGAAATTGCTGCAGCGACTGCCGACCGCAAAGCGCGATTGGATCACTTGATTAAGCGCCTGCCCAACTTGCCAGGCGTGTATAAAATGCTGGGCAAAAATGGCGACATCATCTATGTGGGCAAAGCCAAATCGCTCAAAAGTCGCGTCAATAGCTACTTTGCCAAAACCATCGACCACCCCAAAACGCGGGCGCTGGTGCAACGTATCGACAACATCGAAACCATCATAACCCGCTCTGAGACCGAAGCGCTGCTGCTTGAGCAAAACCTCATCAAGCTGCATCGACCGCCCTACAACGTGCTACTGCGTGATGATAAATCCTATCTGTACGTGTTTATCTCAGCCGATAAACCTTATCCAAGGCTCGCTTATGGGCGCGGTAAAGGGCAGCACCAAAAAGGCAGATTTTTTGGACCTTTTCCTTCGGCGCATGCCGCCAAACAAACCTTATTAATGATGCAAAAAATGTTTATGGTGCGCCAATGTACCAATGCATTTTTTGCCCAGCGTCAGCGCCCTTGCCTAGAGTACCAAATCAAACGCTGTAAAGCGCCGTGTGTGGGGCTGGTATCGCCCGAAGACTATGCCGATGACGTCAATAACACCATTCGATTTTTAAAAGGTGAAGGCACGGATTTGCAAGTCAAATTGGTGGGTAAAATGGAGCAAGCGGCTGAAGACATGAACTTTGAGCAAGCCGCCCTGTATCGCGACCAACTCTCGATGCTACGCGAAGTACAAGCCAAACAAGCAGTATATACGGTCAAAGGTGAAGCCGATATCATCGCCATCGCCAGTCAAGCGGGCATTACCTGTGTGCATGTCATGAATGTGCGTAATGGGCAGGTTTTGGGTGGCAACAATTATTTTCCTGATGTGGATAGTGAAAATGACATAGCGGATAACTTGTCTGAGTTTGTCAGCTCATTTTATTTTCAAGTCAGTGATGATTTACCCGAAGAGCTGATTATAAGCCATGAGTTGCCCGACCAAACCGCGATGACAGAAGCCTTAACTGAGACCTTTGGCAAAAAGGTGACGATAAAAACCAAAGTTCGAGAGCAGCGGAGCGAATGGCTCACCCTTGCCCAAATGAATGCCAACAACGCCCTGCAAACCAAATTGGGCGATTATTTGGAAGTCAAATCTCGCTTTAACGCGCTCAATGAGGTATTAAAAGAGCCGCTGCAAGGCAAATCGCTCGACCGTATCGAATGTTTTGATATCTCGCATACCATGGGTGAAGCCACCATCGCCAGCTGTGTGGTCGCTGACCAAGGCGGGCTACGCAAACGCGACTATCGCCAATATGCCATTCATGGCATCACGGGCGGTGACGACTATGCCGCCATGAAGCAAGTATTAAACCGCCGCTATAGTAAACAGCCGCTGCCAGATTTATTGCTGATCGATGGCGGTAAGGGGCAGCTTAATATGGCAAAAGACGTACTGAGCGAGCTGGGGATTTTAACCCAAACCTTGCTCGTCGGGGTGGCAAAAGGCGAAGGTCGCAAGGCTGGGCTTGAAGTACTGCATTTTATTGACCGTGAGCCGCTCGATTTGCCGGCTGATAGCAAGGCACTGCATTTGATTATGCATATCCGTGATGAAGCGCACCGCTTTGCCATTACCGCACACCGCAAAAAACGCGATAAACGCCGCTCAAGCTCAGTGCTAGAAGCCATACCTGGGTTGGGGGAAAAACGCCGCCGAGAGTTGCTCAATCATTTTGGCGGCTTGCAGCAGCTGCTTGGCGCATCACAAGATGAAATTGGGCAGGTGAACGGCATTGGCAAGGTGATGGCCAATACCATTTATAAAGTGTTGCATGGCTGATATTAAATTTTTAGCCATTTTGGATGAAACGGGTAGTTAACAATGATAATGACATGGCATTGTAACAATGACAGAAATTTTTTTTAAATCAATCGCAGCGGCGGATAGTGATATCTGCATGCACTGTGGCGCATGTTGCGCTAACTATCGGGTGTCTTTTTATTGGGCAGAAGGCGAGACACTCGGTATTCCCGAGCAGATGACAGTCAAAGTCAATGATTTTTATAGCTGTATGAAAGGTACCGAAACAAAGCCGGTCAGGTGTATTGCATTAGCGGGCGAAGTTGGTAACTCGGTGGCCTGCCAAATCTATGATAAACGCTCAAGCACCTGCCAATCGGTACAAGTCGGTGACGAGCAATGTATCAAAGCCCGTCATCACTATGGGTTATCTAACGATATCTTTAGTCAAGTGCCTGTTTAATGGCTTTGTGATAAACGAACAGTCAGCTGTTTTTCTACTTCGGTTTTAAGCCATTGATTCAAATCCTCATTCATCAGCGTCATTGATTCGAGCAAATAGTTGTCGATATAGCCTTGCAGCTGTTTGACGATATCTTGTTTGATTTGTTCAATAGCGGGCGTGGTGGCGATAGATGGGTTGTCAATATGGGCAAGTGGGTCAGTAACGCGCGTTTCACGGGTCATCACTGCCGCTGTTGGGTCATCAGCTAACGGCTCAGCAAAGTTATCAGTGTTATCAGCGGTATCGGTATGATCAATGGCATAGACCATCTCACTGCGATGGCGCTCAATCGTGATATCGCTGGTTGCGGTATCCGTGGATTGAGCTTGTTCATCTAGCTCGTGATTTGCACCCTCGACTGAGGTAGGTACTAATTGCGTCGCTGGTTGGGGAGGGTTTGCCTGTTTTACTAGATGCGCTTGTTTGGCAATGGCGCGTTCTTGCTCGAGTAGCGCAATGGCTGCATCATCTTGTGCTTGGCGTTCGCGTTGTAGACGTTCTTCTTGCGCTTGGCGTTCTTTTTCGTTTTCTTGTGTTAACTGTGCTTGTTCAAGGCGCTGTTGTTCAAGTCGTTGTTGCTCAAGGCGCTCTTTTTCCAAGCGTTCAATTTCTAACCGTTCTTGTTCTAGCCTGTGTTGTTCCAATCTTTCTTGTTCTAGGCGTTGTTCTTCAAGCTCGCGCTCACGTGCTTGTGCTTGTAATTTTTCTTGGTGGTCACGCTCGATAGCCAGTAATTCCTCGACTTTATCATGCAGATTAGGCACGCTAAATTGATACCCATCAAGGTCGGTATCGGGGTAAAGCAAGGTAACGATATCATCGAGTTCTTGAATAATGGCGTGTTTGACAGGGGTGGGGGTGGCAAGCCAGCGCTTTGAAAATTGGTGGGAGAAGGCAAATCCTGACATGAATAGTGTCCAGCGTTAAGGATGAAATAGGATAGCTTCATTTAACGAAAAAACGGCTAAAATTTCAATAGCCGTTTTCAAAATTCACACCGTTAAAGTGCCAATTACAGAATCAATGAAAGACTCAATGTTATCATAACATTGATTGCTTATTTATCGTGACTGCCATTTGGCAAACAGCAGCGAGCCATTGGTACCACCAAACCCAAAGCTGTTAGAAATCGCATGGGTTAAGTCGTCGACTTTACGGGCTGTATGCGGTACATAGTCAAGCTTGCACTCAGGGTCTTGATGATCCAAATTGATGGTCGGTGGCAATATTTGTTGTTGCAGCGCCTTAACGGTGAAAATCGCTTCGATACCGCCTGCCGCACCCAGTAGATGACCGGTCATCGATTTGGTGGAACTTACTACCATGTTCTCACCAAAGATACCCGCAATTGCGCGGCTCTCTGCCACATCACCTGCTGGGGTACTGGTGCCATGGGTATTGATGTAGCCAACGTCACTGGGGGCAATGCCAGCATCACTCAAGGCGTGACGCATCGCCATAGCGGCACCCTCGCCATTTTCCGGTGGCGCGGTGATATGGCTGGCATCATCACTCATGCCAAAGCCGACAAACTCTGCCAGAATCGTCGCACCGCGCGCTTTGGCGTGGGCAAGGCTTTCCATCACTAGCACGCCTGCACCATCACCCAGTACAAAACCATCACGGTCTTTGTCAAATGGACGACTGGCCTTGGTCGGTGCATCGTTGCGCGTTGATAATGCTTGCATTGCTGAGAAGCCACCGATACCGAGTTGGCTTGAGGCTTTTTCACAGCCCCCCGCTACAATCACATCGGCATCGCCATACGCAATCAACCGTGCCGCCAAGCCAATCGCATGAGTGGCTGTAGTACAAGCGGTAGAAGTGGCAAGATTTAACCCTTTAATCCTATGGCGAATCGCCACTTGCCCAGCTGCCATATTCACAATGGCTGAGGGCACAAAGAACGGCGAGATTTTACGCGGACCTTCGCTATTAAGTTTTACCGCTGTATCTTCAATGGTGGTGATACCGCCAATCCCTGAGCCGATGATCACCCCGATACGGTCGGGGTCAACCTGATGTACAGGCGCGGCTTGCAACTCACTGATAAAGCCTGCTTGCTTCAATGCTTGTGCTGCTGCGGCAACACCATATTGTACAAAGGTGTCATACCGACGCGCGTCTTTGGCGTTCATGTACAAGCCGATATCAAACCCATCCACTGTGCCAGCGATTTGTGCGCGGTAATCAGTGGCGTCAAAATGGCTAATCGCTTTGATACCGCTTTCGCCATTAATGAGCCGTTGCCAAGTGCTCTCTACATCGAGTCCTAGCGGGGTAATGGCTCCCATGCCTGTGATGACAATACGCTCATGGTCAGGGCGTTCGTCGTAGCGGGGCTTTTTTGGGCTAAATTTTGTGGTCATTTTATGCTCGAATTTTTAAATAATATTTTTTGAATAACATTTTATGAAAGTTTAGCAAAAATAGTGTACGAGTGTAAACACAATAACTTTAACGTCTTTAGGTTGATTGTATATATCTATAGCTCATTGAACAACATTAGCCCTCACCCAAAGATGACCAAAGCCCAGAATAAAGGCTATAAGATAAGCGCTATATACCAGTGCTATATATCAGCGCTATATGTAATTGCTATCAATGTCATTGTCGACGTGAAAAATACACGCCGTGTTAAAAACACACCTGCCCCAATACCACCTTTTTACTTGCCCCGGTGACACTGGGCAAGTTACTCGGTACGTTCAAAATCGTCTGCTGAGCCAGCCACGCAAACGCTACGGCTTCGACCCACAACGGCGACAACCCAATTTTGTCGGTAGTTTGTATGCTCCAAGTGGCTAAATTATCTTGTAAACGGCTCATTAAATAGGCATTTAACGCCCCACCACCACAGACAAACAACTCGCCTTGCGCACCATCAGTGACGGACACAATGGCATCGCTGACGGATTTAGCGGTAAGCGCCACCAACGTCGCTTGTACATCGGCAGGTGAATACGCCAAATTGGGGAATTGCTGACCCAATTGTTCGAGCATAGCGTCAAGCCAAGCCAAATTAAACTCCTCTCTCCCAGTGCTTTTTGGGAACGGCTTGGCAAAAAATGGGTGAGTCAAAAGCAAATTTAATAATGGCTCAATCACTTGCCCCGATTTTCCCCAATCGCCATTGTGATCATAGCTTTGCTCAGTATGACGTTGACACCAACCATCAATGAGCAAATTTGCCACCCCTGTATCAAATCCAATCACCTCATCGCTGCCATCAAGTACCGTGATATTGGCAATACCGCCTAAATTTAAAATCACTTTTGGCATAACTTTATCGGCATGATAAGGCGGTGTAGCAAACATGGCTTGGTGAAACGCAGGCACGAGTGGTGCGCCTTGCCCACCCACTGCCATATCGCGGCGCCGAAAATCGCTCACCACCGCAATAGCAGTGCGCTCAGCGAGTACATTCGGGTCAAGCAGTTGCAAGCTAAATGACCACTGGGGGCGATGACGCACGGTTTGCCCATGACAACCAATCGCGGTTACTTCATCAGGGGTGACCTGCGCTTTCTCGAGTAATTGATTGACCAAATTTGCGGCAAACTCAGCATAAAACACGCTCGCCCAACCAAATACATCAAGCTCGCTCTCGAACGCCAAGTTATCATCAGCGATGAGTTGTGCCACTCCGTTTGGTTGGGTGAGCGCCAACAACACGTCGCGTAAATCAGCGGGAAACGGCTCGCTCACCGTCGCCAAAATCTCGACAGGCTCATCATTGTCTTCGTCAATCTCATAAAACTGGCACAGCACCGCATCGAGTCCGTCAAGGCTGGTGCCACCCATCATGCCAATCACATACGGCGAGTCGGCAAGCGGGTTTTCTTTGGTGGTCATCATATCATCCATGATGTCGGTAAAATGGCTAAAAAATCCTTCATCAAAAGGCAGGTTGGCAGGTAGTCCAGTCGGCAACGTTTGGCTCATAATTATTCTCGTTAGGGCTGTCAAAGTAGAGAGTGCCTTGATTATAGCATACTAAAAGCCTGCCTTATTTTATCTGCAAATTTGCTATAATGGCTAAACTTCACTTTTTTTCAGCCGTTTTAACCCGCGCTTTTTTCGAGGTAAGCATGACCGATTCTACTCATAGATTTTTAGCAGCAGAAGAACAACTCAAACTCATCCAACGTGGTACGCACGAAATTATTTCGCAAGACGATTTAATTAAAAAACTTAAAGAAAACCGCCCACTGCGAGTCAAAGCAGGGTTTGATCCGACCGCCCCCGATTTGCACTTGGGTCATACGGTTTTAATCAATAAACTCAAGCATTTTCAGGATTTGGGACACCAAGTGTTGTTTTTGATTGGGGATTATACCGCGCGCATTGGCGACCCAACGGGTAAAAATACCACTCGTCCGCCATTGTCTGAAGAAAAAATCTTGGAGAATGCCCAAACTTATAAAGAGCAAGTATTTAAAATCCTTGATCCCGCTAAAACCCAAGTGATGTTTAACTCCGATTGGTTTAGCAAAATGTCGGCAGGCGACATGATTGGTTTGGCAAGCCAGCAAACCGTGTCTCGTATGCTCGAGCGTGATGACTTCTCTAAACGCTATGCCTCACAAACGCCGATTTCGATTCATGAGTTTTTGTACCCACTGGTGCAAGGTTATGACTCAGTCGCCATGCAAGCTGATGTTGAGCTAGGTGGTACTGACCAAACCTTTAACCTACTCATGGGTCGTACCTTGCAATCTCGCTATGGTCAAGTGCCACAAGTGTGTATCACCGTGCCGATTTTGGAAGGCTTAGATGGCGTACAAAAAATGAGTAAATCGCTTGGCAATTACATCGGCATTTATGACAGCGCAGGCTCCATGTACCAAAAAATCTTGTCCATGCCAGACACTTTGATTGCGCGTTATTTTGAGTTACTTAGCTTCAAACCCATGGATGAAGTCGAAGTCTTGCTAAAAGACATCGAAAATGGGCGCAATCCGCAAGAAGTCAAACGTATTTTGGCACTAGAGCTGATTGAGCGTTTCCATGACAAAGAAGCCGCCGAAAACGCTCACAAATCAGCGGGCAATCGCTTGGTAGATGGTGAGTTGCCAGTGGATTTGCCAGAGGTGACGATTAGCCTTGATGGGCAAGCGCAGTTATTTATCACCCAAGTGTTAAACCAAGCCAATTTGGTAAAAAACTCAGCGCAAGCGAAAGACTTTTTGAAAAACCAATCGGTGAAAGTGGATGGGCAGGTGGTGGATGCAGGATTTGCCCTCAGTGCAGGACAAACGGTGGTGATTCAAGCAGGCAAAAAAGCGTATGCCAGAGTGACGATTTCCTAAAGTCTATTGCTTAACCAATGGTTTTATTTTAAAATGTAGTGACAATATCACTACATTTTTTGCTTTTTACAGAGGTCACTAGCTATGACACAATCAACTATGTATCAATTTCGACTTGATGCCAATGAAAAGCGCCAAGCCTTTGAAGTGTTTGATGAACTGGGTATTAAGCCTGCGCAAGCGATTCGTCTATTTTTACGTCAAGTTACGGCAACAAAGTCTATTCCGTTTGACGTCGCAATTCCTAACGCCACCACGCAACGAGCGATGCAAGACGTTGAAGCCATGATTGCAGACAAGCAAGCCCGATTTAGCAGTAACAAGGAATTGTTTGATGCCCTCGAAAAAGACGATTAATTCAAAACGCACGAATTTACCAAGAGCCTCAGATTTTACCAAAGATTTTTTGAATGATTGGCAAAGGCTAGTGAAAACAGGGCGTTATGACATGGTCAGGCTCAAAGAAGTCATGCTGTTATTAATTGCCAATAATGAGCCGTTAGGGGCAGAGTGGAAAGACCATGAACTAAAAGGAAATTGGGCAGGATTTCGAGAGTTACATGTGGGTGGCGATTTTTTATTAATCTACAAAATTCAAACCATCACAAAATTTGAGACAGTTTATTTTACTCGTGCAGGAACACATAGCGAACTATTTGAATAAAAAGGAATTTAAAAATGAAAGCCATCTTCCTCGACCGAGCCACCTTTTCCGCCGATTTAGCATTAACACCCCCAAACGGCATTAGCGACTATCAAGTGTATGCGCAAACGCCCAATGACCCCAAAATCATCGTTGAGCGTTGCCAAGACGCGGATATTGTTATCACCAATAAAGTTGAGCTTACTGCCGAAATTATCGCGCAGCTCCCAAAACTCAAACTCATCCAACTGACCGCCACAGGCATGAACAACGTCGATAAAGACGCTTGTGACAAGCACGGCATTGCTGTTAAAAACGTCGCAGGCTATGCGGTCAAAAGCGTCCCCGAACATACCTTTATGCTGATACTCTCAGCCATGCGAGCGGCTCGCCACTATCATCATGAAGTGGTCAAGGGTGACTGGCAAAAAGATGGTCGCTTTTGTCTGCTCGATACGCCACTCATTGACCTTGAAGGCAAAACGCTGGGCATTATTGGCTATGGCACGATTGGCAAACGGGTTGGGGAAATTGCCAAAGTCTTTGGTATGACAGTATTGATAGCCGAACACCAAAACAAACCGCCAAGAAATAGCGGCTATAGCGCGTTTGATGATGTCCTCGCTCAGTCCGATGTCATTACCCTACATTGTCCATTGACGGAGCAAACGCAGCATTTGGTGAATGCCGATACCATTGCCAAGATGACAAAAAAACCGTTGATTATCAATGTCGCGCGCGGCGGCGTGGTCGATAGTCAGGCGGTGGCTGAAGCCGTTACACAAGGTAAATTATTAGGCTATGGGGCAGATGTGTTTGAACATGAGCCGATTAAAGACAACGACCCATTACTCACACTTAAAGACCACCCAAGAGTGATTTTTACCCCGCATAATGCGTGGGGCAGCGTCAACGCCCAGCTTAACCTATGGGACATACTGTGTCAGCAAGTACAAGAGTTTACCCAACTATCCCATAAGGAAAATAACGAAAATAACGGAAAATAACTATGACAAATAAACTGCAATTTCAGGACCTAAGTGTTGGCACAGGTAAAACTGCCGAGCGTGGAGCACTGATTACCGCGCATTACACGGGCTATCTGCCAGATGGCACGGTATTTGACTCATCGCATCACCGTGGGCAACCGTTTGAAGCTGTGATTGGTACAGGGCGGGTGATTAAAGGTTGGAACGTGGGCGTTTTGGGTGGCGAATATGCTCAAAAAATCGGCTATCAAGCCCAAGTTGAAAACCCTGCCCATCTCATGCCCATGCAAGTCGGTGGTAAGCGCAAACTTATCGTGCCAAGTCACTTGGCGTATGGTGAGCGCCAAATCGGTAAAATCCCGCCAAATTCAGACTTAACCTTTGAAATTGAATTATTGGATGTCAAAACTCGTGATTGAGATTAAATTGGGTATTTATCAGCACTACAAAGGCAATCTGTACCAAGTGCTGCACATCGCCAAACATAGCGAAACTGAAGAGGCATTGGTCGTCTACCGTGCGCTCTACCAAGCGTATGGAGTTTGGGTACGACCACTTGCGATGTTTGCCGAAACGGTGGCAGTCAATGGCGAAGCTGTGCCAAGATTTAAGCTGATAAAACCGCTAGACAGTTAAGTTTAGCGGCAATTGATAGGGGTCAGTGATATAAAAATAATCGACAACAAAAAACCCCAAACTAATAAGCTTGGGGTTAATCGATGTATACCTAAGACAAATAATGGTGGCGTGGGGCAGGATCGAACTGCCGACACACGGATTTTCAATCCGTTGCTCTACCGACTGAGCTACCGCGCCATGTTTGTCAGCATCAGTATTTGAGCGGCTATTAAACTAAAAATCGCCAAAGGTGTCAAGCACTATTTTAAAATTTTTGCAAAAAGTTGCTAGTAACTGGCAAAATACCCATTTATATCAACTCGTACATGGCTAAAATACGATGAATGGCGCCGCAGCCGGGTACAAACTTGGTATTGCCTTTTTTGCGCTCAATGTCGGTGACTTGTTTGACAAATTTGGGGGCAAGACCGCGCCCGCGATTGGCAGGATGTAGTACGATGTACTGTAACAATCGGCTAGACTCGATGCCTTCATTAAAGCAGCCCATCGCGGCAATCGGTTTTTCATTGAACATCCCCAAATACAGGATATCACCTTTGGCAAAGGCTTTTTCAAAAAACGCCACAGCATCACGACCTGTAGCAAACTCAGGCGAGCTGTCGTACAATTTTTCCACCCGCAATTTGAGTTCAGGATCGTCAATGCTGTTGTTTTCAAAGTGATTGATGGCAACGGATTCTAATGGCATAAAGCCCTCCTTTTTAATTAGCGCACGTTTTAATTAGCGCATGGTGATTTAGGGCGTGTCCCTAATTCGGAACAAAGTATTTTTAATGGCCTAAAAATGCCTAAATCTGGCAAAACTGCGTTAAATTGTTTGACAATATTCCAATATTATCTGCACAATTTGCCTTGTTTTGCTGGCGATTTAGTCTATTTTTAGCCTCATTATCCAAATAGGGACACGCCCTAGTATAAAATAGTAACTAGGATACCGATAAACTTGTAATTGTTATACCGTATTTTTTGATACAAATAAAAACTGGTAAGGCGCGATGGCTTTTTTGGTTAACCAAATCTTGGATAAACTCTGTGAAATGATGACGTGTTTTTCAAAACAACCTGCTCGATGCCGTCCACTAACCGAGGGCGAAAAAGCCATCGCGGGTAGCGTATTTGGTAATACGTTACAGCTTGATAGTATACGCCTAAAAACCGCATGGTGGGTGCTCAAAGGCTATGCGGTCAGTCCCAATGGTCATGTGTATTTTCATCCAGCAGATTTTTGTGATGATTTTAGTCAGCAAAATGTCTATCTGCGCGCGTGGCTGGTGCATGAATTGACCCATGTCTGGCAAATCCAACAAGGCGTTAAGGTGTTTCGCCGCGCTCTGCTCAATCGGCGCTATAGCTACGAGCTGCAAGCCAATAAGCCATTTGGTCGTTATGGCATAGAGCAGCAAGCGCGTATGGTGGAAGATTATTATCGAAAACGTGAGCTCAAACAAGATTATGAGCCATTACTCGCCTTTATTCCGTTTGCCAGTTTACAGCCTGCCACCGCCTAGCGTTATCAACTCTCTGTGTCGCTGTCACCACCCAATGTTTGTAGCGATGGCGGTGGTTTTTTTGGTATAATTGCTTGATAGATGGGTGTCTTAAGGTTCAGTTAAGCTAAATCTGTATGATAGCCTCATCCTAAATTTGGTTATTATATAATGGCTATTTTTTGGTGCATTTAGATAAGGTGAGTAATCGTATGTCAGTGAATAACTCTCGATGGTTAGCATGGCGTCAGCAAGGTATTAATACTAAAAGTGGCAATGCTCAAGGTGTCAGTGCTCAAGGTCTCAATGCTTATGTGATGATGGCTATTGTCGCGCTATTTTTGACCCTGACCGCAAACGTTACTTTCTTTGATAAAGCCACTGAAGTCTATCCGTTTGCCCAGCATATTGGGTTTATAGGCTCATTGCCATTGGTGCTATTCGGTGTCATGCTACTGGTTATTGTGCTGCTCAGCTATCGTTACACCCTTAAAGCGGTATTGATTTTTTTGCTATTGACCGCGGCAGTCACGGCATATTTTACTGATACTTATGGCACTGTCTATGATGTCAATATGCTACAAAACGCGCTACAAACCGATAAAGCAGAAAGCGCTGATTTGTTTAACGTCAATTTTATCTTACGCATTTTATTGCTTGGGGTATTGCCTAGTGTTTGGGTGGCGTGGCAAAAGGTCACATTTCCCCCCATCAAGCGCAGTCTATTGCAGCGCGGCTTGACGTATTTGGTCAGCCTTGGCTTGGTGGTGTTACCGATTTTGGCGATGAGTAAAAATTACGCCAGTTTTTTCCGTGAGCATAAACAGCTTCGTAGCTATACCAATCCTGCGACCCCTGTATATGCACTGGGTAAACTTGCCAGTATACAGCTCAAACAAGCACAAGCTCCCAAAACACAAATCATGCATGCCACCGATGCGGTGCAGGTGAGCAATCCCACCACCCGTAAGCCAAAACTGGTGGTATTGGTAGTCGGAGAAACCGCGCGCGGTGACCATGTGCAGCTAAATGGCTATAACCGAACCACCTTCCCGCAGATGGCAGCGACGGCTGGGGTAACTAATTTTAACCAAGTCATCGCCTGCGGTACCTCAACCGCTTATTCGGTGCCCTGTATGTTTAGTTATGTGGGTATGAAAGACTACGATGTGGATACCGCCAACTACCAAGAAAATGTACTTGATACTTTACATCGCCTAAAGGTCAATATCTTGTGGCGTGATAACAACTCAAGCTCAAAAGGCGTCACTAATCGTTTGCCAGCGGAGAATTTTGTCGATTATAAAACCGCGCGCAACAATACGATGTGTAATACCAACCCCTATGGCGAGTGCCGCGATGTGGGTATGCTAGTAGGCTTAGATGACTACGTCAAACAACAAGCTAACCAAGATACCCTTAACCAGGACACCCTAATTGTGCTGCACCAAATGGGTAATCACGGACCTGCGTATTTTAAACGATATGATAAGCAATTTGAAAAATTCACCCCAGTCTGCCAAACCAATGAACTTGCCAAATGCGACCCACAAAGCGTGATTAATGCCTTTGACAATGCGCTACTTGCCACCGATGACTTTTTGGCAAAAACGGTGAACTGGTTAGACAAATACGACAGCACCCACCAAGTGGCAATGCTGTATGTCAGTGACCACGGTGAAAGTCTGGGCGAAAACGGCATCTATTTACATGGCATGCCTTATAAAATCGCGCCTAAAGCGCAAAAACACGTCGCATCGATGTTTTGGGCAGGTAAGCACTCAGGCATTCAAGCAGTGCCATCTAATACTGAACTCACCCATGATGCCATTACCCCAACTTTGTTAAAACTGTTTGATGTGCGTGCGCAAACCGTACAAGGCAAACCCTTGTTTATCAAGTAAAGTTATCCAGTAAAGCTATTTGGTTAATTAGAGCCATTTAAGTAATGTTAGACATAACAAGTGCGTCCAACCCCAGCAACAGTGACGGCAAGATAGATGGTTCAAAATAGATGAGTATACAGACCGCTAAACTAAAAAATTTTGCCAGTAGGCAGACCGTGCTCGGACTGGTACTGGCTATCATCTTTACGCTAACGCTGGAGCACAGTGCCATCGATGTAGCCATCAGCCAGTATTTTTATTCCCCCACAGATGGCTGGCTGCTTGACAAACAGTCACTACTCCCTAACTTAATTTTTTATACCATTCCCAAAAGACTATTGATTGCGTTTGAAATCTATATGGCCATCGCATGGCTACAACGCTACTTATTACAACACCGCGCATCGAGTCATTGGCTTGCCAAGCAACAGACATGGTTTAAGCCTTTTACCCCACTATCCCTAACTGAAATGGGCTATCTATTCATCGTGATGGTGTTGGTACCTTTGATTATCGCATCGCTTAAAGGCGTAACGCATGTGGTGTGTCCCAATCACTTGCAAATTTTTGGCGGTGAGTATCCCTATCTAACGATACTAGAAAACATCCAAGCCGGAACCCGCTCAAAATGTTTCCCTGCGGCGCACGCCAGTGCTGGGTTTGCCCTGTATGCTTGGGCATTTATCCCAAGTCTTTGGCACAAGCGCTGGCAAATCGCAGCGATGGTGACAGTGATAGCTTGGCTAATGGGTGGGTATAAAATGTTGATAGGTGACCATTTTTTCAGTCATACCCTGGTATCTATGAGCTTGGCGTGGGGGATTTGCGCGGCAGTGGCATGGGCTTGGTGTCGGTTTTACGCCAAAGGTGTGTCCGCAAAAAATTCATGACGCTAACAGTTCATGCTATAAAAAAGCGCTGAGGAAAACCCCACGCTTTTTTTGGGTTTCATGGTTTCATAGTTTCATGGCTAGCTTAATCGATTGATGGTCATCACCACTTTATAGCCATCGGGATGGCTGGCAGTTAAGCGAGAAGGCAGTTTATCGTTACTGTTGCTATAGCTAAAGGTGGCTGTCCAATCGCCATTTTGGGCACTGACTAGGCGATTAGTGCTGTCTTTTTTATCATTGGCATCACTGGGTGCTGGCTGACCTTGAATCCAGTAAGGCAGCTGTGAGATGGGCGCTTGCCAACCGGTTGCACGTAATAGCAATTCTTCAGGGGTAGCGGCATTGATGGTACCTTTTTCGTTGGTTAACGTCGCAGATTGACCATTGTAGCTGATTTTGGTTTGACCCGCATTCATCGCACCGGCAATCTCAATGGCAAAGTTTTGACCTTGCTGTGTCCAAATATAAAACGCGCTGCCTGTCTGCTGCGGCGTGGTCATGCCAATTTTACCATTGATGGTAAATTGCGCGCTTGGTAGCGTACTTGCAGCCGCTTGCTCAGTAGATGTGGTCGATTGCGCCGTGGCTGTTTGGGTATTGACCACAGGGGTTGTCATCCCTGTGGCGACAGGCTTGGCGGTGATGGGCTTAGTTGTTGCCTGTACTGACTGACAGCCTGTTAGCAGCATACTACTGATGCCCAAACAGGCAATACTTAACCCCGTGACTTTGCTGGTGACCGCTGGTAATAAATGCATAATATCCTCAAATGTTAATTAAATTTGTTAATCAAGTTTTCATCAAATGTTAACTGGTTTTGCTCAAGTATGATTGTTTAAAAAACCGATGGGTAAACTATAAATAGCCATTGTTAAGCCTGTTTTGCTTAACTGCTCAAATTGGTGAAAAAGCGGTTGTTATTTATCTCTCGTTTTCCTGCCATTTACCTGTCATCTATCTGCTTTACAAACCGTCATTGCTCGCTAGTCGTCATGCTTAGAGACGATTTTAGGCAATGCTATTGCAGATTTTCGGGTTGATAACCGAGTTCATGGACCAAGATTTGGTTGATGCGAGCCGCTTCTTTTTGGTTGCCCAAATTTAAGTAGGCTTGTTGCAGCAGCAGGCCGCTAATCACATCGGGTACGATATCAAAATTATCTGATAACAGACTAATGACGGTAGCGTTATCAGACTGATGCAGCGCTTGCTGCGACAGTATTTGCCGCGCCTTTAAACCGACTTCTTTGTCATTGATTAATGCCGTCAGTAGGGCGGTCACCTCTTCATTATTTTGTTTTAAATTGACCAAGGTTTGCGCATATTCGAGTTGATAATCCACGTTTGCCGGTGCAAGTCGAATCAACTCTTTTAACAGTCGCAGTTTACTGGTGTAATCATCATCGGGCAGTAACAATACCTTGGCAAATAAAATATCGGTATTATTGGGTAAACTGGTTTGCGCGCTATTAAGCAAGGCTAACGCTTGCGCGGTTTGGTTATTTTTTTGCAAAATGTTGGCTTGCATGATGTAGCTTTGCGGTGCAAAACTGTCAAATTGCTCCCGTAATTTGATGCTACTGGCAATCGCTTCCTCAAAACGATTTTGCGAGATTAATAAATCAATCTGTTGCTGTCTGGCTTTGAGCACCAAGTCAGGTTGCATCACTTTGCCATAGTAGCCAATCGCATCATTGAGTAGGTTCTGGCGTTCGGCGCTGACAGCCAAATAATAATTGGCTTGGTCCTTAAAGTTGGGGCTGGCAATCAATGTTTTGAGCAAGCGATCTGCTGCGGCGTATTTTTTTAAATCAATACCCACCAAAGCGGCCAGTAGTTTGATTTCTTCATCTGCCAAAAACTGCTGATTAGCACGGGCATTGAGCTGTTGCCATACTTGCGCGCTTTTGCCTTGTTTGAGCATATAGCGAATTTGATAGACAAATAGCGCTTTATTGTCAGGCACGGTTTTACGCGCCTGCGCAATAAACGCAATCACTTGATTACTAGGCGATAAGGCTTGCAGGATATCTGCTTTTAACGTCAAAAAAGCCGGGCTTTTTGGGTTGGTTTTAAGCGCCCGATTAATCGCCACTAACGCGGCTTTGGGCTGTTGAAACTGTAGCAGCAGACCTGCTTTCATGACCAGTAGTGAAGGGTTGTTTTTGATATCTAATCGATTGAGCGTAGCAAGCAGTTCAGCTTGGTCACGGGTTTCGGTGGGATAAATCCCAAGCAAAATCTGACTTAAATCAGCGTCAGGATCGTACTGCAAAATTTGATTGAGCTTTTCGCCGGCTAATTCATACTCGTGCGCTTTGAGTGCCAAATGGGTCACATAAAAAATCGCCGGCACATGGTCAGGGTTTTGCTGCTGCCAGGCATTGGCAAAAGCGAGCGACAACTGTGGCGGTTCATTTTGTAAAGATAAACCCAGTGCGCGTTCAAATACGGGGGCAGCATCCGCCAAAAAAGACTGCTGCTTATAGGTCGCTAACGCCTGATCTATACGACCGCGATCTGCGGCAAACTCTGCCATCAAAATCGCATACAGGCTGGGCTGGCTAAGAGACTGATTAAGAGACTGACTAGCGGATACAAAATTTGCCCCGGCACTAAAAACCGCTGGGCTAAACAATAAACTTGCCAACGTGAGCGTAGTCGCGACTACCTTTTTGCCTAAAGCGGTAAAAGGTTTAAATACATCAAGCGGCTTTAAGTTAGATTTCAGATTGGGCTTTAGCTTGACAAAAAGTTGCTGCGGTGTTGATAACTGCATTGGTAAATAAATCGATAAACAATAAGGCTTGACATATTTCGACGCAAAAAAGCGTGGATTGAGGGGACAACCACGCACAGCACAACAAGCCGATGAAATAACCGCTGGAAACAACTTTCGCATTTAGCTCGCTTGGACAGTAACGTACCTAAAAACTACCATCAGTGACAAGTAAGATGTAACAAAATGTTCATGAGAAACTTAAATTATACGGCTACGACGGGCTCAACTATGTAGAATTATGGTTAAATCGTATGAGTAAATAGCAACCAAACGAGCAGATGTGGCAGAGTTAAGTAAAAAAATATGATGATAGCTCGAATGACTGTTCAAAATGCTAGGCATGCTAGACATGTTAATGCGTTAAATTGTAATGCTTTAAAGCGTGGCTAAAGAATTTTCTTGAATCAAAAAAGCAGGATGTTTTTCATTTGTTATTAGCAATGGTATAATAATCCACTTTTCTACTTTACTTTTATTAAGTGTTTATTATTAAGTTGCTTTAGGTTTCTTGATATTGCCACTTTTCCCCCTGTGTTATCAAGCATGACAAACGTCGATAGGCTGATATGGGCTGGATGTCGCTTAGCTAGCACACTTAGCTAGCAAACTTAGCTAACAAACTTAGGTTTACAAAAATCAGCTTTGATAAACGCGGTCATTTTTAAGGTCAGTACGTTATATGCAGCTTCTGGTCATTGGGTTAAATCATAAAACAGCGCCAGTTGCCATGCGTGAGCAATTGGCGTTTGCTGCTGAAGATTTGCCGATTGCCTTAGATTCGCTCAAAGCGATCACCCAAGGCGCGGTGATTTTATCGACCTGTAACCGCACTGAAATCTATGCCCTAGCTCCCGAAGGACAGACCCTCACTAGCACGATGTCACAAGTGATTGAATGGTTAGCGGCTTTTAAAAACACGCCCATGCAAAAAATCGCGCCACACCTGTATCAATATCAAAATAACCATGCACTGCTACATTGGGTGCGGGTAGCGTCTGGGCTAGACTCGATGATTTTGGGCGAGCCGCAGATTTTGGGACAAATCAAACAGGCGGTGCGCCAATCGCGTGCCAAAGAAGCTATCTCGAGTAAGCTTAGCTGGGTGATTCAGCAAGTATTTGCCGCCGCCAAACAAGTGCGTAACGAAACGCGGGTAGGCTCACAAGCGGTGTCGTTAGGCTTTGCCGCCGCCAAATTGGTGACCCAAATTTTTCAAAAACCTAGCAACAACACTTTGCTGGTGGTCGCGGCAGGTGAGATGAATCGGCTGGTTGCGACCAATATCGCAGGTTTAGGTGTCGGCAAAGTCATCATCTGTAATCGTAGTCCTGAGCGTGCCGCGCTGCTTGCCTCTGAGCTTGAAACGATTGTACCGCACATTGAGATTACCCCGCTTGACCAATTAGCCAGCGTGTTGCCGCAAGCGGATATTGTAACCAGCTGTAGCGGTAGCTTATATACCTTGATTGATAAAACCATGGTGAAACAGGCGTTAAAACAGCGCCGTCATCAGCCCATGTTAATGATTGATTTGGCCGTGCCTCGCGATATTGACCCTACCGTCAGTGAGCTAGATGACGTGTATTTATACTCAATCGATGACTTACAACATGTGATTGCAGGCAACCTTGAACAGCGGCGCCAAGCTGCCGTAGAAGCAGAATTATTGGTGAGCCAAATCGTGGTGGCGATTGAGCGCAAATACTTGGTGCGCCAAGTGGGTCAGGATATTCAGCAGTACCGTGAGCAAGCCAAACGCCATGCGGATATGATTTTAAGCCAATCCTTACAGCAGCTTGCCGATGGTCATGCAGCCGAAGCCGTGTTAACCGAACTGACCCGTAAACTCACCCAAACGTTAACCCATGCACCTTCTAAACTATTGCGAGAAACGGCTAGCGAACAGCCCGTAGAAACCGTCAATTTTGTGGCACAACAGCTGACCCATGCCTTTCGCAAAGACAAATGCCCCTATCTCACCCATAACAACAGCTTGATTGATGACGAGTCAGCGTCTTTTGACAAGCAATAATTTTCCTATCCTAAGCTTTTAAGCCCAAGTTTCTATTAAGCTAAGCGTAAGCCTAAGTTTTCGCTACAAGCGGCGGCTAGCTTTTTTGCATCAAATTTGTAATACTTAAAATTGCTCTGCTAACTCTAATAACAATGGCGTCGATTAGGATTTGCTATGTTTACTTGCCCACCGATACTACCGTATTTTACCCCACTACCTGCGCTTAGCCTGCAAGGCGAAGCCAATCTTGGCATACCCGCTTGGTTAGCAGCAGTGGAAGCGGATTTGGATAAGGCGCTGGCATCTGGCACACCGATTCGCCAAGTCGTCATGGGGCGCTGCTGTGCAATTGATAGCATGATGGAAGCCTTGTTTGAGTTGTATGAGCTCGATCAAACCGATTTGACGCTGTTTGCCACAGGGGGGTATGGGCGTGGGGAATTGCACCCATTTTCGGATGTGGATTTATTGCTGTTAAGTCCAAACCCGATTGATGAGGCCTTGAACCAAAAAATTTCGCCATTCGTCGCGAGGCTCTGGGATATTGGGATTGATCCTGCTTTGGTGGTGCGCTCTGTTGAAGAATGTGATAAGGCTTGTCACGATGATATCACGGTCGCAACAAGTTTGTTAGAAGCACGAATTTTGGCGGGCAACATTGCCCAAGCTGGGTTGCCGATGCAGCTACTCAATAAAAACTGGTCACAAACCAAGTTTTATGAGGCCAAAATGGCAGAAGCCAAAGAGCGCTATCTTAAACATAATTCGACGGAATATAACCTAGAGCCCGACCTGAAAAACGCACCTGGGGGCTTGCGAGATATTCATACCGTCGGCTGGATTAGTAAGCGCTATTTTCGCGTGACAAACTTGTTTGGACTGGTGCAGCAAGAGTTTATTACCGAAAAAGAATTTGATGAGCTGCAAGAAGCGGAAGATTTTTTGTGGTTGATTCGCCATCATCTGCACAAAATTGCCAAACGCAATGAAAACCGTGTTTTATTTGACTATCAGCGCCTGATTGCTGAGCGCATCGGTTACCGTGACAATTCGCATCCCAATGCCGCAGTCGAGCAGTTTATGCGCGATTATTACCGTTATGCTATGTCAAACTCAACATTGTCTGAAATGCTCACCCAGCACTACTATGAAACGTTGATTGAGGCGCGCTTACCCGATGAACAGCGCCCGGTGCGAAAGGTGATTAATGAGCGCTTCAAACTGGTCGGTGATCGCATTGCGGTGACGCATACGCGGGTGTTTGCCCAGCATCCGACCGCGATTTTAGAAATGTTTTTATTGATGGGTCAGCAAAATATTCGCCATATTCGTACCCACACACTACGGATTTTGAAAATCGCCGCGCGCGGCATTGATGAACATTTTCGCAATGATCCCGTCAATAAAGCCCTGTTTATGGACAATCTCAAAGAGCAAAATCTGCTATTTTGGCGACTGCGAGTCATGAAGCGTTATGGCGTGCTAGGTAGTTATCTGCCTGCTTTTGGGCAAATTATTGGGCTCATGCAATATGACTTATTCCACCGTTATACGGTAGATGCCCATATTTTGATGCTCATACGTATGTTGCACCGCTTTACCGATGACAATTATGTTGATACTTATCCGCTTGTCAGTGGTATCTACCGCCGTATTGACCGTAAAGAGATGCTGGTGTTGGCAGCGATTTTCCATGATATTGCCAAAGGTCGGGGCGGTGACCACAGTGAACTTGGTGAGCAAGATGCCATCAAGTTTTGCTTGTCACATGGTTTAAGCCAAGCCGATGCCGAGCTTGTCGGCTGGTTGGTGTCTCAGCATTTATTGATGTCGATGACCGCGCAGAAAAAAGACATCTCTGACCCCGAAGTTGTCGCAGAATTTGCCGATAAAGTCGGGAATGTGACTTATTTGAATTATTTGTATGTGCTCACCGTTGCCGATATGAATGCGACCAACCCACAGCTTTGGAACAGTTGGCGCGCAACCTTGATGCGTCAACTATATACCCAAACCCGCCGTATCCTGCGAGCTGATATCGATGCGCCGATGAACCGCCAAGACATGATTGCCAGTAACAAGCAAAGTGCCCGTGATTTGCTAGCGGGTGATAATGGCTTGGCTGACATTGAAAGCCTGTGGGATGGGCTAGGGGAGGAGTATTTTTTGCGTGAAGTCCCAAGCGATATTGTTTGGCATTCCAAAGCCATCATGGCGCATGATGAGATACAAAAACAACGCACAGAGAGCGAGCAACCTGAGCCACTGATTATTTTGCGTGAACATCGCGAGTTGGCACTCGATGCCGTGCAAGTGTTTATCTACACCCATGACCAATCCAATTTATTTGCGGTGACCATGACCGTGTTTGACCAAATGGATTTGGATGTGCTCGATGCGCGCGTCATCACCGCCTCGCGAGATTTTGCCCTAGATTCTTACGTACTGCTTGACAGACATGGCACGCTGCTCACCGATACCGAGCGCCAAACTGAGCTCGTTGAGCGTCTAAAACAAGCCTTTATTAGTCCGACGCTGCCTGAGGTGGCGCAGCGACGTATGCCTAGACAGCTTAAGCATTTTCATGTGCCCACCAAAGTGTCTTTTAGTTTTAACCCGCAATCTAATCAGCATATGATGATTTTAGAAACCCTTGATCAGCCAGCCTTGCTTGCGCGTGTGGGGCAGGTGTTTTTGGCGCATGATATTGAAGTGCATTTTGCCCGCATTACCACATTGGGTGAGCGCGCCGAAGATATGTTCTTTATCACTGACCATGAAGACAAGCCGCTATCGGATGAGCGACTAGAAAAACTCAAACAGGCATTGGTAGAAACGCTGAATGTCAGTTAACTTGTCAGTGAAAAAAGTCGGCGGCAAGCAAGCCCAATCGTAAGTCTAAGCGCAAGCGCAATTACAAGTAAGCTTTGGGGTTTGATTACTTTTGGGTGCGCGCCAAATACACCATTAAACAAACCATGGCAATGAGCGCGATACCTGCCCCTACATAACCCACCATAGCCAGTCCTAGGCTTGCAATCACCAATCCACCGACGAACGCGCCGCCGCCGATACCGATGTTATAAATTCCTGAAAAAATTGACATCGCTACATCAGTGGCATTGGGCGCAAGCTGCAATACGCGTAGCTGAAAAGCAAGACTAATCGCCGTAATTGCCAAGCCCCATAGCATCGCTAGGACAAGCCACAAGATTGGCACATGAGGCAGCCAGACCGATGCCAACAACGAAAACAGCAGCGTTGCCATCGCGCTAATCAAAAAAGCCCGTGGGAAACGGTCATAAAAGTGCCCAAATAGCCAGCTCGCTAGCAACCCTGCCACCCCAAAACTCAGCAAAATCACTGTAGCAAATTGCTGACTAAACTGACTAATTGTCAGCATATAAGGCTCAATATAACTGTATGCCGTAAAGTGTGCCGTCACACATAGCACAGTGAGTGTATAGACAGTGAGCAAGGGGATATTATTAAAAATACTGGGTAAACTTGCCGCTGAGCCGACATCTTTGCTCGGCAGTTTTGGCAAAATCCACCACACCATAATCATTGCCAAGAGCGCAGCCGCACCAATCGTGCCAAACGTCATCCGCCACCCAAGCCACTGCCCAATCATCCGACCTAACGGTAGCCCAAGCACCGTTGCCAGCGCGCTACCCATCGACAGTAGCCCCAAGGCTTTGGTTTGACGATCTTTGGGCGCCACACGCACCACAAGGCTTGCGGTAATTGACCAAAACACCGCATGCGCTAGCGCAATCAATGCCCGTCCAACCAACAGCATGGCAAAACTTTGCGCCATCACAGACACCGCATGCCCCCCGATAAAGATAACAAATAATCCTATCAATAGCTTACGCCGTTCGATACGGGCAGTGACAAGCATGGCAGGGAGCGACAAAATAGCCACAATCCAAGCATAGATAGTGATCATATACCCCACCGTTTCTACCGGCATGGCAAAGCTATGACCAATGTCGGACAGCAGCGCAATCGGCACAAATTCGGTGGTATTAAAAATAAATGCCGAAATAGCCATGACAAGCACGCGCCATTGGCGAATTTGGTTGGGATAATTGGGGTTGGACTGGGTGTGTTGACGTAACTGGTGAAAATAACTCATTGCGGGCAGGATGGCTAAGGCTGATGGCATACCTTAGCGGCTCACTCTATAAAATAAAAGCAATTTTACGTTATTTTATGATGAAAATAGTTTTGCCAGTAAAAAATCGACTCATAGGATAGCGCACCAACCCAATGCATAGCGGATAAATCACTCATACAGTCATCCGCACACCCATCGACCCCAATTTACCAAAAAAGCAACACCCACTAGCCCCGCAACTTAGGGATAAGTGGTTAGAAAACTGGCAATCAGTCCGACTATTTACCTTTGGACAAAATCGCCACTTGGCGGATATAAGTGTGTAAATCAGCCACACTCTCATTCATCAATTCATCATCTTGGGTGTATTCGGCGTAGGCAATCCAAATCAGCAGCTGCTTGATGGTATTGAATTCACTGTCAAAAAAGGTTTTGGTAAATTGTTTTAAGGTATTGTCATCTTGCAAATTTAGGCGCGTTTGCCAACTTTCAATTTTGGCTTGTTGCTCAGGACTAAAGGTATGGCGAAATAAAAATTCGACAATCGCATGCGGTTCTTCTTCAGCCAGCAATTTACCCAAACGCTTAATGTGACGTTTACGTGCTTCATGGCTGGTGATATCGGCAAGCTGCAGCAAGTCATCCAAAAAAAACTCACTGGCAGGCAGTGCCTTCATTTGTTTTTTTGACAAATTGGCAAGTGGCTCAGCCAGTCGCTGTAGGCGCTCATGGGCTTTTTTTAGTTCGGTACGGCTAACCGCCATATCCATTTCAGCAAAATTAATCATTTATCAATCTCAAAGTTATCAATCATAAGTACAAAGTTGATTCAGAACGTGTTACCAGCGATTTTTTTCACGGTGCTTGATACGTACCACCATCTCTTTGGGTAGCGATTGGGTCAGTGACTCGCCCAATTTTTCTGCGATATAAACAGAGCGGTGTTTGCCCCCAGTACAGCCGATAGCGATGGTCACGGTATGGCGATTGTTGTGCAAAAAAGGCGGCAACCATTTTTTAAAAAAAGCGATAATATCATTCGCCATGTCATCTACTTCGCTATATTCAGCAAAAAATGCTTTGACATCATCATCTAGCCCTGTCTGGTTGCGCAGTTCAATCTTCCAATGGGGGTTTGGTAGGGTACGCACATCAAAGATAAAATCGGCATCAATCGGTGCCCCATATTTAAACCCAAAGGATAAAATATTAACGGTTACCGCATTATCCACGCCCAAATGATCGCGGATGACTTCTTTGAGTTGGTGGATATTAAGTAGGCTTGTGTCAATTTTGATATCAGCGCGGATAGCAATCGGCTCTAAAATATCGATTTCTTTTTTGATGGCATTAGGTAGATTACCCGATACCGCCATTAACGGATGCAGACGGCGCGTGGCGTCAAACCGTGCCACGAGTACGCTTTCTTGGGCAGTCACATACAGTATTTTAATCGCCGGTTTGCTATAAGTCTCTATGAGCTTATGATAGACCTCAGCAAACCGCGATAAGTCCGCTTGTGGCGAGCGTACATCCACACCAATGGCGATTTTATAAATTTGGCTGTCATGTACAAGTTTATCAATGGCACTAGGGACTAGTGAGAGTGGCAAATTATCAATTGGATAATAGCCAAAGTCTTCCATGATATTGAGAACCGATGTCTTACCCGAGCCTGAACGTCCTGAAACAATGATAACTTGTAGCGTTGACATAGTTAATCCTTTACAGATGCGGTAGTAGGTTGTTGATTAAAATCGCTACCCAATTCTTGATTCAGTTCCTGATTTAGTTCCCGGCTAAACTCTAGGTTATCTAAAAGCCGTGTTTTCTTGCCCAAAAAAGCGGCGGTCAAAATTACCAAGTCTTTATCAGTGGGCTTCGGCGGTTGTAATAAGCGATTTTTAACTGCCAAATAATCCACTTTAAAGCCTGAATCAGCCACCGTCACGCGATTTAACTTATCGATTGCGCCGGCAATAATCTTGTCAAAATCGGCAAAATTGGCAGTTGTTAACTCATTGGCAAGCTGTTGCAAGCTTTTTTGTAAGGTGGGGGCAAGTTGACGTTCTGCTTCACTTAGGTATTGATTACGAGACGATAATGCCAACCCGTCATAAGCCCGCACGATATCCACCCCGACAATCTCAATCGGGAAATTTAGCTCAGCCACCAACTGGCGGATAATGGCAAGTTGTTGATAGTCTTTTTTGCCAAAAACAGCGATGTCAGGCTGGACGATATTAAACAGTTTACTCACCACCAAGCCGACACCATCAAAGTGGGTGGGGCGAGTGTTGGCACACAAGATTTTGCTAATATCGCCTGATAGCACTTGCACGTTGTTAGGGTAGGTTGGATACATTTCTTCCACGCTTGGGGCAAACACAAAATTTGCTCCTGCCTCGGTGAGTTTTGCCACATCAGCCTCTAGCGTGCGTGGGTAGGTATCAAAGTCTTCACCCACACCAAATTGGGTTGGGTTAACAAACACACTGACCACCACGATATCGGCAAGTTCCTTGGCTTTTTTGACGAGGGTCACGTGACCGCTGTGCAAATTACCCATCGTGGGGACTAGCGCTATCTTTGGCGCAGCCACTTGATGGCGTAAAGGTTTTAAGGTGTCACGTAATGCGCTGATGGTATGAAATACTTGCATTTTTTTGCCTTTATGATTACTAAAAACTATGGGCTGGCGTTGGGAACGTACGCTCTTTAACCGCTTTATGATAGGCTTTAAACGCGCCGGTGATATCTTTGGTTTCGTTATGCTCGTCGGTCAAAAAGTCTTTGACAAACTTGGCAGGTTTACGGGTATATACCCCAAGCATATCGTGCATGACCAGCACTTGACCATCACAATCCACACCTGCGCCAATACCAATCACAGGCACGGGGAAAGTGTCACGCACTTTTTTGGCAAGCTCAGCAGGGACACACTCGAGTAGTAAAATGGCGGCGCCCGCTTCTACCACTGCTTGACAGTCAGCCATGAGTTTTTCTGCTTGAGCATCGGTTTTGCCTTGTACTTTGTAGCCACCAAACACATTCACGGATTGCGGCGTCAAGCCTAGATGCACACAGGTCGGCACGCCGTTGTTGGCAAGCACTGACACGATTTCGGCAAGCTCGGCACCGCCTTCGATTTTGACCACATGCGCGCCTGCTTGCATCACCGCTTGGCTGGCATCGAGTGCGCGCTCAAGCGTGGCAACGCTCATAAAAGGTAAATCACATAAAATCAGTGCATGACTGTTGGCACGAGCCACGTTTTGGGTATGATATACCATGTCTGCGATTGTGACAGGCAAGGTTGAGGTTTGTCCTTGCACCACCATGCCAAGGCTATCGCCAATCAAAATCGTATCAATCGCTGCCACTTGCATGGCTGCGGCAAAACTTGCGTCATAACATGTCAAGCACGAGAACGTCTCGCCATTGGCTTTGAGTTTGTTTAAGGTGGACAAGGTCACAGGTAATTTAGGCTTGGTCGTCGCTGCGGCAGATGTTGACTCAGTTGTTGAATCGGGGTTAGATTCTAGGTTGCTAACGTAGCTCATGCGGTTTCCTTTAAAAAGCAAGGTTAAAAGAATCAAGGATAAAAGAAGTAAAGCTAAAAGAAGCAAGGGCAAAAGAAACAGGCAAAAACAAGAAATAGGAAAAACAAAAAACGTTACTTTATCAATGGTTTAATTCTTTGCGATTTTAAATCCATGTTAACTGATATGGGTTAAACTACGGTTAATTTTTCCAAGCCCTGCCACTGTTGACTGGTCGGTAAATCTGCCAATTTTTGCCCATTTACCATAAGGGTTGGGTCAAGCTCTAGCATCGGAATCAGCACAAAATTACGCGCAAATAAGCCTTCATGTGGCACGGTTAAACGCGCATTGTTGATGGTGTCATCACCATACAATAATACATCGACATCCAAACTACGCTCACCCCAGTGGCGCAAACGCGTGCGCTTGGCAGCGCTCTCCAAACTTTGGCAAAAATCCAATAGCGCTAAGGGTGCCAAATCGGTATCAACTTTTACCACCGCATTAAAAAAATCGGGCTGGTCGGTGACCCCAAAGGCTTTGGATTGATACAATGATGATGCTGTAACATTGGCAAAGTGCGGCGATGCGTAAAACGCTGCAATAGCATTGGCTATATGCTGCTTTGGCGTACCCAGCGCGTTTGCGATATTGCCACCCAAACCGATATAGCACGTAATCATGGCTGATGACCGTCGATTTTGACCGCGCGTTTGCGAGTGCGTTTTGGCGCTGCCGCTGCCTCGCTATCAGTCACCGCTTCTGCTGAGACTTTGCTATCAGTAACCGCTTTTTTACGCGTCCGTGGCGCTCGCTTTGGCTTTGGCTGTACCACGCCACTATCAATCATTGATTCATTGGAAGCCGAATGCTTGACCGTACCAATGTCAGTGCTAATATTAGTGTCGGGAGGAGTGACTGCACGCAAATCACTAGCGGATGTTGCGATATCCGCTTGCTGGCGTTGCTCCAAAATCGACAAGTTTGAGCTGGGGGTACGTCGCGCACGTTTGGCAGGTACACTCGCTGCCGATAAATAGGCTTTGTCGCGTTTGCGTGAGCGACTTAGTTGTGAATTATTTGGGTGCGAATCATTTGGGTGTGAACTATTTGGGCGTGCACTTGTCTCAGTATAAGCTGATACTGAAGCAGAAACTGGCGGCTGATAAGGGTGGTCATCGTCTTTTTGCGCTGTGATTGGCGCTACGATAAGTGACTTAGCTGGTGCTGAGTTAGTGTGAGTGGCAAGCGATAACTGCTGCAGTTGGGCTTTTTCAAGTTGCTGCTGCTGTGTTGGTTTGTGCGCTTTGGTAGATAGCGCCGTATCTTGCAGCAGTTCACGCTCGATTTGGCTATTTGCTGCCAACGGCAAACGATGTCGCTCGCGGCGGCGCTGTCCATGACTCAAATCGCTACCCATGTCTGCTTCATTATCAGGCACCGCATCGCTAGTTTGGTAAGCAACACTGTCGTCCTCAAAACTGGTTTGATTGACAATATTGGCAAAGCGCAAACGTACTGATTCAAGGTCAAACTCATCAATCGCTTGTTGCTGCTGTTTGGCACCTAGGGTTTGAAACCACGCCCACCAATGCCCCATACCGTTGGTGCTTTCATCATCCAACGTAATTGCTGCGCCATGTTGTTTGGCAAGTGCTTGGTTTTTGGCTTCCACTTGCTCACGCATCATCAAAAAGTCATAGGCAGCCCGAAAACGCGGATTTTCAAACAGCTTTTGTAGATTTTTTTTGCGCGGCTGGGCAAGTCTTGGCTGCATGAGCCAAATATCTTTAATAAATTGCTCGGCAAACTTGGGCATGGCTGTGTGCTGGCGCTGCTTGTCCAACACTTTATTGGCGGCTTGGTTTTGCGCGTCGCTAAACGGTGTGTTCTTTTTAAACTTATCCAATAAATACAGATAGTTTTCCCACAAAATAGTCGCATAAAAGAACGCAGGGTTAATGCTTTTACCACTACCTATGCGCCTATCGGTATTTATGGTGACTTGGTTGAGTAGCGGTGTCACGGTGGTCGGTGGGTAAAACAACAACTGGGAAAACGCACCATAATCAAATAGCAGCGGTAACATCGGTACCAAGTAGCCGCCTGTGAACATTTTTTGCGTTTCATCGTACAAG
Source organism: Faucicola osloensis (assembly GCA_016888885.1). Taxonomy (GTDB): domain Bacteria; phylum Pseudomonadota; class Gammaproteobacteria; order Pseudomonadales; family Moraxellaceae; genus Faucicola. The sequence continues at coordinate 1,749,164 of CP069437.1, forward strand.
CGGTGAGGGGATACTTGCGCCAACAATGCCCAGTTTTGCGCGTTGAATTGTTGGTTTAAGGCGTTATCAAAATCAAACTGCAATTTTGCTTTAAAACGCAGCGCACGTAGCAGACGTACAGGGTCTTCTTCTACCCGTTTTTGGGTGTCGCCGAGCAGACGAATGGTGCGGTTTTCAATATCTTTTAGCCCCCCACAAAAATCATAAACGATGTCGTCAAATGGCTGATAGTACAGGGCATTGATACTAAAATCGCGGCGCACCACATCTTGATAGATATCACCCCACACATTGTCACGCATGATCATGCCGTCTTCGGTGAGATGATTGTTGTCCTTAGGCGGCGCGCGAAAGGTGGCAACTTCAATCATATCGCGACCAGAATACACATGACACAGCTGAAAACGCCGTCCAATGATGCGGCAGCGTTTACCAAATACTTCTTTAATTTGGTTGGGGGTGGCGTTGGTCACAGCATCAAAGTCTTTGGGTTTTAAGCCTAACAAGGCATCACGCACTCCACCACCGACGATGTAGGCTTCAAAACCCGCCTGCGTCAGTGTGCTAATCACTTCTTTGATGGAGTTGGGTAAATCAGCTTTGTTTAAGCCCAGTTTTTTGGCATCACGGCGAGCCGACTGTCTATCTAAAACATAATCGGTTGCGGTATTGCCAGCAGCGGTTGCCGTGCTAGGTGATTTGCGAGTTTTTTTTGCCATGTATAGTAACCAAAATCCATGAAAACGGCAGAAATTTATTAGCGGTTAGTGTACCAAATTTCTGCCTAACTAGGGATATTAATTCACGGTTACAAAAAATCCAGTGAACAAAAAATATTGTTGAACGATTGATTATTGGTAGTGCGTTAGCGCTATAGGATGAGATGGTTTGCCTGCTAGTACAGCGTGTATAAAATAAGAATAGGCTTGTGATGATTGCCCATGCTTTGCTATCACTATTGGGTGGTGATGCGGTGGCGATTTTTATCGACAGTCGCTTTGCCGATACCTTTGACGTTGGCTAGGTCATCCGCTGTGGCAAACGGCGCTATCATTTGCCGGTATAAAATAATTTGCTGCGCTTTTTTGGCGCCGATACCATCAAGCTGTGTAAGCTGTGCTTCACTGGCGGTATTGATATTAATCACTGTGGGTGAATTGGCAAGGTCATTTGCAGAGGATTTTTTGGTATTACCGTTAGTCCCCGTCAAATTTGTCACTGCCAAAAAAGCCTGCTCGGGCGTCAAGGTTGGGGTACATACTTGCGCCTGTGCGGGCATTGCCCATAGCACTAGAACTAAAATGGCTAGAAATAAAATGGCAAAAATTGAGACAACTAATAATCGAAAAATCATTGTTTTAACGGTCAAATCCCTGTTGACTCAGTATACCTTGCCAACGCGTCTGGAACAATCAATCTTGGGCAATAAAAAAGCCAAAACCCAGTCGGGTTTCGGCTTTTGCTATGCACTAAGGTCTTGATAAGATAAGGAAAAATTATCTTGGCTGACCTTTTGCATGCTCTCCTTTTATATGAGGGTGACCACGGTTTACTTTGACCTGTTTTTTGACATAATGTTTTTTCACCTGTTTTCTAACAGGTTTTTTGACAGTTTTTTTCACAGGTTTATGGTGTAATTCATTCTTATGAACCACTTTTTTGTGGGTTACATTTTGGTTATGTGCTTTATGGGCAGGTACAGGTGGTACTGCAAAAGCGGTTGTTGAAGCAAATACCAAGGCTAGGGCGGATGCAAATAGCGTTTTTTTCATAGTCGTCTCTTAAAATATTATTGTTATACCGATTTATGTAATGGATCAACAAGATTGAATAAACAAGATAGATTCAATGATAAACGAATCAAACCTTGTGTTAAATCAAAGCTATTAAATCAATGCTATTAACCAAATTGGTTTAATACATGGGTTTAATAAGTTGATGTGAGCTATTATGCCACCCCAAACTTAGTACAAACTTAGCTAAAAAACTGTTTTAGCAAAAAAATGTACACGGCATGTAAACAGGGTATTAGCTGTCAATAATACTAGACCCTAAAACCTAGCCCGTGTTCAAAACCCCTTATACAAGTTTTTCATGCTGTTTTGCCAAATCCCACAAGTTATCCATTTCCTCTAAGCTAGCAGTTTCAGGGGTTTTACCCATTTTGGCGAGCTCATCTTCAATAAAGCCAAAGCGAGAGCGAAATTTATGCACGGTGGTCAAAGTCGCTTTTTCGCTATCAATGCCCAGTTTGCGGGCAATATTGACTAGGGCAAAAAAACAATCCCCCAGTTCTTTTTCTAGCAGCGCTTTTTGCTCAGGCGTCGGTTTTTGACCATCGATTGGTAAAATTTCTTTGAGCTCTGCCACTTCTTCGTCCAATTTGTCCACCGCACCCGACACCACATCCCAGTCAAAACCGACTTTATTGGCAGTTTTTTGTAGTTCTTGCGCTTGCATTAACGCTGAGCCTGCCTTGACCGCATCAAGGGTGCGGCGATGGTTTACCAGTTTACCCTGTTTGGCTTTTTCGGCATTTTCCAAGGCTTTGATTTCATCCCAGCGTTTTTTGACATCTTCATCGGTTTTTACATTTTCTTTGTCGAACACATGCGGGTGACGGCGGATGAGTTTTTGTTGCAAGGTGAAAATCACCTCGCTGATATCAAACTGCTGCTGCTCTTGGTATAGACAAGCGTGAAAAACCACTTGTAGCAGCACATCGCCAAGCTCACCCTTGATGTCGTCAATGTCGCCCGATTGTATGGCTTCGACGAGCTCATAGGTTTCTTCTAGGGCGTAGGGAATGAGGCTATCGTTGGTTTGTTTTTTATCCCAAGGGCAGTCTTGGCGCAGTCGTGCCATTAAGGCAATGAGGTCAGCAAAATTGGAAGTCGGTTGCATCGTTATCTCTAAAGGGTGATTGATGGTAAATGATGAAAAATTCACAATATAACATTGACCTAGCTATTTTAGCGCATTTGACGTGGCAATCTAAGCCCATTGGTAAGTATTTGCCTTGACAGTCTAGATGCCTAAAATACAGAGGCTTTAAATACAGATGCCTAAAACACAGATGCTGCAAAATAATCGTTGTCATCGCTATGCCATTTTGTCAAACTATAGTGATATTGGCAAAAACTTACCTAATTTAAAAATATAAGAAATATCAAGGCTAAAAATACGCGACGGGTTCGCTAATTTTTGCTGCGATTTGTAAGGTTCCATCACCCATGATTAAAACTATCTTTGTCATTGGGGCAGGCTATGTTGGTCTGTCCAATGCTGTCTTATTAGCCCAGCCTAAACTCGCTAACCAAGTCACCTTGGTCGATATCGATGCCCAAAAAATTGCCCAATTACAACAGCAAGCGTCGCCGATTGACGATGCGTTGATTGCGCAGTTCTTGGCAACCCAGTCCTTGAATTTAACAGCGCAGTTGGTAAGTGAGGCGGATTTTTCAACCGCAGACTTGGTGATTATCGCCACACCGACCAACTACGATGTCGCCACTGGCAAATTCGATACCTCATCGGTGGAAACCAGTATCCAAACGGTACGCGCTCACAACGCACAAGTGCCGATTGTGATCAAATCGACTGTGCCGATTGGATTTACCGCTGACATGCAGGCAAAATTTGATACGCGTATTTTGTTTATGCCGGAGTTTTTGCGGGAGGGCAAAGCGTTATATGACAACCTGCATCCGTCACGTATTATCGTTGGCTGTGATATAAACCATGTGCCAGCGCTGCAAGATGTTTGTCACCAATTAATAACCCAATACCAAACTGCCAGCGAACAAAACCACACCCCAAGCCAAATTATGCCGCCTACTGAGGCAGAGGCGGTCAAACTATTTGCCAACAGCTACCTTGCCACACGCATTGCATTTTTTAACGAGTTAGATAGCTTTGCCGAAAGCATGGGGCTTGATAGTGAGTCGATTATCACCGGTGTGAGCTTAGACCCGCGTATTGGCATGCATTACAACAACCCATCATTTGGCTATGGTGGTTACTGTCTACCCAAAGACACCCAACAGCTTAAAGCCAATTATGAAGGGATTCCTGCCAATGTGATTCATGCGGTGGTGGATGCCAACAATACCCGCAAACGCTTTATCGCCCGTCAAATTATCGCCAAGCAGCCTAATACCGTGGGTGTGTACCGCTTGAGCATGAAAAAAGATGCCGATAACTTTAGAGACTCTGCGATTTTGGACATTATTGAACTGCTAAAACAACATGCCATTGATGTACAAATCTATGAGCCCAGTCTGTCGTTAGCGCAGTTTATGGATTGTCCTGTAGTCAATGATTTAGCGAGTTTTTTGGAAACCAGCGACGTGATTGTCGCGAACCGATTACATCCCGAATTAGCGCACGTCGAGGCAAAAGTGTATAGCCGTGATGTGTTTGGTGATAGTTGATCATTGCTAGTGAATAACTGAGAGTGAATAATTAATAGTTAATTGAATGATATTCTTAATTCTTAATCCCATGAGCCACGTATATGACTGATTTTTCTCCCATCACAATTTCGTCTTTTAAAGCCTATGACATCCGCGGCGAACTCGGTAAAAACCTTGACGAGGACATCGCCTACCGTATCGGACGTGCTTTCGCCCAATTTTTAAGTGAACCGCTATCAAATCAGCAAAAACCAGCGATTGTGATTGGCTGTGACATTCGGCCCAGTAGTGAAGCCCTCAAAAAAGCCACCATACAAGGCATATTAGATGCGGGCATCGATGTGATTGATTTGGGCATGACAGGCACTGAAGAAGTGTATTTTGCCACCAGCCACTATGGCGCGCTTGGCGGTATTGAAGTAACCGCCAGTCACAACCCCATCAATTATAACGGGCTAAAATTGGTGCGTGAACAGTCAAAACCCATTAGCGCGGACACCGGCTTGGCAGATATTCAACAAATCGCAGAAAAAGGCGCATTCAAAGCGGCAGCCAGTAAAGGCGAGTATCAGTTAAAAGAAGATAAAACCGCCTATATCGACCATCTGATAAGCTATATTGACGTCAACGCGTTACGACCTTTGACAGTGGTCGTCAACTGTGGCAACGGTAGTGCCGCGCCAACGATTGATTTGCTTGAGCAGCGTCTACAAGCTGCCAACGCGCCTATTAAATTTATCAAAATCAATCATGCGCCGGATGGCAGTTTTCCCAATGGTATTCCCAATCCCATGATTGTTGCCAACCGTAAAGTGACAGCAGACACGCTGTTGGCGGAGAAAGCGGACTTAGCGATTGCGTTTGATGGCGATTTTGACCGCTGTTTTTTCTTTGATGAGAACGCTCGATTTTTAGAAGGCACTTATGTAGTGGGGGTGCTTGCCAAAGCTTTCTTGGATAAAAACCCTGCCGAGGCGATTGTCTATGACCCGCGCAATATCTTAAATACCGAAAGCGTCATCGCCGCAGCAGGCGGCAAAGCGATTATCAGTAAGTCAGGGCATTCTTTTATCAAACAAGTCATGCGTGAAAACAACGCAGTGTATGGCGGTGAGATGTCTGCGCATCATTATTTTCGCGATTTTAACTACTGCGATAGTGGCATGATTCCTTGGTTATTGGTGATTGAGCTGTTATCAAAATCAGGCAAAACAGAAGCGCCAAAAAAACTGTCGCAACTGGTGGATGAGATGATTGCCGCTTTTCCCATCTCAGGTGAGATTAACTTTAAATTAGACGGTATCACTGCGCCCGCGGTGTTGGCAAAACTTGAAGATAGCTACCAACAATTTGATAGCCAAACGGCGACCCTTGATAAACTCGATGGCTTGTCAGTCAATTTTCCACGCTGGCGCTTTAACGTCCGCGCTTCTAACACAGAGCCACTGATTCGTCTCAATGTTGAAGCCAGCGGTGATAAAATGCTATTGGATGAAAAAACCAAACAGCTAAAAAACTGGATTGTGGCACAAGGCGGCACGCCAGCCGACCACTAGGTTTTATTAACTACCATAAAAAAGCCGTTTCAACGTTAATTCATTGAAACGGCTTTTTTACTATTTAAGCTAAAACCATCTAGGCTAAAACCATTAATGCTCAGCAAATGGCTGGCGGATTATTTACCACCACGCTCAGCACGGGCTTTATTGATAAGATAGTTAACCACTTGTGGCACTTTACCATCCTCACCCTCAACCACGTATTTGCCATCAACGACAACCGCAGGTACCCCTGATAGTTGGAAGCGCTGCGCCGCATCTTTTGAACGCGCGATACGGGTATTCACCGCAAAAGAATTGTACATGCTGTTAAATTTATTGATATCCACGCCTTTTGATGCGTACCATTGGCCGATAGAGGCTTGGTCAAACAATTTTTGACGGTCTTTTTGAATGGCATCAAACATCGCTTGGTGGGTTTTGCCTTGATAACCTAATAACTGTGCGGCATAAAAACCGCGCGCGTTTTGTTCCCACACAGGGTTCATCGCAGCTGGCGTCTGCATAAACACCACATCAGCAGGCAATTTTTTTGACCACTGTGCCATGTAAGGTTCTAATTTGTAGCAGTGAGGGCAACCATACCAAAAAAATTCGCGAACAATGATTTTATTGCCTTCAATTTTCTCTGGGTTTGCAAGCACCTTATAGTCTTGACCCGCTACAAAATCTGCAGCTTGGGTTGATAAACTGGTCAAGCCGATAGCGGCGGCGATTGCGGTCATTGCTAATTTTTTCATGGTTGCCTCATTAACAGTCAAATCATAGGGTCTAGCACGGCTCATATCTTATAGTATCTTATAGAAAATCGCTTGCTAGTAGAGCTCAAAATACGAAAATACCTGCGCGTTATACTATCATAAATTAAGGAGCTGCCTAAGTGTAATACTTTGTAAACTAAAAAAAACTACAGTGGTGAAAAACATAAGCAATATGTTAATTAAATTTTATAAATTACAAAGTATAATTTTTTAAGTTTAATTTATCAGTCATATTTAAAGTTGGAAGGTTATGGGGTTATGCAGCAATAAGCTATTTTACCCCACAAATTTATCCTACAATTTTACGCTATCAGCCTGCCACATAAATTCTACAGCGCATGGGCTAAAAACTGTTAGAATAAGGCTATTTTTGATGGCAATTGTGGTTAGCAAGCAACCGCATTTCAAAAAACGCGATAACATGCTATTAAAGTAAAAAGTATCGAATTAAAAAATAGCGAAGTAAAAATCAAACGGAACTATCATCATGACACAACCGAACCTACAGCAAAACGTCGACTTACAAGAAGTACAAAAATTTACCGACCTTGCCAATGAATGGTGGGACAAATCAGGCGCGTTTGCCACCTTGCACCAAATCAATCCGCTACGCTTAAACTGGATTGAACAGCAAACCATCGCCCGCCAGCAATCAGGCTTAACAGGCAAAAAAGTGTTAGATGTCGGCTGTGGTGGTGGTATTTTGTCGCATAGCATGGCAGTGCGCGGCGCCACGGTGACGGGTATTGATTTGGGAGAAGCCAATATCAAGGCAGCACAAATCCATGCTACGCAGACCAACCAAGCGATTGATTTTGCTTGTGTTGCTGTAGAAGATTTTGCCAAAGCGCACGCTGGTGAGTTTGATGTGGTGACTTGTATGGAAATGCTCGAGCACGTGCCAGACCCGCAGTCCATTATCAATGCTTGTTTTACCCTGCTCAAACCCAATGGCGTATTGGTACTATCGACCATCAATCGCAACCCAAAATCCTACCTGTTTGCGGTGATTGGCGCTGAATACTTATTACGCTTGTTGCCACGCGGCACACATGATTATGAAAAATTCATCACCCCAGCCGAGCTAGATCGTTTTGCCCAGCGTGCAGGCTACAAACGTCAAGATTTAATTGGTTTACATTACAATCCCCTTATCAAGCACTATTGGCTGGCACAAAATGTTGACGTTAACTACATGATGGCAGTATACAAGCCTCAGTAGTGGGCTTTACTTAAATATTAATCGTTGATTTGAGCAAAAAATGACTGAAAAATGCCAAGCTGTATTGTTTGACCTTGACGGTACCTTGATTGATACAGCGCCTGATTTTATTCGGATTATTAAGGTGATGTGCGCCAAACACCAGCACCCAGCACCCAGTGATACCGCCATTCGCGAGCAAGTTTCTGCAGGCGCCAGAGCGATGGTCAAGCTGATGTTTGGCGAGCTTGCCAATGTGACTGAGGATGACCCAACTTTGCTGGCTTATCGGCAAGAGTTTTTGGACACCTATGAAGCCGATATCTGTGTTGATAGTCGCTTGTTTGATGGGCTTGATTCGCTATTAACACACTTGGAATCACGTGGCATTGTATGGGGCATTGTCACCAATAAGCCGCGTTATTTGGCGGAAAATTTGTTAGAGAAACTTGAGCTAACTGAGCGCTGTAGGGTACTGGTATGCCCTGATGATGTCAAACACACCAAACCTGACCCAGAGCCCATGTATTTGGCAGTAGCGCGGTTGAATGAACAACTTGGGCATCAGTTACAGCCTGAAAATTGTGTGTATGTCGGTGACCATATCCGTGACATTCAAGCGGGCAATGCGGCGAATATGCGCACAATTTTGGCAGCTTATGGCTACATCCCCCCGGAAGACCAAGCGGATTTGGGCAGTTGGGGCGCAGATAACATAATCCATAGCGTCGCTGAGTTGACCGCTTTGCTTGGCGATTGGACGGATTCTTGAGCGGACACTTGAACAAGCGACTAGGCGGTTGATGCATAGACAAAGTGTTAACAATTTGCCCGATTTTTAGGAAATTTTTTAGCAAGCTTTTGAGAAAAATTTTGAGGAAACTATGACTTTAGCAACGCATGATGATATCCGTAACTTTATCCCACCTACCGATTGTCTAAAAGGTAAAAATATTTTGGTCACAGGGGCAGGTGATGGCATCGGCAAAGCAGCCGCGCTAAGCTATGCAAAATATGGCGCGACCGTGCTACTACTTGGCAAAACCGCGAGCAAGCTTGAAGCCGTGTATGACCTAATTGAAGCAGAAGGCGGTGCTGAGCCTGCCATGTTACTGATGAATTTAGAGAGCGCAAGCTACACAGAAATGCAGCAATTGGCGATTTTGATTGAGCGTGAAGTCGGGCATTTGGACGGTGTTTTACACAATGCAGGGTTGCTCGGTGTATTGACCCCACTTGAGATGTATGACCCGATTATTTTTGAGCAAGTGATGAAAGTCAATTTTAATGCCACCTTTACCCTTACCCAAGCTTTGCTACCACTACTCAAATCTGCGCAAAGTGGCTCAGTGGTGTTTACCTCTAGTAGTGTTGGCAGCCGTCCACGCGCGTTTTGGGGGGCGTATGCGCTGTCAAAATTGGCGGTAGAAGGGATGAGCGATATTTTCACCCAAGAAACCCAAAAAACCACCACCCTGCGTTTTAACTGCATCAATCCCGGTGCCACGCGTACCCAAATGCGGGCTGCTGCCTATCCAAGCGAAAACCCCAACACCTTGCTTGCGCCCGAAGACTTGATGAGTGCGTATGTTGCCTTGATGACTGATGAGGCGGCAGGTATCAAAGGTCAGGTGATTGATTTACAGCCACAATAAAATGGCGCGATGATGGCTTTAATACGCTATTGAAATTTGACAAAACCACTACCATATTGTGATTAACCTCTTAAAATCTAAGGAAAAATATGGCAAGTGGTTGGGCTGCGGATGGCGCAGAAAACGAGCAAATTGAAGCGACTATTAATGATGCGATTGCACGGGCAAAACGGGCATTGCCACAGGGCGAGAGCCTAACGCATTGCGAGGAGTGCGATGCCCCAATCCCCGAAGCACGGCGTCTTGCGATGCCAGGGGTGCACTTGTGCGTGCGTTGTCAACAATCGCTAGAACAGCATCAGCAAAAAGTCGAGCTGTTTAATCGCCGCGGTAGTAAAGATAGCCAGTTGCGCTAAGTGTATTGGCTAACGCTGTAGTTCATAACAATGACAGCTTACAAAAATTTTTCAAGCGGCAGGTGCGATAGCATCCATACTAGGGTACGCTGCCAAGCCTTGGTTTGTGGTTCTTCATCATACGTGACGATTTGACCGTTCTCGAGCGTTGACCACTGAATATTGTCATCTTTGAGCGACAAGGTGTAGCTGGTTGTTGGCAAGGCTTGCAAAAATTCATTGCGGATTTTGTTGGCAAGGACAGGGTGGGCGATGGCAACGCCAAGTTCGGTATTGGTCAAGGCTGAACGCGGATCAAAGTTGAACGAGCCGATATACACCTTTTCACCATCGCTTTCAAACGTTTTGGCATGCAAGCTGGTTGCAGAGCTTCCCGTCAAGTATGAATCACGCAGATTGTCTTTACAATCGCACGCGCACACCGCGCTCTGCCGCTTCTTTGATGGCTTGGAACATCAGATTGCCAGTGATGTCGTTATTCCAAATATAATACTGCACATCTAGCGTTTTTTCTGCGGTGCTAATGAGCAGCATACGTGCGGCAAACGCATCCATACCATCGGGCAAGGGATAAACACCCGTTTTTTGTGGATGGCTTTTAACCAATTCTGCAATGCCATCGGCCATGCTTTGCGAGCCAAATTGGCGAAAACGGCTGGAGGGCTCATCCGGTGGCATATCAGTTGCCACTGTTTTTTGATTGTCTTTGGTAATGACAGCGGTTTGGTAAGTGCTTGGCTTGCCCGTGTTGGCAGGCAGACGACCCCACCAGGCGATAAAAAACAAAATCGCCATACACACCAAAAACAGGCTGGCTAAAAAAATAAGACGACGTTTGAACAGGGGTCTTAGCATGATGGCACTCACCAAGGTCAATTAAGCCATAGGTTAAATTAGTTAAATTGACGCCCAATAAATTTGACGGTTTCATCCTTGGCTTTTTTGACGGCAAGTTTGCGGTTTTGTCCCAGCAGTAATTTGATTTGCCACAGTTTTTCTTGATACAAGGTTGTTGCAGGCGTGTGATACATGGCATTGATGATGCGTTTGCTCGCCAAGACGGCATCGGGGGAGCGATTGCTTAATTCTGCGACCAAATTCTTCGCAACTTCCATCGGTGTATCGCTTAGATGGCTGACCACACCGTAGTCAAAGGCTTGCTGACCGTCAAAAATCCGTGCCGTCATCGCTAATTCCTTGACGATATCGGCGCGTAGCACCCCCATCGCAGACTGGGTCAGTCCCATGTCCGCTACCAGTCCCCATTTGGCTTCCATAATGGCGAATTGGCAATCCGCTGTGGCGATACGGATATCGGTCGCCAGTGCCAACTGTAGTCCTGCGCCAAGGCAGTGTCCATGCAATACACTGACGACAGGCATTGGTAGTTGTCGCCACACAAGGCACACTTTTTGAAATTTACTTTGAAACGGTTTAATAAGCTCCCAAGCGACCTGTTTTAGGTTTTTTGGGTTGTTTAAATCCGCCAAATCAATGCCGGTAGAAAAGCTTTTACCTTCACCTGCCAAAATCACCGCCCGCACGTCCGTCCATGTGGTGAGCAGGTGGGCTAAATCAATGAGTTTATCCATCAACGCAAAACTTAACGCATTGCGCTTGTCAATCCGTGTCAGCCAAACAATGACGCTATCATCACCGCTAAGTTCCAACCGCACATCGGGTGCAAGGTTATCGTTTGCAGCTTTGATACGCTGCGCTAAAGATGAAGCAGTAGCACGCTGAGAAAATGGCAAAAACCCTACACCCGGCAATATTTTTGATACCGACAAAACCGACATACGCATCCTTAAAATTTAACTGTCCCAATAAACTTAAAAAAATGTTGCAAGAACGCGAAGATTTGCAATCATTAATCTCACTTTACTGATTTTGTTGGTTGCGTACAAGAGGCGATATCGGACGATACGTTTGAGAAAGGTAACGTGAAATGGTAAGTATGCTAAACCTAGCGGTATTGTGGTGATAGGTGTCAAATCATCTTCCAAGTCATGTCGTTTTCTTTGAGCTGGGCATATTTGAGTGCAGGGAATTGGCTCAAATCAGCCTGTGCCAAGTTATCGAGCGCTTGTAGCATTTGCTCATAATAAGGTGCCAAAATGGCAAATTGCGCAGGCGAGCTATTGTTGATATTGAGTAAGCACTTGTCTTCAAGATTTTGACTGGCTTGGCGTAGCTGTGGTACGCCCGTATAACGACTCGCCCCTAAAATGCGATGCGCGACGTGGGACAAGGCTTGTCTGTCGTGGCGCTGCCAAGCCTGCTGCAAGTCACTTTTTTCCTGCTCAATCGACTCAATCAGCAGGGTAATCAAGTTGGCTGCCAAATCAGGCTTACCTGCTACCCGCATCACCGCATCATCCCAATCAATAACAGCAAGATTTGCTAGTGACTCAGCGCTATGCTGACTGCTGACCGATGGTAGGCTTGGCAGATTAGCGTTGTCATCGGTGGTAGTCGTTGAGGCTGCTGATGGCGTATGAGCAAATACGCCACTTTCTTTGGGGGTTGCAGGTGCAGTACGCAGGTTATTTGCCCCAGACGCTATCGAACGCGCCGAGATGGGTGAGTTGATAGCAGATTTGTCAGAAGCCACATCAGCGGTTGAGTCAAAAGTCACATCAGCGGACACGGACGTGCTGTGTTTACCCAACCAGCGTTGCAGGATTTGCAATAACTGGGCTTGACTGATTGGTTTGCCCACATAATCGTCAATCCCAGATGCCAATAATTTATCGCGTTCATCCGATAGACTATGCGCGGTCAGTGCAATAATCGGAATATGTTGATGTCCTGCTTGCGTTTCAACCTTACGGATTTGGATAGCGGCTTCACTGCCTGACATTCTTGGCATTTGAATGTCCATAAAGATCAAATCCACGGCGGTATCGCTTTGTGACTGGTGGGTGGTGATGTATTCAATGGCGTCAAACCCACTATTAACCGTCACCACATTAATGCTTAGTTCAGCCAATAACGCTTCTAGTACCAACAAATTGGGCAGATGGTCATCCACGGCAAGCACGGTAAAGCCATGCCACTGCGGCAGTGTGGGCTCTTGGCTGCTGGCAGAATTACTATCGAGCAGCTGATAAAGCTGGCGACGATCGAGCGGCTGATACAAGGCTTGTGCTTGGTAACGCGACAACAATTCTGGCTCAAGATTGACTTGATAGCCAAATAGTAGCAATTTACCGGCATAATGTAAGCGTACTTGTTTGAGCAGCGACGTGGTATCCTCAGTGGTGCCATTGTCCACGATGACCCAATCCCAATGATTGCCTGTTTCCTTGAGCGATTCAAGTAGGCTGGCTAGCGTACTTGCGGTAGTAATGGCAATCGGCAATTCACGCAGCGAGCCTTTTAACACCTGTAAGCTTGCAGGATGGTCAATCCAAACCAAAATATTTACCGCAGTAGTGGTATCAGCCGCCACATAACCGGCATCGCTTTTTGGCGCGACGATGGCGGGTAACTGCCAAATGGGGTCATGGATAAGCAGCCGCTGCTGTTCTTGGTTACTGATGCTCATCGGCAAAGTAAACCAAAAGGTCGTGCCTTTGATTTTGTGCGATTGGCTCGCATCACCCGCTTGCTCAGTGGCGTTGTCATAAAAACCAATATTGCCGCCCATCAGATAGGTGAGCTGTTTTGAAATCACCAACCCCAATCCCGTACCGCCGTACTGGCGAGTAATTGACGGATCGCCTTGGGAAAAACTTTGGAACAGCACTTTTTGATGCTCAGGCGAAATCCCGCGCCCTGTGTCTTGCACACTGATATGAATTAAATCATCGATGTCCTCATCCAGACTGACCCGCACAATGACCTCGCCATCATCGGTAAATTTGATGGCGTTGTTAACAAGATTGGTCAACACTTGCTTGGTGCGTAACGCATCCCCCACCAGATAATGCGGCACATCGTCATAGAAGAACACCGCCAGGCGCAAGTCTTTCTCTGCCGCGAGTGGCGATAGCATATCCACCACATCGTAGATACTGGCATACAGGTCAAATTCATGACTATCTAGTACCAGTTTGCCGGCTTCAATCTTAGAAAAATCAAGCACGTCATTGACCAAGGCTAATAGGTGCGCTGAAGACTTACGAATCGTTTGCACGTACAAGTCTTGCTCGGCATTTAAGCCGCCATGACGGGATAATAGGTTGATAAAGCCATCAATACTGTTCAGTGGGGTGCGTAATTCGTGACTGATATTGGCTAAAAATGCCGATTTGGTTTGACTGGCTGAAACCGCCGCATCACGCGCATTGCGAATTGAGATGTTTTGCATTTCCATCTCGTCAAAAGCCAATCGCAAATCATCTTCGGTCTGTTCGGCGTGATTTTTGAGTTCTTGGAAACTTTTATGCAGACGCCTTAAGGTCTTGACCAAGTCCTGTTGCAGTTGGTTGATTTCACCACTGGCGTTAATGGTCATCGGTTTATACAGGTTGTTGGCGTTGGTGCGCTGCAAATGTAACCGCATCTCATAAATCGGCGCAATCCAGCGTCTAGCATATATATGGGTGGTCAATAGCAGCAGCAAAATGGTAAAGAGTCCGGTAATCGCTAACGCTAACATCACTTGATAGCGAGCCACTTGTAGCGGCTCATTATCAATATTGACAATAAGCCACAAGGTCGGTAGTGGGGCAGTCGCATTGGCGGGCGGGCTTAGTACCAATTTTCGACCAAATAAACTACTACCCTTGCTATTAAACAGGCTGTTGGATTGGGCGTTGAGCTGTGTCAGCAAATAAGTTTGCTGCGTATTGCTTTGCGCCTCAAGGTGGCGTCCCAAAAAAGGCAACAAGCGCGGATTGGGCTGTTGTGACAAATCACCAAAACTGACCAACACTTTACTTTGTTCGTTGACAATCGCTACGCCTTGCAAGTGTTTGTCGTTGATGGCATTTTGTAGGGCAAATTTCACATTGTCTTGCAGTGTCGCCAATTCTTTGGGCGACAGCTCAGCTTTATTTGCGCTGTCTTTATTTGAGCCATTATTGCTATTAGGCTGAGTGCTAGTTGCAGATAGCGCTTGGTTGATTTTAAGCAGATTCGTCTGCATGGAAGCGGCGACTGGCTGCAGAGTCAGCAGCAAATTATCGGCGGTTGATTGCTGAATGGTACGCGCAGCACGGCTGGTATCTGATAACACCAAAAAACCACCCGTCAACGCGAGTGCGCTAATCGGCAAAAACACCAACAGTATCAACTGTCCATAAGCGGTGGAAAAATCCAAGTGAAATCGTTTTCTCACATTGCTAGCCTTGCATCAGCCTAATTTAGGCATCAGATTTTTTATCAGGGTTTTGGGGTATAGCGTTTCATTTTATAGGATTTTAGCCAATTTTGCTTGTGCCGCTAGGGTTTTTGTTTCAAGTAAATTTTTGACAAGTCTATACCCCAGCAAAAAATCGAGATAAAATCAGATGAGGTAGCGGTGGAAAAATGGCTGGCACAATAATCATGATTCGCCACTGACGGGTGATACGAATTTTGCTAAACTACGCGCGCAATCCAAAAAATTTACTGTTAAAAAAACTAATCAACGCTAGCTAATCTATAAGATAGACTAAATGCGTCTGCTCAAAACTCGTATTATCAAAAGTTCATGGCCAAAAACTAAGGTTGTCTTATGACCCATAATAATTTCATCACCGAAACCAGCACGCTCAATGACTGCATTGGACATACGCCACTGGTCAGGCTAGCGCGATTTGCACCGCAAACTGACCAAGGCACAGCCACCCTGCTTGCCAAACTTGAAGGTAACAATCCAGCGGGCTCAGTGAAAGACCGCCCTGCGTTTAATATGTTTTATCAAGCGGAACTGCGTGGCACTATCAAGCCAGGCGACACCATCATTGAGGCCACCAGTGGCAATACAGGCATCGCCCTTGCCATGGTCGCAGCAATGCGCGGCTATGCGATGACGCTGATTATGCCTAGCAACTCTACCCAAGAGCGTAAAGACGCTATGGCAGCGTATGGGGCGACACTGATTGAAGTCGATAACATGGAGTCGGCACGCGACCTTGCCCAGCAAATGCAGGCAGAAGGCAAAGGCATCGTACTCGACCAGTTTAACAACCCTGACAACAAACAAGCGCATTATCTGACCACAGGTCCTGAGATTTGGCAGCAAACGAATGGCACGATTACCCATTTTATTAGCTCAATGGGGACCACAGGGACCATCATGGGCGTGTCCAAATACCTAAAAGAACAAAACCCAAACGTGCAAATTATCGGTTTACAGCCCGCTGAAGGCGCTAATATCGCAGGAATTCGCCGATGGCCAGCCGCCTATTTGCCAAAGATTTTTGAGCCAAGTTTGGTGGATAGGGTGATGGACATCGAGCAGCACGATGCGGAAGTGTTTATGCGTAAGCTTGCCCGCGAAGAAGGGATTTTTGCGGGGGTGTCATCAGGTGGTGCGGCGTGGGCAGCGTACCAAATCGCTAAAGAACACCCAAATGCGGTGATTGCCTTTATCGTCTGTGACCGTGGCGATCGTTATCTATCAACAGGGTTGTTTGGTGTTAAAGATGACGCTTAATACCTAATAACATACAGCAGAAACTAACAAGGAAGTATTATGGCTACGCCAGCGCCGATTTTAGTATTTGATATCGAAACCATACCCGATGTTGCCACAGGCAAGCGGCTATACCCTGAGTTGGCTGGGTTATCGGATAACGATGCCATGACCAGGCTTATGGCACTGCGTGAGCAAGATGTTGGGCATCCTTTTATGCCCCTGCCTTTGCACCAAATCGCCTGTCTTTCGGTATTGTGGGTGGCGGGTGGCAAAATGACCCTAAAATCGCTGTCGCTGGCTGACCATAGCGAAGCGCAAATGATTCAAACCTTTTTTAATGCCATCGAAAAAAATCCGTTGTTGGTGAGCTGGAATGGCAAGGGCTTTGATATACCCGTCATGGTGTATCGGGCGTTACAGCATGGTCTAACCGCGCCCAAGCTGTTTAGCCAAACCGGTGAGATGAGATACAACAACTATATCAACCGCTATCATGACCGTCATACCGATTTGATGGTGAAGCTTGCCATGAATAGCACGTCGCAAAAACTCGATGTCGTGGCATCCCTATGCGGTTTTGCAGGCAAGCAAGCGTTGGACGGCTATGATGTGGTGCCTATGGTGCAAGCAGAGGCATGGGATAAGCTCACCACTTATTGTGAAAGTGATGTGCTCAATACTTGGCTGATTTTTTTGCGCTACCAACGACTCACGGGACAATTTACCGCTGAGCAAAGCGAGCAATGGGAATCCACCACCCGAGACTATCTGCAATCGTTCACCAATCAAGACAATAGCCTGCGCCATGATAAATTTTTGCAAGCGTGGCAACCTGCTAGCAATTTAGCCGCTGACAAACATGTCACTCATGTCACTGATATCGCCATCACCCAGCCGCCATCTGATACCCCAACCACCCAAGTAGAATCACCATGAATACCATTTTTCCACCCAGGCCAGTGGTGGCACTGCCCATCCATCAATCTGAGCAAACCTTTCCTGTCCGCCGTGTATATTGTGTGGGGCGCAACTATGCCGACCACGCCCGAGAAATGGGCAGTGACCCAGAGCGTGAGCCGCCATTTTTCTTTTGTAAAGCCGGTGACAGCGAGTCGATTATTGCGGTTCGACCCGATAGCGTTGCCCAGTTGCCTTATCCGACTAAAACGCAAGCGCTACATTATGAAGTAGAATTGGTGGTTGCGATTGGCAAAGAAGGTGCCAATGTGAGTGTATCGCAGGCTCATGAGCTGATTTTTGGCTATGCCGTGGGGCTCGACATGACGCGCCGCGACTTGCAAAACGAAATGAAAAAATCGGGTCGCCCTTGGGAGATTGGCAAGGCGTTTGACTATTCGGCACCCATTGGCGAAATTTATCCCGTTGCTAGCGTTGCTCGGATACAACAAGCAAATATTTCACTGGCGGTGAATGGCGAGCCCAAACAACAAGGCAATATCAATCAGTTAATCTGGAATGTGGCAGAGACCATTGCCAATTTATCTGAGTTTTTTGAGCTAAAAGCAGGGGATTTGATTTTTACAGGCACGCCAGCGGGCGTCGGTGCGGTGGTCAAAGGCGATACCATACTGGCGCAAATTGACGGACTGGGTAAAATTGAATTGGTGGTGGTTTAGAATTAAGTGATGTTAATCATGAAAAAATTAATATTAGCACTTATGTTGTTTATGGGTTTGACATGTCATGCAGAGACAAAAAATTCTGACATTGAAAAAATTCTTGTCAATTCATATTTTGAAAAACCGATTGATAAATCACAAGTTGCTTCTTTAGACCAACAAATTATTTTATCCAATTTTGCGGTATCTGCCACAGGCTATTTTTATCACCGCTGCTCTAAAATTTCATCTGATTATGCTGATAAAGTTCAGTTTGTAAAAGATAATTTATTAGCAATTTTTCCAACGATACAAAGCGATTTGGCTCAAACGCATCAATGGCAAGATAATTTTGAAAAATTGGATAAAAAGGCATTGGCTACACTTGAAGTCATTACCGCAGTTAATCGCCTTGACGAGAATTTTATCAATGAACCGTTAATTGAAAAATCGCTATGTGATGGTTTTATTAACAATTATGGGGGTAGCACTGCTAAACACGCTTGGTTACATTATTACCAACAAGCATTGCCTGTTTTGATTGATGAATTTAATCGAGTGTATATAAAGTAAACTAGGCGAGAATTACCTAGCCTAATTGTCCATAATTAAGTAATAAAACAAAATTCAATATATCGTTGTAGGTCGTGTTAGCGACAGCATAACACGACCTACAACGATATTATCATTTAACATGCTATCACTACTTAAATTATTAAATCACCTTTTCCACTTTAAACCCCATTTTTTGCATGAGTTCAGCTTTATCAAACGGCGCAAGGCTTGCGCGGGTGTAAGGCTTGTCTTTAAGATAGGTGGTCGTCACTCGTTGCAAGTCTTCCAAAGTTACCGCCAAGATTTTGGCACGCATCGCTTGTTGCCAGTCTTTGCCGCGACCATGTAACTCAGCAAACAGCGCCTTGACCGCTTCACCCGCAGGACTTGCGGGCTTATCCATGCCTGCCATTAATCCTAAAATAGCTTCTTCAATCCAAGCATCGGTTTTTTCGCCTGTGGTTTGCGCGAGTAACCAATCAATACTACCCAAGAAGTCATCAAACGTGGCTTGGTCACGCGGGTCACGGTAGCTATAAAACTTGAAAGAGCAAGCATTGCTATCATAGCTCGCGCCGCCGCCATACGCCCCGCCTTGCTCACGAATGGTACGATGCAGATAATTGTTGCGTAGCACGCTTGAGAGCACCATCAAGGCAGGGGCATCGGGATGGTTGGTCGGTACGGCGTCAAAGACAAGCGCATGATGAAACACATTGGTTTGCGCAAGCCACGCGATATCGCTACCGTCAGTGGTAATGGGCGATTCGATTAAAGTAGCGGTAGGCTCTTCAACAGGCGTTTGCCAGCTCTCGCTAATTGCTTGCTGCAGCGTCGGTAATACCTCTGCTTCGGCGATGATGAGCGCTTGTTTTGGTAAGGCTTTGATGTAGCTGTGTAAATTGGCTAAGCGCTCTCCGAGCTTTTGCCACGCACTGCTATCTTGCTCTGCTTGCTGCAAAAATTCAGTTAAGCTATTTAATGCAGGCAAACCACCGCGTACATATTCAAGACGGGCGATTTTACTGGTGTTACGGCTCGCTGTTTGCATGGCATACGCATGACCTGCATTGGCAAGGCGCGATTGCCAGCCCATTTGTTTTTGGGTCAGTAGCTCTTCCATTCGCGCATATTCAGTAAAAATAGTGTCGTTGAGCACTTCTTTAACCAGCTCAATCGCTTCAAATTTACGTGACAATGAACGGGTAGCGACCACTAAGAAGCTATCCATTTTTTCGGGGTTGTCAGGTGACGTGCGCTGGCTGATTCTGACCGTCACACCGCTTGAATGGCGTGCTTGCCGCGCTTGAAATGCCAAGGCATCGTGTTTGCGCGTGCCTACTTCACTAATCAGGCTCAGATAGGTTGGTAAATCTGGGTGATTGATGAGCGCTTCATGACCTTCTAGGGGTATAATCACTTGATAATAATACAGACCATTGGTGCCTGCTTCATATTCATATAACGTACTTGGCACACCACTTAAAGTGATATCGCGTTTTGTACCTGTTTTAAATTGAATTTGGGCAGGAATATCCGCCAATCCCACTTTGGGCAATAAATCCACATCATCAGGCGTAGCTTGGCGCTCGGCAAGGGCTTTGGCTTGGGTGATGAGCGCATTACGGGTGTCATCGGTCAGTGCCGCTTCGATGGTGTCAAGTTTGGCTTGCTCATCCTTGGCTTGTTGCTCAGATTTACTGGCATCAGGGATGAGTGTCAAGCGCACGCGGTGCGGATTGTCGAGCAAAAATTTGCGAATCAAATCGGCGATAAAATCAGGGTTTTTTACTTGCTCACGTAGCCAGTTTAGGTTTTCATCGATGTCCCACACATGCATGGGGTCGCCGTCGTGGATAGCAGTACTAAAGCCTTCAAGCATCAAATTTAGACCATATGGCATACTATCGCCACCGATATGACGTTGGTCGATTTCGATTTGGTGCAAAATGGTTTCAATCGCTTCACTGTCCACAGGCTGGTCTGCCACTTGTTTGAGTAAGTCCAAAATCCCTTGCTCAATAGCATCGCCATGCTCAGGCTCGGAGCCACGGACACCCGCATAAAACACCATCTGATAATGGCTGTCATCCAAGCCCAGTAGCGGCGTTGGGGCAGATGCCAGCGGATGGCTATCAAGATACGCCCGCAGCGGCGAACCGGCATGTTCAACCAATACGCCTTCAAGTAATCGCATAGCCAGGCGCTGTTTGCCGTCTAAAATCGATGGTAATAACCATGCCATGACGTGATGGGTTTGTTTGGGTTTCACCGTATCGACACTGTAAGTGTCCGTCACGCTGATTGGCGCGGTCAATGATTTTTCGAGTCGTGAGGCGTGTTTTTGACCTTTAGCAAACGCTTTGCCTGCCACCGCCAATGCATCCTCATGGATACGGGCTTGGGTCTCTGCCACAGGGATATTGCCAAAGCTCATCACCACCGCATTGCTTGGATGATAGTGACTTTGATGAAACTTGACCAAATCAGCATGAGTCAGCTCAGTAATGGCAGCAGGCTCACCGCCAGAATTGTAGTGATAAGTGGTTGTGGGGAATAAATGACGCGCCAGCGTATGATACAACTGGTCAATCTCGCCACTCATCGCGCCTTTCATTTCGTTAAACACAATGCCTTTATACTGGGGTTTGCCGTCATCATCAAGCTCCACACGAATCCCTTCTTGGGCAAAATCGAGCGGATTTAAACTTGGGAAAAATGTCGCATCTAGATACACCGACAACAAGTTAAAATAATCTTGACGGTTTTGGGTGGCAAACGGATACGCTGTCCAATCTGCCGCGGTAAACGCATTCATAAACGTATTGAGCGAGCGCTTAATCATGCTAAAAAACGGGTCGCGCACGGGATATTTTTCAGAGCCACATAGACTGGTATGCTCCAAAATATGCGCCTCACCGCGGTCGGTCATCGGCTGGGTGCGAAAGCCAATCATAAAGGCGTTTTCGTCACTCGGGTGGGCGAGGTGATAATGAATCAACCCCGTGGCGTTATGTTCGCTCACTAGCACATCAAGCGATAGCGCATCGATACGCTCATGAGAGCGTAGAGTAAAAGCAGGGTGCAGGGTCAAATCTAAAGCAGAGTCGTGAGAAGTTGCGGGCATGAAGTTACCTGTTATGAATAATAATACTTGTCAGAATTTATCAGCAAAACCAACTGTAAAAAAACAGAAAGTATAGCAGTTTTGTCGGATTTATTTTTGAGAAATGGGGGTGAAAATCGTTTTATTAAAGAGAAAATGACTTATTGTTATCAAGTAAAGTTTCAATTTTTACAGTAAAATGCTGCTACGGATTTGGACAATAAAGTCTGCTATGATAAACCAGCCTTAGAATAAAAATGGAAAAATCATGCGAAAGCCCATGTTTCAACTATTTGCAAACTATAATCAAAACTTGAATCAAGCAATGATTCAAGCGATGAAACAACTTGATACCGATAGTTTACTTAAAAATCAGCACGCATTTTTTGGCTCAATTTTAGGTACCATGAATCATTTGATGGTAGGGGATTTAATTTGGTTAAATCGTTTCAACCAGTTTTTTAATTTTAAAAGTTTACAGATTTTAGCCAATTTTCCAAAGCCGACTGCTTTAGATACGTTATTGTTTGACAACTTAACAGCCTATGCAACTGCAAGAACTGAGCTTGACAATATCATTATAGCTTTGGTGGAAGAAGTGACTGAAAGCCAATTGCAACAGCCGATGATTTATCACAATACCAAAGGACAGACATTTAACCGAGAATTTGGTTTGTTACTTAGTCACTTTTTTAATCACCAAACACACCATCGTGGACAGGCTACTACATTGTTATTTCAGCAAGGAGTAGATGTTGGCGTGACAGACTTTTTGCTAGTAATTCCCAATCAATTATCAGATATGTAAAAAAACTTAAAAGTATTATCCAAAGAAGGAAAATCAACATGGCAAAAATCGTCGCCATCGGCAACGCGTTAGTTGACAGTGAATTTGTCGTCACCGATGCACAGCTTAACGCCACAGGCCTGACCAAAGGTAATATGACCCTAGCCAGTCACAGTGAGCAAGCTGACCTCATCGCCTCGCTCACCACGCAAAACATCACCGCGACCAAACAAGCAGGTGGCGGCTCGGCTGCCAACAGTATCTATGCCGCTGCAAGCCTCGGTAGCGATACTTTTTACGCTTGCAGAGTCGGTGAAGACGAGGCAGGGCGTTTTTATTTGGCGGATTTAAATGCCGCAGGTATCAAGACATCTACCAAGTCATTTGCTGATGGTACCACAGGCAGTTGTATGGTGATGGTGACCCCAGATGGCGAGCGCACCATGCAAACGCATTTGGGCACTTCAGCAGAAATTAGTGAAACCGATATTGAGTTTGATGCGCTCAATGATGCTGATTGGTTATACCTTGAAGGTTATCTTGCCATGTCACCCTCGGTACAACAGGCAATTGCTCAGCTAAAACAACAAGCCAAAGACAAAGGGGCTAAAATCGCGGTCAGTTTTGCCGACCCTGCCGTGGTCAAGTTTGGTCGCGAAGGACTTGATGCCATGCTAGAAGGTGGCGTGGATGCGGTGTTTTGTAACTGTGATGAAGCGCAGCTATTTACCAACCAAAGCAGTCACTCACAAGCGGCAGCAGCGTTATTGTCAGTTGCCGATATGGCAGTGGTGACCAATGGCGCAGCAGGGTCAATCATTGCGGTAAGGGACAATGTTTCACGTGAAACAAAATTGATTGACGTGGCATCGTTACCCGTTGACCAAGTGTTAGATACCAATGGCGCAGGGGATAATTTTGCGGGCAGTTTTTTATACGCGCTATCGCACGGTCATGCGTTGGCAGATTGTGGCAAATTAGCCAGTAGTATCGCAAGCCAAATCATTCAGCAGTTCGGACCACGCCTCAAACCCGCCCAATACCAAGCGATTTTACAATCAACCTTAACATAGCGCATGGCTAATCAGGCGGATTTTGATAACCTATTTTGACAATCTAATAAAAAAGCCCTAGTTTTAGCTAGGGCTTGTACTGATAAAGCTAATCAATTAAGCAGTTTCGTTGAACAGCTCACGACCAATCAGCATGCGCCGTACCTCGCTGGTACCTGCACCAATCTCATATAGCTTGGCATCACGCCAAATACGCCCTAGTGGGTACTCATTGGTATAGCCATTGCCACCAAAGATTTGGATACCTTCTCCTGCCATCCAAGTGGCTTTTTCCGCTGTCCACAAAATCACGCTGGCGCAGTCTTTGCGTACTTGACGCACATGGTCTGAGCCTAGCATATCCAAGTTTTTGCCCACGGTGTAAAGAAAGCTGCGCCCTGCCTGTAAGGTGGTATACATGTCCGCCACTTTACCTTGAATCAACTGGAATTCACCGATGGCTTGACCAAATTGCTTGCGGTCGTGGATGTAGGGAATGACGTTGTCCATCACTGCTTGCATCAGCCCGATAGGACCTGCAGCGAGTACCGCACGCTCGTAGTCCAAGCCACTCATCAAGACTTTAACGCCGTTGTTAAGACCGCCCAAAATGTTGTCGCTTGGGACTTCGACATTGTCAAACACCATCTCGCCTGTGTGACTGCCGCGCATACCGAGTTTGTCAAGTTTTTGCGCGGTATAAAAGCCTTTCATGCCTTTTTCTACCAAAAACGCGGTGATGCCTTTTGCCCCAAGCTCTGGGTTGGTTTTGGCGTACACCACCATCACATCGGCATCCGGTCCATTGGTAATCCACATTTTTGAGCCGTTTAATACATATACGCCACCTTTGTCTTCGGCACGTAGTTTCATGCTGGTGACATCTGAGCCGGCACCGGGTTCACTCATGGCTAAGGCACCAATGAATTCACCGCTGATGAGCTTTGGCAAGTATTTTTGTTTTTGGGCTTCTGTGCCGTTGCGTTTGATTTGGTTAATACATAAGTTGGAGTGCGCGCCATAGCTTAGCGCCACTGAGCCTGATGCGCGGCTGATTTCTTCCATGGCGACCATGTGCGCCACATAGCCCATGTCCACGCCGCCGTAAGTTTCGGGTACGGTGATGCCATGTAGCCCAAGCTCGCCCATTTTTTGCCACAAGTCCATCGGGAATTGGTCGGTGCGGTCAAGTTCGGCAGCGCGTGGGGCGATTTCGGCATCGGCAAAGGCTTTGACGGTTTCGCGTAGGGCGTTGATGTCATCGCCAAGTTGGTAGTCTAATCCTAAGTTCATAGTCATTCCTTGTTTATTAACTGACTGTTAAAGATTTACGTTTATTTAAGATTGCTGTTGCCACCTTTGAGCCGTTTTGCCTGCCCAAAAACTCGCTAATTTTTTGTCCGACATCGACCAGTTTATCGAGGTCAATGCCCGTCTCAATACCCATGCCATGTAGCAGATATACCACATCTTCGGTGGCAACATTGCCAGTTGCGCCTTTGGCATACGGACAGCCGCCAAGCCCTGCCACCGAGGTATCAAACTGCCATACCCCCATTTGTAATGCCGCTAAGGTATTGCTAAGCGCTTGACCATAGGTGTCGTGAAAATGCCCAGAGATATTGTCAATATCAATATAACGCAAGGCAGCATCCAACGCTTTTTGCACCTTGATAGGTGTGCCCACGCCGATGGTGTCAGCAATACCAATATGTTCAGCGCCAATGGCAACGAGTTTTTCTGTCACATAGGCGACTTTATCGGCTGAAATATCCCCTTCATACGGGCAGCCCACGGTACAAGAGATGACGCCGCGCACTTTGATGCCATGCGCTTTAGCGGCGTCAGCAACCGGGGCAAAACGCTCGATACTCTCAGCGATGCTACAGTTGATGTTTTTTTGGCTAAAAGCTTCACTCGCTGAGCCAAAAATCACCACTTCATAATTGGCAAATTGGTCACGGTGGGCAAGGGCGGCATCAAAGCCTTTCATATTGGGTGTCAGCACCGAATATACCACGTCATCGCGCTTGCTAATGCCATCTAATACGGCATCATTGTCTGCCATTTGTGGTACCCACTTTGGCGACACAAAGCTAGTGGCTTCAAGCTTGCGCACCCCTGCATCAACAAGTCCGTTAATCAACTCAATTTTGACGTCGCTGGGTACGGTTTGTTTTTCGTTTTGTAGTCCGTCTCTTGCGCCCACGTCAATGATTTTGACAAAATTTGGATAGTTCATGATTGGCTGTCCGTATCAAGTTTTAATAGCTCATCGCCATCGGATACCAAGTCCCCTGCTTTGAACAGCAACTCTGCCACCGTACCATCACTAGGGGCATTGATGGTATGCTCAATTTTCATCGCTTCGATCACTGCCAAGGCTTGACCTTTTTTGACCACATCGCCCACATTGACCCGAAACGCCACCACTTGACCTGGCATGGGCGATTTTAGGCTGCCGCCATCTTGGGGCTCGATGCCCACATGCGCCATGCTATCCACCAAGGTGATGGTATCGCTGGCATGATTTGAGAACACATATACTTGCTCATTGTGTCGCCATGCCTGCATCTGTTGGCGCTTACCGGCTGTTTCTCCGTCACTTAGCCACAGCGTGAAGGTATCATCGGCAGTGGGCAAATAACGAACATCGCCTTGATAGATGGGCGTGACAACGTCCGCGCCTTGTTTTTCGGTTTTGGTAATGGTGTTAATCGTTAGATGAAATGCTTGTTCCTTGGCTTGCTCGTTAATTTGGCTGATAACAGCCCGCAATGGCTTATCGTGATACACCAAATCAAACGGGCGCTCATAGTGGCTATACGCGCGCCATGCGTCAGTTTTGCTAAAGGGGTCGTGGTTTTGGGTTTGCGCTTCTTGGGCAAGCTCTTTGACAATCGCGGTGGCTACCAACCAAGGTAGCTCACCACGCTGCTGCCCAAACAGTACGTCTTTTTCACGTTCAATCAATGCCGTATCAAGATTGGCATATTTGAACGAATCTGATTGCACCACGTGACGCAAGAAAGCGACATTGTTGGGCAGACCGACAATACGGGTTTCTGCTAAGGCTTGGTCTAGTTTGGCAAGCGCTTGCTCACGGGTTGGCGCATGGACGATGAGTTTGGCAATCATCGAGTCATAGTAAGGACTGATGACATCGCCTTCTCGTACCCCATCATCCACGCGCACATCTGCCACCCGAAACTCGCTGTGAGTTGGTGTGCGGTAAATATTTAGCGTACCTGTGGCGGGCAAGAAGTTGTTGTCTGGGTTTTCAGCATTGATACGCGCTTCAATCGCATGACCGTTGATGGTCAAGTCTGCTTGTTGTTTTGGTAACGGCTCGCCGCTGGCAACACGCAGTTGCCACTCGACAAGGTCAGTACCGGTAATGGCTTCGGTGACGGGATGCTCAACTTGCAGACGGGTGTTCATTTCCATAAAGTAGAAATTCATGCCGCCAAATTTATCTTCGGGTGAACACTCACGTTGCTCCACGATAAATTCAACCGTACCCGCCCCCACATAATTGACCGCTTTTGCCGCCGCGATCGCCGCTGCGCCCATGGCCTCCCGCATTGCCACGCTGACATTGGGGGCAGGGGCTTCTTCGAGCACTTTTTGGTGGCGGCGCTGTACCGAGCAATCACGCTCAAATAAATACACATAGTTGCCGTGGCTGTCGCCAAAGACTTGAATTTCAATATGGCGCGGACGCAGGGCGTATTTTTCAATCAATACGCTGTCATTGCCAAAGCTGCTAATGGCTTCACGTTGACATGAACCTAGTGCATCAATAAAGTCTTCGGTTTTTTCAACTAACCGCATGCCTTTGCCGCCGCCACCAGAGCTGGCTTTAATCAGCACAGGGTAGCCAATTTTATCGGCCTCGCTATGCAAAAATTCGGGGTCTTGGTTGGTGCCATGATACCCTGGAATGAGCGGTACATTGGCAGCTTCCATCAAGCGTTTGGACTCGGCTTTAAGCCCCATTGCAGTGATGGCAGACGCAGGCGGACCGATAAACACCAAACCCGCATTCACGCACGCTTGGGCAAATTCGTCGTTTTCACTCAAAAACCCATAGCCTGGGTGAATCGCTTGTGCGCCTGTCTGCTTGGCAGCCTCCAAAATGCGCTCCCAACGCAGGTAGCTGTCTTTGGGCGCAGAACCGCCTATATAAACGGCTTCATCACACACGGCTACGTGCTTGGCAAAGCGGTCAGCATCTGAATATACCGCAACGGTACGCACGCCCAGTTTTTTGGCGGTGGCTGCCACGCGGCAAGCAATCTCACCCCGATTGGCTATTAAGATTTTTGAAAACATAGTCATAATTCCCTTATTTGTAAAATCCGTTGGCAAATTCTTTTTACCGATTATCGAATATATTTTTGCGCACTAGGTTTATAAGTCATTTGGTAATTTGATTTTTTGACCTTACCCTTTTTGACGTTATGATTATCGGGATAATCATGCTCAATAGCGTTGATTTGTATGGGGTAAAAACCGTTGATTGCCGATTTTTGGCTTAAAATCGTAAGCTTACTTTCATAAGAATCCCAACCATCACCGTTGCCTGAACAGTCGCTATCAAGGGGGTCAGCCATGAAAATGGCTTTGATTTGATTGCCGACTTGGGCATAAATATGCTTATTCACTTCAGTACAACCTGTTGAAGTATAGCCATATTCGCCAAACCAGCCGAATTTGTCTGGTGCAATTTGTACCAATTCAAAATTACCTAGTTGCGAGCTTCCGTAAGCCCCATTCGTAATATAGGGTTGGGCTGCGGCTAATTGCCACTGGTTATTGACTTGATTAAAAATGAATAACCCGCCAATACCTTCGGTTACATGCCCTGCATCTAACCCTGGTTCTGCATAATCACCATTGACCAATACATAAAGTTGGGATTTGCCATTCAATGTTTTGATTTCTGCGTTCGTTACTTTGGCACAATAATGAGTTTCATCATGAGAAAAAAATAAACAGTCATTTTGATATTGATTGCCATAGTATTTGGTTAAGGTTTGTTCAATGGCATTAACTGCATTAGTTGGCAATTTGTCTTTGGCAAAGGCAGGTGTTGCTAAAGTTGAAATAACAATCATTGCAAGTGGGAAAAATAGTTCTTTCATGGTATGCCTTTAGCTTTTTTTATCAAATCAATTAATTATTTAACCAGCTTGGTTGACATTTTTGCAAGAATGACTGTACGCCTTCTTTACCCTCGGCGGATGCACGAATATCGGCAATGCCTGCAACAGTATCTTTGATTAACTGCTCATTAATCTCGGCAAATGCCACATCCTGCACCAGTTTTTTACACACCTTGACGGCATTTGGGCTGGCGTTGACCAATTGTTTGACCAAGTTATCAAGGGTTTGTGTAAACTCTTCTTCATCCACCCGCTCATGGATAAAGCCGATTTTTTTGGCTTCTTTGGCATCAAATACTTCAGCGGTTAAGAAGTACCGATGCGCGGCTCGCGCACCCATCGCACGAATCACATACGGGCTAATGGTCGCAGGAATCAAGCCAAGTTTGACTTCACTTAAGCAAAAATTGGCATTTTTGACGCTAATGGCGATATCACAAGCCGCAACCAGACCCATACCACCGGCATATACATCGCCTTGAATGGCAGCGACGGTGGGTTTTGGACAGTGATAGATGGTGGCTAGCATTTGTGCAAGCTTGCCAGCGTCTGCCAAGTTCTCATCGTGGCTATAATCCGCCATCGCGCGCATCCAGTTTAGGTCTGCCCCGGCACAGAAGGCTTTGCCATTGGCAGTCAATACCACCGCACGCACCTCGTCTTGCTGACCGCAAAATTGAAACACATCGGTCAGTTCTTGGATGACATCGTCATTAAAGGCATTGCGTTTGTCGGGGCGATTGAGGGTAATAGTCGCTACGTGCTGGTCAATGTCTAACAGTAGGCTGTCATAAGTCGGTAATTTCATCGTGTTTTTCCTTTTTTTTGTTGGGTAAAGTTGAAGCGTTTTTGATGCTTGCTCAATAGCGATAGAACAACCAACCAAGACTTCCGATTTTACACGCTGAAAATTACATTCTAAATACACCGAAGGTGGTGTCTTCAATCGGTGCGTTGTAAGCGGCACTTAAGCCGAGTGCCAATACTTGACGGGTATCGGCTGGGTCAATCACGCCATCATCCCACAGTCTAGCCGAGGCATAATACGGATGACCTTGCTCATCAAATTGCTGACGCACTGGTGCTTTGAACGCTTCCTCGTCCTCGGTTGACCAGTGCTCACCTTTGGCATGGTACTGGCTGCGTTTGACCGTTGCTAACACCGACGCGGCTTGCTCGCCACCCATCACCGAGATACGCGCATTTGGCCACATCCACAAGAAACGCGGACTGTACGCACGACCACACATACCATAGTTACCCGCGCCGAATGAGCCGCCGACAATCACGGTAAACTTCGGCACTTTGGCATTGGCCACCGCCATCACCATTTTGGCACCATGACGGGCAATCCCTTCATTTTCGTATTTGCGCCCGACCATAAAGCCTGTGATATTTTGCAGAAATACCAGCGGAATTTTACGTTTGCAACATAGCTCGATAAAATGGGTGGCTTTTTGCGCTGATTCGCTAAATAAAATACCGTTGTTAGCGATAATACCCACTGGCATACCTTCAATATGGGCAAAACCACACACCAGCGTTGTGCCAAAGCGTGCTTTAAACTCGTCAAATTCACTGCCATCGACAATGCGAGCAATGATTTCACGGATATCAAATGGCTTACGGGTGTCAGTTGGGATGATACCGTACAATTCTTTGGCGTCGTATTTGGGTGGACGCGGGGTTTTTTGCGCAGTAGAGTGGTGGATGGGTGTTTTTTGTTGGTTTAAATTGCCGATGATGTTGCGCGCCAGTGATAACGCGTGTAAATCGTTTTGGGCAAGGTGATCAACCACCCCTGACAGACGGGTATGTACATCGCCACCGCCTAAGTCTTCGGCGGTCACTTCTTCACCTGTGGCAGCTTTGACTAGCGGCGGCCCACCCAAAAAAATCGTCCCTTGATCTTTGACGATAATCGACTCGTCACTCATGGCGGGTACATAGGCACCACCTGCGGTACAGCTACCCATGACCACGGCGATTTGGGGTATGCCTTCGGCGCTCATGTTGGCTTGGTTAAAAAAGATACGACCAAAGTGGTCTTTATCTGGGAATACTTCATCTTGGTTGGGTAAGTTCGCGCCGCCAGAGTCGACCAAATAGATACATGGCAAGCGGTTTTCTCGCGCGATTTCTTGCGCCCGTAAATGTTTTTTGACCGTCATCGGGTAGTAAGTGCCGCCTTTGACGGTGGCATCGTTACACACAATCATACAGTCAATACCAGCGACGCGACCAATGCCAGCAATCACGCCTGCGGCAGGGATATCGGCATCATACATGCCATACGCTGCCATCGGTGAGACTTCCAAAAATGGCGTACCGGCATCTAGCAAGCGCTCGACGCGTTCACGCGGCAATAGCTTACCCCGAGCCACATGTTTGGCACGGGCAGACGCTGAACCACCCTGAGCAATGACCGCAAGTTTGGCTTTGAGGTCATCAACGATAGTTTGCATGGCAGCGGCATTGGCTTGAAACTCCGCGCCATTTGGGCTTAATTTACTTTGGATAACCGTCATTGTAAATCCTAATTCTGTCAAAGGGCGCAGCTAAATTGCTATCAGATGCCCCCTGTATTTATGTTAAATTTTTGCTGAAGTTGAAAATTTAGAGTCCCAATTCTTGTTTCATCGCTTCCACGATTTTGAATTTTTGAATTTTACCGGTGACGGTCATTGGGAACTCGTCGACAAACTTCATGTAAGTCGGCACTTTATAGTGTGCAATATGATCTTTACAAAAATCACGGATGTCTTGTTCGGTTAAGTTGCTGTCTTTTTTGGGGATAATCCAAGCGGCAAGGACTTCACCAAATTTTTTGTCGGGTACGCCCACGATTTGGACATCACGGATTTTTGGGTGGCGATATAGGTAGTTTTCGATTTCAACAGGGTAAATGTTTTCACCACCGCGAATCACCATGTCTTTACTACGTCCGACGATTTTGACATAGCCTTCTTCGTCCATGGTTGCCAAGTCACCAGTATACATCCAGCCATCGACAATGGCTTCTGCCGTTTTATTGGTGTCATTCCAATAGCCGAGCATGATTGAATAACCTTTGGTACACAGCTCACCTGTCTCACCGATGCCAAGCGTTTCCCCCGTTTCTGGGTTGACGATTTTGACTTCTAGGTTTGGCTGTACCAGACCTACGGTTGAGACTTGTTTTTCAAGTGGTGTGTGCTGGTTGGTTTGACAAGATACCGGCGATGTTTCGGTCATGCCATAGGCAATGGTGACTTCTTTCATGTGCATTTGGTCAATCACGCGGCGCATGACCTCAATCGGACAGCTTGAGCCTGCCATGATGCCGGTACGCAAAGTCGATAAGTCATAATTGGCAAAGTCTGGGTGGTCAAGCTCGGCGATAAACATGGTCGGTACCCCATGCAGACCTGTACATTTTTCGTTTTGCACGGTTTCAAGTACGGTGATGGGGTCAAAGCCATCATTGGGATACACAATCGTGCCACCGTGGGTCAAGATGGCTAGGTTGCCCAGTACCATGCCAAAACAGTGGTACAGCGGGACAGGGATACACAGACGGTCATCGGCAGTGAGGCTCATGGCTTCACCGATGAAATAACCGTTGTTTAAAATGTTGCGGTGGGTAAGCGTCGCGCCTTTGGGCGTGCCTGTGGTACCACTGGTAAATTGGATATTGATGGGGTTATTGGGGTTGAGTTTTTTGGCACGTTCCGCCACTGCCGGATCATCGGCATCGCCTTCGGCAATCCATGCTGAGAATTTTTGCATATAGCTAAAATCCTCAGTGGACTCTGGGCTGTCAATCCAGATGACCCGTTTGAGATTGGGTAATTGCACCAGCTCTAAATTTTGGTAGCTTTGGTGACGCGCTTCAGGTGCAAGCTCTTGCAGCATCACCGCATAGTCGCTAGATCTGAAGTGACGCATCAATACCAGTACTTGGCAGTCGACTTTGTTGATGGCGTATTCAAGCTCAAAGATACGATACGCGGGGTTGATGTTGACCAGTATGATACCGGCTTTGGCAGTCGCCAATTGCATGATGACCCATTCAACGTTGTTGTGTGACCAAATACCCACGCGATCGCCTTTTTGCAGACCCATACGAATCATGCTGCTGGCTAGCTGATTGACTTTACGCTGTAGTTCGCGGTAGGTGAGACGAATGTTTTGGTGCGCGGAAACTAAGGCTTGTTTATCAGGATTTTGTTCCACCATCTGATCGAAAAAATCACCAATGGTCAATTCTATCAGTGGTGTGACGGGGCCTTTATCATAGCTTTGGGTGAGTGGGGCGTTGGCAGATTTCGCACCCATTACGATGCGTGGCAGGGTTAGCACGTCTTTGGTCATGGTAGCATCCTTACTATCGTGTTTTTTAGCGTGTTTTCTATCGTTTTTTTGGGGTATTTACTAAAGTAAAGGTATTGACGAAAGCTAGTGAAAACTTCGTGCTTACCTGCGTAAAAATTTTTACCCACTGATTAATACCCAAGTATTCCTTGACTTAAAGTATTGTTATCACACTCATTTTAATTCATTTTTTTAAAATTTTTACCGTGTTTAACCATCAATATGTGACATATTAATCAATAAATTATGGACTTGTCAATCTAAAACGAGACAATCTTTATCGAAATAAAAATTATCTTTAGGCTAAAAAAATATTCAATGACAATTACTAGCCCCAACCTAGCCAATCATTTGGCTCACCATAAAAAAACCCATCTCACTATGAAAGATGGGTTTGGGTGTCAACTGGTAAAATGGGATAAATTATTTTTCGCTATAGAGTTTGATGCCGGTAGCAAAGGCGCATTGTTTCAAGCGAGCGGCTTGTAGCATCGCATCACGTTGTCCCATAGCAATCGATAGATTATGACGGTTGCCGCCATTGATTGAGCCTAAGCCGACACTCACGGTAGGATAAATACCATGGCGATTGCCCGATACGCCAATCCCAATGCCTGAAGCCTGCAAACCTGTGCGCTGATTGGCATTGGCATCAATGTATTGATTGACGCGTGTGTACTCATTGGCAAGCGCAACACAGTCATAGCTTTGGTAATTGTTGGCGGATACGTATTCAGGGGTAGGCGTGGTCATGCACCCTGTCAAGCCTGCCGTAGTGGCAGCCGCTAAAAGTATTGAGATAGCTAATTTTTTCATCATCCTACTCCCTTATGTTCACTGCTGCAGCCTTAAAATAGGTTGAGCGGTTTAACAAACGCCAGCGTCAAAATACCCATATAGGCAATAAAAGCAATCAACATACCTATTTTGGCTTGATTGGGCGTAGTCGTCTGCCGCGTGGCTTTGACAGTCGCCGAAATAGCAACAATGAGTAACACCATCTTGGCAATCAACCAATGCGGCACTATACCTGCGCCAAACAATGGCATCGCCGTCACCGCGCCTGTTAAAATCACCAAGGCATACATCACGTGTGCGCCGATTTTGGCAGATCTTGGCAAGCCTTGTCCTTTTGGTGCGGTAAATACCAACACGGCTTGCCACAAGAATAAGGCAATTAAAATCAATGCCATCAGCATATGTGCGTGTTTCATACATCAACCTTTTTTATAATAATATAGCGTAAATTAACTCAATAGGTCTGTGGGTTTAGCTTATGTTGAACTCTTTTTTGATCTGTATGTTACCCTGCGTTTTGTCCCGCGCAATTGGGGCTTTCGGGAGATTGTCCAACCGCTTGCCATTCTGCTTGGGTATAAGCATGAATTGAAAACGCGTGAATCTGTCCACCGCCCTGTGATAGTAACGCATGGATGAGTCCATACACCAACTGATGACGCTGTACCAAGCGTTTGCCGGCAAATGCCTCACTGACAATGGTCAGCTTAAAATGGGTTTCTTTGCCCTCAAAATAGCCAGCATGGCGCATTGACTCGTTTTCTAGCTGATAGACACTGGGTTGTAACGTTTGCAAACGCGCCGTCACGGCATCGGCAATCGGGGTAGCAAGTTGACTCATGTCGTCCTCGGTTCACTAATTTTATGCATCAAAAATGGGTAGCCAATGACAAACCTAACTGGTCACCACTTACCGCATTTTAACCATTTTAGCATAGTTTTAAGGTAGCCTAATCTATCAAATTGGCTCGACTGGCAAAAATAATCTTGTGTCAATCGCTCTCAATTTTTCTCTATGTTTGATGGCTCACTAGCTTCTATGACTCACTTGGACCAATATAGCAAGGATAAAATCCCTGCGGCAATTAACGGACCCACCGCCACCCCGCGAAACAATACCACCCCTGCCACTGTGCCAATCATCAGCCCCGTGACCACGTTGGGGTCAACCTTCATTAAATTCACCCCTCTTGCGCCCAGCCAAGTCACCAGCAATCCCACGGCGATGGCCAATAATGAGCGCCAACTGGCAAAAGAGGTCATCAAGGCTTTGCTACTGACTTGTTCGGAGGCGATGGGCGCAATGACGGCAATGGTGAGCAGCAAAATACCCAAGTTGAGTCCATATTGCTGGATATAAGAAAAGATAGGTTGGTTGTGGGGTAAAAATTTGATGATAATCAGCGCAGTCGCACTGACCCAAATCGTGGGGTTGTGCACAAAAATACCGCAGCCCAAAATGACGAACAAGACTAGCAAATTAATATCAAGCTGATTCATGAATTTACCCTATAACTGTGACTAAACGCTTATTATGCCACTGACAATGCCGCTGTGCTGTTGAGATATTTAAAAAATTTCAATCAATCGGTTATTTTGACAACTTGTTAGGCTGGCCAGCTGGCCTGTTGGGTAAATTGATGGGCGGTGGATAAGTAGATAAGCAATTTTTTAATCAACCCGATACTTGTCTCACTAAAAAAGCCAATATCAGCTAGATATTGGCTTATGACATACGAAGTTAACATTAACGGTAACGGCTTTGTTGGTACAATGGCATCACACGTGGCAATAATGATTGAATAGTGGCAATACGTGTTGAGCTTACCGGGTGGGTACTTAAAAACTGAGGTGGCTCGCCGCGACCGCCGGCACTCTGCATTTTACGCCATAGGCTGATTGCTGCATTAGGGTCGTAACCCGCCCGTGCCATCAACTCTAACCCCATCAAATCAGCTTCCGTTTCTTGGGTACGGCTATTGGGACGGGAAATACCCAAATCCCCAGCCAAGCCTGCTAACTGCGCCTGACCTTGAGATAAGCCTAAGACGCTCGCGGCAATACCAATCCCTGTCTGGGTCGCCACCTCACGCGATAGACGCTCACGGGTATGCTCACGCAATGCGTGCGCCATCTCATGACCCATAATGGCAGCAATCTCAGCATCGGTTAGACTCAAGCGATCGATAATACCTGAGTAAAACACAATTTTACCGCCGGGTAATACGTGCGCATTGAGCTCATTACTTTTAATGACATGCACTTCCCAAGACCATTGTCTTGCATCGCTGCGATAGGCGCCTGTCTGCGCAATTAGACGTTGAGAAATTTTCTTTAAACGTGCCAACTGAGCCGGATTGGTATCAAGTAGGCCTTTGGCACGGGCAGCGGCAATTTCTTGTTGAAAAGCTTGATTAGAAAGTTGTTGCACCTGCTGGTTGGATACTACCAGCAACTGATTGCGGTCAACGCCAATCGCACCTGTGTCAGTGGTGGTTGAGCAACCGGTGGCACCTACCGCAATGACCGACGCTGCCAAACTTGACATCATAAGTTTTGTTGAAGCTTTCATCTTATCGTTATCTCCAAAAACAGCAAAAAAGACCAAGAAAATAGGAAGATTAAACGCATTATAGCGAAGTCATTAAAAAATAATCTGCTGAGATTTGCAGTAATTGCGTAACGATAGATACATGGTGTGTTTCAGAGTGTGATGAAACAGGCTAATAACTATGGATAGAAAGAAGAAAGTTCATACGAGAATAGACAATTAAAAAAGCTATTTCCCAATAAAACCCAGTAAAAACAGTTAAATTTAAAAAAAACGTATTTTTTTGAATTTTTTTTGCAAAAATGCTTGACGCAGTGTCAAAAATCCTTATAATACGCATCCACAACGACGCAACAAACATTCAAAATTGCCAGTTAACCACCTAATGCGGGAATAGCTCAGTTGGTAGAGCACGACCTTGCCAAGGTCGGGGTCGCGAGTTCGAATCTCGTTTCCCGCTCCAAATTCAAGAAAGCCTAACTTAATAGTTAGGCTTTTTTATTGTCTACAATTCAGCCTGTATCAAGGCTTTCAAGCTGTGTGCTCCCTTTTTTACTAAAGGTGCTTTGTTAATTTAACTAATCAATTTTTTGCAAAATTTTAGACCGTGACCAAAACGTGACCATTTTGTGACCACGATTTTTTTATAATTTTTTATAGTGACCCCGACCGTGAAATCGGGGTTTTAAATGCATTTAATAATAATTTAAGTTAATCTAAGTTTTAAATTTGTTCGATAGCAAACAAAGTTTGTTTAAATATTTGGGTTTTGCCGTAATACGGAAACTAAAAATTTTATAAACAATCACTGTCTCAATTTTTTCTTTCAAAATTTGTAAGCATTTGCAATATCACCCTTCTGCCACTTTTATCCATACTACTTACAATGCCTTCCGCTTCCATTCTATCGATTAACCGAGCAGCACGGTTATAGCCGATACTAAATTTGCGCTGAATACTCGATGCTGAAACCTTACCACCTTCTCGGATAAAACTTATCACTTTATCATATAGTGGATCTGGTTGAGATGGGTCATAAAACCGAATGGGTATTTCCTGCATATACGATTCAATCAGTTCATTAATTTCCTGCGACTGAGTCACCACATAATTTTGTCTTTCATCGAGTTGCCATTTTTCACAAGCTTGATTAATTTCAGTTTGTGTTGCAAAAATAGGTTGTAGATATTTTGATTTATCGCTACCAGAAGGTAAAAATAGCATATCCTTACTGGTCAGCAGTTCTGCACCCGAACTATCTAAAATGGTTTGTGAATCAGCTTTAGTATTAACTTCAAAGCTTAGCCGAGTTGGGATATTGGCTCTTATTAATTCTGTAATCACATCCACAGAAGGATAATTAGTTGATAAAATCAAATGAATTCCCGCTGCACAGGCTTTCTGCGCAATGTTGATTATCATTTTTTCATTCAATAATGTACCATCTAGCATCAGCTCTTTTAACTCACTGACGATGACCACAATTCTTGGTAAGGGTTGAAATAGGGCTGAAATCTGCTCAAAATCAATAATGGGATTATCAACCACTCGGTAACGAGCTATTAATTTGCTAAGTTCGTTAGTTTCTTCCATCTTTTGATTGAAGTCCACCAAGTTTCTTGTTTTGGTTAGACTCATTAATTGATAACGACGTTCCATTTCTAACTGACACCAAGCCAAATTTTGAGCGGCATTTTTCCTATCATTAATTGGGGCTATCAGATGGGGTAAGTTTTGATAATCCGTAAACACGGGTTTTTCACTATCAATGAGCATAAGTCTAACGTGCTCAGGGCTATATTGCCTTAATATACTCACTATTAAGGTGTTCAACATTTTAGTAATCGTCTCTTTTGAGCGGCCCGCCATTAATAGATGCGGGGCTTTTGTAAGATCTAAATAATTTATTTGTTTTGGGTATTGATAGCCCATGAATAAATGAATGGCATTATTATCAATTGCAGATTGCTTACTTGCTAGTAGCGACAGTAAGTTGATAGCCAACGTCTCTTCAGCTAACGATAATTGATTTTGCAATTGTGTCGGCAATACCTTTGGTCTAGTATCATCAGACCAAAAAGCGAATGTCGCAATATCACAGCGATTATCCTTAGCTGTAAATGAAATACCATAAAAAATACTGCTTTGCTCTGCGATAAATGTTTCCATCGCCTTGCTAATCTTTTCTTGGTTACCAAAGTCAAAGTTGTTAGTTGCACTCATATGCATAATAAGTGCTTCATATTTTGGTGATAAATCTGCTACAACCTGAAATTTATTAGCATACCTAGATAAATCATTGAAATTATCATTGGTAGTACGATAAGAAATAAACCTTGCGGTATTGGTATTCTCATAACAAATCAAAAAATCATTTTTATCAATGCGTATAAAATTCTCATTGCTGGTTACATGGTTGATTGTTGGCACCAAAATATCAACATCATCAGGTTCACACCACATAATTTTGTCAGCGACCTTTACACTGTCGTCACTCATATCATCTTTATTAGTTACGATGCCAACTAATAATTCAGCACCGACTTGTTGTTTGAAATCTAGTAATTTTTCGCTATCAAAGTAAGCATTTACAGTAAAAAAAGCAAAATGTGCTTCAACGCCGTTAAAGTTACTATCTTGTTGGTATAAGATGGCAGTCACAGGTAGGTCAGTCTTTGGGTAATAATTATTCTTTAAGTTGTCCATGATTGATAATCCTGTAGTCGCTATGACAATGACGAATCATTTATTTAAGTACCCAGCTATGGATAAGATCGTATTCTTCTTGTTCACAGCTGAAGCGTTTTGATATGACGTGGCTTTTCTTGCCAATCGCAGGCACACTGTAATCCCAAAACTCAACTTCAAAAATGGCAAACCCTTCATCATCTAAGGCAATTAAAGTAAAACAAAACTTATCATCGCCATAGCCATATTCTTCATTTCTTTCAATTGGCTCTTCAAAAACAACCTTACATTTGAGACTTAATTGATAGCCATCAAATTTTTCAGGGTGCATAGGGAACTCTTTCCATTCGACATCGGTAATAGTAACTCGTTTCATATTTATATCCAGTATTGATTAATATTAGAAAAGTATAACAATGATATTGGACATCAGATGTCCGATTGGTTGGTTATAATCGCTCATGATGTTTGAAAAGATTTTTAAAGTTATTAGAACTTACGCACTATCTTAACTCAACAAAACATGATAGCCCTAGCTAAATTTTGGATTTAGATAAAACAAATCATCAGCGACCTGTCTTGACATCTGAGCCACTACAGGCGTAAAAAGATGACTAACCCAAGCATACACCGAAGAAAAGCCGAAACTTAATTGCTGTTTTAAATACACGAACGCCATCAATGATGAGAACACATGATTACGGATTTTACGCTCACGGCGAAGCTGAAACTTCTCAATCGAACAACACTGTTTAATGGTTCGATGATAGGTTTCAATCTGCCAATGACAATCATGCAAATACTCAAAATCAAGTGGTGTAAATACCGGTGAATTTGGCTCGCTGTCTTTAGGTTTAGGGTCAAACTTCACATAATGTCTCACTTGGTCTTTAAAGTGATGACGGTAAAGGGTAACAAAACCAAAGTCTTTAAGCCAAACTTCTAATCCTGTTTTTGGCACATGGTCAATCTGCTGTACTTGCAACCATTCGCCTTGTTTGATAGAAACCGTACGATTTGCCTTAACCGCAAACATAAACCCTAACTCAGCGTGTTTGATGTGTTTAAGGTTTTCTTTACTGCTGTACCAACTGTCGCCTGTGATATAGCTTGGGATAAGCCCCCATGCCAAGACTTCATCTAACATTTTTTGAAAGTAGTCGTTTTTGGTAAGGTTGTCTTTGGGGTCATATAGTCGGTAGTTGATGGGTTGGCTATTGCCTGTTAAGTCGGTGTAGTACAGGGTGATAAGGTTAATGCCTTGTACGGCTTTGTGATGCTTGCCACTATAGTAATAGCCAATTAGGTCGGTTTTGTTGCTGTAGGGTTTGTCAAGCACGGTGTCATCTATGCTGATGATGCCACCAGTTAGGTTGATATGCCCCTTTGTTTGCTCATACAGGTCACGAGGCTCAAAGCTCTCTCTACCTAAAAAGTTGTTGATGCTGTCATGCCCAATCTCAATACTTTGAGCAAGCCTTGTGCAGGTGGGCTGTTTGGGTTCGCTGATGAGCATTCCGATATAGTGTCCTAGGGTGCAGTGGGCGGTGCTGGGTCGGCTAAGTTGTCTTATCAATTTGGTTGTTCTTGCTTTTCCTTTAGCATATCATGCTTTCTTTGGATAGTGCGTAAGTTCTAATTAATATTTTCGAGTGGCTCAACACTGATATGTGCCTTCACTTTACCACGCGCTGCAATATCCAGAGCTTCTTTCAAATCTAGACGTGTTCCAACAATCGAACCGCGTACAGTAATGCCATCTAATACCATATCAAAAATAGACAGATCAAACTTACCTGGAGGTAAGCCATTAAGCACCATCGTACCGCCACGACGCACAATAGCAACCGCCTGCTCAAAGGCTTTCGGAGAAACTGCCGTCACCAACACACCATGACAGCCATCTCCTGTGGCTTTAATCACCTCATCTTTGACATTCACTTTGAGCGCATTAATTGCAACATCTGCACCCAGTTCTTTTGCCAAATCAAGTTTGGAATCATCCACATCAATTGCGACAACATTGAAGCCCATTGTTTTAGCATATTGCACCGCAACATGTCCTAAACCACCAATTCCTGAAATTGCGACCCAATTCCCCGTCTTGGCTTCTGTCATTTTTAGACCTTTATAGACAGTTACGCCAGCACATAAAATTGGTGCAATTTCCAATAAATCTACACCTTCTGGAATTACACCGACATAATCACCATCAGCAAGGCAATACTCCGCAAAGCTGCCATTGACGGAGTAGCCTGAGTTTTGCTGTTCTTTACACAAAGTTTCCCAGCCCGCATAACAATGATCACAATGCCCACAAGCTGAATATAGCCATGGAATTCCAACTTTATCCCCCACTTTGAGATGTGAAATTCCTTCGCCAATTTCTATCACTTCACCAACACCTTCATGCCCAGGAAT
Source organism: Faucicola osloensis (assembly GCA_016888885.1). Lineage (GTDB taxonomy): Bacteria > Pseudomonadota > Gammaproteobacteria > Pseudomonadales > Moraxellaceae > Faucicola. Next base: position 1,790,780 of record CP069437.1, read on the forward strand.
AAATGGAACAGTTGGTTTAATCGGCCAGTCACCATGCATGGCATGAAGATCGGTATGGCATACACCTGTTGCAATCACTTTGACCAGTACTTTACCAGCACTGACTTTTGGAATAGCGACCTCTTGGATTTCTAAGGGTTGATTAAATGCTGTGACAACAGCAGCTTTCATTGTGCTTCCCATGTTATTTTCCTTATTATTGAATTGATCAAGAATATTGACAGTTTTCTTTCAATTAACTTAACTTAATCATCATTCTCATTAATAACCTAAAGTATTTTGGGTAGGTATTTGGTAGGTATTTGGTAGGTATTTGGTAGGTATTTGGTAGGTTTTATGTGAATAATCTCAGATTAGCTCATTTTAAATCTTTTTTTAAATAAAAGAGACCTTTGCACGAAACAGCCCCTTTGCTCGAGGCATACCACCAAACCGAAAAAAAACAAAGAATGGCAATGAAATAAGCAAAACAATGGCTAAATCATGGATAAAATCTCCAAATGGTTGTTAAATTTGTGTCTATTGGCTGAGCTTACTAACCAACAGGCACAATAACCCTAGGCGAGTCCGTATTTTCGTTTCAAGCTTAGGGCAGTTTTTAAATTATGCACCATGCTTGCAAGCAAAGTGCTGGTATGAAATTGCATTAACCCTAAATGACGAGCTTTGCTCATCCCATAATGCAGTTTAAAATGTCCAAAGACCCGCTCAACGGTGTTTCTATAGTTAAACCTATATTATAATGAACACAATTTAAATTTTCATAGATAGTGCCATGCCGAACCTATACGACCAAGACCTAAGAAAGCGCACCATCGCCTACTGGCAAGAAACGAACAACAAAAGTAAAACCGCTCGTACCTTTGGTATCTGTCGCAATACCCTAGACAGTTGGATAGATTTGTATCAAGAACAAGGTAATACCCAGCCTAAAAAAGCACAACCAACCGGCGTAAAACACATCATAACCGACCTTATTGCTTTTGAACAATACGTCAAATCTCAGGAATTTGACACCGCTAAACAGCTACGAGAACAATATTTAAAAGACCATCCTGATGTCAGTATATCCTACAATGCGTTTGTCGATACCTTGCATCGTATCAACTGGACATTTAAAAAAAGACCTTTACCTTTAAAGAAGCCGACCCTGTAAAACAACAAGGTTTTAGCGTATGTTTAGCTATCATGGCGTTTTGGTTTGGGTTATCCAATATCTTATTCATGGATGAAACAGGCTTTTACCAAAGACAAAGTTATCAGCGTAGTTGGTCACCTGTTGGCAAACCCTGCTATGCTAAAATTGAGGCCAACAAAGGTAAACGGTTAAATCTAATTGGTGCAATGAGTATGGCTGAATTTAAACTGATTGCACCTGTGACCTTTGAAGGTGGGTGTAAGCGTGATACGGTAGAAAATTGGCTTCACACGCTTGGTCAATCTTTGCCTAAACATGAACTCGACAGCTACCCACAGCGTTTTTTAATCATGGATAATGCAAGGTTTCATCGGGGTGGCAATTTAAATCAGATTGCTAAACAATATAATTTAACCTTGTTATACTTACCGCCATATTCCCCTGAGTTAAATCCTGTAGAGAATAAGTGGGCGGTAGTGAAGCAAAATGTGCAACTGTCTATGAGTCAGTTTGAGTCACTCAATGACTGTGTTATTCATTGTTCAGTTTAATTTAGGATTTACTATAACAATTTGGGCTATGTTTCTAGCTCCTGCTGAACCTTTTGAGGCTTCAAAGGCTTGTTTTACCCAGACTCTTAGATTCAATTGCTCCAAGCTGGGCAGTTTAGGCTTTTTTAGGGTGTAATGAGTGCTCCTTGGTATATCAAATAGCTGACACAGTCTTACTTTACTGATTTTGGGTTCAGATTTAGCCGTTTGCTCTATTAGCGAAATCCGAGACTGTCTTGTGCCAATAGAGCGGATGCCCACTCGAGTATAACTCTCGCCTTGCGTCGGGGCGAAGCAGTGCTTCGCTTATCCCTCCTCATTTAAAATATCTCGCTCCAACCTTAACTGGGCATTCTCTTTTTTCAGTCGTTGGATTTCTTGTTGTTCGGGTGTGATAGCTCTACCTGTGGCTAATGGTTTGCCTGATTGTTCTGCACGGTATCGTTGTAGCCATTTTTCCAAAGTTGATTTGCCAACATTGTATTGACTGGCAACATCGGGTACTTTTTGCCCTTGTTCTTCAATCAATTTGATGAGTTCAAGTTTAAATTCTGCTGAGTATTGATTTCTAACTTTTGTCATGAGATTATTCCTCTACTTAAGGTATTATAATCTCTTATTAACTGTCTTGGTTTATTATGCCACTACACCCTTGCAGATAGCTTGAAAGCGGACAGTATGACCGCCATTGCCTCACTTAAAAAACTGGGCTTAACCACAATAATGTTAAGCGGTGATAAACAATCGGTTGCCGATTATATAGGTGGACAAGTCAAAATTGATACCGCGATTGGCGAACTTTCACCTCGGGATAAAGCCACAAAAATCAGCGAACTACAGCAAAATGGCAAAAAAGTGGCGATGGTTGGCGATGGCGTAAATGATGCCCCTGCCATGGCAACGGCTACCGCTAGCTTTGCGGTACAAAATGGCACGGATATCGCCCAACACAGTGCTTCGGCTCGTTTGATGGGCGATGGCAGTCACTCTATTAGCCATGTGTTGTCAGCGGTAACGATTGCCCGAGCCACATTAAGAAATATTAAGCAAAACCTGTTTTTTGCTTTTATTTACAATATGATAGGCATTGGCTTTGCCATGGTGGGCTTGCTTAATCCGATGTTAGCGGCAGGGGCGATGGCGTTAAGTTCGATTTCGGTATTAATGAATGCGTTGCGATTGACACGGTTAAAAGGATAAACTTTTTCATAAATTAATGTTTTCCACAGGTTTTGTTAATGATGTGTTTTTCTTATTATGGTAAATTGGGTAAGAAACTAAACAAATGTCATTACCGCCCTATATGGTTCGAATTTTGGGCTAGTTCATTCTTATCGTACTATATTTGGTATTCTTAGCTTATCATTTAATTGAGCTAATTGTTTTTCAAATACCTCCCGTTCTACATTACCATCTTGACGAGCAACAAGTTTACCTTCTTGATAATATAACAAAGCAGGCGGAGCAAATACGTCCAATGCTTGGTACACTTCTTTACTATCCACTGTATCATCGGTGACATCCATTTTTATTACTTGCCAATCATTAAGCTGGGCTGGTGGTGTTTCAAATAACGTTTTATCCATAGTTCGACAAGTAATACACCAATCAGCAGTTACATCAACTAAAACCTTTGGATTGTTCGCTAAAATAGGGTTTAACTCGCTCATTTTATATATCTTAGTGATTTTTGGTGATTGGTCTGTGATGCTACTTGCAACACTTGATGTTTTGATGGTTTTTAGGGGTTGCCAGCTATCTTGACTACCCAATGCCATTCCAATTAATAAAATACTTGCCCAAATTGCCGTTATAAGGGCAATTGCCTTGATTACTATTCGTCCGTGTGATGGTTCTTGTTTTTGTCCAATACCTTGCCAATGCCATAGCCATGTTGCCACGACCATAAACCATATCGCCCATATCCCTAACATGAAATGAGATATCAACACCCTTTCTATCATTACTAAAGCCACAGCGAATAACATCAAAGCAAAACCTGTTTTTACCCATACCATCCATTCTCCTGTTTTTGGCATAAAATTTCCCTGTGTTGCACCTAAAATAATCAAAGGTGTAGAAAGTCCAAGCCCTAACAGGAATAAAGCAAAAAACCCAATTACAGGGTTACCCAAAGTAGCTACCCCTGCCAATGCTCCTGCAAGCGGGGCGGATACACAAGGCGACACAACCATGGCTGAAAAAAATCCTGTAATGAAACTGCCCGACATACTTCCTAGACGGCTTGTACCTATATTACTTATTGTTTGACCTAAGCGTGACAATCGAGCAGAGAGGGGAAATGGTATGGCATCAAGCATATACAAGCCCAAAAGCACAAACACCGTTGCAAAGCTTAGTAAAATAATTGGCTGTTGGAGCATATTCATCAAGCCAAGCGATTGCCCAAATACTGCAACCAATGCCCCCACTAATCCATAACTGGTTGCTACACCCACACCATAGCTACCTGTTAATAACAAGCCTTTTTTAGCAGAAGGACTATGCTGACGTGCCACAATATTCACCACGATAGGTAGCATTGGTAGTACACATGGCGTAAATGATAAACCCAACCCTGCCAAAAATAACAATAGTAATGCCCAGCCTGTATGCCGACTCAATCCAAAAATATCATTGTCACCCTGTGAGGGATGTTGAGCTGTGATGTCGGTCGTGATAGGTGGCGAGAGTGGGGCCTTGTCTGTGATAACAGGAGTGGTATTATTGGGCGATGGACGTAGGGTCGTAGGCACAGCACTAGCGGCTTGTGGCGTGATAGGCTGTAAGGTGAAATTTACTTTTTCAGGAGGGTAACATAGTCCCATCTTAGCACAGCCTTGCCACTTCACAATAGCAGGCTGTGCTTGCATAGGTTTTAATACAGAAAGTGTCGTTTTAGCAGTAAAGCTTTTATCAATAATAGGTACACGCCCGAAACTGGGGTCATTCACAAACGTGGCAGTTTGGTCAAAAACCAAAGGTGTGGCATTCACACCTTGAGGTAATTCAAGTTTGAGCTTATCTTGATATACAAAATAGCCATCTTTGACATCTGCCTGAATAGTGAGCTGATTACCTTGCTGGGTCGTTGTTATCGCAAATGCCTCTTGAACGGGCAACGGTTTGGATGGATTGGTCGTATTGGCGTTATTTGAACTAAAAATATCAGACAAATTTATAGCATGGGCTGGAGTTACCTTGATAGCTATGATAAAAACAATAGCTAATAGTTGAACTAACGAAATAAAATAACTTCGTTGATAGGAGGAAATTATATTTTTAGTTATCATATTGCTGGCACTTGTAACTCATATCTTGATTCGTATTTTCGGTTTGTAGCTTAATTGAATTTATAGATATTATTTAAGCATCTATCATAGGTGGTTTTCGACGTTTAGCTTCCAAAAAAAAGCTATCTATCAATACCAATACTACGCCAAGATTAATCGCCACATCCGCCAAATTAAAAATCGGGAAGTTCCACACATTCGCATAGTGCACATGTAGAAAATCAACCACATAGCCTAAACGCATCCTATCCATCAAGTTACCTAACGCCCCTGCCATTATCAATGCCAATCCTGCTGATAACACCCCTGTATCACGGGGTAAACGCCTTAAATAGACAATAATAAATCCACATACGCCAAATGCTAACCCACTAAAAAAGAAACGTTGCCAACCGCCTTGGTCAGCAAAAAAGCTAAAGGCAGCTCCATAGTTATGGGCTAGGGTAAAGTTAAAGACTGGCTCAATGACCGATACTGTTTGGTATAACTGAAAGTTATTTTCAAAATATATCTTGGAGAGTTGGTCAATCCCAACCACCAACACACTCAAGCCATACCATAGCCAAGCAGTTTGGGAATTTTTAATATCATTTAAGGTGTTTTTCGACGGCTGCATAACAACTCAATAAAGTTAGGTATTAGGTATTAGGTAAGTAACGACTTTAAAGAACTCTTTATGGTTTGGCTGTGGTTTTGACTTCATTGGCAACCATTGCCTGCAACCCATCGGGTGATAGTTTAGTTAGCAACTTGCCATTGACATAATAAGTCGGTGTACCTGAGATTTTAATAGTTTTGGCATCGTCCATGTCTTGTTTCAGTACTTGGTTAATTTTATCACTATTCATACTGGCACGAGCTTTTTGTTCATCAAGCCCAGCCTTGATAGCCGCTTGCCAAGCCGCTTTAACTGTTTCGTCGTCATGCCACTGCGGTTGGGCTTCAAATACCGCTGCTAAAACTGGTTCGTATATACCCTGTTCTTTGGCAGTTTCTAAAATACGAGCCACTTGTTCAGAGCCTTTATGAAATAAGGTGTAACGTAGCACCAGCCTTACCTTACCATTATGCTCATTGATGATTTGTTTAACATACGGATTCATTGCCCGACACGCCTCACATGAAGGGTCAAAAAACTCTACTATAGTTACAGGGGCATCTACCTTACCAATAATAGGTGAATGCGAGCGTACTAAGGTATCTGTAGCGACTTGCTTGGCAGTAATAGTATCAGATTCGCCTTGTGGTGTAGATTGGGCATTAGTTGTAGTGGGAGTTTGGCTATTATTTGAATTAGTGGTGGTTTGTTGTCCACAAGCAACCAACGTGGCTGAAAGAGCAAGTAGCGTAGTCACTAGGGTAAGTGTAGTTTTTTTCATGAAAAATTCCTTATAGACGAGTAGCCATTTTTAGTTAAAATTTTGATTAAATAATTAAATGGATATACCACATTAGCGTTTATCCACAAAGTCCATACGTTGAATTCGCATGGCATTGATAATGGCTAATAAAGCCACACCCACATCAGCAAATACTGCCTCCCACATCGTCGCCACACCGCCAGCACCCAATATTAGTACAATAGCTTTGACCACAAATGCCAAGGTAATATTTTGCCAAACAATTTTACGGGTTTGTTTGCCAATATTAATCGCCATTGGAATTTTTGATGGTTTATCATCTTGAATGACCACGTCAGCGGTTTCAATTGTGGCATCACTGCCCAAGCCTCCCATAGCAATACCCACATCACTTAAAGCGACGACAGGAGCATCATTTACTCCATCTCCCACAAATGCCACGGTTTGTTTTTTATTGGCTTTATTAGAAGGTTGGTCTTTGATAGTTTTTAAGTGGGTTACTTTATCTTCAGGCAATAAATCACCGAAATAACGTTCAATGTGTAACTTGTCGGCGACTGACTTTACTACGGCGGTTTTATCACCACTTAACATTGTAGTCGTGACCCCAAGCTGTTTTAAGGTATCAACGGCATGAGAAGCATCTGCTTTGATTTGGTCGGCAATGGTAAGAAAGCCCACATATTGCCCTGCATACGCCATAACGATGACAGTATCAATACTTTGAGCCACTTCGCTAGGATATTGAATATTAAATTTATCCAATAATTTTGCATTTCCTGCTAAAAAAGATTGCCCCTTGATACTAGCGGTTAAACCATACCCCGCAATCTCCTGCACATTGTCTAGGGCAATCGTGCTATCGACTTGCCCAACATACTCGTGGACTGCGGTAGCTATGGGATGCGTAGATTTGCTTTCTATAGCATTTAGATAGCCTAGCATCATATTTGGGTCAAAGGCTGGCTCAATGTTTACCTCTTGGACTTTGAACACCCCCTCAGTCATCGTTCCCGTTTTATCCATCACCACATTGTCAATGGTCGCTAGGGTATCTAAAAAATTACTGCCCTTAAATAAAATTCCATTACGGCTACCTGCCCCAATACCACCAAAATAGCCAAGCGGAATCGAAATCACCAAAGCACAAGGGCAAGATATGACTAAAAATACCAAAGCCCGATACAGCCAATTACTAAACACATAATCAGCCACAAAGAAATAGGGTACAAGGGTAATAGCAATCGCTAAGGCAACTACTATCGGGGTATAAATTTTGGCAAACTTACTGATAAAAAGCTCAGTCGGGGCTTTTTGGCGGGTCGCATCTTGCACTAAGGCTAAAATTTTAGACAGCTTGGAATCTTGATAAGCAGTCGTAACTCTAATTTGCACCACATTTTGTAAATTAATCATCCCTGCCAATACCACATCGCCTTGACGTTTGGTATCGGGTTTACTTTCCCCTGTCAAAGCCGAGGTATTAAATGAAGCGGTATCAGAAAGTAAGACCCCATCCAGTGCTAGCTTTTCACCTGCTTTTAGCTGAATAATTTGTTCGACACCCACGGATATAGCTTTAACAATGCTGGGTTGGTTATTTTCAATGATGGTGACCTCATCAGGACGTTGGTCAAGCAAAGCTTTGATATTTCCCTTTGCACGTTGTACTGCCATTGCTTGAAAGATTTCCCCTATAGTATAAAAAAGCATGACGGCAACACCCTCGGGGTATTCGCCAATGGCAAATGCCCCAATGGTCGCAATACCCATCAGAAAAAATTCTGAAAACCAATTGCCAGACTTGATACTTTCAAAAGCCTCTCTTAACACAGGAAAGCCCACAGGAATATAAGCAATGGCATATACAATAAAGCGTGGTATTTCCGTGAACCATACAGGTTTTATCACATGGTCAAGCACTAGCCCAATGGCTAATACCACAAAGGCAATTATCGCTGGTAAAAAAAGCTGAAACGTGGTTTTGTCACCTGTGTCATGCGACTGGTCATGCCCATCTTCATTACTGTGACCCTCATGGTTGCCATGGCTAGCGGTTATGATTTTTTCTTCCTCGTCGGTACAGCAACAATTTTTTGACATACGACACCTTTCTAATGGTTTTATTAAAGATTACCTGTTACTATAAACCCTGTAGTCACTACAGGGTCAAGTAATAATAATCCAAGTCATACGAAAAGGTCACTTATGTCTATATTTAAAATCAGCGAGTTAAGTAAAAAAACAGGGATTAATATCGAAACTATCCGTTACTATGAGAAAATTGGGGCGATAAATAAAGCCAGTCGAGGCGAAAATGCGTACCGCTATTTTAACCAGCATGCTATTGAACAATTAGAATTTATTAAAACCTGTCGTTCATTAGGTTTTACAATGCAAGAAATTAAGGCTTTTAATCAACTTAAGCAAAATCCCAACCAAAGCTGTGTGATAGCGGATGAGCTGGTTGCTAGTCATTTGGCACAGATTGAACAAAAAATACAGCAATTACAAACTATTCAGGCTCTATTGCAAACAATGAGCAATTGCCAGCAAGATTCTGTCGATAAGTGTAGAGTAATTCATTCATTACAATTTGCACCCACTTTAGCAGAGGAAGGGATTAATCTATCTACGACAGAGCTAGAGGCAATACGATAGAGGCAACATATAATGATTAGGTATCTATATGTTGCTCCTAATAGAACAGTTTACTGCCAATTCTGACTTAAGATTTGGGCTCAATCTTTTCCCCGTCTTCCTTAAGAAAAGTTTTGGTTAAAGGCGTATCAATCAAATCTAGCACCACTTCGGACGGACGGCACAGCTTAACGCCTTGTTTTTTACCATTTTCGGATACCACGATTGGGCGGTTGATTAAAATTGGCTCGGCTAACATGGCGTGAATGAGGTCATCATCGCTTACATTGGGATTGTCCAGTCCTAACTTGGCAAACGGCTCAACATTGACACGTAGTAATTGTCTAGGGGTAATTCCCATTTTGGCAATCAAATCACGCAAGGTTGGCTCGGTAGGCGGATTTTCTAAATAATGAATAACGGTAGGCTCAATGCCTTGATGTTTGATAAGGGCAAGGGTGTTGCGTGATGTACCGCAGTTTGGATTGTGGTAAATGGTGATATTTTGCATGGTTTATCCTTATTAAAGTTGATTTTGATTTACTCGTTTTATTAATGCTTCGGCACTTTCTACCCGTTCCGAATAGCGATTTACCAAGTAATCTTTATTATCCCGTGTCAGTAAGGTAAATTTCATTAATTCCTCTAGCACATCAACAATACGCTGATAATAGCTTGACGGGTTCATTCGCCCTTTGTCATCAAATTCCAAAAAGGCTTTGGCTACCGAAGATTGGTTAGGAATGGTCAGCATACGCATCCACCGCCCCAAAATCCGCAACTGATTGACCGCATTAAACGATTGTGAGCCACCCGAAACTTGCATAATCGCTAGGGTTTTACCTTGTGTTGGGCGAACTGCCCCTATGGATAGCGGAATCCAGTCAATTTGGGTTTTCATAATGCCTGTCATTGCCCCATGCCGTTCGGGGCTACACCAAACCATACCCTCACACCAGTTTACCAACTCATGTAATTCTTTGACTTTGGGGTGTTCTGCCCCGTGTGGATTGGCTTCAACGTCATCAACCAATGGCAATCCACTAGGGTTAAAGATTTTGGTTTCTGCCCCCATTTTGTTAAGGATTCGAGCCGATTCCTCAACCACTTTGCGACTGTAGGAGGTTTCACGCAATGAGCCGTATAACAGTAAAATTTTTGGCGATGTGGTTGAAAGGTTTAAATTAAAATCCGCCACCGCAGGGGCATGAAAATGCGCGTTATCCAGTTGCGGTGTGGTCGGGTCATTTAAGGTATTTTGGTTCATGGATTTTCCTTTTAAAAATTATTGAACAATCGGCAACCAAACCGCCAATGCCACTAAGGTTGCTACCAACACAGGCAAGGTTAGAATAATCCCAACTTTAATATAATAGCCCCAACTTACCGCGATATTTTTACTGGCTAACACGTGCAACCACAGCAACGTTGCAAGCGAGCCAATCGGGGTTATTTTCGTGCCTAAATCACAGCCTATGACATTGGCATAAATCATGGCTTGCTTTATCATGGGGTCATTGATAGTTGCCCCATCAATCGCTAAGGCTTGAATGAGCACCGTTGGCATATTATTCATCACCGAGGAAAGCCCTGCCGACAATAGCCCCGTTCCCACCGTTGCCCTCATCATGCCATGATTGGCAAGTTGGCTTAACGCCCCTGCTAAATAATCGGTCAGCCCTGCATTTTTTAACCCATACACCACCAAATACATACCCAATGAAAATATCACCACTTGCCACGGGGCATTTTTGACAATCGGTAACACCGTTATTCTTTTACCCATTTTTGCTACCACAAGCAACACCAACGCCCCGACTCCTGCAATTAAGCTAATCGGTACACCCATTGGCTCAAGCACAAAAAAGCCTATCAACAGCAATGCCAACACTACCCAACCCATAACAAAGGTATTTTTATCCACAATCGCCGATTGCGGATTTTCGATTAAATCCAACGCATATACTGCAGGAATGTCTTTGCGATAAAAGCCATACAACACCAGTAACGAGGTAACAACCGCCACCATGTTCACGGGTAGCATCACCTTAGCATAATCGGTAAATGGGATTTTAAAAAAGTCAGCCGACACGATATTGACCAAATTCGACACCACCAACGGAATACTGGCGGTATCAGCGATAAACCCTGCCGCCATGATAAAGGCAAGCGTGGTGGCAGGGGAAAAGCGTAACGTGGTTAAAATGGCAATCACAATCGGGGTCAAAATCAACGCCGCCCCATCATTGGCAAACAACGCCGACACCACCGCCCCCAACAGCACAATAAACACAAACAACCGCTTACCACTACCCTTTGCCAATCTTGCAACGTGCAAAGCGATAAAGCGAAAAAAGCCTGCTTCATCTAGTAACAGACTGATAATGATAATGGCAATAAAGGCAAAGGTTGCGTTCCACACAATATCCCACACCACAGGAATATCGGCAACGGTTATCACGCCTAACAGTAATGCTATCCCTGCACCGATACTGGCAGTCCAGCCAATGCCTAAGCCTTTGGGTTGCCAAATCACTAAAATCAGCGTGAGAATAAATAAACTAATGGCTAACCACATATACAGACCTCAACCTATCAATTCGGGGCATTTCGTTCACTGGGATTAGTCACAAAAGGCGGTACAATATCGTTTGGATTGACGTTTTGACGGTGATTTTTAGTCGCAGTCGCCCACCAAACCAACTGGCTAAACGTCCGCCCAAAATAGCCTTGCCAAGCCGTCACATCAACACTTGGCAAAAATTGCCCTTGTTCATCAAACACATTTTGAGCGTGGGGCAAATGCACCATAGCCGACACAGGCAAACAACCCAACTCCCCTAAAAACGTTCGCATACCCACCCCTGCCCTCATACCGCCCCATTGCCCTGCCGAATAGGTCACAATCGCACTTGGTTTAAATGCAAAGCGAGAACTACCAAAATGATTGAGTAAATGAGCCAACGCAGGGCTAAGAGAATGGTTATATTCGGGGCTAATCATAACATAGCCGTCCGCAAGGCTAATCTTTTGTGCTAACTGTTCTAAACCAACAGGGGCTTTACCTTGAGCATAGGAAAATTGGGGCTTAAATACCGCTTGTTCAAAAACTGGCTTAACCGCAGGGTCTAATGGGTCTATCAACTCAATTTCGATATCGGGGTAAGCCATACGTAGATATTGCTCACAAGCCAATGCCACACGATAGCCCAAGCGAGCAGGTCTAGGCGGTGTGCTTTCCCGTACACTACCTAGAAACAGTAAAAATTTCATAGCCTACACCTATCATTAATGATAAAATCGGATATATCATAAACTATATATTCGGATATGTAAATATATGAATAAAACAGATTTTCTCAAAGCATTAAGTGACCCAACCCGATTAAAGATTGTGCAACTACTCAATCAAAAGCAATCTTTATGCGTGTGCGACATTATCAGCGAGTTAGACCAACCCCAACCGACAATCTCACGCCATTTAAACCAGTTAAAGCAAGTCGGAATTTTAGATAGTGAGCGAAAAGGTACAGGGATTTGGTATTCGATTAGCCCGAATTTACCAAGTTGGGGTAAAGCAGTGATTGGTGCGTTAGAAATGGATGTTTGATAAAGTATTTTATTTGCCTTGCTTTTCTATTTAGTCTAAAAAACGGTGGTTTTTTAGACACTCCCATTTAGGCGAGAAAACAGGGGTAAAAAACCCCCATTTTTGTCAATTAACTTGTCTACAAATCATCGTTCAATAAGTCTATGAATGGAGCTTATAAGAAAGTTTCAATTACACTCATTAATTGGTGGTTATTAGAAGGATTCAAGTACTATGCCAAGTGAGCAATTTCATCAATTAGCTCAGGCTTTTTACCCAATAATTTAAGCAAGACTTGCGCTGAGCCACTCGGTTTACGCTGACCTTGCTCCCAAGATTTTAACGTATTGACCGAAATGCCTAGGGTTTTGGCAAATTGACTTTGTGACAAACCTGCTTTATGGCGAACTTGGCTAACTTCTGATACGGGTGCATACTGTCCTTCTCGCAATTGAGAGAGTGATTTGGCTAAACTGTCTTTAATAACAATCGCGTCAGGGTCATCTTTAATAACCGCTTCAACAATATTGGCAATATCTAAATCAGAAAATCTGACACGTTTCATGATTGGTTTCCTTGCTTTTCATTTTTCAAAAATTTTAATTCTTTGGCAGAAATGTTTTCTTTTTCATTTTTCGCATACACAGCTAGACAAACTATCAGTCCATCATCCAGCATATTGTAGTAGATAACTCGAACCCCACCTGATTTACCCTTCCCATTATTTGCCCAACGAATTTTGCGTAAACCTTTGCCATTTTGAATCACGTCACCTTTTAATGGATTTTGTGAAAGGTAAGTAAAGAAAGCCAATCGATCATCCAAATCTAACAATTGAGCAATTTCAGCCTTAAAGCTTTCTGTTTCGGCGACCGTATACATAGTAAACCTTTAATATATAGTACATTGCATTATAATACAAAATACATTAAGTAACAATCAAGCTGACAATTATAAAAGATACAACTATTCAGCTTTGCCTATTAAATCTAGCCCCACCTTTTTCAACTCCCCTTTTGCCGTCACATAGTGATATAGCGTACTACTGGGAATATCACCAAGCTCTTTACAAATCGCTGGAATACTTTTGGTTTGGTCTTGCATTAGATATTGAGCGTATTGCAATTTCTCAGCGGTCATAATTCTAGGTCGTCCACCTTTACGCCCTCGAGCCCTTGCAGCGGCTATCCCCTCTTTTACCCGCTGGCGGATAATATTACGCTCCATCTCAGCAAAGGCGGCCTGAATCTGTAAAAACGCCCGACCTGCGGGTGTGGTGGTATCCATCGGTGAGTTAATCGCTTTAAAACCAATATCTTTCTCAGCCAGTTCATCAATGAGTTTGATTAGGTCGCTGGCTAACCGCCCTAACCTATCCAAATCTAAAACAACGAGTACATCGCCTTTCCGCAAATAGTTTAGACAATCATCCAATCCTTTACGTTGGGAATTACTGCCTGATGCTTTGTCTTCAAAAATTCGCTCACAGCCGATTTCTGTTAACGCATCAACTTGACGGTCAAGCAATTGTTTCCCTTCAGACGTTGACACTCGGGCATAACCAATTAAACTCATGATAAATTTCTCACGATAAATGATAATTAGTCTATATTATCATATTTAGATTTATTTGGCTTTATCGTGAAATGAACCTAATAAAAAAGCGCCGAATTGGCGCTGATTTACAAAATCACGAAAAACAATAGGTTTTCGTGATTATCAAGTAAATTTATAATGGTGTAATAACTAACAGAATTTATGCATTAATTCCATGATTTGATAGACGGTAATGGATTTTCAATGAGAATCGCTACAATTAACGTAAGCCCCATCAAGGCTATCAAAGCCATGCTCAATATATCGTATTACTCGTTATTGGACACTAGGAAATTTCTAACACTATTAAGCTTATTGCTATTTGGATATTCTGATAATACAACATCTAGAATAGAAATTATCCCACCTTTAATTTTTCCATTATCTGCTTCATTAAGTGCCATAAACCAAGAGTTTATAATACTCCCCGAAAACTAGACCAAAAAATTGTAGCAAATAAGATAGAATAGCCCTTAAGAAAAGAGGTCTATCTAATGACAAAAGTTCGTAAACGTCATAATGCTGAATTTAAAAGCAAAGTTTCTGTTGAAGCAATTAAAGAGCAAAAAACGATCAATGAGCTGACTGCTGAATACGGTGTTCATGCAACCCAAATCAGCAACTGGAAAAAGCAAGCCTTGGCTGTCATACCAACCGCCTTTAACACCAAACAGCAAGATAACGAACAAGCCCAGCAAGCCATTATCGATGAACTGCATCGGCAGCTTGGGCAAGTCATTAGTGAGAGAGACTGGCTTAAAAAAAAGTCCTCACAGCTCAATTAGAGTCTCGTAAACAACTGCTAGAACCTGACAGCAAGGACTTTAGTACCCGTAAACAATGCGAACTACTCGGTATTAACCGCTCAAGCCTGTACTATCAGCCAAAGCCCATCAGCGAGCTTGATATCACCTTGATGAACTTGCTTGACGAGCAATATACCAAAGCCCCATTTTACGGGGTTAAACGCATGACAGCGTATTTGAGACAATTAGGCTATCAAGTGGGAGAAAAACGAGTTAGGCGACTGCTACGGCAAATGGGGCTAGATGCCATCTACCAGCGTCCTAACACCAGTAAACCCAATCCTGAGCATCAAGTTTACCCGTATTTGCTTAGAAATGTACCCATCACCCGCTGTAACCAAGTGTGGAGTACCGATATCACATACATTCGCCTGTCTAAAGGGTTTGTGTATTTGATGGCGGTGATTGATTGGTACAGCCGTTATGTTTTAGGTTGGTCGCTATCTACCACGCTTGAGGCAGATTTCTGCATTGATACGGTGGGTAAATTACTGCACAATGGGTTACGCTGTGATATTTTTAATACCGACCAAGGTTCGCAGTTTACTACCCCAAGATTTACTAGACCGCTCGTTGAGCAGGGTATTGCCATCAGTATGGACGGTCGTGGCAGGGCATTGGACAATCTCAAGTGGAAAGGCTTTGGCGCTCAGTGAAATACGAATGTGTGTATTTACGCCAGTTTGATACGGTTAGCCAAGCTAGAGTTGGTTTGAAAGACTATTTTGAGTTTTACAATTATGAGCGGTTGCATCAGTCGCTTGATTACCATACCCCTGCACAGGTTTATTTAGATAACAATAGTTCGGTTAATACTGTGCTTTATCAACCCAATTCTATCTTAATTTCGTGATTATTTGGTCTAGACATTGGGGAGTACATTACTATTCTGCCAAATAGTTGTCCAAAAAAATTTGTTTTACCACTATTGGGCTTACCAATTAACAATATTTTTTTCATATATTTACCCAACTCTCAACACTTTTAGTGGGGATTGAAACAAAAAAGGCATGAACTTAAACTTTAATCAATGACCAAAAAGATTAGAGAATAAGCCATGCCCATCGACGAATTTATCATTAAAATCTATCTAATGGTAGATGACTACTACAAAAAGATTGTAACAAACCGGCTAAGGCAAGGCGGATATGCACCAAAGCTAACCGACAGTGAAATTATCACCATGGAGATAGTGGGTGAGTTTTTACAGATGGACACCGACTCACAAATCCATCAGTATTTTAAACAGCATTGGCAAACATGGTTTCCACAAATAGGCTCATATCCCAACTTTGCCAAGCAGTGCGTCAATTTGTTACAGGTAAAAACTTTGATACAACAGCATATCGTTAAACAGCATGGGCAAGACAACATTCATTTTATTGATGGCTTTCCCATTCCTGTGTGTCAATATGCCAGAGCCTATCGGCATAAAACCTTCAAATATGAAGGCAGTTATAGTTACTGTGCCTCAAAGCAACAAAAATATTTTGGCTTTGAAGGACATTTACTCATTAATCTATCGGGCATGATAACCAATTTTACCTTTGCCTCTGCTAAGATAAATGAAAGTTTATTTGCACCTGATATGCTTGATAATATCAAAGGCTTATTAGGTGCAGATATGGGTTATATTAGTCCTGATTTATACGAGTATTGCTTTAAGTGGTGTGTTGATTTGCAAAAGCCGCTTAGAAAAAATATGTCCGATAAAAGACCGCTTAGTGTTATCAACCGTCTTAAAAATGCTAGTCGAAATATTGAGACGCTGATTGGTCAGTTATCACAGTGGTCCAATATGCAAAAGGTGAGAGTTAGAGATTTATGGCATTTATCCCACAGATTTATGCGTAAAATCTCGGCTCATACTCCAAGCACGATTTGGCAAATAACAACCACTCAATGCAATTTTAGATTTGCCGTATTTGGCTTGGATCGCTTCAAAGGCTTGCATGAGATTTTCGTTTTTTTCATGTTGACTATGGTTGCTGGCAGATCGCTTAGAAAAGTTGGGTGTGGAAGTGGTTAATAAAGAGATGTCGAGACAGTGTATTCAAGACCGTAAGTTAATTACAGGAGATAGTCCTTTGGCATCGAATACCTTGGGTAAAATGGCAGCACAAACGCTTTTGGCCGAGGTTCAGTAGTTATATTTTCTTCAATCAAGAGCGCCGTGGCGCTCTTTTTTATGTCCAATTTGCTTGTTAAAAGTTCGATTTTTTAAGCTTGGAAACTGATCTTGAATGTGGATCAAAGATTAAAATTAAGCACTCATTTGTTCCAACCAAACTGTTTAAAAATCGCATGGCCTTGTGCAGAGCTTAAAAACGTAATAAAACTTTTTGCTTCAGGATTTTTTAGACCGTGTTGAGTTAGTGCAACACCTGTATCACGGTAAATCACCAGTTCAGGTTCGATCGGGATAATTTGCCCAATGTCTGGATTACTGACTCCCCAAGTATTAAACACCAACCATGCATCATAGCTGCTGTCAGTTTCCCATGCTTTTTTCGCTGTGCCTGTATTGGGTGCATACATGGCGATATTTTTACGGAAGGATTTTGTGAGCTGAATGTTGCCCGTTCTACCTGCAATATCTTCCCACATGCCGACTTGGCCTGCGCCATGGGTGACCAAAACTTTAGTGTTTGGCCTGCTTAGATCTTTAAATCCTTGAATATGTTTGGGATTGCCTTTTCTGACTAAAATGGCAGCAGGGCGTAGGTAAATAGGCTCAATCGAGTCCTTTACGATTTTGTCGGCAAATAAGCTTTCGAAATCAGACATCATGGCTTCCGAACCACTATAGATGACGTCGGCATCAAGCTTGGCTTTGTCGCTCCATTGTGAAGTAGGGCCCGCGGTTACATGGACATCAATCCCTGTTTTATTTTTAAATTGTTTCGCTGCTTCGTGCATCGCTGGTGCTGGTCCACCTGGACCATAGACATTAATTGCCGCTATAGCATTCATTGATAAAAAGCCCAGCATGAGCGGAAAGATATAGTGGCTGAGCTTATAATTTTTTGACATTTTTATTCCCTTTATTGATATGTGAATGTTGATAATATTTGTTTTGCTGATGTATTTAAATATTTATATTATTTTTTTTTGTTAAAGAGTTTTTTAAATATTAGCGCGATTTTCTTACTTAACTGAAGTTACGCACCGCTAATAGCCTTAAGCTGGGCAAAAGCCGACTGATTAGCAGAAATTAGTAACTTTGTACGCAAAGCGAAATGATTTAACTTGGTTTTGATTTTCAAACACTCAAGCTTAAACACCGCATACGTGGCTAAAAACATATGATTAAACCGAGCCCTTTGGCTATGAGCAGGCGACTTACCCAAATTGGCATTTTGCTTTAACGACTTATGATACACTTCAACCTGCCATCGTTTTTGATAGCCGTTGATAAATTTATCCTTGTCGCATTGCAAATCTGAGCATACCAGATATAACACCCCTGTAGAACCGTCCTTGTTTGTAAAGACTCGGCGTAATAACAAGACTTCATCATGATAGTCATTTAAAAAGCCGTGAACAGGGGTATTATCGGGTAGATTAGATTCATCAATACGTACAAAGTTACCTTTTTCTCTATCATCCGGGGTTAAAGCCACTAAGCGATTTGACTTTAACGCAAAGATGAAATGCTTGTTAGCTTTACGAATATGTTTGAATGTTGCTTTGGCTGAAAACCAAGAATCGGCTAATACATAGTCGAATTTGACTTGGTTTTTGATTGCGCTATCAAACATATCAAGCAGTCGCTGATTTTTGGTTTTATCGCTTTTACGTTTAACCTTGCCTTTGTCATCGGTAAAGACATTGGGTTTGGTGATGATGTCAAAGCTTAAGGGTATGTCGATATCTTTGCGATGATACAGACAGTTAAGCAGGTTAATGCCTTTAACATTTTTGTTTTGGGTGTGGTCGTAGTGCCAGCAGTTGATGTCGTCGACGCTTGTGTGTGGTTTGGGCTGTATGGTGTCATCAAAGATGAGATAGCCGATGGCATTGGGTGTGGCATTTTCATGCTGTCTTAGCATGGGTTTAATCAGTTGCCATTGTTCTTTGGCGGTGAGTGTTTCACTGTTTAGAAAGCGGGTGATGCTGTCATGGTAGATGCTCCCTTGTAGTAGATTGGCAAGTCCTGTGGCGGTGGTTTGCCCAAAACTTGCGATGAGGTAGTCGCTGTAGAGTTCTATCATGTCTTTGTTCATTTGTTTACTCTCGCTGACTGCTTTTTTTGTTATGATAGCGCTTTTTTAAAGGGCTGCGTAACTTCAGTTATTAAGAAACCTGATGGTACGGAAATTTATATCGACATTACCACGGTCAAACCCAATAAAAAGGAATTTCGCACCATGAAACAGAAAATACTTAAATGGTACATTTTGCGCTTAAGCCATGGTGATATTACCCCAGATAAAATTCATACTTACATTGCAATTCCATATAATCCGCAATCCAAAACAGATAATACTTACACACGCTGGAGTGAATACTATGACCGTGAAGACTTACTAGTGGGTAATGAGCTTTGGCAACTTGTATCTGGCAACCAGTTTTCATTACAAGATATGATTGAAGTATTTCGAGAAATTGGTCAAGAGTCAAAGTCTGACATTGAGAAAGCAGTTAGGCTGAGTGACTAAGTTTAAATTCACCATAGGCCATATTAACTAATTATTAGTTTAAAAATAACTAATAATTAGTTAATTAAAAATATTAAACAGTTAATGGCAATCATTTAAGTGGGTTTAGAGCTATTTTTGAAGCTCTTAATTTTTTAGAAGTTACTGTTTGTGTGGATATTTGGTCTAAAATCAATTTACTACTAAATTTTTTTTAACTGATGGGCATAATAATAATAAATTACCTTATTCAATTAGTTAATTATTAGTATATAATTAACCAATCATTAACTAATAAAAAAGGATATCGTGATGGCTCAAATATTTACAATTGCCCACCGAAAAGGCGGTGTTGGCAAAACAACGCTTGCAACCAATTTAGCCGTCGCACTCAGTAATAAAGGCAAAACTTTACTCGTCGATACCGATGACCAAAAATCCGCTTACAACTGGAACGAATACCGCCAAGAAAAAATCAATTCGATATCGGTGATTGAAAATTTAGGTAAAACCTTGCAACCACTTAACGATGAATACGAATTTATTCTCATCGATATCGCTGGACGTGATAGCGAAGTATTCCGAGAAGCGTTATTGATATCCGACAAACTCATCGTTCCCACCCAAGCAAGCATACTCGATTTAGAATTATTACCTTATATCGCCGACAAAGTGACCACAGCTCACAAGCTCAACCCAGACCTAAAAGCCTACATTGTCATTAATCGAGCCAATGCCAATCCAAAAAACAATGAAGTCGCCGAAGCCAAAAAATTTATCGCCAAGTACCCAATTTTTAAACTGTTAAATACCGTTATCCATGACCGTAAACAATTCCGTGATGCGATTATCGGCGGTTTATCTGTATCAGAAATGGGCAGCAGCAAAGCCCATGACGAGTTAAATAAATTCTTGATTGAGGTGCTGTAATGAATAAATTTGACCGTATCAAAGCCAACGCCGATTTTATCCAAGATGTCAATTCGGATGTTAAGCAAACTCAAATTATTACCACCAAAGGGCAAAAACAACTGACCCTTGAGCCGAACACGTTAAGCAATAAAGAACGCTCACGCTCCAAACATGGGCGTAACCTAATTACGCATTTATTTGTTGAAGAACTCGAAGCGATTGAGCTGACCGCAGAGAAATTAGGTGAGCCGTCTGTGAGTAACTTTGTACGGCAGTTGATTTTGGATAAATGCCAAAGTGTGCTAGGTGATGAAGAATATGACCGTATCACATCACACAAACGCAATGTGATGAAAAATAAATAAGTTAACCCCAGTTCGGGATAAGCCACATTGTAACTCATTGATACTATTTACAATGTTACTACCCGTCCCTGCTGAGGCATGTTTTTGATGGTGGGCTTATAGGGAAACCAGCAATAAGCAATTAAACCTGACAGCAAGTTTGTGATAAACCCCGTGACACTACGATGGCGTGAGTGTTCGATTTGGCACAAGTTTTTAAGCTCTCCAAACACCGTTTCAACCAAAGAGCGATGATTGAGTAGTGCCTCATCCATAGGCTCAAGTAATTGGGGTTTCATATTACGCCGAAGTTTAGTGATCAACGTAGTATCACTGTGTTTTGTGAGCCACTCGTTTAGGGCTTTACTGATATAGCCTCTATCACCGAATAGCTTACCAAACAAAGGTGTTGCCATATCCTTAACAGGCACTCTGTCATCCGTATTACCCGCAGTGACTTTAACAGATACAAGCTCGCCCTTATGATTGATAATGGCGTGCAGCTTAAAGCCATAGAACCAGCCCATGCTGCTTTTGCCTCGGGTTGCAAGTCCCTTAAAGACTTTATGACGGTAGATACGCTTGTTATGACAAACTGCTATCTTGGTTGAATCAATATAGCTGATACCCGTACAGTCGCCCATCATGCTTTGCAAGTAGCTGCACAGTGGTATGATACTGCGCGGCACAAGCTCTATAAATCGCGAGTAGCTCGGCAGGTTTGGAAACTCCCGTTTCATCATGCCAAGCATGTGATGGTAGTAAAAAGACTTAAACTGTCGATACCGCAGTTGATGAAACAGTACCAAGATGGTCATCATCTCTGCTACACTTATCTGGCATGCTCTTAACCTTTGGTGTCCCGTTGCGATTAAATGAGCGTCAAACTCAGGTTTGAATTGCTGATAAAAGTCGTTAATATGGCAGTATAGTTCGGTTAGGTTGTCCATGTAAGAAGTCCTTGTTGTGAAGTTTGTCTTGGTAAACTCACTTTAGCAACTTTGGACTTCTTTTTTTATCTTTTTTTGAGCGCTTATCCCGAACTGGGGTTATTAATAAGTTAGCGATGGACAGTAAAAATCATCCTTTTCAGCTATAACTGGGCATTGGCGCTATCAACCTCAGCATATACCGCTGTGCTACCGTCTTTGTTGATTTGCATCACTTGATAAGGTGAAAATTTATTTTGGTACTCCATCCCGGGGCTACCCATTGGCATACCGGGTACGGCAAGGCCAATAGCTTCGCTTGGCGGATTGGCTAAAAACTGGGCTATATATTTGGCAGGCACATGACCTTCGAATACATAACCATCGGTCGTGACCGCCGTGTGACAAGAGCGCATATTGCTCGGAACACCATAGCGTTCTTTAAAAACTGCTAAGTCGGCGACATCTTGTCCCGTCGCAGTCATACCGTGATGTTCGGCATGGCTAATCCACTCTTTACAGCAGCCACAATTGGCATCTTTATAAACCGTCGCAGAGACGTTTCTCAGCGCATCACTGTTACTGCTAGCGCTCGGAGTCACCGTTTTAGGCGTTTGGACTTTTGAATTCTGGCTGTCTGTTGCCGTCTCTACAGTCGCTGTGGTTGCAGCAGTGGTATTGGTTTCGCTACAAGCAAATAACGACGATGTCACTGTCAGTAGGATAAGCGCACCAAACAATTTATGCTGCTTAAAAGTTAAGTTATGGTTATCAGGTTTCATACATACCCTCTCGTCATTTATTGTTTATTGTTGCATTTGATATTTAACCCCAATTCGGGATAAGCGCTCAAAAAAAGATAAAAAAAGAAGTCCAAAGTTGCTAAAGTGAGTTTACCAAGACAAACTTCACAACAAGGACTTCTTACATGGACAACCTAACCGAACTATACTGCCATATTAACGACTTTTATCAGCAATTCAAACCTGAGTTTGACGCTCATTTAATCGCAACGGGACACCAAAGGTTAAGAGCATGCCAGATAAGTGTAGCAGAGATGATGACCATCTTGGTACTGTTTCATCAACTGCGGTATCGACAGTTTAAGTCTTTTTACTACCATCACATGCTTGGCATGATGAAACGGGAGTTTCCAAACCTGCCGAGCTACTCGCGATTTATAGAGCTTGTGCCGCGCAGTATCATACCACTGTGCAGCTACTTGCAAAGCATGATGGGCGACTGTACGGGTATCAGCTATATTGATTCAACCAAGATAGCAGTTTGTCATAACAAGCGTATCTACCGTCATAAAGTCTTTAAGGGACTTGCAACCCGAGGCAAAAGCAGCATGGGCTGGTTCTATGGCTTTAAGCTGCACGCCATTATCAATCATAAGGGCGAGCTTGTATCTGTTAAAGTCACTGCGGGTAATACGGATGACAGAGTGCCTGTTAAGGATATGGCAACACCTTTGTTTGGTAAGCTATTCGGTGATAGAGGCTATATCAGTAAAGCCCTAAACGAGTGGCTCACAAAACACAGTGATACTACGTTGATCACTAAACTTCGGCGTAATATGAAACCCCAATTACTTGAGCCTATGGATGAGGCACTACTCAATCATCGCTCTTTGGTTGAAACGGTGTTTGGAGAGCTTAAAAACTTGTGCCAAATCGAACACTCACGCCATCGTAGTGTCACGGGGTTTATCACAAACTTGCTGTCAGGTTTAATTGCTTATTGCTGGTTTCCCTATAAGCCCACCATCAAAAACATGCCTCAGCAGGGACGGGTAGTAACATTGTAAATAGTATCAATGAGTTACAATGTGGCTTATCCCGAACTGGGGTTAAATAGCTTTTTTACAGTGAAGCGATGCCAATATTGATCAAGCCGCCACCAACGATTAACCAAGTAAACATAATCGCCCCCAAGATAAGGGGTTTAACGCCAGCTTGTTTAATAGCGCCCAAATGCGTGGTTAGACCCAGCGCAAACATCGCCATGGTGAGCAGCACATCGTCTAGCATGACCATACTACGCTCAAAGCTTGCGGTCATCGGCACCCAAGTGTGCAGTAAGACGATGGCAATGAATATGAAGGCAAACCAAGGTACTTTGACTTGTTGGACGCGATTCATAAACGATGGTTTTTTGCCATTGTCGCTGCTACCTTTGGTTAGGGCAAACGATAAAATAAGTAAAAAAGGGGCAAGCATCATGACGCGTATCATCTTGGTGACAACCGCTGTGTCACCCACTTCGGGACTGACTGCGTTACCAGCGACGACGACTTGCGCCACTTCATGAATGGTGGAACCCGTATAAATCCCGTACTGCTGAGCATTTAGCCAAGGTTGCAACCAACCAAGATGGTATAAAAACGGATAGAGCAACATCGCAACCGTACCAAAGACCACCACTGTCGCCACGGCAATAGTGACTTTGTGTGCTTCTGCTTTGATCACAGGCTCGGCGGCAATCACTGCGGCGGCACCGCAAATGCTTGCGCCTGACCCAATCAATAGTGTCGTTTGTTTATCGACTTTTAACCATCGGGTACCTATCCAATAGGTGAGTAAAAAGGTCGATGTCAATACCAACGCATCACTCATCACCGCAGACAGTCCGACACTTGATACTTGCGTTAGGGTCAGCTTAAAGCCATAAAACATGATGGCGAGGCGCAATATTTGACCTTTGGCAAATGCCACGCCGACACTTAAGCGCTTAGCAAGGTTAGGATAGACCGTATTGCCCAATACCATACCAATGAGAATGGCTAAAGTGAGAGAAGACAAGCCGACGATACGTCCATTTGTCCATGTGTTTACACTAGTATTGAGCCACAAACAAAATAAGCTGCCAATCAGCACGACAATAAGCCCTGCTAAATGGCGGCTGCGCGGGAGATAGTTATTTACTGATTGGGTCAAGGCGTACATGACTGACTGTCCTATTATCTATAATCGAAATAAGCATAAGCTTATGAATAGACATTATAAGGCAGACCAATCTATAATAAAAACAGATTAATTAGATAAAAACTATCGATTTTTTAGGTTAGTAAGTTGTTGTAGGCTAGGTCATGTCCTAATTAGTTAAAGATAAAAGGCCGGTGAAAGAGGTGATCCAATCATGAAAAAAGTTATGCAGCTGCTACCGAGGATTACCCTTAAGCAGCTATCGGTGTTTGTCAGTATTTATCAAACTGGCAGTACCAGCCGTGCTAGTGAAGAGCTGAATTTATCGCAATCAGCGGTCAGCAGTGCACTCACTGAGCTGGAGGCGCGGTTACAAATGCCGCTATTTGAGCGCGTCGGTCGCAGGCTTAATCAGCATCCAAACGCCCATCCTATCTATATACAGGCACAAGCGATTTTAGGACAAGCTTTAACCCTTGAGCATTATCATAAGCATCAAGCAGGGCAGATTCATATTGGTGCTAGCACGACTATCGGTAATTATGTATTGCCGCCGCTGCTTGCCAAATTGTACGAAGCGCTACCCGATGCCCATATCGATATGTATATTGCCAATACCCAAGAAGTGGTCGGCGAGGTTGAGCAATTAAATATCGATATTGCGCTTGTAGAAGGTATGCCGCGCCCGACAGATATGAAAGTGATTGAGCAGCGCGCTTGGCGGACCGATACCTTGATGGTATTTGCTAAATCTCATAGTAAATGGCTGGCAAACATGGACTATAACCATAAAGAAAAATGCTATGAGCTCAGCGCTGAACGATTCGCAAGGCTGCCATTACTGGTACGAGAGGCGGGTTCGGGGACGCGGCAGATTATCGATGAGCAGTTATTGCAGCATCTACCGCATGCCGAGATTGTCATGGCAATTCAGCAGTCAGAAGCCATTAAGCATATGGTCAGCGCCGATATTGGGCTTGGCTGCTTATCGCAGTATGTCATTCAAGCAGAATTGGATAAAGCAGAGCTGGTGCAGGTGAAAGTAGCAGGTATTGATTTAGCGCGCACGTGGTGGCTGGTGTGGCATAAAGCGCGTCATCAAAGCCCCATTTGGCAGAGTTTTATTGATATTTTGACAGAAGATTGATTTTAGTAGTAAAACCCCAGTTCGGGATAAGCCAGTGCTTAAGTTGTTGATACTATTTGTATAATTATTATCTGACCTTATAAAGTCATGCTTTTGACAGTAGTTTATAGAGAAGCCTGTCTTCAAAGACTTAGCTGGTCTTCAAGAGTAATAGAAAATATCAATACTATCAGCAGCTTAATGAATCACTTATCCCGAACTGGGGTTAAGTTAGTTAAATATTAGTTATTTATTAGTATATAAATAACTAATATTTAGTATATTATTAATTATAAAATAGTTAATAATTAACTAATAATATACTAAATATTAACTCTTGACTAAAAACCCTAGACGGATAAGTTAGGGCTTAATTACATTAGCTATCAGCTTGTTTAAATCCCAACTCCAACAAGTAGGGCATATAGACAGCAACTTGACTGATATCTCGCTGTAATTCATGGGAGAGACGCTCAACGAAGGGCTTCATATCTTCACCCACTTTGGCAAATTTTCCTGAAAAGTTTTGGTAGTTTGCAAGTTTATTGGCAAAAAAATCGGCTTGTTTGGATGATAACAATTTAATGTTATTTCCTGTGCCAGCATCTTCAAGGTTAAACTCAATCTGTTCTGATTTTTTATTTTTTACTTTTTTATTACTATCGTCTAAGTTTTCAAAAGCAAATACAATTTCTGTAACCACTCTTCCTTTTTTTACTTGTGTATAAGTAATTCTTAATGGCGTGTGTTTTTCAATATCCTTAATTGCTTTATCTAATACATTGCGTTTAAACTCACTGATAACTGGATATGTATCAATGCAATTAAATTTTTCTCTTAAATACTCAATGGTGTAAGCTTTAGTTTTATTTTTTTGATGCAAACAACTTGAAATCAACTCAAACAAAATAATGCCGTAGCATCCCAATTTAACTATCATTTGCCTTTGATATTTGGTAAAAGGGTTTGTCTTATCAAAAACAGTGAGCATTTCAATGACATCATTGTGCAAATCAATATAAACTTCACCTTGATTATCCTTATAATCGCCTTTGGTTATCCAAGTAACTTTCACCTTTGACTTATATTTTTTATTTGCACTAAAATTCCAAAACTCATAAGTTTTATGCTGAAGTGAATTACAAATATTTTCTAATTCTTGATAGTATGCTTT
Organism: Faucicola osloensis; assembly: GCA_016888885.1. Taxonomy (GTDB): domain Bacteria; phylum Pseudomonadota; class Gammaproteobacteria; order Pseudomonadales; family Moraxellaceae; genus Faucicola. Next base: position 1,817,806 of record CP069437.1, read on the forward strand.
ACTCTTAATGCCATACTCATCTTGAAAATCTTTTACTCTGACAATAAAAGTACTTTGATAAGGATTTTTATCTACTTCCTTTCGTACAAGTGGCGATAGAAACATAATCAAACGTCTTTCATTTAATTCAAGATTGCTAATGGCATTTAGCAATCTATTTTGCAAGACGATCCATTCCTCTCCATATATTTTACTTACTGTTGGTTGCTCCAACATTTTCTCTTCCAACATTGGAGCGATTATCTTTCGACCTTCTTGCTCCATGATCTCACGCATAAGTTGCATGATAGTGTTCTTGTCTATAGTTTCGCTTTGTAAATTTTGTTGTGAATTATCCATGTGCGACCTTCAAACTTATAGGAATAAACCAATTATAGCCAGTATTATTGTAATTTAAAATTATATATTACAATAATGCCCTATTTTTCTACAAGTTAAACCCCATTTTTCTACAAGTATTACCCCATTTTTCTACAAGTATTACCCCATTTTTCTACAACAATGCCCTATTTTTCTACAACAATAAATTTTTCTTATACCCTTCTAAGCCAGACTACGAAAGGCTTATGACGCTTTTACGAAAAAATCGTAAAGCTTTAAAAAGATAAAAAGATAAAAAATAAAAAGGAAATTTTTTTCTTTTTATTATTTTTTTGAAAGAAATTCAAAATAGTAGAACATAAGAATCAGAAATATATTCTATGTTTGGAATGAGAATTTTATCTTTTTTAACCAATTTTTTAATTAAGTGGTAAATTAATATGGGTCTAATTTCAATTTTAGATAGGCTATTTTGATGTTTGGAGTATAGGTTAGTAGTTAGGGTACCGAAAGTTCCTCAAATCGCTTAGAACGCATTACAAGGCATTTTAGCGATATGTCTATTTCTCATGTAGGAATTGAATAATTAAAAACTAGGGCGTGTCCTCAATTTAACTTAGCATGAATAATAGAGCAAGCCAAGTAAAGCATCGATTTAAAATTACGAGCTAATTTCTCATAGCGAGTAGCAATACTACGAAACTGCTTTAATCGTGCAAATGCATTCTCGACTAAGTGGCGTAATTTATAAAGGTAGCTATCAAAATCAGGGTTAGGTTGCTTGGCATTTTTACGCTTTGGTATAATAGCTTTCATACCGTGTTCTATCGCTTTATCTCTGATTTCTTGCGAGTCATACCCTTTGTCAGCGATAAAATACTGGGCTTCTTGTATGACTTCTATCAAGTCGTTTGCAACTTGACTGTCGTGCACGTTACCCCCAGTGACTTTAAAATCGAGCGGATTTCCATGCGAGTCCACACATAGGTGTATTTTTGTCGTGTTTCCGCCACGGCTTTGTCCAATTGCTCTATCGAAACCACGCCGAGCTCCACTTGCATGTTGATGACACCGTACATAACTTCCGTCGATGAATACCCATTCTTTGTCAATTTCTTTTCGTAGGTCAAAAAAAAATTCTGCCACAAGCCTTTTTTAGACCATCGGTTAAAGCGGTTATAAGCGGTTTTCCATGACCCTAGCTCAATAGGTATGTCTCGCCATGGTGCACCTGTTCTTAGCTTCCATAGTATGGCTTCCATCACGGTACGGTCGTTCTTCCATTGATGACAGCCGTGCGCTTTCATGGTTGTTTGTAATTGTTCCCATATGTTGTCAGTTATTGCGGTTCTCGCCATTGTTTGTGTTTGCCTATATTTTGTTGGAATATAGGGTTAAAATAGGGCTCTTTTGGGCTTATTCAAATTAGGGACACGCCCTAGTTTTTAAATAGATGAGTAACTCAATTTTCCAGCATTACTCATCTTCTTTAATATAAACAAATAAGTCACTTGGTTCACAATCAAGATAACGACAAAGCTTCTCAAGAATTTCCAAATCAACACGGCTACTTTCATTGTTATACATCCGATATAACGTAGTTCTCGAAATATCTGTATCTCTTTCAGCATCAGCAACCCGTAGACCTTTTTGGGCAAATAGTACGGGCAAATTCAAACGTAACATAGATTCCTCAAAACCTTTTCAAAAAATGCTTGCATAATACCTCATTCGTGATAATATATTATCTATATAGAACACAAATTATTATATTTAGATTATTTTATAATTAAAGAAGATGATTGAATTTTAGCTATTATGCCATAGTTAGATTTAATAACCAACGAAGGAGATCACGCTATGAAAAAACCTACCTTACAAGACCTTATTCGACTACAACAGCATAGTCAGTTATTGAAAGACTATGCCAACGACCTGGCCAATCAACTCATTATCGAATTTGATATCAATGAAGGTCATAAAATAGCTCGATTTTTAAAGGTTAGCCAAGGATTAGATAATTATACCGCCGTTCGCTATTGGACAGAGAAATGGCTAAAAGCGCAATATCCTTTGATTGATGATGCTAGCGTAAATGAAGACTTAAAATATGATGATGGACTCTACCCCCAGCTTAAACATCAATTCTTAAAGCATTTTCCCAATACAGCCGTGGCGTAACAACACCAAATATAAAATCGTTGGCGCTATACGCGTTAAGCAAGCGTATAGCCTATGCAAAAACCTAACTTGGCAGCGTTTATACAACAACGCTGCCAAATAAAATGACTATTTTAACTTAATGTTGCTGTCATCAAATTAAACTCGGTGCTCACACAAGAGCGACCTTCAAACCTCAACTAAATAAAAAACATTGCTACTGAAATTAAGCAAACAAGTAGCCAATTTTAATCACATTAATACAAATCTTATAGCCATACCTAGCAAACTTAAAACCAATATCTTAAAAAATCGTTGCTGATTTTAACAATTGTTGGTTTAAAAGTTGGCATGTGACGCCAGAAGAACAACGAATCAAATTTAGCAACTTAGCACACCAGATCTACAAGCACCCTGACTTTCAACACAAATATCTCACCACCAATGATGAACAACATCATAGCCTAGAATTTGAAAAGCTTGTCAAAGACATCATCATGGAAGACCGAAAAAAAGAAATCGATTTTTACGAACTTTTTATCCAAAACGAAGCATTTCAACGAGCATTTTTAAATAATCTACGACAAGTGATTGATAAAAAATCACTCATTGACTTAACACAATAAATAACACAAAATTTTTCTAAAATAAAAAAAGATTTGAAACATATGCAACTCAAATCTTTTTACACCCCAACAGCATCACGATAAATTAAAATTATCACTCAACGGTGAAACTAAATTTGACAGATTGACACTAGGGTGATTAATCTCATTAACATTTGATTCTATAAATTGCTCAACTGGTACAGACGAATCAACTAAAAAATTCTTCAGCCAATCCTTATCCTTCTCATTTAAATTATTATCAGCCAACAACATAGATAAAAAATCTGACAAAGCAATCGTAGCTTTCTGATTCGGTAACTTTTTTAACGACTCAATCATCACTAACCCAAAACGTCTATAGCGATTCTCTACAATTTCCTTTTTCTCATCTTCATGCAATTTTAAAGCCTCTTTTGCTTTTCGCTTTTTATCACGGATAGTGATTTTAGACTTCTCAAACTCTAGCAACAACCTTAACTTTTTAACATCCGCATCAGATAACATAGATTTTTGAGACAGCGTTAATATCAGCTGCTGCTCATCACTAAGCTTTTTAGTCTTAGCAACTTTTTCCTCAAAATCCTTTAATAACTTCATTAATAAATTATTTTCTAACTTAGTAAGTTGTGCTCTCATAAATCACCTATATAGTTATAAACCCTTTTAATAATAATAACATATAGCAGAAAATCAAACAAAAAGTGATTTGCAAGTAGCAAAAATTATCCTATAATCAACTAAACTAATAGAATACCCACCAAAGATTTACATAGCCAGCACATGCAGAGACACCAAATTTACTAACGTAAATTAGTTGACTCTGCGTTCTGGCAAAGGGGGCTTGCCCCCTTTTGAAACCCCAAGCCCCCAGTTATCGCCTCACAAAGTTGCGTTCAAACTGGGTGCTTATTGGGGAGACCCCAAACCCCCTTAAACCAAAATCAAGCCTTATAAAAAATGAATAGACACTAAACATGGCACAACAATCAGCCGAAAAAAAGCAAAGCGATGACGACGTACTAATAAAAAAATCATCGAAAAAATTACGAGATAAACGTCTTAACATTCGCTTTAGTGACGAAGAATTTGCTGTGCTTGAAGCAAAAGCTCAAGGTATGAATTTAGCACGCTATGCGCGTGCCATATTAACAAAAGGTACTATACCTAGACGTGGACGCGATTTTCCTACGGTTGACCCAAAACTATTACGACAATTGCATGCCATGGGTAAAAATTTAAATCAATTGGTGCGCTATACGCATCAACAAGCAAACGCAAACCATCCGATTGATACGTTAAATTTAGCACTAGCGATTGATAATATGGCTGAGCAATTGGCTGAATTAAAAGCGCACTATCAAGTTGAAAAAAATTATTTTAATGGGGTGGAAGATGAGGACACTGTCAGTGAAGACAGTGATCCTTTATTAGAAAGTTCAACGCTAGAAAATAGCACGTTTAATAACGATTTAACTGGTTAATGGTATGCTAACCAAATTTTTTAAACGAGGCGGCACGGATGATGACAGACGTACCTTAGGTGGGTCAGCTGTTAAACATTATTTACTGGGAAGTGACGATCAACCGCGTGAAAAAGCGCGTTTGCTATTGGGCGATCCGGATGAGGTCACTGAGATTATTAATGGCTTGCCGTTTGCCAAAGTTTATAGCAGTGGCTGTTTAAGCTTTCATGAAAAAGATCTGTTAACTGACGCCCAAAAATTTGAGATTATCGAAGATTTCGAAGCCATGATGTTTGTTGGCTTACAACCCCATCAGTATACGTCGTACTGGGTGGAGCATACCGATAAAGGTCGGGTCGAGCTTAACTTTGTCTTTCCCAATGTTGAGCTGATCTCGGGTAATCATTTACAGGTGTATTACCATTATCGGGATTTAGCGTTGGTCAATAGTTGGAAAGATTTGACCAATGATAGGTACGGCTTTGTTAATCCCGCGGATTTAAATAACCGTCGAGATGTGACCCCCAGTATGGCCCCAAACATTGTTAAAGATTGGGCAACGTCAGATAAGCAGTCAATCATCGATAAGTTAAAACGCTTTACTGAGGTAGAAGATATCAAAAATGCGCTTACTGATTTGGTGTTAACCCAATCTGAGCTGCGACGACAGCAGGGTAAGCCACTCAAAGGTCAAGATGACATTGCCGATATGCTGACAAAATACGGTTTTGAAATCTCTCGTCAAGGTAAAGACAGTATCAGTATTAAAAACCCTGATCCCACGAAAAAAAATATTAAACTAAAAGGTGTGATTTATGAGCGAGACGCCACCGAATCCGTTATTCGATATGTTGCAGAACGCAAAGGCGCAGACCCAGCAGCAAATCAAATCTCAGCAGATGACCGAGCAAAACAGCTTAGACAAGCAGCAGCAACTTTTTCAAGCGAGCTTGAAAAACGTCGAGAACGACATTATCAGCGGTATGACGAAAATTTGCGCGCTGCTCGAGCGTTATCAAGACAGCAGTCAAAACTTAAGCGACAGCCATCTAAAGCAGCATCAAAGCTGGCTCAATCAGACCTGTCAGACCTTGGAGAGCGCCAAACAGACCTTGCTTGGGGTGTCGACGCAAATCGATCAGCTCAAGCAGCAGACCAGCAACGATTATCAGCGTACCCAAACCCACTTGACGAAGCAGAGCAGTCAATTACGCCAAGCCATAACCCACGAGACACAAACCACCCTACAGCATCACCAACGCCAACAGCAAACCCTGCGTCAGCAGATGGACGAGCGTCACCAAGCGGATATCGAGATGATCGAGTACAGCCAACAGCAAAGCAGGGTGCTGATTGGGCAACTAGCACGCAACAAACTGAGCCTAGGGATCGTCATGGGCAGCCTATTGGGGGGATTGCTACTGCTGATGGGGATATTAGCACTGATCAATCACAGCCAGTACCAGGATTGGCAGGAAACCAAGGTCTTAGTCGACCAAAGTCAAAAAGAACTAAGCTTACTCAATCAACAAATCAATCGTACCCCGATTCAATACCAAGCCCAAGCCCTTACCGATATCCAGCCGGGTTATGGCGGTGGTATCAATATTACCCCCAAATATCCCAACAGCGCCGTATGCCAAAAAAATGGCTTTGGCTATCCGACGCTTTATATCAACCAAAACCCGTATTACCGTCCCAACTAGAGACAAATAACCATGCAACCCATTACCACACAGCAGCTCATTACCAAGCGCTTAAACGAGCTGTCGAGCGATTTGCACAGCCAAGTGAGCCAGATGCTCAACCAACTCCAAGCGCAGCAATCCCAGACAATCGACGAGATGGTACAAAAACATCTGGAATTGATGTTGCCCAACTTGTATCAGCAGCTATTAACTCACCTAACCGAGCAAGTAAACCAAAAGACCGAGACGCACAACCAGCAGATCACCCAATACTTGGACGAATTAAGCAAGCTACAGACTGCCGAAATAGCAACACTGAAAAAAGGACGAGAAGAATTTCAGCGCTTGCAGGACAAGATAGCAGCCACCTTGACCAGTTTGGACAGCGTATCACTGCTCGACGACAGCGCAGTAAAAAACTCGCTAACCAGCTTACACAATTCGATAACCAGCTTACAGACACAGATGGAGGGCTTAGCAACCTCACAACAGGCTATGACAAGCAAACAAACCGATTTATCCAACTTAATCGGCGAATTAGAAAGGTTAAAAGAGGCTATGGCTTCCACGCTCATGGACTTCAAAAATCAGCAAATCAGTTTAAGACAATCATTGGCGCAGTTTCAGCCGTTGTTAAAGCCGTGATTGCGTTGTTCAAAAAATTATTTAATGGGTTAAAGCAGCAGGTGGTTGGGTATGCCAAGGAGGGGTTGTTACATCATGCTAATTCTGATGGGTCAATGGGACGACAGGCGACAACAAAGGAGGCGGAATCATTCGTCGATAGCCATCCGTATGATTTGTCGGGGTATGCCCAATTAACGATGACCGCTAAAAAGTTGGAAAAAGATAAAGAGTTAAGACATGAGCCGTTTAGAGGGTTTGGGCGGTAGGGGTGGATAACGGTAATTGGATGATTAGATGTAGATTAGCGAAACAAATCCCGCTGCTTATTATCTGCCAAATACCTTTTAATCAACTCACGAATCACAAAAGACTGGGAGTAGTCTTTTTCAGCACACACCCGTTTAAATTCATTGACCAAGTTCTCATCAAGACGCACGGTTAGGGCAACAGATTTTTTATCAGCGGTCTTCTTATCCGTCATGACTTAAACCCTGTAAGTAACTTACTGAAGACTGTAGGTTGTCATGAAGTCGCCACACATCCCCACCTTGTCATGTTTAAAATCCTGTTACTACAAAAACTGTACAACCTATCCGACCCAGCCATGGAAAAACAGCTAGCACGGGACTTACTATTTCGTCGCTTTGTTGGCCTATCATTAACGGATGATGTACCCGACCATAGCACCATTTGGCGATACCACAAACACCTAGGTGAGCTTAGACTGATTGAACCATTGTTCAACCAAATCAATGAGCAACTAGCCCAACAAAACATTTTTATCAAAGCGGGCAGTGTCAGCATCATCGATGCCAGTATCGTTGAAGCTAAAAACAAACGACCTAAGAAAGGCAAACACACCGACAATACCCAAGATAACGAAGCCGCCTATGTCAGTAAAAAAGACAGTACAGGTAAAGTAAAAACCACCTACGGCTTTAAAATTCATCTCAACTGTGATGAAGACAGCTTTGTCAAAAAGGTTGAAACTACCCCTGCCAATGTCCATGATTCCCAATGTTTTACCACGCTGTTAACAGATGATGAATCAGCCGTGTATGCTGACAGTGCGTATAAAAGCCAAGCCCATGATGACTACCTTGCCGAGCATGAACCACCGATAAAAAATCATATTCATGATAGAGCATGGCGCAATACTCCCTTAACCGAACAGCAAAAACGCAATAATACCCAAAAGAGCCAAACTAGAAACACCGTTGAGCGGGTCTTTGGACATTTTAAACTGCATTATGGGATGAGCAAAGCTCGTCATTTAGGGTTAATGCAATTTCATACCAGCACTTTGCTTGCAAGCATGGTGCATAATTTAAAAACTGCCCTAAGCTTGAAACGAAAATACGGACTCGCCTAGGGTTATTGTGTCTGTTGGTTAGTAAGCTCAGCCAATAGACACAAATTTAACAACCATTTGGAGATTTTATCCATGATTTAGCCATTGTTTTGCTTATTTCATTGCCATTCTTTGTTTTTTTTATGGCTTAAAGCGCTAAATCAATCACAATACGACCATCAATTTTGCCATGTTCCATGCGCTCAAAAATATCATTAATAGAACTTACGCACTATCTTAACTCAACAAAACATGATAGCCCTAGCTAAATTTTGGATTTAGATAAAACAAATCATCAGCGACCTGTCTTGACATCTGAGCCACTACAGGCGTAAAAAGATGACTAACCCAAGCATACACCGAAGAAAAGCCGAAACTTAATTGCTGTTTTAAATACACGAACGCCATCAATGATGAGAACACATGATTACGGATTTTACGCTCACGGCGAAGCTGAAACTTCTCAATCGAACAACACTGTTTAATGGTTCGATGATAGGTTTCAATCTGCCAATGACAATCATGCAAATACTCAAAATCAAGTGGTGTAAATACCGGTGAATTTGGCTCGCTGTCTTTAGGTTTAGGGTCAAACTTCACATAATGTCTCACTTGGTCTTTAAAGTGATGACGGTAAAGGGTAACAAAACCAAAGTCTTTAAGCCAAACTTCTAATCCTGTTTTTGGCACATGGTCAATCTGCTGTACTTGCAACCATTCGCCTTGTTTGATAGAAACCGTACGATTTGCCTTAACCGCAAACATAAACCCTAACTCAGCGTGTTTGATGTGTTTAAGGTTTTCTTTACTGCTGTACCAACTGTCGCCTGTGATATAGCTTGGGATAAGCCCCCATGCCAAGACTTCATCTAACATTTTTTGAAAGTAGTCGTTTTTGGTAAGGTTGTCTTTGGGGTCATATAGTCGGTAGTTGATGGGTTGGCTATTGCCTGTTAAGTCGGTGTAGTACAGGGTGATAAGGTTAATGCCTTGTACGGCTTTGTGATGCTTGCCACTATAGTAATAGCCAATTAGGTCGGTTTTGTTGCTGTAGGGTTTGTCAAGCACGGTGTCATCTATGCTGATGATGCCACCAGTTAGGTTGATATGCCCCTTTGTTTGCTCATACAGGTCACGAGGCTCAAAGCTCTCTCTACCTAAAAAGTTGTTGATGCTGTCATGCCCAATCTCAATACTTTGAGCAAGCCTTGTGCAGGTGGGCTGTTTGGGTTCGCTGATGAGCATTCCGATATAGTGTCCTAGGGTGCAGTGGGCGGTGCTGGGTCGGCTAAGTTGTCTTATCAATTTGGTTGTTCTTGCTTTTCCTTTAGCATATCATGCTTTCTTTGGATAGTGCGTAAGTTCTAGTTATTTAAATGTCATTAAATTTCTGGATCGTTATGCTATGATTTTCTTAAACTAGCGTCCAGTTAATGGATTGAAACAATTTATGAAGCCACAGATAGAAAGACTATTCGCCTTATATCAAGCGTTGCCTAGGATAGAATCTCAAGCAAAAACTTTAATCGAATTAGCAAAGCTTGAAAATGTCATACAAGCTTACGAGTTGCAAGGTGAACCTAACGATTCTCAAAGGCGCCAAATGCAGCGTGATTTGGATAGTCTTAGTGACGCATTAAAACAAGCATTAAAATCAGAAATAGATAAAAAGCCAAAAAAGTATTATTTACCGGCGTCAGCGAATATGGATAAAACTGATAGCAGCACAGCAATGCTATTGTTATTGGCAGAAAGTTTTCTTAAAAAAGTTGCACCAAAAGATTTGCTTGAGAATGCTAAATGGTTGTTTGATGGTGCTAATAATCAATTAGAAGCAAATAAAAAAGTCAAAAACTGGCGAAAGCGTATTTACTTTAAACCACTTCAAGATGAGTTTAAAGGTATTAAGCCAGAAGATGAATTAACGATCTATCAAGCATTACAGCAAGATGAACCATTGAAAATTATTTATCACAGCCAACAGCATGATGAAGAGCGTGAATATCGAGCTTATCCTGTCAAAATTGTGATTGAGCCGCATTGTCGCTTATTGATACTTGAGAATCCGACACATAAAGACACAATAAATTTTTTATTTCATCGCATTAAACACGCGGAAATTATCAAAAGTTTTAATGAGTTCCCAGATAGAGTAAGGTTAAATTTAGATAAGATCGAAAAGGAATTAGCTAAGCATACAGAATCAATGTTTAGTCGTCAGCCATTAGATTTAAAATTGCATATAGCAGAGCATAAGAGATATCTGATTGAGGACGTACCAATCTTCGCTAATTATGAAAAATCACAGGTTTCTATTGAAGATGATGAAGTTGAATTTAGCATATCAAAAGTATTTGTTTCATACTCAGTGCTTAATTATTTGATTGCGCATGCAGATTCAATTTATGTGGCTGAGCCTGAAGAGTTGCGAGACCGAGTGGTTGAGCAGTTAGAAAGTGGGCTTAATAGATATGGGTATTTTGAAGAGAGTGAGGATGAATAAATGAGTGCAATTGATTGGATTAAGCATGAAGATGGTAGTAAATTTTTTGTGAAGAATTTGAAAGTGACCCTGCGCGATGGAAAGTTAACTATTATTTTTCATGAATTTAATAATGAAACTCGCGTAAAAATCGAGGGGAAAATTATTCTGGATAAGGTAACTGATTTCCAGCAAAAAAATGGAGTAATCACTTATGCAACCAATAATGGAAGTCCTGAATCTTATCCATTTACAATTTCTGGTCAATTTTCTGATGAAAATTATGATGAGTTTAAAGGCGATTGGCTTGAAGAAAGAGTTTTATACTCAGTCAATATTAGTTTGGATGAACTAGAAATACCTATTGAAGATTCAAAAACCGAAGAATCTTTAGATATTTTTCAGGCAGAAAAGTTGCTTACCACCTTTACTCAAATTAATGCATCACTGCCACAAGATAAGGTTGATGGTGAAGATAGCGATAATATTGATCCATTATCAGAGATAACTTTAGATTTAGATAAGGCAAAACGACTGATTCAAGATTTCAAAAAACTTGAAAAACCGCCCGAACGGAAAAAGGCTTTTCTAGAAATTATAGGGTTAAGTCATCTAGAAGCTGTTAGCTCTAAAGCATTAGCTTTTTTCTTTGACACTGATGAGGTACATCAACTTAAAGACTTATGTTTACAAGCATTATATGATTATATTTTAGATAGAGCGAAAAGTGAGAATGAACTAGCAATCTCAACTCAAAGTGTAGAGAGAGAAGTCAGTACTGACGATGGTTCAAGAATTGATATCGTTATAGATACTTATGATGACTTAATTATTATTGAGAATAAACTATTTCATACCGTTAATAATCCATTTGAAAGTTATGTGAATTATGGCAAGTTAAGGCGAGGAGAGAGAAACGGGCATTATATTATTTTAGGTATTCATAAACCTGAAACATTACCAGAGCATTTTAAATTTATTAGTCACTTTGACTTAGCTGATGCAATTAGAAATCGTTTAGGTGATTATTTGATGGATGCAGACCAACATTATGTAACTTTACTAGTCGATTATTTACATGCTTTAGATGACTTTAACCCTAACTCGAGGATAGGAAAAATGGAACAAGCAATCGTTAATTTTTTTGGTGAGAATCATTCATTACTAACTGATGTTTATTATGCGAAACAGCATTTTATCAACTATGCTGAACAACAAATACAAAAAATGAAAAGCCAGCTAGATTTAGAAAAATCAACACTCTTAAACTATGATGAGTATTCTGAAGACGTAGAAGAAGATCCTGATAATTATTGGCTTGGTTATAACACTAATTCCCAAGTTTTTAATAGCCATACTATTGCTATACAACAGGAGATGGGCTTTTATTTCTCACTAGGTTGTTACACTCGTGGAATTTTTTTAACATTAGTTTATTATGGTAACTTAAATAACAAACGTAAAACACCAGAGAATTGTCTAAATAAATTACGAGAAATTGCAGATGGTTTAGGCATAGCTGAATATAGTAATATGGATGACTACGCTGACGATGCTGAATATCTGATTTTAAAACAATTTAAATGGAATGAATCCGCAGAAAGTGTAGTTAATCAAATTTTACCCACTATTAAACAAATAGAAACCGCTTTAAACTTTGATAAAGAAGCCTAATTCAAAATATTTTTATTAATTTAATTTTTGAGTCTATTAATAAACCAATTAGCAACTAATTTAGAACCAAATTAGTTGCTTTTTAAAGCCAATTGTTTAAGGGCATAGCGTATGATACCACTATGCGTCTGCCCATATTTATCCGCCAGTGCCACCAATAAGTTATACTCGTATTCATTTAAAGGTAAGGTATGCGATTTAAATTTTCTGGCAGCTTTGGGGTCTAGGTTCGGCGTTTCATCTGATTGATTCGCATTTACGCCATTCACAAAATCTTGTTCCGTTAATGCAGTCTCTTGCGTGCGACGTTTAATCATAATGCCAACTCCTTCATTAATTCACTAAACTCAGTAATGGCTTTCGCGTTAGTTGCTTCTATCACGCCTTTACCCTCGGCGAGTACATCGCGGTAAATTTTACGCTCATGGATAATCGTCGTTAGTGGGTTTAACAGCGGAAAATCACTCAAGTATTCTTTGGCTTGAACAACTTCTTTATTGGCCCGGTTGGTCGGTGCTAAGGTCAATAGCCCAAAACATTGCAATTGCTCGTTAAAGCTCATTGCCTGATCAATCACTTCGGTTAAATGCGGTAGAGTGTCTAAATCCAGCTGCGATGGTTTAAAAGGCACGATGAGTATATCCGCTACAAGCATAGCGGTGCGTAGCTCTTTACTGTCATGTCCTGCCACATCGACCACGACATACGCATAGCGCTGATTTAAATCTTTAAGGGTACTTTTGATATCGCCATATCGCTGGATACAGTGTACCTTTGCTAGACTGGTTTCATCCCGATCTCGGACCCAATTGGCGGAACTTTGTTGTGGATCAGCATCCACCAAAACCACATCTTTGCCAAGGTTTGCTAAGCTACACGCAATATTGATGGCGATGGTGGATTTGCCACAGCCACCTTTTTGACTACCTAACAAAATAATCATAATGAACCTAATTTACTATTGATTTAGAACTAAATGATAACTTATTTAATGGTTAATTAGTTTTTTATTAGTATTGATTATAGTGCATTCAGAATCGAAGTCAACCAAACGTATTTGACAGCTTTATTCATGTGATAGAAATTAAATAAGAAAGGCGCAGATAAGTTTTTATATATATTTTGTTGATTATAAAATGTATCAAAATACAGACTATATCGAATAAAGAAACCTAGAATATATTTTTCCAACTTTACGGTTATAATCAGATTAACCTTCTTACTCGACTCGTGATATGACCAGACTATCCACTACGATTTGTGCGATGACCTTTCAAGGTAATGCCAGCAACGGATTGCAGCAAGATGCATTTTTCTTTGTCGATGATTATTACCAAGAAGCGCTTGGTATCACACCTGTGCGTCAATGTGATAACGCCTTTTGTGTTGCGGTATCCGATGGTGTCTCACAGTCCAATCTTTCGCAAGTTGCTAGCCTTAAAGCGATGAAGACGGTCAAACAATTGTGGCAAACTTACCTAGATAATCCTAATCAATCGGCTGTCATGGATATTTCAAAAATCTATGAGAAAGTGGCAACCTTGCCAAAACGTTATTATGGGGCATCCGCGACGCTTGCCCTAGTCTATCGACCACTTGCTAAAGCCAGTGAAACCAATCCGCCCATCGTTATCAAACACATCGGTGACAGTCGAGTTTATTATTTTTCAGCTGCCACAAAAACTTGGCACTGTATCACCCGTGACCATAATCTACTCAATCAATTGATTGATGAAAAAGCGGAAAATGAAAATCGCCAAGCCGACTTTAGCGAATATAACCAAACTGGTATGGCAAGTCCTATGTATGCATTAACCGATTGTTTGATTGCTGATAGTGATTTAGACAACAATCCAATGCCTGCTTACGAGAGTCAAACGTTGGCGGTGTCATCTGGCGATTGCTTGGTTGTTTGTACCGACGGCGTGCATGATTTGGTATCTTGCGATGAGTGGCAAGGTATTGATGAACATACAGACTTACAAGACTGGCTAAAGAAGCTACGGAAACAAATTTATGCCTCTAAAGGTCGTGCGTATGATAATGCAACCGCAATTTTAGTAAGGTTTGATGAGCATTAAAGCAAAAAGGCGTATGTGAAATGGAAAATAATTAACCAGTATTTGATAGTGACATTTTACAAATCGACAAATATGAACCGCACAAAGTGGCCAATGGTAAAAATGATGCCACTGTATTTGTGGCAAGTGATGACATTGATATAGCGGATTTGCAACGCTATCGGCAGGAAACAAAAACTGAATGCTTGATTGCGATGAATACAACGAATAAAAATTATGACTGCCTAAAACTTGCGGATAACGTCATCTCATGTTCACCAGATGAAGTGCAATTGGTTATGCAAGCATTTCAACTACTACATAGCGGTAGTGGCATCATTGGTATGAGTTGGGACGAAGTAAAATGAGCAATTTATGGTAACAAAAATATTGAATTTTTGCATGGTGTAGCAGGTGGTGAAAATTGCGTGACTTTTGCATGTGAACAGTTTATCTCAAAACTACAGAGACTATCATCCAACTATCCGATAAAGAAGATGGTATTGAGCCTGTTATTATAGAAGACGATATACCGATGAAAACCACTAATCCAACTCAATTAAAGAGTATCTCAGACGACAACAGCAAAGTAATAAAAGTGAAAGTTAACTTCTTAAACCATTTAAAAAACGGGAATTTATTATGCTTGAATATTTAGATTTTGCTGCGTTTACTGAAAGAGACAATGGCAAGAAATGGGAACACAAATTATATGAGCCTAACAAATTAGCGGATAGTTTCAATCTCATCACCTACTTCATTGCCAATGACGATGTTGATACCGAACAAGTACAGCAATATCGAGAAGATACTGAAACTGACCTTCTAATTGCTCTAAATACCACTGGTAAGCGTTACGACTGCTTAAAAATTGCAGACAGCATTATTTATTGTGGCTCAGATGAAATAGAGTTGGCAATTTATGGTCTGTCTTTTATGAATGCATATGGTAATTTTATCGGTATAGACTGGTATGACATGAAAACGGCGCTTTCTTACGGAAAAAATATTCAATTTCTGCAGAGTTCCAGGATTGGTGAAAATTATGTAGGGATTGCTTGCGAGCAATTAACAGAAAAATTTAAGGCTTGCGATTCCAAATATACATTAAAAGGTATGATGATTAATATTTTTGCAGATAGTAGTTTTGATTTTGAAAAACTGGAATTTATTAATAATCAAGTGCAAGAAAATATTGATGTCGATGAGGTTGATATTTTTTATCAAGTTAATTTTTTTGAGGAATTTGATTCTTGGAAAGAGGGTGAGCAGGGTTGTTGTATTTGTATGTTCCTAGTTTATTCGGATGAAGAAAATGATATTGAATCAGTCAATATAGAACAGAATATGCCAAAGCAGCCAACTGAAGGAACCGGTAATTCAATTCAAGAATATCTCAGACGACAATGGCAAAGGAATAAAAATGGATAATAAAAGCAAATTAATCGATTTTGCCGAACACCTTAAACAGGCTGATGGTTTACTCATCACCGCAGGCGCAGGGATGGGGGTCGATTCAGGTTTACCTGACTTTCGGGGCGATCAAGGCTTTTGGAAAGCCTATCCACCGCTTAAGCATCTGGGCAAAAGCTTTGTCGATATGGCAACGCCAGAACTGTTCCACACCGATCCAAAATTGGCATGGGGGTTTTATGGTTTGAGGCTCAATGCGTATCGCGCTGTCAAACCGCATCAAGGTTTTCATCTACTCAAAAAATGGTCAGAAACATTACCCAACCTTAAAAACGGTGCATTTGTCTTTACCAGTAATGTCGATGGTGAATTTCAAAAAATTGGATTTGAGGATGACCAAGTATTTGAATGTCATGGTTCGATTCATTGGTTGCAATGTTTGGATAATTGCACGCAGGATATTTGGTCTGCTGAAAAGTTTGAACCTGTGGTCGATGAAGAATATTGCCAGCTAATCAATGATTTTCCAACCTGTCCCCACTGTGGTGGCATGGCTCGTCCTAATATTTTGATGTTTAGCGATTGGCATTGGCAATCGCAGATGCAAGACGAAAAAGAGCAGAAGTTAATGGATTGGCTAAAGCAAGTGAAAAATTTAGCCATTATTGAATTGGGTGCAGGGACAGCTGTGCCGAGCGTGCGTAATTTTGGTGAGCAATTGGTCAAGCATCCAATAGATGAATCGGTAAGTCTACTGCGGATTAATCTGCGAGAACCGCAAGTGCCTGATAAGAGTAATTGTTTTGGGGTGAGTATGGGGGCGTTAGATGCTTTAAATAGCTTACAAGAAGCAATGTACAAAAGTTAAATTTTACATCGATATAATATGTGAATTTAAAAAAATTTTAATCAAGGAAAATATGAATGCTAGATAACCAGAAGCCAAACTATGAGACTAAGACAATAGTAGAGATTTTTAAACAGGGAAATTTAACTATTCCAGAATATCAACGTCCCTACAAATGGACTGTAAAAAATACCAATCAACTCATTGATGACATCCTACTACATCAAGAAAAGTCCAAATACCGTCTAGGTACGATGGTTGTCCATGATAATAATGGTGAGTTAGAAATTGTTGATGGGCAACAACGTTTTATAACGATACTGTTAATTGCGAAGGTTCTATCTGATGGTAACTTTCTTGATAGAGATGTTAGCCATTTTTTAAACTATTTGAAATTTAGCAATACCATTTCGCATAAAAACATCGCCAAAAACTACCAAGCAGTTATTAGCCGAGCTAGTGATATTGTAAATGAAAAATTTGCCAAATTTTTTTCAGAGCAATGCGAGATGGTGCAAATTATTCTAAAAAGCGAATCAGAAGCTTTTCAATTTTTTGATTCACAAAACGCTCGTGGCAAAGACTTAGAGCCTCATGACCTTCTAAAAGCCTTTCATTTGCGAGAAATGAATGACAGAGAATCAAGTGAAAAAATTGCTGTGGTTAGCCAATGGGAAGATATCAAATCAGAAGATTTAGCTAAATTGTTCGCTCTATATTTATACCCTATTCGGCAATGGTCAAAAGGTCAATCAGCACGCTATTTTAGTAAGTCTGATATCGACATTTTCAAAGGCATTAATCTTAAGAAATCGCCAGCTTATCCCTACGCTCAAACATTAAGAATGCTGGAATCTTTTACCCAACATTATAAGAACTCACCTGATAGGTTGTTTGACAATCAAGATGTGCATTTTCCCTTCCAACTTTCCCAAACTATGATTAATGGTCGGCATTTCTTTGATATGGTTAGCTATTACCAAAAAAGCAAAGATAACCTTTTTAAGGAATTAAAAGAAAATGAGCAAACGAATCGAATAATTAGCATTTTGGATAATCAAGAATACAAACATAGAACAGGCGACAAGTATGTCAGACGGTTATTTAATAGTGCAGTATTCTGTTATTGGGATAAGTTTGGGCTAATAGAGATTGAAAAAGCCGTTAAAGTTATATTTTTATGGGCTTATCAAATTCGTTTAACCCAACAATCTGTTTTTATTGAATCTATCGATAATCACGCTAGAAAAGACCTTATGTTATTTAACAAAATTTATGAAGCAACCAATCCAAAAGAAATCACTCAGTTGTTAGTTAACTTTAAAATTGAATCAAAAGCTAAAAACAGTGAATCAATCATAAATTTAGCCAAAGAATTTCAAGGAATAAAAAATGAAAAATAACGATTTAAGCTTACTTAATTTGCAAGATTTGTTCGAAAGTAATTACGTCATACCAATTTATCAACGTGATTACGCTTGGACAGAAAAAGAAATTAATCAAATGCTTGATGATATCTTTAGCGTCATGAACAGCAATGCTAACTATTACATAGGCACATTGATTGTTTACCCACGTAAAAATGGTCATCAGGTGATTTATGAAACGATTGATGGGCAACAACGTGTTACCACGTTGATGATTTTAATGACATACCTTTTTAAAAATGAGAAATTTGTAGAATATTCAAAAGATAAAAGCATCTTTTGGAATCCATCAGAATTAATTTCACATTTAGATTTTGACAGTCGTGAACGCTCGACTAAAAGCTTAAACTCATTAGTAAATGGTGAAAAAGGTGATGCGGTCGATAATATCACTCAAGCATATGACATCATTCATAAGTTCTTATCAAAAAAATCTGAAGCGGATAAGCAGCAATTTATAAATTATCTGATGAACTCCGTTAAAATTTTGCGTGTAGAAGTGCCAGAAGACACCGATTTGAATCATTATTTTGAGATTATGAATAGCCGTGGTGAACAGCTTGAAAAACATGAAATTCTCAAATCCCGCCTTTTAAATATAATCAAAGATGATAAACCCGCTTATCAACTGTTTGCAAATATTTGGGAAGCTTGTGCCAACATGGAACGATATGTTCAATATGGCTTTGATAATACTGTTCGACAACAAATATTTGGTAATGATTGGAATAGGCTGTCGGCACAAAACTTCGATGATTTAACCCAATGCCTTAAAGAGAAATTTGAAAACATTAAAGATGAAAACCTTAATAGTGAAACTAATAATATTTCTTTGGCAAGTATTTTAGAAAACCCAAATATTTTTATTCAAAAAGATGAAGAAAATAAGAATAAAGAAAAGCCTGATAGATTTAATCCTGTAATTAATTTTCCAAATTTTTTGTTAATCGTGCTTAGAATTATGACTAAAGATTCTAAAATCAGGCTCGATGACAAATTTTTGTTAGACAATAACATTTTTACTTCTCAGGTGAGTACACCAGAGCAAGTTAAAGCGTTTGGCTATCTATTGTTAAAAACCAAATTTTTATTTGATAAATTTGTGATTAAGCGGGAATACTTTGAAAATCGTAATCAATGGAGTCTCAAAAGACTTAATTCGTATAGTAAGGATTCACAGTCTTACATCAATACAGTGAGCATTTCAGATAAAGATGAAAGTGCTGAACTCAACAAATCATTAATTATGATTCAAGCAATGTTTCATGTGTCAAACCCAAGTCAGACTTACAAAAATTGGCTATTGGCGTTACTTAATCATCTAAATGGTATGGATATCCAATCTGACTGTCAAACAGGTCAAGAACTTTATGAATATCTTGAAAAGCTTGCAAAATGCTTTATGGCTTACCGTTATCTGTCGTCCTCAAAGTTAGAATTTGATGAGATTATCGCAAAATCAGAAGAGAGCATAGATTTCAATAGTAATAAAATAGATGAGTTAAATTTGAATAATGGGACACAGGTTGAAAACTTTATTTTTAACTATTTGGATTTTATTTTGTGGAAGGATGAAAGTTTTTATAGAAATACTTTAATTAACAATGGTGATGACAAAAGTATTTTTGAAAAAATTAAAAACTTTGAGTTTACCTTTAGAAGCTCTGTTGAGCATTATTACCCCCAAACACCTTTTGAAAATCATGACCTGTTAGATTCCAATATATTAAATAGTTTTGGCAATCTTTGTTTAATATCAAATAGCTTAAATTCAAGACTGAATAATTTTAGCCCAGAAGCTAAAAAAGACCATTTTAAAGCAAGTAATATTGCTGAAAGTATTAAACAGTCAATTATGATGAGTTATCCAAAGTGGACTTCTAGCGAAATTAAAGAGCATGGTAATAAAATGATTTCTATTTTAGAAAAAAGTCTAAAAAGAAGTTAATTTATGCCCAAAACATACGCCATTGGCGACATACATGGCTGTAATCAACAGATCATCGCTCTATTATCTGCCTAAAACATTCAACTCGATGACACCCTTATATTCTTAGGCGATGTCATCGACAAGAGCATGAATAATAAAGGAATAGTCATAACCTCAAAGTTATAAAATATTTTTCTACCTTCTACTATAAAATTATTTTAAATCAAAATTTAGGCACACCAAAATGCAAAATTTCACTTTTCATCCGAGCATTACCAAAGACGATAACGGCGAAAAATTTGCATGGCTTGATATCTATCAAGCGACAACACCCAATCATAAAGCCTTGATTACTTTTTACCTTGCAAATAGCGAGACCGATTCAGCAGATGTAGTGCGATACAAACAGCAAGTCGAATCTGAAATTTTGATTGCCATTCAGACGCATGAAATCGATGATGAGTGCCTAGAAATTGCTGATAATGTATTGCATTGCCAAAACCACGAAGTTGAAACGGTCCTAAAGATGTTTGAGCGAATGGTAGCAGACTATGCGTTCATTTGGATTGATTTTCAATATCTAATGGATGTTTTAAAAAATAGCAAAGCACTCTATTTTCAGCAAAGTCACGCGGTTGGCAAAGATAGCATTTTGCAAGTGACCAAGCAGATTTTTGAACAACGAAACTTGCCAAATGCTAAAGCGATTTTGACCTGTGCGGTCTTACCGTCTGATACTGGGTTTGAAAAAGTTGGCGAAATGGACGAGTTGATGGCAAATTCCCTATCAAATCAGGTGGATTTTTATCATGCAGTCAATTTTGAAGATAAAAATGAACTTTGGAATAATGGTGAGAAAGGTTGTTGGTTGGGTGTTTTATTTGCGAACTGACTTAATTAGAAATTTATATAGAAATCATTTTAGGTGATGCGATGTAAGGCTAAATAAAACAATGACTAATATCATGGAAAAAACCCGTGGCGAACGGCTAATTTTACTATATCAGCATTTACCCAAAGGTGAAAAAAATGCCAAAACCCTAAGCGAGCTATTAACCAGTTTTAACCCCACAGGCGAAAAAACACAGAGCCGTGCCAAACTGCTAGAGCAAGACTTGCTTTCCTTGTATTCACTTTTTGGCGATAACTCTATTTGTCGTATGCCAGCATGGGAAGAAGGGTCAATCGCAGGTAAAACCCCAAAATACTACCTTAACCCCAACTTTACCCTAGATAGCTTTGACAATGAAAACCTATTTTTTTGGGAAATGCTTGATAAATTCACTGCCAACTACTTACCTAAAAATATTCATAATACATTAACTGCCAAGATCGCTAACGTCAAAAATCATCAAAATCTGCAATATCAAATTAGTCAGCTTGGGCAATGGAAAAACCACCTATTTACGATACCAAGTTTATTGCAAGCGCCTAAATACGAT
Source organism: Faucicola osloensis (assembly GCA_016888885.1). Classification (GTDB taxonomy): domain Bacteria; phylum Pseudomonadota; class Gammaproteobacteria; order Pseudomonadales; family Moraxellaceae; genus Faucicola. The sequence continues at coordinate 1,839,299 of CP069437.1, forward strand.
GAGCATATTCTAAAAACTATTCATCAAGCCATTATCGATGGTAAAAGATTAAAAATAAGTTATCTAACCCCACTCTCAACTTGAAATAAGCAATTCAAACTGAAGTGGGGGATTACCTAACTGTTTATTGATTACAAAGCAGAAGTTATGAGCCAAGATTTTACGCATAAATCTGTGGGATAAATGCCATAAATCTCTAGCTCTCACCTTTTGCATGTTAAACCGCTGTGATAACTGACCAATCACCGTCTCAATATTGCGACGAGCATTTTTAAGACGATTAAGTACACTGATTGGTCGTTTATCGGGCATATTTTTTCTAAGCGGTGTTTGCAAATCAACACATCGCTTAAAGCAATACTCAGATAAATCAGGGCTAATATAGCCCATATCTGCACCTAACAAGCCTTTGATATTATCAAGCATATCAGGTGCAACAAGCCTTTCATCTATCTTAGCAGAGGCAAAGGTAAAATTGGTTATCATGCCCGATAGATTAATAAGTAAATGTCCTTCAAAGCCAAAATATTTTTGTTGCTTTGAGGCACAGTAACTATAACTGCCTTCGTATTTGAAGGTTTTATGCCGATAGGCTCTGGCATATTGACACACCGGAATGGGAAAGCCATCAATAAAATGAATGTTGTCTTGCCCATGCTGTTTAACGATATGCTGTTGTATCAAAGTTTTTACTTGTAACAAATTGACGCATTGCTTGGCAAAGTTTGGATATGAGCCTATTTGTGGAAACCATGTTTGCCAATGCTGTTTAAAATACTGATGGATTTGCGAATCGGTGTCCATCTGTAAAAACTCACCCACTATCTCCATGGTGATAATTTCACTGTCGGTTAGCTTTGGTGCATATCCGCCTTGTCTTAGCCGGTTTGTTACAATCTTTTTGTAGTAGTCATCTACCATTAGATAGATTTTAATGATAAATTCATCAATGGGCATGGCTTATCCTCTAATCTTTTTGGTCATTGATTAAAGTTTAAGTTCATGCCTTTTTTGTTTCAACCCCGCTTAAAAGTGTTGAGAGTGGGGTTTATCTAGCAAAATGGGCAAATGAGCCTGTTACGCGGTGGGTTTATCCAAGAGGATTGATATTTATCGATAATATGATTTACCTAACTGCTTTTTACAAAGTAGAGCAGAGCATATCGACGCCTGAAAAAGTCTATTTAGATGCTAACCGCAATTACGCCATCATACGCATCCAATCAGTACAGATTTTAGAAGAGCCAATACCCAATTGGGTGAATGATTTAAGTTTGGAAGAATTAAGTCGAAAGGGCATGCTTGAAACCCATTTAACGCAGCGAGGAAAGCCAATTATATTAAGGCTTAAAATTAATCATATTGCTGCCCAACATCTGACCGAGCGACCACTGTCAAACGATCAGACGCTAGAAAAGATGGATGAAAAAAACTTGTTACTTACAGCGACCGTGATGAATACCGTAAGGCTTGAAGATTGGCTAATCAGTATGTCGCATATGTCAGAAGTGCTTGAGCCTGTTAAGCTTAGAGAAATAATTATTGATAGATTAACGGATGGACTGAATCAATACACCAAATAAAATTATCAAATAGTAGTTTTAGATTAAAATTGAAACAATGTCAAATTAGTGATAATTAAAAACCAAAATAGAACTAATTTTACATTAATGATTTAAGATTAATATGCTTTTTTATGTCATTTATAAGTATCATCCATAACTACTCAATTTAATCGTAAAGCCAACAAAACATTGGCGAAAAAGCTGCTATTCCTAAAGCAATCTACGTGATCGATGAACTATATGTAGCATAAATATCTCATTAATATTAGGGCAAAAAGTTTACTTACAAACCATGGCGTAGGGGAGAATTGTGAAGTATTTTTAAAAAATCGCCAATATTTGGTAAAATAGTCATGGCAAAAAATAGCTCATTTCACGTGACAAATATCAGAGTTTGAAGAAATAAACCGATATTAAATGACTCTAAAATACATCGTAAAAAAATCTCTGTAACCATTGTAGTTTCAGGGATTTTACCTTAAAATCATTTAAGGTAATTAGGTGTAATTTTTGCGCCGCAATATTGCCAAGGTCGGATTTTTTTTTGACCCACAGCCAAATCTTTCATACTCCACAGCCAACTAACCACAAAGCAGATTTACTCTGTTTGGTAATCTGAGGCGTGGATAGGGGTATTTGGCTAATATTGTGGGTAAGCTCGCTCACATTAACACCGCAACTGGCTAAAAGAGCGGATAATAATTGATATTTGACTGCATAATTCATGTTCTGGGTATTGGCAATGGTATGGGTAACCATACCGACGACTTCGCCTGTGGGAAGCAGGAGCGGACTGCCACTTGAGCCAGGCTGAATTGGCGCAGTAAACTGCATAAAACGAATATCATTGCCAATGCCTTGTAGCCCTGCGATATTGCCTTGGGTGACTTGTAATTGACTACCGAGACCTGTTAGCGGAAAACCAAGTGTGGTAATCTGCTCACCCAGCAAATCATAACCACGTTCTCGCACGGGCAAATAACTTGGTAAAGGCTGATTGACTTTAAGTAACGCTGTATCACTACCTTCATCTGTCAGAACCACTTGGCATTCGATATCGGGATAGCCTTGTTGACGCAGTGCGATTTGCGTTGCCCCGTCCACCACATGCTCACAAGTGAGTAAATGATAGGGATCAATTGCAAAAGCCGTCCCAGTCCAAGTGTCACCTGGCTGAGGGCGAGGACGTCTGTTGTTTGGTATGGCGTGCAAAACGTTGCCTGTCGTCATGTTATTAGGGTAACGGGCGTCAAGGCTGATTTGTAAACGTTCGGCAAAATTGGCTAGACTTTGACTAGATGTTTCCGCGAGTGCTCGGCATTTATATTGCCCATTACGCTGGTAGATCTCCAGTACAATACTGGCTTTGATATGGCGCTCTGGGGTATGAAACGCATAGTCAATATCGCTAGCGACTTTGATACCCAGATCATTGACTTCCACGGCTGGGGCAATCACACTAGCGTCTTGGTAAGCATACACAATCAGTTGCAGATGCTGGGTTTGATTTTGGGAAAACACATTGGCTAAGTCTAATGTCCAAACATGGCTTTTGTCACTCTCGACTTTCAGCGTTGCCCAATCTTTGCTTTCATGCAGATAAGCAGGGCTGGTAGTTGCTCGGCGACTTGCATCCATCGCTATCCACACGCAGCCCATCTCAACCCCAAAACGACTAGGACTTTGGCTGGTTACTACCACTTGGCAAGGCGTGTGGGGGATAGGTGTATTTGCCCCAAGTACCAAAGTTGGCATCGTGTTTCCTTATTTTTTTATTATCCGAATAAAAAAATACCCCATTGACAGCAAATAGGGTATTGTTATCTACAATTAGACGTTAGGCATGTGGTGTAATGGCGGGCATCAAATCATGAAAGGTACGACCACTGGCAATTTCGCCAATGGCATGCATTTTCCATTCACCGTTGTGGCGATAAATCTTTGCCAAAATCAGCGCGGTATGACTGCCTTGAGCTGATAAGTTATAGCGAGCCACTTCGCTATTATTGCCCGCATTAACGATACGACAAAACGCACCCGCAACTTTCTCAAACGTTTGACCCGTAAAGCTATTCACAGTAAATACCAGTGACTGTACATGAGCAGGGATACGAGATAAATCGACATTGATTACCTCATCATCGCCATCCCCTGCGCCTGTGCGGTTATCGCCTGTATGGACGATACTACCGTCCTTTGACTGCAGTTGACCAAACCAAACTGCATCGATGGGCTGTTTGCTCGCGTCAAACATAATGCAAGATGCATCCAAATCGATACTATCATTACTACCGCCGCCACCGAATAGACTGCCCAAAAAGCCACCGGATTTTGGGGTGGATGCAACATCCCACCCTAGACCCATTTTGATACGCGTCAGTGCCGTGCCTGCTTCTTTATCGAGTGAAATTTTTTGTCCTTTTTGTAGACTAACCGCCATCTTCATATCCTTTATTTAACGAGTTTTTATCATTATTTTAATGGTAAATTACAGCTTGAAATCCGATTTAGCCGATATTTACGCCATATTGTTGGCACATAGCTGCTAAGCCACCTGCATAGCCTTGACCCACCGCGCGAAATTTCCATTCGCCATTGTGTCTATAGACTTCGCCAAATACCATCGCAGTTTCGATGGAATAGTCTTCTGCTAAGTCAAACCGTACTACCTCTGCCCCTGTTTCTTCATTGACCACACGGATAAAGGCATTGGATACTTGACCAAAGTTTTGATTACGAGCTTGGGCATCGTGGATGGTCACAGTGATAGCAATTTTTTCAATATCGGCAGGCACTTGTGACAGGTTTACTTTAATCACTTCGTCATCACCGTCACCTGCCCCTGAGCGGTTGTCCCCGGTATGTTCGACTGCACCGTTGTCAGATTTTAGTTGGTTATAAAAAATAAAGTCATGGTCGCCGCGTACTTTGCCTGTATTATTAAGCAAAAATACGCTGGCATCTAAGTCAAATTCTGCCCCTGATGTGGCACGCTCATCCCAACCTAGGCCAATTAATAGCCGTGTTAGGGTAGGATCTGTTTTTGACAGGGATAAGTTACCGCCTTTATTGAGTGAAATGGCCATTTTGCTCTCCTATACTATAGTCTGTATTATCCAAATTTGTTTGATAATGTTTTTCTCTATCAAATTAAACAATTATCGGTATAAAGTCAAAGTTATATTCGTTATTTTAATGCCTTTTCTTGCTGGAACATACTGCCGTCAATTGGAAAGCTTGCGACCATCTGCTGCTGAGATTGCAAGTTGATTGCCATTGCTGGCAACTGTGCCATGGTTTGATGACCATCAATGGTTAAAGTTAATACCAAGCGTTCAATTTGCGGGGTTAAAGTGGTCAAATTGATATCGAAGCTGACTATTTGACCATCATTTTGGCTAAGCTTTAGGCTACCGCACGGGCTTTGAGGCTGGTTATAAAATATCATGTAGGCTTCGTCGCTAAGCTTACCCTGACTGTCTAAACCAAACAAGTGCGATGTCTAAGTTTAAATTGCTTGGTGGAGTAGTTGCTAAGCTAAAACTCAGCGGATTGTTTAATACATCTGACAGTTTAAGTTTTTGTCCACGAATAAGCTGCGTCTGTAAATCCTTATTTATCGTTGTTGGTCATTGTTATTTGATTAGCGCAATCAATTAACATGCGAGCATCTTTAATAGGGCTAAATACTAACGGTTTAATTGTTGGCCCAATTGCATTGCCATCGCGATATTATAGGCAGTCTTTTCAATATTCTGTTTTGCTAAAGCAAGTGCCTCATCAAGCAAGCCTAAAGTTTGAATACTGGGCATCGCTATTGTAAAACCATCGTCTTTCCAATGGCTGTGGGGGTCATCGACTACGCCACAAATGGCGATAACGGGCACATTAACTGCTTTGGCAAGTGATAGCACGCCTGATGCCACTTTGCCCATGGACGTTTGAAAATCCATCTTCCCTTCACCGGTGATGACCAAATCTGCTTGCTGAATCATTTGCTCAAGGTTACTAAATTCACTTACCAGCTGAAATCCGCCAGTCAGTGTCGCTGATAAAAACGTCATTAACGCAAAACCCAAACCGCCTGCGGCACCTGCGCCTGCTTCATGACGATTATCGGGGAAATTTTGACGGCTGGCAATATTGGCAAAATGGTTAAGTGCATTATCTAAAATAACGATATCGTCTAGCGTCGCCCCTTTTTGCGGGGCATACACATGGCTAGCACCGAGTTTGCCACATAATGGATTGGTCACATCACAGGCGACAGTAATACTAATATCAGCGATTTTATCGTTAACCCCACTGCTATCAATAAACGCCAATGCCGCTAACGCTTTACCGCCTTGCGCAAGCTCATGATGCTGTGCATCCAAGAATCGATAGCCCAAGGCCTTTAGCATACCTATACCTGCGTCATTGGTGGCACTGCCACCGATACCCAGGATAATATGTTTTGCGCCTTTATCAATCGCATCAAGTAGCATTTCACCTACGCCATAAGTGGTCGTGATACTTGGGTCTCGCTCTGACTGTGTCAGCAGGTGCAAGCCAGCACAGCTTGCCATCTCAATAATGGCGGTTTGATTGGGCAGTAGCACATAGCTTGCTTCATTCGGGCGCATCAAAGGGTCATGTGCAATGATACGTTGCCATTCGCCAGACAGCGTTTCTTTAAGCGCGGCAGCCGTGCCTTCACCCCCATCTGCCATTGGGATTTTAATGATGTCAGCTTCTTTAAAAACAGTGGTAAATCCTGTCTCAATGGCATCACATACTTCACTGGCAGTGAGACTTTCTTTAAATGAATCTGGGGCAATAACAATTTTCACGGTGCTTTTCCTAAAGTTATTTTATGACAGGGTATGATTTAAAGCAGAATAATCGATAATAACCAGATAAACACCATGCTAACGACACCTTGGATACCTGTAGCGACAGTATGTGCTCTATAGGCTTGTGGCACACTCATACGACTAAACTGACTGACAACCCAAAAATAGCTATCGTTGGCATGTGATACGGTCATCGCGCCTGCGCCAATAGTACAATCATCGGAACATCCTTTTCCCCGTAGTTTCATGAATTAACTGAGTTTATCCATCACATCAGCTAACTGTAGCAAATATGTACGAAACAATACCAGAGTTTTTGACTGACATACCGTATTATTTCTAGAGACAATTTTAACGTATTACGATACTTAATTTAACAGTAAAAAGGACTTTGACCCTATGAACCAGCAAATAAAAAATCAGCATGACCTCAAACAGTATGAACAAAATTTTCCTTTAAACCTGCCTAGCAGCACCTATCAGATGCTATGTGAGAGTGAAGCTCAGTTTGGCGATAAAAAAGCCCTTACCTTTGTTTTAAATGCTACGCAGTATCAGAACAGCACAAGCTATAGCTATCGGGAGCTATTGGCATATATACGTCAAACCGCCAATATGCTTTATTCGTTGGGCGCGGATAAAGATACGGTCATTGCGATTTTATTGCCAAATTTACCCGAAACCCATTTTTGTATCTGGGGTGGCGAGGCAGCGGGTATTATTTTTCCGATTAACCCACTGCTTGAACCCTCTGTGATTGCCGGCTTATTAAATGAAGTCAAAGCCGCGCTACTCATCACGCTTGCGCCATTACCCAATCAAGATAATAAGCCGCAGCTTTGGGACAAGGTGGTCGCGGTTGCCAAGCTTACCCCAAGTTTGCAGCATATCATTGGGGTGACGATGGCTCATCATTTCGCCCATCAACTTAATATAACCTTGCCAGATGTAAGTAAAGAATTTGTAAAGCAGTTACCAGAGACGATCACCTATCATGACTTTTATGCTGGGATTGCCAACCAGCCCAAAGATAGATTAATTAACCCCCGTACCATTGTGCCTGAGGATCTGTCTTCATTCTTTGGAACCGGTGGTACAACTGGCATGCCCAAAATCGCCATGCGTAATCATAAAAATGAAGTCGCCAATGTCTTACAGGCACGGGCATTGTTTGGTGATGACATGCTAAATCAGGGCAATGTCGTGCTGTGCGGACTACCCCTATTTCACGTCAATGCCGTCATGGTTACAGGATTATTACCGTTATCGATGGGTGGTGAAATTCTGCTAGTTTCGCCAGAGGGTTATCGCGGCGATGCGGTTATGGCAAATTTTTGGGCGATTATTGCGTATTATCGCGTGAATTTTTTTAGTGGTGTGCCCACGCTGTTTGCTGGATTATTAAATCTACCAGTTGGCGACCATGATATTGCGAGTCTAAAACACTGCTTGTGTGGGGCAGCCCCTATGCCGATAGAAGTATTTAAGCAATTTGAAAAACAAACAGGCGTGCAAATCATTGAAGCGTACGGTATGACGGAAGGTAATTGTGGTAGTTCAGCCAACCCAAGATTTGGGGAGAAGAAAATTGGTTCAATAGGGCTACGCTTCCCGTATCAGCCTATGCAAGTGATGATGCTTGATGATAATGGCAAGTTTGTGCGAGTTGCCAACACAGGCGAGGTGGGTAATATTTGTATTCGCGGCGATAATGTGTTTGTCGGCTATTATTTGGCGCAGCAAAATCAGGGGATTTGGGTAACTGACACGGACAATCAAACTTGGTTTAATTCAGGCGATTTGGGCTATCAGGATGCAGACGGCTACTTTTTTTTGACGGGTAGAAAAAAAGAGTTAATTATCCGAGGTGGACACAATATTGACCCAAAAATGATCGAAGAAGTCGTTTATCAGTATGACGGGGTAGCCGGGTGTGCTGCCATTGGTAAACCTGATAGCTATACAGGCGAGTTACCTGTTTTATTCGTTGCCCCTAAGCCGGGTGTTAACTTAGATACTGATAAACTCATGCAATTTTGCCAACAAAATATTGGCGAAAAAGCGGCAATTCCTAAAGCCATTTACGTGATCGATGCATTACCCTTAACCGCCGTGGGTAAAGTATTTAAACCTGCACTAAAACGTCAAGCGACCGTGATGGCTGTCAATGAGTTATTAAAGCACCATCAGATCAAGGCTACCGTAAGCAGCAAAGACGATTCTACTTATGGGTTTATTGTGCTAGTCAAGCTAGAGGGCGATGCGTCACATCAACCACAAGTCAAAACCGTGTTAGACCAGTTAGCCATTCATTGGCAGTGGGATGAATAAGTTTTTAAATAATAAAAGCAACCACCTGATTAAGCAAGGGCACAAGACGCATTAACCCTTATAGCGTTTTTCGAAAATCACTGGCTGACATATTAACCTGCCGTTGAAAGGCTCTGGAAAAAGATGCCAGATTAAAAAAGCCCGTCGCCATTGAAATGGTGGTCACTGGCATGGTGGTATGTTGGAGTAGGTTTTTAGCATGCTCTAATCGTAAATTAAGATAATACTGTTGGGGTGAGACCCCTAGTTGTTTGGCAAACTGCCGCTGTAGTTGTCTTTCAGAGATGCCGACGTATTTAGCAATGTCCGCTAGCGTGAGCGGTTCTTCGATATTGGTTTTCATTAACGTGATAGCATCGATGACATGGGCGTAGCTATGACTGAGGCTCTTTGGTTTGGGTAAATGTTGGATGCTCGCCGGCTCTCGGATAGTGGTGATGACAAACATGTCTTGAATTTTTTCAACAATTTCTCGCCCAAAGTGCTGTTTGATGATGTGCAGGGTCATATCAAGCGCACATACCCCGCCAGAGCAGGTATAGAGCCGATTACCAATGGTAAAAATATGGTTTAAGAATTTTACATTGCCAAATTGTTCCTGAGCCAGCGTAACATTTTCCCAATGCAGCGAGGCTGATTGATTGGCTAACAATCCTGCATTCGCAAGCGCTATTGCCCCTGTACAAAGCCCCCCTAACGCAATATCCCGAACGGCTAAACGCTCCACAATCCCCTTTAGCGCGTCTGTCATTAAATTTTCAGCTTCATATCCCCCGCAGATAAACACGAGTTCACAATCAAATAGATGTTTGATTTCAGCGGTATGAGTGACTTGTACCCCATTACTGGCACTCGTCTGATGCCCTGCAAAACCACTAATAATCCAGCTATATACCGGCTGACTACTGACATAGTTTGCCATTCGTAACGGCTCGATGACATTGCTAAAAGCCATCATGGTAAAGCCATCAATCAATAAAAAACCAATTTTTTTAATATTCGCTGTCATAAATAGAGTATGAATGGACAAGCCGTGTTGTCGTAATTAGTCAAAAAAATGTCGTCTTATGAAAAACTGAATTTTTAAATTTGCGTATGATGAGGGATGTGGAAAGTAAAGAACTTCTTAACATCAACCTAAACCTCGTGAGGCGCAAACAATGAATCAGTCAGTTGAACATATGATAAATAAAGCGGGTAGCCTAGAGACTGCACTTAGCATGCCAAGCTTAATCCAAATCAAAAATGGCGAGAAGGTCAAGCCGACTTTTAGCGCCCAAGAATACCAAAACCGCCAACAAAAGCTTAAAGCCTATATGGCAAAAAGCGACATTGATAGCGTGTTATTCACCTCCTATCACAATATCAACTACTATGCAGACTTCTTATATTGCTCCTTTGGACGCTTCTATGGTCTGGTCATTGACCAAGACAAAGTAGTGACTATATCCGCCAATATCGACGGTGGACAGCCTTGGCGACGTACCATGGGCGATGACAATATCGTCTATACCGACTGGCAACGTGATAACTACTTTAAAGCCGTGGCAAGTCAAATCAAAAATAAAGGCAGAGTGGGGATTGAATACGACCACTTACCCATCGAACGTTTGAAAAAACTACAAGACGCCTTGCCCAATGTCGAATTTGTCGATATCAGCCAAGCTTGCATGAAAATGCGAATGGTGAAATCAGCCGAGGAAATCGCCCTTATCAAGCAAGGTGCACAGGTTTGTGACATTGGTGGGGCAGCGCTCGTCAACGCCGTGCATGAAGGGGTTCCTGAATATGAGGTAGCGTTAGCCTCTACGCAAGCGATGATACGAGAAATCGGGCAACGCTTTGAGCATGTCGAGCTCATGGATACTTGGACGTGGTTTCAATCAGGTATCAACACCGATGGCGCACACAATCCTGTGACCAATCGCAAAGTGCAGCGCAATGATATTTTAAGCTTAAACTGTTTTTCGATGATTGCAGGCTACTATGTGGCGCTAGAGCGTACGCTGTATTTTGGTGAACCTGATGCAGCCACGCTCAACTATTGGGAAATTAACTGCAAAGTGCATGAAGAAGGCATAAAACTCATCAAACCTGGCGTTCGTTGCTGTGATATCGCCTTAGAGCTCAACAAAATCTATGCCGAATATGGCATTTTAGACCGCCGCACCTTTGGGTATGGGCACTCATTTGGCGTGTTGTCACACTATTATGGCCGTGAAGCAGGGTTAGAACTGCGTGAAGACATTGATACGGTACTTGAGCCAAATATGGTCATCTCAATGGAACCGATGATTATGATTCCAGAAGGTATGGCAGGGGCAGGCGGTTATCGTGAACATGATATTTTGGTTTTAACTGAAACAGGCGCTGACAATATCACAGGCTTCGCCTATGGTCCTGCGCATAACATTATCAGTTAGCTTACTTTAGCATGACTTACTACCAACCAAGGGGAAATTAAATGACAACTTTTGCACTTTCACCCACTGCCGTAGCAATGCAACAACCAGCTGCTGAGCCGTATGTTAAAGATCCTGTGTTACTCAAAAAAGCCGCCAAAGCCAGTTTTATTGGTAACTTTGTCGAGTGGTTTGATTACGCATCGTATGGCTATTTTGCCACTGTCATCGCTAGCGTATTTTTTGCTAAAACCGATGCAACCGTCGCATTGATGTCAACTTATGCAATTTTTGCGTTATCCTTTATTGTCCGTCCGTTTGGAGGTATTTTTTGGGGACATATTGGCGATAAATACGGTCGAAAAGCGGCTTTATCTTGGTCGATTTTGATTATGTCGGGTGCTACTTTCTTAATCGGATTGTTGCCAAGCTATGCCACCGTTGGTATCTTAGCGCCTGTGTTGTTGTTACTGCTGCGCATGATTCAAGGTTTTTCAGCCTCAGGAGAGTATGCAGGGGCATCAGCATTTATGGCAGAGTATGCGCCGCCCGACAAAAAAGGGTTTTATACCAGTATCGTACCTGCCAGTACATCGGCCGGTCTATTATTAGGTTCGCTGATTGCGGCAGCTATGACCGCCTTTATGGATGCTGACTTTGTACAAACTTGGGGCTGGCGTATTCCGTTTTTATTGGCTGCACCACTGGGTCTAGTGGGTCGATATATGCGGTTGAATCTTGAAAAAACCCCGGCTTTTAAGGCGTTTGAAGAAAGCACCATTGAAAAACCTGTGCCAATCAAAAATTTGTTTGCCAACCATAAAAAAACCTTGTGTATTGCCTTTATGTTATGTAGTTTGAATGCGGTAGCTTTTTACTTAATCCTAAGCTATATGCCGACTTATTTATCGACCCAAATGCACATCAATGAAACGCAGTCGTTGCTAGCTGCCTCCATTTCATTAGTCGCTTATATCGGTATGATTTTCACCATGGGTAAACTGTCAGACAAATACGGTCGCAAAACTATGCTGATTATCGCATCTGTGTTGTTTATCGCGTTGACAGTGCCTTTGTTTCATATGCTAAGCATGGGTGGGTTTTTAACGATTGTTTTGATTCAACTGGTATTCTCGCTGTTATTATCTGTCAATGACGGTACACTACCGGCATTTTTAAGCGAGATTTTCCCAGTTGAGGTGCGTTATTCAGGTTTTGCTTTCACCTTTAACTCAGCCAATGCCCTACTCGGCGGCACAACCCCGTTGATGGCAACTTGGTTAATGAGCAAAACAGGCAGTCAAATCGCGCCAGCTTGGTTATTGGTGATAGCAAGCGTCATTGCACTGGTAGCAACGGTGATGTATAAAAAATCCGATAGTGTGTCGATGTTAGAAAAAGGTTAGAAAGACGTTAGAAAAACATTAAAAAGACGTTAGAAAAATAATTGATTAACCACGGTTATCAATAACCCCATGAAGTTAATTTAAGTTTTTTCCAAAGTGGTTTTAGCCAACCTTGTTTGCTAGAATCACTTTTTTTATCCCCCATTTTTTAGGAATTGCCAGTGACTCGTAAACCTGCTTTCGCTACCAACCAATCCCCTAACACGCGCAATCATGCGACGATGGGTGGCTTGCAAGTCATTGTGGCGGCTATCTGTTGGGGCACGCTGGGTATCTTTACTACCTATCTACATCAACTGGGTTTTGATAGTGTGCAAATTGCCATTTTAAGAGTGGTGACCGCTGCTATGATGCTACTGATGTTATTGCCATCGTTGTGGACATCTATTAGGCAGTTATCAGTCGGCGAGGTATTGCAGTTGAGCCTGCAATCGTTGATTGGCGTGCTAGGCATGACGGTTTGCTATTTTATCGCGGTCAATTTTGTGGGGGCGGGCATTGCGGTATCGCTACTATATACGGCGCCGATTTTTAGTTTGGTACTGGCATTTTTTTTATTAAAAGAACCGATAACAAAAAAATCATTTACCTTAGCTTGCATCGCGGTATTAGGCGTGGCACTGACAACGCTGAGTGAGAACTTTACATTGAGTTGGGGGATTGTGTTTGGTCTATTGTCTGGGGTGTGCTATTCACTGTATGGCATTTTAGGAAAAAAAGCCTTACACAAACACTATCCACCGACCTTGGTGTTTTTTAGCTCAGTGGTGATTAGTGCCATGGCTTTATTATTGCTACCGATGACCTATCAAACTTATGCCAAAGCGTTTACCATGCCTGCCATTACTTGGTTGTGGGTGATGGGGCTAAGCCTAGTGGGTACCGTGATTCCGTTTTTCTTGTATATGTCAGCCTTACATAAACTCCCTGCGACTAAAGCCTCGGTATTCACCGTGTTTGAACCGTTTACCGCGATTGTATTGTCGATCGTATTACTGCACCAATCGCTCAATGGCATGCAGTACTCAGGGATGGTATTAATCCTTTTAGCCACCCTCCTAAACTCTATCAAATTGCCCATGCAGCGTCATCGGCAACTGACAGAAGTCGATGCTCAAGGCTAATAACAGCCCAACACTGTGTAAACATCCCTGATTTGGGCCTCACCATGTTGGTATCAATGCTCAATACCTCAATGTGGCACAGCCCTTGCATTCTATAAAACCATATATTTTTCATATAGTTAGATAGATATGGCTTGGCACTCAGTACTTACCTTAGCTTTTGACACCCAACATGCGGGTGAGCATGCTCGTACCAATTTGGTACAACGCCACCACCAAGGCGCCTTGCGGGTACAAAAAGCCTTGTATCCTGAAAGCGGTGAACAGCAAGGTATTTGTCATGTCATCATGCTGTATCCGCCCGCGGGCATCGCCTTAGGCGATAAGCTCGATATTGACATTGGCGTAAAACATCACGCCCACGCCGTGATTACCACGCCCGGGGCAAATAAATGGTACGGTAATTTACCAAGTTACACCGCTAACAAGCAAACCGATGATAGTCCACTAACCAAAAAACCCCAAAAAAACCAAGGAACCCAAAAAAATTCAACTAGTTGCGCTGTTCAAAACGTCACGGTTTATCTGCAAGATGACAGCCGTTTTGAATGGCTACCGCAAGAAAACTGTTTTTATAACGCAAGTTTTGCCAATGCCACCAATCAGTTTTTTATCAGCCCAGCTGCCAGTATTATCGCTTGGGAGATTAACCTGTTAGGGCGAGAGCATCATGGCGAGCGCTACAGTACAGGCGAGATGCGGTTATCAAACCTGTTTTGGCGCGTGGATGAGCAGCCCAAATTGCTGCTTGCTGATACCTTACATCACTGTGCCGAACACGATTGGTATCGCTCACCCGTAGGTCTCAATAACCATAGCGTCTTTGCCAGCTTATGGGTTGTGCCAAGTGTTGCTGCCCAAAAACAGCTGATTGACTGGGTCAAGCAATTACGTTTATTTATCGACCACCATAGCTTACCTGTCTCTTGCACCCAAACAGGGGAGGTGATGATTATTCGCTATTTGGGGGATGATGTCCGCCAATGTTTTGACAGTTTTGGTGCAGTTCGTGATGAAATTCGCACTTTAATGTGGCAACAAGCCAGTCATTTGCCCCGAATTTGGGCAACCTAATGGCAGTGACGGTCTAATTTTTAACACTAAAAAAATAATTGGAGTAACCCATGCATTTAACCCCCGCCGAAAAAGATAAATTACTTATTTTTACCGCAGGACTGGTTGCCGAGCGCCGCAAACAACGTGGCTTAAAACTTAACTATCCAGAAGCAATAGCCTATATCAGTATGTTGGTACTCGAAGGGGCAAGAGAAGGCAAAACAGTGGCACAGTTGATGGGCGAAGGCACCACGTGGCTTAGGGTTGAGGATGTGATGGATGGCATCGCTGAAATGATTGACGATGTGCAAGTGGAAGCCACCTTTCCCGATGGTACCAAACTGGTGACCATTCACCAACCGATTGTGTAATTTAAACAGTATAAGGGGTAAACCATGAAAGTTGGCGAATATAAGCTAAAAGACCAAGCCATTATCCTAAATGAAGGGCGCGCCGTCCAAACTATTTTGGTCAAAAATACCGGCGACAGACCGATTCAAATCGGCTCTCACTACCATTTTGCCGAGGCTAATGACGCACTGGCGTTTGACCGTGACAAGGCGCTTGGGTTTCGCTTAAATATCTTATCGGGTACAGCAGTGCGCTTTGAGCCAGGGCAAGCGCGAACAGTTGAACTGGTCGAGTTTGGTGGCAACAAGGCGATTTTTGGGTTTGCTGGGCGGGTGATGGGGCAAGCCACCACATCTGTGGATACCGCAAGTTTACCGAAATCACAAAAAACCGTACCCCGCCAAATGTATGCCGAGCATTTTGGCTTAACCGTGGGCGATAAACTGCGTCTAGCTGATACCGAGCTGTGGCTGGAAGTGGAAAAAGACTTTACCAGCTATGGTGAAGAGGTCAAATTTGGCGGTGGCAAAGTGATTCGTGACGGCATGGGGCAAGGGCAGCGCCCGTTTGCCGAAGTGGCTGATACCGTGATTACCAACGCGCTTATTTTGGATTATACCGGGATTTATAAAGCTGATGTGGCGATAAAAGACAGCCGAATTTGGGCGATTGGCAAGGCGGGCAACCCCGATATTCAGCCCAATGTCACCATTGCCATTGGCGCAAGCACCGAGATTATTGCAGGTGAAGGCAAAATTTTGACCGCGGGCGGGATTGACACCCATATTCACTTTATCGCGCCACAGCAAGCGGAAGTTGCCTTGATGTCTGGGGTGACCACCATGATTGGCGGTGGTTCAGGGCCTGCCCAAGGCACGCTTGCCACCACTTGCACCAACGGCAAATACCATATCGAAACCATGCTCAAAGCCCTTGATGATATGCCCATGAACATTGGGCTACTGGGCAAAGGTAATGTCAGCTTGCCGCAGCCGATTGTCGAGCAAATCGAAGCGGGCGTGGTCGGGCTAAAACTGCATGAAGACTGGGGCACCACGCCGCAAGCGATTGATAACTGCTTGAGCGTTGCCGAAGAGTATGATGTGCAAGTGGCGATTCACACCGATACGCTCAACGAAAGTGGCTATCTAGAAAGCACGCTAAATGCCTTTAAAGACCGCTGTATTCACACCTTTCATACCGAAGGCGCAGGCGGCGGGCACGCCCCTGATATTTTGCGTGCGATTGGTGAGCCGCATGTGTTGCCGTCGTCGACCAACCCCACGCGTCCGTTTACCATCAACACCATCGATGAGCATCTCGACATGCTGATGGTCTGTCACCATTTGAGCCCTGCGATTGCCGAAGATATCGCCTTTGCTGAGAGCCGTATCCGCCAAGAAACCATCGCCGCTGAAGATATTTTGCACGATTTGGGGGCAATCTCGATGATGAGTAGCGACTCGCAAGCGATGGGACGGGTGGGCGAGGTGATTATCCGCACTTGGCAAACGGCGGATAAAATGAAACGCCAACGCGGATTTTTAGCACCCGATACAGTGAGCCAAAATGCGTCTAACATTGAGCTTCATGACATCGACCCAGTGACCGAAGATACAGTGACCGAAGATACAGTGACCGAAGATACAGTGACAGAAAATGACAATTTTCGCATCAAACGCTATATTGCCAAATACACCATCAATCCTGCCATTACCCACGGTATTGCCGAGGAAGTCGGTTCGGTAGAAGTCGGTAAATGGGCGGATTTGGTGTTATGGTCGCCCAAATTCTTTGGGGTCAAACCTGACACGATTTTAAAAGGTGGTAGCATCGCCGCTTACCCGATGGGCGATATCAATGCCTCCATTCCAACCCCGCAGCCGGTGCATTATCGTCCGATGTTCGCAAGCCTTGGCAAAGCCACCCACCAAACCAGTATTACCTTTGTATCCAAAATTGCCTTTGACAACAATATCCAACACAAACTTGGCTTGCAAAAAGTGATTCGCCCTGTGCAGGGTATTCGTAACATTCGCAAAAAAGATATGCGGTTTAATAGCTATTGCCCGGAGATGTCGATTAACCCAGAAACCTATGAAGTACGTGCCGATGGTGAGCTTCTCACTTGCGAGCCGTCGGCTGTGCTGCCAATGGCACAGCGGTATTTTTTATTTTAAAAGGCTACCAATGAAAATTTTTACCCAACGTCTCGAACAACCAACCGCTGAACAAACAGCGATATTGGCAACGCAACAACAAAACGGACAGTTTTTGCAGCTCGATTTCGACACACGCCAGCGGTCACGCTTTCGTGCGAACCTGCAAAATGGTGAAGCCATTGGCATAGATTTGCCCCGTACTGGCACGTTAAAAGATGGTGATGTGGTACAAAATGCGTCAGGCGACATGATACAAATTTTTGCCAAACCGCAAACCCTCACCAAAGTCACCGCCGACAATGCCTTCGAACTGATGCGCGGAGCCTATCATTTGGGCAATCGTCATGTACCACTGATGCTCGTTGAGCAGGGTCAAGCGCAGTATGCCTTGTACTTTGAGCCCGATTATGTGCTTGCCGATATGCTGGTGAAGTTAGGCTTAACCGTGAGCGAAGTGGAACACGCTTTTGAACCAGAAACAGGGGCGTATGGGCATGGCGGGCATTCACATGGGCATGATAATCGGTTAAGCCATGCCGACACGCAAAGCACAATCGTCGGCGATTTAACCAAAGCCACGTTTTTTTCATGAAAACGATGACAACAACGTCGCACCTCACACAGACGCCGCCCCAACAATTGCTTAAGCTGATGATGCTGGCGTCGAGCAATTTGCCGATTGGTAGTTATACCTATTCCCAAGGCGTGGAGTCTGCCATTGAGCAAGGCTTTATCCATGATGAAGCCAGTAGTTTGGCGTTTTTGCAAGCGTATCAACAAGAGGTCTTACTCAATTTTGAATTGCCGCTGATGGCAAGTATGATGCAGCTATCAGCGTACAAAAATCACCAAAGCTTGGTGGATAGTCTAGCCAATTTTTATGGGGCAAGCCGTGATAGCCATGAATTTTTATTAGAGAGTCAACAATTGGCGCAGGCATTTTGTGCTTGGCTCGATGGCGTGCTCTACCTTGCAATGCCACAAGATTGGATAGCGCAAGGCTATTTACCGTTATTCGCTCGCTTGGCGTATTTTTGGCAACTGCCGATAGCCGATAGCTTGACGACTTATGCGTTTGCTCAAATGGAAAATCTGACCTTAGCGATTGTCAAAACCTTACCGATGGGACAAATGGCAGGGCAACGCATTATTTGGCAATTGGGGCAAGCGATGGATGAACCGATTGCCAAGCTTTGCCAAACGCAAGCCATCAAAGTCAAAACCGCATTGACAGCTATCCATCATCAGCAAGCTGTTATGGCTAAGCTACAAGACATTGCGCCACAATTTTTACAGGCACAGCAGCATGCCCAAACATTACTGATTTTAATCAACCACTTGCAACTATCAGCGTCTGTACCGTCGTTGGCAGAATTATCCTGTCATCATGAACAACAATATAGTCGTCTGTTTCGTTCCTAAAATCCATGTCTTTAACAACCCGTCTTTAACATCAATCACAAGGAAACATCATGACTGGCTTTACCCAAAAAACCCCAACCCAACAGCCTCGCTTATCCCCATTACGCCTTGGCATTGGCGGGCCTGTTGGCTCTGGCAAAACCGCTTTGACCTTAAGTCTATGTCGCCGTCTCAAAGACGTGTACAACATGGCGGTGATTACCAACGATATTTATACCAAAGAAGATTCGGAGTTTTTGACCCGCCACGATGCCATGCCCGCTGAGCGGATTATTGGGGTGGAAACGGGCGGTTGTCCGCACACGGCGATTCGTGAAGATGCGTCGATTAATCTTAATGCCGTGGCCACCTTGCAAAATCGCTTTGACGGTCTTGAGCTGATTATCATTGAGTCGGGCGGTGATAACTTGGCGGCGACCTTTAGCCCAGAGTTGTCGGATTTGACCATTTATGTGATTGATGTGAGTGCAGGCGACAAAATCCCCCGCAAAGGTGGACCCGGGATTACCAAATCAGATTTGCTGATTATCAATAAAACTGACCTTGCGCCACTTGTGGGCGCGGATTTGTCGATTATGGATAAAGACGCCAAAAAAATGCGCGGCGATAAGCCGTTTGTGTTTAGCAACATGAAAACTCAAGATGGTTTGGATGACATTATCAAATTTATCCAACAACAGGGCATGCTAAGAGCGCTAGAGATTCCGTCACAGCCGGTACAACATTTACCAAGCTCAAGCGAAAATATGTAAAAAATGCGATAAAATCAAGGAGACATAATGAAAACTTTAACCCAAAAAACAACCCAAAAAACGGCGTTGGCAACCGCGCTTTTTAGCCTGTCGAGCCTTTCAAGTGTGGCAGTGGCGCATGTCGGTCATGGTTTAACCCAGCATGCAGGTGCAAGTTCGGTGGATTTAATGGCTGCCGTTACCGCAGGGCTCATGCATCCTATCTCAGGTCTTGACCACGTGGTGCTTGCGGTTGGCATGGGCATGGTGTTTGCCCGTCACAAAAAACTGGGTCTAGGCTTGTTGGTGACGAGCTTACTGTTAGGCTTTGCTTTGGTGCAACTAGCTCATGTGGCGATTGGCTCATCGATTATTGAAGGTGCGATTTTGCTATCGGTGGTGATGACAGCGGTCGCAGTTTTGGTGCAGCGCACCAAGCTAGCACAAGCCAATCAAAAAAGCTTTTCGCTCATGATGGCGATCAGCTTATTTGGTTTGACGCTATTTCATGGTATGGCGCATGCCGTAGAGATGCCAGTCAGTAGCGTGAGTCAAGGCTTTGGCTTAGGCATGATAACCGCGATGTCCGCCTTGTTTGCTGTGGGTGCAGGGGTGATGAATTGGGTAAAAGCACAATCCCATGCGCATCCCAAGCTGTCTTGGCTACCTTCAATTATAGCGGCATTGGGCATGGCACTGGTATTGGCTAACTAGGGATTAACTAGAGATTAACAACATTTTTGATAAAAAGTGCAAGCTGTCTGGCTTGCACTTTTTTTATGCAACAAATTGGCTAATGTCATAAAGACACTGGCGATAAAGCGTTATTTAGCGTCAGTCAATGTTAGCTGAATGCTAGAGCAATGCCAGAGGAACACTAGATGAATGGTAATAGTGCAAAAAACCATGCCAGTTTATCAGATTGGTGAAATCGTTAAGGTCGCCAAAGTTTGCCCATTTTTACCTAGTAGCAGCATTTAGCCAATGGACGATTGTTTAAAATAACTGATTTTAACTATACCAATTCAACCTTTTGATTTAATTGATAAAATTTTCAAAAATAGCTTTTAACATGCAGATTGGCACACTAATTGAATTGTCACTATAGTCAGTTAAGACAACCCGCGACCGATAGCCAAAGCCTATCCGTTACGCCCTACCTTAAAACGGCAATCCATCTATTTTAGGAGTGACACATGTTAGACAAAAAAACCACCGAGCTAACCACGACTGAGCGTCAATTAAGCCGTCGTGCATTTGGCAGATCCTTGGTTGCCCTAGCGGTAACGGGCAGTATGATGTTGACAGGTTGTTCAAAACCGCAATCATCAAGTGACGCCAAACCAGCCAGTGGCACGTCAACCACTGCTGCCACCGGTAGTGCACCTGCCCCGAGCAATGGCGATACCATCAAAGTGGGTATCTTGCATTCACTCTCAGGTACCATGGCAATCTCTGAAACATCGCTCAAAAACACCGCATTGATGGCGATTGACGAAATCAATGCCAAAGGTGGGGTGATGGGCAAAAAACTTGAGCCTGTGGTTGTTGACCCTGCCTCAGACTGGCCATTGTTCGCCGAAAAAGCGCGCCAGCTACTAACACAAGACAAAGTCGCGGTTATTTTTGGTTGCTGGACATCGGTTTCTCGTAAGTCTGTGTTGCCTGTGGTTGAAGAATTAAACGGCTTATTATTCTACCCTGTGCAGTACGAAGGACAAGAGCAGTCCAAAAACATCTTTTATACCGGCGCCGTGCCCAACCAACAAGCCCTTCCTGCGGTTGAATACTTGATGTCACCAGAAGGCGGCGGTGCCAAACGCTTCGTGCTATTGGGTACTGACTATGTGTATCCCCGTACCACCAATAAGATTTTACGGGCGTTCTTAAAGTCTAAAGGCGTGGCAGAGAGCGACATCATGGAAGAATATACCCCATTTGGCTTTAACAACTACCAAACCATCGTGGGTAATATCAAAAAATTCTCAGCGGGTAAAAAGACCGCCGTTATCTCCACCATCAATGGTGACTCAAACGTCCCCTTCTATCGTGAGCTTGGTAACCAAGGCATCAAAGCGGCGGATATTCCTGTGATGGCATTCTCTGTGAGTGAAGAAGAACTTCGTGGTATCGACACCACCCCATTAGTTGGGCACTTGGCAGCATGGAACTACTTTCAATCGCTCAAAAACCCTATAAACATCAAGTTTGTGAATGCTTACAAAAAATACGCCATTGACCACAAACTACCAAATGCCGATAAAGTAGTGACCAATGACCCAATGGAAGCCACCTATGTGGGTATCAATATGTGGAAGCAAGCGGTTGAAAAAGCGGGATCCACCGACGTGGATAAAGTCCGTGCTGCCATGGCAGGTCAAAGCTTTGCCGCGCCATCGGGCTACACGCTAACCATGGATGCCGAAAATCACCACTTACACAAACCTGTGATGATTGGGCAAATCCGTGCCGATGGTCAGTTTGATGTGGTTTACAAAACCAAAGATGTCATTAAAGCTGAACCTTGGAGTCCTTATATCCCAAAATAAGCATGACGAAATAAGCCTTTCAAATCAGCTTGAATGAAGTTAACAATCGATGTTGTGACAGCCATACCGCGCATCAATACCCCAGCTGGTATGGCTTATTTTTTTGCCAAAATTTTACGATTTCACCTTTTATTGATTTAAACATTGATTGATTTAAACATTGATCCGTCACACCACCAAACAGATGGCCTAATCATAAAGACTAATCATACAAACTAAGGAGCGACCATCATGCTCAATGGTAATCATTCTCTCGGGCAGTTTTTGCAAAAAAGTAAAAAAATTGTGCTCGGCATGTCGCTAGCGACCACGATGGGCATTGCGTTGCCAAGCGTGAGTAATGCACAGGCAACTACCGCTTCGGCAACTACGATGACCCCTACAGCAGCCACAGCAGCCCCAACTACCGCAGCCACAAGCACGGCAGCCACAAGCACGACAGCCAGCGCAGGCGATGATATTCAAAAATTCGTAGCCGCCGATTTTGCAGGGCGTCAAGCCATGCTCAACAACTGGACAGGCACCAGCCAATCCTATGACAAGCTGGTCGAGCTGATTAACAAAGACGAGCTGTACCGTGATGATGCCGGCAATGTCTATACCCTAGAAAATACCGACCAACTCTACAGTTATCCTGCGCATACTTTGGTAAGCAATTGGCCAAGCGACCTAAACCAAGTCACACTCAATAACGCGCTGCGTTCGGCGTTGACCTTAGGGCAAACCAAAGCCAAACTCAAATCCGACGATGCCAGCGAGCGCCTTAAAGCGGTGGATATCCTAGCCGACAATATCGCCACACTCGATAAAAAAACCGTTGCCGATATTTATGCCAATGAAAAAGACAGTACGGTAAAAGCAGCATTGGCGCAACTGCAAGCGCGTATGGATTTGCAATCGGGCGATGAGATGACCCAGATTGCGGCATTAAAAACCTTGGCGTCTAGTAACAGTCCCGACGTGTTAGCCGATATCGAAGCGATGGCAAAACAAACTAATCATTCACCCGAGCTCAAACAAGCCTTACAAACAACCCAAGACAAAGTCAAATCGCGTATCAAAGCCAGTGAGTGGGCAGGACACGTGTTTTCTGGCTTAAGCACTGCCAGTATTTTGTTGTTGGCGGCATTGGGACTTGCCATTACTTACGGTCTATTGGGTGTCATTAACATGGCGCATGGTGAGCTCATTATGATTGGTGCCTATACCACCTATGTGGTGCAAAGTTTTTTTAAAAGCCATTTGGCAGGCTATGTCGATTGGTACATCCTTGCCGCGATTCCGCTGGCGTTTTTGGTGAGCGCCGTCATTGGCATGATTATTGAGCGGGTGGTGATACGTCCGCTGTATGGCAGACAGCTAGAAACCTTGCTTGCCACGTTTGGGGTGAGTTTGATTCTGATGCAGTTAGTTCGCATGATTTTTGGGGCACAAAACGTCGAAGTCTCCAATATTTCATGGCTAAGCGGTGCTGTCGCTTTGACCCCAAGTTTGATGTTGCCATACAACCGTATTGCCATTATCGGTTTTACCATTATCGTATTGTTATTACTGGTGTTTTTACTCAAATACACCCGCTTTGGTCTGTTTGTACGTGCTGTGACCCAAAACCGGCAAATGGCGCGCGCGGTGGGTATTCGCTCGGCGCGTGTCGATATGTTGGCGTTTGGGCTTGGCTCTGGCTTGGCAGGTTTGGCAGGCTGTGCTTTGGCGCAAGTGGGCAACGTCGGTCCTGATTTGGGGCAAAACTACATCATCGATGCTTTCTTGGTGGTGGTGGTCGGCGGTGTCGGTCAAATTTGGGGGGCAGTACTGGCAGCCCTAGGTCTAGGCGTGAGTGGCACGGTGCTTGAGATTGGCATGGGTGCGGTGATTGCCAAAATCATTTTGTTGGTGCTGGTGGTGCTATTTATCCAAAAACGCCCACAAGGTCTGTTTGCCCTTAAAGGTCGCTTTGTCGAGTAATCATTGGAGAGTGAAAGAATGCGTATTTTACAATTATTTGCAGATAAACCAGTGAGTCGCTTGGCAATTATGGGCTGTTTTGCGGTATTGATGGTGTTGCCTTGGTTGCACTTGCTGCCTGCCGATTCGGCGCTGCATTTATCCGCTTATTGGGTCACTTTGATTGGCAAAATCATGTGTCTGGCGATGGTAGCTTTGGCACTCGATTTGGTATGGGGATATGCGGGGATTTTGAGCCTTGGGCATGGCTTGTATTTTGCCCTTGGCGGCTATGCGATGGGTATGTATCTGATGCGCCAAGCATCAGGCGACAGCTTGCCCGAGTTTATGCGGTTTTTGAGCTGGGATAAAATGCCTTGGTTTTGGGCAGGGACAGACAACTTTGCTTGGGCGATGATATTGGTCGTGTTGGTGCCGGCAGTGGTGGCTTTTATATTTGGGTTTTTTGCCTTTCGCTCAAAAATCAAAGACGTGTATTTCTCAATTATCACCCAAGCCATGGTGTTTGCCGCATCACTCCTATTTTTCCGTAACGAAACTGGGTTTGGCGGTAACAACGGTTTTACCGGGTTTAAAACCATCTTGGGCATGGACATCGCTGCTCCCATGACGCGCACCTTGCTATGTTTTGCCACAGCATTGGTGCTGATGCTTGCCTACCTTGGCTTGCGTTATTTGATGCACAAGCCGTATGGTCGCGTATTGGGCGCCGTGCGTGATAGCGAAAACCGTTTGCAATACCTTGGCTACCGTACCCTATGGTACAAGCTATCTGCGTGGGTGTTATCGGCGATTATCGCAGGGATTGCTGGCGCGTTGTATGTGCCACAAGTGGGCATTATCAATCCCAGTGAGATGAACCCTGTCAACTCGATTGAAATGGCGGTCTGGGTCGCCACAGGTGGACGCGGCACGCTGATTGGGGCGATATTGGGCGCAGGTGTGGTCAATGCGGTGAAAACTTACTTTACCGTGGCATATCCCGAAGCTTGGCTATTGATTTTGGGCGGGTTGTTTGTGGTCGTCACCTTATTTTTACCCAAAGGCATTATTGGTCTATTGGATAAAATCACGCATGGCAAAAAAACGGTCGAGCCAAGCGTAAAAAATATGGAAACAAACATAGCAGTAAAAAAAGAATCTTAGGCAGCAGGGGCTTCAAGGGTGGCAGCAGCGTTAGGCTGACCGCATGCAACCCCGTAGTTAGTTTGATTATACCCGATGACTAATACCCCATAAACACCCCATTAATAACACATCAAAGAGTCTGTTATGAATACAAACGATAATAATATCAATGACTTTGCTGAGAGCAACTACGGACGGCTCAAGTCACAAGAAGCGGATTTTAGCAAAGGCATTGCCCTATATATGGAAGATGTCAGCGTGTGGTTTGATAAATTTCGCGCCTTAAACAACTTATCCTTGTACATCAAAGAAGGCGAGCTGCGTTGTATCATCGGACCTAACGGTGCGGGTAAAACCACGCTGATGGACGTGATTACCGGTAAAACTCGCCCCACGGAAGGGTCAGTGTATTTTGGACAAACCCACAATCTTGCCAGCATGAC
This sequence comes from Faucicola osloensis, assembly GCA_016888885.1. Taxonomy (GTDB): domain Bacteria; phylum Pseudomonadota; class Gammaproteobacteria; order Pseudomonadales; family Moraxellaceae; genus Faucicola. Next base: position 1,864,769 of record CP069437.1, read on the forward strand.
CACCGAGCAAATTGCCGAAGCTGGCATTGGGCGAAAATTTCAAAAACCCACGGTGTTTGAAAATTTTACCGTCATGGAGAACCTACTGCTTGCCGCACCCAAAGACAAGCGGGTCAAAAAAAGCCTGTTTAGCAAGCTTGACCCGGATGCCCAAAATGCCCTTGATCAGACTTTAGCGACGATTCGCTTGGGCGAGTTTGTCAATAAACCTGCAGGATTGTTGTCGCACGGGCAAAAACAATGGCTGGAGATTGGGATGCTACTGATGCAGCGCCCCAAGCTGATTTTGCTCGATGAGCCAGTAGCAGGCATGACCGATGCTGAAACCGAACGCACCGCCGAGCTATGTTTGGAGCTCAAAAAAGACCATACCTTGGTGGTGGTTGAGCATGACATGAGCTTTATTGATACCATCAGTGAGCAAGTGACGGTATTGGCGCAAGGGGCGATTTTGGCAGAAGGCACGCTTGCTGAAGTACAAGCCAACGACGATGTCATCGAAAAATATCTAGGGCGATAGGGGATAGCGATGTTAGAAGTAAACACAATCAATCAATATTATGGCGGTAGTCACATTTTGCGCGATGTCAGTTTGACTGCGCCTGTGGGTGAGTGTTCTGTGGTACTCGGTCGCAATGGCGTGGGTAAAACCACACTGTTAAAGTGCCTGATGGGGGTTTTACCGATTAAATCGGGTCAAATTTTGCTCGATGGCAAAGACATTAGCAAATTATCGCCCGAAAACCGTGTGCGCGCAGGCATGGCGTATGTGCCACAAGGGCGAGATATTTTTTCAACCTTAACCGTAGAAGAAAATATCTTGATTGGTATGGCAAAGTTTAAAGGCAGCAAAGCCAAAAAAGTCCCAAACCATTTGTACGAGATTTTTCCTGTGCTCGATGAGATGAGCCAACGCCGCGGCGGTGATTTGTCAGGCGGTCAGCAACAACAATTAGCGATAGCCAGGGCGCTGGCTTCTGAGCCACGAGTGCTGATTTTGGACGAGCCGACCGAAGGGATTCAGCCATCGATTATCAAAGATATCGGACGGGTGATTCGTCGCTTGGCTGACCAAGGCGATATGGCGATTATTTTGGTCGAGCAGTTTTATGACTTTGCCGAAGAACTTGCCGACAATTATACGGTTATGGCACGGGGGCAAGTCATTGCCCAAGGCATGGGCGGTGATATGGCAGAAAAAGGCATCAGAGAGCTAGTGGCGATTTAGTAAATAGCCAACAATGCGAGAGTTAGCTTTTAGCCAGAGGGCTGTCATCTGGCTAAAAATTTGCTGATAAAAATTGATTTGTCAAAATTGATTCATCAAACAATGGGGATTACGCCTCATCAACGCTCACATGACTTTGGAGTAATCATTTTTGATTAGCCACTTTCGACTAATCACTTTGGACCAGTCATGGCTTCAGGTTTGACCCACTCATCAAATTGGGCGTCAGTCAATAAACCTAACTCAACGGCAACTTGTTTTAAGGTTTTATTTTCTTTATAAGCAGTTTTAGCAATTTTTGCTGCATTTTCATAGCCGACATGGCGATTGAGCGCGGTGACTAACATCAATGAGTTGTGTAGGAAATAATCAATTTTTTCTGTCACAGGCTCGATGCCTACCGCGCAATGGTCATTGAAGCTGTCACAGGTATCGGCCAGTAAGCGAATCGATTGCAGCAGGTTGTAGCCGATGACTGGCATAAACACATTGAGTTCAAAATTGCCCGATGCCCCCGCCATATTGATGGTGACATCGTTACCCATCACTTGCGCGACGACCATCGTCATGGCTTCAGACTGGGTTGGATTGACTTTACCTGGCATGATGGATGAGCCTGGCTCATTTTCAGGGATTTTAAGCTCGCCAATCCCACATCTAGGACCTGAAGCCAACCAGCGCACATCATTGGCAATTTTATTGAGGCTTGCCGCCAAGGTTTTTAGGGCACCTGAGGCAAAAACTTCAGCGTCTCTTGCCGCTAACGCTTCAAATTTATTAGGCGCCGTGACAAAAGGCACATCGGTCAACGCAGCTAGGGTTTGTGCGACCTGCTCGGCATAGTCAGGGTGAGCGTTTAATCCGGTACCCACTGCAGTGCCGCCTAAAGGCAGTTCATACAGACCTTGTAGCGCGGCATCTAGACGAATGAGCGCATGATCTAACTGACTGACATAGCCGCTAAACTCTTGTCCTAGCGTCAAAGGGGTGGCGTCTTGCAGATGGGTACGTCCGATTTTTACAATGCCAGCAAACTGCTCAGATTTGCTTGCTAAGGTGTTACGCAGTTTTTGCACCGCAGGGATAAGTAGATAGACAATCTGACGCGCCGCCGCTACCCGAATCGCGGTGGGAAAGCTGTCATTGGTAGATTGGGCATGATTGACATCGTCATTGGGATGAATTGGCTGATAACTACCTTTGCCCTGACCGACAAGTTCATTGGCACGGTTGGCAATCACTTCATTCATATTCATGTTTGACTGGGTGCCAGAGCCTGTCTGCCAAACCACCAAAGGAAATTGGTCACGCAGCGCCCCGTTGATGATTTCATCGGCGGCCTGCACAATAAGGTCACGTTTGTCATCACTGATACGCCCTAATTTGGCATTGGTGATGGCGGCGGCTTTTTTGACCAGTGCCATGGCTTCAATCAGCGGCTGTGGTAAGGTTTCGCCACCGATTTTAAAGTTATTGCGGCTACGCTCGGTTTGCGCGCCCCAGTAGGCATCTATAGGGACGTTGACGGCGCCCATGGTGTCTTTTTCGCTGCGAAATTGCTGGGTATCGGTTTGGTTGTCGGTTTGGTTGTCGGTTGTCATTATTGTTCTCTTTTTTAGTGAGTTTTTTGATTCTGTCATTATCAAAGCGGCTGGTTATCGCCACTTATGCACCAAAGCACATATGCCCCAAAGCACATATGCCCCAAAGTACAAGGTAAAGTTTAACAGAGTTATTGACCATAAAAGTTTGAGAATATGTGTCGTTTGTTATCTTTGTTAAAGTAAGCGGTAAAATGACGGCTGATACCGAAAGATAGCAAGCCAAATCTGATAACTACCAAAAGTGATGGCTAAATGTGATGGCTACCCAATCTATTGGCTAAGAGGCGCTTTTTTTCCAACCGGGTAAATGATAATTAAACGCCAGCGCGGCAATACGTAGCCCTGTGGTGGTGACGGTACTGATGAACATAATCACCCAAGCGGCAAGCGAGCTGTAAACCGCCAAAATCGCATACACCCAGCCGCCAACCAACGCACACATGGCATACGGACGATGGTCAAAAAACGCGGTGGGCATCTCACCACAGGCGATATCACGCATCACCCCGCCAAATACCCCAGTGATAATCCCCATGATGACTGATACCGCCATCGGCATACCGCTTGCCAGTGACGCTTGTACCCCAGAGGCGACAAACAAGCCCAACCCTAACGCATCTGCCAATTGAATCGCCGCAGGCGTGATACGAAACGGGCGGCGGCTATTGACTAGCATCACCACAATACAAAGCGCAAACACCAGCCATAACATCAGCTCTTGGGACACCCAAAAAAATGGTCGCCGCTCTAGCAAAATATCACGCAGCGTACCACCCCCATACGCCGATAAAAATCCCAGCACCGCCACCCCAAACATATCCATACGTTTGCGCACGCCTGCTAAGATACCTGACAAGGCAAAAGCAATGGTGCCGATGACTTCTACGGCGATTCTGAGTGATTCACCCCAAGGTGCCAAATCAGTTAGCTGCATAGCATAACAACCAAACAATCATAAAAAATCACATCATACCATACCCACCAAAATTACCGCCTACCAAAAACCCAAGGTATTTGCATTATCTATGGCAAGACAATTGAACTATAGCCACTCAATTTTCTAAGACAGGTTGATATAGATGGGAGCGCATTATTTCAAGAACGGTATATGCCATTAATGGTATAACCAAAAGCACGGTATAACCAAAAACGCGGTATAAATCGACAGGCGAGGACACAGTGAAGAACCTGCTAGATGGTTTGATGTGGGTTGATTTTTAACTGTGTGACAGTGGCTATTGCCAATAGCTCGCCGGTGAGTCTTCAAGTTCATTCAGAATTTTTCTCAGCCCATCTGACCAGTGTTGGCGGATGCTGGCAAAGTATTCATCGTTTTCATCAATGCGATACCCTTGTGGCATCTGTAGGCTGTCATTGTGATAGACCAACACATCAATGGGCATACCGACGGATAAGTTGGAGCGGATGGTTGAATCAAAAGAAATCAAAATGGCTCGCATCGCTGATTTGAGTGATGCGTCATAATTCATGGAACGGTCTAAAATAGGTTTGCCGTATTTACTTTCACCTAACTGGAAAAAAGGCGTATCGGTCGTTGCTCTGATACAATTGCCTTCAGGGTAGATAAAATAAATTTCGGGGGATTGCCCCTTGATTTGCCCACCCAAAATAAAACTGCTTCTAAACTTGGTATCCGTTTCTTGTGCAATGGTTTGGGCATGGATGGTGGTTTCTCGCAGGCACTCACCCACCAATTGCGCGGCATCATACAGGGTAGGGACGGTATGCAAATTACGCTCTTGCGCAAGTTTGATGGCGTTATCCAATTTGGTAAACACCGCTTGGGACGTAGCCAAGTTGCCTGCGGTCTGTAGCACCAAAAACCGCTCGCCTTCAATGCCGTATTGATACATTTTGCGAAACATCGATACTTGGTCGACGCCCGCGTTGGTGCGAGTATCACTGGCGAAAATCATCCCGTCTTTGAGGCGGATACCCACACAATAGGTCATGGTTGTTCCTTTTTAGTAAATACTGGTTTAGCAAATATTGGTGAATCAATAGTGGCAAATTACTGCTGCGCTGCAAACTGCGCGTTAAGCTGCGGTATGTATTGGGGGCTTGTAGATACCATGACTTGACTATAAAGTCGCTCGTCACCGCCCCCTGTGCGCACCCCGCGCACGGGCGCCGCATCGGCATAGTCACGCCCAAAGGCGATGTAAACATGGCAATTGGGGGTAAAATGTTGGTTAGAGATATCAAAGGTGTACCAATTACCCGCAAGCCAAACTTCTGCCCATGCATGGCTTGCCATATGCGCTTGGGTCGCTTCATAAATATAACCCGATACATAGCGCGCTGCAATGCCTTTATCCCGTAGCAGCGCCAAAAATACATGGGTATGGTCTTGGCACACCCCAGCCGCCATCGCAAACGCTTGCTCTGCTGTGGTGCCGACATGGGTCACGCTTTTGGTATAGGGCATTTTATTGAGCAAGTCTTTTGCCAATGACTTGAGGATAGTTAACTGGGCATCGATGTCCTCACTTTGCAAAAACTGCGCAAGCGTGTCATGGGCAAATTCACGCATGGCTTCGGAGCATTGGGTCAGCTTGGTGGGTACGGCAAAAATCTGATACGGCACTTGCTGATTGTCAGGGATAAATAAGGTATCAGCGTTAATTTCCACTTCGCCAAAGGCTTGAATTTGCAAGTTATTGTGCGGTTCGTGACGGCTTAGGGTGAGCCATTGGTTGCCAAAGCCGTCCGTTTGCATTTGTGCGACTTTAGGCAGCATCACTTGCCAGTTATGGATGGTTTGGTGGGGCAGTGTCATCGGCGTCATGCGGATGTATTGCACACTGCGTAAGGCAAGTTGTTCATAAAAATAATTGGTTTGGTGGCTGATTATAAGTCTCATTGTGCTCTCACTAACTGCTTATTTTTGTCAAAATGATGGTAGTCATCTAATAGATTTGGCTTATACACCTTGCTGTAAAATATTTGAAAACGCGCCCGATAGTGACTGAAAATCTTTGGGCTGATTAGACTTTAACAGTTGATTGACCAATCGATCCAGCTCACGCCAGCGGGTGTTTTCTGGCAAGGTGTTAACAACTTCTTTAAGTTTTTGCACGCACTCACGGCAATCTTTTTTCATCAATATATGACAGTCCAGCGATTCAAAACATTGTCCGAGTTGCCAAAACGTGACCACAATCGGGTTTTCTTGTTGCATTGACGCATTGCAGGCATAGAGCTGTAGGCTGGCAGCACGGTACGCTCCCGTATTGGCTAACCGTTTGATGAGGTTATAGAGTTCAGCCGTATCTTTACCAATAACGCCTTTGACGTCTTGGACATTTTGCTCGATAAAGCCAATGGTTTCGGGTACCTTTTTGTTGGCAAGGTAGTCATACAAGGCATCGGCATCGGCTGAAATCGGCAAGCCAAGATTGTGCACGATTGCATCGACGTCTGTTTGGCTGCACTGATCATTTGACAGCCGTGTAATGATTTGTTCATAGTAGCGTAAGCGCTCACTGTATCGACCTAGCCACACTAAGTAGCTCGCTGTTGATAACAGCAAAATTAAGCGATTATGGTTAATATTTTCATACGCCAATAAAGTCGATGATTGCGATTTTCGTTCATGGTTGGTTTGAATGGTGCCCAAATGAGCGGGACCTTGTTTGCCGCTGAGTTTGCCGTTGACGGTATCGACCACCCAAGTGTCTTTTACCCCACCGCCTTGGGATGAGTTGACCACCAATGAGCCTTCGGTCATTGCCACCCGTGTCAATCCGCCAGGTACAATATCCACCGTACCGTCGCCATGTGACAATACAAAAGGGCGCAAATCAATATGGCGCGGTGCGATGCCACTGGCAACCGCGGTTGGGTTGGTGGACAAGCTAATGGTCGGCTGGGCGATAAACCCTGCTGGGTTGTCTAGTAAGCGTTTGCGGTAAGCGGCAATTTGCTCTTTGCTTGACGTCGGTCCTATCAGCATCCCATATCCCCCCGAGCCCTGCGTTTCTTTAATCACCAACTCTGACATATGGTCGAGCACATATGCCAGCTCATCGGCATCACTGCATTGATAGGTTTGCACATTGGGTAAAATCGGTTTTTCACCCAAATAATACTCAATTATCTTGGGTACAAACGGATAAAGGCTTTTATCGTCAGCAATCCCTGTGCCTGGGGCATTGGTTATCACCACATTGCCTGCGCGATACGCACTCATCAGCCCTGACACCCCCAAGATTGAATCGGGCAAAAACGCCAACGGATCCAAAAATGGGTCATCAATACGGCGATAAATCACATCCACTTGTACCTTACCGCGTACCCCTTGGATGTAGACATGGTTGTTTTCTACAATCAAATCATAGCCATGCACCAAGGGCACATTCATCTCACGCGCCAAAAACGCATGCTCATAATACGCACTGTTAAAACGTCCTGGGGTGAGTACCACGATTTGTGGGTCGTATTTGTTGGTGGTGCTTGATAGACACGCCTTTAACCGTTTTGGATAGTCCGCCACCGGCAACACTGATTGAGATTGGTACAGCTTGCTTAGTAGGGTTTGCGACACGTTGCGGCTCTCGAGCATATAAGAGACGCCAGAAGGGGTGCGTAAGTTGTCCTCGAGCACACAATATTGTCCGTGCTGGTCGCGAATCAAATCAATGCCGCTGATATGGGCATAGACGGGTTTATCCAAGTTGATACCCAGCATCCACGGCTCGTAGCCACTGTTTTTAAACACAAACTCGCTTGGCACAATGCCTTCTTTGACAATCGTCTGTTCGTGATAAATATCATGGATAAATTGATTGAGCGCGCGGATACGTTGTTGGCAGCCTTTTTCCATCACTTGCCATTCTTGGATGTCAATGATGCGCGGGATGATATCAAACGGTATCATGCGCTCAATGTTGCTGGCATCGCTATACACAGTGAAGGTCACGCCGCGGCGATAAAAAATATCCGATGCTTGGTTATTCAAACTAATTAACGTGTCTGAATTCATCTCTTGAAGCCAAGCACCTACCTGTTGTGCCGAGTGTCTATATTGCCCATCGGCGAGTTGCAGTTCATCAAATGCTTTGGCAATTGGCATTATTGGCTCCTTATTCATGACAAAAGATGGAATAGTTTTTGCCTCACGTTGGCAGACATTTTCTTGACAGATTATTCTATAAATAACTTATTAAATAATTCATCAAGTTTCATGCCAAAAAAAACACAACAAAAGGCAGTTAAATAATTGAAAAATAGATTAAAAATCGCTCAATTTTGCACCAAAATTAATCGAATTATTGAAGTTGGTGCAGTGTAAAATAAGAAATCTATATCATAGGCGCATAAAAATCATGACATGAACCAAATTGATGCAAAAGAAATATTTTGGTGAAAAATTAAACGAATATTTTTCTACTAAATTGTTGTTATATTAAAAATTATTGCAATACATCATCAGATAATGCGCATACTAATGGGAATAGTCAATACCCAACTTGTACAATTCAAACAACCTGTACTAGTCGAATGCCGGCTTCGTTGATTACTCGACCCTAAGGCTCGTGACCTAAAGGGTAAAAGCAGTTAACAGGCTAATCGTTTTTTATTAAGTTCTCCCCCAAAAAATCAATTAATAAGCGTATTTTTAAATTTAAAAATGCCCGATTCATATAGACCGCATAGATTGATACGCTGCTAAATGGCTGCTCAAACAATTTGACCAGTCGTCCTTGCGCAATCTCATCCTCAATCAGCCATTCGGGCAATATCGCAGCGCCCATGCCTGTCAGCGCCATCTGTGCCATCATCACAGTGTTATTGCTGCTATTATAGGGTTTGAGTGTGGTTGCCATGTGCGTATAGTTGGGTAAAATCCCTGGCAAGTTACTGAGCGCCTCTGCAGACGTAGGCGGTTCGTGCTGCGCAAGAAAACGCGGACTTGCGACATAATAAAAATCTATTTTGCCCAGTGGTTTGACAATCAAATTATCTTGTGGCGTGTTGACCACCCGCGCAGTGCTAGGTCATAGCCCGCAGCAATCAAATCGGTGAAGCGATTTTCCAAATCAACCGTTAGCTCAATTTTGGGGTAATCTTGCTGGAATTTGGCAAGCAGATTGACAAAATAGGGCGTGGCAAACCATACCGGTGCAATGATTCGCAGTTTTCCTTCCGGCAATATACTGCCATCGTGTGCCTTGGTTTTTGCCTGCTGCAAAATATCTAGGGCGTGTACTGCTTCAGCGTAGTATTGTTGACCGACTTCAGTGAGGCTCAAATTACGGTTGTTGCGATGTAACAGCTTGGCTTGCACATAGGCTTCAAGGTGTTGTAAGTGTTTGCTGGTCATGGCAAGCGACATATCGAGTGCATCAGCGGCTTTGGTAAAACTGCCTTTTTCTACGATGGTGCGAAACACCTGCAAACTTTTGAGCGTATCCATGTGTATCCTTAAGTCAGTTAATACTTCAAGTGAGTTAACGCTTGAATGCGTCATTTCAATTATCAACTAATAAGAAATAATATATCAATATTTTATGTGTTTTTCTCTTAATAAGATATCAATATAATGGCGTCATCACATATATTCATGACTTTAACTTTAGACTAATAGGACACAACAATGAACAATGTTTCTCGATACCAACCTTATGTACTTGGCTTGCTTCGCATCGTACTGGGCTACACTTTTATGCTACATGGCATGGCAAAATTATTTGGGGTGCCGCATGTGGCGATGTTTGATGGCTTGCAATTGTTTTCGCTGATGGGCTTAGCAGGCGTGTTAGAATTGGTCGGTGGCGTGTTACTGATTTTGGGGTACTTTACGCGTCCTGTCGCCTTTATTCTGTCAGGTCAAATGGCAGTGGCTTACTTTATGATGCACGCGGGTATTGATAATTTTTGGTTGCCACTGCTCAACCAAGGGGAAGCCGCTGTACTGTATAGCTTTGCTTTCTTATACTTATGTGTCGCAGGCGCGGGTACTTTCTCCGTTGATAATCGCGGACAAGCTGTCAGTGCCTAGTTAATAAAATTTTAGGTAATCAAAATCTTAGGTGATAACAATAGGAGATCGCCATGAAGGGTTTAACATTAACCGATGTATTCGGCGCAAGCATTGACAAGCCAACGCTGCCGAGTTTATTTATCTCGCATGGCGCACCGACGATTGCGATCGAAGATACACCATTTACTCAGGCGCTGCATCAGCTTGGTGCAGCTTTGCCCAAGCCAAAGCTTATCATCATCATGTCGGCACACTGGGAAAGTGGCGAGTGGCTGATCAACGCCAATCCAGCCCCTAGCACTTTGCATGATTTTGGCGGTTTTCCTAAAGCGTTATTTCAAATCCAGTACCCCGCAGCCGGTCATCCAGCCGCTGCGCAAAGTATCGCTAAGCAGCTAGCGCAAATGCAAGTGGCGGTTAAAGTGGTCGACAATCAACCATTTGATCATGGTGTCTGGACACCGCTGCTACACATGTACCCCAATGCCGATGTGCCAATCGTGCAGGTGTCATTGCCACACGGGTTTAGCCCCAGTCAGTTGTATCAGCTGGGGCAGTTGTTTGCGCCGCTACGGCAACAAGGGGTATTGATTGTGGCATCGGGCAGTATTACCCATAACTTATACAATGTGCGTTTTAACAGTCAACAGATTGAGCCGCAAGCCAAAACCTTTAAATACTGGATAATAGATCAGCTAAAAACCAATGACAAAACGATGTTTGATTGGCAGACGCATAGCTTGGCTCGCCACAATCACCCAACGCCCGAACATTTACTGCCTGTATTTTTTGCGCGGGGGGCAGGGGATGTGATGTCGGTGGTGCATGAAAGCTTTGCTCACTACAATCTGGGTATGGATATTTATCGATTTGATTAGTGGATAAAAAAAGGCAAATTAACCGCCGTGAATTCGCCTTATCATCAATCTATCGAAAAATGAATGTATCGCAAAATAAATCTAGCGCAAAAATGTATCGCACAAGCTTTATAAAGCTTCATAAGAATGTCTTTGTATTGCTTTATTTTAGTAGTTTTACCCAATATTGTAGCGGCTAAACAAACCTCAAAAAAAGCCTCAAAAAAAGCCTCAAAAAAAGCCATTATTCTAGGATAATGGCTTTTTTATGGCGATAGAAAATTTTTGATAACTACCGCTCAAGGATTAAGTTGAAAATTGTTTACTTGTATGTAAAGGATTGTAGCTCGCCGTCGGCAACCCTGCTATCAATCCTCAATATCTGCTAAAATAACACAGATAATTTTAAACTACTGATAATCAATTATGGGTTTATTTCGTTTTTTTGAAAATCGTCTGGAAGTCTATCCAGAAGACAATTACAACCTACCGACGGATAATTTTCTGAAGTTTCTGTGGGCGTGTACTAAGGGTCTGCGCGGTTGGATTTTTGCCTTCATGTTCTTGACAGGCTTGATAGGTGTGTATGAGTCGCTACTGTACAAGTGGATTGGCGATATCGTCAACTGGCTGGGTGCTTATACGCCCGCTAATCTGTGGGCAGAAAAAGGCGATAGTTTGCTAATGATGGCGGCCGTGTTGGTGGTCAGCCCGATTTTGGTGGGCTTAAGCTCGCTGATTCATTTTCAGACCTTGCAAGGCGTGTTCCCGATGCAGATGCGCTGGCGTTTTCACCGTCAAATGCTCGGTCAATCCATGCAGTTTTATCAAGACGAGTTTTCCGGGCGAGTGTCTGCCAAGGTGATGCAAACCGCGCTTGCAGTGCGCGATACCATTATGACCATTGCCGATATGCTGGTGTATGTATTGGTGTATTTTGTCAGTAGTGGCATTATTTTATTTAACCTGGACAGTTGGTTACTTATCCCATTTCTGTTATGGATGGTGATGTTCTTTGCCACTGTGGCGTATTTTATCCCCAAGCTTAAAAACTCTGCCAGTCGCCAAGCCGATGCGCGTGCTTTGATGACAGGGCGGATTACGGATGCGTATGCCAATATCACGACAGTAAAATTATTTAGCCACTCTCGCCGTGAGCTGACTTATGCCAAAGATGCGATGAGCCAGTTTTTGGGTACGGTGCATGAGCAAATGCGCTGGGTGTCTCGCCTTGAGCTGGTCAATCATTTGATTAATGTGGTGTTGGTCGGTACTACGGTAGCCCTCGGTTTGTACCTGTGGTATTACAATGGCCTAAGCGTGGGGGCGATTGCGGCAGCGACTGCGATGGCGATGCGTCTTAACGGTTTGACCCATTGGATAATGTGGCAAACGGCGGCATTGTTTGAGAATATCGGTACCGTGCAGGACGGTATGAAAACCTTGTCAAAACCGCATACCGTGGTAGATAAGCCGAATGCTAGGGACTTACTCATCACGCAAGGCGAAATCAACTTTAGCCATGTCGATTTTAATTATGGTCGCAGTGGCAATAAAACCAATGATGCCGATGCCAAGCAAAAACTACTCGATGATTTTAACCTTGAGATTAAAGCAGGTGAAAAAATCGGTCTAGTGGGACGCTCTGGGGCAGGTAAATCAACCTTGGTGAATTTGCTACTGCGTTTTTATGATGTCGATGGTGGCGCGATTTTGATTGATAATCAAAATATCAGCGATGTCACCCAAGAAAGCTTACGCCAACAAATCGGCATGGTCACTCAAGATACCTCACTACTGCACCGCACCGTGCGAGAAAATATTGCCTATGGTCGCCCAGATGCCACCGATGAGCAAATCATCAGCGCCGCCAAACAAGCGCATGCGTGGGAGTTTATCCAACATTTAAGTGACGCCAAAGGCAATGTCGGCTTGGATACCCAAGTCGGTGAGCGAGGGGTCAAGCTCTCGGGCGGACAACGCCAGCGCATTGCCATCGCCCGTGTGATGCTCAAAAATGCCCCGATTTTGCTGCTCGATGAAGCGACCTCAGCACTCGATAGCGAAGTGGAATACGCCATCACTGACAGCCTTAACGATATGATGGCAGGCAAGACGGTGATTGCAATTGCCCACCGATTATCGACAATTGCGTCGATGGATAGATTGGTGGTGATGGATAGAGGGCAAATCGTCGAGCAAGGTAGCCATGCCCAGCTTTTAGCTCAAAATGGCGTGTATGCCAAATTGTGGGCAAGACAAAGTGGCGGTTTTCTTGGGGAAGATGATTAAATAAAAGAAGTGCCAACTTACGCTAGATTTGATACCGCCCAAGGGCAAGGGTGAATGGCAAGTCACAAAAGGCTTAGGGCGTGTCCCTAATTCGGAACAAAGTATTTTTAATGGCCTAAAAATGCCTAAATCTGGCAAAACTGCGTTAAATTGTTTGACAATATTCCAATATTATCTGCACAATTTGCCTTGTTTTGCTGGCGATTTAGTCTATTTTTAGCCTCATTATCCAAATAGGGACACGCCCTAGTCATAACTTTTCACTGGGTCTTATAATCAAGTGACCAAGTCACCTTTTAGTCACTAAAAAGTGGCTAAAAAAGTGATTAATTAGGACAATTGGCATGGAAGAACGACGCATCAATCTAAACGGCAAAAACGCCAAATACTATAACATCAAAAACCCCACCGCCAGCCAGACTGCCCATTTTTACGGCGGTAACGGCTTTGCCTTAGGCGTCTATGAGCCACTCTTGAGCGATTTAGCGCAACATCTTAACATCACCGCGCTAACCATGCGGGGGGAATGGTACGATAAACCGACCGCGGACAAAATGACTCGTGAAGAAGATGCGGATGTCTTAATCGAATTTTTGCAAAAAACACAGGACAAACCAATCATCGGTATCGGGCATTCTCAAGGGGCAACTGCCACCACCATGGCGGCTGCCAAACGCCCAGACTTGTTTAGCGCGCTTTATTTGCTTGAGCCTGTCACCTTTACCAATCAGCAAGGCAAGCTTTATAGTCTGGTGCCACGCATGGTGAAAATGACCCGAGAACCCTTTAAAAGCACTCAAGTCAAACAAGCCGACTGGCACAGTGTGGATGCGTATTATCAATTTCTTCGCCGTCATAAAGCGTACAAACGTATCACCGATGAACACCTGTTAACCTATGCCAAAAATAGTTTAGAGCCAGGTGAGCAGGGTAAACTCACGCTACGTTTTTCACCCAAGCAAGAGCTCGCCAATTATTTTGGCACACCGCTGATTATGAAGCCATTACAACAACTGATTGCCGACAACAAAGTGCCTGTGCAGTTAATCATCGGTAAGCCGTCGATGTTTATCAGTCAACAAGTGCGCCAAATGTGGAATAAATTCGTGCCCAATGAGCAAATGACGGTGCTCAATGATTATGGACATTTACTGCCACTTGAAGCACCAGAATTATGCGCCAAGCTCATTTTTCAAAAGCTGAAGTTGACAAGCTAACATGACATTATTTGCCGCCAACCCCAACGAGAATTTGTTGCCATACGATGGCATTGTCAATGATTTTGGGCAGGTTTTTGACAGCCCCGCTGATGAGCCCAATGCGCTTTATCGGCATTTTTTAACGCAGTTACCTTGGCAGCATGACGTTGTAACCCTTTTTGGCAAAACTCATGTCACCCACCGCCAAATCGTGTGGATGAGTGAAAACGATTATCACTATTCTGGACAACGTAAGACGGCAACGCCTTGGACAGCAGATGTTTTGGCATTAAAACAGCACATAGAATTGCTACTGGCTGGGCAACAGATGAGTGCAAATTTTAACGCCTGTTTGTTTAATTATTACCCCACAGGCGATGATGGTATGGGCTACCATGCCGATAATGAAAGCGAACTGGGCAATGAGCCCATTATTGCGTCTGTCTCATTAGGGGCAACCCGTAAATTTGTATTTAAGCACCGCATCACCAAGGAAAAAGTCGAGATTCCCTTGCAAGATGGACAGCTAATTGTCATGCGCGGACAAACCCAGCGCCATTGGTTACACAGCCTGCCTAAAACCAAAAAAGTAACGGAAGGTAGAATTAATCTGACCTTCCGTCATATAGCGAATTGAATATCATTTAGCTATCGAGAAGCGCCTGCGCCGCAGCAATATCGAGAGTACCTTCGTAAATGGCACGGCCTGTAATGATACCTTCAAGATAATCACTGTAGGGTTTTAGATTTTCGATGTCTTGTAAGTCCGTCACCCCACCTGAGGCAATCACCGGAATACCGCCTTCTTTTGCCAAGTTGACTGTTTGCTCGACATTAACGCCTTGCATCATGCCATCACGCGCGATATCAGTATAAACGATAGAAGATACGCCTGCATCGGCAAAGCGTTTTGCCAAATCCACCGCTTTGACATCGGTCACATTTGCCCAGCCATGCGTCGCTACCATGCCATCTTTGGCATCAATACCCACAATGATATGACCGGCAAATTCTTGACACGCTTGTTCAACAAATTCAGGTTGTTCGACTGCTTTGGTACCGATAATAATATAGCTCAAACCCGCTTCTAGATAATGACGGATGGTATCAAGGCTACGGATACCGCCACCGAGTTGAATGGGTAAATTAGGGTAGGCTTTGGCAATCGCAGTGACGACGTCTTTATGCACCGGCACGCCATCGAAAGCACCGTTTAAATCCACCAAATGCAGGCGTCGAGCGCCTTCTTTTACCCAGCGGCTTGCCATTGCGACAGGGTCGTCACTAAATACGGTATCGTCTTCCATACGCCCTTGTTTTAGGCGGACACATTTGCCGTCTTTGAGGTCAATGGCAGGGATAATTAAAGTTGGCGTAGTTGATAACGTCGTCATGGGGTTGTCCTGTTGTCAGTTGGCGCAAATTGAGAAAGGTTGGTCAAAATGCGTGTCGCTAGAATTTGGCGATAATTTTACCGTATAATGCCAACTAAGGTTAAGATATTTTGCATGTGGGTATTAGCATAACAGGGGTAGCGATAATGTTATACGTGGTGATAGCAGGGATTTTTATATTAGGGTATATGGCGATTGCCTTTGAGCACAATATCCATGTCAACAAAGCTGCCAGCGCGCTACTGACTGCGATTGCATTATGGGTAATGCTGAGCTTTGGTATCGATACGCTTGTTGCCAACCATTCGGTGACCGCCAGCCTTGCCAATCATCAAGATTCCTTGCATTTTGTCGGCGAGCAGTTACGTGAGCATCTAGCAGAAATCGCCGAGATTTTGTTCTTCTTGATGGGGGCGATGGCGATTGTTGAGCTGATTGATGCGCATGATGGCTTTCGAGTGATTACCGATAAAATCCATACCAAAAATGCCAGTAAGCTACTCGCCATTATTACCATTATCACCTTTTTTCTCTCATCGTTACTCGATAACTTAACCACCACCATTGTGATGGTATCACTGGTGTCCAAATTGATTGATGACCAAAAAATGCGATGGTATTTTGCAGGTCTTATTGTGATTGCGGCCAATGCAGGCGGCGCTTGGTCACCTGTGGGTGATGTCACCACCACCATGCTATGGATTGGTGGGCAGATTACAGCAACAGGCATTATGGCAAATGTGTTTATCCCAAGTATCGTATGTACGTTAATCCCCATGGGCTTGGTGATGATGCAGCTAAAGGGTCAAACCGTGACCGCGCCTGTACTGCCAAGTGGACAAGAATCTGACAGCGAATTGGCTAGTATGCCTATAGAGCAGCGTATCGAAAGCCTACGTGCTACCATCAAATCAAACGCTCAAGACAGCATCAGTCAAAAAACGCGCATGACAGTGTTACTACTGGGGTTGGGAGCATTGGCATTTGTGCCAATTTTTAAAACCATTACCCATTTGCCCCCTTATGTCGGCGTGTTGTTTGGATTGGCTGTACTGTGGATGGTCACTGAAATCATGCACCGTCACCAAGATGATTATATCCGTGAGCGTATCGGGGTTGAAGGCGTACTAAGCCGCATTGATATTCCCAGTATTTTATTTTTCCTCGGTATTTTATTGGCGGTGGCAGCACTCGCCACTGCGGGCATACTCGGTGACGTAGCAAAATGGCTGGATGCCACTTTTGGCAATGTGTATCTCATCAATGTCATGATTGGCTTGTTATCCTCAATCGTGGACAACGTGCCTTTGGTAGCAGGGGCAATGAATATGTATCCGCTGACCACCGATGCCAGTATCGCGCAAGCGGCGGCAGGTGAGGCAGCGCGCCTTGAGCTGTTTCGTCAAGATGGCATGTTTTGGGAGTTTTTGGCTTATTGTGCGGGGACAGGCGGTAGCTGTTTGATTATCGGCTCAGCCGCGGGCGTGGCAGCGATGGGCATGGAGAAAATCCCGTTTATGTGGTACATGAAAAAAATCACTTGGCTTGCACTGATTGGCTATCTGGTCGGGGCAGGGGTATATGTGCTGATTGAAACGATGAAACGATAATTGGCTGCTATTGACATAATAGGCTATTCAATCATTAAACAAGGCGCAAATAAGCGCCTTTTTTATGGACTGGTGAGCGATGGCATCGCTTCAATGTGATTAAACTTGCGCTAAATATAAAAAGTCAAAATTTACCCCAAAAAGCTATTGATTTTGATAAAAATATGCTAAACTATTGCCCTTTTTGGTGTACCTAAACTTTGCTAAAACTGTATTTATGCCGTTTTTTCAATTGTTTGGGTCTTTTAGGCTCTAACCACTGAACTAGATTCAATTGATTGCATTCACAGAGAGAACATTATGGTAGTTATCCGTTTACAACGCGGTGGTGCGAAAAAACGCCCATTTTATCAAATCGTGGTAACCGACTCACGCAATGCCCGTGACGGTCGTTACATCGAAAACATCGGGTTCTTTAACCCACTAGCGCAAGGTCAAGAAGTGCCATTACGTATCAACGCTGACGCTTACCAAGCATGGATCAACAAAGGTGCACAACCTTCTGACCGCGTTGCCGCTTTATTTAAAGCAGCTAGCAAAGCACAAGCAACTGCTTGATTTTTTATAAAAATTAAGTAGAGCGGACTTTAATATGGCAAAACAACCGACAGACTTGCATACCAATGAGGCTAACGCATCGCTGTTTAAAATCGGCGAGCTAAAAAAGCCTTATGGCATTCATGGTTGGTTATGGGTATTTAGCTTTACTGAAGACCGTGAAGCGATATTTCATATGCAGCCTTGGGTCATCAATACTGCCATGGGTCAAAAGACCTTAACGGTAAAAAACTGGCGACAACAAGGTAAAGGCTACGTGGTACAACTTAACGAAGTACCCGACCGCAATATCGCAGAAACCATGTTTAGCGTGAGCCTTTGGGCAGAAAAAAACAATCTGTCCGAGCTTGCAGAAAACGAATATTATTGGTCGGATTTGATTGGTTTGACGGTGATTAGCCAGTCAGAAAATGTCATTTTAGGACGTGTAAAAGAGCTGTTTGAAACAGGGGCCCATGCCATTATGGTAGTCGAGCCGACTGCTGATAGTGTGGATGGCGAAGAACGATTGATTCCTTGGCACAAACAGACCATTGGCGAGGTAAACTTGACCGAGCAGACCCTGATGGTCGATTGGGGCAGTGATTACTAACACTGATGTTTTAGTAGATTAAAGTGCCAGTTTATAGTGAGAATAGCGTATGTTTTTTGCGGTGATAACCATTTTACCCGATATGTTCGCAAGTATCACCGATTTTGGCATCACTGGGCGGGCGCTGGCTCGCAAGCAAGCGGAAATCTTGCTGATTAACCCAAGAGACTTTACCACAGACAATTATCGGCGTATCGATGAGCGTCCGTTTGGTGGGGGTCCTGGTATGGTAATGATGGCAGAACCGTTACAAAAAGCCATCGACTATGCCAAAACGCAAGCCAATGCGCGCGGTAAAACCTGTCCTGTGGTGTATTTATCGCCACAAGGCAAGACACTGAGCGAAAGCAGGGTGCTTGATTTTTGCCAATATGACGGCTTGATTTTATTATGCGGTCGTTATGAAGGCATCGATGAAAGATTACTGAGTCAGTATGTCGATATCGAGTGCTCAATTGGTGATTACGTGCTGACAGGCGGTGAATTGCCCGCGATGGTATTGATGGATAGTGTGATACGCCGATTGCCCAATGTGATGGGCGATGATTTATCGGCGCAGCAAGACTCCTTCGTGGATGGCTTGCTCGATTGTCCACAATACACCAAACCGACTGAATATCAAGGGATGAAAGTGCCTGACGTGCTGTTGTCAGGGCATCATGCCAATATCGCCAAGTGGCGATTTATTCAGCAGGCAACACGCACCCAGTTAAGACGTCCTGATTTGTGGCAAGCCTTTGTGCCAACCAAACAGCAACAAAAATGGCTGACAGAAGCAGCGCAATCTGCTAAAGACAGCAACCCAGATTCATCCACTTGACGGATGCCCTAATCGTGTCGATTGCTATCAAGGCACATAAAATTAGCGGGGAGTATGCGCATTTGCTGACATCAACTAACCTTAGTCAGCTTAGCCTCTGTCCCCAGTGAGAGGAGAAAATCTCATGAGTAACAAACATCCTTTGGTTCAACAAATCGAAAATAGCCAGCTTAAACAAGACGTACCAAGTTTTGGTCCTGGTGACACTGTTGTCGTACAAGTAAAAGTGCGTGAAGGCGACCGTGAACGTCTACAAGCATTTGAAGGTGTTGTTATCGCTAAACGTAACCGCGGCTTAAACTCTGCGTTTACCGTACGTAAAATCTCTAGCGGTGTAGGTGTCGAACGTGCGTTCCAAACCCATTCACCACAAATTGCAAAAATTGAAGTAAAACGTCGTGGTGATGTACGCCGTGCCAAACTTTACTACCTACGTGACCGTTCTGGTAAATCAGCACGTATCCGTGAAAAACTGTCAGTGCGTAAAGAAGAAGCGCAAGCTTAAGGCTTTAACTGCGTTATTTATTATCTGCCTAAATGGGTTAAACTTTGATTGTCATGGTTTAATCAACACCAAAAAAGCAAAAACCCCAAATAAATCTATTTGGGGTTTTTTGTTGGCTAACTTTAGCCTTTTATGGGTGGGCTAGTCATGATTAATTAAGCTATGCTCTTTGGTATCTTTCATACGAGTATAAACAATCAATGAAATCCCAATCATAATCGTCACATACAAGAAAAACCATTCTTCATGACCTGCTTGCTTGAAGGACAATGCCACATACTCGGCTGTACCGCCAAACAAAGTGTTAGCAATCGCATAGGGTAACGCCACGCCCAACGCACGAATATGCGCAGGGAACATTTCAGCTTTGACGACGGCATTAATTGACGTATAGCCTGTGACAATTATCAAACCAAACAAACATAACGCAAACGCCATCCACGGGTCTGTCGTGCCTGCCAAGGTGCTAAAAATAAAGTAAGTAAATAACACCCCCATCACACCAAATCCTATCATCAGCGGTTTACGCCCGATTCTATCGGATAATGCCCCAGCGACAGGTTGTAAGAGCATAAAAATAAATAACGCAATAGCGGTGATTTGGGTGGCTGACTCTTTACTAAAGCCTGACGTATTGACCAAGAATTTTTGCAAATAAGTGGTGTAAGTATAAAATGCCAACGTACCGCCTGCCGTCAATCCAATGACAGTAAATGCCGCTTTCGGGTGTTCTTTAAATAAAGCCAATGCGCTGGATTTTTGTTGCGAACTACTGGTATCAACTTTATTAAAGGATTCCGTCTCAAGCAAGCCACGGCGAATATAAAATACAAAAAACGCCAACAAAGCCCCAATGACAAATGGAATACGCCAGCCCCAAGCTTTGAGCTCAGCAGGGGTTAAAACTTGCTGTAGAATAATCAGAAGCACCAGCGCAATTAACTGCCCAGAAATCAGCGTAACATATTGAAAACTGGAAAAAAATCCGCGCTTGTCTTTACCCGCCATCTCGCTGAGGTAAGTGGCACTTGCCCCATATTCGCCGCCTACACTGATACCTTGAATTAAACGAGCAGTCACCAACATGATTGGGGCAAAAATTCCAATACTGTCATAACTTGGGGTAACCGCAATCATCAATGAGCCTAAGCACATTAATGTTACCGATAGGGTAAGACCTGCTTTACGACCTTTCTTATCCGCATAAACGCCCATTATCCATGCACCGATCGGTCGCATGACAAAACCCACCGCAAAAATCGCTGCGGCACTCAGCAATTGAGCGGTTTGATTGCCTTTTGGAAAAAATACAGGGGCAAAATATAAGGTAAAAGCTGCGTATGCATACCAGTCGTACCATTCGACCATGTTACCCGCTGAACCGCCTAAAATAGATTTTAACCGTGTTTTTTGGTCAATAGTTTCAATCGATTGAGACATTGAAAATCCTTGTCAAAGACTTGTTGAATACATGCTAAAGGTTATTTTTGCGCTGTCCAGCCTTTGGGGCGTTCGTAGTCTTCATTATCCAAAAATTTATTGCGCTGCTCGGTAATAAATTTTTTGGCTTCTGGGTCAATCATGCTTAAGTGATTTTCATTGATGAGCATGGTTTGGTGCTCTAGCCATTCGTTCCACGCTTTGGCAGATACGGTGTTTTGCAGTTCTTCGCCAAGCTTGTTAGGAAACGGCGGTTTTGGCATTTTGGGTAGCTTTTGTTTGTATTTACGGCACATGACCATGTGGTCAGCGGGGTTATAAGTTTCCATTTGTTATCCTTTTAATAATTGCTAGTCTAAGTCTCTTGCATCAGCATAAATCCACGCGGTAGCGCCACTGTCAAAGTGACCTTCCACTCGTGCGTAGGCATCGACTTCGTAGCGGTCGGCTTGGGCAAGCTCATCATCGGTAATGTCAAAAATCACACCTGCCACTTTGTCGGTTGGGTTATTGGTTTTAAGTAGTATCGGATGAAAACGTTTGCCACTTTTGGCGAGCACATCGTCATCGGTGATTTCGATTTCACCCAACTGGTAGCCAATGAGTTGGTCTTTACTACCCACCAGTGTACGCCCAAAGGTGGCAAGCTGTACATTTTCTTGTTGTAATGTGCCATACGAGAACAGTTTTGGCATATTAATGACCTAATTGTTCGATACGCTGACGCCCACGTTCAATCGCCATTTTGACTTGATTGGGCGCTGTACCGCCAATGTGGTTACGCGCATTGAGCGAACCTTCAAGGGTCAGATATTCAAATACATCCTCACCAATCAAGTCGCTAAAGCCTTGAAGCTCATCGAGCGATAATTCACTCAAATCTACGCCTTTTTGCACACCTAACGCTACTGCTTTACCCACTACTTCATGCGCGTCGCGGAAGGCTAAGCCTTTACGCACTAGATAATCCGCCAAATCGGTGGCGGTCGCATAACCTTTCATGGTCGCAGCACGCATATTTTCTTTGTTTGGAATCAAGTTTGGTAGCATATCAGCAAAGGCAAGTAGGGAGCCGGTTAAAGTATCTACCACGTCAAATAGCGGCTCTTTATCTTCTTGGTTATCTTTGTTGTAAGCCAGCGGTTGGTTTTTCATCAAGGTCAATAGGGTAATCATATCGCCAAACACGCGTGCAGCTTTACCCCGTACCAGCTCTGGCACATCGGGGTTTTTCTTCTGTGGCATAATCGATGAGCCTGTGCAAAAACGATCGGGGACGACCACAAACCCAAATTGCGCTGACATCCACAAGATGATTTCTTCACTCATACGTGACAAGTGCATCATTAACAGGCTTGCGCTACTGGCAAATTCAATGGCGAAATCACGGTCGGATACGGCATCGAGCGAATTTTGACAAATCCCTTCAAAACCCAAAAGCTCGGCAGTAAATTCCCGCTCAATCGGATAAGTCGTACCTGCTAGCGCTGCGGCGCCTAGGGGCATTTGGTTGATACGTTTTCGACCATCAATCAAGCGCTCGCTATCCCGCATTAGCATCTCAAACCATGCCATCACATGATGACCAAAACTGACAGGCTGCGCGGTCTGCAGATGGGTAAAGCCTGGCATGATAGTGTCGGTATGCTGGCTTGCCAAATCAAGTAAGCCCGTTTGTAGACGTTTTAGTAATCCTAAAATAATATCGGTTTGGTCACGCAGATATAAACGGATGTCGGTTGCAACTTGGTCATTACGACTACGCCCTGTATGTAGTTTTTTGCCCACATCGCCAATAATAGCGGTCAGACGAGATTCCACATTCATGTGCACGTCTTCAAGCGCCACCGACCACACAAATTTGCCATCGGCGATTTCTTGTTTGATTTGGGTCAAACCGCCAACGATTTGGTCTTTGTCTGCCTCGGTAATAATCCCCGCTTTGGCAAGCATGGTGGCATGAGCAATCGAGCCTGCGATGTCTTGATTGGCAAAACGTTTGTCAAATCCGACAGACGCGGTAAATTCAGCGACAAAACTGTCGGTGGCTTCGCTAAAACGTCCACCCCACATACTAGATGTGCTAGAATCAGCGGAAATTTGATTGCTCATAATACGTCCATTTTTTGTGTAAGTGTGAAAGGAATAAAGACAATGAGATTGCTGGAGCTGTTAATTCCCTCTGCAAAATCTAGGGCTAGTATAGCAAAAACTGAGGATACCTCACAAATTTCACTCAAGCGGATTAAAGAGCCGCTCACCAGCACTTTTTTCCTGCCCAATCTGAGCGAAAAACAGACCATTAAACTGTGGGCAAGCTATATCGCGTTTTTTTCACTGGTTTCGATTTTAACCTATTTAACTTTTACCCATGATATCAGTTTGATTATCCGCCATAGCATTGAAACGGTGGTGATTACTATCTTAGTTGTGACGGGTGAAATGGTCTTTGTGGCGAATTCTGCGAAAAAATTCAAAGAATTTAATTGGCGTTCAAAACAAATCACCGCCTATCTGCTATCGACTTCGTTTATTATCGTGCCATTACTTAGCTTGCTAGGTCGGTTGATTTTAGTCTTCACGCTCGGCTATGAAGTCAGTTTAAATGCGCTGATATTAGAAACCATCGCGAATACTTTGTTTGCTTTTTTGATGATAGCGGTGCTGCTCACTTATTTTGAGATACAGTATCAAAATATTCGCCGCGTTGAACTGCGTACCCAACAAAAACTCATCGAACAAAACGAGCAGTTAAAGGCGCGTATCACCCCGCATTTTTTCTTTAATTTACTCAATACTATGCAGTATCTGATAGAAACCGATGCGTATGAAGCCGAGAGAATGATTCGTCATATCTCAAATCTGTATCGGGTGAGCTTTGATGAAACGCGTGAGATTGCGCTCCTTGATGAGATGGCGCTATGCGAAAGCTATTTGAGCATCGAAAAATACCGTTTTGATAAAAAGCTGAAAGTAACTTGGCAGTTGCCCGATGAAGATTTACTCTATGATATGGTGATTACCTCGTTATCGCTACAAATGGTGATTGAAAAACTGATTGTACTGATTGTTGAAAACAGCACCGACCCGATTGACATTACTATTAGTATCGATTGGCAAAACGATGTTGCCAAAATTGATATCGAAATTGGGCTGCCAACCACGACGTATCAGCTGATTTGTCACGATATTCACCAAAAACTGCAGTTTAACAGTCAACTGGCAATTTTACGTCAGTATTTTGGTGATGAAGCCAGCATTCACTTTGAATTATCTGGACATGTGTTAGTGACTCAAATTCGCTATCCCCTCAAAGATGTCGCCGCTTTTTAGCCCAGTCATTTTGTTAGTCGCAATGGGCATAAAAAAGTCACCAATCTGACGCGGCATTTCACATTTTATCTAACAAACTATGGTATATTAATTTGCGTCTACTTAAAACAATGCGTTTATTAGTTTATCTAATCAGTTAAGCGCTATTTTATGAGTGTTTGATTGCTCACCAAGCGGTTTTGTTAGATTTGGCATTAGATTGTGAAGAAAGTAAGACTTGTAGGGTCAAATACAGGTGTTTTTGACCTCAAAGTAGCGAAGGAGTAAACAATGAGAGTTGTGATCTGTGACGATGAGCCACTGGCCCGAGAGAGGCTAACGCGTATCGTAAGAGAAGAGGGACATGAGGTTGTTGCACAGGCAGCCACAGGTATTGAGGCCATTACAAAAGTCAAAGAAACCGCACCCGATGTAATTTTGTTAGACATTCGTATGCCAGAAATGGATGGTATCCGCTGCGCCAAAGAGCTCAATGAACTTAACAATCCACCAGCCATTATTTTTGTGACCGCGTACGACCATTATGCGATTGCCGCATTCAAAGCACACGCGATTGGCTATTTGTTAAAGCCTGCCAACAAAGAAGAGTTGTTACAGGTACTATCGAGAGCGTCATTACTTAGTAATGCCCAGCTCAATGAAATCAGTCGATTAGAAGACCCGTTAGCACAGTCCAATCGTCAGCATATTGCGGCGCGTACCCATCGCGGGGTGGAACTGATTGCGCTGCAAGATATTTATTACTTTACGGCGGACCAAAAATACGTGCAAATCCGTCATAAAGGCGGCACAGTTTTAATTGATGAAACCCTCAAAGAGCTTGAACAAGAATTTGGGGATGCATTCTTTCGTATCCATCGCAATGCGTTAATCAATGTTAACTACTTAGAAATGCTTGAAGCGATTGACCAAGGTCAGTACCAAGTGCGTTTCAAAGGTTTGCCTGACAAGCTTGCCGTCAGCCGCCGTCATTTGCCATCACTACGCGATAAAATCCAATCAATGTAGCGTAGTCTTTCGTATGTTTCCGTATGCTTTAGCGAGCAGTCAGAGAAATTATCCTGACATTTTGCTATACTGATGGCTAACTCGCTAAATCAATGACAGACACCAATCTGACAAATGCCTAGCTTAGAGAGTTAGGCATTTTTATTGCTTGCTAAAAAAGATACTGCTATGACTACGTTAACCACTTTAAATATCGCCACTCGCCAAAGCCCGCTTGCATTGTGGCAAGCTGAACATATCCAAGCGCGGTTGCAATCGTTGTACCCAAGCCTGACCGTCAATCTAGTACCAATGGTCACCAAAGGCGACAAAATCCTAGATACCCCGTTAGCCAAAATCGGCGGAAAAGGTCTGTTTGTCAAAGAGCTTGAGCAAGCCTTGTATGAAAAACGTGCCGATATCGCCGTGCATTCACTCAAAGACGTACCTATGGTGCTTCCTGAAGGTCTGACGCTTGGCGCATATTGTGAGCGTGAGCAGCCAACCGATGCGTTTATATCAAATCACTATGCGAGTCTAGATGCGTTGCCACAAGGCGCTAAACTTGGCACGTCAAGTTTACGCCGTCAATGCCAAATCCAGCAATATCGTCCTGACTTAGAGATTATCAGCTTACGCGGCAATGTAGGCACGCGCTTATCCAAGCTAGATGCAGGTGAGTATGATGCCATTATTTTGGCAACCAGTGGCTTGACGCGTTTGGGGCTTACCGATCGTATTCGCCATGAACTTGATACGCATATCAGCCTGCCAGCGGTCGGACAAGGTGCGCTTGCCATTGAATGCCGAAGTGATGATGCCGATGTGCTGGCACTACTAAAACCGCTCAATGACGAGCCAAGCCGTCTATGCGTGATGGCAGAACGCGCCATGAATCGTCATTTGCAGGGTGGTTGCCAAGTGCCGATTGCAGGCTTTGCTACCATTCAAGAGGGACAAATTTATTTACAGGGTCGTGTCGGCAGTGTAGATGGTAAAACCTTGTTAAAAGCAGAGCATCATAACGCGTTAGTTGATGACGTACGGGAGTCTGAGCAAATTGCTGAAGCCATGGGCGTGGTGGTGGCTGAAGCGCTCATTGCACAAGGTGCGGACAAAATATTGGCACAGATTTATCAAGACCGCTGATATTGAACGATACGCATGGCCATGCAATTTATCAATACCAGACCCGATCAGCGAGCCAAGGCGCTAAGTCTATTTTTGCGCCAGCATGGCGTTAAAGTGATTGAGCTGCCGCTGTTGGCATTGGTAGAAAAGCCGTTGACAGTGGCAGAGACAGCAGTTTTACAAACGATTGACCGTTATCAAGTGGTGGTACTAGTCAGCGAAGCGGCAGTAAAGTATGGCTTAGCAAGGCTTGCCACCTTGGTCAAGCTAACGGAATTGTCCAACAAGATTGTATGGGTTGCGGTGGGGGACAAAACCGCAAATTACTTTAACCAAACCTGGCAGCAGCTCACAGAGTTGCCAGCGCCTACGGTTATCTTTCCCAGTGAAAAACGCGCGCAAAACAATGAAGGGCTATTGAATTTGCCGGTAATCCAAGCGCTTGGCAAAGGCGATTATTTGCAGGTATGGCGCGGTATCGGCGGACGAGAATTATTGGCAGATACGTTGACGGCAAAAGGTGTGCAAGTACATTTGCTAAACTTGTACCAGCGGGTTTTACCAAGCGCAACCACCCAAGCATTCGCAGTTTGGCAGCAACATCAGAGCCCCAACCAACCCATCGTTGTACTAATCTCAAGTTTGACCGCCTGGCAGAACTGGCAACAACTAACAGCAAACACTCAAATGGCTGCCAGCTGTTATTATTTGGTCTTGCAGTCGCGTATTGCACAGCAAATGCTATTACAGCAGGCCAGTCTTAATATAACTATCATCCCCGACTTACTACCTGCGACGATTCTACAAGCTTTAACCACTCACCAATAGCTGCATGGCTTTCGGTTTTGCTAAGCTGTTTTGCGCTGAATCTTCTACCCATGACAGCGTTTGCAGCGCTTGTTGCAGTGTTTGTGTCAGCCGCATACCCTGCTCAATCGTCAGCGTCATGGTGAGGGGGGTCAAAAACCAATGAAAATGGGTAAGGCTATGTTTGACAGTATCAGCGCTATCTAAATTAACCTGCTGGATATTTAGCAGCTGCTCAGCTTGTAAGAACGCAAAAATAATCTGCTCAGCGGTGTTATATTCTGCTTCAAACGTCGCCTCTTGCTGCCAGGTTGCCAGTAGCGGCGCGCCTGTATCTTTTGCCCCCGGTTGTTTTTTGACAAAGGCCAATGGTAAACACCACAGTCCGCCCCAAATCCCATTATCAGGACGTTGTAGCCACAAGGTTTTGTCATCGCAAACCAGCTTTAACGCTAGCGAAAACTTAGACGGATTGGGCGATTTTTTACTTTTTACCGGATAAAAACTTTGCTTACCTTGGGCATTTGCCACGCAGTCGGCTTGCACGGGACACAGTAGGCAGACGGGTTTGGCTTTGGTGCATAGCGTCGCCCCCATATCCATCATCGCTTGGGCGTAGTGCCCGCTATCACGGTTCGGTGTTAGGCGCTCGGCAAGTTGCCAAAGCGCTTTGGTTGTGGCAGTTTTGGTGATATCGCCGTCAATGCCAGCCCAGCGGGTCAGCACACGTTTGACATTACCATCGCAAATCACCCCCCTGTCACCGCCATATTGGTCAGCTCTGACACCCATCGCCACAATCGCGCCTGCCGTAGATTGCCCCACCCCTGAAATCTGCTCCCAGTGGGCAACCGTTTGCGGAAATTTACCAGTTTGCTCGATGATATCCACCAGCTGCTTGGCACCTTTATGCAGGTTGCGCGCACGCGCATAGTAACCCAGCCCTGCCCAGTGCTCAGCGACTTGCTCCCAAGATGCGTTTGCCAAATCCTGCACGGTGGGAAAACTTGCCATAAAGCGCTCAAAATAAGGAATCACCGTTGCCACTTGGGTCTGCTGTAGCATGATTTCAGATAACCACACCGGATAGGGGTCTGGCGTGTCAAGCTGATGCTGCTGCCACGGCAAATCATGACGCCCGCTATGGTCAAACCAGGTCAAAATACGCGGTGCAAAACTATCAAGCTGCGTTTCGGTATGCACTTCGGTATGACTGTGGCTTAAGTGCTGATTGGGACTTGGCATTGTTGAGGGGTTGGTATTCGGATGTGCGTTCAAAATTCACCATCGGGTTACTATCGTGATAGCTATATAAGTAAGACTTTCTGGTTAGTATTCAATAGTGACTGACAACAGACTTGACAAAGCTGCACTCAAACTGGGATATAGACATAAAAAAAGCAATATCGTCATAGATATTGCTTTTGCTGTTAGGATGCAACTGGCATATGTTATACAAGATTTTCTTGCATAAACGCAATCATTTCATCCCAGCTGGCTTTTGCCGCATCTGCATCATAGCCCAAATCCACGCCATTTTCTTCGGCGAGTTTGTCAGCATTAGGATTGGTAAAGCCGTGTTTCGCCCCTTCGTACACATCGACTGTGTACTCTACATCGGCGTTATCCAACTCTTTTTTTAGCCCTTCAATGGCATCCATTGACACCATGCTATCGGCTTCGCCATGTGCCACCAACACTTTGGCGGTGAATTTGCCTTTTTGTGCCGGTTGTTTTGGGGTAGGGTTGCCGTGGAAAGTCGCCACTGCTTTGAGTGGGAAGCCTTCACGCGCCATGTCTAGAGCAATTTTGCCGCCAAAGCAAAAACCAATCGCACCCAGACGGTTTTTGTCAACGGCTTCGAGGTCGGTAAAGTCATCCATAATGAGTTTACAGCGTGCCATCAACATGTCTTGGTCAGCAAGCATTTGGCTCATCCATTCATTGGCTTGGGCGGCATCTGTGGTCAGTTTACCTTCGCCATACACATCCATGGCGACGGCAGCAAAACCCGCTTCGGCTAAACGCTCAGTGACTTTTTGTGTGTGCTCAACCACGCCCCACCATTCAGGCGCCACCAAAATCGCTGGAGCAGGGTTGTCGTGGCTCGCTGATTCTGGTAGACAGACATAGCTTTTGAGCTCCACGCCATCGCTGGTGGTAGATTCGAGTTGTAAGATTTGAATTGGCATCATAAATCCTTATGTTATGGTAAATGATATGATTGGTTGCTATTGTTATAAAAAGCTTGTTATAAAAACGCTGGATTCATACGCT
Source organism: Faucicola osloensis (assembly GCA_016888885.1). Lineage (GTDB taxonomy): Bacteria > Pseudomonadota > Gammaproteobacteria > Pseudomonadales > Moraxellaceae > Faucicola. The sequence continues at coordinate 1,894,409 of CP069437.1, forward strand.
ACTAAGAGCGCGGCGAGTCAGTGCAACGGTTAATACAGGCACTACTGTATACTGAAATCATCGTATTTTCCGTTATAATACTGTCACTGTTTTATACAAGCCGAAAGTTGGAAACATAATGAGCCAATCTGTTACCTTACGCCCGCAATTTTGGGAGCGATTTTCGTTAGAACAATTGACCCAAGCTGAATGGGAAGCCTTGTGCGATGGCTGTGGGGCGTGTTGTTTGATTAAATTTAAAGACGATGACAGCGATGAAGTTGAATACAGTGATGTCGCCTGTCGACTGCTTGATTGTGCCACAGGGGCTTGCCAGTATTACCCAACAAGGCGCGACTATGTGCCCGACTGCATCAGCCTAACCATCGATAACATTGGCGAGATGTACTGGCTACCGGCAAGCTGCGCCTACAAGCGCTTGTACTACGGGCAACCACTACCAAGCTGGCATTTATTGCTCACTCAGGATGCCGCCATGACACAAACCATGATGCGCCAAAAAAATATCAGTGTAGCGGGGCGCTGTCAGTCTGAAACAGAAGTCTCTGAGCTAGAGCAAGAAGAACGGGTGATTCATTGGATTCGCCAATAGTGCTAGTTTATTCGAGACTTTACTAGCACCGAGCAAGCTGATGGGTGAGTAAAATCAGCCAAAAAATACAATAAAATTAAGAAAAATACCATTGCAATCATCATGGGGTTAAGGTAAGGTAAAAAAATCTTTCGCCATATGAGGGTCTCGTCGGCTATGTCAGACGACAATTCGAGTTCACACCTGTCAAACAAACAACAAAGCAGTAGTTGGTCACGCGGTCTGAAACGCTGGCTATCCACCGCCCCTGAAACCCGTGATGAACTAGTCAAATTGGTACATGATTCGCGTCGATTTTTGGCGCCCGATACGGTCGATATGTTAGAGGGCGTGCTAGATTTACCCGCCATTCAAGTACGAGAAATCATGACCCCTGTCAGCCACGTTGCAGGTATCACCCAGCACCAAAACTTGCAAGATATCATGTCGCTCTATATGGAAACCGCCCACTCGCGTTATCCTGTATTTACCGATGACAACAAAGACACGGTAATGGGTATCTTACTTGCCAAAGATTTGATTCCATTTTTGGTCGCCAAGGCGCAAGGTCAAAATATTGACCATTTTAATCTTGAAGCGATTGTACGTCAGCCGATTTATATCAGTGAAACTGCGCGCTCTGACAACCTGCTGCGTCTGTTTCAAAAAAACCAAATTCATATGGCTATCGTCATTGATGAGTTTGGGGTGACAGCAGGCGTGGTGACGATGGAAGACTTACTCGAAGAAATTGTCGGTGATATCATTGATGAGCATGACGACATCGAAGAAGATACCGATATCAATCATATAGTGCCTGTACCCAACCAGCCTGACACATGGATTGTGCAATCTATCACCTCAGTCTCAGACTGTAATGAACAGCTAGGTACCCATTTTGATAGTGAGGATGTCACTAGTATGGGTGGACTGGTCATGCAAGAGCTGGGCGAAGTCAATGAGGTGTTGGGTCAAACGGTCTTTATTGACGATTGTCGTTTGACGGTATTGTCAGCAGATGGTCGATTTATCCGAGAAATTGAACTGGTTAAAGGGTATAATCAGCTCGATGATTAGTCCAATTACTTATGTTTGCAAAACCGTTTAACCCTAAAGGCAATACTCGCCAATGCGTCTTACTACCCAGTCCCTAAAAAAGCAACTTTCTGTACAATCTCATCACAATAGTGCCAAACCTGCAAATACCAAACAGCCGCTGTTACCCAAACTGGTGCTGGCTTGGCTTGCGGGTGCGGCATTTGTCTTTGCGTTAGCGCCTTACGATTTTTGGCTAGTGGCACTGTTGTCGCCACTGGTGCTGTATTGGCTGTTATTGCCCCCCATGTCAAATTGGCGGGCGTTTTGGCTTGGTGAAATGTATGGCATGGGATTGTGGAGCGTGGGTGCGTTTTGGTTGTTTACCTCGATTCATACTTATGGTGATACCCCTACCTTGTTAGCCTTGCTGATGATTGGTTTTGTTGGCTTAGGGATGGGATTGTTTCATGGTGCCTTGGCGGTCATTTTTAACCGCTTTGTGGCAAAACAGCCGCTAAGCTTTGCGTCGTTATGGGTGGTACAAGAGTGGTTAAAGACCTGGCTATTTACGGGTTTTCCTTGGCTCTTTGTGGGCTATGCTTATACAGCACAACCTTGGCTGACGAGCCTTGCGCCAATCTTTGGGGTGTTGGCGCTGAGCTTTGTATCGGTGTTTGTCTCAGCCAGTCTGGTGGAAGCGGCGCGAAAAAAATACCGTTATTTAATCCCATCGTCTGTGATGTTACTGGCAAGCGTTGCGCTGTGGCTTATTGCCCCGCAATGGACGACCCCCAAAGGCACGCCGAATCTGAAAGTCTCCTTAGTACAAGGCAATATTCCGCAGGACTTAAAATGGCTGCAAGAATACCAAATCCAAACACTGGGTATCTATGCAGGCTTGAGTAAAACAGAATGGGGTCAGGACATTATCTTATGGCCAGAGTCGTCAATTCCGATGTTTCAAACCGACGCCATGCCCTTTATCAGCCAAATTGCTGCCCAAGCCCGCGAAAGCAATAGCGCATGGCTCACCGGTATTCCGTATGTGGATGTCAATGAATACGACCCAAAGGTTGATAAATACGAGCCATTTTACAACAGTGTGATTGCTTTGGGCGCCGATGCCAAAGGCTTATACAAGAAACAAAATTTGGTACCCGTGGGCGAATATATCCCGTTTGAAGGAATGTTAGATTGGGCATTGCCAAACTTGATGAGCGGCACCATGAGTTTTCGCAGTGGTTCTGCGCACCAAGCGCCCTTGCAAGTCAAAAACCACCCAGTTGGCGTGGCGATTTGTTATGAAGTCGCCTATCCTGATACCACCCGCCGCAATGCCAAAAATACCGACTTTTTATTGACCGTATCCAATGATGCTTGGTTTGGCACATCGGCAGGTCCATTACAGCATCTGCAAATGGTGCAAATGCGCTCGATTGAAACCGGTCGCTGGTTTATGCGCGCGACCAATACAGGCGTGACCGCCATTATCAATGATAAAGGCAATATTGTTGCCAAAGCGCCAGCCTTTGAACGCACGGTGCTACGGGGTGAAATTCAATCGCGCGTTGGCAATACGCCATTTATGCGCTGGGGTAGTTATCCTATCTTGGCACTGGCAGTGCTATTGCTACTGATTAGTTGGCTGATTCGTAAAACACGTTAAAAACCTTAGATACAGTAAGGTTTTGTCACCCATTGCAAAAATTTAGTATATAATGGTTACAAAGTTCCGTATAATAGTTAAAAAATAGACTTGAATTCATTTAGATTCAACAACTCTTGCCCCAATGATTTACAGTGAGGTTTACGATGGCTCATCATGAAGTCGTGGAAAACAATGTCAAAAAAGAACTTAGTTACGCTTTAATTGGCATTTTAGCGTTTCTAGGCTTGGTTTTATTAATCCTTATTTCAGCAATTGTTCGCCCCGCTGGTAACCATGTCGACGTTGCAAAACTCAATGCTGAAGTGGAAGCCAAAGCCGCTGCATCTGCTGCTGCCGCTGCCAAACCAGCAGGTTCGACGCCTGCGGCAACCTCACCTGCGGCGGGTGAAACCACCACCGCCACTGCCAATGCAGACACCGCAACAGGTCCAAATACCACGGTTGCCAGCCCAGACAATGCCTCTATGACGCCATCTTCTGCACCAACGGCTACTGCAAAAACATCGACCATTGAAGCGCGCAATGCCTCAACGGCTGAAGCCAAAGCAGAGATTAAAGCCAAAACAGGTGAAACCCCAAATATTGCACCACCTGTTGCCTCAGCGGTCAAATCTCAAGAACAATCAAAATAAGATATCAATATCTAAATCAAAAAACCACAGCTGCATAAAAAAACCACGTTAGATGACGTGGTTTTTTTTGTGCACTAAGTCGTCACTGTCAAGTTTAAGCTTTTTGGTAAGTGACAAACTGATAGCTTAACCCGTTTTGCTCATCCGTGAATTTTTCACTTTCTGATGTTTTGACAAAATCACTGGTAATCTCTGGATAAAACGCTGCTGCGTTGTCAATCACGGTATCGACCTGAGTGATTTCTAAGCGATCACTAAACAGCAGCGCTTGTTGGAAGACTTTTTCGCCACCAATCACCCAAATCGTTTGCAAACCTTTACCATGCGCCAGCGATGAGGCTTGAGTCAGTGCGTCATCTAGGTTGTGCATCACAATGACGGCATCATCATCCACTTGGTAATCCAAGTTGGTGGTAATCACAAAATTGGTACGGTTAGGCAAGGGTTTTGCCCCCATAGATTCAAAGGTCTTGCGACCCATAATCACGATACCGCCATTGGTATGTTTTTTAAAATGTTTTAAGTCCTCAGAGATGTGCCAAGGCAATTGATTGTCTTTGCCAATGGCGCGGTTTTGGCTCATCGCCACGATTTGGGCGACTTCCACATTAGAATAACTCATGATTTATCCTTATTGTTGTGAGTTTTGTTATTGGGCTGCAAGCTTATACAGAGACTTCAGCCTTAATTGTGGCATGGCTTTGATAATTTTCAATTTTTATATCGTTAAAATCAAACGCAAAAATGTCAGTAATGTCAGGGTTGAGCCAAAGTTTGGGTAGCGCAAACGGCTCGCGGCTAAGCTGCTCATGCACTTGCTGTAAATGATTGTTATAGATATGACAATCACCACCCGTCCACACAAACTCACCGACGCCAAGCCCGGTCACATGGGCTATCATATGGGTAAGCAAGGCATAGCTGGCAATGTTAAAAGGTACACCCAAAAACAAATCCGCCGAGCGTTGGTACAACTGACAAGATAATTTGCCATCGGCGACAAAAAACTGAAACAGGGTATGACAAGGGGGCAAGGCCACTTCATTGGCTTCTTTGGGATTCCAGCCAGAGACAATCAAACGGCGCGAGTTTGGGTTGTTTTTGATTTCATTGACCACCCAACTGATTTGGTCAAAACCATCTGCATGGTAGCTGCCGTCCGCTTTTTTGCTCGCCCCGAAGTTGCGCCACTGGTGTCCGTACACCGCGCCAAGTTCGCCTTCAGGCTTGCCAAAGCGGGCAGTTTGCTCGGCGGTTGCCCATTCATTCCAAATGCGTACCCCATTGTCCTGCAAGTATTGGACATGGGTATCGCCTTTTAAAAACCAAAGCAGCTCATAAATCACGCTTTTGGTATGGATTTTTTTAGTGGTGAGTAGTGGAAAACCTTCATTCAAATCAAACCGCATCTGCGCGCCAAAATAGCTGATGGTACCCGTGCCCGTACGGTCGCCTTTTTGTATGCCGTTATCTAGCACCAGTTTAAGTAAATCCAAATAGGCTTGTTCATTTTTTGACGTAATCATGGGTGATGAGTTCCTTGGTTAGTTTTCTTTGTTAGTCCACATTCTTTTGATGGCCCCAATCATAGATTTGGTTTTTATACGCCCAAATCAATAAAACCAAACCGCCGATAATCATCGGTAGGCTTAACATTTGCCCTTTTGTCATCCACCCTAATAAAATAAAACCTTGGTCAGCATCAGGTTGGCGGAAGAATTCGGTAATAAAACGTGCAATACCGTAGCCCATCACAAACAAACCACTAACCGCCATACGCGGACGCGGCCGACTGGCAAACCACCAAACCAACACAAACAGTACCACCCCTTCGGTAAAAGCTTGATACAGCTGTGAGGGATGGCGGGGGAGTAACAAATAATTGTTGCCATCAATCATAAAGGTTTGCGCAAGGCTTTGCAGGGCTGGGGTTTGTTTGAGCAGTTCATTGTCTTCATTGACCGCTTGCGGGAACAGCATCAGCCAGTTGTAACCCCCGTCAGACACCCGACCCCACAATTCGCCATTGATAAAATTGCCAATACGCCCAAACAGCAGTCCGGTTGGCACGCAGGGAATAATAAAATCTAGCACATTCCAAATGTTCTTTTGATATTTGCGGGCAAAAAATAGCATTGCGATGGCGACACCCAAAAATCCCCCATGAAACGACATGCCGCCTTGGTTGATTTTGAACAAATACATCGGATTGGCTAAAAATTCGCTTAATTGATAAAACAGCACATAGCCGATACGACCCCCTAGAATCACGCCCATCGCCCCGTAAAATACCAGGTCAGCGACCATGTCGGCATTCCAGTCTGGGCGTGACTTAGTGCGATACCAAGCCAACGCATAAGCGGCAGCAAAAGCCAGTAAATACATCAGCCCATACCAGTGGGCTTGGATAGGTCCCAAATGCAGAGCGACAGGATCCCATTGCGGGTGAGTTAAAATTAGTGGAAACATGGCAATTTAGTCATTATCGAAAATGCCAATATCATAGCAGTTTTGGCTAGTTTGGGCTAGCTTGGGCTTGGGCTATTGTTTGCTGTGCCCTTTTAGTTATTACCAACGGCTATCGTTCTCACAAGGCTCGCCATCATTATCACCATCCATTTTAGTGTTGGGGCAGTTTTTGATAAAGAACTCTGCTTCTTCAAGCGAATTCATCTGAGAGCAATGTTGGCGACCATCACATTTAAAATTACTTGATGAATTTAAAGTAGATGTGTTAGAAGTGCTTTCTGCATAAACAGGTTTGGTATAATCCGTTAGTCGAATTTTTTGTTGATATTGAGTATAAAAGTAATAGCTGCCAATTATCAAACCCACCAATATAATTAATTTCAGTAGGAAAGACGAAATACTACTACTAGGACGCGTATTATTACGATGATCGCGAGGCAAATTTGGCGTGGTTAACAGCTGAGAGGGTTGGTTAGGATAGCAGACTTTTTTAGCTTCTAATCCTCTTTGGCTCTGTTTTACTTCAAATGTTACCTCATCTCCAACCGCTGGACGAAGACGCTTATCGACAAAACTTGATGCATGTACGAATATGTTCTCAGCATTGTCAGGTACTTTGATGAAACCAAACCCTTTTTCATCGTCCCATTTGATAATACGGCCTTGTATTGACATAATTTTTCCTCTATAAGCGCATTTCAATGCCTTGCTGTGCCATAAACTGTTTGGCTTCGCTCACGGTATATTCGCCAAAATGGAAAATACTCGCCGCTAGTACCGCATCGACACCGCCTTGCAGCACCCCATCTGCCAAGTGTTGCAGATTGCCGACGCCACCTGACGCAATCACTGGCACATTTACGCTATCTGTAATGCGCTTCATCAAGGCGATATCATAGCCGTTTTTGGTACCATCTGAGTCCATCGAGGTCACAAGCAGTTCACCCGCCCCAAACCCTGCCATTTTGACCGCCCATGCCACCGCATCAATGCCAGTCGCTTTGCGTCCCCCATGGGTAAAGATTTCCCATTGATTGTCAGCCACCTTTTTGGCATCAATCGCTACCACGATACACTGACTGCCAAAACGCGCTGCTGCTTCACCGACAAATTCAGGGTTAAAAATCGCCGCTGAATTAATCGATACTTTATCCGCGCCCGCGTTTAGCAAGTGACGAATGTCATCGACTTTACGTACCCCACCGCCCACAGTCAGCGGTACAAATACGGTTTCTGCCATGCGTTCAACCGTGTGATAGGTGGTGTCGCGTCCATGATGGGTAGCGGTGATGTCTAAAAAAGTGATTTCATCCGCGCCTTGTTCGTTGTAGCGCTGCGCTACTTCAACAGGATCGCCCGCGTCTTTGATGTCGACAAATTGCACACCTTTGACCACCCGACCATTGTCAACATCAAGGCAAGGGATAATTCGTTTTGCTAACATATTCGATTTCCTTCTATAATAGCCGTAAGTTTATCAAATTTACTTTGCCATTACCGCAGTTTTATCGGTGTGCTGCGCTTCAAGGATGCCTTATGTCTGTATATACCCAGTTGACTGACCAACAATTTAGTGATTTTTGCCAACAATTTGGCGTGGATTTTGTCAAAGCCATACCTATCACACAGGGTATCAAAAACAGTAATTGGTTTATTGAAACAACCACGGACAAAGCCGGCGAGCCATCTTATGTATTTACCTTGTTTGAAGAACGCAAACCGCATGAAATTCAAAAAATGGCGATTATCCTAAATCGCCTAAAAGACCAGCTACCCGTAGCCGCCCCGCTAGCCGCCAAAAACGGCGAGTTTTTGCTGTATTTTGACAACAAAGCCATTGTGGTGTCACCAAAACTCTCGGGCGGTCACCCAAAAGCAATCACGCCTGATATGTGCCGTCAAATGGGCGAGGCTTTAGCCGTGCTTCACCAAACCTTGCAAACCTTGACCCCTGCGCAAAACTATGGCGTTGAGTTATACCCTTGGCATCTGGTGCGTGACCGTGAAACCAAGTTTATGCCAAGCGATGAAGCCAAACTGATGAATGATATTTGGCAAGCGTACGAAACCGTAGCGAGCAAAAATTTGCCAACAGGTTTATGTCATTTAGATATGTTTGCCGATAACACGCTGTGGGATTTTAGTGATGAAACCCAGCCAACACTCACAGGTTTGCTTGATTTTACCGAAGTCAGTGTTGAACATTTTGTGATGGATGTGGCGATTACCATTAATGATTTTTGCACCACTTGGGGTAACGCCAATGATGGCGAAGCGGTGAATTTTGATGACACCAAAATGCAAGCGTTTTTACAAGGGTACGAGAGCAAACGCGCTTTGAGCGATGATGAGAAAAAGGCATTGCCAGTTATGCTTGCTATGGCGGGCGTGACGTTTTGGCTGCTGCGTTTGAATGTGATTTATTATAACCGTCAGCAAGGTCGCACGGGCGATAATATTATGGTGAAAAATCCTGATTTGATGAAACGCCTAGCCAGCTTTCATTGGGGGAAGGTTAAATAAGGCATTGCGGTGTTTTTATCGCATGGCATAATTTACCAAATCGTCAATAGGTACATTGGTAAAACAAATAGATTGGTAAAACAGGGACAAAAGAAAGCCCCGATTACGTTTATCCTAAAAAGAATAACGCAGGATGGGGGGCGTATTCACTCTAATTGTTATACTATCTTCACTGTCAAATCCATGCTTACAGGACATATGCTTACAGGACAATAGAAATGAACGATAGCAATCACTGGCAAAAACTTGCCCAATACCCGACCAACTTATTGGCAGAAACCCACGCCATCTATTTACAAAACAACGGCATCAACGTACAGACCCAACTTGTTGATTTGATGGGATTGAACACAGGCGGTGTGCTATGGGTTGCCCCTGAAGATGTTGAGCAAGCCAGAGCTTTGCTCGACAATATCGATGACACCTCGCAACTAGCGGATGACGACTTAGTAGACAATAACGACTCAGCAAAATTGCAGTAGAAAGGAACCCTAATCACCATGTGCCAACTTCTGGGTATGAATTGCAACACACCCACTGATATTCATTTTAGCTTTGCGGGGTTTCGCAAGCGGGGCGGGCAGACCGATATCCATACCGATGGGTTTGGTATTGTGTTTTTTGAAAAAAATCCCGACCCATCGCAGGGTAATGGTAAAGCTGGGATGCGTCAATTTCACGATGACAAGCCAAGTTATTGCTCACCGGTGGCGGATTTAGTCAATAGTTATCCGATTAAGGCGATGAATGTGATTTGCCATATTCGCAAAGCCACGCAAGGCACAAATTGCTTGGCTAATACTCATCCATTTGTCCGTGAGGTATGGGGCGAAGAATGGGCATTTGCGCATAATGGGCAGTTACAGATGGATTTTATTGACCAGCTTAGCCCTGTGCCCACCCACTATCAGCCCGTAGGTACAACCGATTCGGAGATGGCATTTTGTTATCTGCTCAATCGCCTCAAATCACAGTTTAGTGAGCCGCCCAGTGACAAGGTGCTATTCCAGTTTTTGACCACGATTTGTCGTGAGTTATCGGCGCTGGGCTTGTTTAATTGTCTCATTAGCAATGGTGATTGGCAGTTGGCGTATGCAGGGAGTTTGCTATTTTTTATCACCCGTAAAGCGCCATTTGGTGAGGCGAAACTCGCTGACAGTGAGCTGGCGATTGATTTTAGTGAGGTGACTTCGCAGACCGATAAAGTGACCTTGATTACTACCATTCCTTTGACTTACAACGAACACTGGCAACAGCTGTATGTGGATGAATGTTTGATGTTTCGGGATGGCGATATTTTATTTAAAGATACCCCTGATAATCCCACCTGCTTAACCATTGAAGAAGGCATTGCCATCGCCCGCAAAGTAGGGGCGACGCTGTAATCTGCCATTTTTTGCTAGACTCAAGGTATAAGTCAAATTAATCAAACACAATCGCCGTTTGGTATTTGATACTTAACCGACTGGCTTCAAATAATGCTACCCAAACCGCAATTTCACGGTAAAAGTCTTGCTGTGAGTCGATGATTTGGCTTAGACGAGTCATTTCTGGGTCTGATAACTGCCCATCAACGAGCTGAATCCCAAGATAGCTAGCTATATCTTGTAGCACTGCCATGAGTTGTTGGCTTGAGCCGATATCTTGATTTTGTGCTTTATCATACAGCACTTCGTCAAAGTCCACAGGCAGATAATAGCCTTCATTATCGGCGTGATTAATCAGTGGGTCATCCATAAAGTCCACATAATCAACATCTTGCAGATTGGCACGCAATTCGTCATCATTGATAGGCGTCAGGCGAGTTTGTGGATTATGAGAGATTTGCACTTCAACCCAACGTAGATAATGCAGCCAAAGATACGGAAAGCTTTTAAGCGGTGCTCGGCTTTTCTCGGCGATAGGCTCGTCTGGCTCTCGATAAGTGGGTAAACCCTTGTCCTTTAGCACTTGATTAAGATGGCTAAACACTTGCTGATAATGGGCAAAGCCTTCTTCATCGAGTTGCTTCATTTCAGCCAATTTATTAACACCAATATATAACGACATGACCAGTCCTTTTGATGAATTTTGCTATACATTTGTCTTGTAAAAACAGTTTAGCAAATCTCTTAAAAATTGTTGTTATGAAATGGTTATTTAAACGATAAACTAAGCATTTACTTTTTTATAGTTTGATTGAGAAAGCCATGCTCAAAGTTGCTTATTCCGATATTTTTAAATATGACGTTCCCGAACGTCACCGTTTCCCTATGCAAAAATATCCGATGATTGCGGAGCGGTTATTGGCGGAGGGTACATTCACCCAAGCCAATTTTTTTGCTCCGCAGCGATTGAGCGAAGACGAAATTCTCACCACACATACACAAAGGTACTGGCAGCATCTAAAACAGCAAACATTGCCCGCCAAGGACGCGCGTGCCATCGGCTTTGAGATGACACCAAGGCTCGTTGAGCGGGAACGTGTGATTGCCCACGGCACTTATGAATGTGCGCTATTCGCCAAACAATTCGGTGTCGCGCTCAATATCGCAGGCGGTACCCACCATGCGTTTGCCGATCATGGCGAAGGGTTTTGCGTGTTTAACGATGTGGCGGTGGCGAGTAATTTATTGTTGGCACGTGGACAGGCGACCCAAATTCTGACTGTGGATTTGGATGTGCATCAAGGCAACGGTACAGCGCATTTGATGGCAAATGAACCCCGAGTATTCACCTTTAGCATGCATGGCGCAAAAAACTATCCGTTTCGCAAGCAAGCATCTGATTTGGATATTGATTTGCCAAACGAGACAGGCGATGAGGCGTATTTAGCACTATTAATGGAGACGCTGCCAGCGCTTATTGCAAAAGTGAAACCCGATATGCTGTTTTACCAGTCCGCTGTGGATGTGCTCGCCACCGATAAGCTCGGTAAACTTGCGCTCACCCGTGACGGCTGCGCCAAGCGTGATGCGTTTGTATTTAGCCAAGCCAAAGCCCATGGGATTCCAGTGGCGGTGGTGATGGGTGGCGGTTACTCAGAAAACATCGACGATGTGGTTGAAGCCCATTGCAATACCTTTCGCACGGCAAAAAGGCTGTATGAGTGAGTGTTAAGAGATAAAAAAAGCCCTGTTACACAGAGCTTTTAAAATAAACCGTTGTTAGGCTAATCAATGCGCTAATACTTTCTCAAGCGCTTGCTCAAAACGGCTGACTGTGCCGTCGACATCTGTTAATTTATCTAACCCAAATAGCCCCAAACGGAATGTTTTAAAGCTGTCGGGTTCGCCAACTTTCAGTGGCACGCCGCCTGCAATTTGTAAGCCTTGGGCTGCAAATGCTGTACCTTTGTGCATATCATCACGGTCAGTATAGACCACAATCACACCGGGCGCTTGGTAGCCTTCAGCTGCGACGCTGATAATATTATGTTGATTGAGGACAGAGAGTACTTTTTGACCCAATTCAAGTTGGGCGCTTTTGAGTTTATCAAGTCCAATCGCTTCGGCTTCTTTGACGGTATCGCGGAATTTGGTCAGCCCATCGGTTGGCATCGTCGCATGATACGCATGACCGCCATTTTCATAAGCGCGCATGATAGTGAGCCACTGTTTGAGATCCAGCCCAAAACTGGTCGATTCGGTGGCTTCCACTTTGGCAACGGCTTGTTCATTCATCATCACTAGTCCTGCACATGGCGTGCTTGACCAGCCTTTTTGTGGGGCAGAGATGAGCACATCAATGCCCAACGCTTTCATATCAAGCCACACGCAGCCTGATGCGATACAGTCGATGACCAGTAAACCACCGACACTATGTACTGCATCGGCAAGTTGTTTGATATAGTCATCAGGCAGCATCAAGCCTGCCGCGGTTTCGACATGGGGGGCAAATACTACCGCAGGTTTTTTAGATTGAATTTCAGCGACAGCCGTCTCGATTGCCACTGGCTCAAACTGCTGTTGTTGCCCCATTGAATCGCTGTTGTCACCAATGTGTGCAGTCAATACCGTCACGTCATCCGTGATACGACCTTTTTCAAGGATTTGCGTCCAGCGAAAACTAAAAAACCCGTTGCGGATGATGAGAACTGTTTGGTCAGTGGCAAGCTGGCGCGCAACCGCTTCCATACCGTAAGTCCCTGTACCCGGCACGATTGCCACCGCATCGGCGTTATACACGTTTTTTAAGCTTGTGGACAAATCATTCATCACGGTTTGGAATTTTTTGGACATGTGATTGAGCGAGCGGTCGGTGTAGACCACAGAGTATTCTAATAAACCGTCTGGATCAATATCTTGGCGTAGCGCTGGCATGGGACTCTCCTTTAATATCATTGTCTTTATCGCAAAATCGCAAATAAAATTAGTCTAGCAAAAAAGCCCTTTTAAAAAACAAAAAAATTGTAGAGCGGTTGTTAAAGTTTTTGTTATCAATAGCGCAGCGATTAAGCCAAAAACTGTCCACAGCAGCGTTTGTATTTCTCACCACTACCACAGGGGCAAGGCTGCTTTTGGGTAACTTGCATGGTGACTGTTGGGTCTAGAAAATACCAACGGTTTATGCGACCGCTGGGGATGTTGACGAAGGTAGAAAGTTCATGATGTGCATCCTTGCCAGTGGTTGAGTGAAAGAATGCGTTAAATTCCACTTGAGCGTGGCGTTTGCCAATTTTCGGCGTGTGTTTGATGACTGCTAACCCTGCCCAATCAGTTTGCTGTGACCAATCAGCGATGCTTTTTTTATCCAGTAATGCTTGCTGAAAAGGCGCGGTGGTGGCAACGATATATTCGACATGTTGAAGCACAAACGCACAGTAGCGTGAGCACATAAGCTGTTCGGCTGTGTCGGCGATTTTTTGCCCCGCATGCAGGGGCGCACAGCAATCAGCATAAGACAGTGTAGAGCCACACGGGCAAGGTGACGTATGTATCATATTAATGAATGTTCGGTAGGTTGAGGGCGGTAGGCAAGATATTTTTCTTTAAAATAAGCCAACTAATCGGGTCTTGTAGCGTCTGCCAAAATATTTTAAACGGCGGGGCAAACACAATCAGGGCAGCCAACACGGCATATAAGCCCAAATACCAGCCTATTTGATCGAATTTAAACACTTTAAACGCAGTACCAAAAGATTTTTTGACACTCAGCCCTAGCAGGTTGACGCTAAACATCTCATCTAACAGCAGATGAACAATGGCGCCAAACATCAAAAACAGCCCCAAAAACCAACTGATAACAGCGCCTTGCTTAAACCCATAAAAGCTGGCGTATACGAGAGTCATTGCTATAATCCCCAGATAGGGAATCGAGTGTACGATACCACGATGCACCGTCAATTTGCTATATAAATTAAACACACCGTAGCGCATCAGCAAATAAGATGCTAACCACAATCCTGCCAATGCCACCAACGAAAACTGCCCGACACACAAGATAACAATAAAAAATGCGCTCAACAGCGATACAACATTAAATCCTACGGTCGCGGGTACCGAGTGATCCAAATCAATATCGGGCAGCAAGCCACCAATGGTACCAGCCACCACACACATCAAATATTCAGGCGCGGTCAGCATCCCTGCTTTATAAATCACTAAGCCAGTGACGCCACTTGCGACAAAAGCGACGCTTATGTGGGTGTTAAAATTTGCCATAGTCTTCGCCCAGTTTCCCAATAGCTTAAAATCAGCGAGTCAAAACTCAAGTGGTAAAATTTAGTGGCTCAAATCAAGTAGCTAAAAGCAGATAGCCAAAAAGTCATTTATCACATACGCAATTGCGCGCTCAATTATATGCTAATTTTGATGACAAAGCGGCAACTTAGCGCAAGGAAAATTGATTTTGTGGGGTGGGGCATGAGGTATGAGGCATGGAGAAAAGCAAAACATTGTAAGCCATGTAACCTATTTAACCTAGGATGGGGCAAGGCAACACTAGATAGCAAAAACGCCGACTATAAACAGACAGCAAAAACAAAAAAGCCATCGTCCGTCAGACAATGGCTTTTTTAAAATAAGTGGCGTCCCCACGGGGATTCGAACCCCGGTTACCGCCGTGAAAGGGCGATGTCCTAGGCCTCTAGACGATGGGGACGCAATCGCACGAGGTGCTCTAAGCAGACTTAATAGTGGTGGAGCTAAGCGGAGTCGAACCGCTGACCCCTTGCATGCCATGCAAGTGCTCTACCAACTGAGCTATAGCCCCATTTTTGGGAATTATTTAGACTGCTTTGCCTAAGAGTGCGCGTATTTTATTGAAAACTGATTTTGCTGTCAAGATGATTTTTGCCTAAAAACACAAAATTTTTACCCATTCTTGTTATAATGATGCCTGCTTAATGTTGCCTTCATATAACGACTGTAGATTAGTTATATTTTGTTGTTTTGTCTAAAATTATAAGGATAGCCCATGTGGTTGATTGATTTTATTTTGCATATCGGTGACCATTTACAAGAGCTGGTCAACAACTATGGCAATTGGATTTATGCGATTTTGTTTGCCATTGTGTTCTGCGAGACCGGTCTGGTGGTGTTACCATTTTTGCCCGGGGATTCGATGTTATTTGCCGCAGGCACCATTGCCGCAGTGGGCGATATGAATATTTTTGTGCTGATTGGTTTATTGATTGTGGCGGCAATATTGGGTGATTTTGTCAATTTTGAGATTGGCAAACACTTTGGGCAAAAGTTATTTTCCAATCCCAATTCCAAGATTTTTAAGCAAAGCTATTTGCAAAAAACCCACGATTATTATGAAAAATACGGCGGACGCACCATTATTATTGCCCGTTTTGTCCCCATTGTACGCACTTTTGCGCCGTTTGTAGGCGGTATGGGTAACATGAATTATGCCCAGTTTGCTCGCTATAACATCGTTGGCGCGGTATTATGGGTGGTATCTTTTACCACGCTAGGCTATTTTTTTGGTCAATTACCCTTTGTCAAAGAACATTTTTCGTGGATTATGATTGCCATTATTGTGTTTTCGGTGGTGCCTATGGTGATTGAAATTATTCGTCATCGCAAGGATAAATAATTAAATTAGTCTTCAAAAATAACGCTAAATGCCAAAGTCAATCTAGCAGTTAGCGTTGCCTTCCAAATTTATATTTTATAGCCACCTATCATCGCTAGGATTCAATTTATAAAACTTCGATAGTCGGCTATAATAATAACTCCCAATTTTCAAATTTAGCATTAGATAACCCCATGTCACAAGTTAAACCACAAACACAAAAAGTCCGCACCCGTATTGCCCCAAGCCCCACAGGCTTTCCCCACGTTGGCACCGCCTATATCGCCCTATTTAACCTTGCCTTTGCCAAAGCGCATGGCGGCGATTTTATCCTACGCATTGAAGACACCGACCAAACGCGCTCCACCGCGCAATCTGAAAAAATGATTTTGGACGCGCTGCGCTGGGTCGGTCTTGACTGGGCAGAAGGTCCAGACGTCGGCGGTCCACATGCACCGTATCGCCAAAGCGAGCGTAAAGACATCTACAAACAATACGCCGAAGAACTGTTGGACAAAGGTCATGCATTCCGCTGTTTTGCCACAGCCGAAGAGTTGGATCAAATGCGAGCCGAACAAATGGCGCGGGGCGAAACCCCAAAATATGACGGTCGCTATGCGAACCTTTCCCGTGAACAATCGGACAAGCTCGCCGCCGAAGGCAAGCCATTTGTCATTCGTATGCGTGTGCCAGACGAGGGTGTATGTAAATTTGACGATATGCTACGTGGCGAGGTCGAGATTCCTTGGTCACAAGTGGATATGCAAGTGCTACTCAAAACCGACGGTCTACCAACCTACCATTTGGCAAACGTGGTCGATGACCATTTGATGCAGATTACCCACGTCATTCGTGGTGAAGAGTGGATTAACTCTGCCCCAAAACATCAGCTGTTGTATAAATATTTTGGTTGGGATATGCCCGTACTCTGTCATATGCCACTGCTCAGAAACCCCGACAAATCCAAACTATCCAAACGCAAAAATCCCACCTCAATCACTTATTACCGTGATGCAGGTGTATTACCAGAAGCCTTGCTCAACTATTTGGGACGGATGGGCTACTCCATGCCAAATGAAGCGGAAAAATTCACCTTGGATGAAATGATTGCCAGTTTTGACATTAAGCGGGTGTCGCTTGGCGGTCCGATTTTTGACGTGGAAAAACTCACTTGGCTCAATGGCGAATGGTTGCGTTCACTGTCACCCGAAGCCTTAAAAACCAAAATTCTTGATTGGGCAAATGACAGCGACAAACTCACCGCCATTGCCAAAGCCATTCAGCCACGCATTAACTTGTTGTCAGATGCGGTAAATTGGTCGGGCTTTTATTTCCAAAACTTGCCAACCATTAGTGAAGTGGACTTTGAGCATAAAGTGTTATCCACTGAGCAAACCGTGGAGATTCTACAACTTGCGCAATGGCAGTTAGAAGCCTTACCTGTATGGACGGAGGAGAATATCCAAGCGGTATTGTCTGGTTTGGCAGGCGAGATGGGCATTAAATTGCGTGATTTTATGTCACCATTTTTTATTGCCATCGCAGGTAGCAAGTCAAGCACGCCTGTGATGAATTCAATGTATTTGATTGGGGCGGATATGACATTGCAGCGCCTGCGTCATGCCATTGAGGTGTTAGGCGGCGTCAGTAAGAAAAAAGCCAAAGAATTGGAAAAACGTCATAAAGCATTGCCAAGCTTTTTGACCCCATAAGCTTAATTGTTTTGTATAAAAGTCCGTCGCTGTGGCGGATTTTTTATTTTAGTGCGAGTAACCTAGGGTCATGCTAAATAACATGAATAAACCTAACAAAGATGGTATCATACCTAGCAAAATCAGATTCTAATTTTTACAATTTAAAGGTAATCATCATGGCAAATCTTCAAAACGAACTCGCCCAAGTACAGCATATCAGCGGTGAATTACACACCAATGCCCACGCCAAAATCGGTATGGTGGTAGGACGTTTTAACAGCTTTGTGGTAGAAAGTTTGGTCAGCGGCGCGATTGATACCTTACTGCGTCATGGTATCGCAGGTAGCAATATTACTGTCGTGCGTGTACCGGGTGCTTGGGAAATTCCACTGGCAGTTGCCCGTATGGCACAAACCGATAAATTTGACGCTATCATCGGTTTAGGCGCAGTGATTCGTGGTAGCACGCCGCACTTTGATTTTGTCGCTGGTGAATCTGCCAAAGGCTTGGGCGCGATTGGGTTGGATTATGACGTGCCTGTTATTAATGCGATTTTGACCACAGACAGCATCGAACAAGCCATTGAGCGCTCTGGTACCAAAGCAGGAAACAAAGGCTCAGAAGCAGCCATGGTCGCGCTTGAGATGATTAACGTATTGGGTCAAATTGACGCACAAATGGCTAGTGAATAAGGTAGCGATATGACTGACAATTCAACCAACACCACACCAGAGCAGGCGAGTCAAGACAACGCCGTCAATTATAAAACCAGTCTGACCGCGATTCGTAAAGCACGCCGTTTTGTGGTGCAAGGGTTATATGAATGGCTGTTGACAGGCAACCCATCGCACGAAATCGAAGCGCATACCCGCAGTGAAAATGCCATGCACACGGTGCATTTGGGCTATTATCATGAGTTACTGAGCAAAATCATTGAGCAAAGCGATGACTTAATCGCCTATATCGACAGCCTACTTGATCGCCCTTGGACACGTCTAGATAAAGTTGAGCAAGCGGTATTGCTTGTCGGTGCGTATGAGATGAAGCAGCACTTGGAAGTGCCTTACAAAGTAGTGATTGATGAAGCCATTCAGCTCAATACCCATTTTGGCTCATCAGATGGCTATAAAATGATTCATGTGGTGATGGATAAAATCGCCAAAGACGCGCGTATGCCTGAAGTAGAGGCAGATGCCAAAAAAGCCAAAACAGAGGATGCGCCGCAGCGGCCATCTGAAGCGACCACTCAAGAAGAAAAATAATACCGTAAAGGGCGTACTCGCTACGCCCTTTTATGCTCGATACGGATGGCTAAGATGTCCGAATTTTCTTTGATTTATCAACATTTTCAACACTGCACACGCAAAAATCCTTTGACCCAAGTGGGTATTGGGGATGATTGCGCGATAAGCAGCATTCCAAGCGATTGCGAACTGGTGAGCTGTATTGACACGCTGGTTGCAGGTCGGCATTTTCCCTTATCAACATCCGCTTATGCCATCGGCTATAAATCGGTCGCGGTCAATTTATCCGATTTGGCAGCGATGGGGGCGACACCCTATGCGCTATTGCTGGGTATTAGCTTGCCTGCTAAGCTTGCCCATGATGACTGGCTCAAACCATTTACCCAAGGCATCGCGGACATTTGCAACCGATTTGATGTCGAGCTTATCGGTGGCGATACCACCCAATCAAACACTTTAACCATCTCTGTCACTGCACTGGGTTTTGTGCCAACTGGGCAAGCTATTACCAGAGGGGGCGCGAAAGTCGGTGATATCATCTGTGTGAGCGGTGAAATTGGCTCAGCAAGTTTTGCCTTACAGCAGATTTTACACGCTGAAGAATCTGAGCAGCACAATATCGCTTTACAACCAATCGCTTTACAGCCGGCACTGGATTTACCTGTTCCGCAAGTTGAGCTCGGGCAAAAATTACGTGGGTTTGCCCATAGCATGATTGATATTTCAGACGGGCTAGGGCAGGATTTGGGTCATATCCTGACCGCATCGAAGGTGGGTGCGGTGGTCGATTTAGCCAGCATTCCAACGCACCCACGATTACAAGCTTTACCAAATGCTGATAAGTGGCAACATCAGCTCAATGGCGGTGATGATTATCAGCTGTGTTTTACCATGAGTGAGCAAAATTTTGTCAAATTTAATCAACAGTTTTCGGATAAAATTTTTGCCATTGGCAAAATTGTCACAGAAAACGGCTTGAGGCTGACTTATAATAACCAACCAATTGAATTTTCGATCACTGGCTATCAGCATTTTTAGCCAAAGAACGCCCTATGACTCAACTGCATAAACCCGACGTCCGTAAAGCCAATGTTTGTCCGCCTTGTCCGCCTACCGCGAGCGTTTGGGAAAAACTGATTTATTGGCTCGGTATCGGCTTAGGCTCAGGATTGCCAAAGCGCGCTGCTGGGACGTGGGGCACGGTGGGTGGACTGGTGGTTGCCATTCCGATGTTAGCGCTGGGGTTTTGGGGGTTTTTGGCGGTTACGGTGGTGGGCGCTCTAGTCGGTAGTTATATCTGCGGCAAAACGTCTGATTTGATGGGTGTACACGATGACCCGCATATCGTATGGGATGAATGGGTCGGCATGTGGGTGTCACTCCTGCCAATTTTATGGCTGCATTTCTATGATGATGCTTTATTGCAAGGTCATCAGTTAAGTTTACTGCTACTATATTTTGCTGCATTTGTCGCGTTTCGTTTTTTTGATATTTTAAAACCCTTTCCGATTAAATGGGTGGATAAAAATGTGAGCGGCGGTTTTGGTATTTTGATTGATGACATTTTGGCGGGGCTGATGGCGGGGGTTGTGCTAATAGTCTTTGTAAGTGTGCTCGTTACTTATGTTTAACCTGTTGTATCATTAAAATTAGTTTAAAAAAGAATAAGGAATTCCCATGACCAACTTAACCACCATCATCATGGCAGCGGGCAAAGGTACTCGCATGAAATCGAGCAAGCCAAAAGTCCTACAACCGCTGGCAGGCAAGCCTTTGCTACATCACGTACTCGCCACTGCCAAACAATTGGGTAGCCAAAAAAATATCATTGTCTATGGTTTTGAAGGTCAGCAAGTCAAAGATGCCTTTGCCGATGAACAAATTGATTGGGTCGAGCAAGCTGAGCAATTGGGCACGGGTCACGCGGTGCAAATGACTTTGCCGGTGTTGCCTAAAGAGGGTAAAAGCTTGATTTTATCAGGCGACGTGCCACTTATTGGCGTCGATACCTTGCAGAAATTGACAAATACAGAGAGCCGTTTTGCCATGCTGACCATAAACTTAGCCAACCCATTTGGCTTGGGGCGTATTGTGCGTGACAACAACCAAGTAATCGCCATTGTTGAAGAAAAAGATGCCAACGATGAGCAAAGAAAAATCACTGAAATCAATAGCGGTGTGTACTGTGTCGCCAATGATATTTTACATCGATATCTCAATAACTTGACCAATAACAATGCCCAAGGCGAATATTACCTGACTGATATCGTCAAAATGGCGGTGGATGACGGCATCGAAATTGCCACCGTATCGCCGACCCATCAGTTTGAAATCGAAGGCGTGAATGACCGTCTGCAGTTGGCAAATCTAGAGCGTACTTGGCAAATGCATCAAGCCCAAGCGCTGATGCAACAAGGCGTACATTTGATTGACCCAAGCCGTTTTGATTTACGCGGTTCGCTCAAAGTTGGCAAAGATGTGCAAATTGATATTAATGTCATCATTGAAGGTGACTGTGAGATAGGTGATAACGTCAAAATCGGCGCAGGGTGTATCATCAAAAACAGCAAAATCGCTAGTGGCACCGTGGTGCAACCTTACAGTCTATTTGACAATGCGGTAGTAGGCGCAGACAACCAAATCGGACCATTTGCCCGTCTGCGCCCCCATGTGGTCACCGCCAACGATGTGCATATCGGTAACTTTGTGGAGCTTAAAAACACCCAAATGGCAAGCGGCGCTAAAGCCAATCATTTGGCGTATTTGGGCGATGCCACCATTGGACAAAAGACCAATATTGGCGCAGGCACCATCACTGCTAATTATGATGGCGTTAATAAGTTTAAAACCGAAATCGGTGATGAGGTCAGAATTGGCTCAAATGCGGTGCTGATTGCCCCTGTAACCATTGGTGACCGTGCCACCATTGGCGCAGGCAGTGCCATCAGTAAAGCCTGCCCTGCCGAAAAACTGTCTATCGCCCGTGGCAAACAAGTCACCATTGAGGGTTGGCAACGTCCTGAAAAAAAATCTTGATATTTGAATTTTTGCCTAAATTTAACAAATTCTTGCTTAATACGATAAACTTGCTTTATACGATAAAGCTGTTTGGTTAAGCAACAATAAAACAATCTAACGACTGTGTAAACGGGGGGATTGTTTTTCACAGCAGTCAAATTTGATTGCTCACACCAAAAACTGGATACTAAGGAACAGTTATGTGCGGTATCGTTGGCGCCATTCGTGCGCAAGACAATGTGGTAGATTTTTTAACCGATGGCTTAAAACGCCTAGAATATCGGGGTTATGACTCATCGGGTATTGCAGTGCAAACCGATGAAGGACTCAAACGCGTGCGCCGAGTGGGGCGTGTTGCCTTGATGGAAGCCGCTGCCAAAGAGCGTGGCGTGTATGGTCACACCGGCATCGGTCACACACGCTGGGCCACCCACGGCGGCGTCACTGAGCCAAACGCGCATCCGCATATCTCGGGTGATTTGATTTCGGTGGTACATAACGGCATCATCGAAAACTTTGAAGCTGAGCGCGCCCGCCTTCAGCAAAATGGCTATCATTTTGAGTCACAAACCGACACCGAGGTCATCGCCCATGCGGTGCACCAGCACTACGTACAAAACGGCGGTGATTTATTCAAAGCGGTGCAAGCGGCGACCCAACAATTTCATGGCGCGTATGCGATTGCTGTGATTGCCAATGATATGCCACAAAACATGGTGGTGGCACGTATGGGCTGCCCGTTACTCATTGGCTTAGGTGAGCATGAAACCTTTATCGCATCGGATGTCTCAGCAGTTGTCGCCTTTACCCGTCAAATCATGTATCTTGAAGATGGTGATATTGCCCAGTTGACGGCAGATGGCGTGGTACAAATGATTGATAAACAAGGCAATCCAGCGACCCGCAAAGCCACCACTTCGCAAGTTTCCTTAGCGTCTCTTGAACTAGGGGCTTATAGCCACTTTATGCAAAAAGAAATCTACGAGCAGCCAAAAGCAGTGTCAGATACCGCCGAAATCTTTTTGGATGCCGGGTTTATCGCCGAAAATTTTGGTGAAAATGCTGAAGCCGTTTTCAATGATATCGACAGTATTAAGATTCTTGCCTGTGGCACGTCGTATTATGCTGCATTGACCGCCAAATATTGGTTGGAAAGTATTGCCAAAATTGCCACCGATGTCGAAATCGCTAGCGAATACCGTTATCGTGAGGTGATTGCCAATCCAAAACAATTGATTATCACCATCTCGCAATCAGGGGAAACGCTAGATACCATGGAGGCGCTAAAATACGCACAAGCGATGGGGCACAAACATAGTCTATCCATCTGTAATGTGATGGAATCCGCCTTGCCTCGTGCCAGTGAGCTAGTAGTCTATACCCGAGCCGGTGCGGAGATTGGGGTCGCCTCAACCAAAGCCTTTACCACTCAGTTAGTGGCTTTATTTGGTTTGGCGGTGACACTCGGTCGTGTGCGTGGCTATGTGGATGACACTAAACTGGTCGAATACACCAATGCGCTGCGTAGCTTGCCCAATGATATTCAATATGCGCTCAATCTTGAGCCACAGATCAGCAGCTGGTCAAGCAAATTTGCTGATAAGCCAAGCGCGCTGTTTTTGGGACGTGGTATTCATTACCCGATTGCCTTAGAAGGCGCATTAAAGCTCAAAGAAATCACCTATATTCATGCAGAAGCCTATCCCGCTGGCGAGTTAAAACACGGTCCACTGGCATTGGTTGATGAAAATATGCCTGTGGTGGTGATAGCGCCAAATGATAGCCTACTTGATAAAGTCAAAGCCAATATGCAAGAAGTCTCGGCACGTGGCGGTGAGTTGTTTGTATTTACCGATCTTGACAGTGATTTTTCTGATAGTGAAGGCGTACACGTGATTCGCACCCCACGTCATATTGGCGTGTTATCGCCCATAGTACACACCATTCCCGTACAATTGTTGTCTTACCATGTTGCGCTTGCCAAAGGCACAGACGTTGATAAACCCCGTAATTTGGCCAAAAGCGTCACGGTGGAATAAACTAATACCAAACCCAAAAAATATAATAAGGTGCGTTTTACGCACCATTTTTGGCGAGATATAGCCAGCGGTGCATCGTATGCGTCCTACACAAGCAAGACTTTAACTATTGGGTTTGGTATAAGCTATAAGCTAAGCTGACACAAAAAAACCGCTAATCATTAGCGGTTTTTTTGTGGGAAAAGTATTAAGAAGGGTCATCATCGTAGGTATAATAGCTATTTGCGGTTTCATCAAAGCTGTCGATACGTTCAGGGTAATTGCCTTCATTAAAGCGCTTTTCGTTGTGCTCATGGGCGTGACGCACATCGTGATTGTAAGCAATTAACGCCTCGTTATTTGCCAAAAAGCTATCAGGATTTGCCATGACCCACATTTGGTTAAAAACATCTGAGCGCGCCGATAAATTGAGTAACACGCCAGGTTCCGTAAAATAATAAAACTTGGATAATAGTTTAATTTGCCCATTTTCCAGGCGTCTGGCGATATGATACGCTTGTAAATCTTTTGGGTGTTTTAAACCCACCGCACCGACAATCGCTGCCAATGATTTAAGGGTGTTTTTATGAAAATTATAGACCCGCTGTGCCTTGTCAGGAATATGTAATGCCCGCTGACGATAGGGGTCTTGGGTGGCAACCCCAGTTGGGCATTTGTTGGTATGGCATGCGCGCGATTGGATACAGCCCACCGCAAACATAAAGCCACGCGCGGAGTTACACCAATCTGCACCCAGCGCCAGCATGCGAGCGATATCAAAGGCAGAGATGATTTTGCCACTGACACCGATTTTGATTTTGTCACGCACCCCCGCACCCACCAGTGTGTTGTGTACAAGCAAAAAGCCATCGAGTAGCGGCATGCCAACATTATCCATAAACTCAACAGGCGCAGCCCCTGTACCGCCTTCTGTGGGGGAGTGATTAATTGTGCATAGGGTTATTGTTGAGAAAGATAATCTGAAACATGGACAGTATAAGGGATAGAGACAAAAACGGCAAAATTTTATGCACAAATGAAAATGCAAAAAAATGGTGAAAAGTGATATAAAAATGGCGTTTATTTGTGCATAAATGAGTGATGTTTGAGTGGCGTTTAAATGGTGTTTAAATGTTTAAGAAGAAGGCAGTCCGAAATGGGCTGCCTTTTTTGTGGCTGGTGCTTGGTGCTATCAGTACGTTTGTCGACCATGACCATCGGTAACTAAAGGCACTAATGGATGATGTGGCTTATCTCGATGACTTCGCCGCAGACTTCAAACTGCCCAGATGCTAGGTAGGCTTTATCCAAGTCGAATGGTTCGTATATGGTGTTGTCGCTGATGATACGCAGTCCGCCTGTGGGTATCCATTGGGTGCGCTTGACGTAGATGCGGTCATCAAGTCGCAAGACATAGATGTTGCCATCGTGGGCTTGGTTTTTGGCGAGGTTGACGAGCATACATGAGCCATTGGGGATGGTTGGGTACATACTGTCACCGGAGTTGCAGACCACGGCTAGGTTATATGGGTCTAAGTTTTTGCTTTTGAGCCAGTCACGGCGGTAGGCAACGTGTTTGATGGGTTCGGTGACGCCCTGTGAGAATAACCCATTACCTGCACTGACTTCGATATCGTACATAGGAATCAGGACAAACTCTTCATTGAAGATGACGTGTTTGGCAGGTGCTTCGAGTGATGGGTTGGTGGCAGGCGCAGGTGCTTGGGCGGTGCTGTCCCCTTCGCCAAAGATAAGCCATTGGGGGCTGACTTTGTATAGGTCGGCTAATTTGGCAAGTTTTTCTAATGATGGCTCAGTTTGACCAATTTCCCATTGCTGAAGGGTCGAACGCGACATTTCAATCTCTGGAAGTGCAATTACATGGTCTCTTGATAACCCAACTTTTTCTCTAGCTTCTCTTAATCTTTGACCAATTTCTTTTCTGTTCATGATAGCGACCGATAGAATAGTTAATCGTTTCTAACTGTTCTATTTTCGGTTGTTTTCTATTTTCAAAACAGTTTATTTAATTACTTTAATAATCAACAAGTTACCGATTTTTAAATTATTTAACTTAAATTTTAACTATTTTGACTGATAAAACAGTTTACAACAACCGATAGAATAGTTATACTGTGTGCAAGTGCTAAGCAAAAGGAGTCACTAAATGCACACAAACGAAAGCCAAAAAAAACAGCCAATTGATTGGCATGATGCAGACATTATTGCAGGGCTAAAAAAAGCTGGCACAAATATGTCGGCACTATCCGTAGCAAATGGCTATACCCGTAATGGTTTGCGTAATGCGCTATACCGTAAATATCCAAAGGCTGAACGAATTATTGCGGGGGCAATAGGTGTAAATCCTGAAGATATTTGGCCAAGTCGTTATTCTGCTTAATCATTCAACCATAAAAAAGGTTATTTAAGATGAAAGAATGGTTATCAGCACAAGAATTGACCGATTTACAATTATCCAGTTTACCAAATACTAAAGCGGGTGTCATCTATCGAGCAAAAAAAGATAAATGGTTTAACCGAAAACGGTCTGGCAAAGGCGGTGGCGTTGAGTATGCCTTTGATGGGTTGCCCAAAGAAGTCCAAGCCGAAATCAAAGCCTTGCAAGTCAAAGCTGAGATGAAAGCCTTGACCGCCAAGGTCGATACCTCCGCTAGCCGTGCCGTCGCCCTACTCGAACGTGATACTAGCGAGTTGACCCATGCCCAACGGGAAACCGCAGATGCGCGTTTACTGATGACACTATTGGTCGCTCAGTTTGAGTTAAAGGCAGGTGGGAAAAATCGCAGTCGTACCAAAGCGATTGAGATTGTTAGCAAATTAAGCCGTGAAAACGCTTTACCTGTAAATGGTGAGATTGACTATAACAAGGTGTGTGCTACCGCAGTTGCCAAGGCGAAAGGCGTGGGCGTCGGAACTCGAAAACTGCATGAATGGTGTTTGCTGGCGGATAAGTGTGAGACCGGTGAAGACCGTCTGAAAGTGCTTGCGCCACAAAAACAAGGTCAGCCTGTGGTATCAACAACCCGTATGGAATGGTTGCCTGATTTTATGGCGATTTACCGCAGTCCAAAAGGCTATCACGTGGCCGAAGCCTATCGAATTTTTGCAGTTGGCTATGAGGTCAAGCATGGGGCGGAGAATGTACCACATATCGATGTGGTGTATCGAGCGCTGGATAAGTTGCCGCGCTTGGTGCGTGAGTCGGGTCGTGTGACAGGGTCGAAACTGAAAACATTGATGACGTATGTGAAGCGTGACTGGAATACCAGTTGGTTTAATAACAATGATGTGTGGGTCGGTGATGGCAAGTCGATGGAATTTAAGGTGAAACACCCCGAACATGGACAGCCATTTACCCCAGAGTTGACGATCATCATGGACACGACGTGTCGGTTTGTGGTCGGTTGGTCGGTGGCGTATGCCGAATCTACTCTTGCGGTGGCAGATGCCCTGCGTGATGGCATGGTGAAACATGGCATCCCCGCCATCTACTACTCGGATAACGGTAGCGGTCAGACCAATAAGGCGCTTGATGCGGATTTGATGGGGATTTTGCCCCGTTTGGGTGTCCATCATGAGACGGGTATTCCTGGTAATCCGCAAGGGCGTGGGATTATTGAGCGATTTAACAAGGTGGTACCGCGTTGGATTGCTCAGCAGTTTGAAACTTACTGGGGTCAAGGGGCGGATGATGAAACGGTGCGAAAAAATTTGTATGCGGTTACCAGTTTTGCTAAGGCGGAAAAGGAAGGACGTACCGAACTTACGCCCATTCAAAAGAAAGGTCAAAAAATCTATCCCACTTGGAAACAGTTTATTGATGTGGTCGAGCAAGCGGTTGCGTACTACAACAACGAATGGGAACACAGTGAGCTTGGTACAACGCCTGCGGCATACCGTGAGGCGCTGATGGATAAGATGGCAAAAGATGGCGTGGATATTATCCCGCTCACTGAAGTTGAAGCCCGTGATATGTTCCGCCCGCACTTTGTCCGTAAGGTACAACGCGGTTGGTTGTCGGTACTCAATAACAACTACTGGCATAAAGCCCTTGAGGCTTTGGACGGTGTGGAAGTGGTGGCGTATGTAGATATTCATGATGCGTCAAGCGTGATTATCCGCCACGGCGATGGTCGCTATGTGTGTGATGCGGTGCTCGATGGCAATAAACGAGACGCCTTCCCCAAAACGCTGGTGGAGCAAAGCCGTGAAGCCCGTGCCAATCGTCGTGTTAAGAAATTGCAAGATGAAATCGCTAAGGCAGAAGCCGAAAAACGCCCTGCGATTGAGCTTGAGAAACTGGCAACGCTTAGTGAATTGGTGGTTGGGTCGGATGTGAAAGCGACTGATGATTTAATCTTGCACGAATGGCGTGCTAAAGCAATCAAAACAATCAACTAAAACCTTAACAACAACGTAAAAACCGCCACGGGAATGGCGGCTTAGGAGAAAACAGTATGAGTATGCAAGCTCTAAAACAGTATATCGAACAGACTGGCATCAGTCAATCCAAGGTCGCCACCTTACTTGGGGTGTCGACTGCGACTGTTAGCCAATACTTAAAAGGTACTTATAACGGTGACGTGGAAGGGGTGGACAAAAAAGTGGTTGAAATGCTCGACCGCCAAGCCGACAAAGCAAAAGACGTGAAATCGGATTTTGTGGAAACACCTACCGCCAAAGATATTTTTGATGTGTGTGCGATGGCGCACAGCATGGCAGATATTAACCTTGTCATCGGTGAGGCAGGACTGGGTAAGACGGTCACGCTAAAACAGTACGCTAAAACCGTGGATAACGTGATTTTGGTGGAAGTAACGCCGACCTATAGTCCAAAAGTGATGTTGGTTGAGTTGTGTAACCGCTTGGGTATCGTGCCAAGTCGTAGCAACCATGACAACGAAGTCAGCATTGTGGAGAAACTTAAAGGCTCGGACAAGTTACTCATCATCGACGAGGCGGAATTGCTGGCTTATAAGTCGCTTGAGATTATCCGCCGTATTCATGACATGGCAAAAATTGGGGTGGTTTTGGCTGGTATGCCCCGTCTGCGTGCCAATCTGCGTGGCAAAAAAGGCGAATACAAGCAGCTTTATAGCCGTATTGGCTTTGTGGGTGATTTGTCTGACCGTCTGCCTGAGCAGGACATCGGGCTACTAAGTCAAGCGACTATTGGGACGGATGCGTTCAACGCCAAACTGTATGAAGCCTGTCATGGCAATGCTCGCCGCCTAAACAAGCTATTGCGTGGGGTGAATCGCTTGTCCAAGTTAAATAATCGTCCGATTGATGAAGCGATGATTAATAAATTTACGCAGATGTTGATTGATTAATTCTAAACCATCTAAGCGATGGGAAAAATGAATTTTCATCAATCGGCATTGATACATTAACAGATTTTATTTTTCGGTGCAAATCCTTAGCGGTTTGTACCCAAAAGTGAAATTAAAGGATGACCGACATGGCTATCACGCCAAAGAAAAAAGCCCTACTCGCCAAAATCCATATCGCCAAAAAAGATTTGGGCTTGGATGACGGTACTTACCGTGACGTGCTACGCCGTATCACTGGCAAAGATAGCAGTAGCAAAATGCTGATTAGTGAGCTTGAACAGGTTATCTATGAATTTGGCAATCTTGGCTGGAAGCCATCGGCAGCCGCCAAACCAAAACACGGTAAAAAGCCCAAGGTCAGCACTGACAAGCCAAGTCGCCAAGCGGTTATGGATAAGATTGAAGCGATACTTTCTGACATGGGGCTACATTGGAACTATGCCCACGGTATCGCTCGCGGGATGCACAAAAAAGAGAAATTGGACTTTTGCACGGACGAAGAACTACACAAGGTGATGCAAGGCCTGGCGGTCTATCAAAACCGCCAACGCAAAAAAGCAAAACAGGAAGGCAATGAATAAAAACCATACCATCACCCAAGTCATTAGCGACAAATTAAGCGACGACGAGCTGGCGGCACTACTACCGCCGCAAGTGGTAGATATTGCTCAGTTTATTGGCTATTCAAAAGCATTGCTACTGGTCAAGGGCATGGGTGGTGTGGATTTTGCGGTACCAAGAGGACTGACCAAAAATCGCTCGGAGCGAGAACAACGATTGATTGATGCCATTGGTGTTGAGTCAGCCAAGCAGTTTATGGCGGTATTTGGGGGTGAGAGGCTGTATGTCCCCCGCTGTGAGCAACTGCTGCGTGAGCTGCGTAATCGTAAGTTTTGCGAATGTATTGATAGTGCTGTCGATGGTGGTATGACCCAGACCAAAGCGGTGCAAAAGTTTGCCTACGAATTTGGGATGACGGAGCGTAACGGCTACAAAGTGCTGAAACGTCATCGTATCGGCTTAATAGTAAGGAATTTTAACCAGTCTGATGACAGGCAGCTAAGTATGTTTGATGACTAATTTTGAAAGCAACGGGAGAAAACAATGAGCGTAGATATGAAAATAGACTGGACAGAACTGGCAGAAGACCTTGCTGAAGGTCAAAAGGCAATGGAAAAGGCAGGGTTTGATATGGGTGGTGGTCGCACAGTTGAAGGACATGCGATGGAATTACCGCCAAGACCTTTTCTGAATCGTGATGGTCGCAGTATCGATGACTGGTTAAAAATGCAGAATTTAAACCATACCGTGCAGTGGCATGATGACTTAATCCGTCAATTACAGGAACGTCAAGATCGCCAAGGCAAATGGATTGCGTTTTTGCTGCTGGCTTGGGTGTTTAGTGTGGTGTTTATGTGGTTTGGCGTACTGATGACGGTGTGAGGTGGGTATGAAAACCAAATGCCCTAACTGTGGTTATCAAAGCGACATTGACGGTCTTATCCGCCTGATGTCTGGCGGTGAAGCCTTTATTACTGCCTTTGATGTACCGTGCGAACTGAAACAGCCATTGCTTAAGTACCTTGGACTGTTTCGCAATCCAATGGGTCATGATTTGACGTGGGATAAACTCACCAAAATCATCAATGAGATGATGCCGAGCATCAAAACTCGAAAAGTGACGTTTAACAAGCAAGTCTTTGATGCCCCGCCCCAAGCGTTTGTTTGGGGCATTGAGCAAATGATGAAACAGTTTGGTGAAGGTAAGCTCAAATTACCGCTCAAAAATCATCACTATTTATTTGCAGTCATGCAAAGTTTTGATATCCGCAAAGATGTCAATCCTAACCAAGCCGCAACATTGGGTGAATTTGTCGCCTTTAACGGGGTGAAAAAGCCTGTATTTGCTGGGCGTACCCAGCAAGAAACTTGGGATATCGTCAACCAAGCACGAGAACCTGGGGAGTCCCTAGATGAAACTTATGAACGTATCAAATCCAACTACTAACAAGGAGCAGCCAAATGGCTAAAAAAGCAAAAATCAAAGCAGTCGCCACTATCATCGCTTGTCAGAGCCTTGAGCAAGTACAAGACTTTATCCGTCATATCGGCGACAAAAACCGCGAAGTCATCCGTCTGCAAGCCAAGATGAATGACGAAGTGGCAGCCATTACCAACGGCTACACGGAATCTATCAATGGGCTAAAGCAAGAAATTGAGCAGATGACAGGGGCGGTGGAAATTTGGTGCGCTGCCAATCGTAGCAAAATCCTAGAAAAAGGACTGAAAACGGCAAACCTAATCACGGGTGAAGTCTCTTGGCGGTTTAGCCCACCGAGTGTGAGCCTACGCAAAATCGAAGATGTATTGGCAAGTTTCAAAGAAAAGGGTTTGACCCAGTTTATCCGCATCAAAGAAGAGGTGAATAAAGAAGCTATTTTGGCTGACCCACTAGCAGTAAAGGATGTGGCAGGGGTGACTATCAAAAGCGGTCAAGAATTTTTTGAAATCAAGCCGTTTGAAGTTGAGGTGAAGTAATGGGAACGATAGCAAGCCTAACCACGACTGCCAACCAAATCACAAAACTGTTGGAATTGGCAGTTGAGCCGCTTAATGAGAAGTTAAAAGAAACAGGATGCAAGGTAGTTTTTCGGCTAGCAAGACGTGGGCGTGAAAATCTGATGGAGGCATTCTTAGATAATAAAGGGTGGCGAACACCAGTAATCTTGAATGATGACGATTTACCAATGCTGTTGACCCTGAACCCAGACGATATCGTCAAATATTTGAAGTCTTAACTGCCACATTTTAAGTGGCAAAACCGGAAATGCAACGCCGCCGCCAGTCGGTCACTGGCAAATCAAACCTAAAAAGGAAAATAGTATGAACAAATCTGAATTAATCGCAAAAATCCAATCTAAAACCGTGATTGATAAAAAAGTAATGTCAAATGCCATTGATGCTTTGGTTGAAAGTATCAGCGAAGAGTTGGCAAACGGTGGTACGGTGCAATTGGTCGGCTTTGGTACCTTCTCGGTCAAAGAACGTGCTGCCCGTACTGGTCGTAATCCACAGACTGGTGAAGAAATCCAAATCGCGGCTTCAAAAGTGCCAAGTTTTAAGGCAGGCAAAGCGTTTAAAGATGCTGTGAAATAGCGTTTAAACCCGTTTAAATCAATGTTTAAAGGCTGGCTTTTTGGCCAGTCTTTTTTGAAGGATATTAAAAATGGATAATAGAAAGCTACAAGTAATCGATATGCTTGGATTAAATGTTATTGAAAAACATCCAAGACTTTGTATTGTCAAGAAAGAAGAATCTGACTTTTATGAAGACAGAAAAATTGTTTTTCTACAAAAGTATGAGCGTCAATTTAATACCTTTTGTGATATGGATGATAATAGGTATAAGTTCGCACAATTAATTTTCTCAGTCAGAGAACTTGATGAAACTGCAATTGAGATTTTAGCGGATAACATGAAAAAAAGATTGGCTAAAAAACGTGCAGAAGGCTACGGCGGCTGGCAATCTTGCACTGAAGATGAACTCTCTAACCTTTTAACCCAAAGTTTAGAGAAAGGCAACCCTGTCGATATTGCAAATTTCTGTGCCTTTTTATTGGCTCGTGGTTTTACCTATAAAGCGCCAAAGCAAGCATAAACCACTGAACTCAATCATCTAACCCACGAATAGCTAAACTGCCAAAATGCTCATAAATTCCCTTATGAGCATTTTTTTATGGCAACTTTTTCAGACCTTAGCAAACAACGTATGGATGGCTTACATCCTACACTGCAAAAAATCCTTAATCGTGCCATCACCATCAGTCCACAGGATTTTATGGTGCTTGAAGGCGTGCGAAGTGACGAACAATGCTACATCAACTATGGCAAAGGTCGAACCGTTGCCCAGTGCACAGCAAAAGGCGTCCCTGCTCGATACGCTAAACCATCATTAGCCAAGGTGACTTGGCTCAATAACCCCTTGTCATCAAAGCATCGTAAACAAAAGGATGGCTATGGTCATGCTGTCGATGTGGTGCCGTACCCTGTGGATTGGAATGACTTAGCTAAATTTGACACCATCGCCAAAGCTATGTTTGAAGCCCAAAAGCAATTGAAAGCTGAAGGCGCTATCCCTGCATCAATGTATCTGCGTTGGGGTGCAAACTGGGATGGCGATGGCAAATATCGTGAAAAAGGCGAAACTGACAGCCCACACTTTGAAATCTAAGGGGGGAAACATGAAATTTGAACTTGTACCGAAATGGCAAACAGGCTGGAAATGGTTTAGTAACTGGGCGTTTATGATTATCGTCTTTTTGGCAACTGTACCCGTGCCCCCTGAAGTCATTGCCTTGTTGCCGCCTACTGTCCAAAAGCACTTAATCGCAATCGTGGCTATCTGTGGTTTGATTTTACGCTTTGTCAAACAAGCACCACCCAAGACTTTTGAGGTGGAAAAGAATGGGTGACATTGTTGACCGTGCCAACCTTGAGACGGACGCCTGGACAGCCGAGCGCATCCGTCAAACGACCAAAGGGCAAACACCCAATGATATCAGCGACTGCGTAGTATGTGGCGAACCGATTGGCGAAAAACGCAAGCAAGCCCTACCGTGGGCAGTGCGCTGCATAAACTGCCAGACAGCAAAGGAAGGCAAAAAATGAGCGATGCAATGATGGTACTAATTATTAGTACCGCGGTCGGTCTGATAAGTACGATTTTTTGGCGCTGGGTTAGCACAGTCAGTGATGGCAGTAAAGACAACACCAAAAAGGTTGATGATCTACGCACTGATTTGACCGGTTTTAAGCTTGAAGTGAGCCAAAACTATCAAAGCAAGGCGGATGCTCACCGTGATATGCAAACCATTATGGAAGCATTAAGAGAAATCAAAACTGAGGTCAAAGAAGTCGGTAATAAGCTGGATAAAAAAGCAGATAAAACTTAAGCCATCTAAGCGATGGTAAATACTGACTTAATTGTGCAGTTCAAAACGACGATTTTCTAAGCCATCTAAGCGATGGGGATTATATTTTAGCATAAGGTTTCATCATGGCATACGGTAAAGACAAAATTAATGAAGTACGCAAGCTGTATGTGTTTGACCGCTTTTCTTTGGATAAAGCCAGTGACTTTGCCAATGTGTCTTATGCAACCTGTCAGCGTTGGAAAAAAGAAGCCAAGGCTCAAGGCGATGATTGGGATAAATTGCGAGCGGCTCACACGATGGCAAGTGGTGATATTGAAGACCTTGGTATTGAGATTTTGACCAATTTTATCGTCACTTTTAAGTCGGCGATGGAAGAACTGAAGGAAAATCCACAACTTGACCCAGAGAAAAAGGTCAAGCTACTGGCAAGCGTGTCGGACAGCTACGTCAAAGCGGTATCAGCGAATCAAAAAACCATGCCTACGGTGTCTAAGTTGGCAGTGGCGTTTGAAGTACTGGATAAGTTTAAAGATTATGTGATGCAAAACGCCCCAGAAATCGCCCCAAAATTTGCTGAAATGCTTGTACCGTTTGGTGAGCAAATGGAAAAAGAGTTGAAATGAAATCTAAAGAATTTTTAACCAGTCTTACCAAGCTTGCCGAATCGCTACGCCAAACGATTGAGGCGAGTTTCACGGGTTGGGATGACAATCCCCAGTCGATTGCTGAACGTCGAGCAAACGTCTTTGACCCAGTGGGTGGCTTTAAATACTTTCTTGCGCATTACGTCCCGCACTATATCCGCAATCCGGAACAGTCGGAACTGCATAAGTACCTGCATAAAGTACTGCCTGAAGTGGCAAGCAACCCCGAAAGTTGTCTGGAGGCCATCGCTGCCCCCCGTGGTGAAGCCAAATCAACCATTGTCAGCCAGTTATACACGATTTGGCGGATTATCACCGCAAAAACCCATTATACGCTGATTGTGATGGACAGTATCGACCAAGCCTACCCCATGCTAGAGGCAATCAAAGCCGAACTGGACAGCAACCCGCGTATCAAAATCGACTTTCCCGAAGTCTTTGGGCAAGGTCGAGTGTGGCAAGCAGGGTCAATCATCACCGCCAATAACATCAAAGTACAAGTCGCTGGCGCTGGTAAAAAACTCCGTGGTTTGCGTCATGGGGCATATCGTCCTGACCTTGTGGTACTAGATGATATCGAAAACGATGAAAATGTGCGAAGCCCCGAACAGCGGGACAAACTGCATACTTGGCTAAAAAAGACCATCATGCCATTGGGTGCCGCGGGGGAAAAGCTTGACATTATTTATATCGGTACGATTTTGCACCATGACAGCGTGTTGAATCGGACACTCGATAACCCTGCGTGGCGGTCGGCTCGCTTTAAAGCTATTTTAAAATTCCCAGACAATATGGCGCTTTGGGATGAATGGGAAGCGCTATTTAAAGCTAAACGCCTCGATGAGGCAGAAGCCTTTTATCAAAAAAACAAGAAGAAAATGGACAAAGGGGCGATAGTCTCGTGGAAAGCCCGTCCAATTATCGTCTTGATGAAAATCCGTGCCCGTGATGGTCATGATGCGTTTGATAGTGAGTACCAGAACGATCCGACAGCGAGTGAAGATGCACCGTTCCATAACTCGCTACATTACTGGCATACCTTGCCAAATAACCTGTTGTACTTTGGGGCGTGTGACCCGTCGCTCGGTAAGTTTGGTAAACAGCGTGACCCATCGGCAATCGGTATCGGTGGCTTTGACCGTGAAAACGGAATTTTGTACATCGTTAAAATGCTGATTAAAAAACGCTTACCTGACCGCATCATCAGCGACATTATCGAATTGCAACGCCAATATATGTGCATTGCTTGGGCGATTGAATCAGTGCAGTTTCAAGAATTTTTACGCACCGAACTGGTCAAACGTAGTGCCAAAATGGGCGTGCCTGTCCCTGCTGTACCTGTGCATCCCCATGCCGATAAAGAATTGCGGATTGAAGCATTACAACCGCATTGTGCCAACGGCTTGATTTTATTCCACACTGAACAGACGACTGTGATAGACCAATTTAAGCATTTTCCCAAAGGCGATCACGATGATGGCTGTGACTGTGTCGAAATGCTCCACAAAATCGCTCAACAATACGGGCAAATTCATCAAATTCAAGAAATTGTGATACCAGAGCCAAATATGTATCAAATGAATTTTGGCGGCTTTGGCACATTTAATAGTTGGTAAGGTAAAAAATGGCAAAAAAGAAACAACAGGTTGACCAAAACACGATTGTCGTGGCGTTTGATTCGGCAATGGACACGTTTACCCAAGCGTCGAGTACCGACCAATTGCTTGCTGAAACAGGCAAAAGCCGTCAGCAGCTGCTTGATACGGTCACTCGTGATGATGAAGTCGAAGGCTGCCGTGAAGACCTACGAACAGCAATCCTTGCCGAGCCGTGGCGTCTGTATGCGTTTGATGACAGCGTGCCTGAAGCCACCATCAATGTACTCTATACACTGGTGAGAAAATTTAGCAAAGAGTTTGCTGAGCTTGCAATCCTTGCCAAGTTTGGCGGCTATATGGTTGCTGAATACGTGTTTAAAAAAGAGCCAAATGGATTTTTGACCCTAGATAAAATCCTATCAAAAGATGGCGAACTGGATAAGTACGTGCCACAGCGTGACGGTGAGATGTTATACAAAGGTGAGATGGATGAAATCGCTATCGACCAAACGCTCAAGTACCTGGTATTAAAATCCAAAGCCACGCCTGCCAATCCAGCCGGTGAGCTGATGATTATTCGTATCTATCCAGCGGTTGCTCTGCGTAACCGTGACTGGGCATATGCAGGTCAGTTTATTGCACGTTATGCTGTGCCGTATATTGTGGGTAAGCAAGGCGGCTATACCGACCAAAAGATATTTACCAACTCGCTATTTGGATTCTTAAACGGTGGGGCGACGGGCATCGGTAAAGATGACGATATTCAAATGCACCAGTTAAGCGGTGACGGCTCAGCGTTTGAAATTTTTGAGCGCATGGCGAACCGTCGCATCCAAAAACTACTACTGGGGCGGGTAAAAACCAGTGAGCTGACTGGTGGCAGTCGCTCGGCTCAAGAAACTGACGATAAAGTGCGTGAAGACCGTGTCAGTGCCTATCTTGACCTGATGACGGAAGGCATCCAACATGCCATCAATGCCATTGTTGCGGTTAATCAGCTATGGGGTGTGCCAATCAATGCCCCGCAAGGAATTTGGTTTGAGTACTTATCCAAAAATCCACCGAATAAAACCTTGGCGGAAGTGGTCAAAATCTATAGCGAAACCGGCAGCGTCCGCATGACCAAGGCGTTTTATACCGATGTCGTTGGATGGGATGAGAAGCATTTTGAAATGATTGAGCAACCTGACGCAAGTGGTCAGCAGCTATCACAATCGCCCCATGCGACACAGCCTACCACGTTGCCACACCCGACTGCCCCAACGAGTCAGCCAGACGGCCATGTTGATTTGGGTAATCAGCAATTCGTATTTGCTGAAAAGCCTGTGGAAGACCCAATGCCAACAGACATGGAAACCAAAATCGGCAAGTCAAAATTGAGCGCTATCTTGTCTATCTTAAATGACAGTGAAGATTATCAGCAGTTTAGCCAAAGCTTGAATAATTTGACCTTGCCCGATGCTGGCATGGCGGAAGATTTGGCGGATAAAACGACGGATAGTTACCTGAAGGGACTGGATGGTCATGTGAATGAAAATGGCGAAAATCAGTTGTAAGGTGTGTTATGCCAGATAAAACCAAAGACGAACACGGCTATACGCCCGATAATTATCAGCCCTTGCCAAACAAAGAAGCGATTGTCCACTTTAATGGTAAAACGCTATTGACCGCTGAAAGTTATCTTGATGTCAAAGCGTATGAACACGCCTTGGCATTTACCGTGGCGGGGCTGATGGATGAAGACTTGCTCAAAGATGTGCGTGATGCCGTCGCTTCAGCGATGGAGAATGGCACAGATTTTAGGGAGTTTAAACGCACGTTAAAGCCGTATCTCATGGCTAAGGGTTGGCTGGCGGAAACATTGGATGATGGCACGCAGCAGCTAGTGGCAGGGTCAAACAGACGATTGCGAACAATCTACAGTACTAATTTGCAAACCGCCTATAGCGCTGGGCAATGGGAGCGAATCCAACAAACTAAAGAATTTTTGCCGTATCTGCAATATATGCCAAGCGTGTCGGAGAATCCTAGACTTAGTCATAAACGCTACTATAACCTTGTGCGACCTGTGGACGATACCATTTGGCAATCGATTATGCCACCTAATGGCTGGGGTTGTAAATGCTGGGTGAAGCAGCTTACTAAACGCCAGGCGCAAAAGGTGGGTATCTCTGAAGAGAAGCCGCTGGAGATGGAAGACTACAAAAACCCTAAAACGGGTGAAGTGTCAAAAGTGCCTGTGGGGGTTGATCCAAGTTTTGCCCATAATCATGACCGCTTTACCGCTCTTATTCGATTGGCGGAAGATAAACAT
Source organism: Faucicola osloensis (assembly GCA_016888885.1). Taxonomy (GTDB): domain Bacteria; phylum Pseudomonadota; class Gammaproteobacteria; order Pseudomonadales; family Moraxellaceae; genus Faucicola. The sequence goes on from CP069437.1 coordinate 1,933,131, forward strand.
GGTCGGTTGTTTGCCAATAATCTAAAAGATGAAGCTCAAAAGCTAATGCCTGCCACGTTGCCTGTGGGTGTACCAACTGTGCCTGTGGCAAGCGGTGAAACAGTGACCGATACTGTTAAACCACCTGTCAAAACGCCTGAACAACCCCAGCCAACGCCAGAAACCGAGATTAATTGGGATGAATTAATTTCTCAATGGCTAGAATATGATGTTGAAAGTAGTAAATTGGGGCAATATGAGTACGCCTATAAACGGCTTGATAAAAAGAAATTCCCTTTAAGTAAAGAAGAATTTATTGCGTTACGCCATTATACGGCTAATGGGTTTAAAGACTTGAATAGATACTTGCGGGGTGATTTGCCCGCAGATAGTGATATACAAACACTATTTGACAATGTGGAAAAACTGCTTAATAATGGGCTTGAAAAGTTGCCTTTATATAAGGGTAAAAAGGTTGTTCGGCGAATTGAGCTTAATTCGGAACAAATAAGTGAGTATAATACTGCTTATGAAACAGGTGAAAACATAACCTTTACTGCCTTTAGTAGCACAACAACCAATGCCAAAGATGTCGTGGTTGGTGGTCAAGGAAATGTGCGTTTTGTAATTAAGCATAAGACAGGTCGAGATGTGCGTAAACTAAGCCATTATGAATCTGAAGGCGAGGTTTTATTAGGAACACCGACCAAATACAAAGTTGATAAGGTCGAAGACCTTACCACTAAAAAAGGTTATGTTGAGATACATCTAGAAGAAATTGCTAATGAATGAAATTGAGTTAAAAGACTTAGCTGAAGAAAGATACTTGGATATTAGTAATAGTGTCCTTGCCTTGAGTATCGAGCGTCAGAAAGTGTTAGCTCAGAACCAAAACATGACGTTAGAAGAATACCAATTGGCGGTATTAGATGAGTTGGAAGATGCAAAATTTGAAGATGACTCAGAGCCTTTGACACTTAGGGAGTATCTTGACCAACAGCCAATAGACCAACGTTATCATGCCGCTGGATGGTGCGGTCGTGTTTATATGGGTGATGCAAGCCAATTAGAAGTATTGCAAAAAGCAGGCTATAGTCAAGATGAAATTGACGAAATTGTAAAATCCCAAACAGTCGCCTAATCAAATCCCCCAAAATAACCCACTTTTTCAGTGGGTTTTTTATTGCCTAGACAAAACTATCTTAAATAGCGTTTAAAACCCGTTTAAATTGCCACAGAAACGTTTAAAGAAATAAAAACGCATATTCCCCTTTCTGAAATGAAACACGCTTAAAACGCCTTAAAATCGCAAATAGAAAATCTGCATCAAAAACCACTGAACTGCATCATCTAACCGCAAAAAATCCACCATTCCATAATAGGCTCATCAAAATTTAATCCAAAAATTAATCACTTTGGAAAGCCTATGCCAAAAGCCACTAAAAGCACCAAAACAAAGCCCCACGTCTATCTATTTAGCGATGTAAACGTTGCCCCATCCAAAGACGGCAGTGCGCCGCGTCAGTTTAGCGGGGTTGCTAACTCTGGTAAGCCATTTAACTACTATGGCGTGCGGGTCATCGTTGACTTGGAAAACTTGAGCTTTAGCGACAAAGTCCCTGCACTGGTAGAGCATGAGCGCAGTAAACGGGCAGGCTTTGGCGTACTGTCAGTCGAAAACAACCAACTAATGATTAACGGTACGCTTTTGGACAATGACTTTGGCAATGAAGTCGCTGATGATGCCGATGCCGGTTTTCCTTGGCAGATGTCCGCCCATGTGATTGCAGAAGATGAATATGAGCTAAAAAGCGATGCAACGGCTGTTGTCAACGGTCAAACAGTTAAAGCCCCTATCATCATTTTACGCAATTGCCGAATCCCTGAAGTGTCATTTACCCCGACTGGTGTGGACTCTGAAACGTCCGCGGTTATCTTGGGCGATGACGGAAAAACCCAATTATCAACTCCGCAAAAGGACAATACCATGACCCTAGAAGAAGCCCTAGCTGAAATCGAAAAACACAAAGCTGCTCAGGTAGAGAAAGATAAGCGTATCAAAGAACTTGAAGACGAAAACGCCAAGCTCAAAGCGTCTGAAGCGCAAGCCAATGTCGATGCCCAGTTGTCCCAAGCAGGTTTTAGCAAGTGTGAAGACGGCAAATGGCAAGGCGTATCAGATACGACTTATCAAGTGCTATTGTCGCAAGATGCAGACAAAGCCCGTGCAATGATTGGTGACTTAAAGCTATCACAACCTAATCGTCAAGACGCCCCCGGTTATCTATTTGGTGAGCAGCATAAGCCAAATGGTAACGGCATCAACCAAGGCGGCCATCAATTTAGCAATAGTTTGGTTGAAAATGCCAAGGCACGCGCAAGCGGCAAACAAACCTTTATTTAATTTTATTTCAAGCGGTGCTTTGTTTTAACGGCTCTCACCGCAACCAATTTTTAAACAGCATTTAAACGCAATTTTAAAATTAGAAGGAAAAACCCTATGCCAAACGCATTTGTTACCATTGGCGATTTGCTCAAAGATGAAGCATCCACAGGCAATCGTGTCGATATCCCTGCCCCTGTCGGCTTAAAAGCGGGCGAACTGGTTAAGTATGAACCCCGCAACCAATACTTAGTCGCTTTGACTGATGAGATTAACGGTAAAACGCTGGTACAACCGTTTAACTGTGTGATGTTTGCTGACAATATCAGCGAATCCAGTCTAACCGCCAACAGCGTGACTGTGCAACAGCTTGCCAATGAGGGCGAAGCCCACGGTATCAAGTATATCAGCTTGAGTAAAAACATTGTGCCAGCAGCGCCAAAGCCAGCCGCACCAACGGTATAACTTATCTTTGATGGGGTAAAACCCAAGACTAACCAAAACTCCTTTTAACTGCTCGAATGCAAGGAAAATCTTATGCCATTATCCAATGAAGCCAATTTTGGCGTGCATCCTTTAACCGATGCGATTAATAATCTGCCTGTCACCCCGACAACCATCCGTGAATCGGGCTTATTTGTCCCTGAATATCTGACCACGACCTATGTCGATGTTGAATCAAAAGGTAATCAACTCACCCTAGTACAATCTGCCCCGCGCGGTACGCCGGGTAAGCCTGTGGCTGAAAGCCGTGAGGGCAAAAAGACCTTCCAATGCGTGCATTTACCCAAAGATGACGTGGTACGTGCTGATGACGTACAAAACGTGCGTGCCTTTGGCTCGGAAAATACTGCCGCTGCGGTCAATGACAAGGTCAATGACAAATTGGCTGGTATGAAAAGTGACCTTGAATACACCCGTGAGCATCTGCAATTGGGGGCATTGCAAGGCAAAGTGTTAGATGCAGATGGCACGGTAATTGTTGATTTTAACAAAGAATTTAACATCACCCGTCTGAATCTTGCCCTAGGTTTATCAAACGATACGACCAAAGCAGGGTCAGTGCTGGATAAATTCTTGCGTGAGCGTAAAAAAGCCTTGGCAGGTGATACCTTTAAAGGTTGGGTGGTTTATGCGTCACCTGAGTGGTTAGAAGCGTTCATTTATCATAAATCTATCTATGATTTGTACGCCCGTTTTGCAGACTCAGCCAAAGTCTATACGCAGGATAATAGCAATACGGAAGTAGCGTTCCGCTATCGCAATGTTGATATTGTCGAATATGACTATCAATTTGGCTCAGAGGTGGATATCAAAGCAGGTGAAGCGTTGCTTGGCCCAGTGGGTACGAAAAAAACGCTCAAAGAATACTTTGCCCCTGCCGATATGAATGCGACGGTAAATACCAAAGCGCGGCCGTACTATGCCAGCCGTGAAAAGTTATCGCATGACAAAGGCTGGAGCTTACACGCTCAGACAAATCCGCTACCTGTGGCATTACGTCCGCTCGCATTGGCGACGTTGAAGATTTAAGTGATTAAGTCCCTAGCCACAAGGGCGGTATAGCCGATACTGTGGACAGTGCCAGCGGACGGTGCATTGTGAGCAAAAACATCCGCAAGTTAAGCCGTAATGCTAACAAGCAGACCTCCGACGGTGATTAACTCGGCTAGCCCACGATACGGGCGACCCTATTATGTTAAAGGATGTTAAAGGATAAACCTATGCAGAAGTTACGTTTTTTAAGCGTTGCAGTATCAATGGCGATGGCTAGTTTGATTGACACTAAGAAAGTCACTAAGGATTTTTTAGAATCTGAAATTGACAAGGTTGAATACAATCGGCTTGGCGGTACGCTCACTCATTGCACTATTTATACGCATGATGGTTTTACATTTACGGGTGAGTCTGCCTGTGTTGACCCAGAACAATTTAACGAAGAAATTGGCAGGCAAATCGCCTATAAGGTCGCCTTTGACAAAATGTATATGCCGTATGGATTTTGGTTACATAAGACCTTACGACATCAAAACCAAGCTGAAGAAAATACCGAAGGTACACCAGTGTTGGATTTGTCCGATTTGGCAAGTGCTGAAATTGACCATGACACACTTGTTGGTCGTATGGCTGAAAAAACAGGTGACTTAATTGAATGGCTAGACAAATCGGGTTACACCGATAAACGCTGGCTGAATATCGCCAAAACAGACTTGCAAAAAGGCTTTATGTCTTTGATGCGTAGTGTTGTCAAGCCAGAAACGTTTTAAGGTGAAAAATGATTACGCTAAACGACTTAATCACCCGCTTTAATAAAGACAACGAGCTTGCCGAGTTGACTGACCGTGAGAACTACGCTGACATCGATGTCGCTGTGGTCAATATGGCTATTCGTGATGCTGAAGGCGTGGTCGAGTCTTATCTTAATGCCGTGGGGTTGGTCAAGCGTAGTCTGGACGGTGAGCTACTCTACATAGCGAGCGCAACTGTTCCCGAGGCATTGCAGTCAAAAACCTGTGATATTGCCCGCTGGTACCTACACGACGACCAAGTCACCAGCGAAGTACAAAAACGCTATGATGAAGCAATTAAGTGGTTTGAGCGGGTGCAAAAAAACCCTGCCATGCTCACAGGCATTGATGACAAAAACGGCAACACCGATGGCATCAATAGCGGTATTGCAGTAATGGCAAACCCCACACCCAATATGTGGAAAATCTAATGCAAATAGACATTACTCATGATATCCCTGCATTAAATGAGCATTTAACAGCCCTGCAACAGCGATTAAGCGGTAATTTAACGCCATTGATGCAAGCGATTGGCTCGGTACTAGAAGGCTCAACCCGACAACGTTTTGCCGATAAGCAGTCACCCAATGGCGTGGCATGGGCGGTGTTAATGCCGTCAACCGTCAAGGCGAAAAATGGGCGTAGCAATATCTTGGTGGATAGTGGCGATTTGCTCCGCTCTATTACCTTCCATGCATCATCTGATAGCGTGGTGATTGGCACCGATAGACCATACGGTAAGTACCACCAGACAGGCACGAAAAAAGCCAATGGCAATACTAAAATGGTCGCCCGTCCATTTTTGGGACTGTCAGAACAAGATAAAAGCGACATTGGCGATTTAATTAACGACTTTTTGGCTGGGAATTTATGATGAGTGATTTACCCCTTTGGCACGATGATTTGTTTGCTTGCTACCCTGCGATGATTGAGCGCCTGCAAACGCTTGTCAAAGATGGCACGGTTAAAGTCATCAAAGAAGCTGATGATATCAGTGATTTGTTCCCTGATGGTGAAAACGGCTCACGTCGCTTGCCACTCGATGGCGCGATTTATGTCATCTTTGACAGTGTCAACCCAACGGGCGACAGCAACGACAATGGCAAGAATCAGGAACACGAAATCGGCTTTAGCCTTGTCTATACCGTCAAAAAATATAACTTTCGGGGCTTGTCTGGCATGTCTGTGGGAAAGGTGTTGGCACGCATTGGCAAATGTATGAATGGCTTTGAGCCTGCCAAAGATGGTCGTACCTTAACGCTATCACCCTTTGAGCAACGTAACCCACTGCCTGTACAGTACAAAAACGGATTTGGTTATTTTAGCTTACGCTATGTCACGACCGTGGCGACGTATGCAACTGATTTTGACTAACAATTTAATTTTAACAACCACAAGGAATAAATCCTATGGCATTACATGGTAAAAAATACTCAGGCGACTTACTGGGTCGTAAATATGGCAGTAATGATGCGTTTCAGCCACTCGGCAACGTGACTGAGTTAAAGACTGACGCGAAAGTCAAAGAAGATACGCTACCTAGTACAGGTCGTGCCGACTATGGTCAACCGATTGACAGCGAAATCACCCCAGAACCGACCACGATTAGCTTAAAATTTAATACTTTTGATAAATTTGGCTTGGCACGCGCACTGATGGGTGAAGCGGTTGATTTGACCACCGCGCCTGTGACATTTGCCGATGAGTCTCACAAGGTCAAACTGGGCTGGATTGACCTTGCCAACGATGACATTGATACTGCCAACTTTACCTTAAAAGACAGCACGGGTGCGACGGTAGATCCAACGCATTACGAATTAAATCCACGCCTTGGTATGGTACGTTTTAATGAATTATCGACTTTGGCATTGGATTCAACCTTTACCGTTGATGGCAAGACTAAAGGCTCGGCGGGTTTTCAGATTGATGCCAACACGCTGCAATCGCTACCGCTTGAGTTAAAACTTGATGGTAAAGACCGTATCACGGGAAAAGATGGTAACTTATGGATTCCGCATACCAATTTGTCGAGCGACGGCAGTATTGATTGGTTTAGTGATAAGTGGTGGGAAAACGGCTTCAAAGGCACGCTGATTAAAGACGAAGGTAAGCCAACCATGCGTTTTAAAGAGCTAAATACCACGGCTTAATCGTCACGTTTGATGTTAGAGAAAATAAAAACCGCCTAAGTTGGGCGGTTTTTTTATTGGTTATTTGTGTTTAATTATGCATAAAGGAATATATTGGCTATAATGGAAGGTTAAAAACCCAAATTATAGGGATTAAAAATGACTTTACAGCCACAAATAGACGTCGATTTTATTAATGAGATGTTATTTTCTCATGGTAAGAAAGTGCTTGACCCTTTTCGCTTAAATAGATTGGATAAGGCTATAAAAGCAATGGAAAAAGTTGATCCGATTCAAGCAGCAGCAGCTAGGTCTGATTATTTGACTCATATAAACGATAATTATTTAGCATTAGAATACTTAAAGCGAGCTATATCAAAATATGGCTATCAAATCCCATTTGCCATCTGTCAAATTAGAATTGCTTATAGAATTGGGGATTGGACACTTATTAAAAATGCATGGAATTATTTATTTGACCATGCTGATCTTGAAAAGCTTGAAGCACATAATGTTCAAGGGTTTATTAATGATTGTTACTGGTATGCTGATTTTGATTTTCCTATTGTAGAAGAAATTGCAGCTTTTGATAGTGAAGGCATAGATTTCTTTAAAAATGAGGTAATAACTATTCAAAATAAACTTGAATCTTTAGGCATTTCTATTGAAACTTATCGCAGAGTTATCGGCATTATAAAAAATGTAATGTATCAAGACTACCATCTGCATACAGAACATATGGTAAAGTTTGATGATGTTGTAAGGATTTTTATCAAATACGAGGGTTGGTCTGATTTTGATATACTCGCACTCAATGAAAAAGTTAATGAAGCTATATTGGCAGTTGATGATATTGATTTTCAAGTTGAGGCAGATGATATTGAAGTCCTGTTTATAAACTTTTCTTTTAATGAGTATTCCAAAGAATTCTCTATTTATGGAGAGGACGATAGCGATTTAACTGAGCTTGTGCAAAAACGCATGCGGGAGAATGACGAAGGTTTAATTAAAATTGAGGTTGCTGATGTCTAATGAAACCAATGCAGCAACTATATGTTATGAGGTTTACTGTGTAAAGTCATCCTATAAAGAATGGGAAAAACTTAATCATAGTATCAAGTTACAATTTATTAAAAAACTGCAAAAACTTATTAGCAACCCTAAAATAGAAGCAAATCGCCTTCACGGCGGACTATCAGACTGTTATAAGATAAAACTCAAACGTGCTGGCTATCGCCTTGTCTATCAAGTAATTGATGATAAGGTTATTTTACTGATATGGTCAGTTGATAAACGAGAAAATGATGATGTATATGAACAAGCTGTTGAGAGATTAAAAGCCTACCAAGAAATTCCTGAAGTTAGCAAAGTCGAATTGGGATAAAACCACTGAACACCATCAACTAACGCCAGTTGACTAAGACTGCCAAAATACCGCTATCACGATAGCGGTATTTTTTTGTCTAAGGAAAAATTATGCATTGGCGAAAAATGAAAATTCATCTTAAAAATTGGGCAAACGAGCTTGAGGAAGAAGGCTATCACGCCGATGCTAAGTATGTGCGAGATGAGCTGTTGCCTAAACTTGATACAGATTTGCCGATTTATAACGAACGTGGCAGACAAAAAATCTTCAGATTAATTGCACAACAAGAAAAAGAGTAATCAATGTCAATCAACTGGACACTCAAACGCAACGACAACGGGCAAACGATTGATTTGCACCGCCAGTATAAGTGGGCTGATGAATACGGCTGGACGCCCATCGCCCAATCAAGCCCTGTCATCACGCTATCGGGCGCTGTCGATATCCAACAAGGCACGCTGCTTGCTAATCGCCCTATTACCCTTGACAGCACGCATGTATGGATTGAGCGTCAAACCGTGCAGCAACTGCAAACTTGGGCGGCAGTACCAGAACTGACTTTTACGCTAACTCACCCAGATGGGCGCACATTCAATGTGATGTTCACCCGACCGTTTATTGACAACATCAGCGAGGTCAAACCGGTGCGCCCTGAAGACGAACTCCCTACCGACAACATGAAAGCCAATATCCACTTTCGCACCGTTTAAATCCTATTTAAAAGCACCTTAAAGAGCATCAGCAATGACCACTGCACTTAAAACAAAAGTAAATCAGCAAGATTTAAAAATCTATCCGTCTGAGCGGTTAACGCAGACCGATGATGGCGGTGGTATGCCATTAGGCACACCGTTAACCGGTGCGCTTAACGAGTTATTTCAGCCGATTTCTAGTATCGCTCGTGTCAATGGTGCGTTTTATGCTGTCTTGGAATACATGGGCGTATTGCGTCCAGATGATGAGCCGTTAATCGGTGCGTTTGCTGCGATTACCAAGCCGCCTAGCGACCCGACTGTTAGCTATTTGATGTCAAAGGCAGGGCGTTTTGGTGAGTCACGCGCTGAAGCATTAGCGCGAATTGAAAGCTTTAACACTGCGACCACCGAAAGCAGAATGACACTGCTATCGACAAATTATGCCAACTCTCGTGTGATACAAGTGTATCAGCGCGATAGCGAAGCGTTGCCATTGGTGGGTGATGTGCTTTGTCTAAAACAAGCTAAAGCTGGCTATCCGAATGTGTACCAGTACGTGCAAATCTCGCGTATCGTCAAAGCGGAAAAACGCACGTTTACGGTGGGGTCAAACGATTTTACCCGCACTGTCATGCAACTTGAAATTACCAGCAAACTTAAAACCGATTTTATTGGTATTGCCTACCCAGTTGAAGGTTATGCCGATGCTGTCTGTAAAGTCTATGATACTGCCGTGAGTGACGCGGGCGTGTATTATGGTATCAAGCCGCTTGCTGAAGCGTTTGCAAAAGATGCCGCGACAATCAAAATTACCGGCATCATGGAAAAGATTATTCCTGTCAGCACGGTTGAAAAGGCTTTAGTTGATACGCTTGTCAGCAAAAAAACCGTTGATATTGATGTTGGCTACAACGGCAACAGCACAATCAAGCAGGTAAGCTTGTACACTCATAGCTACAAAGAAGATATCACAGTCGCAAATCGTGGCTACACCTACACAGCGCAACTGTTAAATCCGATTAAAGGCTCGGTTAAAGCAGAGTTTTTAGTGCAGGGCACATGGTACACGCTTAACGATGATGGTAATGGCAAATTAGTCGGCACAAGTGCGACTTATGGTAGCGGTACGATTGACTACACGACAGGCAGTGTAACGGTGCAGTGTGGCGAATTACCCGATATTGGCAGCGCATTGATTATCAGCTATAGCAAAAATGCTTACATCAAGCCAACTACGCCAAAATTTGATGCGTATTTGACGGTCAATCTCACTAAAAAAGGCTATGGACATACGATTACAGTCGGGTCTAAAACCGCAACCGTGCAAGGCGATAAAATCGTGGGTGATTTTGGCGGGATGTATGACTACGACAACCAAATACTAAAGATTGAGCCAACGATTGATAAAGCGGATATTGTCGTTAGTAGTAAGTCGCTGGCAAATGCTGTGACAACTGAAAGCACTGGTCAGGCATCCAACGGCGATGTGATAATCACAATGTCAGCACCCATTGTAAAAGGTACGCTATCACTTAGTTTAAAGTTTAGTCGGATTGATAGCAACTCTGAACTCAAGATTATTGATGTGCCATGCCATGATGACGGACTAGGTAACTTGATTGCTTATAATAAAATAATTGGCACTGTGAATTATAGTACAGGCAACGCAACTATAGCCCCTAAGTACCAAAAAATTAAATCTGTCACGCCCGTCTATAAAGACGTACAAGTCGGCACATCTAGGCAGTACGCTAGCAATGGCACAGCAGTGTATACGCCTATTTATGAGTCTGTTTATGTTAGAGATGATGTGGTTAGTGAGGAGTATTCTTTTCATTATCTAAAAGGTGCTAGTTATTTGACAACCGATGGTGCGACACAATCCGAAACGATTGCTATACCAGCAAATCTAAAGATTGATGTTGAGAAAAACCTTGCTGCTGATGTCCTAAGCTTTACTATCGCTGATAAGCTGTATCAAGAGCAAAATCTTAATATCATGCGCGATGGCGCAGCGGTTGGCAGTCGAGCAGACAATATAGTCACTTTAACTGATTTTGATATGTCAAAACCCGTCTTGCAAACGTTGCTTGTTAAAAATCAAGGCATTGATGACCGCGTTAAGTATCTAAGTTTTGCAACACCGCGCTTAAAAAATCAAAGTTTAAAGCTAAATATTGATGGCAACTTAGTAAGCTCAGACCCTAACGGTAATCTAATGCTGGGCGGTAAAAACATCGGCTCAGTTGACGCAGGGCGCGGCATTGTCATGCTTAATCTCGTAGATTTTGCAGATAGTATCACATGGCAAGGCGTGGCAATTAGTTATCTGCCTGTTGACAGCAACATTGTCAAAATCGACACCGTGCGGCTACCGCAAGATGGGCGCGTGCCTATTTTTAGACGCGGCGATAGTATCTTAATCCGCAATGCCCAAACCGATAATCTAGGCAGCGCGTTTACAGGCGGTCAAACGATTAATCTATCACGTAACGATGTTGACCGTATCAGCTTACTTGACGCGGATAATAAGCCTGTTTTAGGTGAGTTGTGGGATTATGACCTAGACGCTGGCACGATTACCTTTAAGCCTAGTATTGACTTGTCATCGTACAAAATGCCGCTAAAAGCAATCCACGCGCAAGAGCAGCGCAACCGTATCGTGGACTTGGATATTGATGGTACGTTGTCACTACTGTTTGCCGCTAATCGCAATTATCCGATTGAGGATACTTATGTATCAAGCTTGCAGATTGGCGATGATTTGGCGGTGCGCGTGTCCGTGCCGTTTACCCAAAGAAGTTGGAATAACGTGTGGCAAGATACACCAGTGGGCGAACAACTGCTTAATAAACTTAAACTGACTGATTACCCGATGATTTTGACTGATGACGGGGCAATCACGGATAGATGGATGATTAAGTTTACATCTAGCAGCCAGTTTGAGCTTTATAGCGAGGCGTTAGGCTTTGTCGGTAAGTTTGACACATTGACCGATTTAGCGCCCATCAACCCTGCTACAGGCAAGCCGTATTTTACGATTGATAAGCGGGCGTTTGGTACAGATACGCCGTGGGCGGTGCAGGATGTTATCCGCTTTAACACATGGGGGACATTGATGCCAGTTTGGGTGTTGTGTGCAGTACAGCCTAATCCGAATCCACCAACGGGGACGGATGGGTTTGAGCAATATTTATTTGGTGATACCACCGAAATCACAGCGTAGGAGATAACAGTATGAGTTTTTTAAATCCAGTCAGTGAGCCTGTGTTGCTTTTTAGCAGTAAAGATACCGATGCACCACAGATTATTAATACGCGAGCTATAGGCGATATCAAGACAGTGTTTAAGGCTTGCCTTGTAACTGGATATGGGGAAAAAACAAGTGCAGGCTGGTCGATGTTAGGTGAAACAAATACGGGTGCTGATTTTATCTCGCCCGATGCAGATATGGTTAAGTACAAAATTAGTTTAACTAACGATACGGAATCTAATTATTCGGTTAATCATAAAATCAATGATACAGCGAAAAGCAACTCAACATCAACCAATATAATCAAACAGCCAAGTTATACTGATAAAAGTAAAAACGCTTGGTATATGTTGGTAACAAAAAAAGGTTTTTATTTTATAGAATCTTTTTTCTACACAGGAACAAGCAAGCAAGCAGCAAGATTAAGTTATTATGGTAAAGTTAAAAGCGCATTGAAAACTGACGGTGATACTAATTTTTTATCAATGATAATAGGGTTTAGCACCAACTATACTTATGGTTTTTTTGAGTCAACCAATAAGTTTAAGATTAATATTAGCAATTATAGCGGTGCAACTGCTTCTGCTTCAAATAGCAGGATGGCTTCATCAAGTTTAGATTTGAACAGAAGTTTAGTAGCTGTTGATTTTTCATCATGCATTTATTACAGAGACAACGATTCACAGGTGTTTTTAGGACAGCAACCCGGATTAGTATTAAATGCAGTTAATGATGACACTAGGTTATTTGATTTTATACAAAGCACTTATAATAATCGCCCTGTCTTAGTTGTCCCCGTTGGTGGTAATGAGAGCGGTGGTGCAGCCAACTTTGCTATACAGTCTGCCCAGTATCTTATCTACACTGATAAATGGGATTACTAAATGCAAATCATCTCTGAAGATTATATTGCGCTTGGCACGCTTGATGCGGGCTATATTGCAGGCAGTGGCGACGGTATTGTAACCATTGGCGGTCAACCCGCAGCTTGTAAGATATTAGTGTTTGACGCAGCTAAAGTTATAATAGAGCAGCATATAATAAGTCTAAAAAATGGGCATTATCTATTAAATAACCTTGACCCAAGCAAGCAATACATGGTAATGGCTCGCGACTACAATCGTGAGTACGAGCCTGCGGTGTGGGATTATGTGACCCCCGCAACAGATTTGACAATACAGCAGCAACAGGAGTTGTGGCAATCATGGCAGACACCAACGTAAAACCCAATGCACTGCCATTACCGCTTGTTAAAAAAATCAGTGAGCGCGTAGCAAGTAATGTTTTACCGCTAACGCTTAATCGTAAACTTGGCACGCTTGACGCGGTCATTATCACGCCTACCGACCCTACCGACCCGACAACGCCAAAACGCACGATGTCAGGCGTTAGTATCGCTATGCGTGGCAGTACAGTGGCAGTGGTGGATATCGCAAAGCGTAGCAACAATTTGCAGCTTGCTATTGCCATCGCTGAGACTGCCCGCGCTTATCGTCAAATGGGCGTTACTGTGGCGGATGATTATTGGTCGCTGTTAAAGCCGTTTATTAATTTAGGCAATGCGACTGCTACCGAGTACAGCGATGTTGTCAATCTAGCAAATCAGTTTGATAGTTATTGGTATCAATATACTTTGATTGCCAATGCAACGCGGATTAATGTATCTGATACCGTTGGGCTGGCAACGGTATTAATCAATGATAGCGCAAGGATAGTAAGTTTTGAGACGCGGCAATTTGAGCCGCAGCAGCCCGCGATTGGTTTAGCGACAAGTTTACAAAACAATGAGCATGGTGTGTTTGTTGGCAATCGTAGTCAATCACGTACGCAGCACGCTGTGCCCGTACCTTGGCGATATTATGCGATACCCGATGATACACCGCCGCCGATTGTTGGCGCGTGTCATATCAGACCGCCATCAAGCCGGTTGCCACTTAATTTGACGCGCAAGCGTAACGGTTTACCATCGTCACAACTGCCCTTGCCATTAACTTGCTGGCATGACCAGTCGCCCGAATTTGTCCCCGACTTACGGAGTTATATTGTGTTAAATACAATCACCGCGACACTAGGCGGCATTGCGATTGACCCGATTGATTTTAATATCAAAACCGACCTTGATAGCTATTGCTGGCAAGGTGGCATCAAAATCAGTGATAGCCAATATCAAAAGGTCAAAGCCAAACTTGACGTAGCGCGTGGCAGTGAGCCGCTAGTGATAGTCACGGTCAATGGCGTGTCGTATAGCTTTATCGCTGAGGAGATTAGCCGTAATCGTGTGTTTGGTAATTACTCGTATAGCATTAGTGGGCGCAGTATCACATCTCACTTGGGCAAAGATTACGCACACAGCCAAGGCGGCACGATTAATCAAGATTTGTACGCCAGTCAAATTATCAATATGCAGTTGGCGGATTTGCCTTTTAGTATTGACCGCTTTGAAGTCAAAGATTGGCTGATACCTGCAGGTACGCTAAATACCAGCAACCAAACACCGATTAGCATCATCAGTCAAATTGCACAAGCTTGCGGTGCTGAAGCGATTAGCGACCCGTTAGAGCCTAAGTTATCAATCATTCCACGTTGGAAAAAGCCCGCGTGGGAAATGGCTACTGCCACGGCTGATTTGGTCATACCTATGGGCGTAGTGCAATCAATCAGCGACCAAAAACGCGTAAACCCACGTTATAACACAGTGACTTTAATTGGACGTACGAAAGGCTTTGAAGTATATCGTGCGCGTGAAGGGCGTAACTTAATCGCACCCGTGGCGAATTGGTATTTATACACAGACAAGGATTGTGTGATACCGCGTGGCATACAGCTATTATCAGACAGTGGCACACACGGGCTTTATACGCTCAAAATACGCGTTGCCGATAAGTACAATATGCCGCTTGTTGAGCTTGGGCAGATTTTACAGATTAGTGACCCCGAGGGTGCGTGGAAAGGGATTGTAACAGGCGTATCGCTTGATGTTGGGCGCGATAATGACGCAATTACGGTATGGCAGACAGTCAACATTGACCGTTATTTGGACGTTTAAACAGGTCGTAAAAGGTAGTTAAATGAATTTATTAAGCCAATTTCAGCAAATTTTTAATCAAGAAGAACGTGCGTTTGCGACAATAACAGGCGTGCGTGATGACGGTAAGCTTATCGCAACTATGCCCACAGGGGCAGTGGTTTTGCTCACTGGCAATGTCGATATCGGTAAAAATGTATTTTATGACCGCGTGACAAGTAAAGTGCTCGAAGAAGCGCCTAACGTGACGTTTACAGAGTATGGGGTTTAACTTTACTTTTAGTCAAATCGTGTTTATGATTTATCAATCAGAAACAATTGAGTAAGAATTATGGCTAAAGGTGTCGTTTGTCCGCATTGTAAAAGCAGTTTAAAAGGTGATGTAAAAGTAAATGAAAATATTACTTGCTCACACTGCTTAAAGCCTTTTATAGCGAGAGATTTGTATATAAAAGCTTTTGAAGACAATACACCTAGCTTCAATAATCTTTGGCAGAATCATAGTCAAAAAATTTTAACTGGTACTGTTGTCTTATTGGGTTTAATATTGTTTGTTGTATGGCTTAATTTGCCAACCAGCGCACCG
Organism: Faucicola osloensis; assembly: GCA_016888885.1. Classification (GTDB taxonomy): domain Bacteria; phylum Pseudomonadota; class Gammaproteobacteria; order Pseudomonadales; family Moraxellaceae; genus Faucicola. The sequence continues at coordinate 1,948,835 of CP069437.1, forward strand.
CAACCAATAAAGAACCCGGATGGCACAACGCAAGGCTCTGACGAAGATGGCAAATATTTTAGCAGTTGGGACGGCTCAAACGCTGAATTGGTCTCTTATGTCAAAAAAGGCATGAAAGACCCAAGCTCATTTGAGCACGTTGAAACACGCTTCAATGATAAAGGTGACCATTATGAAATTTATATGCAATTTCGTGGTAAAAATTCTTTCAATGCAGTAGTTACACAGCAAGTTACTGCTGATTTTAATAAAGCGACTAGAACACTTAGTAATATTCAAGAACGCAAATAACCTACTGAACTACTTCAACTATCCGCACAAAGCCAAATCAATCAAACTAACCCTATTTATCACAAATAGGGTTTTTTATTATGGCAGACGCGAATTTTGAAGCATCACTCCGCATAAAAGCAGGGGTTGAAGGTACAGACAACATTGACAAACTCGCCAAGTCAATCAGTGAAGCAGGTGTTGACGTCACAGGTCTAACCGAAGAATCAGCAAAACTTGCCAAACAGTTTGGCGAAATTGAACAAAAACAGGCGCTCATTGACCAATTTCGTGAACTCAAAAAAGCCACCAGTGAAGCCAATGCCGAATGGCGAGCTGCTCAAGATGCTACCGCTGCTTATACATCACAAATCCAAGACGCCAAAGATAGCCTTGAAGCCTTAGAGGTCGCAATGCGGAATCAAGGCGATATGTCACAAGAAGAAGCCCGTGCTACCCAAGCAGAATACAATGCGATGGTGCGTGAAATTCGCAATCTTGAACAAGCACAAGCCAACCAAGCAACCAGAGCTAGCCAATTAAGCACACAATACGATGACCTCAATAGCCAGCTAGTACAAACCCGCTCTGCTATGCACGATGTCGGGCTATCAACCACAGGGCTCAATGCCCAACAGCAAGCTTTAACCCGAGAAAGTGAGCAAGCGCAAGCTGCACTTGGTGAGCTGACAGCCGAAGCCGAACGCCTTAATGCTATTGCCCAAGCCCGTGTCACGTTAGGTATCGACACTGATGATAACGCACGTCGTCAAATCGAAGAAGTCACCGCAGCGTATGAGACACTGCGTGATAGCGGTACACTAACAGCCGAAGAATTAGCAAGAGCCAATCAATTACACACAGCAAGGGTCGCAGAACTTGAAGCCCAGTTGGGTGAAACTGCTCCCACGCTTGAAACATTAACCGAAGAGTTTGGCAAGGTAACCGCTGCGGCTGGTGGTCTGGCGTATGTCACAAAGGCAGCTATGGACTTTGAAACCGCCATGTCTGGGGTTAAAAAAGTCGTCGATGGCACACCCGAGCAAATCCAAGCCTTATCAGCCCAAATACAGCAGATGTCAATCGACATGGGGATGGGTACAGATGCCATTGCCGAGATTGCAGCCCAAGGCGGTCAATTGGGCATTCCTATCGAAAAGTTAGGCGAATTTACCAAGATGGCAGGTGAGATGTCAGTTGCCTTTGGTATGACCGCTGAGGATGCTGGCGATGCTGCGGCAAAAATTGCCAATGTCTTTGGTATCCCCATCGAAGAAGTGGGTAAACTTGGCGATGCCATTAACACGCTTGGTAATACATCGGCTGCCAAAGAATCGGAAATTGTTGATGTGATGCAACGTATCGGTGGACAGGCCAAGCAATTTGGACTTGCCACCGAACAGGCGGCTGCCTTATCGGCTGCTTTTATTAGTTTAGGCAAATCGCCCGATGTGGCAGGGACAGCGATTAACGCGCTATTGACCAAGCTACAAACCGCCAATGTGCAGTCTGATGATTTTAAAGAGGCTTTAGCAGGTATTGGCATTAATGCTAATAAGCTCGCCGATGATATTAATGCCAACCCACAACAGGCTTTAAGTAATTTTCTAAAAACATTATCCGAGATGGATAAGCAACAACGCTCAGTAACGACATTTAAGCTATTTGGCCAAGAGTATGTGGATGATGTTAATGCCTTGGTTGGCGGTCTTGATACCTACAATAAAGCATTAGATTCGGTCAAAGACAAATCTGCCACCGCAGGGGCGATGCAAAAAGAGTTTAATGCCAAGATGGACTCCTCAGCTCAGTCGATTGAGCAAGCAAAACAGTCTATCAATGTATTAGCTCAAACCGTGGGTAAAGAACTGTTGCCTGTCGTATCACTGGGGGCAAAAGCAGTCGGTGGATTGGCTCAAGGTATCGGTGACTTTGCAGAGTCGCATCCTATTTTTACCAAAATTGCGGTGGTTATTGCATCAGCTCAAGTGGCATTGATTGCATTAAATAGTACGATGACGTTAGCAGGGGCTATTGGATTACGTTCTGGGCTGCAAGTTGCTGAAGGTGCAGCTGCCGCGACCACAGGTCTTAATGTTGCTACTGTATCGGCGACTCGTCTAAATGCGGCAATGGGTGGATTAGGCGCAGCTGCGGGTGGTGTGGTAGGGGTTGCCGCCAGTCTAAATAAAGTCACAGTTGGGGCAGATTTGGCAGCACGTAACTTTGCTAAACTTGCGACCCAAGCATTTGCTGTGACAATGGCATTTGATGCAGGTGAAAGTGTTGGGGATTGGCTCTACAAAAACAGCGATTTAGCACGGGGACTTGGTGATCACTTGGCAATGATACCGGCTGCCATTCACTCGATTTCAACCACAGGCAATCTTGACCAATTCCGCAAAAACTTTGAAACTAGCGAAGAAAGTGCAAAACGTTTAGCTGCCGAAACTAAAAATATTACCAAATCCACTGAAGAGTTGGCTGCTGAACAAGCCAAAGCCGCATCAGCTGCAAAATTACAAGCCGATGCCAACCTACAACTTGCCAATGATATCAAGCTTACCGAAGCAAATCTTGAAGCTATGAAGGATCGCTTGGCTGAAATGGAAGCAGGCGGACAAAAAAACACCCAAGGATATAAAAATTTATCCACAGAAATTGAAAAAACCACAGACAAACTTGCTGCGCTCAAGGCAGAGGCTGAAAAAAAAGGTATTGGTGAGCTGCTCAAAACCGACCTTGACAAAACTGCTGAATCTTTTAAAGCCTTGGGGCTTGATGTTGATGCGTTTGCCACAGGAATTGATGGTAAAGCCACCGCTGCCCTCAATGGATTTGTGGACGTCGCACATCTAGCTGATGGTGACATTCGCAAACTTGCCTTAGCTTATAATGCTGCTAAAGATGCTGCTGGTGATAACCAAGCCGCACAGGACGAACTCAATAATAAACTAAATCAAGTCACTGAAGGCAATACCCAACTTGCCGAAGCCGTCAAAAAAGCCGCCAAAGAACAGAAAGAAGCCAAATCCGCCAGTGAAGAGCAAGCCGCTGCTCTCGACAAACTCGGTGTTAGCGTGGTTGATGCCAATAACGGCATGAGCAAAGGCGGTATGGAGATGATCTCCACGCTGAAGGCAGGCGTGGTTGCGATAAAAGAACAATCCACTAGCGCCACTGCGCTTAAAACATCACTGCAACAAGCATTTGAAACATCCATCGCCGCCGCCAAAACTAAAGGCGACTTTGTGGCTATCAAAAAGACCATCGATGATGCAGGCGTGGCAAGTAGCCTAACAGCCGACCAACTAAAAATCCTAAACGCGGGTATCGCTGGTGGCGGTGAAGCGGCAAAGGCAAGCCGTGAAGAAATAGAAAAATACAATAAATCAATAGCGAGTAATACAAAAGTCACTTTTGATCAGGTTTTTGCTGAAAACAAAAAATGGATTGAAAGCCAAAAGTCTACTCGTCAAGCCTACAAAGAAACAGGCGACGCTGCCAAAGAAGCTGGCGAGAAAGCCGAAAAAGCCCAAGAAAAAGTTGCTAATAGTGGTGCTGGTGTTGCTGGTATGTTGGCAAGGGCTTATGACAAACTAACCTCCACAATCAACAGTGGACTGCAAAGTGTTGGGGTTACCAGTGAGCAGGTGCACAAAATATTCCTCGCGCGCATGAAAGCGGTTAATAGCATGGGCGCGTTTGTCGTTGGCGATATTACAGGGTTTAGCACATTATTTAGTAACCTATCGCGACTACAAAAACAGACCGAAGAGAATTTAAAAGCCTTTAATGATATTAAAACCAGTACCATTGCAATGACACAATCGCTTGGCGATGCAGCAGTGACTACTAATGATTTAGGTAAAGCACAACTATTGTTGCATCATGCAACAGGGGCTACTTACGAAGGCATTGCTAAAATTGATAATGCCACTCTTGATAACTTAAAACGCCAAATTGATAGCACAAAACAAAAATTTGATGACTTATCTAAATCTGCTAAAGATACCGCCGATGGTTTACAAACACAGCTTGCAAGGCTTAAAGGTGACGATACAACCGCTCGGCAACTTGAGCAAACCAAGAAACTCGCTGAACTTCAAGAAAGGGTTAATGAAGCTAGAAAACGCGGTAACACTGAAGAAATCGCGCAATTGCAACGCGCCTTTGATTTACAAAAACAAATCAATGATGAGGAAAATCGTCAAGCCAGTGTTAAACTACAACAGGAGCAACAAGCTAAACAAGCCAATGCTCAGAAACAAGCTCAAGCGAATAGCTCATATAATCAGCCCGTCCAGTCAACATCTAGCAATACCCAATCAGTCAATGCTAAAGACGTTGCCAACTCATTTGCAGATTTGATTGAACAAGCCAAGAAAGAAGGAGCTAATTTACTTGCACAGCAATTGATGGATGAAGCTAAACGTTTGGCTAGATAATCAAAAATAAACCCCATTTAAAGGATATTTAAACGGGGTTTTTATGTCTTTATTTCTTGCATTTAATACTGCATAATTATGCACAATTAATCACAAATCGCTATTTTTTCTATGCACAATTAAATGCAAATTTATGCACAAAAAAACGCGACCTTACACTTCTGCACCATCAACCACGATAAAATCAGGGTAATTATCTGCTTCAATCATGGCTTTGACAATCGCCATAAACTGCCAAGGCTGCCCGACACACAGCTTAAAACCAACCGGCTTGCCCCCTGACAATTCACGCAGCTGTTGCCAAAACTGCACCATCTCACGGGGCGTAGTAAAGGCTGAGTGGCTGGCTGGAGAAACGCAGTCTGCATCCATCGGCACATCACGGGTTTCGGCAATTTCGGGGGTGATTTTTTCCTTGGGCAACACCCCGCCCTTACCAGGTTTTGCCCCTTGCGACAGCTTGATCTCAATCATTTTGACTTGCTCAATACGCGAGCGTTCAGCGAATTTTTCGGGACTAAACGTGCCATCGTGATTACGGCATCCAAAATACCCGGTACCCAGCTCCCAAATCAAATCGCCGCCGTGTTTTTTATGGTACGGACTAATCGCACCTTCACCGGTATCATGAGCAAATCCACCGAGTTTTGCGCCCTGATTGAGCGCTTCGATTGCCGCGGCTGACAGGCTGCCAAAACTCATGGCAGAGATATTAAACACCGACATCGAGTAGGGCTGTAGACATCGTTCACCGCCCACCAGAATACGAAAATTGGTTTCTTTGAGGGGATAGCTAAGGGTGGATTGTAAAAACCATTCTTTGCCAGATTGGTATAGATTTTCTAAGGTACCAAAGGCATTGGTATCACTGACGTTTTTGGCACGTTGATAAGCAAGCGCACGCTGCTGGCGCGAAAACGGCACGGCGGCTTGGTCATCTTCAATCAAATACTGGCGCAGTTCAGGTCGGAATTCTTCCAATAGATAACGAATATGTCCTGAAATTGGATAGTTACGCAATACAGCATGGTGTACTTGCATCAAATCATAAATGCCCACCACAAAGCCCACCAGACCAATCACTATCAGCCACCATTTGAGTAGCACAATCCCCAATGCAAGGATAGCAAAGGCAATGACAAACGCGCTGTAGCGAAGCACAACGCCTTGCAAATAGGGCTCTTTATGGGTAGGGGTTACCGTGATATCAGTGCGCTTGTCAACCATGACAATCTTCCTTATCAAATAGGATCGCGGACAAAATAATCATCGCAAATTTGTGGTTATTTTAAATGTCGGAGGGGTAATGTGATGGCAAAATGGTTAATCACTTGTCAGCAAGGTAGTGTGACAAGTGATTGTGTGATTAAAATTGTGTGATTAAGTTTGAAGGGCAACAGCGTGGTGCGCAAAATGGTCAGCGATAAAACTACTGATAAAATAGTAGCTATGGTCATAACCGTCCTGCATACGCAGCGTCATCGGATAATTGGCATCTTTGGCAGCTTGCGCAAAGAGCTCAGGTTTGAGCTGCTCAGCCAAAAATTCATCCCCACTACCTTGGTCAATCAATAGCGGTAATTTTTTGCTATGCTGAGACTGTTTCATCAACGCTAAGCTATCGTAGTTTGCCCAGGTGTTTTGGTCATCGCCTAAGTAAGCGCTAAAGGCTTTTTGTCCCCAAGGCACTTGTGACGGTGCGACGATGGGGGAAAAAGCCGATACGCTGGCATAGCGCTGGGGATTGCGTAGGGCAATCATCAGCGCGCCATGCCCACCCATACTATGACCAAAAATACTGCGCTGGTCACTGGCAGGGAAGTGCTGTTCGATGAGATTAGGCAATTCATCGACGATATAATCATACATCTGAAAGTGCGTTGCCCAAGGCGCTTGGGTGGCATTGACATAAAAGCCTGCCCCTTGCCCCAAATCATAAGCGCTGTCATCAGGCACATCGTTACCGCTGATATCGACACCCCTAGGACTGGTATCGGGTGCCACCACAATCACGTTGTGACGACTGGCATACTCAGCAAACCCAGATTTTTGAATAAAGTTTTGCTCAGTACAAGTCAGCCCTGATAGCCAATATAGCACCGCACATTTTTGACCTGTTGTTTCAGTGGCTTCATGGGCGATAGCTTTGGGTGGCAAATAGATGGCAAATTTCATCTCCGTGTGTGTGGTCGCACTGGTATGCTGCCACACTTGTAGGTCACCACCGTGCAATTTATGCGATTCAATTTTTTTCATGGTGAATTTCCCATTCTTTATAATGCCAAGTTTGGTAATGGTTTAGTAATGCAACACTGAACGAATGGACTCACCTTTATGCATTAAATCAAATGCGGTATTGATATCTTCAAGACCCATGGTATGGGTGACAAAAGGTGCCAGTTGGATATCACCGTGCATGGCTTGCTCCACCATACCTGGCAGTTGTGAGCGACCTTTCACCCCACCAAATGCAGAGCCTAACCAGCGGCGACCTGTCACTAGTTGGAACGGGCGAGTGGAAATCTCTTGACCTGCAGCCGCGACACCAATAATCACGCTTTGACCCCAGCCACGATGCGCGCATTCAAGTGCCGAGCGCATGACATTGACGTTACCGATACATTCAAAACTGTGATCCACACCCCAACCTGTCATCTCAACAATCACTTGTTGAATGGGTTGGTCATAATCTTTTGGATTAACAAAATCGGTCGCGCCAAACTCACGGGCTAACTCAAATTTTTTAGGGTTGGTATCAACCGCAATAATGCGGCCTGCTTTGGCAAGTTTAGCACCTTGAATAACAGCAAGCCCAATACCGCCAAGCCCAAATACCGCCACGCTGTCGCCTTCTTGTACTTTAGCGGTATTTTTTACCGCACCTAGTCCTGTGGTCACGCCACAACCTAATAGACAGACTTGCTCAGGATTGGCTTCAGGATTGATTTTAGCAAGCGATACATCAGCAACGACAGTATATTCACTAAACGTCGAACAGCCCATGTAGTGATAAATTGGCTGACCTTGATAGCTAAAACGGGTAGTACCATCAGGCATCACGCCTTTACCTTGGGTAGCACGCACCGCGATGCATAGGTTGGTTTTGTCACTTTTACAAAATAAACATTCACCACACTCAGCCGTATACAGCGGAATGACATGATCACCAGGTTGTACACTGGTTACCCCTTCACCGACTGCCATCACAATACCTGCGCCTTCATGACCCAAAACCGCTGGAAAAACCCCTTCAGGGTCATCGCCACTTAAGGTGAATGCGTCCGTGTGGCAAACGCCCGTATGGGTAATTTTGACGAGTACTTCACCTTTACGCGGTGGCTCAACGTCGATTTCGACGATTTGTAATGGTTCTCCCGGAGCGAAAGCTACCGCAGCACGCGATTTGATGGGTTTGGTAAAATCTAATGGCGCTGTGGCCGCAGTCATATCAGTCATCGGTTTATCCTTATTATATTGGTTTTATTAAAAATGCCTTTGATCGGCATTATAACATAACCAATTATGGCATGATTAAGCTCAAAATTGTAAGGAATTGAGTTTAATTAAATCATCATTAAAATTAAAAATTTGAATTGGATTTTTAAAAATATTTAACAATTAAAAAACCATGAAAAAACGCCTGTAGCTACAGACGTTTTTTAAATCTAAGCAGAAATTAAGCAGGTTTTTTATCAGATTTAACCACATTGATGAGGTTATCAACCACCTCTGGTTCTGCCAAGGTTGAAGTATCGCCTAAACCTTCAAATTCATGCGCGGCAAGTTTACGCAGAATACGGCGCATGATTTTACCGGAGCGCGTTTTCGGTAAGGCTTCGACCAAATAGAGCGAATCTAAGTTGGCGATTGGACCAATCTCACTACGGACATGACGGTTGATTTCACCTTTGAGCATCTCGCTTGGCTCTTCGCCTGATTTTAAGATGACGTAAGCGGCAATGCCTTGTCCTTTAAGCTCATGCGGCATACCCACAATCGCCGCTTCAGCGACTGAAGGGTGCGATACTAAAGCACTTTCAATCTCTGCTGTACCTAGGCGATGCCCAGAGACGTTTAAGACATCATCCACACGACCTGTAATCCAATAATGACCGTCTTCATCGCGCAGGGCACCATCACCTGTGAAGTAAGCGCCTGGATAGGTGCTAAAGTAAGTTTCTAAGAAGCGTTTATGGTCTCCCCAAATGGTACGCATTTGACCTGGCCAACTGTCTTTGATGATTAAGTTGCCTTCGGCAGCGCCCGTTAATTCAGCACCTTCGGCATCGACAATCGCTGGCTTGATGCCATACAGCGGATTCATCGCGGCGCCTGGTTTGAGATCAACCGTATTGGGGATTGGCGTCATCAAAATACCCCCGGTTTCAGTTTGCCACCAAGTATCGACAATCGGACAACGACCTTCGCCCACCACGTTATAGTACCAGTTCCAAGCTTCAGGATTGATAGGTTCACCCACCGAGCCCAATAAACGTAAGCTGGAACGGTTTGATTTACGGACGTAATCATCGCCTTCTTTCATCATCGCGCGAATAGCAGTTGGCGCAGTATATAGGATGGTAACGTCATGCTTATCAACGATGTGACCGATACGCGCCCAATCTGGATACTGCGGCACCCCTTCAAACATCACGGTTGTTGTGCCGTTGGCAAGCGGTCCATACACCACATAGGTGTGACCTGTGACCCAGCCCACATCCGCGGTACACCAAAATACGTCATTGTCTTTGATATCAAACACATCACGGAAGGTGGATAGTGCGTAGGTCAAATAACCACCGGTGGTATGTACCACGCCTTTAGGCTTGCCAGTTGAGCCTGAGGTGTAAAGTAAAAATAGCGGGTCTTCGGCATTCATTGGCTCTGGTGGGCAGTCTTCAGAGGCGTTGTCGATTAAGTTGTGATACCAAATATCGCGGCGACCGCTCATTGGGATGGATTCACCGGTACGGTACACCACAATGACATTTTCAACACATTCGGTGCCGTCATGGTCTAGCGCACGATCCACATTTTGTTTAAGCGGCGTATGTTTACCGCCACGCACAGATTCATCAGCAGTGATGACAATTTTTGATTGGCTATCGATGATACGGCTGGCTAGACTTTCTGCTGAAAACCCGCCAAATACCAATGAGTGAACCGCACCAATCCGCGCACAAGCCAGCATCGCAACCGCCGCTTCAGGAATCATCGGTAAATAAATGGTGACGCGGTCGCCTTTTTTGACGCCTTTACGACGCAGTGCGCTACCAAGGCGGCATACTTCTGAATGTAGCTCTTTGTATGAGATGATTTTATGAAGTGATGGGTGATCGCCTTCCCAAATAATCGCAGGCTTGTAAGGGTTTTCAGCAACGTGACGGTCAAGGCAGTTGACCGATAGATTAAGCTCACCATCTTCAAACCATTTAATGCTAAAATTGTTTAGGTCATAGTTGACGTTTTTGATTTTGGTGGGTTTTTTTATCCAATCAATCCATTCAGCGCGTTTTGCCCAAAACGCTTCGTTGTTTTCCACAGATTCTTGATAGGTCTCGGCGTATTTTTGGGGAGTGGTGTTGGCTTTAGCGGCAAATTCAGCGCTATGAGGGTAGCTCTTCATAAAACATTCCTTGTTATGACAGGGTGGTGGGGTAATACTCTAAATGGCTACGAACTGACAAACGGCTCAAATAGGTAGCGGGCTTAACTTAAAAAACAACATTTTCACCTTGATAAGCTTACATTGACAAGCTGGCAATAACACGGGCTATCAACAGAGCCACGAAACGAGCCATCAATAAACGTCCGCTCACTATGAAAATGCAATACAATCTAATCCTTGATTCTAGAGTGCCTTTTCCTTAGTTTGGCAAAAAATCACAAATTTTGCAATGTTACTCAGGATATTTTTTTTAGAGCTTGGACAAATATCTTTATTGTAAGCGGATTCTCATTTGGTCTTTTACTTGATAAATAGCGGTCATCATGCAGCAACAACATACTTCATCAAATACTTCACCAAAGATTGACACGGTTCAAAATCACGCTGGCTCAACAAACGCACCGTCCACGCTTGCGTATGATGTCATCATCATCGGGGCAGGGGCATCAGGACTATTTTGTGCATTGACAGCGGGCAAGCGCGGACGACGGGTACTGGTGGTAGATCATGCCAATAAAGCGGGCAAGAAAATTCTTATGAGCGGCGGTGGGCGCTGTAATTTTACCAACTATGACATTGAGCCCAAGCATTATTTAAGTAGCAATCCGCACTTTTGCAAATCGGCATTGTCCCGCTATCTAAATTGGGATTTTATTGGCATGGTTAGCCAGTATCAGATTCCCTATCATGAGCGTGAGCATGGACAACTATTTTGTGATACCTCTGCCAATGATATTTTGCAAATGCTACTGACTGAGTGCCGCGCCAATCAAGTGACTATTCAACTAAAAACCAGCATCCAGCAAATCCAAGCGTTACCCGACAATACGGGGTTTGTGTTAACTGTCAATCAACCAGCTAGTCAACAGGCTAATCAAGCAGCCAATCAAAAAAGTAGCGAGCAAACCTTAACTTGTCACTCATTGATAGTCGCCACAGGCGGGCTGTCAATTCCGACCATGGGTGCGACAGGATTTGGTTACCAAGTAGCGCAGCAATTTGGGCATACCATTGTGCCAACATCGGCAGGACTCGTACCCTTTACCTTTACCGACAAGATTGGCGATGCGATTAAATCGTTATCGGGGGTTAGTTTTGAGGTCATTGCGTTTAACGAGCGTATCAGTTTTAGGTTACCCGTGCTATTTACCCATCGCGGTTTATCCGGGCCTGCGATGTTACAGCTATCGAATTATTGGCACGTGGGCGAGCCGATTTTTATCAATTTATTCCCAAGCCTTGATATGGCAGCATTTTTAGCTGAGCAAAAAAAACAGCACCCAAAACAGCTGATCAGAACCGTACTAAATGACCACATAGGCGTGGCTGCGTTACCTAAAAAAGTGATGGCTACTTTGCAAAATCTATTGTGGCAAGACATGGCTGAGACTGAGCTTGCCAATATCAAAGACGAGAAGTTAGCGCAGCTGGGCGAGCAGCTCAATGCTTGGCGTTTGACGCCATCAGGCACTGAAGGCTATCGTACAGCTGAAGTCACACGCGGCGGCGTTGCTACTGATAAAGTCTCCTCAAAAACCATGCAAAGTCAGTTACAACCGAATTTGTATTTTATCGGCGAGGTGCTCGATGTTACTGGTTGGCTAGGTGGCTACAATTTCCAGTGGGCTTGGGCAAGTGGGTTTGTGGCTGGCGAAGTGGTTTAGCTATAAATATAAAATGAAAGAGGTTTAGCTATAAAATGGTTTAGGTTTGAAGTGGGTTAGGTACTGATAAACCTAAAAAAACGGCTAAAAAAGGCATCAGCGAAATGCCTTTTTTATTTTAACCGATTTATTTTAACGCATTTACGTTAATCAAGTTTGGTGGGTGTTTAATGTTGGCGCGCAACCGGTTGTTGCAGTGCTTGAGGTAACTCAAGAATGGTCAGGTTACTGGCGGCAATATCATCGGGACGTGCCACCACCAAGGCTTCAAAACCTGTGTCAGTAGCAATGCTATTGACCACATCCACGTTGCCAATTTTTTCACCCGCGTTAGGTATATCACCGGTACCTGCGACTCGGTGGAGCCAAGCTTTTGGGCTGGCCTTAAAATATAACCGTGCAATGATTTCTTGACCTAAATAACAGCCTTTATCGTAGTCAACGCCGCCTTGTTGGTGTAGACGTAACTCTTGGGGTTGCCACAAGCCTTCAGTGGCTTTGACAATCCAGTAATTGCCTGTAGCGATACTCGCTTTTTGCCATGCTTTGCGGTTAGCGTCGGTGTCAGTGCCGTTCTCTGACTCGCTAAAGCTAGGTACCCCATTGTCAACAACCGCAAAAATATCACGTGGGGCTGATAAGGTGAGTTTTGAGAACGCCGCATATTTTTTGATATGCTTGGCAAACTCATCGGCACAGTCTTGGCTGATGACGATTTGGTAAGCGTCATCCGCTATTTTTCTAATCCAAATACCAAACGCAACACGCCCTTTGAGATTACTAATCGCGGTCGCTTGGAATTGATCGCTGAGTTTGGTGACGTTGCAGGTTACTTGTCCTTGCAAGAATTTTTGGGCATCGGCACCGGTTATATCAAAGACGACGAAATCTGTCATGGTGGCTCTCTTTTTATTTACTAAAAAATTATAATCAAACCCCACTCTCAACTTGAAATAAGCAATTCAAACTGAAGTGGGGGATTACCTAACTGTTTATTGATTACAAAGCAGAAGTTATGAGCCAAGATTTTACGCATAAATCTGTGGGATAAATGCCATAAATCTCTAGCTCTCACCTTTTGCATGTTAAACCGCTGTGATAACTGACCAATCACCGTCTCAATATTGCGACGAGCATTTTTAAGACGATTAAGTACACTGATTGGTCGTTTATCGGGCATATTTTTTCTAAGCGGTGTTTGCAAATCAACACATCGCTTAAAGCAATACTCAGATAAATCAGGGCTAATATAGCCCATATCTGCACCTAACAAGCCTTTGATATTATCAAGCATATCAGGTGCAACAAGCCTTTCATCTATCTTAGCAGAGGCAAAGGTAAAATTGGTTATCATGCCCGATAGATTAATAAGTAAATGTCCTTCAAAGCCAAAATATTTTTGTTGCTTTGAGGCACAGTAACTATAACTGCCTTCGTATTTGAAGGTTTTATGCCGATAGGCTCTGGCATATTGACACACCGGAATGGGAAAGCCATCAATAAAATGAATGTTGTCTTGCCCATGCTGTTTAACGATATGCTGTTGTATCAAAGTTTTTACTTGTAACAAATTGACGCATTGCTTGGCAAAGTTTGGATATGAGCCTATTTGTGGAAACCATGTTTGCCAATGCTGTTTAAAATACTGATGGATTTGCGAATCGGTGTCCATCTGTAAAAACTCACCCACTATCTCCATGGTGATAATTTCACTGTCGGTTAGCTTTGGTGCATATCCGCCTTGTCTTAGCCGGTTTGTTACAATCTTTTTGTAGTAGTCATCTACCATTAGATAGATTTTAATGATAAATTCATCAATGGGCATGGCTTATCCTCTAATCTTTTTGGTCATTGATTAAAGTTTAAGTTCATGCCTTTTTTGTTTCAACCCCGCTTAAAAGTGTTGAGAGTGGGGTAATCAAAGTTTTGCACAATTGGGCGCGGACTGCAATCATGCTTTCTTAGGTTATGCTTGACTAAATGCTGGTTTAAGTCCTGCTTGACTAACTACTGTTACTAGGTCATCTGTCAGCGGGTTTGTCTGTACTAGCTGATTACTATTATTGGGGTAACTTATCGCGTACAATACATCAATTAACGACTGTTAAAATTTTTCTAAGATAATTGAGCGTGTGCTATGAGTTTACCTGCCTGTCCCCCATGCCCCAAGTGTAAAGAAAATTATACATACCAAGATGGTGATTTACTGATTTGCCCGATGTGTGGCTTTGAAGCACAGCAGCAGGCATGGCAAGCGGGCGAAACCGAAGCAGCCAGCGAACAAGTTATTAAAGATGCCGTCGGCAATGTGCTACAAGATGGGGATAGTGTGACGGTTATTAAAGACTTAAAAGTCAAAGGCGCAAGCACGCCCATTAAAGTTGGCACCAAAGTCAAATCCATTCGCCTGCTCCATGATGCTACCGATGAGCATGATATTGATTGTAAAATTGACGGTTTTGGCGCGATGAAACTCAAATCCAGCGTCGTCAAAAAAGCCTAGCTTGGGGAGGGTTTGGGCTTTGTTTGGGGCTTTGGGTTTGCAACAGATAGTGACACCCAAAGCTTATTTTTTTTTATGACCTCTCAAAAGCTGTCACAATAAATTCAGTAGGTGATTGTAGAAAAATACGTTACAATAAGGCTATTTTTCTACAAATTTAATCATATACTTTTTGTTAGTAGGTAATTGTGACCGCCTTATCTCATATTCGTAATTTTTCTATTATTGCCCATATCGACCACGGTAAATCCACGCTTGCCGACCGCATTATCCAAATGTGTGGGGGGCTACAAGCACGTGAAATGCAGGCGCAAGTACTTGACTCGATGGATATTGAGCGCGAGCGCGGTATTACCATTAAAGCCCAATCTGTCACGCTGTATTATAACCACCCAAACGGTGACAAATACCAATTTAACTTTATTGATACCCCAGGGCACGTCGATTTTTCGTATGAAGTGTCGCGTTCACTGGCAGCTTGCGAAGGCGCTTTGCTGGTGGTTGATGCCGCACAAGGCGTAGAAGCGCAGTCGGTTGCCAACTGTTATACCGCGATTGAGCAGGGGCTTGAAGTATTACCGGTACTCAACAAGATTGACTTACCGCAAGTCGATCCTGAACGTGTGATTCAAGAAATCGAAGACATTATCGGGATTGAAGCGATGGATGCACCGCGCGTGTCTGCCAAGACAGGGGTGGGCGTGGATGATTTGCTACAAGCGATTGTTGAGCGTATTCCCGCGCCTGAAGGCGACCGTGATGCCCCTTTGCAAGCGTTAATTATTGACTCATGGTTTGACAATTATCTTGGGGTTGTGTCACTGGTACGTGTGCGTCAAGGCACACTCAAAAAAGACGATAAAATCCATATCAAATCCACCAAAGGCACGCATATTGTGACGTCAATTGGGGTATTTACCCCAAAATCGTTTGAGACCAATATCTTAGAAGCCGGTGAAGTGGGCTTTGTGATTGCCGGTATCAAAGACATTGGCGGCGCGCCTGTGGGTGATACCATTACCCTTGCCAAAACTCCAGATGTAGATAGCATACCAGGGTTTAAAAAGGTCAAGCCGCAAGTTTATGCAGGCATGTTCCCTGTTGATTCGAGTGACTTTGAGGCGTTTCGTGAAGCGCTACAGAAACTGCAAGTCAATGACGCTGCGTTGTTTTTTGAGCCTGACACCTCTGACGCACTTGGGTTTGGTTTTCGCTGTGGTTTCTTGGGGATGCTGCATATGGAAATCATCCAAGAACGTCTTGAGCGTGAATACGATTTAGATTTGATTACCACCGCCCCAACCGTTATCTACGAAATCAAAAAACGCAATGGTGAGATTATCCAAATCGATAACCCATCAAAAATGCCTGACCCAGGTCTAATTGATGAGTTTCGTGAGCCGATTGCGCGCTGTCACATTCTGGTGCCACCCGATTATCTAGGTAACGTGATGACATTATGTATCGAGCGTCGTGGTATCCAAGTTGATATGAAGTTTATGGGACAGCAAGTGCAGTTGACCTTTGATATTCCGATGGGTGAAGTGGTCATGGACTTTTTTGACCGTCTAAAATCGGTGTCACGTGGCTTTGCGTCACTTGATTACGGCTTTGAGCGCTTTGAAGCAGATAAACTGGTTCGGGTGGATGTGCTGATTAATGGCGAAAAAGTTGATGCATTGGCGATGATTTGTCATGCTGAGCAAGCGCGCTATCGCGGTAATCAGCTGGTTGAAAAAATGAAAGAATTGATTCCTCGTCAAATGTTTGACGTGGCAATTCAAGCGGCAATTGGTAGCCAAATCATTGCCCGCAGCACTGTCAAAGCCATGCGTAAAGACGTACTTGCCAAATGTTATGGCGGTGACGTGTCACGTAAGAAAAAACTACTGTCAAAGCAAAAAGAAGGTAAAAAACGCATGAAGCAAGTGGGGCGTGTTGAGATTCCACAAGAAGCGTTTTTGGCGGTGTTAAAAGTGGACAATCAGTCATAGAGGCAAGTATGGATTTTGATTTTAATTTGATTCTTGTCCCTGCTACCTTGATTTTGGGCGCTATTTGGCTACTGGATAAATTGGTACTAAAGCAAAAGCAAAGCAAAGGATTGGAGAAATCGACTGCGCCGGTGCGATGGGCGTATGATTTTTTCCCGATTTTAGCCATCGTCTTGGTGGTGCGCTCGTTTTTGATTGAGCCATTTAATATTCCATCATCGTCCATGGTGCCCACCTTATATACGGGCGATTTTATTGCGGTCAATAAATACGCGTATGGTATCCGTTTGCCACTGGTCAATACCAAGGTGCTTGATGTGGGCGCGCCACAGCATGGTGATGTCGTTGTGTTTCGATTTCCATTAAATCCAAAGCAATATTATATCAAGCGGGTGATTGGCGTGGGTGGGGATACGGTGAGCTTTAACAACGGGCAGTTAAGCGTCAATGGCAAAGCGATTCCGACCACGCCAGCAAACTTTACCCCTGACCCTAAGATGACAGCGCAGCTCTATCCGCCAGGTAAAACTGAGACCGGTGAGCTTGTGACAGCTGAGCAAGCAGCGCAACTGGGCAATCAAGAAGAACAAACAGCCCGGTATTTGCAAGAATCTCCCAGTAGTAATCATCAACATTTGGTGCGCTATTTGGGTGACAAAAATTGGTTTCAATATGCCAGCTTTTTGCAGCAAGTCTCACCTCAATTGATGGCGAGCCAAGGTCAACAATGGCAACTAACAGTGCCTAAAGGACACTATTTTGTGATGGGCGATAACCGTGATCGCAGTGCTGATAGTCGTTTTTGGGGGTTTGTACCTGATGAGAACCTAGCGGGTAAAGCCGTGTATGTGTGGACTCACAAAGCCAGTGGATTAAGTCTACCCACTTTTAATCGCAATGGCGCAATACACTAACCGCTTGCTTTAAAAAATTGGATGTCAAAGCCTTTATTGTTGAGAATATTTAATTAACTAAAGCTTACATTAACCTATCTTGAGCGATGGTCAAAGGAGAATATGGCATGAACCTACCAAGTAATCAGCGCGGCGCCAGCGTCACGGGTATCGTGATTATGATTGTACTCATTGTCATGTGTGCCAAACTCGGTTTAGCCATTATCCCTGCCCAAGTCGGTCACTACCAACTCAAAAAATCGTTGGCTTTTGAACTCAAAAAGTCCAATGACAACAAAGAAAGTGTCAAAGAGTTTTTAGGTAATGTCAATTCTCAATGGCATATCAACGGTGTCAGCCAAAAGGCAGAGGACGTCGTGGAAGTGGTGGATAATACGCCAGGTGCGATGTCAGTGAAACTAAAATACGATGAAGCAAACAACTTTTTTGGTAACGTCGATATCGTCAATCGCTTTGAAGATACCATTAGCGCAGAAGATGCCAAAGTCGCCAAGCAATAGTTATTAGTTATTGAGCCTATAGCCCTAATCTTAAGTAAGTGATAGCCAAGTTATGATTTAAATGGCGAATACTTTTCTAACAATTTGAAGCAGATGAATTTACCAATCACTATCCCTACCTTTAATCTCAAAAAACTACCGCCACAAGTGCGTCAATTAACCGCGCTTTTTTATCAAATCGGTTATCAGTTTGATAATGTGAATTTACCCATTATGGCACTCATGCATCGCTCATTTGATAGCGAACACAATTATGAGCGATTAGAGTTCTTGGGAGATGCATTGCTCGGTGTGATCATCGCAGAGGCCTTATTTTTGCGCTATCCCGACTATAATGAAGGTCGGCTCAGTCGCTTACGTGCGTCGCTTGTGCGCGAAGAGACCTTGGTGATTATCGCAAAGCAGCTTAATTTATCAGATTATTTGATTTTAGGGGTGGGCGAGCGTAAAGGCGGTGGTCGTCAGCGCGCCTCAATCTTGGCAGATAGCGTTGAAGCCTTGATTGGCGCCATTTATCTTGATAGTCAAAATTTTGACACGGTTAAGGCTTGTGTGCTGGCGTGGTTTGAAGATTTGTTCGAAAAAGTGAAAGAGCAAAAAGTGCTAAAAGATGCCAAAAGCCGTTTACAAGAGCTGTTGCAGGCACACCAACTTGCGCTGCCCCGCTATGAGGTAACCGAAACCATTGGCAATGCACCCAATCAAATTTTTGTGGTCAGCTGCCAAGTCGAGATTGTTTGTGACAATAAAACCGCCAAACCCATAGCGCCAACCCAAGCTTCAGTCACAGCCCAAGGGGAAAGTCGCCGTATTGCCGAGCAGCGCTGCGCTGAAGCTATGCTGAGTAAAATCAGTGATTTGTTACCGCCGCTGCGCTAATTTGCCAATCTGCTATACTGTCAACACCCAAATTTGCTGAAATTCTTACTGAAATTTGCTCAAAACTCTTCTACAATAATTTGTACCCTTTAAACCAATGTTGAGACCCCACTTTATGTCTAACCAAGCAGACGCTACCCAACAAACAACCACTGACCCAGCTGTCGACACTCCATCAGCAGACAACAACCATGATGTTATCAGTCAATTCTTTAGTGGGCAAAGTGAATCAGCACCCGCGCGTGCGGTGGATTTTCGCACGGGGTATGTGGCCATTGTCGGACGTCCAAACGTGGGTAAATCAACACTGATGAATCATGTGTTGGGTCAAAAATTGTCGATAACTTCGCGAAAACCCCAAACCACCCGCCATCGCATTATGGGAATTTTGACCAACGAGCAACTACAAGCGATTTTTGTTGATACCCCAGGTATCCATAGCCGCGAAGTGCGCGCTATCAATGAGCGTATGAATAAAGCCGCAACCTCGGCTTTGGCAGACGTTGATGCGGTATTGTTTGTGATTGATAGCCTAAAATGGGTGGAAGATGATGAGCTGGTGTTTGCCAAAGTGCAAAATTTGGGTGTCCCTGTGATTGCAGTGATTAATAAAAGCGACACTATTAAGGACGAAACTCAGCTGTTCGCACTACTACAAAAACTGCATGACACCCAAGTATTTAGCGATATCGTGCCCGTATCTGCATTACGTGCGCATAACTTAGATGAGCTAGTACGAGTCATCGGTAAGCATTTACCGATTGCAGCGCCCATCTATGATGCAGAGCAAGTCACTGACCGTTCAGAACGCTTTTTAGCCAGTGAAATCATTCGTGAAAAAGTGATGCGGGCATCGGGCGATGAGATTCCTTACGATTTAACCGTACAAATCGACACCTTCAAGGATGAGCCCGCGCATCAAGACCCAAAAACAGGCAAATGGCGTAAAGCCGTGACCTTCATCGATGCCACGATTTTTGTCGAGCGTCAAGGTCAAAAGGTGATTGTCATCGGTGATAAAGGCGAAAAAATCAAACAAATCGGCATCGAAGCGCGCCAAGACATGGAAAAAATGTTTGATAAAAAAGTGATGCTAACACTGTGGGTCAAAGTCAAAAAAGGTTGGTCAGATGATGAGCGTGCGCTAACGAGCTTGGGCTACTAGGCTATAGGCTACTATGCGCAATCAACTGCTAACAGGTTATATTCTGCACCAAAAGCCGTATGGTGAAAGCCGTAGTTTGGTTTACCTGTTTAGTGAAGAATGGGGGGTGGTACATGGTATCGGTAAAAAAAACTTACCGCTATTTGTCCCTATACAATTTTTTGGCAATGGTAAAAACAGCCTAAAAACCTTTAGTCAAAGCCAAATTTTGCAAAATCACATTACCCTCACCGGACAAAGCCTGTATGCAGGCATGTATCTCAATGAGATTTTGCAAAAACTATTGCCTGTTGAAGAGCCGTTTGCTGAGATATGGCAAGCATATCAGCAGTGCGTTGCAAACATGGCAACGCTGTTTGTCGACCCAGTGCAATCGCCATATGATATGACCCGTTTAAAGTGGTATTTAAGACGCTTTGAAAATGTCTTGTTTGAACAATTAGGCTATGGGTTCGATTTTGCTAAAGATGCGTTAGGGGATTTAATAGTCCCATCGCAGCGTTATCTATACCAGCTACAGCAGGGGTTTATGCCGGTTTTACCCTTGGATAAACCCGATATGTCAATAACAGGTGAGCAGCTGCTAACTTGGTATCAATGTTTGCAAGATGAAGCGAGCTTTAACCAAATGATGCAACAAAATTTTGATTTAGCCAAACAATTGGTCAATAGCATCAGTGTCATGCACCGGCATTTGATGGATAATTTACTCAATTATCAAACCTTGCAAAGCCGAGAACTTTGGCAGCAGCTTACCCAATATCAATAAGCTTACTCAGTATCAATCATAGACAAAATAGGGCATATCATGACCAGCAATCAACCCTTACTCGGTGTCAATATCGACCACATTGCTACCCTGCGTCAAGCGCGCGGTGTGGCGTATCCCGATCCTGTGGCAGGTGCGTTAATTTGTGAGCAGGCAGGGGCGGATGGTATTACGCTGCATTTGCGTGAAGATCGTCGTCACATTCAAGATGATGATGTTTATCGGCTTGCCAAAGTCATAACCACGCGTATGAACCTTGAAATGGCAGTCACTGACGAGATGGTTGCAATAGCCTGTGATGTTAAGCCAGCTTGGGTGTGCTTTGTCCCTGAAAAACGCCAAGAACTGACCACCGAAGGCGGGCTTGATGTGATTGGCAATCAGGACAAAATAGCCAGTGCGATTCAACAGTTACATCAGGTCGGCACTCAAGTGTCACTATTTATTGATCCAGAGTTGGCACAAATTGATAAAAGCATTGCGCTCGGGGCAGATGCCATTGAACTACACACAGGCGCCTATGCTGACTATTGTTTGCAACATGACCAAGTTAAAATTAGCCATGAAATCAGCCGTATCAAAACAGCCGTGACTCATGCCCACCAGGCAAAAGCAAGCTTGCTGGTCAATGCAGGGCACGGTCTTACCCGTGAAAACGTTGCACCTATTGCTAATATGGGTGGCATCCATGAACTAAACATCGGTCATGCCATTATTGCAGACAGTGTGTTTATGGGACTTAGCCAAGCGGTGGTCGCAATGAGAAAGGCATTTACCGCAAAAGCCTAGCTGTTAGGGGCAGTTAAACTGTTCAACTGAGTAGGGCTTATATTTAATAATGCCTGTTTTGCTAAAACTTACCTTTAGTCGATTATCGACCTTACCATCTAAAGGGCAGTATTGAATATTGCCCATATAACCAATGGGTCTAGCGTTTTCTGGCTTAAAAATAATGTAGTTGTTATTCAGCGAGATATTTGCCGTAAGCACACCCCAAGACAAATCTAACGTAAGCTGATGATTGAGTTTGTCTACCGCTGCCTCATAGCTGTTATTGTTATTTTTATCGATAAAACTAATTAGCTGATGACCGCCAGTTGTCACGCAGGCCAAGCTATCACTAGCGACACAGGCGACGACAGGGTTTTGATAAATCAACGCCTCTTGTTTTGCCCTGCTTAAAAAATTCATTAAGCTTGAAGCAACGTTTTTTGCTTCCATTTGCTTTAAGCTGTTGGTAATAGCAATCGAAGCCATCGCCACAATGATGGATAAAACAGCCAAAACAACGACTGTTTCAATCAAAGTAAATCCCTGTCTTTTTATTGAGAATACGTTGGCTTTCGAATCATTCATGCTATTAGAGCTACCGGCTAGATCATGATGGGATAACACAATAAACGATTTTAGTTTACCATTATAGAGAGTTTTGCTGAATTAAAAAACAAATATTGATATAAAAGATAGGGGTGGCTGACTATAAAGCTAATAACAGTAAAGCTAATAAAAGCGACCAAAAGGCTGGTACTGTCTGACATACTCAAGTTTTCAAAACCGATTGATGGGTTTACATGTTAAATTACCTATACCATATTATTAATGTTAAGCCATTATCTAGACGAAACTGTTTTAGTGGTATGGCAAATGTATCAGTTACACATTAAGTAAATGAATGTCACTAGAATGTATCATTTAGTGACAGTATGAATTTAAGATATGGTAAATTTAAATAGACTGTATTAAAATCCTTCTCAAGATAAGTGTATAGTTTTGATGTGTAATATCGAATCATTGTGATAGTTGTTGAATTATTAGTATCGAGCGTAATTAATAAGCTTGGCTACTAAAAAATAAAAAGATAACATATTGTGATGTTCGTGTAATATTGTGTAGCAATGTAAAAAAAAGAGTTGTAAACACAATTTTTAGGCGTTAAGCTATATTTAACAAGTTCATAAATGGCATGTGTTTTAATGTGTTATTTTGTGAATTAACTGTAAGGTTATTTTAATTTAAAATGAGCCAATCCTTTGGAGGACTTCTATGAAGCTAAATAAAATCGCTCTAGCAGTTGTTGCTGCAGCTGTTATGCCAGTAGCCGCTAACGCAGGCGTTACTGTTACACCTTTACTACTAGGTTATCATTATGTAGACGGTATCAGCAAAACTGAAGACAAACAAGGCGAGCAATTCGCAGGTACTCACCAAGATAACGACTTGTACACGGGTGCAGGTATCGGTATCGAATTGACACCCACTATCGCACTTGAATTAGAGTACGGTGAAACTGATTCTGACGCATTGAAAGCCAATGGCGATAAAGTTAACGGACATAAGTTTGAACAAAAATCATACTCAGGTAACTTTACTATCGGTACTGAAACCTTTAGTGGCTACACTAACAGCCCCTTCAAGCCATATGTGTTAATCGGTGCAGGTCAATCAAAAACCTCAATGGCATTTGATGATGGCCGCAAAGCAACTTCTAAAGACACAATTGGTAACTTAGGTCTTGGTGCTTACTACCGTATCAATGACGCATTAAGCTTACGTGGTGAAGGTCGTGCGATTTATAACTTCGATAACGATTGGTGGGAAGGTCTAGCGTTAGCAGGTCTTAACGTGGTTCTAGGTGGTCACTTGGCACCAGCAGCGCCAGTAGTTGAGCCTACTCCCGTTGAGCCTGCACCAGTTATCTTAATTGATGGTGATGACGACCAAGATGGCGTACCAAATAGCGTTGACAAATGCCCAGGCACACCATTAAACGTTGTTGTAGATGCTGATGGTTGCCCACGTGAGATCCCAGCTGATGACGCATTACGTATGGAATTACGTATATTCTTTGACAATGACAAAGCTGTCATCAAAGATCAGTACAAACCAGAAATCCAAAAAGTTGCTGAAAAAATGAATGAATACCCAAATTCAACAGCTTCAATTGAAGGTCATGCTTCAAAAACTGGTCCATCTGCGCGTTACAACCAACGTTTGTCTGAAGCACGTGCAAATGCGGTTAAATCAATGTTAGTTAACCAATTTGGTATTGCACCACAACGTATTAGCACAGTGGGTTATGGCTATGACCGCCCAATCGCAGACAATAACACTCCTGAAGGTCGTGCGATGAACCGTCGTGTATATGCTATCATCACTGGTAACAAATCTGGCACAACCGTTCAAACTAAAGACATGAACGTACAATAATTAGTTATTAAATAAAAAAAGCTACCCTCGTTGGTAGCTTTTTTTATTTTTATTATCCCCTATAAACTCAACTTAGATAAATTTAATCTATTTTTAACGATAAGATGTTATACTACCGCGTGTTTTAATTTCCCTTCCTAGCCGAATTTTCAAGAGCTATTTTTTTATGTCAGATTCAATCAAAAATCTTCGCAATATTGCGATTATTGCCCACGTTGACCATGGTAAAACTACTCTAGTCGATAAACTGTTACAACAATCCGGTACTTTTGGTGAGCGTGCCGCAGAAGTTGAACGCGTCATGGACTCTAACGCATTAGAGCAAGAGCGTGGTATTACCATTTTAGCCAAAAATACGGCGATCAAATGGACCAATCCTAAAGACGGCGTTGAATACCGTATTAACATCGTCGACACCCCCGGTCACGCCGACTTCGGTGGTGAAGTTGAACGCGTGATGTCGATGGTTGACTGTGTGTTGTTACTAGTTGATGCCGTTGATGGCCCTATGCCACAAACCCGTTTTGTGACCTCAAAAGCATTTGCCCGTGGCTTAAAGCCAATCGTGGTGATTAATAAAATTGACAAACCAAGCGCACGTCCAGACTGGGTCATGGATCAGGTGTTTGATTTGTTTGACAATTTGGGTGCGACAGATGAGCAGCTAGATTTTCCCATCGTTTATACCTCTGCCATGAATGGTATTGCAGGGTTATCGCCTGACGAGCTTGCAGAAGATATGCAGCCATTGTTTGAAACCATCGTAAATGTTGTTGAGCCACCACAGGTGGATACGGACGGTCCATTCCGTATGCAGATTTCAAGCCTTGATTATGATAACTTCAAAGGTTTGATTGGTATTGGTCGTATTCAACGTGGGTCGGTTAAAACCAATACGCCTGTAACGATTGTTGATAAAGAAGGTAATAAACGCAACGGCCGTATCTTACAAATCATGGGTTACCATGGTCTTGACCGTATCGAAGTACCTATGGCGCAGGCAGGTGATATCGTCTGTATCACCGGTATCGATGCGTTAAATATTTCTGACACTATCTGTGATCCACAAAACGTAGAAGCCTTACCACCGCTAAGTGTCGATGAGCCAACCGTATCGATGACTTTCCAAGTGAATAACTCACCGTTTGCGGGTAAAGAAGGTAAATTCGTGACGTCACGCAATATTCGTGAACGCCTAGAACGTGAGTTAATTCATAACGTGGCACTTCGCGTAGAAGATACCGACAGTCCTGATAAATTTAAAGTATCAGGTCGTGGGGAACTACACTTATCTGTATTGATTGAGAATATGCGCCGTGAAGGTTTTGAGCTCGGTGTGTCACGTCCAGAAGTGATTGTTCGTGAAATCGATGGCGAGAAACAAGAACCCTTTGAAAATGTGATTTTTGACGTTGAAGAACAGCACCAAGGCGCGGTAATGGAGCAAATGGGCTACCGTAAAGGTGAATTGACCAATATGGAAGTTGACGGCAAAGGTCGTATCCGTATTGAAGCGGTGGTGCCATCTCGTGGTTTGATTGGTTTTCGCTCTGAGTTCTTAACCATTACCTCAGGTACCGGTATCATGACTTCAAGTTTTTCACATTATGGTCCTGTGAAAACAGGCGATGTGGCAAAACGCCAAAATGGGGTGTTGATTTCTATGGTAAATGGTACGGTATTGGGCTATGCGCTATTTAACCTTCAAGAACGCGGTCGTATGTTTGTATCACCACAAACTGAAGTATACGAAGGCATGATTGTCGGTCAAAACTCACGTAGCGATGATATGGTAGTCAATCCAACCAAAGCAAAACAGTTGACGAACGTGCGCGCCAGTGGTACCGATGATGCAATTATTTTAACGCCGCCAATCATTTTTACCCTTGAACAAGCGCTTGAATTTATTGAAGATGATGAGCTGGTTGAAGTGACACCAAAATCAATTCGTTTACGCAAAAAATACTTGACTGAAAATGAGCGCAAACGTAACGGTCGTAAATAATAGCAGATTTAAGCTATAAAATTTTGAAAAAGCCTAACATTTATTTACAAAAAGCTTGTACCTGTTACAAGCTTTTTTAATTTAATCTACACGCTTGCAAAGCAAAGGTTTAAAACTTTATACAATTGCTTATGATGATAAGGGTTTTTTAGTCAACGATTGTAGCGATTATGTTGAAAGTAGGAGAAGTTATATGAGTATGATGTCAGAATTTAAAGAGTTTGCCCTCAAAGGTAACGTGATGGATTTGGCAGTGGGTGTCATCATCGGCGGCGCGTTTGGTAAAATCACGACGTCGTTGGTAGAAGATATTATCATGCCGATTATCTCTGCGATTATGGGCGGCAAAATCGACTTTACCAATATGTTTGTGGTGTTAGGTGATGTACCTGCAGGCACCGCTATGACGTATGATGCGCTCAAAAAAGCGGGCGTGCCTGTGTTTGCTTACGGTAATTTTATCACCATCTTAATCAACTTTATTATTTTGGCATTTATCATATTTATGTTGGTGAAAGCCATGAACCGCCTACGCCGCCAAAGCGAAGCGCAAGAAGCGGCTGCACCAGAACCTTCAGAAGAAGTACTATTGCTACGTGAAATCAGCAGTAAATTAAGTAAATAACGCTTTGTGCCCACGCTGATAGATTAAAATTTCAGCCCATGTTATTTATAAATGAAAAAAAGCCTCCATGATAACTGGGGGCTTTTTATTGATTGCTAGTCAATCTACATTTTTTATCAGCCGTTGCCGTAAAACCACCGACTTTAGGCGGTGGATATAAGGCAACTCATACACTATAACGCTTGCATAAATTTTGCTAAAATAATTTGCATGAAAACACTCAAGCTACGCATACGAGACAAACATACTGATAAACTCAACCGCCTAAGCGGTGCGGTCAATTTCGTATGGAATTATGTCAATGACTTGAGTTACAAACACCTAAAAAAGACTGGTAAATTCTTTAGTGCTTACGACCTAAGCGACTACACCAAAGGTAGCGGTGAACTACTTGGCTTACACAGTCAGACCATCCAAGCCATCAATGAAACCCACGCCAAAGCTCGAAAGCAATTCAAAAAAGCCAAACTAAACTGGCGAACCAACAACCCAAATTCAAAACGTAAATCATTAGGCTGGCTACCCTTTAAACAATCCGCCATCAAACACATTGCTACCCACCAAACAAGTAAAAAAGGCTTAAAATCCACCTTGCAACTAAGCCTAGCCAAAGGGCAAAAACTCATCATCAACCTATGGGACAGCTACAACCTTAGCCTATACCAAATCAACACATGCGAATTGGTACAAGACAGCCGTAACCGTTGGTATGCTTGTATCACCGTCAAAGACTACCCTAAAACACAATGCGGAACGGGTAGCGTAGGCATTGACTTAGGCTTAAAAGACAGTGCCACAGCCTCAAATGGCAATAAATTACAAATCAAACAAACGCTCAACTATGCCAAAGATTTAGCCATTGCTCAACGAGCTAAAAACAAACAACGTGTCAAAGCAATCCATGCCAAAATCAAGCATACACGCCAAGACCTCATCCATAAATTCACCACCCAATTAGTTAAAGATAATGCGCTAATCGTGGTCGGTGATATTCAGAGTAATCAATTTAATAGTAAAAAAGGCAAACTCGCCAAATCGGTTTACGATGCAGGCTGGTTTGAACTGAAACGACAACTGACCTACAAATGCGAGAACGCAGGTTGCCGTTTTGAAATCGTGAATGAGAGATACACGACCCAGCGATGTTCGTGTTGCGGTGAAATCACCGCCAATAGTCCGAAAGGTAGAAAATCGCTTGGAATAAGAGAATGGATATGTGCTTCGTGTGGCACATGGCATGATAGAGATATCAATGCCAGTAAGAACATTCTTGCGGTCGGGCTTGACCGTCTTGTAGAAGGAATCCCCGAACGATAGGGAGGGGAGGAAGTCAACTATACATATTCATCAGCTAACGACAGTAAGGCAAGTTATGACAAAGCAGGTAATCGTGCTTGGTGCAGGGGTGGTGGGTGTCACCACTGCTTGGCAGCTTCGACAAGCAGGGTTTGAGGTAACGGTAATCGAGCGTGAAAGTAGCGCTGCATTGTCAACATCGTTTGCCAATGGTGGGCAAATATCTGTGTCACATGCTACGCCTTGGGCAAATCCTGATACACCCTATAAAGCGCTAAAATGGTTATTGCGAGAAGATGCGCCATTGTTGTTTCGCTGGCGTCGGTTGTTGGGTTTGCCGGGCAACGCGGGGCAAGATACAGCCCCCGATATGGCGCTGTGGCGATGGGGGTGGCAGTTTTTACAGCAGTGCAATGCGAAAAGTGCCGATGCTAATTTGGTGCAGATGGTCAATTTAGGATTATACTCTCGGCAGATACTGGGGGAGGTTAGGGCGCAAACGGGCATTGATTATGACTGTCTGACACGCGGTATTATGCATTTTTATACCGATCATGCTGAGTTTCAGGCAGCGATAGCACCCACTAAGCGGATGCAGCAATTGGGTTGTGATCGGCAAGTGATTGGTGTGGATAAAGCGATAGAATTAGAGCCTGCGTTAACTGGTATTGGCAAAGAATTGGTTGGGGCGACTTATACCGCACTTGATGAATCAGGGGATGCGCAAAAATTCACCCATCGCTTGGCAGCACTTTGTCAGCAGCAAGGGGTAACATTTTTATTTAATACCGCCATCAAACAACTTGTTTATCATAACCAACACATTGACGGTGTGGAAGTAATGTCTGTTGACAGCAAAGACAATGCCGCTTTGCCAGCGCAATTACAGATACTGTCCGCCGATGCGTATGTACTGGCGTTAGGGAGCTATAGTCCTGCCTTAGTCAAAGCGTTGGGTATCAATCTACCTATCTATCCTGCCAAAGGTTATTCAGCCACGTACCCCGTGTTGCGACCGCATGAGACACCTTATGTAAGCCTGATTGATGATGAGTTTAAGCTGGTGTACTCGCGTTTAGGCGATCGCTTGCGAGTAGCAGGAACAGCTGAATTTAACGGGTTTAACCTTGAGCTAAATCCGGTTCGTTGCCAAGCGATTACGCGGCGGGTGAGAGCGGTGTTTGGGGATGCGGTAGATTTGACCCAGCCAAATTATTGGACAGGGCTGCGACCGATGACACCGTCAAATGTGCCGATTATCGGTCGCGCGGTCAATCGTCAAGGACGTATTGATAATTTGTATCTCAACACCGGACATGGCACTTTGGGCTGGACGCACTCGAACGGCTCAGCAAAAGCGATGGCTGATATCATGCAAGGGCGTCAGCCACCAGTAAATTTTAACTTTGTGGGCTTGCAGGATTAAGGGATTGGGTTGGAATACTGGCAGATTTTGGAAAGGTGACAGTGAAGGTCGAGCCTTTGCCAACTGTGGAGGTGATATCCAAGGTGGCATGGTGCTGATACAAGACATGCTTGACAATCGCTAGCCCCAAACCGGTACCCCCTGTGTCACGGCTTCGACCCGTGTCCACGCGATAAAAACGCTCGGTTAAGCGCTGAATATGGCGCTGCTCGATGCCAATGCCATTGTCGGTCACGCTAAAACATACCCCCGCGTCACACTCATACCAACTAATACTAATCTCACCACCTTTTGGGGTGTATTTCATGGCATTGGTAATCAAGTTACTGAGCGCACTTCGCAGATAATCTTCATAACCCAAAATATGTAACGTGCTGTCGATGTGCAAATGAATCATATGGTCGTATGACTTGTTGTACATCTGCGCATCGTCAAACAATTGCATTAGCATTTTAGGAATATCAATGTCTTTTGGCTCAGTGGGTTTTTCATCGTTCTCTAAGCGAGATAATAACAATAAGTCATTGATGATGTTATTCATGCGCTGACTTTGCTGCATCATCTGAGTAAACGCGCGAGCAATACGCGGATCTAAATCAGGCTGTTCACTCAAAGTCTCCACATACCCCATGATGACGGTAAGCGGCGTGCGAAGTTCATGCGAAACATTTGCCACAAAGTCTTTTCGCATCTGTTCTAAGTGCTGAAAACGGGTGACATCATAAATCAGCAGTAATTTTTCTTGCCCAAATTTGGTAATCTTGCACTGCACATAGCGCTCGATATTAGACGGGCTGTGGATACGCACGCCATCTGGATAGTCTTCAATGTGGTGATAATATTGATGAAAAAGCGGATTGCGAATAATGGTCAACACATTGCGACCTTGGTCGGGCGCTTTAAAATGAAAAAGCCGCTCGGCAGAGTTGTTCCACCATTCGATACAGTCGTTTTTATCAATCAGCATAATCGAGTCTTGCAATGCGCTTAGCGAGTCGCGCACTTTTTGCACCAGCGAAACGGTTTGCTGATGCGCCAATTTCTCTTGGCGATTGACTTGGTAGATATTACTGGCGATGACATTAAGGTTGGGCTCAAATGCAGGTGGCGGCTCATCGGGATTTTTGTTATACCACGCTTTAAAGCGTTGTATCGACCATAAAAAATATAGCTGATACAGGCACAGCCCTATCGCCAGTCCCCAACCCCAAAACCCTAATAGCCCGCCAATCAACAGCCCGGCAACCCCAGCTGTCAATACGGGTGAAATGCTCGCCCACATATTAATTTTTCTAGCATCCATTGAGAAAGCTTACTATAACGAAGTTGGGATAAGTTGGCAAAAATTTCAATGCAATTAGGGCGTGTCCCTAATTCGGAACAAAGTATTTTTAATGGCCTAAAAATGCCTAAATCTGGCAAAACTGCGTTAAATTGTTTGACAATATTCCAATATTATCTGCACAATTTGCCTTGTTTTGCTGGCGATTTAGTCTATTTTTAGTCTCATTATCCAAATAGGGACACGCCCTAATCAGGCTATTGTTAGTCGATTTTATTAGAAAAGCGATAACCTGTGCCACGTACAGTTTGGATATAGTCTGCAAACCCAAATGGCTCAAGCACTTTACGCAGGCGGCGGATATGCACGTCAATGGTACGATCTTCGACATACACATTGCCACCCCACACTTGATCGAGTAGCTGGGTGCGGGTATAAGCGCGCTCGGGATGACTCATAAAGAAAGCAAGTAGCCGATACTCTGTCGGTCCGATATCCACCGCTTTGTTATTGGCACTCACGCGCTGACTGGCAGGGTCTAGTGACAAGCCGCCTACGTCAATGGGTTTTTCGCCTGACAATGCGCTACTACGGCGCAATACCGCTTTGATACGGGAAACCAGTTCACGGGTGGAAAACGGCTTGGTGATATAGTCATCTGCCCCAGCGTCAAGTCCTTGAACTTTGTTGTCCTCTTCGCCTTTGGCGGTGAGCATGATGATAGGAATTTCAGAGAGCATTTCATCTTTTTTCAAGCGGCGGCATAAATCAATGCCTGATAGCCCATTGGGTAACATCCAATCTAATAAGATGAGGTTGGGACGATGATCGACCGCCAAATGATGGGCTTGAGAGACTTCTGAGGCTTGCAAACAATCAAATCCTGCCATCTCTAATGTGGTCACGATCATTTCTCGAATGGCAGGCTCATCTTCCACCACCAAAATAGTTTCATTTTTCATAAATTTCTCAAGCGATAAAATAGGCAACTGTTTACCAAAATAATTTTATGACAACAATATTACAATGCCCATATTACAACTTCAGAATATGACAAAAAAATGACAACGATAAGTTTTTAGGGTTTTTATTTGTGGTGTTGTAAAAAATTCGGGGTTTCACTCAATTTTTGGTACTTAACACAGGTCGTATCATAGTTCAAAAATAAAATTTATCGGACCATCATTGCAACTGCTGACTTGCATATCTGCGCCAAATTCGCCTGTTTGTACAGCTGCATATTGCGTCTTGGCATATGCGACTATCTGGGCAAACAAAGCTTTGGCAGTGTCGGGCGCCATCGCAGGCTTAAAATCAGGACGTCTACCCGATTGGGTATTGGCAAGGAGGGTAAACTGTGACACTAACAGTAAGCCGCCATTGACTTGTTGCACGTTTTTATCCATTTTGCCCAGCTCATTTTCAAATACGCGATAGCTGAGGATTTTATCAATCATTTTTTGCCCCATCGCAAGCGTATCATCATGCCCAAGTCCAAGATAGACCAGTACGCCGTGGGCAATCTCGCCGACGATTTGTTGTGGGTGAGGCGCTTGGTTAACTGCGACTTTGGCAAATTTCACCCGTTGTAATACTGCTTTCATGATTTTTCCTATCCGTTGGTTTGAGCATAAGCGGCTTGACTTAAAAGCTAGCTTGCCGCTTAACTCGTAGCCCAGTGTTTAATATACCGTGATTCTAAGGGGGATTTTGATTATAATAAGCCAACTTTAAAATGCTAATTTCGAGTAACTTATGACCTTGTTTACCACATTACAATCGCTTGTCCCACAACAAAAAATCAGTGAAATCGCAGGTCGTCTTGCCCAAAGCCGTCATCCGATGGTGAAAAAAACCTTTATTCGTACCTTTGCTTCGGTGTATGGCATCAAGCTAGAGGAATATGCGCGCGGTAGTTTTTCTCAGTATGACAGTTTTAATGATTTTTTTACCCGTGAGCTCAAAGACGGCGCGCGCAAGATTGATGATGACCCAGATGCGCTTATCTGTCCTGCAGATGGCATGATATCGCAATTGGGGCAAATCGATAAAGACCAAATCCTGCAAGCCAAAGGCAAATCGTATGAAGTTGGGCAATTGCTCGCGGATTATGAACTTGGCAAAGCCATGCAAGAGGGTAGTTTTGTCACCGTGTATTTGGCACCGACCAATTATCACCGCGTGCATATGCCGTTTGACGGTACCTTGGTAGAGACCATCTATGTGCCAGGACAGCTATTTTCGGTCAATAACGAGACCGCTGAAAACATTACCGATTTGTTCGCCCGTAACGAGCGCTGCGTGTGTGTGTTTGATACTGAGTTTGGTAAAGCTTGCGTTGTGCTAGTCGGGGCGATGATTGTGGCAGGTATTGAAACAGTTGCCACAGGCAAAATCAAACGTAGCGATCGCGTGCAGCGTCAAACTCATCAGATGACATTGAAAAAAGGCGATGAGCTTGGGCGGTTTTATTTGGGCTCAACGGTGATTGTGGTATTACCAAAGTCAGCGGGCATTGCTTGGGACGCAGGTCTTTCTAATTCAGTGCCGGTGACAATGGGTCAACGTCTGGGTACTTTTTTGCAGTAAGCTGCCAAGGTATAGGTTAAAAAGGTAGCACAGGCTGCCTTTTTTATGGGGTGTTTTAGCCAATTTGCATAGGTTGATTGCTCACATAAACTAAACGATAACGAAAAATATTTTAGTAAAATTTGTTTATAATAGCCGACTTATGATTTTTGCCTGCTTTTTTATTTAGACGCGCTTTTTTATTTAAACTGATCACTATGAACCTACCGCAAGCACCGCACCCTAAGCCATCGCACGAGTTAGACTATCCAACCGTTTGGATTATGATTTTGGGGTTGATTATTGCTATCGGTCCGCTGTCGATTGATATGTATTTGCCGGCTTTGCCCAGTATGGCAAAAGATTTTGGCGTGGCAACAGCTTTTATGTCCAATTCGGTGCCTGCCTATTTTGTGGGATTGGTGGTCGGGCAGTTGTTTTATGGCCCGATTTCGGATCGGATTGGGCGCATCAAGCCTTTGTATGTGGGTATGGTACTGTATGTGATTGCTTCGGTGATGTGTGCCACCACCACCAATGAATACGTGTTGTTTGTCTCACGAACGCTACAGGCGTTAGGCGCGTGTGTGGGAACGGTGGTGTCGCGGGCGATGATTCGTGACCGCTTGCATCCCAAGCAAATGGCAAAGGCATTTTCGCTGATGGTCCTAGTGATGGGGATTGCGCCGATTTTGGCACCAAGCTTGGGGTCGTTGTTGTTAAAAGTCGCCAGTTGGCGGGTGATTTTTTGGTTTTTGGCAGGGTTTGGCATTTTAAATATCGTGCTGACCCGGCTGTTTTTGCATGAAACCTTGACCGATGAGTTTCGCAACAACCGTCCGATGAATGACGTGCTCAGTCAATACTGGGATTTGCTCAAAGACACCCAGTTTAATTATCCTGCGATTGGCGCAGGGCTGTTGATGGGTTCGATGTTTGTGTATATCAGCGCGGCACCTGAGCTAATTATGGAAGGGTATGGGGTCACGCCGCAGCATTTTAGCTGGATTTTTGGCATGAATGCGGCAGGTTTTATTGGTTTGACACAGGTCAACCAATGGCTGGTGAACCGTTATCGTTTGGTCAGCTTGCTGCGATTTGGGGCGGTGATGCAAGTAATCTCATCAGCGTGTTTGATGCTGCTAGGTTTAGTCTTTGGCACGCAAGCTTGGCTGCCGTTGGTGCTCGCCAGTATTTTTTTTTGTATTGCAGGGTTAGGACTCACTCAGCCCAATTCAGGTGCCATTGCTTTGGCATTTCAAAAACACCGCGCTGGCATGGCGAGTGCCTTGCAAGGCTCACTCAACTTTGTCGTCGGTATTTTTGGCGGATTAGTATTAAACATCCTGCCCTTTAATCCGGTTGCCAAGCTGGGTATTACCATGTTTATATTGATGACTATCGGCGCATTTTTGGTATTTCAAATCGACAAAAACCTCGATGTGGCGGATGTGGACTAAGGGTTAGTCAAACCGATACACATCCATACCCAAACTAAAATGGGCAAAACTTTCATGCACGATGCTCATCTTTGTGCCTGCGCCTGCCGCAAAAAACAACGGCAATAAATGCTCAGGGGTGGGGTGATTGTGACGAGCAAATGGATGTGACCGCCAATCTAAAGCCGTTGGCATATGTTGTTTGAGTTGATGAATCAACCAATATTTAAATTCACGTGCCTCAGCATCCACCTCAGCACTATCAAACTGTACCTGCGCCAAATTATGGGTGACACTGCCAGAGCCGATGATTAATACTTGCTCTGCCCGCAGCGGCGCCAATAAAGCCCCCAGCTGAAAACACGCATAACTATCAAAATGCTGCGGTAGCGAAAGCTGCACAATCGGCACATCTGCCTGCGGATACAAATGCACCAGTGGCGACCATACCCCATGATCAAACGGACGCAGTCGATTGACCGACGTGCTAACGCCCAAAGCCTGCAACTGCTGTGCCAGCTGCTCAGCAATCAGGCTATCGCCTTTGACAGGATAATCGATTGTATACAGTTTCTTTTGAAAGCCGCTAAAATCATGCCAAGTAGCGGGCGCCGCATTGCCATTGATTTCTAAATGCTGGCTTTGCCAATGCGCAGAGATGATGATAATCAAGCGCGGTTTTGGCAGATTTTGCCCAAATTTATTCAGCGCTTGGGTAGTACGGTTATTTTCGATAGCAATCGTCGGCGCCCCATGTGAGATAAACAAACTGGGCAAGGTATAAAGCGGGTACGGTGTGTTGGATAAAAATGGCTGCAGGCTGATTGGTTGTTTTTCGGTTTTTTCCATCAATTTTCTTAAAGTTGCAGTGATAAATAGAAATGATAACGAATGAATAAGGATTAACTAAAAAGGATTAATAGTAAATAAGGGAAAAATTCGCAAAAACAAGCCATGTCAGCGATTTCATACATAATCAGATATAACAGGTTAACAAAAAAAACTTAAAAATAATCACCGCGATGATACGGATGATGATGGATAATGGTCATAGCGCGGTACAGCTGCTCCATCAGTAGCACACGCACGAGTGGATGCGGCAAGGTGAGATTGGACAGCGACCATTTGAATGTCGCATGGGCTAATACCTCTTTTGAAATGCCATCAGCACCGCCAATCACAAACGCCATATCGTCACCCAACTGCATGGCTTCGCCAACTTTAGCCGCTAAATCTTCGGTTGCTAGATTCTTACCGCGGACGTCTAGGCAAATCAGCTGCTCGCGTTTGCCTGCTGAATTCTTGGCTTGGTGCGCTTGCAGAATTAGCCCGCCTTCGGTGATGGCATATTTTTCAAGTTCGGCAGGTGAGGGGTTTTTGGCACGTTTGCAGGCGGGGATTTCGACGATTTCGGTGCTGAGCATGGGCTGAATACGTTTATAATAGTCGTCAAATCCCGTCTGCACCCAAGCTGGCATTTTTTGTCCAACCGCTAAAATTCTTGCTTTCATGGATTCCCCTCTGTTATTTTTTGACCAATCTATATCGCTCTATGTCGCTGTGGTGATTTACCGTTAGCCATTGAACACTCGCTATCGAAGCCAGCTATATTTTCGCTATCGAAGCCAGCTATATTAAGGCTTAATTCCAGCTATATTAAAGCTTAAAACGAACCATTTAAAAACCCACCATTTAAAAACGCTTGCAACGCACCCATATACAATGCGATAAAGCCTAAAAACCCAAGCTGAGCTAAAGCCTGAACTAAAACTAAGCTTAGCAACAAAATTTTAACATGATTTTATCGCTGTGATGGATAATACTTCCCCTAGCATTTAACGAAAATGATAAAATAATTTGACTGACAAAGTTTAAAAGTTTAAATGATAAAAAAAGACGACAACAATATGAAAAATTGGCAAGACCCCAATGCCGCTGCTGAAGCAGCCAACTATGACAACCCGATTCCAAGCCGCGTACTGATTTTGCAAACCCTAGTTGAGCGCGGACAAGCTACCCAACATGAGCTTGCGACGATTTTTGATTTAGATGACGACGAGTACGACGCACTGGGCAACCGCTTAAAAGCCATGCTGCGTGATGGACAATTAAGCCGTGATGCCGACGGGGGCAATCCTTACATTTATCGCCCATTGACTGACAATGATGCCGTGACTGGCGTGGTCGCTGCCCATGCCAAAGGCTTTGGCTTTGTCGTGCTTGACGATATGCCGGATTTATTTTTGAATGAAACTGAAATGCGCTGGGTATTTCATGGCGATAAAGTAAAAGCCATCGCCACTAGCACCGACAACCGTGGTCGTATGATGGGTCGTGTGTTGTCGGTGGTGTCCCATGCCCAGCTACAATATATCGGTAAACTTGCAAAAGATGACGATGGTTACTTTGTAGAACTCATTAGCCCAAACAATCATCAACCGATTACGGTGACCGAAGAAAACGTCGAAGCGCTACAACTCAAAATGGGTGACCCCGTCAAAGTCGATATTATCGACTATCCTACCCAACATGAATACGCGACGGGGAAAATTACTGAAAGCTTGGTCGATGATAACGAGCGTGAATTGATTATCAAAACCACGCTGCTAAATTACGATATTCCCCATGAGTTTAGCCCAAGCGTCATGCAGCAAGTCGATGCGTATAAAGAGCCGACACAAAAAGACTATCAAGACCGTATCGACTTACGTTCC
Source organism: Faucicola osloensis (assembly GCA_016888885.1). Taxonomy (GTDB): domain Bacteria; phylum Pseudomonadota; class Gammaproteobacteria; order Pseudomonadales; family Moraxellaceae; genus Faucicola. The sequence continues at coordinate 1,986,171 of CP069437.1, forward strand.
TTGCCACTAGTCACTATTGATGGCGAAGATTCGCGTGACTTTGATGATGCTGTCTATGCCGAAAAACGTCGCGGTGGTGGCTATCGCTTGGTCGTCGCGATTGCCGATGTCAGTCATTATGTGACTGCCAACTCAGTACTTGACCAAGAAGCCTATGAGCGTGGTACATCGGTGTATTTCCCGCATTTTGTGGTGCCGATGCTCCCTGAAAAACTCTCCAACGGTCTTTGCTCTTTAAACCCAGGTGTTGACCGCTTGTGTATGGTAGCCGACATCATACTATCGCGTAGCGGCAACGTGACCAGCTATCAGTTTTATCCAAGCGTGATGCACTCTCAAGCGCGATTGACTTATAACCAAGTCAACGATTATTTTGCCCAAGCGCAAGGGGAAACGCCCAAAGCCGAAGTGCCTGTCACTATCACCGGTAATAAAGCGGTCAAAAAATCGATTGATGTACTGTATGATTTGTACAAAGTGCTATTGGTCAAACGCGAACAGCGCCATGCGATGGAATTTGAAACCCAAGAGACTTATATCAAGTTTGATGAAGCAGGCAAAATTAGCGCCATTGTGCCGCGGACGCGTGGTGAATCGCATAAGCTCATCGAAGAGATGATGCTACTTGCCAATACCTGCGCGGCTGAATTTTCGCTCAAGCATGAATTGCCGGTTTTGTATCGCAATCATGATACCCCAGAGGCAGAAAAAGCCGCTCGCGTCAGTGACTTTGTGAAGCATTTTGGTTTGTCATTTCCTGAAGAAAACCCGACACAGGCAGATTATCAGCGTATCATTGAAGCGACACGCGAACACCCTGATGCGATTAGTATCCATAGCGTGCTACTGCGCTCGATGCAGCAAGCCAACTATGCACCGACTAATATCGGACACTTTGGGCTTGCGTATGAGGCATACAGCCACTTTACCTCACCAATTCGCCGTTACCCCGACTTGATGCTACACCGTGCCATCAAAGCCAAAGTGACTGGCAAAAAAGCGCCGCTGCCAGATTGGTCACTAGAAGATGCGGGTGAACACACCTCAATGACAGAACGCCGTGCCGATGAAGCCAGCCGTTTTGTTGAGCAGTGGCTCAAAGCCCATTATATGAAAGACCATATCGGCGAAGAATTTGATGCGGTGGTTACCACAGTGACCAATTTTGGCTTGTTCGTGACGCTTACCGATTTATTCATTGATGGCTTGATTCATATCTCGCATTTGGGCGAAGATTACTTTGTATATGATGACAAGGCGCAGCAGTTATTCGGTGAAAAATCAGGACTGGTGTTTGGAATCGGTGATAAAATCCGTGTCAAAGTCGCTGCCGTCAATATGGAGACCCAGCAGATTGATTTTGATTTGGTGGCACAGCTGGAAAAATCGTCATTTAATAATCGCGGTAAGGGCAAAAGTCGCGGTCAATCGCAAGCGGCCTCTAATTCTGTTCAATCCAATCCCAATGCGCCATCTAATCCTAACGCTCAATCTAAGCCAAATGAGAACGTCAGGAAAGCAAAAAGCGCTAAAAATAAAAGTAACGCGCGCAACAAATCTCGTTAATGGAAAAAGGGCAATACAATTTGCCCTTTTTTTATCGTTCAGACAAATACCTGCTAGAACAAAAAACGTCTTTGCCTACTTAATCTTAGCTATTTAATAATAGCGACTTAATATTAGCCACTTGATGCGCTTTAACCAGTCTTGCTTGGCGGTACTAGCAGCTAATACGCCAAGTTATTATTGCGTGGTTTTTTCTGCGCTTGCCAAATTATTGGATGACGTTTGGGCGGCTTGATTCAAATCTGTTGTTGCCTTATCAAGTACTTGTTTGGGCTGCTCGCCAATCGATGACGTATCGTTTGATGCTATGGCTAAGGGCGCCGAGGCGGCACTACTATTGGCTTGGTTTGACGCAATGACTTGCTGGGTACGATGTGATGATATGAGGTTAAAAATAGTGAGTGCGGTGATGCCTAATATCGCAAAAATAATGAGTAATTTTGGTTGCATGAGGATTTCCAGTGTAGCGTCAATTTGGCTAACCGACGTGTAAAGCCTGACGTCTAAAGTCTGTGGCTTAAAACGTCAAATCGGGTTTTGCTAGGACAAAAATTGACAGTCGTGTCTATAAAAATTGCTAGGCTACCTTGCTGCAAAAATCATGCAACTTTTATCTTTTAATTTTCCAGTAAACTAACTTCAGCACTAACCGGCAAATGGTCAGAGAGATTTGACCAAGGTTGTCCTTTATGCACCCAAGCGCGGTGTACTTGTAGGTTACGCACATAGATACGGTCAAGGCTTAATACCGGTAGTTTGGCAGGGAAGGTAGGCAGTAATTTGCCATGGTGGGTCAGCACGGCTTCTTGTAAATTAAGGTCACAGCCAAGTTTTTGACAGGATAATTTTTTCCAGTCATTGAAGTCGCCTGCCAATATCAGCGGCGTAGATTGGTCGATTTCGTTATTGATATACTGGCTTATCACCTCATATTGTTTTTCACGGTCATTTTCCATCAGATTTAGATGCGCGCAAAGCACGATAATAGGCGTATTCCAGCCTTTGGGCTGGATTTCGCAGTGCAACACACCCCGCTGCTCAAGGCGGCTCACTGTGATATTGACATTGTGTTTGGGATCGAGCGGATGGCGACTTAGCACCGCATTGCCATGATGACCGTGGTTATATTCGACGTTTTTGCCATAGCTGTTTTCAAGCTGTAGATACTCGCCAAACCATTCATGTTGGGACTGGTCGGGAAATTCATTGTATTTCACCACCCGTTTGAGATTTTGACCTTGGACTTCCTGCAAACAGATAATATCAGATTGCACTTGGTTAAGGGCAGCGGCGATGCCTTCCATTTTGACAAAACGATTGAGGGGTGACATGCCTTTATGGATGTTATAACTGGTGATGATTAGGCTGTTTTTTGGTTGTTGGGCGCCTGCTACTTGGTTAGACACTATTTCGTTAGATGCTACTGGGTTAGGTGTTATTTTTTTAGGTGTTAGTAAGCGCATAATAAAATCACAGTGATAGACATGGCATTATTTTAACGTGAAATTGTACCGCTGGCTTGTTTTGACAAAAAATTGTCACAATATAATGGTTGTCGACATTTATGTCGCAAACGTATGTAGCAAAATGGGGTAGCTTTGCCAAGCGTTGCGGTTTTTATGCTAAAATTTTGGGCAATGACGACTTTTACTCTCAATCATCAATGAGCGATAAAAAACTGGAAAACAATATGACCAACGATGTAGAAAATCCGACAAAAAATTTGCACCTTGCTGAATTTAATCAATTAGCGCTTGAGCGACTCAAAACGGCAATTGATGAGGCGTTGGCGAATGGACATGCGTTTTTGACTATGCTCGATGATGAAGCTGGGCTCGATGACCTCGATAACAAAGCTGAGCAAGCTAATAGCCAAGTTAACGATACAAAACTCAGCAGCCAACAAGCACTCAATGATATCATCGCTTTTGACCATGTGAATTTGGCATTAGACCGCAGTTGGGGCTTGCTATCGCACTTAAATAGCGTGGTCAGCGATGAGCCAATCCGTGAACTGCATCATGCATTATTGCCCGCGCTTTCTGCCTACGGCACGGCGGTTGGTCAACATCTCCCGCTGTATCAACGCTATCAGCGTGTGGTGAGCGATCAGTCGTTTTTTGAGCGTTTAGAGCCTGCAAGACAACGCTCATTGACATTGGCGCTACAAAGTTTTGAATTATCCGGTGTGGGTTTAGCTGAGGCGCAAAAACAGCAATTTGCCACCCTTGCCAGTGAGTTATCTACGCTATCGGCTAAATTCTCCGATAACGTGCTCGATGCTACCCAAAGCTACTTTTTACCGTTAAGCGAATCGCAACTGGCAGGACTGCCTGAATCTGCGCTTGCCATGCTTGCAGATGCGGGCAGGCGATACACAGAAAAATTCCCAGAGCAAGTATTGGCAACGCCTTATGTCGCGACACTTGATATCCCAGTTTATCTTGCGGTGATGACCTATGCTGATGACCGCGAGTTACGCGAAACCTTGTATCGTGCGTATGTCACTCGTGCCTCTGAATTGTCAGCGCAGCCAGAATTTAACAATGCCGATATCATGGCGGATATCTTGGCAAAACGCGCACAAAAAGCCCAATTATTGGGCTATGACAATTTTGCTGAATTATCACTTGCCACCAAAATGGCGGACAATGTCGACACTGTAGAGCAGTTTTTACGGGATTTGGCAGACAAGGCACGACCCTTTGCCATGCAGGATTTAAAACAACTGCAAGTTGAAGGTTTGGCGTTTGGCATCGGTGATGAGGGCGATGAGGTGCGACCTTGGGATACGGCGTATCTGGCAGAAAAGGTTAAACAACGTCAATTTAATCTATCGCAAGAACAAGTGCGTCCGTACTTCCCAGTGCCGACAGTCATCGCAGGCTTATTTGAGATTGTGCAAAAACTGTATGGCATTCAGATTGAAGATAAAACTGCAAGCACCCAGCGCTGGCATGATGACGTGCGTTTTTATCAAGTTTTTAATGAAAACCAGCAGCTTATCGGTGGTTTTTATTTTGATTTATATGCGCGTCCTGGCAAACGCGGTGGCGCATGGATGAGTGGTTTTCAAGCGCGTTATCAACACGATGATAGCGGTTATCAGCAGTTACCTGTTTGTTTTATGGTGGCAAATTTTAGCCCTGCGCCAACGGGTACGCAGCGTGGCAAACCCAGCTTATTAACCCATGATGAAGTGTTAACCCTTTTTCATGAGTTTGGACATGGTCTGCACCATCTGCTCACTGAAGTGAATGTTGGCGATGTGGCAGGCGTGAATGGCGTCGAGTGGGATGCAGTTGAGCTACCCAGTCAGTTTATGGAAAACTGGGCATGGCACCCTGAAGGCATTGCATTAATCAGCCGTCATGTCGATACGGGCGAAACGTTGCCAGAGCGCATGTTACAAAGTATGCTTGCTGCCAAAAATTTCCAAAGCGGCATGCAAACACTGCGCCAGCTAGAGTTTGCGCTATTTGATTTGTTACTGCATGCTAAAACCCCAGCACCCGACTATCCCCAGTTACTGGCGTTACTCGACAGCGTGCGTGCCGATGTGTCGATTATGCCGACCGCCAGTTATAACCGTTTTGCCAATGGCTTTAGCCATATTTTCGCAGGGGGCTATGCGGCAGGGTATTATTCTTACAAATGGGCAGAACTGTTGTCAGCCGATGCGTTTAGCAAGTTTGAAGAAACCAGTATTTTTGATAAAAACGCTGGCAGATCCTTCCGTGATAACATTTTAGCCAAAGGCGGTAGCCAATCTGCAAAAGCCAACTTTGAGGCATTTCGCGGTCGTGAAGCCCGTATTGATGCGCTGTTACGTCATTCGGGATTTTTAACCAGCCGCTATGATGAACTGCTGAGCGATGACACTGATAACGCCAATACCCAAGCTTGGTAACACGGTTGTCAAAATATAGGCTAGTAAAAAGAAGAAACTATGAGATATCAATCCAATCGCCCCAAACGTCAATTTTTGGCAGGGGTGGCTTGTCCAAGCTGTAAAGCACTGGATAAAGTTGTTCAGATTCAGCTATATCAGCCCGAGTATGATGAGTATATCGAGTGTACGGCATGTGGCTATACCGAGCGTCGCCCAACACCCGATGAGATCGTTGACATTCAGCAATCCAATCATCAGGAAACCATTCATTATGGCGACGATGGCGCGGGTATTGTTAGGTTTAAATAAGCCAAGTTTAAGCGGTTTGGGTAAATTTTGACAAGGTTAACGAGTTTAAGCGCTCTTGATACAATTAGGGTGGTCAAAATATGGCGTTCAAAGTAGGTTTTTGTCTCAAACGTTGTTATTTTTGATTGGGGTTTGTTATAGTAACAAGCAAACGAATGTACACCATCATTTTCATGCCAGCTTGGCATATACATCGCCAGCATGAAATCGTACAGCCATCTGACCTGCCCGACATGGATAGGGATATTGACCCAACATGAAATTATTTAGCCTAAAAAAAGACAATGACCCTATAGCCCCGACTAGCGAAGATACCAATCCATCATCACAGCTGGCTGAAAATCCAATGATAGGCATGTCAGATAATCCGTTGCAGCTTGATACAACTGATCAGCCGCCGATGCAAGCGACTAAATCTCCAGACACATCTCTAAACACGACAGCAATCACAAATGCGTTTTCGCTAGATAGCATTGATTTAAACCAGTTGGAAGACGAATTACTTCATGGCAAAACCGACTATACCGCAGATAACACAAAAGCGGCTGATACTGATACCCTCGCACCCAAAAAGCTGAGTTTTGATGATTTTGATTTGGATGAGCTACCCAGCGATGTTGAACCTAATACCACTGTGAATATCGAAGACGCTGCCAATACAGCGACAGTATCACAGCCCGTATCGCCACAGACAACCGATAACGCGCTGATATTTAATATTGATAACCTACCCTTAGCAGCTAAGCCAAACCCAGACCTAAACATAGAACCAGACCCCCATAGCGCGCAATCACAGCCCATCTCACTACAAAGTAGTGATAAAAATAGCGATAAAAAAATTATCGAGACTATTGAGACTATCGAGGCTATCGAGACGACGCCACCCGTTGTATTAACCAAAACAAAACCCGAAGTTAAAGCGGTTATTGCCCAGACGCCAAACCCATTTTTAAGGCCGCCAAGTCAAACACTAGCGAAACGGATGTTAAAAAAACGCAATCAACTTGGGTTGCTAGTGGGTGCAGGGTTGGTACTGGCTGCCTTGGCATGGTTTTTTATGGGGCAGTCAGGCGAGCCCAACAAATCCACCGCGCAGACACAGACACAAACACAGACGCAGACCCAAACACACGCAATACCCAAAACTACAGCGCCTATAGTAAAACCACAAGCTAGCGCTAGCTTGCCTGCCGCGTCAACCGTCGCAGTGGATGCAACCACTAGCTCAGCGCATGCGACCGCAGCGCTACCGGCAATCACGCCCGAAGAAATTCTTACGCCGACACTGCCTGAAGATCCGGCGCTTGCCAAAGAAGAGCTGAGTCGATTGTCAGAGCAAAGCGCGCAGCTAAAAGAGCAAGAAGCCATGATGCAAGATCAGCTGCGTATGATTAATGAGCTCAGTAGTAAAAAAGAAGAGCGTATCCAGCTGCTAGAACAGCAAGTTGCACAGCTTGAACAGCAAAAAGCCGCTAACAAATAACCACCCACAAATAACTGGCAGGTTAAGTAGTGCTGACCCAAGTCGATAAAAAATCGTTGTTTCAAGACCGCTATCAAGCGCTTATTATGCCCGTCCCGGTGTCAGGTGTTTTTCGTCATCGCGCCTTACTTAAGTTTCAAAGCCTTTATCCTGAGCATTATACCGTTTACAAGCAAGCCTGTGAGCGTTCGCAGCTGTTGCTCGGTGATGTGTTACAGTTTACGCCGCAGCGTGATTTGGCGGGTATGGCAGTCGGTGGGGCATTGTCCAAGCCGAAATATATCGTGGATATGGCAGTGACTGAGTTTGCTGAGAATTCGCCGCATCTTGAATATATCGTATCGGCATTTCAGTCACTTAATAAGGTGCTGTTTGATTGGGGGCGGTATCAAGGTGTTCGCCGTGTGGCGGTGCTTGCCAGTGATGAATTGCTTGTGCCTGATGGGATGGATTTTGATGAAGATGTTTTACCACTGTTTGAAAAATACCTTCAGCCTGTGAGTAATTTGAATGTGATGGCTTATCGTTAGCTCTATTAGTTTAAATAGTTTTCAATGGTTAAGATTTTATCGAGGGCTACTCAGTGATTCATTGTCGCCATCGGTATATTGCAAGTAGTAAAATGCCAACGCGGTCAAAACCTTCTTATCATCGGGCATTTTTTCTAACTACTGTAATGATGTTTTCATAGCGTTTGCCAAAATTTATCCCAAAAGAAACCGCTTTACCTGACGATAAAGCGGTTTTTAATTTTTAGCAACTAAACTTTAATAAAATTATTCAGCCGCTGGTGCTTCTTCTGTCGGTGCGATGGTTTGATCCACACCTTTCATGGTGAGCTTAATGCGACCACGGTTGTCGATGTCTTGTACCAGTACATTCACCATTTGCCCTTCTTTTAGCACATCATTCACATTCTCGATACGTGCATCAGAGATTTGTGAGATATGCACCAGACCGTCAGTGTTAGGTAATACATTGACAAACGCACCAAACTCAACAATACGAGCCACTTTACCTGTATAAGTCTTGCCGACTTCTACTTCTGCCGTAATCGCTTCGATTTTAGTAATCGCGGCTTTGGTCGCTGCTTTGTTTTCACCAAAGATACGAATGGTACCGTTGTCATCAATATCAATCACTGCGCCTGTTTCTTCAGTCAATTGGCGAATGGTTGCACCACCTTTACCAATCACGTCACGGATTTTTTCAGGGTCGATATCAATCACCGCAAAGTTTGGTGCATGGGCGTTGATTTCTTTACGGCTGGTTGAAATGACTTCATTCATCGCATTTAAAATATGGATACGACCCGCATGCGCTTGGTGTAGGGCTTTTTCCATAATCTCTGGGGTGATACCTTCAATTTTGATATCCATTTGTAGTGCAGTCACGCCATTGGCCGAACCCGCGACTTTAAAGTCCATATCACCTAGGTGGTCTTCATCACCCAAGATGTCAGACAGCACGGCAAAACGCTCGCCTTCTTTAACCAGACCCATTGCGATACCAGCAACCGGCGCTTTTAGTGGTACGCCGGCATCCATTAACGCCAGTGATGCGCCACAGACGGATGCCATTGACGATGAACCATTGGATTCGGTGATATCAGATACGACACGAATCACGTATGGGAAACGGTCACTATCTGGCAGCACGGCTTGTACACTGCGGCGGGCTAGGCGACCATGACCGATTTCACGGCGTTTTGGACCGCTGTCACGACCCGTTTCGCCCACTGAGTAACTTGGGAAGTTATAATGCAGCATGAAGTGGTCTTGTTTGGTGCCCGCAAGGGTGTCAATCATGTTCACATCACGGCTGTTGCCAAGCGTAGTGGTAACGAGCGCTTGTGTTTCACCGCGGGTAAATAGCGCTGAACCATGCGTGTAAGGCAGTATGCCAACTTGGATGTCTAGGGCACGAACCGTTTGCAAGTCACGACCATCGATACGGGGTTTGCCAGACAAAATATTGTCACGGACCGTACGGTATTTTAGGGTCTCAAATAGCTCTTTGATTTGTGCCACGTTGTCGGCATAGCCTTCGGCTTCTGCGTCACCGGCTAACGCTTCAATGGCTTGGTTTTTGATTTCATCAAGGCGAGTATAACGGCTGGCTTTTTCGCTGATGGTATACGCTTCTGAAATCGCTGCAGCAAATTGATTTTTTAGGGCAGTTTCTAAGGCTTCGTTGACGGCAGGAGCAACGAATTGGTGTTTTTGTACGCCAACTTCTTTGGCAAATTCATTAATGGCATCAATCACGACTTGTTGCTGGGCGTGTCCGTATAGTACCGCGCCAAGCATTTGGTCTTCTGACAATTCTTTGGCTTCAGATTCGACCATCAATACCGCAGACGACGTACCCGCGACCACCAAATCGAGCGAGCTTTGTTTTAGCGCTTCATGGTTTGGGTTTAGCACATATTCATCGTTGATAAGACCGACACGTGCCGCACCAATCGGGCCATTAAATGGCGCTGGCGAAATTGCCAATGCCGCTGAAGTACCAATCATCGCTGCGATATCAGCATCTTGTTTTTTGTCTGACGAAATCACCGTGGCGGTCACTTGGATTTCGTTAAAGTAGCCTTCTGGGAACAATGGACGAATCGGGCGGTCAATGAGGCGTGAAGTCAAGGTTTCCATCTCAGATGGGCGACCTTCACGTTTGCCATAGCCACCTGGGATTTTACCAGCAGCGTACATTTTTTCTTGGTAGTTGACGGTCAATGGGAAAAAATTTTGACCCGCTTGCGCCTCGTCTTTTACCACAACAGCGACTAGCACAGAGACGCCGCCCATGTGGACGACCACTGAATTAGCTTGGCGTGCAATACGACCCGTTTCTAACGTAACTTGTTGATTACCATATTGGAATTCTTTAGTAATGATATTAAACATAATGCGGTTTTATCCTTTGTGTGATGAAGTAGGGCGATTTAAGTTTTAGTAATAGCCCCTAACGTTTGTGTTCTTTTCAAAAAATACAAACGTTAGAAGCAATCTACCAATTCGCCTGATAGCAGCCTTAAATCAGCCTAAATTAAAAAATACTTTGAAAAAAGTAAGTGTAAACTGCAATTGTGAAGGCACAATGCGTTGTCTATTTTACCTAGTTTTGTGGCGAATCACCACCTTTTAACTGCGCTTTAACCACTAATAGCAAGCGATGGGTAATGACTAAGCTAACAGCGAGGCTAAAAGTAAAAAAAATTCGCTAAAAATATTGAACCCATAAAAAAGCGGCTACCCAAAAGCAGCCGCTGATTGAATAAAGCTCATAATGCGCTGATAAATTAGCGACGTAAGCCTAATTCATTGATGAGTGCAGTATAACGGTTTGCATCTTTACGTTTTAAGTAGTCAAGTAACGTACGGCGTGAGTTAACCATACGAATCAAACCACGACGGCTGTGATGGTCAGCTTTGTGTGCTTTAAAGTGTGGTTGTAAGTCATTGATACGCGCCGTTAATAATGCCACTTGAACTTCGGGTGAACCTGTGTCGTTTTCAGCGCGTTGGAATTTTGCGATTACGTCTGCGCGGTCTTGGTTAGTCAACATAATATTTTCCTAGCTTTTTTAGCATAAAATGAGAAGCCTAATCGGCTAACTATCGAGTCGATTAGTGTAAAAAAATCAGGATAACCACGCTTCTCAGTAGTTAACCGTCAAAAAGGAGCATTATTTTACCAAATATTACCCAATAAAAAAACCCTAATTTGCATTAGGGTGTTGAATTTATTAAGGCTTTCAATAGATTCAAGCTTTCAATTTACTGATTGCCCGTAGGCTGTTTGGGGGTTTCGCTATGCAGACGGTCAAGCTGCTCTTGTGGCGCGGTGGTGAGTTTATCAGAAGTCACTTCGTCCGCATCATTAGGCGTAGTATCGGCAACAAACGTCGCGTCAGGCGCTTTCTTGTCCATTTTATCAATATCTGTCATAGTAGTCGGTTGCATGGCAATCTCCTTTTCTTATGCTTATTCAAGCTTATTTAGTCAGTGCTTGGTCAATGGCTTCAGCAAAATCTGGAATATCTTCAGGTTGACGACTGGTAATCAAATTACCATCTATCACCACTGATTTGTCTTCAAACTGAGCACCCGCATTTTTTAGGTCAACAGCAATGGTCTTATAAGCGGTTAGTTTTTTACCACGGGCGATTTCGGTATCCGCAAAAATCCATGGGGCATGACAAATCGCTGCAACAGGTTTACCCGCACTCATGAATGCTTTTACCATCGCTTGTGCATCGGTATTTGCCCGCAACACATCGGCATTGGCACCGCCACCTGGTAATACAATGGCATCATAATCGGCTGCATTGGCTTCACCAATTAATAAATCAGCGGTAAAGGTGTCAGCAGGGTCAGTATGATTAAGCCCACGCACTTGTTTTTGGGGTTGTGTGGTGATTAAAGTGGTTTGGTGTCCTTTAGCTTTAAGGAGGTCATTGGTTTGGGTATATTCAACTTGTTCAAAGTCGGTATCAAGTAAAATAGCAATCTTAGCCATGGTAATTATCCTATTATTTCATTATTTAAGTTAAAGATAGTTAAAAAAAATTGTTGTTGTTATTGATTCGTCTTTTGTAAATTGGGCGCTTTATTTTGAGATTATTATTTGATTTTTCTATTTGATTTTTATTTTATTAACTATTAATTGTAGAAAGTTATCTAAATAAACCGCTGTTTGTTCTTTATTAGCAAAGCTTGCTAAGCAAAGAACCAAATGAATCAACACCACTAAGAATAAAGAAATCGCCGGATAAAAACTGCTAGCAAAGCGTCACGTTTTGTATCAATGCATAAAAAACGTACTCGCTTTGTGACATCACACCGCTCAGTGAGCAAATTATGTGAATACAGCAAAAAATTAGCAAGATGATAAGTTTACTGACTTACTGTGGCTGGTTTAAATTAACTAGCTTCAGCGGTTGTAAACGACCATTGGGTTCAAGTAGCCCTGTACCCAAAAATTGCTGATGGTCGTCAAACAAGCGAAAAGTTTGATTGGCGGTTAAGATAAGCTGCTGAGTTAACATCGTCGTTTTGACATTTAAGCGTTGACCTTGCCGGATGCGCTTTGATTGGCTATCGTCTAATACTAAGCTTGGTAGTGAGTGAACGCAGGCATCCACCGCTAATAGCTTATCAAGCCGCGCTGCAATATCGAGCGCGGCAAAATCGGCTAAGGTGATGGCATCGGCAATTTCAAAATCACCCGTCTGTGTACGCCTAAGCGCTGTCAGATGTCCTACTGTGCCCAGTGCTTTGGCAATATCTTCAGCCAGCACGCGCACATAAGTTCCTTTGGAGCAAGTGACGGTTAATTGCAATTGTTGAGCGGATAGGGGAGTAAGTGACAGCTTATAAATGGTGAGAGGACGTGCTGTTCGCTCCACTTCAATACCTTCACGCGCCAGTTCATACAGTTTTTTGCCGTCTTTTTTGAGCGCGGAGTACATGGGCGGAACCTGCATTATCTCACCCAAAAATTGCTCAGTAACGCTTTGTAACATTGCTTGTGTCACATGCGGTACAGGGATAGTGGCAATTATCTGACCTTCAGCATCCCCGGTATCGGTTTGCTCGCCGAGTTTGATAATGGCTTGGTAAGATTTGACCGCATCGAGTTGATAATGGCTAAACTTGGTCGCCTCTCCCAAACAAATCGGTAGCAAGCCTGTTGCCATTGGGTCAAGGGTACCGGTATGACCCGCTTTTTTACTGTCGTGCACATCAGATTTGAGCAAGTATTTGACTTTTGATACCACTTGCTGGGAGCTCATCCCTTGCGGTTTATCAATCAGTAAGACGCCAGAGACGATGGATTTTGTTTTTGGTTGGGTCATCATGTTATGGATTTATCAATTCACTAAAAGTCGGTTCGAATCAGCCGCGAGTAATCTGCTGCGCTAATAGGGTGGTTGACAGAATACGGCTTTGATTTAGGGTTAATGTGTGCCCGTTGTTGCCACTGTTGCAAGCTATAGCGGTTATCAATCAATTGCTGGTCATACAGATAACTGGGAATATAGCCTGATAACAAGATACGATAATCAAATGGCAAAGGTTCGATATCGTCAATCAGCTCATAAATTGCCGTGGTACAGTTATTTATCAATGAATTATACCATGTTGGCTGCGTTTTTAAGGACTTGGCTTTCGCTAGATACGCAAGCAGCAGCGCTCGAATATGGTGTTTTGGCATATTGATGGGATAAATATAAACATCTTCATGACGGATATTACTACGGGTATAAATAATATCTTTTTCATCGGCAGCGATAATCACCAATTCAAACTTGCGAAAAAATCCACCCAGCGTACTAAACTGTTCATTGACTTCTTTGCGAATCTCGATGGATAACGCAAGCTGCTTGCCATCACTAAACCCAAAACTCACTAGCGTATGGGCAATGGCATCGCCCATCCAATAGGAGGCGATAAAATCAACCGTTTGCAGTTTTGCCAAGTCGTATTGCCTAGTTTCCCAGCGCGGCTGAAAATGGGTTTTATCTTGCCAATCAAAATTTCTAACATTGCTAATGGTGAGTGTGTTGCCATCAGGGTCAAGCCGATAGTCTAACATTTGGGCAACTTCAGGGTTCCAATCACGCTCATTGCTAGCTGACATCGAAAAAAAGCATGCAATGGCAATCGCCAGCACCGCAAAAAAAATCAATAATAAAGACTGGTGAGAAAGTAGGGATGAAAATAGGGTTGGTTTGATGATACTGACCAAAACAGCAAGGGTGAAAAACACCCATACACTAACCAGGGCCAGACTGACATATCTGCCTAAGGGCTGATGCGTCCACACAAACACCCCAACCCACAGACTTGAGAGAATAATGACGATAAACTTAATGATACCCCAAAGTAACTGCATTCAACATCCCTGTTAATGACTCAAAGTGACAAATAAGCTCGTCTAGGCTCGTCATGGCCTACAACGCATCAGTCGTCTGATGGTTGACCTTCGCTACTTTGTACCGCTTTAGAAATGAGGTTCATCATATAGTTAGCGTTAGCGGTCACTTCATCATAGTGAAAGCGCAGACGTGGCGTAGTGCGAGTTTTTAGCAAATGACTGAGCTCAGTACGCAGAAAACCTGATGCTTTGTTCAGCACTTCTAAGCTTTCGGTATGATAATCTTTTGCCATGGCATCATCCATCGACTTTTCCATGATGGTGACATAGATATCAGCATAACCCAAATCTGGGCTGATTTTGACACTAGAAATGGTTACAAACCCAGTCAAGCGTGGGTCGTTAATCTCGTCACGAATCAAAACCGCTAGGTCGCGCTGAATTTGATCGGCTAGACGTTGTAAACGTTGATTCATTGGTAATCCTTTTTATAGTAAAAAAAGGTCTAATTAACCTAGATTAATTAGACCACTGGAAAGGTTGCTAATAGCAAGCTGGCAGTATTAGGTTGTCAGCTTAACTTATAAGGTACGTTTGACTTCATGAATTTCGAAGACTTCAATCTTATCGCCTTCTTTTACTTCATAACCTTTTACCGCTAGACCACACTCCATACCAGCGCGCACCTCATTAACATCCTCTTTAAAGCGACGTAATGATTGTAATTGACCGGTGAAAATAACTTGGTCATCACGCAATACCCGAATTGGCTTATTACGGATAATATTACCTTCTGTCACCATACAACCGGCTGCATAACCAAAGCGACTAGAATGGAACACTTCACGTACTTCTGCGATACCCAAGATTTGCTCACGATGTTCTGGCGCAAGTAAACCGCTCATCGCTGCCTTCACATCATCAATTAAGCCATAGATAACACTATAGTAGCGAATATCTAAACCTGCTTCATCCGCTTTGCGTTTGGCAGCGGTATCAGCACGAACGTTGAAGCCTAATAACACCGCTTCACTTGATTCGGCGAGTACCACATCCGATTCGGTGATTGGACCGACACCCGATGAGATAACTTTGACTTTAACTTCATCGGTAGATAATTCATCAAGCGCGGTTAACAAGGCTTCTAGTGAGCCTCGAACGTCAGTTTTGAGAATCAAATTAACGGAAGGCAGTTTGGCATCGCTCATCTGGTCAAACAAGTTTTCTAAGCGTGATTTGGCTTGACGTTCAAGCACTTTTTCACGCTCACGAACCGCGCGATATTCCGCAACTTCACGCGCACGTTTCTCATCTGAAACCACCATAAACTCGCTACCAGCCGCTGGCGTATCAGGCAGACCTAAGATTTCAACAGGAATCGAAGGACCCGCTGAGGTGATTTTTTGACCGTTTTCATCGGTCATAGCACGGACGCGACCATAATATTCGCCAGCAAGCACCAAGTCACCTTGATTTAAAGTACCTTGTTTAACCAGCAAGCTGACCACGGCACCGCGACCTTTTTCAAGACGTGATTCAATCACCACACCTTGCGCTGCACCGTCAGTAGCGACTTCAAGTTCCATCACTTCTGCTTGTAGGTTGATCACTTCAAGCAATTCATCGATACCTTGTCCTGTTAACGCAGAGACTTTGACTACCGGTGTGTCACCGCCCCATTCTTCAGGAACGACTTGTTTGGTGGTCAGTTCGTTGAGTACGCGGTCTGGATCGGCGCTGTCTTTATCCATCTTGTTGATAGCCACGATAATCGGGGTGCCCGCGGCACGTGCGTGGTCAATCGCTTCAGCCGTCTGCGGCATCATACCGTCATCGGCTGCAACCACTAACACCACGATATCCGTCGCTTTGGCACCGCGAGAACGCATCGCGGTAAATGCGGCGTGACCTGGGGTGTCTAAGAACGTAATAACGCCTTGGTCAGTCTGCACATGATATGCACCGATATGCTGAGTAATACCACCTGCTTCGCCTGATGCCACTTTACTAGAACGGATCTTATCGAGCAGGGACGTTTTACCGTGGTCAACGTGACCCATGATGGTAACCACAGGCGGACGCGCTTGGACGTTGCTACTTTTCTCGCCAACCGCCTCACGTAGAGAGTCTTCAACTTGCGTTGAACTCACAAGCACTGGGTTATGACCCATTTCTTCAACAAGGAGTGCAGCGGTCTCTTGGTCAATAGATTCGTTTTCACGTACGAGCTCGCCCATTTTCATTAACATTTTGACGACTTCGCGTACTTTGATTGCCATTTTTTGGGCAAGTTCAGATACCACGATGGTCTCACCAATTTCAACGTTATGCACGATTTTTTCAACCGGTTTTTCAAATTTGTGTTTATTGGCTTGCGATGATTTTAAGCCGCGACCACGGTTCTTAATTTCCTGCTCACCCTCATCACCACGGCGACGACGACGGTTTTTGTTGGCAGTGCTTGCGGTTCCGCGTTTGATTTCACGGCGTTCTTGTTCAAATGAATCTTCAAGCGCTGCGCCCACCAAGCCTTCTGCCAATGGCTCATCTTTTTTGACAACCATCGTAGTTTCAGTATCGGTTTCGCTGTATTTACTTGCCATTTGCCGCATTTGCTCAAGGGTACGTTGCTGAGCTTCTTCGGCGGCTTTACGGCGATTTTCTGATTCAATTTGACGTAAGCGTTCTTCTTCTGCTTCACGCGCTTTGCGTTCACTATCCGATTCTTTTTTCGGTGCAGGTTTTTTGTCAGCTTTTTTGACTTCAATTGCAGCAGTTTTGTTGCCTTTTTTCACTACCACACTGGTAGTTGTGTGCTCTTTGGCAGCTTGACTACCGCCACCTAAGTTAGCACGCATTGCCGCAAGGGTAGCTTGTTGACGCGCTTCGGCTGCTTGTTTGGCTTTGTCTTTTTCAGCTTGTTCTTGGGCGGCTTTTTCTTTTGCCAAACGCGCTTTTTCTTCAGCGTCTTTAGTCGCTGCTTCACGAGAGGCTAGCTCTTCAGCAATTTTATTGGGATTTGGTTTATCAAATACCATTTTTTTGCGTACTTCAACATTGACACTTTTGGCTTTACCAGAAGTGCCTGTCACCCGTGCAGTAGAAGTAGTTTTGCTTTTTAAGCTAATGCGAGGTTTATCATTTTGACCATGACTTTGTTGTAAAAAGCTGACCAGTTTTTGTTGTTCGCTATCGGTGACGATGTCATTGTCACCGCGCGCAGACAGCCCTGCCTTGACCAGTTGATTATTAATTGCTTCAACGGTCTTTGTGGTCATTGCTGCAAGTTCTTTTACGGTTTTATCTGCCATTCATACACCTTTTTTAATTAAACCATGATTCACGGGCTTTCATAATAAGCTCACCTGCGGTCTTTTCATCAAGACCTTCGATATCTTGGATATCAAAGATGGCTTGTTCGGCAAGGTCGTCGACGGTGATGACATCACGTTCGGCAAGCTTGTAGGCCCATGCTTGAGTCATGCCTTCAAGGTTTAGAAGCTCTTGGCTTGGCTCTTTAATATTTTGTTGTTTGACCAATTCATCGGCAATCACCGCTTCTTTGGCACGTTCTTGGATTGCGTCGATGGCGTCATCATCTAGCCCATCGATGTCATAAAAAGTCTCAGCAGGGACATACGCCACTTCTTCAAGTGAGGTAAATCCAATATCCACCAAGGCTTGTGCCAAATCTTCATCGACTTCAAGACGTGTGTAGAATAGGTCGCGATACACTTTGGTTTCTGATTCTTGTTGAGCATTGTACTCGTCTTCGAGCATCATGTTAAGACGATAACCTGTTAATTCTGATGCAAGGCGCACGTTTTGACCTTGTGAGCCAATCGCACGGGCCAACTGATCGTTAGTGGCAAAGATGATATCCGCCGTTTTGGTATCTTCATCAAGAATAATACGATCAACATCCGCAGGTTCCAAAGCGCTGATAATGTACTGCACCGGATCATCCGACCATACCACTACGTCAATACGCTCGCCGTCAAGCTCTTGTTGCACGGCTTGGATACGGGTGCCACGCATACCAATACAAGCACCGACAGGGTCGATACGATGGTCATTGGTTTTGACTGAAATCTTAGCACGTAAGCCAGGTTGACGCGCAACATCACGAATTTCAATGATTTGCTCAGCAATCTCTGGTACTTCTTTTTGCATCAGTGCTGTCAGCATTTGTGGTGAAGTACGGGACAATACCAGCTGAGCACCACGGTTATCACGATTGACTTGTTCTAAAATCGCATTGATACGACCTTTGATGCGTAGCTGCTCACGCGGCAACATTTTATCGCGCGGTAGATAGGCTTCGACATTATCGCCCAAATCAATGATGTAACCATCGCGCGCCGGTTTTTTGACTTCACCGGTAATCATCTCGCCGATACGATGTTCAAACGCATCTGCCACCAGTGAGCGTTCAGCTTCACGGATTTTTTGAATGATGACTTGTTTGGCTTGGGTAGCGGCAATACGACCAAATTCAATGGACTCGATTTGTTCTTCTTTAATGTCGCCGATTTTCCATTCGTTTTCATCCAAATCGCTAATCGCTAGCTGACAGGCAGGCATCTCATGATCTTCATCTGCCACTACTGTCCAATAACGGTAAGTGTCATAGTCACCTGTTTTGCGATTGATATGGACGCGAATGGCAACTTCAGGTTGCTCACTATAAAGTTTCTTTTTGGTCGATACCACCAATGCTTGCTCAATCGCTTCAAAAATATCTTCAGGATTTAAGCCTTTTTCATTACTGACGGTTTCAACGACCGTTAAAATTTCTCGATTCATGTAATCACCTATAATTTAAGTCATTCTAGACTTTATTCTTTAAAATCTTGCTTTTAGCTAGAAAAAAGTTAGCTAGAAGACATAGCGTAAAAAAGGCATTAACCCCAAATTTAAAAGCTAAAATTGGTAGACCAAATTGGCTTTATCAATATTATCAAGCTCGATGGCTAAAAGTTGGTCATTGCCTTGATCGTTTTCGGTTTTGACTGTCAACTGGTGCTCGTCAATATTGACCAATTCGCCTGTTACTTTACGGCGCTTATCACTACCTTGTCCAATCGCATGAATCAATCGTAAGCTGATGGTTTGCCCCACATAGTCATGCAGCTGCTCAGCAGAAAAAAATGCGCGGTCCAAACCGGGTGAAGACACCTCAAGTAGATACTCGCCTGCAATCGGGTCGTGCAAGTCCAACACACCACCGACTTGGTGGGTGACCGCAGCACAGTCTTCAATGGTGACTTGTTTGCCTTCAGCACGGTCTTCAGGTAGGGCTTCAATATAAATACGAAGAAGAGAGCGTCGACCTTGTGGTACAAATTCAATACCCCACAAGCTCACATCACAGGCAGTTACTGCTGGCTCAATGATTTGGGTCAGTTCAGCAACTTTCGTTGATAGTTTCATGATATCCTTTAGAGTTGATTATTAACATCTTTGTTGATTTTAAAAGCTGATTTTAAAAATTGGCAAATTACTAAAATGCAACCGCTAATTTAGCAAAACTTAAGTTTTTTCGAAACCAATAGATACAAAAAAACCCACAAACTAATTGGTGGGCTTTTAAATCAATAAAAGTGTGTCTAAATTGATTTTTCTAGTAATGATACCAAAGCAATGCTACTAGAAAAGTGGTAGCGGGGGCTGGATTTGAACCAACGACCTTCGGGTTATGAGCCCGACGAGCTACCAGACTGCTCCACCCCGCAACAATTTAGAGAGCGTATTATAGAGTGTAATATTAACCTTGTCAACAGTTATTTAAAATTAATTTAGTTGGTGCGAATGGAGGGACTCGAACCCTCACACCTTGCGGCACTACCACCTCAAGGTAGCGTGTCTACCAATTCCACCACAATCGCAAAAAACCAAACTACTTTAACCAAGCTATTTTTTAAATAACAACACTCTAAAATAGACGCTGTATTCTAGGTCAAAACTACCAATAACGCAACGTTTTTTTTAATAAGTTATTTGGCAGGTGTAGGCGTGGTTGGTGTAGGGCTTGCAGGCGCAGTATTAGTCGCTAGGCTGGTATCAAGGGTACGACTAGATAGCGATTGCTGTTTGGCAAATACTGCCAGTGTCATACTGGTGATAAAAAAGATTGCCGTTAAAACCGCCGTCAAGCGCGTCAAAAAGTTGGCAGAGCCAGACGCACCAAATACGGTTGCCGAACCACCTGCACCAAATGACGCGCCGGCATCGGCACCTTTACCATGTTGAACTAAAATCAGACCAATCATTGAAATCGCGACAATGATATGAACCACTAAAATTGCATTATACATACTTATCTCTACAAAAATTGATAGCACTGATGCCCAACAAAAACGCTGTTAGTGGCAAAAGTAAAAAATTTTAAATGGGTGATATTTTACCTTAAATTTGGGCAAATGCTTGAATAATTTGTGTAAAGCCAGTCGCGTCAAGTGATGCCCCACCTACCAACACCCCATTTACATTTGGGCATTGGGCGATTTCTGCAGCATTATCCGCTTTCACACTGCCGCCATACAATATCGGTGTATTCGCTAAAGAGGCATCGATGTCCGTTAAAGTGGTATTGATAAAGGCATGAATGTTTTGTACTTCTTGTATGGTTGGGGTTTTACCTGTACCAATCGCCCAAACCGGTTCATAAGCGATAATTAACTTAGAGGATAAGTTATCACATTCAGCGGCTAGTTGTTTAACGACCGTTAATTGCGCTGCTAGCACATCTTGGGTCTGATTTTTCTCATACTGGGCTTGTGTTTCACCGATACAAAAAACAACGGTTAAATCATGTGCAAAGGCATGGCGAATTTTTTGGATTAAACAAGTGTCATCTTCATTAAAATATTGACGGCGTTCTGAATGTCCGACTAAGACATAATTTACCTGAGCGTCCTTGAGCTGAGCAGCTGAAATCTCCCCAGTAAACGCGCCTTTATCGGCGTGTTGTGCACATAAGTTTTGCGCAGCTAGCCCGATGTTGGATGCCCCATGTTGGATAGCTTGCTGCGTGGTCGATAAATGCATAAAACTCGGGGCGACAACCACGTTACAGCTTTGCAGTGCATCTGCAGGTATCTGCTGCTGCAAATCGGTCATGAGGGCTGTGGCAGTCAGCTGTGTGCTAGGATTCATTTTCCAATTAGCAATCACCCAAGAATTCTGCCAATTTGCTACATAATCAGATGCTTTCATAATGTCCCTGTCAATTGAGGTAAGTGGTTATCTATGAATTTGCAAAGTATAAATGTCAAGATAACATTAAAATATAAGTAACGCTATTTAACATATCACGGTGTAAAACATCACCATGTAAAGATATCAAGATATGAAAATAGGAGTATTTAAAATACTAGGCGTAAAATGGTAGGTATTATATAAGCAATTGCAGCGATTTGCCGAATAAATTATTGGGTTACGCAAGTGAGATATTTAAAGAAGGGATAAAGTATAACAACAGTTTTATGAAGGTTGATTGAGAGAGATAAAATGCGATAAAAAATTATTTATCGCTGAATTCACGGATTTGTCGAGAATGATTTGTTAATATATAAATGAATAGTTTACACTAACAAACATTAGCCCATTTGAATAAATATTGAGTAAACGAGAAAAACGATGGCGGCATCCCTTCCTAGTTTTGGTGGCATTGCATCGCGATTAGTGCATGAAGGACTAGTTAGCGAAGCGGCAATGCAAAAAGTATTGGCAGAATCGCAGCAGCAAAAAATAAATTTAATCGACTATGTGGTTGACAATAAGCTTGCGCAAGCTGACGCAGTAGCGTGGGTAATTTCGCGAGAATTTGGCGACCCACTCATTGATTTGGATGCCATCAATGTCAACTATATTCCAAAAGAAGCGGTTGATGAAAAAATTATTCGCGAATTTAATATTCTGCCGATTTTCCAACGAGGTAGCCGCTTATTTGTTGCCATGAGCGACCCGACGCGGGTAGATGCTTTAGATGCACTGCGGTTCGGTACAAGGTTTACCGTGGAAACAGTGGTTGCCGAACACCACAAAATCAAATCACTCATCGAAAAAATCTTTACTACCACCAATTTAGCTGATTTTGATGATATGGAAGCGGTGGAGTTTGATGAAACCCGCGCCGATGAAGACAATAGTGCCACCAGTCATTTAGATGTCAATGATGAAGCGCCTGTCGTCAAGTTCGTTAATGGGATGCTCATCAAAGCCATTACCATGGGCGCTTCAGACTTACACTTTGAACCCTATGAAAAATCTTATCGCGTGCGTTTTCGTATTGATGGGGTGTTACAAAAAATGGCAAATCCACCGACGCAGCTAGCGGGTAAAATTGCTGCCCGCCTGAAAGTCATGTCACAAATGGACATCTCTGAACGCCGCGTGCCGCAAGATGGTCGTATCAAATTAAAAATTTCCAAGGATAAGGCGATTGATTTTCGTGTCAACTCATTGCCAACCTTATTTGGTGAAAAAATCGTACTGCGTATTTTAGACCCATCATCAGCGATGCTAGGCATTGATGCACTCGGCTATGAGCCGGACCAAAAGCAACTATTTATGGATGCGCTGGCAAAACCGCAAGGGATGTTATTGATTACCGGCCCTACTGGTTCGGGTAAAACCGTCTCCTTATACACCGGTCTTAATATCTTAAACACAGTTGAGACCAATATTTCTACCGCAGAAGATCCCGTTGAAATTAACCTTGAAGGCATCAATCAGGTCAACGTGAATAATAAAGTTGGCTTGACCTTTGCCAGTGCGCTCAAATCATTCTTGCGTCAAGACCCTGATATTGTGATGGTCGGTGAGATTCGTGACTTGGAAACGGCGGAAATTGCTGTCAAAGCTGCCCAAACAGGGCATATGGTACTGTCAACCTTGCATACCAACTCAGCGCCAGAAACCTTAACGCGTCTGCGTAATATGGGTGTGGCATCCTTTAACATTGCCACCTCAGTCAATTTGGTAATCGCACAGCGCTTAGCCCGTCGCCTGTGTAAATCCTGCAAAAAACCGACAGATGTACCAAAAAATAGCTTGCTTGAAATGGGTTTTACGGAAGAAGATTTGGCAGATACCAGCAATGTCATTTATGAGCCCGTTGGCTGCTCTGAATGCCGCGATGGCTATAAAGGACGTGTTGGTATTTATGAAGTGATGAAAGTAACACCAGAGATTGCCCGAATTATTATGGAAGACGGCAACGCTATTGAGATTAAAGACGCTGCCTTAAAGCAAGGGTTTAGGGATTTAAGGCGCTCTGGCATTTTAAAGGTTCTAAAAGGCACGACCAGCATCCAAGAGATGTATCGTGTTACTAGCGAATAGGGCGTTTTTTATCCGTCTTTATTGAAGATTAGTTGAGATATTAAGGGGTTAAGGGTATGGCAAAAGTCCAAACAGAAATGTTATTAGACTTTGTCTATGATGGGGTCAATCGCCGTGGCGAAAAAGTCAAAGGCGAAACCACCAGCCGCAATATTGAGCTGGCAAAAGCGCAACTACGCAAGCAAGGCATCAAAGTCAAGACGATTAAGAAAAAACCCAAGCCTATTTTTCAAATGAAAAAAAGCATCAAGGCAATCGATATTGCTATCTTTGTGCGGCAGTTGGCTACAATGATGAAAGCGGGCGTTCCCCTTACTCAGTCGTTTGAAATCGTTGCAGATGCGCTTGATAACCCCTCAATGAAAGAGTTGGTGCTTAGTGTCAAATCAGAAGTGGAATCAGGTAGCACCTTTGCTGCTGCGCTGCGCAAACATCCCAGATATTTTGATGACCTGTTTTGTTCATTGGTAGAGGCAGGTGAGCAATCAGGGGCACTTGAAACTATGCTTGAGCGTGTCGCGACGTACAAAGAAAAAAGCGAGCTACTAAAAGCAAAAATTAAAAAAGCTTTGAAATACCCGATTGCGGTTATCGTGGTTGCGATTATCGTTACCATTATTTTGTTGGTCAAAGTGGTACCGGTATTTGCTGATTTATTCAATTCATTTGGCGCAGAATTACCTGCGTTTACCCAAATGGTGGTCAATATGTCCGAGTGGATGCAAAAATGGTGGTGGTTATTGCTATTTAGCATTGCAGGCGCTGTTGTTGGCTTTTCTGAAGCTAAAAAACGTAGCAAGCCCTTTAATGATTTTTTAGACCGACTGACCTTAAAATTACCAATCTTTGGCAATATTGCTTACCAAGCGGTGGTTGCGCGTTTTTCCCGCACTTTATCTACCACTTTTGCCGCAGGTGTGCCGCTGATTGATGCGTTAGATTCAACCGCTGGGGCAACCAATAATGTGGTATTTTATAATGCCACGCAAAAAATTAAAGGCGATGTTGCGACCGGTCAACAGCTGCAGTTTTCGATGCGCTCTACCAATCTTTTTCCCAGTATGGCGATCCAAATGGTTGGTATTGGTGAAGAGTCAGGTAGTCTAGAGGAGATGCTTGATAAAGTGGCGACTTATTATGAAAACGAAGTGGATAACGCCGTAGACGGGTTAACAAGTCTGATGGAACCGATGATTATGGCTATTTTGGGGGTGCTGGTAGGGGGTCTGGTGATTGCCATGTATCTACCAATTTTCCAAATGGGCTCGGTGGTGGGCTAAATACGATGGGGATTTTTTCAGATTTTATTTTGTTACTACAACAGTCGCAATGGCTGACGTTGATTATCGTAGCTTTATTGGGATTATGCGTGGGCAGTTTTTTAAATGTGGTGATTTATCGCACGCCGTTAATGATGGAGCAGCAGTGGAAGAACGAATGCCAGCTATTGCTCCATCCAGAAACCGTTATTGATAATCATGAATCCATGACCTTAAGCCGTCCTGCCTCTCGTTGCCCGCATTGTGGGCATTCAATACGTTGGTTTGAAAATATGCCTGTTATTAGCTGGCTACTGCTAAAAGGGAAATGTAGTCAGTGTCATAACGCCATTAGTTATCGTTATCCGCTTGTAGAAATCATCACCGCTATTTTGTCTGTGCTGGTTATTATAAAATTTGGTGTTACTTGGCAAGCGCTGGCAGGATTAGCACTCACATGGACATTAGTCGCTTTAACAGGCATTGATTTTGATACCCAATTGTTGCCTGACCGATTTACATTGCCGTTAGCGGCATTAGGATTATTCGTCAATGCCTTTGGCTTGTTTGTCAGTCCCACAGCGGCTATTTTTGGCTATGTGTTTGGGTTTTTATGCCTGTGGATTGTGTATCAACTGTTTTTGCTGATTACGGGCAAGCACGGGATGGGGCATGGCGATTTTAAATTATTAGCGGCTTTGGGGGCTTGGCTAGGGCCTTTGATGCTACCCTTAATTGTGCTTTTATCTGCGTTTGTCGGCTCGGTTGTGGGTGTGATATTGATGAAGCGCTCAGGTGAAAGCAAACCTTTTGCATTTGGACCCTATATCGCCATTGCCGGCATGATAGCACTTTTGTATGGGCAATCAATAATGTCGTGGTATCTAGGCAAAATGTCATGACGTCATTTATGGGTCAATTATCCGTGAATCAAGGAGGGGTTGCGATGTTGGTAGTGGGGCTTACAGGTGGCATCGGTAGTGGTAAATCACAAGTGAGCCGTTGGTTTGCTGAGCATGGAATTGTCATTATTGATGCCGATGTATTGGCACGTGAAGTCGTTGCCAAAGGTTCACCAACGCTAAAAAAAATTGTCGCCAAATTTGGTGACTGGGTGATTGATGAGGCAGGTGAGCTTAATCGCCGTGCCATGCGAGAGCATGTGTTTGGCAGTGCGCAAGCGTTAATGGATTTGGAACAAATTACCCATCCTGCCATTCGCAGCCGTGCCAAAGAATTACTAGCAACTGCCCAGTCGCCCTATGTAATTTTGGTAGCACCCTTACTGTTAGAAGCCTCTGAAGCAGGATTAGCCAATCTGTGTGAGCGAGTATTGGTGGTCGATAGTCATCAGTCCTTGCAGATTGAGCGCGCCAGTCAACGTGATGGTCAAACACCTGAACGTATTCAAAATATTATGGCAAATCAACTGTCGCGTCATGACAGGCTCAGACAAGCTGATGACATTGTCGACAACAATGGTAGCTTAGACGATTTGTATTTAAAACTTGAACAGTTGCACCAAAAATATTTGGCAATGGCAGGGGTTAATTAGCTTTAACGATAACAAGCCGTCTGATAAAGACGGCTGTTGAGATTGCGACAAGTTCAATTATGATTTTACCGATGAGCGTTGACGAATCGTGGTCAGTGTATCATCAACTAATAAATCACCGTTCAAAAATACATCTTGCAACAAATTATTTTGCTCAGCAAGCTCATCTTCACGCAGCGTCATATAACTACCCTGATGTTTGACCAAGGCTAAACGCCCGCGTTTACTGCGTTTGCTCACACTGGTAATCGGGTCTTTATACACGTCTCGCCAAAAACCGTCCACCCGTGCGCTGCTGGTCTTCATAGCAAAATTTAAAGTATCGCGGTTGACTTGTTGCAGTAGCCCGCCACCCATTCCAAAGGTGATATTGTCACTACTAAATCCGGCTTTAATCACCGCATCAATTATTTTACCCATGCTGGTGGGATTAATACCATCCCCTTGGATGAGTCGCACATAGCTTGGCAGTAACTTATAGCCTTTTGAGTTGGTGGTAGTGCCAAATTTCGCTGCAAGGCGCTGCAGGGCTTCACGCACCACTTTAATAGGATCGCCACTATCAGGACGAATCACTAACGTGCCGCCTGTTTGCGCTACTTTTTCTTTCAGCTCACCACCCCAGATATTATCGATGGCATTCCATAAATCGTAGCTATCACTCACCACCGCAAAGGTTTTACCTTCACCGCCAAATTTGGCAATCATATTGGCATAGGCATCTGCTTCATGCTCACGTCCCCAAGTGGTCATGGTGCTATGTTCTGCTGCAGGAATGGAAAAAGCCGTCATGTCATTTTGCATACCATACCAACGATTGGCAGCCACAATCGCACTTAAGGTATCCGTACCGGAAAAGTTTACCAAATGGGCAAGCGCGCCGAGTGCAGCCGACTCAAGGCTAGACACCCCACGAGCGCCAAAATCATGCAATTTAAACGGTAGATTATTTAAGTTATCAGCCGATTTTTCCAAGCCTGCTTTGATGATTTGTTTACAATAATAAGAAAGGCTTGCCACAGTGCTAGGATACCAAATAGCGCGCAATAGCGCAGTTTCGATATAGCTTGTCAACCAGTAAAACTCAGGGTCGGTATTCACCACCTGACACAATACTTGACCCGTTGGTACCACCATGCCTTCGGGTATCGCTTGAATGCGAAGTGGTAATAGACCGCCATGTTTGGCGACTAATTGTCGCCAGCCTGCTTCATTAAACGGTACGCCATGAGCCGCAAGTAGCACTTTGGCTTCATCTATATCAGCGTCGGTAATGGGTTTGGTAAGATACTGTTTTAAAAAAGCTTGTAGACCAAAAAATAGCACATTTTCAAAGTTGCTATTGCCGCCACGCGCTTCAATATAGCTAGATACGTACTCGGTATTTGGCGGATATTGCAGCCAATGCGACGTCTTATAGCTATCGGTATTTAAAATAAAATTGTCAAAATTTTGACTAAACATCACAGAACTCCTCTGGTGATTGCTTACGCAGGTTAAACCAAACCGTCTATCAGTTTGGCGGGAAAAAATCAGAGACCGACCATTTTACAAATAATGGCATAATGGTCTTCAAACAGTTTATCGGCTTTTAATTCAGCCAAGGGTAGCCAAAACGCTTTTTTGGCATCATCACCACCTTTCACCGACGGTAAGCCTTTGGGGTCATTTTTGAGCATAAAGTAAAACGCTTGGGTGATGGTACGCCCACGAGCTGAGCGATATGGGTCATCAAAGGTATGTTGACTATGGCGCGAGCCGCGCAGAACCGCTTCAGGTACTTTTAACCGAGTTTCTTCACGTAGCTCACGAATACAGGCGTCAAATAGCGTCTCTTTCGGGTCAATAAAGCCACCAGGCAATGCCCATAGTCCTTGACCTGGCATACTACGACGTTCAACCAATAAGATGTGTCCTGATTGAATGACCACCGCATCAACCGTCATAAAGGTGGGTGGGTAGGGGCTTGATTCCCATTGTTTTTTGTATTTATCAATGAAGCCAGCCTCTTCGTGTAGGCGTTTATATGCTTCGGTTTTTTTAAATGCCTTCATGACATCGGCTGTCGATTGCGGTACCGTATCGGTTAACGGATCGGCACCCAGCAAAAAGCCCTCGCGAATTGGCGTGGCAGACAACTCATGAAAATTGGGCACTGCCACCGACTGCCAATTTGGAAAAAGTGACAAGTAATATGATGAGCTGTCTTTTGAATGTCCAATCAGACCAATATTGGCGTTTAAATCGCCTGTCACTGACTTCACGCACTGCTGCACGTATTGAAGCCACTTAGTGTCATTGTATAAGGCATCATCCAAACCGACACAATGGATGCGTTTGGCCTCTTTTTTGTCAAACGCGCCCAAAATCATCTGGCTACGCGCTTCGACACTAAAGCTATTGCGAATACTACTTGGCAAATTGGCAGAGCCAATGAGCATAATCACATTTTCAGCAAGCTTTAATGCTTCATCGACAACCGATTTATGACCTAAGTGAAACGGCTGAAAACGCCCGATAAACACCAAATAATCATATTGATAACCTTTTTTATTTTTGGGTGTGCTAAAACGCCCTTTATCTTCGGTAACGTCGTTTTTAGTAACCATGATAGTGTCAGTCGTTTTATTTGGCATGACGCAAACTCCTTGCGAATGATAACGCCATCGGTCTATCCAATAGCGTTTTGGTGATAAAGTTCGGTGATAAAGCATGTTTTTTTAACTATCTTGCCTAAACTTTCAACCAATGCCAAGTTATTTTTGGTTAAAGATTTTTGGTTGAAGATAGTGGCTAGATTGAAGTTTTGACTTAGCTAAAAAATATTGTGACGACCCTTGATAAGCCAAACAACCACCCCCAATAAAATCCGAGTAAATTACTCAAGTTTATGCTAAAATATGGGTAAAAATTGATGACAAGCTAGGGTGACATATGAGCGATACAGCAAAAAGCACAAATATCAAAATTACCGATTCAGCGCAAGGCTATCTTACTGAGTTGTTGGCAAAACAAAATACTGACGGCATCGGCGTGCGTATTTTTGTTGAACATCCAGGCACGCCGCGAGCAGAATGCTGTATGTCATATAGCCAGCCAGATGAACACAATCCGGACGATTTAAAATTGGATTATGAGACATTCACCGCTTATATAGATACCCCGTCTATTCCTTATCTTGAAGATGCAGTGATTGATTACAATAAAGACCGTTTTGGCGGTCAATTGACATTCCGTGCGCCCAACTCAAAAGTGCCAAAACTGGGTGAAAATGCAAGCCTAGAGGAACGTATCAATTACGTGTTATCTTCAGAAATCAATCCAAATCTAGCGGCGCATGGGGGTAACGTGCAATTGGTGGATTTGGTACATGAAGAAGGGGTTGGTATCACCGCCGTGCTCAAATTTGGCGGCGGCTGTCAGGGTTGCTCTGCAGTTGATATGACGCTAAAACAAGGGGTTGAAGTGTCGCTAAAACAGCAAATACCAGAATTAACCCAAGTGATTGATGAGACCGACCATACTTATACTGCCAATGCGTTTTATAAGTAAGGTGAAGTAATACCAAACCCAGAAAATATAGTATCATAGCCACATGAATAAACTAAAATCTAAACACAGCTTAGAAGACCATGACTTTGGCGAACTGGCTAAAACTGAAAGCAAAGCTAGAGCTAGAACACGACTCTACATTCTTCATCAATATCGCATCGGCAAACAAAGCTTTGAGATTGCAGAAAACCTAAGCATCAACATCGAAACCGTGCGCCGCACCCGCAGACGCTATCAAGCTTTTGGATTAGACAGTCTCTATGACAAACCAAGAAGCGGCAGAAACAGCAAACTAGCCCCAGAGCATATTGAGGCATTCAAGCAACTAATAGTTGATACCCAAGCAAAACGCGGTGGCGGCAGGCTCACGGGACAAGATATCCAAAAGCTTGCTTACGAGCATTATCAAGCAGCCTATAGTGTTAATGGCATTTACGAGTTACTTAACCGCATTGGTATAACATGGATTAGTGCCAGAAGCCAGCATCCGCAGGCGGATATTAACGCCCAAGAAGCCTTTAAAAAAACTTCATCGAGCGTGTAACTGCCATACTACCTAAAGATACCGAGCTAAGCGATGTTGACATCTGGTTCCAAGATGAAACCCGCATTGGTCAGCAGGGTTCAATGACTCGAGTATGGCATTACCGTGGTAAAAGACCGCGAGTGGTACGTCAACAACAATTTATTTCTACCTACCTTTACGGTGCAGTGTGTCCTACGACAGGACAATGTGTAGGGCTCGTTATGCCTTATGCCAATGGTGAGTGTATGAAGCGACATTTACAAGCAATTAGCCAAGCTGTGCCCAAAGGTCGCCATGCGGTTGTGGTGATGGATGGGGCAGTATGGCATAAAGAGCGCTATAATTTACCAAACCTGACTATCTTGAAACTGCCACCTTATTCGCCCGAGTTAAACCCGATTGAACAGGTTTGGCAGTATATTAAGCAACACTGGCTATCAAATCGTTGTTTCGAGAGTTACGAAACTATTGTAGATGCCGCCTGTCAGGCTTGGTGTAACTTTGCTAAACAGGTGGATACCATTAAATCCCTGACGGCTCGAAAGTGGACAATACTGTAATTGTTGGATTTGGTATAATTAGCAGGTTATAGTTAATAGTTAACTGAAAAAAGGGCGTTGCAAAACGTCCTTTTTTGTTAAATTTTAACCAATAAAAAACCCAGTTGTGCACTGGGTTTTTTGGTTTGACGTATTGGCTTAATCGCGGTCTTCAACTGCCACAAAGTCACGTTGTGTGTAGCCAGTATATAACTGACGTGGACGACCGATTTTGTAAGGTGCAGAGTGCATTTCTAACCAGTGGCTGATCCAACCAGACGTACGTGCTAACGCAAAGATTACGGTAAACATAGAGGTTGGAATACCGATGGCTTTTAGGATGATACCCGAGTAGAAGTCAACATTTGGATATAGGTTACGCTCTTTAAAGTACGGGTCATTTAAGGCGATTTGTTCAAGTTTCATCGCAAGTTCAAGTTGTGGATCTTTAATGCCAAGCTCGCCCAATACTTCGTCACAAGTTTCTTTCATCACTTTGGCGCGTGGGTCAAAGTTTTTATAAACACGGTGACCAAAGCCCATCAATTTCACTTCTTTACGTTTTACTTTCTCCATAAATTCATCAACGTTGTCTACGCTGCCGATTTCATCCAGCATTTTAAGTACAGCTTCGTTGGCACCACCGTGCGCAGGTCCCCAAAGCGCCGCAATGCCTGCCGCGATACAAGCGTATGGGTTAGCGCCCGTAGAACCCGCTAGACGTACAGTTGACGTAGAGGCATTTTGTTCGTGGTCAGCATGTAAGGTAAAGATTTTGTCCATTGCTTTTGCAAGGATTGGATTGACTTTATAGTTGACATCTGCTGGGGTTGCAAACATCATGTGTAAGAAGTTTTCAGCGTAGTTTAAATCATTACGCGGATACATAAATGGTTGACCATTGCTATATTTGTAACACATGGCGGCGATGGTAGGCACTTTAGCAATCAAACGAATCGCCGTGATTTCACGATGGTCTTGTTTGCTCACATCAAGATTGTTGTGGTAGAACGCAGATAACGCACCCATCACACCGACCATAATCGCCATCGGATGAGCGTCACGGCGGAAACCTTCAAAGAAACGACGTAATTGGTCATTCACCATTGAATGCTTACGAACTTTTTCGTAGAAATCGGCTTTTTGCTCAGCATTGGGTAATTCACCATGAATGAGTGCATACGCAACTTCTAAGTATTCTGCTTTATCAGCTAATTGGTCAATTGGGTAACCACGGTGTAACAAGATACCTTTGTCACCATCAATGAAGGTGATTTTTGATTCAGTGGAAGCGGATGACATGAAACCTGGATCGTATGTCCAAAAACCAGCTTGGGGTACTGCCTTAATATCGAGTACAGGATCGCCTAATGTTCCTTCAATGATAGGAAGCTCATAGTCCTGCCCATTGACGTGCAAGGTTGCAATATTGTCTTTCTCTGACATAAAATCCTCTCAGACGTGTAAAAAAAAGAAGACCTATACTTGCTCAAATGCATTGGCGCAATGACAAGGATAGGTGACTGCCCAGCCACACAGAGACGTGCAGGGCGACTTTATTAATAGCGAAAAAATAGCGAAAACCCAAAACTAAAACATATCTATATTAACAGTATTTTTGCCAAAAATGAAAGTAAATTTACGCCTTACGCGTACAAACAGTTAGTTATAATTAATAGGGGTTAAGTAAAACTATGCTCTATGCTTTCGCCACTCTATCGCCCTTTACTATGGTTAAATATCTACATAGGTAAGTGGCAAAACGCGCAATCTTGTCAAATTATTTCTGAATTTTAATAGTGGGCTACAGTGGTTTGATAAAAGATGGTTTTTTTTCTGTTTTTGTTTGTATTTGTAATCAAAGACTCTTATAATTATAAAAATTTTACTGGTGGCTAGCTTTGTATTATTAATATTTGCTAAACATAATTTACTTTTTAGCTTTGTGATTTAACAAAATTAAAAAGTAAATTGTGGGTGGCTTTTTGTCGATTATTAGTTGGTAATTTATTAGTTTTTAATTGTGAGATACGATTAGGTTTGCGGCTAATAACTATCTATTCTGTGAATAATCCAAAGTACGCTAGCTATTCCTTATCTTCGATTTACCTGTTTTTTGACAGGCTATGTGATTCATCAAATCCTACAAGTGATTTGAAGTTCGTGCTTGATATTTTGGATATTGGCATAGCGATAACACAGGTAAGTTATAACTGCGAATAAAGGATGCCCGCTGTGAAAAGCAACCGACCGATTGACCTTCCTTTAAGCCAAGTAATTAATGTTAATTCAAAAAACCCAATTGCTTTGGCTTCAATTACCCACCGTGTTTCTGGTGTGGTGCTATTTCTCCTAATTCCTGTGATGTTATGGATTTTTCAAACGTCGCTTGCCAGTGCTGAAGGCTTTGCAGATATTTTCACTAGCCCCTTGGTGAAG
The DNA here is from genome assembly GCA_016888885.1 of Faucicola osloensis. Lineage (GTDB taxonomy): Bacteria > Pseudomonadota > Gammaproteobacteria > Pseudomonadales > Moraxellaceae > Faucicola. The sequence continues at coordinate 2,019,521 of CP069437.1, forward strand.
TTTTTGGCTTGGATCTTTGTGGCTGCATTAGGCTACCATTTTGTGATGGGTTTAAAACATTTATTTGCCGATATGGGCATGAATGAAGAATTAAACAGTGGTCGCACTGCGACATTCATTGGCTTTGTACTTGCAGCGCTTTGGGTTGTGGGTTCATTTGTATGGGTGATGTTCTAATGAAAAGTGCAACAGGTTTAACAGGCTCAGGCTCTCGCGATTGGGTGGTACAACGTATTAGTGCAGTTGTATTGGCAGTTTATTCATTGGTGATGTTGGGCTGGTTCTTAACCCACCAACCAACCTTTGAATTATGGCAAGGCTTTATGCTAAGCCTACCGATGCGCTTATTTACGCTATTGATGGTACTAGCATTAGCGGGTCATGCGTGGGTAGGGATGTGGACTGTGTTAACAGACTACGTTAAGTCAAATGGTTTACGTTTTGTGCTGCAATCTGCCATGATTCTTGCAGTCTTGGTTTATTTATTTTGGGGCGTGATGATTTTCTTCTAAACATCCTGTTAGATAAATTTTGTTAACGTATTTATCGATTTTGACCTCAGGGCTTTTATGCATGTATGTGGATAAAATCGAACCATCATTTAGGAAATTAAAGCAATGGCAACAAAACAAGACAACACCATTAGCAATATTCAAAGCTTAACCTACGATGCGGTTATCGTTGGCGGCGGTGGCTCTGGTATGCGTGCGTCGCTACAATTGGCGCGTGGCGGTATGAATGTTGCGGTACTAACCAAAGTGTTCCCAACGCGTTCTCACACGGTTGCTGCGCAAGGTGGTATTGGCGCAAGTTTGGGTAACATGAGTGATGATAACTGGCATTTTCACTTTTATGACACCATCAAAGGGTCTGACTGGTTAGGTGACCAAGACGCCATCGAGTATATGTGCCGTGAAGCACCAAAAGTGGTATATGAACTTGAGCATATGGGCATGCCATTTGACCGTAACGCAGATGGTACGATTTATCAGCGTCCATTCGGTGGTCATACTGCCAACTACGGTGAAAAAGCGGTGCAACGTGCGTGTGCGGCAGCTGACCGTACAGGGCATGCGTTATTGCATACGCTATATCAAAAAAATCTTGAGCAAGGCACAGAGTTTTTTATCGAGTGGATTGCGCTTGACTTGGTCAAAGATAGCAAAGGCGACATTAACGGGGTTATCGCGCTAGAGCAAGAAACAGGTCGTGTCGCGGTATTCCAAGCAAAAACAACTGTGTTAGCAACGGGTGGTGCAGGTCGTATTTTCGCTGCGTCTACTAATGCCTTTATTAATACCGGTGACGGTCTAGGTATGGCAGTGCGTGCCGGTATTCCACTACAAGATATGGAATTTTGGCAATTTCACCCAACAGGCGTCGCAGGTGCGGGCGTATTATTGACCGAAGGTTGTCGTGGCGAAGGTGCGTTACTTCGCAATAAAGATGGCGAAGCCTTTATGGAGCGTTATGCGCCAACCCTAAAAGACTTGGCACCGCGTGACTTTGTATCACGCTCAATGGACCAAGAGATCAAAGAAGGTCGCGGTTGTGGTCCAAATGGCGATTACGTGGTACTTGATATGACGCACTTAGGTGTGGATACCATCATGAAGCGTTTACCATCAGTTTATGAAATTGGTAAAAACTTCGCGAATGTTGACATTACCAAAGAGCCAATCCCAGTGGTACCGACTATCCATTACCAAATGGGCGGTATCCCAACCAATATTCATGGTCAAGTGGTAATGCCAGACCTTGAAGCCGGTACCGATGCTGATGGTCTATATGCCGAGCAAAAAATCGTGAAAGGCTTATATGCAATCGGCGAATGTTCATGTGTATCGGTGCACGGCGCCAACCGTCTAGGTACAAACTCACTACTAGACTTGGTAGTATTTGGTCGTGCAGCGGGTCAACATATCATTGATGAATTCCATGCCGCTGACCGTCATGACTATGAGCCATTATCACCGCGTGTTCTTGACAAAACCTTGGCGCGTTTGAATGTGTTACAGCAATCTACGCAAGGCCTCAATGCGCAAGATGTGGCTGACGAAATCCGCCGTATCATGCAGCAACATGCGGGTGTTTTCCGTACCCAAGCGTCAATGAATGAAGGTGTACAAAAAATCTTGGCACTTGAAAGCAAGGTCAATAGTCTTCACCTAGCTGATAAATCGCAAGTGTTTAATACCGCACGTATTGAAGCGCTTGAAGTGGCGAACCTCTATGAAGTTGCCAAAGCAACGATGATTTCAGCTTCCCTGCGTCAAGAATGTCGTGGCGCGCACACTGTTGTTGACTACGAACGTGCGGCAGATGATGCGTATGCCCCGCTTGGTCGTAATGACCACGAATGGATGAAACATACCCTTTGGTTCTCTGAAGGTAACCGTGTTATCTACAAACCGGTTCGCAAAAGCCCACTGACTGTAGACTATGTTGAGCCAAAAGTGCGTACATTCTAATTAACATTTTTTGGTCTTTGCAAACTAGTGTGAAGACCCTATAAACCAATACCATAAACGTGTGGAGTTTAGCATTATGAGCAGAGGTACTCGCACCATCGAGATTTTCCGCTACGATCCAGATAAAGACGCAGCACCCCGTATGCAGACATACCAAATTGAGCTTTTAGACTCTGACCGTATGTTATTAGACGTACTTGTCCGTTTGAAAAAAATGGACGAAACCATCAGTTTCCGCCGTTCGTGCCGTGAAGGTATTTGTGGCTCTGACGGTATGAACATCAATGGTAAAAACGGTCTATCATGTCTTATCAACATGAACACGCTACCACAAAAAATTACTTTACGCCCGCTACCTGGTTTACCTGTCGTGCGCGACTTAGTGGTAGATATGAACCAATTCTATGAGCAGTATGAAAAAGTTCATCCGTACTTGATTAATGACCAACCAGCGCCACCGACTGAACGTCTACAATCACCTGAAGACCGCGAAAAGTTAAACGGTCTATATGAATGTATTCTATGTGCGTGTTGTTCAACCAGCTGTCCATCATTCTGGTGGAACCCAGACAAGTTCTTAGGTCCATCAGCGTTATTGAATAGCTACCGCTTTGTGGCAGATAGCCGTGATACTAGCACACAGGAGCGTTTGGAACGTTTGGACGACCCATTTAGCTTGTTCCGTTGCCGTGGCATCATGAACTGTGTGTCGGTTTGTCCAAAAGGCTTAAATCCTACCAAAGCGATTGGTCACTTACGTAACATGCTGTTAGACCAAGCAGGTTAGTACCACAGTTTGGTGACAAAAAAGCTCTGTATCGACAGGGCTTTTTTTATTGGGATGTGATAAATTAATAGTAATTGGCTATCTATTAATGAAAGTAATAAATGATATCCCAATATCATAATATTTTTTATACCTTTTCAGCCTAATGAATGAGATAAATTATCATTAATTTTGTATAATATACGATAGGTATCTATAGGGAATATTCATTTAGGTTTTCTAAGGAAGGAGAAAACTAACTTTCACATTACTCTTCTTTTACTACCATTTGATAGCCATTTATCCACACGCCAAGCCGCGTGAATCGCTATATTTAGTAAATGAATGGTAACTATTACCTTAACAAAATTTTTTGTTAATTATAAAAATGCTAGGCTATTCCCTAAAATTTTTATTTCCACCTTTAAATACTACAGTAGAAAGAATCATGGCTAATCAAAACCAAACTTCTGTCTCATCTGCTCAGTTTACCGAACTGTCCGCAGATAACGCAGCCTATCTTGAATCACTCTATGAAAAGTATCTTCAAGATCCACAGAGCGTTGATGAAAAATATATTCCTTACTTTGCGCAGTTTGCCAAAGAGGATGATAAAAACGCCCTTCACCATACTATCCAAGAACAATTTTTGCTATTAGCTCGCAACACCACTGCCCACAAAGTTGCCGGTCAATCAGCTGTAGGCGCCGTCAGCCCTTCTGAAATTCGTGAATTTGCGGACAACCAAATGGGCGTGCAAAAACTGATTACCAGTTATCGCCGTCGTGGTCATCGTATTGCTAATCTAGATCCATTAGGACTGATGCCACGTCCAGAAGTTGAAGAATTGACTTTGGCTTATTATGGTCTTTCTGAAGCGGATTTAGACACTGTCTACCCTGTCAGCGACCTAAATATCGGTAAAGACAAAGCCACACTGCGTGAAATCATTCAAGTGCTAGAGCGAGTTTATTGTGGCAGCATCGGTGCAGAGTATTTCCATGTGACCACCGCCAAAGAAAAACGCTGGATTGAAAAATATCTAGAACAAAATCTTGGCTATATCAAATTTGACAATGAAAAACGTAAATCTATCCTTGAGCGTTTGACAGCAGCAGAAGGTTTAGAAAAATACTTAGCACGTAAATACACCGGTGTAAAACGTTTTGGTCTTGAGGGTGGTGAAAGCTTTATCCCGATGGTCAATGAGATAATTCAGCGTGCGGGTGAAAACGGTACCAAAGAAATGGTTATCGGTATGGCGCACCGTGGACGTTTAAACTTATTAGTAAATATCTTAGGTAAAAACCCTAAAGATTTGTTTGATGAGTTTGATGGTAAAAAACAACCGACCGTGGGTTCAGGTGACGTAAAATATCACAATGGTTTTTCATCCAACGTGATGACACCTGGCGGCGAAGCGCACTTGGCATTGGCATTTAATCCCTCGCATCTTGAGATTGTATCGCCTGTATTGCTCGGTTCAGTGCGTGCGCGTCAAGTACGCCGTCAAGATAAAACCGGTGATGCTGTTTTGCCAATCGTGGTACACGGTGATGCCGCGTTCGCCGGTCAAGGTGTCAACCAAGAAACTTTCCAAATGTCACAAACTCGTGCGTATTCAACAGGTGGTACGCTGCATATTATTATCAATAACCAAGTGGGTTTTACCACCAGCCGCTTAGAGGATGCACGTTCAACTGAATATTGTACCGACATCGCCAAAATGGTACACGCACCGATTTTTCATGTAAACGGTGACGATCCAGAAGCTGTGGTATTTATGGCGCAGCTCGCCCATGACTATCGCCGAACTTTCCATAAAGATATCGTGATTGATATGTACTGTTACCGTCGTAACGGTCATAATGAAGCGGATGAACCTTCAGCCACTCAGCCGCTTATGTATTCGGTCATCAAAAAACTGCCAAGTACTCGTGAGCTATTTGTCAATAAATTGGTTGCCGAAGGCGTTATTAGCCAAGCAGAAGCAGTGGCACTTGAAAATGACTACCGTGAGTCACTCGATAAAGGCGAATATGTTGCTAGCGCACTCGTGCGTGAGCCAAATAAAACGCTGTATGTAGATTGGACACCTTATATTGGTCATAAGCTTGAAGACAATTGGGATACGGGCGTTGATATCAACAAGTTAAAAGCGTATGGTGAAAAAATGGCGCAAATACCGGAAGGCTATGAGCTACAACGCCAAGTGCAAAAATTGGTTGAACAGCGCAAAGCCATGCAAACCGGTCAAGAGCCCTTGAACTGGGGCGCGGCAGAGACCTTGGCTTATGCGTCACTGGTCGAAGAAGGCTACCCAGTCCGTATTACGGGTGAAGACGTGGGTCGTGGTACTTTCTCGCATCGCCATGCAGAATTGTTCAACATGAAAGACGGCAGTATGTATGTACCGCTTGCCAACATGAGCCCTAACCAAGCACGCTTTGACATTTTTAACTCATTATTGTCAGAAGAAGCGGTATTGGCATTTGAATATGGTTACGCAACGACAGTACCCAATGCCCTAGTGATTTGGGAAGCGCAGTTCGGGGACTTTGCCAATGGCGCACAAGTGGTCATTGACCAATTTATTTCTTCAGGTGAAACCAAATGGCAACGTCTGTGTGGTCTGACCATGCTATTACCACACGGCTATGAAGGTCAAGGTCCTGAGCACTCATCAGCGCGCCTAGAGCGTTATTTGCAGCTATGTGCTGAAGAAAATATGCAAGTGGTAACCCCAACTACACCTGCACAGATTTTCCATGTCCTGCGTCGTCAAGTGGTTCGCCCAGCGCGTAAACCGCTGATTGTGATGTCACCAAAATCACTGCTACGTCATAAATTGGCGGTGTCAACGCTTGAAGAGCTTGCGCAAGGTCAGTTCCAAACTGTGATTTCAGAGATTGACCAACTTGATAATAATCAAGTGACGCGTTTAGTGTTGTGTGGCGGTAAAGTCTATTATGACTTGCTTGAAAAACGTCGTGAATTGGGTCTCAACCATGTGGCGATTGTGCGTATCGAGCAGCTTTATCCATTACCTGAAGCACGTATTTTGGAAGAAGTGGCAAAATATCCAAACCTTGAAGGCATTGTCTGGGCACAAGAAGAGCCACGTAACCAAGGCGCTTGGTACTATCTAGCACCGCACTTATTCCGTTTGATTGCACCGCCAAAACCAGCGACTCGTCCAACCAAAGCTTACTTGCTTGAGCCAGTTGCTCGCCCACCATCGGCAGCACCTGCCGTAGGTTCGATGCAAATGCACATAGAGCAGCAGCAAAAGGTTGTCAACGAAGCATTGGGTCTACCAAAGAATGAAGATTCAACCGAAAACGCGCTAGAAGCTAAAGCAGAAATCGCAGAAAAACAAGCGACTGACTAAGCGTTTTAAAGGATTAGTACCAATAGCTGTGTACTAATCCTTCTTGGTTTTTGGTATAGACAATTGCGCCGAGTGCTAAGACAACAATGAATTTAACCCATTAAAAATGAAAGAATGTGAAATTAACTAGGAGTTTTCCATGAGTGAGATTAAAGCCCCCGTATTCCCAGAATCCGTTGCTGACGGTACAATTGTTGCTTGGAATTTTAATGAAGGCGATCAAGTAAGCCGTGACGCTGTATTGTGTGAAATCGAAACCGATAAAGTTGTGATGGAAGTGGTGGCACAAGCTGACGGCGTGCTTAGCAAAATTCTTAAACAAGTTGACGACACAGTGCTTTCTGGTGAAGTCATCGGTGAGCTGACTGAAGGCGCAACCGCGGCTGCACCAGCAAGCCAACCTACTGAAACCCAAGCACCGGCTGCCCAAGCTGAAGCCGCGCCTGCAGCTGCACAACAAGCACCTAGCACTCAAGCGACTTCTGAAGCAGATTATAAAGACCAAAGCCCAGCAGTTCGTAAAGCCGCGAATACCACAGGCGTCAATCCTGCCGACGTTGAAGGTTCAGGTCGTGGCGGCCGTGTGACTAAAGAAGACATGGCAAACCCAACCTTAAAAGCCAACAATGCAATTAAAGCAGATAACGGTCAAGTGGTTGCCAATGCCGTCGGTCAACGTGCAGACAAACGTGTGCCAATGACACGTTTACGCGCCCGTGTTGCTGAGCGTCTGTTAGCCGCTACCCAAGAAACTGCGATGTTGACGACGTTTAATGAAGTGAACATGAAACCTATCATGGACTTACGTAGTGAGTTCAAAGAGCGTTTTGAAAAGCGTCACGGTGTAAAACTAGGCTTTATGTCATTGTTTGTAAAAGCTGCTACTGAAGCGTTAAAACGTTTCCCAGCGGTAAATGCCTCTATTGATGGCAGCGATATCGTTTATCATGGTTATTATGATGTGGGTGTTGCGGTATCTAGCGACCGTGGTCTTGTGGTGCCGGTATTACGTGACACTGACCAAATGGGTATGGCAGATATTGAACGTGCGATTGGTAACTATGCATCAAAAGCGCGTGAAGGTAAATTAGGCATTGAAGACATGACGGGTGGCACTTTCACCATTACCAATGGTGGTGTATTTGGTTCACTCATGTCAACCCCAATCATCAATCCACCACAAACAGCGATTTTGGGTATGCATGCTACAAAAGAACGCCCAATGGCGGTTAATGGCGAAGTGGTAATTCTACCTATGATGTACTTGGCATTGTCGTATGACCACCGTTTAATTGACGGTAAAGAAGCGGTACAGTTCTTGGTGACCATCAAAGAATTGGTCGAAAACCCAGCGATGTTACTTCTCGATTTATAATGAAAAAAGCCTGTATTGGCAAAGGTTGATACAGGCTTTTTTGTTTAACAACTTTAACAATAACAATTCAAATTTTTGGTGAAGATTATGAAAGAAAGCTATGATTTGGTAATTATCGGTGGTGGCCCTGGTGGCTACGAAGCAGCTATCCGTGCAGGTCAATTAGGTATGAGCGTGGCTTGTATCGAAAAACGTATTAATAAAGGTGAGCCAGCGTTAGGTGGTACCTGTTTGAACGTCGGTTGCATTCCTTCAAAAGCATTGCTAGACAGCTCACATCGCTATGAAGCAACCAAGCATGACTTAGCCGACCACGGTATAACCACAGGTGAAGTGGCGATTGACATCAGCAAAATGTTAAGTCGTAAAGACGCTATCGTTAAACAATTAACCGGTGGTGTGGCTGCATTGTTAAAAGGTAACGGTGCTGACTGGCTACAAGGTACAGGTAAATTACTTGATGGTAAAGGTGCGGATAAACAAGTTGAATTCACCCCATTAGATGGTTCTGCGCCTACCACTATTACCGCTAAAAATGTGATTTTAGCGTCTGGTTCTGTGCCCATTGATATCCCTGTTGCCCCAATTGATAACGAATATATCGTTGATTCAACCGGTGCGTTAGACTTTACCGAAGTGCCTGCGCGTCTAGGCGTCATTGGTGGGGGTGTAATCGGTCTTGAACTGGGTTCGGTATGGCGTCGTTTGGGTAGTGAAGTGGTGGTATTTGAAGCCATGCCAGAATTCTTGGCAGCGGCAGACAAAGCCGTGAGCAAAGAAGCGGCAAAACTACTAAAAGCCCAAGGTATGGACATCCGTATTGATACCAAAGTCACTCAGGCTCAAGTAGAAAACGGTCAGGTACTTGTATCGTTTGACGCAAAAGGTCAAGCAGGACAAGAAACCTTCGATAAACTCATCGTTTGTGTGGGTCGCCGTGCTTATAAAGAAAACCTACTTGGCGAAAATTCAGGGGTAGAGCTTACTGAACGTGGTTTGGTAGCGGTGAATGACTTCTGTCAAACCAACCTTGATGGCGTCTATGCAATCGGTGACTTGGTGCGTGGTCCAATGCTGGCACATAAAGCGATGGAAGAAGGCATGATGGCAGTGGAACGTATTCATGGTGAAAAAGTTCAAGTCAATTATGACACCATTATTAGCGTGATTTACACACACCCAGAAATTGCATGGGTTGGCTTGACTGAAGAACAAGCCAAAGAGCAAGGTCATGAAGTCAAAACAGGTCAATTTAGCCTAGCCGCCAATGGTCGTGCGTTAGCCGCTGGTGAAGCTCAAGGCTTCATCAAAGTGGTTGCCGACGCCAAAACGGATCGTTTACTGGGTATGCATGTCGTATCAGCGGGTGCAGGCGATATCGTTCATCAAGGCATGATTGCGATGGAATTTGTGTCAAGTATTGAAGATTTGCAGTTGATGACGTTTGCTCACCCAACCATTTCTGAAGCGGTACACGAGGCGGTACTATCAGCGGATGGTCGTGCGATTCATGCGATTCAACGTAAACGCAAATAACTTAGTTCATAAGTAACTTGGCTCATAAGTAACTTAGTTCACAAGCAACTGGGCTAATTAGCTTATGCATCAATAGTTTGGATAAGGTAAGTGAGCTAACCTCATTATTAACTAGGTTAGCTCACTGTTGACCACAATATTCAAAAATAATTTTAAAACAATGTAAACCAAAACCCAGAGGATAAATTCATGAATTTACATGAGTATCAAGCCAAAGAATTATTAAAAAGCTATGGATTGCCAGTACAAGAAGGTATCATCGCTAAAAATGGCGACGAAGCCGCCGCAGCGTTCGACAAAATGGCAGGCAACGCCGGTGCCGTGGTTGTTAAAGCCCAAGTACATGCCGGTGGCCGTGGTAAAGCGGGCGGCGTAAAAATCGCTAAAACGCGTGAAGAAGCCAAACAAATTGCTGAAGAATTAATTGGTAAAAACTTGGTAACTTACCAAACTGACGCCAACGGTCAACCTGTTAACAGCGTACTTATCGCCGAAGACATGTACCCAATCGCAACTGAATTGTACTTAGGTGCAGTCGTAGACCGTTCAGCACGCCGTGTGGTATTTATGGCGTCAACTGAAGGCGGTGTGGAAATTGAAAAAGTTGCTGAAGAAACCCCAGAAAAAATTATCAAAGTTGTTGTTGACCCACTAGTGGGCTTACAACCTTGCCAAGCTCGTGAAGTCGCTTTCAAATTGGGTCTAAAAGACAAACAAATCAACGAATTTGCCAAATTAATGACAGGGGCGTATAAAGCCTTTATTGAAAATGACTTTGCTTTATTTGAAATCAATCCATTAGCGGTTCGTAAATCTGGCGAATTAGCCTGTGTTGACGCCAAAATCGGTATCGACTCAAATGCCCTTTATCGTCTACCAAAAGTCGCTGAACAACGTGACAAATCACAAGAAAATGAGCGTGAATTAAAAGCTTCAGAATTTGACCTAAACTATGTTGCGCTTGAAGGTAACATCGGCTGTATGGTGAATGGTGCCGGTCTTGCGATGGCAACCATGGACATCATCAAACTATACGGCGGTCAACCTGCTAACTTCCTAGATGTAGGCGGCGGTGCGACCAAAGAACGTGTGGTCGAAGCGTTCAAATTGATTCTTGAAGACAAATCAGTCCAAGGTGTACTCATCAATATTTTCGGTGGTATCGTCCGTTGTGACATGATTGCCGAAGCGATTATCGAAGCGGTGAAAGAAGTCAACGTTACCGTACCTGTGGTTGTGCGTCTTGAAGGTAACAACGCTGAAAAAGGTGCACAAATTCTACGTGATTCAGGTCTTAAATTAATTCCTGCTGAGGGTCTTTCTGAAGCCGGTCAAAAAATTGTTGATGCGGTTAATAATGCCTAATGAAGAAAGTATAGGCATGAGCGAGTAGGGCTATGTGCCCTACTGGTTAATCGTTTAAATCAAACATAAAAAGTAAAAGGAAAAACAATGAGCGTATTAGTTGGAAAAGACACTAAAGTATTAGTTCAAGGTTTCACAGGTAAAAACGGTACCCTACACTCAGAGCAATCAATTGCTTACGGTACCAACATCGTTGGCGGTGTGACCCCAGGTAAAGGCGGTACAACCCACCTTGACCGTCCAGTATTTGATACCATGAATGAAGCAGTAACAGCAACGGGTGCTAATGCCTCTGTTATCTTTGTACCAGCACCATTCGTATTGGACTCAATCGTTGAAGCGATTAACTCTGGCGTAAAATTGATTGTGGTCATCACCGAAGGCGTACCTACCCTAGATATGCTAAAAGCCAAACGTTACTTAGAAAACGTCAACGCTGACCTACAAGCCAACGGCGAAGAAATCATCCGTATGGTAGGTCCAAACTGTCCAGGCGTCATCAGCCCAGGTAAATGCAAAATCGGTATCATGCCAGGTCACATTCACCAAGAAGGTAAAGTCGGTATCATCTCACGTTCTGGTACATTGACTTATGAAGCGGTTGCCCAAACCACTAAACTTGGCTTTGGTCAATCAACTTGTATCGGTATCGGTGGTGACCCAATCCCAGGTATGAACCAAATCGATGCATTAAAATTGCTTCAAGACGACCCACAAACCGAAGCGATTGTATTGATCGGTGAAATCGGTGGTACGGCTGAAGAAGAAGCGGCTGCATACGTTAAAGACCACGTGACTAAACCCGTCATTGGTTATATCGCAGGTGTTACAGCACCAAAAGGTAAACGTATGGGACATGCCGGTGCGATTATCTCAGGTGGTAAAGGTACGGCGGAAGAAAAATTCAAAGCCTTTGAAGAGGCTGGTATTGCTTATACCCGTGACCCTTCAAAAATCGGTGAAAAAGTAAAAGAAGTCACTGGTTGGTAATCATCCGCTATTTTGACTAATCAAGAGCAGATAATCATTGGGTTATCTGCTTTTTTATTATCCGCTGGTGTTAGCAAACGCTGGTGTTAGCAAAATACCCTCAATCAGTTTTAATAATGCCTTTAAAATATTCGGGCAGAAAAAATATTTGCCATAAAAATATGTTAAGCTTGATGTAAATTATTTGAACAACTTGTGTTATTAAGAGTCACTATGTCGACAAAAATCACTCACGCTGTTATTCCTGTGGCAGGGTTTGGCACGCGTATGTTACCACTATCAAAAGCCGTGCCAAAAGAGTTGCTACCGCTTGGCAATAAGCCAGCCATTCAATATGTCGTTGAAGAAGCGATTGCCGCAGGTTTAACCAATATTGTCTTGGTCAATCATGCGCAAAAAACCGCCATTGAAAACTATTTTGACATCAATAGCGAGCTTGATACCCAGTTACGCGGTAAAGGCAAAGCGGCGCTAGCCGATAGTTTAAACTGGCTACCTGCAGGGGTCACGGTTACCAGTGTACGCCAAGGCAAACCGTTAGGATTAGGGCATGCTGTGTTGCAAGCCCGTGCCATTGTAGGTGATGAACCGTTTGCTGTGCTATTACCGGATGTGATTTTAAACCCTTATAATACTGACTATACTCAGCAGAATTTAGCCTACATGCTACAGCAGTTTGCCAAGCAGCAGCATTCACAGATATTGGTTGATCCTGTCAAAGAAAGTGATATTCACAAATATGGTATTGCCAAGCTAGCCAGCACACAAATGGTAGCAAAGTGTGAACAAAACCAGTCGTTTGCTGTGACGGGGTTTGTGGAAAAACCCAAAGCTGAGGACGCGCCTTCTAACTTGGCTGTCGTTGGGCGCTATGTATTTAATAATGCTATTTTTGATTATCTAGCCAACACGCAGCCAAGTGTGGGTGGGGAAATTCAGCTGACCGATGCCATTGATGCGCTCATTAGCACGCAAGGGGTAGACGTGGTTAGCATGGTGGGTAACAGCTTTGATGCAGGTGACATGAATAGCTACTTACAAGCCGTGGGTTACTTTGCCAACCAATTGGGTATTGAAGCGTTTCAACATACAGCAAATTAATATAGGGTCATAGGCAAATGTCAACCGATACAAGTGCGAATCGTACATGGCAAACACTGTCTACTCAAGCAGATAGTATGGCCTCGCTTAATCAACTGTTTAGCCAACAATCCAATCGCGGCTTACAATACCGCGTTGCCGCTTGCGACATGATCATGGATTTTAGTAAACAAAAAATTGATGCGGCTGTGCTTAGTAATTTAATTACACTGGCAAATGAGCGTGAGTTAGCGCAAGAAATCCATCGGCTGATGACGGGCGAAATCGTGAACGATACTGAGCATCGCCCTGCATTGCATACCGCACTAAGACAGCCGCAAGGCGAGCAAGTTTGGGTCGAAGGTATTAATGTCATTGAGCAAGTGCATACCAGCTTACAAAAAGCGGAAAAGTTGGTTGAGCGGATTCGTAATGGGGTCTGGCGTGGTTATTCTGGGCAGGCAATCACCGATGTTGTTAATATCGGGGTCGGTGGCTCAGATCTAGGGCCTGTGATGGCAACAACAGCCCTAAAAGAATGGACAGATACCGCTATCAATGTGCATTTTGTCTCCAATATGGATGGCACCCAGCTCGATAGTTTGCTTAAGGTATTAAATCCGCAAACCACGCTGTTTATTATTTCGTCGAAATCATTTTCCACCATTGATACGCTGTCCAATGCCAAGACGGCGATGTCATGGTTGTTAACCAGTCATGATAACAAAGCCACTATTTTGCGTCGTCATTTTATTGGGATTTCTACCAAAGCGGATAAGATGTCAGAATGGGGTATTCATGTCGATAACCAACTCATGCTCTGGGATTGGGTTGGGGGTCGATTCTCCATGTGGTCGGTGATTGGACTGGCAATTGCTATAAAAATTGGCATGCACAATTTCTATGAATTGCTAGCAGGTGCCTATGAGATGGATCGGCATTTTGCCACCGCCGATTTTTCTCAAAACATGCCTGTGTTGTTAGGGCTACTCGGTGTTTGGAACAGTACGTTTTTGCACATTAACGCCCATACGGTGTTGCCTTATGATGGTCGGTTATCTTTTTTTCCCAACTACTTAACCCAGCTTGAGATGGAGAGTAACGGTAAATCCGTCAATCGCCAAGGTGAGGCAGTGACTTACAGTACTTGTCCGATTTTGTGGGGTGATATTGGCTCCAATGCTCAGCATGCGTTTTATCAGTTGTTACATCAAGGCACGCAGGCAGTCAGTTGTGATTTTATTGCGCCCATCAAACGCTACGCAGATGCCCAAACAATCAATAAAAACTTGCTTGAGCAGCACGGACTTTCGCTTGCCAATTGCTTAGCGCAAAGCCAAGTGCTGGCGTTTGGCAATGCCGCCATCAAAGACAGCAATAATGGTATGGATAAATTCAAGCATTATCGCGGCAATCAGCCGTCAACGACCATTCTACTCAAGCAGCTGACCCCAAAAACGTTAGGGTCATTGATTGCGCTGTATGAGCACAAAGTGTTTGTTATGTCAGTCATTTGGCAGATTAACCCATTTGACCAGTGGGGGGTTGAAGTGGGTAAAGTGATGGCTAATGCCGTTTTTGATGCCTTGGTATCAACGCAAGAATTATCGCCACAACAAGCGCAGCCGTTTGACAGCTCAACCAATCAGTTGCTAAATACCATTAAAACAACCTTTGCAAGCTGATGATGGATAGGGATAAAAGAAGAAAACAATGACCAAAACAATGACAAAAACTGTATATGTAATTGGCAGTACCAATGAATCAATCAATGCTTGTATTTTGCTTGCCACCCTTGAATACCAAGTCATACTATTGACCGATGACGATAGCCTTCAGCGGGTCATGAATGATTACCAGTTTGATCGGCAGATGGTGCTACTGTGGCAGTTGTACCAATCTCAAGGCAACATCGTTACCCAGCCTTTGCCCACCCATGATTTTTCAGCCTATGTCAACGCAGATGATATTTGGTTGTTTGTCGATGGTGTGTCAGCGCAGGCACTTGACCAATTTGGCTCATTTCATTTTAACCCAACCACCCAGATTATCATCAGCGGTGTCAAAGCTATTGGTGAGATTGAACAATTCGCGCGCAAATTGACGACTACTTGGGTGTATTATCTTCCCTTTATTTTTATGAAAGATGGGGCGAATTTTAGTTCTTTTTTCCAAGCCGATTTGGCACTGATTGGTGAAAAAACGCAAGGCAGTAGCGCGCACAACAACATTTTGCTGTTTTTTATTGAAAAAAGTGACAAGCACTTTATTACTGATATCAAAACGGCAGAATTTGCGCGCAGTAGTATCATGGGAATGCTGGCAACACGCTTGTCTTTCATGAATGAAATGGCACGTCTCGCCGCCAGTGAACAGGTCAATATCAAACAAGTTGAGCAAATCCTTGGGCTGGATAAACGCATTGGTAAAGATTATCTCAAAGCAGGTTGGGGATTTGGTGGCAAGTCATTACCGCTAGAATTGGATTTTTTGATTGATAGTTTTAAGCACAATCAAGTGGAGACGTCGCTGCTCGAGGCGGTAAAATCCATTAATGAAGACCAAAAAGAACTGATTTTCCGTGAATTTTGGCAATATTTTGATGGCTTTATCGAAAATAAAACGGTGATGATTTGGGGTTCGGGCTATCGTAATGGTACAGGACGCACCACCCATTCAGCGTTTCATCCACTCATTAAATTATTGTGGTCATACAATATCAAAACGATTGTGTATGCCAACAATACCAAAGAAGAATTGTTAGAGTTATACGGTAATCATCCGCTGTTTTCATTGACCGACGATGCCTATGCGCCGCTTACGCAAGTGCAAGCGTTGTTTATTGTCAACTGGTCGCTACCGATCAAGCCGGATATCAATCGCTTAAATAACATTGCATTACCCATTTTCGATGCAAAAAATACGTTAACCGAACCACAAATTCAGCAGCTCGTTGGTTTTTATACGGGTATAGGCTGTAAAAAATAGGCAAAAAGATGACAAATCAAAGCAAAAAAATCTTAGTGACTGGCGGTGCAGGCTATATCGGCTCACATACGTTAATTGAGCTAATTGCTGCAGGATTCACCCCCGTGGTGTATGATAATTTATCCAATAGTAGTCCAGCCTCGCTGGCGCGCGTCCAGCAAATTGTAGGACAGTCCATTGAATTTATCGAAGGCGATATTTTGGACACACAGCTGCTTGCCAAAACCTTTGCTGCCCATGACTTCACTGCGGTGATTCATTTTGCAGGGCTAAAGGCGGTCGGTGAATCGGTTGCCAAGCCACTTTGGTATTATCAAAACAATGTCGCAGGCACGCTCAATCTACTCGATGCGATGACTAGCGCCCAAGTAAAAAACTTGATTTTCTCGTCATCCGCAACCGTGTATGGTGACCCAGAAGCCTTGCCGATTGTCGAATCCTCACCGCGTTCTGCGACCAATCCTTATGGGCAAAGCAAGCTGATGATTGAATATATGCTCGAAGACTTGGCAAAATCAGATAACCACTGGCAATTAATTTCACTGCGCTATTTTAATCCCATTGGTGCCTACCATACCGGAACCATAGGGGAAAATCCCAATGGCATTCCAAACAATTTGATGCCGTATGTCAGCCAAGTGGCAGTGGGTAAGCTGCCGCAATTAAGCGTGTTTGGCAATGATTATGATACTGTGGATGGGACAGGCGTGCGAGATTACATCCATGTGGTTGATTTAGCAAAAGGGCATGTCGCCGCTTTACAGTATTTGCAACAGCAAACCCAGCTCGGATTTGAGCCGATTAACTTGGGTACAGGTAAAGGAACATCTGTATTAGAATTGGTCAATGCCTTTATCAAAACCACTGGTCAACCCGTGCCTTATAGCATAGCACCAAGACGACCTGGGGACATTGCCAGCTGTTATGCCAGTAGTGATAAAGCAAAGAGTCTGTTGGGCTGGCAAGCTGAGTTTGATATCGAGCGTATGTGTACCGACACTTGGCGTTGGCAAAGCCAAAACCCTAATGGCTATGACGATTAAGCACCCCTTTAATATTATTGAACATTAACGAATATTAACGACGGTTTTATGACCGTCTTTTTTATGGCTAGGTTTTATCAAAGATGAGCATTTTTATCATAAAACTTAGCCAAGGTTATGATTTTACTTGACCCTAGGCTCGCTTCAGCGATAATAGGGGATTAGATAAATTATGATTTTTATTTGTTTTCACCCTAGTGATTGTTTAGCGAATTTCTTTTTTCTTATTGTCCCATTGAGCCTGTTATGACTGTTAGCGCACCTGAATTTATCCATGAAACTGTTTTGCTAAAGGAAACGGTGGCAAGTGTGCTCAATGTAACTGTAGCGGCGCTAGAAACAGGAACCATCAAAAAAACGGGCACCTTTGTCGATGCGACATTTGGGCGCGGTGGGCACAGCCGATTGCTGTTAACTTATTTGGATAAAGACAGTCGTCTGCTCGTATTTGATAAAGATCCCCAAGCCATACAAACGGCGCAAGCATTGGCAGCCAGTGATGCGCGCGTGATAGTGATTCATGATAGTTTTGCCAAGCTACAGGACAATCTGCAGCGATTAGGGATTGAACAGGTCGATGGGATTATGGCAGATTTGGGCGTGTCCTCGCCGCAGCTGGATGACGGTAGCCGCGGCTTTAGCTTTATGCGCGATGGTGCGGTAGATATGCGCATGGATACCACCCGTGGCGAATCGGTCGCCCAATGGTTAAAACGCGTCGATGAAACCGTGCTTGCCGATGTGCTGTATAACTATGGCGAAGAACGACACAGTCGCCGTATTGCAAGGGCGATCAAACAAATGGACCACTATGATTCTACCCTAGCGCTGGCAGAAACCATCAAACAGGCGCATCCCAATTGGCAAAAAGGCAAGCACCCTGCCACCCAAAGTTTTCAAGCCATGCGTATTTTTATCAATAATGAACTCGGTGATATCGATAGCTTTTTGGATCAATCGCTCATGGCGCTCAACGTAGGGGGGCGCTTGGCGGTGATTAGTTTTCATTCGCTAGAAGACCGCATCGTCAAGCAGTTTTTGCAAAAACACAGTAAAGGTCAATACCCTGAAGATGCCAATTTGCCGATGCCACCCAAACGCCCAAAACTCCTGTCTAAACCTGAGCGTGTCGCCCCGTTGGATAGTGAAATAAAAACCAACCCGCGCGCCAGAAGTGCTTGGCTTCGTTCCGCCACCCGACTGTAAAAGTAGCCGTTTTTGTAACATGATATTTATAACAAACAATAAAAAGCGATTGCATTAACCAAACTTAGATGGCTTGCGTTATAATGACTTGTTTTATCTTGATACCCTGCTCTTTGATATAAAAAGCTCTTTGATATAAAAATGCCAAAATCTCAGCCCCTGCCTCCCATGACGAGTAACCCCATGTCAAATGGCCGCGATAACCAAAATTCGCCGAAAAAAACGCGTCTTTTCTCCGCCAAAAATAACCATGCAACGGTAAAAAATAACACGACGATGAAAAAAAGCAGTGAAGGCTTGGGTGCCAGTATTAGCGAGATGCTCGATACTGAGTATCGCGGTGTTAGTCTATATACGGTTGCGATGATGCTATTAGTGATTGCGATTTTGTGGACAGGGGTGAGCGTCGTCGAGCAAATCCAAACTTATCACCAACAATATGGCGAGCTGCAAAAACTCAAAAAACAATTTCGCCAGCTGCAAATGGAACACCAACGTATGCTGATTGAGCAGCAAACCTTTAGCGCTACCCCGCAAGTGACCAAACGCGCGGTGACCGAGCTCAATATGTTTTACCCTAACTTGTCCGATCGTATGATTATTCACGACAACAAAGTCACGGTATTTACTAGTGACGCCGGCAGCAACGAGTCAAACACTCCAGCTATCAATCCAGAAACGCAGCATTGATGAGGCAACCGCTTGACTACTCGCAATAAAAAATCGATAACCACCAAAGTCGCCAATGCCATATCAGGGCGACCCACCAAAGTGCCTGTGCTTAAAGTCACTGCCCCTAAAATCAATGCGTCAAAGCGTCGTAGTGGTGCCTCACGCCAAGGCAGTATCGAAGAAGATGCCATTCGCTTTAAGTCCATTTGGATAGCGATGGGGTTGGTGTTTGTGGCGATTTTTGGACGATTGGCATACATCCAAGTCATTAATAAGTCCTACTATCAAGGTAAAGGTAATTCGCTCATTACCACCATCAAAAAAGAGCCGTCTTACCGGGGTATGATCACCGACCGCAATAACATGCCGCTTGCGATTTCAGCCCCGTTAACCTCGGCGTACTTTAGTCCGCATGATTATGCGGTTGAATACTATGAGCTCAAAGCGCGCCAGCAAGAATTGCAAAAGTCTAAACCGAGCAAATCAGTCAGTCGCGAGCTTGAGCGGGTTGCAAAACGCTTGCAGAACATGGATTTAGCCAAACTTTCGGCATTGACAGGCATTAGCGTCAGCGAATTTAAAAATGCGGTGCGTATCAATGACAACATTAATCTTGCCGATAAAGAGGCAATCAAAGCTGTATTGCCCACGGGCGCAGGGTCGCATTATTTTCCATTAATGAAAAATGTGCAACCTGAAGCAGCACAGCCACTCATTGATGCCAATTTTGCTGGGGTCAGTACCGACACGTTTTATCAGCGCTACTATCCACAGCCACAGCCCAATGCCCAATTATTGGGCTTTATGGCGCGTACCAATCTGGCAGATGGCACGCATTACCAAGGGCAAGCTGGGGTAGAGCGCGTATTTAATGACATGCTATCGGGCAAAGATGGCGAAGTCATGGTCATGCGTGATGCCAAAAACAACAGCATTAAAGAAATCGAACAAGTCAAACCTGAGGTCGCTGGCAAGGATTTACAATTAACCGTTGATTCACGGCTACAATATATCTTGTACCAAGAACTTGAAAAAGTCGGGCGTATGCAGCAAGCGCGCTGGGCAGCGGGTATGATTGTTGATGTTAACTCCGGTGAAGTGATGGCGATGTCCAACTGGCCTTCGTTTAATGCCAATGACTTAAATAGCTTATCCAATGAAAACCAGCGTAACCATGCCTTGATGGATGTATTTGAACCCGGTTCGGTGATGAAACCTATCACTGTTGCCACGGGTTTAAAGTCAGGACAGTACAATGCCAACTCGCTGGTTAACACCAGTCCAGGGAGCATGGTGGTACAAGGGCATACTATTCGTGACCATGGCAATTTAGGCACTATTAGTCTGCGTACTCTACTGCAAAAATCGAGTAATATCGGCTCAGCAAAAATTGCCCTTTCTTTGCCTGCCACCGTGATGAGTGATACGCAAAAAGCCTTTGGGTTTGGCGCAAAAACCAACCTAAAATTACCCGGTGAGTCCGCAGGTTTAGTGCCAACGCCTGAGCAAAATGAAATCGCACGCCGCGCAACTGTGTCGTACGGTTACGGTCTGCAAGTCACACTAGCGCAGCTTGCGCAAGCTTACAGTGTGTTAGGTGCAGGGGGTGTGATGCATCCGTTGACGATCCTTAAAAGTACCCGTGATAACGCGCTCAATAGCAGTAGTACCAATAATGTCTCCGTCCCTTTTGCCAAACCTGCCGCCAAGCAAGTCATCAAAACCAGCGATGCCCTTACCATTGTCGATATGATGACGTCAGTCACTGAGCCTGGTGGTACGGCAACCTTAGCCGCTATCGATGGCTATCGTGTGGCGGGTAAAACAGGTACGGCAAGACGCACCAATCCTAAAGGCGGCTACTATGATGACCAATACCGCACCGCGTTTGTCGGTATTGCCCCTGCTTCCAATCCGCGTTTTGTGGTCGCCATCATGGTTGAAGACCCGCGTGTTGACAAATTTGGTGGTTTGGTGGCAGCACCCGTGTTCCGCAGTGTGATGAAAGAAGCCTTGCGTTTGTACAATGTACCATTTGACAAGCCGCTATCGGGTAAAGAAACCACTGCCACCAGCATCGAAAGTGTCAATGACTTATAACAACCCTATGGAAAAAGCTATGATTACGTTGCAACCGATGATGTCTGCGCTATCACTACCAGAAAACGTGCGACAACTGTTAAACCCTGTCATGAATCAACCATTTGGGCAGTTTGTGGTCGATAGCCGTCAAGTGGGTCAGGGTGATGTATTTGTATTGCTAAAGAGTCAAAACGCGACCGACAGCATCGATTTAGAAAAAGTTGCAGGTTATCTTACCCAAGTCGCAAACAAAGCGGCGTTTGTGTTGTCAGAAATTGATGTATCCGCGATCCAGTCGCAGTTTACGTTACCGATTATTTATTTGCCCAGCATTCGTGATTTTTTAGGTTCTTTGATTCAAACCAGTTTGCAACAGCAACATCCCACCAAGTTACCGGCGGTCATCGCGGTGACAGGCACCAATGGCAAGACCACGGTAAGCCAACTGGTCGCCCAACTCATCAGTCAATCGGGCATCAAAACTGCGGTGATGGGCACGGCAGGTAATGGGGTTTTGCCAAATTTAACCCCAAGTACCCACACTACCCTAGAAGTGTTTAATCTGCAACATGCGATTGATGATTTTGCCAAGCAAGGCGTACAAGCCTTAGCCATTGAAGCCAGCTCTCACGGGTTGCACCAGCAGCGGCTGCAAGGCGTACCCATCAACGTGGCGATATTTACCAATTTAAGTCGTGATCATCTCGACTATCATACTGACATGGAAGATTATGCGCGGGCGAAAGCGCGACTGTTTGCTAAAGCACATTTTCCCACCCTCACTCACGCGATTATTAATTTAGATGATGAATTTAGTGAATTGATGATTGAGGCAGCCAACGCATCCCATTTAACCGTGTGGACGTATAGCTTGACCAATGACAAAGCCGATTTTTTTGCCAAAACCATCCTGCCTAGTTTGCAAGGGGGTGATTTGACCATTGCTCTTCCAAAAGCTGTTATGCCACAAAGTGAATTAACGGTGAACAGTCCACTGTTAGGGCGATTTAATGTGGCCAATTTGCTGGCGAGTATCGCAGGCGCCTTCGCGTTATCGCAAAGTGCCGCGATGGGATTGAGTGTGGCGCAAATCCAAGCGGCAGTGCCAACGCTTCGCGGCGCCACAGGTCGTATGGAGCGGGTGCCATCGACCAGTAGCTGTTTTATCGTGGATTATGCGCATACGCCAGATGCGCTAGAGCAGGTGTTGACCAGTTTAAAATCGCACTGTACAGGTGAGCTGTGGGCGGTATTTGGCTGTGGTGGTGACCGTGATAAAGGTAAACGTCCACTGATGGCGCAAGCAGGACTGCGCCTAGCTGACAAAGTGATTTTGACTGCCGATAACCCACGCAGTGAAGACCCCAACGCGATTTTGAACGACATGCAAGCGGGCATGACTTGTGAGCAGCACTATCAAGCCATTATCGAGCCAGACCGTCAAAAGGCGATTGAATATGCGGTGCAACATGCCAAGCCTAACGATATCGTGGTGATTGCAGGTAAAGGGCATGAAACCTATCAAGAAATCAAAGGGGTACGCCACGACTTTGATGATAAAGTGGTGGTAAAAAACGCCATTGACAAATTTGGCAAATAACTTAGCCTAGCATCATGAAAAAAATCTACCTAATCCGTCATGCCCAAAGCGAGTCCAATGCAGGGCAAGCAGTGCGCCCCAATCATGCCATCAATCTTACTGACATTGGCAAGACGCAAGCGCAATGATGGGCAAGATGACGAGATTCGCTAGTAATAAACTATAAAGAGACCCCAATAAAGAGACCCGAATAAAGAGACCTCAATAAAGAGAAGACAATGACTGCATATATTTGGCAATCTGCCAACCTAACCGAAGCGCTAAAAGATCTAAACCCAACCTTTCACAGTGATTTTACCCAGACATCCACAAGAATTATCACCGATACCCGCAAAATCGAACAAGGTGATATTTTTTTGGCCATTAAAGGTGACAACTTTGACGGACATGATTATGTACAAACTGCCAAAGATAAAGGCGCGGTCTTAGCGATTGTCAGCCGTGCAGTCGAAAGTGACTTGCCGCAACTCGTAGTGACTGACACCAAACTGGCACTCGGCAAGTTAGGTGCTTACCGACGTGACCAACATCCCAATCTAAAAGTCGTCGCGATTACAGGCTCTAGCGGTAAAACCACCGCCAAAGAAATGCTTGGCAGTATTTTAAACCGTATTGCGCCGACCTTAATCACCCGCGGCAATCTCAACAATGATTTAGGCGTGCCGATGATGCTGCTAGAGCTGACCGATGACCATCGTTACGCCGTCATGGAGCTTGGCGCCAACCATGTCGGAGAGATTGCTTATACCACCCAGCTTGTCAAACCCGATGTCGCTTGTGTGCTCAATATCGGCACGGCGCATTTGGGGGAGTTTGGCGGGCGTGATAATATCGCTAAGACCAAATCTGAGATTTATCAAGGATTAAATAACACAGGTACAGCAATTGTGCCATTTGGTGATGATTATTTTGATACGCTACTCAATAATGCCCAACGATTTACCCAAAATATTCTAACCTTTGGCGAGCGTGACGTGTCCTTGGCGGATGCTGGCGTAGATATGCAACAAGCCAAAGAAATTGGCTTAACAGATGAAGATACGGTGCTACTGATGGGTGATGTGTTTGCCGATGATGTGGAAGTTGGTAATACCAGTACCTTTAGCCTAAATTTCAATTTTGACATTGATGAAATCGAGAGTCAAAACGTCAGCTTAAACTTTGCAGGTGAACACAACATCAGCAATGCCTTAGCCGCCGCGGCCTGTGCGCAAGCCTTGGGGCTGTCGATTGATGATATTGCCAAAGGACTTGATGCCGCCAAACCTGCCAAAGGTCGACTCAATTTTATTGAGTTTGGTAAACATACGTTAATTGATGACACTTATAATGCCAATCCCAGTGCCGTCGTGGCTGCCACGCAAGTATTGGTGAGTCAAGGTGCGCCTACCATGTTGGTATTGGGCGATATTGGTGAGTTGGGTGACGCCGCGCAAGAGGAGCATCGCAAGCTCGGTGAGACTATCGCCGCCTCGGGCGTGACTGTACTATATACGGTGGGGGAGCTAACGCCTGTTACCGTCGCGCAAGCGCAAGCATCCGGCATGCAAGCACAGGCTTACCCAGATAAAGCCACCCTACTTGCAGCGATCAAAGATACCTTAGCGAGTAGTGATGACGCCTGGCATATCTTGTTTAAAGGCTCGCGCTATATGATGATGGAGCAGGTAATGGATGCGTTAATTCGTCAGCCGTCCTAGCTAAAAACAAAACTTTCATCAGCCATTTGATAAAAATTGGCTGATTTTTTGTGAATTTTTACTTAAAATAGTCAACTTTTTATGATGGGTTTTTGCTGATGAGTCAACGTGAGACAGTTTTTATAGAAGTTTTTCACAGAGAGTTTTCATTTATCCTATCATGATAATGACAGGAACATTGCATCCCTGTTTTTACCCAGAACCCCCTAAGGAGTCCACTCGTGCTATTGTGGTTATTTGAATGGCTAAGCCAATTTTATTCCCCATTTTCGGCTGTGTCATCGCTGACCTTACGTGTTTTATTGGCGGTGCTGACTGCGCTGGGTATCAGTATGGTGTTTGGTGGTCGCGTCATTGAACGGCTGCGGGCGCTCAAATATGGACAAGCCATTCGTAACGACGGCCCACAGAGCCACCTTGCCAAAACAGGCACACCTACCATGGGCGGGATTTTGATTTTGGGCAGTATTTTGGTGACCACGCTACTGTGGGCGAATTTAACCAACCCCTACGTATGGATTTTGCTGGTGGTGTTGGTGATTTTTGGTGCGGTGGGCTGGGCAGATGACTGGCTAAAAATCAAATATAAAGACCCGAAAGGCTTGATTGCACGCAAAAAATATTTTTGGTTGTCAGTTGGCGCTTTATTTGTGGGTGTGTCCTTGTACTGGATTGCCAGTCAGCAGCCGCATGTGGCGACAGCTCACGCCATGCAAGATTTACTGATTCCGTTATTTAAAAACGTGTCGATTCCTTTCTCCGCTGTACCATTGGGTTTGGCGTTTATTATCTTTACCTATTTTGTGATTAATGGTACCTCAAATGCGGTCAACTTAACCGATGGTTTGGATGGTCTCGCCATTTTTCCTGTGGTGTTGGTCGCCGCAGGCTTAGGGGTGTTTGCTTATGTGTCAGGGGATTTTCGCTTTGCT
The DNA here is from genome assembly GCA_016888885.1 of Faucicola osloensis. Lineage (GTDB taxonomy): Bacteria > Pseudomonadota > Gammaproteobacteria > Pseudomonadales > Moraxellaceae > Faucicola. The sequence continues at coordinate 2,044,718 of CP069437.1, forward strand.
GAATATCTCCACGTGCCCTATATTGCTTATAATAGCGATGTGACAGTGGTGTGTGGTGCCATGGTTGGCGCAGGACTTGGGTTTTTATGGTTTAATGCGCATCCCGCCCAAGTGTTTATGGGTGATGTCGGTGCATTAGCCTTAGGCGCGATGCTTGGTACCATTGCTGTGATGACGCGCCAAGAGATTGTGCTGTTCATCATGGGTGGTTTATTTGTGGCAGAAGCGGTATCGGTCATGCTACAAGTAGGCTCTTACAAACTTCGTAAAAAACGCATCTTTCGCATGGCGCCTTTGCATCACCATTTTGAAGAAGGCGGCTGGAAAGAAACCCAAGTGGTTACCCGTTTTTGGATTATTACCATTGTCTTGGTGATCTTAGGGCTGATGACGTTAAAACTTCGCTAACTTTGCTACGTCCGAACGGCGCTTTGCATCAAATGGCATCTTTGGATGTCATTTTTTTTGTCTGTATTTATTTGCCCATGTGCAAAAAATTAAATATGCTATAATTTTTATATTTGCCATCCCTGCATCAACCGGCACATCACAGCAGCATCCGATGGCAGATTCAGCACTGGCATTAAAAATACCTGAGGCACTGCAACCAAAAATGGCTCAAGTGCATGAAGATATTATGATTTTGCAAAGTCTGATAGATGACTAATGTTGCGCAGTTGCAGCGGGTTATCCGCTTTGGGTTTTTAACGGTTTTTTTGAGATATTTTTATGGTGGCACTCCCTTCGACATTTTCTGCAAATTTTCGCTGCCCGATTTGCCAAAGTCCGCTAAAGGTGGGTGAAAAAGTTTGGCAATGCACGGGTGAAAATCCGCAGCAGCGGCAACATGGCTTTGATGTCGCCAAACAAGGGTATGTAAATCTACTGCCGGTGCAAAATAAGCATAGCAAAAACCCTGGCGATAGTGATGAGTCGATTATGGCGCGGCGTCGTTTTTTGCAAGCGGGGTTTTATCAGTCGCTGCAAGATGGGCTGTATGACTTTTGCAAAGGGCTATTATCCTCCCAACCATCGGTAAATTGGCTAGACATTGGTTGTGGCGAAGGATATTACACCGAGCGATTTTTACAGCTCAACCCAAGTAAATTAGTCGCGCTTGATATCAGCAAACCTGCCGTACTCGCCACTGCCAAACGACTTAAACAAATTAGCACGACCACGCAACAATATTGCTTAGTGGCATCTGCTTCGCAAGTACCATTGGCTAGTCAGACGGTGAGTATATTGACCAGTATTTTTAGCCCGATTTTGGCGGATGAATTTCATCGGTTAGTCAGCGACCAAGGCTTTGTAGTGATTGCCAAGCCTGCCGTCAATCACTTGATTGAGATGCGTGACGGGCTATTTGAACAAATCGTGGCGCACGACTCAGACAAATTTATCGATGAATTAGCACCGTATTTTGAGTTGGTTAAGCAAACGCGGGTGGAAAACACCATTTCGCTTACCGCTATGCAGTTACAAGATTTATTGACGATGACGCCCTATGCGTTTCGGGCGCAGCCAGCCAGACGTGAGGCATTAATCGACCGCTGCCAGCAAGCAGGGTCAATGCGCTTTACGACCGATTTTATAATTTATGGGTTTCAAAAAATTTGTTTATAAAAAAAGCGCCCGTCAATGGGCTATTTTTTTACCTTATAAATAGCCTTAAGCAGACAGCCCTAAGCGCGCGGATGATGCTGCTGATGTAGCTGTTGCAGTCTTGCCGTAGCCACATGGGTATAGATTTGGGTGGTTGATAAATCGCTGTGACCCAATAACATCTGTACACTGCGCAAGTCAGCGCCGTGATTGAGCAAATGGGTGGCAAAGGCATGACGTAAGGTATGCGGAGAAATTTCGCTGTCGATGCCGGCTTGCTTGGCGTAGCGTTTAATGGCATACCAAAAGTTTTGGCGGGTCATGTAGCCGCCTTGTTGGGTCAAAAATACCGCTTGGCAGCGACTTTCTCGCCCATTTTTCATGATACACAGTTGCGGTCGCGCTACGGTCAAATAATCGGTCAATACATCAATCGCCACTTCACCAAGGGGTACCAGCCGAGTCTTATCACCTTTACCGGTAACCTGTAACCAGCCAGCATTGAGATTGACTTCACTTAACGATAAATGAATAAGCTCAGAGACACGTAGCCCGCAGGCATACAGCACTTCAAACATGGCTTGGTCACGCATGCCCAATGGGGTCGATGTGTCTGGGCTGGCGAGTAGGGCGTCGACATCACTTTCGGATAAATCTTTGGGCAGCGCACGTCCAAGTTTTGGGGTCTTGATATGCTCACACGGGTTGTCATCACGCTGATTGGCGTTGATTTGCCATAAGAAAAACTGTTTGAGCGATGATAAGGCACGCGCTTGGCTGCGCGCTGTTTTACCTTGTTTATAGAGCGCCGCTAGGCAAGCCAACACGTCACTGGCGTCCCAACGGGTGATGGCTTTGCTACAGGTGGTTTCGCACAGCATCAAGTCACGAATATAAGCATTGCGCGTATTGGTGGCAAGTCCCCGCGTCAGCAATTCTTGGCGAAACTGCTGAATATAGCTGGGCTCATCATGAAGGTGTAAGGCTTTGACTTGGCGAGGTTGGCGAGCGGCGACTTGGGACATAAATGACTTGAAATCTCGGGATAAGGGGGCGTTTTTTTAACCAGCTTTTTTCTTAATCCAGTAATGATACACATTGGCATACGGATCAGGGTTTTGGTGTTGTTGGGGGTTGATGATGTCTTGCTGCTCAATAAGTTCATGCCCCAGATGACGACAAAAATTGGGGATATCGCGCGTGGTCGCAGGGTCAGTGGCGATGACGTGAATCACTTCCCCCGACTGCGCTTTACGAACGGTTTTATGCAGCAGCATAATCGGCTCTGGGCAAATCAGCCCTTGGGTATCGAGTTGGTAATTGGCATCAGGCATGTTGACTCTCTGCTTGTCGACTTTCTTGGATAAAATTAAAAAAACGGGTTAAATTGGCTTTAAACATAAACGCCACCCCAATCCAGGCGGCTAGGGCGACATAGCTACTGATAACAAACAAGCCAAATCCCATACCGATACACAGCGCAAGCATGCTCGGCTGGCTTAAACGGTAACGGTATAAAATAAACGCCACATAGCAGGATAGCGGTATGGTCAGTCCAACGAGTCCGTAAGGCACCCAATGAAACAAAGTATAAATCGTTTGACTGTCCTTAAACTGTGACAAGCTCTTTAGGGTACCAAATAATAAAAATAGCGCAATTGCCAAATAAACCAGATAAATTGACCATTTGTTGAGTCGCTGCGCCTGTTCAATCAAACCAATAACAGGGGCAGAAAAGCCTTTGGTCGTTGGCGTAGCAGGTGCATTCAATTGAGTCATGATAATAGCGCTCCTTCGCCACTTCTAAGCCAACTGCCAAGCATAATCGCTGAGGCGATACTATCAATCGGCTCTTTGTCACTTTTGATTAGCCCGTATTCCCAAGCCAAATTTTTGGCTTCACGGCTAGTTAAGCGCTCATCTGCCAAAATAATCGGGCGTGGTCGATGCGCTTCTTCGAGCTGGTGCTTGAGCCTACGAGCAAATTTTTTGGCACGATTGCCAAGCTCAGATGCAGTGCCATCCATATTCAGCGGCAAACCGACGATGATGGTGCTTACTTGCCATGACTCGATAATTTTTAGCAATTCATCCCAATTGGGTTTGCCATTATCCATTTTAAACTGCATCAACGGGCTTGCGGTCTGGGTTAAGGTATTGCCCAAGGCGATACCCATTTTTGCGATGCCAAAATCAAGCCCCATCACCGTTTCGATAGTGTGGGTGTGATGGGTATTTTGCGCCATAGTCAGGTTAAGCATGCCCGATATCCGTACTCAGTTTGTTAAAATCAACGCCCAACTGCTGAGCGGCGACTTGCCAGCGAGTCTGATGGTCAATATCAAACAATAGCCCCATTGATGCCGGCAAAACAAACCAATCGCCTTGGTTGATTTCTTCTTCTAACTGCCCTTTTCCCCAGCTGGCATGACCCAGACAAAGCTCAAAATGCTCAACGCCTTGACCATTGGCGATACTTTGTAAAATATCCTTGCTAGTAGTGATACAGACGTTTTCGGTGATGGCAAACGAAGATACCCAATCTGGCTGTCCAGTATGCAGCACAAACCCAACTTCCGGGTTCATAGGACCTCCATCTAAGGGTAATTTTCGGTGCAAGTCGGTGACTGTCACATCAATATTTAATTCTTCAAACAATTTGGCGACGTTGCTGGTTTCGATGGGTTTGTTAACTACCAGCCCTAACGTGCCTTGTTGGTCTTGACGGCAAATATAGACCAAAGATTGATAGAAAATCCCGCCGTCAATATTGGGCGAGGCTATCAAAAAATGGTTGGTAAGATTTTGGTTTTTTGACATTCAGTGGCATACCTAATTAAAAGCGACTTAAGAGCGGCAAACATTAAAAACGATAAACATTAAAAAGCGACAGGCGATATTAAATTAACTCACACGGCGACTTGCTAGCAAGCTGCGCGCGTGTTTGAGCGTGTCCTCGGTAATATTGACCCCGCCCGACATGCGCGCTAATTCCCGCACTTGGTCATCGCCCGACAGGATTTTTAAGTGAGACTGGGCTTTCTCTTGCTGGGTTTTGTACACCAAAATATGCTGATGGGCTTGTGCCGCGACTTGCGATTGGTGAGTGATAGCAATGATTTGCTGTTCTTCACCCAGCTCACGCAGTAATTCGCCCACCACTTGCGCCGTGCCACCACTGATACCCACATCCACTTCATCAAATACCAATAACTGACGGGTGGTGGTTGCCATATCGGTCGTCGTATTACGGCAAACCCCTTGCGCATCAATGACTTGCATGATAAGGGCTAACCGTGATAATTCACCACCTGAGGCGATTTTATGAATCGGTTGCATCGGCATACCGACATTGGCACTAAATAGCAGTTCGATTTGCGATAACCCGATACTTTGCGGTTTATCAAGTGGGGTAAATTCAAATGCCGCTTGCACATTGGGCAATGCCAACGCTTTTAACCGTGCGACTAGGGCTTCAGCTAACATCGTGGCATTGGCTCGGCGACTGTCATCCAACGCTTGGGCTTTTTGCAAGTAGGCTTGATAAGCTTCTTCAATTTGCTCTGCCATCGCTTCAGGCGACATCACCGATTGCAAATCATCTAATTGCTGTTGCCAGGCTTGGCTGTCTTCAACAAGGCTTTCGGGGGTGGTGTGATATTTACGCGCGAGTCGGTGGAACGTCGATAACTGCTCATCAAGTAGCGCTAACCGTTTGGGGTCAAGGCTTTGCCCTTCGGCATAATTGCTCAAGGTGCTAGCGACTTCAGCGATTTGGGTATGTGCTGAATACAACTGTTCAACACAATCAGCATAGGTTTGGCTAAGCTCAGTCTGTGCTTCACACAGTTTAATCGCCCGATTAAGCAGGCTTATCACATCGGGCTCGTCACTGTCATTATCGAGTAGTTGCACCGACAAGGCGGCTTGCTGCATGAGGTTTTCAAGGTTAGATAATTCATCGTATTCAGCTTCAAGTTCACTGTATAAGACAGTGGCAATTGGCTCGATATCGGCTAATTGATTGCTCAATAGCTGAATTTGCTGTTGGCGCAATTGCTCGTCTTTGGCGTGCTGCGCGGCTTGTGACTTAAGGCGTTCGTACTGCAAAAACGCTTGTTTCACGTCGTTTGCTTGGCTATTTAAGCCCGTCGCGCTATCAAGCCATTCCATCACAAATTGCGGACGTAGCAAACTTTGCTGGGCGTGTTGGCTGTGAATATTGACCAGTAACCCACCCAAAGTTTTAAGCTCATTCATACTAATGGGCATGCCATTGAGCCAAGCTTTACTACGAAGCGTACCGTTTTGGTTGGCAAGTTGCCGGCGAATCAGCAGCGTATCGTCTTCGAATGGGTAATTTTGCTCACTAAGCCATGCAATGACTTTAGGTAATTGACCGATATTAAATTCTGCAAAAGCGTCTGCCGTGGTCTGTCCATGCCGAATCAAACCTGCGTCACTACGACCACCCACGCACAAGGTCAAGGCGTCAAGCAACAATGATTTACCAGCACCTGTCTCGCCAGTGATAATGTTAAATCCAGCATTCATCTCAATTTCAGCATTGGTGACGAGTGCTAAATTTTGTAAGGTTAACTGTGTCAGCATATCAATCCTATCATTGACGTTAAGAGTGGCACATTGGCGGTCAAATTTGCAAAAACTTTATTGTAACCTTCTCATGAAAAGCTCACAATAATCCTAGACAAGTCTTCAAAAATCAGTAAAAATTCCATCTAGCTGTTTCACACTAAACAATAGCATAATTGGGACAATTACAAAATAAGCAACGCAAAAATCCAAATTTCCGTCAGCTGGCTATCTTTGATGGGTATCTGTGTCTAGCAATCTTCGCCTAGTTAAGTTGAGGGCGGTTTCATCGATTGTCATAAAACATAGATTGTTATAATAGATTGTCATAAAAGTTGACTAAATTTGATGCTATCCTATTGCTCTAAACAACGTCTGCATAAGGATAACGGAACATAATTTTTTATCAACCGTTAACAATCTATCGGCAATAGCATTGGCTGATTGCGACAAGTCACGGACTGCGTTTGATTATAAAACCCATTTGTCGACTAAAAAAAGCGGTTTGCCGCAAAACGACCTGCCCATCTTTATAATAAGGCAGCGTTATCAAGTCAACTGACTGTGTATTTTAAGGAGAATCTCATGACGTCACCTAATCGTTTCGACCATGTATCGGTAGAAAAAATAGCGAATGTTTACTATGAAGGTCGTACTTTTAGTCGGACCGTTTGGTTTGAAGATGGACGCAAAAAAATGCTAGGAATCGTGCTACCTTGTGATGCCGATGTGCCCGCCTATGAATTTAAAACCGACTCATCTGAACGTATCGAAATTTTGGCAGGCGAGTGTGAAGTCAAACTGGCAGGCGAGGAAGAATTTACTTATTACCGTGCCGGTCAAGCATTCTTGGTCGAAGGGCATAGCAGTTATGAGCTACGTAATGAAGCAATTGTGCAGTACATTTGCCACCTAGAAGGCTAACGGATAATATACAAGGCTAGGGGTAAGGCAAATATAAAATTGAAAAAAGGGTCATCAATCATGGCAAAACCGAGTTATTTTTATGGCATTCATGCCGTGCAATCCATATTGCAACACCGCGGTATCGATGGGTTGACACTCTTTATTCAAGACGGTAAAAAACAAGATGATGCCACGATAGCCAACATCACCGAGCTTGCCCAAACCTACGGGATTGCGATACAAATCAGCGCCAAAGACAAACTCACCAAACTTGCAGAAAGTCCGCAGCATCAAGGCGTGGTATTGCAAGCCCGCCCTGCTGAACTCCAAGATGAGGCAGATCTCAAATACCTCGTCGACAAACACCAAGCCGAGCGAAAACCGCTATTACTACTGGTGCTTGATCAAATCACCGACCCGAATAACCTTGGCGCGTGTTTGCGTACCGCCGTGGCAATGGGCGTCTCAGCCGTCATTATTCCCAAAAATCATAGCTCAAGCATCACCCCAGCCGTGGCAAAAGTCGCCGTCGGTGCGGTGGAATTAATTCCTTTTATCCAAGTCACTAATCTTGCGCGTACGCTCACTGACATCAAAAGACAAGGGGTGTTTGTGTTTGGTACGGCTCTCGATGACACGGCAAAGCCCGTGCAAGACTGTGATTTGACAGGTGATGTGGCGATTGTGATGGGCTCAGAAGGTGACGGTATTCGCCGTTTGACCGCAGATACCTGCGACCAGCTCGTTTATATTCCGATGCCTGGCAATGAACATGGGCAAATCCAAAGCTTAAATGTCAGTGTCGCCACTGGCATGGTGCTGTATGAAGCCAGCCGTCAGCGCGCTAAAAAATAATGAGAAATTAAAATGGGCTTTAATTTTCATCAAAGCACAATATTTAAAGATGCATTAGATAGAGAATTCCGATTTTTCGACGTCTATCAAGCCCAAAGCCAGCCGAGTTATCAAACATTGATAACGTTTTTTGTGATTGATAATCAAATCACCTCTCAAGCCATTTCAATTTATCGACAGCAAGTGAATTGTAAGCAATTGATTGCTATACAAGTTGATGAGCAAGTAGATAAAGAGATTTTAGCATTAGCTGATAATGTTATTTACTGCCGTGATAATCAAGTTGAAAACGTCTTTAAAGCCTTTGACATGATGTTAGCTGATTATGGGTTTATCTATTTAAATGCTATGGATGTTGAGTATTTTTTGCAAAAGAACCGTTATTTAATATTTGTTGAATACTGTCAAACTGGGCAAAATATAGCAGAGTTAATTGATAATAATTTGAAAAAGGTTCTATCGAAAAAGCCAAATTCTAAAGTTAATGGCGTTTTGATAGTTGAAATCGCACAATCAGAAGTTTATGGTTTTGAAAATCATGGACAAGTTATACAAGGTATTGTAGATAGTGGCTTGTTAACAGAAAATGACGATATACTCACTGCGATAAATTTTCAAGAAGCTGAAAATATTTGGAAAGATGGGGAAATAGGTCATTATCTAAAAGTCTTTTTTGGATTTAATTGAATAGCATAAAAGGTGTTTATCGTGAGTTTGAAGCAACAATTATTTAATCGTTATTTAGCAATAGTAAAAGAAAATCAAGAGTTTTTAGACAGCACTTTAGGTATAGAAAAATTATCTAAACTATTTTTAACGCCTGTAACTGATAACTATGAAAGCGCAAAAAATAAAATTATGATAGTTGGTAGAGAGACAAATGATTGGCTGACCAGCAATAAGCAGTTCAATTCCAACGTTTACGATGAAGATTATATCCAAAAATTAATGGATAAAAGTCATAATTACTTTGTTAAAACAATGGATGGCTCACAAGCGCAAGGTGCAGGTTTTTTTAATTTTCTAAAGAAAATAGCAAATAAAAGTGGTAAGGAAGGTTTGCTTTGGTCGAATGTGTATGCTTTTGATTATGATAAAGGGCACATTAATAACTCAAAAAATAAAAATTTAATTAATGGTGTTGTAAAAATTTCTGAAGAATTATTAAAAGCCCAAATTGAAATTTTAAAACCCGATTATATTATTTTTGCAACGGGTAATGAAGGTGTACAAGCTCGAAGACAGTATTTTCCAAATGATAAATTAACGGATAAGAAACCATTTGAAGGTTTCAAAGTTGAAGATTTATGGTCTTTTAAGTTGCCAGATAATGATGCTATCTGTTATAGACTACATCATCCATCTGCTTGGGGTAAAAAAAGAAAAAATGAAATTGAAAGCTACTTGATAGATTTATTACCGAGCAAAGAATAAAAATTCATCATAAAGGAAAAATCAAAATGCAATTTGCCATTATCGGACTGGGTGTTTTTGGTATTACCTGTGCTAAAGAGCTTGAAAAACTGGGCAACCAAGTCCTAGCGATTGATATTGATGAAAAACTGGTCGATGACATCAGTGAATATGTCACCCGTGCCGTGATTGCTGACGCCACCGACAAAGACACCATAGAAGAGCTTGACCTTGCAAGTTTCGACGGGGTGCTCGTCAGCATTGGTGATAACCTTGAAGCCAGCTTGCTATGTACACTCAACCTACTAAGCCTGAACGTACAAAACCTATGGGTGAAAGCCAAAGCCGACTCCCATCACCAAATCCTAAAAAGCTTAGGCGTGAACAATATTATTCACCCCGAACAAGACATGGGGATTCGTATTGCCCAAAAAATGAACTATCCGATGGTCAAACAATACATGGCATTGGGTGACGAGCAGTTTTTGGTTCGCCTAGACCCGCCTGAGCAGTGGCGAGGGCATCCGTGGTCGGATGTACAACATAGCCATCCTGATATTATCTTTATCATGCTAAAACGCAACCAGCAAATCTTTAACCAATTACCCGATGGCTTTTTCTTTCAAGGTGGGGATAAATTGGTGGTAGGGGGCGATACCCAAGCGCTGCGTCGCCTTGCCAAAGCCATTCGGCAAACGGCTATTTAACCCACCACTCACGTAAAAAAGGTAATTAGGTGTAGATATGCCGTTTCGTGAAGTCAAAAAAGACGCCAAACCAAAGTTTGTTGATAAATCAAAACCCAGTACTCACGACCCAGAGCCGCCTACCAAACAGGGACTGCAGTTGTCATCGCCTGCGATTTTGTCCTTGGGGTTTTTAGCGTTAATCGTGATGGGTACGGTTTTGTTGTCATTGCCAATCGCAACGATTCAACCGATTAGTATCCTAGCTGCAGCCTTTACCGCGACGTCTGCGGTGACCGTCACGGGGCTAAATGTCGTAGATACCGCCAACTATACCACGTTTGGACAACTGGTGATAGCCGCGCTGATTCAATTTGGCGGTCTAGGCTTTATGACCTTTGCAATTTTGGTATTGACCAGTTTGCAAGGTAAAATGGGATTATCAGGCTCCATCACGGCGCAAGAAGCGTTGGGTACCCATAGCAACCAGATTGGCAGTACAGCCAAAGCGGTAATCAAAATTGCCTTTATCACCGAGAGCTTGGGTTTTTTAGGGTTAACGCTATTTTTAGCACCGCTAAAAGGGCTAAAAGATGCGATGTATGAAGCGTTTTTTCTGTGTATCTCAGCATTTAACAATGCAGGTTTTGCGCTAAATGGCAACAATATGACTGCCTATGTGCACCAGCCGATGATTAGTTTTATCATAAGTTTGCTGATTATCACAGGCGGTATCGGGTTTTTGGTGATTTTAGATATCATCAAACACAAGCGCTGGCAAAAATTTACCCTGCACACCAAGGTCATGATTTTGGGCACGTTAGCGCTCAATATCATTGGTTGTATGATGTATTGGTTACTTGAGCGTCATAACGCCAAAACCATTGGCGGATTGAGCGAAGCTGGGCAGTGGTTTGCGTCTTGGTTTATGGCGGTGACGTCACGTACCGCAGGTTTTAATAATATTGATTATAGCCAAGTGACAGATGCCAGTACGTTATTGACCTTTATATTGATGTTTATTGGTGCAGGCTCAATGTCCACAGGTGGCGGTATCAAAATCGGTACCTTTGTGGTTATCCTAGCATCGACTAGGGCATATTTGCGTCAGCACCCGCAAGTGACGATTTTTCATCGTGCTATCTCTGATCACTTGGTAAAAAAATCGTTTGCGGTGATGAGCACCTCGATTTTGATGATTGCTTTAGCGGCATTTATTTTAACCATATGTGAGCCAGAAGGGCACTTGGTTGATATTTTATTTGAAGTGATATCGGCATCGGCAACAGTCGGGTTATCGCGAAATTTCACCCCGACCTTGAGTGAGCCTGGGCAATGTGTGATTATGTTTATGATGTATATGGGGCGTCTTGGACCGTTAACCTTGGCGTATTTTATTGCCACCCCTAAACCGACCCGTATTCGTTATCCTGAGACCCATACCCTTGTTGGTTGAGTTGGTAAATTTGGATAAGCCGGCTAATTTAACAGGATTCGCGAGGTGGTAAATACCAAGCAAGACCTTTAGACAGCGATTGATGTACCTAAAATACCGAAAACTCAAGATACTGAAAACCTAAGGAAGCTATTGCCAAATCGTGTATGATGATTGTCTACAACGGGTGAATTGAGCGATTTAGTAAGTTTTAAGGTTATGAGTAGTTATATTTTAGATACAGAAGCGCATGGATTGGTTGAGCCACATGCGACCGAAATCGCCTACATTGGCGTGGTGTTTAGCCCAGCAGGCGAGCTGATACTACAGACCCACAACGCCTTTGAGCAGCGCTTTAACCCACACAAAAAAATTACTTTGGGTAGCCAAGCCATCACAGGGATTTTTGACGACGATGTGGCAGACAAGCCGCCGCATACTGATTTTCAGTTACCAAAAGACTGCGAGTATCTCATTGGGCACAATATCGACTTTGATGCTGAAGTGCTCACCAATGCTGACTGTGATTTGTCGAGCATTAAGCGTATTTGCACTTTGGCACTGGCGCGGCATTTTTTTCCGCAGTTAGATAGCCATAGTTTAGGTGCGCTACTGTGTTTTTTTGAGCCGCAGGTTGCCAAGAAAAATATCAAATTCGCGCATGGTGCCAAATACGATATTTGGTTTACCTTTTTGGTCTTAAAAGCTATCTGCTATCAGCATCGCATCACCGATATGGCACAGCTGTATCAAGCCAGTGAACATGCCCGAAAACCCACGGTAATGCGCTTTGGCAAACATAAAGGGGTTGCTATTAAAGACTTGCCGCCTGATTATGTCGATTGGCTGCTCAAACAAGCTGACCTTGACCCGTATTTACACCTTGCGCTCACCGAACATAGCGCAGGCAATCATGGCAATCTTCTATGATTGAACGCTTGCGCTATGATTTAACCCATGAAGTGCCAAAATGATTACGCGCCAAATTGCGGTTTAACAATCACCAAAATCACCACGGCGACTAAAATAAACACAGGCACCTCATTAAACCACCGCCAAAAAACATGGGTTTTATAGTTAGGGTTATCAATCAATTTTAAGCGAAATCGACCACAAGCTACATGATATACCGTCAACGCAATGACGCAGACCAGCTTGATATGTAGCCAAACTTGGGTTTTATAACTGTCCCAATTGGGTAGCAACATACACAAGCCAAAAATCCAAGTGGCAATCATCGCAGGTGTCATGATGCCGCGATACAGTTTACGCTCCATCAATGCAAATCGCTCTTGACTGATTTTATCGGCACTCATGGCATGATACACAAACAAGCGTGGTAGATAAAAAATCGCGGCAAACCAACACACCAATGAAATCACATGCCAGGCTTTAAACCATAAAAAATATTCTGTCATTGCTTACCCCGATGATGATGCAGCTCAACAAGCTTACCCAAAATAAGCTTATTCTAAATCAGCTTACTCTAAACAACCTTGCCCTAAAAAAGTCTACAAATAGCCGTTATTTTAAAGTTTGCATGACAGTAAGTAAATCCGAGATTTGTTGTTCACTATGACGAGCACTCACGCAAAAGCGTAGCCGTGCTGTACCTACCGGCACCGTGGGTGGACGGATGGCTGACACCCAAAAACCGCGAGATTTTAACGCGTTGGCAAGCTGCAGGGTTCTATCATTATTGCCAATGACCACAGGAATAATGGCTGTGGTCGGTATTTGATTATCAATAGCTACTTGCCAATTTTGCTGCAATAGCCCTTGACTGAGCTGTTTGATGTTGGCAAGCAATTGATCGCTGCGCAAAGTATCGGTGTGCGACATGGCTATGCTGGTTTTAGTCACGCTGGCAAGTACAGGGGGCATCGCCGTGGTATAAATAAATGAACGGGCAAAATTGGTCACATAGTCAATCAGCTCACTCGAACCTGCGACAAATGCGCCACTGGTACCTATCGCTTTACCAAAGGTGCCGATATAGATATCCGCTTGCGGTTGGGCTTTTTTATAAGCTTGATAGGGCAGCCCAAAACCGTGGGCATCATCTACCATCAAGGCGCATTCATAGCGAGTAGCTAACGCATGCAGCGCATCCAAATCGGCAATGGTGCCATCCATACTAAAAATATGATCGGTGACAATTAGCTTTTGCTTAGCGCTACTTTGCGAAAGCAGCTGCTCTAATTGGCTATAATTGCGATGCCCAAAACGCATGATTTTGGCACGGCTAAGGATTGCCCCATCGACAATGGACGCATGGTTGAGCTTATCGCTAAAAATCACGCTGTCTTTACCACACAACGCTTGAATCACACCGACATTTGCCATATACCCTGTGCTAAAAGTTAATGCCCGTTCATAGCCTGTCGCTTGGGCAAGGGTGGTATCCAATTGTTCATGCCAAAGCGTATGCCCCGTAATCAGGTGCGACGCGCCACTACCGACTTGCTGGATGGTTTTTGCAGCTTGGCTAAACGCTTGTATGAGCTGCGGGTCGGTGGCAAGTCCCAAATAATCGTTGCTGGCAAAGTTGACGTAAGTTTTGCCATCTATGTCAATGGTGGGCGTCACGCCATGACGAATGGGTGTCAGTTGACGATACAGGTCTTTTTGGCGCTGTTCATCAAGGGCTGATTGAAGGGAAAAATTGACTAACATACTGTTGAACTCTGTTAAGGCATCGTTAAAGCATCTAAGAAAAAACCGCCACTTCGGCGGTTTGTTGGGCTATTAAACGACAGCCAAACTCCCGATGCGACCATTCATCGCGTTGGTTACCGGGATTTGTCTAGGCTCGGCTTTCTCAACCGTCAAGCCTAAATCGGCAATCAACTGATCATCATGGTTGGTGGTAGCATTGTCGGTAGTCAATAAACGATTCCCATAAAAGAACGAATTGGCACCTGCCATAAACAGCATGGCTTGCTCGGCATCGGTTAGGCCTTCACGACCTGCGGCAATACGCACATAGCTGGTTGGGCAAGCAAGGCGCGTGACAGCAATGGTGCGAATCCACTCAAGCACAGGCAAGCGCGTGCCTTGCAGCTGATCTGCAATCGGCGTGCCTTCAATCGGTACCAGCATATTGATTGGGACTGATTCAGGGGGTTTTGGCAGATTAGCCAATTCTGTCAGCAGGTCGATGCGGTCATCACGACTTTCACCCATACCGATGATACCGCCTGAGCAAATATTAATGCCTGCTTGGCGCACATGGTCAAGGGTAGTTAGACGGTCATCATAACTACGGGTGGAAACGATATGGTCATAGTACTCGCGTGAGGTATCAAGGTTATGGTTGTAGTAATCCAGTCCCGCTTCAGCAAGTACTTGCGCTTGGTTACCCGATAACATGCCAAGCGTCATACAGGTTTCTAACCCCAATGCTTTGACTTCTTTAATCAGCTCAACCACATAGGGCATATCTTTATCGTTTGGGTGCTTCCATGCTGCACCCATACAAAAACGGCTAGAGCCAGCGGCTTTGGCTTTTTTGGCCTCGATAATCGCTTTTTGTACTTCGATTTTCTTTTCAGGTTGTAAGTCGGTGCTATGATGTCCTGACTGTGAGCAATAGCCGCAATCTTCAGGACAATTGCCTGTTTTTATTGATAGCAGGGTACTGACTTGTACCGCATTGGGTGGAAAGTGTTCGCGAAGTTTGTTTTGCGCGAGCAACAGTAAATCCATCAAAGGTAGTTCAAACCAAGCTTGGATTTGCTCGCGAGTTGGGCGGATTTGGGTGGTCAGTGTGGTGCCAATCGGTTGCTCTGATTGTTGAGTTGTTAATAAGTCTGCCATGACAGCTATAATCCTAATTAAAACAAAGCTTAAAATGATAAAAGGTGTCTCATCATACCAAAAAAAAACAACCACCTAAAGCAGAATTCACACGAAAATCGATAAAAACGTTGTCAAGCAAACGCTAACAGCAAACCTTGATAATAAAAGGCTTCAAGGCTATGATGACAAATAGATATATCATCGACAAATAACGATACCATATAAATGGCCACCAAAACGACTACCAACTTTTAGATGGTTTATTTTTGCCTAATCCATCAGTCAATCAGTCAGTAATGTAGGCAGCCGAAATTGATAAATCCCTCAAAACAGGCTTACCATGACAACATGGCGTTACTTGAAAAAATGGCTTAAACGCCGAACTTATACCTATCCAAAATTTTATAACAATTTTAGCGGTTTTACAGGTAATTCAAATAGGGACATTGCCATATTTCTAAACTGTACGGGTTTGACGGCAAAAATCACGGTAGCTACAGGCTAATAATCTCAACGGTTTCATTTGTTAAGCGCATGATAGGCGCGAAATACTTCATTGTTACATACAGTGAGCGTTTGACGTATTATTTTTATTAAGCGGGGCTATAGAGAAAAAATGATAAGCAGAGAAACAAATGATAAACACGCTCTCAGTTAGATCCTATAGTCATCAAACCAAAGGGCATTCTCATAACTTTCATCAAATTGTTTTACCGCTTCGAGGCGTTATAAACATTGAGGTTGAAAACTATATTGGTAAAGTTACACCAAGGGAATGTGTTGTAATCAAAGCATACGAAGAACATTATTTTAATGCTGAAGAAAATGCAAAATTCATTGTGGTTGATACAGATTTTTTACCAGATCATATTCTTGATTCGGAAAAAATTGTCTTTTCAATCAGCTCAACATTATTATTATTTTTAGAGTTCGCTGAAAGTCAGTTAAAGAACCAAGTTCATACTGAAATTGAAACATTGATGTTTACTACTTTCTACAGACTGTTAGAAGAACAACAATTATTTGTTCAGTATGACCATAGAATTAGAGAGGTCGTGGACTATATTAATAACAATCTTTCTCATAACTTATCGATAGAAGCTTTAGCAAATATTGCTTGTTTGAGTGCTACCCAGTTTAAAAAGAACTTTAAGTCACAGACGGGTCAGACAGTAACTGCGTACATTACAGAGCTGAGAATGCAAAAAGCCCAAGCTTTATTACTACATACTGATTCCCCCATTGCTATCATTGCTGAATTAGTGGGTTACACGAATGTCAGCGCATTTAGTCGCCGTTTCTCAAAGTATTTCGGTATCCCACCTTCTAGAATTTTCTAAGTAAAACGCGTCTGAGTAATCAACAAAACCGTCCAATCTGCAAAATCCAATATCAATAGCCCTCTATAATAGTATTATTCAATATAACCTTGAGAGTATTTATGATGTTTCAGGTGAAATCCAGTTTGAGCGCTATTGTATTTGTAGTGATTGCTAGTATTCTTTGGGGTACAACAGGGACTGTATCCGCTTTAACCCCTGATGTCAGTCCCTTAGCAACGGGTGCATTTGCCATGGGTGTGGCTGGTATACTGCTAGTAGTAAACGCTATACAACACATCGTTCATGATAAGATAAAATTAACTTCTCAGCTTAAGGTCTTATTAGTAGGAGCGATATGTATTGTCATTTACCCATTAGCCTTTTATTCTTCTATGCGTCTAGCGGGTGTCGCTATCGGAACGGTTATCACAATTGCTAGCGCGCCATTTTTTACGGTCATGATGGAGCGTCTAATCAGCAATAAAAAGATTAATAAAAAATGGGTAGTAAGTTTTCTATTTGGTGCCGTGGGTGTCAGTTTACTGACTATAGGGCAAACTAAAAATATTGACTTAGATATAGGGGCGAACAATCAAAAATGGGGAATATTACTAGGTTTGATTGCAGGATTAACGTATGCCACGTACTCGTGGTCAGCACGGCAACTGATAGAGACAGGCGTAAACGCTAAATCTGCCATGGCAAGTATGTTTGGTCTCTCCGCAATCGTATTGTTACCGTCATTACTGTTTACAGGCGATAACCTATTTTTAGATGGTAAACATATAGCAGTTGCTTTATACATGGCAATTGCACCAATGTTTATAGGGTATTTACTTTTTGGTCAAGCACTGAAAGTCATTGAGGCGAGCCAAGCGACGTTAATTACATTATTGGAGCCTATCGTAGCAACGATACTTGCGGTTATTGTAGTTGGAGAGGTTTTCTCTCCTATTGGTTGGTTGGGTATGTTGCTAATGATTATTTGTCTTTTACTACAAATAGGGGGCGCAAAATCAAGTTAATAAAACACAAACACAATACTAGCAAGACTTAAAGACAAAAAAAACAACCACCTAAAGTGATTGTTTTTTATAATTTAATGACAATGGCTTATTTTTCTTGTGAGCTATCACCACGAGTGATTGAAATATTGGTGATAGGTGATTTATCATCAGTGACTGCGCTAGTTTTGACATTATCGGCAATGACCTCATCAGACGCATGCTTTGCCTCAATTTCAGCCGATTTACGCAGCGCAGGTGTTAAGTTGTCATTATCCGCTGATTTAGCAAACACGTTGTCAGGACGGATACTATCATCCTCTGCCGTACTATCTTCAGCTTTAGCGGTACTATCTTGAGCGTTAGTAGTATCCTTAGCCGCTTCATACTTCTCTTCGATGGCTTTGTTATCGGATGCGTCAGAATCACTGGCTGTTTCGTCTGTTAGCGTTTGCTTAGCTTGTTCGACTTTATCTTTTGCCTCACTGATTTTTTCTTTGGCTTCATCGTTTAGCGCATCTAGTTTGTCATCGGCTTGGGTTTTTAATTCTTCAACCTTTGATTTAGCCTCATCTAGTTTTTCACCCGCTAGGCTTTTAACATCGGCTAATTTTTCAGCCGCTTGGTCTTTGACATCTTCAAGCTTGGTTTTAGCATCCGCAAGTTTATCATCTTTAGCTGCTTTTGCTTCATCCAATTTTTCAGTGGCAGTTTCTTTAGCGTCATCAATTTTATCAGCCGCTTGCGCTTTAACTTCATCCAATTTTTCTTTGGTTTCGCCAAGTTTTTCATTAGCTGTGTCTTTAATATCCGCTAATTTTTCGCTCGCATCTTCTTTAAGTGCATCGATTTTTTCTTTGGCTTCGGTTTTTAGCTCATCAAATTTTTCCACCGCATCATCTTTGATTTCAGCCGCTTTCGCCTTAAGGATCTCTAATTTGCTTGCTTGTGTCTCGCTGTCAGCATTAACGTCTTTGATGTTTGATTCATTAAAGTATTTGCTGCTGCCAGATGCTTTACCTGCGCTCATACCCCCAATCATTGCCATAGCTTTGCTGCAAAGTTCTTTGGCAAAAGGTGTGGCTTTCTCAATCAAGGGTTTTGCTTGTTCAACCACAGGCTTAAGTGGCTCAGGTACTTTTGGCACAATAAATTTTGCGATTTGGTTAAACCACATCAGCAGTGAATAATCACCCGACATTTTTAAATCGCCATTTTGGATGCCCGTCATAAATGCTGTCGCTTCACCTTTAGTGAGCAATTTTACACCCGTCATTGAGTCTTTAAAGGTAATCGTCAACGTTGGCTCTTTGGCTGGACCTGCATGTTGGCTAAAAGTACCGTTATTGATTTGGTAGTAACGTGACGTTTGTTCCGCGTCGCTGCCGAGTTGAATAGTAAAATTACGGTTTTCTAATAAGCCTTTAAATTTGTCATCGCCTGTTTTGGCAAGTTGGGTTAAACGCAAACCAACGGCAAACAATAATACGTCAAGGGGATCTGATTTGATTTGGGTTAATTGAGATAACATACGTGTCCTCCAAAATTATAGATTTTATAGATATTGCAATGCGCAAGGTCTTCAAATAAATGACGATATTTAAGTCACTCATTTCAAAGAAATTATAATTCGCTACTACAAACGATTTAATAGCTTTGTTATACAATATATTATAAGGTCATCGATGCCAAGTTACAGTAATGTTTAACATATCAGTATCATTTTTTGTAATCAAAGCGTTTGATTTGTGTATTTAAAGAGCGTTACACAGCGAGCCTTTTAGCTTTTATCAAGCTGAACCCCATAAAAAACCCATCAACATGATGGGTCAAATAACCTGCTACTAATTGGCAATAAGGGGATAGGGTTGTTATTATTGTTTTGAGTCAAACACAGAAGCATGACGAACAAAGTTTTGATGAAAATCGGTATCTTTTTCTAACACCACAGGACGATGACCGGCGCTCATTTGAACACTACTTTTTAACATAGCTTGGTTGGTAGTAGCTTGACTTGCGGTTTTGTTAAACTTGGGTTTTGCATTTAACGCTATCACAATCGGAATCATCGATAGACCAATTGCCGCCACATACGCATCTGTACCAGTCAACGATGACAGCGTGACCACTGCCCAATGCAGCCCTTCAACCGAAATCCAGTACACCATACCCAACATAAAATAGCCCAATACAAAACGATAAGGGGTAAACGCAATCGCTAGCATCCCGACAGTCACTAGAACGATTAAAAACAACCAGTTAAAAGTTAACGACGTAGCAGCTAATAATAGACTTGCCGAAATAAGCATGGTTGACCTCATGAAAAGTTATTGAAAACAAATACTTAAGATAATTTAAGTAAAAGCTTGTATAGGTTATTATGGCGGTAAAACATGAAAATTAAAAGTCAAAACCCAACTAAAACGACAATGGATGACGTATCAAATTTGGCTGATTTATCTTAAAACAAGCGATTAAAAAGGCTAAAACCGGCTAAAAAAAAGGCAATAATTAATCGTCGAAATCACTTGTTCAAGGGTAACAGGAATTTTCGTAAATCTAGTAAAAAAGTGCTAAAATGCGGTAACTGATTTGTCGCGAAATGTATATTGTTTTAATGCTTTGTAGTTTTGCTCACCCTTTAATTTGCTCAATAACCATGGCTATATATCTAGCTAAAAAATTGGATAAGTTTGCTATTTTGGGCGTTTTAAGTAAAAATATCGTTCGGTAATTGTACCGCCTATTTTAAGTGCTATTTGCGACGCAAAAAAATTTAAATTTTTAATGTGACTAATTAAAAAAACTGACGCTTTATCAAAATCATGTGGACAACTATTTTGATAAACACGGTTTGCCTAATCACCGACTATATAGTGGTAATTCTCGTATGATGACGTTTCAACAATTGATTTTAACTTTGCAAAATTATTGGGCAGAAAAAGGTTGTGTGGTGTTACAGCCTTACGATATGGAAATGGGTGCAGGCACGTTTCATACCGCCACTTTCTTACGAGCATTAGGTCCAGAGCGTTGGCATGCCGCCTATGTACAGCCATCACGCCGTCCCACCGATGGTCGCTATGGCGACAACCCAAACCGGTTACAACATTATTATCAGTTCCAAGTGGTACTTAAACCCAATCCACCTGATATTCAAGAGTTATACTTGGGGTCACTCAAAGCGATTGGCATCGATACCTTAACGCATGATGTCCGCTTTGTAGAAGACAACTGGGAATCACCAACGCTTGGCGCATGGGGACTTGGTTGGGAAGTTTGGCTCAATGGCATGGAAGTTACCCAGTTTACTTACTTCCAGCAAGTCGGTGGTATTGAATGTTTTCCTGTGACAGGAGAAATCACGTACGGTCTTGAGCGCCTTGCCATGTATATCCAAGGCGTGGACAGTGTGTATGACTTGGTATGGACGGATGGCGAGTTTGGTCGTGTCACCTATGGTGATGTATTTCACCAAAACGAAGTGGAACAATCGACCTACAACTTTGAACATGCCGATGTGGCAAAGATGTTTGAGTTGTTTGATTTTTATGAAAGCCAAGCCGACAAATTGGTCGGTCTTAATCTGCCGCTGCCTGCGTATGAAATGGTGCTCAAAGCGTCACATACCTTTAACTTGCTAGATGCGCGTGGGGCGATTTCAGTCACTGAGCGTCAGCGCTTTATTTTGCGTGTGCGTACCTTGGCACGTAAGGTAGCGCAAAGCTATGTAGAAACGCGCGCCAAATTGGGCTTTCCATTGGCGGATGACGCACATAAAGCAGATGCATTAGAAAAATATCTACCAAAAGAAGCTATTTCAAAACAACAGATGAAAGAAGCGGATAAATCACAGTAGCTTCTGTCACATCGACCAAAAAATTTTCTTTGAACGGTCAAATTAAAAAAGGCAATAGATAGTTTCTATTGCCTTTTTTCTTGCCTTATTTTAGTGATTATTTTGTTATCAATCCTAATAAAAAATATCAAATTATCAGAATATTCTAATCTCGCATATTTATATCAAAAATCGCCACAGGGCAACAACGCGCTATTCTACTACAATAGCCGCAGCAAGTAAGCCAGGTAACAAGGGGCGGTGAGTGGAACTTTATTTTATTTTAGCGGGTATTTTTGTCGGATTCTGCGTAGGTGTGACGGGCGTAGGCGGTGGGTCACTGATGACGCCGATTTTGATTTTACTGCTAAAAGTAGAGCCGCATATTGCTGTTGGCACCGATTTGCTATACGCCGCTATTTCCAAGTTTTTTGGTGGTGTGGTGCACTTTAAAAAATCAAATGTCGTTTGGCCAATCGTGCTATGGCTAGCCATTGGTAGTATTCCAGCCTCCATTGTCACCAACTATCTCGTCGCTACTTACTTGGGTAATATCAACGCCATCAAACTAATCATGACCTTGATATTGGGCGTGATGTTGACCATTACCGGTATTTCGCTGATTTTTCGCAACCGTATCGAGGCGTTTTTTGACAAATACCGCAAAACTGACCAAACTGACAGTCTCACCTCCCAAATCCCCAAATATAAATTGGTGCTGATGGGCATATTGCTCGGGGTAGTAGTGACCTTATCCTCGGTTGGGGCAGGGGCATTTGGTGTCATGGCGCTGGTGCTGATTTTTCCCCAATTGCCACTCATTCGCATCATCGGCACGGATGTGGTACATGCGGTGCTATTAACCTTGGTCGCAGGTCTCGGACATTTGCTGTCAGGCAGTGTGGATTTTCACATGCTGACCTTTTTGCTCATTGGCGCGATTCCTGCCATTATTGTAGGCACATTATTGAGCAGTAAATTACCTGAGAAAAAATTGCGCCCGATTTTAGGGGTGACGCTGTTGTTGTTAGGGATTAACTTTGTGGTCAATCCTGCCAAAGCCAAACCAAAAGCGGCAGTCAATACGCCAGTCGCTACAACCGCGGTAACGACTTCGGCAAGCGCCAGCCGATAAGTTTAATTTTCGTTTTGTGATGATGGTTTTCTTGATTTGCCCCGCTGATGGGGCATTTTTATGGCTTAAATTTCTGCTATAATCGCCTATATTTACCCTATTTGAATCAACAAGGCTTTAGCATGTCTACTATTTTATTTGAACTTGGCACCGAAGAATTGCCCCCAAAAAATCTAAAAACATTGCGCGATGCACTTAACGACCATGTCACCCAATCGCTAACAGATGCCAATATTCGCTTTGATACCATTAAAAGCTTTGCCGCCCCGCGTCGCCTTGCCTTGCAGATTCAAGGAATTAGTGAAAAACAGCCCGATAAAATCGAACAAAAACGCGGCCCTGCAGTCAAAGCTGCCTATGACAAGGACGGTAATCCAACCAAAGCGGCACAAGGGTTTGCCCAAGGCTTGGGTATTGACGTCAAGGATTTGATTACCATCAAAGGTGATAAAGGCGATTATATTGGCTACGAAATGAATGTCATCGGTCAGCCTGTGGCTGAGTTGTTGCCGAGTATTTTTCAAAAAGCCTTAGATGAGTTGCCGATTGCCAAACGTATGCGCAGTGGCGCAGAGCGTTCTGAGTTTGTTCGCCCTGTCAAATGGTTGGTGCTACTCAAAGACGACCAAGTGCTGCCAGCAACGATTCAAGGATTAACGTCGGGTAAGACAGGGTCGCAGGGCATTGAACTGGGTCGTTATAGTCTCGGACATCGTTTCCATCATCCTGATAGGGTTAGAATTGACACGGCGGACAGCTATGAGCAAAACCTTGCCAAGGCGCACGTCATCGCTGATTTTGACAAACGCCAACAACAGATTAAAACGCAAGTCCAACAGCTTGCCGATGAAGTAGGTGCGACCGCTATCGTACCGCAAGATTTGCTTGATGAAGTCACTGCATTGGTCGATTATCCAGTAGCGCTACGCGCAAGCTTTGAACCACGATTTTTACAAGTGCCGCAAGAGGCCTTGATTAGTACCATGCAGGCGGATCAAAAATATTTTTGTTTGACTGACAGCCAAGGTAAATTACAGCCTTATTTTATTTTTATCAGTAACATTGACAGTAAAGATAAAGCGCAAGTGATTGAAGGTAACGAAAAAGTGGTACGTCCACGCCTTGCCGACGCTGAGTTTTTCTTTTTACAAGACCAAAAACAGCCATTGTTTGCACTGACTGAAAATCTTAAAACCCGCGTATTCCAAGATAAGTTAGGGACAATTTGGGAAAAATCTGAGCGTATTGCCAAGCTAGCTGCCTTTATTGCTACCCAAATTGGCGAAGACGTTGAGCAAACGGCACGGGCAGGCTTGCTGTCAAAAGCAGACCTTGCCAGTACCTTGGTGGGTGAGTTTCCAGAATTACAAGGCGTGGCAGGGACTTACTATGCGCGTTTAAACCAAGAGCCAGAAGCGGTGGCGGCGGCAATCGAAGAGCAATATCTGCCAAAATTTAGCGGCGATAAATTACCCGCGACCAATATTGGAACAGCGCTGGCATTAGCAGACCGTTTGGATACGCTGGTCGGTATTTTTGGTATTGACCAAGCGCCAACCGGTTCAAAAGACCCGTTTAGTCTGCGCCGCGCGGCGATTGGGGTACTGCGTATCTTGATTGAGAAACAACTGCCATTAAATTTGGTGGTATTGCTTGAGCAAGCTTTATTGGGTTATGTAGGCAAAATTGACGACTTACCAAAAACTTTCAAACAAGTGATGGAGTTTATCAATTCACGCTACCGTGCCATGTATGAAGACCAAGGCGTGAGCGTGGATACAATTATGGCGGTACAGGCGCTACAACCGCAAGTACCAATGGATTTTGACCATCGCGTCAAAGCCGTACAAGCCTTCCGTGATTTGCCACCCGCCAAACAACTTGCCGAAGCCAATAAACGCGTCGCCAATATCTTAGCCAAGGCTGAGGGTGAGATTGCAAACCAAGTACAAACGGCTTATTTACAAGAACCTGCGGAAAAAGCATTGTATCAAGCGGTGCAAACTGCAGCGCAAAGTATTGAGCCCCACCAACACACTGACAACGCCAACTACACCCAGATTTTACAATCGCTAGCGACACTGCAGCAGCCATTGGATGACTTCTTTGAGCAGGTAATGGTGAATAGTGAAGATGCTAATCTTAAAGCCAATCGGTTGGCGTTGCTAAAAAAAGTGCGTGGGTTGTTTTTAACGGTTGCAGATATCAGTGAGTTACAGCTATAAGCTAATTTAGACAAGAGTTAATTTAGACATGAGTTAACGCTTTAATCATATGGCTTCGATACTATTGCTTTAATACCCCTTTTAATATCATTGGTTAAACCCATACTGACAATGGTCATTATGGGTTTTTTTTCAAGCTAAAGATACTTTTACGCTTGTTTTCGCTAAATTGGCAGACTAGTTTACGCGTATTTGATACTATTTTAAGGGTGTTTTTTTCTAATTTATCTTATTCTAGGGTAATTACGTGAAAGTCAGCAATAACGATAGCTTGTTTCAATATATGGTGCGTACCAAAAGGTATCGGCTTCTTTTACAAAGCTTAGGGGTGCTGTGTTTGTTTGTGCTAGCGTTTGTGGCTATCAATGTATATCTTGCGCGCTTTTTAACCCAGTCTACCCAGCATATGGATATCATCGGCAACATCAGTGATTTGACACTTGAGATAGCAACCAGTGCCCAGCATCTAACAGTAACGCCTCACAACGATAGTCAACAAATCATTGAAACCTTACAAAAACAGGCGGCTGAGTTAGACGGTTATATGGCACAGTTGTCCCGCTATCCAAAGCAAGAAACGGCGATGGATGAATTTGCCATTATTTGGCAAGACTATCGCCAAAGAATCGCGCAAGTTTCTGAGCAAGATGAAAAAGGCAAAGTTGAATTGGCTGAGTTTGCTTATCACAACCAAGCCAAAATTTGGTCATTGATGAATATTGGCTACGACACTTATCTCAATGACACCTACCGTACTGCAGATTATTCGCGCTATTTGACCTATTGCAGTTTTTTTGCCTTGATAGCCTATATCATCTTTTTTATCCATTACACCATCAGACACATGTATCACGATGATGTGGCGATTGATAAAGCGCAGACCGATATGCGTGATATCATGAACACAGTCAAAAAAGGCTTGTTTCTCATCGATGAGAAAATGGTCATTGGTGAGCATTATTCCAAAAAACTAGAGCAGTTATTGGGGCGCAAGCAGTTAGCTGGGCTTACATTACCCCAGCTGTTACAAAATATGGTCAGCGAAAAAGATATCAGAGCGACACAGCATTTTATCAATTACCTGTACCAATCCAACGTGGATGAAGAGTTGATTCAAGATATCAACCCACTTAAAACAGTCGAGTTGATTTTTTTAGATGAAACGGGCGTTACCAACAAGAAATACCTGCATTTTGAATTTTTACGGGTAGTGAAGAGCGCCAATAAAAAATCCATTCATCTATTTGTCAGCGTGGTAGATATTACCGAAACGGTGCTTTTAACAAAGCAAATCGATAAGGTAAAAGATGAATACCATAAATTTATCAGCCGTGCCGTCTATCTATTAAGTTTGGATACGCAAACAGTTGATGATTTTATTGCCACCAAAAGAGCCACTGTCGCGGCTATAACCGATATCTTATATGATCAGGTATTGGACAAAGCGCAGTTAGTGACAAAAGCCAAGACCTTGCTAACAATAACACAAACACTAGCAGATGATACCCAAGTTTTACGTCTCAAACAATATGATGATGTTGTCAACAGTTTGGTGTATGAGCTAAAGCGTTTAACGCGGTTATCGCATATTCAAACCAATGATTTTACGAGCTTTATGCTTAAACTTGATTCCTATCAAGAGATGTTAAATTTAACTGAACATTTAATCAATGAACAAGCCGAGCAAGCCTGATTAATTATCTATAAAAAATTAAAACTTTCATTAGCTATAGTTTACGACGTACTATCTTATATTTGTGTTAAACTCGGGCTTTTAGACGCCAATTCACTACGAATCGATATTCCAAAACACGGCATTAATGTTCCAATAATGCTCTATTGTGAATTTGCAAAACTGATTAGCAACTCGTTACAATGCAAAAGAGATTTTTTTGTTAATTAAACTAAATTAAAGGAATATATATGAGCCCACCGCATCGCCCAGAAACGCTCGCCATTCATGCAGGTTATGAACCAGAGCCGACTACCAAAGCTGTCGCCGTACCTATCTACCACACCAGTTCGTATGCCTTTGATAACACCCAACACGGTGCTGACCTTTTTGATCTGAAAGTTGCCGGCAATATCTACACCCGTATCATGAACCCAACCAACGCGGTGCTTGAAGCGCGTATGGCAGCGTTAGAAGGCGGCATCGGTGCATTGACGGTAGCATCCGGGATGGCGGCGATTACTTATACCATCCAAACGCTATGTGAAGCAGGCGATAACATCGTCTCAGTATCAACTTTGTATGGCGGTACTTACAACTTATTTGCCCATGCGTTGCCACGTCAAGGTATCGAAGTGCGTTTCTTTGATTATACCAAACCAGAGACCTTGGTTGATTTGATTGATGAACGTACTAAATTGGTATTTGGCGAAAGTATCGGTAATCCATTGGGTAACGTACTGGATATCGCAAAAATTAGCGAATTTGCTCATAGTAAAGGCGT
Organism: Faucicola osloensis; assembly: GCA_016888885.1. Taxonomy (GTDB): domain Bacteria; phylum Pseudomonadota; class Gammaproteobacteria; order Pseudomonadales; family Moraxellaceae; genus Faucicola. Next base: position 2,071,992 of record CP069437.1, read on the forward strand.
ACCTGTGGTCATTGATAACACTGTCGCCACGCCAACATTGTGCCGTCCATTTGAGCATGGGGCTGATATTGTGATTCATTCATTGACCAAATATGTGAGCGGTTCGGGCACGTCGGTGGGTGGGGTGATTATCGATAGTGGTAAATTTGATTGGGGCGCTTACAAAGAACGTTTTGCGATTTTAAATACCCCAGATGCCAGCTATCATGGTGTTAATTTTGTCGAAGCCATGGGTGCTGCGGCGTTTATTGCACGTGCACGCGTTGCGCCCTTACGTAATACCGGTGCGGCACTAAGTCCCATGAACGCTTGGCAAATTATGCTTGGGTTAGAGACGTTAGCCTTGCGTATGGAGCGACATTGCCAAAATGCCCAAGCCGTGGCAGAATTTTTAAACCATCATCCGCAAGTGGCTTGGGTCAAGTACGCAGGATTAACCGACCATCCGGAACATAAGCTTGCGCAAACATACTTTGGTGGCAAACCATCAGCGATTCTAACCTTTGGGTTAAAAGGCGGCCGTGAAGCAGGGGCGAAGTTTATTGATGCGCTACAATTAATTACCCGTTTGGTCAATATCGGTGATGCCAAGTCACTCGCTTGCCACCCTGCAACTACCACGCACCGCCAGTTAAATGCTGAAGAGTTGCAAAAAGCAGGTGTCAGCGAAGACATGATTCGTTTATCCATTGGTATTGAACATATTGATGACATCAAAGCTGACCTTGAGCAAGCGTTAGCCGCAGCCAATTAATCCCTTCATCTAAAAATAATCTAGTCAAATAAAAAAGCGAGCATTAAGCTCGTTTTTTTGAATTTAAAAAATAAAAAAATTAGACAAAAAAATACCCCAAATTTATGGGGTATTTTTAACAAGTTAACCGCTTAGCGGTTATCGCTTATTATTTAGCTGCTGCTGCTTGAGCTGCTGCCACTTCTTCAGCGAAGTTTTCTTGTTTTTTCTCGATGCCTTCACCCACTTCTAAGCGTTTGAACGCTTTAACCGTCATACCTTCAGATTTTAATATATCGCCAACTTTTTTCTCGTTGTCGATAACGTAAGGTTGGTTCAACAAAGTCACTTCGTTCAAGTACTTTTGTAGACCACCGGTAATCATTTTTTCAATCACGGCGTCTGGTTTGCCAGATTCTTTCGCTTTCGCTTCGATGATGTCTTTTTCACGCGCTAGAATATCAGCAGGTACATTCGCTTCATCAACGGCGATTGGGTTGAATGCCGCAACTTGCATCGCAACGTGTTTTGCGGTGTCTGCATTGCCGCCTTCAACAGAAACCACTACACCAATACGAATACCGTGACGGTAAGAGGCTAGGTTGTCACCTGCAATCACTTCTGCACGACGTACTTGGATGTTTTCACCGATTTTTTGTACGAGCTCAACACGGGCTTCTTCAACCGTTTGACCATCGCCATACGGCAATGCAGAGATAGCCGCTACATCAGTGGTATTATTGGCAAGCGCAAGTTCAGCTACTTTGTTTGCAAATGCGGTGAAGTTAGCATCTTTTGCCACGAAGTCAGTTTGACAGTTTACTTCAAGTAGTAAGGCTTTATTACCTTCTTGGGCGATAATGATGGCGCCATCAGCAGCAATGTTACCTGCTTTTTTAGCAGCTTTTGCTTGACCTGATTTACGCAGGTTGTCGATTGCGGTTTCGATGTCGCCGTCTGCTTCTTGCAGGGCTTTTTTACATTCCATCATACCAAGACCTGTACGGTCACGTAATTCTTTTACCAGTTTTGCACTAATTTCTGCCATGAGATACCTCAATTAATTATCATTATAGATGAGAATTGGGTTGTTTATTGTCTAAACAGTTGGAGATTAAAGGACAAAAATGGGTGATTTTGCCCTTTAATATTACGCTACAAATTCGAATTTTTAAAAACTAATTTTGTGTTTACCCAGCAAAGTTAGTTTATAAAATTTTGATGACAGTATCATAACAACCTAAGCAATGCGCTGCTATGATACTACAGTAACCCTTATTCTGCCGCAGCTTCTGCTGGTGCTTTAGTTACTGCTTCTTCTTGATTTGCTGCTTTGCCGCCTTGAGTTTTCGCGTATTCTTTACCAGCGATAATTGCATCTGCAATCGCTGATACATATAGCGTTACCGCACGAATCGCATCGTCATTGGCAGGAATGACATAATCTACGTCATCTGGGTTTGAGTTTGTATCAACGATACCGATGACAGGGATACCTAAGTTTTTTGCTTCTTTAATTGCAATCGCTTCATGGTCAACATCAACCACAAAAATTGCATCAGGTAAACCGTTCATGTTTTTGATACCGCCTAACGCACGCTCAAGTTTTTCCATTTCACGAGTACGCTCTAGCGCCTCACGTTTGGTAAGCTTAGCAAACGTACCGTCTTCAGCTTGTTTTTCGTATTCTTTTAAACGAGTAATTGACTGACGGATGGTTTTCCAGTTGGTTAACATACCACCTAACCAGCGATGGTCAACATAAGGCATACCAGCGCGAGTGGCTTGTTCTCTGATAACGTTGCTTGCTGCACGTTTAGTACCAACAAATAGTATTTTATTGCCACGCGCTGCTTCACGGTTAACGAAGTTTAGTGCTTCGTTCATCGCTTTAACTGTATGCTCAAGGTTGATGATGTGGATTTTGTTACGTGCACCAAAAATAAATTTGCCCATTTTTGGATTCCAAAAACGAGTTTGGTGACCAAAGTGTGCACCGGCTTCTAAAAGATCACGCATTGAAACTTGGGTAGGATTAGCTGACGCCATGAGATTTCCTTAAGTAAAGTTGGGTTATGCCTCCACATTACCGATTAAGCCGATTTGCAAACACGCATCAAAATCTACAGGATTTTAATTAATCAAATTTGCAAACACCCAGCTTAACTCTTATCAAGCTTGTTAGCTTGAAAATAGCAATGTGTGTGTCATGTTAGTAAATAAAAAAAGCAGTTTGCCATTTTAAGATAAAATGACAAACTGCTATTTTAACATATTTTTATATAGTTAAGCTATATGTTTTAGCAAAATCACATGGTGATTATTTAACCAATCCGATTAAGTCGCCATAACCTTCTTTTTCCATCTCGTTTACAGGGATGAAACGTAGCGACGCGCCATTGATGCAATAACGCATACCGCCAAGCTCAGGAAGACCGTCATTAAACACATGACCTAAATGTGAATCACCCACACGACTGCGTACTTCAGTGCGTCGCATACCGTGACGGTCATCAAACAATTCCTTGATTACCGCGGTATCAATCGGTTTGCTAAACGCAGGCCAACCACAACCTGAGTCATATTTGTCCGATGAGCTAAAAAGCGGCTCACCACTCACAATATCCACATAAATGCCAGGTTCAAATTGGTGATCATATTCATGGCTAAAAGGACGCTCAGTGCCGTTTTGCTGGGTCACATAATATTGCTCATCAGTCAAATTTGCCTTGATTTCAGCTTCAGACGGTCTTACATACTTTTGTGTATCGATATTGATTGAATTAGCCATAGACGTTCCTAACCCTTGTTGTCATTGTAGAATATCACAATAGTTACAACCCGTCCAAAATTCAAGTAACAACTGTTTAAACAAATAGTAGTTTTGTGAAAAAGGTGAAAAGGGCTATAATACGTCTTCTTAAATTTTTGCAAAATCAGATAATTATTGTATGAAAACACTATTAAATAACCCTGAAGCCGTTGAAAAAATGCGCGTCGCTGGTAAATTAGCCGCCGATGTTTTAGTGATGTTAGATGAATATGTCAAAGAAGGTGTAACGACAGGGGCATTAGACAAGCTTGCCCACGACTATATTGTTGATGTCCAAAAAGCCATTCCTGCCAATGTCGGCTATCATGGCTACCAGCATACGCTTTGTACTTCAATCAACCATGTGGTTTGTCACGGTATTCCCGATGATAGCCGTATCCTAAAAGAGGGCGATATCGTCAATATCGATGTCACAGTGATAAAAGATGGCTATCATGGTGATACTTCAAAAATGTGGATTATCGGTGAAGGCTCAATCATGGCGCAGCGTATCTGCAAAATCGCCCAAGACGCACTATATGCAGGGATGAAAGCTGTTCGCAATGGCGCCTATGTAGGCGATATTGGCGCAGCGATTCAAGCGGTGGCAGAGCCAGAGCGTTTTAGCGTAGTAAGAGAATATTGCGGACATGGAATTAGTGACGTATACCATGATGAACCACAAATTCTGCACTATGGTAAAAAAAATACCGGTCTACAACTGACGACTGGCATGACATTCACCATTGAACCAATGATTAACCAAGGTGTATGGCAAACCAAAACCTTACCCGATAAATGGACAGTGATTACTAAAGACCGTAAATTGTCCGCCCAATGGGAACACACACTGATGGTTACCGAGAACGGCTGTGAAGTGTTTACCAAGCGTCCAGAAGAAGATTTGAGTTTTTTAAACAGTTAAAATATGAATAAAATCATCAGTATAAAAGAAAGTTAGCAATTAATTTAAAATTAGTTATATTTTCCTGTTGACACCCATTCCAATTCACGTATAATACGCCACCACTGAGCGACAAAGAGTTTACAAATAAGTAAACAAGTTACGAAGCTTAGAAAGAATTAAAATAAAGCTTGACAGAGTAAAACAAAACGTATTACAATATCAAACTCACCAAATGATAGACGATATCTTTGGTACACTAAATAACAACAAACACAAGAACAACTTGTGTGGATTTTCACTTAGGGCGATAAAATTAAGACTTTAATTAATTATATTGTCAGAGTGAAGATACTCGTAAGTTTATTTGAGCAAAGACAGTATAAATAATTGAGTCAACAAATTAAATCTATTGACACCGCTACGCGGTGACAATAGATAGAAAGATTAAACTGAAGAGTTTGATCATGGCTCAGATTGAACGCTGGCGGCAGGCTTAACACATGCAAGTCGAACGATGACTCTCTAGCTTGCTAGAGAAGATTAGTGGCGGACGGGTGAGTAACATTTAGGAATCTACCTAGTAGTGGGGGATAGCTCGGGGAAACTCGAATTAATACCGCATACGACCTACGGGTGAAAGGGGGCGCAAGCTCTTGCTATTAGATGAGCCTAAATCAGATTAGCTAGTTGGTGGGGTAAAGGCTCACCAAGGCGACGATCTGTAACTGGTCTGAGAGGATGATCAGTCACACCGGAACTGAGACACGGTCCGGACTCCTACGGGAGGCAGCAGTGGGGAATATTGGACAATGGGGGCAACCCTGATCCAGCCATGCCGCGTGTGTGAAGAAGGCCTTTTGGTTGTAAAGCACTTTAAGCAGGGAGGAGAGGCTAATGGTTAATACCCATTAGATTAGACGTTACCTGCAGAATAAGCACCGGCTAACTCTGTGCCAGCAGCCGCGGTAATACAGAGGGTGCGAGCGTTAATCGGAATTACTGGGCGTAAAGCGAGTGTAGGTGGCTCATTAAGTCACATGTGAAATCCCCGGGCTTAACCTGGGAACTGCATGTGATACTGGTGGTGCTAGAATATGTGAGAGGGAAGTAGAATTCCAGGTGTAGCGGTGAAATGCGTAGAGATCTGGAGGAATACCGATGGCGAAGGCAGCTTCCTGGCATAATATTGACACTGAGATTCGAAAGCGTGGGTAGCAAACAGGATTAGATACCCTGGTAGTCCACGCCGTAAACGATGTCTACTAGCCGTTGGGGTCCTTGAGACTTTAGTGGCGCAGTTAACGCGATAAGTAGACCGCCTGGGGAGTACGGCCGCAAGGTTAAAACTCAAATGAATTGACGGGGGCCCGCACAAGCGGTGGAGCATGTGGTTTAATTCGATGCAACGCGAAGAACCTTACCTGGTCTTGACATAGTGAGAATCTCTCAGAGATGAGAGAGTGCCTTCGGGAACTCACATACAGGTGCTGCATGGCTGTCGTCAGCTCGTGTCGTGAGATGTTGGGTTAAGTCCCGCAACGAGCGCAACCCTTTTCCTTATTTGCCAGCATTTCGGATGGGAACTTTAAGGATACTGCCAGTGACAAACTGGAGGAAGGCGGGGACGACGTCAAGTCATCATGGCCCTTACGACCAGGGCTACACACGTGCTACAATGGTAGGTACAGAGGGTTGCTACACAGCGATGTGATGCTAATCTCAAAAAGCCTATCGTAGTCCGGATTGGAGTCTGCAACTCGACTCCATGAAGTCGGAATCGCTAGTAATCGCGGATCAGAATGCCGCGGTGAATACGTTCCCGGGCCTTGTACACACCGCCCGTCACACCATGGGAGTCTATTGCACCAGAAGTAGGTAGCCTAACGAAAGAGGGCGCTTACCACGGTGTGGTCGATGACTGGGGTGAAGTCGTAACAAGGTAGCCGTAGGGGAACCTGCGGCTGGATCACCTCCTTAACTAAAGCACTAAGTGAGAATTCACAGCAAGTTGTTCTTGTGTAGTAAGCTAATAATCGTTAATCTAAAGCAGCGCAAATAGCAAGGCTAAGACTAAAATCCTTAGCAAAGGATTTTAGCTCGAACCTAAAATTGCGATGCAATTTTTTAACGGTTCTCGGGGTCTATAGCTCAGTTGGTTAGAGCACTGCCTTGATAAGGCAGGGGTCATAAGTTCAAGTCTTATTAGACCCACCATTTAACCAGAGGTTAAATGCTTTAGAATTTACTTCGTAAATTCTCTTGCGCTCGGGCAAAGCGATGCTTTGCTGATCCTTGCTCAGGGGCCATAGCTCAGTTGGTAGAGCGCCTGCCTTGCACGCAGGAGGTCAGGAGTTCGACTCTCCTTGGCTCCACCATAATTAGCTTAACGTTATAAAGCAGACAGAGTAATTTAGTAAGTATTAAGAGATTACTTCAATCTGTTTTATCAGAAATCACGACCTGACGAAGGTCTGATAATTCAATAACAACATAGAGAAATGAGTCTGGGTTAATTATCAAGTTCCAACGAAGATAATTAACCTTTACCGCACCTTGCTGCCTTTAGCAGACAGGTGCGGTATAAAAGTAAAGAGAACTGAATCAAGCGTAAACATAGGTGAAGATCGTTACCATTACGAATATAACTCAAATAGAAAAGTGCAGTAAGCACTTGCTTGAAATCTCGAATTATTTCGAGATGCAAAGCAAGTAATAGCTGTCACTCATTTGGCAACAGATGAAGCTATTTAGGGTTGTATAGTCAAGTAATGAAGTGCACATGGTGGATGCCTTGGCAGTCAGAGGCGATGAAAGACGTGACAGCCTGCGAAAAGCGTCGGGGAGGCGGCAATATCCTGTGATCCGGCGATATCTGAATGGGGAAACCCACCTACCATAAGGTAGGTACCCCGCTATATTTTATAGCGGGGGGCAAACCGGGAGAAGTGAAACATCTCAGTAACCCGAGGAAAAGACATCAATAGAGATTCCCCTAGTAGCGGCGAGCGAACGGGGAGGAGCCGACTGATTATAATTTAGAGGAATGACTTGGAAAGGTCAATCGTAGAGGGTGATAATCCCGTACTCGAAAGGTTATAAGAAGCATATTAAGTAGGGCGGAACACGAGAAATTCTGTCTGAAGATGGGGGGACCATCCTCCAAGGCTAAATACTCCTGACTGACCGATAGTGAACCAGTACCGTGAGGGAAAGGCGAAAAGAACCCCTGTGAGGGGAGTGAAATAGAACCTGAAACCGTGTGCATACAAGCAGTCGGAGCATCATTTATGATGTGACGGCGTACCTTTTGTATAATGGGTCAGCGACTTATATTCTGTAGCAAGGTTAACCGAATAGGGGAGCCGTAGGGAAACCGAGTCTTAATAGGGCGTCTAGTTGCAGGGTATAGACCCGAAACCGAGTGATCTATCCATGAGCAGGTTGAAAGTGACGTAACAGTTACCGGAGGACCGAACCCACTGTCGTTGAAAAGCCAGGGGATGACTTGTGGATAGGGGTGAAAGGCTAATCAAACTCGGTGATAGCTGGTTCTCCCCGAAAGCTATTTAGGTAGCGCCTCGGACGAACACCATTGGGGGTAGAGCACTGTTTCGGCTAGGGGGTCATCTCGACTTACCAAACCGATGCAAACTCCGAATACCGATGAGTGATATCCGGGAGACAGACGGCGGGTGCTAACGTCCGTCGTCAAGAGGGAAACAACCCAGACCGCCAGCTAAGGCCCCAAATTCCTAGTTAAGTGGGAAACGATGTGGGAAGGCACAGACAGCTAGGAGGTTGGCTTAGAAGCAGCCACCCTTTAAAGAAAGCGTAATAGCTCACTAGTCGAGTCGGCCTGCGCGGAAGATGTAACGGGGCTCAAACTAGGAGCCGAAGCTGCGGATTTAATTGTTTCAATTAAGTGGTAGGGGAGCATTGTGTAAGCCTGTGAAGGTGTGTTGTAAAGCATGCTGGAGGTATCACAAGAGCGAATGCTGACGTGAGTAACGACAATGCGAGTGAAAAGCTCGCACGCCGGAAGACCAAGGGTTCCAGTCCAACGTTAATCGGGGCTGGGTGAGTCGACCCCTAAGGCGAGGCCGAAAGGCGTAGTCGATGGGAAATCGGTTAATATTCCGATACTTGTTTATGATGCGATGGAGGGACGGAGAAGGTTATGCCAGCTTGGCGATGGTTGTCCAAGTGGAAGGATGTAGTTAGGTTTAGTAGGCAAATCCGCTAGACTATTAATGAGATCTGATAGCAAGCTGTACTTGTACAGCGAAGTGGCAAATACCCTGCTTCCAGGAAAAGCTTCTAAGCGATAGTCATAAAGAAATCGTACCCTAAACCGACACAGGTGGTCAGGTAGAGAATACCAAGGCGCTTGAGAGAACTCTGCTGAAGGAACTAGGCAAAATGGTACCGTAACTTCGGGAGAAGGTACGCTGCCGATGGTGAGTAGTCACGCACTACAAAGCTATTGGCAGTCGCAGATACCAGGCCGCTGCAACTGTTTATTAAAAACACAGCACTCTGCAAACACGAAAGTGGACGTATAGGGTGTGATGCCTGCCCGGTGCTGGAAGGTTAATTGATGGGGTTAGCGTAAGCGAAGCTCTTGATCGAAGCCCCAGTAAACGGCGGCCGTAACTATAACGGTCCTAAGGTAGCGAAATTCCTTGTCGGGTAAGTTCCGACCTGCACGAATGGCATAATGATGGCGGCGCTGTCTCCAGCAGAGACTCAGTGAAATCGAAATCGCAGTGAAGATGCTGTGTACCCGCGGCTAGACGGAAAGACCCCGTGAACCTTTACTACAGCTTTACATTGAACTTTGACCTTACCTGTGTAGGATAGGTGGGAGGCTTTGAAGCAGGTACGCCAGTGTCTGTGGAGCCATCCTTGAAATACCACCCTGGTAATGTTGGGGTTCTAACTCAAGCTTAACAGAGCTGAGGACAATGTATGGTGGGTAGTTTGACTGGGGCGGTCTCCTCCTAAAGAGTAACGGAGGAGTACGAAGGTGCGCTCAGAACGGTCGGAAATCGTTCGAAGAGTATAAAGGCAAAAGCGCGCTTAACTGCGAGACCCACAAGTCGAGCAGATACGAAAGTAGGTCTTAGTGATCCGGTGGTTCTGTATGGAAGGGCCATCGCTCAACGGATAAAAGGTACTCTGGGGATAACAGGCTGATACCGCCCAAGAGTTCATATCGACGGCGGTGTTTGGCACCTCGATGTCGGCTCATCTCATCCTGGGGCTGAAGCAGGTCCCAAGGGTATGGCTGTTCGCCATTTAAAGAGGTACGCGAGCTGGGTTTAGAACGTCGTGAGACAGTTCGGTCCCTATCTACCGTGGGCGTTGGAAATTTGAGAGGATCTGCTCCTAGTACGAGAGGACCAGAGTGGACGAACCTCTGGTGTTTCGGTTGTGACGCCAGTCGCATTGCCGAGTAGCTATGTTCGGATGGGATAACCGCTGAAAGCATCTAAGCGGGAAGCCCACCTTAAGATTAGATTTCCCTAAAGAGCCGTTGTAGACTACGACGTTGATAGGTTGGGTGTGGAAGCATAGTGATATGTGTAGCTAACCAATACTAATTGCTCGTTTGGCTTGACTATACAACGCCTAAATGGCTTTGTAGGTAATAACGATATTCACCTCGCTTGATATAGCTCATACTTTACTTTTAAAATAACTCATTTCTCTATCCCCCTTTGCTGACGATAATAGCTTGGAGGTCCCACCTGATCCCTTCCCGAACTCAGAAGTGAAACTCCAATGCGCCAATGGTAGTGTGGTTCGCCCATGTGAGAGTAGGTCATCGTCAGCTCCCTATCCCAAAACACCCCCCTTGCATCAGTAAAGGGGGTGTTTTTTTTGCATTCTTCAAATTCTAAAATAAATTTTGCATATTGACGTTGAAAAATTGGCATTAAAGCCTTCTAATCAAGGCTTCAATCTCAAACGTCTATGCCAAAATTAATCGATTCTTTCAACGTTAACTTTCATATCTTTTAATTCAAATGGTGCGAAAAAAGTCGCAAAAGCAACATCCGCAGCATCCCTTCCATAACCTAGGATCACACGACCGCCTTTGGGCGATGATTGCGTGGCGTCAAATGTGTACCAACGGTCGCCAATAAAAACCTCATACCATGCATGTAAGTCCATTGGGTCAAGTTGATATAAGTAGCCAACCACCATCCGAGCGGGCATATCTAATGCCCGTGACAGACTAATACCCAAATGTGCAAAGTCACGACAGACGCCTTTTTTATGTTGCCAAGTATCTAGTGCTGTGGTCTCTGCTGTACTACTCCCATATTGGTAAGTAAAGTTTTGGTGAATATAGGCGCAAATTGCCGCCGCTTTGTCATAACCTTCGGCAAAATCTTGTGTTATCATTTGGGCTTCTTGAAGTAGAAATTCTGGCAGACAATAGCGACTGGGTAACAAATATACCATCGTATCTGAAGGCAGCTGCTCAATCGGTGTTTTTGGCATACCGGGTGCGACATCTATCCATTCGCTAGTATATAGTTCAACTGTTAGGCTAACTTGGTAATCCCCCATCGGAAATAAAACCCTGTCACATAAGTTACCAAAATTGTCGTTATAACTTGTAACTGGTAAGGGTGGCGTGACTTGCCATTCTTCTTGAGTGACCTGCTGAGCTAACCCTGATTGCGGTCGTAGTAGAAACACTGCAGGGGTTGGCTGGGAAAAGTGATAATCGAGTTGGCAAGTGGCGCGTAATTTCATCATAGATTTTTCATCAAATAAGGTGACAACACTAACTAAAAATTGCAAGGTGGAGTGGTGGCTGCAAAAAAATAGCAGAAAGCTTAGAATTTATGTCATTATCATTAAAATGGCAATCAATATTTATAGATTTTATTTACACTTAAATTCTCATAATTTAAAGCTTGTTTATAAAGGGCTATCAATGCTCGCGGCAGTAGATATTGTGAAAATTCTAGGATTAATCTATGGTAGAATGAGAAAATTTTTTAAAACCCAATGACCACCATGACATCACCCAGTTCAAATCAGCGTCCTGATAAATTTACTAGCCATTTAGAAGGATATGCCGCGCAGACCAAGGGGAAAACAGGGCTCAAACGTATCATCAATGCCGCAGGTTACTCAAAAGATGGTTTGGTTGCGGCGTATCAAAATGAAGCGGCTTTTCGACAGGTTGCATGGCTCAATAGCATTTTATTAGTTGCGCTGATTTTTTTACCTTTTATGATGCCGATTAAAATGATACTGGTGTTTTCATCGTTTTTTTCTCTCATCGTTGAGTTGTTTAATACCGGTATTGAAGCGTCAATTGACCATACATCGACAGAACGTCACCCGTTGGCAAAGATTGGTAAAGATGTAGGTTCTGCCGCGCAGCTATTAGCCTTGACGATGCTGTTTTTGTTATGGATGATGGCGCTATATACGACTTTTATTAATTTCTATTAATCAATGATGGGCTAATTTTGCAATTGAGTAGACCAATTTTCTATGAGCATCTATATCGGAACCGGTGGATACAGTGATACGGATTTTTTGGGAATTCTCTATCCTGCTGACACCAAAAAAACCGAATTTTTAACCGAGTATAGTCGTCATTATGCCACTGTTGAAATCAATAGTAGCTTCTATGCGCCTTTAGGTCGAAAAGCGTATGAAGGTATGCTCAAAAAATCCAATGGGCAGCTAAAATTTTCGATTAAGATTCACCAAGATTTTACCCACCGATTAACCGCCACTGCAGAGACCGCACAAGCTTTTTTACAGGCGATTGAACCTATTTTAGCGGCAGATTGTTTGGCTGCGTTATTAATTCAATTTCCGCATGGTTTTGATAGAACGGTGGCACATCGTCAGTATTTGGCAACCTTGACCAGTTGGTTTGATGGATTACCATTGGCGATAGAATTTCGCCACCAAAGCTGGCATATCCCGCAAGTTTACGCCAGTTTTCAGCAGCAAAATTTGATTTGGTGTAGTGTGGACTATCCAAATATCCATGGTTTACCGCCCAGTCGGCTGTTGTTTACTAGCCGCATCGGTTATTTACGCATGCATGGGCAAAACTTAGACTGGTGGGATGCCCATTCGGCGGCCGAGCGGCATGATTATCGATACAGCGATACAGAAATGCAAGCTTGGGCAAAGACGATTGCCAATCAACAAGCCAATTTTGATACTTTGTATATTTACTTTGAAAATACGGTAAAAGGTCATGCGGTGTATAATATTGAGATGCTCACACAAGCGCTCATGACCGAAGGTATGCCAGTCGTCAGTCCTTTGGTAGCGAATGATGAATAACTAAACAGCCGCTATCAACAAAATCATTCACTTGAAAATGTAATTTTTGCTATCATAAACAGTTTTACTTTTCATCATTTAAATTTCTAATTTGGAAGCATGGTTAAGCGGTATGACTGATTTTGCGATTGGACAACGTTATCTGTCGGATACAGAGAATGAATTGGGGCTGGGCGTCGTCGTGCTCGTTGATGAACGCTGCGTGCATATTTTGTTCCCGCAAAGTGAAGAAACGCGTGTGTATGCCAAGACATCGGCGCCTTTGTCGCGTGTGACCTTCAAAGCAGGGGATACCATATACGACCAAGATGGCGCATCGTATGTGGTCAGCGATTTTGAAGAAACCAATGGCGTCTATAAATACTCGGTTGAAGGTCATGACCGTGCGATTATGGAAACCCGCCTTGCGGCTAACATTAATTTGGCAAAACCCCTTGAGCGCTTGCTCGCCAGTCGTATCCACCAAAATGATTGGTACGAACTGCGCCAAGAGCTACTGCGTACCCAAGCCTATTTGGCGTCTCATCCACTAAGAGGCTTGATGGGTGCGCGTGTCGATATCATTGAGCACCAGTTGTATATCGCCCATGAAGTAGGTAAACGTATCGCACCGCGTGTGCTGCTCGCTGATGAGGTAGGGCTTGGCAAAACGATTGAAGCGGGTCTGATTATTCATCAGCAATTAATCACCGGCAAATCTGAGCGTGTTTTGATTTTGGTACCCGATAGTTTGCAGTACCAATGGATGATTGAAATGCGTCGCCGTTTTAATCTTGAGTTTGCGATTTTTGATTTGGTCAGAACCGCAGCGATTGCAGAGCATGACCCTGAGCAAAATCCTTTTACCACTGAGCAGTTGATTATTGCCAGCATTGATTTGCTACTTGATCATGAAGATTTGCACGAGAAAGCCTTGGAAGCCGGATTTGATTTGCTGGTTGTGGATGAAGCGCATCATCTGCATTGGGATAGTGAGCAAGGCGGTAATGACAAATACGATTTAGTTGAAGACTTTGCCGAACAAACCGCAGGTGTGTTGTTACTCACAGCAACCCCTGAGCAGTTAGGTTTAGAAAGCCATTTTGCGCGGTTACGATTGTTAGATCCCAATCGTTTTAATGATTTAGACGACTTTATCGATGCAGAAGAAAATTTTGCGCAAACCGCAGCAATTGCTGAGGTGTTATTGAGTGACCAATCGCTGTCAGATAAGCAAAAATCAGCATTAGCCCAGTTGTTAGGTCATGACATCAGTGATGACGAGCAAGGTCGTGCGCGCGCCATCAACGAATTGTTAGATCGTCATGGTACTGGCCGTGTATTATTTCGCAACACCCGTGAGAGCGTCTCTGAGCTTATTTCTGGCTTCAAAGGTCGGCGCTCAATGGCGTACCCGCTGCCGCTACCGATAAGTTGGCAAGACAGTTATCACACACAAGGTAAATTGCGCGAACAATTATGGCCAGAAGAGTTACAGCCCGATGGTAGTTGGCTGGAACAAGACCCGCGGGTGCCTTGGCTGGTTGATTTACTTAAAAACCCCTTAAAACATCAAAAGGTGCTGCTGATTGCGCGCAGTGGGGCAACGGTTGAGAGTTTAGAGGCAGTATTGCGATTGCATGCGGGCATTAAAACCGCGATTTTTACTGAGCAAATGACCTTACTTGAGCGTGACCAAGCCGCTGCGTATTTTGCTGATATTGAAGGCGCGCAAGTCTTGTTGGCTTCTGAAATTGGCTCTGAGGGGCGTAATTTTCAGTTTGCCAGTGATTTGGTGTTGTTTGATTTGCCCGCCAATCCTGATACATTAGAGCAGCGTATTGGTCGTCTCGATCGGATTGGCCAGCAAAACGAGATTACCATTCATGTGCCTTTTGTCGAAGGCACGGCAACTGAACGTATGTACCGCTGGTATAACGAAGCGCTAAATATTTTTAACCAAATCTCACCCACGGCGCAAACCGTTCAAGAGCAGTTTATTGTGGATTTAAAACCGCTACTTGAAGGGCAAAAAGTCGAAGATAATGGTCAAGAAATTACTTTAGATCAGTTGATTGAAGAAGGCAAAGCCCAGCGCCTCGCACTAGAAGCAGCCATGCAAGCAGGGCGTGACAGGCTGCTTGAATACAATTCTTGTCGCCCGCGTGTCGCCAGTAAAATCGCTTACACCATGCGTGATTTTGATGATACCCACATGTTGCCACGTTTGTTTGAACGCTTTATGTCGTCCATCAATATGGAATATAGTGGACAGCGTGATGGCTCATTGATGCTACATCCGAGCGATGAAGTACAAGTGCAAGGACTGGCAGTCCCTGAAGATGGTATGACCTTGACCTTTGAGCGTGATCAAGCGTTACTACGCGAAGACATGGAATTTATGACTTATGAGCATCCTTTGATGCAAAGTATCTTTGAAACGGTCAACTCAGGAACGTTTGGTAATACCACGGTTGCAACTTTACAAAGTAATGCCATGCCCGAAGGAATGGTATTAGTCGAAGTTAATTTTCGTGTTGAAGCGATTGCGCCAAAATTACTTAATTTACCCGCATTTTTGCCAAAGCCGCTCATTCGGGTGTTTTTAAGCCAGCACGGGACTGATTTTAGCGATAAGATTGCGCCTGATATGATTGTGTCGCATATTCATCGCTTGGATAAAACCCGTGCGCGTCAAGTTATCAAAGCGCGTAAAGACATCATCGAAGCGCGCTATGAGCAAGCGGTTGAGCTGGCAAACCAGCAATTACCTGCGATAAGTGAGCAAGCCAAAGAGGTATTTAATCAGCGCTATGAGCGTGAAGTTGAGCGCCTGCAATATTTGCAATCCATCAATCCGAATGTACGAGACGCAGAAATCAATCAATTAAAGCGTTTGCAAGAACAGGGCTTACATGCACTGGGTCATTTATCGTTAATTCCTGATAGTATCCGTGTGCTAGTCGCCGTCAAGCCAACTTAATTGTTTTGAATTTAGGTTAAAGGTCAGCTTATATTAGGCTGACCTTTGTTATAGGTTTGTGTTATAGGTTTGCATTTTCCATTTTTTGGTTAAGACCAGTTACCAGGTCTAGTTATCAGGCTTAGTTAGCAAAGCTAGTTATTTACCTCTCAGGATTCACCACACTCATACTAAATTTGAGTCCGATACTAGTGAGTACAATCGCCAGTGGCAACAGCACCATCGCGATTCGTTGGGTTTTATACCTGACAGGCGGCTCCTTACTGACTTTAGATAATAAAAAACATAGCATACCCGCGACCAATGTCAAAATCCCTAGACCTAAACAAAGAAAACCTAAATAATTCATCTGTTTACCCATTACCCATACTGATATGTTTGACGGGTGTAAATTACACACTACGACCCATCGATATTTGTTGAAACACGATTGTTGCCTCAGACAACTTTGATTATAATCTAACAAGACTCATAGGACATGAGATTTATTTTTAGCCGCAATACAAGGATGGTGATATGAGTGGCTCAGCGATACAGACTTTGGATATACAACATCTACACCAGCCCCCGTTTGATACACTAAGCGATCAGCAGCGAACCCATCTGCAGCAGCACAGTAAAATCGTCTATTTGGACAACTTGCAGCCTATACCTGCAGGATGGCAAGGGGATTTTTTTATTATCCTTAAAGGCTTTGTTCATCAATTACAAGGTGAGGCGTTGATTGCTACCTTAAATGCAGGCGATTGGTTTGATACCAAGGTCAGGCAAAGCGGCGTGTTCAACTTTATCACCCAGCAGCAAAGTCTGATGTACCGTATCGATGGGCAAGTGCTAAGTGCAATCACCGAGCAAAATCCCACCTTAAAAAACGCCTTGTTTGCCGATGTCGCTGCCCGTCTCAACCATCACCAAGCTCGCCTTGCCCAAAGTGAAAGTCAAAAACTGCTATATCAACCGATTGCCAATTTGGGACAGCATATCAAACCACCGCATTTTGTCGATGATACGGCAACGCTATACGATGCCACGATGGCGATGAACCAATTTGACATCAAGCATATTTTGGTTAAGTCACAAGCGCGAATGAGCGAAGCAGAGCGTGACAAACTCATCGCACAAGGCGTCGAAAAATCTACCATTGCAGCGTATGTCGAGCGCATCGGTATTTTTACCCAAACCGATGTGTGCCGAGCGATTGGGCAAAAAGTTGATTTTGCCACCACGCCTGTGCTGGACTTTACCAATTTTAAAATCCATACCGTGCATCAATCGCAAGATGTCAGTGAAGCCTTGCTGACCATGCTACAAACGCGTATTCACCGTTTACCCATTATTGACAGTCAAGGTCAAATCATTGGGATTTTGGGGCAAACTGAATTACTGAGCTTTTTAACCAACCATTCCAATCTTATTGTCGCTCGTATTGAGCAAGCGCAGAGCCTAGATGATGTTGCGGTGGCGGTGGAATTGATTGGTAAATTTATCCGTGAGCAGCACGCCAGCGGCATCAAAACCCATGTTATCAGCCGTATGGTGCAAAGCTTGAATTTACAAGTGTTTGCCAAGGTATGGCAGCTGATTGTGCCTGCTATCACCTTCTACAATACCTGTCTGTTTGTGATGGGCTCAGAAGGGCGTGGTGAACAAATCTTGCGTACTGACCAAGACAATGCGCTAATTATCCGCAATGGTTTTAAAGATGACAATCTGCCCAGCTATGCCGCGCAGTTCAATGAGGCATTGGCAAACATGGGTTACCCCTATTGTGATGGCAAGATTATGCTTAGCAACGAGCGTTGGCGAAAAACTTCAACCGCCTTTGAAAAACAAATCACGGCATGGTACGTGAGTGGCAGTAGTGAAGATATGATGTGGATTGCGACCTTAGTCGATGCGCATTTTGTTTGCGGTGATATTAAGCTCTTTGAGCAGCTGCAAAAACATTGGCAAGTCAGCGCAAAAAATGTGGCGACTAGCAACTTTATCAACCGTTTTGCCAAACCGATTCTACAATTTGGCGATAGCAGTGGCTGGTGGCAAAAATTTGTCGGTGCCAGTGAAACCGATATTGACCTAAAAAAAGCAGGGATATTCCCGATTGTCCATGGCGTGCGAGCCTTGTCACTGGAATATCAAATCACTGAGACTAACACGAGAAGCCGACTGCAACAGCTGGCACAGCGAAACGTACTAGGTGATACCATGGCGCAAAATCTGGCAGAAGCACTGGATTTTTTTATGGCAAAACGACTGGATGTGGCATTGACCACCCAGGATAGAACAGCGCGAGCGGTAAATCCCAATCACTTGTCAGCACTGGAAAAAGACTTGTTAAAAGAATGTTTGGCGATGGTCAAAGATTTTAAAACCTTTATTACCTATCATTATCGCCTAGATATTTTTTAACTAAGTAGATATTTTTTAACTAAATAGATAGTGTTAATTGCCTAGAGAAAAGCCATGTTTCATCGCATCAAAAATCTGTTCGGCAGTCAAAAACTTGAGCGACAAAAACAGCGACTCAGTAAGCCTGAGTACGCTTATCTGTTTGATAACCAGCTATCTAAAGTCCCCAGTGAGTGGGTGAGCCTAGACCTAGAAATGACCGGGCTTAATGCTAAACAAGATTATATTTTAAGTGTCGGTGCAGTACAGGTACGCAAAGAAAGTAACGGGTTTGTGATTGATACCGATAGCGCGCTGTCCTTGGTATGCCGTCCGCCCGTGATGCCCACCCATGACACCATTGTGATTCACGGATTAAGACCGATAGATGTCGACAATGGCTTATCGTATGAGGAGATGCTCACCCAATTATTGCCAATGCTTAAAAACCGTCCGATAATTGGGTTTTGTGTGGACATGGATATGGCGTTTTTAAATGCCATTGCCAAACCGTTTTTGGGCGTGGAACTGGCTAATAAACTTGTCGATGTCAGTCGCTTGTATCAAAAAAATCAGCATCGACATGACCCCAGCCAAGTTGGGGAGTTACCACACCTCAATCAACTGCTAGAAGAATACCAAATCCCGCGATTACCTGCCCATAATGCCCTCAATGATGCCATTATGACTGCCATGTTATTTACCCATCTGATGAAGTCATAAAAGCTAACCGACATAAAAAAACTCTCATCATGAGAGTTTTTTATCTAAAAATGACTTTATTTTTTGCTAGCAGCGGCGTCTGCGCCTTTTGGCTTGATGCCTGCTTCTTGGGTTAATTGCATCAACATGGTACGGGCTTCTTCAGCGGATTTTTGCGCTTTTTCCATTGACTTAGCAATTTCTGGATTGGTCTCTGGGGTTGCCGTTGGTTTTTTGATTAAAGCCGCCGTACCGGCACGGCTATGGGTAATACTTTCAACCATTTTATCGCGGGTTTGTGCAACACGGGGGTCATTAAATTTTAATTTGTTGAGCGTGGCTTTTTGCAAATCTAACTGTGCCACCACTTCTTTAAAGAAAGCTTGTTGGTCAGCAGGTGTTTTGGCGTTTTGCATTTTTTTTGCCATTTCTGCTTGTTTGGCTTGGGTATTGCGGTCAAGCTCGTTTAAGGTTTTAAATAACTGAGTCAAATCCGCTTTTAGGGCAAGATTATGGGTCGCAGCCGCGGTATTATTGGCGGCAACTGTAGGGGCGCTGCTAACGTTGGCGGTTTTTTCTGCAGTCGCTGGCGTGGTGACAGTTGTCGTGGTTGACGAAGCGGTGGTGGTAACGGCAGCACTAGCAGGCGCGCTAAGCGTGACTTGGGAAGCCGGCACAGGTGCACTAGTCGTAGAAGTTGACGTGGTGGTGGTCGTTGCAGAAGCAGTGGTGGTTGTGGCTTTATCATCTTTTTTTGAGCATGCAGATAACGCTAGCACAAGACTCATAGCGCCTATAGTCATGGCAGAGGTGGCGATAGATTTGTTTAACATAGAGTTTTTTTAACCTAAATAATTTTTTAATCTAAATAACTTTTCACCCAAAACAATTGGGTCAGCGTTCTCGATTGAAACCCAAAACGGCAATAGCAGTGGCTGCAATGTGGCAATGAGTGGACAGTTTAGCAAATATCTGAAAATTGAAATGTAGAGAATTGCAACAGAAGACTACGGCAGTTTGTCTAAATGCGTTAATTTTAGCTGATTTGCTATGAAATCAGGTGGATTTTTATGGTAAAAAGCGCTAAGGTGGCAGCTTATTTTTGCCTAATTTATTTTTGCCTAAAGATTCGATACCTAGTATAGATTCGTCACATTGTTGCTGTTGTTATGAAAAATTCACGCCAATCCGTGGGTCTGCAAACCCGCGCTACTCAATTATTGTCTTTAAAAACGGGTTTATTGCTAGGGATGGCTTGTTTATCCTTGGTGGGTCATACCTCAGATACCACACAAGTCCAGCCGCCAATACCCACTGACCCAGTGACCAAGCAAAGCCATGCAGTCATGGGGCAGCGCGATCCAGTCAACAAGCTACCTGAAGCGATTCAGGCCAAACTTGCCCAAGCCAATATTCCGACCGATAGCATGAGTATGGTGGTACAACCGTTAACGGACAATCCGCAAAATGCAGCGTCGACTACGCCCCAAACGCCTTTGTTTAGTTATAACGCTGATGTGCCACGTACCCCTGCATCTACGCAAAAACTGATTCCCACTTATGTGGCGCTTGATAGTTTGGGCAAAGACTTTGTTTGGCAAACCAAATTGTATCAGCATGGTTTTGTGTGGAAAGGCACGCTTTATGGTGATGTGATTGTGCAGGGCAGTGGCGACCCAAAACTGGAAAACGAGCGCTTGTACCAGCTGCTTGCCATGATTAAAGCACAGGGTATTCAGCAAGTACAAGGCAATTTAATCATCGATAATCGCCAATTTGACGGGGTGAAATTTGATGTTAATGCGTTTGATGGTAAAGGGTTACGCCCTTATAATGCCCAGCCCAATGCTTTGTTAACCAATTTTGGTACGGTGGAAGTGGATTTAGTGCCACTGCCAAAACCCAATGCCACACCCGTTGTAAAGCCTAATACCAGCAGCGTCACGCAACCTACAACCACGTCGGCTTCGACAGATATTGACAATCCTGCGGCAAATCTTGAGCAAATCCAAAGCAAACCTTCGATTAATCCCAAAGACGTAGCCGCGTATCAGGTCAGCCTAAAGCCTGCGCTGGCAAACTTTACTATGCCTACAACACTTAAAGCCAGTCAAGCGCCTTGCAATAGCAACCAAGATGATTGGATTGGGACATTGACGTCCACAGGATTGAGCTTTCACCAAACCGCATCCGCCTTTTGTGGTGAGCAAAAGCGCTATCTGACGTTTCCTGATGGAGATGTACTGGTCAAACAACAAATCATCGCCGATTGGCAAAAAATCTTGCCAAATTTTACAGGGAACATTGAATTTGCCAACCCTGCAGTGCCCTATATGCAGCAAGCCAAGGCGATACCGCAAGCGCTACCTTGGTATATTCGCTTATACCTAAAATACTTTGGCAAACCCTTGACCCCAAAATTGGTTGGCTATGTCGCCTCCAATCCATTGCATGAGCAAATCAAAGACATCAATCAGCACTCCAACAATGTGATGACGGAACAAATCGCCTTGTCGCTACCGCTGTATGCCGACAAGCAGCGTATCAGCACTTATCCAAAAACCTTTGCCTACATCCACCAGTGGTGGCAACAAAAGCTGCCCCAAGCACAGCCCCCTGTGATGACTAGAGCCTCAGGCTTATGCCGTGATTGCCGCGTGGCGCCCAATAGTATGTTAGCGCTACTAACTCTGGCTTATCATTCACCCAATTTTACCGTATATCGTGATTCGTTGGGCGTGGCAGGCGAGTCGGGTACCATCAAAGCGCTGAAACTGCGCCAGCCAAATAACCCTGCCATTGGGCATGCTTGGATCAAAACAGGCACGCTCGATAATGTCACCAGCATGGCAGGCTATGTTCAAGGCAAATCAGGAAAATGGTATGCAGTGGTTGGGATGATTAATGCCGACAATGTCAAAAATAATAGCAATGCCAAAGCCGTGCTGGATGAAATGCTAGCGTGGACAGCGCTGCAGTGATTGGTTTCTGGTTGATTGGCTATTTATCGTGAACATTAAAATACCAATCAATCTGGCGGTCAAATCCTATTTCCAGTAGGCTTGCGGTGATGCGCCCAGTCAAGCCCCACACGGTCTCGCCATCAATGATAAAGCTCGGTGATACCATCACTTGGCGACCCAAATCATACGCATAATCGATGGTCGGCTGGTGAATAAGCGTGGCTAAATCCGCCCAAAATAGCCTTGCAATTTCGCACATCTCTGGCACAAGGTTAACACTGGGTGGTATCACTCCCACAATCGGCTTGACAGGTCTGCCGCTTTTGGCAAATTGTAGTGGCAATTCGCCCAACACAGTCACTTGACTGGGATGAATACCCGTTTCCTCATGCGTTTCTCGTAACGCGGTAGCTTGGTTGCTATCGTCCGTGTCTTCGCGTCTGCCCCCTGCAAATGATACTTCGCCGGCATGTTCTCGCATATCCGAAGCGCGCAACGAGTACAAAATTTTTGGCTCAGCTTCATTGGTAATGGCGATGAGTACCGAATACGGCTGCGGCGTGGGATCGAATGGCAGTTTTGCGATTCGCTCTGCCAGTTGGGTCAGTAAAGGACTTTGAAATCTAGTTGTGGACATATTTTTTAATTCATCAAAATTTAATGGGCAATTTCGCAATGTTTATAGGGCGCTTTGAGTTGACCGAATTTATCTAAAACTAATTGTCTATTGTCGATATCACTATCAAGCGGTAAAGCTGGCATAGCTGAGACAGGTTTTTGCATACTAGGCTGGGTATGCGGTGCGCTACAACCTGCTAATAATCCCAAACTTAATACCCAGCTAAACATCTAAGCTAGATACCAAGTTAAATACTAAGCTAAACTTTCTCATAATCGGCTGCTCAACTCATTTTTATCATGTAAAAACCTGCAATCAATGCTACCATACTTAAAACGACTTTCATCTCACAAAACATAAAAATAATAGGAAAATACCATGCCTTACTGCCTGCAATGCGGTCATCTAGCCGAAACCAAAATCCCGCCGATGGACAGTCTGCCGCGCATTGTATGCCCGTCTTGTGGCTACATCCATTACGAAAATCCCAAAGTCATCAACGGCTGTTTACTCATCCATGAAGATAAAGTTTTGCTCTGTCGCCGCGCGATTGAACCGCGGCATGGTTATTGGACGCTGCCCGCAGGCTTTATGGAGCTTGGCGAGACCATGAAAGATGGCGGTAATCGTGAGTGCTTTGAAGAAGCCGAAGCCATCGGCAGTGGGTTAGAGCTATATTGTCTATACGACATACCAGATATCGGACAGATTCATATGATATTTATCGGCTCGCTCAAAGATGGCAAATTTGGCGTGGGCATCGAGAGCCTAGAATGTGCGTTGTTTGCCGAAGAAGATATCCCTTGGCAAGACTTGGCGTTCCAAAATGTCATTGAAACGCTGCAACATTATTTTGCTGACCGTAAAGCAGGGGCAACGCTGGGTAATTTTCCCATCCATCAGCAAGTGATTGCTAAATACGTGCATTTGGGCGATTAAGTGTCCATTTAAACAGTAAATTTTAAACGGCAAATTGTTAGCTAAAAAGACGGGCGTGGTGCATACGCCCTAAATATCTAAGTTCTAAACACCAAGATTGTAATCTTCACTCAATGACCGCATTTACCACAGCCGCCACAACTATTATTTTTGCTAGTTAAGCGCTTTTTGGCTTTGATTGCCACATATATTAGCGCTATCAATACCATCAACATCACAATAAAAGTCTGCATTTGCGCGTTCATAATGACTCCTTCCAATCAATTAATTAACGAGTATATCTGTCACACGATAAGTAATAAAAGCTGCGATATAGGCTAATACAAATAAAAATGCCACAATCATCGCCGTATATTTGCCGGAATTGCTCTCTCGTTTGATGGTGGCAATCGTTGCCATACACATGGGTGCATAGATATACCACGCCAAAAACGCAAACGCCGTTGGGAGTCCCCAATGATTGCGGATAATCGGGATTAAGCCTTCACTCACCGCTGCTTCATCGCCACTCACTGCATACACAGTACCCATCGCAGCGACCACCACTTCACGGGCGGCAATGCCAGGAATCATGGCGATACAGGTTTGCCAATCAAACCCAATCGGTGCGAAAAGCGGATGAATCCAATGCCCAAGATGACCGGCAATACTATAATCAATCGCAGGACCTGTGGCGTTGGCAGGCGGTTTTGGGAAAGTCACCAATACCCATAGCAATACGGACAACGAAAAAATAATCGTGCCTGCGCGTGTTAAGAACGCTTTAACTTTATCCCAAAGGCTAATCGCAATATGGCGCACATTGGGCAAGCGATAAGTCGGTAACTCCATCATCAGCGCCGTCAAGCTCGTGCGCCCTTGTACTTTAGCTATCCATTTAAGCCCCAGAGCGACCAAAGCCGCCGACACAATCCCAGCAAGATAGAGCGCAAACAAAGTCAGACCTTGCAGATTAAACAGTCCCAATACTTTGGTATCGGGAATCACGGCAGCGATGATTAATGCATAAATCGGCAAGCGTGCTGAACAGGTCAACATCGGTGCCAGTGCCATGGTGACAAGGCGCTCGCGGGCATTGGGAATGGTGCGAGTCGCCATGACCGAAGGGACGGCGCAGGCAAAACTTGAAAGCAGCGGGATAAACGCCCGACCTGACAAGCCTGTTTTTGCCAATAAATTATCCAGCAAAAAAGCGGCACGTGGCAAATAACCCGAATCTTCTAACATCAAAATAAACAAAAACAGAATTGTAATCTGCGGCAAAAAAACAATCACCCCGCCGACACCTGCAAGCACGCCATCGACCAATAGACTTTGTAACAATCCAGAACCTAGCTGAGCGGTAATCCAAGTCCCTAGCGTATTGACTAGGCTATCTAAGCCATCCATCAACGGGGCAGCCCATGAATAAACCGCTTGGAACATCACAAACAGCACAATCAGCAAAATCACCATGCCCCAAAATGGGTGCAATAACAGACTGTCTAAACGCTCATGCCAATTGGGTAGGGCGCCTTTTTCGCGTACCGCATGGGCGATAATCGAGTCGGCTTCATGGTATAAGACAGTGGCATCTAAGTTATCAATGGTGTCAGCGACTTGGGTAAAATATTGCGCGTTACGCAGCGCGATAGCGGATTGGTTGGCTTGCTGCGCCACAAACTCACCGAGTAGTTGGTGCAATTTGGCAGTGCCGTCACGTTTGATGGCGATGGTTTTGACCACGGGCATACCCAAGACTTCGGCTAGTGCATGTTCATCAATCACCACACCGCGTGAAGCCGCGACATCGGATAAATTGAGCGCGACCATCATGGGCAAGCCAAGTTGTTTAAGCTCCAGTAGCATCCGCAAGCTTAGACGCAAATTCGTCGCATCGGCGACCGCGATAATGCCATCAAGCGGTTTTTCACCTGCCTGTTGACCGAGCAATACCTCACGGGTGACTTGCTCATCAGGGCTGGTGGTGCGCAAACTATAAGTACCGGGTAAATCTAAGATAGTGACCGCTGGATTGCCCAACCACGTGGCAAATTTTTTGTCCACTGTGACGCCAGAGTAGTTGGCAATTTTTGCTTTTGCCCCCGTCAAGGCATTAAAGGTAGCCGTTTTACCGCAGTTTGGTGCCCCGACCAATGCCAACGTGATTGCCATAATAACCCTCTAACTCAACACTATCTATACCCTAAAAAAACAAAAAGCGTAGCCACTCATCTGCTACGCCTGCCATCTCTTAAACAGTGACAAAAATCGTTACACCCTACGGCACTTAATCTTAGCAAGCTCATCACGGCGTAAACTAAACTGCGCACCACCTGCTAATTGAATAGCAAAGGGGGGGCGACCAAACAAGCCTTTTGCCACGATTTTAATCGCCGTATTTGGCAAAAATCCCAAATCATGCAGGCGCCGGCTCACCAAATTGTCCTGCAAACCAAATGCAGGATTGGCAATGACTTCTTCCACATAAGCGATAGTATGTTTTGGCAGGTCTAATAAAGGCTGAGCCGCTGCTTTTGCGGGGATTGACTCTAGCACGGGTGCCATGTCATTAGAAAATGTCAATACGGTCATCTTGCTGCCTTTCGCGAACGGTTTAGTTTTAAAATAGAAAATAAAGCACTCAATGAAAGCGAGTAAATACGAACTAAAGTATAAATGAGATACATTATCTTTTAGTGATAATTATTATTATGCTAACGTCTTAAAAAATCAAGCGGCGATTTAATTTTTTTAATATGGCATTGAGTTTTTTTAAAAAGTGCGCGTACTCACCTTGATACAACATAGATATTTAAGCAACCATGTTGATGTTTAATCAAAGGTTCATGAATGACAAAACCCTCAAAAAAGTCACGCATATATCATTTTGTCGCTATAAAATCTTGCTACAATACTTGAGTGATATATATTCTATACTAGATAAAAACCACTATACTTATGGATGATGAGATTATTATGTCAACTAGAAAAACCATCCCCACACCTGCGCAACCCTCCAAGCCATCACCTGATAATTTATCACCGCCCAAGGCGATAGAGCCACCAAACCCTAACCCCAATCAACCCACCCCACAAGGCACACCACCGCTCAAAGAATTGGTCAAACAATACGATAGTGTGTCGTTGCTGCTACAAGGTGGCGGTGCACTCGGTGCCTACCAAGCAGGGATTTATGAAGGGCTGCATAAACAAGGCATCAAAATCGACCGTATCTCAGGTATTTCAATCGGCGCGCTCAATACCGCCATTATCGCAGGTAACCGTCCAGAGAACCGCTTGGCGGCGCTGCAAGGGTTTTGGAACACCATTACCCATCGTAACTACACCCCTGCAGGGCTGAATGTCTACCGTCAAACCGCCAATGAGTTAGATAAACTCAGCAAGATTGATATGGTAAGCCATTTTATGCCTTGGATATTTGAAAATGGCTTTTTAAAGCAGCAGCTGCGGGTGATGGAATCTACCACTGAGGCTTGGCAAACCATGATTGAAGGACAGCGTGGTTTTTTTAAACCGCGTTATTTTGTGCCGTATGACACCACCCCCAATCACTTAAGCTATTACACCACCGACAAGCTGCGCGAGACCCTTGAGCGTTATTGTGACTTAAAACTGGTCAATGACGTCAATCGGATGAAAGTGTCGGTGTCTGCGGTCAATGTGCGAAACGGTAACTTTGCCATTTTTAGCAATGAAAATGAAGAACTGCACTACGATCACTTTATCGCATCGGGCGCATTGCCGCCAGGTTTTCCAGCGGTTGAGATTGATGGGGAGTATTATTGGGATGGCGGCTTGGTGTCCAACACGCCGCTCAATGAAATCTTAAGCCATGAAGAGCACCTCAAGCAATTGATTTTCCAAGTGGATTTGTGGAATGCCAAGGGCACGGTGCCAGAGAATATGATGGAAATTGACGAGCGCATCAAAGACATTCAATACTCTAGCAAAACCCGCATGGTTACTGACTTTATGGCGCAAAAGCTGCGTTATACGCGCCTTATCAAAGAGCTACTCGAAATCATCGATAACGAGGCTAAAGTTGATAAAGTTGAAGAACTGTGCGTCAATAAAGCCCGCGAAATGACAGAAGTCGGTGTCAAAAACGTGATTCATCTGATTTATCACAAAAAGACTTATGAGCGTGGCTATAAAGACTATGAGTTTAGCGCCTCGACCATGCGAGAGCACTGGGAAAGTGGCTTACAAGATATTGAGAACACTTTTCGCCACCCAGATTGGTTTATGCTGCCAAAAACCGATGATATCTTTGTCACCCATGATATCCACCAAAAACGCAAGAAATTGGCACAGGTGAGTACCCTGCTAAAAAATCTTGAAGACTAGCCGTCGTTGCATATTGAATCTTTACAGAAAAGTCAAAAAAAGTGATGGTAGCTAGCCCTCACTTTTTTTATGAAAAATTACACCAAATTTGATAAGTCTAAGCGCAGCAATCGATCAATCGCCTCGCTGCTTTGTGCGATATCTGCAACCAATGCCATACGCACATGGTTTTTGCCAGCGTTGCCGCTGTTCTTTTGGTATGGGGGCGTATCACGAGATAGGTAACGCCCTGCGAGCGCATGGATATTTAGCTGTTCATAAATCACTTTGACAAACTGCTCATCATCTTGTACCGGCAACCAAAAATAAAAACCGGCATCAGGACGGCGTAGCGGTAATTTGTCTGACAGCTTGTCCATCCACAAATCAAACTTTTGGCGATATAGTTTGCGGTTTTCTGCCACATGGGCTTCATCTTGCCACGCGGTAATCGAAGCGAGCTGATGATGAATCGGCATCGCGCAGCCTTGGTAAGTGCGGTACTGGGCATATGGCGCTAGTAGCTTGGCATCACCTGCCACAAATCCTGAGCGCATGCCAGGTAGATTGGAGCGTTTTGACAGCGAATGAAACACCACGCAATTGGCAAAATCATCGCGTCCGAGTTTGGCACAAACTTCTAGTAGTCCAATTGGCGGCACCTCAAAATATAGCTCACTGTAGCACTCGTCACTGGCTAGGATAAAGCCGTATTTATCCGATAGCTCAACCAGACGTTGCCACTGCGCCATATCCATCACTGAGCCAGTTGGGTTGTTTGGACTACACACAAAGACCAGTTGAGTCTTCTCCCAAACCTCGCTTGGCACACTGTCATAGTCACCGACAAAGTTATTGTCGGCGGTACAATTGACAAAATACGGCTGTCCACCAGCGAGCAGCGTCGCCCCTTCATAAATCTGATAAAACGGATTGGGCATTACCACGTAAGGTCGTTTGCTATCCTCACGGTTAAATGCCGCTTGCACAAAACTAAATAGCGCCTCACGTGTACCCATCACCGGTAACACTTGGGTGTCGGCATTTAATTGTTTGACCTGAAAACGGCGCTGTACCCAATCGGCAATCGCTTGGCGCAGCTCGGGCAAACCGTTGGTGGTGGGGTAATTTTGGATTTTAGCCAAATTGTCTTTGATGACGTCTAACACGAACTGTGGCGGCGTGTGCTGCGGCTCACCGATACCCAGTTTAATCGGGGCATAGTCTGGGTTTGGCGTGATGCCTTGTAGCAAGGTTGCCATCTTGGCAAACGGATAAGGATGCAAAAGCTGTAATTGCGGATTCATAAGGGGTTGGCTATCCATATATTCGAGAGAGCTAATTTTAAAATACTGTGATTTCAAAAGTACCGGGATTTTAAAAACACTCTGATTTTAAAAATACTAGGGTGTTAAAAATACTGTGAAAAATGAGGTTACTTTACCCCGAATCGCTGAGTTTGCCAAGATTGAACCAAAAGTTTGCTAAAAGTTGATAGCCAATTAATGTTTTGAACCATGAGCTTGGGCAATATTTCGCTCAAAGTTTCGTTCAAAAAAATGGGTAAAGGTGAGTATCAAGGTAAAAAGGGTGGGGAAAAAGCAGGTGTTTACTATATCATGCACACTGCCTTGCCAGTACCAGTGCTTGTCGATTATAAGCTGGTCATGTCTGTCTAGCACTTCACCCATGCTGGCAGCAGCAATCACCGCAAATAAGGCGATAAGCCAACGGTAGCGGTGATTTTTAAAAAGTAGACTTGTGATAAGAAATACCCCAATGCCAACGTAAATATGTAGGGCATCTCGCTCTAAGCCTGTGAAGCTAACGATATGGGTTTTGATGTCTTGGAATACGGAGTCGTACATAGAAAGTTTGATTTTGATTGCAAAGTTGGCAGAGCATAGCGATTTTCTGCCAATGGTTAAAGGCGGTTTTTGTATTGAATTATTACGGGACTTTAAGCACAAAAGATAAGCATAAAAAATGCCTTTAAAAAAAGGCATTGATTCAACAGCGAATGGGATAAAACTAAATTAATTAGAACTAAATCAGCTAGAACTCAATTAACTGGCTTTGCTGATAGCACTCACCTTTTGAAACCCTTTTGGCAAGAGTGCGCCGCGTCGACCGCGTGTACCCATAAAATTGGCAATATCCATCGGTTTGAGCGTCAAGGTGCGTTTACCACTGTCCAATGCCAAACTATCCCCTTCGGCAAATGTGGTGATGGCGACCACACTGTCGCCGTCTTTTAAATCAATCAGCTTGTTGCCTTTACCTTTTTTCATCATCGGTAACTCAGTCAATGGATATACCAGCAAATGCCCTGCCGAGCTGACCACGCCAACTAGCGTATCTTGCTCACCAATTTGGTGGGTTATTAAACGACAGGCGTCATCAAAATTAATCACGTTTTTGCCCGCTTTTTGGTTGGTATCAAGATCAGCAAAGGTGTTAATAAAGCCATAGCCTTGTGAGCTTGCCATGATGAGCTTACTGTCATCTTGTCCCATCAGCACATTGACAAAACTTGCCCCGCCCGTGGGTTTTAGCAGGCTAGTAAGCGGCTCGCCTTGCCCCCGCGCAGAGGGTAAGGTATGGGCATCGAGGCGATAGCTACGACCGGTGTTATCCATGAGATAGACTTTTTCATTGGACTTGCCTTGCGCATGGGCAAGATAGGCATCGCCCGAACGGTAATTCATATTGGCGGCATCGACATCGTGACCTTTGGCGGAGCGAATCCAGCCTGATTTTGACACGATGACCGTCACAGGCTCGCTTGGGGCTAGGTCAGTTTCTTTAAGCGCGGTGGCTTCCGTGCGTTCTACAATCGGCGATTGGCGTTTGTCGCCATGCTCTTTCATATCGGCAGTGAGCTCTTCAATCATTAAGCCAGTCAATTTATCTGGGTTGTTCAAGTAGGCTTCGATTTGGGCTTTTTCTAATTCTAAGTCACTTTGTTCACGTCTGAGCTCAATTTCTTCAAGGCGTGCCAATTGACGCAGACGAATGTCCAAAATTGCGTTGGCTTGGATTTCAGTCAAATCATAGCGGGTCATCAATTCTGCTTTTGGGTCGTCTTCCTCACGGATGATACGGATCACTTCATCAATATGCAGATAGGCAATCAGCAAACCTGCCAAGATATGCAGGCGCTGCTCGATTTTATCCAAGCGGTATTGTAGACGGCGCGTGACGGTATCTCGGCGCACAGAGAGCCATTCGGTAAGAATGGTCAGCAGTGATTTGACTTGGGGTTTGCCATTGGTGCCAATCATGTTGAGATTCACCCGGTAATTACTCTCAAGGTCGGTACTGGCAAACAAATGGCTCATCATCGGCTCGATATCAACACGGCTTGAGCGCAGCTCAAGCACGATACGGCAAGCGTTTTGGTGGTCGGATTCGTCATGGATGTCAGTTACCCAAGGCAGTTTTTTGGCATTTATTAAATTGGCAATTTGCTCAATGATTTTATTGCCGGAGATTTGATAGGGTAGCGCATCGATGATAACTAAGTTTTTTTCTTTGTCATCGACATGATAAGTAGCGCGCATTTTGTAGCT
The DNA here is from genome assembly GCA_016888885.1 of Faucicola osloensis. GTDB lineage: Bacteria > Pseudomonadota > Gammaproteobacteria > Pseudomonadales > Moraxellaceae > Faucicola. The sequence goes on from CP069437.1 coordinate 2,103,252, forward strand.
ACCACGACCCGTTGTATATAGCTGTAGCAAATCCTCACGCGAGGTGATGATTTCTGCTTTGGTCGGCAAATCGGGTGCAGGGATGTACTTTGCCAGCTCTTTTTCCGTCATCGTGGGTTTTTTAAGCAGCGCGATACAGCCTTTGACCACTTCAGACAAGTTATGTGGCGGTATATCGGTTGCCATACCGACCGCAATGCCGGTTGTGCCGTTGAGCAAGATGTTCGGTAGACGGGCAGGCAAGGTGACGGGTTCTTGCAAGGTGCCGTCAAAGTTGTCTTGCCAATCGACCGTGCCTTGACCAAGCTCGTTTAGCAAAGTATTGGCATAAGCCGATAGCTTGGCTTCGGTATAGCGCATCGCAGCGAATGATTTTGGGTCATCAGGCGAGCCGAAGTTGCCTTGACCGCTAATGAGTGGATAACGGTAGCTAAACGGCTGACTCATCAATACCATGGCTTCATAACAGGCGGAGTCGCCATGCGGATGGTATTTACCAATGACGTCACCGATAGTGCGCGCTGATTTTTTGGGTTTGGCAGTATTTTTGAGCCCAAGCTCGCTCATCGCATACACGATACGGCGCTGCACAGGTTTTAACCCGTCGGCAATGTGTGGCAATGCCCGATCCATGATGACGTACATCGCATAGTTCAAATACGCGTTTTCGGTAAATTCAGCGACTGAGCGAGTGGGGTTGTTCAAATCGTTTGGTTTGGTAGTTTTTGCTACAAGGGTATCAGACATAATGGTTACTTAATCAATGACAAAAAATAAAAGAAAGTGCAAAAGAAAGAAAGTTCAAAAGGGAGATAAGAAGTATGAGGAAATATCATAAAGCTTGAGAGTAGAAAAACAAGTGCTAATCCATGACATGGCAAATTTGCCCAGTTTTACACGTCAAACTGTGTCGCAAAAACGCCTTTTAAAGATAATTGGACACTGTAGCCGCTTTAACGGTCAAATAACGGATAACTATTTCGACGCGAAATCATTTTTATCATCCCATAAGTACAGAGAATAGGCTTGAGAATTGAGTAAATATTTAGTATGTTAATAGTACATTTGGCCGCGATTTTTAATATAATTTTTAGTAGTGGGATTGACCTTTTTATAAAAATTCTTTTAATTATCAATATGCTATTCGCTGATAGACCGCATACCTAAGGAAAACATTTCTCATGAATGAATCAACCACCTCAGCTCAAACCCCTGACAACAATGCCCAAGACACTGCGCCCATCGATACTCCTATCGATACTATGGAAGCGCAGCCCCATGCGCCAAAGCTTACCGATCATCATGAGAAACCTTGGTTAAAGACTTATGAGCATTACGGCATGAACTATAACATACAAATACCCGGTGACGAAGTCAGCCTAATAAATGTTTTTGAAAAGAATTTCGAACAATTCAATGACAGTGATGCCTTTGTGTGCATGGGTAGTAGCATGACCTATCGTCAGTTAGATACTTATAGTCGCCAAATTGCGGCGTATTTGCAGGGATTGGGTCTAAAAAGAGGTGACGCCGTTGCGGTGATGATGCCAAATATCTTGCAATACCCAGTGTGTATGATTGGTATCATCCGCGCAGGTTTTATCTTGGTCAATGTCAATCCATTATATACCGCTCATGAGCTAGAGCATCAGTTAGAAGACTCACAAGCCAAAGCGTTATTTATCGTTGAAAACTTTGCCAAAACCTATCAAGATATCGGCAAAAAAATGGTCGATCATGTCATCGTGTGTTCAATCGGTGATTTGATGGGTACCTTTAAAGGTATGTTGGTCAATACCGTGGTCAAGTATGTCAAAAAAGCCATTCCAGCTTGGCAAATTGACGGGCATGTGACGTTTAAAAGTGTTATCAAGCAAGCGCCTGCCAGTCGCTATCAGCGCCCAGAAGGTATCAAAGGCAGTGATATTGCGGTACTACAGTACACTGGCGGCACCACAGGGGTTGCCAAAGGCGCGATGCTTACCCATAGCAACTTGGTATCCAATATGCTACAGTGCCAAGAGTTCGCCAGAAAAGTGTTCCCCAATCAAATGGTGGGTGAGTACGTCGTCATTGCCTTACCGCTCTATCATATTTTCTCATTTACCGCCTGTGCGCTACTAGGTATGAACATGGGCTTTGCGGGTCTATTGATTCCAAACCCCCGTGACCTGGACAGTTTTGTCAAAGAATTAGCAAAATATAAGCCAGTCTTCTTCCCAGCGGTGAACACATTATTTAATGGTTTGGCGCACCACGCCGGTTTTCGTGCATTAGACCACAGCAAATTGCGTTTGTCGCTAGGTGGTGGTATGTCGGTATTGCCTTCAACCGCTGAAGAGTGGAAACGTATTACAGGTACCAATATCCTAGAAGGCTACGGTTTGTCCGAAACCTCACCCGTTGTCACCCTAAACCCCTTGACGCAAGAGAAATTTAGCGCCAAAATCGGTATCCCGCTGCCCAACACCGACATCAAACTGCTCGATGACAACGGCAATGAAGTCGCAGCAGGTGAGCGTGGTGAGATTGCAGTTAAAGGTCCACAAGTGATGAAAGGCTACTGGCAGCGTCCTGAAGCCACTGCCGAAGTAATGACAGCAGATGGTTATTTCAAAACCGGTGACATCGCTGTCGTTGATGAGCAAGGCTATTTCAAAATCGTTGACCGTAAAAAAGACATGATTTTGGTATCAGGATTTAACGTCTATCCAAACGAAGTTGAAGAAGTGCTAGCGGCACATCCTAAAGTGTTGGAAGTTGGGGTGATTGGGGTATCGAGCGAAAAAAGCGGTGAAGTGCCAAAAGCGTTTGTGGTACGTAAAGACCCAAGCCTCACCGAGCAAGAGCTGCTGCAATACGCGCGAAGCGAGTTAACGGGTTATAAACGTCCGCGTAAAGTTGAATTTGTGGATGAATTGCCAAAATCAAATGTTGGCAAAATCCTGCGCAAAGAACTGCGTAAACTTGAAGAAAAAAAGTAAGCTAATGCTTGTTGCCAAAACCCAGCTTTTCTATATCAGATTAGTTGGGTTTTTTATTGCATCGCGCCAGCCTAACCTTATAAAATTGGGAATACCACTAGGCTGTTATGAGCAATACTGAGTTTATGGATGACGCTATTTTACCAATCAATGAGCGCCCGATGCATGAAATGTATGAATGGGAAGAAAATCAGCAACCGTGGCTGATTAGCTACGAGCGTTATAACATTTGTAGTACCATCGATATGCCAGATGAACAAACGTCGCTGATTGACATGTTAGAAGCAGGGTTTGCCAAACATGCGCGGCAAGTGGCGTATTACTGCGATGATCAGCAGATTACTTACCAGCAGTTAGATAAACTGAGTCTAAAAGTTGCCATTTATTTACAGCAGTTAGGGCTTAAGGTCGGCGATGCCATTGGCGTGATGTTGCCCAATATCTTGCAATATCCTGTGATTACCCTTGGCGTCATCCGTGCTGGCATGGTGCTGGTGAGTATGAACCCTTCCTACACCAGTCGCGAGCTTGAGCACCAAATGGGTGATGCCGATATCAAGGCGTTATTTATACTAGATAAATTTATTTATACCTACAAAGACATTGCCGATAACCTTAACCGCGATTTACATCATTTAATCATCTGTCGTTTGGGCGATTTAAAAGGTAAGCTCAAAGGCACGTTAATCAATCTGGTCTCAGCGACCACCGATTTGCCGGCAAAAGGTAATTGGATTTATTTTAGTCAGTTATTAGCGGCCGCTAGCAAGGCTTATGAGCGCCCAACTCTCACGTTATCGAATATCGTATTAATTCAATATACCGGTGGTACCACAGGGACGGCAAAAGGCGCGATGCTCAGTCATGGCAATGTGATTGCCAATTTGCTGCAAATCGATGCGTTGATTCGCAGTGCGTATGATGAAGAAGGGCAGGAAGATATTATTTTGGCATCGTTGCCACTGTATCATGTATTTTCATTCACCATTTGCTGTATTTTTATTTTGTATCGTGGGTTTGCATCAAGGCTGGTGCCCAATCCACGTGATATCAATGAACTGGTCAATACGCTAAGGCGTACACCGCCGCATTTTATTTTGGGGGTCAATACGCTATTTAGCGCCTTGATACAGCATCCTGAATTTCGAAGGCTCGATTTTTCCCAACTCAAAGCCACCATTGGCGGCGGCATGGCAATCCTACCTAGCGTTGCCAAAAAATGGCATACCATCACAGGGTTGCCGATTATCGAAGGGTATGGGCTCTCAGAAACCGCGCCTGTGATTACCTTTAATCCATTAACTATCGCAGAATTTACCAACAAAGTCGGGCTGCCAACCCCTGCCACTGACATCATCTTATTGGACAACAACGACCAACCTGTGCGCATTGGCGAACGCGGGGAAATCGCCGTCAAAGGCCCGCAAGTGATGGTGGGGTATCGCAATCTACCTGTCGAGACCGCTAATGCGTTTACCGCGACAGGCTATTTGCGCACGGGCGATATTGGCATCATTGATGAGCGCGGTTTTATCAAAATCGTTGACCGTAAAAAAGACATGATTGTGGTGTCAGGATTTAATGTCTATCCAAACGAGATTGAGTCGGTGATGCTCGAGCATGCCGATGTGCTCGAGTGCGTGGCGATTGGCGTACCAAGCGCAACGCGCGGTGAAGAGCCCAAAATATTTGTGGTCAGAAAACACAACCGCGTCACCGCTGAGCAGCTACTAGCGTTTGGTAAACAGCACTTAAGTGGCTATAAACGCCCCCGCTATGTCGAGTTTGTCGATAGCCTGCCCAAGTCCAATGTTGGTAAGATTTTACGTAAAGAGCTACGTAAACGCGAAGGGCTTGAATAGCAACCTGCCATGTTGCCGACGGAATTGTCTTGCTAAAACTGGGTTGGCAAGGTAGCATAAAACCACTGTAATTTTTGCCCATTGCTTAAAAACTATCTACCAAACCGTCAACGCGGTCTTTTAGGGAATCTTATGCGTATCGATAATCGTGAAAACAACCAACTTCGCCCAATGAGTTTTGTGCGTAACTTTACCAAACATGCCGAAGGCGCCGTGCTGGTCAGCTATGGTGATACCAAAGTGCTATGTACCGCCAGTATCGAAACCCAAGTGCCGCGCTGGCTCAAAGGCACAGGTAAGGGCTGGATTACCGCTGAATACGGTATGTTGCCACGCGCGACCCACGAGCGTACCCAACGCGAAGCTGCCAAAGGTAAACAATCAGGTCGTACCCAAGAGATTCAGCGGTTGATTGGTCGTAGCCTACGGGCGATGGTAGATCTTGAAAAGCTTGGGGAAAATACCATCCATATCGACTGTGACGTGCTGCAAGCCGATGGCGGTACCCGTACTGCCAGTATCACCGGTGCGGCTGTGGCATTGGTCGATGCATTAGAAAAACTACAAGCCGCCAAAAAACTCAAAGCCGATCCTTTGGTAGGCTTGGTAGCAGCGGTCTCTGTGGGTATAAAAAACGGTGAAGTGCTCTTAGATTTGAACTATAGCGAAGACTCAAGCTGTGACACAGATCTTAACGTCGTGATGACGCAAAAAGGCGAGTTTATCGAGATTCAAGGCACTGCCGAAGAAAAACCGTTTACCCGTGCGCAAGCGGATGAAATGCTAGCAATTGCCGAAGAAGGCATCAAACAGCTGATTGCTGAACAACAAGCAGTGCTAGGTTGGTAAAACAGCCTAACAAAATGGGCTAGGCTAGTAAGGGCGTAGCGCATACGCCCTTGAAATCGTTATAGAGATTAGTATGTTAAAAGTCACCGAGACAGGCGTTACCATTGGTTTGCAAAGTCAAGCGAAGGTAGCAAACAAGCTGACCCAAATACTCTGGGTGGGTATCGCCATTGCCGTGGTAGGGCTATTGATGGCATTTAAAATGCTCTCAGTTGCCATCGGCTCGCTGATGATGTTACTAGCCATCATCGCAGGTGTTGCGTGGCAATCATTCAACCAAAAAAAACAGGTACCTACTTTAACAGGGGGTGAGCTGCGACTGACGCAGCAAGGTTTTAGCCACCACCAAGGTGCTAACGTCACAAGTTATCAGTTCTTGCCCAGCGATAGCATTGAGCACACCATTGATGGCATGACCATCTACAATGCTGACGGTCAAACCTTGTATCACATCACAGGTTTTCATGACCCTAAACATATCAAAATCGCCCAAGCCGTCCTACAAGGCAAGCCCATCAAAACCCAAGGCAAAGCAATCAAACTACAAAGCACTTAATCAAAAAACCACACCCTATCTCACACGGTGGTTAGGCACAGTGGTTAGGCTTAGTTACCAAATCATAATAATTTTTTTGCCAATACTTGTTAAAATCCTTAGAGATGATTAATCCACACGCTGATAATAACATTCATTATTTAATTCATATAAAAAAACACGGAAGGAAAGGACGATGTCGACTGCATTAAAATTTGCCACCCCATTAATCGTTGCGATGGCGCTGGTAGGCTGTAATAAAAAAACAGAAACCACAACCACAACTACTGCTTCAGCGCCTGCTACCACAGTTACCGCTAGCGCCAATGGTGCAACGGCAACCGCTACGGTAAGTACCACGACAACCTCGACCACGGCAGTTGACCCCAACATGACGCCAGAAGACCACAAAAAAGCGCGTGAAAGAATCATGAAAGAGTGGAAAAAAACCAACCAAATCATTGGTGCCATGATCAAAGATCCAAGCAAATTTGATGCCGCGCAAGTCAAAGCCGCCGCCGAGAAACTTAACCAAAATCCTTGGGTGCATTATCCAGAGACAGCCAAAGGCGGTGAAGCAAAAGATGAAATTTGGCGAGATCCTGCAGGGTTCCAGCAACAAATTGATAAATTTAAAACCGCTGCCAGTGCTCTTAATGCCGCCGCTGCGACTGCAACCAGTGTCGATGACATCAAAACCCAATTTGGCGATTTGGGCGCTAGCTGTAAATCCTGTCATGAAAAATATAAAGAAGATTAATTTGTTATCCCCAATAGTTTTCATGCGCATTGACTTCCTCCCCTCTCTAAAGTGAGGGGATTTCTTCTACAAGACGGTCAAGCCCGACCGCAAGAATGTTCCGACTGGCATTAATATCTCTATCATGCCGTGTGCCACACTTCGCACAAGTCCATTCTCTTATTCGCAAACCTGCTCTACCGCTCAAGCTACTGGACATATCGCCACAGCACGAGCAAGTTTGGGTAGTGTATCGCTCTGATACGATTTCAAAACGGCAACCTGCGTTCTCGCATTTATAGGTCAGTTGTCGTTTCATTTCAAACCAACCTGCATCGTAAACCGATTTGGCTAGTTTGCCTTTTTTACTGTTAAATTGGGTAGTTCTAACATCACCTACCACGATTAGGGCATTGTCTTTAACTAGCTGTGTGGTGAATTTGTGGATTAGGTCTTGGCGTGTGTTTTTGATTTTGGCATGAATCGCTTTGACACGCTGTTTGTTTTTGGCACGTTGGGCGATGGCTAATGCTTTGGCATATTTGAGCGTTTGCTTGATTTGTAGTTTATCGCCATTTGAGGCTGTAGCACTGTCTTTTAAACCTAAATCAATACCGACGCTACCAGTTCCACAAGTGGTTTTAGGGTATTCTTTGACGGTGATACAGGCATACCAACGGTTACGGCTGTCTTGGACTAACTCGCAAGTGTTGATTTGATATAGGCTAAGGTTGTAGCTGTCCCATAGGTCAATGACTAGTTTTTGCCCTTTGGCTAGGGATAGTTGCAAGGTGGATTTTAAGCCCTTTTTGCCTGTTTGGTGGGTGGCAATATGCTTGATGGCAGATTGTTTAAATGGTAGCCAACCTAAGCTTTTACGCTTTGATGTTGGGTTGTTGGTTCGCCAGTTTAACTTTGCCTTTTTAAACTGTTTACGGCTTTTGGCGTGGGTTTCGTTGATGGCTTGGATGGTTTGCGAGTGTAAGCCAAGTAGTTCACCGCTACCTTTGGTATATTCGTTTAGGTCGTAAGCACTAAAGAATTTACCAGTTTTTTGTAGGTGTCTGTAACTCAAATCATTGACATAATTCCACACGAAATTGACCGAACCGCTTAGGCGGTTAAGCTTCACTATGTGTTTGTCTTGTATGCGCAACTTGAGTGTTTTCATGGGTTTAAGTATAATTGGATTTTTTTATTTTACAGTTGGTCTAATTATATGTCAAACGATTTAAGACGTGGTAGGCACGTTGTTTACAATCTTCATGTGCATTTGGTCTTTGTGGCGAAATACCGCAGAAAAGTATTTACCAAACAGATTTTAGACGATATGCAAGTCATCTTTGAGGAAGTTTGTTCAAAGTTTGAGGCACAATTGGTTGAGTTTGACGGTGAAAACGACCATGTGCATTTATTGGTGGTTTATCCGCCTAAAGTAGCTATTTCTAGTTTGGTGAATAGCTTGAAAGGTGTGTCTAGTCGGTTATTGCGTAAGAAAGAATATCCGTCTATCAAGCAACAGTTATGGGGCGATGCGTTGTGGTCGCCGAGTTATTTTGCAGGTAGTTGTGGTGGTGCTCCCATTGAGATTATCCGCCAGTACATTGAACAGCAGAATACACCGCACTAAATACCATCTGTGCGTAAGCATGGTTATGGAGTTGCCTTATATCCACCGCCTGAAGTCGGTGGTTTTACGGCAACAGAGGATAAAAAAAGGCAGTGTTCAATGACTGCCTTTTTTATTGGCCTAATTAACTTTGATAAAAATTAACTTTGATAAAATTGTGAGAGATATCAAACGGGGTCAATGGTAGCGGGCGCAGTTTGATTAACTGGCTTAGCAACACTTTGGCATCGGTTGACAGTTTTTGCCCCGTTTGCCAAAACTTCACCGCTTGGGCTCGTACATCGGCTTCAAAAGTGCTCTGACTGGTATCAAAATCAGCAAACAAATTATCTTTAGACACGCTAAAGGGTTTGTTGCAAGCCAGCGTCAATAAACATTCAATCGCTTGCGGCATAATTTCCACTTGTTCAAATTGTTGCTGCTGCTGCTCATTACGTCCGTCGGGCGCATACCAGTAGCCAAAGTCATTGAGCAATCGGCGTTTTTGACCTGCCATACACCAGTGGCTAATTTCATGCAAGGCACTGGCAAAAAATCCATGCGCAAAAACAATTTTGGCAGGCTCGGTATCGGTCGCGGCAAAATATTCAGGCTCATGCTCGCCTTTGACCAAAATCGTATCGCGATGGCAAAACCACCGTTTGAACCAAACCATCAGCCATTGCACTTGCAATGCTTCCACCGATACCCATTGATAGTCAGTCAAAGGGCGATTTTTTGTCTTTGATACATTGGCGAGTGCGGGCAAAAAATTAACCTTTAATGCTAACTGCGCCCTTTGTTGGTCAATCACCGTTGTGTCCATATCATTGGTTAATACAGGCGCCACCGCGAATTGACTGACAAAAGGCAGCGTCATAAAGGGAAAAATAGCAAGGGTTCGTGGTGATATTTGTGCAGATATTGGCGATAGGTGTGTGGACATAGCAAAATTAGGGTTGATAAAAATGGCTATTATACAATTTAACAGCCTGCATCGACTAGGAAATCATGCCTACAACATGCTACCATGCAATAGACGTCAGTATGCTTTATACTACAGCGTAAAATAACTAACAGGAGCGGTGAAATGACGCTACATTCTTCATCAAACTCTTCATCAAACGTGCCAGCACAATCATCGAAAGATGTACCGACAACTGCCCCATCCAAAACCGCCAATAACACCACCAGTGAGATTGGCGCGAGTGCCAGCTTGGTCAAGTTTATTGATTTGGCACGTTGGGAGCATAACAACGATAACCATTATCACTGGGAAGGCAAGGTGAGTCTCAAGGATTTGCCACGTATCTATGGCTTGGGTGATGAACATCATGACAACGATCAGCCACTGGATGTGATACTAGATATTCAGAAAAAAGGGGACGTGGTATTTTGGCAATTACACACCACGGGCGTGCTTTGGCAAACCTGCCAGCGCTGCCTAGATCCCGTCGCAGTGAGTCTGGCTGTTGATAGTGAGCTTGCACTGCTTGAAGATGAAAATCACGTCGCATTGCTTGATGAAGGCACAGAAATCATCCTGATTGATGAGCTAACCGATGACAATAAACTGTGGCTATTACCGATGATTGAAGATGAGTTATTGGTGGATTTGCCATTAGCGCCCAAGCATGACGACTGCGAAATGGCAGTCACTGAGGTGGGTGAGTTGCCAGAGGCAGTGGCGGAAAAAGAAAATCCGTTTGCGGTACTGGCAAGCCTAAAAAGTTAATAACAACCCCGCCATTATATACGCCGTCATACACGTAGTAACAAAAACTTGCCACTAAATGTCGGTTAAGGCTTTGCTAAATGGGTTTTTTTACGTATAATATGGCGTTTATAAATTTATCTGATTGTCTGTTCCAATAGTTTGCCTTATATCCATGCAAAATATCGATATCAAGTTGTTTGCATGATGATGTAATGAGGTTAAGGGAACGATGTTTTAATAGCGAGAAGCACAGGAGCTAACCTCATGGCTGTTCAACAAAACCGTAAAAGCCGTTCACGCCGTGATATGCGTCGTTCACACGACCGCATCACAATCAATGCTGTTGCTGTAGATGCAACCACTGGTGAAAAACACATCCGTCACCATGCGACCAAAGACGGTTTTTACCGTGGTCGTCAATTATTCAAAGTAGCAATCGTTGCTGAATAATTAACGCAAAATGTAGGGCTTTGACATAGCTTAGTATGCATTGGCTAAGCACCAAAAAGGCTGATGAATTATCATCAGCCTTTTTTTATTTGTTTTTTATGTAAAAATACCCGAAAGAAAAAGCTAGAATTTTTTTTTCAATATGCCATAATAATCAGAGTACAATTGTACACATAAATTTGCTGGCTTACTTTTGCTTGCTGGCTTGATAGTAAGTTATATGATTGCCAGTCAAGTTTGATAAGCCTATAACGTCAACCTAAGCTACTGACACCATTTTGATTTTGCTGATAACATTTGGTAAAGTAATCGACCAAAAAATAGCCCAAGCAAATTTTTTTGACCGTGTTTTTAGCAGTCTAGTAGACGCAATACAACATAAGCAGGACAATATAATAAGTTAGGACATTATGGATAACCCAATGCAAAGCCAAGCCAGCGCAAATCAACCAGCCGCTTCATCACAAGATAATGCTGCCTCTATGAAATATGCTGTGATTTTTCCAGGACAAGGCTCGCAGAGTGTGGGCATGCTAAACGATTGGGCAGCCCAGTATCCTACTGTCAAAGCAACGTTTGATGAAGCCTCAACAGCGCTTGGGTTTGACTTGTGGGCGATATGCCAAGGGGCGTCAGGTGGGGCGTCTTTGGATGATACCGCGTATACCCAACCTGCACTATTGACCGCTAGTATGGCGATTTGGCGAGTGCTGCGCGATGAGCTTGATTTACAGCCGACATATGTTGCCGGGCATTCACTGGGTGAATACAGTGCGCTGTGTGCCGCTGGGGTATTGAGTTTGGCAGATGCGGTAAAGCTGGTGCATCAACGCGGTCAGTATATGAGCGCTGCCATGCAATCACAAACAGGTAAAATGGCGGCGATTTTAGGTCTGCCCGATGAAGATGTACAACAAATATGTGATGCTGTGGTAGCGGCGCATACGCAGGCAGTGGTCAGCCCAGCCAATTTTAACGCGCCAGGGCAAGTGGTGATTGCAGGCAATGTGGCAGGCGTGGATTTAGCATCAGAGAAAATCGTTGCACTCGGTAAAAAAAGCATGCCACTAAAAGTTAGTGTACCGTCACATTGCCAGCTGATGACACCTGCCACCGATAAGCTTGCCGCAGAATTGGAAAACGTGACATTTAACCCACCGAGCATTCCTGTGATACAAAATCGCCATGCGCGGGTAGAAAAAGATGTGACCGCAATCAAACAAGCCTTGATTGAGCAGCTCAATATGCCCGTGTTATGGTCGACTATTGAGAATAATTTAGCAGACGCGCAAATCAGCTTACAAATCGAATGTGGTAGCGGTAGCGTGCTGACAGGACTAGCCAAACGTCAAGCGCAGAAAATTAACACACTAGCGACCGATACAGTTGCCAAACTAGACAATATAAAACAACAATTATCAGCCCAATAAAAAAACCAAGGAAGTATATGACTCAACGTATTGCATTAGTGACAGGTGCTAGCCGTGGGATTGGTCAAGCAATCGCCAAACGTCTGGCAAATGAAGGCTATCTTGTCATCGGCACTGCTACCAGTGAAAAAGGCGCAGCGGCAGTCAATGATTACCTACAGGAATTGGGGGGCGCAGGTCGGGTGCTCAATGTGCAAGATGCCGAGCAAATCAACCAGCTATTTGATAGCATTGAAAAAGAATTTGGCAATGTACAGGTGTTAGTCAACAATGCCGGTATTACCCAAGACGGTCTGCTCATGCGGATGGACGACAATGCCTGGGAGCGCGTGCTCGACGTGAATTTGACCTCGGTATTTCGTACCAGTAAACGCGCCATAAAAGGCATGATGAAAGCGCGGCAAGGTCGTATTATTAATATCACTTCCGTAGTCGCAGCGATGGGCAACGCCGGACAAACCAACTATACGGCAAGCAAAGCAGGCATTGAAGGGTTTACCCGCTCACTGGCTCGGGAGATTGGGTCACGCCAAATCACCGTCAACTGCGTGGCACCAGGCTTTATCGATACCGACATGACCAAGGATCTTGATGAAGCATTGATTCAATCCATGCTTAATGCCGTTCCGCTAGCCAGACTGGGCAAACCTGAAGACATCGCCGCAGCGGTAAATTTCTTGGCAAGTGAAGAAGCAGGTTATATTACCGGTACCGTGCTTGACGTCAATGGCGGCATGTACATGTGAATGGATTAGCCTGCCAAACACCAACCTAACGGGCCTTAAAATGCAGTTTTTGAACTTAAAATACCGTTTTTGAAATAGTAACAGGTTGCATTATTTTATTTTGAAATAGGCAATGAGCATGATAATATGCTCTAATATGTAGTTTACTCGATATATCATATACCCCAATGCAAGGAGAGAAGCATGAGTAACGAAATCGAACAAAAAGTAAAAGCCGCAGTAGCTGAGCAATTAGGCGTGAATGCAGAAGACATCAAAAATGAATCTTCATTCATGGATGACCTTGGTGCAGATTCACTTGACCTTGTTGAATTGGTGATGTCTTTTGAAAACGAATTTGGTATTACCATTCCTGACGAAGACAGCGCACAATTGACCACGGTGCAAAGTGCTATCAACTACGTACAATCAAAATTGGCTAATTAGTTAATAGTTAGTTTAGCAGCTTACTTATTACTTAGTTTAGCGGCTACTTGGTTTAGCAGCAGTTTACCCCAGTTTTAGCGATAAAATTGGGGTTTTTATTTATTTAAAATCAGCTCCAACACAAACTTCGTCCCGATAAACGCCAAGCCAAGCAAAATCACGCCGTATAGCGTCATATTGGCCGCGCGTTGACCTCGCCAGCCAAAGCGCCAATGCCCAACCAATAACGCCCCAAATACTAGCCAAGACAACAGACTAAACACAGTCTTGTGTACCAAATGCTGCGCCAGTAAATTGGTGGTATCAATAAAGCCCAACAACAGCGAAATCGACAATAGCGTAAAACCCACAGTAATCATATCAAACAGCAAGGCTTCCATGCTTTGGAGTGAAGGTAGTTTATCGACCCAGACACGGTGAAAGGTTTGACGTTTGAGTTCGCTGATTTGTAGCCGCAGCATAATCGCGGCAATCGCTGCCATAAATAGTACCGAATAGGCAGCCAAAGATATGATGATATGGGCTTGTAAGATAGGACTGATAGTTGATAGCGGGTGATAGGGTGCATCGCCAAAAAAACCAATCATCATGCCCAAAAATGCCAACGGCGTTGCCAAAATCCCAAGCGGCAAAATTTGGCGATAAAGACAAAATCCCCAATAAAATAACAGCATAAACAATGTCGTCAACGACACGACATTAAAAATATTAAAGTTTAGCCCCCCTTGGGTAATGATATCAGGATATAACACCACCGCATGACCCAATAACCCAATCAGCAATTGCCCAAGCACCATGCCTTTACGGATGGGCTTTTGTTGCGTAACTGCCCACATCAAATAGATGGTAGTTAAGCCATAACAGACTAACGCAAGTACAAAGATTACAAACACCCTAGCCTCATCAAAAATCATCAAATACGTGCAAAATGCGATGGTTATACTAGCATGAGCCATGTAACAAATCGCGATTTTATCGGTATTATATTAGCAGTTTTAGCTAATTTAGCATAAAATAGTCAGATTATAAAATTGATAGCAATAGATTAGAGAAATTATATGTTTGAAACCTTAACCGAACGCCTGTCGACGAGTTTACGTAGTATCTCTGGTACAGGGCAGCTAACTGAAGACAACATCAAAGACACCTTGCGTGAAGTGCGTATGGCACTACTAGAAGCTGATGTCGCCTTGCCAGTGACGCGCGATTTTGTGTCACGGGTAAAAGACAAAGCCCTAGGTCAAGAAGTCCTTAAAGAACTCGCCCCAGGTCAAGCCTTTGTTAAAATCGTCTATGACGAACTGACAGAGATGATGGGCAGTGCGAACCAATCACTTGAAATGACAGGCAAACCACCCGTTGTCTATCTACTAGCGGGCTTGCAAGGGGCGGGCAAAACCACCACAGCCGGTAAACTTGCCAAATATCTGCAAGAGCGCCATAAGAAAAAAGTCATGCTAGTCTCTGCGGACGTCTATCGCCCTGCGGCAATCAAGCAGCTTGAGCAAGTCGCTGAGCAAGTCAAAGCCAGTTTTGTGCCATCAAGTGCTGACCAAAACCCGATTGATATCGCCAAACGCGCCATCGAGCAAGCCAAAGTACAGTTTCAAGATATTTTGATTATCGATACCGCAGGTCGCCTGCACATCGACGAAGCCATGATGGACGAAATCAAAGCCTTAACCGCAGCGGTCACTCCGTCAGAAACCTTATTTGTGGTTGACTCAATGACCGGTCAAGATGCGGCAAATACGGCAAAAGCCTTTAATGATGCGCTACCTTTGACTGGCGTGATTTTGACCAAGACTGACGGCGATGCGCGTGGTGGCGCGGCGTTGTCGGTACGTGCCATCACTGGCAAACCGATCAAATTCTTGGGTCGTGGTGAAAAACTTGATGCGCTTGAGCCCTTCCACCCTGAGCGTGTCGCCCAGCGTATCTTGGGCATGGGTGACGTGTTGTCACTGGTCGAAGAAGTCGAGCAAAAAATTGACCGCGAAAAAGCGGAAAAAATGGCGAAAAAAATCCAAAGAGGCGGCGAGTTTGACCTTGAGGATTTGCTAACCCAATTCCAACAAATGAAAAACTTGGGCGGCATGGCGGGCTTCTTGGATAAAATGCCAGGCATGAGCGGTGCGGATGTCCAAAAAGCGGTATCAGATGCCAAACCAGAAGAAAAGGTCAAAGAAATGGAAGCACTCATTCATTCCATGACCCCATTTGAACGTAAAAACCCCGATAAAATCAACCCAAGTCGTAAACGCCGTATCGCGGCAGGCGCGGGTAAAGACGTACAGCACGTCAATCAGCTGTTAAAGCAGCACAAGCAAATGGCAAAAATGATGAAAATGCTATCCGACCCATCGGGCATCAGCAAAATGATGAAAGCGGTGCAAGGGTTGACCAAAGGCATGGGCGGTGGCGGTGGTCCATTATTTGGACAAAACAACCAAGCAGGTGCAAATACCACGACAGTTAACGGTCAAGCCAATCCAGTTGCGCCAAAATTCAAAACCCGTTTTTAAAATTTTAATCGCAAAATTATGCCCTCAAAGCCCGTATACATTACGGGCTTTTTTATTCAACTAAGGAATAATGAAAGTATTAAATATTCCAAGACAGTATAAATAAAAATCCTTACTATATTTTCAATCATTAAGCCATTGGATGTTTAGCGTGGCACTTTGAAAACTTATGAGGAAAACATGACAAACGCGACCCAAAATCACCCATTCACCACCCGTACGCAATCTAAAGGTAAAATCTTTACATTAGCCGGTATTTCAGTGATGGCAGTGGCAAGCTTAACTGCCTGCCAAAAAGCCCCGCCGAAAAATGAGAGTGCAGCCAGCGCTTCAGCCGCTAACGGCAATGGTGTATCTTTGCTAAACGTATCTTACGACGTGTCCCGCGAGTTGTATAAAGAATACAACCCGATTTTTACGGGGCAGCAAAAACAGACCGTCACTATCCAGCAGTCGCATGGCGGCTCAAGCAAACAAGCCTTGAGCGTGGCCAATGGGCTTAAAGCGGATGTGGTGACCATGAACCAAACCTCAGATATAGAACTGCTGGTGAAAAAAGGCTTGGTGGATAAAAACTGGCAACAAGCGTTTCCCAATAATGCGGTACCTTATACCAGCACCATGGTACTACTAGTTCGTAACAACAACCCCAAGCAAATCAAAGACTGGGATGACTTGGCAAAACCCGGTGTCAGTATCGTGATTGCCAATCCAAAAACCAGTGGTACAGCGCGATATGGTTTCTTGGGTGCGTATGGATATGGCTTGCACCATTTCAATAATGACGAAGCCAAAACCAAAACCTTGGTGAAGCAAATTTTGAGCAATGTGGCAGTGTATGACAGTGGCGCAAGGGCAGCGACAACAAGCTTTTTACAACGAGAAATTGGCGATGTGCTGATTACCACAGAGAATGAAGCACAAATTACCAAAAAAGAATTTGCCGATAAAAACTTACAGATTATTTATCCCAGTTATTCGGTCAAGATTAGTAACCCTGTCGCTGTGGTGAATGCCGTTACCGAGCAAAAAGGTACGACTGAATTGGCAAAAGCCTATTTAAAAGGCTTGTGGGATACGCCTGCCCAAGAGATTATGGCCAAGAATTATTTGCGCCCTGTGGATGCGGCGACTTTGGCAAAATACCAAAGCCAATTTCCTGCAATTGCCACGTTTGAGCCAAATCAAGTTTTTGGTAGCTGGGATGAAATTATGAGCAAGTTTTTTAAAGATGGCGCAATTTTTGACCAATTGGCGGTAAAAAAATAGCCGTTGCCCTAGCGATTGGCTAGGGTAGTTAAGTCATACTTTAAGGCATCAAAGCACACATCGGCAGCAAAGCCCCGATATTGCAAAAATCGCAGTTGACGGGCTTTTTCTTTAGGCTCCGTCGGGATGGCATCACCGTATTTTCGTACCCGTGCGGCCACTGCTTGGGCAAGCCAATCCACTTCATAGGCCTCATCTAGCTGCTCATTTGGCTTGTCTGATTCGATATCATTGAGTAATAAATCCTCAAAAAAATCATTGTGCGTCTCAATCCATGCATTAATCGCACTGACCGAATTGACGGTGGTTAAGCCGTGTTTTTTTAACGTTTGAAAAATCCGCTGGGTACCATGCTGCTTGCCAATACCTTCTTTGATCAATGCAGATGTCATACGCTCATCGCTTTGATAGCCTTCTGCTTCAAATTCGCTCAAAAGCGCTTCGATAGCCGCCGCATCACATCCTTTAGCCAGTAGTTTATCCCGCAGCTCTTTTTTAGACTGCTCACGCCGCCCAAGATAATAAAACGCGAGCCAACGCATGTAGCTCTCGGCTTTAAGTTTGTCATGGTAAGCTTGGCGTTGCTCATCAGTCATTAACTGATTTTCGATAGTTTCTAACAAGGATTTAGGATTTGGCATAGCGGTTTTAACCGTGACTAAAAAAGCTAACAGGCTGGGGAACAAGTTGAACGGTATAAAAACAAAAACCCCAGTAAAAACTAGGGTTTTGGTCAGCTAGGTAGTTATTGCATACCTTCGACAAACTCAGGGGGTTCAACGTCATGCGCTTCTTCTGGCACAGGTTCGACATTACCAAGCTTAGCAGCGCGCACTTTGGCTTCAATCTCTTGGGCGATTTGGGGATTTTCTTCCAAGAATCTAATGGCGTTGGCTTTACCTTGACCAATTTTACTGTCATTGTAGCTGTACCAAGCGCCCGATTTTTTGACCGCATCAATATCGACACCCAAGTCAACCACTTCACCTAGATGATTGGTACCTGTCCCATACATGATGTCAAATTCTGCTTGGCGAAACGGCGGCGCCAATTTATTTTTGATTACCTTAACGCGGGTCTCAGAACCGACGATGTTTTCACCCTCTTTAACTGCACCAATACGACGAATATCCAAGCGTACCGACGCATAGAATTTAAGGGCGTTACCACCGGTTGTGGTTTCTGGCGAGCCAAACATGACACCGATTTTCATACGAATTTGGTTAATGAATACCACCATACAGTTAGAGCGTTTGGCGTTACCGGTGATTTTACGTAGCGCTTGGCTCATCAAGCGCGCTTGCAGACCCATGTGGCTGTCGCCCATTTCGCCTTCAATCTCTGCGCGTGGGGTAAGGGCTGCGACCGAGTCAACAACAATCATATCCACCGCACCTGAGCGCACTAGCATATCGGTAATTTCAAGCGCTTGTTCACCGTTGTCAGGCTGCGTGACAAGTAAAGCGTCGACATCAACGCCCAATTTTTTGGCATAAATAGGGTCTAGCGCATGCTCAGCATCGATAAAAGCACAGGTACCGCCTTGCTTTTGACATTGGGCGATTGCTTGCAAGGTTAAAGTGGTTTTACCCGAACTTTCAGGACCATAAATTTCGACGATACGACCCTTTGGCAAACCGCCAATGCCCAGTGCAATATCCAAACCCAATGAGCCTGTGGAGACTACATCCACGTTGATTTTTGCTGACTCATCACCCAGGCGCATGATGGTATTTTTACCGAATTGTTTTTCAATTTGTGATAAAGCGGCAGTTAAAGCTTTGGCTTTATTGTCGTCCATAAGGACTCCTTGTTATAAAAAAGGTTGATAAAAACGGGAATAATTTAACAGTAGGGATAAGTTAAAAAAGAAGTGAATTGATAAGGCTATAATAACAAAATATCCGAAAAATTATAGGGCTAAATCACTGATATACGACATATATTGTCGCTTACGATTGTTAATAATTAATTAAAAATAACATGAGCAAATATCTAAATAAATGGGTGTTTTCTGGGTGTTTTCAAGTTATAAATTGCAACAAAAATCCCCACTAACAAAGTGAGGATATGCAATGCGAGTCGCCAATATTGAGCCTTAGTGTGGCGCATCTTCTGGTGAATCATTGGATGGGGTTTGCGTGTTGCTAGGTATGGCAGAGCTAGGTATGACAGAGCTAGGCATGGCAGTGCTGGGATTTGAGTCGGCTGTCGCTGCCAAATAGCTTTGCGGATGATGGTGAGTGATTTTTGCTTCTTCATGCGCCAGTGAGCGCGCCGCTTGACGTAGCTCAAATTTTTGCACTTTACCCGTCGAGGTTTTTGGAATTTGCGCAAAAATAATATGTTTGGGCACTTGGAAACCTGCCAAATATTTACGGCAATGGGCAATGATATCTTCCCGATCTAGCGTTGAGCCTTCGCGGATTTCAATAAAGGCTACCGGTACTTCACCCCATTTGTCATGGGGAGCAGCCACCACCCCACAGCTTTCCACTTCTGGCATACGATACAGCACGTTTTCCACTTCAATACTTGAAATATTCTCGCCGCCCGAGATGATGATATCTTTAAGCCGATCCATAATTTTGATGTACCCATCTGGGTATTTGACGCCCAAGTCACCGGTCTTAAACCAGCCACCGTCAAAGGCTTCTGCGGTGGCTTTGCGGTTTTTTAGATAGCCTTTCATCACCATATTGCCGCGGATAGCAAGCTCGCCAATTTCGCTACCATCGGCTGCAACAGGGGTGGTTGTGCCTTGTTTGAACACATCAAACCCCGCTAATAGATGTGATTTCATGCCTTGGCGGGATTTTTTTTGCGCGCGTTCACTGACAGTCAAATCATCCCATTCTGGGCGCTCAACACACAAGGTGACGGGACCATATACTTCTGTCAAACCGTATACATGCGTGATTTTAAAACCCATTTCTTCCATTTTGGCAAGCAAAGACTCAGGCGGTGGTGCGCCTGCGACATTACAACGTACTTCATGTTTGATGGCTTTTTTTAGCGCTTCATTACCATTGGCAATCATGTTGTGCACGATAGGCGCTGCGCTATAATGGGTGACTTTTTCATCGGCAATCAACCGTAAAATCAAATCGGCATCAATTTTGCGTAAGCACACATTGGTACCCGCACGCTCGCCAATGCTCCAAGGAAAGCTCCAGCCATTACAGTGAAACAAAGGGAGCGTCCATAAATACACAGGGTGTTTTGGCATATCCCAATCTAAAATATTAGAGACGGCATTTAAGGTGGCACCGCGATGGTGATACACCACGCCTTTTGGGATACCTGTGGTACCTGATGTGTAGTTGAGCGCGATGGCGTCCCATTCATCAGTGGGTTTTTCCCAGTTGTCTAAATCGGTTCCTGAGGCGATCAATTCTTCATAGGTCATGTTGCCAAATTGTTCAGTGGGCGTGACCGCAGGGTCGGTGGCATGAATGATAATTAAGTTAGGAAATGACTCTTGAACCAGCGCAATATGCTGTTCAAACTCAGTATCGACAATCAATACTTTAGCTTCACTGTGCTGTAGGCAAAAGACCAAGGCATTGATGTCCAAACGCGTATTTAAGGTACATAGCACACCACCAGACATCGGTACGCCAAACGCGACCTCAACCATAGGTGGGGTATTGGGCAGTAGCACTGCAACAGTATCGTCTTTATCGATGCCCAGTTTTTTTAGGGCATCCGACATTTTGCGGCAGCGATTATAGGTTTCGCCCCAACTTTGCCGTAGGTCATTGTGCTCATAATCTTTATACACAATCGCCGTTTGATCGGGATAGATGCTAGCAGTACGCTCAATAAAATCAATGGGCGTAAGCGGGGTATAGTTGGCAGGATTTTTTTCCAGCCCTGTATGGAAGTTTGGCATAACGACGTCCCTGTAGTTAATAAATAAACGCTTTTATCATAACAAGGATCTTGACCAAATCCTATATATCAATCTGCTTTTTCACAAATATAAAAAAATGACAAAACAGATAAGCCTTCACTGTATTTTACAAGCAAGTACAACACAGTCAGGGTTTAGTCTTCGACAAATACGCAGCCAAGTGTGAACACACCGATATTTGCTATAGAGACACTGGCGGCAGGAAGAACTTCGGTTTTATCATAACCGCGTGACGATAAATAGTTAAGTAGTGACTTGGTATGAGGGTTTAAATTGCCGCTGATCACATACATTGTACCTTTTTTACCATTGGCGGCGGTGATGGCAGCATCGGCGAGTCGCTCAATGCATTTTTCAAAACTGCGCACCTTTTCAAAGGCGACCATTTCCCCTGAGTCTTCCATTTTTACAATCGGTTTAATACCAAATAAATTGGCAAAAAAGCCCACTGGGGCTGAAATACGTTTGGTGCGAATCATGCCTTTAAGGTTATCAACTGCCAAATAGATATGGATTTTATCGCGCAGGCGGTTGATTTCGGTGATGATTTGAGGGATTTCCATGCCTTGTTTGAGTAAGCGTGAGGCTTCTTGTACAAGAACCGCTTCGCCATGTGAAATCGTGCGTGAATCATAGATATAAATTTTCATGCGATGACTAAACATCGAGCTGATATTGAGCAAGTTGTTGTAGGTTTGGCTTAAAGAAGAGGATAAACAGATGATTAAAACTTCTTGCACATCTTCTTTGATGAGTTGATAAAAGAATTCAATGAGCTGATTTTCAGTGGGTGCTGAGGTACTGATGTCGATATTAGGGTTATCGAGTAGAACACGCGATAGCCTGTCTAGGCTTAGGTCTTGTCCATCTAGATAATTGGCACCGCCCATATGGATATTCATCGGCAACATTTTGACATTGTCTGGAATGCCCAGGTCGTCTAGACAAGACGTGGACGTGCTAACAATCATTTTCTTCACAGTAATTTCCCTCCTGTTATACTTTTATCCTAGCTTAATATTAACATTGTCACAAAAATAAGCATGATTTTTTTGTAGACTCATCGGGACAAAATTTGCCTTATGCTTTCAAAGATGACTATTTATAATAGGTTGACCTATTTTTGGTTTGATGTATGCTTAAGGTATGTTGATACAGCTACATTGCGTGACCACATTGACGAATTGATTATGATAACGAACTCATTGACAAAATGACAAGATTAATTCCTTAATGTGACCAAATAGTGAAAGGAAATTACTGCCAAGGATTATTTATGTCAAATAACAGCCAGATATCTACTCATAACACCCATTATCCGCATATTTTTGAACCCCTGGATTTAGGATTTACCACGTTAAAAAATCGTATTGTGATGGGCTCGATGCACACAGGGCTTGAAGATCGGTTCTTTAACTATCCAAAGCTAGCCGCTTATTTTGCCGAGCGCGCCAAAGGTGGCGTTGCCATGATGATCACGGGCGGTATCTCGCCCAATCATGAAGGTTGGTTGGTGCCGGCAGGCGGGACGCTCAATCACAAAGGCGATGTGATAAACCATCGTAAAGTCACCAAAGCTGTGCACCAATATGACTGCAAAATCATCCTGCAAATTCTGCACAGCGGTCGCTATGGTTATCATCCATTTGTGGTATCAGCCAGTGCCATCAAATCGCCTATTTCACCTTTCAAACCTCGTCAAATGAGTGAAAAAAATATTTTGGCGACCATCAAAGACTATGCCAAAACCGCCAAACTTGCACAAATGGCGGGCTATGATGGTGTCGAAATCATGGGTTCAGAAGGCTATTTACTCAATCAGTTTTTAAGCAATCACGTCAATCAGCGCACCGACCAATGGGGTGGTAGTCTAGAAAACCGTATGCGTTTTGCCCTTGAAGTCATCAAAGCGGTACGTGCGGCGGTGGGAGAAGCGTTTATTATCACCTTCCGTTTATCGATGATTGACTTGGTACCCGATGGCAACACCATGGATGAAGTCATTACCATCGCCAAAGCCATCGAAAAAGCCGGCGTGACCATAATAAATACCGGTATTGGCTGGCATGAGTCGCGTATCCCGACCATCGTCACGTCGGTACCACGCGCAGCGTTTGCCGATGTGATTGCTGAAGTCAAACGCCACGTGACTATTCCTGTGATTGCTGCCAACCGTGTCAATATGCCAGAGACTGCCGAGCAGCTGCTAGCAGAGAACCAAGCTGACTTGGTACAAATGGCGCGTCCGTTCTTGGCAGACCCAGACTGGGTGGCAAAAGCCAGTTTAGGACAAACTGACTTAATTAATACCTGTATCGGCTGTAACCAAGCGTGTCTAGATCATACATTTGAAAATAAACGCTCAACCTGTCTGGTCAATCCCCAAGCCTGTTATGAAACCGAGCTGGTCTATAAACCTGCCAAAAAAGCCAAAAAAATTGCCGTAGTGGGCGCAGGCATGGCAGGACTATCAGCGGCGACGGTCGCTGCCAAACGTGGTCATCAGGTCACCTTGTTTGAAGCACAGGATAAAATTGGCGGACAGTTTAACTATGCCAAAGTGATTCCAGGTAAAGAAGAGTTCTTTGAGACCATCCGCTATTTTACCAATTTGGTGGACAGTTTAGGCATTGAGCTCAAACTGAATCATAAAGTAAGCAAAGAGGAACTAGAGTCGGGTCAGTTTGATGACGTGATTATTGCCACAGGCGTTGTGCCACGGGCGCTTGACTTTGAAGGGGTGGATTTGCCGCAAGTGATGAGCTATGCCGAGTTGCTATCGGGTCAAAAAGTTGCAGGTAAGCGAGTCGCGGTGATCGGCGCAGGCGGTATTGGCTTTGATGTTAGCGAATATTTGACCTCCACCCATGTGAAACCGTTTGAAAAAGATGCCCAAGGCAAGGTGATTTATCAACCGCATCCGCAAAGCGTAACCTCATGGAAACGTGAGTGGGGCGTAGACACCAACCCACACTATGACAGCAAAGGTGGACTGGTAAAACCAGAGCCTATTACCCCGACCCGTGAAGTGTATTTGATGCAGCGTAAAAAAGGTCGCTTGGGGGCAGGTCTCAATAAAACCTCAGGCTGGGTGCACCGTGCTCATATCAACAAGCATGGCGTCAAACAGGTGAGCGGCATTGGCTATGAGAAAATTACCAATGAAGGGATTTGGATTACTAACCCAGACGGTCATAGCCAATTATTGCGCGTTGATAGTATCGTTATCTGCGCGGGGCAAGAATCGGTCAATGACTTAATGCCTGCGGTGGGTGATGACTTGACAGCGCAATATCACTTGATTGGTGGGGCAAAATTGGCAGGCGAATTGGACGCCAAACGTGCCATTCGCGAAGGCGCGGAAGTCGCTGCCATGTTGTAGCAGCTTTTACTATGTCATAAAAAAGGCGATGAATGGATGTCATCGCCTTTTTTTATATTGGCCGCGTATTATTGAATGGCATCAGACGCCAAGAAAAAATTGCGCGACTGCTGAGAGTCAATCAGCTTGTCTACAGCACCTTGCAAATCATGGGTAGTATTGGGCTGCTCAATCATCTCGCTAATGGTGTCATACAGCCGTGAAAACAACGAGAAATTACTCTGTAGCAAATAACTCATAATCAACTCGCTCACCCCCGTCACCTCCAAATCAAGCGACGTCTTAAAGCGCAGCTCGCCATCCATCACATCCATTTCCAAATTGCCAATCATCAAATCATAATTCAGATAAGCGAGCATGGCGAGCATCTCAGGACGATTGGCTTCAGCAATCGCAGTAGGATAAATACTGTACACCGCAATCAATTGCTGCTCACTAAAAAAACGAATCATACAACCCCAATGCCGCTCTTTATCTGACACTTGCATCGTATAATGATGAATGCTTTGCTCATCTTGCTCGCTGGCAGGGTGATACATAAATTGATAACCCATGCTGGCTAAGATATGCTCTATGTCATCGGGGGTAATCGGTTGTAGCTCTAATTCGTCATCTGCATCAAGCGACTCACTGGCTAAAATCGGTTCATCTTGTGAATGGCTATGTTCATCGAACGCCGCATTGACCGGGTTTTTGGCAAAAGGCTGACAGCCAGTAGCATCAGTATGCTCGTTTGTCTCAGCACAATGACTAGGGTCATTTGTTTTATCGGCTACAGTGAGTGGCGCTGATGTTTCAGCAGTAAAGAACAGTTTTAGGCGTTGCCATAAACGCTTCGGATTTTTGGACATTGATTTTACTTACCCAAGAAAAAATAGCTAAAAATAGAAAGAAAAACGAAAAGCAGAACAGTTAAAAAACAAAAAAGTTAACAAACAGGTTGGCAAAACTTTGACGCTATCACCAAGCTTTATATGGATACTTTATATTGATAATAGCAAAGACCTGTCGCAAGTTGGTATATAATAAGCTTTCTACACAACTTTAGCCAATTATCTATACAATGGGTATGAGGCTGTGATTTATCAATTTAATCTGTTATCTATTTAATGACTTGCAAATTTTAACCAATGCTATGCCAAATCCAATACCCACTACTATGCCTATCTCGGCGACCCATTCGCTGCTAAACTGTCACAATGTCACCATACAACGTGGCGAATTTCCGCTGTGTGAAGCGGTGAATTTGGTGCTAAATCGTGGCGATATTTGTCATTTGGTGGGTGAAAATGGCACCGGCAAAACCACATTTTTGATGCAGCTTGCAGGGTTGATTCCTGTGTTGACCGGTGATATCAGCTGGCAGGGCAAGGCAGGGTTACCTGTGCAGCCATTTTATGTGGCGCACCAATTGGGTATTCATTTGCAACTCACTGTTGAGCAAAATTTGCGATTTTTGTTAGCCTTGTATGGCATCAAACCAAGCGCAGATGCCCTTGAGCAAGCACTCGATTGGGTTGGGTTATCAGGTTATGAGAAAATCAACTGCTATCAACTCTCGGCAGGGCAGACGCGCCGCGTGGGTTTGGCACGGTTGCTGTTTGCGCTGGAGTATGTAGCGCAATTTCCTTGCTGGCTACTTGATGAGCCGCTGACCGCGCTTGATGTCAATATGATTGCCAAAATTGAACACTTGATGCAGACATTCGTTCAGCGCGGCGGGGCAGTGCTCATGACCAGTCACCAAACTGTCGCCGTCGCCAACAAGCAATTAGATTTAACCTTGTATATGGTTTAGGGGCAACTGCAATGATTGATTTTTCTGCCCTGTGGCAACGCGAATGGCAAATCAAGCAGCAAAACAAAGTGCAGTGGTTATATCCACTGGTGTTGTTTTTAATTATCATCACCTTATTTCCACTGGCGATGGGGACAGAGCCAAAATTATTGCAGCAACTTGGCGTGCCTGCGGTATGGATTGCAGCGTTATTGTCACTGATTATGGGTATGGAAAACCTATTTCGCCCAGCCCTCGATAACGGTACACTGGCGCAATTGGTAGTCGCTCGTGCCTCGCTTCCCACTTGGGTGCTAGTACGGCTCATGGTGCATTGGCTGACCAGTGCGGGAATGGTGTGTCTGCTCGCATTTTTGGCGATGCCGCTTTTTGGCTTGACCAGCCAAGCAGTCATTGCCCTGAGTGCGTCGATTTTGGTGGGCAGTCCGATTTTGCTATGCTTATCAGCGATTGCCAGTAGCTTGACATTGTCGCTAAAAAACGGCGCGGTGTTAGTGCCATTGATTTCCTTACCGATGCAGCTCCCTGTGCTGATTTTTGCCACAGGGGCAGTGGGGCAATTTGCCATGGGGCTTAACGGTTATCCGATTTTAGCCCTATTACTGGCGGGCAGTATTTTGGCAGTCATCGTCACGCCTTTTGTGATTGCATTTTCATTAAAACTGGCTTGGTTAAGCTGATGATTTTTAGATGAAAAAATCCCCAAATACCAGTAAAATAAGCGAAAAACTATCTTATTGTTGATGGCTTACATTCATTTTAGAAAAAAAAGCAAGGCGCATTCCATGGCAGAAATTACCCCAAACGTTGGCAAAACTGGCTTTTTTTCTCGCCTTTGGCAAGGGTTTCTTAAAACTGTTGGCACCAAAGAGTTTTATCGTATTTTTGCCCCTTGGGTGAAATATTTAGCTGTCATTGCTGCGCTGCTATTAGCGGTGGGTGCCGTTTGGGGATTAGCGTTTGCACCTCCTGACTATTTGCAAGGCAATAGCTATCGCATTATCTTTATCCATGTCCCCACTGCCAGTCTAGCCATGTCAATTTATCTAGGCATGGCAATCTTGGGGGTGATTTTTTTGGTGTGGAAAATTAAAACCGCCAATTTGGTTGCCCAAGCGATTGCGCCGATTGGCTTTATGCTTTGTGTGTTAAGTTTACTTACAGGCTCGATTTGGGCAAAGCCTACTTGGGGCACATACTGGGTATGGGATGCGCGTCTGACATCCATGCTGATTTTGGCGTTTTTGTACGCAGGCGTGATGGCGCTGTTTGCTGCATTTGAGCATACCGCCAGTCGTGGTAAAGCGGCAGCGATTTTATCAATTGTCGGTGCGGTTAATTTGCCGATTATCAAATATTCTGTCAACTGGTGGAACACCCTACACCAAGGCTCGACATTTACCGTGACTGAGCGTCCAAAAATGCCGCCTGATATGTATATGCCGTTGTTGCTGATGATGTTAGGTAGTTATTTTTTGGTGGCTGCACTGACAATCTATCGTACCAATACCTTGATTTTACAACGTGAAAGTAGCAAACAGTGGGTGATTGATGAATGCAAACGGCTATATCGCTAACGTATTGTTGCTAAGCTTGTCCTAGCTAAAGTGTCGCCTTTTAACAATCTATAGCCTTTAGCTTTAATCCTATAACTTCAACCTATTAGCCAAACCTGAGGTCACCAA
Organism: Faucicola osloensis; assembly: GCA_016888885.1. Lineage (GTDB taxonomy): Bacteria > Pseudomonadota > Gammaproteobacteria > Pseudomonadales > Moraxellaceae > Faucicola. The sequence goes on from CP069437.1 coordinate 2,131,174, forward strand.
TGAGCCCGTATTTTCATAATTTTGCCGAGTTTATCGCCATGGGTGGGCATGGTAGTTATGTGTGGTCAACTTGGCTACTGACTTTACTAGGCATTATCGCGCTTGTTTTTTTTAGTCGTAATCAGCGTAAAGCGACCTACCGAGATATCACTACCCAACAGGCGCGCCAGCAACAGCGTCATCAGCGTACGGCTAAGAGCAGTGGATAATAGTATCTATCGCCCTAATCGGTGTTATAATAGACAAGTAGCCCCATAGGGTGTGGTTCATCAAAAGTGAGATGAAAAAAGCGATGAATAAAGTACGACAAAAAAAATTAATGTGGGTGATGGCAACCTTATTTGGCGCAATCATTGCCGTCGTTCTTGTGATTTATGCGGTAGGACAACAAACCGACTATTATTTTGACCCCACAGCCATTAGTCAAGGCAAGGCACCTGAAGATACCCGTATCCGAGCAGGGGGCATGGTCGTGCGCGGTAGTGTCGAGCGAGATAGCACAGACCCGCTCAATGTCAAATTTAAAATCACCGATTTTAAATCCACCGTACCGGTATCCTATAAAGGCATTTTGCCAGATTTATTCGCCGAAGGTTCGGGCGTGGTAGCCACAGGTGCGCTTGAAGGCAATACTTTTGTAGCAAGCGAAGTATTAGCAAAGCATGATGAGAATTACATGCCGCCAGAAGTAGCAAAATCACTAAAAACCCAGCATCAAGCCAATGGCACGGATGTCAACCAAGCCCAGTTTATGCCAGCTACCCCTGTCAAACAATAAATTCACTTAGCTAAAAAGCCAATTAGCTAAAAAAATCAGCTGGCTAACAAAGCTATAGAGCTAAAAAAGTGGGCAATTGACCCACTTTTTTAGTGTCTAAATTTTTTAATATCTAAATAATGTTAAAAATTTTATGCCATACAAAATCTTTAACCATAAAAAAAGGAAACCGCTTGGGTTTCCTTTTTGTTCAGTTTAAAAAACTGATTATTTTGCAGCAGATGCAGAAGCATCAGCAACATTTGCAGCAGCAGAAGCGGCAGCATCAGCAACTTGGTGAGCAGCGTCAGCAGTAGCAACTTGGTGAGCAGCGTCAGCAGCAGATGCAGTTTCTACTACAACAGTAGAAGCGTTAACAGTTGCAGCAGATGCAGTTACTGCTGGTGCAGAAGCTTCAACAGTGGTAGTCGTAGTTGATGAAGCAACTGTAGTTGAAGCAGTAGTAGATGCAGCAGCTGGTGCAGCTTCTTCTTTTTTGCTACATGCAGTCATAGCTAAAGATGCAGCAACTAAACTTGATACAGCGATTAATTTAATGTTCATTACGTGTTCTCCTAAAGAAAATAACCCCGTATTCACTCGACAATACTCTAAATAAAGCGTTTATTTAGAATTAAAGACACACGGGACATGAAACTGGTGATATTGTAGCTGAAACTTAGTCAAGATAAAATAACTTTCGTATAAAAAAATATAATAAATCTGATAAAAGGTTGTAACAAAATAACACCGTAATCACAAATACAACTTTTTGGACTTATTAATATCGTACGAAAAAAATATCTTCTTTTAGTTTTTCGCAGAAAATGACGTATTATACGCATAAAAATCTGGCAAGGATATCTTTATTTTTGTAAATTTACAAAATTTTTTCTATTTCCCGTACTGTATTAAATAATACCTAAAAAATAATTTTTTTTTGGCAATAAATGGTTAATTTTAATCAGGTTTGGCAGATTTTAGATAGGTAATAATAAGTTACATTAGTGGTATATTGTTAGGGTTTATTGTCAAAAATCTGTATAAAACTACGATTTCACACAGTAATTTTTAGGCAAAATGCTACAATGCCAAAATAAGCATATTATAAAAGCAAGATAGTATTTAAGGAGGTATTGGTATGAAGTGGGAAGATCGTGATGGTAGCTCGAATGTATTAGTCAGCGGCGGTAAAGCCGTGGGTGGCGGTATTGGTACTATTATCATTGGTTTGATTTTATGGCTGGTGTTTGGTATGAATCCTATGACTGCGATGCAAACAGGTTCTGCAATCACAGGTGGCAATAGTAGCGGTCAACAAACCCTTGACCAGCAAACGGCTGACCGCGACCAAAAATTTGTCTCAGTGGTGTTAAAAGACACGGAAGAAGTGTGGGGTCAGATTTTTAGTGAAAACAATATGCAATACCAACAGCCTAAATTAGTGTTATTTAATGGTATGGTACGTTCGGGTTGTGGTAATGCGTCTTCAGCGACAGGGCCTTTTTACTGTCCTGCTGACCAACGCATCTATCTTGATACCAGTTTTTTCCAAGAAATGCGCCAAAAATTGGGTATCACAGGTGACCAAAATGGCTCAGGTGATGCACAAAACCAAGGTAAAGCAGGTGACTTTGCACAGGCTTATGTCATTGCTCACGAGGTGGGTCACCATGTACAAAATCAGTTAGGTATTAGCCAAAAAGTAGATGAAGCCAGTCGCCGTGCCACGCAAGCGCAAGCCAACAATTTATCAGTGCGTCAAGAACTACAAGCAGACTGTTTTGCCGGTGTTTGGGCAAACCGTAACCAACAGCGTGTTCAATTCTTGGAGCAAGGCGATATTGAAGAAGCGATTAATGCGGCGGAGCAAATCGGTGATGACCGTTTGGCCCAAGCCAGTGGCCGAGCAGCGGTGCCTGATAGTTTCACCCATGGCACCAGTCAACAACGTATGACATGGTTTTCACGCGGTCTAAAATCGGGTGATATTAACCAATGCGATACTTTTAGTGGTGCAATTTAAGTAGCGGTGTGATTTAAGCGCAAAGGATGCCAATAAAAAAGACGCCAACAAAAAGCTCAACACCAGGTTGAGCTTTTTTATTTTTATAAGTCAGCTAATTAATACGATTAAGCGGTAACACGATTAAGATTTATCTTTACGCGTCATTTGCTCAAAGAATTCATCATTGGTTTTTGAGTCTTTAAGTTTTTCTAGCAAAAACTCAGTGGCTTGTAGTTCATCCATGGGGTGTAGCAGTTTGCGCAGAATCCATACTTTGCGTAGCATTGCTTCATCCATCAAACGCTCTTCACGGCGAGTGCCCGATTTTTTGATATTGATGGCAGGGAATACCCGTTTTTCGGCAATGTCACGCTCAAGGGTAATTTCTTGGTTACCTGTCCCCTTAAACTCCTCATAAATCACCTTATCCATGGTGCTGCCTGTGTCGATAAGCGCAGTAGAAATAATGGTCAAGCTACCGCCTTCTTCAATGTTGCGTGCAGCGCCAAAAAAGCGTTTTGGGCGTTCTAAAGCATTGGCATCAACACCACCCGTTAGTACTTTGCCAGATGAAGGCAAAACCGTATTATAGGCGCGGGCTAGACGCGTAATGGAGTCAAGTAAAATCACCACGTCTTGTTTGTGCTCGACTAATCGTTTGGCTTTTTCAATCACCATTTCGGCAACTTGTACGTGACGGGCTGGCGGCTCATCAAAGGTCGATGCGACCACTTCACCACGCACCGTGCGCTGCATTTCGGTCACTTCTTCAGGACGCTCGTCAATGAGCAGCACGATGAGATAACATTCTGGGTTGTTTTTGGTGATGGATTGCGCGATGGATTGTAGCAATACGGTTTTACCCGCTTTTGGTGGCGCGACGATAATCGAGCGTTGACCTTTACCAATCGGGGCAATCAAGTCAATGATACGACCCGTTAAGTCTTCTGTGGTACCGTTGCCGAGTTCTAAGCGAAGCTGCTGGGTGGGGAAAAGTGGGGTTAAGTTTTCAAAAATCAGTTTGTGGCGAGAGCGATCTGGGGTGTCAAAGTTGATTTCGTTGACTTTTAATAGGGCAAAATAACGCTCAGAATCCTTGGGTGGGCGAATCGTACCAGCGATGGAGTCACCCGTCTTGAGATTGAAACGACGAATTTGGCTCGGACTCACATAGATATCATCGGGACCTGCTAGATAAGAGCCTTCCGACGATCGTAAAAAACCAAAGCCATCGGGCAAAATCTCAAGCACGCCATCTCCATAGATAGCTTCACCGTTTCGGGCATGGGTTTTTAAAATGGCAAAAATGATATCTTGTTTGCGACTACGGGCCATGTTTTCTAGACCCATTTGCTCGCTAATCAACAACAATTCAGCAACCGATTTTTTTTTGAGTTCAGTCAAATTCATAGGTAAATCATCAATAACTAATTTTGAACCACCTCAAAACGTGAGTCGAGTAAAGGCGCTACATCGTTTTAAGACAGTAGGGGTGAAGAGAATATAAAGAGAAAAACTAGAAACGTTTGAAATGATTAACTAAGCGTTGCAAACAGACAATACCAACTAAACCAAATAATAGTAAATGCCTGCTAACGTGACGTTAAGCATATCGATAAGATAGTTATTTTGTGAAACACACTATACGACTTGACATATTCATTTGTCAATGTATCGACATAAAAAACCGCGATTTTTTTACTCACAAGTATCAAAATCGCGGCGAATATCATTGGCAACTATCAACAAAGACACCGTTACCAATGTAACAATTCAATTTAACCTATGCTAGTGATTGTTACCCTAGCGATTATAGGTGTTTGTTGATAAGGGCAGCTAATTGGGCTTTTGGTTGCATACCCATAGTGGCATCCACTTTTTCACCGTTTTTAAACACAAATAAGGTAGGGATACTACGGATACCATATTGTGCGGCTAGGTTTGGATTTTGGTCAACGTCGATTTTAACGATTCGCGCTTTACCCTCATATTCCGAAGAAAGCTCGTCTAATACGGGGGCGATGGCTTTACATGGACCACACCAAGCTGCCCAAAAATCGACCAATACTGGGGTATCTGATTGTAGTACTGCTTTTTCAAACGTACCTTCATCGGCATGAATAACTGAAGACATAGTAACTCCTACGTGTTGATGTTGTTAACTGTTAGGGTTTGGATCATACTTAACTGATAATCCAAACACTTGTTCTTGCCCAGTGCTTGTTTTTGCCTAATAAAAAAATCTTACTATTGGATACAATCAAACAGTGATAGAAACAATGATAGGATAATGAAATCTATTAAACAGACACCCAACGGCAAATTACTTTATAGTGATTATCATGATAGGGTCATCTTAGCATAACACAACCCCAAAACAGGGTATGGCTATGGTTAATTGTTTTGATAGTTATGATAAGAAACATTAATGACATCTAGCTAATCGTATCTAAATAATTGTAACGATAGAAGTTTTTAGAAAATATTACAGTCAATTCTTTTTACCGATGGACAGGCATGGGGGGAGGCAAAAGTTGCAGTTGCAATAAAATGGCTTTTACTCAGGGGTGAAAATGCGTAAAATGGTGTCTAATCGAATTATTGACTTTAACCGACACTAAGTGAAATATGCCTGACTTACTTGCTAACAACGAACTTATGGCCGCCATTGATATTGGCTCAAATAGCTTTCATCTTGCCATCGCGCGGTTAGACCATGGGGAAGTACGCAAATTAGCATCAATGTCAGAAAAAGTGCAGCTTGCCGCTGGACTTGATGAAAACAACTATTTGTCGCTTGAGGCACAAAAACGCGGGCTGGACTGTCTGACCCGTTTTGTCGGACGACTAGACGCTGTTTCACCGCAGCGGTTACGGATTGTGGCGACCAATGCGCTGCGCCAAGCCAAAAATGCGGATGAATTTATTCGACAAGCCAATTTAATTTTACCCAAACCCTTGGAAGTCATTGCGGGGCGAGAAGAAGCCCGTCTAATTTATTTGGGAGTTTCTCATACCAATGCCAGTACCGATAAACGCTTGGTGATTGATATTGGGGGTGGTTCAACGGAGTTTATTATTGGCAAAGGCTTTGACCCGATTTTGACTGAAAGCCTGCAGATGGGCTGTGTTGCCTTTACCAAATCTTATTTTACTGATGGCGCTATCACCGAAAAAGCGTTTGAAAAAGCGATTGCTGCGGCGAGAAAAGAAGTGCTGGGTATTAGCCGTTTGTACCAAAAAACAGGTTGGGACAGTGTCACGGGCTCAAGTGGCACGATTAAAGCGGTCAATCAAATTTTGGTGCAACTTGGACTTGCCGATGAAAATGCTCGGGTGACCTACAGCGGTGTCAAAGAAATCCAAAAATTACTGATTAAAGCAAAACATATCGACAATATTGATTTTGCCGATATTAAAGACACCCGTAAAGCAGTGTTGCCGGCTGGTGTCGCGGTGCTGCTCGCAGCGATGAATGTTTTGGGCATTGATACCATCTCTTATTCAGATGGTGCGCTGCGTGAAGGCGTCATGTACGACATGCTCGGGCGTTTTGCCAGTGAAGATGTGCGCGATCGCAGTGTACAAGCCTTGATGACGCGTTATTCAGTTGATAGAAAACAAGCAAAACGTATGGTACGTACCGCGCAGCAGCTGTTTGACCAAGTGAAAAATCGTTTGGGGCTTGATGAAGAAGACGCGGATTTACTTCGCCGTGGTGCCTATCTGTATGAAATTGGTCTTGCCATCAGCCATAGTAGCTATCACAGGCACAGTGCCTATTTGCTAGAAAATTCGGATATTGACGGGTTTTCACAAGTCGATAAAACCCGCTTGTCGCAGCTCGTAATGCACCATCGCCGTAAATTAAAACCTGATAGTTTGGATGAAGTCAAAATGGTGGGCGGTGACAATCTGGTGTATTTAACTTTGATTTTACGCCTAGCGGTACTGGTGCATCGTAGCCGTAGCAAACATGATACGCTACCGATTCAGCTAGCGGCTAAAGATAACCATACTTGGGAAGTTTCGGTAAATTTAGCGGATGATAACGCAAGTCTTGTGCTGTCAGATTTGCAAGATGAAATTGATATTTGGCAAAAGTGGGGCATGAGCTTATCCATTACCACTTATGAGCCAACTATTGGGTAAGCAAATGGCTCAGTAAATAGCCAGACAAAATGTTAAATAAAGACAGGTCTGTCATACGATATTGAGATGACAACAGTTGCAGTAAAACAAGGGAATAACGACAATGAGTGTTTGGGAAAAAGTACAGCTTGCACGTCATGCAAAACGACCATTATTTTTGGATTATGCCAACCAGCTGTTTACGGAATTTGATGTGCTGCAAGGGGATCGCGCGTATGCCGATGACAAAGCGATTTTGGGCGGGATGGCGATGTTTAACGACCAGCCTGTCATGCTGATTGGGCAACATCGCGGTCGCAGCACCCGTGAGCGTATTGAATACAATTTTGGTATGGCAAACCCAGAAGGCTACCGCAAAGTAGTTAGACTGGTGCAAATGGCAGAACGGTTTAAATTGCCGGTGTTGACCTTTATTGATACCCAAGGCGCATATCCTGGCGTGGGTGCAGAAGAGCGTGGTCAAGCGCAAGCGATTGCCCAAAGTATTGCGGTATTTTCATCATTGAATGTGCCTGTGATTGCCACGGTAATCGGTGAAGGGGGTTCAGGCGGTGCACTGGCGATTGGCGTCGCTGACCGTATTAATATGCTAGAAAACAGCATTTATTCGGTGATTTCGCCAGAAGGTTGTGCATCGATTTTGTGGAAAACGGCTGAAAAAGCGCCCCAAGCCAGTGAGGCGTTGAAACTCAGTGCAGCAAATTTAAAATCACTTGGCTTAATTGATGAAGTCATCGGGGAAGGCGAGGGCGCGCATATTAACAGTGATGTGGCTATGACCAACCTTAAAGCCACGCTGGAGCAACAGTTAGCGTTGCTTATAAAGCTTGATGAGCAAACGCGTCTGCAACAACGCTATGAAAAACTGATGAGCTTTAATTCTACGGTGTCATTACCAAAAGCCTCTGCTTAATTGTCAGTGATTTAACCTATTTTAATGACCCATGGGCGTTTATTGAGGCGCCCATTATTTTATCCCATTTGTTTTATCCCACTGTTTTTCTCTTGCCGCATGAGCTTGAGCACTATGTCGTCTATCCCTATGTCATCTGTCCTTATGCCACCTGTCCCCATGTCACCTGTTATTGAAGCGACTCAGCAAAGTTATCAAACCCATATCAACCCGCACCCCAAGGCTACCACTAAAATTTTTATTGCGTGCAGTGGCGGGCGAGACTCGATGGCATTATTGTTCGCCTGTCAGCAGCTACAACTACCGATTCATGTCATTCATATCAATCATAAATTGCAAAAAATCAGTGATGACTGGCAACAACTGGTAGAAGGCTATTGCCACAATCACCACATTGACTATGACAGCGTTTGTATCGATTGGCAATCGCAGCAAATTTATGCCGCCGATAGCACAATTAACCATGAACAACAAGTCAATGAACAACAAGGCAGTACACAGGAAGTCAATGAACAACAAGCTAGAACCGCCCGCTATCATGCCATCATACAGATTGCAGGCGAAAATGCCATTGTTGCCTTAGCGCATCACGCCAATGATCAGGTGGAGACCTTGTTGATGAACCTATGCCAAGGGACAGGGTTGGCGGGGCTGACAGGCATGACGGCGTTTGGGGTGCAGCACGAATTTGGCACACCCATTTGGTTATGGCGTCCGTTGCTCGGGATAACGCGTGATGAGATTAGCGACTTTGTAGCAGCGCAACATATCCCTCATGTCGATGATCCTACCAATTTTGGCGTAGCTAATCAGCGCGCTTTTTTACGTAATCAGATTTTGCCACTCCTTGATGAGCGCTTCCATAAGCTAGTGCAAAATATCACCCGCACTCAGCAAAACCTAACCGAAGCGCAGCGTATAGTCGAAGAGCAATATCAACAAGATTTGGCGCTATGCCAGTGGTCAAATGGCTGGACAAGTCATCAGCAATGTTTGCATATCCTTAATCTAAAATCACTGAGCCAAGCAAGACGCTTTAACCTATTGCATCATTGGGTCAAAGGCTCACAAAAATTTGCCCCAACTCGGCAATTGATTGTACAAATTGAGCAGTTACTACAATCAGCGCAAACAGACCAGCAAGCCATTTTGCAGTGGCAGGGGATTGAAATTAGAAAATACCGCGATACGTTATACCGCCTTGATGCCGATTATGTGAAGGCGATTCATGGCAAGTCAGATAACAGGGTATTAGCCAATTTAGCTGCCGATGTGAGGCTATCTGAGGAATTATCTGTGGGGCTGTCTCTAGAATTGGCGCTTGCTAGCAGAGCCGTATTGCCAAATGAGTCTTTTCAATTATTGTCACAATCGTTTCACCAATCGTTTAAAAAACTGTGCCAACGATTTGATATTCCTAGCTGGGAGCGACAATTTGCTAAAGTGGTCATCATGAATGACGACGAAGAAAAGGTGCTCACGGCATCTCAAACACCAAAACGGCTTGCTTTATTATTGCCAAATATCAGTGTTTGGCTAGCAGATGCCAGTGAGCTGAATTTGGCTACCCAAGCGGCTTGTCCGTGGCAATTGGTTTGGACAGACAGTCTTGAGAGTAAATTTCATTGATTTAAGACTGTCATGGACTGAGACTGTCATGGACTTAGACTATCAAACCACTAATAATCCCTTGAATTTGCGCCATATATACCAATTTACGCTGTAAATTTGTCATCAAAATTTGCCGTAGGTATGGTAGACTTATTTGCGAATAATAGCGAGGGCGAACCCTTTAACTGCTTTCGTGACCCCACAAAAAATGATTACAAAGGACATCTATGGCAACCACAACTTCTCTTAATATCGCCTTTATTGGTGGCGGTAATATGGCATCGGCGCTTATCGCAGGGCTATTAGCAAAAGGTCAGCCAACTAGCCTACTGCATGTGGTAGAAACCGATGCTAAGAAGTTAGCGGATTTTCAAGCCCAAGGGTTAAATACCTACAATGCGAGCAATATCGACGATACCAAACGCGCCATCGAAAAAGCCGATGTGGTCGTGCTCGCCGTCAAACCGCAGGTCATTAAAGATGTGTTACTGCCAGTCAAAGATAGCTGGGGCGAGCAAGTGGTTATTTCAATTGCCGCAGGGATTGGTACCGAGAGTTTAGCCGAATGGTTGGGGCCGCAAGTCAAGCTAGTGCGGGCGATGCCAAATACCCCTGCGATGATTCAAATGGGTGCCACAGGCTTGTACGCGACAGCAGCGGTCAGCGAGGCGCAGCAGCAACTTGCGCAGCAAGTGATGTCCGCGGCAGGACTGGTGTTATGGGTAGATGACGAAGACCTACTGCACGCCGTGACCGCTATCTCAGGGTCAGCGCCTGCGTATTTCTTTTATATGTTAGAGAACATGATTGCCACGGGTGAAAAATTGGGGCTGACCCAAACCCAAGCAACGGCTTTGGCAATGCAAACGGCACTCGGCTCAGCGCAAATGGCATTGACCAGTGATGATACGCCAGCTGAGCTGCGTCGTAAAGTGACCTCGCCCAATGGGACTACCCAAGCGGCAATTGAAGTGATGGATGCCAAACAAATGCATCAAATTATTGCCGATGCCATGCTAGCGTGTGAGCAGCGCTCGCGTGAGATCAGCCAAGCGTTTGGCAAATAACTCGACTTGGCTAAAACATGGGCTACAACATTGGCTACAACAGCAAATTTTAATTGACTATGTTAACGGCTTATCATTAACAAGTCTGTAAGCAGCAACAAGGATAAAAACAGGGCATGACTAATCTTTTGGCAGGGTTGTTTGATATCGTCGTCGCGGCGGCGATGATACTGGTTTTCTTTCGATTTATGATTCAGTTTGCTGGCATTACGGCAAAAGATGCGTTTGCCAAACCCATTTATCGTATGACACGCATTGTCGATGTTTTTGGACGTATTTTCCCAACCCTTGGTGATGGCAGAATCAATACCGCAAGTTTGGTGTTGCTGTTTTTGCTGCGGATGATTTTTATTTGGGGCGTGCTTGGCATGATGCGCATTGATAGTCAAAATATTGGGCTGTTTTATATGCCAGAGGTGAACTTAGCCATGATCGATTATCTATCGCGGCATTTTTCACCTGTCATGATGTTTTTTGTGGCGGCGGTGACCTTGCTGATTGATTTTTTAAGAATGTGTCAGTACATCATTATTGGCTCGTTTATCGGGGGCTGGGTGATGCTTTTTACCCAAAAAATGCCAGCGATTTTTGGACTCCTCACCTTGCTTAGTGAGCCAATTATTCAGCCATTTCGCAAAGTATTACCTGCCACAGGTATGCTTGATTTGGCACCTATGCTGGGTTTTTTCTTGATTATTTTGCTAGAAACCTTGGTACAAACCGTAGGCTTTTATTTATTAACCCTCTAGTCTTTGTAACCCTATAGTCTTTGGCAAACGACGATTAAATGAGTAAGCTTTAAAGCAGTGGGCTAAACAGGCGAATAGCGTTGTCCAAGAATTTTGCCCCAAAGCTACGCTGCTGCCATCTATCGCGCTGTAATGGCTCACTTTGTCGCAGGTATTCATGCTGGCAAGTGAGTATTTGCTGGGTCATGGTACGATTATAAATCGCCATACTTACCTCCATATTCAGATAAAAACTGCGCATATCCATATTCACGGTACCAAACAAGCAATAATCGTCATCCACGCACAAAATCTTGGCATGTAGCAAGCCTGGATTAAACAAATAAATCTGCACCCCTGCTGACAACAGCGGCTCAAAATAAGCCTGTGAAGCAAACTGTACCAACAGTGAATCTACTTTTTTGGGTACATTTAAAATCACCTTGACCCCACGCTTGGCAGCGGTAGTCATAGCAAGCAGCAGCGCATCATCTGGCACAAAATAAGGCGTGGTAATAACCACTTGTTTTTTGGCGGCAAAAATTGCACACACCAAGGTTTCGTAGATGACATGCTCCGTTAATTCTGGCGCCGATGGAATCAGCTGCAAGCTGACTTGACTCACCGACGGGTAAGCTTGTAGGTCGCTTTGCAGCGGCAAAATTTTAAGCAGGGGCGGATTAGGGACACGCGTGTTAGCGTTTTGACCTGCCCCGCGAGCGTTAGCCTCGTGTTGTAATTTGCGATGATGCAGCTTTGAGGTGTCAATATACAGCGACTTGGTAAAGCGATTAACGATTTTTTCAAGGTTTGAAAAATTGGCGTTGGTTTCTGCGCTGATATCCGTGGTCGTGACAAGTGCCATGGCTTTCACCGAATTGACGGTATCATGACTTTCCACCCGTATCATGGCATCAATCCATTTGCCCACATGCGCGTCTTGTTTGAAAAAATCTGGGTCGATTAAATTAAAACTTCCCGTATAGCCATAGCAACTGTCAAAAATAGCCAGCTTACGATGGTTGCGGATATCAATACGTTTGACAATGGTTTTGAACAAGCCTACGGGCAACGACTCATGCACAAAGACATCAGCGGCTTTGAGTTTTTTTACCCACGAACTGCGAAAAAACGCATGACTGCCAACGCTATCAGCGAGCAAATGCACGGATACGCCGCGCTGGGTAGCCGCCATCAAGGCTTCTAATAACTCAATCACCCGGCCTTGTGGCGACACAATATAAAACTCTAGCAAAATCATCGTGTTTGCCGCACGGATATCGGCCAATAAACTGGCAAAAATATGGTCAGCGTCTGTTATCAGCGTCAGCGTATGATTGTCGTACACGCCAAGCCCAGTTTTTAATAGGGCGATATTGCTCAGTTGCCGTGCTTCGGTGTCTAAGTTTTCGGAAATTTGATTAAAATCAATCTGATGAGCATTGGCAAAGTCACGCAGTAATTTTTGCGCCATCAAACTGCGCTTACGGTACTGGTGTCCAATATTAGTTTCACCAAATAACATATATCCGATGATGCCGACAACAGGCAGGGCAAATAATACCGCAATCCAAGCAATTGCTACGCTTTGGCGGCGCTGCTGTTGAATAACCCGCACAACTAGCCAAAGCGTAATGAGAAAATGGGCAATAACACCTAGCTGCCATAGCAACGTCTTGACAATCGACCACTCCAATAATAATCCCATACTAGCTTGCCTGACTTAGTATTGAGTTGTAATGAAAGCGCTTGGGAATTCTTTGACCATGAGGGTGGACAATGTCAGCGACTTTGAGCACGTGTTGTGTCCAAATATCTGCGCATTGTACCGCTGTCACAAGCTTATCACCCAGTGCCAAACGACCTGCGATATAACTTGCCAGACTACAGCCTGAGCCATGATATTCACTAGCCAGTCTTGGCAAAATCGCTTGGTATGCCAGTCGGCAGGTTTGGTTATCATTAACGTATAAATATTGCTCGATACCAGCGGCTTGGCTATCGTGAGACGTCTTGACTAGCACTGCTTTGGCACCTTGTTGACACAAATCTTTGGCGGCGGCATGTAGATTGTCGATGCCTGTCAAATCACGCAGTTCAATGCTGTTAGGGGTCATTAGGGTCGCAAAAGGGGTTAGCTGGGCAAAGGCAGTCACCAAGGTGTCTTTGTCGCCTAACGCACCGCCACTGTTAGCCACCAGTACCGGGTCAAGCACATACGGCGTACCTGTTGCAATACTGCCATCGGTGAAAAGCTGCGCGAGCATTGCAATATTGTCAGTGGTGCCAAGCATCCCTGACTTGATGGCTTTGACAGGCAAATCATTAAGCACCGCCAGTGCTTGCGCTCTTACCAGCTCACTTGCGCATGCCTCAAACCCAAAAACTTGCTGTGAACTTTGAACGGTCACTGCGGTACAAGCAATCGCTGCATGACTCCCTGCTTGCCCAATCGACTCAATATCCGCTTGCAAGCCTGCGCCACCTGATGGATCTAACCCCGAAAAACACAATACAGTGGGGCGCAGTGTCATGCTAGGTAATAAAATAGGGGCAAGGGTAGCAGGGGTTGACATAAGATTTTCACAGGCTGGCTATCAATCCTCATAAAGGATTGGTTAAATGGTTTTTTTAATCATTATTTTCAAACAGATTATCACATAACGATTGGGTTGTATAGGTAGGCGTTATAGCTAGGCACAGTACCACTGCCAAGGTGCTGCAATTATTCTCACATAATTTTTTTAAAAAGTCTTGCAAATTTGGATTGGTTTGTTATAATGCCCACCCACAATGCTTGAGGTTAATGGCGACATTGACTAAAATTATTGTACGGTGTGATAGATAAGTAAGAGCAATTCGGTGACGTGGGTGAGTGGCTGAAACCACAGCCCTGCTAAGGCTGCATACGGGAAACTGTATCGAGGGTTCGAATCCCTCCGTCACCGCCATTTATTGAATCAAAATTAGTTTTTAAATTATTTAAAATAAAGTTTGACAAAATAAATATTCTAACTTAGAATAGCGCCCACTTCAAACGAAGACATTAGTTAAGCGCTTGTAGCTCAGTTGGATAGAGCATCAGGCTACGAACTTGAGGGTCGGGGGTTCGACTCCCTCCAAGCGCACCACTAATTACTTTGTTAAAATTAATCGCCACTCTTTGAGTTCAGGCGATTTTTTTTATGCCTTATTTTTTTATGCCTCATATTACTCGGCGGGTTATTTTGCCGTTAGTCCTCCCTTGTTTTACAAATTTGCCTAAGGCATTTTTATCCCAGTTATGCGCTGATGGGGCTCGAGTGTATGCGCTGATGGGGCTCGAGTGTGCGTTTGAGTCATAGCCTTTTGGTTGTATTTAGGCTACAATTTCGCTTAATTACTCCTATCATTCGCCCGCTATACCTATGCCTAAGACCAAAACCCCAATGTTAAAAACAGCTGAGACCAGCAGCCAGCCGCAATCTCTGCCATCAGCGCCATTGCCAGAACAACAACCTGTGATGGCAAAAGCGGCTACTCGGCTGATTGCTATGCTGTATGATGGTATGTTGATTTTGGCGATGCTATTTTTTGTGCAGATGCTGCTGATTGTATTGGGGACTAAACTGCTAGGTTTGGCAGGGACGGATATGAAGCAAGCGGCGACATTACCGCTATGGTATCGTAATATTGTGCAAATTCCCGCCTTTGTGATTATCTTGGTCGGGTTTTATGGGGTATTTTGGCGTAAGGCAGGGCAGACGCTTGGCATGCAGACTTGGCGGCTTAAAACCATGAACCGTGATGGCTCATTGCTAAGTTGGCGGCAATCAATGATGCGGATATTAGCCGCGTGTTTATTGCCGGTGGTCTGCGGGATCGTAGGCTATCTTATCCACCAGTCGGTAGGTGCGCTGTATTTTAGTATGTTTATTGGGCTATTGTTTAATTATTGGTTCGCATGGGTCAATAAGCAAGGCTTGGCGCTGCATGATTTGCTGTCAAACACTGTGACCATGAAAATGCCAAAAATTAACCACGAAGGCTTGTTTGCTGGGTTTAGAAAGAAATAATCACTTGTCTCTAGTCCACAACCAGTCTGCCAAATCGAGCAAATAGTTATCATCGCCAAATTCAGCAATCACCGCATTTTTAGCAGTATCAAATAGGCTTTGCGCGTAGGTTTTGGCAGCTGCCACGCCCAGTAGTTTGACATAAGTGGATTTATCCAATTTTTCATCACTACCCGCAGGTTTGCCAAGCTGCTTGGTATCGGCAGTCACATCCAAAATATCATCTTGTACTTGGAAAGCAAGACCGATATTTTGCGCAAATACATTGAGCGCTTGTAGTTGGCTGTCAGTCGCTTTGGCACAAATCGCGCCCATTAACACAGATGCCTCAATCAATGCGCCTGTTTTGTCACGGTGGATGGCTTCAAGCGCAGTTTGGCTAAGCTGTTGGTGCTCGCCATTTAAATCCAGCATTTGCCCCATGACCATACGCCGTGCGCGTGGCGCAAACGTGGCAGATAGTGGGGTAGCAAACTCACTGTTTTCACCAAAATACGTATGGGTCAGGGCTTCAAATGCCAAGGTCTGTAGCACGTCACCGGCAAGCATGGCAGCGGCTTCACCATAGGCGATATGGGTGGTAGGGCGACCTCGGCGCAGCGCATCATCATCCATACAAGGCAAGTCATCATGCACCAGCGAATAGCCGTGCAGACACTCCACCGCCATCATGGCACGGCGCACGTCATTAGATAATTGATGGGATGGGTGGGCAAGACTATTATCGGTTTTTACCGTGGCAAAAGTTGCTGCAACCAGTAAAGGACGTACCCGTTTGCCGCCATTGGTCATCGCGTATAGGCTTGCTTCATGCAGCGGCGAGGGTAACTTGCAGGCTTGGAGGTAGGCTGTGATATCCGATTCTAGATGGTCAATGACTTGGCGCGAAAAAGCAGTAAATTCCATAATCAATTCTTTTGTATGTGTTAAAATTTTGAGCAATAAAAAAGCTGCCCCCATTAAGGTTGAGCAGCCTTTTTGCAAAATGGCACAACAAGTTTAACCCATTAGTCTAGGAAATTAAAGCTATCTAAGTCCAACGCCATTAACTCGCTTGGTGTCAACATGCTCTCTGAGTGACCTGAGGCGCGTGGCAATAGTTTTTCAAAATAAAACTCAGCGGTTTTGATTTTGGCTTCATAGAATTCTTTGGTTTCGCTGCCGCCATTTTTGAGTTTATCATACGCTACCGCTGCCATACGTGCCCAGTGATAGCCCATGATGACATAGCCTGAATACATTAAGTAATCATCTGATGCTGCTGAGATGATTTCACGGTCTTTACGGGCTGTGAGCATGATACGTGTGGTGAGGGTATTCCACTCTGCACAGTATTTGGTCAATTCCCAAACGAATTTACGCATCCCTTTGTCTAGTGCGTATTCACTACACCATTTCATGATATTGGCGGTGTAATCCAGTAGCACTTTGCCTTTTGATTGGATTAACACTTTACGACCTAATAGGTCAAGCGCTTGTACGCCTGTGGTACCTTCATACAAGGTTGAGATACGCGCATCACGAGCGATTTGTTCCATGCCCCATTCTTTGATATAGCCGTGACCGCCGTATATTTGCATACCATGTTTGGCACATTCAATGCTTAGTTCAGTTAAGAAGCCTTTGAGTATTGGGGTATAAAAACCCAATTTATCATCCCATTTGTGGAATTCAGCATCGTCACCGAGCATCGCTCCTTCAAACATTTTGTCAGCATAGCGTGATGCGTGATAAATCATTGAGCGCGCCCCTTCTGAGAAGGCTTTTTGGGTGAGTAGCATGCGCGCAACATCGGCATGATAGATAATCGCATCAGCCACTTGGTTCGGCTCTTTGGTACCTGATAGGGTACGCATTGAGCGGCGTTCTTTGGCGTAGGGCAATGAGTTTTGGAAAGCCAATTCCATATGCGCTAAGCCTTCCACACCTGTACCTAGGCGGGCAGTGTTCATAAAGGTAAACATGGCTTTTAAGCCTTTATTCGGCTCACCGATTAAATAGCCAGTGGCATTATCAAAGTTGAGTACCGCAGTTGCTGATGCTTTGATACCCATTTTGTGCTCAATTGAGCCACAGTTAACGGGATTACGCTCACCAATGTCACCGTTTTCTGTGACCAAGAATTTTGGCACGATAAATAACGAAATACCCTTGGTACCTTCAGGCGCATCGGGTAGGCGTGCTAATACGATATGCACGATATTTTCCGTTAGGTCATGTTCACCGGCTGAAATAAAGATTTTGGTACCACTAATCTTATAAGTACCATCCTCTTGTGGGATGGCTTTGGTTTTAACTTGACCCAAGTCAGTACCACATTGTGGCTCAGTCAAACACATGGTGCCCGACCAACGACCTTCTACCAAAGCTGGCATATAAGTGGCTTTTTGCTCAGGGGTACCGTATTGCATGATGGTGTTCATACAGCCCACCGACAGCCCTGGATACATGGCAAATGCCCAGTTTGCCGTGCCCATCATTTCACTTTTGATGAGGTTGACTGACATTGGCATATTCAAGCCACCAAATTCTTCAGGAAACGGTATGGCTTGATACCCAGCTTCAACGAACATATCATAAGCTTCTTTAAAGCCTTTTGGCGTGGTGACAACACCTTTGTCAAAATGGCAACCTTCATCGTCGCCTGATTGGTACAGTGGCATCAACACATTGCTACAATAATCCGCAAAACTCTCAAGCATCATATCCACGGTTTCAGGATCGGCATTTTCACCAGATTTTAAGGTTTTATAGTGTTCGGGGTAATTAAATACTTCATTGGTTAAAAAGCGAATATCACGCAGGGGGGCTTTATATGATAATGGCATACGCTGAAATCCTTTTAATAGGCTATTAACTAAGATAGAAAATGAAAGGTAAAAATAAGTCCGCTCAGTATAAAGGTATTTGCCGCTAAAAGCTTCAAATCATAATAAATATTCATAAATAATACTAATTATCATAAAATTATTTTATGATTTTGTGTGAAAAGTTTCGTATGGACAAGAATGCAACAATTACCAACTACCTAAAACTCACTCGTTTTATTTAAACTTTACCAAAGATATTAAACAACCAAACGTATTGAAAAATCATTTGTGAGTAACTCTTGCCAAATCTTCCCAATCCATCCCCTAATTCATTGCTCCCTAACACGTCGACACTACCAGCCAAAACTGCACCGATATCACTCAACAAACGTGAGCGCGGCGCCGTGCTGTGGTCAATTATCAAAAAATTATCCGTTTTTGCAAAACCTTATCACTCATTAATCATAGCGACGTTGCTGCTCACAGTGATTGGTTCGTTTGCCGCACAGGTCAATGCTTTTGTACTGCGTTACACGGTCGATCATTTGACCGAGATTGTCAAGCTCAGCGAGCCGTGGCAGGAAGGTGCAAAACTGCTAACGACTATCAGCATCGTGCTACTGCTCAAAGAGCTGTTGTACGCGGCAATCAGCTTTGGACAGCGCTATTTTGGTGAAAAAATCCGTATTAATTTATCCCGAGATTTATCGCAAAAAGTCGTGGCGCGTATTTTAAGTTACCGCATGGGATTTTATACCCACCCTGATAACGACAGTGGTAAGCTGCAGACGCGCATTGATTTGGGTGTCAGTAGTCTGACGCGCTTGGTGCAAAACTTTTTTATTGATATGTTGCCGTTATTTGCCAATGCGATCGTAGCGCTGGTAGTGATGTTTAGCGCCAATGTGTGGGTGGGGATGGTAGGGCTGGTTATTGTGCCAATTTATTTTTATATCAGTCAAAAACAAGCCACGCGCTTGCAAGGTTTTCGTCGGCAGATGCGCCACTATCGGGAGAGCAAAAGCGAGCAAATCATTTCGCTCATTAACGCTATCACGGTGATTAAATCCTTTGTCCGCGAGCCGATTGAAGCGCAAAAACATTTTGCCATTCAAAAAGAGATGACCGATAACCAACTTAAAACGCGTGGTATTGGCTTTGGCTATGATGCACTCAAAAGCTTTATCGAGCAGATTGGTGTCGTGGCGATTATTATTTTAACCGCGTATTTTGTGCTTGATGGGCAGATGACCATTGGCATGATTATGTTTCATGTGTTGTTATTTCAAAACGTGGCATCGCCGATTCGCCAGTTGCATCGTATCTATGATGAGGTCAATGATGCGCTGACTTATGCCGAAGGGTTTTTTGATATCTTAGAAGATGATAGCCAAATCGAAGTGGTAGGCGGTGTCAATCCTGCGACGGTGCAGGGCGATATCGAACTTCAGCAGGTGGATTTTGTCTATCCCAACGGCAATCAAGCCTTGCAAGATGTCAGCTTTCGCATTCGGCGCAACCGAATTACGGCATTGGTCGGGTTGAGTGGCGCAGGTAAAAGCACCATTATCAATCTGTTGGTAAAATTTTATCAGCCCACGCAGGGGCGAATTTTGCTCGATGGCAAGGATTTGCAAGACTATGATACCCATGAACTACGCCAACAAATCGGTTTGGTGTTGCAAAAAAACCATATTTTTGGCGGGACTATTGAAGAAAATATTCGTTATGGCGATTTAACTGCCAGCCAAGCTCAGATTGAGCAGGCAGCAATACAAGCCTCTATTCATGAACAAATCACCCAGCTGCCCAAAGGCTACCAAAGCGAAGCCAAATCCTTGTCAGGTGGACAGCAGCAGCGTATTGCACTGGCACGTATGTTTCTCAAAAATCCGCCGATTGTCTTTTTGGACGAGCCGACCGCAAGTCTAGATGCCATTGCCAGCCAGCAAATCAAGCGCAGTTTGGATTTAATCAAACAAAACCGCACGGTGATTATCGTGTCGCACAATATCGCGCAGATTATTGACGCTGATGATTTGGTGGTCATCGAGCAAGGGCGCGTGGTGGAGACAGGCACGCATGATGAACTATACCGCAAGCAAGGCAAATACTATGAGATTTTTAATGCTATGTCCGATAGTTTAAATCTTGATAAAATTACCCAAACGTTAGACAGCCATTAATTTAGGATTCATCATGCAGGCTTAGCATGCGTACTGGTGGCGCTAAGCGGATTAACGCCGTAACCCTGCTGACTTAAATTTATGCTACCATAACTGTTTTGTCATATTCACCCAACTTCACCCAACAAGTTAGTCAATACTCATGGAATCTCAAGTCTTAAAAATATTTTTGGCACTGGTGGTACTGGTCAATCCATTTGCTGCGTTATCGTTATTTATTGATATCACCAAAAACGCCAATCGACAACAAACTCGCAAAGTTGCACTGATTTCAGCCATTACTGTGTTTGTGACCATCGCGATATTTTCGTTGGCAGGCGAGCCTATCTTAAAGGTGTTGGGGATTTCGCTTGGGTCATTTCGTATCGCAGGCGGTATCTTGGTATTGATTATTGCCATTGGCATGATGAATGGCGCTGGCAATGTTGCCAAACCACATGTCGGCAAATCTGGGGATTTAAATGGGGTGGCGTTTCAAGGGGCGGCATCTGCGGTGGTGCCGTTGACGATTCCGATGGTGATTGGTCCGGGTGGGATTTCTACCGTGATTATTTATGCCGCAAGTGGGCATAGTTATTTTAATATGTTAGCGATTATCACCGCAGGTTTGATTATCAGTATTATTACTTATCTAAGCTTTATGGCAGCGGGGCAGGTGAGTCGTTTTTTAGGTGATACCGGGCTTAATGTGCTCAATCGTATCATGGGGATGCTACTTGCGGCCGTTGCAGTAGAGATTTTTGTTGGCGGCTTAAAAAGCGTATTTCCGCAGTTGTTGTAAGTTCACCGGGTCGCTAAATCGGGTCGCTCAATAATTTATCACAGCAACCCTTAAGCATTATGCATTGTAGTGGCTGTGTTAATATCATAAATTATGCTTGATTTTTACCGTTAAAGTCGCCATTTTAATAATCATGCAATATGCCAAACCCTGTCAATAAGCTGTCAACAAGCTTTTAAAAAGATGCAAGCGTTAAACCATGCTACGTTGATTAAAGCGATATGACAGGGTGACTAACAGGTTTCTTAGTCTAGTTTATAAGCCTAGCTCATAAGCCTAGTTCATAAGATAGCTACTAAGGTAGTAACCAAAGTAGTCACTGGGGCAGATAAAAGATTGAGGAGCGACGATGCAAAAAGATACAAAATCAGATTACCAAAGCTTACTGCAAGCGGCAAAGGATGCCAAAGCAGAAGCGATGATGCTAGAGTTTATCGAGCAAGATGATGGCAAGATGGTACTACGTACCTCGAATGATGAGTCAGAAGACTTGGTAAGTATTGAATTTTCTGACAAAGTGAAAAGACTGTTAGGGGATGATACCCAGTTGATTGGTCAAAGCATGATTCATGCGGCCATTCAAACCTTAATGCAAAAGCAGCTTTCGCAGTGGCATGCCAATGTGTATGACGAAGAACCCATGCATTACAGTTAACGCGTAACGCCTATTTATTGATTTGTTGAACCCATAAGGCTGAGACTGTAAAATATTTTGTGTAAACCCAATTTTAACACAAGGATTTACACAGGAACATTTACATGAAAGAATCAACAGAAGTTTTACTTGACGAACTATTAAAAGATTATCAAACACCCGAACAAATATTAGGTGAAAACGGTATCTTAAAACAACTCACCAAACGACTTGCTGAACGAGCCTTACAAGCCGAAATGACCCATCATCTTGGCTATGCCAAACATGACTATCAAGGCAAAGCTCAGAAAGATACCCTTGACGACTTCATCAATCATGAACCCAATAATGATTTGCTAGAGGACGAACCACGATCAGATGAAGACGAAAATACCCAGCCTAGCACCATAAGCGAAGAAACCGCAATGCTTGCGGGCAAACCCGCTCGTAAAAAAGGCAATGCCCGTAACGGCACCACTAAAAAAACCGTCCGTACCGACTTTGGTCACATTGAACTTGATGTTCCCAGAGACCGTGAAGGC
Organism: Faucicola osloensis; assembly: GCA_016888885.1. Taxonomy (GTDB): domain Bacteria; phylum Pseudomonadota; class Gammaproteobacteria; order Pseudomonadales; family Moraxellaceae; genus Faucicola. The sequence goes on from CP069437.1 coordinate 2,153,418, forward strand.
AGTTTCGACCCACAGTTTGTTAAAAAACATGAACGCACGTTAAACGGCTTTGATGACAAGGTTATCTCCCTGTATTCTCGCGGCATGAGCACCCGTGACATACAAGCGCATTTAAAAGAAATCTATGGCGTTGACGTTTCCTCCACCTTTATTTCAACGGTCACCGATAGCGTGCTTGATGAAGTCAAGCAATGGCAACAACGTCCATTAGAATCAGTCTATCCTGTCGTCTATCTTGATGGATTGGTGGTGAAAAACCGAGAAGAAGGCATTGCCCATAATAAATGTGTTTATCTGGCTTTAGGCATTAATACCGAAGGACGTAAGGAATTACTCGGTCTTTGGATTGCCAAGAATGAGGGCGCTAAATTCTGGGTTTCAGTGATGAACGAATTAAAAAACCGTGGAGTGAATGATATTTTTATCGCTTGCTGTGATGGGCTAAAAGGCTTTCCTGAAGCGATTGAAACGGTATTTCCTAAAACCAAGGTTCAACTGTGTATTGTGCATCAAGTCAGAAACTCGCTTAAATACGTCAGTTATAAGCAAAGAAAGGAAATCGCCACAGATTTAAAAACCATCTATGGGGCTGATACCCTTGCTGAGGCGGAAGATAACCTTTTAGCATTTGCCGAAAAATGGGATGGCGAACATCCACAGATTTCCAAGTCATGGCAGGAGAACTGGGGTCGCTTAACCACGTTCTTTGATTATCCAAAAGATATTAGACGAGTAATTTATACCACCAATACCATTGAATCATTGAATGCCAGCTTAAGAAAAGTCACAAGTACCAAAAAGACTTTCCCGAATGATGATGCGGTGTTTAAGGCAATTTATATGGCGCTGATCAATACGATGCAAAAATGGACGATGCCGATTCAAAATTGGAAACCTGCTATGCGTCAGTTTGTGATGTTATATGGACATCGGGTGGAGGGGTATTAATATAGAATATTTGTTTACTAGTTAGTATGATGCTATTTTAGGCTGCCTTTAAAGGTTTACACAAAAAAATTTGCAATCTCATAAGGCTAAAGACTTGTGGGTTTTTTTGTGCTTGGATTTTTTATTTGTGGGCAAATCCTTTATAATTAGCGATAATTTTTCTTCTGTGTTTCACTTATCAAAAAGAGCCGCCACCATGCCTATGCAAACCGCCAATTTTTATACCATCAATCATTCCAATTATCCTGTCAAAACCATTGGGATTTTAGGTGGCGGACAGCTAGGTATGATGTTGGCGCAAGCAGCATTGCCACTCGGTATCCGCTGCGTGTTTTTGGAGGATAGTGCCAATTGCCCCGCACGCTTACTGGGTAAAGTGTTTAGTAGCGAGCAATTTGAAGATTTTGCCCAAAGCTGTGATATTTTTACTTTAGAGTTTGAAAACACCCCGCTCAAACCTGCCCAGTTTTTGGAATCGACCAAAACCTTGTACCCATCATCATTTGCGCTATCAGTGGCACAAGATCGGTTAAATGAAAAAAACTTGTTTAATCAATTAGATATCGCCACCGTGCCTTTTATGGCAGTGCATAACAAAGCCGATATCCAAGCCGCCGCCGACAAATTGGGGCTACCCTTGGTACTCAAAACTACACGCGGGGGCTATGATGGCAAAGGGCAGTTTGTGGTCAAATCCACTGACCAAATCGACACCGCGTGGGCAGAACTTGGCGACGCAACCAAAACAGCACCACTCATTGCCGAAGGCTTTATTCACTTTGAGCGCGAAGTATCTATCATTGCAGTGCGCGCCCAAAACGGTGAAATCCGCTATTATCCGCTCGTGCAAAATGAGCATAGTAATGGTATTTTAGCAAAATCAACTGCACCAGCACCGAACGTCGAGCAATTGACCGAACAAGCCCAAAGTAATATTAAAAAATTGCTCGAACATTTAAACTATGTAGGCGTGTTGACGTTAGAATTATTTGTGACTTCTGAAGGCGGCGCTGAAAAATTGCTTGCCAATGAAATCGCACCCCGCGTGCACAACTCAGGGCACTGGAGTATTGAAGGCGCGGTAACCAGTCAATTTGAAAATCACATCCGTGCCGTGGCGGGGTTGCCATTGGGAGACACCGCCATTGTCAAACCCTCTGTCATGCTGAACGTCATCGGAGAATACCCAAAACTGGACGAAGTCCTAGCCATCGCTGGCGTGCACGTGCACAATTATGATAAAGAAGAACGCGAAGGTCGCAAAATTGGTCATATCACTGTCATGCCGAGCGATAGCAGTCAACTGGATAACACGGTTGCGCAAGTGGTTGCAAAATTACCCAATAAATTGTCTGACTAAAGCCATGTATCAGCAACAACACCGCACTCATCCGTAAGGTCGCGCATAGTCAAATCAAACGGGGATTAAAGTTTGACATTACCCAGTTTCTCCTCATCAATTTGCAGCTCGTTGGCAACCTCACTCACCGTTTGGCGATTGGCGCGGTCAAGGTAGGTTTGTGCGCGGTCAACTTCTTGGGTCAGTACATGAAGCGTTTGCTGCATATTGCCGAGTGCTTTGACCTTAAAGACATCAATCGCCTGCATGGTCTCATAGATATGGTTAAAGGATTTTTGCAGTTTTTCCAAGTCCACTGAGCTGCCACTGGCTTGTTCATGCACTTGCGCGGTTTGGCGTTTTAATAGCACTGAGGTTGATTCAATCAAACTACTGGTCGTTGAGTTAAGCGCATTGATTTGGTCGAGTACCAGTTTTTGACTGCTCAGCGCTTGTGACACCATCACCGCAGTACGTAGCGCAGCAATCGTTGTCGTCGTGGCACGGTCAACGCCTTTGATAAGCTCTAAGTTGTTTTTGCGAATCATATCAAGCGCCAAATACCCTTGGATGTTCACCGCCAGTTGCGTCAAAAAATCCATGTTTTTTTGGCGGACATAAAACAGCAGTTCTTCTTTGACCACGCGTGCTTTTTCAGGGTCAGTGGCTTCAAGCTCACCGATTTTTTGCCCAAGGCGTTCATCAATTTTTTGACCGACATAAATATATTGACGCAGCGACTGCATCAGTGCCCACATATTGACCTTTTCTTGCTCAATGCTGGCATTGTCTTTCATCAGTTCATCTTTGCCGTGATACAGGCTTTCGATGATGGCATTGATATGGGTTTGCGAAGATTGGTATTTGCGAAAATAATCTTGCACGGATTTGCCCATGGGGATGATGCCCAAAAATTTGCGTGGACTTGACAGCGAACCTTGTCGGGCTGGATCTAACTCTTCGACCACGCTGCGTAGCTCAGTCAAGGATTTGGCAATCGGGGAGTTGTCAAATAAGGCTTTATCCATGCTTTTGGCGGGGCGATCGAGCATGCGATTTGCGATCTGTGCGGAAGCGCGAATTTCGGCACTACCCAGCTGATGAATGGCGTTGACTTTCTCATCGAATACAGCCGTGTTGACAGGGGTTTGTAATATATGCATCACAAAATCGTTCACTTTGGCATCAAGCTCAGGAACTTTGGTTAGGTCAAGTTTGACCATTTGGTCGGCTTCGTCTTGTGGCACAACGGCAACGGGTTGCGGCGCTTCAAGGGTGATGACAGGGCTGGTTTCTGGCGGGGTGAGTTCTGGCATGATATATCCTTGAGTTGTCTATATTGGTATTTGTATATTAACTTGCCTTTTAATTTGTGTTTGTATTTTAGCGGTTTGAGCTAACGCTAGTTTGATTATCTTGGTGAATTATTTCATTTGTTGTTCTATTTGGGTAATCATTTTTTTCCATGCGCGTTTGACGAATGATTTTTATGATTTATCGCACGATGCGACCTCAGTGCGACAGCGTGACAAAAACTTTTTCAATCAGATGTTAAAAAAACCAAAGCCCAACAGTTAGTTGGGCTTTTATTTTTTTAAAATTCTTGGTAATAAAATATATTATTGTACCCGTGATAGGTATTCGCCAGTGCGGGTATCGACTTTGATTTTTTCGCCTTGCTGGACAAATAATGGCACACGTACTACCGCACCTGTTTCAAGCGTAGCAGGTTTGCCGCCGCCACCTGATGTATCGCCTTTTAGACCTGGGTCGGTTTCGGTAATCACTAACTCAACAAAGTTTGGTGCAGCAACGCTTAAAGGCACACCATTAAATAGGGTAATGGTACATTCTTCGTTGCTATTTTCTTTTAACCATTTTGCCGCATCGCCCATCGCATTTTTGTCGGCTTGTAGCTGCTCAAAGCTTTCTGGGTGCATAAAGTGCCAGAATTCGCCATCGTTGTATAGGTAGTTCATTTCAGTATCAACAACGTCAGCGCCTTCAAGGCTGTCGCCAGATTTAAAGGTGTTTTCTAATACTTTACCCGTTTTTAGGTTACGCATTTTGACGCGGTTGAATGCTTGACCTTTACCTGGTTTAACGTATTCATTTTCTAAAATTGCAAAGGGATTGCCTTCGTGCATGACTTTTAAGCCAGCTTTAAATTCATTGGTTGAGTAATTTGCCATAAAATTTCCTAATAAGGTGTTGCGACTAAAAAATAACCGAGGTAAATCAAATCTTTGTATAATAGCCAATTTGCTAAAAACGCGCCGCCTACGCTGTAACCCTACCAGCGACAGGCGTTATCAGCAAGCGGCATTGACAATTGGATAAACACTATATGATAAACTATTTGGCGACACAAAAAAACTGGCAAAATGCGTTTTCTGATACCATCACGAGCTTTGCTGAATTGGCGCAAGCGTTGGATTTGCCGATAGATAGTTTTGATAGTCAGGTCGGTCAATTTCCCCTAAAAGTGCCGCGTCGCTTTGTGCAAAAAATGGGGAAAGGCGATATTCATGATCCGCTACTTAAGCAAGTGTTGCCGACGTTTCAAGAAACGGTACAAGTCACCGGTTTTGTCACCGACCCACTCGATGAACAACACGCCAATCCCGTCAAAGGCATCATCCATAAATATGCATCACGGGTGCTGATTCCTGTCACCGGGGCTTGCGTGGTCAATTGCCGCTATTGTTTTCGCCAGCACTTTGACTACCACGAAAATCTACCAACCCACAATGATTGGCAAGCTATCAGTGCCTACATCACAGCGCACCCCGCAGTCAATGAAGTGATTTTAAGCGGCGGCGACCCATTATCATTGAGCAACCGTCGTTTATTGGAGATTTTCACCACCCTTGAAGCACTACCGCAAGTGCAGACGATCCGTATCCACACCCGTGTACCTGTGATGATTCCTGAGCGCTTAGATGAGCCGTTACTTGCGCGATTTGCCAACAGCCGTTGTCATATCGTCATGGTCATTCATGCCAATCACCCCAATGAAATCGACCAAGAAACACAAATATTTTTGGGTAAGGCAAAAAAAGCGGGTATTACTTTACTTAACCAAACCGTGCTACTCAAGTCGATTAATGACGATGCAAATACGCTTGCAAGCTTGAACGAAAAATTATGGCAAGCGGGCGTCTTACCCTATTATTTGCATGTGCTTGATAAAGTTGCCGGGGCGAGCCACTTTTATATCTCAGATGAGCAAGCAGTCGCTTTGTACTGGGAATTACTCGCCAAATGTGCTGGCTACTTGGTGCCAAAGTTAGTACGAGAATTACCCAATAAACCATTTAAAACCCCCATTGACTTGTATAACCACTAAAATTTTTTGAAAAACAACAACTAAATAAGGGGTTATCTGTTATTTGTCTGTTAAATAGTGCAATTATCCTAAAATAGCTAGATAAAATGTGGATTTTGTGTTATTTATTGCTAAATAAGTCGAAAAATGTTGTGCATTTGGGTGCAAAAAAATGGTTACGGATCTCACACTAGACGATTTCTTACAGCGCATAAACGATACACCGACCAGTCCTATTGAACTTAAAGTGACGCAGAGTTCATTGCAGGATACAACCGATTGGCAGATGCACTTTAATCGTATGTCGGCGTGTGAGATGTATGACGAATATAAATTTGTGATAAACCAGTTGATGTTTGCCGATATTGACGATGTCAAACGCTTTGCCTTGTTTGAGGAGGTTAATAAAGCCGTCAGCGTATTACTCGGCAAATTACGGGTGAATTACCAAACCCAGCCAGGGATTTTGGATGAAGAAAAACAGCAAGGCTTAGATACCGTATTATCGGTGCATTATCTAAGCATCATGTTCTACCATGTCATTTGGCAACGTGCGGCGGCTCGCCCTGAAGTGGCTGATAAAAAAGGCATCACTGGCTTATTTCGCCATAAACATCAATACCTGACCCCCACCCAAGTCATTCAGCGCTGCCTATATGGTATCATGCTATTACTGCGCCAATCGCTGTTTGAAAAATATATCGGCTATCGTAAAGATACACAGGTAATTTGGCAATACCTGAATGCCTGCTATCGATTTGCAGTCACCAATGATTGGCAGTCTATCACCCTGCCAGTCAAACTGCATTCTGCCAATGAATATAGCAAACAGGGCGCACCGCTATCGATTGAAGATATTTATTTTCACTGCTTGACGGTGGCGGTCACCAATCCGTATGCTTGTCGGCGTGCCGATATTTTAGCCATTCAAAAAGTAAGTACCCAGTTGATAAAAGAGCTTATTATCAGTAAAGATTTGATTGAAAAACCTTACCTATATATTGATTTAGAAGGTAAACAGCCGCCCAAACTGCTGGCAGTCGATGATTTATTCAATCCTTTTGCAGCAACTAGCAACTGCCTGTTTGTGATGTTTAGTCGGTTATTTAAACGCTTGCATCAAACCATTACCCAAGGTCAAATCAGCACCGATGCTGAGATAAAAAATAGCGCGCGTCAGGCCAAATTGGTATTGAATAATCTGCAAGATGGGTTAAAACCAGCGGCAGAGTATTATCATAGCCATTCAAAATGTGAAGTCGTGCTCGGCTTTAATAATATCCACTACATGCTTGCCAATAAAACCAGTTTGGGCAATCTTATTCAGGCCAATGAGCTGCCTGAGCGGTTAAAACCCAAAGCTCAAAATACTGAGTATCTTAAAAAATATACCGTTGTCGAGCTGAACAAAGAAAATCCCCAATCCATGTGCCTGTCGCATGTGTTTAGCTACCACAATCAGCTCGTTGACCAATATCCGAGCATCAGCCGTGGCGATAGCTATCACACGCTGAATCAACTGCAAGTCAATTCATTAATTGCGATGCGAAAGGTAAATGGTTCAAAAACTTGGCAGCTCGGCTATATTAAAGACAACCGTCAGGGTTTTATCGATACGCCCGCTGGGCAACCAACCAACAAGACCTACTTAGAAATTGAATCACAAGTGCAAGTGCATTGTCAAAATGCGATTCCCTGTGGCGTGCGCTTTCAAAATGCCGGTAGCCGTCAGCCACATTTTGTTGCGGCATTTATAATTCCAACCGCCCCAAACAACGCTGCTAGCCAGCCCCGTTTACTGATGGCGCGCTTTGGCTACCAAGTGGCAGACAAGCTGGTGATACGTATTGATAACAAAGAAATTAACGTGCGTTTAACTGAGCTACTTAATATGACTGATGATATCGAAGAATACGCTTTTGTGAGAATTCAGTTTTAATCGCTAAAAAATGGCAACAAAAGTTGCCAAAATAAATCTAACCCATTAAAAATAAAAGATTTTCATCGCTTTATAGCCGTTTTGATTGATTAATCATATAATAAGAAATTGAATCTAATATTATAAATAATTTATCAAAAAATTCGCTTATAATAGCTCGCTTAGTGCTCTATAAACCAAGCGTTTAATGGGATAGTGAATCGATGCAAAAACAAAAACAACTCAACCTGTTAATCATTGATGATAACCAGCTGTATGCCGAACATTTGGTTGGATTATTAGAAAAACATTATTATAGACAGGTTAATTTAGGATTTTTGGATGCCAAAGACGAGCTGATAAAGTTATTGCGCCAGTCTTGGGACATTATTTTGATGGGGAATGCGTATGATTTATCGTTTAAAGACGTCAAAGAGATTTTAAAAGCCCACGATGCTCACATCCCCGTCATCGCTTTGTTGCCTGATGACGCGACTGATTACCCAGAGGCATTAACTGCCAATGAGCAAGCCCAGACCCAGCTTGTTAGCGGCCCTGATAAAACCCATAAGTTATTACCTTTATATACCTATTGGGGTGCAGCGGATGCGTTGCGCAAAAATAAGTTACTGCGCATGGCCATTCGTATCTGCCGTGAACACGAGCATCATAAACTCGTCCGCGAGCTTGAGCGCCTAAAAATGGTATTGAGCGATGCCGAACAGCGTGCCAATATTCTTATCAAAAACTCCAAGAGTGCAGTGGCTTATATTGAAGATGGTTTACATATTTATGCCAATGAGCCCTATCTTGAAATGTTTGGGTTTAAAACGCTCGATGAATTGATGGGGATACCCGTTGTTGACTTGATTGCGCGCAACAATATTCAAGATTTTAAAACGTTTTTAAAAGACTTTGAAAAAGGCAACCGTAAAAACGTCGAATTTAAATTTGAAAGTGTGAGAAAAGATAATACTACCTTCGCGGCTAAGCTGCAGTTAGCGGCTGCTACCTATGACGGTCAGCCGTGTCTACAAGTCATTATCCAGCCCAACGAACAAGCCAATAGCGCTGAGCTTGCCAAAAAACTTGAGGCAATGGAACGCATTGACTCAATCACAGGGCTATTTAATCGTCATGGTTTTGAAAGACTGTTTAACCGACTGCGTGACGTGATTGTTGAGAAAAACCTATCGGTGGGTTTGATGGCATTACGAATCGATAATATTGGTAAAATCTATGCCAGTGTGGGGATTGAAGGGGTTGATGGGGTGGTGGTTGCCGTTGCCAATATTCTTGAGCAACATCTCACTGAGATTATTGGGGTAGAGCGGGTGAAAAATGGCTATTTGAGCCGGTTTAATGATAGCATGTTTATGCTAATTATCCCTAATATGCGACAACAAGATTTGACAGTATTGGGACAAAAATTGGTTGCCGACATTAATAGTACCATTATTGAAATCGGTCATCGTACGGTTAAGACTACAGTAACGATTGGTGCAACCTTAGTCAACACCAGTGCACCTGATACCAATACTATTATTAACCGTGTCATCCAAGCCGTCGGCATGGCAGCCAAAGCCAATAAAGACAGCAACGACGATAAAGATTTATTCTATCTATATGACCCAAGTAGTTTTGCCAGCAGTGATGACGGTGCGCTGTACGAATCGCTACGTGATGCGCTAGAACATAGCAAATTTAAATTATTATATCAGCCGATTTATGACGTTGAAAACGATGTCAGTAACATGTTTGAGGTGTTTTTACGCCTGCCATTAGCAGATGGCAGTTTAATGGCACCTGATAAATTCTTAGAAGTGGCGACCAGACATCAGTTAATGGATAAAATCGACCGTTGGGTGTTAATTCAAGCCTGTAAAGATTTAAAACGTTACCGTCATGAGGTCGATGCCAGTGCCCGATTATTAGTGCATTTAAGCCAGATATCACTAGCAGATGCCACTTTGCCAAGCTTTATGAGTCGATTGATGCAAGCATTAGGTACTAGCGAGCCCGGGGTATTGACGGTACAGTTTAATGAAACCATGGTAATGGATCATCTAGCGGTGGCAGCCAAACAAAGTAATGAGCTTAACCAAATAGGTTGTCACCTAGGTATCTATAATTTTGGCTCGGCGGTCAATGCGATGGAAGTATTGGAGTTTGTCAAACCACAGCTGGTACGACTCGATCGCAGCTATATCAAAGATTTGAGCAATAATGAAAATGTCAATACCGTGGCAGCGGTGGTGCGCGAAATCACTGAGCGCGGCTCCAGTTGTTTGATGCCTTTTATTGAAGACCCTGCTGCCATGTCAGCGGCGTGGACAGTCGGTGCGCGTTATTTGCAAGGGGACTATTTGCAAAAAGCCAGTGACACCATGCACATCGAGAATGAAACCAGCTAAATCTAAGCGCTGAATTTATAAGATAAAAACGAGTTAGCCAACATGCACCAAACAATCATTCATAAAACCAAACCATTGGCTATGCTAGGATGGGGTCTTTGTATCGTCATTGCGACAGGTTGTCAACATCAGCCACCCGCCGAGCGCCCAGCAGTTACCTTGCCCGTTTATAGCCAAGGGGATGCCGATAACGGTAAAAAGCAATACGAAGAAGCCTGCCTCAAATGCCACAAGCTGCAGCCAGGAAATAACGAGAAAGGCCCACAATTACTGCGTATTTATGGGGCAAAATCCGCCTTATTAACCGATTACCAATATACAGACGCACTAAAAAACAGCAATATGACGTGGACAGCGGAAAATTTGGATAAATATATCGCCCATCCAAAACAAACTATCCCAGGAACGCGTATGCGTTCTGACCCGATTGCTGATGCCAAAGTCCGCCAAGATATAATTGCTTATATTTCGACGCTTCGTTAAATTGCTTTGTGGCTATGCCTTTAAGCGATATTTTGAGTTAACATGATTGATAAACAAAATTTAAACCTTTAAAGGATAGACCACATGGTGATGGGTAACTTAGACAATCAGCCGTTACAACAACGATTGCAAGCCATGTTGGTGAGTATCAATAATATTGTCTTGGATAAACCTGCCGTGGTTAAGCTGGCGGTTGCTTGCCTGTTAGCCAATGGTCATTTACTGCTGCAAGATTTACCAGGAATGGGTAAAACCACGCTGGCACACGCGATTGCCAACCATTTGGGGTTATCGTTTAATCGGGTGCAATTTACCAGCGATATGCTACCTGCCGATATTCTAGGGATTTCGCTGTATAAAACCGATACTGGCACGTTTGAATTTAAGCCAGGCCCGATATTTTGCCAGTTGTTACTTGCCGATGAAATTAATCGCTCAAGCCCAAAAACCCAATCTGCGCTGTTAGAGGCGATGGAAGAGCGGCAAGTGTCGCAAGATGGGGTAACACGAAAACTCCCTGAACCTTTTTTTGTGATTGCCACCCAAAACCCGACGCAGCAATCGGGTGTGTTTATTTTACCTGAGTCACAGCTGGATCGGTTTTTGATGTGTTTATCGCTGGGTTATCCCTCAGTTAATGCCGAAAGAGAGTTGCTACTGGGTAAAGATAGACGTCAAATGCTGAGTAAAATTACCCCGATGTTAGATACCCAGTCATTGCAGCAGGCACAAGCGCAAGCCAAAGACGTATATATGGCAGATGTCGTGATTGACTACTTACAGCGATTGGTAGCAAAAACGCGTGAGAGCCGAGACTATCATGGTCTATCTACCCGTGGTGTGCTGGCGCTCAAGCAAGCGGCACAAGCCTTTGCATATTTGGGTGGCTACAATGAGGTGACGCCAGAAGACATCCAAGCGGTATTTGCTGCCGTTGTCGATCATCGCTTGGGGCAAGCTTTTATCCCATTTAATCATTTGGGCGGTGAGCAGCCGCAATCGATTGCGACCCAGTTGTTACGCCAAGTGCCGGTACTGGTGTAAACCATGATGTAAACGTGTTTTAGCGTTAAAAACTTTCTCATTGCTGTATTTTTATTATTTATTAAATTATCCAATTAAGAGCCCGCGCCTATCATGTTTGCCATTCGCCAGCGACTTGAAAACTACTTGCAAACATGGTTTAAGCGTCGAGCGCCGATCAGCCGCGACATCACCCTAAACCTTCGCAACGTATATATTTTTTTGAGTAAAGAAGGATTGCTGTACGCTTTTTTACTCATCATCCTCTTTGTCGCAGGGATTAATTATGCCAATAATTTGGTGTTGGGTTTGTGCTTTTTGTTAGGTAGTCTACTCGTGGTGACTATCCATTATACCTTTGCGCACTTGGCAGGGTTGCAAATCAAACTGGTAGATATCAGCGATACACAAGTGGGCGGCAAAGTACAAGTGCGACTGCAAATTAGTAGTGAGTCAAGGCAGCCGCATCGGCAAATTCGGTTAAGTTTTGCCAACAATGCCTTTGATTTTAAACAGCCGATACACCGCAAACCCAATGCACTGTCCGCACCAAATGATTGGCTGTTGGTCAGTCAAATACAAGCGCCGCAACAGGTGAGCTTATGGTTAACAGCCGACAAACGCGGCAAATTTGTGTTACCCAGACTCACGGTGAGTACTGTATATCCCTTAGGGATTTTGCAAGCTTGGTCGTATGTGTTTTTTGAAGGACACGCGTGGGTGTATCCTGCGCCACTGAGCTATGAGATGAAAGCTAGTCAGTTTGTGCCATCCGATGATGAACAAACCGCTGCCTTACACACCCAAGCAGGGCAGGAAGATTTTGACCAGTTGGATAATTATGTCCCAGGGGAATCATTGGCACGTATTTCGTGGGCGCATGTCGCGCGCGGGCAAGGGCTCATGTCAAAACGCTTTGTGGAGAGTGTGGGGCAGCAGCAATTGCTTGATTACTATCAAATGCCTGCGGTGACGCATGAAGAAAAACTCAGCCAGCTGCGCTACGGGGTGGATAGTTTGAGCCAAAGCCAAATCGCTTTTCAATTGCGCCTGCCGGATGGTGAAGGCGCAATAGGTGAAGGACAAGCATTTCGTCAGCAATGTTTGCTAAGATTGGCAAAAACGCCATGAATCGCCCTAACCCAAATCGCGCCAGCTTAACTTTATCTGCGCGCCTAAACCAAATCTCAGCGTATCAGTGGATATTGCTATCTCAACTGCTGATCGTGGCTTTTCACGTCAAAAATTTACCCATTTGGCTATCGGTGTATGCCTTTTTTATTATCCTCTTTCAATTGCAGCCCCTGCGACGTTGGTTGCCCAAAGCCTTGTATCGTCCGCGCTCATTACAGTTGATACAGTACACAGGATTCATTGCAGGTTTGGTGGGGCTGTATTTCACCTATCGTACTGCCTTTGGATTGGATGTCGGTATCGCATTTTTGCTATTGTGTGCCGTCAGTAAGCTACTAGAATTGCATACCAGGCGTGATGGCTATGTAGTGCTCAGTTTATCACTGTTTGTATTGGCAGGGCTGTTGTTAATCAACCAAGATTTGATGACAACGCTACAAGTGGCGATTGGCACGATGGTCGTGCTGTTTGCCATGATTGCGCAAAATGATGATGGTACAGGGCGTTACCGCACGCTTGGCTTATTGGTCGGTCAAGCCATTCCTTTGACCATTATTCTGTTTTTATTTTTCCCCCGATTGCCGCCATTATGGTCGGTGCATTTGAGCGGCGCGCAAGCAAAGACCGGCATGTCAGATAGTATGTCACCGGGCGATTTTGCCAACCTCAGTCAATCGACTGAATTGGCGTTTCGGGTGGAATTTTTAGGCAATCAGCCAAGCCAACAAAATTTATATTGGCGCGGTTTGGTATTTTCTGATTTTGATGGTACCACCTGGCGAGCCAATCCTAGCGCCTCGCTTTGGACGCCCGATCAGCCGTTTGCTGATTGGTTGTTGCCGACGTTGAAGCTGAGTAAACGCTTTACCTTGGCTGTCACCCCTGACTATCGGGTGATTTTGGAGCAGACGGGGCAAAATTGGTTGTTTGGGCTTGATTATCCGATAACCAACCAACAAGGCATTGGGCTGACGTCGGATTTTACCCTGCGGTATTGGGACACTGTCAATCAGCGGTTTACTTATCAAGTGCATTGGTTAGAGGATGCGCCTATCAATTTAGCCTTATCCACCCAGCAGCGTCAAGTTAATTTAGCGTTGCCAGCAGGTGGTAATCCGCAAAGTCGCCAATTTGCGCAGCGACTCTACCACCAAGCAGGTGATGACCCGATTGCCTATACCAACGCCATTGCCCAGTGGATGCGTAGCCAGCAGTTTCGCTACACCTTATCACCCCCTACCTTGGGTAATAATCGCATCGATGATTTTTTATTTGCTACCCGTGCAGGGTTTTGTGAGCATTATGCGTCAAGTTTTACTTACCTTATGCGAGCGGCAGGTGTGCCTGCTCGGGTGGTAGCCGGGTATCAAGGTGGGCAGTTAGGGCGTGATGGCAAAAGTTGGGAAGTGCGGCAAATGGATGCCCATGCATGGAGCGAGATTTGGGTGCAAGGGCGCGGCTGGGTACGTGTAGATCCTACGGGCTTTGTCGCACCCAATCGGGTCGAGCAAGGGATGCAAACGGTGACCCAAACGGCTGGGGCGCAGCTATTTGGTGAGGGCGTGGCAGGGCAAATTAGCTATCAACAGTTTCAAATGCTGCAGCAAGCGCGCCGCTTGTTTGACCAAGCTAGCTACTATTGGCAACGCGATGTGGTCGGCTATGATCAAGACCGCCAGCGGTCATCGCTGTTCAAATGGCTCAATATCCAATCTATCTATCAGCAAGTGATGGTGATGTTTGTCACCCTTGTGAGCGTCCTTGCACTATTGGGATTGTGGCTGTGGTGGCGTCGCCGCCGGGTGTGGGATAAGCATGATTGGATTATGGTACAGTTATCCAATCGCTTGGCAAAAAAAGACAAAACGCTTGCCCGGCAGGATAGTGAAGGGGTGCTGGCTTGGCTTACTAGGCTTGAGCCAAAAGTCACCGATAAGGCAGCCCTGCAAGCACTTGCCGCGCTATATCGACAAATCCGCTATCAGCAGCCTACGGATAACAAACAACCCATGCGGCAATTAGACAAGTTGGCGAAAACCATCGCGCTAAAAAAACATTAATATTCAATATGTTTTGGTGTGACAAGAGTAAAGATAACAAACGAGATACATGCGCTAATTAACACCAAGCGATAAAAAAACGACAACCCTACATTGTCGTTTTTTCACTTAAAATCACAAATTCGGATTTAGCCATTTTTCTGCGGTAGCTTTATCCCAACCCTTACGTCTAGCATAATCTTCAAGCTGGTCTTGGCTGATTTTACCCACATTAAAATAATCACTCTCTGGGTGGCTATAATAAAACCCACTCACACTAGACGCAGGGTACATGGCATAGCTTTCCGTCAAATAGGTGCCGATGGCGTTGGTGGTATCAAGCCAGTCAAACAGCTTGCCTTTTTCGGTATGGTCAGGGCAGGCAGGATAACCCGGCGCAGGGCGAATACCGGCATATTTTTCTTTGATGAGTTCATCGTTGGTTAGGCTTTCATTCGCTTGATAGCCCCAATATTGTTTACGAATCAACTCATGCAAATGCTCGGCAAATGCCTCAGCAAAGCGGTCACAAAGCGCCTGTACCATGATGGCGCTATAATCATCGCCTTTGGCTTTATAGTCATTGGCAAGTGCTTCTGCGCCAAACAATGACACGGTAAAACCACCGAGATAATCGGTTTTTTCAGGACTGATAAAATCCGCTAGGCTGTAATTAGGTTTACCACTGGCTTTATCAGATTGCTGGCGTAAATGCTCAAAGGTATGCATGACATGGCCTTGCTCATCGAGTACCTGCACCGTGTCTGAGCTTGGGCGTTGGGCAGGGCTTAGTTTAAACACCGCTTTAGCTGTGACCAATTTTTCCTTGATTAATTTGTCAATCATGGCTTGGGCATTGGCAAATAAGTCTTTGGCTTCCTCCCCGACGATGTTATCGTCAAAGATTTTGGGATATTTGCCGACCAATCCCCAAGAGATAAAGAAAGGTGTCCAGTCGATATAGGGCAATAAATTTTGTAACGGATAATCGTCCAAAATGACTTGCCCTAATTGGTTGGGCTTAGGCGGCGTGTAGTTTGCCCAGTCGTATTGGAAGCCTTGTTCAATCGATTCGGCATACGACAGCTTTGCCGCTTTGGGTTGGCGATTGGCAAGGCGTTCACGGACTTCGCCATACTCTTGACGCAGCTCGTTGATAAAATCGACGCGTTTTTCTTTGGATAGTAAGGTCGTCGCTACGCCTACTGCGCGGCTGGCATCGGCAACATAGACAACCGCATCGTTTTGATAGTTGGGCTCGATTTTTACCGCGGTATGGGCTTTTGACGTCGTTGCACCGCCAATCAGTAGGGGCAGATTAAAGCCTTGCTCCTGCATTTGTTTGGCAACATACACCATTTCATCAAGGCTTGGGGTAATCAAGCCTGACAAGCCGATGATATCGACGTTTTCATCTTTGGCGACTTGTAGGATTTTTTCACAAGGCACCATCACGCCTAAGTCGATGATGTCATAGCCATTACAGCCGAGCACCACCCCGACGATGTTTTTGCCGATGTCATGCACATCGCCTTTCACCGTTGCCATGAGCACTTTGCCTTTGGTTTCGCCTGCAACTTTTTCTTTTTCAATATACGGATTAAGCCATGCCACCGCTTGCTTCATGACACGGGCGGATTTTACCACTTGCGGTAGGAACATTTTGCCTGCCCCAAACAAGTCACCGACCACGTTCATACCGTCCATCAAAGGTCCTTCGATGACGTCTAAGGGGCGCGGGAATTTTAGCCTCGCTTCTTCGGTGTCTTCATTGATATAGGTGGTTACCCCTTTGACTAGCGCATGTTCAATGCGTTTTTCTACGGGCAATTCGCGCCATGACAAATCGACAGTGCTGTCTTTTTTCTTACCGCTTAAATAGTTTTCTGCCACTTGCATCAAATGGTCGGTGGCGTCTTGACCGGACTCGCCTTGGTTACGGTTCAAAATCACGTCTTCAATGGCGTTTCTAGCGTCTGGCTCGATATCGTCATACAGCTCTAGCATGGCGGGGTTGACAATCCCCATGGTCATGCCGTTTTTGATAGCATGGTACAAGAACACGGCGTGAATGGCTTCTCGAATGGGATTGCCACGAAATGAGAACGACACATTCGACACACCGCCTGAGACCATGGCGTTGGGCAAATTGTCGGTAATCCATCGGGTGGCATTGATAAAGTCTAAGCCGTAGTTGTTATGCTCTTCAATCCCCGTGGCGACGGCAAAAATATTGGGGTCAAAGATGATGTCTTCACTCGGAAAACCGATTTCATCAACCAAAATATCGTATGAGCGTTTGCAGATTTGGATTTTACGCTCAAAGCTGTCCGCCTGTCCGTCTTCATCAAACGCCATGACGATAATCGCCGCCCCATAACGCTGACATAGTTTGGCTTTTTGCACAAACTCTGTCTTGCCTTCTTTTAACGATATCGAATTGACCACAGATTTGCCTTGCGTGCATTTAAGACCCGCTTCTATGATGTCCCATTTTGACGAGTCAATCATCAGCGGTACACGGCTGATATCTGGCTCACTGGCAACCAAATTAACAAAGTGAATCATCGCCGCCTTGCTATCTAGCATGGCTTCATCCATGTTGATATCCACGATTTGGGCGCCGCCTTCGACTTGGTCACGAGCCACGTCTAATGCTTCGGTGTATTGTTCGTTTTTGATGAGACGCAAAAACTTCTTTGAGCCTGTGACATTGGTACGTTCACCGACATTGACAAACAGGCTATCACGGGTGATGTTAAATGCTTCGAGTCCCGACAATCGGCAAGCTGGCTTGTAGTCTGGCAGCTGGCGTGGGGCAAAGGGTGACGTCATCTCGACAATTTTGGCGATATGTTTGGGGGTGGTACCGCAGCAGCCGCCCACGATATTGACCAAGCCAGATTTGGCATAGTCGGCAACCATGGTGGCAGTTTGCTCAGGCGTTTCGTCATATTCGCCAAACTCGTTGGGCAAGCCTGCATTGGGGTGAGCGGAGACAAAAGTTTCGCACACATCCGACAAGGTTTTGATATGCGGCTTTAACGCATCTGCACCTAGCGCACAGTTAAACCCAATCGAAATCGGCTTGGCGTGGCGGATTGAGTTATAAAACGCCTCGGCAGTTTGCCCCGACAGCGTACGTCCCGACGCATCGGTAATGGTGCCCGAAATCATAATCGGCAATTCAAACCCAATGGTCTCGAACACGCCCGTCACCGCAAAAATCGCTGCTTTGGCGTTTAGGGTATCAAACACGGTTTCTATCAAGATGATATCGGCACCGCCTTCAATCAAAGCATAAGTCGCCTCGGTGTAGTTATCAACGAGTTCATCGAAGGTGACGTTACGAAACGCTGGGTCATTGACATCGGGTGAAATCGAGCAAGTGCGAGAGGTGGGACCAATCACGCCTGCCACAAACCGAGGTTTGTCTGGGTTTGTCGCAGTGACTTCATCACACACTTGGCGGGCAAGGGCAGCGGCAGATTTGTTAATCTCATAAGCGAGATTTTCCATGCCGTAGTCCGCCATCGAAATTTGCGTGCCATTAAAACTGTTGGTTTCAATGATATCTGCGCCTGCCTCAAGATAGGAGCGGTGAATATCACGGATAATATGCGGCTGGGTCAGTACCAATAAGTCATTGTTGCCTTTGACGTCACGTCCAAAATTGGCAAATCGCTCACCACGGTAGTCTGCCTCGATAAGTTTATAGTTTTGGATTTCTGTCCCCATCGCCCCGTCAAGAAACAAAATCCGCTGCTTTAACAGCTCAGCTAAACGGGCTTTATTCGTGGCTTGACGGTCTTGATACGGAAAATTGGCAGGGGGCGTTAATTTAAAATTGGTGGGGTCGTGGGGTTTGTGACTGGTAGGGGCGTTACTGGTGCTGATACTCATCGAAAGGTTTGTCCTGATTCAAATTGTCATAGGTATCTGTTAATAAGTTGATTATAACATTTTGTTGTCGCTCAATCGTTAGATTTGTGGAATAAGCGGCTCAAGTGAAAGTTTACAAAAAATTTAACTTGAGCCGGACGGCCTATTGTGGAAGGATAAAGCAAACCCAAATTTAGTTATAGTCAATCCTAAATTATAGTAAGCACCGTTTGCCCTGAGCTTGTCTAAGGGTAACGGTCGTTATGGTTCGACAGGCCTACCACGAACGACCCTGTTCGATATAATTCAGTTTTCACTATATTTATTAAACAGAATAAATAGATTAATAAAGCATAAATCAAGCGCGGGCTAGTCACCAGTCAAACACTCATTGATACTGGTAGATGCAGCAATCCATAATCAATAAGCGAACTAGGCCTAAAAATACAAAAACCAACGCTAGGGCAAATATAAAACGGACAACGTATCATCGTTGTCCGCTTTGTGTTGGGCACTTTTTACCTTAACAATTATTTGATGGCAATTTGTTCGTCAGTCGCATCAAGCTGATTGGTGATTGGACGTTTTTTATTGAATAAATTTTCATCAAACTTAAAGCGTAGGCGTAAATAAGGCCCTTGAGTAGTGGTGTCGCTATCAACCAAGTCTTTGTCTGAATAGCCAGAGAAATTATAGCCAGCTGATAACCACAGGTTTTGCGCTAATAGATAACCCACTTCACCGCCTAATAGCCAGCGTTTACCATCGCTATTATTACCCCATAATACGCCTGCGCTCACGCTTGCATCCCAACGATGGTTTATATCATAACTGGCTCTACCACTTAATAACTGAACAATGCCGCTAGATTCAAGCTCGTTAAAATCGACATTGAGTTTTTTGATGGCGTATTGACCAGAAAAATGCCAGTCTTGATCAGGGTGATAGTTGGCTACTGTCGAGACGATATAAGCCTCACGTTTGACAGGGCTGTCTACTTCAGTTTCATCGTTTTCATACCGATACTCAAACTTGCCTAACGCATCAAAGCGATTTTGATCGGCATCACGGTAGGCAGCACCAAGTTGAAAACGATCCAAAGTACGATCGCCCGTGTCTTTGGTGTTGCTACTAACCTGGCTAAATATATTTTTGGTGAGCAAAGTCACATCATCATTAACCTTGTAGGCAAAGCCAAACGCGCTAAGGGTATTATCTGACTGTGTTGCCCATCGTTTTTCTAAGCGTGCAGT
This sequence comes from Faucicola osloensis, assembly GCA_016888885.1. Taxonomy (GTDB): domain Bacteria; phylum Pseudomonadota; class Gammaproteobacteria; order Pseudomonadales; family Moraxellaceae; genus Faucicola. The sequence goes on from CP069437.1 coordinate 2,173,179, forward strand.
CGCCTTCCAGTTTGGATTGGCAAGATATTCAAAGCCTAAAGAAGCAGCCGTAGCATCTTGTGAGGTATTGTCGTTACCTTCTAGGACCTGCACTTTTTCTAAGCTGGTATTAACAAAAACCCCTTTGTTGATTTCCCAACGATTGCGTAAACCCAATGCCGCTTCAGCTTCACGCGCAGAAATACCATCACGTACCCGATATTCACTAAAGACGCTTGCATCTTTGCCATACTTGCTATCGATACCCACTACCGTACTATTACGCTGCTGGGTGTTATTAAGCTCATAATTGCCGCCTAAACTTGAGATAAGCTTATGTCGTGCGTAAAGTCTTGCTTTATCATTAAGTTGGTAGTTACCACCCAATGCCAAAACTTTGCGGTCGCTCTCTTTGATATCTTGCTCATATTCTACAAAGGCATTGGATCCTTTAGGTAACTGGGCGGTAACTTTAGCGCGAGCAGTGGTGCCACTATAAGGTGTGGCTGAAGCACTGGTTACACTGGCTGGTTGGTCGGTTTCACGGTAATAGCGCATTCCCAGCTCGAGGGCTATGATACGGTTCAGTGCGCGTTCAATACTTGCTGATACACCATCACGCACGCCACCATTGTTAGTATCCTCAGTGCGGATCGCTTCAGCCTTAATAAAGCCTAGCTTATCAACGCGACTTTGCAGTTTTAATCCACTTTCTTTGCGACCCGCAGTAATCACTGCATCGGTGTTGTAAAAACCTGTATCTGCTTGCTGGTGGTAGGCACGTAACTGGGTATTTTTGATGCTATGCTCAAGCTCTAAGCGATATGCGCTGCCAGAGGTTTCACCCGATGCACTGGCGGTGGTATCATCTTCTAGGTTGGTAGTGCGATCGCTATGCGCGGCTTCAGCCACAAATTTCGAGGTTGGCGATAGTTTGACCACGATATTGGCGCTAGCCAATGCTGTCTTGTTTAATGGGTCATTACTATTTACGTAGGTACCGCCCACTTTAACTTTGTCATTGAATTTATGACTGCCGGCAATGCCCGCTACTGTGTATTCTTCACCGCCCTGTTCGGTCTCTGTAGTCACACGCAGATACACAGGATTAAGGTTACTATCGACACTTGGGATTGCAGTTTTTAAGAAGATACTGTTACTATCAGTATCAACCTCATAGTCACTAAAACGGGAAAGAAGTGTGCGCGAGATAATCAACCCTGGGTTATTACGATCACGGACGATAACTTCAACTTTCTCACTGTTACGTAGCACGCTATCGGTATCAACTTTGCCTAAGCTATAAGGCCCTGTGATCCCCAAGCCACGCTGTTCATTGGTTACTTGCGTGGCAGTGGTCTTGGCGGCAAATGCTGTGACTTTATTTTGGTCATTTTCAACATTGACACTCAGACCTGTTAGCGAGCGATTGTATTGACCCAGTGAGATCCCTTCATCTTGCGCAATGCGTGTGGCGTAATCGCCGTATAGGACATACGAACGACCTTTATCTACGCGTACATAAAGTTTACTGGTAGATTGAGCATCAAAACCTTTAGCTGCTGCATCGCCGTACACTGGGTAGTATTCATCTGGACGGATATCACGAAATAGTCGTTGACCTTTGCTTTTATCTGAGTCATAGCTTAAGGTTAATAGATACTTCCCCTTGACCTTGCCTTTTAAAAACAAAGCCACGCGTCCATGGGCACTTTGCTTATGATTATCAGCATCTGCAATTTCATATAACTCTTCTTCGAACCCGTCACGGCTATCAACTTGGCTTAAGTTTTTTGGATCAAAGGTTTTGAAATTAATGCGACCTTCGACAATACCGGCAACGAGTAAAGGACGTAAGTCAGGTAAGAATCTCACGCGCTGATTGGCATGATAACTACCGCTCTCAACCTTTAATACCCCTTCACCTGGTTGACTTGGGCTTTGAATCGGTACCAACAAGTTACCGCCTTCAATAAAGGTTTGAATGCCCGTTTGGTCAGGGTTGACATCTTTAATTTGGATAGTGCCAATAGTGCTGTTAAGCGTGACCGGGGTACGGCTAGAGACGGGTGTGCCAAACTGATCAACCACCTTAACCACCGCTTGATAGACATCGCTACCATTGGCAGCTACATCCTGTTCGGGGGAATCAATACTGATTTTACTTAAATTATCGGGCGCAATGACAGTGATGGCACGGGTAGCGCGGATATTGCCCATCATATCAAGCTGACGGACTTCAATTTGATTTTTACCAATCGCTAACGGCACGCCGATATAGTCAAAACCTGCAACTTGAGAGTCGGCCAATACGGCTTTTTTACCAATACGACTCTCTGGGACTTGCTGACCGTTGACCCATAACTGCAACTGCGCACCTGCCATTCCTTTGATTTGAATGGTGGCTTGGTTGATTGGTAGAATTTGACCATCAGTTAAATTTAAAATTTGCAGCGAGTTATTGGTGGCTTCTTCTAGCGTCTGTTCAAGGTTCAAGGTTTTGATTGCAGCAACGGGTTGAATGCTGATACGGCTTAACTGATTTTGTGCTGTTTTAGTAAGTTCAACATTACAATTACTGCTAACACCTTCAGCAGTAATACAGCCACTGGCTGGTTGTCCACGTACATCACTAACAGCGTAGGTGAGGGGATCAGTTGTTAAGTTAGCACGGATTACTTGCTCAAGATTGATGTTATCTTGTTCGATTTTTTTCTTGCGTTCAGCAACTTGCTCAAGTAGAGATTGGTTGCAGGATTCACTGTTATTCTCATCTGTATCGACAATGGCAAAATCTGCGCGATGCAGTTCGCCACGGCGTAAGTCCACAAAGCGGCTGCCTGCATCACCGGCTTGACGATTACTGATAAGGCGCAGTTTACTTTGAGCGGGAAGGGTAGTACGGTCAAGTTTTAATACATGTGTCTTGGCACTAATACCATAAAAATCATATTTACCTTCACGATCGGTGACGATAAAACTGCCGTCTTCCAAATATAAGCGTACACCTGGCACACCTTGCTCACCGTTATCTTGGACACCGTTTTTGTTGCAGTCGACGAACACTTTACCAATGATGAAACCGTCTTGAATTAATGCGCCGGGGCGCACGTCAATTTTGGCTGATGCCTCATTAGATGTTTGCCCCCCTTCATCTTTTGCCTGTACACGGTTGATACCATCGCCATTTAAGGCATTGGGTCCAATCTGTACTCGATATTGGACTTTAATTTCAGTATTAGGCTTTAAGCTACCCACACCTAGTTTGAGGTAAGGTCCTTTACCGCCAGCTGGGTCTGCCACTTTGATACCGTTAACACGCATACTACCAACTGTGTAGATAAATCCACGAGGTAGTGTATCTGTCATCGATACATTATCAGCATTATTATTGCTACGATTGGCTACGGTAATCGTATAATCTGCAAAATCGCCAATTTCTGCACTACTGACACTGGCTGATTTTTTGACAAATAACACACTTTTTTTAGGAATAACCACTCGAACGAGATTGGTCGCTTGAGCGTTAATAGATGAATCAGGTGATTCAATAATATATGCACTAATAGGTAAGTTTAGTTGCTGGTTATCTGTTAAATCTAAGGCTGTTGTAGCAACTACCCAGATTCCTACCTTTTGTCCAGGTTGCAATAAAATAGCTTGGTCAACAATTTGATCGTTATTATCAAATTCGCCATTTTGATTGGTATCAAGATAAACCTTGACGTTGTTTAAACCATTTATTTCTGAGGGGTTTATCTTAATATGTACGGGTGCATTACTGCTATTGGTTAACTCATTTGACCACACCACCTGTTTACCTATTTCCACAGTTTGAAGTGGGGCAGAGGTTAAGTTAACGGCATATAACGCAGCGATATTGACATTCACTGTATTAGACTGTACGGATTGTGGGTTATGGTCAAAATTATTATAAGTAGCAAAAGCAGTGTTATCAATTTTAACACTTGCTTGAGGCGCAGCAGCATAGCCATACTTAGTAGCCAAAATAGAGGCAGTTAGTGTAGACAACAAAAAAGTTGTTTTGATACAACGGTTCTGTAGAGATGAACTGACCAATGGATGCTACCTACTATACTAAGAAAATAAAATTACATGTTTAATTGACTAAGAATTAATATGGGTCTTGTATGGCTAATTTAAAAAAGAATTTATAGAAAACTGGATAAAATGCTATAGCCATACGACAGTAGGCTATAGCGTTTAGATTAAGACAATAATTTAACTATTAAGACCAATCATCAATTATTGATTGATTTTAACAACAAATTGCAATACAGCGGTTGTGTTAGGCGCCAAAGTCGCTTGGGTAGCAGTAACACTTCCTGTGCCATTATGTGCTGGTGGAGTACCTGCTGTCGCATTGGTAACTGCTGGTGATTTATCGGCAATTGCTTGGAAGGTCGTGTAAGCTGGTGTGGCGTCGCTAATTTGAACGTTAGTCACAGCAACATTACCTTCGTTTTTGGCAGTAATGCGATAAGCAACACAGGTACCTGGCTTGGCTGAAATGGTGTTTTGTGAATAAGCACCCGGTACGCCTGAAGTACAATCAGCAATGGCTTGTTCTTTAGTCAAACGTACTTGACCATCATTCACAGTTGTTAAATCAGTATTAGACACAGGTGACATAGCAGTGTCAGAAACAGTTGTTGGGCTTACAGTTAGTACATTACTGTTTTGCACCCCTGCAGTTGCATTGGCCGGTGCCTCTACCTTGATAAATAGCTTGATTGATTGACCAGCTTCTAAGCCTGATGTACTGTCATTATCAGGATTATAAGTAGCAATCAATGCACCCAAATCATTACCAGTAACTAGCTCGTTGTTATCGGCAAGACCATTGTTGTTGAGATCTACATATAAGGTTGTAGTCCAACCAGGTTGGTTATTGGTCAGCGTATATGGCAGAGATCCTGCTGTAGCACCCTCAGTGATAGTACCATTATTGGTTAAGGTATGAGTGTAGGTTACAGTGCCGCCTGGCGCTACTTGACCAACATTATCTGCAGCCAAAGACAGTGAACGTTTTGCTGACACCACGACTTGGTCAGTCATGCTATCACTCAGACCCGTTGCTGGCGAGCTAACCGTAAATACCACATTTTGAGTAATTGGTGCTTGATTGGCAGACGGTGTCACTACCACAATCAAATTAACCGTTGAACTTGCAGGAATATTACCGGTATTAGTAATTGCCGCACCGTCTGGTACACCATCTTTATTGGCATCAACATAATACTGAACAGTCCAACCACTTGGTAATCCAGTACTGCTTAGATTGAAGTTATCCGGTGTGGTTGAATTATTGGTAACACTCAATGGGAAAGTAACCGCAGTACCTGGCGCGGTAGTTTTAGTATCCACCGGTACACCGGTATCTTGACCCGATGAACCGGCTGTTGGGCCACCCGTAGTTGTGTCAGTGTTGTCGCCGTTGGTCAAGTCAACAGTTGCCCTAACAACATCAGTAATCACAAGCTTGATAGTATCAGTTGCTGATGGGTTAGATACAGGTGTTAGTGTCAATGTTGTTACATTAGTAATACTGGTATCGGTTTCTGAATAAGTGCTTGGTAATGTTACTTTAGCGACGATTTTATAATTTGTACCGGCGGCTATTGGACCGGTATCAACAATACCGTCGCCATTAGTATCGGTCAGTGGCGTTACCCCATCAGACTTGAATAATTGAACAATGCTACCGCTTGGTAATGCTGACTTATTAATCGACACATTAAAAGTTTCTGTAGCGGTACCTGTGTTATGGACAACGATTAAATCAGCACCCGTATCAGCAGAGCCTTGATCATCACCAAAGACTACAGGTACACCTTGTGAGGTCACAGATAAAATTTGGTCGTCTTTATTTGGATCAGTCGTTACTTTAGCCGCATCAGCATACACATCTGTTGCTGAGTCGTTAATGGTACCTATGTAGGTGCGTGTTGGCGTTACAGTTGTTTGGTTAGACTGGGTCGGGGTGGTGCCTGATGGGGTATTGGTTGGGTCATTATTATCGTCAATGAATATCGATGCGGTGTTGTTAATGATGCTACTGTTGCCAGCATTTGCTTTAACAGTGAATTTTACCGTACCCGTTGAGTTAGCTGGTACATTGGTTAAAGATACAAGAACCGTCTTGCTAGTACTATCATAACGATAGTCAATACCTGCAGGGTCACCACCAGTAGCGTCAGTCAAAGCAGTTGATGAACCACTCCACAAACCAGAACCCGCAGTATAGGTGACTGTATTTGGTAAAGTATCTTGAATGGTAACAAATGCGGCCGCGCCATTACCGGTATTTTTATAAGTCAGTGTATAAGTGATATCACCGTTTGGTGCGACACTCGCGACACTCGCGCTCTTTTGAATCTGCATTGAAGCACCGGCACTCACGGTTACGGTATCGGTATTAAAGCGTGTGACAGATGTATCAAAACCTGCAGTCGCGTTTAAGGTATACTTGGCTTTTTTACCATCAGCTTGGTCCACAGGCACCGTTGATACCACAATGATACCTACTGACTGATTCGCAGTTAAGGTTACTGAAGTAATTTCAGTATTGTTGTCAGGTAAGCCATCTTGATTGCTGTCCAAATAAATATGGACGTTGTTTAAATCAAAGTCGTCGCCGCCCAATTGTGACACATTTAAAGTAAAGGTGTCTGTACCATTACCGGTATTGGTCAATGTATGTGATAACGTCGCTGTGCCATTTGGATTGATAGTGGCATTACGGTCAGCCACTAGCGTGAAGCTAGATACTTGTAATACTATGGTTTTGACTTCATTTGAAGTAACGGTTTTGCTAGCACCATTACCATCAGTATAGCTTGCAGTCGCGATGTTGCTAATGTTAGAACCTGCAGTTGGTGCAGCTGCTTGTGCAGTTGGCATCAACGCAGCGCCACCAGCTACTAGCGCAATCGAAGCAGCTAATTGATTAAGACGTGGTAAAAATTTTTGCATTAATATAGACCTCTAAAATGATGGATGTTGATGTGGCTTAAGGGGTGACGCTATTAACACGAGTTTGTGCTGAAACGCTCACTGATTTACCAGCAGGTACTTCAGCAATTGTCCATCGCAATGCACGATAGTCTTGTAAAGGTACATTAACGATTTGGTTGCCTACTTTGCGTTTTAGTGGCATAGCAGCAAAGTTCACACCGTCGGTGCTAGCTAACGTTGCGCTTGGGGTAGATTTGGCTAAGAATTGAGTAGCTGGCGGTATAGGTAAGGTAGCCGTTAAGTTTTTTATGGCTTTACCTGTATTATTGGTATAGACCGCGCGATATTCGATAACGTCATTGGGTTTTACCTTGGTGACTGGCTGTGCCACGGTTATCCCTTGAGCATTCTGGGTAAGTTTATTGGCAGTAAGCGCCACACTAACAGGCTCTTTTTGGGGTGTAACTGCGACTGATACCCCTGTAATGCCAACGATTGCTGCTGTAATTAACAATATATTAAATGCACGCACTAGACTAACTCCTTTTTTCGATAATACAAGTCATCGAAACTGTACTGATATTGAGTATATCGATATAGTATTTATTAGATAATGGAAGATAGCTATGGGCAGTAATCATAAATTGTGGTCATTTTAGACTTAGCTTGCCCAGTTATTACCTAACGAAATAATGTTGACCTATTTATATACTAGTATCATAAATGATGTCTAATGCTAAATCCACAGTTACAAGAATTAACATTAAACAAAATGACTAAATGATTATTTTATCGAATAAGCGGTAAATTGTTATTTAAATAAGCCTAATTTTTGACTATTTTGCAGTCATGAAACACCGTCTATTCGTATGAATGGTAATAAGCAACAACCAAATATCATCCATAAAAAATACAAGACTTTAATTCTTTTCATAAAATAATTTTAAAAATCAATATTTATATTATTGTTCTATTTTTTTAAAAAACAAATTTAAAAATCTAAAGAAACTGTATGTAATATTTGTTATTGAATTATAGAGTATAGCCCCAGTATTACTATTTTTGCTTAAAATTTGTGATTAAGTGCATATTACTCGTAAGTAGTAAAGGTTGCAAGGCGTCTATCCAAAGACGCCCTTCGTGGTTTCATTAATAATACTTGATAACCCTAGCCAATGGCTTAAAATTTCATAAGCCTTAAAATCCATTTTTTAGGGTATTGATACACAATACCTAACAGTACCACTGGTCGCAGGTGGTAACTTACCAGCCATTGACCATCTGAGTGAATTCCCTGATTGCGTAGGGGTACAGGTTATTCCTGTCGGCGTAGTGTTACAAGTTTGACTTTGAAATACCATACCCGTTGGTACGCTATCTTTCACCATGACATCAACCAAATTTTTAGTGCTGTTATTGCGATAAGTAATTTCATACTCCAAAAAGTTACCATTGCGGGCTTTGTTGGCAGTGACAAAAGCATTGGTATCGTTAACAGTTGATGGACAGCTTGACACAACGCGCACGCCTTTTTTCATATCTAAGCCTGCACTACCTACCAGCGTAGTATCTGTCACAGTGTTGCTAGTCACAGGTGTATTACCTGAGGTTGCAGTGCCATTAGCTTGCAAACTTACCACCTGTTGTGCACCAGCGCTGGCATTAATGGGTACGTTGACACGGTGAACCACACAAATCGACTGAACCGGGTTAAGGGTGCTTGTACCTGTTAATACGGTTTCACCCACGTCGACTTTACCATTGCAGTTACTGTCTAGATATATAACAGATTGCCAAGGTTGGTCAGCACTATTGGCAGGCGACTGGGCGGCGATGCTATTGATCGAATTCATAGTAATGACTGCAAGGCTACTAATTTTATGGGGATAATCAACCACGCCGCCAGCGATTGTGGTTTGTTGGTTATTCGGGGTTATCACCAATGCCAACTTAGCATCGCCAAAATTGTTATTTGGGTAATTAAAATTGCTAGTTTTATTTAGCGAGATGCTGTCAGCTGATAAATCATAGCTGCCACCTGAGCCCGAAGTGCCACTGACTGAGGTATAGCCTGCGGCATTTGTGGCTACAATAGTAAAAGCAGGGGTCAATTTTTCTGGGGATACATTAAACGTATAATCACCTGTGGCATCGGTCACAACTTCGGCAATAACTGCACCTGCGCTATCCTTTAATTGAACTTTACTACCCGCTATGCCCGTTTCACCGGCATCTTGTACACCATTGTAGGCATTACTATTGACAGATGTGGTACCACTGTTGTCATTAAACACTCGACCGCTAACGGTAATTTGTTTAAGCGAATTGGTAAAACTACAAACAAAATTTGCCCCAGGTTTTAAATAAGTAGGGTCAATGGTCAAAGTTGAATTAGAAAGACTACCAATGGGATTAGTAGTGTTACCAGAGATACTGGCATTGTTGTCTATACAACTAGCACTTGAAAGTGTAAAACCCGTGGTGCTCAACTCATTGATAACCAGGCTATTAGTGATGGTTTCTACATGGTGAATAACGTTACTGGTCACAGCGGTACCTGCTGTCGCTGTTGTCACGCTATCAGAACTTGTTGAGGCGTTAGTCACATTAAAGTTAAATGTACCGACATTGCCAATCGAGGTTTTAGCGATTTGAACCCGTGGCTGTATTTTGTCCGTATCTGATGTAGTACATGTTTGTGATGCGGCATCAAAGCTACGAGTAATATTGCTCGATGTATCACTCACACAGGCAGTACCCAATGCGGTAACATTCGTTGGACTCTTAACACTGGCGGTGTTGGTCACTGAGCTTGCAGTAAGGGCATTTAAGGTGACTGGTACACTAAGAATATATTTTTGCCCGCTAGCTAGCACAGGTAAGGCATAGCCAGCTTCGAGTTGATTGACAGTTGGGGTAGTCGCTGCGGTACATTGATTGCCATCAATGGTGCTACAAACGGGCATACCTTTGGTCATATTAGTAGCCACTGGGTCTTTTAGTATAGCGCCTGTGACATCACTGGGTCCTTGGTTTTCCACAGTTAAAGTATAAGTGGTTTGACCGATTGCATTGACCGAATCGGTGTAATTGGTTTTGGTGATGACCAACGCTGCTGCATCAATAATATTGATACTTGCAGGAATAGCTGCAGTGGTTGCGCTATCATAATTTACCGTATTACAGCTGCTACCATCTATTGACAGACCAATAGCACCATAACCGCCTGGGTTTAGCTCGCCTATAGAATACGTCCCATTGCGGTTAATGATACGGTAAGTTAACTGATGATAACCTGCCGAAAGACTAAAAGAAGTGCTTAAAAGACCGTTTGGTTGGTACTTAGATTTGCTAATTAATACCTGATTGCCTTCCATAATGTAGGCACCATCATCTACACCTAGTGAGGAATTTCCAACGCACACACTCACGTTTTGAGTTTTGGGCAAAAATATGCCTGTTTTAAACTCCCATGCGCGGCGGTTATCTCCAAACTCACTAGTGATAGGTAAACTCACTGTAAGATACTTAGAAGTACTCATAGTAGTAATTAATTGCTGTATCATCGGTGATGCCGTGCTGCTACTGGTACCATAGACATTGTTATTAGCCCCAGATACACTTTGTGTTAGATAAGTACCTGTGGGGCTAGATTGCGCAGCAGGCCAAGCCCCTAAAATATTATTGGGATCTTCAACGGATGGTTCATCATAATAACTGCCCGCTGGTATTGCCCCACTGCCAAGGTTACCTACCCAAAATGCGCCGTTAGGGCGGATTTCATTTTTTTCATTACTGCCCCATACTTTATAAAGCGTTTCACCCGCGCCACTACCCGGGTTAAACTCATTGCTATTCACCTTAATGCTCACTTGCTGTGCTGTACCAAGAGAGGTAGTGGATGTTGTGCTATAACTAACATTAAGCTGAAAGTTTAAATTATTGGCGACCCCACCCACATCACAGGTCCATTGCCCTGATGCCAATGTACAAGCACTACCACCTACCACATTGACACTTGTAACAGTAACACCTGACTGTGGGGCTGGAATGACGGTAGCAATCGTTCCAGTAGCCGCATCAGGCCCCTTGTTGGTAATAGTAATCAGTTGCTGCCCTGTGCCACCGCGATAAATAGTTGGTAAATCAGGTACAATTTCAAAACGTGCTTCTTTAATAGCCGCCTCTTGTGGCATTGGGCTAGGTGGGGTGACAATGTTGGTATTAACTGTACTGCTATTATTGTTGAGATTGAAATCAGTAGCACTCTCGAGCAAAGTAGCGGTATTACTAACCAATCCAACGGTAGAAGCGGTTCCCTGTAAAATAATGTTACATGTGGCACCGGCTGGTCCACTAAAAGTACCACTTACCGTATTACCATTTAAGGTTGGAGTACAGGATGCACCAGTTGAAGGTGTAGTACTTACCACACTTAATCCAGTAATTGCATTCGGAACGATATCGCTATATTGTGCACTATTGACGGGATTAGCTGTGCCATTGGCAAGTGTAAGCCGATATTGAACTAAACTGCCTTGAGTGACACTCAATTGTGTGCCGTCAAATGTTCCACTATTATCAGGCCGTTGAGTTTTGGTGATTGAAATGTCGTTAGCTGCTTCCAGGCTAGACACGGCAAAGTGAAATTGGTCACCAGCGTTACTCGCGTCCCAAGTAGTGCCTTGACCATCACCTCTTATGTAAACATCAAAAGTTAGTGAGCTAATACGTCTGCCTTGTAAATATACACTACCACTTGCCCCACCACTGCCTGTGGCTGCTGATATTATGCTGGCGTTATTGGTGATTTGTGTCTGTGTTACGCTAAGCTCTTGACTACCAGATAGCCGAGACATGATCACTGAATTATTAAGTGATGTGTTTGAAACTAAATCAAATTCGGCGCTAAAACCCAAACTACCTACTTTAGCACCAAGCCCTGCCACCTGTAATACCGGATTAGTAATAGGGCGATTAAAATTAATAGTAATGGTACCGACTTTATGACGTCCACTAGTTGATAGCGCTGATAACCCAGTTGTAGCAGCAAAAAAACTTAGTCCATAATTCGCATTTGTGTCAATCCCGCCATTCGTGCTTAAACATGCCCGACCATTGATACAACTTGAGGGGGCATTGGCTAATGTGGCGGAAAAATTACTATTTTGAGGTCCTCCAATAGCACCTAAGTTTTTATAAATATTGTCGCTAGCGAGATAAGCAGTTGAATCTATAATGCCCGTGCTTGGCTTAGCACCGAATATAAAATTTGGTTGATTTCTAGTTCCGCCACTTGTATAGGTTGATTTACTATAAACTGAAGTAATTTGGTAAGTCGCTGTGGTATTTGGTGAATAAGGAGTAGCAATATTGTCAGAAGGATTATTTAAATTGGCTTCAAAGGTAACAGTCTGGGCGTTAGACGTGGGACCCATAGCGCTAGTATTTCCCCCACCTGCAAATAGTTCAATACTGGCCGGTGCAGCATACGCAAAGCCACTTAAGATGAGCATAAAAACTAAACTCATTAAGGTGATTATATTATGCAAGATAGTAGGGTATTTGTTTTCTATAGTGCTCATCATAATTTTATTCCTATCATTGACCCACATAACGCACCCCAAATTCAAAGTTATAACTGCTGTTTGGTGCAACACTGGACAGCTGACCACTTAGCGTACCGGATGACCCTTTGGCAGGAGCAACGATACTACCACTAGTACAGCTAGCACAAGTTGGCGCAAATTCCATGACGGTTGCTGCCGGTGTTGCATCGCGAAAATTAAATTGTCCGATTGCCGTTGCCCCTTCGTTTTTGACCGTCACCCGATACAGCACGCATTGCCCCGTGCCATTCGTGTTTCGACCGATGGTTAAGCCACTGGTGGTATAGCTACTGTCAGCTTGACCATTGCAGTCATCATCTTTGGCTTGAAATTTATACAAACGTAGTTGAGTGGTGGTGACGCGTGTAATGTCAGTGGCAGTATCTAGTACGGTGCCCGTGCTGGTTTTAAACTGTATGCTGGCGGTGTCAATCATGCCAACTGGCGCATTGGCTGGGCTTTGTACCTTGGCAAATATACGTGCCTGACTCGTTGCAGGGAATAAACTACCGCTAATATTGGTTGGGTCAAGCAAAGTGTCTGTGCTATCAAACTGACCATTGGCATTACTATCGAGATAATAGGTGCTAGTAAAACCGGGTTGGTCATGCTGAGTTACTAATTGATAACTCCCTGTTAAAGCGGTCTTGGTGTAGTTATACAGCGTATGGGTGTAGACAATGGTACCCCCAGGGGTGATTTGTCCTCGTAAATCTGGATCAAAACTTACCGTACCGACTGCATTTAACGTATCGATATTAATCGCGTTTTTTAAGGTATCAAAGCCAGATGTATTGGTATCTTGATAAGTTGCTGAACTGACTTTGAAATAGATAGGTACATTGGTCAGCGTAGCCGTGTCATTCTTTAGTTTGACTACCGCACAATAAGCTTGGCTTTCACCGTTTTTAAGTAGCCGAGTTTGGCCAATTTCATTGCCCAGTGTGCTACAGTCAGCTGATGTGCTGTCAAAATAGCGTACACTAGCGATGCCAGTAGGTAACTCGAGCTTGCTAAAATCACCATCGCCATCAGCAGCGAACTGATAAGCAGTAGCAGCGCCCGTGTGTTTGACGGTTAGAGGGAAAACCACTTGACCATTTGACTTACCGGTTAGTGTTTTCCAAGCATTACCATTGTTGGTCGTTGCGCCATTGCCTGTACCATTGTTGCTAGTCTCTGGGCTATTGGTAAGATCCACTGAGATATTGGTAGCAGCAATGCTGGTGTTATTAGTAACGGTGTCTGACTGGGTGCTATCCCCCAATGACTGGGCTTTTGGCACCACTGTATAAACGGTGCCGGTGGCTCCCTCATTGGTGGTTGGCAAACGAACCTTAACCACAATAGGCAACATGCCTCCAGCAGGCAAATTGCCTGTATCAGGAATACCATCACCATTGCTATCAAGCAGCGGTGTCACACCATCAGCACGGTAGAACTCGACTTGATGCGGGGTAGGGAAGTTGTCGCTATTGATAGTCAGGTTAAAGCGATCTTCCGTGTTACCTGTATTCCAAACATAGTTGGTAAAGCTTACCTCATCACCAGCCGTGATACTTGCGGCTGTAACCTGATCATCGCTGCCGCTGTTATTGGTATTGTTGGCATTGGCATTGAGCACCACCCGATAAATTGGCGCAATATTCCAACTAGCAGTGTTGGAAGTAGTAGAAATATTAGCGGTGCTAGTATTATTATCATGATCGTAGTTGACATTGACAGTATTGAAAATAGCACCTGCCGTGGTCTGTACAACATTGACAGCAAATTGGATATTGCCTGTACTGTTGGCAGGGATACTGGTTAAAGTAGCCTTGACAGTGCGACCATCTGTATCAAGATAATAGTCAATACCGCTGGGGTCATTACTACCAGACGCGGGGTTAAGCGCGGTACCGAGCCAAGTTTCTTTGCCCGACTGATAAGACAGACTGGCAGGTAAGGTGTCTGTGAGTATCACTTGACCACTATCCATTGAGCTTTGATTAGCGTAATCAAAGCGCACGTAGGTAGTATCATTTTGGACAAAAAACGATTTGGTGACTGTAACAATGGCGCTATTGGACAAAGTCACAGTGTCAGTGTTATTAAGTGATAGGGTATTGTTATTGGTCGAGCTGGCAACTAAGCTTAATTTAGCACTGTTGCCCAGCACCACGCCTGTCGTGCCTGTTATGGGAACTTGGGCTTCAACGATAAGGCCTGTAGATTGACCGGGTGCCAGTGTGATACTGCTTAAATTATTGATATTATCAGCTACGCCGTCTTGGTTGGCATCGGCATAGATTTTAATATTATTGACGTCAAAGCTATCACTCGTCAGGTTTTGGGTTGATAAATTATAGGTATCAGTGATATTACCAGTATTGGTGAGCACGTGCGGGAATTGAATGGTTTGGCCGTTTTGAGCATTTTGGCTACGATCCGCCACTAACGTTGCTGCATAGACAGGTAAAATCGTGGTTTGTACCAGATTAGAGCGGCTGGTTTGGACAACGTTTGAGCCTTCTTCCTTGTATTCCCCAACTGCCATATTACTAATAATATCTCCCGCCAGCACACCGGCGCTGGCTTGATGAGTCCACAAAATAGCCACTGTCAAACCAGCCAATTTTAGCCATTTACGGCAAGCTGTCCCCCCACTTGGTTGGACAAAAGAGGAAAGCTTGTGACGAAAATCAGTCATAGTATTGTCCTATTAGGTTAGGGGTTTACTAAAATTAAAAAATATAAAGCCGCTTTCTGACTGGCATCGAGTGTACCGACATCTGCTTTGATGCTGCCTTGATTTACTGTGACCGTGCCCTGTGTCACGCTTGGTGCTGGCGAGGTTTTTAATGTGGTAAATGCCGGAGCACTGTCAGCGATTGTCACGCTTTTAGCTTGAGTCGCGCTGTCATTGTTGACCGTTAAGCGATAGGCTACACACTGGTTTGGTTTAACCTGTACGGCTGATACGCTATAATTTAACGTGGTTAAATCACTGATGCCACAAGGTGTGCTGGCTTGCGATTTTACCAAGCGCAGCTGGTTGATACCCACGGTAGTGACATCGGTATTTTGCACTGACGTGGCGCTCAAGCCTTGTAACGTACCGACTGGTTCAACCATGAGGGTCACTTGACTGGTCATACCTTGTTTGGCAGTAGGTGGCGCTTGCACTTTAAGTAATAACTGAATGGTTTGATTAGCGGCAAGACCTGCATTGTTAGTGATGGTTGCTAAATCATTGGCAATAGGGTCTGTGCTATCTAACAAACCGTTATTATTAGCATCATAGTATAAGGTATAGTTAAAATTATCTTGGTTATTGAGCGGCGTCACCTTTAATAGCACTTGACCCGTGCTTGTGCCTTCGGTCAGGCTGCCGATGTTTTTTAGGCTGTGTAAATATACCACGGTGCCTGCAACATCTACTTGTCCTTGTTGGTCATTTTGCAGGGTAAAGCCGCGATAGGGTTCGACGTTTACTTGATTTTTTATAACATCGCCCTGTCCATTAATGGCGGATTTGACCGCAAACCAAATCGCTAAGCTAGTGTTGGTAATGGTATTGCTAGCTTGTACGACGGCGCAGTAAGTCTTACTTGTCCCTGCTGCTACACTGCCTGTTTGCGTAATCTGCTTGCCTAACGTGGTACAGCTGGCATCACCTTCATAAAAATCAACTTGCCACCCATCGGGTAAGCCATTAACTGGGTTGTTCAAATTAATAACTTGATTGGATGCATACAAGGTGTAGTTATTAGCGATAGGCGCGCTATTATTAACGATTAACGGAAAGACGGCCTTGCCTTGCTGAAGAACTTTGTTAACAAATGCCGCGCCATTATTATCAATGTTGCCTACGCCATATCCTGAGTTATCGCTATTGTATAAATCAGTGCTACCTACGATTACAGCCGTGATTTGATTACGAACGGCATTGAATTTTGTGGTGTCAGTGACCGAAGTCGCTGTTAGATCGGCATAAATAGCTTGACTGGCGCTACAGTTGGCAGTGGTGCTGATACCTAACTTAATAGCGCGACTAGCCCCAGCTGCCAAGATGCCGGTATCGACAATCCCATCATTATTGCTATCGACTAGCGGTGTGCGTCCATCACTGGCATATAGCTTTACACTCGCACATGCTGGCAATCCTGCTGAGCTAACCGTTAAATTGAAGCTGTCCGTCGTGCTGCCAGTGTTCCAAATATAATCATCAAACAACACCTCTTGTCCAGCGTTGATAGCGGGTTTAGTAGTCAAATTGTCGGTTGCCTGATTGGGATTGCCATTATCACTACTACCGGTTGACGTGACATTTGCAATGACGCCATAAGTATACTGATTGCGATAAATAACAGTGTTAGTCTTAGTGGTTCTGATGGCCGTAGTACCATTGACCGCATATTGACTATAATCTGCAGTATTTGCAATGATTGCCAGCTTGATATCATTCACTGTTGCTTTAAAACTGACGGCGCCTGTAGTTAAAGCGGGAATGTTGGCCAATTCAAACTGTACCTGATTACCGACGACCTTGTATTTGATACCCGTATTGGCAGAACTTTCGTTATCATCAGCCTCGGTTAATGTGCCACTACCATTAGTCCAGCTAGCGCTGTTATTTACATACGCTAAGCCCGAATCTAAAATATCTGTCACAATAAGCTTACCCGGCGCACTGCCATTATTGGTGTAGCTTAATGTGTATGTCACATCTTGAATACTATTGCCACTGCTTACACTTTGTGATTTAGTCACTAAAATTACCGCATCATCAATAACTTGTGCGATATCGTTGACGCTTTGGGTGACACTACTTGAGGTTTTACTCGTTGCTGTTAAAGTAAAGTTTGCTTGATTGGTCTTGCTAGCTGTCGGGGGTATCGTACCAGCAACAACAATCGATATTGATTCTCCAGCATCTAAAGATAAAGTAGAACCGCTGTTTAGTAAGTTAATGTTATCATCAGGAATACCATTTTGGTCACGGTCAGCATACACAGCCACATTAGTTAAATCAAAGTTGTCGTTTGATGCTTGCACCAGGTTAAGCGAGTAGCTATCAGCCACATTACCGGTATTGGTAAGAACGTGGGGAAAGTTTAACTTAGCACCAATGAGCCCTACTTGGTTTTGATTATTGGTAAGGCTCAGCGCGCGGACTTCCTGAATCGTTAACGACACTGGATTAGAATCAATGACCAAGGTATTACCTTGTTCATCAGTATAATCACCGCTGGCAATATTGATAATCTGACTACCAGGCAACGGCAGTCCTGCCCAAGCTGACGAGAGCGTGGTAAATAGCACCACTAACAGTAAACATTTACTGAACACACGACAAAATTTATCTTGCGCAGATGGGCAATAAAGCTGCATATATGATTTTACCTTGTAGCAATATTTGTCAAAAAAATCGACTATTCTTATCGCAAAAATAATCAATCATTGATATGTAACAGATAATCCATGTATTAAACTAAGTTTGTAAACTAAAGTATATATCTTTACGATAAATTGCTCTATTTTAACAGTCAAGTGGTAATAAATTACCATCAACATTTTATAAACCATTGATGCCTATCATCATACCTTCATAATTTTGTCATATTATCAGCATTTTTAATGCTCATTATAGAGTCTCAATATGCCAAATAATCAGCCCACTGCTAATAGCAACCTTGTTATCAGCAATCATATCACCGATATGCTTGATGACTTACCCCAATCACAGTTTTTAAATGATGAAACCCTCAAAAATAATGATAGACTGCGCCAACAAATGCATGAAGACTTAATTGACAGCTATGATGAAGAGATTGAGTCCGAAATGGACGATTACATCCAAGACTATCGTTATGACGGTCAGCCGTTAACCGACAGCCAAAAAATCGCTCGCCATATTTATTTTAATGAATTGATTCGTCTGCAAAAAGAATTGATCAAATTGCAAGATTGGGTAGTAGCAACCGGTGAGCGTATCGTTGTCATCTTTGAAGGTCGCGACTCAGCGGGTAAAGGCGGCGCTATCAAACGTATCACCCAACGGCTCAATCCGCGCGTCTGCCGTGTGGCAGCGCTGCCTGCCCCCAATGACCGCGAAAAGACCCAATGGTATTTTCAGCGCTATGTCGCGCACCTGCCAGCGGCGGGCGAGATTGTGCTATTTGACCGCAGTTGGTACAACCGTGCTGGGGTTGAGCGCGTGATGGGATTTTGTACTGACGCGCAATACCAAGAGTTTTTTGAGTCAGTGCCAGAATTTGAGCGAATGCTGGTGCGTTCAGGCATTCGCTTAATCAAATATTGGTTCTCAATCTCAGATGACGAGCAAGAATCACGCTTTATGAGCCGAATTTATGACCCGCTCAAACAGTGGAAACTCTCACCAATGGACTTAGAATCGCGTCGCCGCTGGGAGGATTATACCAAAGCCAAGGAAGTGA
Source organism: Faucicola osloensis (assembly GCA_016888885.1). GTDB lineage: Bacteria > Pseudomonadota > Gammaproteobacteria > Pseudomonadales > Moraxellaceae > Faucicola. The sequence goes on from CP069437.1 coordinate 2,192,185, forward strand.
TGTTTGAACGCACTCATATCCCTGAAGCCCGTTGGTGGATTGTCGAAGGCGATGATAAGAAAAAAGCGCGGCTAAACTGCATCAACCATCTGCTCTCACAAATTCCCTACCAAGAAATACAACGGGATAATGTGGTATTGCCAGAACGCGAGCATCACGACAATTACCAACGTGAGCCAATCGCTGAAGATATGTATGTGCCTAACGTGTACTAATTTTTTAGTTTACTTCCAAAAAAAGGATACGCTATGTAGCCTTTTTTAAATGCCGCCTGTTGTTGGTGAGTTGAGCTTTAGCAGTGGGCAAGTCAGCGCTTAAAGAGACTGACTTGAAAACCGCAAATCTGCCTATTGTATTCTAGGTTCTGCATGGTAATTTGCAAACCATGCAGCTCAGCAATACGGCACACAATCGACAGACCCAAGCCGCTACCAATCTCAGCTTGACCTGCGGGACGAAAAAACCGCTCTGATAGCCGAGCAAGGTCGATAGGTGCAACCCCGTTGCCATTGTCGATGACTGTAATCACCTCACTATCTAGCACTAACCGAATCGTGGTATGGTCAGGGCTATAGCGAATGGCATTGTCCAATAGGTTACGCAGCAAAATACCGATTAAAGTGGCGTTACCTGTCAAAGGCAAGATAGCGTTGGCATCCACTAACACATCACGGCGCAATTGGCTGTTTTTTTCGCGGGCACGGCGGTTGACTTCTGAGAGGATGTCATTGGATAGGGCTATCCAATCAATCGGTGCAAAGGTCTGCGGGTCGAGCCCTTGCTGCGGTGCCAGTTTTGCCAAAATCAGCAACTGTTCGACCAGTCGATTGGCGCGCTCATTACTGTGACTGATTTGTCGGCAGTGACTCAGGAGTGCATCAGTTTGGCTATCGGTTAAATTGGCTTGGAGGATGGTTTGTTGTAGTACATCAGTCTGTAGCTTGATGGCAGTGAGCGGGCTGCGTAATTCATGAGAGGCATCTGCGGTAAAGCGTTTTTCACGCTCAAGCGTATCCGCGACTTTATTAAATAATCCATTGAGCGCGTTCAACAAGGGTTGAATTTCTAACGGTGTATCGACCGATAATGGGGTTTTATCTTCAGGGCTGCGAGTGCTTAACAAGTCACTAATCCGTTTGAGTGGAACGAACCCTCGTCGCACTGACAGCCATGTCAGCATAATCAATAGCATCACCCCAATCAGCGAGGGAACGAGTTGAATGGTTAATGATTTATAGATAATCTCTTGACGCGAATTAAGGTTTTGCCCGATGGCGATGAGATGGTTGGTGGTGTCATCATGCGCATAAAACAGGCGCCACGAGTGACTAAAGGGATTAAGCTCTTGATAGGCACTGGTATTTTCCAAAAAACCGTGTTGTTTGGGCAAAAAAGTAAAATGCTGTCCGTCTTTATCAGCCATCAGTAATTTACCGTTTTGATCCCAAATCGCAAAACCCATGTAATCTTCTTCAGCATCCCCTAAATCGCCTGATAACAAGCCATTTTCAAGATTTAAAATTTTAGGCGCATTGGCAGGGTTGGCGAGATGAAGTTTAACATCTTGTGAGATACCAATCAGATAGCGGGCTAATTGGGTGATTTGGGTGTCATTGATTTCATTGATTTCGTGCGAAAGCCGCCATACCGATATGAGGGTAATCGATAGCCAAATAATCGGTAGTCCGATGAGCAGGGAATTGAGCAGCTGCCTTTGGATACTATAAGCTTTTTGGGTAGCAGGCATCATAATAGTAACAGCTTAAAGCGGGGTATCGGGGGAATCATTCAGGGCGCTGCAAGGCAGGATTGAGATAATAGCCAATACCACGCCGAGTGAGGATAAAATCATTGCCGATTTTTTTTCGCAGGTTATGAATATGTACTTCAATCGCATTGCTTTCGATATCTTGCTGCCAACCGTATAGCTTATCCTCAAGGCTGGCGCGGCTATGCACCAAATTGGGATAGCTGATAAACTGCTCAAGAACGGTGATTTCTTTGGCAGTCAAATCCACCCATTTGCCTTGATAAAAAACTTGCTGCTGCTGTGGCAAGTAGCTGACATCCCCATAACGGATTTCAGTCTGACTGCGACCTTGGCTACGGCGAATCAAAGCCTGCAAACGGGCAACCACTTCATCTAAAGCAAAGGGTTTGACCAAATAATCGTCTGCCCCAGCATTGAGACCTGCCACGCGGTTGGCAATGGCATCGCGCGCCGTAATAATCAAAACAGGCGTGTCAATCTTTTGTTGTCGCCAATTGGCTAAAATGGTCATTCCATCACCACGTGGCAAGGTCAAATCCAATAACACGGCATCAAACACCCCTTCATGAATGGCCATTTCACCGAGTTTGGCATCAGCAAACCAATCCACCATCATGTTTTGTTGGCTCAAGCCTTTGACAATGCCATCGGCAATGGTGGCATCATCTTCAATCAGTAAAATTCGGGTCATGAGAGTCTTCCGTAGGTTTTATCTTATTTTTTAGCAAAGGTATTTATTGAACGGTTTTTTCACCCGTTATCATCGATTTTACCAAGTTTTGCTGTTGTAGTCTTCCCATTATAATCGCGGCTGCCACGTGTAAAGGGACTAGTACCCAAAGACTATTGGCTAAAAATTCGTGAATCGCTTGGATGCTATCGTCTCCCCAAAATTGGTCGGTGGTTTGCAGATAGCCTGTGACCCCCAGCGCGATAATAACGGCCCACAGCGCAAACATCATCAGCGCACCCAACGGATTGTGACCCAGATGACCTTGAAACTTATGCTGCTTGATGTCGGTCATATGCTCGCGAATGCGGTTTGGGGTAGGGAAAAAATTACTAAATCTGGCGTATTGGCTACCCACCAATCCCCAAATTAAACGAGACACTACCAGCGCTACGACGGCATAGCCTATGTACTCATGCACATCACTACCGCCTTCAGTGACGATAAGGTTGGCAAAAATACCCGCAGCGACTGCCCAGTGAGTGATGCGCACCCAAATATCCCAGACTTTGACGGTTTGTGCAGATTGTGGTTGTGGTAACATTGTTATTTTCCCTTGTCTAAAATATCAACACGGCTAAGTTAGCCGTGTCAAGGCATAACATTGGCAAACCTACCTCAAATTGCATTGGTTGGACGGTTTGCTTATCCTATTATTAGTCGATTTCTGATTTAACGATTTTGCCGTCTTTGGTATCGAAGTACATTTCGACTTTTTTACCACCTTTACTTTTGCCATACATCTCAAAGCAGTTGCCATCAGTTTTGAATTTTTTGATAGTAAAGCCATGTTTTTCTAATGCTTTTTGAAAATCGGCTTGCGGGATTTGTTCGTTTTTTGGGTGCGCTTGGCAGTTGGCTTCGGCAAATGCGCTGCTGGCTGATAACATAGCGAGTGCCAATAAGCCTGAGGTGATTAATGATTTTTTCATAATGCCATCCTAAGTTTTTGATAAAGTTGTCAGGTCACGGGATAAGGTTAATGCTGAGGCATATCCGAGTGGCTGAGTGTATTAAAACAACCTAACCTTAACGAAAACTTAGCTGAAGATGGCGCAATAAAAATTGAAGCGAAGAATTAAAACCACTTGCAAAAGCAAAATTTTTTGGTAAAATGGCACTCCTACTTACGCAAGTAGATTGTTAGACCCTTTTAGGCATATAGCTCAGTTGGTTAGAGCACCACCTTGACATGGTGGGGGTCGTCTGTTCGAGTCAGATTATGCCTACCATATTCCAAAAGCCCCAGTCGATTGATTGGGGCTTTTTTATTGCAGTGATATCAAGGGTTTACGTGGTTTTTCGAGAGTTGAAATTTTGACCACTTTTGTGATTTTGGGCACAGAAAAATCGCTTAAAAATCTTGTGTGCCCAAATTGTGCCCAAATTGTGCCTTGGTTAATTTTTGAGCAAGTAGATTTTGACCCCCACTCAAATTTAAAAGAGATGAAACTGAATTATTTTTTTTCGAGTTTCATTGCTTATTTTAAATAGTCTTCATGTCCTAAAAAAAATCCTTTCAAAGTTATTCCCTCCAAATTAAAAACATGGCTATTAGAAACTTTAAGACATTGACACACTAGTTTAGTTAACCGTCTTGAGATTGGAAAAATAGATACAAAAGCTGTTATACGGACTATATAAAGTTTTGAGTTTTCACGGTACGACTCTAAATCCACATACTAATAAAATAATACATAAGCAAAAATTCAATATATTAAATTGCTTACCTTAACTTTAGATTAGGACTATCTCATATAAAAATGAGAAATCTTGACGAAAAAAATGCAAAGTAGATATATACTAGAAAAATTTAGTAGGGTGCATGAACAATATCAATCAAGCTCATGTTTCTAAACCATCTATGCGATGGCGAACTCATTTATCGACGCACTTTGATCGATGATGTTTTTCTAAACCATCTATGCGATGGCGAACTTCGACCTTGGTTTTTTGCTCTTTGCGTGTTGTTTCTAAACCATCTATGCGATGGCGAACTGGAGAATTTTCTGACAAAATCCCCAGATATCAATTATATACGTTTTAATTCAGTCAAGACACTTCGTTTTAAAGTGCTTTTTATAAGCAGCTGATTTTATTTAATTTTTTGGCAAGTGTCTACAACGAAGCCAAACATATAATCCAACACATCTTGGTCTTGGCAAATCTCGATAAGTTGCATCCGAAACTCTTTTTGATTATGCCCCAGTTTTGCCGAAATAAATGCTTGTGGCATCACCATCGCATCTTTGACCAAATCTGCTACATCAAACACCAAACCACCACGGCGGGTTTTACCATGTAGCATCGGTAGAGCAAAGCTAATACCTAACCCATGTAATGCAACTGCCGCATAGCCATAAGCGATATAATTCCCGTGGTCAAGGTAGCTATTGGCGATATCGGCGATATCATCATTGGCATTTTTGCCTTCCTCGCGGGTAAATTTAAAGCCACAGCCTTCCGCCAAGCTTTTATATAATACCTTTGCCCAGCGACCTTCGGCAGTCAATAACTGCTCTTGGTTCATTGCCGATTCTATCGCTTGTGAAAAATTAACTACCGCCGATTCATCTAGGCGAATACCATATGATGTCAGTAGTGGATTTTTTTGCCAGTATTTTTTGACAATTTCAATACGTTCTTGTAATAGCACCTTTGCCATCAACAGCCGTGTCGTATCATCAAGCCATGCTTTCATCCAAATTTGCATATATTCGGTAGGACGATACTCACTTTGTGGGGCTAGAAAGGTCAAATCTAATGCACTAAATAATGGTGAACCGCCTGAACCACAAAAACCGACCATTACATTTGATTCTGCCAAACGTCTAGCGGCGGCATCGGTAATCGAACTACCTTTACCCAGTAATAAAAAAGCGGTATTTTTTTCGGGAATATTATAAAAATGTTCAATCGGTTGCATACTTTCGGTCAGATACACGATACGGTCATCTTTTAAAATGACTCGAACTCGCTCAAGATAAAACACACACGCCCGCTTGGACAACATCAGCGGACGGCTACGTTGCTTACGTAAATGACTATTATGAGTTTGGCTCATGTTTTTCTCTTTGATAAATGAAAAAGCAGTAAGCATAAAAGCCTACTGCTTTTTTAAATTAGAATATCGGCAAAGCAAACGGCTGACTGGCACGAGCCAAACCATAGCCATCTGGCACGCCGTCACCTGCATTTTCCATCGGTACAATATCGATGGTTAAGGTAAAAACTTGTCCTGTGCTTTTACTGGCAACTTTAAGATACGGCAAGTCTTTGGCAGTGGCTAGACGACGTTCTCGTAATGGCACATTATTGTCAGACAGTTGAGTACGTTCCATTTTTGCCGTAGGAATGCGAAAACGACGATAACTTTGCCAGCCTGTGATTTTGGCTGTTGGTACAGGCGTTGGCGTACCGACCACACTATAATCCCGCACTTTCCAATGTTGGCTAATACTATCTACCAATCGCTGTAATGCCTCGCTACTATCCGAAAATACCCGAAAAATATCAAAATCAAAACGGGGCGACTTGCCATATTTTTTTTCAAAATCCGCTTGCTTTGCTTTAAGCTTTGGGGAAGGGACCAATGCTATGGCATATGGTGATTTATCCACCAATGCCAACGCTCGAAACGTGCCATGCAATACCGCATAAATCTGATTGCGAATGGTCGGTAGTGATAAATCGACCGTATCTGCCGATTCAATCACACGTACATCCACATAAAACTCAAATGACATCTTAATCTCCCTCAGAATATACGCCACCACGAATCAGACAGGCAATCAAAAACATCCCTTTTTCGCTGTTGGGGTCTAAGTCATCAATCTCTTTTAAAATATCAAACGCTGACATTTTTTCTTTACCCACACGATAAAAAAATTGATGCTCAAGATTTGCCCCATTTGGCTCTACCGCAATCGGTTTATGGTTGTATTCTTCGGCATTGGGATACCACGTATCAATGGTACGAATCGCATTACCGATTTTTTGGTCACGTAATGCCGCTTGCCCCAAAAATTGGTTGTTGTCTGCCCCACGTTGCGGGCGAACAGGGTTAAGTTGATACAGCGAACGAGAAAAGCCTTTGGGTTTATCTTCTAGATAATTTTGTGAAGGGAATACTTCCACACCACCCATGCCAAAATCAACTACCGCTTCGATATGTAGCCCTGCATTGGTTGCGTCGCCTTTTGCCCCTGTTAATAAAATCTCGGCTAATGCCTGCTCATCCGCACTAGGATTGTCAAAACTGTTTAAATTGTAGTCTAACGCCTTAAAGGTATAAGATTTTTCCGAATTTTGACTGGGTGTTACCGTAATTACAATGCTTTCTGCCACCAAGCGATTACGCCATAACCAGCGACCGTTCACAACATTACGCACATAACGACCGACCACCGTTTTTAGCCCATCGCTGTCTTTGGCACGAGCCACAAACGCTTGAAATGCCTTGCGAAATGCTTGTTCATCGCTTTTATCTGCCCCTGCTTTAGTCGCACTGGCAAACAGAATATCCGCCAAGTCAATCAAACGAAAATCCCACGTCACCAATAATTTGGCATTGGGTAATAATTTGGCAGATTCGGTTTGTTGAATATTACTGACTTCACGAGCGACTGATTCGCCCGATGCTGACCCTTTGCTTTTATTGCCTGCCACATTTTGTGTACCACGAATGCCATGATACATGACTTTTAATGATTCAGTTTTGCCATCTATCAGATGAAAAAATGCCCCGTCGCTGATAACAGTACCACGTTGTAGGGCTAGGCTTGCGGGTAATTTTTTGAAAGTTGCCATAATAAAACTCCTGTTTGTTTTTTAACATTGGTTAGGTAAAAGTTTAGTTTCAAAAGTAAGGTTAAATAGATTGTCGCAATAAAAACACATCGCCACCGTCATGGGTTTGCCATTGGTACTGCCAAAATAACTCTTGTGGGTTGTCAGATAATTGACGTAACGGCTCGGTAATCAGGTTTGGGGGCTGTTGCGGTTTTTGCTCTTCTTCATATAAATCCAAGTTATCAGAATTTTGAGCGTTAGCAACATTCAGCAGTTGCCGAATTGACACATATTGCACTAAGCCAATCAAGGGTTCGGCATAGGCGTGAGGTGTAGGTATTACAGCTTGTTCAAGGGTATACGCTTGTCGTACACCTGTTCTATCGGTTTTTGGGTCTTCAAGCAACGCATAACCTAGATTAGTCGCTGACAAAAAACTTAAGCCATGATGTTCACCAAAAGCATGATTTAAGCCGTCTTTGGTGAGTGCCAATAGCCGTGTAAAGGCTTGCAAACGATTGAGATTTTGCGATTGTTGGTACGCTAATAACACATCCTGACGGTCTAGCACCACAAAGCCTGTTTTGATGGTATTGCCTAGCACATCCTTTAGTGTTTTTTCATTATCATCTGCCCATTCAACTTCGCCATAACTGGTGATTTGCCCCCCTGCAAAACGGCTATTCATCAGCAATTTTTGCAAATCTGCCAATCTTGGTCGCCGTCTGCCATCAAATCGTATCACCAAACTAAGATGCAAATGACAGCTTGCCGTTGGTTGTAACGATAAGGCATTGGGATTTTTTGATGAATAATCGTTTTTGTTGATAAACGCAGAGCCACGGCGTTGGGCAGGGGTAAAGCGTCCATAGGCAAAGCCACCTAAATCTTGCCTGTCATGGTGAATATAAATCACGCCTGTGTCCTTCACGCTCAATTTGCGAGCCAACGCATGAGCGAACATAGTGGATGCCATCAAAGGCACGCCACCGAGCAAAATCCCGCTAGTCTGTAGATTTGCCCCTTGCACTCGAATATGCGGAATTACCGCTAAAAAACTCATGATGCCAACTCCTGTAAGTCATACAGCAAGCCACGAATTCGGCGAGCCAAGAATGGTATGGTGCTATCTTCGAGTACAAAGGCGACAGGGTTGCTTTGTCCTTCGACTTCGTAGGATTGACGGACGATACTTTTTGCCAAATGCTCGGCAAACACAGTCATCCAACCTTCATCTCGTAGCTGTGTGTCAATCAGTCCTTGAATGGCTAAATCGACGCTTGGGTGTTGTAATGGTGTTAAAGCAACCATTTCTTTACTAACCATTTCACCTGTATTTTCGTCATACGCTTCATTGCTTATTTTGGTGATATTCGGCAATCTATCAGCCACTTGTTCAAGGCTATTTTTAGCTTCTCGCCCTTGAGCCAATACGATGCGTAAGATATGGGTCAAAAATTGTTGCTCGACTTCACGGCTATCCATATTGGTACTAGTGGCTTCAATGCCTTTGTTTTTCCAATCTTGGTTATTTAAATCTTTTTCGGTAGTAGCAATACCTTGATTCACCAAATCTGCCCAAGCAAGTAATGCAGGCTGAAAAAGTTTGTCTTTCGGCAATTTATTGGGGATATAGTAGTCTAAGCCTTTGTAATACAGGCTAAAGGCTTGACGTATCGTATCATTAGCAGTTGGGGCAGTTAGATAAATTGGGCGTTGCATGGCTCGTACTAGGCTACCCACATTTTGCGGATTTGCCCCACCAATACCAAATACAGCGGTGGTAATACTGTGTAAATCATTGTCGGTTTTACGAGCTTCTTTGATATCATCAACTTCATCATTTAACCAATGATTCACCCCTGCTGAGCTAATGGGACTAATTGAAAGGTAATCGTCACCTTTTGGCAATAATAACTGACGCATCCGAATGTTAATATGCTCAAGTCCCGCTTGATAAGGCGTGTCAAACAAGCTGACAATATCAGGCTGAATCGTATTTACCACAGTTTTAAAATCATCATCTTGCTCTGATAAATCTTCATCTAACATCGCTGATTTGATGGCTTTAAAAATCGTAGCGGTCTTACCTGCATTGGCTTGGTAATCGGTGGAAATGGTAATATCGTCAGCCAATAATGTTCTCGCACTGATATAGGGTAAATCCAACTCTTGCGATTTTGCCAAGCGAATACCGCCTTTTTCGATATTGGAATTAATCGTTTTATTACTAAAATGCACCGATTCAGCAAGAGTTTGCCGATATTGGTCGATAGGGATGGTGGAAGCATCTGACATTCATTTCTCCTTTTTTATTTAATTCTATAGTTTTAGCATAGTATTGCCCAAATAAAAAGCAGGCAAAAGTAGATAAAAGACACACGATGTCGTATTGTTAATATTCATTATAGAATTTAGTTTTATATTAAGTGAAAATGATAAGCTTATAAAAACAGAAAAATTAATTTGGAAAAAATGAAATGCACGTCATTTTTATCTCTGCTTGCGAAAAAAAAGCCCTGAAAAAAACCCGAGCCGTACTCGACAGCTACGCCATCCGCACAGGTCAAAGTACATGGCAAGCCCCCATGACGATGGAAGGTCTAACCGAAGTCCGTAACGCCCTTAAACAAAAGGGTATTACTCGCCAAACTGCCGTCGCCGCCTACATTAACTACGGTATGCGACGCATGAAACTGGCTTGGGTCGTGGGCGCAAAGCATCGTTTTAATAGCGAAGGGGCATACCCTGTCGCTTCAACTGGTAAGCCTTATACCAAGCGACAAATCGACGACTGGGCCAGAGCAGCAAGCCTATTGGCAGGGGCGGCAGGCGATATGCATGATATTGGCAAAGCATCGCAACATTTTCAAAACAAACTGTCACCTAATCAAGCAAATAAAATCATCGCTGATGATATCCGCCATGAATGGCTATCCGTCAAGCTATTGCAACAACTACGGCATAATAACTTTGATTGGCAAGACGCTTGGCAACAAGTCGCCAAAGATAAAAACCGTAATATTTTTACCTTAGGTGATTTAAAACAAGTCGATGATGGCGTGGCAAACGGCATTGAAGCGGTGGATTATTTGATTGTCACTCATCATGGATTATTGGGAGCAGATGACCCAACAGGCTATGCAAGCTATCCTAACGAAGACAAACACGTACGTGAACCATTACCTCGTACCCAACAACTCACTTGTGCAGGCGAGTTACCACAAAGCATTTTTGATAGTTATCAAAAACGAATGGCACGACTTGCCAAATTATTGCCTACCAACGCCAGTCCAACTTATTATAAAGCCCTCTGTTTACATGCTCGTAATGCCTTGATTCACGCTGACCATACCATTTCTGCGGTCAATTATCTGGACATGGTGCAACCTGCCACTCCAACTCCCACGCAACTGTTTGCTAATACCTGTTTTGTTGATAGTAAAAAACAACACAATCAACCGCTAGAATGGCATTTACGCCATGTGGGCGAACGAGCCAGTTTTATCGCTTGTAACATGATGACAGATTTAAATTTGTCTGGACTATGTGAGCAGACCGTCGAATATATCAAAACACCCACGCAAAACGCTCATTTTAAGTGGCAAAATGTTGCTGGCAATGCCTTGCAAAAATTCGCCGATAAATATCCCGATGTACCGACGCTTGTTTTTAATATCGCAGGTACAGGTAGCGGTAAAACTCGGATGAATCTACGCACCGCTTGCACCTTGCGACCCAATGACCCACGCATTTGTATCGCTCTCAATTTACGCTCTTTGACCTTGCAAACAGGTGATGCTCTCAAAAAATCCATGAATCTGTCCGATGACGAATTAGCCGTTGTCATCGGCGACAATATTACCCAAGAACTATTTGAAAAAGCCAAAAAAAACCAAGGGATTGACGAAGATGAAAATCCCCCAGAGCCGATATTTGATTCTAAAGGGGATGATTATGACATTCCTGCATGGCTTAACCCATTATTTGAGAAAACCACCAAAAAGGGCATTATAAGTGACAATGATGGCAAAACTTTATTGGCATCGCCTTTGCTCGTTTCCACCATTGATTATCTGATAGCAGCGGGCGAACCACACAAACAAGGACATCATGTCAAAGCCTTGCTACGATTAATAAGTAGTGATTTGATACTCGATGAAATCGATGGCTACGACCCCAAAGCCTTGATAGCAGTATTACGCTTGGTGCAGCTAGCTGCCATGTATGGTCGCCATGTGATTTGCTCATCGGCAACCCTCTCCAAGACATTAGCTATTAGCGTGCATCGTGCCTTTGAATCTGGTATAGCGATGCGACAAGCATTACTAAATGACGACAAACAAGCCTTTAATATCGCCATTATCGATAATGAAATTGACAGTAAAAATCCACCCAAAATTTGGCAACAAACGCTAACTCAAGATAGCGACACCCAAGCTGACGATAAAAATTTTAAAGATATTTACCAAACACACCTCAATGAATTACAGCTTGCTTTATCCAAAAAGACGAGCTTTCGCCTAGCCGAACTCAAACCCATGCCAAAGGCAACTATTAGCGATTGGCAACAAGCGGTACTTGAATCTGCCCAAATCTTGCATGATAGATACGCTTGGCAATGTCAAAATGGGGAAAAACGCCTATCCTTTGGCTTAATTCGGGTGGCAAATATTCACCATGCTATTAGCCTTGCTCATTATTTTGCCAATCATTGGCAACACGCCCATATCGCTTGCTATCATGCCAATGATTGGCGAATCAATCGTTTTTATAAAGAACAACGCTTAGACACTTTGCTAAGTCGTCATAAAGATGGCAAAAAACGCAAAACAGGTAATGAAACCATCGAGCAAGATAGCGAAATTATCGAACTCATGAAACACAGCCAACAAAAAAATGTACCCTTTGTCGTGATTGCCACGCCTGTCGAAGAAGTGGGGCGTGACCATGATTTTGATTGGGCAGTCATTGATGCATCAAGCGTTCAGTCCATCGTACAGACCGCTGGGCGAGTCAATCGTCATCGTCGAGAAACGATTCATGAGCCAAATATTATCATCCCCCAATTTAACTATCGGCATTGCAAAAACGTGCAACAACAAAAACCCAAACAACCTGCTTTTATCTATCCAGGTTATGAAAGTTATAGTCAAGATGAAAACTATCCAAACCATGATTTGGCAAAATTGTTACCTTGGCAAAATAATCAACTCATAATAGATGCTAGACTGCGTTTTGACAAAGATAACTGTCTATTTGCTAAACTTGATGATAGAGAGATACAAGGGTTTTGTGAGCGATACTTTTATGATGAAGGCGATGAGCTTTTTTCAAATGCCCAAGTGGATAGCTGTCTAATGACTGAGCAACTGTATCAAACATTCACCCCATTACGCGATAGACAGTATCAAGCCTTGTATCGAATAAATCCCAACTCTATCAAGGAAGGCGAGTTGGCCATAGAAAAATATGTGAATGCGTTTAATCCAGTATTTAAAAAGCAACAACAAGAATGGCAAGATTATAGCGGTGATTTTACCAAACCTATTTTACAACCCGCTAAGCCACAAGCGTGGCTGTATTTGTCGCCTAGTCAAATGGTGGAACAATGCGAATTTTATGATATTGATATTGAACAAGGCTGTCAAATTTCACTAAGTCTATATAATGATAAAAATGAGATACAGTGGCTATATGATGAAGGGTTTGGTGTAGTTAAAAAATAAGTAATTATGCTTGATATCGAATGTCTCATGTAAATTTGTTTTTATGATAGAAATTAAACTTTATCAAAATAATCTTATCACTCTAAATTTCATTAAACATTAGTATTAGTATTAGTATTAGTATTAGTATTAGTATTATCTATATTATTAAATTATAGAGGCTCTGTATTCCGCCATGGTAGCGGCTTTGCACGCAGATATGTGTACGGATAGGTGAATATGAATGTACAGATAGGAGAATCAGAATGGTCGGTTAGATGAAGTTAGATGTACCGATAGGTGAAATATGTGTACAGATTGATGAAGTTAGAATCTCAACATAGATTGAGAGCGATTATCATAAAATAATCCAAAATAAAACCTAATTCATTGATATTCACAAATTTTTATTAACTTTTGTAACCGACATGGATTAACATAGATTACGATTTTACCCATCGTCGAGTGCACTTCTATAATTAGGCTCACATAAATCTGAGATAATGGATAGCAAGTCACCCTATGACGATGCAAAATTTTTACAAGCAAGGTGCTGATAAAGTAATGATTATCAAACCCAATACCTTGGTCGAAGCAGGTTTTGACTTAACTGAAGCCGAGCATGACTTGATGACGCTTGCCATTAATAAACTGCATCGATTACAGTCAGGTGGCAAACGAGTATTAATTAGTGCAAAAGAATTCGCTGCCGCCAATCGAGTCAATGAAATCTATGCCTATCGAGCCTTAAAAGATACTGCCAAAATTCTAGGCGATAGAAAACTCAAATTTACCTTATATTTTGATAAAACCATCCAAGCAGAAAATGACGCTGACAAACTCACCGTTCTCAAACCTCATCATAACAATTTCACTATGCTTCGCTCAGAATATCATTGGCTGCAAGGCGTATCGTATCAAGATGAACAAGGTTTTATTATTCTAGATTTTTCTGATCCTTTAACCTTTCTGATTGATAATACCAGTAAAGCCTACACTCGTTATGATTTTATCAAAACCGTTGAGTTTAAAGGCTGTAGCAGTAAACGTCTGTATGAGTTAATCAACAAGTGGAAAGATACAGGCGGTGTACCAGAAATGACCGTCGAAGCATGGAAAGAATTTTTTGGGGTAGCTGATAAATATCCCAAAATTGCCGAATTCAAACGCCGAATCTTAGACCCTGCCATCAACCAGATTAATAAACAAGGCGATTTTAAACTCACTTTAAATGCGAGCAAATTTGGGCGAACCATTACCCATTTCTCTATCGTAATTAAAACCATCAAAAAGCCAGACCAACAAGTAGAACAAAAAACCGAATCTGACAAGAAATGGGCTAAATTATTGACGGCTAGCCAAGCTAATATTTTCGCCAAAAAACTTGCCAATGATAGCAGTTTTGGGGGTAAATACGCTCGAGTCGGAGAAACTACCGAAAGCTTTATCTCACGTCTGAATGAGGAGTTACAAAGGGATTTGTTGAAAATTACTGAGTATCTACCTTATCTGAAAAAAATTGGTTTTAAAGCTTAAGAGAGCAAGCATTGAAAATCACCCTTGTCATCACTATCAGATTTTTTGTATATCAGAGCCGATATAGATAACCTGACCAATCACAGCCAAAAAATCACGTTCTTTGAGCTGTTCTTGTGAAATATCAAATGCAGAATATTTTTGATTATCGCTGATAATTTTTAATCCTGTTGGTAATCGTTGTATGCGTCGTATAAAAAGTTCATTATTGATTAAAAGAGCATAGACCGCCCCATCAATGAGTTGATTTTGCTGTTTATTAATAATTACAACAGCATCATTACCAATCAGTGGCGACATGGTATCACCTTTATACAAATAGCCCACCAACTGCGAAGCATCAATTGCTCGCTCATTAAGCCACCAATTAGGCAATGGATAAGACAAGTCAGTTGATTGATTATTCATGTCCAATAATGCCAACCAATGCACGTTTTGACTACTCTGTGATAACTGTTCACCCGTCATCAACGTCCATGGATGCACGCCATAGATTCTCGCCAAATCAAACAAATACTCAAGTTTAGGTTCACGGCTACTCTCCTGCTGCTCCCAATCTTGCAGGGAGCTTCGAGAAAACCCTGATGTCTGAGAAGCGAGTTGCACCACTTCATCACGAGTTAGCTGTGCATTTTTTCTAGCCTGTTCCAAACGAAAAGAAAGATTATCCATTTTTTACCTTTAAATAGGTTAAATATTCATAATTAAAAACTTTTTGTAGGTACAAATTATTTCGATAAATCTATAATCAAGTAAAATTAGAATAAAAATACCTAATTTTATTCAAAAATAGGTTGCTTTAATAACTATTAATAGGTAGTATATGTTCATCGGCAGTTATTAGAGATGAATAATCTTTATTAATAACCCGATAATAAGTCTTTTTAAACTAAATCAACCTATTTCTACAAGAGGTCATTATGACATATACCTACCTAACAACGGAAGAACTATCTGAACGTATCAAATATGACAAAGCCACCATTCGCAGTTGTTTAAAAGATAGCGTGCTAATCGAAGGAGTGCATTATATTCGCCCGTTTGGCGGTCGCAAAATTCTCTATGTGTGGGAACAAATAGAAAAGGATATGCGCAACACAGTTTTAGCCGACATCAATGCCATGGCGTTGCAGTAAGGAGAAATTTATGGCCAGCATTCGTACCCGTCAGGGAAGTAAATTTTTGATGATTGATTTTCGCTTTATGAATCAACGCTGTCGAGAAACAACCAACCTAATCGACACGCCCGAAAATCGAAAAAAACTGGAAAAAATCATCCAAAAAATGGAAGCAGAAATCACCCTTGGACTATTTGATTATCTCAAATACTTCCCAAAAAGTGAGAAAGGCATTGAACTGATGGCAGTCAAAGAGCGTGTGCAAAGTTTTCAATCTGACACACCCGTATTTAAAGACTTTGCTGAAACTTGGTTTGAAGAAAAGCAAATTGAATGGCGAGCAAGCTACATCGGCAAAATCAAAGATATTTTGGATAAGTATCTGGTGCCACATTTTGGCAAACGCAGTGTTATCGCTATCACAAGGGCAGATGTGTTAGCGTTCCGTACTTCTCTCGGCAAAGTGACCTACGGAACAGCTAACAAGCATCTGTCAGCAGCCAGAATTAATTCGATAATGACCACTTTGCGTATGATACTGCAAGAAGCGGCAAAACGCTATAAATTTGAAAATCCTTATGAGGATATCAAGGTTTTAAAACTTGATAAGCCTGATATTGAGCCATTCACTATTGAAGAGGTTTGGAAATTTATCAATGGCGTGCGTAAAGACTATAAAAACTATTACACCGTAAGGTTTTTCACCGGCATGCGAACCAGCGAAATTGATGGACTAACGTGGGAGCATGTGGATTTTGACCGCCGTGAAATCCGTGTTCGCCAAGCGTATGTTAAAGGCGTGATGGGTAAGCCCAAAACCCAAGAATCCAATCGCGATATCGCCATGTCACCTTGGGTTTATGAAGCGCTACAAGCGCAGTACAAAGTCACACATGGTCGCTCAAAATTCGTGTTTTGCAATCGAGAAGGAGAGCCACTCGATTATCACAATGTCAATCGTAAAGTGTGGCATCCCACGCTTCGACTGTTAGGGTTAAAAGCCCGTAATGCCTACCAAACCCGTCATACGGCAGCCACACTTTGGCTTGCCGCAGGGGAGGCACCTGAATGGATCGCAAGGCAGATGGGTCACGCCAATACTACCATGTTGTTTAAGGTTTATAGCCGCTATGTACCGAATATGATACGCCGTGATGGTAGTGCCTTTGAAGCCTTAATAGCTACCAGTCAAAAAGGGGAGTGTAGTCATGCCAGTGATTGATTATGAACAACTGCGACAAGCCATGAAGCCTGATTTGATTAGCCAAGAAGCTTGCAATTTCGCTAACCAATTGATCGCTGAGTATCACATTATCAACAATGCCGATTTAGCAGAATGGATGAATGAGCATCATTGTAATTCTCATCGAGCATTAAGGCTTTGGGCACAACGCCAACTATCATCCATTGATAAAGATGAAACGCGAGACGAGCAATATCGGCAAATTAGGCATTTGTTTCAACATGATTTTTCAAATTTTTTAGAGAGAGTATACTAAAATGCGTATTCACTTACTGACTAATAAAATGCTCAATGGTACTTCGCTCCAGATGTGCCTAGATTACTGGCATCCATTTAATCAACATCATCCCAATCGACTTGAGTGGCATATCAAACAGCTATGTCATTACTATCAAGTAACCTTTGAAGAGTTATTCTCGAGATTATCGATGGTAAGGGCTTATGATTCAAGTATTCGCTGTAAAACTTGTGGCAAACTGTACGAGCTTTACAACCCGTGCGATTTGCCCGATCCTAATTATTTTTTAGATTGGCAATGTGCGCAATGCTTAGCCTTTATCAATAGAGGTGTCGTAGATTTACAGGGATTTTTGGCATCAGTTGAACCTGATAATGAAATACCATTTTAATTAGCCTTCGCATTTAAAAAACACCGCAATCTAGCGGTGTTTTTTTATAAAAATCAAAAACAGCATGGTCATTTATCTATTAGCAAATTTTTGAATCAATAAAGTTACCGCTAATTTTAACAAAAAAACAACTCAAAAAAATGCGTGTGGGGGTCTTTCTGTTAGAAATTTTGGCTATAATTGAAAAATCGTAATTATATTACTATTTATAAAATGCAAAATATTTTACTAAGTTATCTATCTAAACAAGATATGGATGTCCATCCTGATGTATTGGATTGGAAGGATTTTTATCTAAATTATCTCGTTTGTAATTTGAATAGTGAGCAAATAAAAACAGAATATTTGCGTGCAAAATCAATAAACACAGTTGTATTAAAGGACAAGAAGAGTTACCAGTTCACCCATAATTTAATTTTGAATAACGTCCTGACCGAATTAACTTATCAATCAATGATAAAAGGTGAAGATAATTTGAAAATTATTGAGGTAAAAGATATTGCAGCCTTTAATTTTTTATCGAATGTGATATTTGAAACGCTCGATATTATTTGTCGCAACAGCAAATCATTTGAAAATTTAAACGAAATTTATGATGAACTTGATTTGCTTATTAATCCACTTGTATGGAAAAAGATTTACCCGAATGCCAAGTTTACAAAAACTTGTTTTTACAATCTCATTAACGTAAAGATGCGTACGGCACAGCATCGTCAGCAAGAATTAGAGAATAAAAATGACTGAAAATGCTGAAGAATCTAATTCAGAACTACCACTTTTGTCACGGCATGATTTTCAAAGCTTAATAAAAGACATCTTGTTGCTCGAAAATTACCCTGTTGAAGAAAAAGCAGACACAAAAGCAAAAGAGCAGCTGATCCAAAATCTAGTGATGACGTGTTTAATCGCACAAAAAATCGTGCGAGATGGCGATATTGAAACTAAAAAAATCGAAAAAATTCAAACAGCGTTCAAAATTAATATATTGGAAAGTATAGAAGCGAAAAGAGGTGAATTAAATAAGCTGCCAAATCTCCTAAAGTTGCCTTTTTTGATTTCAAAGTTTGAATTAGCGCCACAACAAATCGGCTGGACAAAAATTGCTTTTTACTTAGCAATAGTACTGAAGCATCACAAATTAAAATCTTATTATCAACGTATCATCAAACGCTTAAAGATTGCGTGTTTTTATAAAACACCCATAAAAACTTGGATTTTAGAAAATCTCCCTCATTTTTCGGACGACCCTGCATGCGCTTTGCAAATTGATGTATTGATCGCTTTTTTGGCTAATTTAGAAATCCAGACCGATAATAAAACGCGTCGCAATCAAGCGACTGAAATCCGATTGTGTCTTGAAGTTGCGCTTAATCCAAAGCGTCGCAAAAAAATTGATACAGAAATCAAAAAGCTAAATACTAAACGAAAACCCCGCAAAAAAAAGCCGCCGCAAAATTTATCCGCTCGGGACTTTATCCAACCCACTTTTCAATCTAATCCAAATTTGAATACCACGGATGATGTTGAAAATTATCAGCCCGCACTGCAGACAGTGTGTTTTGAAAGTAAAGATACTGAGCAATCGACAGCGAGTTCAACCGAAGTTACAGTCGATAACACGGGTGAGCCGTTACTTGAGTATCAAACCATCCCCAATGCTTTGGTTCGTTACACTGCACCGCTGCAAATGGTTGATTTATCCGTTCGGCAAATGTTTATCAGCCAGCGTGAATTGATGCTAAATTCAAGTGTTTATCTGCTTTCGCCAAAAGCCTACCAGCTCGTTTTTGCAAGGCTAGTAAAAGACTGTCAGTTACAAGAAGAAATATTAAGTCGTGAGCAGCTTAAGCTTAAAACATTAGCCGCAATTTTGCTGTTATCAATGATCACGTCTATTCCTGTTGAATCGCTCATGATAAAAGGTTTTGTGAGACAGTCTGGGATATTTAGGCTATTAAAGACCAAGGTTTATTTGCACGCATCCTTTGAAATTACTGCACGTAAAAAGAAATTTGAAGCCCACATTTTTGAAAATGAGAAAGCAGAGATTGAGCTGCCAATGCCCATTAAACTTGTAGGATTTTTAGCGAATAAACGATTATTACCCACACAGACTGATGTTCGAGACTATATCGCTCAAGTGAGAACAGAGTTGAGTTTGCCATACCTATCAGTGCATCGTATTGAGTCAGCCTTGCAAGTTAGCTTGACTCGTTATATCGAGGGTAGTAACAGCCATATCGCTGAAATTATCTGCCGAATCCCGCCAATATCCGCACCTGCAAAATTTTATAGCAGTCATATGCTAAATGAATTAATCACCCATTATAAAAATGCGTTGGTTTGGCTGAGAAAAGATACGTCATTTGACTTGGGCTTTCTAGAAACAAAAAAAGACTATACCACAGGCTCGGGGCAAGCACTCACACTGTCATTTGTCAAATCATTACTTGATGATATTTTTCATACAGCCGTCATCACCAGTGCATCAAAATTTGAACTATTTAATAACGTCAGTAGTTATGTCTGGCTGATTTTTTGTCTCACCACAGGGATTCGTCCCAATAATCGTATCACTCATATTCATGATATTGATTTAAATGAATATTCTGCTCAAATCCTTATTTCTGACAAACCCAATCGTTCCGTGAGAAATCATCGTCTAGTGCCAATCTGCCCAACGCTAGTAACAACGTTGACGTTATACCGCTGGTTTCTCGCCAAATTTGCCCAATTGCTCCATCGTAGAAAATGGGTCAACCAAGTGATCAAACCGATTTTGTATGAACATGACGATAGCGACAATATGCTGATTAACTTAATTTGTGAACAAGGCGAGAAAATAGCGACAGTAAAACGTGGTCAGATTGCAGAATTTATCAAACCTTTTTTTGACATAGATCCCTACTTTACTCGGCATTTTGTGAGAGTTCAGCTTGAAAAACGCGGTGTCGAAATGCCCATTATCAATGGTGTCATCGGTCATGAAAAACATCGCCAAGAATTTTTTGGTCGATACTCATCGGGGAGTAAATCCGCTATTTACGCACTAGCTGATGTGTTTGAGGCCATAGCCAACGATTTGGGCTTGAATGACATCAAAGCAAAATTTCAAAAAATAGACAAGTTATTACATTCATTACCAGAGCAATCTTCTAAACCCGATGAGACATTAGATGAGAAAAGCAGCAAAAAAACAAAGATTGACGCAACAACAAAAACGACAGCTTAAAAAATCTAACTATAGCCAAATGCCATCAGAATTTAGCCGCTGGGGTGTTTGGCATAAATTTTATAATCCAATTTGGCAGACAATGCAATGTTTGTGGTACCAAACCCAAGCCGATGAGTCGCTTTTGGCAAATCCCAACCATTTGCAGTCGCCTACTCGCAAAATTGAAAGTATCAAATATCAATGGCAAAAGGCTCAAATACAAAAAAACAAAAATCTTAAGCATTGCGATATTTCAACAAGTGCGTATTTACAGTATTTGCGAGATTTATATCAGATTGAAAAAGACTATAAAAGCCTGTCAAATAAAGGTTTTGATATTTTTATTAAAAAAGCCAACACCTTATTATTTGCTGAGTACGGGGCGAGTGAGACAATTTATCGCTACGCTAGGCAACTATTACAGCAATTTGTAGCGTATCAAAATACCAATTTTCGGTTAAATGAGCACTACTTTGGGGTAGTGCTAGCCCCCCAAACCATGCCATCAAAAATTAACCCGCTACAAATTACGGAATCTTATGTCAGACACGGTAAGCAGTTTAATAAAATTTTAGATGTAGTAAAAAATCATTGGCAAACCACCAAGAAATTTAAAATCGAAGAAAAAATTGGTTGGCTGATATTCTCAGGTATTGCGTTTGGTGGTATCAATGATGCAAAAATGCTGCACGCATGGCTAATCAATTTGCTAAACAATGACTTTCAACCTTACCTAAATTATCGTTTATTGACCCAAATCCGCTACGCCAATAAAAACTACGGCAATGAACGACTTGATGATGGTGGTATTTATAACAGCCAACAAATTTGTATTGACCCGATGAGTCAATGTTGGCTGTTAGCCCTACAACATGACCCTATCGATGCCTCAATGCTAGGCAATCTCAATATTCATGTGCTTTTATTTAACGTAATTACCCCTTTACTTAAACAAGCCAATTTGACCATCCCGTCATTTTCTCGGTTGTTACAGTCAGCCAGTTCTCATTGGGAGCGATTGCGAGATGTACATATCGACCATGCGCTAACCATGGTATTACAAGGTCGGCAAGTAACCACTGGTTTAAGAATTGAGAGTTTTTTAACGATTCATGACAGCAATTTTACCAATCATGATAAGGTTTATGATATTGATGAGTTGCTCACGCTGACCATCACCGCAAATAACCATAAAAATATCGATAACTTGACCCTTTCCCAGAAAGCGGAACAACGCAAAACCGATGTTTTAATCAATATTCGAAAAGTACTGCGAGAACCAAATGCCAGACTCTATCATATCACTATCCCCAATTTTGATAGTTTATCCAAGCGAGATAAAGTGCGGTATAAGCTTGTCGATATGCAAGAAGTGGTGGCAACGCAGGCTGAAAAAGTATTATTGGCATGGGTCATTGATTTGGTTAAAGAGCGTTCAAAAACCAGTTTACAAAGTATTGAGAAATATCTATTCACCATTGGCTACGAGTGGCTATACTTTGTGGGTGACAGTGAGTTACAAGGTTGGGAAGCGGATGATTTTGAAGAGTTATATGAAGAAATCGTTGATTTTAAAAAATCAAAGCTTAAAAACAAGGACATTGCTTATTCTGCCAAATTGCTAAAACGCTTGCATAATTTTGGGATGGAAAAATTCGGTTTTGTCGAGGCAGATATTCCTGAAGCCACCGCCATGCGGTGTGTACGTGCCGAGTGGATTTCGCCCAACCTATACCAACGTATCTTATTACAAATCCGTCGCTCGATTGACCCGATGGAAGCAGACATGTTTTTGTTATTGTTTATCCTTGCTTATCGCACAGGGATGCGAAAAAAAGAGCTACTTGGCTTACGTTTTAGCGATATTGAAGCGATTGGCACCGATGAGCCGTCGCTAGTAATACGTCCGAACAATTATCGCAAAACCAAAACCGAAGGCAGTATTCGAAGAGTGGCACTCTATGCTTTATTAAGCCCACAGGAACTCAAGTTTTTTACTGAGTATGTCAAAAGCAATCATATCAGCAAGCAGCAACAATATTTATTCACGTTATCTACTGAGAATACCCCAATCCCCAGCCATACGCCCCTAAAATTATTGGATAAAATTGTCAAAGATATTTCCCCAAATGCTGATATCCAAAACACTAGTACCCAAAACGCTGATACCAAGTTTACCTTTCATGCATTTCGGCATACAGCGATTAGCAACTTAGCTCTCGCGCTAAATGCAGATGACGCATTGACGCAAACTTTAACAGGTCTAAATACCAAACATATTGATCAGATTGTCCAAGGTTTATTGGGTGTGCAAAAATACCATACTGACAAATGGTATGCCATTTCGGGGCTGATGGGGCATTTATCGCCAGAACGTAGCTTTGAATATTACAACCACTTTGCGATGCTCACGGCAACTTATGAACTTAGCAAAGCCAATATCGGCTTGCCTTACGATAGCTGGATAAACATTACCAATTTGCAACACCGCGCAATTTCAAAACGCCATGATGTACAACTCGCTGATATACGTGCATTATTGTTTCGAGAAAATTTTGGGCAAAAACTGCGAAAATCAACGTCATTTGCAATCGCCAATCTCAATTTTAATGATGAAATATTTGGACGCAACTTACCAAAGCATAGCGATTCACCGCTGCTCAATTATCGACCCCAACAAATTCAAGCCGTGTTAGAACATTTGGAAAAAAATCCAAAGGCTGATAGCAATGTGATTGGCGATGATACGTTAGTATCGCCACAAGATATTGGCTTGATTAAACAAAAAGCATTCGCCATCCAAAAGCTAATGACAGAACGTCGTCACTATCGGTTTTTGCGAGACAATACGCGGTACAGTATGATTGGCATTCAAACGCATTTTGAACATCGAATGCTCGGTATGATGCTCAGAAATGCCAACATCTTACGACAAGATTTACCTAATTGGCAGTTTTTTATCCATACCCTTGCCGATAGAATGACGACCACCGATTCTTCCATACCGTTTGGTAAAAGTACCGAGGAAGTGCAAATCCTGCTGAAGTTTTTACCGATGGCGATTACAATATTGCCCAAAAATCGCTGGATGATCAGTTGTGATGAACCGATTTTGACTATCTTACAACGTCATCAACTATTTGATAGGCATGAGTTATTTAGCGATAATGATAATCAATTTGAAGATATCAATGCCCAACTAGAGGCACAACTGAGTACAGAAAAACTTGAAGAAGTGCAAACGACGCTTAAGTTTCGATATAAAAATGATAACAGCCAGACTTCAATTTTAATCGGCATAGCCACGCCAGACAATCAGCTAAATCGAACAAATTCGTGGCGATTTTCGGCATTACTGCGTTATTTTACCCATTTTATGCTTATCACGGATGAAACGTTAAAAGCGATATTACCATCAACTGATGATATGTAAACTTTAAATTGGAACATTCATGCAACTAAAAGACCTTGCCAAAATTTTTGTTGGTTTAAATAAAAAGTTTATCAATCAAGGTGACAATCTCATCACGGTCAGACAACTGACCGCGCAAAATTTTACCGATTTGGGCACGCTTGAGATTGATGACAATCCCGACAGTTTGGTCGCTATTTCACCTGAGGTATTCACCACACAGCAACTACAAGTAGGCGATGTGTTATTGGTGGCTCGTGGATTTAATATGCGCTCAGTCATTGTGCGAGCGCAGGATATGGGTGATATACCGCTTGTGGTGGGGGTCAATTGTTTTATACTGAGAGCCAAACCTAATTTGCTGTTACCTGAAGTATTGGTCAGTCTGCTTAACAGCGAATACGGACAGGCTTGGCTTGCCACGCACAACCGAGCGACAGTCACCGCCACAATTTCGGTTGGTCGGCTAAAAGAGTGGCAAATTGATGTGCCAAGCCAAGAGAACCAGCAAAAATTAGCCGATTTTTTTTGGCAAAATATAGTTACTTTGCAAGCGTTAAACCAACTGATGCAACAACATCAACGCACCGCTTCTGCCGTGTTTCATACCTTAATGCCCCAAGGTAGCCATCATGACCAGTAGGACACAATCACCAAACAATACAAAAATATCGACTTTTAATGCCGTTTTTGATAAAAACTATCAATCACTCAGACGAGAGCTCACCGCTGAAAATGCCATGTTGGTGATGATAGTATCTGCCTATGTGGCGTACCTTAACGAGGCGCAGCAAAATCCAATTGCTGATTTGGTTGGCAACTTGATGACCGCTAAAGTCGATGCCAAAGCTTTATCTCATGAACTTGCAGCAAAGGAGTTAACAGACCAGTCGTTGCTCACACCCAATGTGAAAATCGAGCAAATATTACGACAGTTTTATGATAGCCAAGATTTGGATGTTGTCATTGCATCGCTCATCAAATTGTTATCGGATACCGCCAATCCATGGCAGCGTATTCAAGCGGATTTTAGCCAACTACGAAAGATGTTCTTAACGGTAAAAGCCTATGCTGAGCAAATCACGCCATTGCTGTATCAAAAATTACATGCCCTATCTATTAAAAATCAATGGGGCGACCCATTGGCAATTAGCCTGCTATTAAAAGGGATTATTGGTGAGACGCACGGCTTGACGCTATACGATGGGGCAAGTGGCGTGGCAAATAGTGGCTTTAGCCTAGCACCTGGCAAGCTTATTTTGCGAGAAATTCACATGATGCCTGCCTTGCTAAGCCGATTGTTATTAACTATGGTTGAGAGTGATGCCGAGTTAAAAATTTTAGACAGTTTGACAGCAAAAGAAGGAAGCCATCAAGCAGATATTGGTATTTGTTTACCAAGTTTTGGCAATGAGATTCAGCCGTTTGCGTTAACAGAGATTAACTATCTACAGCCTTTAAGTGTTTTTCATGCGATTCCTAGCAGTGCCTCCGAAAGTTTATGGATTCAGCTTTATTTATATCATCTCAACGATAAGGGCAGGGCATACCTAATATTGCCCATCGGCTGGTTATTTAAAGGGGGGTATGACCTTGCTGTGCGAGAAGCATTGGTGCATCAAAATCTGATTGAAAGCGTGACCCTTTTGCCGCTGGGAATTTTGCAATATAGTCAAGCCAACGTATGCTTAGTGGTATTAAATACAGCAAAAACAACCGACGCTTTTTGGTTGATGACGGCAGAAAATATGCTGCTTAATGGCAAATATGGCGGTGAAGTGGCTGAGCAATCGATGGAAAAAATCATCGACTTTATAAAAAATCCAACTGAAAATAACGCTGCGGTTAAGGTGACGAAAGCACAAATTGCACAATATAAGTATGATCTTAATCCAAAACGCTATTTTAAAGACCCATTAGAGATTGCAACATTGGAATTAACGACGGAATTAACAGCGTTAGCAGATTATAAGCGGCAATATGACCTGGCAAAAGTACAACTAGACAAACTATTGTCGTCCATTGCAAAACAAAGCTAGGCAATGATTCTTTTAACATAGTATTTTCTGTGCTGTGATTTGAAACGATGAACCACCCCGAATTTATCGGAGACAAGTTTGCTTGAGTCAAGCGGCATAGCCTGACGGAACTAATGAAAAATAGTAGATATTTTCCGCATCCACTACGAGCATAGCTCTCCGTCTTGCACTCGGGCAAAGCAGTACTTTGCTAATCCTCGTTCAGGCGACACATATTGATTGGTAGAATGCCACCGTTCAAGGTTATACCAGTGTGCCCAATCAAGGGTTGCTAGAGCAACATCATCTACACCTGCCCAGGTTTGTTTTAAATAATCAATCACCTCCGCTTTGTATAGCCCATTCACACTTTCAGCTAGGGCACTGTCTGAGCGAGGAAATAGCCAAGCACTGCTTCGCCCGCGCGCAAGACGAAGGCTATGCTTGAATGACTGGTTAAAAAGCACCAAACCA
The DNA here is from genome assembly GCA_016888885.1 of Faucicola osloensis. Taxonomy (GTDB): domain Bacteria; phylum Pseudomonadota; class Gammaproteobacteria; order Pseudomonadales; family Moraxellaceae; genus Faucicola. The sequence goes on from CP069437.1 coordinate 2,218,829, forward strand.
AGCTCACCCCCGAGATGAGTGTGCCCATCACACGGTGTAATCAGGTATGGCGTACGGATATCACCTACGTTCGCCTAGCCAAGGGCTTTGTATACTTGATGGCGGTAATTGATGGGTCTAAACATTGGGGAGTACTTTATAGGGTTCAGCTGATTTTACCGTCTTTTTGCTGTAGCCATTACGGCGATTACCTGTAGGATTCTGCTCCAGATAGCTGTCTATTTCAGCCAATGGTGCTGCTTCGGTTAGTTATTTCATGATTGGGCTAGTACCCCATCACTGAACCGTCCCGGGATTGTCGAATCGAATCGCTTTTAAGGCTTCGTTAAAGTCAAAGTTTCGCATGGTCTAATTCCTGTTTTATTTGACAGTTTATGGGAAAGACACAGTTTTTTGAAAACTACTAAACCCTCATTTCATTTTACTCCTGAGAAAAGCCATTTCTGCCAGGAAAATCAGGAGCTAATTTCCTTGCGTTAGGCATTTTTAACCACAATCTCACTAGTTTACGCTGTTTATCTTTCTCATCATAATCTAAAAAAGAGGTCCTAGAGTGCATCACAATATAATTGTTACATAACTGTATATCACCAGGTTCCAACATCATATCGATTCTTAAATTGTCTCGGTGACTTATTTCCTCAAAAATATTAAGTGCATCTATTTGAACTCTAGATAATGGAATATTTTTTCTTTCATGACCAACCTCAATATACTGTCTTAGATACCGACATGCTAGCTTGCCTTTCCAATAACTAAATATAGGACTTAATGAGGGCTCATCTCCACCAAGGTGATTATAATAGGCTGGATGATAATAGTAGGCTAGATACTCTGGATATTCTTTTAAAATTATATTATAAACTGTCGCAAAACTTACTAAACTACTTTCCCCGCCTTCTTTTGCTTTTCTTATAGATAAAAGGCCTACAACGTCTGACATATCAGAATGGTAGGGTAAATTAGCATTTGTTTGATAGACTCTCGTTTGTTTGTTTTTTATATCCCCGACATTTTCTACATAGCCTAAGAGTTGATTTTGCATATTCTGAGTTACAGGTATGCCTAAATATAAGCCCAAAATATAATAAATATCTATAAGCTCATCTTCATTAAATCGTTTGACATCTAAGCCTTTTATTACAATAAAGCCATAGCCATTCTCAAGTTGATCCGATATTTCTTCAATAAAATTTAAAAATTTTTCATCTTTAATATGTATATCATCTTTATTAAAGTGAGGAGCTTTTTTCCCCAAATTGGTGATATGCTGAAGTGCTTCATCCAAAACTGACAATAAATAATCATCAAACTTAATTATCCAATCATTATTATGGGAAATTTCACTGCCGAACCAAGCACATTTCTCTTCTATAGTGGATGTTAATATTGTTTTCATGTGATCAACCTTTGAAATTATAAGAATCCTATTAGAAAATACACAAGATTTAAATAGAAGAAGATTTTTCTACTTGAGGTGATTGATAGTTATGATATTGATGTTGAATATCAATGTAGTCAGCAATGCGTTTAGCATCATGCCATACCCCCCAAATAAAACTAGAACCTTTACTTGATAAGTACGGCAAGCCTACAAAGTAAATGCCAGGCTCATCTGTGATACCTTTATTATGCTTAGGTGCGCCGTTTTCTTGAAATATATCAAAATTCAACCAATGATAATCAAAGCCAAAACCAGAAGCCCAAATTACACTTGTAATATTATCTTTGTCAAAATCAAGATCAGTAATTGGGTTTGAAATTGAATCTGGTATTGGTAGAAAAACTTTGGCTTCTGGTTCTTCAGGTAAATCCAATCCGTTTGCTTCGATATATTTATCCATTGCTTCGAGAGTGGCTAAATAGTTTTCTTCTGCACTGGTAACGTTATCAACCAAGTCATTGTGAAAATACACTTTATTATCTTCAAATTTATCTGTCATACCAACCAAGGTAATGCCATCATGTGCCAACTTTCTAAAGTCAACAGTTTCTCCACCATTCATACCGCTTACCGCAAAACCTTTGATGGGACGTTGTGGCGGAGTACTTTCTTGCCACGTTCCCAAAACACCTAACCACCAAACATTATCTCTCTGTCTATAACGGCGAGGTGGTCGTTCATGTGGACCCACCGATAAAAATACTTTTTTACCAGAGCTATTCAATTCTTTAGCGATTTGCACACCAGATGACCCTGCGCCAATAACCAATACATTGCCTTCTGGTAGTTGTTCTGGATTTTTATATTGATCTGAATGAATCTGATACAAATCTTTCCAATTTGGTGCAATAGGTGGAATAACAGGTTTTTGAAAAGGACCTGTAGCAATGACAATATTGTTTGCTATAAAATCACCCTGTGTTGTGTGGACATTAAAGCCCATATTACTAGGGATTTTTTCTACTTTTAACACTTCTATACCCGTGCGAATGGGGGCTTTAATTTTTTTGGCATAACTTTCAAAATAGTCCGCCACTTCGTTATGGGACACGAATGTTTCTGGATTATGTGGAAAATCCATATTAGGAAATTTATCGTGCCAACAAGGACCATTAGCAACTAAAGAGTCCCATCGTCTGGACCGCCAAGCTTCTGCAATTCTATTTTTTTCTAAAACAATGTGGTCAATATCTAGATTGCCCAGATGCTCACTCATTGCAATACCAGCTTGACCTGCACCAATAACGAGAGTATCCGTTTTCGTTATATTATTAGTCATGATTCGCTCCCTTCTGTAAAAAACATACAAACAATATTTAAAAATGTCACAGTCATACACTGTGTATAAATACAAGTTGAATAATAGTTTCTTTGTCGAAAAATTGAAAATCGTATCATACGAACGATTGATTCAAGAAATTCTAATTACTAGCGATATGGAATAACCGAATCAGTGCAAAGGAAAATTCAAATTGTTATCTCACACATTTAGGGCATACTAAATTTCAACAGTTTGATTACTGGTTATTACCAGTATTTCAACCATCTTTTAGTTTTTAGAACCAAGAAAAGAGGTAAATAATGAAACATACACGCATCCGCCCCTTTAATACTAAAGATACCTATCCTGAACAAAATCTCGATAATGACCTATGTCAAGCCGTTGTAGCAAAAGGTCGTACTGTATTTTTGCGTGGACAGATTGGGCAAAACCTAGACACGAGTGAAAGTGTCTGTATTGGTGATGCCAAAGGGCAAGCTGAACAGGCAATGCATAATATTCAAATGTTGCTTCAAGAGGCAGGTGGTGAGTTAGAAGATATTTGTAAAATCACGATTTATATTACTGATCCACGTTATCGTGAAGAGGTTTACCGAGTAGTTGGTAACTGGCTAAAAGGGGTATTCCCTGTTTCTACTGGCATTGTGGTATCGGCGTTGGCTAGACCAGAATGGCTTGTTGAGATTGATGCAACAGCGGTTATTCCAGACTAATATCTAAATAAGGATACTTCTATGACTTTTTCTATTGTTGCAAGATGCCCAAAAACGGGGCAATTTGGAGCATCTATTAGCTCATCATCTCCTGCTGTAGCATCACGCTGTATCCGTGCAAAAACTGGTATCGGCGTCGTGGCCAGCCAAAATATTACTGATCCAAATCTCTCGCAGGTTTTGTTAGAGATGATGCAATACAATCTTACACCGACCGACGCTGGTGCAGAGTTGGTTAAAAGTACCGATTTTATCCAATATCGCCAGCTAATGGCATTAAATGGTCAAGATGAACCTTTTGTTTTCAGTGGAGAGCATACGCTTGGCATATTTAATGCTGTTAAAGGTAAAGAAGCTGCCTGTGCTGGCAATCTCTTGGCTAATCAAGACATTCCTAAAGTTATGCTTGATACTTTTGAAAAAAGTGAAGGTAATCTAGGAAAACGTTTACTTGATAGTTTGGTTGCAGGTTACCAAGCAGGTGGCGAAGCAGGACCTGTACATTCAGCAGGACTGTTAGTGGTTGATAAGATGACATGGCCTATCATCGACCTCCGTATTGATTGGTCAGAGACGCCTATTGAAGATTTAGAACAGGCCTGGCAAATCTATGAGCCACAAATCAACGATTATGTCATGAGAGCGTTAAACCCAACAGTTTCGCCAAGCTATGGTGTACCAGGTGATTTATAACATCTGTTAAATGAGGTTAATTGTGTTAAGTCGAATAACGTTACGCCAAATGGAGTATTTTGTTGCAGTAGCCGAAAGTGGCAGTATCATTATTGCTTCTGAGAGGATTCATGTATCTTCACCTTCTATCTCTGCGGCAATTGCACACATTGAAAGTGAATTAAACGTCCAGTTATTTATTCGACAACATGCCAAAGGTTTGGTTTTGACAGACATTGGTGAACAAATAAAGCAAGCGTGCAAGGTGATTTTAAGTCAATCATCTGGACTTTACGCATTATCTGCTGATGTTTCAGGGGCAATGCGTGGCACGCTTAAGGTGGGGTGCTTTTCCGCTTTTGCACCCATGATTTATGCAGAAATTATTCATGGTTTTTCAAATTTATACAAACAAGTTAATTTGGAAACTGTGATTGATGATCATCAAGCGCTTACCCAAGATTTGATGCAGAATACCTTAGATGTGGCATTGTTATATGATTTGCATATTGATAGTAATTATATCAACTTTATGCCACTAGCAGATTTACCCCCCTATGTTTTGCTTGCAGAATCACACCCATTGGCAAAGCAACAGGCAGTAACACTCAAAGAATTGGTTGACTATCCCATGATATTGTTAGATATGCCTTACAGTAATGATTACTTCTTGTCTTTATTTCGCCATCAAAAACTACAGCCCAATGTTGTTGAAACGTCAAAACATGTTGATGTAATTCGTTCAATGGTGGGAAATAATATTGGTTATACCATTTTAAACGTTCGTCCAAAAATGGATTATTCGCCTGATGGCAAGAAGCTTGTGATGGTAAGAATTTCAGGCGATGTACGACCCATGAAAATAGGGATTGCAACACCCGTTAACGCCAATATAGGCAAGATATGTCAAGCGTTTATTAGTCGGTGTCAGGCTTTTATTTCAAATCAATATATCCCAGGGATGAGTGTTGCCTATTTTTCACAAGCGCATATCAAAAATCAGTCAATAGAAGTAGGTGACTAATGCAATATCAAACAGAATATCTTGAAGTGCTAGAAAAACTAATCGCATTTGATACGACTTCTTATAAAAGTAATTTATTACTCATTGACTATATTAAAGAGTATCTAGCAAGCTCAAACATTGAGATTACTCTAGATTTCAATGAGCAAAAAACCAAGGCTAATTTATTTGCAACCACAGGACCTAAAGATAAAGCAGGTATTTTGTTGTCAGGTCATACTGATGTAGTGCCTGTAGAAGGGCAGAATTGGCGAACTGACCCTTTTAGTATGACTATTCAAGATAATCTCGTCTTTGGTCGTGGTACAGCAGATATGAAAGGGTTTATAGCCTGTGTTTTGGTTATGTTTAAAAAAGCATCTAAGCAACAACTACAACGTCCTTTACACTTATGTTTGTCTTATGACGAAGAAATAGGTTGTGTTGGTGTCAGAAGTATTTTAACCAAATTAGAAAGTTTAATTATACCACCAATGTTTGCCATCATTGGCGAACCTACCATGATGGAGGTTGCTACTGGGCATAAAGGTAAAGCGGTATTTCAAGTATCCTGCTCTGGTAAAGAAGGGCATTCAGCCTTAGCCCCAAATTTTGATAATGCCATTCATACCGCCACACAGTTTGTGCAAAGCCTAATCGAATCTCAAGAATATTTAGCCAATGTCGGTAGCCAAGACTTAGGGTTTGATGTTCCTTATTCCACTATTCATGTGGGGAAAATTTATGGTGGAAAAGCGTTAAATATTGTGCCAAATCTTTGTCAGCTAGATTATGAAATTCGTAATGTCACTCAAGATAGTATTGAACAGATCCAGCAACATATCTTAGAAAACTATTCAAAAAAAGCATCCATTGCAAAAATTCATGTAGAAAATATTAATCAATATCCAGGTTTAGACACGTCATGCCAAGAGGATGCAGTACAAATGGTGCAGGGCTTATTATCAACTCCGTCTAAGCCGACCAAAATATCCTTCGGCACAGAAGGTGGTCTATTTAAACAACAAATGCATTGTCCAATTGTTGTGTGCGGACCAGGAACGATTGAAGTCGCTCATAAACCCAATGAACATGTTAGCATCGCCCAGCTTGAGATATGTGATGTGTTTTTGCAAAAACTGTTATCCACACTGCTATAACGTGGATTTTATAAAAAGAGGAGAAAGTAATGCATTTTGATTGGGCATATACATTTGGTCTATTGAAAAATAAAGACTTTTGGCAAGCCACTTTAACAGTGATTGAACTTAGTGTATTGGTTTGGATATTAGGCATCGTCTTAGGATTTTTATTGGCACTGGGTAAAAAGTCTAAAATCAAAATCATTTCTACTTTAAGTGGCGGCTATATCTGGTTTTTTCGTAGCTTACCACTCTTGGTGTTATTGGTATTTATCTATAATATGCCACAAGTATTCCCACAAACCAGTGTTATCTTAGCTTCTTCTTTTTTGTCTGGCCTCATTGCACTAACCCTAAGTGAAGCTGCCTATATCGCAGAAATTCATCGTGGTGGACTCAACTCAGTTCACAAAGGTCAAATAGAGGCAGGTAAAGCATTGGGAATGAAGACTGCGGGAATCCAACGTTTAATTGTTGTACCTCAAGCATTACGTATCTCACTGCCTACCTTAAGCAATGAATTTGTTACGATTGTTAAATTGACGTCGCTAGTATCCGTTATCTCACTTACCGAGATCCTACTCGTCGGACAACGTCTCTACACTCAAAACTTCCTAGTTCTAGAGACCATGTTAGCCGTGGCATTCTTTTACGTGCTTATCGTGACAGTGTTTGGTTGGCTCATTGGTAAATTCGAAAAATTCATTGATATCTCCCATAGGAACCCACCTTTATTAAAAGAAGATGAAATACCTATCCCCACCACCAATAAATCTCTAGCTAATTATGAATTCTTAAACAATGAAAGAATTGGTGATTATGCTTTAGAGGCCATTGATATTCATAAATCCTATGGTGATCATAAAGTTCTAAAAGGTATTGATTTGAATGTTAAGTGGGGTGAAGTTATTTCGATTATTGGGCCATCGGGTTCTGGTAAAACGACATTTATCCGCACGCTAAATGGTTTGGAAAGTTTGAACAAAGGCACAGTCAATCTAATGGGCAAGCCATTCTTAAAAGACCAAATACTAACAGAAAACTCATCATCCTACAAAAAGCAAATTATCCATGTTGGTATGGTGTTCCAGAGTTTTAATTTATTTCCTCATAAGACTGTCTTGGAAAATGTGATGCTAGCCCCTGAATATCATGGCATGAATGATAAAGGAATTAACCAGCTTACCGCTATCGCTATGCTAGACAAAGTCGGTATGAAGCTTCATGCTAATAAATACCCACATCAATTATCTGGTGGCCAACAACAGCGTGTGGCGATTGCTAGAGCTTTGGCGATGCAACCTTCCATTATTTTGTTTGATGAACCAACTTCAGCGTTAGACCCAGAACTTGTCAATGAGGTTTTAAAAGTTATGGAACAGCTAGCAAAAGAGGGCTTAACGATGATTATTGTAACGCATGAAATGAATTTTGCTTTCAAAATTTCTGACAGGGTGATTTTTATGGAAGGAGGCCATATTGTTGAACAGGGCTCACCTGCTGAGCTAGAACATAGCCGAAATGAGCGATTTAAACAATTTATTAGAAAACATTGATTCGCATTAAGGTATGAATCTTAGTTTTTAATAATAAGATTCATACAGATAAGGAAACTAAATGTCAAAAACAATCAATATCGCTTTTGCAGAAGCCCACTCTCTCATCCGCACGCTAAGTTTTGATAAACAAACGTTACCTTGCTCTATTAGTTTTAACCAATTTAACCATCTCTCGCAATCTGAGTTTGAATCGGATGTCGAAAACCAACAGATTATAATTCTTAATGACCTCTGTATAACACCACAAGTTTTATCCAACAACCCTAAACTTCAATTAGTCGCTTTATGCTCAACAGGCTACGATAAACAACCCATTCAACTGCTTCAATCCAAAGGCATTCATCTATGCAATGTCAGAGAATATGCATCTCATAGCTTAGCAGAACACGCCTTTATGCTAATGATAAATTTAATTAGAAATTTTAGTGGCTACGATGAAGCAGTAAAGAGTGGCAAATGGTCTAAATGTGATAATTTTTGTTATTTAGAAACGCCAATTTATGAGTTGTATCAAAAGACCTTGGTAATTATTGGTAGTGGCACAAGTGGCAAGGCACTGGCCAATAAGGCTAAGGCATTTGGTATAAATGTGATATTTAGTGAACGTAAAAATGCGATACATTGTCGAGAAGGTTATATACCTTTTTTGCAAGCTATTCAGCTAGCAGATATTATTTCATTACACTGTGAGTTAAATGGAGATACTTATCACTTGATTGATGAAGAAACGTTATTAATGCTACAAAAGCATGCCTTGTTAATTAATATTGCCAGAGGTGGACTGGTTGATGAAAATGCTGTCATCCATGCACTATTAACAGGTGATCTAGGAGGCTATGCTGCGGATGTCTTAACTCAAGAACCACCTGCGATAAATCATCCCATGATAACTACTAGATTACCCAACTTACTTATAACTCCCCATGTCGCTTGGGCAAGCCAAGAAGCACAACATCGTTTAGTCATCGAAATTGAAGAAAATATTTGTGCTTACTTACAAGGCTGCCCGAAAAACTTGGTCTGCTAAATGTTGAAATATTAACTGTGTTTAAGTTATTTAGCGAATTCAGGCTCTTGTATCAGCAATTGTTTTTTAGCATCTTCGAAATGGGCTTCGCTGAAATCTTCAATTGACTCCCAATCTTTAGCTGTTTTCTCAGCTGTTTTCTCAGCCAAAATATTCAAGGGCTGGTTAGTTGAATAGGCTGTTGCCAAAATTTGGCAAGCACGTTCAATGGTATACATATCATCAAAGGCAACGCCAATGCTGTGAGAACCAATTAAAACACCATGATTCCCCATCATTAACCGAGTATGTTGACCCAATAAATTTGCTAACCGCTCACCCTCTGCCAAAGAGTCTGCCATACCTTGATAGCACATATCATACGATACTCGATTAAAGTAACGTGCAGTATTTTGATCAATCGGTTTAATAGTTGGGTCTTTTAGCGTCGATATCGCTGTTGCATAGATGGGATGAAGATGCAACACACATTTGATATCAGGACGTAGCTTATGTATCCGACCATGAATTGCCCACGCCGTTGGGTCGATTTTTTCCATTAACTCTTCACTTGGATCGTCGGCGTCTAAAAGAATCAAATCACTAGCTTTGATGGTAGAAAAATGTTGCCATTTTGGATTGATTAAGAATTTTTTGCCATCAGCAGACACAGAGGCACTAAAATGATTAGCCACTGCTTCATGCATATTGAGTCTAGCAAACCAACGAAAACAGGCAGCAAGATTGATGCGGGATTGTTGCTCATCAATTAACAAGGTATTGTTTAATGAATTCATACGTTTACTCCTATCAAGATTTAGATAAAGGAATTATTACTATAGCGAATAAACTAGGAATAAATGACGATAATTAAATAGGATTTACAGTAGCAGTGAATCATTTTTTCAAAATTGCTTACAGCTCAGTTTTTTTGTATAACTATCATCATAGTCATTACTTATAGCTAATCATCAAATCATAGCATGCGTTAGCGAATACGTTACCTACGAATATGAAAACTTAATTTAATATGTTTTCACTATATCATTTTATTAAAGGAGACAGTTTGTCATGAAAATAACAGCGATGAAAAATTTTTCTGGTAGAAAATTATTGGCAATATGTTTAGTTAGTACATCATTAATAGGTTGTAGCAAATCTGCGGAGCAAACAAAAACTGACAATAGTGCAGCAAATAACTCTGAGTCATCTACCCCTGTATCTGTTACACAAGCAAATGGTGCAAATGAAGTCACAATGATGGTGGGTAGTGATATTACCTTTCCACCGTTTGAATATATGGAAAATAATCAACCTAAAGGTTTTGATATTGATATCATGGATGCGATTCTAGCTGAGAATGGTACAAAACCAAATTATATAGATACTCGCTTTTCAAATCTAATTCCAGGTCTAGATGGTAAAAAGTTTGATGCGATTATTTCTGGTTTATATATTACGCCTGAAAGACTGCAAAAAGTCGATATGATCCCTTACTTTAAAACATATGAAGCGCTATTAGTAAGGACAGAGGGGGATTTTAAACCGAAGACACGTGATGAGCTGTGTGGCAAATCAGTGGCTACCCAAAAAGGTGCCATTTACCCATTGCAAATTCAACAGTTTTCCAAAGAGAGCTGTGAGTCCAAAGGAAAACCTGCCATTACTATCAAAGAATTCGAAACGTCACCGCAAGCTATACAGGCGTTATTATCGAGTGCAGTTGATGCCCAGTATGACGATGTAGGGGTTGCCAAAGAAGCGGTCAAAAAACTCAATAATCGAGTGATGATTTCAAGTACAGATAAGTTCATTCCGATTCTTGGTGGCATCGCTGTCAGAAAAGGTGATACTGAGACTTACAATAAAATTAATGAAGGTTTGTCCAAAATTAAAGCGTCGGGTAAATATGATCAATTAATGAAACAATATGATTTGGTTGCCCCAACTGATGAGGAAAGCAAAGCGGCGACTAGTAAATCCTAATTTTTTTAATAGGCAATAGTTATTCAAGGCCTATATCTGAGAGGTTACCTTCATGGCGAAATCCCCTGTATTACCTTTAGCATTATTATTTGGCTCTATAACTCTGTTCGGATGTACAAAACAAGAATCCACAAATGGCACTAGCACTCAATCGAGTACTGGTTCTAGCCTTACACAATCTGCTTCTATTGCAAAAACAAAACTTGCTATTGGTTCGGATATGACTTTTCCACCTTATGAGTATCTTAACGAAAAAGGTGAGCCAAGTGGAGTTGATATTGATATTATGGCTAAAATGGCAGCCGATAATGGTACTTTCACACCAGAATGGATAGATACTAGATGGGCAAATTTAATACCTGGTTTAACTGGTAAAAAATTTGATGTGCTATTCTCCTCCATGTATATCACTAAAGAACGACTCAAACAAATTGATATGATTCCATATTATAAAACTGACCCCACTCTCAACACTTTTAAGCGGGGTTGAAACAAAAAAGGCATGAACTTAAACTTTAATCAATGACCAAAAAGATTAGAGGATAAGCCATGCCCATTGATGAATTTATCATTAAAATCTATCTAATGGTAGATGACTACTACAAAAAGATTGTAACAAACCGGCTAAGACAAGGCGGATATGCACCAAAGCTAACCGACAGTGAAATTATCACCATGGAGATAGTGGGTGAGTTTTTACAGATGGACACCGATTCGCAAATCCATCAGTATTTTAAACAGCATTGGCAAACATGGTTTCCACAAATAGGCTCATATCCAAACTTTGCCAAGCAATGCGTCAATTTGTTACAAGTAAAAACTTTGATACAACAGCATATCGTTAAACAGCATGGGCAAGACAACATTCATTTTATTGATGGCTTTCCCATTCCGGTGTGTCAATATGCCAGAGCCTATCGGCATAAAACCTTCAAATACGAAGGCAGTTATAGTTACTGTGCCTCAAAGCAACAAAAATATTTTGGCTTTGAAGGACATTTACTTATTAATCTATCGGGCATGATAACCAATTTTACCTTTGCCTCTGCTAAGATAGATGAAAGGCTTGTTGCACCTGATATGCTTGATAATATCAAAGGCTTGTTAGGTGCAGATATGGGCTATATTAGCCCTGATTTATCTGAGTATTGCTTTAAGCGATGTGTTGATTTGCAAACACCGCTTAGAAAAAATATGCCCGATAAACGACCAATCAGTGTACTTAATCGTCTTAAAAATGCTCGTCGCAATATTGAGACGGTGATTGGTCAGTTATCACAGCGGTTTAACATGCAAAAGGTGAGAGCTAGAGATTTATGGCATTTATCCCACAGATTTATGCGTAAAATCTTGGCTCATAACTTCTGCTTTGTAATCAATAAACAGTTAGGTAATCCCCCACTTCAGTTTGAATTGCTTATTTCAAGTTGAGAGTGGGGTAAAACTGATATTTCTTTATTGGTTCGTAGTGATGCAAACCTGAATCCCCAAGGTCCTTTAGACTTATGCGGTCAAAAAGTTGGCACAATGAAAGGTACAGCATTCTCAACCCAGTTACAAGAAATTTCTAAAACTAAATGTGTTGAACAAAATAAACCAGCTATTACTATTAGTGAGTATGAGAACTCGCCACAAACTACACAAGCCTTATTATCCAAGGCAGTTGATATCCAATATGATGATGCTGCTGTAATGAGAGCTGCTACTAAAAAATTAACAAATAGAGTTAAGATTACATCGACTCAAGAATTTTACCCTATTGTAGGAGGTATTGGGATAAGAAAAGGAGATACTCAAACCTATAAGCTTATCTCAGATGGGTTAGAAAAAATGAAAGCTTCTGGTGAGTTAACAAAATTGCTGGATTCCTATGGTCTTAAAGAGCCGACACAACAAGATATAGATCAAACAATGAATTAAATAATAGTCTCAGTACGAAGGAGTAAAGTAATGTTAACACCAGAACAAATTGAACAGTATTATGCTCAAGGTTATTTAGTTGTTGAAAATGTCATTACACCTGAAGAATTATCTCAATTAAAAGATGAAATTGAAGCATGGATTGAAGAGAGCAAACAACATACAGAAGCTTGGGGGGAGACGTTGGATGGTAGATCTAGGTTTGATATTGATCCAAAGGATCATAATGCAGAATATCCATCTCTAAGACGTATTGCCTCACCTACTGAAATTTCTAATAAATTTTATAATGCTGCAATCAATTCAAGGATAGCAAAAATGGCAAGCCAACTTATTGGTCACTCTGGAACTTGCTTACATCACAGTAAAATCAACGCTAAACTTCCACATACCACAACCATGGTCAAATGGCATCAAGATTTCCCTTTTACGCCTCAAACTAACGACGATATGCTTACAGCGTTACTAATGATAGGTGATGTCACGTTAGATAATGGTCCACTGCAAGTTGTACCAGGTAGTCATAAAGGCGAATTATTTTCACATTGGGAGAATGATAAATTCGTTGGCAAGATTAGTGCTGACATTGAAAATAAGCATTGTCAAAAATTTGAGTCTTGTATCGGTTCAGCAGGTACAGTCTGTTTTATGCATACACGACTACTACATTCATCAGGACCAAACATCAGTGAGTTACCTCGTTACTTATTTATCGCAGTTTATAATGCTGAAGATGCCTACCCACTTGCAGCTAACCCTTTACCAAGTATTCATGAGCGAACTTTAGTAGATGGGCAAATTACTGGTATTGTCCGTTTGACATCAAATGAGTTAAAACTACCCGAGATACCCAAAGGGGCTTCTTTCTTCACTCAGCAAGAAGTCGCTCAAGCCTAATTAACCTGAATTCGACATAAGAAAGGATAAAAAAAAGAAGTCCAAGATGTTAAAGTAAGTTCACCACAAACACCTTTAACCAGGACTTCTTACATGGACAATCTTGTAGAACTTTACTGCCACATCGACGACTTTTGCAAAGCCTACACAGCCGAGCAACAGCAGAAAATGCTAAAACTAAAGAACAACAGCAGTAAAAAGCCACGCAACAAACCATGCAAAATAAGTTTAGCAGAAATCATCACCATCTTGGTACTATTTCATCAAATACGCTATCGAGAATTTAAAGCCTTTTACTATGGCTATGTCTGTCAATGGCTAAAAAATGCCTTTCCAAGACTACCAAGTTACAACAGAATGGTAGAACTAATGGAAAAAGCCGTATATCCCATGTGTGACTACCTACAATTCTTAATGCAAGGCAACTGCACAGGGATTAGCTACATCGACTCAACCAGCCTAGCGGTTTGTGATAACCACCGTATCAAACGCAACAAAGTCTTTGCCGATACAGCAGGACGAGGAAAAAGCAGTATGGGCTGGTTCTTTGGCTTTAAATTACACGCCATCATCAACCACCGAGGTGAACTCGTGAATCTTACCGTAACAGCGGGCAATGTTGATGACAGAAAGCCTGTCAAGCAACTGTGTGAAAACCAAGTCTTTGGTAACCTGTTTGGCGATAAAGGCTACATTGATAGATCCCTAACCGCTTGGCTAGACGAAAACTTGGATGTTGAACTGGTTACCAACGTCAAAAAGAATATGAAAGCTAAAGACATTGCTTGGTTAGATAAGCGATTGCTTAAACGCCGTTTCTTGATTGAGACGGTGTTTGATGAGTTAAAGAATATTTGCCATATCGAGCATTCAAGGCATCGTAGCCATGTTGGGTTTATGAGTAATTTGGTGGCAGGGCTGATTGCTTATTGCCATCAACCCAAGAAGCCGACACTTAAAAATGTGCTGATTGAACCTTTCGTCGCTAAGATTGCTTGCTAATTCAAAGCCTTAGAGTATGGCTTATGTCGAACTGGGGTTATTTAATAGAAACACTGTATTTAATCGATAGGTACTGGCTACCTTCATAAGAATGGCGAACTACTCCGCTTGGTCAGCCAAGAGCGTCAAGCGCATTATTTAGGGCATCTAAAACCAGCTGAGTATCGATACGGGTTGATACTTTGCAACCGACGATACTCGTTTAAACACGTTGATTACAAAGGCGTTATAGATCCAACCTGTTTTGATATTGATTATTGCCAATATAACTGAAGATAGCGTTACAAACTTTTTGAGCTGTCTGGCATTTCCTTTTTATTCTGCCATGCTTTCCCAATATTCTGACCTTGTTAAGGCTTACAACGGCTCACACCTTTTAAGTCAAAACTGGTTCAATGGAATGCTCAAATATTTTATCCCATTGGCATGGGCATTGGGTAATTCGCCTGCATTGATATTGACCTGTACTGATGGCAAAATCAGCCTTGGCATCGGCAAATCTTTGTCCCGAGTTTCTCGCATTTGTATAAATTCGGCTTTACTGGTACCGTGCTTGACGTGAATATTGCGTTGTTTTTCATCAGCTACGGTGGTGGTTGGGGTATGTTGTCGACCATTTTTGGGCGGATAATCATGGCACAGATACAGCAAGGTATCGTCGGGTAGCGACAATAATCTCTGAATCGAATCGTACAAATCTGAGCTGCTACCATTGGGGAAATCGCACCGAGCCGTCCCCACATCAGGGGCAAATAAGGTATCGCCAACAAACACTGCCTTGCGTTGCCCATCGTCAACCCAATATACCATATCAGCTGGCGTATGCCCTGGCATGTGCATGGCTGTGATGATCAGACTTCCCAAGCTGAGCGTTGAGCCTTCCTCGGTCAAGATATCAAACTGGCTGGCATCGGTTTTAAACTGACTACTCAAGTCATAAATCGACTTGAAGGTTTTTTGTACGCTGTCGATGGATTTACCAATCACGATTTGTCCGCCAAGCTTGGCTTTGAGATATGGGGCAGAGGATAAATGGTCGGCATGGGCATGGGTTTCGATGATATATACCAACGTCAAGGCCTGCTGCTCGATGAAGGCAATCAAGTTATTGGCATTTTCGTGGCTGATTCTGCCTGCACTTGGGTCAAAGTCTAGCACAGGATCGATAATGGCACATTGTTGTGTGGTTTCATCGACCAATACATGGGTAAAGGTTTCTGTGGTAGTGTCCAAAAATGAGTGAATTTGCATCATCTTGTTTACTCCCAGTTTGCGGTTACGGCTTAGCTTGCCGGTGCTTGGTTTAAGATTTTCCAACGGTAATTAAATTGTCTTGGAGTCATGCCAAGCATGGCGGCGGCTTGAGTTTTGTTGCCCCGACATCGCACCAGCACGGCGTTCAGTTCATCCAGATTGTGCGACATCGCCTGCATATAAGGGCGAATCTCATAGTCTGTATCAAAGGTCATCGGTACTTTGGTTTTTTTTGACTTACTGTTTTTGTCATCTTTAACAGGCGAATACGCTTCGACTTCAATCGTAAGGTTTTCTTCGTGTTGCTGTGCCAAGCGTTTTTCCACCGTCATCGCATCGACAATCGTGCCATGCGACAGTAATACCAAGCGTTCAAGCATATTTTGTAATTGGCGGATATTACCAGGCCAATTATACTGTTGTAGTGCTTGAATCGCTTCGGCAGTCAAGTTGACGCTGCGACGATTTTGTTGATTGATACGGTTTAAGAAAAACGCTACCAATTCAGGAATATCGCTACGTCGTTCTCGCAGGGCAGGCAACATAATCGGAATCACATATAGTCGGTAATACAAATCTTGGCGAAAATCGCCATGTTGCACCGCTTCCGCAAGGTTTTTGTGGGTGGCGGTAACGATACGCACGTCAATTTTGATTTCTTTGCGACCACCAAGACGAGTAATCGTGCCTTCTTGCAAAGTGCGTAAAATCTTACTTTGCACAGGCAAGGTAAGCTCGCCAATTTCATCCAAAAAGATAGTGCCACCGTCCGCCTGCTGAAACAGTCCTGCCCGTTCACTGGTCGCTCCTGTGAACGCCCCCTTTTCATGCCCAAACAATTCACTTTCAAACAAACTCTCAGGGATTGCCGCACAGTTGACCTTGATAAAGGGTTTGTTCACCCTTGGGCTTGCGGTGTGCAATGCCCGAGCAAATAGCTCTTTACCTGTACCTGATTCACCAAGTAACAGTACGTTGGCGTTGCTGTCGGATACTTGCTCAAGCTCTCGAATGGCTTTGAGTAAGGCAGGCGATGAGCCGATAATACCGTAGGTGCGAGTGTTGCTTTGCAAGGCTTTTTTTAACGCTTCGTTATGGTTGATAAGGTTTTGCGTGGTGGCGTCATTGATGCTCTGCCAATGGAGCAACTGACTGCACAAGGTCGCCAAGGTGTTAAGCAACGCCATGTCACGGTACAAAGTGCGTTCACTCATGCGTAACCGATGGCATGCTAACACGCCAAAAGTGTGATTATTGGCTTTAAGCGGTAATGCGATAAATGACACTTTCTCTTGCGGTAACTGTGTTCGGCTAACCGCCCGTCCCAAAAAGATATTGTCCGAGTGGATATCTTGCACCATGAGGGCATGACTATTGCTGTATACCGCCCCTGTGATACCTTCGTGCGAGTAGTATTGCCCTAGGGCTACTTGCTCGGCGGTCAAGCCATAGCTGTAATGAATACGCAGCAGTCCATCAGTGTTCGCCAACACAATCCGCCCACGATTAAGCCCAATCAGCTCGCTCATCAGGTGCAGCATGGTATTAATCGCCGCATCGGGTTTGCCGTCTTTGCCGATTTGCTTCATGGTTTCTTGCAACAAAAGCATTTCAATGGCTTGCCAGTTGCTGTCGTTCGCCGTTTTTTTCATGGTGTGTTATCGGTGTGGTGCCAGTTTGGTATAAGTACGCTATTAGTGATTTCTTACAGAAAAGCTTTGTCAAAAAATTTGGGATAAAAACTGCCCCTTTTTTTACCATAGCAATGTCACGGCGAGTATGTCAATGATTTTTAGCCATAAATTTTGACACAACAAATTAACAAATTTGACAAAGTGAACAATATAACTAGACAAATTGTCTGATTTGTCAATTTTTTTGTTAGCATTAATAAAAATAACAATAAAAACAATAATTTATAAATTTGGCACGACCCTTGCTATAGCTTATGGGCAACCCAGGTTGTATTAAAAAAATTTATCATAAGGAGTAGAACCATGTCAGATGTTACTTACTTACGCCCAATCGACGCAGAAGGTCTTGAAAAATTCGCTGCCGCAGGTCGTGAAAACCCAGAACGCAGAGGTACCAACAAAGTACATACTGTATCGGTTGGTAAATTCCGCACTATCAGCTACTTAACCAATCCTGACCCATGTCACCCAGGCGTGGTTGTTGATGAGCCTTACCATTTGTTTGGTGAGAACACTGCTCCTGCTCCAGGTGAAGTGGTGCTTAGTGCGTTGGGTGGCTGTTTGACGGTCGGTATCACTGCCGTTGCCACACACCGTAAAGTCAAACTAAGCAAACTTGAAGTTTACCTAGAAGCGGATATCGGTAATACAGCGGCATGGGGTGCAGGCGGAGCTGAGCGTAAACCTGAGCAGATGGGCTTTCAGGCGATTCGTGTCAAAGTTGATATTGAAGGCGATGCCGACAAAGCAACATTAGAAGAAATCGTACAACATGCCAACTATTTCTCACCTGTTGCCAACACCATGCGTAACCCAGTTGCGGATTTCAGCATCTCAACTATATAAGCCGTTAGTCATAAGGTTAATCTGTTAAAGCAAAGCTTTGGCAGATTAACTGATAAAGATTGATTCAAAGTTAGCCAGTTTATCCTGTTTTAATTGGGTTTAGCCCAATTGTATAAGTACCAAAAGGAAAACCACAAATGACAACCCTAGATGATGCTTTTTTAAAAAACCCACCTGCCATGTTTGAGCCCGCAGTGTTTGAACCTAAGTGGTCAGATAGCGACAAGGTACTGGCAGATGTGGCATATATTTCCCAAACGATGTTAGCCCCCAAAGCCTACGAGATTGATAAGGGCTATTATCCTGTTGCTGAAATGGCACAACTTGGGGCGGCAGGGGCGTTTGCAGCACATATGTCATCGCAAGGCTCACGCTTTGATGTGGCGATAGATGCGATGCGATCCATCAGCCGTGCGTGTGGCACGACAGGTTTTATGACGTGGGCTCAGGATACTTGCGGTCTTTATTTGGATTTGTCCAATAACAAGTCAGCCAGTCAGCAAGCGGTACTCAAAACCCATATGTCTGGTGAAACGCTGGGCGGCACTGCGTTATCTAACCCGATGAAAGCATGGACAGATATTGAGCCTATGGCATTGAAAGCCAAAAAAGTTGCGGGTGGTTATATCATCTCGGGGAGCTTGCCTTGGGTGAGTAATATCGGACGTGGTCAATACTGCGGTGCCGTCGCCAGCATGCAAAACAGTAGCACGCCTTACGATATTTTATTTTTATTACGCTTGGATGAGCGGGTCGAGCTACGTCAATGTCCTACGTTTAGTGGCATGGAAGGCAGCGGTACTTACGGGATTGGTTTAAATGAGTATTTTGTACCCAATGATGACATCATCGCTGACCCTGCCAAACCGTTTATTCTAAAAATACGCCCTGTATTTATCCTAATGCAAATGGGTATGGGACTTGGCGTGATTGATGGCTGTATTGACGATATTTTGAGCGTGGAAAACCAATTGGGGCATGTCAATCAGTTTTTACAAGACCAAGCAGGCGGACTGCAAACCTTGGTCGATGGAGCTACCAAACACACCTTAAAGCTTGCACAAACACCATTTGACACCAGTCAAGATTATTTGCTTGATGTGATTAATTTGCGTATTAACGCGGCCAAATACTGCCTACGAGCCAGTGAAGCTGCCTTGATGCACACAGGAGCAAGAGGGTATTTGGCTTCTGCAGCCCCACAACGTCGTGTCCGTGAGGCTCAGTTTGTCGCTATTGTGACCCCTGCAATTAAGCACCTACGCTATCTTGCCCAACAATTGATGACTGAGGAGATGCCCGCATGAACCCCGACATAAACA
Source organism: Faucicola osloensis (assembly GCA_016888885.1). GTDB lineage: Bacteria > Pseudomonadota > Gammaproteobacteria > Pseudomonadales > Moraxellaceae > Faucicola. The sequence continues at coordinate 2,238,571 of CP069437.1, forward strand.
ACGAGATAAAAGCAACAGTCGCTAATGATGATAATTGGCAAAAATATATATGCCTTGCTTGTGGTCTGATTTATGACGAAAAAGAAGGTGACCCCGACAGCGGAATTGACCCGTTTACCAAATTTGACGACATTCCAGACGACTGGGTGTGTCCGCTATGTGGTGTGGGCAAAGGCGATTTTGAATTGTATGTGCCACGCACGGTCAATATCGTGGCACAACCACAGACTCTTGCCATCGACAACCATTATGGCGTGGTGATTCTGGGTGGAGGTATGGCAGGGTGGGCAGTTGCCGAAGCGGTACGTAGTCTAGATACCAGTATGCCTGTGTTAATGATTAGTTCGTGTGATGCCAATCGCTACCACAAACCTGAATTGTCGATTGCTATTAGTAAAGGAATGACTACCGAAAAAATCATCAAAACCACAGGCGGCCAAGCCGCCGCCGAGCTGAATATTACCTTGCTTGCCAAAGCCTTTGCTCTGAATATTGACAGCCAAGCTAAAGAAATCCACACCACTCGTGGCGTGTTTAGCTATGACAAACTGGTGTTTGCCGCAGGAGCATCACCATTTGTGCCAGAGGTTTTACCAGCCAGCTATTGTTGGCGGATTAACCATTTAAATGGCTTTAGCGGTTTACAACAGACGCTTGCCGATAAACCCCAAGCAGTGTTAATTGTTGGAGCGGGAATGATAGGCACTGAGCTTGCCGAAGACATGGCACGAGCAGGGCATCAAGTGACTTTGGTGGATAAAACCGCTTATCCATTACAAGGCATATTACCGCCGATTGCCGCTAAATTGGTGGCACAGTGTCTCGCAGAGCAAGGCATTCGCTATCTTGCCGAACACAGCGTGACAGGGCTGAGTAAAATTGACAATGGCTACACTCTATCGAGTCGTGATAGCCAAGGCCTCGAGTACCAAACCGCTACCGACCAAGTCATCGTCTCGGCAGGATTGACTGTTGATAGCCGTTTGCCACAGAGAGCAGGCTTAGACTTTAGCCCCCGCACAGGTATCAAGGTTAATTCTACCAATTTGCAAACCAGCAATGAGCATATCTATGCGTTAGGTGATTGTGTGGATATTGATGGTAGCCCTTGCCGTTTTATTGCTCCGATTCATGCCCAAGCTCGCACCATTGCCGCCCAAGTGACGGGGCAAGCCTACGAACCATATCAGCACACCAACCCTGTGATTCGTCTCAAAACCAAAGGCATTTCGGTGATGATATCGGGCAGCCCTAACCGAGAGCAAGATTGGTCGATTACTGACCAAGATGACAGCCAACTGGTCATGCAACAAGTCCATAATGGTGACACCCAAGCCGAGATTGTTATCAAATACGCAAAATCGGCTTAGCTAATATAAATAGTTTTAGCAACTGGCATTGTAAAGGAAAATTTATGTTAAAAAATCTATTCCGTCCATATGATGATAAACAAGTGCTAGGTTGCAGTTGTGGTAAACACGCCAATGAGAGCGAATGCCAACGCAGCCACCAATCGCTACTCGATGCTAATCGAGCCACCGATGCTGAGCTGGTCGGAGCAGATTTTATTGAAGCAGCGGCAGTCAAAGCCTTGTTTCCCCACGACGCCAAACGCCGAGCATTTTTAAAAGCCGTTGGTCAAAGCACAGCAATGGCAGCCATCGCCACCGTATTGCCAATTGGGGCATTGCAGTCGATGGCAGCCGAAACCAAAACCGTGGGCAATATCGAGAAGAAAAATCTCAAGCTCGGCTTTATTCCCATTACCTGTGCCACGCCGTTGATTATGGCTGACCCGATGGGATTCTATGCTGAGCAAGGTTTAAAGGTGAATTTAACCAAAGTGGCAGGTTGGGCATTGGTGCGTGACCGTATGCTTAATCATGAGCTGGATGCCAGTCATTTTCTTGCCCCCATGCCGTTTACGATTACCATGGGCAAAGGTTCAGCCCAGCAAAACATGAAGCTGGCGGCACTGCAAAACATCAATGGCCAAGCCTTGACCATGTCAATTAAGCACATCAATAACCGTGATCCCAAAAACTGGAAAGGTATGGTGTTTGCGATACCGTTTGTGCATTCGATGCACAATTATTTGCTGCGTTATTTTTTAGCAGAGCATGGCATTAACCCTGACACTGACGTGCAGCTACGGGTGACATCACCGCCTGAAATGGTCGCCAACTTATTGGCAGGCAATATTGATGGCTTTTTTGGTCCTGAGCCGTTTAACCAACGTGCGATTTATGAAAAAGCAGGTTACATCCATACCTTATCCAAGGACATCTGGGACGGTCATCCCTGCTGTGCATTTGGGACATCCGAAGCCTTTATTCAGCAAAATCCCAATACTTTTTTGGCATTGTATCGAGCAATTTTAAAATCGACCGTCGAAGCCAATAAAGGTGAAAATCGCCAACAGATTGCCAAAGTTATTTCGACAGCTGGCTACCTGAATCAGCCTGAAATCGTGGTACGCCAAGTGCTAACAGGGCATTTTGCCGATGGAGATGGGCATATCCTAAACGTGCCAAATCGCACAGGTTATGACGCCATGCCATGGTACTCGATGGGGGTGTGGATGCTCACTCAAATGCGACGCTGGGGCTATATCAATTCACATATTAATTACCAAGACTTGACCGAAAAAGTGATGATGCTCACCGATGCCAAAAAGCAAATGGCACAGTTGGGACTCGATTATCTTCATCACGATGATTATCAAGGCTTTAGTGTCATGGGCAAACCGTTTGACCCAAGACAGCCAGAGCAATATGTCAATCAATTTACCATTAAAAAGTTGGTGTGATGGTTGGCGATTTACGCCATTCAACAGGGCATTTTATTGCTGTTATTTCTAAATTTTAATTATATCGTTCATGTCTGTAGGGGGTCAAAATGAAGAAACCTATGTCGCCACACGCACCACTAATTGTGTCGATTGCCGTTGCCATGCTGATTGTTGTGGTATGGTTTTTGGGGTCAGCAAAACCCAAGCAAGTGCCACATTATGCCACACCTCAGCAAAAAGAATACGCTATTTTGGTCGGCGATTTGTCCGAAGATGGCAAAACTATTCCTGATAAGCCATCGGATTTTCCGACCCCTGCCAAGTTTGCCAAGTTGGTGTGGACGCAGTTATCTGACCCATTTTATGACAAAGGTCCAAATAATAAAGGCATTGGGCTACAACTGGGCTATTCATTGGGGCGGGTGCTAGTAGGGTACTTGCTTGCAGTGTTGGTAGCGTTGCCGTTGGGTTATTTGATTGGTATTTCGCCCTTATTGTCCAAAGTATTAACCCCTTATATCCAGCTATTAAAGCCGATTTCGCCCTTGGCGTGGATGCCGATTGCGTTATATACCATTAAAGATTCCAATTTATCGGCGATTTTTGTAATTTTTATCTGCTCTTTGTGGCCAATGTTGATGAATACTGCCTTTGGTATCAGTAACGTGCGTAAAGAATGGATAAATGTCGCCGCCACGTTAGAGGTCAAACCGATGCGAAAAGCCTTTCAAATTATGCTACCTGCCGCTGCCCCTGCGATTATCACAGGAATGCGAATTTCAATGGGAATTGCATGGTTGGTGATTGTGGCGGCCGAAATGTTGGTGGGTGGCACAGGGATTGGCTATTATTTATGGAATCAATGGAATAACTTGTCATTGGGTAATGTGATTTTTGCGGTACTTATCATTGGCGTGGTGGGTATGCTACTGGATATGGCATTTGTTCGCTTACAAAAAGCCGTGAGTTATGTGGAGTAAGGAGAATAGAATGAAAAATACTGTTTCAACGGCTGCTTCAGCCAAAGCCATACAACGCCCATTGATTGAAGTGCGAAACTTAGCCAAACGCTACACCCCAGCTCATCCAAACGTGTTTGAAGGCATTAACTTTAACATTGATCAAAATGAATTTATCTGCGTGATTGGGCATTCTGGTTGTGGTAAATCTACCATCTTGAACATCTTGGCAGGGCTAGAAAATTCCACCAACGGCACGATTGTTATGAGTGGAAAAGAAGTCACAGGACCAAGCCTTGATAGGGGTGTGGTGTTCCAAGGTCACGCCTTGTTGCCGTGGCTCACGGTGCGAGGAAATATCTTGTTTGCGTTACGATCGCGTTATCCCAATATGAAAAAGAAAGAGCTCGAGCAAAAAGTTGAGCATTATATCGGCTTGGTCGGGCTACAACCTGCGTTAAATAAAAAACCTTCTGAACTATCAGGCGGTATGAAGCAGCGGGTTGGTATTGCTCGGGCATTTTCGGTTGCTCCCAAAATGCTGTTTATGGATGAGCCGTTTGGAGCATTGGATGCTTTAACTCGAGGTAAAATCCAAGACGAACTGGTAAAAATCGTCAATGAAACCCAGCAAACCGTGTATATGATTACCCATGATATTGACGAAGCGATTTTACTGGCTGACCGCATTTTTTTGATGAGTAATGGACCGCAAGCCACCATTGCTGAGATTGTGATGAATACCATCCCTAAACCTCGTAGCCGAGAAAGCATGCATCACGACCCGCAATTTTATCGACTGCGTAATCATTTGCTGGACTTTTTGGTACATCGATCCAAGCAAATGCAAGCCGAAGGCTACCGTCTGCCAGAGCCCGTGGTGGTATACCCAGGGCTGGAAGCCAGTGAAGATGATGCGCTAATTACTAAACAGTTGTAATTTAAGCGTTTTTTAAAAAAACCTGCTGATTTAGCAGGTTTTTTTATGGTTTAAAATGACAAAATTAACAACATTGACAAAGATAACATTTTGTTGAATTTGTTATACATCAGATATTGTTATTTATAAAAATATTTTTTTAAATCAATTACTTAAAAATCTGGCATAGACTTTGCTATATAAACAGTAACACTGTAAGAAATTAAAGCTTACTTTTTTGCAGGGACATTTTAATTTGTTTTATAGCCAACTAAATTCATTTTAAGACAAGGGAAGTGAGCGAAGATATTACAAGTAGTCCATCAAGCAAGCTTGACTCTACATTGAAATGAATTTGAAACACTAGATTTATCACAACACCCACCACTCACCAAGGAGATTACCATGATTAAAAGTCGTATTGAAGTTACTGAAAAAATCGTTGCTACCAAAGTTGTCAAACAATTGACATGGGAAGGCATTGCTAAAGAAGTGGGCTTGAGCAAAGAGTGGGTGACCGCGGGCTGCTTGGGTCAAATGCAGTTTAACGACGAACAAGCCAAAATTCTTGCCAAAATCTTTGACCTGACCGAAGACGAAACCAAATGGCTCAAAGTCGTACCTTACAAAGGTAGCCTACCAACATCAGTACCGACTGACCCATTGGTTTATCGCTTATACGAAGTGATTAGCGTGTACGGTTTGACCATGAAAGAGTTGATTCACGAAGAATTTGGCGACGGTATCATGAGTGCGATTGATTTTTCAATGGATATTCAACGTGAGAACAACCCAGCGGGCGATCGTGTGAATATCGCTTTATCAGGTAAATTCTTACCTTACAAATCTTACTAATTGTTTGCTCCACCTCAAGGCTCAAGCCGTCTGGTTTGACCTTGCTATCTTAAAATTCTTTTCATCCGACTTTCATAAGGGGTACGCCATGCAATTAACTGACATCATCATCTCACCGACTGATTTAGACGCTTTAACCAAACAAACCAAAACCGTGATTATCGACACTCGAGATGCAGACAGCTATCAGACAGGGCATATTCCCAATGCCGTGAATTTGCGAGAAATTTTCACTTTTTTGGCGACGTCCGATGAACAAGGTATTCGTGATATGAAAGACACCTTCAAACAAAAATTGGGCGAAGCAGGTATTTGTGGGGAAGAAATGGTTATTTTGTACGAAGATGCGTTAAACAATGGTTTTGGTCAGTCTTGTCGTGGTTATTTTTTATTACACTGGCTTGGCTATCCAAATATCAAAGTATTAAACGGTGGTTATCAAGGTTATGTCGCTGCAGGCTTACCTGTTTCTACCGAAAATACCGTACCAACGTCCGCCCAATTTCCAGACAATTTGACCGAAAATGATGTAATGGCGGATTATAAACAAGTGCTAACTGCGGTAAAAGACGATACTGTCTTACTCGATGTGCGTGATGTGGTGGAATGGATTGGTGAAAGCTCAAGCCCTTATGGTGTCGATTTTGCACCACGTAAGGGCAGAATCCCGACTTCTCGTTGGATAGAGTGGTATCGTTTTATGAAACCATCCGCACAAGGGGCGGTGATGAAAACTCCAAGCGAAGTAAAAGCCGAATGTGACTCGGTGGGTATCAGTAAAGACGATGAAATCATCATCTATTGCTTTAAAGGTGCGAGAGCATCGAATACCTTTTTGGCACTTAAACAAGCAGGCTATGACAAGTTAAAAATTTATTTTGGCTCTTGGAATGAATGGTCTCGCATCGATGAATTACCGATTGAAAACGGTGTAAACAGCGATACTCGTTTATCCGCTTGATGCTTTGTGAGTTAATTATTTACTAAGCCCTTGACTGTTTTTGATAACAGCCTATCAAAAACAGTCAAAGTGCAAATACTCCAAACTTAAAACAACATTAAAGTATTTACAAAAGGCAATTACACAAAATTATCTACACGCTCAAACTGTGAGCGTCATTTAAATTCGAGCCTTCAATTTACCAATCTTGCTTTTATCGCTTTGTTATTAAAAAGATTGTGAACAGGTTCTTAGGCAAATGACACAGTGTTTTAAGCACGATTGTTTGTCACGCTAAACGATTAAACAGCGATGTCGCATACAAGGACAGGTGTGTCAGCCAATAGGATATTGATAAGCTGTTACTGCATGTTTGAAAAAAATAATACCAAACCCAATAATTAAAATATTCTTTGAGTAGGGTGCATTCTATGCAACATTAAATACAGTGCCTCTGCTTTGGTGCGTAAAACGCACCCTACAATACTTTTTGGGTTTGGTATAATAGGGCTTGTTCAGATGCTTACAATACCACTATCTACTGCCCTAATTACTTAACTTGGTTATTATCACGTTGCAACTTATGACAAATTTCAATATTCATGTTAACAAATACATCCCAAGTATAGAAGTTCGTTAAATATGCGTCATAATAATCTTCCACTCGGCAAACAATAGGACGATTGTTATAAATTTTACATAAATGCGTATTTTCGTCAAAAAATTGACATATACCGTCACCTCGATTTAGGAAGTTGGTCTCAGCACTTAGGTGGACACTGCGACAACAATGTCCACAGGTATTGCAAGGGAATGGGGTCTTATTCATTATAATAATTGATAAAGATTTTGTTTGATTTGCATAAGTTGTCCCAAGTACTCAGTATTTTTAGACTCCTCTGAGCCAAAGCGTTGAGAAATGCTATTTAACTCATTAGAAATATGGTCAAAAAATTCATTAATCGTTTGATTAGTGGCAATTGTTAGCGAATTAGAAAATTGATTGCTAATTTCATTACTGTAGTCTTCAATCTTACGCTCTCTTAACTCTCTTGCCTTATCCATGGCTTCTTTCTCTTGGCGAAGTGCTTTAGTGCTTTCATCTTCAGAGAGTAAATCTTTAGCAGCCATACCTATGCTTATTGCCACCCCAGCGAATGGAATAATTTTTCCTACCGCTTGACCTGCCCACTTCTCCATTGTTTTTGTGCCAACGCCTTTCATTAGTGTTGGTAAATAACTTTTAAGGGTTTGTAGCCCTGTGACAATGTGTTCGGGTTTAATCTGCGTAGAAAGTGTAGTAGCTAGGCTTGTTATTTTATTCGCATCTATAGATGATGCTGGAATTTCAGCATTTAAAGTATCCTTCTTTGCTGGTTCAGCAGTATTAGATAGATCAATATCAACCGTAGGACGATCTACTGCTAATTTAGGGATTTCTATTTGCAGTTTATTAATATCATGCTGAATTTCAACGCTTAAATTTTCAAGAATGGCTTTAAATTTCATATCAATAATATCACTATTGCTTTTAAACCAATCTTCTAACTTAGCAGTGAAATTAGGGTCTTCATTATACAGCCAAGATTTAACTTGTTGATAAAGTTGTCTCTTGTAATCTTCAATAAGAGAAAATACCACTTCACGAGTCTGAATTTTATCACTAGCAATTTTTAACAGTAAAATGTCATATTTTTTGACTAATTCACTCACTGAATGACTTTTGATTGCATTTTCTAATGTAGTAATAAAATTAGTTAATTCACTTTCTAAGCGTTGGCAAATATCATGTTGTGAAGTAGCTTCGATAAATTGGTTAAGTTCATGCTCGAATGCGACATAACCGCTATGCTCAAGCAGTTTGGGTTTATTTTCTAGCTTTGCTTTTAAGGCAGTTTTGGCATTGATTTTAATAATTGGAATATGTTTAAGGGTATCTGTTAACCCTCGCTTTTCTGCTATGTCTTGCAGTATTTGATAAGTTTGGTCTTTTAACTTTATATAATCATCATCAGGCATTTGATTTTTATCATTAAATACCAAAAATACTTTCTTGCGTTTCTCAACTAAACCCATTAACGTACTAAGGGTCTTTTGCTCTTCACCTGCTCCAAGCGGATTAACCACAAAAATTACGATATCTGCTTTGATTAAATGCTCATGGGTTGTTTCTTCATGCTGTTTTGGGGCATCAATGCCTGGGGTATCGGTGATTTTGAATGCGCCACATTGGTAATCTGTGACTTTATCTGTCAGTGGTATATCCCCCATTTCAGCAACTTCTTTGCCAGCAATGGCATTGATAAGGGTGCTTTTGCCTGCGTTATACACGCCATACACCATGATGCTAATATCAGGATTTTGGATTTTCTCTTCAAAGATTGTGGATAATTTAGAGAAATCTTGTACACCGTAACCTGTGGTTGCCACTAAGGGCTTAAGTTGTTGGTAACCGTCAAATAATTTAGTGATATGAATAAACATATAAGTTCCTTATTGAAGCTTTTTATCGATTTCGGTAAGTTTTTGGTGAAATTGTTTTTGTAAAGTATTAATTTCCACTTTAATATTGCCCATAAATTCGCTAGCTTCAGCGACGGATTTTTCTAATAAGACGGTTTGAAAGTTTGCCATTTGGTTATTGATAGATTGTTCAAATAGCTCATGATGTTTTAACTTGATATCTGATAGATTGTCGCCAATATTCACAGTTACCTCACCAAGTTCTCGACTGGCATCATCACCTGTGGCATTACCTGCCATACCCCCCAAAGTAGAGCCAAGCGTTGCTCCAGCAATAGCTCCACCTGGAATAGGAGAAAAAAATCCTGCTACCGCCCCTAATGCCCCGCCAATCAATGCCCCCCAACCTGAATTACGGCTCTTTGTACCCGCTCTGACACTTTTAACAAAAGTTTCTTTTTTCTTTTCTATCTCAAATGTAGGTAAATTAAGCGTTTCACTATTATCCATTGCTGCAAGCATACTCTCACTGAAATCTGCCATAACATCTTGAATAATATGGTGTTGGGCTTTGATAATTAATTGTTGTTTTTCTTTATTTAAGCTCTCTTGCAAGTTTTTAAGTTTTAATTGAATTTGATGCTCATCATCACGGTAAGCTTCAAGTTCAGAAAATTTTTCATTGATAAGTGCCATTACTTGATTTTTAACCCATCCTGTTTGCTTGCTAACCGCAGGGGGAATATTATTTTTTAGTTCATCAAGTGGCTTATTAAATTCTCCCAATGAATTTTCATAACTTTGTAAATCTTTAATAAAGGTATTGAGATAGGTTCTAAAGCCTCTCAGCGGTGTTTGTTGCTTGATTTTTATGCCATCCGTTTTAGCTAGGGTTTGCAAAATCTCAAATAACTGTCCCATACCACTATCATCAAAGGCTTTTTTTTCTGTTTCATGCTCTTGAGCATAGCGAGCCGAGAAAGAAATCATCTCAATATTATCCCGAATCGCTTTTAGTTCTGGTACATTATCTAAGGCTTGACGAACCGCCTGCTGTTGCTGTTGTCGAGTAGCTAACTTTTTCATGACAACTACTTTAACAATATCACCATCCTCATTTTCATCTTCTTCAACTTCGTCACTTCCTGTGATTAAGATAATAATGCGTTTATCATCTCGATGAAGCTGGGCGATTTCTTTAATATCACTTTCTCGCCCTGGTGAATCAGATTTCATCGTGTATAAGATTAAGTCTGCCTGTTGCACAAAGTCTTTAGCGAGTTGTCCATTTTCTTCATTCACAGAATGTAAGCCTGGCGAATCTACCCATGTTAGACCTGGTAAAGAAAAACTTTGAATTGAGCTGGTAGCCTCTGTTGCTCCTACTCGAAATTCTTGTTTATTTTCAGCTTCTTTATGCTTATCACCACTTTTTACTGTGGTATTTTCATGGGAATGATAAATAGGTTGTAGAGCTTTCGGCGTGGCTTGCTTTTGTTCAGACGTGGGGTCAGTATTGCCCCACGCCATATAGTTACCTAACGAACTTTTGCCAGATTTTACTTTACCGAACACAAATACTAGTAATGAGTCATTAAAACCTTCCCGAAACTTTACACCCTTATCCTGTTGAGCAATACGTTTAGTCCATTGCTCGTTGGTATCTTCGATAAGGTTGATAAAGCCTTCAATCGGCTTTGCTAACGGGTTATTATCAGCAAATTTAGTTTTTGCTCGGGTCAGATGACTAGTAACCTTTTTTTGGAAATCCAGACATTGTTGATTGAATTCTTGCTCCTGTTGTTTGGCTTGAGCGAGTGATTGATCAAATTCTTTCTGTAAATCACCAAAGGTAGTCAATAAGTCATTACGGGCGTTGTGTGCGATAGCTTTCAAAATGGCAGTCCTTTTGCGTTAGCCGATAAGTTTTTTTAAATTAGCAATACTTTTATCTAGTTGTTTGATTTCGTTATCAATATCGTTAATAGATTTTTGCGTATCAAGCCATTCTTTCTTTTGATTAACTTCGGTTTGGTAAAGTTCCTGAAAAATCGCTAAACTATCGGCCAATTTTGATACGTTAAAAATACTCCATTCTTTATTAATAGCATGGCTAGAGTTAATTGATGTTTTCCAGTCAGTTTTTTGCTTAAGAATAGATTTTATCTCTTCTAAGTTAGGTGTGAATGCTGAGAAATAAGCAAGTTTTGACAAGTTGCTGTTTAGAACGGATTTTTGATTATCAAGATAGCGTGATAGTTCAAGCGTGATTTCTTCCTTACGCTCTTTTTTAATCTTGGCAAGTCTTTCTTTCTCTGCCTTACGTTCTAATTCTCGTCTTTTTTCGTCATCCTCTCGACTTGAGGACGAATTTGAACTACTGCTTGATGAATCATCATCACTTAGTGCGGCAACAACGACAGCTCCTAATGCAACGGCAGCTCCTCCAATAATCCATGGTAATGGCATAGTATTCTCCTAATAAATTGATTAAATTAAATATTTTGATAGTCAGAAATCTTATTATCAATAAACTTGATAAGTGATTGCATATCATTCGTAAAGGCTTTTAGTTGCTTAGTAGCATCTTCGAGAATCGCTCTTTTCTGATATTTTTCTTGCTCTAATGTCTGTTTTTGAGCTAAAAGTTTTTCTAGCAGTTGTTTTTTCTCAAAGTTAGCTTTTTGTCGGCGAACTTTGGTCGCATTTCCAATATTCTGCTCAATATGCTGTTTTAACTCATCAACATGACTATTACGGATTAGGGCATCTTTATGCGTTTCTACGCCTTTTTTGTAGCGCGTATTTGAGATTTGGAAACATTTTGGTTCAAATCCTAGTGTTTTTTTACATTGCTCTAGCACTTTGGTTTGAATCTCAAGCACTTTTTCAGGTGATTCTTTATCAATTTTACTCAAAATAATAATGATATTATCACTCGCATACTCGCCATAGGAGTCTTTGATTTTTTTCAAAAATTCAATTTCAACCGCTTCAAGTTCGCCTTGGAGTTGGTGAACAAATAGCACTACATCAGCTTTTGCGACGCCTTTTAATGCTTCGGCATTATCTTTGGCATTAGCATCTAAGCCTGGGGTATCTACATAACAACATTTTTCGTCTTCAAAAACACTATTTACAGCGGTCTCTCGAAAATCATTGACTTTAAAATATTCTTGATCAATATGTTGAGTGAGCATATTTAACAGATAACTTTTACCTGCATTCATCAACCCCCAAACTACGACTAGCGGTTTTTCTGATTGATTTGTTGGGGCTTTTTGCAGGGTATCTGCTTGTTTTCGCAAAGATTTACTTTGCTCAATGACTTTTTGATAACTCATGAAATGACTCGCTCCTTATGTATAAAATAGATTAGTCTTGTTGTAGTAATTCAGCTAAAAAACCTAATTGCTTTTTATTTAATTCATTAGCTAATTCAATAATATCTTTTTGCTTTGTGGTATTCAGCTTTGTTGAAGAATCAAAGATGGGTATTTTTTTCTTGATAAATTCCTTAATGTGCTCGTTTTTTCCAGTTATGGTTGAATCAATTGGCGATTTATTTTTTGTCAAGGCGGTTAAATGATTGATAAAAGACTTTACAGACGATTGGGGTACAAAATTTCTAAAACCATGTGTGCCAGAAAACCTGTCTTCATGCTTATCACCATCATTTGACCAATCGAATTCTGACATTTCTATCTCTGCCAAGCCTTTAATAAACTGGGCTTTGATAAACAATGGGGTAAGCCGTTCATACAAGTCCTTTGGTATTACGCCTTTAAGCTCAGTTTCAACAATGCGTAACGCTAACGCTTGGGACATACTTAAGCCATGACAAGATGTATTTGCCAAACGTTGCCAACGCCAACTATATGGCTTGTCTTCCTTGCGACATTCAATGGGTAAAATTTCAGATAATGTGGTCAAATCTCGTTGGAGAGTTCTAAGCGGAATATCAAAATCTTTTTCTTTTAGATAATCTTGAATATCAAGTGTCGAAACATAATTATTAGCCAAAAAAAATTGAATAATTAATAGCTGTCTTTTAATAATTTGGGTTGCTGTATTGTTCATTAAGAAGTCTCAAATTTTGAGATATTGCAAGTATGTTAAAAAGTGTATCAGATTTTTTATATAGCTACTTTACCAAGAAATTATTAACTTTAATAGTAATATAAAGCAAAGTAGCGTCTTATAATGACGTTGGAATTTTCTATCTCAAAGGTAAAACACTTACTAATAACATTAAATTCGCTTAGAATGTTGCCAAAATGTAAATAAAGATACAAAAGGATAATGATGAATTTATCGATCAACAAATTTTTCGTTAAAAATAGATGTGAGGAATATGTACCGATTTGGTATGTATTTAAAAACTGGGAGAAAATTGATTTAAATAAAGTTTTGATTGAAGACTTTACGGGCAAATATCAGCGGTTACGTAATGTTGGGCAAATCGAAATAATAACTTGGCAAAAACTGAACAGAGTCTTACCCAAGCGAGCCAAGCTACCGCTGCCTAACATTATTTTTTATGAATAATTTTATAATGATTACTTCAAACATTTACTAGGAAATTTTATGTCTAATCTTTTTAATCTATTCACCCAAAACAAATCAAATCGTCCCGATGAACTCAATTTGCGCCTACACCGTGCATTAAGTTGGCTAGAAAAAGCCGAAAACAGTCAAGAAGATATGGATATCCAATTCATCACGCTTTGGATATCGTTCAATGCTATTTATGCCAAAGAGTTCACAAAAGAACGCGCCGCAGACCGTGAAACATTTAATCAGTTTATCGCAGAAATTTGTCGATTGGATAAAGAAAAAAGCATTTATCAAATAATTTGGCAGCGTTTTCCGCAGAATATCCGTGTCATGCTTGATAATCGCTATGTTTTCCAGCCATTTTGGGATTTTCAAAATGGCAAAATAACTGAAAAAGCTTGGTGTGAAGACTTTGAGAAAGCCAATAAAAAAGCGTTGAATGCGCTAGCTAGCCAAGATACGTACGATATTTTGTTAGTTATCTTTGATAGACTCTACACCTTACGTAATCAATTAGTGCATGGCGGGGCTACCTATGAAAGTCAAATCAATCGCTCACAGCTAAAAGATGGTTGCCAAATTTTACTAGCTTTGATTCCTGCGATTATCCAAATTATTTTGGACAATCCAAAGAATGACTGGGGTAAACCATTTTATCCAGTTGTGAATTGATATCAAACCAACAAGGCTTATTTTTCACCCAAAAATCTACTATCTATTAAGTAAGAAACTGCATGAAACAAAAAATCCAAACACTACAAACCCAACTATCTCAAGGGCTTATCAACCGTGATGATGAAATCAAAGCATCATTACTCACCATGATAGCAGGCGAAAATATTGTTCTAGTCGGTCCACCTGGTACAGGCAAAAGCATGGTCGCTCGCAAGATGTCGCAAGCCCTAGCACCGATAAATACAGAAAATAATTACTTTGAGTATTTGCTCACCAAGTTTTCTACCCCTGAAGAGATTTTTGGACCCTTATCCATCAGTGAGCTAAAAAAAGATAACTTTGTGCGTAACACGGCAGGGTATTTACCCACGGCTCGCGTGGCGTTTTTTGATGCCGAGCGTTATAAATTTGCGAAAAATGCGTTATAAATGATTAGTATTATTATTGCACCCTGTGCAATCTCATTACAATATCAAATACGAATTCGGCGTCGCTTTTGCTTAAAGAATTTGAGATAATAATTTTGCTTTGGGTGGGTCGAAATAAGCATGACGAATAAGACCGCCGTGTCCTCATGGTTTTCAGCCCCAAAGCACCCACAATAAAAAACCCTGCTCATTGGCAGGGTTTGTTTTTATATCTATCTTATGCTTTGACAAAGCCCTCGTTGGTGATTTTATTTAACTTTGCAATATCACCGCTAACGATTACCGCTCTCAAGGCTTCCGACTTCTCATTGTAGCCCATACGTTGGGTTTTCAAATAAAAATCAATATCGTTATGGGTGATACAAAGATTGCTTAGACTATGTGGCATTCTCGTTTGGTTGCACGCCATTGTTACGTTGTTGCCGTTAATATAAATAGTGTAGCGGTCTGATACCAATTTCATTTTGCTGTCCTCTTTGCTGCCCCATCTTCAGGTGGGCGTTGGTTGGTGTACGGACAGTATCGCTCTACTAACATAGCGTAGCCAGTCGTTTTTGCCATTATTAATGTCCGATGCGACACGCTTTTGAACCTATTGAAACCGAAAAATCATATTATCCTCGTACTTATTTTCATGGTTTACTTGGGATTGAATCGTCACCCGTTCAAATCCACCTAGGCGCTGCCAATCGTCGCCATCCAAGCGTTTTAGATAATCCAAATAATCAAGCAGCTCGCTTTTGGTCGAACTAAAGAAAATATAAGGTGGACGGGTCAAACTCATCAAATACAAAAAATCTACCATCGCAAAGTACTTCTCCTGCTTATATGCCCCTTGCCCCGTATATAGATAAGGCGGATCAAGCAAAAACAGCGTATTTGGCTTATCCTTATAGCGAGCCATAAGTTTTGTATAAGACTCACAGGTAATCGTTAGCCCATCTAAATAGCCCGTTGGAGGCTCAAACGAGCTGACCCGCACCGTGTGTTATAAAAGGTATTTTGATATAGCTCCTCAAGCGTGCGAACCTGCTTACCGCTGAATAACAACCATGTAGCAAGGCTCTGCACGTCGATGTAGCCATCAAAGTCATCCAGTATGTCGATCACCGCTTGCTTTTGGTCAGCAGTTAAGGCTTTTTGGCGGGGGATGGATTGAAGCTGTTTTAACAGGATTTGGCGTAGCCGCTCAGTATCATTGATATTGGCGAGGCGGTCGGCATAGCCGTCCCAGTCGTTGTAGATGACGGTGGCTCTAGGTAGTAGGCGTTTGGCATTATGAGCCAGTAAGCCGCTACCACCGAATACATCAACCACTGTCCAGCCCGTGCCATCACCGCTGATATTAGCGGTAATGACTTGGCGAAAGGCATTAATAAAGTTACGTTTCTGCCCGATAAATGGCAGGGGTGCTTTGCTGTAAGGTTTGTCCACGAAGGTCTCCGTTGGTTGTTTGAGCCTCGTGGGCTTCTGTAGATTTGCCGAGAATGGCGGCGTTCATGACGCTCGTAAAAAGGTTGATTTGTTTGCAATGACGGCATTTGACTGATAATCGGTTAAAGCCGTCTGTTTTTAGCAATTTTTTACCACAGTTTTGACAAGTTAAAAATTTCATATTTCACCTAGTGCAATAGCGTTTCATATTGTGTTATCCTTGCCACTCTCTGTACAGAGGGCAGGGTCTTTGCTTTGCGATAGGTGGACTTAAAAGCTACTATCAAAGAGAACGGCTGAATGTTCCAGCAGACAGCCGTTGCCCTGTTTGTTTAAAAATTACTCTATAGAGGGGGGGTAACATGAAAAATCGTAGTTGCACTGCCGTTGACTGTCATGCTGGTAAATTTACGACCACCTGCTAACTCTGCGCCCCACGGTTTAATTTGTATCCAACCATTAGGACCGTCATAATTGATAGCCACATCTGTAGTATCGCTGCCATTATTAATATAAAATACGCCATTTATATCAACGCCACCTTGCGTATTGAGTTGTTGCGAGTCATCTAATATAGTAACCGTACCATCAAAATTATTTCTAAAGACGATATCCACACCTGTTGATGTCGCAAAAGTTACTGACTGATTTTGTGGGTTGAATTTAAAATTAAAATAATTCTCATTTTGTGACAAGTCACCGCCATAAGGTTTAGTGGTATCTTTTGGTGCTAAATAAGCATTTCCGTCATATCTATCTGTAGCAACAAAATTTGCATTTATCAGACGAGTGAATACGCCTGTTGCATCTGTGCCAATATCACCAGTATCTGGTGGTGCTTTAGCAATAAAAACCTCACCGACAACAATCAAATCCGCCTCATCAATATCATTATTCACGTTCAATTTGACCCACACAGGCGTGTTATAGTTAAAATCTTTACCGCCTGCGAGTTTGTCAGTGACAAATGCTGAATTATCAGTCGGTTTGTCTGCCCCGACGTGGATATGGTAGCTTGCAGCCGTGTTACAGCCGATAAGCGTGACATTGCCTGTAGATACCTGTTGCCAAGTCTGAGTGATGTTTAAGCGTTGTGTTGTTGCCATGATAGACTCCTTGGTCTTGTTTGAAAGATAAAATATAGTTAAACCTATATTATAATGAACACAATTTAAATTTTCATAGATAGTGCCATGCCGAACCTATACGACCAAGACCTAAGAAAGCGCACCATCGCCTACTGGCAAGAAACGAACAACAAAAGTAAAACCGCTCGTACCTTTGGTATCTGTCGCAATACCCTAGACAGTTGGATAGATTTGTATCAAGAACAAGGTAATACCCAGCCTAAAAAAGCACAACCAACCGGCGTAAAACACATCATAACCGACCTTATTGCTTTTGAACAATACGTCAAATCTCAGGAATTTGACACCGCTAAACAGCTACGAGAACAATATTTAAAAGACCATCCTGATGTCAGTATATCCTACAATGCGTTTGTCGATACCTTGCATCGTATCAACTGGACATTTAAAAAAAGACCTTTACCTTTAAAGAAGCCGACCCTGTAAAACAACAAGGTTTTAGCGTATGTTTAGCTATCATGGCGTTTTGGTTTGGGTTATCCAATATCTTATTCATGGATGAAACAGGCTTTTACCAAAGACAAAGTTATCAGCGTAGTTGGTCACCTGTTGGCAAACCCTGCTATGCTAAAATTGAGGCCAACAAAGGTAAACGGTTAAATCTAATTGGTGCAATGAGTATGGCTGAATTTAAACTGATTGCACCTGTGACCTTTGAAGGTGGGTGTAAGCGTGATACGGTAGAAAATTGGCTTCACACGCTTGGTCAATCTTTGCCTAAACATGAACTCGACAGCTACCCACAGCGTTTTTTAATCATGGATAATGCAAGGTTTCATCGGGGTGGCAATTTAAATCAGATTGCTAAACAATATAATTTAACCTTGTTATACTTACCGCCATATTCCCCTGAGTTAAATCCTGTAGAGAATAAGTGGGCGGTAGTGAAGCAAAATGTGCAACTGTCTATGAGTCAGTTTGAGTCACTCAATGACTGTGTTATTCATTGTTCAGTTTAATTTAGGATTTACTATAGATTAAGCGGTACGTACCCAGCGACCCACCACCACAAACGGCTGCATATTGTTGTGGGGTTGGTCACCTCCAGTATCACGAGAGCTTTGTAAAAACATACTGTCGGCTACATCATCATTTCTATAAGCTAAATCAGCCGTAACATTAACACTATCCCAATCTATATAATCAGTTAGATTTTTCCACAAAGGGTCGCTTTTTTTAGCTCTGACATCACCATTATTAGTCATAAATGATTTATGCGTATGTTTTGGCATTTGTGCTTCTGTGATTGTGACTTCCTCTTCACCACCCATTTGACCAAGTGCATATTTACTAGACTTAGCAATGGTTACACGACCCTCACCGTACTCTTCCCATGTACCGTAGCCCATGTCTTTGGCAACATCCGCCGCAGTGGCATAGGCTTTGGTCGTTTCAAATAAACCACCCACAGGTATCATATATTGGGTAATGGTCGGGGCAGGTTCCTGTTCTAACTCTTTAACCCGTTGAAGCAGTGATGCTAGTGAGACGGTTTCACCATTGGGGATTTGCCCTTTTGCCTTATCAATTTCAGACTTCAAATAAACCGTTCGATTGGCAAGCTGCTGATGCGGAATATTATCAATGCCATTTTCGCCACCTTGCACGGGGTCATTGGCTTCAATTTGGCGAATTTGTTCTACCCAAATTGCTTGTTCTGTGATTGCTACCATTGTGCGATTACCTCATCATAAAAATGCGTGCCATCGTGGTTGATGACGCTATTGTGGTAGATATTGTTAAGATTGATTGATGCCAGCTTACAGCGTAGCGGTGCGACATCGGTCAACAACGCTCTGATACGCTCGGCTTCGGCAGTGCTAATTCGCTTTTGCATGAGCAGACGATAATGTGTCCAATGCCCATCTGCCCCATAGCGGTGATTGCTGTCATGGTTTATCATGCCGTCATGCTCATAGTAGCCAAAGCGTTCTTGCAGTTTACTATCGCCATAGCCTAATAGTTGCAGGGTGCGTTTAATCGCCCAAGGTGTGCCTTTATGGCGGTGAATTTCAATTGCGCCCTTTATCAGTTCCCGTTGTTCAGTTTCAGTTTTGGCAAACTCCCAACCGTCACCAAGTAAGCTAAATTGGTCGGCAAACGCCATCAATGCAGACCCATCGACAATATCAATTAGCATAATAATAATGTGCTGGGGCAAGGTGTTGAGCCGTTGCAATAGGCTTTCAATTATCAAAAAACGCTGATTTTGCAATGGTATGGGTAGCACGCTATCAGTGACTAATTTAGCCATTTTGACTACCGCCTAACGAGATATTAAGCTGAGTACAGTTTGCCCATTGATATGGCTCTAAAATCACAGGTTGGCTTGGGCTAACCACTTCAATTTGCCAAATCCCATCACCGCTTAGGCGGTCGATGATTTGACTAGGGACAATGTCACGCCCAAGTTTACGCTTGAGTTCATCAACATAGATTTGAGCCTTAACTTGAGCGGTTGCTAATACGCTATTGGGGTCGGCAATGGTCAGTGGATAGACTTTGATATCAAGTTCAAAGTTAAAGGGTTGCCCCCCTGCCACATGAACTAGGTCGGATAATGGACGTTTTTTCTCATTGCTAGTATTGGCAAGCACACGCTGGATTAAGTCATCTGTAACAATCCCATCAGCGGTCAAGATATGAATATAAATATTGCCATTCTCGCCACGCAGGGCATCAGCATCAATGATTTGGCTATCGGTCGATAAGGTGTGATAAATATAGGCTTGGCGTGAGCCTGTGGTAGCATAGCTTTCAGGGGCTAATCGAATACGCTGTCTTAGCTGTTCATCAGTTTCGTTTTCCAAGCGAACCACACCGAAAAAATCACCAAGATAATCGAGCATCACCCCATTGGCAAAAGCGAGTAAATTTTGCTTACCTGCTTCTTGGATTTGAGTACGAATCAACATCTCACGGTAAGCAATGACATCCAGCATGATACGGTCAGCTTGGGCAGGATAGAGCGTCTTACCGCTCAACTGCTCGTATAATGCCACCAATTCAGCGGTGACTCTATTAGCATCACGCTCGATAAAATTGGGTTCTGGCAAATTGGCAATCGGCATGACTAGACTCGGTAAGTTAAATTCTGTGGGATAAGGCTATCAATCGGCGTCCAAGCAATATTAAAGGTTGAACCAGCGAAGCCTTGTTGTTCATTAAACTGGGTGGCTGTGATACGCACGCTTTGAATGCGTGGCTCATTTGCCAATATCGCATCGGTTGCCTGTGCGATAAATAGCGGTGCAACCTTCGCAAAATCACCATCAATTAGCTTTAATGCATCACAACCAAACTCAGGTCGGTGCGGTACAGAGCCTTTATTGGTGGATAAAATAATGCGAATCGCTTGTTCCACATCAGCAAAGCCTGTGACAATGTCATCATTATCTAAGTTTGGTTGCCAATGGGTGGCTGAAGTAATTTTTGTCATAGGGCTATCCGCATTATTCGTTTTCGCTAGGTTCATTCAGTTTTATCAAGTTAAAGCGTTACATAGCAACCTCCCAAAGCTGACCCATAAAAAAAGGCTCTATCATTCAAGAGCCTTTATCATAAGTGGTTGGGTGCAACACTGATTTTATGCCACTTTAAGTATTAGCTAGGCGTGTCGGTTCTACTTTCGCCCCGTTTCGTACCGCCATGTTTATGACCCAAGAAGGAAATACCACCGATAGTGGCATCCCCTGTGACCTCAAGCTGTCCATTAATCACCGTATCACCATTAATGGTGGTTTCAGCATTGACGGTGGCATGGTTACAGCTTACCGTGACATCACCCACCGCCGTCACGGTCAAATGATGATTATCGCTGTCATAGTCAATGCGTGTGCCATCATCAAAGACTTTGCTAAACTGATGCTTGTCGGCAGGGCTATTGTCCACGTCACTCAGTACCGAGCCAAGGCATAAAGCCGACTCACCATCGTCATATAGCAAGATAGCCACCTGTTCACCCTTGACAGGGGGGTCAAAGGTTTTGGCGGTTTGGCTACGAGCGGTCAGCACCAATGCCCACGGTGATAATATGTCATCCATATCGGGCAGTTTGGCTTGGATACGTAAGGGCTTATATTCGATATTTTCCACCATGCCATACACGACTTCGGTCATCGTTTATCCCCTGTCTTTGCCCCATCAATGCCCTTAAACTGTACTTCGGTGGTGTAGCCTGTGCTACGGCTGATACGGTGTACCGCTTGCTTGATTTGGTGTTTACCATCAAAGCGTCCGAAGCCAGTCAAATCAAAATTACTGCCAGCGGTCAGCCGTATATCACCATCAAGGCTAAATTGTCCCTCAAGCCCCTTGTCATTGTCTTTATCAAGGCTAGATTTTGCCTTACTATCGGCTTCAGATTGCGTATGAGCTTTGGCTCGGCTGTTGATTTTGTCATTGCTATGCGTTGCCATGTTGTTTACCTCTAAGGAGTCACCTTTGCTTTGATGGTTTGTTTGGTTTTTGGGTTGTGGCTGGTGACGGTGGCTTCTTTTTTGACCGTGCGGATTTGTTCACGCACATACCAGCCTGTGTACATTTGGGTGCGGTCAATGGTAGCGATACTACCAGCAGTTTTAAGCTCACTAATTTTGCTAAACACAAGGCGTTTACCGATGACTTTGACAATATAGCCGTAAGCTTCGGCAAGGCGTTTGATAAATGCCAAATCGGTTTCTTTTTGGGTAACCCGCTCGATGCGTAACGGCTCAATTTTACCTTCCACCGTATAGCCAAGGCTGGATGCGGTAGCTTTGATAACGCCATCCAAGGTTTGATTGTCATAGGCTTTGTGCTTTGTGGTACGTACACCATCGGTTACACCTGCCGATAACGCACGGATTTGCACCGTATTCGGGCTGTCGTTGACCGTAATTTCATCCACTTCAAATGTGCCACAGTCTAATAATTTCTCGCCTTCATAACCAATGGCAAAAACAAGTGTCGCCCCTTTGGTCGGATACCAGTCGCCCATCCATTTACGCTCTTCATCAGCGAGAGTGATGTCAAGCTCGTCTGATTCACCTGTCAAATGGTCGGTGAAACTCGCTTCAATCAAATCTTTAGCGATGTCGATGGTGGCGGATTTGTTATTGTATAGCAGGGTAAAAGTTGGTTTTTTTATCATGCGTTAATCCCTTAATCTAATCCCTTAGCCACGGTGGTATCTCACTTTTGGTAGTGTTATTCACCGTGATAATTGGGATAAATACAATTTGACCTGCTTGTAAGGTCGCATTGATCGGCAGATGCCGATTTGCCGAGATAATTCGCTCATAGCCCATTGGGTCAGCATAATACTGATAACTTAACGTGTCCCAACGGTCACCATCACTGGTAATGTGTTGTAAGAATTCACGATTTAACCCCATAACCGTAACGCCCCCTGTCGTGCCAATGTCGCATATAGACCTTGCTGTGACTGCATTTGCGTCAGTACCGTATCGATATTTACATTACTTACCATTGGCAATGTGGTAGGGATTGCATTCAAAAATTGTTTTTCATCAATGTCATGCAACGTTTGATTGGCAGTACTGATAGCATTATTTACCCCACTGTAGTCGCCACTACCTACTTCTTTGATAGTACGCAATAACGCTTTGGCACGGTGCTGGGCGATTAACGCACGTTCCAGCTGTTGCAAGGGTTGCTGTGTGGGTAACAAGGTGGTGACATCATCGGTAATGGCGGTCTGTATGGGCTTAGATTGACTAGGGTCACGCACCGCAGGGGCTGGTGGTTTGATAGTTGGATCACCACTGAACTCAGTCAACGTGATATTGGCATCAATAATCAGCGGTCTGCCGTTGTCCGCCGTTTGGCTAAATGTCACATCGATGTCGTCTAGCGTGACATAGCCCTCGTATTTGAGATAGTCAAACACCAATGCGACAGGTAGCCCAGCATTTAGTACATTTTGTAGGCTTTCAAGCACCGTAGCAGGGTCGCAAAATAGATAATGCAGTTTGAGTTGCAACCGCCATTCATTCAAGTTTGCCCCAATGCGTTGACGGCTTGGCTTACCCAATGCCTTGTCATGCTGGGCAAAGTTTTGGCTAAATTTTGCCCCCACACCTTGCAAAATACGGGTTTGTTTTAATTGAATATCGCCAAGATTGGTAATCAAGCAAATGCCCTCCGTCCACGGTCACGCTCGACACGCTCCAGCATTGCCAAAAACTCGCGGTAACCCGCTTGCAAGCCTTGTTGCACCTGTCCCGACACATCGCCACCGCCACCATTAACATGAATGGTTGGGCTAAAGTGAATCGTCCCTGTACCCATGCCCCCTGTCACACTTTGGCGACCTAGCACTTTGTTAGAGTACTCGGTCTGTGATAGACGTTTTGCCATTGCATCGCTGGCTTTTACTGCCGTCGGCGTTTGTTGTCCGATACCGATAGCCACCCCTTCAGCGATATTACGACCAAAGCCCATAAATACCCGTGACGGTGAGCGAATCCCAAGCTTACTGGCAAAAAATGATGACACCGTATTTGCCATCTCACTCATTTTGGCTTTGAGTTCGCCAAACTTGGCAGTAATGCCACCAATCAAGCCTTGAATCATATTAACGCCATAGGTTCTAAACCGTGCTGGCAATCCCCCAAGATAACCCATCACCGCAGCAAATGCCGATGTAAAATACTGAATCGGGTGGAAGTTGGCGATGACCGCTTTGATAGCATTCATCGCATTGGTGGCGGTGGTTTTGATACCCGTCCAAAGTTCAATAAAAAATGCTTTGATAGGCGACCAGTTACGATAAATCAGCACCGCTGCTGTGATAAGTAGCCCTATAGCGAGCCCCAACGGATTCGCCATCAAGATAATCCGCAACGCTTGAAATGCCGTACCAATCAAGCGTAAGCCACTAGCAAATCGTGCCGCCATTGGGGCAAACCGCCCCAATATCGCCATACCACGCAACACCGCAACGCCAGCACGCAGACGGTTGAATAATGTCACCGCACTGGCTATCGGCTTGACGACCGACAACACCGCAAAACTCATCCCCCAAAACGCCACTTTAGCAACGAGCAAGCCACCCACGATTTTGACGATACTTGCCACCAGTTGTGGATTTTGTTTCGCCCAGTTGCCAAAAGCAGTAATCATCGGTTTCACCGCTACCAAGGTTTGATTGACTGCAGGGAGTAAGGCATTACCAATCGTCACCGCCATATCGGTGACATGAATCTTAAATGACTTCATCTGCTCTTGAGCCGACCCCATGCGTTTGGCATAATCCGTACCGATTCCGTTATTGTTTGCAGCGTTTTGTGAGCCTTGTTTGATACGGTTAAATTCGTCTTTATTGCCTAGCATCGGACGAATAAAACTCATCGCCTGTTGGTCTTGGAACAGCTCACCGAGTTTGTAAGTTTCTGCAAGACGAGATACTGCCATCTGCCGTTCTTTATCGTCCTTGATGGACATAGCTTTGGTAAATTCAGCAGCAGCCTGTGGCGATTTTTTACCGATATAGTTTTCAATATTGGTCATCATCGCTTGCATCGGTGTCATACCGTCTGCAACCAAGGATTTCATTGAGGCTTTTAGGTCAATGCCTGCCTTGTCAAAATCTTTGAGCGTGTCAGGTGACGTGAGTTTGGTTAAGAAATTGCGCATATTATTAGCAGCTTCATCCGATGTACCAGCCCCTTTACGGGCAATTTGCAGACTCGCGCCAATTTCAGCCACCGCCTGCTCACCTTGTACACCTAAGGCTTGATAGTACGGTGTTAAACTCGGTAGCCACTTTGCCATATCCTTAACTTCAAACTGTCCAGCTTTACCCGCATAGCCAAGCATATTCATGGCTCTATCCCAGCCAGCCTCACCAATACCAAGGTTGTTTTTTAATGCAACCGTGGTATTACCAAGGTCTTCAAACGATGCACGCCATGCGGTAGCGGTTTGGGTCAGTTTGGGTGTATAGGCTTCGATTTCTTTAGCCGAGCTAATACCGCCAGCGACCAAGGTGTTTAAGCCAATACCAATATCATCAAGCGTTTGATTATATTTGAGAGCGGATGCTCGCACCGTCTCGCCAATTCTCACTTGCTCTTTGGCATTCCAATCAGCGGTAATAGATAAGTCAACAATGCGGTCTTGAAACTTAGCCGCTTGATTGATTGCCATACCCACAGGCATAGCAAAGCCGGTCAATTGGGCAGTGCTAGACACAAAATTCGCCCCAGCACGGCTGTGTAATTCATTGATTTGGCGACCACGCTCAATCGACTGATTCAAGCGATTTTGGGCAGATGTTACCCGATTAATTGCCTGCCCAATACGGTCATATTGTTGCTGCATTCGCCCAAGGTCAGCATGGGGGCGAGTCATTGATTGAGACATGATAGTGCCTAACCGCTGTTGCCGAGCGGTTAGTTGTTGCGCTGTCCTATCCATACGGCTTAAATCATTATTCACGCCGTTTAATGCACGCCCAAGGCTGCCATCGACGACCGCCCCAATGCGCACAAACAAATTCATATCAGCCACTGTTTTTCATCGCCTTGTTCTGTGCTTCTATTTGAGCATTTGCTTCATCCACCCAGCCAAGAAAATCATCAATAAGCATATCGTCAATCTCACTTGGCTGGATATGAAACCACTTAGCCAGCAGTCCCTGCAGACTCTGCCACTTGTCCTGTGGTATTACTAAAATTAAGTTGTTGAAATCGACTGCGTACCGCCGTGTAGTCAATCATCATCATCTCATCCAAGTCTTCGACTACAAGGTCACACGCCATCGCCACCATGATGGTTTCGGTTTCGGCATCATCACCGCCACCTTGCTTTTGAGCGTTTTTCATTTGACGCACATTGATTTGTTTGACATGAATTTGTTCGATGGGTACACCTGCTGCCGTGGTGAATGGGTGTTTTAAAGCGATAGGGGTTAGTATTTGTGGGATTGGGGTTTGTTTTGACATAAAAAAATCCTTAACCGTTGATGTTAAGGATTAGGATAAAACTTACGATAACTTTGTGATTTTATGCTAATTTAAGGGTTACATCCCCAAATTCTCACGATACTCTTTTAGCACATCTTCCCCATTAAACTTCAAGATATTGGCAAGTGGGTCGTACTCAATCACCTCATTACCATCAAAAATCTGCTTAAAATAAGTACAGTTAAAATCATACTCAGCATCCACATTTTTAAGCTGCTCAAACTTACCTGTCGGAAAGTTCTTGAAGTTCACCGTCATGAATGTCACCAGCGGTACTTGTCGCAAGATGCCTTGATTGGTATGCACCTGCACATTGCTACGCAGTTGTAGCTGTTGCGACTTAAACGGCGTAATGCCTTTGGCGATTTGGGGGTACATACTGTTAAACTTCATCTTGCCTTCGAGTTTATCCACCCCCGTGGTCGGCAAGTCCATCTTACCCACCATGCCCATCGCCTTAAACTCTTCAAAGATAAACTTGATATCAGGCATATCCACCGATTCAACCTTGCCGAGCATATTATTACCGTTCAAGTAAGTATTGGCTTGGGTGATTTTATGCACTTCAATTGCGTTGGTCGCCATTACACGCCTCCCATGTTCACAGATTTAAGATTAAGCAAGTATTCACCTGTGACTTCACGCTCATAGGTGATACGTTCCATCGGGAAGATTGGCGTAAACTTATAGCCAATGGCAATCTGCCCATTCGCCAATTGCACCACTGGATTGCGAGCCGTATCAAAGAACGTCTTACCATCGACCACCGCCCCACGCATAACGAGCAGACGGATATATTCATTGGCAAACTCAACCATGCTATCAATCTGAGCTTGCTTGATATCACTATCCACGAACGGTAGGCTTGACTGGTGCAATGATTCTTCAATCATATCCTTGGTGCGTTGCACCTGCTCAAAGTTCTCATAGCGGTTATCCACAGGATAGGCAGCGGTTCGGTTGCCCCAAGTGTTGTGGCTTGTGCCATAATCTTTAAAAAACGTGCTAATCCCTGCCGAGTTGAGCAAATTAACTTCGCTGTCTTTGTCATCGATGCGAGCGGTGAGCAGACGTTCTAATCCAAGCGTGCCGACGGTCGGCTTGTTTGATGAGCTTGTCCAGTAGCCAATGGTGCGGTCAACCATCGCTCGTATTCCCGCCCATGCGATAGAGGCAGGCTCAAGTCGCACGCCATTAGTGACAGGGTCAAATACCTTGCGGTGTGGATAGCAGATACGCACACGGCTAGATTGGGTTTGGTAGATATCTAGCCCAAGCGGTGCGACATTGCCACGGCTAGCAACCGCTTCTTGTGGTTTTAGCCCCAATGGCAAATCCACATACGCCACCGCTTTAAGACGATTTGCCATTGCCTCTAACGCCCCTGCCACCGCAGGGATACTGCTAAAGTTAGGTGCAATCAAGATTTTGGCATCGAATCCATAAATCCCATAGCCATCCACAAAATGCTGGATACCTGTGCGTTTGCCATCATCCAGTGTTGTACCGATGATAGAGGCTGTGTCAGCACTAGCACCGACATTGACAACCATCACCATGCCAGCCCCTTGCTCACGCAGTGACTTAAGGGTGGCAGGGATGGTGTGGTTACTGGTGATTTGTCCAAATTGGGCATCATCGGTGGAGTTTAGGCACAGGGTAAGCTCGTTCATCACGCCTTGGGGGGCTGTGCCGACCAGTCCGATGACGCCTGATTTGACTTCACGTACTGAATACGTGCCATGTTTGATGTCGATGGTCTCGACGCCATGTAAAAAATCAGTCATGACTTTTCCTTATAAAATATACCTAATATTAATTACTGCCACATTTTGGTGTATTGCATTGCATTTGCATAAAGCACGATTTTTGTGTCATCAGAGACTGCTTTTGCATAGCCTTTTTGCTCAAGATTAGGCATGTCTAACGGCACAAAAGGCTTAATCAAATCATAAAGACTCTCAATTGACGTCTGCACATCAAACGGTATTAATGTTTGGATATACTGCAACTCAGTCTGTATTTGTTCAGGCGAAAGACTATAGATTTCTAAGGCGATTTTTTTAGGGGTATAATCCTCAATACCTAATCCCATATCTTGCTCAATACCATTGACAATATTTAGCATTCTGATACTTAAAGTATTATCAATCGCCACAATATTACCGATGCTACGTTTGTAACCATAATGGCTAGGAACACCTTCGTGATTATCATCAGCATTGGGATAGCTGTGCAACTGAGAGCTTTGCACATTGTTATAAAACTGCGTATCACCATTACTAGTAAGGTGTACCACTTCTTCAAAAAATCCTACAATCGCTTGGGCATCTGTTAAAACATTGGCTGATGGAGCAAGTTCAGCGATTAAAGATTGTGTTGCAACGGTTACGTCGTCATATTTCAGTGCAACCTTACTAATGATGGTTCTATTCATTCTTTACCCCTACGTTAAATTAATATAGCTAACTTTAAATGTGGTGGGTGTGGCTGTCTTCTCAACTAAAAGTTTCTGCATTACCAAACGTTTGATATAGCTATTATCATCATGTTGAACAGGCATCGGATTTGCCGCTGGCTGCCACACCGTCACTTGGTCAGACTCACTAAACCCCGTCACACAGCCGTGATACTCATAACTACTCATGATTTTTCCTTTTAAATGTCAGTTACAGGCAGACTTTGTACCAGTACCAACTCAGTGGCAAAGTCCACCCCATACAGCCACAGCCCTGCCTCATGACTATCAAAAAAATCTTTGACAGGGAACAAAGGCTTGGTAGCGTTTACAGGCGTATGCCCACTTAGCATGGCAAGCACCCAGTCAACAATCGGCACAGCCCCATAGCGGTCGTGTAGATTGCGAGCCACAATCGTCACCGTAAACACCTGCTCACGTGGGCGTATCACCGCAAACGTATCATCATGCTTTGGATAGTTTGACCGTGCATAATTAACGAGCAACGCCCCATTGGCATGATTGAGCCGATAGTTCGCTGGCTTTTCGGGGTAGTATTCCACCGCCAGTTCATTGACTACTTGTGCTTTGAGCTTGGCGACGATGTCATCAATCACTAGCTTAGTTAAACTAATTTGTGGCATTGGCATTAGTAGCTATCCAATAAATTGTTGTTAAAAATTGACTGATTATTTCGGCTTGGACGTACTCGCACTTGAAACTCTGGCACATCCGCCACGATTTGCCCTTGGTTTGGCATGTTGGCTGGTATGCCAATACTGACTTTGCCATCTCGGATATTCTCAAGATTTTTCACTGCTACCTTACGCCCTTCCACCACCGCAGGGGGCAAATCAAACCCTTCAGGACGGCGTTCATACAGCATATAGCGAGCGATTTGCTTGGCAGATTGCTTCACCAAAGTCGGGGTAGTGGCAAACGGCAAGGTGTAACGGTTACGCAAATAACCGTCCACCTCTTCACAGGCTTCACCGATGATGGCAGTCACCAGTGCCACGTCAATTTCACCTTGTTCAATGCTAGGGTTATCATTGGATAACTCTAGCATCACATAGTTAGGCACTAGGGTTTTGAGTTCATCAAGGGTGAAATATACCATTACTGATTACCTGCTTTGTCTTGCCGCTTTGCCATATCATTCGCTGTCAATAACGCTTCAAGGTCGGCGTTTTTGGCAGCCGCATCATGAGCGATACCACGCTTGTCCAATTCGGCATTAAGTTCGGCTTTGGTGAGTTTGCTATAGTCCATAGGTTTGGCAACTGGCAAATCAACAGGCTCAGCTTCGAGTGTTGCTGGCTTAGGGGATTGTTCGGCTGGCTGTTCCGTTGGCTGTTCAGGGTGCGTGACCGTTTGGTCTGCCAGTTGCGGTTTATCCGTTGGCAAGTCTTCTGCCACAGGGGCAACCGTGTTTTCAGCTTTGGCAAGGTCAGCTTGAGCGTTGGCTTGAGCGATTTCGTTATCCGTTGCAGTACGCACATAGCCTGCTTTTTCCAAAAATAGTTTGGCGTTACTGTTTAGCGTGACCAAGTCACCTTCTTTGTAGTCCTTGCCATCATGGCGGATTGCCGATAATGCGATACAGGCAATCGTGGCAATGGGGATATTACGGTTTTGCATGATGTTTCCTTCATTTTTTGTAGGGTGCGTTTCACGCACCGCTTGCACTTGTTTTTTTGAAGGTGCGTAGAACGCATCCTACCGAATGTTTAAAAAATTACGCCACGTTACTCATCAAATAACCTGCATGAATCCCTGCAATCACAGGCACACGCTCATGGGTGACAGGATAAAAGTAGGTCTTGGCGTTGTTATCGTAGTAGTTTGGTTCGGCATACGGATGACCTTCCATGCTATAGGTATAACCAAACGCAGGCATTTCTTTATCCAGTTCAGCTGCCGTTGGCGTATATGCAAGCACCGCATCATTGCCCCACACATCGACTACTTTATTTTCGATGTCATCCCATTTCACTGCTTTACCCACCACCACATTGTCAATCTCGAACAAATCAGCGAGCATGGCAGCGGTAATGGCTTTGCCGTCTGCGGTGATGGTTAGACGTTTGGCGATAGCAGGGTGGTCTTTTAGTGCCTTAAAAGCAGCAGGTGACAACACCAGTGTGTTCGGGTCAGTACCACAGCTTTGACGGATGACCTCTTTGCCTTTTTCGATATCACCGACAGGGTTAGAGCTTGGGTCAGTCCATTGGCTTGTGCCTGACATGGCGACTTTGTTACTGGCAGGATAGTTGTTGGGGTCACAAGCGATATTGGCTTGTTGCACCTCAAGCGGTAGCATGATGCCACGCATGGCTTTATTGACGGCACGCACGCCCAGTTTGATAGACGGTGCGGTTTGTTCAGCATCACGCAAGTCTTCACGTGGCACTTTACCCTCTAGGCTGTGTAGCTCAAGGGCATACGGCTGACCTTCGTAGCCGATATCAATACGTTTGGTGTTGCTACCTTTGGCACGCTGGGTTTGATAGACGATGAAGTCACGCTCAGTGAACATTACTACCTTGCCACCTGAGCGAGTAACAGGCACGGTTGGGAATAAATAACGACCCACGTTTTCAGCAAGCACAAAGCCTTGCACCACGGTGGTCAATACTTGGTCGATAACGACATTAGCCATAAATTTTCCTTTATTGGTAGGGGCGTACCCGATACGCCTAAAAATGGGTTTTCAAAAAGGGCGTAAGGATTACGCCCCTAAAAATCAGATTAACGAATTAGCACTTCGGCATGACCATTTGGGTTAGCGTCATACAACACCACGCCCAGCAGTTTGCTCACATTGGTGGCATAGGTATTGGCAGAGACGATTTGCAATACACCGCCATCAATAATCACCAAATCACCTTGTTTGACCGCACCCACCGCAATCCCTGCCAAGTTCATACTGGCAGTACCGATAACAGTGATGGCGACCATCTCACCTTGCTTGGCATCGGCTTGTGTTACCCCAATCGGTGCTTCACCTGTGGCGACCAGTCCGCCAGTAGCGGTTACCCATGTGCCTTTTGGCGTATCTTGGGCAACTTTGACGGGTAGGTTTAATAAGGCGATGGCTTGGGTTGCATTGCTGTTATAGTTTTGGCTTGGCATCATTAACCTCCAAGTGCAATCGCTGCAGTGACATAATCGACTTTATTTGCCTCAGCATACGCTAAGATTTCTTGATGTTTTGCCATGCTGTCGCTATCGACCTGTGTGCCTGACGGTACATTCACCTCAAAGTTTGCAGGTTTGGCAGGTTTACCAGCCGATTCGCTAAATAAATAGCTAAATGCCTTACCATCGGTGGCACTCAGTTTATCTTTGACCGCTTGAGCCAATGGCTTTTTAGCATCACCTTCACCAAACTCGACAGGAGCATTTCGGCTATCACGGTCAAGTGCATCCAAGATTGCTGATACCAGCGTGGTATCTTTTGGGGTGATTTTGCCGTCATTGGCTAGGCTTTCAGCAAAGTCGGCATTGGATTTTTGGGCAGCCTCAATTTGGGCATTACGCTCGGCTTGTTCTTTGTCTGCCAGTTGCTTTTGTAATTCAGCAATTTTGGCATCTTTGTCATTTGTTGCAGGGGCGACAGGTGCAGAAGTTGTTGGTGTTTGGGTCGTCACGTTTACGTCCTTTGGTTGTGGTTCATTAAGTGGTGGATGGTCAGTATTGGGCTGTGCGATTTGCACAGTTGGCGTTTGGCTATCTTCACCAAACAAAAACGCCTTAAACTTCGTCATAAATTTATCGAATCCCGAGGGGGTCAAATGCGTCGCCGTCGACGCATTTGACGGTTGGTCAGCTTCACTAAAATCAAAGGTGAGTGTCACCGCATCATCTTTTTCACTAAACTCGACAGGAGACAAGCCTTTAATCGCAGGCGGCTCTGCTCCCAAGAATCCGACATGGCGCAGGTAATACACGCCTTTGACAGGGTTGTTGGGTGAGTTTGGTGGATAAAAAGAAGCCGATACTTTTTTGTACGAGCCAGCTTTGACTTGTTCTGAGAACTCAGTATTGACTTGCTCAGGGGTGGCGTACAAATTGCCATTATTTGCTGACAGATTCTGCACCCAGCCATAAGCAGGGGCATCAGTTTTTGGGTGACCAACGACGATTGGGGCTTGGTGGATATCAGGGTTATAGGCAGATACCGCCATTGCTAGGTCAGCTTCGCTAAAGGTGAGTGTTTGACCGTGGCTGTCGGTATGTGTACCAGTTTTAAAGATATGAATGGGTTTCACTATCGGTTTTCCTTTTAACAGAAAAAAGGTTTTTGATAGTGTGATGATACGTTGGGTGATGGGTTTTTGATTTTAGGGTAATTTAAGCAATATAAATTATACTGTTTTGTGATTAGATAAATGAAACGTCATTACATGACGTGAAACTTATGATTAACATTGACCATGACTAGGGGTTATATCGCACAATAACCTTTTTAATCACAAAGGAGCTATCATGTCAGACGTCACCACTATCCATATCAAAAGCAATGCCACATTAATTGGCTCAATCGATTTAAAGCACCGCAATACGATTCCACTATTTATGCACTCGCTATCAGCTGGCACACCATGCCCATCATCTGATGATGTCGAAGACATGATTGATTTAAATTGTCTATGTGTCAAACACCCAACTAATACCGTGCTATATCGTACAGGTGGTCAGTCGATGACAAACAAAGGGATTTTTGATGGTGATTATTTGGTGGTGGATAAGTCGATTGAGCCTCGTAGTGGCTTGATTGTGGCGGCTGATTATTTTGGTGAAACGCTGGTTAAAGAATTGCTGATAGATGATGACGGGATTACCTTGATTCCCCATAATAAAGAGTTTGAGGCGTTGTTTATTGATTGTCCTGAGTATTTCGATATTGTTGGGGTGGTGACATGGGTGTTAAGTCGTCGGTTCTAGACGTTTAGCAAGGCGTTTAAAAACGTTCATAAACGCCTTGTAAGATTAAAATGCTATCAATGTACCATTTGCCACAAAAACCGCTTAAAATGCAATTTTAGGCGGTTTTTTTGATTTCATTATTATTAGAGGTTTAAATGGATTTTATAAAATCAGTTTTAAATAAAATATGGTCAGCAAGATATTCGCTTTCCAAAATTGAAGTTTGGCTAACTTGTGCATGGCTTGTTCTGAGTATTGTGATTTTTTACTTTTATTACTCTCATCCAAGCTCTAAAGATGACCATATCTCTATAGGGGAGATTGGTTCATTTTTGGCAGGGGTATTTGCTCCTGTAGCTTGGTACTGGTTTTATCTTAGTTATAAGATTCAAACTGAAGAATTACGACTACAACGTCAAGAATTAGCAGATTCCGTAATAGCTCAACAAGGTTCTGAAGAAGCGTTAAAACAACAATACGAAACTATGAAAGAACAATCAGAAGCATTGAAAGAACAGCTTGCTATAACAACTAAACAATGGAATGTTTTTCTTGCAGAAAAAGAAAAAAGCAAACCTAGTTTTATTATTCGTACAAGCAGTTTACGTTATCGTTTCATCGATACTGATACACTTAACACAAAATTACCCCCATCGCTATATGACATTATGAATAGTGATTTCAAGCTCACTGAACCTAAAGAATCTGATTTAAAAACAAATGAACCTATATTTGGAATAACTTTATATCTTAACATTCTAAACACTGCTGGTGATTGTAAAGTCAAATTTGCAAGTCTTTATGATGACTTCGATTGTTTGAAAGGTTACATCCCTAGTTACAACATGAACCCCGATGAATTTCAATTTAATATTGATTATATTTCTCCAAATAAAGAAGTGGTTGATAAAGGGAAATTCAAAGGTAGCAAAGAAGACAATATCTTTGATGGCTTAGTTACCCCACTCTCAACACTTTTAAGCGGGGTTGAAACAAAAAAGGCATGAACTTAAACTTTAATCAATGACCAAAAAGATTAGAGGATAAGCCATGCCCATTGATGAATTTATCATTAAAATCTATCTAATGGTAGATGACTACTACAAAAAGATTGTAACAAACCGGCTAAGACAAGGCGGATATGCACCAAAGCTAACCGACAGTGAAATTATCACCATGGAGATAGTGGGTGAGTTTTTACAGATGGACACCGATTCGCAAATCCATCAGTATTTTAAACAGCATTGGCAAACATGGTTTCCACAAATAGGCTCATATCCAAACTTTGCCAAGCAATGCGTCAATTTGTTACAAGTAAAAACTTTGATACAACAGCATATCGTTAAACAGCATGGGCAAGACAACATTCATTTTATTGATGGCTTTCCCATTCCGGTGTGTCAATATGCCAGAGCCTATCGGCATAAAACCTTCAAATACGAAGGCAGTTATAGTTACTGTGCCTCAAAGCAACAAAAATATTTTGGCTTTGAAGGACATTTACTTATTAATCTATCGGGCATGATAACCAATTTTACCTTTGCCTCTGCTAAGATAGATGAAAGGCTTGTTGCACCTGATATGCTTGATAATATCAAAGGCTTGTTAGGTGCAGATATGGGCTATATTAGCCCTGATTTATCTGAGTATTGCTTTAAGCGATGTGTTGATTTGCAAACACCGCTTAGAAAAAATATGCCCGATAAACGACCAATCAGTGTACTTAATCGTCTTAAAAATGCTCGTCGCAATATTGAGACGGTGATTGGTCAGTTATCACAGCGGTTTAACATGCAAAAGGTGAGAGCTAGAGATTTATGGCATTTATCCCACAGATTTATGCGTAAAATCTTGGCTCATAACTTCTGCTTTGTAATCAATAAACAGTTAGGTAATCCCCCACTTCAGTTTGAATTGCTTATTTCAAGTTGAGAGTGGGGTTTAGTTATAAAAATCTATTACAGTATAAGCAATACTTCAAATATTGATTCTTATCGATTAGATTATCACCCAGTAGATAATTATTACACAATCGAGAAAATATCTGCTTAACCCTGTTGCCAATAATCCGTAACCATCCTTTCTAGCACAGGCAAATCCCTAGCCCCAATCCCAAGAAACGGACGGGCAGGAATCGTCCCCCACGGTATAGGGTGACCCCGTCTATCACGCCCAAATGCCCCTTGCGCCGCCCCAAAATGCTGCGTCTTGGCATACACCATATTCGTCCCCACCGTCACAGACGCACTTGCCACCTCATAATGGATTGACCCCATCAAGCTATGTGTCAGTATTAAAGGACGTTTGCTCATGATACGATTCACGCCACGAGCATTGATGCGTCCATCTTGGCGATGGTGGCTATTGCCAAGCAGACGAGCAAAGGTTACAGGGCTATTGGCAGCCCAACGCTCGCCATCGGGACTGGTGCTACGCTCAAAGTTTTGTAGGGTGCTGTTCGTCATATACTCACCCATGCTAGATAGCAAAGGCGTTAAGTTATGTCCACGCTCGGCAAGTCTTAGTAGCTGATTGCGTACTACATCCGCCCCTTGTATGTCGACTGTTATCATACGTCGCCCTGATGCTCAATCTGTGGCTCAATGCCTTGTTTGACTAGGCTGTCAATCAGTGCAGCAGCGATGGCTTTACTGTACTTACTATAATCAGGTCGCCATGTACTGCCCACCGCATGACCCCAGCCGTCATCCGCCCCATCAAAGCTAGGCGTTTTGCCCACACTCAGATTTTGTCTATCCATATCAGACCGACTCAGGGTGATGACATAACAGTGGCAGCCCCAGCCATTGGGTGGATAATTGACCCGCCACCAGCTATCATCGGCAGGCAACACGAGATTATTCAGCCGTTTATGATTAATCCGTGGGTTTTCGATGGTAACATGGCGATACTGCCAGTATGGACGCAATTTAAGCATGGTAGGGTCGGTCATCTGTTGCCAGCGACCTGCCGCATGACTGGTGCGTAAGTTGGTGCTATAGATGATTTGGGTACGCCACGCTTTGCCCTCGGCGGTGTCCGAGCCTGTCCAACCTGTCCAACCACGCTTGGTGACAATCTCATCAAAACGCCCCCGAAACTGCCCAATGCTTTCACCGTCAGTAATGGCTTTTTGCACCGCCTCATACAAGTCTTGCAGTAGGTCAGCTTTCATCGCCCCTGCCACCACGAATGCCTTATCGTGTTGGGCAGCGGTCAAGTCCTTATAACTTTGCGTTGGCAGTCGCACTTTTTGGGCAAAAAACGCCACCTGCTCTTTAAACGGCAAATCAAAGGCGGCTTGTACTTTAGGTAGTTCTTTTGATAAATCAGCCATCAGATTCTACTTTCACCTCAGCCATGCCTGCCAAATGTCCTGCCATCAGCCCCATCTGCACCACATCCACCAGTTTATCCGTGGGTAGCTCGCTAAACTCATGGGCGATTAAGTTTGGCAAGGCTTCAAGGCTTGGGGCATTATCGACTAGGTGCTTGAGCCGTAACAGCCAGTCATTAATCATCGGTTGGGTATCGCTTGCCAATTGAGCCGTGGTGTCATTGGCGTAATCCCTACGGGCAGGGGCAAACTCACTAAACGCGAGATTATTTTTTGTCGTTGTTTTGGCGGTAGCAGGCTGTGCGGTGACTTCGATTTCATCCTCAGCAAAGCCCAGATGACGGGTATAAAACGGCTTTAGCACCGTTGCCCCTGCTTGGCTTGCCTTGACTGCCAAATCAGCGAGCATGGTTGTTTCGTCATTCTCTTCCCACATTGACCACACAGGCATGGTTTCATGCTCACCGATGTTCAGGCGTACCACATAGCTTAGTAAATCATTAATCGCTTCAGCAATCATCTCACCATCGGCATCACGGATGTCTTCAGTGACTTCCAGCCCGACTTGGGCGGACGCATTGGTGCTGTTAGCTTCACTCGATTGATTTTGCCCCAGTAGTGCCGTGTTGATTTCGCCACGGCAGTATTTAAGCAGACGTTCAAACATATCCGCCGTTGCCCCTTTGCCAGCCGCTTCTAGAATTTCCACCGAGCCATCATTGGGAATTGCCGCCACGCCATCTTGAGCCAATGTCTCTAGGCTATCAAGGATGGCATTAATTTCAGGTGCAGGGGTCTGCCGTGGGTGTTTACCGACAATAAAAGCTTGACCGTATTTATCGGCAAAGCGTAGCCAAAACTTGAGTCCACCTTTGCGAAACACCGCCATCCAGTACACGGCGGCAAGGTCAGCCACGCCATACGGATTGTCAAAGGTGGCATCATTACGAGCCAAGACAAATTTCATCTCAGGCACAGGCTCTAGGTTAAGTTGGTTCGCCCCCTTAAAACATAGGCGGTTGTCATTATCAAAACCGAACCATTCAGGCGGTTTGCCAATCACTTTTGACGGTAGCCACAGTCCCCCATTATTACGGTCTTTTTCCCAATACACTTCGGCAGGGCTATAGCCAAACCAAGCGGCATTGTGCAATTCACGGATGAGCGAGCGCAGATTGATACGTCCTAGCACCTGTTCACACAGAGCCATAACTTTGTTACTGGCAGCGCCTTGAGTGAGTCCATATTCAAGTTTGACCACTGCCGAGCGACGTCGTCGAGTCGCCCCTTTGATAGCGGTATCATTCATGATATCTCGATACACTTCGATATCTTTGTTAAGGCGTTTAAGCACAGGGTCAGGATTTGGCAGTGAGAGCATCATGCCACCAAAGCTAAACTGCACTCGCTCACGGCTCGCTATCTCTTGGGCGATGGCGGTACTGGTATCGGTTGGCAATCGGTTCGCCATCAATCATATCCTTTTATTATTCGTTTAAATCGTTGCACAAAGCCTTTATTAGCGGTTGGGTTGTAGTCTTTTTCACCAGCATTCAATGAGCGAGATTGAATAATCAACTCACCATTATTAAGATTGCGTTGGGCGTAGTGCATCAGAGCGAGAGCAATCCCAGTATCGCCATGGCGTTTTTGTTTGTCCTCACCCTTGTTTTTGGTTGCTGGTAGTTTGGGTACACCGCCAATGACTTCAAAGGCAAAGAGGTCAGACAAAATATTTTCGTGCTGTGGAATATCGGTGAGCATTCCATCTTCCAATGCCGCCTTGAACGGTGGCATGTTGAGCGAGTACCATGCTTGTGATAGCTTAATCATCTCAACTCGTGACGAGCCGTAGCGTTGCCATGCTTTTTCGGCATTTGCCGCACCAATACCACCAGCATCCATCGCCATGCCCATCAGACGAATGCTATCGCAGATATAGTTGAGTACCTGCTCTTGCTGACTGAAGGGGATGTTATGTAGTTCAACGATAAAGGCAGTGCGTAGCTGTAGTCGCTCGGTCTCAAATCCTACAGGGTATGCAGTTCTATCGCCATTTCGCCCGTAGTCTGCTCCCACGTAGCACTTAGCGTCTTGGGGCATACTGGCAAGAATTAAATCAAGGTTATCGTGACACCACGTTTGGCAGTCCAGCTCACGCAGGTAGTCCGGCAATAGATTGAACTCATCTTTTTTCTCATAGATGATATAGGGCGTAGCAAGGCTCATGCAGCTTTGGATTAATGCCCGAGATAAATATTTACCACCACTGGCTTTGGGAATACAGTTCAGCTCTTCATCCACGTTATCGGCATAGATATCACGGATACTGTTTGCCCATTCAATCTCGCCCTCTGCCGACCACGTCTTGCCCGTTTTTAGACAAATTCGCTGGTATAACCCTTGCTCAAGGGCTTCATCAAAGGTACATTCATGTAGCGTGTACGGTTTACGCCCCGCCTTTACGTCTTCGATAAGTACATTAAACGGATTTGCCACGCCATTGTGCGTTGAGATAATCCGCACACAACCGCCCCAAATCAGCAGGGCAAACGCTGCCTTAAGTAGCTCCGCTAGGTTGTCATGGAACGCTGCCTCATCGATGACCACACGCCCTTGTTTACCACGCAAGTTACGAGGGGCAGACGATAGAGCCGTGACCCGAAAGCCACTGGCAAACTTGACGGTATAGGCAAGGATGGATTTTTTCTCATCGCCATCGTCAAAGACTTCCTCATGCTCTTCGATTTCCCCAGCCACAAGGTTATAGTATTTTGCCCAGTCCGCCACATCACGGATAAACTCTATCGCCATGTCTTTGGTATAGCCGATATACCAAGTGTCCTGCCCATTAATGCGAGACGCTTCAAGGGCGGATTCGCCAGCCTCTGCCCATGAGCCACCGATACGCCGTGATTTGACAAAGATTTTGACAGGCGACTGGTCAGCAACCCATTTTTGCTGATAGGGTAATAGAACGCTGGGTGTACCTGCGGTAGGTTGAACAATGGGCATTTGTTTCAATCTGCAATCCCCAAGATTTTTGCACGGATTAAGTCCGCCGTTTCATCCGACAGCCCACCCGTTTTGACGATGGTTTCCACTTCTTTGGCTGCCATTTCGGCTTTTTCTCGTACATCAATAGCGTGTTGTTTTTGCAGTACCGAAGCCTTAACGATTTCAGCAATGCCTTTACCGGCTTTAGCCAGCATGCCAATGCGTACCATCGGGTCAGTGTTACTGTCCTCATCTTCTGTGGCGTTTTGCAAGTCAATAAAGGCGTTAAATAACTCAGTTTGCACCATCGACATCACAGCTTGTGAACGGGCGTCACTGTCATCAGGGCTGGCCTCAGCGATCATAATTGCCGCTTGGGTGGAAGCTTGCACCGCAGCTAATTTACGCTCCAGTTTTTGCCCATAACGATGGATGGATGATTTGCCAATCTCATATCCCAAGTCTTGTAGCCATTGTGCCAAATCGACATAGCCATTAAAGCCATTCTCAAACAGCTTGTCGTCAAGCATTTTTTTATGCTCAGGGCTTAGGCGGTCAATCGCTGTTTCACGTCCCATGAATGCCCCTTAACGCATAATGAGTACAGTTGTAACTACATAGCCAACAACAAATCCGACCACGCAACCGCCAAGGAAAACACCTACATATTCCATAATTATCTCCTAACCATTCCAATATTTGACAGGACGTGCAATCCCCGCATGACAGTCCACGGTATATTCCACCACGTCCACGCCAAGGCTAGTCAGGCAGCTATGCCAGTTGCCTTGAGGCTTCTTATCGATATGCACCAGTTTACGGTCAGCAAGGTAGTCAAGCTGCTGATGGATTTCATTCGCCGTGGTATCAGGGTAGATAGACCGCATCACATCAAGCAGCAACACATCTAACGCCCCAATTGGACGGGCTTTATCAAGGGCATTCATCAAGTGCCAGCGCATAGCCTCACGGCGAGTTTTTAATAGGTCGATACTCACGATTTTTCCTTTGCAAAATTCGTCAAGGTTGTTTGTACCGCATCAATTTTCGCCTCGACCACGGTAAACGAACGGACAAAGTCCTCTTTGGCGACATACTCACGGGGTAGGTCAGCTTTGAGCATAAGTAGGTCACGGTCGAGCTTTCGGATAGCTTCAGACTCTTTATTCATGTTATCGTTGACCTTGGCGATTTCAGCTTTTAGCCCATCATCACGGTCTTT
The DNA here is from genome assembly GCA_016888885.1 of Faucicola osloensis. GTDB lineage: Bacteria > Pseudomonadota > Gammaproteobacteria > Pseudomonadales > Moraxellaceae > Faucicola. Next base: position 2,279,655 of record CP069437.1, read on the forward strand.
TAGGGCAGTTTCGACACGCCCAAAGAAAGCACGACCAGCCCCGAAGATTGATCCGCCGATGGTGATAGCGAGCATAATGGCTTGATAGCCTTCTAATTCAAGTGTCATTGTCGCCCTTCCTCATGTTCTTTTTGGCAGTTGATACAGCGTGTTGCCCACGGCACATATTTTTTACGTGTTGCCCCAATCGGCTCGCCACAGTCCACGCAGTTAGTGTCCGTAGTGGCATCGTGGTGCATGGCTTGGATTTGACATTCTAGCCAATGCTGTGCTTCGTCATTGGCTCTATCGACGATATCATTCATAGTTTGAATGAAACCCCACAGGTGTCTTTTGTTTGACAAACCGTAGTACCAAGCCACACACAGCCACGATAGCGATTAGGTTTTTTTGGATAAATAGGGGTAGCAATGCCACCACTTCAGGCGGTAATGGCACGGTTGCCAAGAATACGATTAGCATAAACGCCCAATTAGAAAACCATTTCCAGCCTGTTTTCCACATCGGCACAAGTTCAAATTTCATTTAGCGAATTCCTTCAAGATAAACGGTTTTATTAGCACGTTTCACAGCCGTTAGCACTTGTTCACGTTGGCGACCATCTCGTGACTTATAACCGATATGCACCCAACAAGATGGCGACTCAGGGAACTCAAGGATAATTTGGTCAAACTTAATACCGTTTTTTTGCAATTCTTTAGCAAGGTATTCAGCGATAAAACGAGGATGCCCAAAACTTGGAGCAGTAAAGTCAATGGCAAAGCCCACGCTGTGAGCGGAGGTTTTGCTACCACCTACGGCATTGTTGACTGCCAAAGAGCGGTAGCCACTGCTAATACTCACAGGTTTTTTTAGCAGTTCACGCATCGGTTGCCAAAGGTTTTTGCAGGCTTCAACGAGGTTTTTTTCGTGTTGTTCAGTTGGGGTGTTATTGATACCCAAACGGACAGCGGTGTTACTATGGGTCAGTTCGGATAGCCAAAAGTTGGCGGTGATTTTGCGGTCAGGATTTGCCATAAAAAAGTCCATCTGTTTAGATGGACTTAGCATAGAGATTGGTGACGCTATTTTATTTTATGGTGATTTAAGGATTGAATTTAGAGATTCCATATAAACCAAATCCAAATGCACATCGCAATAGATAAACTCGTCATACAGCAAAATTTAGCAACTCTCATTATAAAATTTCGGTCACTTGGAATTGCTTTATCATATCTTGGCTTTCCTGTTAACATGACTGTTTTTCTTTGAATCTCTATGCCTTTTACAAATCCCATTTCTGTTTTAACATCTTGATATAGAAAAACCGCACCAAAGATAACCCCTATGGCATTAGATATAATGGCAAATTTAATAAGTAGAAGTTGCTCACCTTGAAAGTTTCCTTTAGCTAGTTGAGTTGTCATGACTGAAAAGACACCAGCCGCTATTGCTACTATCCACTTAATCCATTCAAACTCTTTCTTAAGTGATTCATTGATTTTATCGAATGCTTGTAACTCAAGTTTATCTAAATACTCTTTATGAATATCATAATTTTGACAAATAACCTCAAACCCACCTTCTTGGCTCATCAGGTACTCATAGTCTTTTTGTAATTCAGCAAGTTCTTTTTTTGACATATTATTTGTGCTCTAGGAATTTTTAAGTAATTTCATAGTTTCAGATATCAAATTTTTTTGCTCAATTGTCAATTCACGATATAGCAAGACTATTTTATGTTCCTCCTTACTAAGTGCCATTTCAAACATGATTTGCCCCATTAGTTCAGTCTGGCTATCTTCGCCAGTGAGTAGGTAGTTCAAGTTTGCACCAGCGGTGACAAAGGCCTTTAGTACTCGTCCACCTAGTACACTGTCACCACGTTCTAACCGTCCCCATTGAATACGGCTTATTTCGCAAATATCAGCGATTTGCTGCTGGGTGTAGCCAAGGCGTTTGCGTTCGGATTTGATACGTTGCGGTGTGATAGTCATAGATTAGGTTGTTATTGCTGGCTTGCCTCGTCATAGCTCAATACAACCAAGTTCTCACACTTGGCTTTTGATTTTAAATAGTCTTGTTCTTCTTGATTTGTAATAGCTTTAAGGCTCTTGGTATGCTTCATCAATTCCATTTTCATAGCCCCAACATAAATATATAAATCCCTAATTGCAGTATCACACTTTGTATAAGGGTCTAAAGCAGGGTCATCTATCCAATAACCTTTATTTTGACCATCACCCAATATGTAAGTCTGTAAACCACTTTCCAGCTCAGTCATTTTAGTTTTATCGTTATTTTTATATGCTGTCCGTGCTGTATTTTCCTCTGTCTTTATTTTTTCGTACAGATTCTCAGCAAATTTTTTTGCCTCATCATTAGACATTGTATTTTGCATTGTTGGGGCAGAGGCTACAACTTCCTGTTGTTTTGGCTCATTGCCACAGCCAAATAGCCCAATTGTCAAAACTGATAATATCAATTTTTTCATACACTAAGCCTTTTTGAAGCGTGACCTAAAATATTTTTGATAATTTGGGTTTCTCAAGCACGAAAAAATGATAATCGCACTAGCCAGCCAAAATGCAAGTGCAGTAAATCCAAACCCCAACGACAATTGACGTGAATAGTCTAAAACTTCATTAGCAAAGACACACAATACCCATGACGATAGACTCAAAATCAATATAATGTAAACCATTCTTAACTCTACTTGACCTGCTTGTTTAGCAAAAATCCTAGCCGTTTCCAATAGGGCTTTTTGTTGTTCAGGGGTCATCATAGAACCCAACTTTTCCATTTCTTGACCAAATTGGCTCATAGCATCATCCTTATTTTTATCAATGCCAATATGTCCGACTGATGTTACATTTGAGCGCTCACCAGTCAAAATGTAACTAATACTTGCACCAGCTTCCCCAAAATTTCGCAATGCTTCACCGTCAAATTCAGATGTTCCTTTCTCATATCTAATCCATTGCTGACGGCGTATTCCGCATTTTTCCGCCGCCTCCTCTTGGGTCAAGCCCAGTCTTTTACGCTCTTCTTTAATACGTTCAGGTTTAGAATTTAAAAAAGTACGATTCATAATACAAAACCCTTGACAATGTATGATACATCGTACATTATATGCCTATCCAATGAAACATATATGACTATTTAATGTTCCATAAATTCAACATAAGGATTCTATCACATGACTCGAAAAACCACTACACCCAAGCCAACTCAACCGACAACATCCGTCGCACAGAAAACCCCTGCTGACATTTTTCGTGACAGCCTTACTGCCAAAGGCATCACGCTCAAAGACTGGGCAGAAGAGCGTAACTATAATCCCGAATACTGTAGCCGTGTGCTATGTGGACTGGTCAAAGGCAAACGTGGTTTGGGTCATGAGATTGCCGTGGCAATGGGTATCAAATCTCAAGAACAATCTGCATAAGGACATCACCATGAAAATCAAATTCACTCAGCAAATCAGCGGATTCACCTTGCTTTATCTGTTTGCAAGCATCGTCCTTGGCACACTGTACTTTATCGAAAAAGCTGACAACAGCTATCTTGAACAACGCTACTATCAATGCAGTGGACGTTTTTACTAGGAGGTAACATGGCAAACGCAACTATCCGAGCCCTAAATATCATCAAAGCCATGCAGTCATCTACTTTTGCAGGGATTAGTGTTAGCGAACTAGCAAAAAGACTGTGTATTCCACCTGCCAATGTCTGCCGTGACCTTGACGATTTAATGGAAGTGGGCTTTGTCGAAAAGCGAGAAGACGGACGCTATCAGCTATCAATCGCTTTACTACAAATAGCGATTAGCTACCAAACCGAATACAACCGCATGACCCGTCGAATAGCAGAAATCAACGACAGAGTTTACAGAAACAATTAGGAAAAACAATGAAAGACATTACACCCACACCAGCCAATCAACTAGCTATTGCAACTGCCCGTTTAGCAGAGAATCTTGGCTATCAAGGCAACCTTACCATTGGGACACTTGAAGACGAAATCCGCTTTTACCAACAACGCACGGTGGAAGCGTGCCTTGAAATGGGTAAACGCCTACTAATTTTGCGTGAAATGTGTCCACATGGTGAGTTCGCCAGTCGCCTTGAAATACTAGGTTTTCAACAACGCACTGCCCAGCGTTTTATGCAGGCGGTACTCAAATTCTCAAATACGTCGACGTCGACGCTTTTGGGCAAAATTGATAGCCAAAGCAAATTGCTTGAACTTATTACCCTTGATGATGACCAGTTAGAAGCGCTGAACAACGGCGAAAGCCTAGGCGAAATCACCCTCGATGATATCGAAACTATGTCTGTCAAAGAACTACGCAAAGCTCTCAAAGAAGCCCGTGCCGACAACAACGCCAAAGAGGAATTACTCGCAGGCAAAGACCGCAAAATCAACGAGCTTGACAGCAAACTAACGGTACGAAAACAACCTGACCAATTTAAACAAGTGCAAATCGAAGTCGAACAACACATCAATGACGAACTTGCCCAAGCCAGTGCCTCAGTACTCACAGCGATTAGCCAATTTAACGCCAAAGTCGAGCTACTTACCAGCCAAGCAGGGGAAAACTTTTTACCGCATCTAAAAGACAAAATCCAGCAGGACATCAGCGTTGTCTATAACCGCATCGCTCAAGTTGGCTTTGAGGTGGGTGTGGACTTAGAGATTATGATGAAGCCCGACTGGTTAGACACAGATAGCCAACCTGCCGATATTCCCGATTTTGAATTATCCACTTACACCGAAGCCGATTTAGACAAATAGAGAACCAAATGGATACCGCTACTTTAGACTACTTAAGACAACTTGCCGACAACATCGACAAAGCCAAACATGGTGAGGTTACGCCACTTATCGACAAAGCGGCGGTATTTCTCAACTGCTCCAACAAACAAGTCTATGCCAAACTCAAAGAAGCAGGACTAAGCCGAAAAACAAAATCAGGCACACGCAAACCTAGAGCTGATAAAGGCAAAAGCACTATTACCCGTGAGCAAGCCGAGTTAATTGGTGGCATGATTTTAGTTGCCACCCGTGCCAATGGCAAACGCATCTTGTCGGTCAAAGACGCTGCCGAGATTTTGCGAGCCGATGGCAAACTGCCCGACGTTGACACCACCACCATTTTGCGGGCATTGCGTGCTTATCATTGCCATCCCGACCAGCTTGCCACACCCACAGCTCACACTCAGCAACGTAGCCTACACCCCAACCATGTATGGCAAATTGATGCGTCCGTGTGTGTATTATTCTACTTGCCAAAAGGCGGCTTGGCGGTCATGGAAGAAAAAGAATTTTATAAAAACAAACCGCAAAACATCAAACGGATTGAGAACGACCGTGTCATTCGCTATGTCATCACCGACCACTACAGCGGGGCGCTTTACCTTGAATACGTCACAGGGGCAGAGTCGAGCGAAAACCTGATTCATGTATTTACCAATGCCATCCAAAAACGTGACGGCAACGACCCTATGCACGGTGTACCCTTTGGACTCGGTATGGACAGAGGCTCTGCCAATATTAGCGGTTTTTTTCTTAACTACCTTGAGCGATTAGGCATTACCCCAATCGTCCATGCCACAGGCAATAGCCGTGCTAAAGGCAGTGTCGAAAAGGCACAGGATATCGTCGAAACTAAGTTTGAAAGCCGATTAACTTTTTTAAACGTCAAATCCATCGACGAACTAAATGCCTACGCAACCAAATGGCGTACCCATTTTAATGCCAACGCCATCCATAGCCGTCATGGTCACACACGTAACCGTATATGGCTCACCATCGAGCGTGAGCAGTTACGCCTAGCTCCAAGCGTTGAGATATGCCGAGAACTGGTTACCACCAAGCCAAAAACCATGAAAGTACGTGGTGACTTGACCGTCACTCACACCATCAAAGGCTATGGCAACCAAGGCTACGACTTGACCCATATTCCACAGATTTACCCACGTGCCGAAGTTGAGATTGTCGTCAACCCTTACCGAGTACCCGATATTGACGTGCATTTTAACGGTCAAGTTTATACCGTTAGCCCAGTTGCCACCGACTTTGCGGGCTTTACCATAACCGCTCCAGTTATTGGTGAAACCATCATAGCGAAACCCGATAGCATGGCAGACACCAACCGCAAAGCCATGATGAAAGCCGCCTACAACGCTGATACCGAAGCTCAGGTGGACAAAGCCCGCAAAGCCAAACAAGCCGCTTATGACGGTGTAGTTAATGCAATGGCAGACGTGGACAACAGCCACCTTGACGGCAACGTGCCAACGGTTATCACCAGAGCAGGCACGACCATTGACACCACCGCCCATATACCAAACCGTGAGGTTAAACCGCTTACTCATGTGGAAGCGGCTATGCAGATTAAGGGTATCATCGGCGATGGCTGGACAGCCGAGCATTATAAGGCAGTACAAGCCCAATATCCCAATGGCGTACCCGCCACCGCCATTGACGAAATCATCGACCGTATCCGTCAGGGCGAACCAATTAACTATCTAAAAGTGGTGAACCAATGAACCTAAAATCATTACTTGAACAGCATCATATCAGCCAACGCCAATTTGCAGAAGAAATCGGTATCAGTACCTCAGCTGTGAACAACTTTATCAATCACGGTACTTATCCTAAAAAGATAGCCAAAGCCGATTTTGACAACAAAATCAACCAAGCATTAACCCATTTTGGCATTTTGGAGCTTTATCAACCAATTCAACAACCCCAAACTGAAAACCAGCAACAAGAGGACGACCTTATGCTACTACGCAAACAAACCCTATCCCAAACGGCAAAAAAGCAATTTGGACTGTTTACCAACCCCTTTACCAGTGACATTCGCAGTGCGGATGAACTGTACCAATCCACCGACACCACCTATGTGCGTGCCGCCATGCACCACACCGCCAAACACGGGGGCTTTATTGCCGTGACAGGTGAGAGCGGAGCAGGTAAAACCACCCTTAAACGTGACTTGATTGACCGATTGAAGCGTGAAAATCAGTCGATAATCGTCATTGAACCCTATGTGTTAGCCGCCGAAGACAACGACATCAAAGGCAAAACGCTCAAAGCCGCCCACATCGCCGAAGCGATTTTGCACGCATTAAGCCCGCTTGAAAATGCCAAGCGTAGCCCTGAAGCCCGTTTCCGCCAAGTGCATAACGTACTCAAAGAAAGCCACAAGGCAGGCAACAGCCATGTATTACTCATTGAAGAAGCCCATAGTCTGCCAATCCCAACCTTAAAGCATTTGAAGCGGTTTTTTGAATTAGAAGACGGCTACGACAAATTGCTAGGCATCATTTTAATCGGACAAAACGAACTGGCGTTAAAGCTATCCGAGCAAAACCCAGCCATCCGTGAAGTGGTGCAACGCTGTGAAATCGTCACGCTTGAACCGATTGCCCCAAGCGAACTTGGAACGTATCTAACCAAACGTCTAGGCAAACAAGCCGAGCTAAAAAACATCATTGATGACAGTGGTATCAACGCCATCGCCAGCCGTCTTGTGCGGACTGACAACCGTGGCAAAGTTGTGCAAAGCCTGCTGTATCCGCTGGCGGTGGGCAATTTACTGACTGGAGCAATGAATATGGCAGCCGAGCTTGGCGTACCCGTCGTCAATGCTGACATTATTAATAACGTTTAACTTTAAACCACCACCGTAGGGTGGGTTAGCGACAGCGTTACCCACCAATTTATAAGGAATCAATCATGGAACAACGACCCTCAAGGCTTAACCAAGTTTTAGACCAAATCTGCTTTGAACTAGGCAAAGCTATGGGTAAGTACCCCCAATACCCAAATGACCCATTACACGCACTTGCCATTCTTGGTGAAGAATTTGGTGAACTAACTAAAGACACGCTTCAACTAGTCTATGAACCACATAAAACTAGTCTTAATAATGTCAAAGCTGAAGCATTACAGACAGCGACAATGGCAGTCCGCTTTCTATTAAGTATTGACGAGTTTGAATTTAAACAATCCCAACAACACACCCAAGCCCATGCCTTATAAGGAGCAACCCAATGGCTAAAACCACCAAAATCAAAACCGTTGCCAGCGTCCTAGCTTGCCAAAGCAAAGACCAAGTGATGGAATTTATCCGCCAAATCGGCGATAAACAGCGAGAAATCGTGCGTATCGAAACTGGCATGAACGACAAAATCGCTGAAATCACCGACAGTCACAAAGGCGACATCACCAAAATCCAACTAGAAATTCAAGCCATGACCACCGCCGTGCAAACATGGTGTGAAGCCAACCGTAGCACCTTACTCAAAAAAGGCTTAAAAACCGCCAATCTCATCACAGGCGAAGTCTCATGGCGGTTTAACCCACCAAGCGTCAGCCTACGCAAAATCGAAGACGTACTTGCCAATCTCAAAGAAAAAGGCTTGACCCGATTTATCCGTATCAAAGAAGAGGTGAATAAAGAAGCCATCCTAGCCGAACCCCAAGCCGTGGCAGACGTGGCAGGTGTGACTATCAAAAGCGGTCAAGAGTTTTTTGAAATTAAGCCGTTTGAAGTTGAGGTGAAGTGATGGGAACGATTGCAAGTCAACAACTATCTGAAGATGAAAGTGAGCTGCATTGCCCACAATGCAAAAATATAGATTTAGATATTGATAGTAGCTTTTCAATGCAGCTTTCAATTATTAAATGCTTAGATTGTGGGTTTTATTTTGAAGGTAAGTGTGATGAAGAAACCTTAATTAAGCGATTTAAAAAGAAATTTAAAACCGACGACTTGGCGGTTTCCAAGTCAACTAAACCTAAAAAGGAAAATAGTATGAACAAATCTGAACTTATCGCCAAAATCGCTGAGAAAAGCGGACTTAATCAAAAAGATGCGGGTAAAGCATTGGATGGGTTGACGCAAGCAGTCTCTGACGCATTGGCAAATGGCGAAGATGTGACATTGGTTGGCTTTGGCACATTCAAAGTCACCGAACGTAAGGCAAAGAAAGGGCGTAACCCTGCTACGGGCGAAGCCATCCAAATACCTGCCAAAAAAGCCCCAATTTTCAAAGCAGGTAAAGCGTTAAAAGATGCTGTTAAATAGCGTTTAAACCCGTTTAAATCAATGTTTAAAGGCTGGCTTTTTGGCTAGTCTTTTTTGAAGGATATTAAAAATGGATAATAGAAAGCTACAAGTAATCGATATGCTTGGATTAAATGTTATTGAAAAACATCCAAGACTTTGTATTGTCAAGAAAGAAGAATCTGACTTTTATGAAGACAGAAAAATTGTTTTTCTACAAAAGTATGAGCGTCAATTTGATACCTTTTGTGATATGGATGATAATAGATATAAGTTCGCACAATTAATTTTCTCAGTCAGAGAACTTGATGAAACTGCAATTGAGATTTTAGCGGATAACATGAAAAAAAGATTGGCTAAAAAACGTGCAGAAGGCTACGGCGGCTGGCAATCTTGCACTGAAGATGAACTCTCTAACCTTTTAACCCAAAGTTTAGAGAAAGGCAACCCTGTCGATATTGCAAATTTCTGTGCCTTTTTATTGGCTCGTGGTTTTAACTATAAAGCGCCAAGTTTTAAGGCAGGTAAAGCGTTTAAAGACGCAGTGAACTAACCTATCAATCAACCTATACAAAGGCGTATTGCGTTGGTGATACGCCTTTTTTGTAACCAAAATAAAGAAAACCATGAACCCAGCGACCCAAAACCGACTAACCCTATACCGCCAACATATAGAGACACTTATGACAGCAGACATTAAATCAACCACCCCTAACCATAGCAAAGGCTTAGACCGCAAAAAACTTATCCAACTTATCCATGTCGCCAAATCACAACTGCACCTAGACGATGACACCTACCGAGCCAGTCTAATCCGCATCACAAGCAAAAACAGTACTAAAGCCATGACAATACCTGAGCTTAACAAAGTCCTAGACGACTTCAAAACCAAAGGCTTCAAAGTCGCCCCCCAAAAAGCAGGCAAACTCAAAAAAGCCGATGACGACCAATCCAAACTTATCCGCCACCTATGGCTATCCCTGCACGCATTGGGCGAAGTCCGTGACCCCCGAGAATCCGCCCTTGCCAACTACGTCAAACGCCAAACAGGCGTACAATTTCTACAATGGCTCACCATGTCACAAGCCAGTACCGTTATCGAATCACTCAAAAAATGGGAAATGCGTATTTTAAAACCCCGTGCCAAAGCCGTCCTTGCTGCCATACAAAAAGGCACAATCGACCATGAAATAATCACATCTGAGCTACTCAAATGGCTTATCAGCACAGGCGAAGGCAAATATAAAGCCATATCAGAAACCAATTATGCCACCTTCATCCAAACCTACGCCAAACTTCAACCACCCACCGCCTAACACCATTACGCCAACCACCGCCCCAGCACCCACTGGGACTTTTTTATCACCAAATACGTCGCCGAAGTCGCTTTTCACCTTAAATACAAGTAAAATGATACATATTTATCATAATTTAGGTTCATATATGCCAAAGCAAAAAAGACAGCGTGGCAAATTTAACGAGCAAGCAGACCGCTTTTTCAATGACGTTCGCACCATAGGCGGTGAGACCATCGCCAAAACGCTTGATATCGACGAAGCTACCGCCACCCAAATCGCCAACGAAATCGCCCACAAACTTAGCCAATACTGGGGTGGCAGTATGTTCTACGTCCAAAAATACAGCCCTTGGGTCGCCCATGAGCGTGACTTAGCAATATGGGAGGCATTTAACGGTCGCAACCACCAAGAGCTTGGCAAACAATTTAACCTATCATTACCATACATCTATGAAATCCTCGCTCGTATGCGAAAATCTACCAACCAACAAAAAGACCTATTCGATTTATCAGAATAGGTCAGTTATAAATGATACATATTTATCATTTCACGCTATGCAATCTTATTTTATTTCATCCCATTAAATCCTAGTTATTCCCATATCTTCCCATCATTTATTACGCCTGTCTGTCATAATTATCTAGTCTCTGTTCAGTTTTTGGATGAGATTTTTAAGGCAAGTTCATCTATTTTAAATGCATTGCTGACGGTGCTCAATGAGCGTAAATACCATAATGGCACAAATACCGAAGATATTCCGCTACAGACATTGGTGTCTGCGTCCAATGAATTGCCCAATGGTGATGAGAGTTTGTCGGCTCTTTACGACCGTTTTTTGGTGCGTAAACTGGTGGATTATGTCGATAGTAGCGATATTCCAGCGTTTTTTAATTTACCAAAATCACAGGGTGTACAGGATGAGTATAAGCTGACCCAAGCGGAGTTGGATGATATTCGCCAACAAGCTGAATCTGTGGTATTCCCTGATGATGTGCAACAGGCGATTATGGCGATTTGGGCGAAACATAAGGAAGTTTTCAAGGAAGATGCCGATGAGTTTTTATCGGATAGGAAGTTGTTTAAGGTGTTGCATTTGTTGCGTGTGTCGGCGGTGACGAATGAGCGTGATGAAGTGGATTTTTCGGATTTGATGTTGTTAAAAGATTGTTTGTGGAATAATCCAAATAATATTCTCAAAGTTAGGGATTTAATTAAAAATATTTTGGGGGCAAAAACCAATGCAACTAAAACAGTCCAAAAAACCTTACAAATTCAACCAAATGGTTTAAAAGCAAGCGAAGGTGTAATAGAAATATCTTGGCATGTAAAAGAAAATGTTAAGATTAAAAAAGGGCAAGACTTAGTTAAATTAGTAGTTATGGATAAAAGTAATCTAAACTCTAGAACAGTAAAAATTAAGGCTCAAGATGATGGTGTGGTAGATAGAATTACTAGAGCAGATGAAAAAATGAACCAATTTAATTCATCCAGAAATTCTGCAGTAAATTCTGCATTTAGTGGCATTATATTGAGTGGAATTTCATCGAGAAGTCCAAATAAGACTAATTCATTTTTAAGTATTTCAAAAAATACCACTTTAGGTTACTTTAAGATTGAACAATCTGAGGATATTGCTACTGATGACCAATCAAATTTAATGAAGTCTAGTAATCAGCAACCTACTAGCGGTAATGTTATCAAAGGCTATGAAGGTAGCGGAACGGCTGACGACCCAATTTTAATTGGTAATGTCGATGAATTGTTAGGGTTACAACGTGCTAATGTAGGGCAAAAAGGCTACCACTTTAAACAAATAGCTAATATTGACTGTTCAACGATTAACACTTGGCAAAACATTAACTTTAAAGGATATTACAATGGTAATGGATTTGAAATTAAGCATGAAAATATCCTGTTATATATTTTTAATAAAGTAAGTGAAAAAAGCATCATTGAAAATTTATTATTGATTAATTTTGGAATTACACATGAATTAGATAACAGTCATATTAAAAACTGTAAAGCTTTATTAATGTCGAATGAAGATTTTGAGGAAGATAATTACAAAGCAGCTATCAGTCACAATATGCATAACTCTATAATTGAAAATTGTTTTGTTTCAAGTTCTGATTTAAACATAAGTAATTCTCTTTGGACTTATTTTGCAGGTATAAGTTATAGTGGAGTAGCAAGCAAGATTCATAATTGCGTACTTGGGGAGATCGAAGCCCCTAAAGATTTTAAATTAAGTAGTATTATTTACGAAAATAAACCCCACTCTCAACTTGAAATAAGCAATTCAAACTGAAGTGGGGGATTACCTAACTGTTTATTGATTACAAAGCAGAAGTTATGAGCCAAGATTTTACGCATAAATCTGTGGGATAAATGCCATAAATCTCTAGCTCTCACCTTTTGCATGTTAAACCGCTGTGATAACTGACCAATCACCGTCTCAATATTGCGACGAGCATTTTTAAGACGATTAAGTACACTGATTGGTCGTTTATCGGGCATATTTTTTCTAAGCGGTGTTTGCAAATCAACACATCGCTTAAAGCAATACTCAGATAAATCAGGGCTAATATAGCCCATATCTGCACCTAACAAGCCTTTGATATTATCAAGCATATCAGGTGCAACAAGCCTTTCATCTATCTTAGCAGAGGCAAAGGTAAAATTGGTTATCATGCCCGATAGATTAATAAGTAAATGTCCTTCAAAGCCAAAATATTTTTGTTGCTTTGAGGCACAGTAACTATAACTGCCTTCGTATTTGAAGGTTTTATGCCGATAGGCTCTGGCATATTGACACACCGGAATGGGAAAGCCATCAATAAAATGAATGTTGTCTTGCCCATGCTGTTTAACGATATGCTGTTGTATCAAAGTTTTTACTTGTAACAAATTGACGCATTGCTTGGCAAAGTTTGGATATGAGCCTATTTGTGGAAACCATGTTTGCCAATGCTGTTTAAAATACTGATGGATTTGCGAATCGGTGTCCATCTGTAAAAACTCACCCACTATCTCCATGGTGATAATTTCACTGTCGGTTAGCTTTGGTGCATATCCGCCTTGTCTTAGCCGGTTTGTTACAATCTTTTTGTAGTAGTCATCTACCATTAGATAGATTTTAATGATAAATTCATCAATGGGCATGGCTTATCCTCTAATCTTTTTGGTCATTGATTAAAGTTTAAGTTCATGCCTTTTTTGTTTCAACCCCGCTTAAAAGTGTTGAGAGTGGGGTAAAATAAAGATGTTGTTATCGATGATAGCTTCTATATCAATACTAATGAATATGAACAAACACAAGGTACAGAAATAGACCCCATTCAATTAACACAATTTTATTTTGAAAATACATTAGAATGGGATTTTGACAACGTTTGGAAATGGGATAACAAGTCTAAAAAACCAACCCTTCGCCAAAATATCAATGCAATACAAGCTAAACAAAATATAACCGACGACCCAAACCAAAAAAGTCTATTACAACAACAACTTGAAAACAACATTTGGCTATAGGCGAAAGATATGTTAGGCAGTCTTTTTAACGTAGCCAAAACGAGCGTATCTGCAGTCGGTTCATTCGCCACAGGTGCAATGAACATGGTCGGTAGTATCGCCATTAGTATCGGCATCAAACCCATTCGCCACTTTATCGATAGCAACTTTAGAGAAAAAGTCGCCCCAGTCGCAGGCAGTGTCGTCTATTGCGACCTACTTGGCGGAGCAGAACACTCAGGCATCTATGTCGAAAATGGGGAAATATCCAACATTGTCGTCAATAACCTACTCACCGCAGATAGCAGCGTTCGCCTAAGCGATTACCAAGACTTTTCATCCAAAAGCCTATACGGCACAAAAATCTATGTATCGTGCGACAAGCACGGCGCAGTCGGTAGCGACCCAGTCGCCAACAAAGCCCACAGCCACGTTGGTGAAAAAAACTTTTATGGGCTACTGTTTAACAACTGCCACGATTTCTCTACTCGCTGTTTACAAGCATCTACCTCCACGCCGACACGTTGGGAAAGGGCAAAAAACCGCTTTTTTTCAACCTTTGACCTAGAATGGGAACCCACCATTCGCAGGCTTAAACAAGAATCTCGCAACAAAATCGGCGCGACCAAATGGCGACTTTGGGACTTGCAACAAGATGGACAACAAGAACCCGAACCCGATTGGAATGCTCAGCAAGATTTTTTTAAACAACACGCCTTAACCCCAGAGTTTATCCAGCAATTACGCCTACAATCGGACGATACGCTTGATTATCTCGATGAAATCAGTGATGAAAATATTCCCCCAAATATTGTACAAAAATTAAAAACCTTTCAAGCCACTTTGCAAAAGGTCAGCGATAAATATGACGAAATGGCGGAATTTTTAGCACTTTGTCCAGACGCTGGTTTTAACTATGAACAACTAGAGAGCCTACAGCGACAAGGTACAGACTTTATCAGCCTTGCTAAACAACTACAACATAACCAAGCCATCAAAGACCTTGCCAAAAAAATGGGGCGAAATTACATCGCCGAAGAGAAAAAACGCCAAATCAAAATTCCGCAAGCCAGTAAAAGCGAAGTCCACGGCACACACCGCAGTGATGACCTGATGCGACTATTGCCAAGCGAATTGGCAAACCTAGAAGATGAAGATTTGGAAATGCTATTTTATGCCAAACTGCTCGAAAAAAATCTCATCACCTATCAGCTATCAGGCATTACCAACGTTACCCAAGACGAAAGTTACCAACAACCCAAAACCACAGGTCCTGTGGTGGCGTGTCTTGATACGTCAGGCAGTATGGGTGGTGAACCAATTGATAAAGCCAAAGCCTTACTATTCGCCATAGCCAACATCTTAAAACAAGAAAAACGCTCGCTGTATGTCATTTTATTTGGCTCAAGTGGTCAGCTAAAAGAATATCGCCTTGATGGGGCAGAAGATTTGGCAGGGCTGTTACATTTTCTTGAACAGGGTTTCGGTGGTGGTACAGACTTTAAAACGCCTTTACAACGTTCAATGCAAATCATTGGCTCGCAAGATACCTACATTAAAGCCGATATCTTAATGTTATCCGATGGCGATTGTCAGTTATCGAGCGGTTTTGCACAAAAGTTCCAATCGCAAAAACAAAAACTTGATTGCATGGTGTATTCGGTACTGTGTAATGGACAAAGGGTAAGTGATAACTTTAGTGATGAAGTGACGGTACTATAAGAATATAAGTATTAATCACAGGTGAAAAGGTGGTAGTTTGGCTCATGTCTGCCTTTGACATAAAGCCTGCATTTCATCTTGCTATCGTCAGTGATAACGCCACACGCCGAAAAACCGAAATCGAAAAAGAAACCAGTTTTCGCCAAGAATGGTATCCATAGAGCTATCGACCTGCCAATAGGTTGGTAGCACATTTACAATTTCATCTACGCAATGAGGTGTTTACCATCCTACTAACATTGGTATTGATATCACGCTGCACATCTGCTATTAACGCCTTATGAATCGGATAATCATTGATGATCGCTAACAGATGCTCAGCGGTAATCACGACTTGCTCTACTATTGCTTTAGCATGGCTAGTCTTAATATCCGCCAATTTGGCAAGCTTCAACAAATTAGAAAGCGTAGGATTTTGAGCCTCGCCACATACATCCATCTGGTGATAACCGTTAATGCCTGTATTGTAGGTCACATCATAAACGGGGGCGAGTCGCCAGTTACCATGCTTATCCATCATGAATGAAAAGTTTTTGCTATGATCGTCTTTATTATTCATCACCACATTAAACACAACGTGGCGATACGCCTGCTCAACCTGTGCTTGTGATTGTGTCATCATTCGCACGCATCGTAAATATGACAAATAATCCAATGAGGGTAGACGAAAATCTAGGTCAAGCAAACCAGCCAGCGTATGAATATGTACCCGCTCAAGAGTTGATTTTCTTTGATGATCTTTTTCATTACCTTGGCTTGATATTGTATTTGACACCCTGTCAAACCGCTCTACGCCAAATGCCGCATGGTTGCTATCAATATTAAAATAATGATGTTTAGGTATGACCAGCCCTGCTTGGGTCGCCATATCGGCATAAAGTGCCTCAAGCAGACACACGCTTTTATCTTCATGCTGTGCAGGAAACTTGATGAGCCAAGGTGTGGCGTGATTCGTGTCATCTGGATGAGTATTATGCTGATACGTTTGTTTCAAATCGGTACTGATAGTTTGTGTGTCTATATCAAACATCACTAGGGCTTTAGGTCTTGCACCTTGTGGTGAACCGCCAACCACGATTAACTCAGCTAAAATCTCG
Organism: Faucicola osloensis; assembly: GCA_016888885.1. Lineage (GTDB taxonomy): Bacteria > Pseudomonadota > Gammaproteobacteria > Pseudomonadales > Moraxellaceae > Faucicola. Next base: position 2,296,343 of record CP069437.1, read on the forward strand.
CTATCTTGACCAGATAAAATCTTCTCATTTGCTTGAGCAATTTGACTTAGACTTAGTTCAGCATCATCGGTGGTACTATGATGTATAGGTCTAAAACTGAGTGCCCCCATGGCTCTGTCACCTATGTATGCCAACCGATGCAAGACGTTCACATCATTAACCGCTACAGAAAGTTCTTTGCGAAAAAAACGATCCATCAACAACATACCCCAACCATCAGGTAAACTATCAGCAATCAAGCCACATAAATAGTGCGAGGAGTGATGTTTACCTTGGTAAAGCTTGGATTGTAACGGCATCTCAATGGGCGATAACTCATAACCCGATGCCAGCCATGAAGGGTCATAGCCAAATACAGGTCGGTTGTTTTGTAAGGTGACGTAACCAATTAAACGGTGTTCACCAAACCCATCGTAATAAACCTCAATGGCATCTATTGATGATTGAAAGATTTTCTGAATAGCCATATCCTTTCACTTCCTCTCACATCTCGTGGCTAAATACCAAATTGTAGTCTAATATCCATATCACTTACGATTTGCTTGAAGCCCGTTTGCGTGACGTTTTTTGTGCAATCACTTCATCGATCGTCTTAGGGTTATTCGCAAACAGGTTGGCAAATTCATTGACTAGCCCTACCGACATGGCATAGCGGATAACGTTATCGAGCGTTCCTCCTTCTCCTGACTCAATACGAGAAATGGTACTTAGTCCAATGCCTGCCTTTTGGGAGAGTTCAGCTTGCGTCAAATTTTGGTACAAACGCTGTTGCTTCAGGCGTTTGCCCAAAATATCAGTAATTTCAGAGGGCGTATAAAAGTCAAATCGCATACTAAGTTACTATCTCGTAATTATTCATTTTTGATTGTTTATTTACTATTTTAGCATTTAATCATTCAATTATGAATTATTATATGATATTTTCCTGATTTTAAGGATGTTTTTTAATCCACATTCTCAAAACAACCCCCAAGCAGGATTATGAGATTTTTATCTACAAGTGCAGTGGAAAAAGCGAAAACTTAATTGACAATCATTGTCAATTGATTTGCCAAACCAATGCTTCTAAAAGTCATTTTAGGAATAATCCAAGAATAGGTTGTATAAAAATTAACCTGCCATTCATATAGCAAAGTAATGAAATTGATAACAGTTTAATTTGATTTTATAAAGCTAAATCTGATATTTTTGAAATAATATAAATGATTATCACAATCTAATGTCTACTTTATTATTTAAAAAACTGAACATTTTAATAAGACAATAGTTTTTAATATTAAATTATAATAATAAATTAAATTAAATTTAATTAAGAGACCTTTGCACAAACCAGCGACCATCTCTCGACACCAATTTCAAACTCAACTAAAAACTGGAATTGGTGTTAAAGAAGCGAAAAAAGTCACCGAATTGGCATAAAAGTCTCCCAAATTGCAGTCAATTAACGTCTATTGGCTAGTTTTACCAACCAACAGACACAATAACCCTAAGGCAGTCCGTATTTTCGTTTCAAGCTTAGGGCGGTTTTTAAATTATGCACAATGCTAGCAAGCAAGGTACTGGTATGAAATTGCATTAAGCCAAGATGACGAGCCTTGCTCATCCCATAATGCAATTTAAAATGACCGAATACCCGTTCTACCGTATTTCTGGTTTGGCTCTTTTGGGTATTGGTACGTTTTTGTTGTTCGGTAAGTGGTGTATTGCGCCATGCTCTATCATGAATATGATTTTTTATCGGTGGTTCATGCTCGGCAAGGTAGTCATCATGGGCTTGGCTTTTATACGCACTGTCAGCATACACAGCTGATTCATCATCTGTTAACAGCGTGGTAAAACATTGGGAATCATGGACATTGGCAGGGGTAGTTTCAACCTTTTTGACAAAGCTGTCTTCATCACAGTTGAGATGAATTTTAAAGCCGTAGGTGGTTTTTACTTTACCTGTACTGTCTTTTTTACTGACATAGGCGGCTTCGTTATCTTGGGTATTGTCGGTGTGTTTGCCTTTCTTAGGTCGTTTGTTTTTAGCTTCAACGATACTGGCATCGATGATGCTGACACTGCCCGCTTTGATAAAAATGTTTTGTTGGGCTAGTTGCTCATTGATTTGGTTGAACAATGGTTCAATCAGTCTAAGCTCACCTAGGTGTTTGTGGTATCGCCAAATGGTGCTATGGTCGGGTACATCATCCGTTAATGATAGGCCAACAAAGCGACGAAATAGTAAGTCTCGTGCCAGTTGTTTTTCCATGGCTGGATCCGATAGGTTATAGAGTTTTTGTAAGAGTAATACTTTAAACATGATGACAGGGTGAAAGGCAGATTCCCCACGCTCACTGCTATGAACGTGGCGTAAGGTTTGCTCGATAGTTTGCCAGTCAATTAGGTTGTGTAGTTCATCTAATTCTTCGATGGCTTTGTGAGCGTTAATGAGACTGTCTGCTAGGGAGAGTTGCCCTGTTTGTTTCCATGCCATAGTCGTGTCTTTTGCTAGGTGATTGATTTTATTGTATTATACCAATTTAATGGACTTTTGTGTGTTTATTCGTGCAAAGGTTTCATTAATAAAAATAATATAAATTTCAGCCTTATCCATCAAAAACATCAGAAGAGTGGGGGTAAAAAACACGCAATATTGCGTGACCAAACTACAAAATGATTTTTTAATTGTCATTAAATCGCATTAATGTTATTTTGAAACACCTACTTGAAACCCACTCGTATCAAAGCTTTGAGTATTAAAGTACATTAATATCAAATAGGGTAGATTGGTCTAGCGACTTTGACATGGTGGGGGTCGTCTGTTCGAGTCAGATTATGCCTACCATATTCCAAAAGCCCTAGTCGATTGATTGGGGCTTTTTTATTGCAGTGATATCAAAGGTTTACGTGGTTTTTCGAGGATTGAAATTTTGACCACTTTTGTGATTTTGGGCACCTTTTTTACTACAGAAATTGAATGGTGACCAAAAGGTGACCATTTGGTGACCACGCATTTTTTTAAGAATTTTAATTTCACACCCACTTATTTTTGGTCACTTTAGTAAAAATAAATAAACTTCACTGTTTTACTAATTAAGACTCAGCCGCCTATGTGGCGGTGAAGGCTCTTAAAGCACTGGGAATCATCAGTCGAGATTTCTAAGCCGCCTGTGTGGCGGTGAATGGCTTGGGTTTGGCAAATAAGCAGACACATACTTTCTAAGCCGCCTGTGTGGCGGTGAATCATTTTTAGCACATACCAGTTTAAAGTTTTCATTTCTAAGCCGCCTGTGTGGCGGTGAATTTTGCCTATCTTTGACGTCTTTGACGTTAAAATCAAAAATATTTCTAAGCCGCCTGTGTGGCGGTGAATAACATTCTATCACATAATGCTTGATTGATTGTTTTCTAAGCCGCCTGTGTGGCGGTGAATTCAAAGACTTTGCCAATCGCATCAATTATATCTTTCTAAGCCGCCTGTGTGGCGGTGAATCGATTCAATGGCGTATCACGATTTTAGAGAATTTTCTAAGCCGCCTGTGTGGCGGTGAATGCATGGGCTTGGGTGTCTTTACAAGTGCAATTTTTCTAAGCCGCCTGTGTGGCGGTGAATCTATTATGCTAGTTGGGTCAAAAGGCGTATCTTTTCTAAGCCGCCTGTGTGGCGGTGAATGTCACGAAAGTTTATCAATACGGTTCATTTAGTTTCTAAGCCGCCTGTGTGGCGGTGAATTGTTTCCAGCTTATTTATTGTATAGATATTTTTTTTCTAAGCCGCTTTTTGCATGACGCGGCAGTATTGTAGGTAGTAAATATTGGCACGTTTGGAGTGCAGGATGGTCTTTAAGTCAGAAGACGTAAAGCTATTGTCGGTATAGGGATTGGCGTTTGACATGATAGAGATGACATAAGTTGATTTTTCTTTAGTCTGTCAAACCATGTTCATGAATGCAATAGGGTATTTATAGTAAAACGACAAGTAGTGACGTTTAGAAAAATTTAATCTCATAACTTGTAGTAGTAGGGTGTTTATCTATAGTTAAACCTATATTATAATGAACACAATTTAAATTTTCATAGATAGTGCCATGCCGAACCTATACGACCAAGACCTAAGAAAGCGCACCATCGCCTACTGGCAAGAAACGAACAACAAAAGTAAAACCGCTCGTACCTTTGGTATCTGTCGCAATACCCTAGACAGTTGGATAGATTTGTATCAAGAACAAGGTAATACCCAGCCTAAAAAAGCACAACCAACCGGCGTAAAACACATCATAACCGACCTTATTGCTTTTGAACAATACGTCAAATCTCAGGAATTTGACACCGCTAAACAGCTACGAGAACAATATTTAAAAGACCATCCTGATGTCAGTATATCCTACAATGCGTTTGTCGATACCTTGCATCGTATCAACTGGACATTTAAAAAAAGACCTTTACCTTTAAAGAAGCCGACCCTGTAAAACAACAAGGTTTTAGCGTATGTTTAGCTATCATGGCGTTTTGGTTTGGGTTATCCAATATCTTATTCATGGATGAAACAGGCTTTTACCAAAGACAAAGTTATCAGCGTAGTTGGTCACCTGTTGGCAAACCCTGCTATGCTAAAATTGAGGCCAACAAAGGTAAACGGTTAAATCTAATTGGTGCAATGAGTATGGCTGAATTTAAACTGATTGCACCTGTGACCTTTGAAGGTGGGTGTAAGCGTGATACGGTAGAAAATTGGCTTCACACGCTTGGTCAATCTTTGCCTAAACATGAACTCGACAGCTACCCACAGCGTTTTTTAATCATGGATAATGCAAGGTTTCATCGGGGTGGCAATTTAAATCAGATTGCTAAACAATATAATTTAACCTTGTTATACTTACCGCCATATTCCCCTGAGTTAAATCCTGTAGAGAATAAGTGGGCGGTAGTGAAGCAAAATGTGCAACTGTCTATGAGTCAGTTTGAGTCACTCAATGACTGTGTTATTCATTGTTCAGTTTAATTTAGGATTTACTATATTAAGAGACTAGCCCTAAATAAATCTGACTAGTTTCAATCCACGCACCCGTGTGGGGTGCGACACAAGGGTAGAGGTTGAATATAAAAGTGCTGATAGTTTAAATCCACGCACCCGTGTGGGGTGCGACCTTTACTAGCCCAACTACAAAATGCAGGTAATTCGTTTCAATCCACGCACCCGTGTGGGGTGCGACAAGACGGTAAATTGACTACCGACAAATTGCTTGTTTCAATCCACGCACCCGTGTGGGGTGCGACCGCCATGATTTTTTCCTTTTGGTTGGGTGTTGGTTTCAATCCACGCACCCGTGTGGGGTGCGACTCTATCTTGATATCGCAAGCAGAGCAGTATTTAGTTTCAATCCACGCACCCGTGTGGGGTGCGACAAAACGTGATTATTTAGAGCAGGCACGAACATGTTTCAATCCACGCACCCGTGTGGGGTGCGACAAGAATATGGAGAGCTTTGACCTACAACTCTTTAAAGTTTCAATCCACGCACCCGTGTGGGGTGCGACTCTCTCGCATAAACTCATTAGCCATGATGTATTGTTTCAATCCACGCACCCGTGTGGGGTGCGACTGACACTGGCACAAACACCCCATCGTACACGATAGGTTTCAATCCACGCACCCGTGTGGGGTGCGACTTTACCTCTGCTTTTGCCGTGTTCATAAAAATTAGTTTCAATCCACGCACCCGTGTGGGGTGCGACAGACTCTTTGATAGCTAAGTACAAAGCGCAGCGTTTCAATCCACGCACCCGTGTGGGGTGCGACTTTAGCGATATTTGAAAAAGTGCGAGCGTCATATTGTTTCAATCCACGCACCCGTGTGGGGTGCGACTCGTCTACCGATGGTCACAGAATGTTTACTTGTGTTTCAATCCACGCACCCGTGTGGGGTGCGACGTCATCGCACCTGAAATAGCGGTTATTATTGCAGGTTTCAATCCACGCACCCGTGTGGGGTGCGACACTAAAAAAAATATCTCGCTAAATCCTGATGTTGTTTCAATCCACGCACCCGTGTGGGGTGCGACAAACCGTGATCCCAATGCCATGCTCACTGTTATGTTTCAATCCACGCACCCGTGTGGGGTGCGACATTATTGAGCCGATGTATAGCAATGGCGTGATGTTTCAATCCACGCACCCGTGTGGGGTGCGACTTTAGCGATATTTGAAAAAGTGCGAGCGTCATATTGTTTCAATCCACGCACCCGTGTGGGGTGCGACGTCATCGCACCTGAAATAGCGGTTATTATTGCAGGTTTCAATCCACGCACCCGTGTGGGGTGCGACAATCGTTCCCGCTTCGCTTGATACTAATAACAAGGTTTCAATCCACGCACCCGTGTGGGGTGCGACGCTGAAAATCCCCAATTTAATCGCATTCCGAAAAGTTTCAATCCACGCACCCGTGTGGGGTGCGACCGGACATCCATGCGATTGTCGTAACCACGATTGGTTTCAATCCACGCACCCGTGTGGGGTGCGACGTGGTAGATAAGTTGGGTGATCAAGTTGGATTCGTTTCAATCCACGCACCCGTGTGGGGTGCGACGGTATTAGTTTTATATTGAGGTAGTATAATTTGTTTCAATCCACGCACCCGTGTGGGGTGCGACGTTCACCCCTCGACCTTATCCGCCTTCGTTCGGGTTTCAATCCACGCACCCGTGTGGGGTGCGACGATGGGAATGTACTTTTATGTCGCGTTGGTTGGTTTCAATCCACGCACCCGTGTGGGGTGCGACCTGCTATCAGCTAGATATAGATAGCAATTTTGAGTTTCAATCCACGCACCCGTGTGGGGTGCGACTTTATAATTTTTACATGATGATGTTGCAGCATCGGTTTCAATCCACGCACCCGTGTGGGGTGCGACGAAACTCAGACAACTCATTTTTTAAATTGGTAGGTTTCAATCCACGCACCCGTGTGGGGTGCGACCCTCATTAACCAGCAGAGTTTCAACAGCCGAAGGGTTTCAATCCACGCACCCGTGTGGGGTGCGACCACGCTTATCATAATTGTCATACTTAATCATATGTTTCAATCCACGCACCCGTGTGGGGTGCGACAAGTAACAAAGGAAAAGCGATTATCAAGCAATACGTTTCAATCCACGCACCCGTGTGGGGTGCGACTACTATCTAAATTGTTGTATTTTTGGTCTAATAGTTTCAATCCACGCACCCGTGTGGGGTGCGACTATATCGACTCGACTTGGGGACTGCATATCAAAGTTTCAATCCACGCACCCGTGTGGGGTGCGACACGGTTAGCGGGTCTAGTCATTACGTTTTACCGCGTTTCAATCCACGCACCCGTGTGGGGTGCGACCGAATTACTAAAAGGAGGTCATCGTGTAGCTCGTGTTTCAATCCACGCACCCGTGTGGGGTGCGACCAAAATGTGCGCTTCAGTTGATTTCCAGTAGTTGTTTCAATCCACGCACCCGTGTGGGGTGCGACTAATATTGCTAGAGCTTCATCTATTTATGGTAAAGTTTCAATCCACGCACCCGTGTGGGGTGCGACTGCCGTGATAGTAATAATATTTGCCATCTTTGTAGTTTCAATCCACGCACCCGTGTGGGGTGCGACCTGCACCCAAACCTATCAGTAAACCTACCAATGTTTCAATCCACGCACCCGTGTGGGGTGCGACACAGCAGAAGTAATCGCAACAGCACAAACCCAAGTTTCAATCCACGCACCCGTGTGGGGTGCGACCTTTATCGTTATAAGGATTAGAAAAATGAAAATGTTTCAATCCACGCACCCGTGTGGGGTGCGACAAAATATCGTTTTCCCGTCATAATACCCCTCCGTTTCAATCCACGCACCCGTGTGGGGTGCGACTCATTTCGAGTATAGCGGTGTCGGAAGGGTCGGGTTTCAATCCACGCACCCGTGTGGGGTGCGACGCCTTCTGACCCTGTGTACACCTTTACTCAAGCGTTTCAATCCACGCACCCGTGTGGGGTGCGACGAGACTACTAGACAAAATGCTTATGTTCGTATGTTTCAATCCACGCACCCGTGTGGGGTGCGACGCTCACAAAAGCGGATTCAGCAGCTCGCTCGTGTTTCAATCCACGCACCCGTGTGGGGTGCGACAAGCAATCTGATTTCTGTAACTTGGGCTTTATTGTTTCAATCCACGCACCCGTGTGGGGTGCGACGCCAACGCGGTGTTGGTTTTGGCGCTGAGCAAGTGTTTCAATCCACGCACCCGTGTGGGGTGCGACCTGAAGTTGTCCGCAGCAACTTCTCAAAGTTTGTTTCAATCCACGCACCCGTGTGGGGTGCGACAGCCTACAATCTGTTGCTCAAAAACGATAGCAGTGTTTCAATCCACGCACCCGTGTGGGGTGCGACACGGTGGTAGCAACATTGGTCGCATTGCTTCCAGTTTCAATCCACGCACCCGTGTGGGGTGCGACTGTTGCAGTTTGTCTTATTTGTATGCAAACAATAGGTTTCAATCCACGCACCCGTGTGGGGTGCGACAAAGACTAGGTAAAGGAGTTGAAGCAGGAGCAGTTTCAATCCACGCACCCGTGTGGGGTGCGACACCTGCTGGGCGTTTAAGTCCTTCTTTATTCGAGTTTCAATCCACGCACCCGTGTGGGGTGCGACCACTAGCCACTTTATCCGTTACCGCTACCCAACTAGTTTCAATCCACGCACCCGTGTGGGGTGCGACAAGCCAACTAGCATAAGTATGGCGCAAATCATAGTTTCAATCCACGCACCCGTGTGGGGTGCGACGGGTGTTTTAGCGCATACAGCCCCGTTTAAGGGCGTTTCAATCCACGCACCCGTGTGGGGTGCGACTTAGAGTTGGTATTGTGTAGTAAAGCATTAAGAGTTTCAATCCACGCACCCGTGTGGGGTGCGACATAAAGCTTGGTTGCGTGGTGATGACCTTAGAGTTTCAATCCACGCACCCGTGTGGGGTGCGACGACTGCTATGGCGAATCAGCAAGTCGGCGTTATGTTTCAATCCACGCACCCGTGTGGGGTGCGACAAACCGCACTCTTTCTTTAGGTAACAATTTTGATGTTTCAATCCACGCACCCGTGTGGGGTGCGACTTTTAGCGGGTGAAGCCTTGATAGTAACGTGAGGTTTCAATCCACGCACCCGTGTGGGGTGCGACGCAATCATTATTGATGACCCGCACAAAGCAGATGTTTCAATCCACGCACCCGTGTGGGGTGCGACCCAAAACTTGATAGAGCCAAGACTTGTTATTCGTTTCAATCCACGCACCCGTGTGGGGTGCGACGCACCTTTATTTCGGTGGCCAATCGCCTGTCGATGTTTCAATCCACGCACCCGTGTGGGGTGCGACTGCCAAGTTGATAGGTACACAGTAGAGCGCGGTGAGTTTCAATCCACGCACCCGTGTGGGGTGCGACCACCATTTCAATGATTTCATAAGGTTGTGTGTCTGTTTCAATCCACGCACCCGTGTGGGGTGCGACCAGGGTATTTAGTAGAGTGGCGTAAAAACGACGGGTTTCAATCCACGCACCCGTGTGGGGTGCGACGTAGGTCACTTATGTTTGAATATTTAACGCATGTTTCAATCCACGCACCCGTGTGGGGTGCGACCTATGTAGTAAGCCAGGTTAAAAAGATGCTTGATGTTTCAATCCACGCACCCGTGTGGGGTGCGACACGTCAAGATAATAAAAATACTGCGATTCATTGTTTCAATCCACGCACCCGTGTGGGGTGCGACGTTTTGCTTACAATCAATATGGTGAGCGTTTGGTTTCAATCCACGCACCCGTGTGGGGTGCGACTTCACCTGTTTGAGTAGTTTTAGTGTTTTTATGTTTCAATCCACGCACCCGTGTGGGGTGCGACAGTCAGGTGTGTAACTTGTATTGCTCGCCATTGTTTCAATCCACGCACCCGTGTGGGGTGCGACGCTAAAGGCGTATATATCGTTAAGATACTCAGTGTTTCAATCCACGCACCCGTGTGGGGTGCGACATGTTGCCGTGGGTGGGATTTAGCGGCATCACTTGTTTCAATCCACGCACCCGTGTGGGGTGCGACAGTCAGGTGTGTAACTTGTATTGCTCGCCATTGTTTCAATCCACGCACCCGTGTGGGGTGCGACCGGATTGGTGGTAAAAACCAACGAGCAAGGCATTGTTTCAATCCACGCACCCGTGTGGGGTGCGACAAAGGCTTGCCAAATGCGGTTAAGCGTTACATGTTTCAATCCACGCACCCGTGTGGGGTGCGACTTTAGATGATAAATTCAAAGATGCGCCGTTTTGTTTCAATCCACGCACCCGTGTGGGGTGCGACTATTTTCATTTCAAGTATTTCACTTGGGCGCGTGTTTCAATCCACGCACCCGTGTGGGGTGCGACATAGTAGAATTACTCCGTTACTTAGTTTTGATTGTTTCAATCCACGCACCCGTGTGGGGTGCGACGATAGCCAGCGGACACAGCAAGCTATCGAAATGTTTCAATCCACGCACCCGTGTGGGGTGCGACGAGGCAACCTTCAATCAGCTAGATGCAGTGCTTGTTTCAATCCACGCACCCGTGTGGGGTGCGACTAGCGTTTTTATCAATCTCGCTAGCGTAATAAGTGTTTCAATCCACGCACCCGTGTGGGGTGCGACTTGAAAACCGTAATTGCTCAAACCGATAATCGAGTTTCAATCCACGCACCCGTGTGGGGTGCGACAATTTCAATTTCGTCATACATAACTTCGGTAGGTTTCAATCCACGCACCCGTGTGGGGTGCGACTTTCTCGCCCCATCCCGCGACGCCTTTTTGTAGTTTCAATCCACGCACCCGTGTGGGGTGCGACAGTAGATAAAAGGATAAATATCATGGCTAAAATGTTTCAATCCACGCACCCGTGTGGGGTGCGACCTAAATTTTGAGCAGGCAGTGGAGTTAAGTGCATGTTTCAATCCACGCACCCGTGTGGGGTGCGACAAGCGCATGAATCTAGCGATGACTAACTAAGCCGTTTCAATCCACGCACCCGTGTGGGGTGCGACTTGCATGCATCCGCCCATCATGCCGAATTGATGGTTTCAATCCACGCACCCGTGTGGGGTGCGACCATAGGCTCAATTCCTAAACCCAACCTAAAAGGAGTTTCAATCCACGCACCCGTGTGGGGTGCGACAATATGATTATCGACACTAAATCAAAACAAATTGTTTCAATCCACGCACCCGTGTGGGGTGCGACCATCGCTATGACCCGTTTCTTGTGAACGTTTTGTTTCAATCCACGCACCCGTGTGGGGTGCGACAGTTATCGGACATTAATGCGGCAGCTTCGTTGAGTTTCAATCCACGCACCCGTGTGGGGTGCGACCGTGGTCGTTGGTGACTTCTATTGCTTTTGCCAGTTTCAATCCACGCACCCGTGTGGGGTGCGACACGGTCGAGCCATCAGCCGCCAGCATATTTTGGTTTCAATCCACGCACCCGTGTGGGGTGCGACGAATTGTGTATAATGCTTATGTCGAGAGGGCGGAGTTTCAATCCACGCACCCGTGTGGGGTGCGACGGGATTTAGTAGCGAGGATGAGCAGCTTATCATCGTTTCAATCCACGCACCCGTGTGGGGTGCGACAGTTATGTATTCCATGCCTTGTCAGCCAGTGCCGTTTCAATCCACGCACCCGTGTGGGGTGCGACTCACCTTTTGTTTTGATATGGGTGAAAATTTTTGTTTCAATCCACGCACCCGTGTGGGGTGCGACGTCGCTATGCCTTTTTATCCTATTGAGTTTAAAGTTTCAATCCACGCACCCGTGTGGGGTGCGACCAGTGATGCGCCGCCTGCGCCTACTGATATCGATGGTTTCAATCCACGCACCCGTGTGGGGTGCGACAATTCATGGGTATCAAGCGCCCAGACCATCAATGTTTCAATCCACGCACCCGTGTGGGGTGCGACGGAAAGTCGGTGATAGTTTGAGATTGGCTCACCGTTTCAATCCACGCACCCGTGTGGGGTGCGACCCATCAGGATATGCTTGATCGCTTGACTGCTCTTGTTTCAATCCACGCACCCGTGTGGGGTGCGACATTCATGGGTATCAAGCGCCCAGACCATCAATTGTTTCAATCCACGCACCCGTGTGGGGTGCGACCTTTGCTAAAATGTCAAAATTCTAGCCAGCCAGTGTTTCAATCCACGCACCCGTGTGGGGTGCGACTTGGCTTAAACAGCAATTTGAAACAAAAAAAACTGTTTCAATCCACGCACCCGTGTGGGGTGCGACTTAATCATTTCTTTGCCATCAGTTAAATACTCAGTTTCAATCCACGCACCCGTGTGGGGTGCGACTTGTTTCAGGCGTCATAAACACACCGCGCAGATGTTTCAATCCACGCACCCGTGTGGGGTGCGACGAGGCGATGATGAATGATGACTTTGACAAATACGTTTCAATCCACGCACCCGTGTGGGGTGCGACCATGGGGTGCAGCCATTTATCGGCACAGGCTTTGTTTCAATCCACGCACCCGTGTGGGGTGCGACGCCAAATGCTTAAAAACTGTTGGTTTGATAGCGAGTTTCAATCCACGCACCCGTGTGGGGTGCGACTTTACGCAATAAGCGGCGATATTGAATGTTGCAGTTTCAATCCACGCACCCGTGTGGGGTGCGACCACCATAGGCCAAGGCATCACACGCGGCAATAATGTTTCAATCCACGCACCCGTGTGGGGTGCGACTGTCGTAGCTGGTAATTAGTAAGCCATTAGCTGGGTTTCAATCCACGCACCCGTGTGGGGTGCGACTCAGCAAATTTCGGATAAAACTCAATGCTAGTGTTTCAATCCACGCACCCGTGTGGGGTGCGACAAGGACTGGATTTTTTTGGTGGCGGCAACGGCACGTTTCAATCCACGCACCCGTGTGGGGTGCGACAGTTACGCCCTGTTTGGTTTTGCTCTTTAACAATGTTTCAATCCACGCACCCGTGTGGGGTGCGACCTGGCGTTGGTGATAAAGTCACGGCTGGTACTGTTTCAATCCACGCACCCGTGTGGGGTGCGACTGTTTATATATACTATGTTCAGCTGTTGATGTGTTTCAATCCACGCACCCGTGTGGGGTGCGACACCTCATCAAATACTGGTGCAGCCGCTTGCTCTGTTTCAATCCACGCACCCGTGTGGGGTGCGACGTCACGGTAGATACATTATTAATCGAGTTAGAAGTTTCAATCCACGCACCCGTGTGGGGTGCGACTTGATATCTCGGTCATGATTGGTTTTACATTCTGTTTCAATCCACGCACCCGTGTGGGGTGCGACTGCTATGACCGAATACGCAATTAAAGCAAATCTGTTTCAATCCACGCACCCGTGTGGGGTGCGACACCTTGAATAACAGCAATATTAACATTGTAGCGAGTTTCAATCCACGCACCCGTGTGGGGTGCGACTTTGGCGATACACTATGGGGTGATACGTCCCCGTTTCAATCCACGCACCCGTGTGGGGTGCGACAAAAGGTCTGATTATCATGTCTCACATACTCCATGTTTCAATCCACGCACCCGTGTGGGGTGCGACAAGATATTTGCCCCGTATCGCCGTGTAATGCCGTGTTTCAATCCACGCACCCGTGTGGGGTGCGACCGGCGGCGGCTGGACTTGGCATGTCAATGGGTGTTTCAATCCACGCACCCGTGTGGGGTGCGACGCAAGTTCTTTAATTTCTTGGTTGCGTACAAAGTTTCAATCCACGCACCCGTGTGGGGTGCGACATGGGGTATTCAAGCAAATATATGTATTGTATTGTTTCAATCCACGCACCCGTGTGGGGTGCGACGCTAAAACACCCATTGTTTTAGCTGGCGAAATCGTTTCAATCCACGCACCCGTGTGGGGTGCGACCATATAGAAATGTGGAACGATGGCAAAGGTCGGTTTCAATCCACGCACCCGTGTGGGGTGCGACGGGGCTTGGGGCAACCAAAGCCAAGCAGCATTAGTTTCAATCCACGCACCCGTGTGGGGTGCGACTTAATTAGCGGGGCAATAACAATACCCCTTGAGGTTTCAATCCACGCACCCGTGTGGGGTGCGACTCAATGGCGGTTTTTGCCTTGGCAACCGTTGCGGTTTCAATCCACGCACCCGTGTGGGGTGCGACTTTGCACTGGGTTAAATACTAGCCGCTCGGTTGGTTTCAATCCACGCACCCGTGTGGGGTGCGACAAGCAAGCAAGGAAAACAAATGATTAATTTTAGTTTCAATCCACGCACCCGTGTGGGGTGCGACTTTTAAGGGGCAGATTTATGCCAAGACAACAAATTGTTTCAATCCACGCACCCGTGTGGGGTGCGACTAACAATTTATCGCAAATTAGCGATATACCAAAGGTTTCAATCCACGCACCCGTGTGGGGTGCGACGCAAAAACAAGTGGAGTTACAAATGGATAACTTAGTTTCAATCCACGCACCCGTGTGGGGTGCGACGCCAATTCTTCATAAGGTGCTTGGTGAGCGTATGTTTCAATCCACGCACCCGTGTGGGGTGCGACCTCAAGACCAACCAACACATATTCATATGCTTGAATTGTTTCAATCCACGCACCCGTGTGGGGTGCGACCTCGGTTAAAAACAAAGCAAAGGTTGAAAAAGAGTTTCAATCCACGCACCCGTGTGGGGTGCGACGCAGCTTGAACAAATGAGCACGTCTGAAGCCGTTGTTTCAATCCACGCACCCGTGTGGGGTGCGACTTCTTTGGTTTAAACTGGTCTGGTCTTTGTAAAGTTTCAATCCACGCACCCGTGTGGGGTGCGACACGGTCAAAACTCAAGTCACGACCCACCGAGCGGTTTCAATCCACGCACCCGTGTGGGGTGCGACACCCTACTATCCACCAACCCCAGCCCGAATCACTGTTTCAATCCACGCACCCGTGTGGGGTGCGACAGGTACAGGCGACTGCTGCCCTACAAGCTGTAGTTTCAATCCACGCACCCGTGTGGGGTGCGACTGCCAAAGAGAGATAAAATGAGTGTAGATTTGCTGTTTCAATCCACGCACCCGTGTGGGGTGCGACGGTCAAGTCTGGGCGCATGGGTAAAGCGACCCCAGTTTCAATCCACGCACCCGTGTGGGGTGCGACCGCGATTTTGGTGGTCGGTTGGGTGGTGGTACAGCGTTTCAATCCACGCACCCGTGTGGGGTGCGACATAATGAAAGTAATTTAATTGTGAGAACCGCTATGTTTCAATCCACGCACCCGTGTGGGGTGCGACCCAGGTTATCCGCCTATTATTGGTGGGCGTGATGTTTCAATCCACGCACCCGTGTGGGGTGCGACCCGATTACAGCCACCAAGCGATGACAACAAAATTGTTTCAATCCACGCACCCGTGTGGGGTGCGACTGCCTGCGCACTCCATTCGATAATAGGCAATCTGTTTCAATCCACGCACCCGTGTGGGGTGCGACTTTGCCTTCTTGCTCGGGGTCGCCTAGCTTGTCGTTTCAATCCACGCACCCGTGTGGGGTGCGACCAAAAGCCCAAGTATCAAAAATCATTCGTAAAGTTTCAATCCACGCACCCGTGTGGGGTGCGACGAGCTTTCAGTTGGTTTTAGCAAAGAGAGGTTTGTTTCAATCCACGCACCCGTGTGGGGTGCGACAGCCTATCTTGTAACTGATTCATATTACAATTAAAAAACCGCTGTTTTTGCGAATCATTAAAAGACAAGCGAAATTTGGCTAGGATTAACCTAACCGAATTTTTACCGTGAGGGAAATTTTCATTTAAAATCATGTTGTTATTTAATTCTGCGAATGTTCCAGCAAAAACATGAGAGCTTACGGTTCGCACGCACTTTTGCCCGATGTTCTTGCTTTTCACCTAAGATAACCTTATAACAATCTATCTTTATACCACCAAAATTTTGCTAAAACAACAACACATCGTTTAAATCTAACGCAGGTTTTGCGCCGATATGCTCAACTTTATGTTGCCAGTTTTTGCCAAGATAATAATAACGTAAACTGTCCGTTTCAGGGTTGATAATACCTTCTAATTTGGCTTTTAACATCGTCCATTGGGCGGGGTCAACTTCGATTTCAAACACCGAATATTGTACCCGTTGCCCATAATTTCGGCATTGGCGAGCAACCTGGCGCAGCCTTTTAGCACTTGTTTCATCTTGAGTACTGACATCGTAAGTGACCAAAATCATCATGGCTTAATTTCCTTTATTTTTTTGTTTCTACTTCCATAAAAATGGTATATAGCTATCGATATCGCCTCGAATGTGCCGAGCCATAATGGTAGCCTGTAAGTGCGGCAAAAGTCCAAATGGTACGGCTTCTTCAAACCAATCATGATACAGAACTTGTTGCTTGCGGTCGTGCCAAGCCTTCAAGAATAATTGCCGAGCGTCATCTTTTAATGCCACAGCCCCATTCTCAAGGGTCGTGAAATCCTTTTTACCAAATTGCTTTTTATTGATTAAAGATAAAACAAAACGGTCAAGCATGGGGCGAAATTCTTCCACTAAATCTAATGCAAGGCTGGGTCGCCCTGCTCGCAGTTGATGAAAAAAGCCACTGTTGGGGTCAAGTCCTACCGTTTCTAGACTACTGCGACATTCGTGGGTCATCAGCGTATAAGCAAAGGAGAGTAGGGCATTGATAGGGTCGGTTGGCGGATTGCGAGTACGTTTGTGGAAGTCAAAATCAGCATTTCGGATAAAATGGGGGAAAACAGCAAAATATTCACCTGCCATTTCGCCTTCTCGCCCTAAAAGTTCAGCATTGTTTTGGGTTTGAACTATTCGATTTAAGCCAAGTTCTAAGTATTTTTGGGCTCTATCTAGACGAGTTTGGCTATTTTCATCTAAACTGTCCTTATAGTCTCGTAAATATCGGCGAATCACTTGGCGATGATTAAACACTTTTGCCAAAATCATAGTTTGACTGATTACCAAGCTTCGCTCACTATCATCACTGATACGATATTGCTCACGTCGGAGCAATACATTGCCACTCACCGACCCTTCAACACGGGCTTGAAATTTGCCAAATTGATTTAAGAATGTGATAGTAATACCGTTTGCGGTACAATGAGCCATCAATGCAGGCGATAACGCCACTTGTCCAAAGCAAACGATGCCCTCAATTTTGTGAATTGGTAATCGTCCTTTGACTTCTCGCTCGACTTTCATGACGATGTTTTCGCCATCTTTGTTGAGCCATGAGTTTTGGGTTTGGACGTATAAGGTATTTTTAAGGGGTCGCATTGGACTATACTCTTGTTTTTAGTCTTTTTCGTTTGGGTCTTGATTTAGGCTTTGGCTAAGTTGTTTGGAAAACCATGCTTTAGCATTTTTATTAAAAATTTTGGGATGGCAAAGCTCATTGAGTGAGCAGTTTCGGCATTTGGCAGTGCTATATTCAGGTTTTGGGGTAATACCTGTTTGGATAATGTGTTGACATTCTTTAATCGCATTCAGGGTTAAATCTCGCAGGGTTTGGTCAAAAACTACGACTTGACGACGACGAGTTTTGCCATAGAATAGTGCCCCTTCTGGTACGGTGCATTGGTGCATATCTTCAAGGCATAATGCTTGGGCCATAAGTTGCACTTCATCAGCTCGGTGTGATTTTGGTTTGCCCCGTTTGTACTCGATGGGGTAGGGTATGACTGTGCCGTCTGCTTGGCGATGGTATTCGACCACATCTGCTACGCCTTCAAGCTCAAGGGTGCTATGCCCAAGTGGCAAGGTGCGAACGGTGCGGATATCGCCACGGGTTTCATTTTCGCCACTATTGACCCGTTCGTGCATGATTTGCCCTTCAGCAGTGAGTTGATTCTCTGCCCATTGGTCTTCTAGCTCAATCAAGGCAAACTGGCGTGGGCAAAATAGGTAATGCTGTAGGCGGGATAGGTATAGGGTGGACATTTTAAGCTCGTGAAGCCATTTAAACATGGTCTAAATGGCTGAAAAGTATCATTAATTTATGAGTTAAAAACCTTCAATAATCTGTGGTTCTAACCCTGATAATGCGGTTTTTAATGCCGATTCATTAAAATTACCTTTTTCATCAAGCAGTTCACGCAGACTGTTATGCACTTTGGCTGAAGAGTATTGACCAGATTTGTTGTTATGCTCCCACCAAATCACTTTTTTTACTTGCATACTGCCTTCAGGACGAGCTGATGACGCATCGCCTTCAAACAGTTTAACTAAAGTCTCTTTGATTTTGTTGGCATCATCGTCGCTAAAGCCTGTGCGTTCGGCTAATTGTGGGGTAATGGCTCCAAACGTCACATATATGCCTTCATCAACACGGTGTTTCATACCCATGGTATCACTACCTTTTTTGCTACCATCGCCTTCACCGCTAACAGATTTGGTAATTTGGGTGCTGGTGATATCGACAGGTTCAAGGCTAAAAGCCGATTGAATAGTCACAGGTCCTCGAATTGGAATGGATACGCCATCCGCACTCTTATCATCGGCTTTAAAGGCAAATACTTGACCAAAGGCACGCACATCAAACCATTTGTCACAAGCAAGTTTGGCAGTTGCATCACGCTTGCTTTCAAGATTTTCGCCTTTTTTGGTTTCAAAGGCTTTTTTGCCAAGACCCACATTTTCATCATAGGCACGGTTTTTTAGGCTCGTCATGCCGTCATTTTTCTTTTCATCGGATTGCACAAAAATGCTTTCGCCATCTTCTTGCAGGCGGTCACGGATTTTACGTTTTAGACAAACATCGGTGATTTCACCGTTGCCTTCAAAGTCGGTACGTGGGCGGTTGCCGTTGAGTGGGTCGCCGTTTGGATTGGCATTTTTAACACCAATGATTAGGGCAAAGTCGATTTTTTTGGTTAAGCTCATAGTAGTTTCCTTTTTTAAGTTGTGAAAATTTACATTAATTAAGATTCGTTAATATTAGTTTCTTCTAAGTCCTCTGGTGTAATTTCACCTGACTCATCAACCACTTCTTTCAATTGCCATTTTCCTTTGACAAGTTTATGTTCTTTGAGCCATTTCATTTGCAAATCATAGCCAATCAAAAATTCAGGGGTTAAGCGGTCATCACTAAATTCTTGCAAATCTTTTAAGTTAGATTCAATTTTTGCCATTAATAAATCGTAGCCATTGTTAAGACCATTAACACGACTGGTGAGCCTACGCTGATAGGGTAGCAGTTGCTGAGTACGTAACATCATCCAAACGCTTGCAGGCTGATTTACGAAACGGGGAATATATTTAAATGCATTGGTTGGTCGTCTTGTTTCACCTGCCATGCTAATTGCAAGGCTTTCAATTTGATTGGCAATCGCTAGTAATCTGCCAAATAAGTAACTGCGATTAGTTTCATTTTCATCTAAAGTCATACGAATTTTCCTTTTTTCTTTTCTAAAAATATAACCCTTGTAAAGACCACAAGTGACATTTGACGTTTCTTGCCATTCCCAAACTTCCATATTATTAGGATTACAAGCCCGTTTAAAACAATTTTCAACCAAATAATAGGGTATCTGACGATGATGACCTTCAACAATCACAGGCAACACTTGTGATACCACCTGTTTTTTCACCGCATCGGACAAGCGTGAACCATAAGCAGACACGGCGATTTGATAAGGCGTTGGGGCTTGAATGGTCATGCGTCTCTGTTTGGTCTCTTTATCTTGATAAGATGCATACCAAGCAAAATTATCATACCAATCCGCTATAGCCGTAAGATAATCATCAGGCATGGCTTCATAATAATAAGTCACTGCCATTCGCCCAGGGGTGGCTGAATCAAGGCTAATCACTGAGATTTGGTAATTATCTGTGAGCTTTTGGCGATAGCCTTGCATGGTTTTTTTTAGATTATGGGCAAACTGACTGCCAATATCTTTATGATGGTGCAATTTGCTAGATTGTTCTTCAATCTCGTCACTATCATCAATGTCGGCAAATTCTTCTGAATCAAAATCGCCCCATGCATCTTCAATCACTGCTTGTGGCACAATGGGTTTATAGGGCTGTGGAATTTTACTGCCATCAATCGCCCAAGCCACCATCGCCTGTCCTGATTCTTCATGCCCTTGACTGGTGAGTAACCACGCTAGGGCAGCGTGGGCTTTTTCGGTGACTTCAGCACTGATATTAACCGCTTGATAACCTTGTTTGGCAATCGATTTATCATCATCGGTAAACCGTCCCAAAAAGGTAAATCCGCTCATGTCATTGGCAGAGATAAGTTTAGCATTACTGGCACTTTTTAGCACTCGGTTGGGATGTTTACTGGCAAGGGCTTTATGTTCACCTGTGACATGACAAAAACCTTCCTTGCTATCAAAACTGGCATAATAATTTTGCCAAGCGGTAAACAAGCTGTCATCTTTCCAAGTGGTAATATTGCCTTGAGCGATATCCGCATTAATTACTTCCCATGCCACGAACGCAGAACCTTGGTCAAATTCGCCACCATTTTTAACCAATAAAGCTAAAATACTGTCAGGATAATCACTGGCATTTTTGACGTAAAGAATATTGCCTGTCTCATCAGCAAGGATAATGCCTGCATTGATTAAATCTTGGGTCAATGTGCCTTTTTGTGTGTATCTTAACACTGCTTGGGCTTTTGGGTGGCTAAACGTGGATTGACACCAGTCGGTCAGTGTTTTCTCAAACAAATCAAACACGTCTTTTTTGTTTTTTGACTTGATGAAAAAGTCTTTGGCGACATATTGCAGTTTATCCGCTAAGGGATGAGCCACAGGACTTGATGTGCGAGTGGCTGAATCATTGGTCGCTGGAATGGTTGTGACTTGCGATTTTAACTTGCCATTGCCATCACGAGCCAAGCGAGCCGAGACAAAATCGCCTTTATCATTGATCGTTACGATGATTTGCACGTTTTGTTTGACGTGATAATACGGCATTAACGCATAATGTAACTGTGCATCAGCGTTATCTTTGACCTGCTCATAGGTATGATAGAGTCTTGATAGCCAACTCATTTTTCACCCCCATGATTTAATTTGTCAGACAATTCTTTTGCCAACTCGTCTGCCAATTCATCAACCGCTTGCAAATTGTCACCAATACCAAAGGTTTTGGCTGTCATCTCTCGGACAAAACGATTTGGCATGCCATTATTGGCATCATTGGCTAAGTTGTCGGTTGGCTTTGGAAAGGTGATAATGCCATTTTGCATATTGGCGTACCAAAAACGGCTATACAGTTCGTTGATGCCTGTTTCGTCAGGATAAGCAAAGGAATGAAACATCAGACCATAACTTAAAGGTTCTGCATTATTTTTATCATAAAAGCTTTCACCACTACCAAATTCGCAGGGCTCAACATAGCCTTGGCACTCTCTTGCTCCCAAGAAAATATCTTGCCGTCCGCCTTTGTGGAGCATACGCTTGGCAATGCTGTAATGCTTGCCATCAATGCGGTCGGCTTCGAGTTCGGGGCGGTGCAAATTCCATTCAAAATGGGCTTCGACTTGGTATTCTACGTCGGATAGATAGGTATAATAGGCTAGGTCATTGCCCGAAGCGTGGAATTTGATGGGTTTGACGCCTTTGGTTTGGGTGCGAATCGGTTTCATCACTCGCACTCGGTCTACAAACCAAACAATAGTCGGTTTCCAATATATGCTTTTGCACACGCCTTTTAAGGCTTCATAGGTCGGCAAGTGATAACTGGTCTTTTCACCGCCCAATCGGGTAATTGGGTCGGTAAATAGGGCTTGCCGTGCCTTTAGGGTGAAAGTTATTTTATTGTCCATATTTTTCCTTTTCATTAAATATGTTCAATATCACATTGGGATTTCAAGACTAAATCTTAAAATCCCAAATTCAAAAGAACTTAACTCAGTAAGTGAGATGTTTATCTAACCAATTATTTAATTCTTTACTCGCCCAACCTTGACACGGTTTTTTCAAAGTCATAATCAATAAATCATCGTTATCATCAATAAGTGGTCTGAACTGTTGATAAAGTTGATCAGTTGTTAAATTAGTTTTAATTGCATAGCTTGATTCGGAAAGCCTTGCCCACACACCAAAACTTTTAATTTTCGCCAAAACTTCAGCGTGTTTCTGCCCTTTTGCATTCAAATCATAGGTAATCAGTTTTACAGGCATCGAATTTAATCCATTCAAATAGTTTAGTGTTTGTAGCTACAACCACATCCTAATTCAAATAAAATATAAAAACAATATTCTCTGTAATAATTACTATTTAAAATTATTTATTTAAGCGTATTTCTGATTTTTTTGCTAAAATCCTCAGCTCGTTACTGATAAAGTGCGTGGATTGAAACTCTGTTATAATTACTAGCAGTCAAATTTGGCAACGGTAACCCCTCCGTTATCGTTGCCATTTTCAAAAGCTAAAACTCCCCAAAACTTAAAAATACCATTTGACTATCCCCATTTGGATTTAGCCCCATTACCTCATCATAAAATTTCTCATCAAGCACAATAATACCTGTATCAGCAACTGGCGTTAATGCTTTCGCCTCAGCCAATTTATCAAACATAAACGGAAATACATTCACACTAAACGCTTGAGCTTTTTTGACCAATTTATAAAAATCAGCATCTTTGACTTGTACACCACACAAATCGGTGATTAAATCTTTGCCTTCATAACCATACGGCACGACAATCGCTTTGGTCGGTGCATCAATGGCTTTAAAGGCTTTACTCGCTGTCATAAAAGATTGCCAAAGCTGAGGAAATTGTCCGTTTTTCAATCTTTCTTCATTCTGATTGGCTCGTTTATCACCAAGCGATAATAACGTTAATAAATTATGTTGTTTATCAATCGGATAGACCATTTCATCATACTGATATTGATAAAAATGGGTAAAATAGGTACTCACCATCTCAGGGTGTAAAAGACTTTTATCTTGGTTTTCGGGAAGCGATAACTTGTAAAATAGATTCTGCATGGTGGTTTTGCCGTGTTGTATCGTCGGTAGCTTTTGCAAATTCTCGCTCACTGGTGTAATGACAAAAACCTGCCCTTTTACACTTTGATTGTTGTCATCTATCATTTCGCCATGACGATTGCACCGACCAGATGCTTGTAAAATACTATCAAGCCCTGCTAAAAACCGAATCACCGACTTGAACGAAATATCGACCCCAGCTTCAATAAGTTGGGTTGAGATTACCAAGGTTGGTAAATTATTCTTCAGCCTATCTTTGATTTGTTTGATTAAATCTTTGCGATGTTTGGCACATTGTCCTGTGCTTAGGTGAAAAATCGCTTCGCTATCCACTTTATCCTTGAGTGATTGATAAATTTGCATAGCCCATGCTTTGGTATTGACAATCACCAAGGTACTGGCAAAGGTGTCAAATTTGTCAAGGACAAATTCAGTGATGGCTTCATCATCAAGGGCAACTTGGGTGTGGTCGTGAATTTCCACGCGTTTAAGGGTGTCAAAAAGATGCTTTAATGAGTCATCATCACCAATGATTTCAGTAGGTGTGTGCAAAACGCCGCGGTTTTTGACCGCTTTTTCTGTGGATAATTTATCTAAAACTGGCTGTGTGGCAGTGCAAAGTACGGTTGTGGTGTTGCCAAAAACGGAAAAAAAATTAATCGCATTGATAAATAAGTGATAACAATTAATTGGTAAAGTCTGGATTTCATCAAATACCAACACGGCATTAGTCATTTGATGAAGCCGCCTTACGCCTTTTGTACCACCGCCAAAACAACTTTCTAAAAACTGTACCATGGTGGTAAACACAATTGGAGCATTCCAATTATCGCTGATTAATTTACTCTGCCATGTTTGAATCTCAGGCTCAAGATTGGAATGTTGTTCTAGCACCCAACTACCTTCAAATCCTTCATCTTCAAGGATTTTGCGTACTTCACTGGCATTTTGTTCGATGATACTGGTAAAAGGAATAATAAAAATAATACGGTCTAGATTGTGCTGCTTGGCATGATGAACAGCAAATCGAAGGCTAGCAAGCGTTTTTCCGCCGCCCGTTGGCACGGTTAGGCTAAAAGTGCCTTGGGATTTTTGCGCATTCTCAAGACAGGTTTGGGCAATTAAATTACGTTGAATATTGATAGGATGTAAATCAGTATTTTGGGCAAAACTCTGATAACGCAGTTCAATCTTATCAATAGCCGTTTGCCAGTCGGGTTTGACTAAGACAAGTTCATGGCTTCGGTTCGGATATTCAAAAGCGATGCTGTTACTACGGTCAGCTTCAATCAAGCAACTAAACAACACTCGCACTAAAAAACCGGTATAAAAGTCATATTCGGTTTGTGAAATTTTTTCCTGCTTAAATTTTTCATTTAACGGTTTAAAAAGGCTACTAAATTCCCTAACTAAAGTTTGTTCCCAATGATCACCTAAGTTATTAAACAACTTTTGCTCGGTTGCTTTAGCCTTGGCTTCTTTAAAATGGCTCTTTTCTTCGGATTTTCTGATTCTTGTATCGAAAACAGCGTTATTAGACGTGTCACAGATATCAATCAAACCACTGTGATGTGATACCACGCAAAGGCTAAGTATGTTGGAAAGTAATTTGCCATTTTCTTGGTTTTTTTCTGGATTTGACGTTTTATAATTACATTTTTTTAAGGCTTCTATTAGCCACTGTCCCCCAGCGGTAGAGTGGTCAATTTTTCCCTTTAACCCTTTGGCATCGACATATTCATCATCAGCATCAGGATTATAAATACCTGTAGCAGATTTAATATACGTTTGAAACGCCTCACTATATTTTCCCAAATCATGTACCAATCCAATTAGCTCGCCACATAGGGGTAAGCCAATTTTATCTGCCAACTGTTTAGCGATTTTTGCTGTGCCTGTTAAATGATCAAAAAGTGCCTGTTTTGCACCATCAGATGTACGAACATGTGCAATAAAAATGTTTTCAGAACTTGGCATATCAACCAACATTTAAAAATATTTGTTGAGTATAAACTTACCGCTTTAATTGTTATTGTGCAAGTAAATAAATTAAATAAGCGACGTCTATTGTCGTATTTTTTTGTCTGTTAAAAAATAGTAGAAACCTTTGCACGAATAAACACACAAAAGTTCATTAAATTGGTATAATACAATAAAATCAATCACCTAGCAAAAGACACGACTATGGCATGGAAACAAACAGGGCAACTCTCCCTAGCAGACAGTCTCATTAACGCTCACAAAGCCATCGAAGAATTAGATGAACTACACAACCTAATTGACTGGCAAACTATCGAGCAAACCTTACGCCACGTTCATAGCAGTGAGCGTGGGGAACCCCCTCAGTCAGAATAGTTGTCACCCCCACCCAAACAACCTAAATGGGGGAAAGGAGACAGCCATGGCACAATACAGTCTAGAACGCAAACAAGCCATACTAAACAAACTTTTATCACCTAACCTTATTAGCATAGCAAAGCTTGCGCGGGACGAACACATCGCCGAACAAACCCTGTATAATTGGCGTCATCAAGCTAAACGCCAAGGGAAAGCCGTGCCGACCAACGATAAAACCAAAGAATTAAGCCCTGAGACCAAGCTCACCATCATTATTGACACCGCTAGGCTTAACGAAACTGAGCTTGCCGAATACTGTCGCACTAAAGGGCTTTACCCTGAACAAATCGCCCAATGGAAAACACAGACCCTCACAGGCTTTAGCACAAGCGAACAACAAAACAGCCTAAATTGCAAACAGCAACAAGCCGACCAAAAACAAATCAAACAACTCAAACAAGAAATCAAACGCAAAGACAAAGCGCTTGCGGAGGCAGCCGCCATACTGATCTTGCGAAAAAAGCTCAATGCCCTATGGGGGGAAGACGAGGACGAATGACCACTCTTGCACAGCGGCAACAACTAATCACCCTCATTGACCAAGCGACCAACGCAGGGGCAAGGCTTCACATCGCCTGTAGCGAGGTTAGCATTAGTAAACGCACCTATCGACGCTGGAAGGCTGACAAAGACAACACAGGGGATAAACGTCCCATCGCTGTTAGAGCTGCCCCGAGTAATAAACTAAGCGACATAGAACGCCAAGCCATACTTAATGCCTGCAATGAACCCCGCTTTGCCAGTTTACCGCCCAGCCAAATCGTTCCCACCCTACTGGATGAAGGCATTTACCATGCCTCAGAATCAAGCTTTTACCGTGTTTTAAAGGGGCACAACCAACTTAAGCCCCGAGGACGTGCCAAAGCCCCTAATCCTCGTAAACCGCCAGAGACGTTTATTGCGACTAAGCCTTGCCAAGTGTTTTGTTGGGATATCACTTATTTACCAAGTACGGTACGTGGACAGTTTTATTATCTGTATATGATTGAGGATGTCTATAGCCGTAAGATTGTAGGTTTCGAGGTGTATGACAGGGAAGCGGGTGATTTAGCGGCTAAACTGCTAGAACGTACCCTATTAAACGAGAATGCCATTGGGACAGGGGTGATACTGCATTCGGATAATGGGGCGCCGATGAAGTCGCAGACCCTGCGAATGAAAGCCTATGAGCTTGGGGTATTAACCTCTTATAGTCGTCCTCGGGTGAGTAATGATAATCCGTTTGCTGAGGCGCTGTTTCGTACTGTTAAGTATGCGCCAAGTTTCCCCGAGCATGGCTTTGATAGTTTAGACAATGCTCGGGTATGGGTGAATGGCTTTGTCCATTGGTATAACGCTGAGCATAAGCATAGTGGGTTAAACTTCGTGACGCCAAATGAGCGCCATACGCTTAAAGATGGTGCTATTCTAGCAAGACGTGAGTCGGTGCTTGTGATGGCAAAGCAGGCAAATCCTGCTCGCTGGAATGGTAGAGCGGTGAGAAATTGTTCGCCTGTTCAGCCAACAGCCCTTAATCCTGTGCGTCCGTCTAAACGGATTAATGCCACTGAGGTTTTAGTCGCTTGATTTAAATATGGGTGACAACTATGTTGACAAATACCGCTAATTCAAAGTCTTAGAGTATGGCTTATGTCGAACTGGGGTTAATTTAATTCCAATGCACCAATTACCGCTTTGCCCCAACTTGGTAACTCTTGACTAATCGAATACCAAATCCAAGTGCCTTTACGCTCACTTTCTAAAATACCGATTTGCTTTAATTGGTTTAAATGCCGTGAGATAGTTGGCTGTGGTTGGTCTAACTCGCTGATGATGTCACACACACATAACGCTTGCTTCTGATTAAGTAGTTGCACAATTTTTAATCTGGTGGGGTCGCTTAACGCCTTGAGAAAGTCTGTTTTATTCATATATTTACATATCCAAATATATAGATTATAGTATAGCTCAATTTTAACAGGTTTCTATAGGCAGTCAATGATTACCGCATTACTCATTTTTCTAGTGACTTTGATATTTGTAATATGGCAACCTAAAGGCTTGGGTATCGGTTGGACTGCCAGTATCGGGGCTGGGATAGCTTTGCTATTAGGGGTAATAACGGTTGCCGATATTCCTGTAGTGTGGAATATTGTTTGGAACGCTACCTTTGCCTTTATTGCTATTATCATTATTAGTCTGTTACTTGATGAAGCAGGCTTTTTCCGCTATATCGCCTTGCACGTTGCAAGATTAGCAAAAGGTAGCGGTAATCGGTTGTTTGCGTTTATTGTACTACTTGGGGCGGTGGTATCGGCATTGTTTGCCAATGATGGTGTGGCTTTGATATTAACACCCATTGTGATTGCGATTTTAACCACCTTACGCTTTTCCCCTGCGACTACCCTTGCTTTTATTATGACAGCAGGGTTTATCGCTGATACCGCCAGTATTCCGCTCGTGGTGTCTAATTTGGTAAATATTGTGTCGGCTGACTTTTTTAAAATCCCTTTTACCGATTATGCCAAAGTGATGGTACCAGTAAACGTGGTAGCGGTTGTCACCTCATTATTGGTATTGTATGGGTTTTATCATAAAGACATTCCTACGGTTTATGCGTTGGATTTAATCGAAAACTCATAATCGGCTATCGTGGATAAAAATACCTTTATCATGGGTTGGGTGGTGTTGGCGTTACTTTTGATGGGTTTTTTTGTGCTTGAGCCTATAGGTGTACCCATTAGCTTCATTGCAGGGGTTGGAGCGTTGGTGTTAGTTGTGGTAGCGAAAATGGGTAAAAAAATAACGGTGTTGCCAATTGTCAAAAATGCCCCGTGGCAAGTGGTGATATTTTCATTGGGTATGTATTTGGTGGTGTATGGTTTAAAAAATGCAGGGCTGACCGATTATTTAGCTCATGAGTTAAGCCAACTCGCTAATCATGGCATGATGACAGCTACAGTAGGAACAGGGTTATTATCGGCAGGGCTTTCATCTGTCATGAATAATATGCCAACGGTGCTAATTCAGGCTTTAGCGATTGATGAGGCAACTATCCATGACCCAATGATAAAGCAAGCCATGATTTATGCCAATGTAATAGGCTGTGATTTAGGCACGAAAATTACCCCGATTGGCTCACTCGCTACCTTATTATGGTTGCACGTTTTAGCCAGTAAAAATATTACGGTGAGTTGGGGCTATTATATTAAAGTCGGTATTATTTTAACCTTGCCTGTATTGGTGGCTACATTGGTTGCATTGGCAATTTGGTTGCCAATAATTCAATAATTTTAAAACTTAAAAAGGAACAAGTATGCAAAATATCACAATTTACCACAACCCTAACTGTGGCACATCACGCAACACGCTTGCTCTTATCAAACATCAAGGCATTGAGCCTTCTGTTATTCAGTATTTGGATAACCCACCTGATGAAACAACCCTGCGTGATTTAATTACCAAAATGGGTATTACCCCAAGACAATTACTGCGTGTAAATGTGCCGCCTTACGCTGAACATAGGCTAGATAACCTTAGTTTGACTGATGATGACCTTATTCAAGCTATGTTAGCTGACCCACTTCTAATCAATCGTCCAATCGTTGTGAGTGATAAAGGCGTTAAGCTGTGCCGTCCTTCCGAAGTTGTACTAGATTTGATTGATACGCCCTTAACCAAAACCTTTATCAAAGAAGATGGGGAAAAGATTGAGCCGACAATTTAGTCAAAACATCTGTTTTTATTGAACTTGTAAGCCGTTACTGGGACTCCCCAGTAACGGCTTTCTCATTTCAGCAATAAACTATCGTATTGATTTAAACCGTAACTTGTATATTAGGACTTACGCAAAAACTTTTGCTTTAACGGTCTAGATTGTTTTATGCATTAAGGTGTACCTGCATGACCCACTGAGACTATGGTTGATATCATACGTCCGAGGTTTTCACTTTTACGATTTGCTTCATCCCAATCAGGTGCGACACACATAAACAGTGTTTTGCCATCATCACCCCCCAAAGCCACAGCAAACACTTGTTCTGGAGCGACATCAACTGTTTCGAGTATCTCACCCCCTTCTGCCATTCTAACGGCTCTTTGATTCACTGTATCGGCAAACCAAACAGCGCCTTCAGCATCTAAAGCAAGCCCATCAGGCTTGATCATTGCTTTTTCCATACGTCTAGCGACACTTGGTTCGTCGCCTAAACGCCCAAAACTGGCAAAATCTTGTCTTTCCCCGAGTGTGCCATCTGCATGAATGGCAAATTTAGAGATACGATTGCCAAATAATTCATTAACAATCAGTGTTTTCTCATCGGGTGTTATCACCATACCATTAGGGAAGGATAAACCTTCGGCAACTTTTTGTGTTGAACCATCTGGTTTTACCAACACGATCCCTGTATCCTTATGGTCAGCACCTCCCATTAAATCATAGCCAAAATTTCCCACATAGGCATTACCATTGTGTGCGACTACCATATCGTTGGCATGACCTTCGCATAAATCCCACAAATCAGCATGCTGCACTAATTCACCATTAGCTTCTAAACGTAACACTTTTCTATCTTTCATGGAAACGACAAGCATACGCCCATCAGGGAGCCACCCAAGCCCTGATGGCTGCTCTTTTATTTTAACGACTTCATTGACTTTGCCATCGTTACCAAGGCTATAGACAGCCTTGGTATACAAATCTACAAACCATAATTTCCCATCATGCCATCTTGGTGCTTCAAGATAATGCAATCCATCTGCTACCACAGTAAGTTGTCTTGTAGTCATTTTCTAGGGCGTGTCCCTAATTTGAATAAGCCCAAAAGAGCCCTATTTTAACCCTATATTCCAGTAAAATATAGGCAAACACAAACAATGGCGAGAACCGTAATAACTGACAACATATGGGAACAATTACAAACAACCATGAAAGCGCACGGCTGTCATCAATGGAAGAACGACCGTACCGTGATGGAAGCCATACTATGGAAGCTAAGAACAGGTGCACCATGGCGAGACATACCTATTGAGCTAGGGTCATGGAAAACCGCTTATAACCGCTTTAACCGATGGTCTAAAAAAGGCTTGTGGCAGAATTTTTTTTTGACCTACGAAAAGAAATTGACAAAGAATGGGTATTCATCGACGGAAGTTATGTACGGTGTCATCAACATGCAAGTGGAGCTCGGCGTGGTTTCGATAGAGCAATTGGACAAAGCCGTGGCGGAAACACGACAAAAATACACCTATGTGTGGACTCGCATGGAAATCCGCTCGATTTTAAAGTCACTGGGGGTAACGTGCACGACAGTCAAGTTGCAAACGACTTGATAGAAGTCATACAAGAAGCCCAGTATTTTATCGCTGACAAAGGGTATGACTCGCAAGAAATCAGAGATAAAGCGATAGAACACGGTATGAAAGCTATTATACCAAAGCGTAAAAATGCCAAGCAACCTAACCCTGATTTTGATAGCTACCTTTATAAATTACGCCACTTAGTCGAGAATGCATTTGCACGATTAAAGCAGTTTCGTAGTATTGCTACTCGCTATGAGAAATTAGCTCGTAATTTTAAATCGATGCTTTACTTGGCTTGCTCTATTATTCATGCTAAGTTAAATTGAGGACACGCCCTAATTCCTTTTAAAATTTATATTGATATCCTATGATATAAAAAACTATCGTTCGTGGGTCAAAATACATCTTGATAAATTTTTTTAACATCGTCAACCGTCATATCAATTGGGTTTGAGACGATTAAACGAGCATAAGTATTTATCATTAAAGTTGCTAAGCCATCGATATCAGTCTGCTGTATGCCTAATTCACGTAATGACGTTTTTAAGCCACTCTCAGTTAAAAATTGCTTTAACTCATCGATAAACAAGGTGGCTGCTGCAGTGTCATCAAGTGATAAGGTTTGTTTTGGTAATACTGCCCGAGCGAGTTCAGCATAGTGTTGTTGAGCCGCGGGCAAGTTAAACGTAAATACCCCCGCCATTACCAAGGCATTGGCGTGCCCATGGGGCACATGAAAACGAATACTCAGCGGATAGGATAAGCCATGCACCGCAGCTACCGAGGCATTAACAAATGCCATTCCTGCCAAACAGGATCCAAGTAACATCTCAGAGCGTGCCTCGATATTCTTGCCGTCAGTCATTACCTTACGATAATTTTGCCAAAGTAACTGCAAACCTTTGACTGCCAATGCATCGGATATAGGGTTTTTTTTGGTCCGGCTGGTATAGGCTTCAATGCAATGTACCATAGCATCTAACGCGGTTGCCGCTGTAATAAGCGGTGGTAATCCTAAGGTTAAATTGGCATCTAATATGGCCACATCGGGCAAAATTTTGCTGTGGAAAACCGCAAATTTATTCCCATCAGTTGCAGTAATTACTGACACAAAAGTTACCTCTGCTCCTGTCCCTGCTGTGGTGGGAATTGCTATCAAAGGTAATTTATTAAATTTGGACAAATCTTGGTTAAATAAATTAGTGGCTGAAACAAATGCGTTATCATGTAAGGCAATAATTTTTGCTGTATCAATAGAACTACCACCTCCCAATGCTACAATCGCATCACAGTGATGATGCCTAGCCAAGTTAAGTGCATTATCTACTACTTCTACGGTAGGGTCTGGAATGACACCATCAAAAACAATCGCTTGGATACCTTCAGCACTCAAAGCTTCGATGGCTAAATTCACAAAGCCAAGTTGTACCAGGGCTTTGTCAGTGACTATTAGCACCTGTGTTGCCCCGAAATCTTTGACAACCTTACCAAGCTTGGTGCTAAGGCTATTGGGCTCACATAAGATGCGAGTCGTTGTATTAAAATCGATTGGTATCATCAATTAACTCCTTTTAAATTGATGGTTTACTAAGAATATTATTTTTATATTCCTTAGACTGCTATATTTTATGTTTAATATCTAAAGTAAAATATTAACATAGCTAACTTATACCAAACCCAATAGTTAAAGTCTTGCTTGTGTAGGACGCATACGATGCACCGCTGGCTATATCTCGCCAAAAATGGTGCGTAAAACGCACCTTATTATATTTTTTGGGTTTGGTATTAAAATCTGTCTAGTATTTAAGTTGAGTTGTCTTATCCTAGTATGTTTCGCTGTGTTAGGGCATTGAGTTGTTCTGGTGTGACAAATTGCGAAAGTACTGTTTGGGTATGTTCGCCTAACTGTGGCGGGGCTGACTTGTACTGAACAGGTGTGTCCGAAAGCTTTATCGGTGAGCCAATCATCGTAAAATTAGGATTTAACGTATGTGCAATATTGACAACCATATTTCGATGCAAAACTTGTGGCTCATGTAGGGCATCTTCAACACTATTAATGACACCAACTGGTACTTTAACAGCTTGAATGGCAGCCACCCAATACTCAGCCGTTTGAGTTAAAAAGTGCTGCGATAACAATGCAATTAATTCATCACGATTTTTGACACGGTCTTGATTCTTTAAAAATTGTGGTTCTGCTAAAAGCGCATCATAGCCAATCGCATGGCATAAATCTGCAAACTGTTTATCATTACCACAGGCGATGATAAATTCTTTATCTTTGGCTTTAAAGGTTTGATACGGTACGATATTGGGATGCTTATTGCCCATACGTTTGGGTGGTTTACCTGACGTCAAATAGTTCATGCCTTGATTAGCCAGCCCTGCAATTTGTACATCAAGCAGTGAGATATCAATATACTGACCATTACCCGTATGATGTCTTGCCAGTAATGCTGCTTGAATGGCGATGGTAGCATATAGCCCTGTTTGAATATCGACGACTGCTACGCCAACCTTTTGAGCACCAGCCCCGACACCATCAGGCTCTCCGGTGATACTCATTAGTCCAGATATACCTTGAATAATGAAATCGTAGCCTGGTTCATCCGCTCGAGGACCATCTTGACCAAAACCTGTGATAGAGCAATACACCAGTTTGGGATTTATCGCACTTAATGTGGCATAGTCGAGCCCATACTTTGCTAAAGAGCCTACTTTATAGTTTTCAATGACCACATCCACCGTTTTCACCATATCATGCAAAATTGACTGGGCTTCAACGTGCGTGATATCCATGCCAACCGAATATTTATTGCGATTGGTACATTGAAAGTAGCCAGATTCACGGGTTGGCTCACCTTGGTCATTGCTCATCCAAGGCGGTCCCCACATACGAGTATCATCACCAATTTTAGGCCGTTCAATCTTAATTACTTCAGCGCCCAAATCTGCCAAAATTTGACTGCACCACGGGCCTGCTAACACACGACTTAAATCCAAAACACGTATTCCCTGTAACGCTCCCATGACAACTCCTTTTGACATCTTACCCGGATACTATTTTTTCCAAAAATATAAGACTTTTACTTTTTCACTTTGATAGACAAAGAGTGAGGAAGCCATTTGCTTGTGGCTTAAGGCTTGACTAATTAATTTGCAAACGCGGCAATCCCTGTTTGCGCACGACCTAAGATTAGCGCATGGACATCATGTGTCCCTTCGTAGGTATTGACCACTTCAAGATTGACCAAATGACGGGCTACCCCAAACTCATCGCTGATACCATTACCCCCCAACATATCTCGCGCTAGGCGTGCGATATCGAGTGCTTTACCACAGTTGTTGCGTTTAATCAGTGACGTACCTTCTACAGCGGCAATCCCTTCATCTTTCATGCGACCAAAGCGTAAAGCTGCTTGTAGACCTAAAGCAATTTCGGTTTGCATATCAGCGAGTTTCTTTTGAATCAACTGATTTGCTGCTAATGGACGACCAAATTGTTTACGATCGAGCGTGTATTGACGAGCAGTATGCCAACAGAACTCTGCAGCACCCATCGCACCCCATGCGATACCGTAACGGGCACTATTTAAACAGGTAAAAGGACCTTTTAGACCACGAATGTCTGGGAAGGCGTTTTCTTCTGGTACAAATACGTTATCCATGACGATTTCACCAGTAATCGATGCACGTAAACCTACTTTACCGTGAATCGCAGGTGCACTCAGACCTTCCCAACCTTTTTCTAAAATAAAACCGCGAATATCACCCACGTTGCCTTCAGCAGAGACCTCTTTTGCCCAAACCACAAATACATCTGCGATTGGGCTGTTGGTAATCCACATTTTTGAGCCAGTAAGGCGATAGCCACCATCGACTTTTTTAGCACGGGTAATCATGCTACCTGGGTCAGAGCCATGGTCGGGTTCAGTTAGCCCAAAACAACCTATGTATTCGCCCGAAGCAAGCTTTGGTAAGTATTTTTGTTTTTGTTCCTCTGTGCCAAATTCGTTGATTGGCACCATCACCAGTGAGCTTTGTACACTTGCCATTGAGCGATAGCCTGAATCCACACGTTCAATTTCACGCGCGATTAGACCATAGCTGACATAGTTAAGTCCTGCACCGCCGTAAATTTCTGGAATGGTAGAACCAAGTAAGCCTAACTCACCCATCTCACGAAAAATGGCAGGGTCAGTTTTTTCATGGCGAAATTGCTCAAGGACGCGTGGCTGTAAATTATCTTGGCAGTAGTTGAATGCAGTATCACGAATCATGCGCTCTTCAGCGGTGAGTTGTTGTTCGAGTAAAAATGGGTCTTGCCAGTTAAATTGGGCTTTGGTTGGTTTGGTAGATTGCATATTGATAGCCTCCGTTGCTAATTAAATTCATAACATTATCTTAAATTGCCAATAGTATTTTTAGCAAACAATAAATTTTCATTCAGGTATGCAAAAACATCATATCTATGCTAGTGTAAAAGCTACTTAATGGTATGCTAACTACGCTTATATTATATTTAGCCATAGTTTTAACGTTGATAAAAATATTAAGTATGCAAACAATTCATATTACAGAGAATACAAGCTGATGCGCCGTCAAATTCCCTCTTTGCAAAGTTTATTGTGCTTTGAATCGGTGGCAAAGCATTTAAGTTACACTTATGCTGCCCAAGAACTATTTATCACCCAAAGTGCTGTGTCTCGACAAATACAGCAGCTCGAAGCTTTTTTGTCAGTTGAATTGTTTACCCGTACGCGCTATGGCGTGGAACTAACCCAAGTAGGCAAACAATATGCCGAAAATATTCGACCGTTTTTAAAAGGGTTAGAAGCCAGTACCTCGGATGTCATCAATCATAAAGGGGAAGGCGGCATATTAAGGCTAGGTGTTGTGCCTTCATTTGCTACCCGCTGGTTACTGCCTAAACTGCCAGCGTTGTACGCTATACATCCTGAAATCACTATTCGACTAGAAACCAATACCAAACCTTTTTTATTTAATGAAAAAAAATTCGATGCCGCTATTTTTGCAGGGACACAACAACAGATTAGTCACTGGCCAGGGATCGTAGCCCATGAATTAATGCAAGAAGAGCTTGTTGCAGTATGCGCGCCTTCTTTACTTACTAGGTTGTTTCCTTCGATTGATTTAGCTATTGACTTTACCTTAACCGATGAACAGTTACTATCAATCCCGCTACTGCAGCAAACGACGCGTCCTGATATTTGGCAGGAATGGTTTGATCGACTCCAAATCAGCCATCCTAGACCGTATGATGGGCAAAGTCAGGAGTTATTCTCGATGTTGGCAGAAACTGCTGTCCTTGGCATGGGTATGGCACTAATTCCAAAATTACTTATTGAACATGAATTAATGAATAAAACCTTAATCATCGTTTCTGATATACAGCTTAAGCAAAGTCGAAGTTACTATGTGATTCATGATAATCCAGCAAGTTCGCCTCTCATTGATAAATTCGTCACTTGGCTAAAATCTTATGATTAACTTTACAATATTGGTATAGTTATAGACATTGCCTTATAAAAAGGTAGCATATCGCCACCTTTTTATAAATGTAATACTTAGTTGGTTACACTAGGTTTTAATACTTCTTTTTTGGCGGTTCCAATATTGTACTTCTGCGCTACAATACCCATCATTACAATCACACTGGCTAAAATTGACGTATAAATTACTTCAGTACGTTGCGAACCTTCAAAGATCATCACAATCATAGAACCGATAATGAAGAGAATTACTAGATAGGTCAACCATGGGAAAAACCACATTTTTAACGGAATTTCACGGTTCTCGGCTTCCAATTTACGGCGCATATGTAACTGTGAAAAAGCAATTGCTAAATACACATACAATGCAACCGTACCTGTTGCAGCCATCAATACATCATAAATATCCATTTGCTCGGTAGCTGTCAATAAAATTGCAATAAAACCAAAGAATGTTGAGGCGATAACTGCAATCCAAGGTGTACCTGTTGTTTTACCTGTTTTTTGAAAAATACTTGGAGCATCACCGCGTTTGGATAGTGAATACAACATGCGTGAGCAGGTGTAAAGCGCTGAGTTAAAGCAGCTACAAACTGAAGTTAATACCACGAAGTTAACGATAGTACGCGCATAAGGTATTCCCAAAGCAGACAAGGTTACACTATAGGTACCGTAAGTTGGATCTTTAAGTAATGGGTTGTTATATGGAATCAAACACACGGCAATAAAGATTGAACCAACATAAAATAAAGTAATACGCCACACCACTGATTTCGTGGTTTTTACAATCTCCCGGCTTGGATTTTCAGATTCGGCAGCAGCTACTGTAACAATTTCTGCGCCTATAAAGGCAAACATCGATCCGAGTAAAGCGGTAATTACTGCACTCAAACCATTTGGCATAAAGCCCTGATCAGTTAGGTGAGTCAAACCACTTGCACCTGGATCACCCCATGGCCATAGATGGAGAATTGCCAGACTACCAATGATTAAGAATATCACAATCGCAATAACCTTAATCAAGGCAAACCAAAACTCAAACTCACCATAGTTTTTGACATTCATTAAATTGACTAACATCAATCCAATAGTAAGCGCGAGCATATAGCCCCAAATCGGTATCATCGGAAACCATAAGTGTAGGATTTTACCAGCAACAAAAGCCTCCCACCCCATAAGTAGCGCCCAGAAGTACCAATACAACCAACCAATGGTAAAACCTGCCCAGCGACCAATTGCACGGTCTGCATAGGTCGAGAACGAGCCTGTATCAGGTTGTGCCACTGCCATCTCACCCAGCATACGCATGACTAAGATAACTAGCAAACCACCCGCTACATAAGCCAAAATTGACGCAGGACCTGCGTTAGCAATGACTTTACCCGACCCAACGAATAATGCCCCACCAATTACCCCTGCAATTGATATCATACTTAGGTGGCGAGACTTTAGTCCACCCTTGAGTTTATTATCACTGGTGGATACCAGTGCTTGATCCAAGCTTACAGTCATGACCATCTCCCTGTCTTCAAAGTGACGTTAATTTGCCACTTGTATCCTATTTGTCTTTATAAACGATGCGATTGAATCGCAAATTTTTTATATTCATTACTGTGCTTTCTAGAAATTAAAACATTTGTTGCTATTATGTCTACCTGGTGAAACTAAGTTTTTAGTAGGTAAATGAAGGATAAATTTCCTATTTTCGGCATCACTTACCTAACGGCAAAGCAACTATCCGTAGTCACCGCTGTCTTTGAATTATGAGAAAGCTCAATTGAGAGAAATATTTCTCTTAGAAGTAATTAGGGCGTGTCTGTATTTGGATAATATGGTTAAGAATTGGCTGAATCGCCCGCAAAAGAGGCCAAATTATGCAGATAATATTGAAATATTAGCAAACAATTCAACGCAGTTTCGCCAGATCTAGACATTTTTAGACCATTGAAATACATTTTTTCCGAATTAGGGACGCGCCCCAGTAAAGCTATTACGCTAACGCATTTTTAATAATAGCGAGTGCTTCATCTAGGATTTCATCACTAGCGGTCAGTGGCACCATCACACGAATCGTATTAAAGTACATACCACACGAGGCCAATAACAATCCTTGGTCGAAGGATTTTGCTTTAAAGGCATTAGTTGCTTCTACATCGGGATTACCATCTTTATCAACGATATCAAAAGCTAACATTGCACCTTTATGACGAACACCAGTAATCGCTGGGTGGTTTAGGCCAGTTAAGAAGTTGGCAATTTTATCACCGATTTCTTTACTACGAGACAGTAGATTTTCTTCTTCTATGATTTCAAGTACTTTAAGAGCTGCCACAGTACCAAGTGGACTACCGGCATAAGTACCACCCAATCCACCTGGCATTGGTGCATCCATCACATCCGCACGACCAATTAGAGCTGAAATTGGGAAACCACCTGCCAAACTTTTAGCGCTGGTCATCAAATCTGGTTCCACACCCAATTGTTCAGTGCAGAATAAAGTGCCAGTACGACCAAAACCACACTGAACTTCATCAAAAATCAGCACAATGCCATGTTTATCACAGATCTCACGCAATTTTTTGGCAAAAGATTGTGTTAGTTGGTGAAAACCACCTTCACCTTGTACAGGCTCAACAATCATTGCAGCGACTTCTGATGGGTCAATATCTGCTTTGAAAATCATTTCCAAGCCTTTTAAAGCTTCTTCTTCGGTGATGTGGTTTTCCGGTGATGGGAATGGTGCATGAAAAATAGACGCGGGCATTGGACCAAACATTTTTTTGTAAGGAATAACTTTACCCGTTAAGCCCATGGCTAGTAGCGTACGTCCATGCCAACCACCAACAAACGCAATAACGCCCGGACGGCCGGTTTTGGCACGAGCCACTTTAATTGCATTTTCTACAGCTTCTGCACCGGTCGTGAGTAAAAAGGCCTTCTTTGCACCGCCAATTGGTGCTTTTTCACACAGTTTTTCACATAGTTCTATATAGCTTTCGTAGTTAACGATTTGAGCTGAGGTATGAGAGAATCGTTTCAGTTGCTCACTAACAGCCGCCACGATTTTTGGGTGACTGTGACCAGTGTTAAGTACTGAGATACCTCCAATAAAATCAATATAGCGTTTACCTTCAACATCCCACACTTCACTATTTTAGAACTTACGCACTATCTTAACTCAACAAAACATGATAGCCCTAGCTAAATTTTGGATTTAGATAAAACAAATCATCAGCGACCTGTCTTGACATCTGAGCCACTACAGGCGTAAAAAGATGACTAACCCAAGCATACACCGAAGAAAAGCCGAAACTTAATTGCTGTTTTAAATACACGAACGCCATCAATGATGAGAACACATGATTACGGATTTTACGCTCACGGCGAAGCTGAAACTTCTCAATCGAACAACACTGTTTAATGGTTCGATGATAGGTTTCAATCTGCCAATGACAATCATGCAAATACTCAAAATCAAGTGGTGTAAATACCGGTGAATTTGGCTCGCTGTCTTTAGGTTTAGGGTCAAACTTCACATAATGTCTCACTTGGTCTTTAAAGTGATGACGGTAAAGGGTAACAAAACCAAAGTCTTTAAGCCAAACTTCTAATCCTGTTTTTGGCACATGGTCAATCTGCTGTACTTGCAACCATTCGCCTTGTTTGATAGAAACCGTACGATTTGCCTTAACCGCAAACATAAACCCTAACTCAGCGTGTTTGATGTGTTTAAGGTTTTCTTTACTGCTGTACCAACTGTCGCCTGTGATATAGCTTGGGATAAGCCCCCATGCCAAGACTTCATCTAACATTTTTTGAAAGTAGTCGTTTTTGGTAAGGTTGTCTTTGGGGTCATATAGTCGGTAGTTGATGGGTTGGCTATTGCCTGTTAAGTCGGTGTAGTACAGGGTGATAAGGTTAATGCCTTGTACGGCTTTGTGATGCTTGCCACTATAGTAATAGCCAATTAGGTCGGTTTTGTTGCTGTAGGGTTTGTCAAGCACGGTGTCATCTATGCTGATGATGCCACCAGTTAGGTTGATATGCCCCTTTGTTTGCTCATACAGGTCACGAGGCTCAAAGCTCTCTCTACCTAAAAAGTTGTTGATGCTGTCATGCCCAATCTCAATACTTTGAGCAAGCCTTGTGCAGGTGGGCTGTTTGGGTTCGCTGATGAGCATTCCGATATAGTGTCCTAGGGTGCAGTGGGCGGTGCTGGGTCGGCTAAGTTGTCTTATCAATTTGGTTGTTCTTGCTTTTCCTTTAGCATATCATGCTTTCTTTGGATAGTGCGTAAGTTCTATATTTATGGCTTTATCAGCAAAAATAGGAAATGCTACGCCTAACCCATTCGGCAAAATGGCTTTGCGTCGATTTAATAAGCTGTCATTGGTTGTTGTCATTTCAGACTCCTTTCTGTTTAATTAACTGCCTAAAATTTTTCTATAAATTAGATTTATTTAATATCCAAACACCAATACTTGGTAGTCAGGTACTCTTCAATTCCATACTTTGAGCCTTCACGCCCAAAGCCTGATTGTTTGACACCCCCAAATGGTGCAACTTCGGTTGATAACAGCCCGGTGTTTTGGGCGACCATGCCGTATTCAAGTCCTTCACACACTTTCCACGAACGCGCAACGCTTTGGGTGTAAAAATACGCCGCTAGTCCATAAATCGTGTTGTTGGCATGGGCAATCACTTCATCATCGCTATCAAACACAAACACGGGCGCAATCGGACCAAAAATCTCTTGGCTGGCGATGTCCATGTCATCGGTAATTCCCGTGATAATGGTTGGTTCAAAGCTTAAATCTGACGCGCTGTGTTTCTTTCCACCGGTTACCACGGTCGCGCCTTTGTTCACCGCATCTGCAAGTAACTGTTCGACTTTGTCCAGTGCGCCTTGGTTGATGAGCGGACCGATATTTACGCCCTCTGTCATGCCGTTACCGACTTTTAGTGCTTCGACTTTTTGTTTGAAGATGGCTAAAAATTTGTCTTTGATACTTGATTGCACATAGACGCGGTTTGCACAGACACAGGTTTGTCCGGCATTACGGTATTTGGAAGCGATAAGACCGCTTGCCGCTTTTTCTAAGTCAGCATCATCAAAGACGATAAAGGGCGCATTGCCACCAAGCTCCATTGAGAGTTTTTTGACCGTGGACGCGCATTGTGACATCAGCACGCGACCGACTTCGGTAGAGCCAGTGAATGACAATTTGTGGATGCGTTCATCTTGGGTGAGCACTTCACCAATCACTGAGGACTTGCCGGTGACGATTTGTAGCAAGCCTGCAGGTAAGCCTGCTCGTATGGCAAGTTCGCCCAGTGCTAATGCGGTCAATGGGGTTTCGGTGGCAGGTTTGACAATTATGCTACAGCCAGCAGCTAAGGCAGGGGCAACTTTACGGGTAATCATGGCGGCGGGGAAATTCCAAGGGGTAATCGCTGCGCATACGCCAATCGGTTGTTTTAACACCACGTAGCGTAGGTCTTTGTTGGTGGTGGGGATGATGTCGCCATAGATGCGTTTACCTTCTTCGGCAAACCAGCGGATAAAGCTATTGGCATAGCCGATTTCACCGCGTGATTCAGTCAGTGGTTTGCCTTGCTCAGCGGTCATGATGGTCGCTAAGTCTTCTTTATTTTGGTCGATTAAATCCGCCCAGTTGTTTAAAATAGCTGCGCGCTCGTTGGCGGTCTTTTTTGCCCAGTCTATTTGCGCTTTATGGGCGATGGCGACGGCGTCGATGACTTGAGATTTTTCTAGGCTGGGTATAGTGGCAATCACTTGGTTGTCAAATGGATTGGTGACATCAATGGTGTCGCCTGTCGTGGCGTCCGTCCATTGATTGCTAATGAGGGATTGGGTTTTGAGTAATGAGGGATCTTTTAGCGCTAACATGAAGCAATTCCTTTTTAGTTGAGATGATATATAAATCTAAATTTTTTTAAATTTAAATATCACTACATCCTGTAGTACGATAAATATATCGTCCAATATAATGGACATATGTGTTTTATACTGAACAATTTCATTATAAGAATACTCTAATATCTTTTTCAAGCATTTTTTAAAATTTTTTATGGAATCTGTTATGACTATTGGTAATACTCAAAAAACTTCTTTAGTACCTGCTCTTGACAGAGCATTTGAAATTTTAGATTGCGTGACAGTATCAACACATGCTCTGACAGCAGCTGATATTGCGAAAAAACTGAATTTACCTCGTAGTAGTGTTTACAATATTCTACATAGCCTATGCCAGAAGGGTGTGTTATTTAAAGATGCGGAAAATCGATTTTATATTGGTTCTTATGTAATGTATTGGGCAGGTAAATTTGAAGAACAGCAAGGCGTTATTAAGATATTTCAAGAAATTATTAATCAATACAATAATTTACTCGACTATACCATTACCTTATCCACCCTAGATAGCCAGACAGGTGAAGTAGTGTTCTTAGACTGTCGAACCCCTCAACTACCATTAGGTTTTAATTTCCGTGCAGGGGTACGTGTACCTGCAGTATTTTCTGCTACTGGAAAAGCCATGCTATCTACCTGGCTCAGTGATGATATAAAAATGATGTATGGAGATAGTTTGCCACCTGCACTTACACCCTTTAGCGTGCAAAATTATGACCGTCTATTCGAAGAACTTAATTCAGTGAAACAGACAAGGGTGTCGCTTGATGATGGTCAATTAAGAGAAGGAATGTTTTGTATAGGAACTTATATTCGTGACAAATCAGGTAGTGCTATTGCAGGCATCGCGGTCAGTCTATTAAAGCATGAATACCAAACAAAACGTATGGAAGTAGAGGAAACTATCATCGTAATTGCCAAAGATATTGAAAAAAGATTAGGCCTCAAAAGTTAAATTGATAGTATTCAAAATTCTGGGGCAACTCCCAGTGCTTTTAGCCGTGTGCCTATTTTGTTGATGTAAAATAGGTAACTTCAGTATGGGCGAA
Organism: Faucicola osloensis; assembly: GCA_016888885.1. Lineage (GTDB taxonomy): Bacteria > Pseudomonadota > Gammaproteobacteria > Pseudomonadales > Moraxellaceae > Faucicola. The sequence goes on from CP069437.1 coordinate 2,339,504, forward strand.
TGCCTTGATGATGCTCTTTGATCAAGGCTAACAGTGCAATTAAATTGGGTGAGAAATGCGAACCAAGGATTATTATCGACTTAACTTTCATAGTCATAAACACAGATTGTTAATTTAAGATGAGGCGTAACTTCCAAATTTCTCCATTAAAAAATCAATGAGCAGCTGTATTTTTTTAGCTTTAACAGGTGTCGGCAAATAGTATAAATAATTGGCAGGAAAGGTTATCCAATGTTCTTCAAGCACGGGTATCAACGCTGAATTAGTTGCTAAAGGTTCAAAGATTCGCCCTATGCCCACTCCTTGCAAAGTGGCATCCAATACTTGTTCAGAGTCATTAAAAATCAGCGTGTTTTCAATGGGTTGTAGTTTATTTTCCCCATTTATCTGCAAAAATAAGGGCTCGATTCGATTACTACTCATAAAACGAAAGCCAATCATCCGATGATGTTGTAAATCATCTAAGGTCTTTGGTATGCCGTATTTGCTTGCATAGTCTAAAGAAATATACAGCCCTTGCCGAAACGCAGGATAAATGGGCTTAGCCACCACGTTGTCAGTCAAGTTATTACCAAATCTTACCCCCAAATCAAACCCTGCTTCTATCAAATCTACACTCGCATTATTAATAGAGAACTCTAAAATTATCTTTGGATAACGCGCACAAAATTCTGCATAAAAAGGTTTAAATATCAGCTCGAAATGTAGCTGTGATAGGGTAATTCGTACAAGACCACTTGGTTGATGGTACTGATCGCCAATATGTTGCCAAGTGTTTTGTAACCTAGAAATCGGTTCTCGGGTTTGGCTATAAAGTTGTTCGCCAGCGTCGGTTAATTGTAGTTTACGTGTTGTGCGAACGAATAAGGCAATACCAACATTACGCTCCAATGTCTTAAGCGCCTTGCTTACCGATGGTACGGTGATACCTAGCTTTTTAGCCGCATTGGTAATCGATTTTTCTTGAACAATACTATGAAAAATCAGTAATTGCCCAAAGTCAGATTGATTCATGATAAGTTCTCTATTATTGCCTTTTAGCTAATAATATTTTAGCTTATTATAGACTAATCGTTTGTAAATAAGCGTTTTATAATAACTTTATCTTAACTCAGTCAAATAAAGGAACAAAAATGAACCCACAAAAAATTGCCGTCATCGGAGCCACAGGGTATGTTGGGAAAGCGGTGGTCAAAGAACTAGCACAACGTGGACATCAAGTTACTGCGTTTGCCCGCCATATTGATAAAGTCGAACCCCAAGACAATGTCACCGCTGTACAAGCTGACGTGATGAGTGCGGATTTTCCAAAAAAATTACAAGGGTTTGATGCCGTTGTGAGCGCATATAACCCCGGATGGACTAACCCCAATATTGGTGAAGAATTTACACAAGGTTCTCAGGCGATTATTGAAGGTGGTAAACAGGCAAATGTACCTTATCTGCTGATTATCGGTGGTGCTGGTAGTTTGTATGTCGCTGACAATAAACAGTTGATTGATACACCAGATTTCCCTAAAGAAATCTTTGACGGCGCCAATGCAGCGCGCCATTTAATCAAAGCGTTAACAGACCGTCGTGATGTGAATTGGGCGTTTATTTCTCCGCCTGCCATGCTTGGTGTAACCGCTGGTTATAGTGAAGAGCGTACAGGAGAGTATCGTTTAGGTGACAATCACCTGTTGATGAACGGCGATATACCTGCAGGTATCAGCGTGGCGGATTTAGCGATTGCGATTGCCGATGATTTAGAAAATAAAGCCCATCTGCATCAGCATTTTACAGCGGCTTCTATTTGAATGTAACCGACTGACTGAATTTAACTAAATGACTCACAAGGGCAAGGCTGCTATTGTTATGCAGCCTTGTTGCTTGCAAAAATTTGTTTATAATCTTTTCAATCATAACCCAGTGAAAGCCAACTTTACAAACTGCAAGCGGCTATGAGTTGAAACTGAATGATACCAAACACCCTTCAATCCTATCTTTAAGCGTGCCAAATTTGCTGCGCATTAAACGAACCCTTTTAATTAGCCCATAACTACTTAACTAGATTGCGTTTAGGTGACTAAGCTAAGTGATTAAGCTAATAAGTACATAAGTCTACTGTACTGGTCAGCAAGTTGCTTTATCGGGTCTGCTTGATTAAAGATTGCGCCTTTTTTTCTACGGATAACAGCAGTTAATCTATTCACACTTCCCTTATATATCCGCAAGCTAAAGTATCCGCATTGTAGAGCGGTTAGCAGAATCCTCTATATTCTTATCAATTATAATTATTAAGCTTTGTTATTATTCTGTGGAATAATGTCGCCATTCGATGATACTTGATAGGGCTTTATAGCATTTCATATCGAAAAAAATGAAAAATTTTGAGGATAAGGACAAATTGTCCTAAATATTGCATAAGGTATTGTAATGAAAAAAGTTTCTGCTCTACTTATTTCGGGGTTTAGTATTAGCTTGCTATTAGCAGGTTGCCAGCAAAATACCACCAAATCTGCCAATGCGGCAACCACCAATGAAGCAAAGACCAATGACACTAAGACCGTTGATTCAAAACCACTCGAAGAAGTGCGTATCGGATTACAAAGTTCAGGGGCGTTGGTGTATTTACGGGAAAGTAAGCTGCTTGAAAAGTCGCTCGAAAAATCCGGCATCAAAGTCAACTGGGTGCAGTTTCAATCGGGACCACCGATGCTAGAAGCGCTAAATACCAACAATATTGACTTTGGCACCACAGGGGACACCCCACCTATTTTTGCCCAAGCTGCGGGTAGTAATCTAGTGTATGTTGCCTATGAAAAACCTTCACCACAATCTGAAGCCGTCATTGTCCCCGCGAGTTCAACCTTAAAGTCTGTGGCTGAATTAAAAGGTAAATCTGTGGCGGTGACTAAAGGCTCTAGTGCCAACTATACGTTACTAAAAGCATTGGAACGTGACAAATTGAGTTTTGCTGACATAGATGTCAAGTATTTACAGCCATCTGATGCCCGTGCTGCCTTTGAATCGGGGAAATTGGATGCTTGGACCGTTTGGGAGCCTTATCTGTCGAGTGCCAAAATTGAGCTAAAAGCGCGAGTTTTGACCGACGCTACAGGTCTTAAGCCCAATAATACATCGTTTTATTTGGCATCAACGGATTTTGCTCAACAACACCCCGATGTGGTTAAAGACATTGTCAAAGCCATTGATGAAGCGGATAAAGCGATTAACGCTGACCCGGTAACTTTTAGCAAAATGATCCAAAAAGTTACCAATCTAAAACCTGACGTGGCGTTAGCCTCGGTGAAATCAAGAAATTACGGTGTCAACTATATCACCGATGACATCATTCAAGCCCAGCAGCAAGAAGCTGATACTTTTTATAAAAATAAATTGCTGCCAAAACAAATACAGGTAAAAGATATTGTCTGGTATCCACCCAAGTAAACCCTATGGCTAGTAAAAACATGGCTAGTAAAAAGCTAGTAAAAAGCTAGTAAAAAAGGGTAGGTAACCTTTACGACGCTAGCTTGAGCTTACTACCTTGAAGTGATACAGGCGACAGTTAAGCTTTTAACAGTCATTAATAAAGTTGCATTGATAAATTTGCATTGAGAGATTGTTTATGAAAACGTCAAGTTTTGTTGCGGATAATTCAGTGGTAGCGGCATCAAAACCGCTACCGACGAAACCGATAAGGGTGAATGCGCCAGTCAAGACATTGTCAACCCGCAAGGTTGTTAAAACCCTGTTTGGGCGTACAGGGGGTTGGTGGTTGCCGTTACTCATGTTGGCGGGTTGGCAGCTAGTAGCAAGTTTTCAACTACTGCCTGAAGCTTACCTTAAAAATATTTCATCACCCAATGCCGTTCTTCAAGCGGGCTATGAACTCATAAAAAGTGGTGAGCTTTGGCAGCATCTCGGTATTAGTGCGCTGCGAGCGTTTGCTGGGTTGTTGATTGGCGGGTTGTTTGGGTTGGGGTTTGGGCTATTGACCAGCACTTTGCCTGTATTTCGCACGTTATTGGATACCACCTTTCAAATGCTGAGAAACATTCCACATTTGGCATTAATTCCCCTGGTCATTGTGTGGTTTGGGATTGATGAAGCGGCAAAGATTTTTTTGGTGGCAGTTGGCACATTTTTTCCGATTTATTTGAATACCTATCATGGCGTGCGTAATGTGGATAAACATCTGGTCGAGATGGCAAAAAGCTATGATTTAACAGGTTGGGCATTGTTTAAAGAAGTGATTTTACCTGGGGCATTGCCGAGTATTTTGGTGGGGGTGCGTTTTTCATTGGGCATTATGTGGCTGACGCTGATTGTCGCGGAAACCATTTCGGCCACCACAGGTATTGGGTATTTAGCCATGCACGCTCGCGAGTTTTTTCAGATTGATATCATTATGTTTTCAATCTTGGTTTATGCATTATTAGGATTTTTAGCCGATTTTATTGCCAAAAAGCTTGAGTTTGTTTGGCTCAAATGGCACCCCGCTTACCAACAAGGAGCACACTAATGTCAACGCCATTGTCAGCGCCATTCAGAACGTCATTAACAACCTCAGCAGGATTGGCTTTAAGCTTAACCAATGTGGTCAAAAAATTTGACAATCGAGAAGTCATTAAAAACCTAGATTTGCACATTCAAAGTGGGGATTTTATCGCTATTGTCGGGCACAGTGGCTGTGGCAAATCAACGTTGCTGCGTTTACTTGCTCAGTTAGAAACGGCGAGTAGTGGGGAGTTGACCGCCATGTCAATTGCCAATCAAGCAATGTCGCCTCAAGCATGGCGACAAGCCACGCGGCTGATGTTCCAAGATGACCGATTATTACCTTGGAAAACAGTGCTGGAAAATGTGGGGCTTGGGCTAAAAACGCCAGACTGGCAAGTGCAAGCGTTAAAAGCGTTAGCGGAAGTCGGCTTGGCAGAGCGGGCTGATGATTGGCCATCGGCATTGTCAGGGGGGCAAAAGCAGCGAGTGGCTTTGGCTAGAGCGATTATTCATCGTCCACAGCTGTTGCTACTTGATGAGCCATTGGGGGCACTCGATGCATTAACCCGTCTTGATATGCAGCAACTGTTGGTCAAATTATGGCAAGAACATCGATTTACGGTGATTTTGGTGACCCATGATGTCAGTGAAGCGGTCATCACGGCTGATAGGGTGATTTTAATTGAACACGGCAAAATTGGACTGGACTTGCCAATCTTATTGCCCCATCCCCGTAATAACATGACTAAAACTGCGCCACTTGAGCAAATTGTGCTTGATAAGATTTTAGCGGTGCATTGAGTCTCCCTATCGCTCAATGACAAGCCACTGACACCTTTTGGCACTCTTTGGCACCCTTTATTTAGCAAAAGCCCATTAAAAAATTAATGGGCTTTTTTAATGATAAACTTAATCGATTTGATTTTTCTGTCTAGGCTAGTCAAAGCTTTGCTCAGCGCTTTTATTGGCGCTAGGTCAGTCAGTAAAAACCACCTAAAAATTATGCGGTCACAGTAGCGCCTGTTAGTAGAATTTATTATATTCATATCAGTTATGGTTATTAAGTATAATCAATAATTTATGGAATAATGTCTTTTTCATTTGATGCAAGTGTTATATCGATATTGGGAGAAAGGAGCGTGCGGTCATGAAATTTTTAAAAAATGAGGATAATTGGTCGGTTGTGCTGGGACTATTTATTGTGGTGGTGATTTGCACCTTGTATATATTGCAAATACCTATCACTAACTTAAATGTCAAAATAAAACCTTGGTCAGACGTTAGTGAGCTATTTAACCTAGTTAGCCATTCAATCCTAGGACTACTAAGCTTAGCGATTGGTTTTGGGTTATTGCTATTTTTGGGTGCCAAATCAACGCAACCAGACATAGAGTTACCCCCATTTTTAGCCAAATTTATCTTATTGTTTTTGATGGCGGCGGGCATTTTGATTTTAAGCAGTAATAAAGTCGTCAAAGCATGGCAACTAGAAAGTCCTTTAGTAGCCTTGTTCATAGGTCTGTTACTTGGCAATTTTACCTCAATTGCTGATAAATTAAAGGAAGTGCTGAGAACCGAATACTATGTCAAAATTGGTATTATTTTAATGGGGGCGACCTTACCCTTCACTACGATTTTAAAAGCGGGTCCGCCCGCCATTGTGCAAGCCTTAATTGTTTCGGTTGTGACTTTCTCTACCATTTATTTCGTAGCAACAAAAGTGTTCAAGCTTGATAACCGATTTGCAGCGACCCTTGGGGCAGGTGGCTCGGTGTGTGGGGTGTCAGCGTCGATTGCCATTGGCGGTGCCTGTAGAGCCAAGCATGAGCATGTGGCGGCGTCAATTTCGTTGGTGATTGTGTGGGCGGTAATTATGATTTTTGCGCTGCCATTTGCTTGTAAGTTGTTGGATTTGCCACCTGCGATTGCTGGTGCCTGGATTGGAACGTCTGAATTTGCAGACGCTGCTGGCTTTGCGGCGGTTGAAGCGATTGGTAATGAGTCTGCTACCCAAGCTTTTACATTAATGAAAGTGGTAGGCCGAGATATGTTTGTTGGATTATGGGCATTTTTGGCAGCTTATTTATCGGTCACTGTCTGGGAGCGTGCTTCAACGAACGAGCGAATTGATAAATCAGAGATTTGGCGTCGATTTCCTAAATTTATTATCGGTTTTTTTATTGCCTCAATCATCACGACCTTATTTGTACTGATTGCACCCAACGCTGAGGCCTTTAATAAACAAGCATTAGGTCTTATCAAAGACTATCGCGGTTGGTTTTTTACCTTAACGTTTTTATCCATTGGTATGACAACGCGATTTAAAGCATTGGCAAGCGTGGGCATTAAACCTGTACTTGCGTTTACAGCGGGTGTTTTGGTCAATCTACCGCTGGGCTATTGGCTCTCTAATCATGTGTTTGCAAACTATTGGATAAATTTATGATTACCCAATCAACCACTATCAAAAGTCAAATCCCATTGCCAAAGACGGTGTTAGCGCAATTTGGCTTTAGCAATCATTGCTCCCAAGCTGTCTTTGATACGTGGGAGTTAAAAAAAGCCCTCAAAGCAGCGGGTATTGATGAAAATCAATATCAGCTGACAGTAAATTATAGCCGACAGTGGGGATATTTTTGATGGTTTGAAAAAACTTATGGCGATAAATTAGCTTTGTTATTGGTTAGAAATTTATCTAACAATTTACCTGTTGGTCTAAGCCCTGATATAAGCCCATTAAAAAGTTAATGGGCTTTTTTTATGTTCACCCAATCAATCAAATGACATGCTGTTCATCACATTTCTTGCTATAGATAGCAAAATATCTTGGTTATCTTTGCAAAAAAAAATCTTTACCATGATGCCTTATTCAAGCATTTAGCGGTAAGGAATTAGCATGACGGATTTTAATCAGCCATGGTGCCAAATGACCCTGTTAATCAAGGGCGAGCGCTACTACTGCTGCAACAGGCAAAATTAATTGGGCTAAAAGACCCAAATAATTTTCTGTCTAACTTAAGCGATATCAGCAGCAATCCAAAACAATTGCAGTTTGTTGAAGTCGAAGGGCCGCAGACCGCACGAGCGGTTGATGATGCTGATTTGGTGTTTAGCTATCCGCATTATTTGCGCTTAGCCAAAACCATTGACCCCAATCAAGCTTTAGTCTTTGATGATACCACTAACAACCGCTATGCGATTTTATTTGTCACCCGTGATGATTTTGCCCAAAAAAATCCTGAGCGAGCCGAACAGCTGAAAAAATTTATTCACATTTATCAAACTTCCCCTAACGTAAAACACGTGCTAAATAAAGAAATCGGGGAAAAACTTTGGTTTTTAGGTTGGACCTCGTAATGCGTTAACAAGTTTTAGCCATAACAATTAGCAAGGATCATGCTATGCAATCATTTACTCATATTACCCAAGATGACAGTCATTCATCACCTTCTTATATCCGAATCGACAATGTTAATAAGTTTTATCAAGGACAGGCGCAAGCGATTCATGCACTAAAAGATATCTCGCTTGAGGTGCCAACAGGCAAAATTCTGGGTATTATCGGTAAAAGCGGGGCAGGTAAATCATCTTTATTACGCATTATCAACGGCTTGGAGTCGATTAGTGATGGTCATGTTTATATCGATGATAACAATGTGGCAGCACTTAGCCAAGCACAGCTACGACAGCTGCGACAAGGTATTGGTATGATTTTTCAGCATTTTAATCTGCTGTCGAGTAAAACGGTACAAGACAACGTCGCCTTGCCATTAAAAGTCGCCAAAGTAAGTCAGGCTGATATCAATAAACGTGTGGCGCAAGTGCTAGAGATGGTGGGGCTCAGTGATAAAGCATTGATGTATCCTTCTCAGTTATCAGGCGGTCAAAAACAGCGGGTGGGCATTGCGCGGGCGCTCGTGAATGAACCCAAAATGTTATTGTGTGATGAAGCCACGTCAGCACTAGACCCAGAAAGTACCCAGTTGATTTTGCAGTTACTCAAGCAAATTAATAAAAAACTCGGCATTACCATTGTGCTCATTACCCATGAAATGCAAGTCATTCGAGATATTTGTGACCAAGTGATTGTCATTAACCAGGGGCAAATCGTTGAAACAGGACCGGTGTGGAAGGTATTTGCCTCACCCATGCACACCATGACCCAAGAGTTACTAGGCTATAACCAGTCATCCATTGATTTGGGTGAGGATAAACTCACCGAAAAACACAATGCCACTCATACAGCAGCGCCCCCTTTTTTGCCCGAATTGCCGAAGTGAGTCTGCGCGAAGTTGACCCAGGGCTCATAGAAACGGCACAAGCGATTGGCTGTAACCGTACACAGATTATTCGGTATGTCTTATTGCCCGATGCATTGCCTGGCATTATTGCAGGGTTTACCGTGACGCTTGTTACCATGATTAATTCGTCTGCCATTGATGGGGCAATTGGAGCGGGTGGTTTGGGCGATATCGCCTATCGTTACGGCTATCAGCGCTTTGATGTGCAAATGATGGTATCAGTGATTGTGGTTTTGGTGGCATTGGTCATGTTGGTGCAAGCCACAGGCGATAGTCTGGCTCAATGGGTCGATAAACGCCAATTGTAGCTCTGTAGGTTTGCCACTCTGATATGGCAAATTTGATATAGCAAAAAATCAGCTAAATAATGCAGATATTGTTGTTTCACAAGCGGCTTAATTTTTCGTTTAATAGGGTTATCGACATGTCATCGATTTATCTGATTAAACTAAATTAAGGGACAAAGATGTCTATCACTCAAAATTTCACAAATCAAGCAAATCCAGCCATTCCACTCAATATCGTTGCGGTATCAGGTGGGCTCAACACGCCATCCAAAACCGAAAGTCTGGTGCAAAATATTGTAGATGAGTTGGCACAAGCCACACCCATCAATGTACATTTTATCAAACTTAGTGAAATCGGGCCTTTACTCAGTGGGGCGATTTATCGTAACCAACTGCCAGAGCGAGTACAAAACGACTTGGCAGCGATTGAGGCGGCAGACGCCTTGATTGTAGGAACGCCAGTGTATCGCGCGTCTTTTACCGGATTGTTTAAACACTTATTTGACTTTGTGGAGCAGACCGCGCTCGTGGATGTGCCAGTATTATTGGCAGCGTCGGGCGGTAGCGAGCGTCATGCACTGGTACTAGAGCACCAACTTCGCCCATTGTTTAGTTTTTTTCAAGCCCAGACATTGCCTATTGGCGTGTATGCGACGGATAAAGACTTTACCCCAGAATACACTGTCTCAAGCCAACAGTTGCGTGACCGTATCGTGTTAGCGGTGGCACGCGCGTTGCCGATACTTGAATGGGCACCCGCCAAAGGCAGACGCGCCCAAGCCATTAAAGAAAAATCGGCGCAAGCCAATCAGCAGTTAGGCATTAATAAACAAGTCGAACAAGCCGAAATATTACCCTCTGTGGCAGTGCCAGACTTATCAACCGCCGAAGCCAGATTACACCCGCAAACTGTTCAATCACAGCCTAAAACCCATCCATCTGTCGCTTGATTTGCGGATGCCTTGGTGAATATTGGCTGACCTGACAAGGGCAGTCATTGTCAATATCACCGAGCGATCAACGGCTTAGTTTTATTCAAAATATTTTATTTTTATCATTGCTATATGTAATTTTGGAATATTAATTTGTTTGATGGGTGTTTGTTGTCCTAGTCTACTCGGCTTACACTAATTTGATTGATTATCGGATTATTTGGGCGAACAGACTATGAATTTTCAACAACTTCGTATTATTCGAGAAACGGTACGCTGTGACTATAATTTGACCGAAGTGGGCAATGCATTATTTACCTCACAATCGGGTGTATCCAAACATATCAAAGACTTAGAAGATGAGCTTGGGGTAGGGCTGTTTGTGCGTAAGGGTAAACGGCTATTAGGTTTGACCGAACCGGGTAAAGAGTTATTGGTCATTGTAGAGCGGATGCTACATGATGCCAGCAATATCAAAACCTTGGCTGAACAATATACCAGCCAAGATAAAGGCGAATTGACCATCGCGGCCACCCATACCCAATCTCGTTATATTTTGCCACCCGTTGTGCAAGCGTTTAAACAGCTTTTTCCTAAGGTGCATTTGCGCTTGCTACAAGCCGCGCCGCAAGAAATTGCGGCAATGCTACTTGATGGACGAGCGGATATTGGCATTGCCACCGAAGCCTTGTCAAGCTATAGCAAGCTTGTGACTTTTTCTTATTATCACTGGTATCATGCGATTGTGGTGCCGCCCAATCACCCGTTGACCCAGCTTGAACAGGTAACGCTTGCCGACATAGCCCACTATCCGATTATCACTTACATTAGTGGTCATACCGGGCGAACGATGATTGATGAAGCATTTGCCAAAGCAGAACTACAGCCTGATATCGTGATGACGGCCTTGGATTCTGATGTGATAAAAACCTATGTGGAGTTCGGCATGGGCATTGGTATCATCGCGGATATGGCGTTCAATCCCAATAAAGACACCCAGTTAACATTACTCAGTTGCGAGCCACTATTTCATCAAAATACCACCTTGCTAGCAGTGCGACAAGGGCATTTTTTACGGGGATTTGGCTATCAGTTTTTAGCCTTGTGTAACCCTACGTTAACCCAAGCAACAATGCATGATGCCATACAACCTAGCAGCTAACGCTAAATCCTGATAATGCTAAATCCTGATAAGCAAGGTTGCAAAACTTATCGTCTGTTACATCCGATGTAATACGCATCAGACTCGCTTGCTGTCTCGCTTACTGTGCTATTTTTAAGATTTGGGCTTGTTTATCTGCTGTTGATATCAATTCGTTTGACGATAAAACGCTTTATGGTGAAAACTGTAAAGCGTTTTTTGATGTCATTGCTTTAGCGATTAAATTGATAGGGTTAGCAGCAAAACTATTAAGTAGTTTTTGTGCTAACCAAAGCAGTTTTTGTTATTTTTTATTGAGCGATATTTGCTTTAAGCTTATGGCTACCGATAAAACGCCCATGACAAAAGGCGAGTTATCTTAATCAATTTTTGAGCTTACAAGCAGGGGTTACGATGAAAATTTTTTGGTTTATACCGACACATGGCGACAGTCGTTATTTAGGCACGAGTAAAGGGGCAAGAACCGTTGACCATGCCTATATGAAGCAAATTGCAGTGGCAGCCGATAACCTTGGCTATGAGGGCGTGTTGATTCCGACAGGTCGCTCATGTGAAGACCCTTGGCTGGTCGCCGCTAGTCTCATTGATGCGACCACTCGCTTAAAATTTTTGGTGGCATTACGCCCTGGGGTGACGACACCCGCGCTTGCCGCTCGTATGACAGGCACCTTTGATCGATTATCAAATGGTCGATTACTGCTTAATCTGGTCACAGGCGGTGATGAACAAGAGCTTAAAGGCGATGGCATCTTTGAAGACCACGCCACGCGTTATCAGACAGCCAGTGAATACACCACGATTTGGCGAGAGATTTTAACCCGCTCGCACACAGGCGAATCCTTTACTTTTAACGGTGAACGCTTGCAAGTCGAAGATGCCAAATTGCTGTACCCCCCTCTACAACAGCCGTATCCGCCCTTGTGGTTTGGGGGTTCATCTGAGGCGGCGCAAACACTGGCTGCCGAACAGGTTGACAGTTATTTGACGTGGGGTGAGCCGCCTGCCGCCGTCAAAGAGAAGATTGAGCAGCTTAAAACCAAAGCCGCTGCCAAAGGTCGCACATTAAGCTATGGTATTCGTCTGCACGTGATTGTGCGCGAAACCAATGAAGCCGCTTGGCAAGCCGCTGATGAATTATTGAGTCATGTCACTGACGACACCATTGCCGCTGCCCAAGCCAAATTTGCCCAAATGGACTCGGTGGGACAACAACGTATGGCAGCCTTGCATGGCGGTCGCCGTGATAACTTAGAAATTTCGCCCAACTTATGGGCAGGGATTGGACTGGTACGAGGTGGCGCAGGGACGGCACTGGTGGGCGACCCACAAACTGTTGCCGCGCGTATTCAAGAGTATGCCGATTTGGGCATTGATAACTTTATTTTTTCAGGCTATCCACACTTGGAAGAAGCGTATCGGTTTGCTGAATTGGTTTTCCCATTATTACCGATTGACACCCAAAACACCTTGGTCAAGCCAAATTTGACAGGACCGTTTGGTGAAATTGTCGCTAACAACTATGCACCACCGCAACAAACCCGTGACACGGCAACCCCAAAAACACCTACCACTGCCGCACCCAAACACGCCATTGCCTCTTAAACTCAGCTTAAAGACATATTAAATTATCGTGATAAAACGTGCTAACTAAGGCACGTTTTGCGCTTTGTCTATACCTATCTATATCTATCATCCGACAGAGTACGCGGAATCTACCCTAGCCATGATAAACATCTTTTAACTGATAAATCTTTTAAATGATAAACATTTTTTTTAAAAGTGGTAGCCAGTTATGTGGTGAGATCAGACTAGCAAGCTACTTTGCCAAAGTTAATCATCAAAGTGTCAATATCCCAACTTGTTTTAGCAAATGCAAAGCAGGAAAAACGACTTCTCTATAAATGGGTTGCATTCGCAATTTGAATAAACTATTCATAGTAATGAAAATTTTTTAAATTAATATTGTTAGTTTTGCAGTTTGTAGTATGTCATTTTTTAATCAATAGTTTAGTTATGTAATTTTATGGGTGATAAAAGTTATTTTAGCGCTTTTTACTTTTTACGGCTTATATAATAAAAAGGATTTAAATTTTAAATAATAAAACAATGTGATAAATAAATTTAAATCATGCACGTCAATTAATGATCAACTAACTATAAGGGCAATAAATATGACAACTGAAAACAACGAAAAACTTTCTTTATTAGATGATGTGGCATTAAAAGCCCAAATGCTCATGGCAAACCTAAAAGAGGGCGCTAATGATGGCTATGACCATTCTGTGACCAGCGCCGGTGAAAAGGGCTTAAAATCAGGCAAAGTGTCCGAACTCACCGCCATCGCTCCCTTAACCAAAGATGGGGCGGCTCGTATCAAGCGAATTTTAGAAATCACCAAAGGCAATCTTGCAGGGGCAACTAATGTAGGAACCTTGCATGATTTGCGTTTGGTGTTTTTAGACAATGACACCAAGCTACTGTTTTGTACTGCTTATGATGGGGATTGGGACGCCTACATTAATGACTTTGCTACCAAAATTCCAGAACTCATGGACTTAATTTTTGGCAATGTAGAGGGTTGGCCTGGGATTAAAAGCCCGACTGTCAAGCAATTCATCCTTGACCATCAGATTACCGCTACCGGTTGGTATGTGGGTGTACCGCATCTGACGGTTCGTGATATTGCGCGTAATGACAAAATCGTGCGTGGCATTAATAAAGCCATTGAACAAGCCCAATAAGCCCGCTTAGAATCTGTATTCACCATATCACGTTTATCGTACTATTATAAGGGTACTATTCTAAGGGTACTCTGAACGGGCAAGCTTTAGGTTAAAATTTCGATAAAAAAGCCATTTGTTGCGTGATTTTTATCACAAGCGATATTTAGCGTGGTGTATGGTGAGCAGGTTCTTAGCATCAAATTTTTGAAATTCTCTGCTAGGAACGACCATGAATAACGACAACCCAGCGAATGAAAGCCTACTTGGCAAACTAAAAACCCATCTACAAGATGGTATCGAGCATGGCATAGAGGCCATTAAAGACAAATTTGAACACAGCGATACACCCACTGAAAAAGGCAGTGTCAAAGAACGGGTACACGAAGCCAAACAAAAGATCAGCACGCAGCTGCACAGCGTCACCACACGGGCAACGAACGCTATCTATCCCAATATCGCAACGATGGAACTTGAGGATATTCAAGCTATCATTTTGCATGACCGCCCTGCGCCTTACTATGGCACGCTTGTCGCGCTAAAAGTCAATGACAGCAATGCGGGTCGTGAATTACTAAAAGCGGTATTACCAAACGTCACAGGCTCAAAAAATTTCCAAAAAGACATGGATGCCAATTTGACCATTGTGATGACGTATGAGGGGCTAAAAGCTTTAGGCTTACCGCAAAGTTCGCTTGATTCTTTCCCAGAAAATTTCAAAACGGGTATGGCGGGTCGCTCCGATATCTTGGGTGACAAAGGCGATAATGACCCTAGTAACTGGCTTGCGCCATTTGGTGATAAAGGCGATATTCATATTTGCGGCGCGGTGATTGCCGATAGCCAAGAAAAATGGCAAGCCAAACTTGCCGAACTTAAACAGGCGTTTGCCCCTTATCTAGATGCCAGCCGTAACGCCATCGAAATCTTAGTGGAACATGATTTTGGCGCAGATGGTGACGTCAAAAATGTGTTTGGTTATCGCGATGGCATCAGTAACCCAGAAGTTGATGGCAGTGGTATCACCCTTGAAAACAACACCGAACGCCCGATTGCGGCGGGTGAATTTGTGTTAGGTTATAAAGGTGAAGCGGGCGTGGTACCCCCCATGCCACAGCCTGAAGTATTGGGCAAAAACGGCTCGTTTATGGTACTGCGAAAATACCGCAGTAATGTGGCTGACTTTCACCGCTATTGCCTAGAACAAAGCGACAATGACCCAGCTAAAGCCGATAAACTGGGGGCAAAAATGTTCGGTCGCTGGCGTTCGGGTGCCCCTATCACCCTAAGCCCAGACCATGATGATGAAGCCCTCGGCAAAGACAATGTAGCAAACAATAAATTTGACTACACGGACGACCCCTATGGCAAAGGCTGCCCGTTTGGTGCCCATGCTCGCCGTATGAACCCCCGCAATACCAAAGACTTTATTCTAAGCGATGTGCGTCTTCACCGTATCATCCGCCGTAGTGTATCGTATGGCGATATCGTGCCGCCCAATGTGACCCAAGACGACGGTCAAGACCGGGGTTTATTTTTTATCGGTATCAACGCGCATGCCATGGACACGCTTGAGTTTTTGCAAAGCCAATGGATTAATGACGGTAACTTTATGAACCTTGGGGAAGAACGTGACCCAATGCTAGGCGTACACGCAGGTAGTGACGCTGATAGCGATGTATTCACCGTACCCGATGAGCCAATTCGTAAGCGTCATACCAATATTTTGCAATTTAATACCTTACAAGGCGGTGAATATCTTTTTGTACCGAGCTTGTCGGCACTTAAATGGATTAGTGAGCTTAACGAAAATTCATATTAGCGTAAAACCAATACCAAACCCAATAGTTAAAGTCTTGCTTGTGTAGGACGCATATGATGCACCGCTGGCTATATCTCGCCAAAAATGGTGCGTAAAACGCACCTTATTATATTTTTTGGGTTTGGTATAAATAAAAAAAGGTTAGGCGGTTTTAGTACCGCTAACCTTATAAAATAATGAAAATAAAAAAGGACAATCATCATGTTAAATAAATTATTCGGTCGTCGTTATGCCAAGTTTGATCCAGCCATCGACCAGCTTACCAGCGACGATGAAAAAGCCATCGACCAAATCACCGCAGATATTCGTGACTATATCGGCAAATCAGACACGGTTAGCAAAATCAACTATCACACCCGAGATGCCCACGCCAAAGGCTACTGTGCGTTAAAAGCCAACTTTGAGATTTTACCAAAACTGCCTAAAGAATACGCCCAAGGTATCTATGCCAAACCCGCTCGCCATGAAGCGGTGATTCGTTTTTCTAACGGTTCATCTCGTGTGGCTGCCGACAACAAGTTGGGACTTTCTCAAGGGTTGGCGATTAAAGTCTTTGGTGTCAAAGGCGACAAATTACTGCCAGATGAGCCAGATAGCCCAAACTTTGACTACAATCTGATTAATTTTCCTATTTTCTTTTGTAATACTATCCAAGACTATAGTTATATTTCACGGCTATTTTTGCAATTAAATGATTATTTTGCCAAAGGCGCAAAAGGTCAAGCCAAATTTGCTTTTGACTGGCTTACCCAATACGGCAAAAAACTACCAACCAAAGAATCGCTCAAGACTTTTAGGGCTTTTAGTAAATTTAAAACCATCAAACCGCAAAATACCTTGTTATACAGTTTTTATTCACAAGGGGCAGTGCGTCATGGCGACTATATGGCAAAAATCCGTGTCGCGCCGACCAAAGCGTCACAAGCCAAAATCAAACGCCGTGACCTAGATGTCAACGCTACTAACGAGGCGATTCGTCCTCTGATTTTACAAGAAATCCGTGAGCATGATTATGAGTTTGATGTGCAAATCCAGCTGTGCCGTAACTTAAAAGACCAACCCATCAATGACTTGACCAAAGAATGGGATGAAAAAGACGCGCCATTTGTCACAGTGGCAAAACTTACCATCCCTTGCCAAGATGTGCCGGATGACGGCAACTTTGACATCATGGAACACTTGTCATTTACCCCGTTTCGTTGTATTGAAGCCAACCGTCCGATTGGTAATTTGCAACACGCGCGACTGCGTGCTTATCAAACCGCCTCAACCACGCGTCATCGTTTAAATCATAAAAAACGTGCCGAGCCAACCAACCTAAAACAGGCATTTGATAAAGATTTTTATACCCTTTAAATTTGGCAAAAAATCAGTAGCGGGGCGGTTAGGGGCATTGTTTGGGGTAAGATTTCACCCATTGGGTGAAAAACTACATCGCCCTCAATCATTCAACAACCGTTAGCCTGTGACTGGGCTAACGGTTTTTTTCTTTTAATCTAATCAAAAATAGTCGACAGCAAATACGATAATACCAAAAATAAAGTTGCGTATTTGCCAATCAATCTAGGAGTATTGTATGTCAGAGTCGAATCCTCTTGTTAATTTTACCCATATCACAGTCGCAGGCAGTGGTGTTTTGGGCTATCAAATCGCCGTACAAGCGGCGTTTCATGGTTTTAAAGTCGTTGTGTATGATATCAATGACGAGGTGCTCAATAAAGCCAAAACCAAATTTGCCGATATCGCCAAACGTCATCAGGATGATTTGGGCGAAACAAGCGAACAAGCCAAACAGGCTGAGCAAAATTTGCGTTATAGCTCAGACTTAACCGCCGCCTTAAAAGACGCCGATTTATTGATTGAAGCGGTGCCCGAAGATGTCGCCATCAAAAAAGATTTTTATAGCAAAGCCTCGGCCGCCGCCCCCGAAAAAACCGTATTTGTCAGTAACTCATCTACCATGTTGCCCAGTGATTTGGTCAAATTTACCGACCGTCCTGCTAAGTTTTTAATGATGCACTTTGCCAATGAGATTTGGAAGCGCAATCTTGCCGAAATTATGTCACATGCCGATACTGACCCTAACGTATTTGATGCGGTGACCGCGTTTGCCAAACAAATCGGCATGGTGCCTATTATCGTCAACAAAGAAACCTCGGGCTATGTACTAAATTCACTACTCAATCCTTGGTTAAATGCAGGGATGCAGCTGTATATCCAAGGCATTGCTGACATTCAAACCATCGACAAAACTTGGATGCTTGGCACAGGCTCGCCGATGGGACCATTTGCTTTTTATGATATGCTGGGGCTGACTACCCCTTACAATATTTACAAGCTTGCTGTGGCTAAGGGCAAACAACAAGACCAAGCAGTCGTTGATATGCTCAAAAAAGAGTACATCGAGAAAAATAAACTGGGCGTGCCAACGGGCGAAGGATTTTATCAATACCCCAATCCCGCCTTTAAAAATCCTGACTTTTTAAAACCACCGAAAGCGGATTTATCCAAAGTACCCTATAAAAATATTACTGTGGCAGGCAGTGGCGTATTGGGCAACCAAATTGCGGTGCAATGTGCGTTTCATGGGTTTAACGTGACTATTTATGACATTAACGATGACGCGATTGCTAAGGCGAAAGCCCGCTTTACCGACCTTGCCAATCAGCATCAGCATGACCTAGGTGAAACCGATGCCCAAGTGGCAGCAGCTAGCAAAAATTTAGCTTACACCACGGACTTGAATGAGGCGTTAAAAGATGCAGACCTATTGATTGAAGCGGTGCCAGAAAGCTTAGACATCAAACAAGATTTTTATAGCAAAGCCTCAGCCGCCGCCCCTGCCAAAACCGTGTTTGCCAGTAACTCATCGACGTTATTGCCAAGCGTGTTATCGACCTTTACTAACCGCCCAGAAAAATTCTTGATGCTGCATTTTGCCAATCATATCCATATCCGTAATACGGTGGAGTTGATGGCGGCCCCAAGCTGCGACCCACAAGTCTATGCTGACGTCATCGAATTTGCCAAAGCCATTGCTATGTTACCGATAGCGGTGAAAAAAGAACAATCAGGCTATGTGCTTGATAGCTTATTGATTCCGTTATTGGTAGCGGGGCTAAAACTGTGGGCAAACGGCGTTGCAGATGCTGCAACCATTGATAAAACGTGGATGATAGCCACGGGCTCACCCTTTGGACCGATGGCGATTTTGGATAAAAATGGCATGAAAACCAACTACAACATCTTTAATGAACTGGCAAAAACGGACCCTTCTTTACAGCAGCCCGCTGAAAAGCTCAAAGCAGAACTGGTCGATACTAACAAACTGGGTGAAGCCACGGGTGAGGGGTTCTATCAATATCCCAACCCAGCTTATTTAGCGAAAGATTTTTTAAGCTTATCTGACTAAACTGCGTTTGGTAGAGGAGAATAAAAAAGGGTTAATTTGCTAACTTGATGTATCTACCGTTGCCACTACCGACATGCCGGGCATCAATTCATTCAGACGACTTTGGTTGCCATCGATGTCGATGCGTACTGAAATGCGCTGTACCACTTTGGTAAAATTCCCGGTGGCATTGTCGGTTTTAATGACACTAAATTCTGACCCTGTTGCGGGGGAGATGCTTTTGACTACCCCCGTAAATTTTTGTTTGCCTAGGGCATCGACAGTAAACCACGCTTTTTGCCCGATTTTCATTTTATCAATTTGGGTTTCTTTAAAATTGGCAATGACCCACATCGATTTTGGAATGAGGTAAACCAACTGCGTGCCTTGCGTCACCAGCTGACCGGTACGGATATTGATTTGCCCTAATTTACCTGAGGTCGGGGCGGTAATTAAGCCATACTCTTGGTTGGTATTGGCTTGATTTAGCTGTGCATTGGCGCTTTTAATCTGTGCCATCAAACCAATTTTTGCCACTTCCGCGGTCTTTTGACCTTCGCGAGCGACATCGACACTGGCCATTGCTTGGCTCATCAGTGCTTCATTGTTTTTAACTGCCGCTTTGGCAGTATCGACTTCATTTTGTGACACGGCGCCAACACCGACCAAGGATTCAAGTCGTTTAAGCTGTTGGATAGACAATGCTAGCTGGGTTTTAACTTGTGCTACTTTTGCCTGCGCGGCTTTGACATCGGCTTTGCGCTGCTCGATGATTTGTTGCTGGTTGGCTAAATTAGTAGTCGCTTGTTCCAGTCCTGATTCGGCTTGTACTACTTGCTGTGAGTAGTTCGCACTGCTGACTTTAACTAACGGCTGACCTTGTTTGACGTCCT
Organism: Faucicola osloensis; assembly: GCA_016888885.1. GTDB lineage: Bacteria > Pseudomonadota > Gammaproteobacteria > Pseudomonadales > Moraxellaceae > Faucicola. The sequence continues at coordinate 2,359,500 of CP069437.1, forward strand.
CAAAATCGGTGACGTAGACTTTTTCGATATAACCATTAATTTGTGCCGACAATAGGGTGATATTGCCTTTGACATAACTATTTTCAGTTTGTTGCAGTGGCGTATTAAACGGACCCAAATGCCATGCCCATAAAATCACCCCAACACCGAGCAAAAAAACCACCAACATGATAATTAAGGTAAGCGGTCTAGGGTTAATAATCTTTTCAGGCGCCTGTGCGGGTTTATCATCGCTGTCATCAGCTGGCGCATCATTTTGGGTTGTTGGTTCACTACTCATGAGTTGGGTTTTCCGTAAGCATTTTATTGATGATTAAATTTTATTTATCATTAAACTGTTATCTAAAAAAACAGTTATCTAATTGGGTCGCCTTATTATACGCATCTAGCTTATCCAGTCTAAGTTTGCTTAATTGCTGCTTTTTGCCGATTTTCAATGTATTTTTTGCGGGCGATATTAATCATACCCCAAGCAAATAAAAACGTGGCAATATAACTGTTCACAGTAATGATATCGCCATATGCTTTAATCTGCGCTTCTCGCGTAACAATTTGGTTGAGAGATTGTTGGGCTTGTTGCTGCGACAAATTGTTGTCGGTGATGACGGGTTTAAACCCTGCTTGGTATTGTTGAAGCCGCTGGGTTACTGTGGCATCTGTCGATTGCATTTGCTGTAAAATACTTTGTTTATGATACTGGGTGCGCTGCTGTTGCAGGGTGCTATAAAAAGCCGAGCCTACCAGCCCGCCAAAGTTTTGGGTAGCCCCAAACAAGATGATAAAGGTGATGACATGATTGACGCTTTGTCGCAGCGTCAGCCCAAACCCCATCAATACCAATGGACCCATAAACAGTGAGCCTGCAAACGCGACTGCAAATTGACTGAGATAAAAATTTTGGGGTCGTACGTCACTGGTGAGCATATTGGCATCATATACACTGGCAATCGCCACCAGCAGAGTCGCCACCACCATTGGCGGAATCAAATGATCGCGTGAAAAGGTCAGTGCGCTGACTATCAAACCTGCCAACATACCAAAAAATATGACCGTATAAAAACCCACAAACTGGTCGGACATGATGCCTTGGGATTTTAAAAAATTCACCACCGCATAACTTTGCTCAGACATAATCAAACGCAGTAAAAAAGCACCGACCACAAAACGCCATAACGCAAAACTCCCCAACCAGCGAGTCATAATCAAGGGGTTTTTGCGGTAATGCTCAAAGAAAAAGCCTGACATCAACAGCGCCAAAGCACCAATGAGCATATACGCCAATAAGGGTGAGTTTTCCCACCACAAAATCGACCCTTGTACCAACACCCCACACAGTAATCCAAAACCGGGCGCCAATAACAAAAAGGTGAGAATATCTTTCTTCTCATACACTTCGATACGTAAACTTCGTGGCAGCTTGACGGCGACCACCATGGCAAAACAACACAGCGCCAAACCAAACTCAAAAGTATAGAGCCGAGTCCAGTCATTCACATTGACCAAATAAGGGGACATTATCCAAGCCAACGGAATCGCCAGCGCACTGACCCCAAAGCCAATATACAAACCTTGCAGGCGATACTGACTACTAAAGGCTTGCATCACATAATAAAGCCCGAGTGAGGATAATGGTGCCGCGACAAAGCCTCCTATCGCCCTGACCAATAAAGCCATCGGATAGTTTTGCACAAATATATGAATAAACATCACCAGCATGAACATCAGCAAGGAGATTTCAGAAAACCAGCGTAACCCAAATTGTTGACGCGCTTTAAACAGCAGCAGGTTGGCGCTGACATTTGCCATCACATACACAGCAGGTATCCAAGCCACTTGTGAGGGTGTCAGCGCATATTCGCCTTGGATTTGCGGTAAATTGGCGGTAATAATGCCGTTGCCCAAGCCACCACAAATGGCAATAAAAACACCGATGACAAAGTACACAATGCTCTTTGATCGAGAGTGAGCAATACTCGGCGGGGAACCGGGTAACGCGGGTTTTTCATCCTCGGTCCAATTGGGTGGCGTTTCTAAGATTCTAGGTGATTTCAAAGGGTAGCTCGATTTTGATACTGTTAAGACAAGAGAGGTTGGCTATAGTGTAATCAAAAATAGGCTTAGCGTCAGCGACAAAATAGTTCTATAAATGTGAAATGGACTAGCGCTATGTTAGCCATCATTACCCAACCCGTCATTATCCAATCAATCATTATCCCACAGGTCATTGAAACCCATTAGGCAAGCTACGATCAAATCCCTCTAGTAAATACACCCAGTCGATTAAGGGCTAACATTTTTAAACAAAAAAATTCGATTTTTTTGGCACATAAGTATTTTTTAGTTGCCAAAATGCGCTAGGCTATCTATTCATTCATTACTGATTCATCACTGCTATGAACCCGCTTCACCAAACCGATTTGCCGACACTGGGGCGCAATACTGACATTGACCACCATGCTGATTTACAAGTGTTGCAGCGTATCAAACGATTTTTATTGCCCCGTGATTTTGAGGTGTCAAAGGATTTATTGCAACAGATGCAGCAGGGGTATGGTGTCGCAGATCAGCCTGTCGATGCGCTGTTATCCAGCGGTATCAAATTTGCCAAACCCCTGCAGCAATTGATTTTGCATGAGCAAGGGATTGCGCAAACAAGTAACGTATCAGCAGCCAAAGCGTTATTGCAACAGCCCGCGTTTGAGGCGCTGTATCAGCAGTTTTGCCAATATCCAAGTTGGTATGATGCCAAGCTTGCCGAGATTGGCGCAATTGCCTATCGGCGCTATCCGTTGATGCTGATTTGGTTACTGCGGAATGTGGCGCTAATGGCAGGCTATAGTATCCCTGCGCTCTCATTGCCACTCATCAAAACAGGGGCATTAGTGCATGATGCACTGCCTAGGCTCATGCGAACCTATGCCTATATTTTGGCAGTGTCTGAGTACCCAGCGATTAGCCGCAACCAGCAACCCCCATTGGCAATTGGCACGGAAGGCTGGCGACAAAGTCTGCAAGTACGTCAGATACACGGTCTGGTAAGACAACAACTATGCAGTCATGATTGGGACAGTGGCTACTGGGGGTTGCCCATTAACCAAACCGATATGGTGGCAACCCACTTGCAGTTTTCACTACTCATTATGCGCGGACTAAAATTACTGGGGGCAAGAATCAGCGCCGAAGAATCACAAGGCATCATGCACTTATGGCAACTGGCAAGTTGGTGGATGGGGATTGAGCTGGCGCGCATTCCTGAAGATGAAACCGAGGCGTGGGCATGGCTTTATAGCTATTTGGCAACCCAGCAATTAGATTTTGAATTTGGCAAACCTCTCGCCAAAGCGCTGCATGATTTACCCTCGCAAATTATGGGTGAGGATAACAGACGTGGACAGCTGGTTGAGCGGATCAATGCCAGTGTCACACGGACTTTAGTGGGTGATGATATTGGCGATGGCTTGGGACTGCCTAGCCCAAAATGGCGCTATGGCGTGCTTGTCAGTGTGCCGATTCTGTTTGGGCTTGATACCGCACGAGCGCACAATGCGGTTATTGCCAAAAGATTGGAACAATTTCGTGCCAAACGCCAAGATAACATGAACTGGTGGCTCAAAAAGCACGACAACTATTATCAATAATCCATTTTATTGTTAAGCCATGTAAACAACCACGCCATCGCAAGCGTGGGGTTAAACGTTTTCAAGTTGTAAAAATCAGGCGGTTAAAATCAAGCTTTTAAAATCACTTTCATCATGTTCCAAAAGGTCTTGCCATACGGTGGTTGGAGCAAATGCGCGAAGTTAAGGTGACTTTGTTTAAACACCGCTTTTGGATGAGAGAAGGTGTCAAAGCTATATTTGCCGTGGTAACGCCCCATTCCTGATGCCCCGACACCGCCAAACGGCAGATTTTGCTGGGCAATGTGAAAAATCGTTTCGTTAATACAGGCGCCGCCACTCACCGTATGCGCGAGCACGTAGTCGGTGTCGGCTTTGTCCTCGCCAAACACATACAGCGCCAGTGGGCGGTCACGCTCATTCACATACGCCACCGCTTGCGCCAAGTCTTGGTAGGACACCAGTGGCAATACAGGGGCAAAAATCTCCTCTGTCAGCAACTTAGCATCGCTGGGTAAATCGGTGACAATCATCGGTGGGAAAAATCCAGTCTCGATATTCACTTCATAATCGGTCAGTGGAATGAGGGTGGCGCCGCGCTGTTTGGCTTCATCAAGATAACCTTGCACGCGGCTGGCTTGTTTGGGGTTGATGATAAAGCTATAGTCAGGGTTGTCTGCAAGATTGGGGTAGTGGGCGTCAAGCCATGCGGTTGATTGTTCGATAAAGGCGGGTTTTTTATCCGCCTGCATCAACACATAATCAGGCGCAATACAGGTTTGCCCTGCGTTCATGATTTTGCCTGTCCATACGCGGTTGACAGTTTTTGCCAAATCAGCGCTCGGCGTCACCACGACAGGGGATTTGCCGCCCAGCTCAAGGGTGACAGGGGTCAAATTGTGGGCAGCGGCTTTCATGATATGTTTGCCCACTGCGGTAGAGCCGGTAAAAAACAGATGGTCAAACGGTAATTGGCTAAAGGCTTGTGCGACTTCGACACCCCCTGTAATCAAGGTCACTTCGTCTGCGGCAAAATACTTGGGTAACGCATTAGCCAGCCACTGCTCAAAATTCCGTGACGCTTCTGAGACTTTAAGCATCGCACGATTGCCTGCGACCAATGCGGCAGCCAGCGGCGCAATCACCAGATACAGCGGATAGTTCCAAGGTGCAATAATGCCTACGAGCCCTAACGGCTGTGGCTGGATATAGCTACGAGCGGGCAAAAACCAAATCCCAGTTTTGACGGGCTGTTTGGCAGACCAAGCCTTGCCGTGCTTTTGTGTATAACGAATGGCTTCAAGCGTTGGGAACAATTCAAGCATGGTGGTTTCAGCCGCTGGGCGCTGTCCAAAGTCGGCATGAATAGCGGTGATAATCTCGCTTTGGTTGTCCATCACCAGCTGTTCTAATTTTTTTAGCCGCGCACTACGAATTGACCAATCAACATATTGGTCTTGGCGGCTAGCCGTTCGCATGATGTCAAACTGCTGCTGCATGGCATTGATAGTTGCATCCGAATTAGTTGCATCCGAATTGTCTTGAGGTGTCATGTGTATTATCCCAATCATTTAGTTAAACTTTAACTCAACATAGCAGTTAAGCCGGTATCTTGCTAGCATCTTTTTGAACCAGCGTCGCGTTTTGGCTCGTGGTATCCGCAGCATGCGGTAACTGGGCTGATTTGTATGGAATATGGCTCATGGCATGCTCTGTCAATGCTGTTATGGTGAGGCTTGGGTTGACGCCCAAGTTAGTCGAGATATTGCCGCCATCGCAGACATAAAACCCTTGATAATTAAACAATCGGTGGTGCTTATCGACCACGCCATCTGCTGCAGAATTGCCCAGCGAAATCCCACCCATGCAATGCGCGGTGGTCGGGATATTCAAAAATACTTCCGACAACACGCCATAACCGACTCCCCCCATTTGGGTTGCCATCTGCTCGGCAAACGCGCTTGCTTCTGGGATAAAGGCGGGGATGGCAGGCCCATAGGTTTGCATCTGGTAGCGACTACCCAACCAAGCCCGCCACCACGGGCTTTTTTGATAGCGCATTTCAAGCGCATACGGCGTGCTTTGCATACATAGCAAGATAAGGCTTTGTTTTGCCATATTATGCGGTCGAAATGCACGCCACGCTTGACGGGGCTTAACGATAAACTGGGCTATAAAACACCATAACCAAGCCAGTAGCGACATTTTTTTGCCGTTTTTATAATTGCTTAACGTCGCCAAAAAGGAGGCAATATTAAAACCTTCAGGATAACGTGTCGCCTCAATGTGTGTGCCATCGCCCAAATAAATCCCAGAGCCGATAGCCACGCCATCGCTCATAGCGCCATGTTGCTCATCCAAAAATCGCACGCCTAGCAAAGATTCAGCATTGGTATAGATACGCTTGCCCAGATAAGGGGAAATATGGGGCATATTGCCTTTATGGCGCTGCTCAAACAGCAGTTTTTGGCTACCGAGGCTGGAGGCTGACAGCACAATCTGTTGGGTAGTAATTTGATACTCACCTTTATCCGCTGATTGTAGCGTCACCCGATAGCCTTGCGAACCGTTTTGATAGGCAGGGTCGCTTGGCGATTTGCTAGCATCAGCTATCGGTACTATATCCGTGACTTTGGTTTCAGCAAGCAGGGTAGCGCCATTTTTTTGGGCAAAATACAGGTAGTTTTTATCGAGGGTATTTTTGGCGCCATAACGGCAGCCGACCATACAGCCACCACAGCCTATACAAGGGCTGCGCTTAGGACCTGCGCCGCCAAAATACGGGTCACCATTGACAGGGGAATGAGCATACGTGTCATGGTCACTAAAGTAGGCGCCTACATCGGTGAGATAAAAACTATCGCCCACGCCACTCAGGTTTGCCATTTTTTGTAGCATCAAATCTGCGTTGCCGACTTTTTTGTTTTGGCTCACACCTAGCATGCGTTTGGCGGTCTCATAATGTTGTGGCATCACCGCTTGCCAATCGTGCAGCCCTGCCCAGCTACCTTGTTGCCAAATTTTGTCTTCTGGTTGTAATAAGGTGTTGGCATAAGTAATTGAGCCACCGCCCACCGCATTACCATGCAGCACCATAACATGCTTAAATAGCTGAAGTGAAAAAAAACCTTTGTACTTGAGCGCAGGCAACCACAAAAACTGCTTGATATCGCGCACGGTTTTGGGCATGGTTTCAGGAGAAATATGCTTGCCTTGCTCCGCAATAATCACGCGATAGCCTTTTTCGGTCAGTCGCATCGCGGAGACGCTACCGCCAAAGCCTGAGCCTATGACCAAAAAATCCGTATCAAATGATTGATCTTCCATGTATCGCTTTCCCCTTATTTTCCTTAATAGTTGTCCTTAATAGTTATCTTTAATGGTTGTCCTTATAGCTGACCTGCCGCGGACTACGTTGCAGTGACTTTTTGGCTGTATCTGTCTTTGTATAACAGCGGTTGACCGCTAAACAGTTCAACCGGCTACTTGATTAGGGTATACTAATTTTTCAGCAGGCTGCTGCAACTGTGACATTTGGGTTTGTTTTGTTTTGATAAATTAAGTAAAGGATTGAGTTAAAAGGATTAACGCGTGCCAAAGCCAACGTTCACACCGCTTCCATCGCCCACGGGTACGAGTATTGAGTCGAGCTTGAGTGATTTTGGACAGCAGGCGCATATCATGGGCAATGCCAACACCGTGGTCAGACGTTCGCTCGCCATAGCGCTGCTCAAATTCATGGAATCCACCCCATTTGCCGATATCAGCGTCACCGAGCTGACCCAAAAGGCGGGCGTGAGTCGCATGGGCTATTACCGCAATTACGATAGCAAACTTGCGCTACTCAAAGACTATTTGGCGCAGATTGAGCATGATTTTCCTTTTATCGACTTGACGGCGGCAAGCGAGTCCGAGTTTTATGCGTTTTTGGTACGCGTGTTTGACTATCTAAGCAAGTTTGAGTTATCGACCAAGATTTTGCTCAATCAAGGCTTTGAAGGGCTAATTTTAGACACCCTCCTTAATAGCAAAATTTTTGTCGAATACCGCAAAAAGCAGTCATTGACTTGCCAAGCTACGACAGCGCCACAGGATAAAAGAGGGGAGTACAATCTGGTATTTGCCTCAGGGATGCTGTATCACACCTATATTCATTGGGTGCGGCAAGGGCAAACAGAAACGCCACAGCAACTAGCAAGCTGGCTCATGGCGGGTGGGTTTTATCAGTTATTTCACCCTACTGATGATTAAACTGATGACTAAGCTGATTGGGTGTTATCAAACGCTATCACCATGCCCATACCCACTAGCATGGCGACAAAAAACACCACCCCTTGCCAGATGCCCATGCCCATGAGCACCACCGCAGGGGCAGGGCAGATACCAGCGATGCCCCAACCGACACCAAATATCATCGACCCAATCGCCAAGCGCTTATCAATACCGCGGCGAATCGGTGGAAACGGCGCACCCGATAGGCTGGTCTTTTTTAAGCGACTTAAGTTAAAACCGGTGGTCGCGACAATGAGCGCGCCAACCATCACCAACATCAACGCAGGATTCCAATTGCCTGCTAGGTCAAGAAAGCTTTGCACAGTTTTTGGGTTTGCCATATCACTGACAATCAAACCCGTACCAAAAACTAACCCACAGATAGCACTGATTAATAACACAATTTCTTTTCGCATGATATATGCCCCTAACGTCTCAATTAAATCAATGACAACAAATGACGACCGATAAACACCGTCACAAACCCTGCGGACATAAAGGTAATGGTGGCCAGCAGTGAGCGCGGTGAAAAGCGTGCATTGCCACAGATACCATGACCACTGGTACACCCTGAGCCCATACGCGTACCAATACCCACTAGCAAACCTGCGATAATATACAGCCAAGGCGATGAGGTTACCTCAATGGTTGGCAAGTTAAAGAACATAGCAAACACCCAAGGCGATACCACTAAGCCCACAAAAAACGCCAATTGCCAAGCAAAATCAGGTGAGTTTGGCTGCCAGAGACTGGCGACAATGCCACTGATGCCAGCAATCTTGGCAATACTCCACCAAAGCATAACCGCAGAGAGCCCAATCAACATACCACCCACCAATGGATGACTATAATCTGCAATAGAAAATAACAACATACGCCACCTAAGCATTTCACAATAATATATATTATACAATATTGTATAATATATGGCGAATTTATGGTGAATTTTTTTTAAAATGGGGAATATTAACGAAAAACCGTCGACCAACGCGCTTTTTGCAAAAAAACTATGTTAGATTAAAGCTAGATTAAAATAAATCCAAAACCATGATAATAGGGCTTCACGGCTTCACGGCTTAACAGTTTAATAAGGCAACCCATGTATAAACTCACCACATACATACCGACCGACTATCTTGAGCCTGTCAAACAAGCGTTATTTGATGCAGGGGCAGGGCACATTGGCAATTATCAGTATTGCTGTTGGCAGGCGCTGGGTACAGGACAGTTTATGCCATTGGCAGGCAATCAAGCCTTTATTGGTACCACCCATCAATTACAAACAATCGAAGAATGGCGAGTCGAGATGGTGGTTGCAGATGCGCGCATCAAAGCGGTGGTGCAAGCCTTAAAACATGCACACCCGTATGAAACCCCCGCTTATGATGTGCTAAAGCTTGAAGATATTTAGTCACCCAGTTTAGCCTCACCCGATGACCAATTCCCTTACCTATCTACTTACATGCCTAAGGTTATTAAACGCCTTTTTTGACTCGACTACAAGTGAAAAGTATGAGCAGAATATAGGGCAAAAAGCGATTGTGGCTTGGTTTTAAATGGGCTATAGTCAATAGTAAATAATTTGTTACACTTTATTCAACCCAGCAACCGACCATTGAATTTAAGGAGTGAGACATGGTAAATCCCCCCAATAGCACAGCGGTAAATAGCGCCAAAACTGACAGTAGCAAAACTGACAATGCCAAAACGGATAAAGCGAAGCCCCAAAAGTCGCAGCCTACCAAGACACTAGCTACCAAGACCCCAGCTGCCAAGACCCCAGCTACCAACACCCCAGCGCGCCGCAGTACTAAAACACTAACGACCGAGCGTATTGACCAGCCTTATGAGACCGACCCTACAGTGTTGCTTGAGCAGTCGCAGCAAGCAGGGGTGAGTGAAAAAGCTAATGCCAAAAAACGCGCCATCGAAAGCATCATGAATAAAGACCTAACCACAGGCAATGTCGAGAAAATGGCAGAGCACTTGCAAGCGCTGATCAATGGTATGTCTAACGATGAAATCAACGAAGTCAAAAAACTATTTGGCAGCCAAACCACTAGCGTGCAAAGTAAAATCAACAAAGACGACGAATTGGCGGACAACTGGCGTGAAGGCGGTTATCCCTACAAAAACCGTATGTCACGCAAAAACTATGAAGCCCAAAAATACGAGCTACAAGTTGAATTATTAAAACTGCAAAAATGGGTCAAAGATAGCGGGAAAAAAATCGTCATCATCTTTGAAGGTCGTGATGCCGCAGGTAAAGGCGGTACCATCAAACGCTTTATGGAACACTTAAACCCGCGCGGTGCCAAAGTCGTCGCCCTTGAAAAACCCACCGAGCAAGAAGCGGGTCAATGGTACTTCCAGCGTTATGTCCAGCATCTACCGACCAAGGGCGAAATCGTGCTATTTGACCGTTCATGGTATAACCGTGCTGGCGTCGAGCGCGTCATGGGTTTTTGTACCGAAGAAGAATACAATGACTTTATGCGCCAAGTCCCAGAGTTTGAAAAACATCTGATTAGCTCAGGTATTCATTTAATCAAATTTTGGTTCTCAGTCAGTCGTGAAGAGCAGCGCCGCCGTTTTGCCGAGCGTGAAGCACATCCGCTCAAACAATGGAAACTCTCACCCATTGACAAAGCGTCACTCGACAAATGGGATGATTACACCCTTGCCAAAGAAACCATGTTCTTTAATACCGACAGTGCAGAATCGCCTTGGATTGTCATCAAATCCACCGATAAAAAACGCGCGCGTTTGAATGCGATGCGCTATGTATTAAGCAAACTAGCTTACGACAATAAAGACCCTAAAGTCGTGGGGACAGTTGACCCATTGATTGTGGGTCGTGCCGGGGCTTTATATGAAAAAGGCGAATATAACGAATTGGCAGTACCCAATATCTCATTTAAAGCCCACAAATAATTGCCTAGCAAAATAATGGGTCAAAAACCGCAAAACAATAACACAACAACACAACAACACAACAACCCCAGTGCATGGCATTGGGGTTTTTTAGCGTTAAAGAGAGCAGCAAGTAGGTCGCTACCATTGCTGCCAAACCATTGCTGCCAAAAGGTGGGGACATATCAAAAAAGCCAAAACCACATTTTTTATCAACGAGCCCTATTTTTCGTCAGCCAAAGTCAAGCCAGCCAAATTCAAGCCAGCCAAATTCAAGATAGACGGCAAGCGTATTCAATACCCCCGAATTTTGTTAAAATAGGCAAAAATTTATCCAGCTGAGAGCCCCATGAATTCAAACAACTCGACAACCAACCAATTACTGTTTAAACAAGCCAAAGCCCATATCCCTGGCGGTGTAAATTCACCTGTGCGGGCGTTTGCAGGCGTGGGGGGTACACCTGTCTTTATCAGCCGTGCCCGTGGCAGCAAAATGTATGATACCGAAGGCAAACCCTACATAGATTATGTGGGCTCATGGGGACCGATGATTTTGGGTCATGCGCACCCCCATATTATCGAAGCGGTCAAAAATGCGGCAGATGACGGGTTAAGTTTTGGCGCCCCCACCACGTTTGAGACCACGGTGGCGGACAAAATCTGTGAATTGATTCCCAGTGTTGAATTAATCCGTATGACCAGCTCAGGTACTGAAGCCACCATGTCCGCGATTCGTCTAGCACGTGGCTATACAGGGCGCGACAAAATTGTCAAATTTGAAGGCTGTTATCACGGTCATAGCGACAGTCTGCTGGTCAAAGCGGGTTCAGGCATGCTAGATATCGGTGAACCCAGCTCAAAAGGCGTCCCTGCCGATTTTGCCAAGCACACCCTCACCATTCGTTACAACGACCCGCAAGCCATCAAAGACTGCTTTGCGCAATTTGGCAATGACATCGCTTGTGTGATTGTCGAGCCTATCGCCGGCAACATGAACATGATTGTACCCACGCAAGAATTTCACGATACCTTGCGTGCTGAGTGTACCGCGCATGGCGCTGTGCTAGTTTTCGATGAAGTAATGACTGGGTTTAGGGTTGGCTTACAGTCAGCGCAAGCCCATTTTGGTATCACACCAGACTTGACCACGTTTGGTAAAATCATCGGTGCAGGTCTGCCAGTTGGGGCGTTTGGTGGTAAACGTGAGATTATGGAATGTATCGCGCCGTTAGGCGGTGTGTATCAAGCAGGTACCTTATCAGGCAATCCACTGGCGATGCGTGCCGGTATTGCCATGTTTGATTTGCTCACGGCTGAGGGTTTTTATGACGCATTAAGCGAAAAAGTCGTTTACTTGACGGATAATCTTGAACGGTTGGCGAAGGATGCGGGTATTGGCTTTAAAACCACGCGCTGTGGCGGTATGTTTGGGATGTTTTTTACTGATAGCGATACATTGCCACAAAACTTTGAAGAGGTGTGCCAATGCGATGCGCAAAAATTTGCGACCTTCTTTCACGGGATGCTCGATCGCGGTGTGTATCTTGCGCCATCCGCCTTTGAGGCAGCCTTTGTAAGTAGTGAGCATTCGCAAGAAGACTTGGATGCGACCTTGCAAGCGGCAAAAGAAGTCTTTGCGATAATGGCGAAAGCATAACGGTTGCACATAAAAAATTTGCCAAAGGATTTTTAATTGCGTTTGGACGCTTGCCTTTGGTGAAGTTTGCCAAAGGTCAGAGCGCAAATATTGATTTAAAGACTATCAATTTTCGATCAAATAGATTTTAGAGAATAAAAACCACCCATGCGACAACTGCCCCAAGCGTTAACCCCAGAATCCATTGCACAGCGTAATCTTGAAGAAAGTCAGCAGCCGCAATCTTTCTTTGATGACTTTGCCAAATCTGTTACCCTCTATCGTGATGACGACATTTGGGTCATCGACAAACCGCATGGGCTGTTATCAGTCGATGGTAAAGCGTTAAAAGTCAGCTTGCAATCGCGCCTGCTCAAAGCCGACCCCAACGTCAAACTTATTCACAGACTTGATATGGACACCTCAGGGATTATTATTTTTGCGCGCCACAGCGAGGCGCAAAGCCATATCAGCAAACAATTTATCGACCGTATTCCGAGCAAAGAATACCAAGCGCTGGTCTGGGGAACGCCGCCGCAGCAAGGCGAAATCGATGTGCCGGTGCGCTACGACCCACCACAAAAACCCAAGCATATCGTCGATATGAGTTGGGATAAACGCGCCTATACGAAATATGAAACCTTGCACCACGAACTGCGTGAGGGTAAGGCGGTGAGCCGTGTCGCCTTGTACCCTGTCACAGGGCGCAGCCATCAACTACGCGTTCATATGCTGCATATCGGGCATGTGATGCTTGGCGACCCCATCTACGCGCAAGATGTATTGGATGGTCAAGCGTTTGATTTATCGCCTAGGCTTTGCTTACATGCACGCAAATTGCGTTTAAAGCATCCCAATACGGGTGTGTGGATGGAATGGGAAAGCCCCGTGCCGTTTTAACCGCTTAGGTAATTAACAAACTAACTTTGTTAATTACCCATGTTGGTGCAACCAATCCAGGGTTTGCTGCCAAAGTGGCTGGTTTTGTCGGCTAAAAAATTTCATATGACCGATATGCTGTAAGCCATAATCTTTGGGTTTTAGCGTTTGGGTGGTGGCTTGCATGTTGGGAAACACCCGAATCATATCGGCGACATTCTTATCATTGGCGATATCATCATCTGGGGCATTCACCCACATAGCAGGCAAGTTAACCTCATTGTAATAGTGGGTTTTCAGTGTTTTACCAAAAGCGGTTTTGATATAGCCTGCGCCATTGCACCAATCTCGCCACTGTTTGGCGACGTTTTTGGGCAAGTCTTCGCCCATGCCAATCTTGCTTGATTGGGTGTAGCCAAACAACACATTGGACACAGGAATAAATACATCCATAAACCACATGGCTTTGGCACGATATGGCATCGCCATATTGCGGATTTGCCCCGAGGAACAGGCAACGTTAAACACGGATGTGAGCTTGTCATGATTGGGCATCAAACCAAATAATTGACCGCCTGCGCTATGACCGACCAGATGATAGGTGGTGTTGGGAAACTCTTGAATCAGCCTATCAAGCACCGCAGTCATATCGTAGCGCCCCCAACTAATCAGTGACGCATTAGAGTGCTTGAGGTCGCCTTGCATCGACTCGCCAATATCTTCATTGTCATAGCTGATGACGCCATAGCCATGATCCATTAAATACTGCGCAAAATTTTGATAAAACTGGCGTTTGATACCTGTTGCGGGCGCAATCATCACTGCTGCTTTAACCGTATCGGGTCGAAACACAGTCGCCGCCAGTGTGGCAGGGTGTTTGGTGGCTATTTGAATGGTTTGCTGGGTAAGGTTTGAGGCGAGTTGAGACGGTGTTTTTAGGTTTAGGTTCGACATGACGGTTATCTTCCTTGGTAATCAACTTTTTATACAAGCTTATACGAGCGCTTTTTATACAAGCACTCAGCCAAATGTTGACAAATGATGAGCAGACTCGTTAAAAAGCGACTATAGCAAACAATTTATGGGTGCAAAAAAGTTATCATGAACATAACAGTCATAAAAAAAGCAATCAGCGGTGACCAATTGCTTGCTTGAATCGTTGACGAAACAACTAAGGGGTTTTCACAACAACTTTTTGGTTGGTGTTGATTAAAATCTCAGAAGGTCCATCAACGGTAACGCGCACTTGGTTATTATTAGGGCGCTGTGAGCGAAAATATTGGTCTTCAGCAGGGGTACAGCCCAAGCAGCGATCGAGTGCCGCCAGTGGCTCAAGAATCAGCTTGCGTTCTACCTGATCGATTTCATCGTTATAGATGGTAAATGGCATACTGGCAATCGCTGTCACCACGCCGCCCACCACTGCCAATGCGCCCAATGGCTTACCCACAATGGTATCAGCGACCATGGAACCATAGGTTGGACCAAAATCTTTTTCATCAATTTCGGTAGCGGCAAAGCTGCAAGTCGTCGTTGCAACCATCAAGGCTACGGCTGACGCAATCGTATTTAATAGTTTCATAGCAGGTTCCTAACTGGCAGCAAGCCCCCATTAACGAGGTAACTAGCTAACTAGCTAACTAGCTAACTAACTAACTAAATAATTAACTAGGCAACTAGATAACCAAATAACTGGGGTTGACTGACAGGTTGTACCTAACAAGTTTTGCTAGGTTGTTGCTGAATAGTTCAGGAACATTACATCAATTTTGCCAAGAATTATCAAGTAAAATTGTCTTTGCCGCAGGTTTTTTTACGTTAATGCAGACTCGTTATTTTTTGAGCGGTTTTTTCACTGATTTTTTCACTGATTTTTTCACGGTTTTTTTGTGGGTTATCAGCGGCTGGCAAGTGGGGCAGAACGTGCTGGCACGCTGATTGATTTTGACATTTTCGATGGTAGTGCCACAGCTCGGACAATCACCGCCTTTATGCCCATACACCAATAACGTTTGCTGAAAATACCCCGTTTGTCCATCTGCTACGGTAAAATCTTTTAACGTTGAGCCGCCTTTTTCAATCGATGTTTGTAGGACTTGTCGAATATGGGCGACCAAGGTGGTCAGCTGTTCATGGCTGATGAGATAGGCAGGGGTCAACGGATGAATTTTTGATAAAAATAGACTTTCGGTTGCATAGATATTGCCCACCCCAACCACAATCTCTTGCGCCATAATCACCGATTTGATGGGGCGCTCAATCGGTTTTTTGCGATTGTGGATATGATGATATAGATAGTCAGCGCTAAAGTCTTCTGAGAGCGGCTCTACACCCAAATGGGTAATCAGCTTGTCTTCATAGTCCTCCAGCCACAGTAACATACCAAACCGCCGTGGGTCATGATAATGCAGTTGGGTGAGTTTTTTGCCCTTATTAAACGTCAAAATCACATGATCGTGTTTACGCTTGTCAAACCCCACAGGATGCTGCTGTAAGCTACCCGACATCCCCAAGTGGATGAGCAGTTTTTTTTGCGCCGCCGCCCCTTTAAAGGTGAGAATCAGATATTTGGCTCGGCGCTCAATGTCGATAAGTTGATAATCTATCAAACTCACCAAGTCATCAGGCACCGCCCAGCGCAATTTGGGCTGAAAGACGCTAACTTTTTCAACGGTTTGATCGAGCAAAGGTTGCAGACTCGTCGCGGTCGTCTGCACTTCGGGCAATTCTGGCATATGCCGTGTGACTCCTATTTAAAGCATTAAGACTTGTTGTTATTGACGATACGACGCGCCAAGATAATACCATGTTGCTGCTCTAGTTTTGCCAGCAGCTTGGACAACTGACTTAGCCCCGTCACTTCTATGGTAAAATTCAACCGCGCGATATCATCATCCCCGCTTAGGGTATCGACTTGGCGGATATTGACATTTTCTTGGTCGATAATTTGGGTAAGATCTTTGAGCAAGCCCCGCCTGTCATACGATTCAAGGTATATTTGTACCAATTGGCTTTTGCCTCTATTGCCATACCAAGCAGCACTAATGGCGCGTTCAGGCTCACGCTCCACCAGTCGCTCGTATTCGACGCAATCACTGCGGTGGACGGATACGCCATTGGACTGGGTGATATAACCCGCAATTGGCTCACCTTGCACGGGCGAGCAGCAATTCGCCAAGTGAATAGCGATGTTATCTAAGCCATCGACTTCGATTTTATACGCATCTAGCTTGCCTGTGGCTTTGGGGTGAATACTGGGAATAAGCTCAGTATCAGTGACTTCGGGCTCTAAATCTAGATGACGACTGATATGACCTATCAAATTATGCAATTCAACGTTGCCATTGACTAGCCCTACCAAAATATCATCACTGTTTTTGGCATTAAAAAATTTGACGTAATCATTTAAATCGATACTGTTAGGGTGTACCGACATGCGCGCCAATTCTTTGGTTAATATGTGCTTACCTGTTTCGATATTCTTATCACGGTCTTGCTTATTAAACCATTGGCGCAGTTTGCTGCGAGCGCGACTGGTATTGATATAACCTAAGGATGCCACCAGCCAATCACGGTTTGGCTCGCGTGATTGCTTGGTAATAATCTCAACTTGCTCGCCTGTTTTGAGCTGATAGGTGAGCGGTACATAGCGTTTGTTGACGCGAGCGGCTTGGGCGCGATTGCCGACATGGGTATGCACATGATAGGCAAAATCGAGCACAGTTGAGCCTTTGGGCAATTCGATGATGTCACCATCACGACTAAACACATAAATCCGCTCAAATTCACCAAAATCAACGACTTGTTCTTCTTCATCGAGCTCGCCATGTTCATGCTCAACATGTTTATCTAATACAAATTTTAACGGGTCATGATTGTCAGCATTTTCTTGATTGAGCAATAACTGACGCAGTGAGCTGATTTTTTTGGTCAGATAGTCGTCTTTTTTGTTTTTGGTGCCTTCTTTGTAATTGACGTGTGCACACATGCCAAGTTCAGCTTCATAGTGCATGTCAAAGGTACGAATTTGTACTTCAAGCGATTTGTTCTCGGCAATCACTGCGGTATGTAGCGAGCGATAGCCATTGGTTTTTGGGTTAGTGATATAGTCATCAAACTGTTCGGGGATATAACGCCACAAACCATGCACCAGCCCCAATACGTGATAACAATCGGCATTGTTATGCACCAGTACCCGCAGTGCGCGGATGTCATATAACTGGTCAAACGACAGTGATTTGAGTTTCATCTTACGATAAATCGAATAGATGTGTTTGACACGACCGGTGATTTCCCCGTCAATCCCTTGGGCAGCTAACGCCTCGCGCAGTTGTTGGGCAACACGGTCGATATAGGTTTCGCGCTCGCTACGTTTTTCAGAGAGTAATTTGGCGATTTCTTTGTAGCGGTCAGGCGCAAGATAACGAAACGATAAGTCCTCAAGCTCCCATTTAAGCTGGGCAATACCCATACGATGCGCTAGCGGCGCGTAGATTGTCATGACCTCACGTGCGACGCGTTGCTGACGCTCTGGACTGGCATACGACAACTCTCGCATCGCAAAAGTACGCTCAGCCAATTTGATGAGTACCACACGCACATCGTTGGTCATCGAGATGAGCATGTTATAAATGCCCGATAACTGCTCGCGCTGGTTGTTGTTAAAGTGGTCTTCTAAGCGCTTGTTGTTTTCTATCAAATCCGACAGTCGCCCCAGCGCTAGGGTTTCTTGAACCAGCTCTGCGACTTCATCGCCAAAGGTGGCTTGGATTTGTTTGGGGTTAAAAATTTGGATACGCGCGGCACGATATAACATCGCAGCAACGAGTGTGTCTTCATCTTGGTACAGATAACCCAAAATATCGGCAATCCCAATCCCAGTCAAAAACGCATTAGAGCGGTTGCTTTCAGTACTTAAATCTTGATTTTTCAGTAGTTGACAGGCTTTGGTCAGCTCAGGCAGCTCGGTGAGATGGGCGCGTTTTGCCATCGATGCCAGCCAAGCTTCAGTATCAATGGTATGCTCATCGATGATGTGGCTGGCAGGCTCAGAGACAATGGGCAAGTCAGTATGGGTGAAATGACGCTGGCTGGCAGTGATACTCGCAATCATCGTGGTACTATCATGATCAACGTCTTTTCCATCCAATAGCGGCAAACTTTCTCGTATTTTTACCATGTCAATTCTACACCTTACTTACCAGATTTCCTCAAAGAGCAAAAAAACTAACCTTGTTCGTTTAAAATTATCAACTCACTTTCCCTGTGAATTTTTGTGTGATTAAGTTTGATTTGATACTGCGCTAGCAATAATAAAATATGACAGAGTAGTCGCTATAGCAGCGCGTTTTAGCTATGATAGTGCGTTGGTTTTGGGCGTGTTAACCCTTAAAATAAATGTTAAACGTTAAAATAAAGTAAATGCCATATGCACTTTATATATCTTAACCGTTTTATATATCATAACCGTTTTGGGTTGCCCATGTTTAGCCATTTAACACTAACTTTATTACGCTTATTCATGTGTTAATTTTATTAAGATGTGTCTATTCGCAAACAATTGCAAGTCAACACGTGGATAAAATTTTTGTATCACTCAAATGAGTGTTAGGCAACGACCCAATCAGTGATTTGAGTAAATCTTAATCCAAATTAAGATAAAACTATCTTGTTCAGTATAGGTGAGTTTAATGAAATTACCATCTCATTTTGTTACAAATGCGACTACTATAGCGTCAGATTTTACCATGACCCGATCAAAAAGCCTTGCTAACTTTGGTAAAACCCTGTCAATGTTGGCGATAACGCTGACTTTATCGCTTGGGTTGACAGGGTGTGAGTATTTTCAAACCCAAACCGACGCTAACTCGCCCATTGGTGCCAAACAAATTGCCAAACTAATTCCCAAACGTGGACAAGATAGCAAAAGTTGGGCACAAGACATCAACCAAATTTTTGATACCCTAAAAATAGAAAAAAACGCGCAAAATATTTGTACCGCTGTCGCCATTATCGACCAAGAGTCTAATTTTAAAGCCAATCCGCCCGTTCCGAATTTAGGGCAATCAAGCCTAAAAGCGATGAATGAGGAGTTGGAAGAAAAATTAGGCTCAACGCTAGCCCCATATTTTCGCACCATGCTAAAAACTGAGCCAACGCCCGATAACAGCTTTGAAAAACAAATCGCTAAAGTCAAAACTGAAGAAGAACTTGACGACATTTATCATCAGATGTTTGCGTATTTTTCAAGCAAATATTATGCCAGCAAACTGAACAGCGTTACCAAATTGGTGGGTGGGGATATCGAAGAAAAATTAGACCCGATTACCACGTTAGGCTCAATGCAGGTGCAAGTAAGTTATGCGCGTGACCATCGCCGGATGAATGGCAATAACCTTGAACTGCGTAAAGACCTATATAGCCAGTATGGCGGATTGTACTACGGTATCCATCGCTTGTTACTGTATAAAGCCAATTATCAAGACCCGATTTATCGCTTCGCTGACTACAACTCAGGGATGTATTCAAGCCGTAATGCGGCTTTTCAAAAAATGCTAAAAGAGTTATCCAAAGCCGAAATAGACTATGATGGCGATTTATTGATTTATGAAAAAGGCAATAAAATCAGTGCCAATATCAGCCAAAGTGAGCAGGCGCTGATATCAATGATTCAGCAAGGCATGATTAGCCTGACGGAGCGACAAGTGCGCATGGACTTGGCAAAAGAAAAAAGCCAAGATTTTGAAAATACCGAAACCTATCGCACCATCGGTAGTCTTTACAAAATGAAAACCGGCAAAAACGCACCTGCCGCCATCATGCCACAAGTGGTCATCTCTGGGGCAAAACTCAGCCGCGATTACAATACCAAATGGTACGCTGATAAAGTGAATGTCAGATATTTGAATTGTTTAGCAAAAGCTAAATAACAACAAATTTAATTATAGATCGTAGAGAGCTATTCTTGTGATATACGAAATATCAAAATGCACCTTACAAGAACAGCAATAATGATAAGATAACCCACAATTTCAATAATTAAATTCATTGTACCTATTTGAGCCATAGCATCTAAATAAGATTGAGGCAAGTTTTTAGTGCTTCCATCTTTTATGAGATGCATCGTTATTTCTCCAACTTTTGATCTACATTCTTTGAAGTGACCAAAGACGTATTGGTCACCTAGTAGATTTTTGCAAAGTTGAGATTTACCATATAATTTTGCACTTAGTTTTAACGAAATATAACTTATAAATCCTACCAAAACAGTGACAAAAATTTTTCGCAGTTTATCATCTGATAGCGTCATTTAGATTTTCTCAAATCGTGCAATACTTTCCACATGCCCTGTATGGCAGAACATATCCATCACGCCAGCATGGGTGAGTTTATAGCCTTTTTCAAGTAGCACGGCGGTATCGCGGGCAAGCGTAATCGGATTGCACGACACATAGACGATGCGTTTGGCATTGAATTTATCCAGATACTGCATGACTTCCAAAGCGCCTGAGCGGGGTGGGTCAATCAGCAGTGCATCGACTTGCCCAACCCAAGGCTCACTCGAGAAATCTTTGGTCAAATCTTGGGCAAAAAAGTCGGTATGGTGCAAGCCGTTGGCGGTGGCATTCATTTTGGCGCGCTGTGTCATCTCACTGCTACCTTCCACCCCCATCACAAAGCCAGTATCACCCACTTGACGCGCCAGTGGCAGACTAAAATTGCCCAAGCCGCAAAACAAATCAAGCACTCGCTCGCCTGGCTGCAAATCTAACAAATCAATTGCCAGCTTGGTCATTTTACGATTGACTGACAAATTGACTTGGGTAAAATCCAGTGGCGAGAATTCAAACGTCACATCAAACTCGGGCAAGCGGTAAAACAAACCGCCCGTCGGTGGCACAGTCAGGCTTGATGGGCGCGCATTAGGCGTGTTCTCATATAACTGGTCAATGCGATGTACCGTGTCGCTACCTTTGGGCTGTAAAAATAACTGCCAGTTACGCTCGGCAAAAAAAGCTTGCAGTTTTGCGATATCATGCTCACCCAAATCCACCATGTGACGGACAATGACGGCGATGGATTTTTTGCTATCGATAACATCATCAAGCGTTTCACCCATCGCTAACTCAAGCTGTGGAATATGGTCACGGGCGTCAAGCGAGCTAATAAGCGCTTTTAAGTTCTCAATCTCAAAGCCGACACGCGGGTCAAGCACATGGCATTCATTTAAATTTGCCAAAAAATTGCTGGCGCGCTCACGAAAACCGACCAATGCTGTGCCTTTTTTCTCGACATAGCGCACGCCCATACGCGCCTTGGTACGGTAGCCCAAACGGTCAGCCACCAAAGGGGGAAGCCAGTGTTCAGGCTGGATATGGGCTTGGTGTTCAAGCAGCTCTGCCAGTACCGATTGCTTAAATTGAATCTGCCCATCGGGTTGCCAGTGCTGTAAGCTACAGCCACCACACACCCCAAAATGCGGGCAAGGTGGGGTCGTGCGTTCAGGGTTTGGGTTTGCCAGTACGAGAGCCGCATCACCTTCTTCCATGCTTTTACGTGAGCCTGTGATTTTGACGCTCACGGTCTCGTTGGGCAGCGCAAAGCTAACGAATACTTTTTTGCCATGCTTATCGAGGTGATGGTCGGGCTGATCACCGTAACTTGCCACGCCCCGTCCGTCATGGGCAAGATTGGTCACTGTTAGGGTAACGGGTGGGGCGTCTTGCAAACGTTTACGTACCCGCGCGGTGGGTTTGATTTTTTTGCTTGGGTTTTTGGTGAGTTGGGAAGACGATGTTTGGTCAGCGGTAGCGTTTGGCATTTATTAAAAAACCTATTTGATCGAGGGTCAGTGTAAATATTTATTACAAAATTCATCAAAATTTTGTGGTTATGATAGCTTAAAATGGATTTTTTTTATATCAATACCTGACTTTACTTTATTAGCAAACCCAAAGAGAAAATCATGCAAAAATTAAAATTATACGGATTTAAAGGCGCGTGTTCATTTGTGCCGCATACGGCGCTTAACCTGACAGGGGTGGATTACGACTTACAACTCATCAGCCATGCAGATGCAAAAAAGCCAGATTATCTTGCCAAAAATCCACAAGGGACAGTGCCAGTGCTAGCAATAGAAACGGACGATTTTTATTTGGCGCAAAACGTGGCGATTTTACACTACCTTGACGAAAAATTCCCCCAAGCCCATATTTTTGGTAAAGGCAGTGATAAACAAAAAGCCAAAGCTCACCAATGGCTCGGCTACGCCAATGCCGATGTGCATAAAGCTTTTTTACCCTTATTTAACGCAGGGGCATTTATCGACGATAAAGAGTTACAGCCTAAAGTCGCTGAAAAAGCGCAACAACGGGTCATTGAAATTTTTAAAATCGCCAATGATAACTTGGCTGATAAAGACTATATGTCAGGCGAGTTTACTATTGCTGACGTGTATCTGTATGTCACCTTGCGCTGGGCGCATTTGCTAAAATTGGATTTATCTGGGTATCGGAATTTGGCAAAGCTGATTAACAACGTGGAGTCACAACCTGCAGTACAAAAATCGCTCAAAGAAGAAGGTTTGGATGTGATTGCATAACGGGTCATCACTTATCATAGGGCGTTATGTAAATGCTTTAAAATTTTACCGCTAACAAATGAGCCAAGTGGTTATTTTTAAAAAGCAAAGTTGTGCTATGATGGTGTTTTATCCGTTAGCTATATAGGTTAATCGACACCATCATGCACGAACTAGAACTCAAGTTTGCTGTCCCAAGCTATCAACAAAGCGTCTTAAGAAAAAACATCGACACCAAAACTGCGCAGCAACAGCGCCTATCTGCGTATTACTTTGATACCCCCAATCAAGACCTTGCCAAAAAAGGCATTGCCCTGCGTATCCGCTTTGAAGACAGCCAATGGGTACAAACCCTCAAAACAGCCGGTGATGGCGTTGCCAAACGCGTTGAGCTCAATACCGTGTTAAGCCTGACGGGTACGCCAGATACCCTTGATGTTAGCAGGCTTGTGCCTGATATTTCACTGATTACAGAGCCAACAGTCGTAGCACAGCTGACTAACATCATGCCGCTTGATGAGCTTGCTCAAGCCTTAACCGTGCAATATTTCACCGATGTGCAGCGCACTTCTCGCCAAATTAAGAAAAATAACAGCCGCATCGAAATCGCTTATGATATCGGCAAGGTTGGCATAGGTCGCCTAAACTCACAAAAAACCGCCAATAATCATGGGTTAACCCAATCGGATATTCATGAAATTGAATTTGAGCTGCTTGAAGGTGACCCAAGTGATTTGATTGACATTGCAAAAACTTGGTGCAAAAAATACAAATTATATTTATCAACCGTTACCAAAGCCCAGCGGGGTAGTTTGCTACTCGCGAATAAGCAGTTTGCCGAGCCTATCAAAGCGGATTTGGCTGTGCTGCCATTACACAAAGGCATCAGCCAATTTGCGTTTTTGCAGGCAGTGGTCAATAATTGCCTAGTGCAGATTTTGCCCAATGCCTCTGCAATTGCTGAAGGCAGTCCCGATGGCAACTTAGTACATCAACTGCGTGTCGGTATTCGCCGTTTGCGTACTGCTCTCAAACACTTCAAATTTGCCCCAGATTATATCGACCCAAATTGGCTGATGGTACTCAAACAAACCTTTAGCTTGTTAGGGGAGTATCGCGATAAAGAAATCTTGCAAATAAAAACCCAGCCCTTGCTAGAATCAGTCGGTGCACCGCATGTCGAGTGGTCAACGGCAGTCGATATCATGCCGATTGATGCCGTCAGAGCCAATGATTTTCAAATTCTGCTCTTAGAGCTGATTGGTTTTACCCATTTGCCCGTACCTGCGGACAACCCAAAAGCCAAAGCCCCAGTTGCCAAAAAGTTGGAAAAACTATTTACCGCGATTGCCGCGGCGAGTGATAAATTTGCCAGTCTTGATACTGACAGCCAGCATGGTGTGCGTAAAGACCTAAAAAGCCTGCGGTATGTCAGTGAATTTGCTGCGCCGCTTTTTGCCAACCAAAACAATGGCAAAAAAGGAAAAAAAGCGACGAAGCTCAATGCCTTTTTGCAATACTTAGAGCCTGCACAAGACGTACTCGGTGAGTATAATGACAATGTGGTCGGTCATGCTAACTATCTTGAGAAAGCCAAAACCGACCCAAATGCGCTATTTGCAGTGGGTTGGTTTAGCGGACGTGAGCAAGCCAGTAGCGAGCAATGCGCGGTGAGTCTAAAAACAGTGAAAAATGCGCCAAAGTTTTGGTCATAGTTTCGCTTGATTGTATGTAAATAACAGAGAATAAAATAAAAGTGCCTGTAAAAGTGGCTGATGCCTGTAAAAGTGCCTGAGTAGAAAGCATCAGTCAGTCAATCATTGTATTACTAGTTGGGTCAGTCATGGACGACATCATTCAACCGCTAATCTCGATACCGACCACAGAAACCATGATGTATATTGTCGGTTTTGTGGAATTTTTATTGAGCTTTGCTTTTGCCTTATTATGGTTTATCTGTTTTTCAAATTATGATAAGCAGTCTCGCATTGCCAAGAAAGCCATCATTGCCCATGCAGTAGGCTGGCTTATATTAATATCTGTAGGTCTGTTGTTGATTCCTCCCGAGCGTAATGGTAGCTACTTGGATGTTTATGCCAACCTTGCTTTAGCCAATATCGGATTTATGATGGTGTTGGCGGGTGTATGTGCTTTGCTCATCGCAAGTGTTCCCAAGGCAGGCGTTGCCTTGACGTTATTGTTTGCCGTCGTATTTTCTGCGATTGGCGGTAAAGGCATTGGCGATTTTTTATCGCCCATACCTATCCACGCCAAAATCGATTGGATGAGTTTTGATGACACGGATTCCAAATTAAGTAGCCTGCATGTCGGCATTGAACATAGTGATTTGCAACAAGCGCCTTCTACCCAATTGGCTAAAACACTGCAAGAACATGGCTGGCTTGATAACATCACCTTTGCAAACCAAGAGAATTTAACAACGCCCATTGCCATGGATTTGGTACAAGCGCCGTATTCTGGGTATTTATACCTGCCTGAAGAATATGGATTTACGCGTTATGGTAAAATGCTGTTTGGCGTTTTATCGGCAAGTTGGCTGATTATTTTGCTTTCTGCTTTGATGTTACTGCTCAAAGCTAACAAACAGCTACCGAAAAAGAAGCTTGATTGACCCAATTTTTTAGTGATTGGCAATCAAATTTATATAAAAAAGCCAATACCGTCAGATATTGGCTTTTTGCTTTTATTGTAACGAACGCCTATCAAAACGCTTATTGGAAAATTATTTTCCGTAAACTTTTAAGCGTTTTTCGATAGGTTCAAAGGTTTTTTCACCTGCTGGAGCGGCGATACCACCAAATACCATCTGCGCAATGAGTTTCCAGTTGCTATCGATGTTCCATGTTTCTGCCACTTTTTCATCAATCACGCCATTGTAATGCTGTAAGTTTGCACCGATATTGACCGCGGCTAAGGCGTTCCAAAGCGCATATTGGTGCATCGCACTGGTGTGTTCTGCCCATACTGGGAAATTATGCGCATAAAGTGGGAATTGTTCTTGTAAGCCTTTGACCACTGATTGGTCTTCAAAATACAAGATAGTCCCTGCACCGGCTTTAAACATGGCCATTTTATCGGCAGTTGATTTGAATTTTTCATCATCATTCACCATCGCGCGTAGCAAATCTTCGGTGATTTGCCAAAGTTTTTGATGGTCTTCACCAAACAATACCACCAAGCGGCTTGATTGTGAGTTAAATGAAGAGGGGGTATGTAACACAGCATGTTCAACCAGTTTAACCACCTCATCTTTGGAGACAGGCAATTGGTCATTGAGCATATAGATAGAACGGCGAGTTTCTGCGATAGCGTGTAATGTTTCGACTGACATAATTAGCTCCTTTTCATTGTTATTTGATAATCAATCTACCTTATTAATTAAAGTTAAAGCCGATTGAGCTGACACGGCTATTATATGCCTAAAATACTAATAAATAAAAACTATTTTGTAATTTTTTTTAACCAATAATCATATTTATTAATTTTTTCTAATATATTATTAAGGTTAACTTTGATAAATTTACGGCAAAATTTCGACCGCTGTACCAATAGCCACTTGGTCATATAATGTGATAATGTCTTGATTGCGCATACGGATACAGCCATGAGAAAGCGGAATGCCCATCGGCTCGGTATCGGGCGTGCCATGAATGTAAATATAGCGCGCCTTGGTATCACACACCCCTTGCTCATTGGCGCCTTTGTTAAAGCCTTCTTCATAACCATCTAACCACAAAATCCGCGTCAAAATCCAGTCTCGATTGGGGAATGTAGTTGCCAAATGATCGTCATAAATTTCACCGGTAAATTGTCGTGCCACAAATACACTGTTGATAGGTAAATTATCACCAAATTTTTCGCTAATCACGTGCGCACCAAGCGGTGTACAGCCAGTATCCTGCAGTTGTCCAATACCATTTTTGGCAGTAGAGATGGGGTAAGTTTGGGATTGGGTGCGGCTAAGACATAAAGTAAGCTGTTGTTTTTCAATGGAAATGATGATTTTTGGGTAACACATAATCGACTCGTTCAACATTAAGCTTAGACTATCATAACAAAAAAGCCCCTCATATTCATGACAGGCTTTTTAAGAAAAATTTGAAAACATACAATCAGTTATTTGATGTCAGCAGTAGCTACCCACAAGGTAGAATCGGCAATGTTCACAAAGCCATTTTTGGCTAATACCCAGCTAAATTTGATGCCTTTGGGTAGGGTCTGCACGACGGGGCATAAACGATTGGGACAAGAACGTACAATCGCATCTTTGTTGGTTTGTGCTTGATGACCGCTATCGGCTTGCGCGGGGAGGGGTAAAACCACCCATACCAAAGCCGCAGCCAAATTTGTCAGTTTATAGTTAGCAAGGAATGATTTAATGATCGCGCTCATGATTTTTCAGAAAATACAGTCAAATACGGAGAAAATTTTATCAATAAATTATCTATCAAAACGAAAAAGCTATTGTCATATTCACGTAAAAATACTGTGACAATAGGTATAAAAAAACTCAAAAAGAAAAAGGCCTACGTAACACGTAAGCCTTTTTAATTTGGTCGGAACGGCGGGATTCGAACTCGCGACCCCTTGCACCCCATGCAAGTGCGCTACCAGACTGCGCTACGCCCCGAAAGGTGTACTATTCTACCAAAAATGACAGAATTTGCAATACCAACTTATCCAATTAGTTCTTTTAACAGCTGATTAACTTGAGCCGGGTTGGCTTTACCTTTTGAGGCTTTCATCACTTGACCGACAAGACCGTTAAAGGCTTTTTCTTTACCTGACTTGTACTCATCGACCATCGCTTGGTTGTTTTTCAACACGTCTTCGACAATCGCTTTAATCGCGCCTGTATCGGTTTCTTGTTTTAAACCTTTATCGGCAATGATTTTATCCACGGCTGTGTCATCGTCACCGCCTTCGCCAGCGAATAGGGCGATAAAGGCTTGTTTGGCCAGCTTGCCTGATAGCGTATTGTCCTTGATGCGCTCGAGCAGTTTGGCAAATTGGCTCACTGAAATCGGGCTTTGCTCAATGGTTTTTTCATCTTTGTTGAGCGCGCCGAGCAGGTCACCCATTATCCAGTTGGCAGCCAGTTTGGCGTTATCATGACCGACTTTTGCCACTACTTGCTCAAAGTAATCAGCCAGCGAACGGCTAGCGGTTAAAATACGGCTATCGTATTCAGGTAAGCCAAGCGCCGATTGAAAACGCTCACGACGTGCCACTGGCAATTCTGGCATGGCGTTTTTGATTTGTTCAAAAGTTGCGGTATCAATATGCACAGGTAAAAGGTCGGGGTCTGGGAAGTAACGGTAGTCGTTGGCTTCTTCCTTGGTACGCATTGAGCGCGTTTCGTCTTTGTCTGGATCATATAGGCGAGTGGCTTGTATGACTTTGCCACCGTCTTCAATCAAGTCAATTTGACGCTCGATTTCCACCGTGATGGCGCGCTCGATAAAGCGAAACGAGTTAAGGTTCTTAATCTCACAGCGAGTACCTAAGTCAGCGCCGGGTTTTCGCACGGAGACGTTACAGTCGGCACGGAATGAGCCTTCCGCCATAATGGCATCAGAGATACCGAGCCAAGTGACCAACTGGTGAATGGCTTTAACATAGGCGACCGCCTCGGCAGCTGAGCGCATATCAGGCTCCGAGACGATTTCAATCAGCGGCGTACCGGCACGGTTTAAATCCACCCCTGTCATTTGTGGCACCGCATCGTGCACCGATTTGCCCGCATCTTCTTCTAAGTGAGCACGGGTAATGTGAATACGTTTGGGGTATTCGTTTTTTTCACCTTCATTGACCACGATGTCGATATAGCCTGTACCGACAATCGGGTGCGCCATTTGGCTGATTTGGTAGCCTTTTGGCAAGTCGGGATAAAAATAATTTTTACGGTCAAAGGCGTTCATCATACCGATTTCAGCATTGACGCCAAGCCCAAACATCACCGCTTTTTCTACCACATCTTTGTTGAGTACAGGCAGCGTCCCTGGCATGGCTAGGTCAACAATATTGGCTTGGGTGTTGGGTTCTTGCCCAAATAGGGTGGAAGCCGATGAGAAAATTTTGGTGTTGGTGTTGAGTTGGCAGTGGATTTCGATACCGATAACCACTTCATAGCCATCCACTAAAGGCGCTTGCGGTTTATTTTCGTTTGTCATAACAAGGCTCCTTAGGCTTTGGCGATGGGTGACAGTTGTTGGTGAAAATCAGTGACTTGCTGATACGCATCGGCAGTTTGTAGTAGCGTCTCTTCGTCCCATGCTTTTGCAATCAGCTGTAAGCCGACAGGCAGATTGTCACCATCAAAACCCACCGGATGGCTTAATGAAGGTAAACCGGCTAAATTCACGCCAATGGTATAAACATCCCCCATATAAATTTCGGCAGGGCTAAGGCTTGCACCGATTTTATAAGCCGTCGTTGGCGCAGTTGGGGTGGCAATGACATCACAGCTTTCAAAGGCTTTGGCAAAATCTTGGCTGATGAGGCGGCGCACTTTTTGCGCTTTGATATAATAGGCATCAAAATAACCCGCTGATAACGCATAGGTACCCATCAAAATACGGCGCTGTACTTCAGCACCAAAGCCTTCAGAACGTGAGCGGGTGTATAAATCTTCTAAGTTTTTTGGGCTATCACAGCGGTAGCCATAACGCACCCCATCATAACGCGATAAGTTAGATGAAGCTTCGGCTGGGGCGAGCAAATAATAAGTGGCAAGGGTGATTTCAGGTTTGGTCAAATTCACATCCACCAAGCTTGCGCCCAGGTCTTGGTATTGTTTTAATGCCGCTTCTACACTCGCTTTAACCTCGCTATTTAAGCCATCAGCAAAATACTCGGTTGGGATACCGATGCGTAACCCTTGAAGCGGTTTATCATGGCTGACATTGGCTTGGCGTTTGCTGGTCAAACTAGCGACAAAATCCGGCACATCTTTGTTGGCAGAGGTTGAGTCTTTGCTGTCATGACCGGATAACACGCTCAGCAAATAAGCACAATCTTCTGCGGTTTTACCAAAACTGCCAGCTTGGTCAAAACTTGACGCATACGCCACCATCCCATAACGTGAAACACGTCCGTAAGTTGGCTTAATCCCTGTTAAGCCACAAAATGACGCAGGTTGACGAATTGAGCCACCGGTATCTGAGCCTGTGGCAAAGGGCGCAAAACCTGCCGCAACCGCAGCTGCACTCCCACCCGATGAACCGCCTGGTACACGGCTGATATCCCAAGGGTTGTGCACGGCGCCAAAGTATGATGACTCATTGTCCGATCCCATGGCAAACTCATCCATGCTGGTTTTACCAAGCATGACTAAGCCTGTATTTTGGCAGTTTTCAACAATGGTAGCGTTGTAAGGCGCCACAAAGTTTTCTAGCATTTTTGAGCCACAAGTGGTTAAAACGCCTTGGGTACAAAAAATGTCTTTATGAGCCAGTGGCACGCCCGTCAAGTCTGCGCCTTTGCCTTCTGCCAATAATTTATCGGCGGCGGCAGCTTGCGCTAACGCTTGTTCAGGCGTGACCGTGATAAAGCTGTTGATGGCTTTATCATGCTGGGTAATCCGATTAAGAAAATGTTGGGTAAGTTCGGTACTGCTAAAGTCTTTATTTTTTAGACCTGCTGCCAATTGGGCAACCGAAAACGTATGTAGTTCAGACATAATTTTCACTTATAATTAATTAACAAAAATTTGACGAGGTATTCGATGAGCGGTGGCTTATTCAATGACCTGTGGCACAAGGTATAAGCCATTGGCAACGCTTGGCGCAATGGATTGGTAAAGCTCACGATTGACTTCAACCCCATCACCGCCAACAACATCTTCACGCAGTGGCTGGGTCATATCATGGACATTGGTAAGCGGTGCGATATTGTCAGTGTTGACCTCTGCCAAAATATCCATCATCGATAGGATTTTGCTTAGGTCATTGGCATAACTATCTGCCTGCTCAGCGGTCACGCCAAGCCGAGCAAGTTTGGCGATGTTCATAATTTTATCAGTTGAAAGCGTCTGCGACATGATGAGTTCCTTAAGTACAAACAAAAATAAAAAACGGACAAACAAGGCAAATGTTCGATGCGATTTTAAACCAGCCAATTATAGCAACAGGCTATAATAAAAGAGGATAAAACCTGATAAAAACAGTTGCTTTAGTTTAGTTACTTTTAATAACAAATTTGAAAAAATAGGGTGATGTGACCTAAATAATTTGTCACAAAAAATTCGTGAATAAAGATAGAATGTGATTAAATCACTATATTTTGCGATATTTTACCGCTATAATCTAGCACTATTCTTACTAAACGCAAATTAATCGCATTAAAGTCACTATCGCCTAAATTTCTTTAAAATCATCGTCAGCTTTTTTATGTAAAAAGATAGCCTTTTAACTGTTAATCGTTAAGAGTTTCTTGCTATTTTTTATGTAAAATATAGCGGCTATAAGCAGCTTGCTTCAGATTTTTTTGCTAGTGTGCAAATAGGGTGGTTTTGAAACATAGGCATTAGAAACATCGGCATTAAAAGCTTTTAAATAAACGCTTTTAAAAAATGCGTCGTTGACTCGATGTGCGATTAAACACCCCGCTAATTTCTGCTTTGCTTGCAGTGTAGTTTTGTTATCACTGGGAAATGATACATGAGCCTTTTCGGATTTTTATCAAGTAATATCGCCATCGACCTTGGCACTGCCAATACGTTAATTTTCACCCCAGGTAAAGGTGTGGTCCTCAATGAACCAACGGTTGTTGCGCTTCGTAGTAACCGTACCCAAAATCCTACCGTTGCCGCCGTCGGTCTTGATGCCAAACAGATGCTAGGTCGTACCCCAGATAATATCACTGCGATTCGTCCACTCAAAGACGGTGTGATTGCCGATTTTGAAGTGACCCAAAAAATGCTCAAGCATTTTATCAACAAAGTGAAAGTGAAACGTTTTTTGGCCAATCCAAACGTGATTGTTTGTGTGCCTTGTAAATCAACCTTGGTAGAACGTCGTGCGATTCGTGAAGCGGTAGAATCGGCAGGCGCAAACAAAGCCTTATTGCTTGAAGAGCCTATGGCAGCTGCGATTGGCGCAGGATTACCCGTGCATGAAGCCAGCGGTTCGATGGTGGTGGATATTGGTGGTGGTACTACAGAGATTGCAGTGATTGCGCTATCAGGCTGTGTGTATGCCGACTCCATCCGTATCGGCGGTGATGTGTTTGATGAAGCGATTATTACGCATGTCCGCCGTACCCACGGCTGTGTGATTGGTGAAACCACGGCTGAACGCATCAAAACCGAAGTAGGGACGGCAATTGAAGATCCTGAAAACCCCTTGGAAGTGGAAGTGCGTGGTCGTAGCATGGCAGAAGGCGTGCCTAAATCATTTGTGGTGACATCCGCCGAAATCCAAAAAGCCTTAAGCGACCCTATTACTGGTATCATCTCAGGTGTCAAAGCGGCGCTTGAGCAAACCCCGCCTGAATTATCAGCCGATATCGCAGAGCGTGGTATTGTATTAACAGGTGGTGGCGCACTATTACGCAATCTTGATGAACTGATTTCACGCGAGACAGGCTTGCCCGTCACGGTAGCTGAAGACCCACTGACTTGTGTCAGCCGTGGGGGTGGTAAAGCGCTAGAGTTTATCAATAACAAAGCATTGAATATGATTTTTGTCTGATGTTAGCTGATGTGTTACCGTTAACCGCTATTTTTTAATAGCGGTTTTATTGCTTTATTGACAAGATGATTTTACCATAGCTTTTTTTAAAAGATTTTTGCTACCCTTATCTGTGTTGTGCCGCTTGCTGTATTGACTGTCACGGATTTTACTTGGATGTTACTTATGTCACTTACCATTTTTACCCAACAACCGCTCGCCATTCGTAAGACCCTTATTGTGGTGTTTGCGGCGATTGTGCTGATGTTATTGGATAGTAAAAATAGCAGTTGGTTTCAGCCAGTACGTACCGTGACCCATGCCGCCATGCAGCCTATCTATCAAGTATCGGCTTACCCAAGTTTTTTTGCAGGCTGGCTTGATAGCACCATGACCGAAAAAGAAGCGTTACGCCGTGAGAATGTCCAGTTAAAAGCTGAGCTTGTCCATGCCAAAGCGCAATTGCAGCAGCAAGATTATCTTGTCGCGCAAAATGCCCGACTGCAAGGGATTTTATCCGCCACCACGCCAGACCAGTTTAATTTGCTGTTGTCGCATGTCATTGGTACCGATAGCAATCCACTGCGGCAAATGGTGGTCATCAATAAAGGCAGCAAAGACGGGGTGATTGTAGGGCAAACGGTGATTGATGAAAACGGCATTCTTGGACAAGTCGTCAATGTTTATCCCAATACCTGCCGTGTGGTGTTAATCAGCGATGACCAACAATCCGTTGCAGTGACTATCAAACGTACTGGGCAAAAAGCCATCGTGTCGGGTAAAGGTAATCCGCAGTATTTGGCGCTAGATTATATCTTTAAGGCATCGGATGTACGCATTGGCGATGAGCTGATTTCATCAGGGCTTGGTGGTCGAATTCCTGCTGGATTTCCTGTTGGGCGTGTGGCAAAAGTAGAAGCCGAGCAAGCAGGGGGCTATGCCAAGATTATGGTGAAACCCGCTGCCAATTTTATCAATACGTCTTATGTTTTAGTGCTTCAGCAGAAGGTTTAAAATCACCGATTATGGCCGTCGTTCAGCGCAAAAAAACCAAACAGCATTTATATATTGTGATGGCAATCAGTTTTATCATCGCATCGGTACTTAGTGTGTATCCGCTGTCGGCAGAGATTGCGCTATTTCGTCCGATGTGGATGATTATGATGCTGATTTTTTGGCTGATATTTCAACCGACTTTAATCGGCATGGGATTGGCATTTGTGGTTGGTTTGTTTGCTGATTTACTCACAGATAGCCGAATCGGTCAGCAAGCCTTATGTGCGGTGCTGGTGGCATTTTTTATTAAGTTTGTTAGTGGTTATGTACGTCAATTGTCCTCGAACTTGGTATGGCTACTTGCGGGCGCCTGTTTGCTGATTTATCAATTGGGGTTAATTTTTCTGCATTTATTTACCCAAGGGGTGTTTGCACCCCAATTACTTTATACGGTTGCCGTCAGCACCTTAATTTGGCCGCTGTTAGTCGCTGTCATGCTACGTTATACGCGATAAGCGTATTGAGAAGTTATTATGTATCAATTTAATGCCACTATACCGATTATCTTGGCGTCCACATCACCGAGGCGGCGTGAGTTGTTAGATCAAGTTGCGCTGCCACATACTTGCGCGGCAGTCAGCATTGATGAAACACGGCGAGCAGAGGAAGCGGCGATTGACTATATTGGGCGTATGGTGAGTCAAAAAGCACAAGCCGCTTTACAAGTTTTGCCAAAGGCTATGACCGAGTGTGTGGTGATTACCGCCGATACCATTGGCGTATTGCCGGATGGGGCAGTGCTGCAAAAACCTAGCGATTTTGCTGATGCTTGTGCGATGTGGCGGCAAATGAGCAATACCTCGCACCAAGTATGGACGGCAGTGCAAGTGAGCCGATTGGCGCAGCGTGGCGGTCAATGGCAGATGGATTATACTGAGCGTACTGTGGTGAGAACCGATGTCAAATTTATCGCACTCACTGACAGCATGATGACGCATTATTGGCATACGGGTGAACCACAAGACAAAGCAGGCGGTTATGCCATTCAAGGACTGGGCGCTGCATGGGTCAAAGCGATTGACGGTAGCTATAGCAATGTGGTTGGACTGCCGTTGGTGGAAACGTTGGACTTGCTTTCTCAGGCGATGCAAACCCATCAGTAAAAATAAACTTAAAAAAAAGCCATAAGTACAAATCTTACGGCTTTTTTTAGGATGCATGGATTAAGCCAATGTCGCTTTGACCAATTTTGAAATCAAAGCGGGGTCAGCACGACCTGCGGTTTTGACTTTTAACGCATTCATCACAGCGCCCATTTGCTGCATTGAAGTGGCACCTTGCTCAGCAATTTCAGCAGCTACCAGATTGGCAATTTCTGCTTCACTCATGGGTTGTGGCAAGAATTGACTAATCACATCAATCTCAAATTGTTCTTTTTGTGCCAAATCTTCTCGCCCATTGGCTGCAAAAATCGCGAGCGACTCTTGGCGCTGCTTGGTTTGCTTTTGTAAGATGTCTAATACACCTGCATCATCGAGCGTTATTTGGCGGTCAATTTCGATTTGTTTTATCACCGCTTGTACGCTGCGTAGCACTTTAACTTTTTCAAGCTCACGCGCTTTCATGGAAGTTTTGACCACATCGGTCAGGGTGTCTTTTATGGTACTCATGGTTTTAACGCTCCTTAATGTTAGCTAATGGCGTTTTTAAAATTGTGGTTAGCAACATAGCATAAAAAAATCCACTTAACAAAGTGGATTTTATCATTTACTGGTATTGGGTGTCTTGCGACAAATTACCTTAGTAAAGACGAGTCGTGCGTACTGATTCACGTGACATTTTCTTTTTGTAACGTTTTACCGCAGCTGCTTTTTTGCGTTTACGTTCTTGAGTTGGTTTTTCATAGAACTCATGTTTACGTACATCTGCTAAAATACCGGCTTTTTCACAAGCACGTTTAAAGCGGCGAATTGCGATATCTACAGGTTCGTTCTCTTTTACCTTTACTGCTGGCATGTAGACTCCTTAAGTCTAGGTTTATTGATAGAAAGTGAAAATGCTATCAACAAAGCGGGGTTAGTGGGTCAGGAACATTAATCTGGCTGTATAGGTGATTATTAGCCAACCTACCCATGGTTTGGCATCAGCTCAGATTAGGATAAAAATAGGTGCGAATTTTAACTAAATATTGAATGTAAGTCAATGTAAATTTTAGCTTTTTAATCACCGGTTAAATTAAAAAATCCTCCTCCTAGTCAATTCGACTGTTTTATATAGCCAGTAAAAAATTTTT
This sequence comes from Faucicola osloensis, assembly GCA_016888885.1. Taxonomy (GTDB): domain Bacteria; phylum Pseudomonadota; class Gammaproteobacteria; order Pseudomonadales; family Moraxellaceae; genus Faucicola. The sequence goes on from CP069437.1 coordinate 2,395,378, forward strand.
ACCCGTTATCGTAACAAAATACACAACGATAGTAATGATTTAGCAAGGTGGCTTTAAAATGTTATTTTATTCATACCGCAGTAATGCTAATATAGTCACTAATTCTCATGTGATAACAACATACCGCTAGATGTTGTACTAGCCATTTGCCAGTCGACATTACCACGCAAAACATTACCATGCAAAAACAGTTTGTAGGGCTATTAAAAATTTATACATTGATGTGAAATTAGATTTCACCTAATTTGAAAGGAAAAGGTTATGCTACCGATATCAACACGCAATGCCACGCTAGCCAGTCTTATGATTGCCTTGGGTCTTACCATGAGCGCATGTAGTAAGCATGAGTCAGCCGAAAGCAAACCAACCGAAGAAATTGCCGCAGAGCAAGGTGAAATCGCTCGTGCAAACCATCCCATGCCAGTGGCTTCACAGCCTGCTTCATTTGTGCCACCAACAGCCGCCTCAGCCGCTGCCACCACAACGACAGCAACCGCTACCCAAGTTTCTGCTGATGCTGGCGAAAAATTGTTTGGGAGTGTATGTACCACTTGTCACACAGCAGGCTTGATGGGCGCCCCAAAACTTGCTGATAAAGCCGCTTGGGCACCTCGCATTGCGCAAGGTAAAGACACGCTTTATAAACACGCCATCGGCGGCTATCAAGGAAAATCCGGTGTAATGCCAGCCAAAGGTGGTAGTCAAGTCTCTGATGATGAAGTAAAAGCTGCTGTTGATTATATGGTCTCAAAAGCAAGCTAATAGGTATTGCGCCATTTATAACTCAAGGCTATACATTCAAGCCTATGCAATGAAGCTTATGCAGCAATTAGCATTGAGCATCTCACCACATCCAGTCAGTAATAAAGCCATCAGCAGTAAACCAGTCACTAGCAAAATAGTTGGCTGGTTTTTTTATACGTTTTTTATCAGCCGTTGCCGTAAAACCACCGACTTTAGGCGGTGGATATAAGGCAACTCATACACTATAACGCTTGCATAAATTTTGCTAAAATAATTTGCATGAAAACACTCAAGCTACGCATACGAGACAAACATACTGATAAACTCAACCGCCTAAGCGGTGCGGTCAATTTCGTATGGAATTATGTCAATGCGTTAAGCTACGAGCATCTTAAGCGTACTGGTAAATTCTTTAGTGCTTACGACCTAAACGACTACACCAAAGGTAGCGGTGAACTACTTGGCTTACACAGTCAGACCATCCAAGCCATCAATGAAACCCACGCCAAAGCTCGAAAGCAATTCAAAAAAGCCAAACTAAACTGGCGAACCAACAACCCAAATTCAAAACGTAAATCATTAGGCTGGCTACCCTTTAAACAATCCGCCATCAAACACATTGCTACCCACCAAACAAGTAAAAAAGGCTTAAAATCCACCTTACAGCTTAGTTTAGCCAAAGGGCAAAAACTCATCATCAACCTATGGGACAGCTACAACCTTAGCCTATACCAAATCAACACATGCGAATTGGTACAAGACAGCCGTAACCGTTGGTATGCTTGTATCACCGTCAAAGACTACCCCAAACAATCATGCGGTACAGGCAGCGTAGGCATTGACTTAGGCTTAAAAGACAGTGCCACAGCCTCAAATGGCAATAAATTACAAATCAAACAAACGCTCAACTATGCCAAAGATTTAGCCATTGCTCAACGAGCTAAAAACAAACAACGTGTCAAAGCAATCCATGCCAAAATCAAGCATACACGCCAAGACCTCATCCATAAATTCACCACCCAATTAGTTAAAGATAATGCACTAATCGTGGTCGGTGATATTCAGAGTAATCAATTTAATAGTAAAAAAGGCAAACTCGCCAAATCGGTTTACGATGCAGGCTGGTTTGAACTGAAACGACAACTGACCTACAAATGCGAGAACGCAGGTTGCCGTTTTGAAATCGTGAATGAGAGATACACGACCCAGCGATGTTCGTGTTGCGGTGAAATCACCGCCAATAGTCCGAAAGGTAGAAAATCGCTTGGAATAAGAGAATGGATATGTGCTTCGTGTGGCACATGGCATGATAGAGATATTAATGCCGCCAAGAACATTCTTGCGGTCGGGCTTGACCGTCTTGTAGAAGGAATCCCCTTGCTTTAGCAAGGGGAGGAAGTCAAACCCAATGTGCTTTGTTTTAACCCGCATTTTGGGTATGATGAATGGCTATGTTCAATCACCACACCCTGTTAAGAAACCGCCATGACACCTGCCGTTAATCTTGCCAAAAAACTAAAAATCAACTTCCAGTTACATGAATACCAGCATGACGCGCATAGTGAAAGCTATGGGCTTGAAGCGGCAGAGAAACTACAAGTTGAGCCGAAGCGGGTATTTAAAACCTTGGTGGTACAAGACGACAATGACAAACTCGCTGTTGCGATACTGCCTGTTGAGCATTTACTAAACCTAAAAAAAATCGCCAAAGCCATCGGCAGTAAAAAAGCACAAATGGCAGAACCCAAATTGGTAGAACGTACCACAGGCTATGTGCTAGGTGGGGTAAGCCCGCTAGGTCAAAAAAAACGTCTGCCCACGGTCATCGATCAGTCGGCACAACACTTTGCAACCATTTATTGTAGTGGCGGTAGACGCGGCTTGGAGATTGAGTTGTCGCCGTCGGATTTAGCAGGCGCAGTAAACGCCAAGTTTGCAGATTTAATTCAAGAATAAAGGAGAACACCATGCCCAATGTCATTATTGAAGTGAGTCACGACCATCTTATTAGTCAGCCCGATAGCCTATTAGCACGGGTCAATGATACGCTATGGCAGTCTGGCAATTTTAAGCTACAAAGTGATATCAAATCACGTATTTACTACCCAAATCACGTATTGGTAGGACTGACCGATAGCGGGCATGAAGCCTTTGTTATGGCGCATTTTTATCTGATGCCAGGGCGGGATGACGCTACCATTCAATCATTGGCGCAGCGCATTGCCGATGCTATCAAAGCGCATCTGCAGGCATTCGAAAGTCAGGTGCCTGTTGGCAGTTTGCAGATTTGCGTCAATTCCACTATTCTAAGCACTAACTATGTCAAGCAAATCATTTAATTATTCTAGACGATTCAATGATATGCTTGCTTACTGTGGCTTATCGATAAGATAGTAAGTTTGGCAACAAAACCCGCGGCAGCAGCGGCCCCGTTGCTAGCCAATGACTAAACAGTCATTTGCGCTATTCTCAACTTATCGCAAACATAGTAAACTAGTCAAGATTTTGTTTTGTCTGCGGTATGTAAAAATTTTAATAAGCATCTTTTCACAAGCATCTTTTAAAGACATCATATAAAGACATCGTGCAAAACATCATTTTTTCGGTTTTCCCCGTTGATTTCAACATAACTCAAGGAGTTAGCAATGATTTATCAAGGAAATAGCATCTCGGTATCGCTACTCGAAGACGGTATTGCTAAATTAAACTACGATAATCAAACTGAGAGCGTTAATAAATTTGACCAAGCCACCATCAAAGAATTTGGCGAAGCAGTCACGGCATTAGAACAATCTTCAGACGTTAAAGGTCTCATCGTTACTTCAGGAAAAAAAGTTTTCATCGCTGGTGCGGACATCACTGAATTTGTTGGTAATTTCAAAAAACCAGAAGGCGAGATTGCTTCTTGGGTATTTGACATCAACAAAACATTCAACCGTTTTGAAGATTTGCCTTTTCCAAAAGTTGCGGCAATCAATGGCGCATCCATGGGCGGTGGTACAGAGATGACGTTGGTGTGTGACTACCGTGTCATGAGTGACAAAGCGAGCATCGGTTTGCCCGAAGTTAAATTGGGTATCTTCCCAGGCTTTGGTGGTTCAGTGCGCTTGCCACGTATCATCGGTATCGATAATGCGCTTGAAATCATCGCAACTGGCGAAGCACAAAAACCAGCCGCTGCATTGAAAGTCGGTATGGTGGATGCGGTTGTTGCCGCAGACCAGGTAGAGGCTTCAGCGATTGATTTAGTCAAAAAATGTATCGCAGGCGATCTAGATTGGAAAGCACGCCATGACGAAAAAATCAATCCAGTCAAATTAAACGCCCTAGAACAAGCGATGGCATTTAACTCAGCCAAAGGTGTACTGTTCTCAAAAGCCAATCCAGCGCAGTACCCAGCGCCAAAAATCGCTTTAGAGTCTATCGAAAAACACGTGAACCTACCACGTGACAAAGCCTTAGAAATTGAATCTGCAGGTTTTGCAAAAGCAGCAAAAACCCCACAAGCAGAAAGCTTAGTCGGTCTATTCTTAAACGACCAAGCGGTTCGTAAACTCGCTAAAAATCACAGCGCCAAAGCGCATGATATTAAAGAAGCTGCTGTATTGGGCGCAGGTATCATGGGTGGTGGTATCGCTTACCAAGCCGCCTCAAAAGGCTTGCCAATCATCATGAAAGACATCAAGGCAGAGCAACTTGACTTGGGTATGAGAGAGGCCGTCAAACACCTATCAAGGGGTATGGCACGCGGTAAAGTAACCCCAGAACAAATGGGCGAAACCTTAATCCGTATCCGTCCTACGCTCAACTACGGTGATTTTGGTGAGACTGACATCGTGATTGAAGCGGTTGTTGAAAATCCAAAAGTTAAACACGCCGTATTAAAAGAAGTTGAAGGACTAGTTAAAGACAACTGTATCCTTGCATCTAACACTTCGACCATCTCTATCACCTACTTAGCTTCGGTACTAGAGCGCCCAGAAAACTTCGTCGGCATGCACTTCTTTAACCCAGTCCATCGTATGCCACTGGTTGAAGTAATTCGTGGTGAAAAATCAAGCGAAGAAGCGGTAGCGACTACGGTAGCGTTAGCACAAAAAATGGGTAAAGTGCCCGTGGTGGTAAATGACTGCCCAGGCTTCTTAGTAAACCGCGTATTATTCCCTTACTTCGGTGCGTTTGACTTATTGATTAAACAAGGCGCTGACTTTGTTCAAATCGACAAAGTCATGGAAAAATTTGGTTGGCCAATGGGTCCTGCCTACTTGATGGACGTCGTGGGTATCGACACAGGGGTTCATGGGGCAGAAGTGATGGCGGAAGGCTTCCCAGACCGCATGAAACCAGACTACAAAGTGAGCGGTCAGATATTGTTTGAAGCCAATCGCTTAGGTCAAAAAAATGGCGTTGGTTTCTACAAATACGAAACGGATAAAAAAGGCAAGCCAGTTAAAACTGCCGATCCACAAACCGTTGAATTATTAAAACCATTTATCGATGCGCCAAAACAGTTTGAAGACCAAGAAATCATCGATCGTCTGATGATTGCATTATGTAATGAAACGGTTCGCTGCTTAGAAGATAACATCGTATCGACGCCTGCAGAAGCAGACATGGCGATGATTATGGGTATTGGTTTCCCGCCATTCCGTGGTGGCCCATGCCGTTACATCGACCAAATCGGTCTACAAAATTACCTAGCCCTTTGCGACAAATACGCAAGCTTAGGTAAAGCCTATGAAGCCCCACAAATGATTCGTGATATGGCGGCAAATGGTAAAACTTTTTACCCACAAGCGTAATCGACGATTATAAATTTTAAGGAGAATAAAATGACTACATTAAGTCCAAAAGATGTCGTGATTGTCGATGGCGTTCGTACCGCAATGGGCAAATCAAAAAATGGTATGTTCCGTAATGTACGCGCTGACAGCATGTCTGCGGAGCTTGTTAAAGCCTTGGTAGCGCGTAACCCGTTTGATACCAAACTTGTAGAAGATGTCATCTGGGGCTGTGTCAACCAAACCCTAGAGCAAGGTATGAATATTGGTCGTAACATCGGTTTATTGGCTGAATTACCACGTACTACGGCAGGTCAAACGGTCAACCGTCTATGTGGTTCATCAATGCAAGCGCTTCACACCGCAGCGGCACAAATCATGACCGGTCAAGGTGATGTGTTCATTATCGGTGGTGTTGAGCATATGGGTCACGTGGGCATGATGCACGGTATTGACATCAACCCAGAGGCTTCAAAATACTATGCAAAAGCCTCTAACATGATGGGTTTAACCGCTGAAATGCTTGGACGTATGAATAACATCAGCCGTCAAGAACAAGATGCGTTTGGTGTAGAATCACATCGCCGTGCGTGGGAAGCGACACAGCAAGGTCGTTTCAAAAACGAAATCATCGGCATTGAGGGTCATGACGAAAACGGTAACCTACAACTTTGCACCATCGATGAAGTGATTCGTCCCGATGCCAACCTACAGTCATTTGCGGCATTACGTCCTGTATTTGACCCTAAAGGTGGTACCGTGACAGCTGCCACCTCATCAGCCTTATCTGATGGTGCATCTGCGATGCTTATCATGTCTGCACAAAAAGCCAAAGATTTAGGTTTAACACCACGCGCCCGTATTCGCGGTATGGCAGTTGCAGGCTGTGATGCCGCTATCATGGGTTATGGTCCAGTACCTGCTACCCAAAAAGCCTTAAAACGCGTTGGCATGAGCATCGACGATATGCAAACCATCGAGCTTAACGAAGCATTTGCCGCACAGGCCTTATCGGTTCTTAAAGGCTTAAACCTACAAGACAAACTAGATATCGTTAACCTAAATGGTGGTGCTATTGCATTAGGTCACCCGCTAGGCTGTTCGGGTGCACGTATCACCACCACACTATTAAATGTGATGGAACAACAAGACACCCAAATCGGTCTTGCCACCATGTGTATTGGTCTGGGTCAAGGGATTGCCACCATTATTGAACGTGTATAAACAGTTTGTTGTAACAAAAACCCTTGATTGAAATCAAGGGTTTTTTTATGCGTGCAATTTTTTACCCATTTTTTTACCAATGTTTTCTTATGCCTTTTTCTTTATCATATTTCTTTATTACCGTTTCTTTATCAATGTTTGTTTACTATTATTGCTTTACCATAAAATCTAAGAAATTTTTTGCCAAATCTGTTATGTTGTCTAGATAAAAATAGATAAATATGGGTGTATTGTGAGTTTATTCCAAAATCTACTAATTATTTGTATATTAGTGTTGATTTCCAGTTTTTTCTCCATTTCCGAAATCGCCTTGGCAGGGGCTAGGCGCATCAAACTAAAGTTGTTGGCAGAATCGGGTGACAATCGCGCCAATAAAATTTTGCATTTACAAGAAAATTCTGCCGAATTTTTTGCTACCTCACAAATTGGGCTAAATGCCGTGGCAATTTTGGGCGGTATTGTCGGTGAGTCTGCGCTTCGCCCCTACTTTATTGACCTTATTTCCCCATTTTATCAAGGCAAAATGCTTGATAATATCGGTTTTATAATGTCATTTTTGTTTGTCACTTTGTTGTTTATTTTGTTTGCCGATTTGATTCCTAAACGCATTGGCATGATTAACCCAGAACGCGTGGCGTTAGCGGTGATTGAGCCTGTACTGCTGTCAATCAAAGTATTTAAGCCGCTGGCTTGGATTATCAATGGGCTGGCAAATCTGATTTTTAGAATTTTTAAAGTCAACATGGTGAGAGAAGAAAATATCACCTTTGATGACGTTTCGGCTGTGGTGGATGCAGGGGCACAAGCGGGGGTATTGCTCAAGCAAGAACATCACTTTATCGAAAACGTCTTTGAGCTTGAAGAACGTAACGTGCCCTCTAGCATGACCACCCGTGAGGATGTGGTGTATTTTACCCTTGGCGAGTCTGAGCAAAGTATCCGCCAAAAAATCGCCAACTACCCGTATTCAAAATTTTTGGTATGTAAAGATAGTATTGATGAAGTGATTGGCTATGTTGATACCAAAGATATCTTGGTAAAACTTCTTAGTAACCAGTCGCAAATTTTGCTCAATGAAACTACGATTCGTAATGTATTAATCATCCCCGATACCTTAACCTTATCCGAGCTGCTAGACCGTTTTCGCTCCAGTAAAGAAAAATTTGCCGTGGTGATGAACGAGTATGCGCTCATTGTCGGTGTCATTACCCTCTCTGATATCATGATGACGGTGATGGGGGACTGGGTCGCACCGATTGAAGATGAGCAGCAGATTATCCAGCGTGATGAATTCTCATGGCTGATTGAAGGTACCACCCCGATTGAAAATGTCAAACATGCGCTCGGTATCGAAGATTTTCCTGACTGGGATAATTATGAAACTTTAGCGGGTTTTATGATGTATAAACTGCGTAAAATTCCCCGTCCTGCGGATTTTGTTGAATATCAAGGTTATAAATTTGAAGTAGTCGATATTGATCATCATAAAATTGACCAATTACTCGTGACCCGTTATATAAAAGACGACGAAAATCTAATTATCAGCGATAGTTAGTCAAGGTGAGTGGGCAATACTGCCGCTTTAACATTGAAATTGATTAACTTTTTTCACGTTTCTTGTTAAAGTAGTTCATGGTTTCACCAAATCGTGAACTTTTTTCTTTTGGGCTTGGCAAACGGTAAAATTATTTTATGCTTGAAATCCGCCACCTTCAATTATTGACCGCGCTACGTGAGCAAGGCTCGCTTGCTGCCGCGGCTGAGGACTTGTATGTCACGGCATCAGCAGTATCCCATCAGCTTAAAGAAATCGAAAATTATTATGGTGTTAGTCTCGTCAATCGCCGCTCAAGACCGCTAAGCTTTACCCCGGCAGGCAAAGAAGTACTCAAGCTTGCGGACAGTGTGCTACCGCAATTTAATCGTACCACCGCCAACCTTAAAAGACTGGGTCGTGGTCAAACGGGGCAATTGCGTTTGGCCTCGGAATGTCATAGCTGTTTTGATTGGTTGATGCCTATTCTTAATCGTTATCGCAGAGAATGGCAAGACGTTGAGCTGGACTTTAGCTCAGGCTTTGAACCTGAGCCTCACCAAATGCTACTCGATGAAGAAATTGATGTGCTCATCACAGCCAGTCGCTTACCCTTGGAGGGCATCAGCTATCTGCCGTTATTCCAATATGAAAGTCGCTTGGTGTTGTCACCGACACACCCATTAGTCGATAAAAAATCGCCGATTTTACCAGAAGATTTGATTGATGAAACGCTTATCGTCTATCCTGTGGAAGCCAAACGCCTTGATATCATCGCGCATTTTTTTGCGCCTGCAGGACTTGCGCCCAAGAAACTAAGAACCACAGAATTGACCGCCATGTTAATTCAGCTGGTTGCCAGTGAACGAGGGGTTGCCTCGTTACCGAATTGGGTGGTCAATGAATACGAAAAAAAAGGCTGGGTAATATCAAGGGCGCTGGGGGAAGGCGTGTTTTGCCAGCTTTATGCGGCGACCCGCAGCACAAGTAAAGAGGTGGCTTATATTCAAGGGTTTTTGGATTTACTGCCAGAGATTACCCATAAATCGATATTACCCGCCCATCATTGAGTTTAATGGGTTAGACCTAATCAATTGAAAATGCTGGGTGTGGCATTATGACACTTATGTTGGTGTATGCCACACCCAAATTACATACCCACACACGCCCACAAAAGACAAGCCAACAAAAGCTAAGGCGAGCTCACCCAAAGTAAAAAGAATTACTTTGAAACTAGGTTAACCTCTTCAGGTGAGATATGCGTTGTTGCTAATACTGTTGGTTCATCGTATTCAACTTTTTCAGTGACCAATTCTTCATGGCGCAGGGTTACAGGAATTTGCGTTTCATGACTGACATTTTGAGTCATTAACTGTACTTTTTCCGCCACAATGGTTTCAATATTTACTTTAGCTATTTGTTGAAGTAGCGGAATCTCAATCGGGGTATCGCCTAAAGTAATCGCTTGCCCATTTACCATCAACTGTGGCACATTGACGTTATTAGTAACTACGCTGACTAAATTATCTTGAGAGGTGCTAGGCTGGGAAAATACATGTTCAATCACTAACACTTCTTGATTAAGTGTCACAGGAACGTTAACCGTTTGGCTGATGATTTTTTTTGATAATTTAATATTGTCTTTAACAAACCGCTCAATTTGCACTTGGGGGCGTTCAGCTAATAGCTCTAAAGTGTTAGTGGTATCTTCACGAAGATCGACGGTTTTGACAATGTTATCATGAGTATGGCTATCAGGGGTGTTTAGTTCAGTAGTATTTATCATCGGGTTTTTCATCGAGTGTTTTCCATTGCAAAGTTATTGTTCCAAAATTTTGTAATAATATATAACAACCACAAAAAAGACAGATGAAATCATCTGCCTTTTTCAAGCCAATGGCAACACCGTTGGCAGAAGTTAAACTTTATAGTAATTAATTGTAATCATATTAATTATCAAAGTTTACGGGGCGCATTTGGATCGATTGCAGGTGATACATTACCATCGACGGTATCAACACCCGTTACGCGCTCAACGCCATCTTTTTGTACATCTAACTCTTCACGGCGAACAGTTTCATTAAAGGTCTCAGTACGAGTTTGAGCCACTTTATCTACGTTCACTTCTTCAGTCACATAAGTTTGTTTGTTGACATTTGCACGTTCTGCTTCAAGTTCAACCTCAATAGTAGCATTGTCATTATCACCAATGCGGCGGTCAGTAGGTTTGTTAACTGGCGTACGCTGAATATGCGCTTGTTCTTCAGTTAACTCAACATTGACAGTGCGGGACTCAGACACAACGTGTTTACCCACTTTTAATAAACCTGCTACAATTTTGTCTTTATTGACTATAATACGTTCTTCAAGCAACTGCAGTGTATTGGGTGATTGGTAGTCATTATCAGTGAGCTTAACGGGCGTTGCAGCACGGTCGAATGCATGACGGTCACGAACCGTTTGTTCTTCGATGCTGTAGTTGTAGTCAGGATCGTAGTTATCCATTGTTTCAACAGTATCTCGGCTGAGCGAATCAAAATATACATTGTCGTCTTGAATACGGGCTAACCCTGCTGGTACCAAAACTTCTTTTGAGCTAAACCAACCGCCTACATCAACGATGAAATAACGGATACGACCTGTAGTATCGTCAACTAAAGCCCCTTGAATGCTACCTATTTTTTCGCCATTGTTGCCATAAGCGGTTTTACCAGTTGGATCAAAATAATCGTTACCTAAAAGGTCAGCGTGGGTGTCTTGGATATCGCGTAAACGCATTAAACTTGCCATGAGAAAATCTCCCTTATTTATCTTATCGTCTATTTTTATTAAAATCGTTAAATTAAAATTCAACAAATATAAGATAACTTTTTATGGTTAACTGAAAATTGTTATAATAAATTTTTTTAAATTCAACAAATTAAATATTTCATCACTGATGGATTGTTGAATTCGCCGATGATAAGAGCTATAAAAAACTTCGTAATCTTTATCGCTCGACATGCACACAAGGTTACTCAAAAATTCACCTATTAAATAGTAGAATTGGATAAAGTTTTGTTTGGTGGGTGTAATTGGCAGTTGTCTTAAGTAACTTTTGCAACCAAGCGTAAAAGAATTGGGCTTTTAGCAATAAAGTAAAAACATATAAAAAAGTTGGGTAGAACACATAGCGCAAACCACCATCGCAAACCCCAATGATGCGTTGTAAAAAATGCGTTATAAAAACATAGCACTAGGTGATTTTTAATGACAAAATATCAGGGCAAAATAACCCGCTGGCAAGATGGCAAAGGCTTTGGGTTTATTGAGCGAACGGATAACAATTTACAAGACCCAGCCATCTTTTTTCATATCAGCGAATACCGAGCGAACCAACGTCCTGTGCTTAATGAAGCGGTAGTTTTTGAAATAGGGCAAGGCAGAGATGGCAAACCCTGCGCTGTCAACGTGCAGCAACAGACGTTTGTTAGACAAAAAATTGCCCAACAAAATGCCCGCCAAGTTCGTCAAGTGCAAAACGACCTTAAAAATCAAACATTACTCACGTGGGTGGCTATTGGGGTGCTGTTTTTTTTCTTACTGACCGCTGTTGTGCTGGTTAAGCACTTACCCTTATGGATTATAGGTTGGTATTTTGCGATAAGCTTGGCGACCTATCTGCTGTACGCGCATGATAAAAAAGCTGCGCAAAATGGTGATTGGCGCGTGCAAGAAGCGTCACTCCATAAATTAGCTTTTGCTGGGGGTTGGGTAGGGGCGGCGTTTGCTCATTGGTTATTGCGCCATAAATCAACCAAGCCAGAATTTCGTAGGGCTTTTTACTTGACAGTGATCGGCAATCTCTTAGCTTTGGCAATCATAAGTTATATCAACATGAAAATCAGATGATTGCTTGATAGATTGGTTGTTATAGGTCGATTGTTGAGCAAAAAAAATCCCTAATATAGATTAGGGATTTTTTTTAGCATGAGACAATTAGATTAATTCAATCGCTAAGGCAACCGCTTCACCGCCACCGATACATAGGCTAGCAATGCCTTTTTTGCCGCCTGTGCGTTTGAGTGAGTTGATGAGTGTGACTACGATACGCGCACCCGATGCCCCTATGGGATGACCTAATGCACAAGCACCGCCTTCGATATTAACCTTAGCATGGTCAAGGTCATTTTCTTGCATAGCAAGCATGGTTACCATGGCGAATGCTTCATTAATTTCCCAAAGATCAACGTCTTCTTTGCTCCAGCCAGCTTTTGCTAAAACTTTTTTCACACACTCAATGGGCGCGATGGTAAATTCGCTTGGGTGTTGTGAGTGGGTGGCTTGGGCAACGATGCGTGCGACTGGTTTTAAGCCTTTCTCCTTGGCTTTTTCTTCTGACATCAATACAACAGCGGCTGCCCCATCAGAGATTGAGCTTGAGTTAGCGGCAGTGACTGTACCGTCTTTTGAGAACGCGGGTTTTAAGGTCGGTATTTTGTCTACATTGGCTTTACGGGGTTGTTCATCCGTGTCAATGATCACATCGCCTTTACGAGTTTTCACGGTGACTGGAACGATTTCGTTTTTGAAGTGACCTTCATTGATGGCAGTATTGGCGCGTTTTAGCGATTCGATAGCAAATGCATCCATCGCTTCACGTGTGAGACCCCGTTTATCTGCCATTTCTTGAGCAAATACACCCATTAACTTGCCGGTATCAGCATCTTTAAGACCATCTAAGAACATGGTGTCTTTGATTTCGCCATCTCCCATGCGATAACCACTACGTGCTTTTAGTAGTACATAAGGGGCGTTGGTCATTGATTCCATACCACCTGCTACCACGATATCAAATTCGCCGCTACGAATTGAGTTGGCACCTAGCATAATGGCTTTCATACCAGAACCACAAAGTTTGTTGACATTGATTGCGCCTGTGGCATCTGGGATACCTGCTTTACGCATCGCTTGACGCGCTGGGCTTTGACCTGCACCTGCGGTTAAGATACAACCCATGATAACTTCGTCAATCTCTTCTGGTTTTACGCCGGCACGGTTGACGGCTTCTTTAATCACGGTTGCACCAAGCTCTGGCATTGATACTTCGTTCAAATCACCTTGGAATCCACCCATTGGGGTGCGAACGCCATCTACGATTACGACTGAATTTTCCATATTAAATTTCCTTTGAGTTATGGTTTTTGTTGTCACAAGCAAACTACGACCTAAATCACTAGGGTCTATAAACAGGGTTGTAAACGGCAACCATGCCAATCACAATAGATGTTTTAAGTTTAGCTAATGCGATACATTTCATATTATCATAGTTAAAATGTAAATTAAACTACTGAAAACACTGTAAAATATCTCAGTCAAGTCTACCCAAATTTCACTGCATCAACTCATCCAATCGAATGCGTATCACCTTATCGGTCACGGTATCTAACGCTTCAATTTTGGCAATCGCTTCATTCATATTGCGCTCAACGACAGGGTCAACCATAATAATGACTGGCAAATCAGTGCTAGTATCATCATGCGCTGGCTGCTGTAAAATTGCATCAATACTAATTTTAGACTCACTTAAAATGCGGGTAACTTCTGCTAGTACACCTAAATCATCTTTGACTTGTAGGCGCAGATAGTAGCCTGTGATCATTTCATCGCTTGATAAAATGCGTGTGTTATTTAGTGTCTCAGGCTGGAATGCCAGATGCGGCACCAAATTGGCGGTTGAATCATTGGTCTCGGCAAGGGCGCGTACCATGTCCACCACATCTGCCATCACAGCGGATGCGGTTGCCCCTGCGCCGGCACCCGAACCGTAATACAAGGTTTGTCCGACAGGCTCTGCGTCAACCATGATGGCATTTTTTACCCCATTCACATTAGCAAGTAACACCTGTTTTGGAATTAAAGTCGGGTGTACACGTAATTCAATACCTTCTTCGCCACTGTCTAAAATACGACGTTTGGCAAACCCTAAATGCTTGATACGGTAGCCAAGCTCGTTGGCATAACGCACATCTTGCTGGGTGATTTTGGTAATGCCTTCACAGTAAACTTTGTCAAATTGCAATGGAATACCAAATGCGATTGACGCAAGCAGCGTCAATTTATGCGCAGCATCAATCCCTTCGACATCAAATGTCGGATCGGCTTCGGCATAACCCAGCGCTTGGGCTTCAGCGAGGACATCTGCAAAGTCGCGCTTTTTATCGCGCATTTCAGTCATGATAAAGTTGCCTGTACCATTGATGATACCTGCAAGCCAATCGATTTTGTTGGCAGCTAAGCCTTCACGTAAGATTTTGATAATCGGAATACCGCCGGCAACCGCGGCTTCATACGCCACTTTGACGCCCTTGGCATCTGCCTTGGCAAAAATTTCATTGCCATGTTCTGCTAATAATGCTTTGTTGGCAGTCACAATATGTTTGCCATGCTCGATTGCCGCTAAAATCACCTCTTTAGCCGTGGTGGTACCGCCCATCAATTCCACCACAATATCCACATCCGCTTGCTGAACGATATCAAGTAAATCGGCAGATTGTTTGATGTCTGTTGGGATATCGGTACGGTTGCGACGCGTGCCTACGTGGGTAATTTTAATCTCACGTCCTGTGCGACGCGTCATTTCATCAAGGTTGTTTTGTAGCAGTTCAACCACCCCAGTACCCACAGTACCAAGCCCTAAAATCGCTAATTGAATAGGTCGATTATTCATAAAAAAAATTCTCAAATGTCAAAAATATAAAAATAAAAGTTCAAAAGTTGGCTAGGTAAATATACCACGCTAACTTGTGATTGGTAAGGTATAAAATCCAATTGCCCAAAAAAATTAAAATAAAAAAACCAGCTGATGATGACTAGCTGGTTTGTATCCCATCCGGGGTTGACTTATTTGAGGTTAAGCGCCTGTGCCAATTCAGCCGGTGGCAGATAACCGCCAAGTTGATGACCTTCTGTGTCAAACACCGCTGGGGTGCCATTGATACCCAAATTTGCGCCTAACTCATAAATTTTACGTACGGGGTTACTGCAAGTCGGTGCATTGATAGGCATGCCCAATTTGGCATCGGTTAAGGCTTTTTTGCGGTCACTGCTACACCAGATTTTTTCCATGATGGGCATGGTCTGTTCACTACGTGGCCAAGGTAGATAACGCACTTCAATACCCAGTGCATTTACCTCATCGATTTCACTGTGGAATTTACGGCAATAACCACAGTCTGCATCGGTAAATACATAGATTGCCGCTTTCGTCTGCCCCTTGGCGGGGAAGATAATCATGTCTTTTTTATCAATGGTGGCAAGGCTGGCTTTGGCATCTTGCGCTTGCAAGTTCGCTGAGATATGCTCAGGTTTGGCACCACCGACTTTGATGATATCGCCTTGTACTACATATTGACCTGTCGCATCGGTGAAAAACGCCGGTAAACCTTCGGCTTTGACCCAATAGATATTTGGCATACTGGTCGCTGTCACCGAGGTGATTTTGGCGGTGATACCTGATTTGGCTAAATTTGCCGCCAGCATTTGCTGTAGCTGTGATTCATTTTTTGCCACGGGGGCTGAGCTGCTAGTTGCTTCATGTTTCTGAGTTTCAGACTTGGCGGGTGTGCGCGATTGGGCATTATCACAACCTGCCAAACCAACCATGCCAGCCACGGCGATGACACTGGTAATTAAACGAGTAGTTAATGAGGTTTTAGCAGGATAAGTTGCAAAACGAATGAGCATGAGAAAACCTACAGAACGTTAATATAGGTTTTTATTTTACCATATTGTTATGGTGTATGAGCGCTACCCCTGTCAACTTATTGTTAACAATCTACCAGGGCTACTAAGTTGTGGCTCACATCTTTGCCCGTTCCAATCTTCCCGCTTGTCTCAATCTTCCCGCTTGTTTCAATCTTTTAGTGCGCTAAAAGCAATAGGCTCAAAGCCAAGTTCTATTAATGGATTGAAAGTTTATTTAACAAAGTTTGTTTAACCAGGTTTTTTAAAAAAACTCAACGTTTAAGCGACTAACTATTGACAAGTTGCGATACAATTTAGACATTGTGTTTGCAGGACAAATTTGTAAACTAACAAATCGTCAGCTAGTTTAATAACTATTATTATTTTTTCATCTTTTACTATTTTTTAGGAATTTATCATGGCAATTGCTAGTTTGTTAACCTTACTCGACGATATTAGCGTCATCCTAGATGATGTATCGGTGATGACAAAAGTCGCTGCCAAAAAAACGGCGGGCGTGTTGGGCGATGATTTGGCACTCAACGCCAATCAAGTATCAGGGGTAAAAGCCGATCGCGAGTTGCCTGTGGTGTGGAGTGTCGCCAAAGGCTCTTTAGTCAATAAAGCGATTTTGGTGCCGCTGGCTTTGATTATTAGTGCAATTTCGCAAGCCTTAGTGACCGGGTTATTGATGATTGGTGGTTTATATCTGTGTTATGAAGGGGCAGAAAAAGTGGTGCACAAATTTTGGCCCCACTCTGGCAGTAACGACCCTGAGCAAGCCGAGCGAGTAGCAGCCAATGCTAATGAAAGCATAGATTTGGTGGCGCATGAAAAAGAAAAGATTAAAGGGGCAGTGCGGACGGACTTTATTTTATCGGCTGAAATCATTGTGATTTCACTTGGTACCATTGCGGCAACGGTGCCTTTACTGGATAAAGCGATAACACTGGTAGTAATTTCACTCATCATGACAGTGGGTGTGTATGGCTTTGTTGCCATGATTGTCAAGATAGATGATTTGGGGCTGCATTTGCAACAAAAATCGTCATCAGCGGCACAAAGTATAGGTAAAGCGTTATTAGCCTTTGCGCCTATTTTGATGAAAGTGCTATCAATCGCCGGTACTTTGGCGATGTTCTTGGTCGGTGGTGGTATTTTGGCACATGGCTTTGGTGCATTACATCATGGGATTGAACATTTAGGTGACTTGTCAGGGGCGTTTTCAGGCTTAACCACCAACCTGTTAAATGCACTGGTTGGTTTGGTAGCAGGTTTGGTGGTGGTTGCGATTATGACAGTCATCTCAAAAATTCGTAATAAGCCTGCCCATTAGACAAGCCCGCCCATTCATAGTATCTAAAAATTCATAGTATCTAAAAATTCATAGTATCTAAAATTTGTAGCTAAAATAAAAAAGCAGTTCATGTCGAACTGCTTTTTTTATTGCTATACGTGCACGCAAACACGATTGAATTACTGATTGTGCTGCGGTTTTACCGCCTCATCGTGAGAGGGCGCTACGTCAGTTTGGGCGGTGGTCGTCGATTTTTTAGTGACAACCACGGCATTTTCCACCTTTTTACTGGTACGCGTTTTGGGTTTGGCTGCTGGTTTTTCGCTCGCCTTAGCTTTACGCGTACGGGTTTTCGGTGCTTTTGGGGTTGCCAAGGTCAGCATACCAACGGTTGCCGGTTTCATTTGCTCTGCCACACTTTCAATCATGTTCTTATAACTAACGGGTGTGGTTTTACGTTTTTGCGCCGCTGCTTCTGCGCTATCTTCTACGTCCGTTGCTTCAACACCTTCGCTGTCAGTATTGAAGGCTACTGCTGGTTCATCAGTCGTTTGCACTGAGTCAACGTCCTGATTCACTATAGCATCATCCGCTATTGTTGTCGCAGAGACTGGCTCGGCTGGTTGGTTAGCGACTGGCGCATTGTGCGCTTGCAAGTAAGCTTCGACCAATTTACCTTGCTCAATCAACGCATGACCTTGCTCGCCCAAGCGCGCCACAATCCATGCGCCTACGCTACCTGCTTGATATGACAGGTGATTGTGGCTAGGCGACGTTGATTGAGTTGAGGCTGCTTCTATTTGATCGGTGCCACTGTCAGTTACATTCGAGGTAGGCTCAGCAACTAACGGGTTTGAGTCAGTCAGCGCTTGAGCAACAGCGGTATTAACCACTGAACCGCGTGGATCATTGATGGCGCGTTTAGTCACTGTTGGCAGCGCAGCGTCAGTTTTGCCTGCTTGGCGTTGGAACTGACTGGCGGGCAAAATGGCCGTATGATAATCATCCAAGTTTTGCGCGGATAGACTGGCATAGCCATAATTTCTAAAGTACTGCCCAAAACGCTGTTGTTCAGCCACTACGACATTATCTTTTGATGGAGTGGTGGTAGCAGCTTGATGATTAAAAGCATCGATGGCTTGGATAAAGCAGCTAACCACGCTGTCGGTTGCCATTTTTTCAGCAGCATTATCTAAGTACTGGTTAATAAACTGACTCACCGTACCTGAAATTTTTGCAACCGAAGGGGTCACTACAGAGGCAACTGGGCTAAATTGCGCTTGATACGCCTTATACACTTCACGCGGGTCATTTTTGGCACGACCTTGGCTCGGTGTCACTGCCAGCTGTGCAGTGGCTAGTTCAGCGGATGGCTTAGATGGCTTAGATGGCTTAGAGGCTGTAGAAAGCTCTGCTACCTCGTCATTGGACACTGTAACGCTGCTAGAGTTAACTGGCGTCTGAGTTTCCTGTTCGGGTGTTGTGGGTTCGGGCATCGTAGCCGATGCTATTGACTGCACCTCAGGTTTTGCAATTTCCCCTTTGCTGGCATCTAGCGAGAGGTGCGTTGTTTCAACCGCAGTTA
Source organism: Faucicola osloensis (assembly GCA_016888885.1). Classification (GTDB taxonomy): domain Bacteria; phylum Pseudomonadota; class Gammaproteobacteria; order Pseudomonadales; family Moraxellaceae; genus Faucicola. The sequence continues at coordinate 2,414,268 of CP069437.1, forward strand.
TAGGTTGCTGTTGTTCAGTTTTAAATACTTGAACTTGCACACTGTTGGGGTCACGTTGTTTGGTGCCTTTCGGTTTTTCTGCTCTAGATTGGTTGTTTTTTCTACCATCGACAGGGGCAACAGCGGTATCAGTCGCTGTCACATCATTGACTACAGCCGCGTTACTATCATCGTTCGCTAGTGTAGCACGACGTTCTTTGACCCCACGGCTGTCACGGCGACTATTCGGCTCGCGTTTTGGCAGCTCACTAGTTTTGGCCGTTTTTGAGGTATCGTTTGACTTGTCTTTATTGCTGTCATTGTCCTGTGATGAAACTTCTGCCTCACTTGTTTCAGATTGATAACGGTTTGGTTTTTTAGCCTTTGGTTTGCGGTTACCACGTTTACGGCGCTCGGCATCTTTATCGCTTGATTCAGCCGTGGCTGAAGGTTGTTGAGACGCTTCTTGATAAGGATTGGCGCTGGTTTCACTGGTGTTTGCTGTCACCGCAGGGATGCTTGCCGTCAATGCGGCGTGATTGATTTGACCTTGCACACCCAAGCTTTGCGCGCCGGTATTGACAAGACTTTCAATCGCCGAAGCGGCATCTTGACCACTAAATTGTGGGGTGACTTGGGCTTGCTGGGTAGGAGCAAACAAGTTCGATAGCCAAGCGACTGCAGAAGTTGCAGGGACAGTGGCAGCCGGCTGCGCGGGTTGTGGTGCGGCGGCTTTGGGGGCAGTCGTATTGTTGGCAGTTTGCTGAGGTTTGTTGGCTGGGATTGCAGGATTCGGCGTGGTATTGGCGGCGTTGCTAGCATTGCTCCAGGCATTATGATTACCTGTCGGTGCTACACGGCTCACTTCATTGTCATCGGTGTGCCAGTTGCTCGTATCGTAGCCACGGTCTTTATATTCTTGTTGTTGGCTTTCGGCGACACGCTCATAGCTCGATGGCGCGAACCCATCACTGTTATAAGTGATATTAAACTCGGGGGATTCAAGATGCGCATGCGGCAAGATAGTAATGCGCGTGCCACTTTCTTGCTCAAGACACACCAGCGTTTCACGTTTTTCGTTGAGTAAAAATGCCGCGATGTCAGTTGGCACTTCGGCTTGTATTTCGCCATGACGCTCTTGTAGCGCCCGTTGTTCGATTTGACGCATGATTGACAAAGCAAGTGAACGCAAGTCACGAATCATACCGGTACCATGACAACGGGGGCAGAGGTAACCTGTCGCTTCTTCAAGTGACGGACGCAAGCGTTGACGACTCATTTCCAGTAGTCCAAAACGTGAAATTTCAGCGAATTGGATACGCGCGCGGTCGTTTTTGGTGGCTTCTTTGAGACGATTTTCCACTTGTTTTTGGTGGTCATCGGTTGCCATGTCAATAAAGTCAATAACAATCAAACCACCCATATCACGCAAGCGTAATTGACGGGCGATTTCATCTGCCGCTTCTAAATTGGTATTAAACGCCGTTTCTGAGACATCCGCGCCTTTGGTGGCTTTTGATGAGTTAATATCAATCGATACCAGGGCTTCAGTTTGGTCAATCACAATCGAACCGCCGCTTGGCAAACGTACTTCACGTTGGTAGGCGGTTTCGATTTGTTTTTCAATTCCAAAACGGGCAAACATCGGCTCATAGTCAGTGTATTTGCGCAGTTTATTCGCTTGCTGCGGCATCACCGCTTCAATAAAATTCGCCGCTTCATTATAGGCGTATTCATTGTCAACCCAAATTTCCGCGATATCATCACGCAGGTAGTCGCGTACGGCACGGGTGACGACGCCCGCTTCTTGGTGCAACAGGCGAGGTGAGGGGAATTTTTGGCTTTGTTGTTGGATGCCTTTCCAGATGTTTAATAAATGGTCAAGGTCTTGTTGTAATTCATCCGTGGTTTTACCAATCCCTGCGGTACGGATGATAACGCTCATGCCTTTAGGTAGTCTTAGCTCACTTAGCGCTTGCTTCATCTCATCGCGCAGCTTGCCAGAGATTTGGCGAGAGATGCCGCCGCCACGCGCGTTGTTGGGCATCAATACCAAATAACGACCTGCCAATGAAATAAAAGTAGATAACGCCGCGCCTTTATTACCGCGTTCTTCTTTTTCCACTTGCACGATGAGCTCATCGCCTTCTTTAATCAGTTGTTTGATGTTATTGGTAGAGCGAGGGTCGCCTGCTAGATACTCTGGGGCGATTTCACGAATCGGTAAAAAACCTTGACGTTGCGAACCGTATTCCACAAATACCGCTTCAAGCGATGGCTCGACACGGGTCACATGACCTTTATAAATATTGGCTTTTTTTTGCTCGCGGGTACGGTTTTCTAAATCGAAATCATACAAGTGATTGCCATTGCACAGGGCAACACGGATTTCTTCGGCGTGGGTAGCATTGATGAGGATGCGTTTCATGTGTTTTCTCCTAAACACACAAAACATACGAGCGTAGATATGTTGCTATCAAACATTACTATCAAATATTAGATGAAACAACGTCAAACAGTCTTGACTAGACTCGCTGATACCAAGCGTAGGCGGCTTGATAACAATGTTTGTTGTTCACCAAAAATTGCATGATTAAGTTGGATTATTGCCATAGCGAGGTTGTAAGCCTGTTAGGTAAATACAGCCATCATGCTGGATTGGGGTTGTTGCCCAAAACAATGTGTGTTTTAGGACAAATGAATAAACCCTTTTTCCCTATTGGTCAAAAAGTGTTAGCGTTAGTTTTCGCTTTAAATGGCAAGCCTGATAAGTTAGGTTTTACAAAGGCGTGGGCAATTTAAAATAATAAATCGTCCAAAACCGTAAACGTTTATCTCAAAATCGCAACTACTGAGTTCATTTACCTAGGCGCATAATACGCTAATCGTTACCAGCAGTTTTGTGGTTGTAAGGCACAAAACCCACCATTTATCTGTTATCTCTATATATCACTAATCTTTACAAACTATTTGAACATGTTTTCAAATGACAATTATCTTCGTTACTCGTATGTCGTGTGCTGATATTGATTAAAATCAGTCTTAAAATCTATAAATATTGGCAGTTTAGTGCGCCCTATCGTGAGTCATACCGCCATGAATAAATTTCGGCGGTATGGGCGACAGCAAAAGCGACAGTTTAATTATCCTGCATACACTACTTTAAAATGAAGCTTAACAGGGTTTAAGTCGAATTGATGGCGCGAATTCATAGCGGCATAGGCACTAAACTGCTAAACTATAGCAAATTTTTATGTAAACGGCTATCAAAATATGACAGAGCACTCGCAGTCTCCCAAACGTCCTGCCCATCCTAGCAAAAAACGCGACACCCCATCGCAACAATCGGCTCATCAACACCCCAAACGCACGCCGAGCAAACAACCGCCGAGCAAACAACCGCCGAGCAAACAACCGCCGAGCAAACAACCCCAGTCTGCAGATGATGATATTTTAGATTTTGCTAAAGTCAATTACTTGACCGTCACGCGCCAGCAGCATGATCAACGTGTTGATAATTTTTTGTTGGGTCGTCTTAAAGGACTGCCGCGCTCACACGTCTATAACATGATTCGTTCTGACGAAATCCGTGTCAATGGCAAACGCTGTAAACCCCACGACAAACTGCAGCGTAATGACGTGGTGCGCATTGCACCCATCAAGCTTGCCACGCGTGAAAAACCCGTGATTAGCCCTGACTTTGCCCAAAGCCTGCTTGAGCGCATTGTGTATGAAGATGAGGGTTTAATCGTGCTCAATAAACCATCGGGTATGGCGGTGCATGGCGGCAGTGGCGAGAGTTTTGGCGTGATTGAAGCCATGCGAGAAGCAACGGGTAAAAAATACCTTGAGTTGGTACACCGCATTGACAAAGATACCTCTGGCTTGCTGATGATTGCCAAAAAACGCTCAACCCTTAAAACTTTACAAGAGCATTTGCGAGAAAAAACCTTGCAAAAAACCTATCTGTGTTTGGTCGCAGGTTGGATAAGTAGCGAAACACAAACCATTGATAAACCGCTACTAAAATACACGTTGCCTGCCACACAAGAAGGCAAAAGCGGTGAACGCCGTGTCAAAGTGGATGTAAAATCCGAAGATAGCAAGCCAAGCCAAACCCAAATTAACGTGTTGCAAAAATTTGAGTTGAATGGTCAAAAAGTCAGCTTAATTGAAGCCAAGCCGTTGACAGGGCGTACCCACCAAATTCGGGTGCATTTGGCGAGTATCGGGCATCCATTATTGGGTGATGATAAATACAATCCGAATGTAGCTAAAGGCGATAAAAGCGTGCGCCGTTTGTGCTTGCATGCTTATCAGCTCGAAATTCCGGAATATGAAACGATTACAGCCGAATTGCCAGAGGATATGCAAAGTTTAATAGGATGATAAATAATGAAAAAATTTGTTAAGTTATTCCAAGTTTGCACCTGTTTAGGATTTATTTTAGTAGGGCAAATTGCCTATGCCATCCCTGCTCAATCCCATACTATGTCAAAGCTTTATAATGAGATTACTAAAGATAGTAATTACGTTAATTTAACAACTATGTTATCTCATAATCTTACTAACGAAATCATTACTAAAAGACAAGAGGTTCTAAACAAAACTGAAAATTTCGATGAAAAAACGTTATCAAAACTTAATCAATTGGATACAGAATTAGTCAATAGGGCAATTCAATTACAATTATTTGACAGTTGGAAAAATGACTATACTGAAGAAGATTTGCAAATCATGTTAGAAAATACGGATAAAGAACGACTTTCACAGCTACCAAGCCCATTACAAATTAATATCAGTCAGTTACCGAATTATTTTGAAAAAGCAATGGAAGATATTAATTATGTTGATAGGCAGTTAAAGATAATCCCAATTGATTTTGACAATTAGGTGAAAAAAATGAAAAACCTTAACCAAAAATCATTAATTATCTTTGACTGGGATGGTACGCTGATGGATTCTATTGGCTTAATCGTCGATGCGATGCGCTATGCGGCTGAAAAGCACGGCTTAACCGTCACCGATGACGCCACCAAATCTATTATTGGTATTGCGCTTGTCGATGCGTTTCCGATGCTATTTCCCAATGACAGCGATAAATATGATGAACTTTTAGCGACTTACTCAGAATATTACGTTAAACATTGCGACAATGACAAATTGTTTGAAGGTGTCAAAGAACTTATTTCAGATTTACACGCACAAGGCAAAACCTTAGCGATTGCCACAGGGAAAAAACGAAAAGGTCTGGAGCGAGTATTGCCAAACTCTGGAATTGAAGCCTTTTTCACAACTACCAAAACCGCTGACGAAACCGCAGGTAAGCCCAATCCGCTCATGCTGCAAGCAATTTTGAGCGAAACGAATAAAACAGTGGAAGAGGCTGTGTTCGTCGGTGATAGTATTCATGACATCCGTATGGCAAATAATATCAACATGGACAGCATAGCAGTGAGTTACGGCTGTGAAAAAGCCGATGTTTTGGCAAAAGAACATCCAACCAAGCTTGTGACCACAATCAATGAACTAAAACAACAGCTAATTTAGTTTAGCTTTGTGCAGATAACTAACTTCGAGTAGAATAACGGCAACTAAAAATTTTAAAAAGCTGTTTACAATGACCGAAGAACTACTCATCAACATCAGCCCATCTGAGAGCCGAGTCGCGGTGCTCGAAGATGGGATACTGAACGAAATCTTTATCGAACGCCATAGCAAACTTGGCTCAGTGGGCAATATCTACCTTGGCACAGTGGTGCGCGTATTGCCGGGGATGCAGGCGGCGTTTATCGATATTGGGCAATCACGCACCGCGTTTTTGCACGTCAATGATATGCAGACCCTGCGTCCTAAGCTCTCAGCCATTGAACCGCCCAAACCGCAAAACCCCGCAATTGACAATACCTTAGATCCTGACACCACTACGCTTGCGATGACCACAACCACCTATCAGCCACCGCCGAGCGAGTTGATAGAAAACCGCTTGTATGAAGGACAGCGTATCTTGGTGCAAGTGATTAAAGACCAATTAGGCAGTAAAGGCGCACGACTGACGACGGATGTGTCATTGCCTTCGCGTTATTTGGTGTACTTGCCATATGGTGAACATATCGGGATTTCACAGCGGATTGATGGCGATGAGCGAGAGCGGTTAAAAACACAGCTTAGCGAGCTGATGCACCAAGTCAATCTACAAGGCGGATTGATTGCCCGTACCGCTGCCGAAAATATCCCGCAATCCAAACTAGAAGAAGATATTTATTATCTACTGCAGCTTTGGCGGATGGTACAAGCCCGCCGTGAGCAAACGCCGCCCCATCGCCGTTTTGAGCTGATTTATCAAGATTTATCGCTGCCTTTGCGCGCGATTCGAGATTTGATTGGTGAGCAGACTGAAAGGGTGACGGTCGATAACGCCAGAGTGTTTGACGCTATCCGTCATTTTGCCAAAGAATTTGTGCCACTCATTTATCCACGTATTCAATTGTACGAAGGCGAGCAGGCGTTATTTGATGTTCACCGCGTTGAAGAGGATTTAAAAGACGCGCTCAATCGCCGTGTCAATCTCAAATCAGGCGGTTATCTTATCATCGACCAAACCGAAGCCATGACTACCATTGATGTCAATACAGGCTCATTTGTCGGAGGGCGTTCCCTTGAAGATACGGTGTATAAAACCAATTTAGAGGCCACCCACGCCATCGCCCGTCAGCTGCGACTGCGTAATTTGGGCGGGATTATCATTCTTGACTTTATCGATATGCAAGAGCAACAACACCGCGATGACGTGCTAGCAAGCCTGCAAGAACAGCTCAAACGTGACTATGCCAAAACCAACATCAGCGAAGTCTCAGCGCTTGGGCTGATAGAGATGACTCGCAAACGCACGCGAGAGAGCCTACAACAACAGCTTTGCGAGCCGTGTCCAACCTGTGGTGGTAAAGGGTTTGTCAAAAGCGCCGAAACCGTGTGTCTGGAGATTTTCCGCGAATTGATGCGCTGCGCTAGAACCTACAACGCCCCTAGGAAATTTACCGTGGTCGCAAATAGCGGGGTGATTGATTTGCTTGAAACCATTGAAGCAGATACAGTGGCAGAGATGGAATATTTGCTGGGTCGTCCGATTAACTTGGAGAGTGATAACCGTTTTAATCAAGAACAATATGATATTTTGCTAGATTAGCCTATTGCTTTTACCCAAAAAATCGGTATAATACAGCCCACTTAACTTATTGCAGGGCGACGAAGATGATTCGTCAATTCATAAAAGAATAAGCCCTTTAATACAGTCGCTCCATTGATTGCGACACGAAATTAAAGAATACAGTTTCACCGACTATTAATAATGCTATCTATGTATTGCAAGTTAATAGTTTGAGTGGGACTGAAATTTTTTTATTTTCAAAAAGTGCCTGTCAAGAACAGGTAAAAAATGCAAGTTAGGTGTTTACTCAATAACAGCTTAACACCCAACGCAAATTAACCCATATCAAACTTTATATTAGGAGCTTACTGGCATGGCTAACCAGAAAATCCGTATCAGACTTAAATCTTTTGACCATCGTCTGATTGACCAATCAGCTCAAGAGATTGTTGATACCGCAAAACGCACAGGTGCACAAGTTCGTGGTCCAGTACCGCTACCAACTCGCATTGAACGCTTTAACATCTTAACCTCACCACACGTGAACAAAGATGCCCGTGACCAATACGAAATCCGCACATTCAAACGTATGGTAGATATCGTTCAGCCTACTGACAAAACAGTCGATGCACTGATGAAGTTAGATTTGGCGGCGGGTGTTGATGTACAAATCGCATTAGGCTAACCCCTTAGGTTTCATCCTTAGGACTCAGACCTATATTGAATAACAGTAAAAATTAAGAGGTTAACAACATGGCGATCGGTTTAGTCGGAAAAAAATGCGGCATGACTCGTATCTTCACAGAAGCAGGTGTTTCAATTCCTGTAACTGTTGTTGAAGTTACTGCCAACCGTATCTCTCAAATCAAAACACAAGACACAGACGGCTACCAAGCTATCCAAGTAACAACTGGTGAACGTCGTGATTCTCGTGTTAATGCAGCTCAAAAAGGTCACTTTGCAAAAGCTGGTGTTGCTGCAGGTCGTGGCACTTGGGAATTTCGCGTCGAAGACAGCGAACTTGAAGGCCGCGAAGCAGGTAGTGAAATCGCTGCTGACTTGTTCCAAGTAGGTCAAATCGTTGACGTAATTGGTACCAGCAAAGGTAAAGGTTTCCAAGGCGGTATCAAACGCCACAACTTCCGTTCACAAGATTGGACACATGGTAACTCAGTATCTCACCGCGTGGTGGGTTCTACAGGTCAAAACCAAACACCGGGTCGTGTATTTAAAGGCAAAAAAATGCCAGGTCAAATGGGTAACAAACGTGTGACCGTACAAGGCTTAGAAGTGATTTCAGTTGATGCTGAAAAAGGTATCCTAGTTATCAAGGGTGCAATTCCTGGTGCCAACGGTGGCGACGTTATCGTACGTCCATCAGTTAAAGCTTAATCAAGGGGATTAACGTGAATCTAAATACAGTAACAGGTTCGGCGGTTGAGCTATCAGACGTAGCATTTGGTCGTGAATTCAACGAAGCACTTGTACACCAAGTAGTTACCGCTTATTTAGCGGGTGGTCGTCAAGGTAGCCGTGCTCAAAAAACGCGTGGTGAAGTATCTGGCGGTGGTAAAAAACCATGGCGTCAAAAAGGTACTGGCCGTGCACGTGCAGGTTCCATCCGTAGCCCAATTTGGGTTGGTGGTGGTCGCGCATTTGCAGCCAAACCACAAGATTGGTCACAAAAAGTGAACCGTAAAATGTACCGTGGTGCCATGCAATGCATTCTTGCTGAATTGATTCGTCAAGACCGTTTGGTATTGGTTGATGACATCAGCATTTCAGCACCAAAAACTAAAGAGCTTATCGCTAAACTTAAAGACTTAAATGCCCCTAAAGCATTGATCGTTACCAATGAAGTTGACGAAAATCTTTACTTAGCTGCTCGCAATATTCCATACGTCAGCGTACTAGGTAGCACTGAAGTTGATCCAGTTAGCCTAATTGCGTTTGACAAAGTCATCATGTCTGTCGCAGCCGCCAAAGAAATTGAGGGAGTGTTAGCATGAATAACGCAAGACTATATCAGGTACTAAAAGCACCTGTATTTTCAGAAAAATCTCAAATCTTGGGCGATACTTTAGGTGTGCAAGTGTTCAAAGTTGACACCAACGCGACAAAAAAAGAGATTAAAAAAGCCGTAGAATTAATGTTTGAAGGTGTTGAAGTAGTTAAAGTTAACACTTTAAATGTTAAAGGTAAGACAAAGCGATTTGGTCGCACGGTAGGTCGTCGTCAAGACTTCAAAAAAGCCTATGTGACCTTAAAAGCTGGTCAAGATGTTCAAGTAGCCGACGTAGCAGAACAACCTGCTGCTGACAACGAATAAGGATTACACAATGCCTATCGTAAAAGCCAAACCGACATCACCAGGTCGCCGATTTGTCGAGAAAGTGGTGCATCCACACCTTCATAAAGGTCGTCCTTATGCAGCATTAGTAGAGTCAAAAGGCAAAACTGGTGGTCGTAACAACAACGGTCGCATCACTACCCGTCATATCGGTGGTGGTCATAAACAGCATTACCGTGTTGTTGACTTCAAACGTAACAAAGACAATATCCCTGCTGTTGTAGAGCGTATTGAGTACGATCCAAACCGTACTGCACACATCGCACTACTTAAATATGCAGACGGTGAGCGTCGTTACATCATCGCACCAAAAAAATTGCAACAAGGCGATACCGTTATTTCTGGTGAAACTGCACCAATTCGCCCAGGTAACTGCTTACCACTACGTAGCATTCCAGTAGGTACAGTGATTCACAATATCGAACTTAAAATCGGTAAAGGTGCACAGATCGCTCGTTCAGCAGGTGCTGCGGTTCAATTATTGGGTCGTGATGGTATCTATGCAATCGTTCGTTTACGTTCAGGCGAAACTCGTCGTATCCACGTAAATTGTCGTGCGGTTATCGGTGAAGTATCAAACACTGAAAATAACCTTAAATCATTGGGTAAAGCAGGTGCCAATCGCTGGCGTGGCGTTCGTCCTACCGTTCGTGGTACTGCAATGAACCCAGTTGACCATCCACACGGTGGTGGTGAAGGTCGTAACTTCGGTAAACACCCAACCAGCCCATGGGGTCAAAAGGCTAAAGGCCTTAAAACACGTTCTAACAAACGTACTGACCACATGATTATCCGCCGTCGTCGCGTCAATAAGAAATAAGGAATAATTTCATGCCTCGTTCATTGAAAAAAGGTCCATTCATCGATGCGCACTTGTTTGCCAAAGTTGAGAATGCGTTAGAAACTAACTCACGCAAACCAATCAAAACTTGGTCACGTCGCTCAATGATTTTGCCACAAATGGTCGGCTTAACTATTTCTGTTCATAACGGTCGTACACACGTACCTGTTATCGTAAACGAGCAAATGGTTGGTCATAAACTTGGTGAATTCGCCCCAACCCGTACATATCGTGGTCATGGCGTTGACAAGAAATCTAAGAAATAAGGTGCTCATCATGGAAGTAACTGCAAAATTACGCGGTGCCGCCATTTCGGCACAAAAAGTACGCTTAGTTGCTGACGAAGTTCGCGGCAAATCAATTGAGCGTGCATTAGATATCTTAACCTTTAGCAACAAAAAAGCCGCTAAATTGGTTAAAAAATGCTTAGAATCTGCGATTGCTAACGCTGAGCATAACAATGGTTTAGACATCGATACATTGCGTGTTTCTACCATTTATGTGGATGAAGGTATTACGTTAAAACGTGTTTTACCACGTGCCAAAGGTCGTGCTGACCGTATTAGCAAACGTACTTGCCACATCACAGTTAAGGTAGGAGCATAATATGGGACAGAAAGTTCATCCAATCGGCATCCGTCTTGGCGTAATCCGTAAATCAAACGCTAACTGGTATGCAGATCCAAAAAAATACTCTGAATACTTAATCAACGACTTACAAGTTCGTAAATATTTAGAGAAAAAGCTTAAAGCAGCGATGATCAGCGGTATTAGCATCGAACGTCCTACGGGCGCAGCTAAAATCACCATCGCCACGGCACGTCCTGGTATCATCATTGGTAAAAAAGGCGAAGATATTGAAAGCCTACAAAAAGAACTTACCAAATTAATGGGTGTACCAGCACAAGTTAGCATTGAAGAAATCACCCAACCAGACTTAGACGCACGTCTAGTAGCTGACGGTATTGCTTCACAACTTGAACGTCGTGTCATGTTCCGCCGTGCTATGAAACGTGCTGTTCAAAACAGTATGAAAGCTGGTGCACAAGGTATCAAAGTCGAGCTATCAGGTCGTCTTGGTGGCGCTGAGATTGCTCGCTCAGAGTGGTATCGTGAAGGTCGTGTACCTTTGCATACATTACGTGCTGACATTGACTACTCAAATGTACGCGCAGAAACCACTTACGGTACTATCGGTGTAAAAGTTTGGATTTTCCGTGGTGAAGTGCTTGACGGCATGAACCGTGTATATAATCCAGTCAAAGAAGAAAAGCAAGCACGTGCACCTCAAAAACGTCGTGCTCGTAATGATCGTAGCGACCGCCCACGTAGTGAGCGCCCAGCTAAAGACAGAGGTTAATCGATATGTTACAACCAAAACGTACCAAGTTTCGTAAAGTACAAAAAGGACGTAATACGGGGTTAGCTCACCGTGGTAGTAGCGTATCTTTTGGTACAATCGGACTTAAATCAGTAGAACGTGGTCGTATGACTGCACGTCAAATCGAAGCTGCTCGTCGTACGATTTCACGTCGTATCAAGCGCGGTGGTAAAATTTGGATTCGTGTATTCCCAGACAAACCAATTACCGAAAAACCACTAGAAGTTCGTATGGGTAAAGGTAAAGGTCCAGTAGAATACTGGGTATGCGAAATCAAACCAGGCAAAATGCTTTATGAAATCGAAGGGGTTTCTGACGAGCTAGCAACTGAAGCGTTCACGCTTGCAGCTGCCAAGTTGCCTTTCAAAACCACCATTGTTAAACGGACGATAATGTAATGAAGATCAGTGAACTTAAAGACAAATCAGTCGAAGAGCTGACCCAATTACTAGACGAAAAGCAATTAGAAACATTTCGTCTTCGTATGGCAAAAGCCACTGGTCAGTTAGGCAACACCCATGAGATTAAAGCAAATCGTCGTACGATTGCTCAAATCAAGACTCTTATCTCTGAAAAACAGAACACCGAAAACCAAGGGGCTTAATCATGAGTGAGCAAAATACCAACCAAGCTAACGCTACTGAACAAAGTACAGTCACTGGTAAAGTTGTCAGTGACAAAATGGATAAAACCATTACTGTACTTGTTGAGCGTCGTATTCGTCATGCCAAATATGGCAAAATGATTCGCCGTTCGACCAAACTACATGCTCATGACGAAAATAATGAGTGTGGCGTTGGTGATACAGTTCGTATCAAATCAACACGTCCACTATCAAAAACCAAATCTTGGGTGTTAGTAGACGTCGTAGAAAAAGCAGTTAATATTTAATTTAACTTAAATAGATAGTTATAATTGCAAAGCAAGTCAGTAACTGCTACAATACGCCACCTTAAAAATGGCTTATTGTGGCAAAGACTTGTTTTGCCAATTTATGGAGTAACGCGATGATTCAGACTGAAACAATGCTGGAAGTTGCAGACAACAGTGGTGCAAAACGAGTTATGTGCATTAAAGTACTAGGTGGCTCACATCGTCGTTATGCATCAGTAGGCGACATCATTAAAGTGACTGTGAAAGAAGCAATTCCACGCGGTCGTGTCAAGAAAGGTGATGTAATGAACGCGGTAGTCGTACGCACGAAGTTTGGTGTACGTCGTCCTGACGGTTCAGTACTACGTTTTGATGATAATGCAGCTGTGTTGTTGAACAACAATAAAGCACCAATTGCAACACGTATTTTTGGACCAGTAACCCGCGAACTACGTGGCGAACAATTTATGAAAATTGTTTCATTAGCCCCAGAAGTATTGTGAGGAAAACATGGCAAAATTACGTAAAGGCGACCAAGTGATTGTAATTGCTGGCAAAGATAAAGGCAAGCAAGGTACAGTACTAGCAGTAAAAGAAGACCGTGTAAAAGTTGAAGGCATCAACATCGTTAAAAAACACCAAAAGCCAAACCAACAGACTGGCGTTGAAGGTGGTATTATCGAGAAAGAAGCATTTTTACACATTTCAAATGTTGCAATTTATAATGCAGCAACCCAAAAGGCAGATCGTATTTCTTACCAATTGAATGACGAAGGCAAAAAACAACGCGTTTATCGTTCATCTGGTGAAGTTGTGGCGACTGCATAACCATCTAAGGGTATCAGTAATGGCAAGACTTAAAACACAATATAACGAACAGCTTAAGCAAAAAATTCAGCAAGAGCTTGGTTTAGCCAACGTTATGGAAATCCCTAAAATCACTAAAATCACCCTAAACATGGGTGTGGGTGATGCGGCTCAAGACAAAAAAGTTCTTGAAGGCGCATTAGCGGATATGACGGCAATTGCCGGTCAAAAACCTGTAGTAACCAAAGCTCGCAAATCAGTTGCAGGCTTTAAAATCCGTGAAGAATGGCCAATCGGCTGTAAAGTAACGTTACGTGGCGAATATATGTACGAATTTTTAGATCGTTTAATCTCAATCGCTATTCCACGTATCCGTGACTTCCGCGGTTTTACAGATAAAGCATTTGATGGCCGTGGTAACTATTCACTAGGTATCAAAGAGCAAATCGTTTTCCCTGAAGTTGACTTTGACAAAATCGACCGTATTCGTGGTTTAGATATTACCATTACGACTACCGCAAAAACTGATGATCAAGGTCGTGCATTGCTTAAAGCATTCGGCTTCCCATTTAAGGGCTAACAGCAAGGATAAGGCAATATGGCAAAGAAAAGTATGATTAATCGCGAATTTAAACGCGAAGCGACTGTTGCTAAATATGCTGAGAAGCGTGCAAAGCTTAAGGCAATTATCAGCGACATCAATGCAACTGACGAAGAGCGTATCGACGCAATGCTTGCATTACAAGCACTGCCACGTGATGCTTCACCAGTACGTTTACGTAATCGTTGTGCATTGACAGGTCGTCCACACGGTTATTTCCGTAAATTTGGTCTTTCACGTAACATGATTCGTGAAAAAGTAATGCAAGGTGATGTACCTGGCGTTCATAAAGCAAGCTGGTAAGGGGAAACAATATGAGTATGCAAGATACCGTTGCTGATATGTTGACTCGTATCCGTAATGCACAAATGGCTCAAAAAGCGTCTGTGACTATGCCAAGCTCAAAACTACGTAAATCAATTGCTGATTTGCTAGTAAAAGAAGGTTATGTTGCGACCGCAGAAACTCAAGAAGTTGGTACAGGTAAAACTGAATTAACTATCGAGTTAAAATATTTTGAAGGTAAACCAGTCATTGAAACGATTAAACGTTATAGTCGTCCAGGTTTACGTCAATACCGTAGTAAAGATGCACTACCAAGTGTCCAAAAAGGTCTAGGTGTAGCAATCATCTCTACCAGTAAAGGCATCATGAGCGACCGTGAAGCTCGTGCAGCTGGATTAGGCGGCGAAGTTATTGCGTTCGTAGCTTAATTAACATTAAGAGGGACAGGCATAGTTTGTTGTGCCTGTTCGTTTTTTTATCACTTTTATAGGAATTACCCGTATGTCTCGTGTGGCTAAAGCCCCTGTAGCACTACCAAATGGTACAAGTGTTACTTTGAACGGTCAGCAGGTTGAAGTTAAAGGTAGCAAAGGTACGCTAACTTTACGCCTGCATGATTTGGTCGAGCTAAAACAGGAAGATAATCAACTTATTCTTTCACCAAAATCTGACACCAAAGACGGTTGGATGCACACTGGTACAGTTCGTGCATTATTAAGCAACATGGTTAAAGGTGTTACTGAAGGCTTCGAACGTCGTCTACAATTGATTGGTGTTGGTTATAAAGCCGCTGTTGCTGGCAATAAAGTTAACCTAAACTTAGGTTACTCACACCCAATCGAATATGTACTACCTGAAGGTGTTACTGCTGAAACTCCAACTGCGACTGAAATCGTGTTAAAATCTAGCGACAAACAAAAGCTAGGTCAAGCAGCAGCAAACATTCGTGGCTATCGCCCACCTGAGCCTTACAAAGGCAAAGGCGTTCGTTATAGCGATGAGTATGTCGCTCGTAAAGAAGCTAAGAAAAAATAAGGTGAAATGACATGTTTGATAAAAAAGCTGCTCGCCTTCGCAGAGCGAAAAAAACCCGTGCACATATCCGTGGTTTAGGCGTAAATCGTCTATCTGTTAATCGTACTAACACCCACATCTATGCACAAGTTATCTCACCAACGGGTGGTGAAGTGTTAGCCCAAGCTTCAACGTTAGATACTACTTTACGTGCTGGTCAAACTAGCAACATCGAAGCTGCCACTGCCGTTGGCAAATTAATTGCAGAACGCGCTAAAGCTGCCGGTATTACTAAAGTTGCGTTTGATCGTAGCGGTTTTAAATATCATGGTCGTGTTAAAGCATTAGCTGAAGCCGCTCGTGAAAATGGATTGGAGTTCTAATCATGGCAAAAGTTGAACAAACAGACGGTTTAGTAGAGCGCTTAGTCACAGTTGGCCGTGTATCTAAAGTTGTAAAAGGTGGTCGTATCTTTTCTTTCACCGCACTCACAGTGGTAGGTGATGGCAATGGTCGTGTTGGTTTTGGTCGTGGTAAAGCGCGTGAAGTGCCTGCAGCGATTCAAAAAGCACTAGAAGCTGCCAAACGTAATATGATTACCGTTGATTTAGCGGGTACAACCCTTCAACATCCTATTACTGCTAGCCACGGTGCAAGCCGCGTGTATATGCAACCAGCCTCTGAAGGTACCGGTGTTATCGCGGGTGGTGCAATGCGTGCAGTATTAGAAGTTGCAGGCGTAGAAAACGTATTAGCAAAATGCTATGGTTCAACCAATGCCGCTAACGTTGTACGTGCAACTTTCAACGGGTTAAAAGAAATGTCTTCTCCTGAAAAAGTTGCGGCAAAACGCGGCAAATCAGTTGAAGAAATCTTGGGCTAAGCTAAGGTGATAACATGAAAAAAATGAAAGTTACTCAAGTAAAATCGAGTGCCCATCGCCTAGCAAGCCATAAAGCTTGTTTGAAAGGTTTAGGGTTACGTCGTATTGGACATACTGTCGAAGTTGAAGATACCCCTTCGACCCGTGGTATGGTAAACCGCGTTAACTACTTAGTTAAAGTGGAGGAAGTATAATGGGTTTACGTTTAAATGAATTGAGCCCAGCTGAAGGTTCAAGAAAAAATAAACTTCGCCGTGGTCGTGGTATCGGTTCTGGTATCGGTAAAACCGGTGGTCGTGGTGTCAAAGGTCAAACCTCACGTACAGGTTCTGGTATTCGTTCAGGTTTTGAAGGTGGTCAAATGCCTTTATACCGTCGTTTACCAAAATTTGGTTTCACCAGTAAACTTGCAATGGTAACGGCAGAAGTACGTTTATCAGAATTAAATCAAGTTGATGGTGACGTGGTAAGCGTTGAGTCTTTAAAAGCAGCGAATATCATTCGCCACGATATGCAACGTGTTCGTATTATCCTTTCAGGTGACGTAACCAAAGCATATACTTTTAAAGGT
Organism: Faucicola osloensis; assembly: GCA_016888885.1. Taxonomy (GTDB): domain Bacteria; phylum Pseudomonadota; class Gammaproteobacteria; order Pseudomonadales; family Moraxellaceae; genus Faucicola. The sequence continues at coordinate 2,431,000 of CP069437.1, forward strand.
GTTAAAGTGACTAAAGGTGCTAAAGCGGCTATTGAAGCAGCTGGTGGTACTGTTGAGGAGTAATCCTACATGACTAAGCATTCAACATCGATGAATCCTCTAGCATTTATTCGTAAGTACGATGAATTATTTAATCGTTTACTATTTTTGTTGGGTGCTTTGGTCGTCTATCGTTTCGGTTCACATGTACCTATTCCTGGTATGGATCCAGAAAGCTTATCGAAATTTTTTCAAACCAATGAAAATACTATTTTAGGTTTGTTTAATATGTTTTCTGGTGGGGCATTAGAGCGGATGTCAGTCATGGCACTCGGTATTATGCCTTATATTTCAGCTTCTATCATTGTCCAGATGATGACGGCGGTTATACCATCATTGGATGCATTAAAAAAAGAAGGTCAAGCCGGTCAGCGCCAAATCAACAAGTATACCCGCCAATTAACCCTTGCCTTAGCCTTGGTTCAATCAATTGGTATGTGTACAGGGTTGATTAGTCAGAATCTCACATTGACCAGCGGTCTTGGTTTTTATATTCCTGCAGTAACCTCGTTGGTTGCAGGGTCGATGTTTTTGATGTGGTTAGGTGAACAGATTACTGAACGTGGTATTGGTAACGGTATTTCAATGCTAATTTTAGCGGGTATCGTAGCGACTTTTCCACAAGTGGTCACGCAGTCAATTAACGCTGTCCAGCAAGGTCAAATGAATATGATTGCCTTGTTGATATTTAGTTTATTGGCATTAGCGGTGGTGGCAGGGATTGTGTTTATTGAGCGTGCCCAGCGCCGTATCCCCGTCAACTATGCCCAAAAGCAATCGCAAGAACGAAAAATATATGCACAGCAGCAATCGCATTTGCCATTAAAAATTAATATGGCAGGGGTTATTCCAGCGATTTTTGCCAGTTCATTGTTGTTATTCCCAGCGAGTTTGGGACAGTGGGTGGGTCAATCACCCAATCCCAATATTTTTCAAAGCTTCTTGCAGAATATGGCATTAGTGTTATCACCGGGTCAACCGCTGTATTTGGTGATTTTTGCAGCCTTGATTATTTTCTTTTGTTATTTTTATACCGCGTTGGTATTTAGTCCAAAAGAAGTATCAGAGAATTTGAAACGAAGTGGGGCTTATATTCCAGGCATTCGCCCAGGTTTACAAACTCAACGTTATTTAGATCATGTGCTAAATCGCTTAACCTTTATTGGTGCGATTTATATGACAATTATTATTTTGATGCCGATGATATTGCAATCTGCGTTTGGTATTCCGTTTCATTTAGGCGGTACCTCAGTACTGATTAGTGTGGTCGTAATTATGGACTTTATTGCCCAAGTTAAAGCGCACTTAATGACGCACCAATACCATGATTATTCGCTGATTCAAACCATGGAAGTCAAGCATTCATAACTACTACTAGGAGCTGAAAATGAAAGTTCAAGCATCTGTAAAAAGAATCTGCGGTAGCTGCAAAATTGTGCGCCGCAAAGGCGTTGTTCGCGTTATTTGTAGTGCAGAACCGCGTCATAAACAACGTCAAGGTTAATCTAAATTGTTAGATTGGACTTGAAATCAGGTAGCGGATACTGTATTATCCGCTACTTGTCGTTATTTTGTCACATTTGTAGATAACCAAATGTCTCAAAATGCTACATCAGTAGATGATTAACTCATCTTTTCCTTATAATTGGAGAAATGTCAATGGCTCGTATTGCCGGTGTAAACATTCCGGACAACAAGCATGCTATCATTTCACTCACTTATATTTTTGGTATTGGTCGTACCACTGCTGCTAAAATTTTAGAAGCGGTAAATATTGCACCAACTACTAAAATCAGTGAACTAAATGATACTCAGCTTGATGCTGTCCGTACCCAAGTTGCAGAATATGCGACTGAAGGTGACTTGCGTCGTGAAATCTCGATGAATATTAAACGTTTAGTAGACTTGGGTTGCTATCGTGGCTTGCGTCATCGTCGCGGTTTACCAGTAAATGGTCAACGCACAAAAACAAATGCGCGTACTCGTAAGGGTCCACGTAAAGCAATCAGAAAATAATTAACTTAGGAAGCTAAAAGATGGCAAAAGACACTCGTAGTCGCAAAAAAGTGACTCGCCGCTCGGTAGCTGAGGGCGTAGCGCACATCCATGCGTCTTTTAATAACACCATTGTAACGATTACCGATCGTCAAGGTAATGCTTTGGCTTGGGCCACCGCTGGTGGACAAGGCTTCCGTGGTTCACGTAAATCTACACCATTTGCTGCACAGGTTGCGGCTGAAGTTGCTGGTAAAGCAGCACAAGAATATGGTGTCAAGAATGTTGATGTCTTGGTTAAAGGTCCAGGACCTGGTCGTGAGTCTGCGGTAAGAGCCTTAGGTGCATTGGGTTATAAAATAAACAGCATTAGCGATATAACCCCGATTCCTCATAACGGAACTCGTCCACCGAAAAAACGTCGCGTATAAGGAGACTTTCATGGCCCGTTATCTAGGTCCAAAATTAAAACTTTCTCGTCGTGAAGGTACTGATTTACAATTAAAATCAGGCGTAAAAGCGTACGAAGAAAAAACCAAAAAAGCTGACCGTGCCCCTGGTCAACATGGTAATCCACGTAGCAAAACGTCAGAGTATTCTGCACAGCTTCGTGAAAAACAAAAAGTAAAACGCATTTATGGTGTGTTAGAGCGTCAATTCTCAAACTACTATAAAGAAGCTGCGCGTATGAAAGGCGCAACTGGCGAAAACTTGCTTCAAATGTTAGAACGTCGCCTTGATAACGTTGTTTATCGTATGGGTTTTGGTGCAACTCGCGCAGAAGCTCGCCAATTAGTTAGCCACCGTGCTATTCTAGTAAAAAAAGCGGGTCGTGATGAGTTTGTTCGTGTGAACATTCCTTCAATCCAATTGCAAGATGGTGATGTGATTGCCGTACACGAAAAAGCCAAAGAACAATTACGTATCAAAAACGCAATTGAATTGGCGGGTCAACGTGGTACACCCGTATGGCTGGAAGTTGATCACAGCAAATTGCAAGGTACTTTTAAACAAGCGCCAGAGCGTGCTGATTTACCAACCGAAATCAACGAAAGCTTAATCGTTGAGTTGTACTCTAAATAATTAAATTTACTATAAAGTCGAGGTGACAAATGATGCTAAATGCTACTGAGTTTCTTACACCGAATGCCATTCATGTGGACACGGTCAATGAAACACACGCCAAAGTCACGCTCGAACCGTTAGAACGAGGTTTTGGGCATACATTAGGTAATGCCCTACGTCGTATTCTATTATCTTCATTGCCTGGTGCAGCTGTAATCGAAGCTGAAATCGAAGGCGTTGATCATGAGTATTCAACCCTTGAAGGGTTGCAAGAAGATGTGCTAGATCTATTGTTAAATTTAAAAGGTTTAGCGATCCAATTGCATGATCAAAATGAAGTATTCTTGACCCTTGACAAACAAGGTCCTGGCACTGTACTAGCATCAGATATTGAGTTACCTCACAATGTAGAGATTATCAATCCTGATTTAGTTTTAGGTACATTAAGTGATCGTGGTCATTTAAAAATGCGTTTACGTGTAGCAGTAGGTCGTGGTTATGAGCCTGCCAATGTACGTAAAGATTCTGGTGATAACAAAGTTATTGGTCGTTTAAAATTGGACGCTAGCTATAGCCCAATCTTACGCGTGGCATACCAAGTTGAAAATGCCCGTGTTGAACAACGTACTGACTTAGACCGTTTGGTTATTGAACTTGAAACCAATGGTACCATCGATCCGGAAGAAGCGATTCGCAAAGCAGCAACGATTTTGCAGCAGCAAATTGCCGTATTTGTTGACCTTGAAGCGGAAGCTACCCCAGAACCTGTTAAGGAAAAAGAAGAAGTTGACCCTGTGCTACTGCGCCCAGTGGATGACTTAGAGTTAACGGTTCGCTCAGCAAATTGCTTGAAGGCGGAAAATATCTATTACATTGGCGATTTGGTACAACGCACCGAAACTGAGTTGTTAAAAACCCCAAATCTCGGTAAGAAATCATTAACTGAAATCAAAGACGTCCTTGCTTCTAAAGACTTAGAGCTTGGTATGCGCCTTGAAAATTGGCCACCTGCTGATTTACGTGTTGATGACCGCTTCTCTTACCGTAGCCGTTAAAATTTAAAGGAAGTTTGACCATGCGACATCGTAACAGTGGAGTTAAGTTGGGTCGTACCAGCAGCCATCGTAAGGCCATGTTCCAAAATATGACCAACTCACTATTTGAACATGAACTCATCAAAACTACTCTTCCTAAAGCTAAAGAGCTTCGCCGTGTGGCAGAGCCGTTAATTACTTTGGCAAAAGAAGATTCAGTTGCTAACCGTCGTCTAGCGTTTAACCGCTTACGTAATAAAGCGACTGTAGGTAAATTATTCACGACACTAGGCCCACGCTATAAAGCGCGTCCAGGTGGTTATTTACGTATCATCAAATGTGGTTATCGCGATGGCGATGCTGCACCGATGGCATACGTTGAATTAGTAGACCGTGACTAATCATACTGATTAAAAAAACCCCATAGGTTCGCGCTTATGGGGTTTTTTGTTTATAGTGATAAATCCTCAATTTACCTTTGGAAATATGATGCAATTGAGTGTTGATGTGCTAGTGATGTTAACGTTGGTCGCAGGGATTGCAGGATTTTTAGATGCCATGGCAGGGGGTGGCGGCTTATTGACCATTCCTGCCCTGCTAATGGCAAATGTTCCTACGCTTTATACCTTGGGCACCAATAAGCTGCAAGCAACGGCAGGTTCGCTTTCTGCTTCTATTACCATGATACGCAAAGGCAAAATTCACCCTAAGCAAATTTGGCGTTCGATTATCGCCTGTTTTGTGGGAGCCGTGTTAGGCGCCATGGCTGTACAACTTTCTCCGCCAGTGCTATTAGCCAAAGGCATTCCTTTTTTAATCGCGCTTATTGGTATTTATTATTTGTTTGCCCCCAATATTGGTGAGGTCAAATCTGCACCAAGAATCAGCAAAAATACATGGCAATACGGGATGTCACCCTTGATTGGCTTTTATGATGGCTATTTGGGTCCTGGTACAGGGATGTTTTTTGCGCTAGGCGGTATCACCATGCGCGGCTTGGATATGATTACCGCGACTGCCAATGCCAAATTACTCAACTTTACCAGCAATGCCGCGTCGCTGATGTTTTTTATACTGGGTGGAAAAGTGCTTTGGTCAGTGGGGCTTGCTATGATGGTGGGGCAATTTATTGGTGCTTCATTGGGCGCGCAGATGGTGGTCAAAGGCGGTACCAAGTTTATTCGACCGGTGATTGTGGTGATGTGTTTTGCGATGCTAATTAAATATGTGTTTTTTTCTTAATAATTTTTATTTATGATAGCGGTAACATTATTCATACTTTGAGTATCGAGAATATGACAACTGAAATGATTTTAAGTATCTTTCTTGGGATTGGTTTGGCGGCGAGTACTGGATTTCGTGTGTTTGTACCGCTGTTTGCGCTCAGTTGTGCGGCATATTTTCATATTATTTCGCTCAATGACAGCTGGCAGTGGGTAGGCTCTACGCCTGCGTTAATTATTTTAGGCGTAGCCAGTATTGCAGAGTCGATCAGTTATTTAATCCCGTTGGTTGATCATGTTTTGGATACGGTTGCTGTACCGCTTGCTGGGATTGCAGGGACATTGGTCATGGCTTCGACATTGACTGATATGAGTCCTGCCATGACTTGGGCGCTAGCGATCATTGCTGGTGGCGGCGCCGCGGCTACGATAAAAGCTACAGCTGCCACCACGCGCGTGGCTTCGACTGCGACGACGGGCGGCTTGGCAAATCCCGCTGTTTCAGTGGCAGAGACCGGCACAGCGATTGGGCTGTCGGCTTTGTCGATTTTTTCACCGATTTTTGCGATGATTGCGTTAATCATTGGTTTACTGATGATGATTTGGGTGGTAATAATGGTTAAAAACCGCGTCAAACGCTAAGGCATCTTGCCTGTTTCTTGTAAAGAAAGCGTGCCATCTTGACCCACGATAATATGGTCAATCAAAGTCATATCGACAAGCTGACACGCTTTTGCCAAACTGCGGGTAATTTCTAGATCTGCTTGTGACGCTGTGGCAGAGGTGCTTGGGTGATTATGGGCGATGATAAGCTGACTTGCCCCGTATTTTAACGCACAGCGCAACACTTCTCGCACACACACCGAGCACGATGAAATACCACCTGTGAACAACACCTCATACTGGATTAAGGTGAGCTGATTAGTCAAAAACAGCACCGCAAACACCTCGCGATTGAGCGGTCGCAGCTGCGTAGTCAAATAGTCTTTGACCAACTGACTGGCGTTAAGGGTAGGGGCTTGTTTGACTTGGCTGGCAAGGTAGCGTTTGCCCATCTCAAGGCTTGCCAAAATCTGCGCGTATTTTGCCATGCCGATACCATGACACGCCATGACTGCTTCACTCGGCGCAGATAGTAACTGAGCCAGACTGCCAAATTTTTCAATCAAGCCACGAGCCAGTTCGATGGCGGATTGGTCTTTGGTGCCTGTGCGTAAGAATATTGCTAAAATCTCACTATCTGATAAACTCTCAGCACCTTTTTGCAGTAGCTTCTCTCGGGGGCGCTCGTCTTGGTGCCAGTCTTTGATTGCCATGGGCATTTCCTAATAAATGATGATTAATCATACCTAAAATGGCGGAAAATTGTTACTATAGGCGAAATTTTTTAGTGCTTTTATCTTATGAAAAATATCCTTCTTGGTATTACAGGCGGCATTGCTGCCTACAAATCCGCCTCGTTTGCCCGACTATTGATCAAAAGTGGCTATGACGTCCGTGTTATTATGACGGCAAGCGCACAAGCCTTTATCACACCGTTAACGCTGCAGGCCTTGACGGGCAACCCAGTGCATATCGACTTGTTGGATGAGACCGCTGAGCTGGGAATGGGGCATATTGAACTGGCAAAATGGGCGGATTTGCTGATTATCGCGCCTGCTACCGCGAATACGATTGCTAAACTGGCCATGGGAATAGCGGATGATTTACTCACTACCGTTTGCCTTGCTACCGCTGCTCCGATTTTGGTGGCGCCTGCTATGAATCAGCAAATGTGGCAACATCCATCGGTCAAACTTAATTTGCAGACGTTAACCGACTATGATTATGAGATCATCCAACCAGCCAGCGGTGAGCAAGCCTGTGGTGATATCGGTGAGGGAAGATTGCCAGAGCCAGAGCAGTTGCTTGAATACGTGCAATATTTCATCGCAGCGCAAATCACCCCGCAAGTATTGGCGGGCAAAAATGTGACAATCACCGCAGGTCCGACGATTGAAGCCATAGACCCTGTGCGCTATCTATCCAATCATTCCACAGGCAAAATGGGTTTTGCGCTGGCAAAAGCGTGCCGTAATGCCGGCGCGAGGGTAACCTTGATCGTTGGGGGTAAAGTACCGCTGCCAACGCCACTACTGGTCAATCGTATCGATGTGTTATCGGCTGAAGAAATGCTAATGACCGCTCGCCAATGCGCCAGTGACGATATATGTGAGTGCCATGACCACCACCATCATGACCATGACCACCCTCATCATGACCATGATCATCACCACCATCATGACCATGATGAATTCGGCAATGATATCGAAGTCGAACCTAGCAGCACAGCGACCGATATTTTTATTGCCACTGCTGCGGTTGCCGATTATCGCACGCGTGATGTCGTGCCGCAAAAGATTAAAAAAACGCAAGCTCAGATGTCGCTGGATTTGGTGAAAAATCCTGATATTTTGGCGACCATTGCCGAAGAATTCCCTGAGGTTTTTGTGGTAGGATTTGCGGCAGAAACCCAAGATATCGAAAAATATGCTCGTGGCAAGCTTGACGCCAAAAACTTAGATATGATTGCTTGTAATGATGTATCCCGCACCGATATTGGTTTTGGCAGTGATGACAATGCCATGACGGTGTTTTTTAGGGATAAAGCAGCAGGGGTGACACTAGAAAAGGCCAGTAAAGATAAAATCGCGGAACAATTGGTTGCCTTAATTGGAGAGCATTTGCATTAACCACCCAAAAAAGCTGGGTACAATCACGCAGCTTTTTTGCATTAAATAACTCTTTTGCATTAACTAAAGTGCGTCTTAGGTTGTTTTAGCTTTCAGCCGCTAATTAGTTTGGTGCTAATGATTAGTGGTAGTTGCGATTTTAGCGATGGCTAGTATCTCTCATCGCTTGATGGGGTAACGCTGATGAAAAGTATCAGCGTTTATTCTACTATCCGTTGTAATTGTAAAGCTCTGTCATACAAAGCATTTTTCTTTGCGCCTGTGATATCGCTTGCGAGCTGTGCGGCTTTTTTCACCGACAAATCTTGCAATAGTCGTTTTAGCAACGCATCGTGTTTACCGTCATCATTGACAGAATCATTTGCCCCAGCGACCACCAGTACCATTTCCCCTTTTTGCTGATTGGCATCGCTTGCAACAAACTGCTTTAATTCGCCCAAAGTCGATGGATAAATGGTTTCAAACGTTTTGGTTAGCTCACGGCAAAACGTCACTTGTCGATTGTCGCCAAGCACCGTAATCATGTCATCGATACATTCAACAATACGATGGGGCGCTTCATAAAAAATCAGCGTAGCGGTTAAATCCTTGATTTTAGTCAATTCGCTTTGTCGTCCTGTGGTTTTGGCAGGCAAAAAGCCATAAAAATAAAACTTGTCTGAAGGTAATCCTGCGACCGATAAGGCGGCTATGGCAGCACTGGCGCCGACAACCGGCGAGACTTTGATATCGGCTTGGTGACAGGCACGCACCAGCCGAAAACCAGGGTCGCTAATAAGTGGGGTGCCGGCATCACTGATAAGGGCGATACTTTGCCCTGACTGTAATATCTCAATTAATTTAGGGGTCTGTACTTCAGCATTGTGGTCGTGATAAGCCCAAGTTTTGGTGGGGATGTTAAAGTGATTGAGCAGTTTGCCCGAGGTACGGGTGTCCTCACAGGCGATGATAGCCACGCTTTTTAGGCAGTCGATGGCGTGGGCGGTGATATCGGATAAATTACCAATCGGGGTGGCGACGATATAGAGTGTGCCGTTTTGCTGCATGATTTTCTCAAATTTTGCTAAATATTGGTGGTATTATAAGGTGTTTTCTGGGGAAAAAAGGATTTGTGATGAAAACAATTTGCTTTGCTATTTTAAGTGTAAGTTTAATTTCAACCGCAGAGGCTTGTTTACCCTCATCTTCTGCCGATGTGTTGGTCGGAAGAATTGCCAGTATCGAAAAAGGCGGTGAATTGCAACGTGAAAGCCACGCAAAGCAAGGTTTTGGCTTAAAATTCACCGATTATCACTGGGCATTTCGCACGTGGTATCAACGGCTTATTTTGCCATCGGCGCAGCGTTTTGAAGGTGTTTTTGCCATTAACTCATTAAAACCCAACGATATCGTTGTGGCATTAGCGAGTCATTATGGGGGTAAACCGCATAATTACCGCATTGATAGTGTGGCAAAGCTGACTTGTCAAAACAACAAGCTGGTTTTACAAAATCCGTTGGTGATACCCGTCAGTTGGAATCGACAACAGCAACGATGTGGGATTGGTAAAAATTATGCAGGGATTTTGGATAGCTTTATCGACAACAACCAAGCCTATTATTTGGCAAAATTACAGCAAAAATACCCAACTTGTGCCGCTTTAGAAAAAGCCTTTGCAACAGTAAAATAACCCAACAATGAAACTCACCGCCCCAAAACAGCGCCAAGGCGACTATTATGAAACCCTCGCCAAACACTACCTTGAAGCGCAAGGTTTAACGTTTTTTGCCAAAAACTGGCACTACAAAAACTTGGGCGAGCTTGATTTGGTGATGCTTGAGCCGACACAAAAAACCCCTTGCCTCGTCATTGTCGAAGTGCGTCAACGAAAAGCCAGCCAATTTGGCACAAGTTTAGACAGTATCACCCCTGCCAAACAACGCAAAATCATTAAAACCACCGCAGCTTTTTTACAAGCGCATCCACAATTTGATAACTTTGATATTCGCTTTGATGTGGTAAGTTATGAAGGCGTTCAAGTTGCAGGGCAGGCTGTTATGCCAATGCCTACATGGATTAAGGACGCTTTTGGCGTAAATTAAGCATTTTGTATAACGTATAAACTTAGCAAAAATTATGCTATGCTACGCAGCAAAATAGTATAATTTTACCCCTCTTTTATTAGGTATTTCCCATGAACGCACAAGATTTAATTACTTTACTACAACCCCATTTTCCAAGTGGCAAAATCGAAGCCGCCAATCAAGGCAACAAATTTGATGTGCGCGTGGTGGATGACAGCTTTGAGGGTAAACGTGCTGTCGCGCGTCAACAAGCCGTGTTGGGGTTGGTGTCTGATAAATTTGCGTCAGGTGAAATCCATGCACTGAATATCCAAGCGTTGACCTATGCCCAGTGGCATGAGATGCAAGCTAAACAAGCTGCGCAGTAAGCCATTTTTAGGAGAAACACATGGATAAATTTTTAATCACGGGTGGCACTCAAGTTAAAGGGGAAGTGGTCATCTCTGGTGCAAAAAATGCGGCATTACCCTTGCTTGCGGCAATGATTTTGGCAGAAACCCCCGTCACCCTGCACAATGTACCGACACTCAAAGACGTCAATACCTTGGTCAAATTGATTGCGGGCACGGGTATCACCATTGAAAAGAACGGCGATACGGTGACTTGCGATACCAGTACCATCAATAGCTACTATGCCCCGTATGAGCTGGTCAAAACCATGCGTGCATCGATTTTGGTATTGGGACCGCTGCTTGCACGCTTTGGGCAGGCTGAAGTATCGCTACCTGGTGGCTGCGCAATTGGCTCACGCCCTGTTGACCAACATCTAAAAGCCTTGGAAGCGATGGGAGCGACCATTACCGTTGAAAATGGCTATGTCAAAGCCAAAGCACCCGCTAGCGGTCGGCTAAAAGGTTGTCATTTCACCTTTGATATGGTCACGGTTGGCGGCACTGAAAATACCATCATGGCAGCGGCATTGGCGGAAGGAACCACGCACCTAGAAAACTGTGCGCGTGAACCAGAAGTGGTTGATTTGGCTAATATGCTTGTCAAAATGGGCGCAAAAATTGAAGGCATTGGCACCGCTTATATGACCATTGAAGGCGTTGATAAATTAAATGGCTGTGAGTACTCAGTAGTACCAGACCGTATCGAAACAGGCTCATATCTTGCGCTTGCTATGATGACAGGTGGGGAAGTGACTGCCAAAAAAACCGAAGCAAGCTTGATGCAATCCGTGCTGAAAAAATTTGAAGAAATGGGCGCACAAGTTACTGTTGGCAGCGACTGGATTAATGTCAAAATGGCGGGTCGTCCAAAAGCCGTTGATATCCGCACATTACCACACCCTGCGTTCCCAACCGATATGCAAGCCCAGCTCATGACAGTTTGCTGTATTGCAGAAGGCACCAGTACCATTATTGAAAATATTTTTGAAAATCGCTACATGCATGTCCCTGAGCTGCAACGTATGGGCGCCAATATCAAAGTCGATGGTCATACCGCCGTTGTTCAAGGCGTCGATAAGCTCAATGCTGCGCCTGTCATTGCAACCGATTTACGCGCCTCTATGTCACTGGTAATGGCAGCGGTGGCAGCCAAAGGCGAGACCTGTATCGAGCGCATTTACCACATTGACCGTGGTTATGAATATGTGGAAGATAAACTGCGCGGCTTGGGCGTCACCATTGAGCGGGTAAAAGGCGAATAACAGGTATAAGACAATGACACAAGCAAATGATGCCAATTATAACGGTCTTACCTTAGCGTTATCCAAAGGGCGAATCTTAAAAGATACCTTGCCCCTGCTAAAAAAGGCAGGTATCGAACTACTTGAAGACCCAGAAGAATCACGTAAACTGATTTTCCCGACCACGCATGCTGACGTGCGGATTTTGATTTTACGTGCCAGTGACGTGCCAACCTATGTGGAGCATGGGGCGGCAGATTTTGGTGTAGCGGGTAAAGACGTACTAATGGAGCATGGCTCAAGCAATTTATATGAATTGCTCGACTTACAAATTGCCAAATGCCGTTTGATGACGGCAGGTAAAGTGGGGCTACAATTACCCAGTCGTCGTCTTCGAATTGCCACCAAATATGTCAATGTGACGCGCGCGTTTTTTGCCAGTCGCGGTGAACAAGTGGATGTGATTAAGCTATATGGTTCCATGGAACTTGCGCCCTTAGTAGGCTTGGGAGATTTGATTGTGGATGTGGTCGATACCGGTAATACCTTAAGAGCCAATGGTCTAGAGCCGCGCCAAGAGATTTGCCAAGTCTCTTCGCGTTTGATTGTCAATCAAGTCAGTTATAAACGCAAATTTGCGCTGCTTGAGCCAATCATTGAAAGCTTCAAGCAAAGCGTCGCTGATAACACCCAGTAAGGTTTCAAAAATCACCATGATACAGCATCTTTTTGTGTATGGCACGCTAGCGCCCAATCGCGACAACCACGCTATCATGACACCTATCAACAACGGCAGTTGGCAGCCTGCGACTATTCGTGGGCATTTGATGCCAGATGGCGGTTGGGGCTCGGCGCTCGGATTTCCTGCAGTCATCCCCGATGAACAAGGCGACATGGTAGCGGGCTTGGTATTCTCGTCGGATGATTTGGTCAATCATTGGGCGCGGCTAGATGAGTTTGAAGGTGAAGCCTATCAGCGCATTGAAGTAACCGCCACGCTTGACAATGGTGCAAAAATCCAAACCTTTATGTATGCACTCGACAATCTACAGCATTATTAAAGTTGTCTTTGAAGATAAAAACATTGAAAATCAAGACATTGAAAATTAAAAAAGACGTTATTAAGACGTCTTTTTTTAACTGGGCGAATTTTAACTGGGCGAAAACTAAAAGCGGTGACGGGTTGGCCCAGTTTAGTCGATTTTGATGCGCTAGCTTTGATGCACCAATTTTGATGGGTTGGCGAAGCTTTGCAGGCTAAAAAGCCGCTTTCATCCATGAAGAAATTTGTTATGCTATGTGTTAGTCATTTTTATTCTTAGGGGAATACCATGCGATTGTTAAATAGCCAACAAGCCAGTTTTGAGCAGGAATTGACAGAGCTGCTTGCTTTTGAAACGGTAAATGATCCAGCGCTACTGGCTACGGTCGATGATATTATCGCGCAAGTTCGTCAGGGTGGGGATGAGGTAGTGTTAAAACTGACCCAACAATTTGACAAGCATCCTGCCAAAACTTTTGCCCAGCTAGAGATTTCACAAGAAAAGCTCAAACAAGCATTTGATGGGTTAAATCCTACAATCAAGCAAGCGCTTGAACTGGCGGCACAGCGCGTCACATCTTTTCACGAACGCCAACGGCAAGAAAGCTGGACGTATCAAGATGCGCTAGGCAATACGCTTGGACAACAAGTTACGCCACTCGATAAAGTGGGTATTTATGTGCCAGGTGGGCTGGCAAGTTATCCATCTAGCGTCTTGATGAATGCGTTACCCGCCAAAGTGGCAGGGGTCGGACAAATTATTATGGTGGTGCCTGCGCCTCATGGTGAACTAAATCCCTTGGTATTGGCAGCCGCTTATTTGGCGGGTGTGGATAAAGTCTTTACCATTGGGGGCGCGCAAGCGGTGGCAGCGTTGGCTTATGGCACTAACACCATTCCGCAAGTCGATAAAATCACAGGACCTGGCAATAAATACGTGGCAGCCGCCAAACGCGCCGTATTTGGGCAAGTGGGCATTGATATGATTGCAGGTCCCTCGGAAGTACTGGTATATGCCGAAGGTGTGGCAAATGATAAAGCGGATTGGTTAGCCATGGATTTATTGTCGCAAGCTGAGCATGACACCGTCGCACAAGCGATTTTTGTCACCCCATCTGAGCCATTACTCAAAAAAGTTGCGCAGGAAATCGAAAAAGCCTTAGCAGATTTGCCCAAAGCTGAAATCGCTAAAGCGGCGATTGCCAACCGTGGCGCGCTGATTTTGGTGAAAGACCGAGCAGAGGGTATTGAGGTGATTAACCGCATTGCGCCGGAGCATTTGGAGTTATCAGTAGATGATCCAGAAGCGATGGTCAAAGATGTCCGCCATGCGGGCGCTATCTTTATGGGGCGCTATACCCCTGAAGCGATTGGCGATTATTGCGCTGGCCCTAATCACGTGTTGCCAACGTCAGGTACCGCACGCTTTAGTTCACCGCTTGGCGTGTATGATTTTCAAAAGAAATCTTCGATTATTTATTGTAGCGAGCAAGGTAGCCAAACGTTGGCAAAAACCGCCGATATACTGGCGGTGGAAGAGAATTTGGATGCCCACGCGCGTTCAGCCCGTTACCGTGTGAAATAGGTTCAAACGCGCCTTTGGTAATTCAACAGCTTATGGCAATTCAACAGAGCATTTAACTCCTTTAACTGGGAAGTTAACGCTGCTTTGTCAATACATCTAGGCGTAGCCGTTCTTCAGGCGTAAACATCGTCTGCTGTAACGCCACAATTTGTTGCTGTGCTTGCGGCACATTACCCAATTTGCTCAGTATTTGGTTAGACTGTGTCTGATAAGTTGCCACACGCTGCGCAAATTGCGCTTCGGACTGGTCAAGCTGCTCAAGCCGTTTGACCGCTTCGGGGGAAACGTATTGACTACGCATGGCATTGATTTGGCTTCGCGTTGCCCCTTGCTGCTGCATTTGCTGCGTTTGCGCCAATAACTTGTCAATATTGCGCTGCTCGGTTAGCTTTGTCTGTAGATGTGGGTCTTTAACACTGGCGATATAGGCAGTTTGCGCCTTATCAATGATGGCTTGGCGCTGGTCATTGCTAAGTTGCGCGTTTTGGTTGGCTTCGACGACCGTCATGTTATAGTCATTGAGGGCTTGTTCATCGCCAAAAAAGGCTTCACGGGTTTTGGCGTCAAAATAGCGGACTTGCAGCTGTTGTACTGCGCGTAATTGGTTTTTAATCGCAGATAAATCTAATGCGCTGACGTTGGGGTTTTGCTGTACTTTAGGCTTATCTAGCTGGCTGACAGCAGTCAAATAGGTGAGATAATTTTGAAAAATGTTAACCGCTTGGCTTGCGGCAGGCTCAGGCGTATGTTCACGAATATAGGCAATCACCCGTTGTTCAATCTGGGTTAACGGCTCTTCCCCTTGTGCGGACAAAAAGTAATCAAACAGTCGGCGCAAACCGGCAGTCACCACCAATTGCTTATTTTCATCGATAATAATTTCGCCATCGACTTGGGTGCCTTGTAGTGATTTGGGCAGTGATGTGGCCAGTGATATGGGCAAGGGGTCAGCGTTCGCGCTGACGGAGGATGCATTGGCGAGCGTTGCGGTTTGATGGGACGGCAATACACCCGATGGCATGGTACTAGCAGCATCATGCGGCAAAGGATTGGCTGTTTTAACAGCGTCCTTAGGTTTTAACCACAGTATGCAGGCTATCAATAATGCGATGATGCCACTGGCTAATACGATTATTAGCCAGTTTATCGGTCGTTGGTTTGTGTTAGGGTTGTTTGAAGGAACCATAGGCATAAGCTTACAACGATTGACCTTTTAAGCGATTGACTTGGTTGCGATAGACAGTCAATGGATTGGTGTCTAGCAAACTGACAATGCCAAATACCTGATTCACTGAATCCATATGATTCATTTTATAGTTATCACGAATCACTGCACCCAGACGACTTGAACAGGGTGAGACAAGCCCATCATTGGCTTCGCCATTGAATGATAAACCCGTCAACCCCAGCACCGTATCAGACGGATCGACAAGCATGGTCATAGTTTGGGCGCCACTAAGTGAGTAGTAACGTACATTATTGACCACCGTGTTTTTTGGGTATCCACAATAACTGGTCGGCATGGCTGCAGGGAATTTTTGGTTAAATTTGGCCGCATAATTGGTGGTGAGTGCATTGACGGCTGCCCAGCCATCTTGCTGCTGCAGTTGATTGAGTGGCACGCCAGATCCGATGTCCATCGCACCGCCCACCAATTCAAAAAACTTGATTGCCATTAAAGAGGCGGTATTAAATTCGCCAGCGGGTAAGCCATCAGCCGCACTGCCTTCAGTCACCATTTTGACCGTCCAATCCGCCATTTTTGAGCCTTGCTCAGGGCTGGAAATCGCCGTCACAGATGAGACTAGCGATGGCGCAACCCCCGCCACATAGCGAATATCAATCCCACCTTGGCTATGACCGATTAAGTTAACCTTCGGGCTGCCGGTGATGGCAATGATGGTTTTGATTTGTTGGAGTAGCTGCTCACCGCGCACTTCGGTGTCATTGACACTTGATGTCTTGGTCACATACACACTGGCGCCATTTTTGGTGAGATCTTGAGGGATGCCATTAAAATAATCGACCAAACCAAACATTTTGCTCCAGCCACCAAGCCCATGAGCAAGCACGATAGGGTATTTGGTTTTTGCATAATCTGAGGTGGCGTTAAGGGTGGTGACTGCGACACAGCCAGTGGCATTGGCACAGTTGTAATAACTTGAGGCATAAGAAGATGCAGAAAATGCGATGGAAGAAAAAAGCAATCCTTTGGCGGCACGGCGCATAAAGCGATGATTTGACATATACTGATCCTTGTAAAGTCATAATGAAGTTTCGCTGTCCTATGGATTAATTTAACCTAAATCAAGAATTTGTGAATCAAATAAAATGACTTATCAGTATATTTTTTGGCAAAGTCAGTTGATGCAGTATGTAGATAGGGTTAAAGATCAAGTGATGTATTGGCACAATTGGCGTGCCATCTACAAAAGCAGGCACAAATTGTCATTGATTTTTTGCTATGATTTGCTAAGGTAACGGCTGATTTTTCGTTTTTGCTGTTTATTGATTTTTTGCCCCTCATAACAAGAGAATAACTGACCCACTATGTTAGAACTACTATCTGACCCGTCAGCGTGGCTAAGCCTTGCGACGCTTGTCATTCTTGAGATTGTTTTAGGTATTGATAATCTTGTCTTTATTGCCATCTTAGCCAATAAACTCCCGCCGCACCAGCGCGCTAAAGCCCGAAATTTAGGTCTAGGTTTAGCATTACTCATGCGATTGGTGCTCTTATCCATGATGTCATGGCTCATCACCTTAACCGATCCTGTGCTCACTTTGGGAAGTTTTGATTTATCGGTTCGCGATATTATTTTATTGGTAGGCGGGGTTTTCTTGCTGTTTAAAGCAACGACAGAGCTGCATGAGCGGCTGGAAGGAAAACCTGAACATACCAACCAAAGCAAAGTGCAAGCTGGGTTTATGGCGGTTGTCGCACAGATTGTGATTTTGGACGCAGTGTTCTCGTTTGACGCGGTGATTACCGCCGTAGGTATGGCAAAACACCTTGAAATCATGATGGCGGCAGTGATCATTGCTATGGTATTGATGGTGGCTGCGTCTAAAGCCTTGACTGAGTTTGTCGGTCGTCACCCGACCGTGGTGATTTTATGCTTAAGTTTCCTATTGATGATTGGCTTTAGCTTGATTGTCGAAGGACTAGGCTTTCATATGCCAAAAGGTTACTTGTACGCGGCGATTGCGTTCTCAATTTTGATTGAAGTGTTTAACCAAGTAGCCAAACGCAATAAAACCAAATATGAAAATCAAATTCCGATTCGTGACCGTACTGCGGATGCAATTTTACGCTTAATGGGTGGTAAAACCGAAGAAGCGGTTACCCCAGAGAATAATTCAGAACATTTTGATTTTGATAGTATGCCATTTGCACAAGAAGAGCGTTATATGATTAGTGGCGTACTAGCGCTTAATGAGCGCGATGTGCATACCATCATGACGCCGCGCAATGATATCTCTTGGGTCAATATCAACGGTAGCCGCGAAGAAATGCGCGCGCAATTGCTTGATACGCCGCATAGCTTGTTCCCTGTGTGCCGAGATACCATCGATAAAGTGCTCGGGGTAGTACGCGCCAAAGACTTTTTGGATTTGCTCTATAAGAATGTCGCAGATATTGAAACCGCCATTAAACCATTACTTAACAAGCAGCAGCCTGTGTTTGTGTCAGAGAGCATTGACAATCTAAAACTGCTCAATATGCTCAAAAAAGCCAAAGGTAATTTGGCGATGGTGATTGATGAATACGGTCAAGTCGCAGGACTAGTGACACCGCTTGATGTGCTAGAGGCGATTGCAGGTGAGTTCCCTGATGAAGATGAAACCTTAGAAATTATCCCCTATGACGATTACTGGATTGTGGATGGCACAGCAAGTTTGCACCAACTACGTTTGGAGCTTGACGATCCAGATTTTCTACTCGATGCCGATCAGTTCACTATTGGCGGGTATTTGATTTCGCAGCTGACCGACGCCCCAAAAGTCAATCAAACCATTGATATCGGTGGCTATAAGTTTACCATTCTAGAAACTTCAACATCGCGCATTTTGAAATTAAAAGTTGAACGTGAAGCCCCGATGGTGGCAACGGTGTAAACCAATGCTTGGGTATAAAAAAAGGGGTAATTAACCCCTTTTTTATTACTTTTTTAGGGATATAACAATTAAGGAATTTGCTTAATCGTCAAGGTGATAGTAGGCAGATTGCCCGTTGACGAGGCAGCAGATTGACTGGATACAGGCGTGGGCGATAGCGCAGTCAAGGTAATATCCCTGTTGGCAAAACGCTGTGTTTGACGCAAGTCACCGCGCAAATCCCCAATCGATAGGTTAAGGGTTTGTGGGCGAGAGGTAGTGGTCATAGCCGTGACCGCTACTGTGGCATTGCCTGCCCAAATACACTGTACATCTGTGGCACAGCGGCTATCATTGAGCACTTTATCAAAAGTCAGATTTAGCTGGTGTTCTTTAACAAAGATGTTTTGCCCCAGTGCAAGCGTGACCGTGCGAGTGGCATTGGTTGGCTGGTTGACTGTTGAAGGTGTTGGCTTGGCGGGCAACGTAGGCGCAGTCATACAGGCGGTTAATAGGCTCGTAGTGAGTAAGGCGATGCTTGTGGTTTGAATGATTTTTTTCATCGGTGATTTCCTTTTTTTCTTAACGGTTAATTTTATTTCTGGTTTTTAGTTTTGATTTTTAGTGTTATTTTTGGCGGCAAAAAAACGCTGTAGTCCCGCCAATACCAAGTCTTGCCGAATTTCCACGCTGGCTGATAGGTGCGGCTCAAAAGTATGAGCATCACCGCCTGTCATGGTGATTTCAAATTGTGGATAGCGATGAATGGTTTCATTGATCGCCCCAACAATGGATAACATAATACCATGATGCACTGCGTCTTGAGTATTGGTGCCTGAATCTATACTATCAAAAGTGCCATCAATAATACTAATCTGGCGCGTTCCTGAGAATAGCGACTCGCGCTGCAAATAGATACTGGGGAAAATATAGCCCCCCAAGTGATGACACTGATCGACCAAATCAATGGTAACGGCAGTGCCGCAGCCAATCACGCATTGTTTTTTGCTAGGCTTGATGATACCGAGCATTTGTAGCCAGCGGTCAACGCCAAGTTGGGCGGGGTTATAGTCGCTCGACATCAGCGCGTGCTTGGCATGGACTTGGGCAAATTCAAACGGTTTTTGCAATCGCTCTAGGCTTTCTGCGACGTGATTATTGACGGCCTGTCCAAGCACGGATGATACCCCGATAAAGTCAGGATTGAGTCGTTCAAGCCGAAAGGTCAACCCTTTGAGCAATTCGGCAGGCGCTTGCAAATGCTGCTCAGCTGCATGATCGAGCACTTGACCGCTATCGTCCGTGAGCCAATATTTTAAGCGGGTATTACCCAAGTCTAGCCAAAGTTTTGTCATAAGTGAGAGCCTTTGAGTGGGATGCTTTATTTGTGTTTATTTGCCTGCAATGATGAAACGGCTGAATCCAAAACTTGAATGGTGCCTGTCCAAATCGTTTGTGTGCTGCCATCTGCTTGCTCAATGGTTAGACAGCCTTGTGCATCGATACCTGCTGCAATGCCTGTGATTGATTGCTCAGATAAGGCGTTATGAATTTGCAAATGCTTGTTTTTTAATACGTCTCTTTGGGCAAAATCATGGATAAATTGCTGGCTTGCTTCAGCCGCTTGCAGCTGATTAAATTGCCCAATCGCATTAGCTATGGCATCGGTGACAGGCTGATAAAATTCACGGGGCTGTAAGCGCTGCGTTGTCAAATCTTGCAAGCTTACCGCTTGGTAGTTTAAGCCTTCTTGGGTTTGCTCGGTCAGCACAGGGGCATGGGCAATATTGACCCCCACACCGATGACGACCCCTAGCATGTGACCTGCGACATTGACAGGCTCTATCAAAATACCCGAGAGTTTTTGAAATTGGTCAGGTAGGTTGTCTTGTGGTTGATAAAAACCCACATCGTTCACCCATTTGACGCCAATGATTGGCAAATGCTTTGCCAGTCTTGTTTGATTGATGTGTTCTATAATAGGGATTTGACTAAGCTGATAACCCACGCACAGTGACAAGCGACCATCTAATCGATAAGATAAGCAAAGATTTTGCTGCCAAGCATAGGCTTGTGTCGGCACATACAGCGATAAATAAACATTGCCTAGCGGTGATTGCCATGTTCTGCCATGTTGACCACGTCCGCTAGATTGGGTGTCGGCAGTGAGTAAATGGGGGCGGCTAAAATGCGGTCGGTTATGGTCGGTGGGCGACTGCGCTTGATAGCTTAGCACCATCCACTCAATCAGCTGGCTGTTGGTTGAGTGGGTGCTGGCTAGATGGGTATGGCAAAGCGAATCAGTTTTCATCGAGATAGATATATAGGGTTGGGTTCATAAGCTTAGGCACAATGTTACAAACGACAAAAAGATAAGTTTGCTATACTAACGCTATTTTTAATCAAAGGAAATGCAAAAAATGATGTATCTGTGGTTTTTGCTGGCGGGGGCATTTGCTGGCACTTGTGCGGGTCTGTTTGGTGTCGGTGGCGGATTGATTATCGTACCTGTGCTGATGGCGATTTTTAAAGCGTATGGCTATCCAAGCGATGTTATTACCCATTTGGCGGTAGGGACATCGCTTGCCACGATTGTGGTGACCTCCATAAGCTCCATGCAATCGCACAATAAGCGCGGTGGCGTGCGCTGGGATGTATGGCGCAATATGTCAATTGGCTTGGTGGTGGGTAGTTTTGTTGGTGCTTATATTGCAGATTTATTGCATGGTAAGGTCTTGGCGTTTTTGATTGCTGGCATGGCGCTGTTTATGGGGCTAAAAATGCTTCTGGCTAAAAAATCGGAAGTTGTCGCGACCACTCACTTGCCATCTGCTCCCGTGCAAACAGCGGTCGGGGGCTTGATTGGCGCAGCATCGGCGATTTTTGGTATTGGCGGTGGCAGTTTTACCGTGCCGTTTTTGAGCCGTTTTGGTTTGACCATGCAACAAGCGGTGGGTACGTCAGCAGCCTGTGGCTTACCGATTGCCATTGCAGGGGCGCTCGGGTTTATGTTTTTTGGCAAAGATGTACAGGGCTTGCCAGCTGAGGCGATTGGCTTTGTGCATATCACTGCGTTTTTGTGTATTTCAGTGATGAGTTATTTATTTGCCAAAGTGGGGGCAAAATTGGCGCACCAATTGCCTGCCAACACCTTAAAGCGCATGTTTGGTGGTCTGCTGCTGATTGTGGGGGCAAAAATGATGCTGGGCGCGCTTGGGATTAATTTATGGTAAAAATAAACCATGGGTTTTGTGTTATGTCATGAGAGTGAATTTTATAATCCATTCTCAATCATATGCCCCATACGCGCTTTTTTGGTATTGAGATAGGCTTCATTGTGCGGGTTGACACCCACCAACAGCGGCACGCGCGCTACCACCTCAATACCAATATCATTGAGATAGTCAATTTTGTTGGGGTTGTTGGTTATCAGCTTTACCTTATCCACACCGACATGCTCAAGCATCGGCTTGCACATCTCATAGGTGCGAGCATCGGCAGGCAAACCGAGCAGCAAATTGGCATCAAGCGTATCATGTCCTTGGTCTTGCAACGCGTAAGCTCGGATTTTATTGGTCAGTCCAATCCCGCGTCCTTCTTGGCGCAAATATAAAATCGCCCCGCAGCCGCCATCTTTAGCATAAGCTTGAATCATCTGCATGGTGGCATTGAGCTGGGGGCCGCAGTCGCATTTAAGCGAACTAAAGGCATCCCCTGTTAAACATTCGCTATGAATGCGTACCAATGGGATTTTGGATTTATCAGCCGTGGGCAAACCTACCGTCAGCATGACGTGTTCATGTTTACGATTGCCAAGCGCATCGCGTGCCGTGTCGTCCGTATCTTCAAACACATGAATATCAAATAGCCCGTGCGCTGTTGGTAAGGTTGCTTGCGTGATAAATTGATACGACACCCACTACTCCAAAAAAATGACCCACTGACCCAAACAACTGAACCAAGTCGGTAAACCCAAAAATAAAAGTGCCCTTTACATGAAGGCATTGATTAAAATATCAAGAAGGATAGCGTCATTACCCATCTTATCAATAAGCCGCAAGCTAGGCTCACATGCTATCTGAGGCAACTTTTTTGTCAAATTTTATCAAAGATTCAAGGCGCTAAGCTAAACTTTATAGAAGCTATAAGATACAATCTAAAATAGCGAGGTTTGATGTTTAATCAACAAAAAAATGCTATTATGCCACATTCATGCGCCACATTGGCAATTCAAAGCTGTTAATGCCAGCTTAGCCACCTAGATTTTCAAGCGCCCAACGCTTTGGCAGTCTGTCAACTTTGAGCCCGTATTTTGTGCCAATTTTGTGCCAACAATAAGGTGTCGATAGTCATTGTGCGTTTTAACTATTTATTTTTTTCACCTGTGTCAACAGGGCTCATCGAGTGCCTGTAAGCAATGAAAAGTGTCAGCCAAGATATGTCAAAAACTAAAATAGCTAACCAAAAATACCCATTAAAAACCTTTGATACCATCCCTATGCTAAAGCCGTATACGCCGCTGCTCGATGGGGTGGACAGTCCTGCTGACCTAAAAAAAATGAGTACCGCGCAATTGCAGCAATTAGCCGATGAACTGCGCGAATTTTTGCTGTATACAACGGGCGTCAGTGGCGGGCATTTTGGTTCTAACCTTGGCGTCGTTGAGCTTACCATTGCACTGCATTATGTCTTTAATTCACCCAAAGACCAAATTGTCTGGGACGTAGGGCACCAAGCCTATCCCCACAAAATTTTAACGGGTCGCCGTGACAAGCTTACCACCATTCGTAGCCAACATGGGCTAACTGCCTTTCCTGAGCGTCATGAGTCTGAGTATGATACCTTTGGCGTTGGGCATTCATCGACGGCGATTTCTGCAGGGTTAGGTATGTCGCTTGCTATGCGCTATTTAGGCAAACGTGACAAAGTGGTTAGCATCGTCGGCGATGGGGCTATGACAGGCGGCATGGCGTTTGAAGCGATGAATGACGCGGTGCAGCAAAATGCCGATTTGATTGTGGTGCTCAACGATAATGACATGTCAATCTCACAGGCAACGGGCGGATTTTCTAAACATTTAGCCACCCTTTGGCAGCGTGGTTTGGCAGTCGATATCGATAAAAACGGTGATGCGATTTTTACCAAGCGCGTCATCTCCAGCGAAGACCGCCGTATTCGTCATTATTTGCACATGGCAAACGAAGCTTTAGATGATTGGACCTCGCGTCTGCCCAATAAAATTGTCGAAAAATTGGCAGAAAAAGGTATTCCCAAACCCTCTCAGTTAGAGACATTGCCTGAGAAAATCGCCAATAAACTCATTGATGAAGTGTTCCCCGAAAACTTGTTTAAAGCCATCGGTTTTCAGTATTTTGGACCATTTGATGGGCATGATGTTGCCAAATTGGCTCAAGTATTTGAACGGGTCAAGCAGCTAAAAGGGGCAGTACTTGTCCATGTGCATACGGTCAAAGGTAAAGGCTTTTTACCGGCAGAATGCGACCCGATTACTTATCATGCCATTACCAAACTTAAAAAAATCAACCCAGCGCAAGAAAAATCTGTGCCAGTTGACAGCCAAAAGCCGGCACCCACCACCGCCAAAAAATACTCGCAAGTGTTTGGTGAGTTTATCTGCGATAAAGCCGCCACTGACAAACAACTGATGGCGATTACCCCTGCGATGGCTGAAGGCTCAGGCATGACCGAATTTGCCAAGCGCTTTGCCAGCCAATTTTTTGATGTGGCGATTGCCGAGCAACATGCAGTGACCCTAGCGGGGGGCATGGCGACCCAAGGCGTCAAACCGATTGTCGCGATTTACTCCACATTTTTACAACGTGGCTATGACCAACTGATTCACGATGTGGCTTTGCAAAATCTCAACGTGATGTTCGCCATTGACCGTGCGGGCTTGGTCGGTGAAGACGGTGCGACCCATGCGGGGGTGTTTGACATCGCTTTTATGCGAACTGTGCCTAATATGGTGATTGCTTGTCCAAAAGATGAGAATGAGTGCTATAACTTACTTAATACCTGTTATGAGCATATTGGACCCTCTGCGGTGCGTTATCCACGCGGTAATGGCATTGGCGCAGAGATTGATAAAAACCAAGCGATGTATCCAATCGGTAAGGCAGCGCTTGAGCAGACTATTGATGCCACTGCTGCAGGTACTGGCAACGTGGCGAAAAAAGTTGCGGTGCTTGCTTTTGGTACCATGGTAAAGACGGCGGTTACGGCGTGTCAAAACTTAGCCGAAACTTACCCAACGACGACGTTTTTTGTTTATAATATGCGGTTTGTTAAACCGTTAGACAGCGAATTACTGGATACGCTATTGGCGCAAAACTGCTCCATTGTTACCCTTGAAGAACACCAAGTCATGGGCGGTGCCGGTAGTGCGGTCAATGAATACCTCGTTGCCCAAGCAGCAAAAACAAGTCAAGCCTTGCCAACGCTACTTAATATCGGTATCCCCGATAAATATATCGCGCATGGCAGCCCTGAGCAGCAATTAGCCGATTGTGGGCTAGATGTCGCGGGTGTGGTCAAACAGATGCAAACGATTTTGTCATAAATTTTAGATTTTTATCCTTCAACAAAAGGTCAATTATGGAACCGATGGTCGTCATGGCAGCCCGCGCTGCACAAAAAGTAGGTCAAGAGATTTTAAATGCACACAACAATCGCCACAAGCTAGAGTTCACGATTGAAAGCAAAGGCTTAGATGGTTTGGTGACCCAAATTGACCGTTATAGCGAAGAATTATTGATTGCGATGCTCAAAGAAAGCTACCCAACCCACTCGTTTTTGGGCGAAGAATTTGGGCTACAAGAAGGCAAGGGCAATGATAAAGACTGGTGTTGGGTCATTGATCCATTAGATGGTACTCACAATTTTATTCATGGCTTACCGCATTTTTGTGTCTCAATAGGCGTGCAAAAAAATGGCGTCACCGAACATGGCATCATCTATGACCCTGTGCGTGATGAGATGTTCTCAGCCAGTCGTGGTAAAGGCGCGCGCCTCAACCAGCGCCGTATCAGCGTCAGTGAGCATAAAACCATTGATGGCGGCTTTTTTACCACAGGTCATCCGCTTGAGCGTAACCGCGCGGAAGGTAAAGTATCGTATGCCAAAGAGCATTTTGAAAGCTTACAAAAAATCTGCGAGCAAGGCGGTCAAGTGCGCCGTGTGGGTTCAGCCGCGCTGGATTTGGCATATGTAGCAGCGGGACGGTTTGATGGTTATTTTGAAATGTCTATCAAACCTTGGGATATCTGCGCTGGTGAATTGATTGTCACTGAAGCGCGCGGTACTGTGGTTGACCATACAGGCGCGCACAATGCCATGCAAACAGGTTCTATCTTTGCGGCAAATATCAAACTGTTAAAACCATTGATGCAAACCGTGGTGCCAGTTTGGGGCAGTGCCGTAAAAGGCTGATGCTGTTGTGACACTAAAAACGCGCTAATCCATAGCGCGTTTTTTATTTCATAATCAATTCGTAAAAAAATAGGTTAAGCTAAAGAGAATAAGCTAAAGCGGCTAAATAAAAACGGCAATCAATATTCACTGATTGCCGTCCTCGTTCTATATGCTGTTTTATAGCATGTTGTTTATAGCATCTTATTTATAGTATCTTGCTAAAAATCACCTAACTGGCGTATATTAGAAGGGCTATCTTTCAAGATATTGTAGTTTGTTTGGCACGCCATCCCATTCTTTGGCATCGGGTAGTGGGTCGCGCCTGGCTGAGATGTTTGGCCATTTTTCAGCGAGTTCTGCATTCAGTTCGATGTATATTTCTTGACCTTTTGGTACTTCATCTTCTGAGAAAATCGCATTGGCAGGGCATTCTGGCTCACACAGCGCACAGTCAATACATTCATCAGGATGGATGACCAAAAAATTCGGACCTTCATAGAAACAGTCCACAGGACAGACTTCAACGCAGTCAGTATATTTACAACGAACACAGTTATCAGTAACGACGAAAGTCATGGCGGTGGCTACCTTTTTTAGTTGCACAAATGTTAAAAGCATAAAAAATACAATCGTATTATTTTAGCGCGTTACGCTTTTTTTAACAATTCCTTTAATGAATAAATAAATTCTAACGCCTGTTTCGGCGTCAGCTCGTCAGGGTTTAGGGCTTTTAGTTGCTGAGTAAGTTTATATTCATCAGTTTTCAACGTTTGATAGTCAGTCCCTGCACTTTGCAAATCCAGACCCATTTGTTTCTCGTCTTTTGGTGGATAGGGTAAAGGATTATTTGCCAAGCTTTTTTGTTCACTTTGGTTATCCAAATAATATTGCGCTTGGGCTAATAAGTCTTGCGGCAAACCTGCCATTTTGGCGACATGCAATCCAAAACTGCGATGCGTCGCCCCCGGTGCGATTTTATGCAATAGCAGTAACTGCCCGTTGATTTCTTGGGTGACAAGGTGTTGATTAAACATTTTGGGGTGGCGCTCAGCCAGTTCCGTGAGCTCAAAATAATGGGTGGCAAATAGGGTCAAACAGCCGATTTTTTCTGCTAAATAATTTACGCACGCATGCGCAATCGCTAGACCATCTTGGGTGCTGGTGCCACGACCGACTTCATCCATGAGTACCAACGAGTTGGCATTGGCTTGGTTCATGATATTGGCGGTTTCGATCATCTCGACCATAAAGGTTGATTTACCACTTGCCAAGTCATCTGCTGAGCCAATGCGGGTAAAAATCCGCTCAATACGACCGAGTGTCACCGACTGCGCAGGGACATACGCCCCACAACAAGCAAGTAGTACGATGAGAGCGGTTTGACGCATGTAGGTCGACTTACCGCCCATATTGGGCCCTGTGATGAGCATTAGGCGTTCAAGTTGGCTGGCTGTCCCCATGACACAGTCATTGGCGACAAATGGGTCAAGTGATGACGTCTGATGGTGAGCTTGGCGTTGTTGACCTGCTTCAACCACGATATGGCGTCCGCCTTGGATATTGAGGCTTGCGCTATCATCCGTGGTATTAAACAACGGGCGGCACCAGTTTTTACTATGATGAGAGCGATTCTGTAAACGCGTTAGGCTGACCCAGTTGGCAAGTACGTCCAAATACCCAATCGCTTTGGCAAGGCGCTGCAGCTCACCAAGCTGAGACTTCAGCTGACCCAGCAGATTTTCATAGATACGTTTTTCAAGGGTCAACGCTTGCCCTTGAGCTGATAAATAGGATTCTTCAATGGTTTTGAGCGCTGGCGTGATAAAGCGTTCGGCATTTTTGAGCGTTTGACGGCGAGTAAAATATTCAGGCGCGTGCTTGGCTTGTAGGGCACTGAGTTCAAAATAAAATCCGCTCACTTTATTAAAGCCCACTTTGAGCATGGGCAGGTTGTTTTTTTGCCGCTCTTGCGCCGCCAATGCTTCCAAAGTTTGCTCGATATTGCCATGCAGATTTTGCCATTCATCAAGCTGTGGGTCATAACCCTTTTTTATCATGCCGCCATCACGGATGTGGGCGGGCGGCTCATCGACAATCGCTTGCTCTAGTAAGGCATGGATATTGGCAAAGCTATCAGTTAAGGCTAAGTCAGGTAGCTGTTTGATGAGCATGGCAAGCAAAGGCGTCTCAGCAGTTAGCGTGGTTATGGTGGTAAAATCAAAATGTTGCTGCAACTGCTTTGATAACGCTAACGCTTGCGCCAAGCTCAGCCGCAATTTGAGCAAATCGGTTGGTTTTGCTGAACCCAAGCCAATGCGTCCCCCAATGCGTTCGATATCGCTGATTTCGCTTAAGGTTTGTTTAAGCAATTCAAACGCCTCTATTGGTAATGTCATCAGTTGTTCAACCGCATCAAGCCTGCG
The DNA here is from genome assembly GCA_016888885.1 of Faucicola osloensis. GTDB lineage: Bacteria > Pseudomonadota > Gammaproteobacteria > Pseudomonadales > Moraxellaceae > Faucicola. Next base: position 2,459,363 of record CP069437.1, read on the forward strand.
GTTAATCAGGGTGACATTGCGTAGCGGTCGGTGCAAATGATGCACTAAAGCGCGTTTACCCATCGGCGTTTGGCAATGATCAATCACCGATAACAGCGAAATACCCGATGCCAACACGGGTTTAAAAATTTCCAAATTTTGCTGACTGATAGTATCAAGCTGCAAAAAATCGCCGTTATGCTCGAGATGCAGGCTGCGAATATGGCGTAAATCAGCTTGCTGGGTCTGTTTGCCGTAATGCAGCACAACCGACGCCGATGAGATGGCAAGCGGTTTTTGCTCAATGCCAAACCCTGCCAGCGTGGTGACACTTAGATGCTGGGTCAGATGTTCAAGTGCGTTATTGGGCAGAAAATAACTGTGCGGTTGTGACAAAATCGGCGGTAGGGTAGCTGTTGGGCTGTTTGCGCTCAGACAATCCTGCAAAAAATGTTGCCACGCCTCAGACAACTGCTCATCTATCAGCACTTCACTGGGATCAAAGCGGGCGAGTGCGTTAGCAAGCTCGCTTTGTAGCTGGGCATGACTGTCGCAGTTAAGCTCAGTGACGCGGATTTGCCCTTGTGCCAAATCCAGCTGTGCTAATCCCACCGACATTTGCTGTTTGGCAAAGCTGATAGCGACGACCGTTGGCGTCTGCCCTTGGGTGATAAGGCTATCATCGGTCAGCGTTCCTGCGGTCAAGGTACGGACGACTTTACGTTCCATAATCTTAGCGGCATTGGTTTTTGTTGCCGTGTTTTTTGCTGTGCTTTTTGCTGCAGTGTCTGTTGCTACAGTGTTTTCTTCAAGGCTGTCTTCTGGCTTTTCTTCTTCGACTTGTTCACAGACCACCACGGTTTGCCCGGCATTAATCAGCCGAGCAATATAGCCGTCTGCCGAATGAAATGGCACACCTGCCATCGGGATGGTATTGCCCTGTTTATCTTTGCCGCGTCGGGTCAAGGTGATGCCCAAAATATCGGCAGCAAGCTTGGCATCATCAAAAAACAGCTCATAGAAATCACCCATCCGGTACAGCACCAAGGCATGCGGATAATCCGCTTTTAGGGTGAGATATTGCTGCATCATGGGAGTGTGATGGTCAAGATTGTGAGGCATGGTCTGGGGCATAATAGTTAAACGTTATAAAGTTAAGCAACAGGTGCTTTTGTCGCACCATGTCGAGTGTGTGAGGTTGCTTAAGGCTGGGATGCAGGTTATTTCTTGCTTCTTCCAGCTTATTTAAAAGCTTAAAGCGATGCGATTTTTGAGATCCAATGCTGTTTTTCAGCATCATCTATAAAAGACGCGTTAAAGCTGTTGATTGCCAATTGTTTGATATCGTCATTGGATAGCGCTAACGCCTGCTCAATGGCGACAAAGTTGTCATTCATATAGCCACCAAAATACGCTGGGTCATCTGAGTTTACGGTCACGCACACGCCTTGGTGCAGCATGGTTTTGATATTGTGCTCGCCCATGTCTTGCACCACTTTTAGTTTAAGGTTACTTAGCGGACACACCGTCAACGGCATTTGCTCAGCTATCAAGCGTTGCATGAGTTTATCATCTTCTGCCGAACGCACACCGTGATCGATACGATTGACCTTTAATAAATCCAACGCTTGCCAGACATACGCGGGATCGCCTTCTTCGCCCGCATGCGCAACCGTCAAAAACCCAAGCGCTCGCGCTTTGGCAAATACCCGTTCAAACTTGGCGGGCGGATTGCCCACTTCGCTAGAGTCAAGCCCCACGCCAATGATATTATCTTTAAATGGTAAGGCCTGCTCAAGGGTGGCAAACGCGCTGTCTTCGCTCAAATGACGCAAAAAACACAAGATCCAATGTGAGGTGATACCCATTTTTGCTTTGGCATCTAAGCTGGCTTGATAAAGCCCTTGAAAACAGGTGGCAAAATTCACCCCCCGCTCAGTATGGGTCTGCGGGTCAAAAAAAATCTCCGTATGCACCACATTATCAGCCTGGCATTTTTCAAAATACGCCCACGCTAAATCATAAAAATCCTGCTGTTTTACCAAAACGTTTGCCCCGGCATAGTAGATATCCAAAAACGATTGTAAATTATGAAAATTGTAGGCATTTTTGACGTCTTCAATGGTTTGGTAGGGTATATCGATTTGGTTGCGTTTAGCGATGGCAAACATCAACTCCGGCTCAAACGTGCCTTCGATATGCACGTGGAGTTCGGCTTTGGGTAATTGATGAATCAGTTGTTGTGGCGTCAATGGGGCAGTCATAGCAAACTCGATAGCATAATGGCAAAGATGGGGTTAAAATCTTCCAAGAAAATTTCAACAATGAAAATTTCGAACATAAAGCTCAATTATGGGGATGGATTGATAAAGATAAAGGTAATAGAGGCAAGCGGTTCAAACTTACAGGCTGTCATAACCTTGTATCTAAAAAAAGCAAACCCATATATAATAGCAAAATTTATTTTGAACACCTTTATTAACCGTCATCGTATTAAAAGTCATCGCACTTATTGATTTGAGCACTTTAGGAAAATCCTCGTATGTTAGGCAAAATGATAGGCAAGGTTATTGGCACCAAAAACGACCGTGAGCTTAAGCGAATGCGTAAGTTGGTCGACAAAATCAACGCCTTAGAACCCAAAATCCAGCCCCTCTCTGACGAAGCATTAAAACAGAAAACTGCGGAATTTAAAACCCAATTTGAGCAGGGTACTAGCCTAGATGCCATTTTACCTGAAGCCTTTGCGGTCTGTCGTGAAGCCTCAAGCCGTGTCCTTGGCATGCGTCACTACGATGTACAGCTCATCGGGGGTATCACCCTGCATGAAGGTAAAATCGCCGAGATGCGCACGGGTGAAGGTAAAACCTTGATGGCAACGCTTGCGATATATCTCAACGCGATTAGCGGTAAAGGCGTGCATGTGGTCACCGTCAATGACTACTTGGCAAGGCGTGATGCCGAACTAAACCGCCCGTTGTTTGACTTTTTGGGCTTGACTGTCGGCGTGATTTACTCACAACAAGACCCGATGGAAAAATTTGAGGCCTATGCCGCAGATATTACCTACGGTACCAACAACGAATACGGCTTTGACTACCTGCGTGACAATATGGTATTTAGCCTAGATGAGAAAAAACAGCGCGGACTCAACTATTGTATCATCGATGAGATTGACTCGATTTTGATTGATGAAGCGCGTACGCCGCTGATTATCTCGGGTCAAGCCGAAGACTCATCGGCTATGTACCGGCTGATTGACACCATCATCCCGCGCCTTAAACGTTCAGAAACCGAAGAAGGCAACCGCGAAAACCGTGAGCAGGATTTTTGGATTGATGAAAAAAATCGCCAAATCGAAATCAGCGAAAAAGGCTACGAGAAAATCGAAAAATTCTTGGTGGAAAAAGGCGAGCTTGGTGAAAACGAGAGCCTATATAGCCCAGCGCGCTTGCCACTACTAGCCCATGTCCAAGCCGCGATTCGTGCGCACCATTTATTTGTTAAAAACATTCACTATATCGTGCATGAAGGCGAAGTCATCATTGTCGATGAAAACACAGGGCGTACCATGCCCGGTCGCCGCTGGTCAGAAGGGTTGCACCAAGCAGTTGAAGCCAAAGAACAGGTTGAAATCCAAGCCGAAAACCAAACCCTTGCCACCACGACATTCCAAAATTATTTCCGTCTGTATGACAAACTCTCAGGCATGACGGGTACAGCCGATACCGAAGCTGCGGAGTTTAAACAAACTTACGATTTAGATGTGGTGATTATCCCAACCCACAAACCGATTCAGCGTATCGACCTTGATGACCAAATTTTCTTAAGTAAAATGGGCAAATATCAAGGCATCATCCGCGAAATCAAACGCATTCAAGAAAAACAGGCGCCGATTTTGGTGGGGACGGCAACCATTGAAGCCAGTGAAGTGCTTTCAGAGTTGTTGACGCAAGAAGGCATTCAACATAACGTCCTCAATGCCAAACAGCACGAGCGTGAAGCCGATATTATCGCGCAAGCGGGTAGGCCTAATGCGGTCACTATTGCCACCAACATGGCAGGTCGCGGTACCGATATTATCTTGGGGGGTAACTGGCAAGCCGAGCTCGCCAAAATCGACAACGTCACCCCTGAAATGAAACAGCAAGCCCATGCCGAATGGCAAGTGCGAAACCAACAAGTGCTAGAGGCGGGTGGTTTACATATCATCGGGTCTGAGCGTCACGAATCGCGCCGTATTGATAACCAATTACGCGGTCGTGCCGGTCGTCAAGGTGACCCTGGGGAGTCACGCTTTTTCTTGTCGCTTGAAGATGACTTGATGCGGATTTTCGCTGGCGATCGCGTGGTCAATATGATGCGCGCCATGGGGCTAAAAGAAGACGAAGCCATTGAGCACAAAATGGTATCACGCTCGATTGAAAACGCCCAAAGGAAAGTGGAAAACCGCGACTTTGATGCCCGTAAGAGCCTACTCAAATACGATGACGTTGCCAACGAACAACGTAAGGTTATCTATAAACAGCGCGATGAACTGCTTGCCCAAAGTAATCTACAAGCAGCTATCGAAGCGATGCACTACGATGTGTACAATGCCTTGATTGACCAGTTCGTGCCACCCGGTTCGATTGATGACCAATGGGACATTGATGGGCTTGAAGACGAGCTTGAAAGTGAGTTTCGTATTCATATGCCAATCAATGACTGGCTAGATGCCGATCGTCGTTTGGATGAAGAAGGTTTACGCCAAAAAATCATTGAGGCTGCGTTACTCAACTACCGCGCTCGCCGTGAGCAAATGGGCGAGGAAAATGCCGCCCAGCTTGAGCGTCACTTTATGCTATCTAGCTTAGATAAGCATTGGAAAGAACATCTAAACCAAATGGATCAACTGCGTAAAGGGATTCATCTGCGAGGCTATGCGCAAAAAAATCCTGAGCAAGAATATAAATCTGAAGCCTTCTCATTATTCCAAAGTATGCTCGGTGCTATCAAGTCTGAAACCGTGCAAGATTTAGCGCGTGTGCATATCCCAACGCCAGAAGAAATCGCTGAGCTTGAGCGCCAGCAACGTGAACAAGCCGAGATGATGCGTCTGCATTTTGAGCACCAAGAAATGAATGGCGTGACCGGTGAGCTAAGTGACGATGAAGACATGATTGCGCGTAATAGCCAGCAACGCACGCGAGCCACGTATTCATTTGGTCTAAGCGGCTCAGCAGCAGCAACCGCGAGTCCAGAGATGGCTGAAAATGGTGACAATCCGTATGCCAACTTAGCGATTAGCCGAAATGCCCCTTGTCCATGTGGTTCGGGGTTAAAATACAAGCAATGCCATGGTAAAATTTAAGGTGATATCATTATCATCTTTAAATTGGCAACCTCATTGATTGAACAATTTTTACTATATTAGGCTATCAAGTACGTTATCGGGCTGAGCGATTTATTGATAGTAGAGGAATACCCATGCAAAACACACTAGCAAAAATCACTATGCTGAGTTTAGTATCGGCGCTTACGTTGACAGCTTGTGATAAAAAGACTGATAGCACAGACAACGCGGCGGCAGCATCAGCGGCAGAATCACAAGCCGTACCAATGTCAGCTGCGCCTGCCGATGAAAAAAATAGCGCCGCTGTGACCGAAGCCAATGCCACCGTAGATACTGGTCCTGACGCTACCAACGCCAGTGGCACGGCGACCACTGTTGATGCGATGCCAGCGAGTAGTATCGAAGCAGAATCAGCAGAAGATGGCGGCGCGGATAATTCAGCCATGGATAAAATTACCGAAAATGATACCGTGATTGATAATGCGCCTGCCTCGCCCAATGCACCAAAAGCCAGCGATGATGCAGTGCCTGCCGTCGGTAACCAAAAGGTTGGTCAATAACAACTAAACCCACAAAAAAAGCTGACACCCATCAGCTTTTTTTAACATGGCAACTGGACGCTATTCAAACTAAATGCGGCTCAAATAATTATCAAAACGCACGATATCATTTGATAGGCTTAGGTTAGGCGATTGGTCCGCAAGAAAAGGCGCTGATTTAGGTCGTTTGACTACCACCATACCCTGTGGGGTTATTTGTGCCAACGCCGCCGACAATAATTGTTGGGCTTGTGCAATGGACGGTGGGGTCGTCACAGTATGCAACATCTGCATATGTTTATTTACCGCTGATTTATAGCTATCAGCGGGAAACATCGGATCTAGATAGACACGGTCGGCTTTAGGCAATTTAGCCAGCAACTCTATGGCATCGCCATGATAAATCGTTAATCGACTCATCAATTTTTGCCAGTTGCGATGCTGCGCCATTTTTTGCTGTTCCAGTTGCAGTAGCAAAAACATAAGTGGCTGCTGTTCAAGCAACGTCACACTGGCACCGATACTTGCCAAGATTAGGCTATCATGCCCAAATCCTGCGGTGGCATCAATGACAGTCATGTTAGCTTGTAGCTGCATGGCTTTGAGTAGCAGTTCAGTTTTTTTGCCCGCTTTGACCACCCGCTGTTGTAGGTTTTGCCAATTGGGGCTGACTTTCATGCCCGCTGCGATGACAAAAACATCGCCTACCTCATCAATCAGCACACTGTTATCATCGACTGATTTCAGCCATTTTTGAGTTACTTTGCTAGTAATCTTTTGTGGTTGTAAATTGACGGATAAAGGGGCGAGTATGGTTTCGACGTTTGCCAAACGCTGCTCGCTTGGCAAAGTGTCAACATAATACAGTTGGATTGATTGATGAGATAGCATAGGGATTTAAATATAGCCCAGCATACCAGCGATGAGTACCAGTACGCCTACCACGATGCGCCACCAAGCAAAAATCGTAAAATCACGGGTACTAACCCAGTTAACCAACCATTTGATGAAAATCATAGCAAAAATAAATGAGACCACCACACCCACTGCCATGATGGTCCAGTCTTCAGCGCTGGTTAAAATATGATGGTTTTTGGTCAGGTCTAATAGCCCAGCACCTACTAATACAGGAATCCCTAAGAAGAAAGAATACTCCGCAGACGCCTTACGTGATACCCCTAAAAATAAGGAACCAATAATCGTAGAGCCTGAGCGAGAAGTACCAGGAATCAAGGCAAGACATTGAATCAAACCAATGATAATCGCCGTTTTAATATCAATATCTTCCGCTTCGGCATATTTGACCGTATGTTTATGTTGTTGGCGCTCTGCCCAAAAGATAATCAAACCACCGACAATCAATGAGATTGCCACCACGGTTGGGTTAAACAACGCCGCTTTTAACGCTTTATCAAACATCAAACCTATCAGCATAATCGGAATGGTGGAAATAATCAGCGAGATGCCCAATTGACGCGGGTTTTTACGCTCAGGGTCTTTACCTGTAATCAGTCCCATCAAGGCACGCCATAACCGTCCCCAGTACAAATAAATTACCGCTGAAATCGCACCCAGCTGAATGACGACAATAAACAAATCGGCTTTGTCTTTGGTCCAAAAATTTAACAGAGAATCGGCAAGAATTAAATGTCCGGTACTTGAAATCGGTAAAAATTCGGTAATGCCCTCAACCATGCCCATGATGATGGCTTTAAAAATCAAAATAAGATCCATAACGTATCCAACAATGTTAGTTATTAACAGTCAACGCTAAAAATTTTTGCGCTTATAACAAGATAAAGGGTAGCGAGTCAAACTTAACACAATATGAGTAATCAGCCGATAAATTAAGTCTGTTTTTGTTCGGCTAGGGTTTTCCACGCATTATTTCTTAAATAAACCGGCAATGCCAGCTCAGCAGGAACAGATTGATGCTGCTGATACAAGGTTAGCCCAAGTTTGGCGATGATAACCGCTGATGGGCGAATATCGGCAAAGATGGTCTGACCTAGCTGCGCATTGACCAAGGTTGCGCCATTGCCTACTAAGGCTAAGTCTTTGTCTATCACACTGTCATAATCAAGCAAATGCTCAGTAGCGCCTGCCATAAGCTGCATGATACCATCGCTCATGGCGTATTCACCGGCGTACACTTGGTTCATGCGCGCATCTGTCAGCGCCAATACGTGGGGGCTTTGGTGTAGTTCAAATGCCGATTGGGCGATAGCTTGCAGGCTTGATACAGGCAAACAAGGCACATCATGGGCAAAGGCGATGGCTTGCGCTACCGCCGTATTAATGCGTATGCCACTAAAAGCACCGGGACCTCGATTAAAAGCAATCGCAGTCAGTTGTGACCAATCAATCGATGATGCTGTCATCAGCGCGTGTATCATCGGCAAAATTTGCTGGGTTTGTAAACGATTTCCCGTAAGGGTCTGTTCAGCGACGACATTACCTGCTAAGTCCACGAATGCCACTGAGCATTGGTCAAACACACTTTCAAGTGCCAAAATCATAACAAATTGCCTTTACCGTTTGTAGCAATCATGCGCTTACAGCACACAAATTTTGCCTAAAAAATTGCTTGGTATGATACCACTAAAAACAAATTTGAGCATAATTTAGTTAACAGGGATTTAAGCAAAAATGCCCTCAATCCCATCAATAAAATGCTATAATCCTTGCTATTTTTAGGGATTTAAAGCCAATGCATTAAAGTTGATAGCTAATGGTTAACAATGGTTTGCAAAGTCACTCAAAGTCACTCACAGTCACTTTGCTGCACAATTTTTATAACGTGTGTTATAGCATGTTTTATTAGCGTGTTAAGTTTTATTTTCGGTTAAATGGGTAGATAGGTTATGAGCGGTAAAATAATTTTTGATAATGGCAAGCATCAGTGCATTATGTTTAGTGATTTGGTAAAAGGTGACGGTATTCAGTCCAATCAATTTTTAATTTTGCACTCAGATGAGGAAACTGTCGGCGCGGTTATTGACCCAGGTGGTGATTTGACCTATACGCCGCTAACCCTAGCACTGCTCAAACATACTGATATAAAGCATATCCGCTATGTGATTGGCTCACACCAAGACCCTGATATCATTGCGTCATTGCCGCGTTGGTTATTGCATACCCAAGCCAATATCGTCATCTCAAGGTTGTGGGAGCGTTTTTTACCGCATCTTAACTCCGCGTTTACTACTGACCGTCTGCAAGAAGGGTATCTTAAGCGCTTGATTGCGCTGCCGGATGAAGGCGCGGTGTTGCCTTTGGGTAAAACCCAGTTGTTTGCTTTGCCTGCGCACTTTCTGCATTCAGAAGGTAATTTTCAGTTTTATGACCCCATCAGCAAAATTTTATTTTCAGGCGATATGGGGGCTTCGTTGCTCGGTGATGCAAATGTGCCAGTGGAAGATTTTGATTCCCATATTCCGACCATGCGAGGGTTTCATCAGCGCTACATGGTCAGTAATAAAGTCACCCGTTTTTGGGCAGAAGCGGTTCGACAGTTAGATGTCGAGATGATTGTGCCGCAGCATGGCAAATCTTTTGTTGGCAAAGCCATGATTAATCGCTTTTTGGATTGGATAGGCAATTTGCCTTGCGGGGTTGATTTGCTCACACAAAACGATTATGACTATGCAGGGCTGATTAATAGTGTTAAAGTTGACTAATTTGTTGTTTTAGTCGATGATGTTCTGTACTGTCACCCCTGTTTTTGAACAATTTGCCACCTCATACGATGCCGCCACGCCGATTCAATCGCAGGCGGCAGAGCACTTGGCGCAGCTCATTGTGCGTTACCATACCGGCGTAACCGATATGTGCTTGGTTGATGTGGGCTGTGGCACAGGAAAATTGACTCAGGCGGTGATGTCAAAGTTTTTACAAAACGCAGCGTTAGCTTCCGCTCAGTTATATGGCGTCGATACTGCTGCCAGTATGCTTGCAATTTGGCAACAGCGAGTCGCGCATCTTTTGCCGATGCCGCAGTCATCTACCTCATCCCCACTAACTTCTCCAATGACGCTATACAGCCAAGCGCTTTGCGCCAATATGGCAGATATGGCATTGGCGAATCAATCTGCCGATTTGGTGATGAGTAGTTTTGCCCTTCATTGGACGTCGCCAAGTGTTATCGCAGAACTTGGGCGCATTGTCAAAACCAAAGGTCAGCTGCATTTGGCGATTCCGGTGGCAGGCTCTTTTCATCAAGTCCGTCAGCGCTTTCCCAAGTTACCTGTTTTTGATTTTTTACCCAGTCAAGCTTGGCTAGCGGCGATAGAGACCTTGCGGCAACAGCGTCAAGGCACACTAATGTATCACACCGAGCAATCGTTTGCTTTTTCTTATGATAATTTAAAAAGTCTGTTAAAAAATCTCAAGCAAATGGGCGGCGCCGTCTCTGGCAAAGACAGCATCGACACGGCGACATTTAGACGCTATCTGCAAGACCCATCGCCGATTGGGCTGGATTACCAACTGCTGGTGATTGGCTTACAGCTGTAAGGGTAACAAATTTATCGACGATTTGGCTAATATTTAGCGTTACACTATTGGTTAGCCACGCTAGCTTCAACCTTCTATTCCTTTTTGATTAGTTTAATTAAACATGCTATGACTACACACACTCTATCTTTTAAAGATAAGCTACAAGCCTATATTCACTTGACCCGATTTGATAAGCCTGTGGGCATTGAGCTGGTGTTTTGGTCGACTTTATGGGCGGTGTTTTTGGCGGCAAAAGGATTTGAGCAATTCCCACCTTGGCATGTGGTGGCAATCTTTGCGGTGGGTGCGGTGTTGATGCGAGCGGCAGGCTGTGCCATCAATGACTTTGCTGACAGAAAAGTCGATGGGCATGTGTCGCGAACCAAAGGTAGACCGCTGGCGGATGGGCGCTTGACGGGTAAAGAAGCGGTTTGGACGTTTTTAATTTTATCTTGGGTGAGTGCATCGCTATTGGTATTTTTGCCCGTGCAGGTTTTTATTTGGTCATTTGGTGCGGTGGCGCTGGCGTTTATCTACCCGTTTATGAAACGCTTTACCCATTTGCCGCAACTGTTTTTGGCGGCGGCTTTTGGCTGGGCGATTCCGATGGCGTATGTTGCGGTATCGCAAGTATTAACGGGGCAGACCGAGGTTGATATTTGGTGTTGGCTGCTGTTTGTCGGCTATATGTGCTGGACGGTGGCGTATGATACCCAATATGCAATGGCAGATCGTGAGGATGATTTAAAAATTGGGGTCAAATCCACCGCGATTTTATTTGGTAAATATGATGTGCTGATAATTAGCCTACTGCAAGGGATATTTTTGCTCAGTTTGGCGGGCGTGTTTTGGCATTATTTTGGCGCGCTTTCAGTGTTGGCGCTGCTACCTATCGTTGCCATGTTTTACCGGCAAAATAAACAATGTCTGACCTATGACCGTAAACTTTGCTTTAACGCATTTTTAGATAACGTGTGGGTAGGGCGCTATGTATTTTTGCTAATCGTGATACTCAGTGTATCGGCACTTCGAGGCTAAACTGTGATAAACATAAAAAAACGCCTAAATTTGATTGTAGGCGTTTTTTTTGACTATAACTATAATTTGACTATAACCACCCCACTCTCAACTTGAAATAAGCAATTCAAACTGAAGTGGGGGATTACCTAACTGTTTATTGATTACAAAGCAGAAGTTATGAGCCAAGATTTTACGCATAAATCTGTGGGATAAATGCCATAAATCTCTAGCTCTCACCTTTTGCATGTTAAACCGCTGTGATAACTGACCAATCACCGTCTCAATATTGCGACGAGCATTTTTAAGACGATTAAGTACACTGATTGGTCGTTTATCGGGCATATTTTTTCTAAGCGGTGTTTGCAAATCAACACATCGCTTAAAGCAATACTCAGATAAATCAGGGCTAATATAGCCCATATCTGCACCTAACAAGCCTTTGATATTATCAAGCATATCAGGTGCAACAAGCCTTTCATCTATCTTAGCAGAGGCAAAGGTAAAATTGGTTATCATGCCCGATAGATTAATAAGTAAATGTCCTTCAAAGCCAAAATATTTTTGTTGCTTTGAGGCACAGTAACTATAACTGCCTTCGTATTTGAAGGTTTTATGCCGATAGGCTCTGGCATATTGACACACCGGAATGGGAAAGCCATCAATAAAATGAATGTTGTCTTGCCCATGCTGTTTAACGATATGCTGTTGTATCAAAGTTTTTACTTGTAACAAATTGACGCATTGCTTGGCAAAGTTTGGATATGAGCCTATTTGTGGAAACCATGTTTGCCAATGCTGTTTAAAATACTGATGGATTTGCGAATCGGTGTCCATCTGTAAAAACTCACCCACTATCTCCATGGTGATAATTTCACTGTCGGTTAGCTTTGGTGCATATCCGCCTTGTCTTAGCCGGTTTGTTACAATCTTTTTGTAGTAGTCATCTACCATTAGATAGATTTTAATGATAAATTCATCAATGGGCATGGCTTATCCTCTAATCTTTTTGGTCATTGATTAAAGTTTAAGTTCATGCCTTTTTTGTTTCAACCCCGCTTAAAAGTGTTGAGAGTGGGGTTATAACCATAATTTTATAGGCAAATTGAGTCCAAGGCGGTTGGTGAGTTGGTTATTTTTCAGTGAAACAATCCGCTCAGCAAATAACCCCACCACCATAGGCAGCAGTTGGTGCTCCATCGCATGAACACGCTGCTGTAATTGGCTAGCATTCTCAGCCGCGTTGACGCAGGTCACCGCTTGGGCGATGACTTCCCCCGCATCGAGTTCGCTCGTTACCAGATGCACGCTGCAACCATGATAGCGCTCGCCAGATTGTAGCACGCGGGTATGGGTAGCTAAGCCTTTATAATTGGGCAGTAGTGACGGGTGCAGATTTATCATGGGCACGTTTAAACCCGTGCTACTGGTGACACCATCAATAAACAGCGGCGTTAAAATCCGCATAAATCCTGCCAATACCACCAAATCAGGTTGCCATTCATTTAACACAGCAAGGGCTTTTTGTTCAAAACCGACACGGGTGTATTTTTTGCCATTATCGTCACGCTCAATCACCGTGGTTGCAATATTGGCTTGCTGCTCCTCATTGGCAAGGCGAATGCGCTCAAGCGCGTAGGCATCGGCTTTATTGCTAATCACGCCGACGATTTGAATGTTCAATAGTTGCTGTAACTGTTTATCAATTAATACTTGCAGGTTACTGCCACTGCCAGAGACGAGGACGGCAATTTTTAACGGGGTAGGGTTTGTCATGTTCAACTTCATAATGATAGCAAAGCAATAGGTTGGAAAAAGTAAGGTGCGTAAAAACGCACCTTTTAAACTAGCTCAAGGGTAAATTAGCTTAATGAAAAAATAGCCCAATAGTAAAATACCCTAATGAGTTGAGTCGCGGATAAAATTAGCGATAGGTTACCGCATCGCCCTGTCTTTCAACGATTTCACCCAATCTCCATGCGGTTTCGCCTTGCTCATTTAATAGCTTAATCGCTTCATCGGCTTTGTCACTTGGCACAACGACGACAAAACCCACGCCGCAGTTAAAGGTGCGGTACATTTCCATCTGCTCGATATGACCTTTTTGCTGAAGCCATTGGAACACAGGCGGGAATGTCCAAGAACTCACATCAATTTGCGCCGCCAAATGGTCGGGCAATACGCGTGGTAGGTTCTCCGTCAAGCCGCCACCGGTGATATGTGCCATCGCATGCAAGCTTGCGTTGCCCAAGGTTTTTTGCAGTTGTCCAATGGCTTTGACATAGATTTTTGTCGGTGCCATCAACACGTCTTTTAATGCTCTGCCGTCTAATTGTTCGGTGGCAACATCGGCACCGCTGACTTCAATGACTTTACGCACCAGTGAGTAACCATTTGAATGCACGCCGCTAGAGGCGATACCGATTAACACATCACTGTTGGCAACGTTTTTACCCGTGATAACTTCCGACTCTTCGACGACGCCCACACAAAAACCTGCCAAATCATAGTCGTCATCTTGATACATACCCGGCATTTCAGCCGTCTCGCCACCGATGAGCGCGCAATTTGCCAATTTACAGCCGTCACCGATACCACTGATAACCGTTGCTGCGGTATCGACGTCCAGTTTTCCTGTGGCATAATAATCCAAGAAAAATAACGGCTCGGCGCCACAGACTAGCAGGTCATTGACACACATCGCGACCAAATCTTGACCAATGGTGTCGTGCTGCTGCAGTTGTAAAGCCAGTTTGAGTTTGGTACCGACACCATCAGTCCCTGAGACCAATAAAGGGGATTTATAGCCTTGTGGAATACGGCACAAGGCGCCAAATCCACCCAAACCACCGACTACTTCAGAGCGGCTAGTTGCTTTGGCAACTGATTTAATGCGCTGAACTAACGCTTCGCCAGCATCGATATCGACGCCAGCATCTTTATAACTTAACGAAGTGGGTTGTGTAGTCATGGTCTTCCTATCGCCAGAATCATTGGGAAAAGTAATACGCGCATTATACCCAAATTCCCATCAAAAAGAAAAATAATCCATCGCTTTGCTACATGGCTAGCATTAGGCTGTTTATCGTTGATGACGCCTTCTAGCCCCACAAATGTGATAGGGCTTTATAACATAGCTTTGAATATTTGTATGAGTTGTGCAGTTTGCGCTATCTATTTTTGTCAAATTACCTAAAATTAGTCGAAAATACAACGATGGCAGTGACCGTCTTTTATTTGACATTACCCTTATATTTTTGGCGTATTTGGCTTTTTTGAGGAATCTATGTACAACCCATTCCCTTATCGATTTACGAAAGATGTGTTTTTCAAACGGCTATTTATATCGCTGTTTTTGGTTGCAATAGGCTATATCATTTATCGATTACAATCGGTAATTTTGCCATTTTTGGCAGCATTTATTTTATCGTATGCGATTAATCCGCTGGTGCAAAAATTACAGGACAAGGCGCACATTCGCCGCTGGGTGGCGATTTTGCTGGTATATTTGTCCACTGGGCTGATGATTGGATTGATACTCTGGTGGCTCATTCCACTGGTGTGGGAGCAGTTACAATCGGCATGGAAGTATGTACCGACGGCAATTGACTATTATAACAATACGCTGCGAGGCTGGGTGCGTTCTCACACGCCTATACGCTTACCTGCCCTGCAAGTACGTGATATGTCCAAAGGCTTGGTCGATTTTCTCAAAGAACACTACAACATCATCGATGTGCGTTCATTTTTTACCAATTTAATGTTATCAGGCATGAATATAATCAACGTGGCGGGCATTGTGGTACTGGTGCCGATTTTGATGTTTTATTTTTTATATAATTGGGATGAGCGCTTGGTAAAAATGCGTCATATGATTCCCAACCGTTATATTCCATCGGTCTATCGTATCGCCAAGGAAATTGATGAAGCGTTGATGTCATTTATCAAAGGTCAGCTACTGGTAATGGTGCTGCTCGGTATGGTATATGCGGTGCAACTGCAACTCATTGGACTTAAAGTCGGTCTTATCATCGGTATGATGGCGGGTATCGCAAGTTTTGTGCCGTATCTTGGCTTTACCCTTGGCTTTATTGCGGCGATTATTGCAGGGCTATTTCAATTTGGCGTGGACTGGGTACATTTAGTGCTAATTGTCGGTGCCTTTATGGTAGGACAGGCGGTTGAAGGTTATATTTTGCAGCCGTTATTGTTGGGTGATAAAATTGGTTTATCACCATTGTGGGTGATATTTGCGGTACTTGCCGGGGCGGCACTGGCAGGCATTGCAGGTATGCTGATTGCTTTGCCGCTCGCCGCTGTGCTCAAAGTGCTATTCCAACATGCGTATGACAGTTACCGTGAAACTGAGTTTTATAAAGGCGATGCCCAGTATAGTTTGTTTAAAGAAGAAAATTTGATGGATATCAAGCTTGAGCAGCAACAAAAACAAATCGAGGCGCAAATGAAAAAAGAAAATACCAGTTGGATGGCGCGGATAAAAAATATTTTCTAAAACAGCAAGATGTCATTCAAATGACTACAAGCGCGTAATTTTGCCGTATAATAGCCGCCTATCTTATTGGCGTTTCCTATCTGATAGGCGGTTGTAGATACGCTCAATTAAGAGATACGCTCAATCAAGCATTTATTGTGAGGGGTTGGTCTGCCTTACGTTAAATGCTTTTTTTTATTTGCTATTTTTCCAATAAATAACGCGTCGTTGATAGCCGATAGCGTCATCATAGGTTTATTTATTGGTTTATCATCAGTTAGGTATCTTATGCAATCAAACAATTCTGTAAGCCCAGCAGCAACCATGTCTGCCGCTGAATTAAATCCCCAATTATCAGCCCAACTATTAGACAGTGACGTAGACTCAGATAGTGACATAGATGGGCTTGATGATAATGATTGGAATGATGATGTGTCAAACAATGATGCTTTAGACAATGACGCGTTAAACGAAGCGTTAAACAATGAAGCGCAGCAAATCTTGGGCTATGCTAAAGGTAACAGCCAAGGCGATGACATCAAATCTGCGCGTTTTCGCAAGCTACAAAAAAAATTACGTAAGCTGGTCTCTTGGGCGATTCGTGACTACAACATGATTGAAGACGGTGATGTGGTCATGGTGTGTATTTCAGGCGGTAAAGACAGTTTTACCTTGCTGGATATTTTATTGTTCTTAAAGAAAATAGCACCGATTCAGTTTGATGTGATTGCCGTCAATCTTGACCAAAAGCAACCTGACTATCCTGAAGATATTTTGCCCAACTATCTGACCAAGCATGGCATTCCGTATTATATTTTAGAAAAAGACACCTATAGCGTGGTCAAGCAAATCGTACCAGAAGGTAAAACTTACTGTTCTGCGTGTTCACGTCTGCGCCGTGGGTCATTATATGGATTTGCCAAACAAATCGGTGCAACCAAAGTGGCACTCGGTCATCACCGTGATGATATCATGGCGACATTTTTCTTAAATTTATTTCACGGCGGTAGTCTCAAAGCCATGCCACCAAAACTACTATCGGATGATGGGCAAAATATCTTGATTCGTCCGCTTGCGTATGTGGAAGAAAAAGACATTATCAAATATGCCAATTACAAGCAGTTTCCGATTATTCCTTGTAACCTGTGCGGCAGCCAAGAAAACCTACAACGGGCGATGATTAATGACATGCTACGCACATGGGATCAGCAGTACCCGAATCGCTTGGATTCGATATTCGGCGCGATGCAAAATGTCGCACCGTCACAGCTCGCTGACCGTGAGTTGTTTGACTTTGAAAATTTGCAGTTAAAGCGTGATGAGCACATCCGTGTATTTGAAGGGGAAAACATCCAAGCGGGGCAGATTGACGAGCAGCTTCAGCAAAAAGGGGTACCAACCGCACCTGCTGTGCAAAGCTTTGACCCCACCAAATCTCAGAAAAACAAAGTGTCTCAAAAATCTAACACCAGCCAAAACGCTGAGAGCCAAAAAATACCGACAATCAATCCTTTGGTTTGATAACCAAACGGGTCAAGCACACGGCTATTTTGGTTGCTGAGTATTCATGTATTTTGGGTAGCGGTTGTTAGGTACACTCCGCGGATAATACGGACGGGACATTCTATCTAAACCGCCCCAGCCAGCAAAACGATTACCGTAGAAGGGTGAGCGCCAAAATGGGTCGGTGTTGTACCACAGTTGATTTAGCCTTTGCTCACGTTGGTAGTTGAGATAACCTTCGTCATGCGCTTTTAACAAATCAAGCGTCATCGATTGTGGGCATACATCATTGTAGTCATAGCCCTCACGTCCCAACTGATAAGCGCGTAGCGGCGTGCAATAACGTTTTAACCCTTCTTCACGACCTTGTCGCCACTGTTGCTGGTCGGGGGTGGCATTAGCTTTAGCGCATTGCTTGATATGCTTTTGAATATAATTTTCACTGCGACCCAGTAAACCATCTTGATAACCAATGGTTTGCCAATTGCTTTGTTGGCATTGAGTGGGCGTTAATCCGCCGCCCAAGGTAGCACAACCTGTCATCGAGGCAGTGACAGCAAACAGTCCAAGCATTTTTTTTGAGGTGGTTGCTGGGTGATAGGTCTGTATGAATGAAAGCATCGTCATGGTGGCACCTTTGAGGTTTACAGTCGCTATTAGCCAGTCAAAAACTGGCTAAACCGATCAAACCGTTAATGAATTGATATTTTTTAATTTAGCAGATTATTTATATAAAAGCATTTATCAATGGTTAAAATTTTGTTAGGCTACTTAATACAGCCAAATGAATAGCGTCAAATTAACAGGGTCAAATTTTTGAGTTAATGTGGTGATATTGCATTAATTTTTTATCAAAGGGTGAGGGTCATGCAAAAAATTTTAATCGCCAATCAAAAAGGGGGATGCGGTAAAACCTCGATTGCGGTAAGTCTAGCGGCGGCATTGGCAAACCAAGGCAAAACAGTGGCATTGGCAGATGCAGACCCCCAAAAATCAAGCCTACAGTGGCTAAAAATGCGCCCAGCGGACGTACCTGCCATTATCGGTATTGACTGGCGCGATAGCAATGATATAGGTGATATCCCAAAAACCTTGGGTAAAAACGACTGGCTGATTATTGATGCCCCAGGTGCGTTATCAGGCACTAAAGCCGAGCAGCTAATTGCCGAATGCAAGGCGATTTTAATTCCTGTTTTGCCCGCTTTTTTTGATATTGACAGTACCAAACGCTTTTTAAAAAGCCTAGAAGACATCAAACGTATCCGCAAAGGCAAAGTCGATATTTATCTGGTTGCCAATCGCGTGCGTAGTCAATTGATGCACGACAATGAACCGACCGAAAAACTGATGGCGTATTTTGCTGATATTGGGCAGCAACCACTGGCTTGGCTATCTGAGCGTAGTATTTATCAAGCCTTGGCAGAGCGCGGCTTGACGATTTTTGATAAAAGCCAAAAACCGTACCGCGACATTCAAGCCCAGTGGCAGCCGATTATGGATATGCTAGCTTCCGAGCCGCAGCCGACTGACAAAATTGACGCCAAAGCCGAAAACAAAGCTGACACCAAAACTGAAGCAAAAACGTCATCTAAAAAATCCAAAAATAGCAGCTGGTACGAGTAATATAATCAATGGGAATATGGATAGCCATCGCCATCGGGGTGTTTATTGTCGGTAGTATCATGGGGTTAAAACCATCTGCTCGCGAGACCATGCGTGATAATCTGCGCATGGCAGCCAGACGCGTAGGCGTGCAGCCAAAACTGGTCGCATGTCCTGATTGGATTTCGGGCGATACAGGCGAACGCGGTAAAGGCATGATGGCGCAGTACGGCGTGGTGATTGAGGACGCGAAGATGCGCCCCTGTGATTATCAAGTGATTGAGGGCAAATGGCGCCCCTTTACCGGGCATTATCCCGCTAATTTTGCGCTCGATAATCGGGAGGTGGATTTACCGGCATCCATCGCAACAACCGTTAAAGGTTTAAGCTGTAAAGCCAATTTTATGTGTATTTATTGGCAAGAAAATAGCCAACTGGGTATGAAATCAGAACTTGAAACCACCGAAAAAGACCTAATCATGTTAAAAAGTAAATTGCATGATTATGCCAAATTGGTGCAGAATAACTAACTTTTCGTATTTTAACTTACCCTTTTTAATGATTTTGTGAACCCAACATGAGTAAAACACCGACAGCGAGAAAATCAACCAAAACCACGGATACGGCTGATACAAAAGCAGACACCAAAGCCGCTGAAAAAGCCGCCGCGCCCAAATCAACAGCCACATCAAAAGCATCAAAAACAGCGCCTAAAACGTCGGGGCAAGGCAAAGCCTTGGTGATTGTGGAATCCCCTGCCAAAGCCAAAACCATCAATAAGTATTTGGGAAATGATTTTATCGTCCGCTCTAGTGTGGGGCACGTGCGCGATTTACCTGTGTCAGGTTCTGGTGCAGCAAAAACCGATGATAAGTCGGATATCAAGCTCACCAAAGAGCAAAAAGCGCAGCAAGCCTTGGTACGGCGTATGGGCATAGACCCCGAGCACGACTGGGTGGCACATTATGAAATTCTACCCAGCAAAGTTAAAGTGATTAAAGAATTAAAATCCCTTGCCAAAGATGCCAAAGAAATTTATCTTGCAACCGACTTGGATAGAGAAGGGGAAGCGATTGCCTGGCATCTCAAAGAAGTCATCGGCGGCAGTGATGACAAATACAGCCGTGTGGTATTTAACGAAATCACTAAAAATGCGATTCAAAATGCCTTTAAAAGTCCCACCAAGCTCAACTATGACCGTGTCAACGCGCAGCAAGCCAGACGATTTTTAGACCGTGTCGTAGGTTTCATGGTATCGCCATTGCTATGGCAAAAAGTAGCGCGCGGACTGTCGGCAGGGCGAGTACAATCTGTCGCCACGCGTCTAGTGGTGGAGCGTGAACGTGAAATTCGCGCTTTTACTCCAGTGGAATATTGGGAAATTCACAGCAATACCCACAGTCAGCAAGCCAAACAAGAGACCATTCGCCTAGAAGCGGTAAAAAAATCCGGCAAACCCCTTGAACTAAAAAACGAAGCACAGACCAATGCCGTTGTTGCGCTGCTTGAACAGTCAGATTTTATCGTGGCGGATCGGGAAGAAAAACCTACCCAGTCAAAACCTGCTGCACCCTTTATCACCTCAACTTTGCAACAAGCCGCAAGTACTCGCCTTGGTTTTCCGGTCAAAAAAACCATGATGCTGGCTCAGCGCCTGTATGAAGCAGGTCACATTACCTATATGCGTACTGACAGTACTTTTTTGTCAGCGGATGCACTCACCAGTGTGCGCGGTTTTATTGACAAGCAATACGGCGCAAAATATGTCCCAAAATCTCCCAATGTGTATGGCAACAAGCAAAACGCCCAAGAAGCGCACGAAGCGATTCGACCATCAGATGTCTTGGTGCAATCTGCCTCGCTAAAAGACATGGAGCGCGATGCCCAGCGTTTATATGAGCTGATTTGGCGCCAGTTTGTGGCGTGTCAGATGCCACCTGCGCAGTACCAATCCATGACGTTGATTGTCAATGCTGGTGAGATTGAGCTTAGAGCCAAAGGTCGTGTGATGACCTTTGATGGGTATACCAAAGTACAGCCCCCTGCCAAAAATGAAGACAATCTATTACCTGATGTAAAAATCGGGGAAAAATTGGTGGTCGATAGTATCGAGCCTACCCAACATTTTACCAAGCCACCGGCTCGCTATACTGAAGCAAGCTTAGTCAAAGAACTGGAAAAACGTGGGATTGGTCGTCCGTCCACGTATGCCGCTATCATCTCAACCATTCAAGAACGTGGGTATGTCAAGGTAGAAAACAAACGTTTATTCGCCGAAAAAATGGGTGATATCGTCACTGACAGATTGGTCAACAGCTTTCCGAATTTGATGGATTATGCTTTTACCGCAGGGCTTGAAGAAAACCTAGATGAAGTCGCTGAAGGCCAGCAAAACTGGAAAAAAGTGCTGGATGATTTTTATGGCGATTTTAAAGGCAAGTTAGAGCATGCCAAAAACGAAGACGGTATGAAGCCCAATGACCCAACCGATGTTCCAGATATTCATTGTGATTTATGTCAGCGCCCAATGCAGATCCGTACCGGCTCTACAGGGGTGTTTTTGGGCTGTACCGGCTATAATTTACCGCCCAAAGAGCGTTGTAAAGGCACCAAAAACTTGATGCCTGTGGAAGCCTTTCATAGCCAAACCAGTAAAGAGAGCCAGAATCTCGGTGAGGACGACGCGGACAACAACGACGAAATCCAAGCGCTACTTGAGAAAAAACGCTGCCCGAAATGCCATACCGCGATGGATGGGTATATTGTCGATGGCGGGTTAAAACTCCATGTGTGTGGTAACAATCCTGACTGTGATGGTTATCTATTAGAAAAAGGCGTCTTTGAAACCGCAGGCAATGACGATGTGCCTACTATACCCTGTGATAAATGCGATGGGCAAATGGTGCTCAAAACTGGGCGTTTTGGTGCCTACTTTGCCTGTCAGCAGTGTGATAATACCCGTAAAGTGCTAAAAAATGGCGATGCAGCGCCACCACGCATGACCGCAATCCCTATGCCAGAACTCAAGTCGCAAAAATTTGATGACCATTACATTTTGCGTGAAGGGGCAGCAGGGTTATTCTTGGCAGCGTCAAAATTTCCCAAAGTGCGAGAAACTCGCCCACCAAAACTGTCAGAGTTACGCGCGATACAAGATCAGTTAGAAGATAAATTCCAGTATTTATTTGCCGCGCCAGATACCGACAATGAGGGCAATCCAACAATTTTGCGTTGGAGTCGTAAAAATGCCGAGCAATATATCGGCTCAGAAAAAGACGGCAAAGCGACTAAATTTGCCTTGGTTTATCGTAAAGGTAAATGGGTGGAAGAGTGACGAAAGATAATTCAGCAAAATTAGCGGTTTTAATTGATGCCGATAATTCTTCTGCCAAAAAAATTCCGTTGATTTTGCAGGAAGTGGCAAAATATGGTGTTGCTAGCGTTAAAAGAGTATATGGTGATTGGAGTAGTGAAAATCTAAAAAATTGGCGTGACGTACTTTTGCCTCATGCGATTACACCTGTACAACAGTTTGCCTATACGAGCGGTAAAGACGCTACCGATATGATGTTAATCATCAATGCAATGGACTTACTTTATAGCAAAGCGTTAGATGGATTTTGTATCGTTTCTAGCGACAGTGATTTTACCCCACTTGCTTCTCGGATACGAGAAAGTGGGCTAGTCGTTTATGGTTTTGGTGAAAAGTCAAAAACACCTGAAGCCTTTATTAATGCCTGTGATAAGTTTATTTATATTGAAAACTTGGAAGATATTAATAAAACAGATACCTCTATTCAACTAATTACTTCAACGAATAATGACAATAACCAAGTGGTAAATCCTACTCAGGTTACAGAAGTGAAAAACTTTGAAAAGCTACAACTAGATAGTGTCTCAACGCAACTTACCATTGATAGTGCAACACTACAATTAATTTATAAAGCAATTAAAGATACGGCTGATGATGATGGTTGGGCATATTTAGGGAATTTAGGCAAATATTTAGTCATGTTGAAACCTGACTTCGATGTGAGAACGTTTGGCTGTAATAAGCTTTCTGAATTACTCGAAAAATTAGGATTATTTACTTTCCAAAGAAGAGGCTCACAGATTTTTGTGAGAAAAAAAGCCAGTTTTTCAAAATTTTTGAAAGCCGTGCAAGACACGATTATAGCTAAATACGGTATCAATCAATGGGTTTATTTGAATCCCTTAGCGATAGAAATTAATAAATCTTATCCAAATTTGGATGTTTCTGAATACGACTGTAAAAGTATTTATCAAGCCTTATTGAAGATTGAAAGTAAATATTTTGAGTTTTCGGACGATAAAAGAAAACTTCAGCTATTACAATCAAAAAACTCATAAAATCTCTACTAAAAAAGCCCAAATTCGGGCTTTTTTAGTAGAGTTATTAGCGTGGCTATGGTTGAGCTATTATTAATTTTTAAGCAAAAATCATCTCAATATCTTTGTGATCAAAACGGTAAACATGTCCGCAGAAACCACAATCTAGCGCCAATTCATCCCCATGCTCATTAGCAATTTCTAATGCAGCTGGTTTGCCCAACTGAAAAATAGCCGATTCACTTTTCTGCTGTGAGCAGGTACAAGCAAAGGTCAACGGCATAGGCTCAGCCGTCACCACATCTTCTTCATGATACAAGCGATATAAAATCTCATCGGCTGGCAAGGTGGTTAATTCTTCAGCTTTTAACGTTTTGGTTAGGATTTTTAAGCGGGGGAACAAATCATTGTCCACTGCCTCAACCTCTTCTTCTGTGGTACGTGGTAGCAACTGTAGCAAGATACCGCCCGCTTGCTCACCATCACAAGCCAAGTTGATTAAGGTAGGAATCTGTACGGATTGCTGCTGATAGTGTGCCAAACAATCCGCTAAGTTATCCGCCACACGCTCAACAATGCCTTGATAGCCTTCTGCTTGTGTGCCATACGTGGCATCAGGCTGGATATTAATAAATACCACCCCTTCACCGACTTTACCAAGTTTGGCAAAGGCATCATTCGCCGTTTGCGCAGATTGCCACGTGCCTGTCCACTCTGCAAGACCGCGGATGTGACCTTGGTGGTCGCACTCTGCCATTGCCCAAGTTAAACTGTCCTGTTCAGGGTCAGTGGCTGCGCCTGAATTTTGCAATTGAATGGATAGACGACCTTCGATTTTTAAGGTGCCAATCAGCAAGCTTGCCGCAACCAACATTTCCCCCAGTAGTTTTTGCAGGGCAACTGGGTAATCTTTTTGCTGCAATATCGTCTGCAGGCTGTCTTTGATGCGTACCACGTCACCGCGTACGGGGCTTTTGTCAAAATAAAAACGTTGGCGCATATCAAAATCGTGAAGTGCTTGAGTCGCTGTTGTCATAAATAACCTATCTTAAGTGAATTTTAATCAATTTATTGAGCTATAAATGGGGATAAAATAGAAAATAGCAAAAAAATTGTCGGGCAAGAAAAAAATATTTTTTTGTAAATCTATTGTCACAACACAGACAAGTAAATTACTATAAACACACATTTTAAATCTTTTGAGTATCCTAAACTATTTTTTATCAGTCATTGTGCAAGGTTTTGCCAGATTTTAATGGGTGCGATGAGGGATAATAAAGGACAGGGAAGGATAAACACAAAGAGATGGGGGGAATCTTTTCACTCGATTTGGCATTGACAGCCACACAGCGAAAAGATTAACTAAGAACGTATCGTGCGACAAGGATCATAGGATGATTTTAATCTCTAAAAAGCCAATCGCCTTAGCAACCGTTGCTATTATGGCATTAGGTCTTGCAGGTTGTAACAAAGCCAGCGACAACAAAGCGGCAGGGACTGAAGGTAGCCAGCCAGCGGCTACTGGTGAAAAAACGCTCGATAAAATTAAAAAATCAGGGGAAATCGTACTGGGTTACCGTGATTCCTCAATTCCATTTTCTTATATCGCAGGTACGCCAAACCAACCTGTGGGTTATGCCCATGACCTACAATTAAAAATTGTTGATGCAGTCAAAAAACAATTGAATATGCCAGACCTTAAAGTGCGTTACAACCTCGTAACCTCACAGACCCGTATCCCATTGGTACAAAATGGTACGGTTGACTTAGAGTGTGGTTCAACCACTAACAATGAAGAGCGCCAAAAACAAGTGGCTTTCTCAAACGGTTTCTTTCAGATTAGTACTCGCTTATTAACCGCTAAAGATTCGGGCATCAAAGATTTTGCGGATTTAAAAGGCAAAACCTTAGTGACTACCGCAGGTACTACCTCTGAGCGTCTTATCAAAAAACTCAACGATGACAAAAAAATGGGCATTAAAATCGTTTCTGCCAAAGACCACGGCGAATCTTTCTTGATGTTAGAAAGCGGTCGTGCGGCAGCCTTCATGATGGATGACGTACTGCTCGCGGGTGAAAAAGCCAAAGCCAAAGATCCCGATAAATGGGTCATTGTTGGTACCCCACAATCGTATGAAATTTACGGCTGTATGATGCGTAAAGGCGATAGTGAATTCAAAAAAGTAGTCGATGATGCGTTGGTTGCGACCTATGCATCAGGTGAAATTAACGACATCTATAAAAAATGGTTCATGTCACCGATTCCACCAAAAAACATCAACATGAACTTCCAAATGTCTGACAACTTAAAAGCCTTGTTCGCAAACCCACATGACCGCCCGCAACCAAAACACGTTGCTAATGCCGCCGCATCTGCTACCGTCAACGCCGTAGCAACGGGCGCTAGTAATGTGGCATCTGCAAGCAATGCAATTGCCAGTGCAGCAAAACCCTAGTTTGATGAGTTGAGTTTGATGAGATAACAACAAACTAGGTTAGGAAGGTTACTATCCAACATAAAACTGACGTCATCACCTATCAATTGTGGTTACGTCAGTTTTAGTTTTTGGGTAAATCAATTTGCTAGACAGGATTTTGGGGGTGGCAATGAATTATAGTTGGAATTGGGGCGTGTTGCTGCAACCAACAGGCGTAGGCAACGAAGTCTACTGGCAGTGGCTATTGACAGGCTTTAAATGGCTGTTGGTCATTGGCGGTAGTGGCTGGCTGATTGCTTTAATTATCGGTACGATTTTAGGTATTATGCGTACTTTACCAAACAAAACTGCCAGAGCGATTGGTACGGCTTATGTGAGTTTTTTTCGTAACATTCCGTTATTAATACAGTTATTCTTTTGGTTTTATGTGGCACCTACTTGGCTGACACCTGCCTTACAAAAATGGTGGTTTCAGGAGTTGGACCCAAATACCTCGGCGGTCGTTTCGGCAAGTCTTGGTCTTGGGTTATTTACAGCTGCGCGCATCGCTGAGCAAGTGCGTACGGGCATTGAATCATTGCCAAAAGGGCAAATCAATGCTGCCTATGCGCTCGGGTTTACCTTGCCACAGACGTATCGCCATATCGTCTTGCCACAGGCGTTTCGGGTGATTCTGCCACCGATGAGCTCTGAGCTTACCAACTGTTTTAAGAATGCCTCGGTCGCTTCATTGGTCGGGGTTACTGAGCTGATTAGCCAAACCAAAACTATCAGTGAATATACCCAGAACAATATCGAAGTGTATACCTTTACCACGATTATTTATTTATTGTTTAATTTGGTGTTGATTTATTTTATGACTTGGCTTGAGAAAAAATTACGCATCAAAGGTCAAATCGATGGGGGTGGCGCATGAATATGATGGAATTACAAGCCGCAATGCCAGGGTTGATGGGTGGCTTATGGATCACCTTCAAAGTGTTGTTTTTAGCTATCATTGGCGGTTTGGCGCTGGGTACGATTTTAGCCTTGATGCGGTTGTCAGGGATAAAAATTTTAGCCGTGCCTGCCAAGCTGTATGTCAACTTTTTCCGTTCAGTGCCGCTGCTACTGGTATTGCTTTGGTTTTATTTTGCTGTACCGATGGTGTATAACTTGGTGACGGGCACGTATTTGACGTTGGATACGGCGTTTACTTCGTGCGTGGTGGCATTTATGGTGTTTGAAGCCGCATATTTTTCTGAGATTGTACGTGCGGGTATCCAGTCAATTGGCAAAGGACAGGTCAATGCCGCTAAAGCCTTGGGTATGACTTATGGTCAGACCATGCGCTTTATTATTTTGCCACAAGCGTTTCGCAAGATGTTTCCGCTACTGCTACAGCAGTCGATTATTTTGTTTCAAGATACCACCTTGGTGTTTGCGATTGGCTTGGTGGATTTCTTCCGAGCCTCGTACGTGCGCGGTGACTTGATGGGGTTACTCACCCCCTATATCTTGCTGGCAGGGGCGTTTTATTTTGTGGTCAGTCTAACCGCATCGACCGCTGTCAACCACCTACGCAAACGCTTTCGCATGGCTTAATCAATATTGAATAAAGGAATAATAACATGTCAGTAGTTACTAAAATTGATGAAACCACCTGGCTCAACGAATTTGGCGGCTTGGTATCAAACAGTGGACACGCCAGTCCTGATATCATGATTAATGTCAACAAAATCAGTAAATGGTATGGCGACTTTCAAGTATTGACCGACTGTACCGCGCATGTGCACAAAGGCGATGTGACTGTCATCTGTGGTCCATCAGGTAGCGGCAAATCAACTTTAATCAAAACCGTCAATGGGCTTGAAGCCTTTCAACAAGGTGAAATCTTGCTTGATGGCATATCGGTCGGCGCCAAAGAAACCGACTTGCCAAAACTACGAAGCCGGGTAGGGATGGTATTTCAGCATTTTGAACTGTTTCCACATTTATCCATCTTAGAAAATTTGACCTTGGCACAAATCAAAGTATTGGGTCGTAGTCAGTCTGAAGCGCAGAAAAAAGGCTTGGGTTATCTTGACCGCGTGGGCTTGTCAGCGCATGCCAAAAAATACCCGGCCGAATTGTCAGGCGGTCAGCAGCAACGGGTAGCAATTGCGCGTGCGCTTAGTATGGACCCGATTGCAATGCTGTTTGATGAGCCAACTTCCGCGCTTGACCCTGAGATGATTCAAGAGGTGCTTGAGGTGATGATTGAGCTTGCTAATGAGGGCATGACCATGATGTGTGTGACCCACGAAATGGGCTTTGCGCGCCAAGTCGCCAACCGTATTATCTTTATGGATCAAGGTCATATCGTTGAAAACTGTAGCCGTGAAGAATTCTTTGCCGGTGCGCGTAGCGAACGCGCGAAAGATTTCTTGTCAAAAATCTTAAATCACTAAAGATAAGATAAAGTTTATTTCATTAAAAAACGGCAGTCATTGCCGTTTTTTATTGTAAAAGTTTGCATTAGCCTAATTGCTCATGAGCGATTCAAACTGCCTAATTTCCTCTTCCATATAAGTGAGTAATCGTTGGCTATGGGGCAATATTTGGCTACAGGTGACGATACAAAACTCGATTTTATCCACGTAAGTACACAAGGTGATATTCATCGCTTGGTCATTGAGCACAATCGAGGCAGGATACAGCGCCTGCAGTTTTGCCCCTTGCCAATACAATGGCTGATGCGAGCCTGGTACATTTGAGATAATCAAGTTAAAACCGCGATAATCGGGAAACAGACCCGTAAGTACCTGCAACCCTGCACGGCTATAAGCAACCCCACTATAAATAATCGACGAGGCTTGCTTCATCCGTGAAAAGCGTTTTTTACTATTTTTGGTGCTGCCATTAATCATCTTTAACCGTGCAACAGGGTCGGCAAGGTGAGTAGCAAGATTGGCTAAAATAAAGGTAATTTGATTGCCAACGTGTTGGCTTGCGCTATCGTTGTCATCACGCAGGGATAAGGGTACAAAAGCAATCAAAGGTTTTTTGGGTAAGCCATTGATATCGAGCAAATAACGGCGTAATGCGCCTGAGCAAATCGCCAAAATCACATCATTGACGGTCACGGCGTAATGTTTGGCGATGGTTTGAAAACGACTGAGATCAAAAGATTGGGCAGAGATACGCCGTGAGCTTGATACCGGTTGGTTGAGGGGGCTATCTGGCGCTTGGGTGGTGGTAATATAGTCTTTGTGAAATCGCTCTACCACATTTTTACCTAAAGCTTTGATGGCAGGTGGTATAGCCAGCGCTTGCTCTTTGACGACACGCAGAAGGGATTTATCTTCTGGTATCAAAGCATCGAGTTGGTGACGATGACGGGTCATTAGCGACCAAATTGGCAAGCTAACACGCTCGGTTGGCGATTCTGATAGCGATTTTTTCACCAAACGAATCGCCGCTATCCCATCGACCATCGAATGATGAATTTTAAAATACAACGCAAAACGATTGCCTTCAATCCCCTCGATGATGTGACATTCCCACATCGGTTTGGCACGGTTGAGTAATTTGCTATGCTCTTGGGACACATAAGTCAATAGCTCACGGATGCGTGCTGGTTTCGGCAAGGCGATATGGCGAAAATGATGGTCGACTTCAAAGTTTTCATCGGTTTTCCACCATGCTAGATGATATAACACTTGGTTAAACGGAAAACTCGGCGGCGTCTTTTGCGTGACCATTTGCTGCACCAAATCACTGACAAAAGTATCACTTGCGCCATCGGGAATCTCAAACAAGAACAGCCCACCAATGTGCATCGGCTGATTGCGATTTTCAAGTAAGATAAATAACTGGTCAATGGCGGTGAGCAGACGCATGCGATGTCCTTAAGTGTGAAATAATAAATTAGCGGAAAAAATAGCCAGTCTGTGGCGAGCTAGCTTGTGCCATATACCGCGCTGGCATACGACCCGCCAAGAAAGCCTCACGTCCAGCTATCACCGCATGTTTCATGGCAGACGCCATCAACACAGGGTTTTGCGCATGGGCAATCGCGGTGTTCATCAGCACACCATCACAGCCCAATTCCAAGGCGATGGCGGCATCACTGGCGGTACCCACGCCTGCATCCACCAAGACAGGCACTTGGGTCTGCTCGATGATGAGACTTAAGGTATGGCGATTGAGCAATCCTAGACCTGAGCCAATCAAACTGCCCAATGGCATAATCGCCACACAGCCCATGCTCTCTAGTTCTTTGGCAACAATCGGGTCATCTGAGGTGTACACCATCACATCAAAGCCATCATCAATCAAGGTCTTAGCGGCTTTGACAGTTTCGATGACGTTGGGATACAGATTTTTTTCATCGCCCAATACTTCAAGTTTGACAAGGTTGTGCCCATCCAACAATTCACGCGCTAACTGACAGGTACGAACGGCAGTATCAGCATCAAAACAGCCAGCGGTGTTGGGCAGAATGGTGTATTTCTCGGGAGAAATCACATCGAGTAGATTGGGTTCATCTTTTTTCTGCCCGATGTTCACGCGGCGAATGGCGACAGTGACGATTTGGGCGCCGCTGGCAGCGATGGCTTCGCCTGTTTGTGCCAAATCTATATATTTGCCAGTACCGACGAGCAAACGAGAGGTAAACGTGCGCGAACCAATGTGTAGGAGGTCGTTTGCGGTTATCAGCGTATTTTGGCTTGAAGAATTTTGAGTTGAAGTGGTTTGGGTCATTGTCATCCCTTTTTAGAGTTTGATTGGCATGGTTATCAATCAGTAAAAAATGCTTTAGTATAACAAAATATAGCTTGTCTCAGGGTCTTTTTGTGCGCCTTGGTAGGATTTGTCTTGTTGATAAGCTACAATGGAACGCATCTTTTCTTGGCTTATTTCATTTGATAATCCCTATGCTAAATCCGATTGCCTTGCCCTATAGTTTTGCCAAACGTCATCAACTGCTGTTGCAATACTCGCAAGATGTGACTGCCCCGCCGACGTTGTTGATGACCGCTGATACCCCTATGGAAGCCATCAACGAAGCCAACCGTTTTGCCAGTCAAGCAGGGGTACCGCTGCCATTGAATTTTGCCATGGCACAAAGTGACGATTTTGAAAGGCAGTTAGCCGCTGTCTATGCAGGCAATACAGGGGAATCTCAGCATATTGCCGCTGGGCTTGAAGACCATCCCGATTTGATGAGTCTTGCTGACAGTGTCCCTGAGACGGAAGACTTGATGGACCAAGAAGATGACGCGCCCATCATTCGCCTGATTAACGCACTATTGTCCGAAGCCATACGCCTAAACGCCTCAGATATTCACATTGAAACCTTTGAAAAACGGCTATCGGTGCGCTTTCGGGTAGATGGGGTGCTCAAAGAAATCGTCAGTCCAAAACGGGAATTGTCACCACTACTGGTGTCGCGTATCAAGGTGATGGCAAAACTCGATATCGCTGAAAAACGGGTGCCGCAAGATGGCCGCATCTCATTACGTCTGGCTGGGCGAGAAGTGGATGTGCGGGTGTCGACCTTACCATCAAATTTTGGTGAGCGTGTGGTGATGCGGCTCTTGGATAAACAAGCGGGTCGGTTAAATATGACCTATTTGGGATTGTCAGACAGTGATTATAGCGAGCTTAAACGCTTAATTCATCGTCCGCATGGCATTATTCTTGTCACAGGTCCGACAGGTTCGGGCAAAACCACGACGCTGTACGCGGCTTTGACGGATTTGAACGATAACACCCGTAATATTTTGACCGCTGAAGACCCGATTGAATTTCAGCTAGATGGTATTGGGCAAACCCAAGTCAATAATAAAGTAGATATGACCTTTGCCCGTAGTTTGCGAGCCATGCTACGCCAAGACCCTGATGTGGTGATGGTGGGGGAGATTCGCGATTTAGAGACCGCAGAAATTGCGGTGCAAGCGTCACTCACAGGTCACTTGGTACTCTCAACCCTGCATACCAACACCGCGATTGGTGCGGTGACGCGGCTACAAGATATGGGGGTTGAGCCGTTTTTGCTGTCATCGAGCCTCATTGGTGTGGTGGCACAGCGACTAGTGCGCACCTTGTGTCCGCATTGCCATACATGGGCACTTGCCGATGCCTATCAAACGCAGATTTTTACTGAAATAGACGAAGTTGGTGAGATTAAACTGCCAAAACCTGTGGGCTGTGAGAAATGCAATCAATCAGGATTTCGGGGACGTACTGCGATTTATGAAGTGGTGCCTGTGGATGACAAACTGCGACAACTGATTCATAGCCAAACGGCGGAGTTTGAGTTAGAAGCGTATGCCCGTAGCAAAACACCATCCATCCGAGCCGATGGACTCAAAAAAGTGTTGGCAGGGAAAACCACGCTTGAAGAAGTGTTAAGGGTGACGAAAGAAAAAGAGATGTGATATATTTTTCTAGGGTGAATGAAAAAATGAATGTAGGTCGCTAAATTGATACAAATTACTTTTGACCAAAATAAAGCTGAGAGTAATAAAATCAAACATGGTGTAAGTTTTGATGAAGCAAAAATTGCATTACTTGACCCGAATGCGCTAGTACGTGAAGATTTTGACCACGATGAAACAAGATTTGTATTATTAGGAATGGCAAATCGCTTATTAGTTGTTGTCTATTGTTATGTGGATAATGATGATATGATTCGGTTAATATCTGCACGAAAAGC
Source organism: Faucicola osloensis (assembly GCA_016888885.1). GTDB lineage: Bacteria > Pseudomonadota > Gammaproteobacteria > Pseudomonadales > Moraxellaceae > Faucicola. The sequence continues at coordinate 2,491,797 of CP069437.1, forward strand.
AACCAAAAACGAGGAAAAACAATATGCAAACTGAATACGATTTCTCAAATGCTCAAAGAGCGACACAAATTTCCCATCTTAATCGGTTGCGACAACAACAGCATTTGCTGGATAAAGATGTGAGTGATTGGCTTGTAACCCAAGATGATGATACTAAAAAACATATCAGTGAAATGATTCGCCAAGTAATGGCGATGAAAATTCACACACAATCTACTGTTTAAATGATGTGTTTTAGTCACTGATGCAATGAATAACTTGCATTTTTTCAACTAACAAACGGATAAAGTTTTCGATTTTCTGACAGTGAGTGATAGATTGCTTACGGTTATTTTTCGCAAAATAGTCTGCCAAATTATTTAATTCAACGACCCGTGATTTAGCAACATTCGGATAAATCACTGGGTCATTATAAAAGTTATCCAATAGCCAAGTAAGCGTTGAAAAGTTAGTGTTACCTTCGGCTAAACGTAAAATACGTTCGTCCTCATGCGAAATTTGACAATTGATTTTCTCATTGTCACAATCAAACCACATGTCAAATGCCATTATCTTAACCCAACACTTCCATCAACTCACCTTCCACCAAATGCGGACTCATGGCACGCGTGACTTTTACCATTACCAGTTTACCAATCAACGCGTCATCGCCTTTAAACAATACCGTTCGCGTATTATCTGCCGTTCCCATCAAAAATTCAGGATTGCGGTCGCCATGTTGCTCCACCAGCACACGCACGGTTTGACCCACCATGCCTTGGGTTTTTGCCCATGTTGAGTCAATAATCACTTGCTGAAACGCCGCCAAACGGGCTTTTTTGGTTGCTATATCGATATTGTCGGGCAAGTCTGACGCAGGCGTACCAGGGCGCTTGGAATAAATAAAGCTATACGAATGGTCAAAATCCAAATCTTTGGCGAGATTGAGCGTATCTTGGAAATCTTGGTCGGTTTCATTGGGAAAACCGATAATAAAATCGCTTGATAAATACATATCAGGGCGCACCGCGCGCAGTTTGCGGATTTGCTCAACGTAGATATCAATGGTGTGGTTACGTTTCATGGCGGCTAGGATAGCATTGGAGCCACTTTGCACAGGTAGATGCAGGTGAGATACTAGTTTTGGTATTTTGGCATACGCTTCAATGATATCATCGCTAAATTCCAGTGGGTGGCTGGTGGTATAGCGAATGCGCTCAATGCCGTCAACGTGTGCCACATAATGTAATAACTCACTAAAACGGCAAATCGTGCCATCGTGTTTTTCGCCGCGGTAGCCATTGACGTTTTGCCCCAATAGCGTTACTTCACGTACCCCTTGGCTAGCAAGGCTGTCAATCTCGGCAAGTACGTCATCGAGGGGGCGTGAGATTTCTTCGCCGCGGGTGTAGGGCACCACGCAAAATGAGCAGTATTTTGAGCAGCCTTCCATGATGGATACAAACGCCTTAAACCCTTCTACTTTGGGCTCGGGTAAAAAGTCAAATTTTTCAATGCTAGGGAAAGACACATCGACGACGCCGATACGGTTTTTGGGTTTGACATCCAGCTGTTTGGTGGATTGGTCATACAGTTCTGGCAGGCGATGCAGGGTTTGCGGTCCAAACACCATATCGACATGCGGGGCACGGCTTTGGATTTTATCGCCTTCTTGTGACGCCACGCAGCCACCCACACCGATGACCAGATTGGGATTTTTCTCTTTAAGTTTTTTCCAGCGTCCGAGTTCAGAAAATACTTTTTCTTGCGCTTTTTCACGAATCGAGCAGGTATTCATGAGCAGCACATCGGCTTCTTCAGGATTGTCCGTCAGTATCATCCCATGCGAATCGCCTAGCACATCTGCCATTTTTTCAGAGTCGTACACATTCATCTGACAGCCTTGGGTCTCGATAAACACGCGTTTGACACGAGCATCCGCTGGCGGCATGGTGGGTTCAACACTCGCCGCTAGCGTTGGCGTTACCAAATTTTGAGTTTTGGAAATCTGTGCTTTTGGGTCAAAAGTAGCAACTGTCATGACTACACCTAAATGTTTCGCCTAAAATAAACCCTTAATTATAACAGATTTTTTTGGCAAGATGCGGTAGGGATTATTTTGACAGCACTAAATAAATAACATCGGTGCTAAAATTGCCAGCCTCATCTATCTCAAAATATTGTCTAACAGACGCGGCACAATTTTTTTGTAAGGCTCGAATTACTTGTATGCTGGTATCAGTTGTATGCATACGCTCGACCCAACTGTCAAAATTTAACGCCAGTTTTTGCACCTCGACAGTCGCCACGCTAAAACCGGTGATTTCTGCAAAATACAACCACTCGGCAAGACTATAATCTTTGACATGACTGGGATCGCGGATGGTTTCAATGGTCTGTAAAAAATTATTGAGCACAGGGTTGCTATTGCCCAACACATCGACAATCACCACTTTGCCACCGTCAGCTAGAGCGCGATGCATCTCAAACAGCGCTTGTGGTACATTTTGCCAATGGTGCGTAGAATAGCGCGTGATAATGGCATCAAATTGGTGGTCGGCAAAGGGTAATTTTTCTGCTGTACCGATTTGCGTGGTGATATTGGTTAAGCCGCGTGTTTTGGCTTGGCTGGCGACAACTTCGGTCATCGTAGGGGTAATATCATAAGCAATCACTGATGTGGCAACAGGTGCCACCTGATAACTGACGTGCCCACCGCCACAGCCCAAATCCAATATATGCTTAAGCTTGTGCGCCTCAATCAACTGCTTTATTTTGTCGAACTCAGCGCCTTGCGCATGAACAGCGCTATTAAGGTAGTTGTGGGATTTGTCTTGGTATTGTTGAATATTTAGGGCGTGTTGGGTATGGGTCATGGCTTATCGCATTTAGTTATCTAATATTAGGCTTATCATAAGCCAAATAATATATAATTTATAGTTAATTAAATTTAAAATTAAAAAACTATTTGTCATATAAAATACGCTGCAACATTTTTATACAATTAGTTGAGATTTGGGTAAATTTTTTTTAGTCGACAATCGTTATAATCGCTTCAGCAAGGTTAACCAATTTTTACAGTACTTTTGTCATTTTTTGCCTATTTATGCTATTTATTTATCCTATTAAAGGTCTTACCAATTATTATGAAAAATCTCAAGCTTTCGATGATTTCATGCGGTGTGATTGCTGTTTTTGCACAATCTGCTTGCGCTAGTAGCTATTCTGTAGGGACGCCTAGCACGGCGGATAGTTATTTTAACCAGGCCGAACGGGAAGCTAGCCGTGGCAACTTATCGCAAATGGGCAACTATCAGCAAATGATGGCGGGTGGCAGTCTAGCCATGTATCCAGAATATTGGCAGCTTAATAAAGACTTAGACGCCGAGCCGGCATCAGCGATTGTGAGTTTTGCCAACCGTTATCCACAAACGGCGATGGCAGAAAAATTGGCGGCGGATTATGCAGAAACCAAAGCGCGGATGGGTGATTATGAGGCGGTTAGACAAGTGGCAAGCTATGTAACCAATCCTGATGCCAGTGAAGCTTGTGCCATTGCGTTAGGTTTCAATCATGGTGGCGATAGCATGCGTGCTTATACCGAAAAAGGTAATGTTTGGCTTAATACTGATAAAAAACTGCCGCAGCTTTGCCAACAGTTGGCGACAGAGCTCAATGGCAATCGCATGGTTAGCAATGATGACCGTGAGCAGCGGCTGTATCGTATGCTACGCACGGGCAACAATGGCGATATCGTGCAGCTTGCCAGCCGATTGGGCGTGCAGCTGAGCTATAATCAGCTCATGAGCATCAGTAGCAGTCCCAACGCGTTTTTCTCACAACTCGGAAGTATGCCAGCAACCGCCAGCAATCGATATTTATATCTATACGGATTAGGACAACTTGCCAAAAAATCTGTCAGCGAAGCGGCGATGCAGCTCAATTATGATTTGGGGCGAAATCCGCAGTTTTTTGATGCCAAAACCCGTCAATATGCCTACCGTACCTTGGGTGTGGCAAGGATGGGGGTCAATACCGATCAAGGGTTTAGTAGTGACGCGGTTGATTGGATGCAAAAAAGTCTGGGCGTACCATTTAACAATGAAGAAGCCGAAAACTATGCCCAAGCAGCGATACGCTATAGCCGATGGTCAGATTTGGCACAAGCTATTGGCGCAATGGACTATAAAAATCAGCAGCAACCGATATGGCAATATTGGCTTGCCAAAGCCTACAAATTGGGCGGCACTAACCAGCAGCGTCAACAAGCCAATCAGCTATTTAGTCAATTGGCGCAAACCAATGACTATTATGGGCTGCTTGCCAAAGACCAAATTGGACAACGTTTTGACCGATTGCCGACCACGCCACCGGTGAGCAATAGTGACTACTCACGCCTCGCAAACGATAGTTTCTTTAATCGCGCATTTACCCTCTATAAACTTGCCGCCAATCCCAGCTATACCAACCGTGAATGGAATTGGGCAGTAAAAAAAGCACGTGATCGTGGTGATGAGACAATGATTTTGGCAGCGGCACAAACCGCATCGGACATGGGATGGTACGACCGTGCTATCTACGCATTGGAATCCACCAAAACGATTCCAAATTCGGCACTGGCATTCCCAATGCCCCATCAGTCTAGTGTCGTGCAATACAGCCGCCAAGCAGGAATCGATCCTGCGTGGGCGTATGGCATCATGCGTCAAGAAAGCCGCTTTAATATCGGCGCGCGTTCGGGTGTTGGGGCAGGGGGGTTGATGCAAATCATGCCAGACACCGCGCGCTATATCGCACGTAAATTGGGCGAACCGTATGAGCCATCTCGCGTCGCAGGGGGTGATACCAATATCCGCTACGGTACGTATTATATGGGCGACATTTTAAATAAATTGGGCGGTCAGCCTGTACTCGCCACCGCGGGCTACAATGCAGGACCAGGTAAGGCCAAAACTTGGCAACCTGAGAACGGTAGCCTGGCGGCAGATCAGTATGTTGAGACCATCCCTTATGCAGAAACGCGCAATTATGTCAAAGCCGTGATGGAAAATGCGACCAATTATGATGTGCTCCTTGGCGGCAGCAACCAACCGATTAGTGAGCGTATGGGTACCATTGCTGCTAAATATTAAATTAATCTGAATTAAATAAACCTGCTAAATTTTCGCAAAAACAACAGCTAATTGATTGATAATGGTCAATAAATTACTGTTGTTTTTTAGTATATACAGGGTTTACAAAATCTGACCTAGTTAGTATGATTTCAAAAAATTGGCATGACTCATAAACATTAGTTTCGTTTGGCAAAAATTTAGTTATTTCAAGCAAAAAATTAATAAGTCAATGACCATTTTTATCACTTCTATTTTAAAAGCTCACTGTAAACGTTAAAACAACCTGCTTGTTTTTAATTATTGACTATTTGGTTTAATTGCTATGCTGTCATCTTGTCTGAAAACATTACTCGATTTTACCACCTGGCACACGGTTTCAAACACCGCCACATTGGGGTCGTTAAAGTTTAGAGCAAAGTTTCAAGATGAGGCGGCGGCAAATTTAGCGAGTTTAGTTATCAACTCAAGTCATCAAAAAAGCACAAAGTTTAGTGGCTATTTGTCAGTTGGCTGCTTGGCGGTGATGGGTGCTTTAGCAACCCCAGCTGCCCATGCCGACAGTGTTTTAGGAGTTGAATTATCCCCTGCCATCTGCAAGCTAAACCCATACATGGGTAATCTTCGCCAATGTATCGAAGGCAATCCGATGACGGTGAATTTTTATCGGGTGGCAAACCATTCTTGTAGTAATAGCCGCTACAGCATGTCGCCACTGCAAGAAAATCTCACCTCAAAAGTCATTCCAGACGGTAATATTCGCAAAAATATTTGGCAGCAGTATGGTCGCTGCAGTGGTCTAAGTACCCCTAATTATTTTCGCACCATTACCTCGCTTGCCAGTCAATTAAAAATCCCTAAAGAACTCAGTAGCGGTCGCAGTTATCGATTCGCGTCCAATGGCTTGAGCCGTCAATTGTTATCTTTAAACCCTGGCATGAAGCCAAACTCGTTTAATTTTTTCTGTCAAAAAAATAGTGCAGGTCAATCTGTACTGACCTATATTAACGTGTGCTATGACAACAACGGACGTTTTGCCCAATGTGCCACACGCTCTTATACCTGTCCCAGTCAGTTTTTGATTGATGGTAATTATTGAGGGATGGCGGTATCAATTTTTGCTTAGGTTTAAGCATTTTCTATCTTGGTGTTTGACGGTGTGAAACCTATCATTGTCTAGGTAACTCGCCAATTGACCCCATAAATTTATGGTCTTTGGTGGTGGCAAGTGATAAACTAGGCAAGCTTTTTTAGACAACTTTTTCTGCTTTTTTCACTGCTTTGCATTTGCAAAGGATCTTGTACTTATCATAATAGGAGCTTTCAATGAAACAGCCTGTTCGTGTTGCGGTGACTGGTGCTGCTGGTCAAATCAGTTATTCATTATTATTTCGTATCGCATCGGGTGATATGTTAGGTAAAGACCAACCTGTCATTTTACAATTATTAGAAATCACGCCAGCTTTAGAAGCCTTAAAAGGTGTGGTAATGGAACTTGAAGATTGTGCATTCCCATTGCTAGCGGGCGTCGTACAAACTGACGACGCTAATGTTGCGTTCAAAGATGCGGACTATGCCCTACTGGTAGGTGCCCGTCCTCGTGGTCCTGGCATGGAGCGTAAAGATTTGCTCGAAGCCAACGCCGCCATCTTCTCTGCACAAGGTAAAGCGTTAAATGACAACGCTAGCCGTACTGTCAAAGTATTGGTTGTGGGTAACCCCGCCAACACCAACGCCTTAATCGCACAGCGCAATGCCCCAGACCTAGATCCACGTAACTTTACAGCGATGACACGTCTTGACCATAACCGTGGTATGGCGCAATTGGCTGAAGAAACTGAAACCACCGTAAATGACATCAAAAAAATGATCATTTGGGGTAACCACTCTTCAACCCAGTACCCAGATTTGACCTTCACGACTGTAAAAGGTCAATCTGCCCTAGATCAAGTACAACGTGACTGGTACGAAGGTACTTATATCCCTAACGTACAACAACGTGGTGCTGCCATCATTAAAGCACGTGGTGCCTCATCAGCGGCATCTGCGGCAAACGCTGCCATTGCGCACATTCGTTCATGGGCACTAGGCACTGACGAGAATGATTGGGTATCTATGGGTGTTTACTCAAATGGTGAGTACGGTATCCAAAAAGGTCTTATCTATTCATTCCCATGTACTTGCCAAAATGGCGATTGGAAAATTGTTGAAGGGCTAGATGTTTCATCGGCTTTCTCACAAGAAAAAATGAAAGCCACCGAAACTGAGCTCGCTGAAGAGCGTGATGCGGTAAGCCACTTATTACCTAACTAATTAGGTTAGAATGTTTTAACCAAAAAAACCAGCCTCATAAGGCTGGTCTTTTTACATGAAATAACCACACTATACAATCAAATCACATTTTTTTTACCCAATTTTGGCTACAATGCTAACGGTAACAATAACCCATGGCACTTTTTTGATTATTTTTAAATAAAAATAGTGCTAGAAAATAATGATATTACAATAACCGTTGATACTTTTAAAAAAAAATAGGAGAACCACAATGATGATAGATGGCGAAAGAAACATTAATATGTTGTTTGAGCAAATGGGCATGGACAGCGATGATGCATCAATTGAAGCTTTTATCCAAAATCACCAACTGCCACAGTCAGTCGAGCTGAGCGATGCGCCTTTTTGGAATGACAGCCAACGTAAATTTTTAAAAGACGAATACCGCGCAGATGCAGGTTGGATTGAAATCATCGATGAGCTCAACACCCTTCTACACAAAGATGCCATGGATGCGCAAAAACTGACCAAATAAGTCATTTTAATACGGTTAAAGGTATTTTTTAAGTGTAGTAAAAGCTAATTAAAAAACCCAATCATTTGATTGGGTTTTTTAGTGCTCAAATACTCAAATGTTTAGGTAGCCAATTTTTGTAAATGCGCAATACGGTCATCTAAGGAGGGGTGGCTGGCAAATAACTGGGCAAAACTAAATCCCCCTTTACCTTCATTAATGGCAAAGGCTTTCAGGCCTGGTGGCATATAGTCAGGCTGCTGGCTGGCAGGTTTTAACGCTTCTAAGGCAGCAATCATGTTGTATTTACCCGCCAAACGCGCGCCTGCTTCATCCGCACGGTATTCACGATAACGAGAGAACCACATGACCACTGCTTGTGCGGCAATACCAAACACAATATCTAACACCATACTGGTAATGTAATAGCCCATACCAGGTGAATTGCTGTCATTTTTAAAGACCGCTTGATCTACAAATAACCCCACAATGCGCGCAAAGAACATCACAAAGCTGTTAACCACCCCTTGAACAAGCGCTAAAGTCACCATATCACCATTGGCAACGTGACCAATCTCATGCGCAAGTACCGCTTCGACTTCTTCTTTGTTCATCGATTGCAGTAGCCCAGTCGATACCGCAACCAAAGCTTTGTTTTTATTCCAACCTGTCGCAAAGGCATTGGGCGATGGATTCTCAAAGATACCCACTTCTGGCATATCAATATTGACGTTTTGCGCCAAACGGCGAACCGTTTCGACCAACCAAACCTCCAACTGGGTAGCAGGCTGTTCAATAACTTGCGTACCTGTCGAGCGTTTGGCGAGCCATTTTGACATCAACAGCGATACGAAAGACCCTATCATGCCGTAGATGAAACACATCACCAGCAGGCTAGTCGTGCCTGTACCGCCCAAATTGAACCCTAGCATTGGCGCGATGACGTTCATGACGATACCAAACACCACCATCACCGCTAGGTTAGTTAAAAGAAATAAGCCAATTCGTAACATGACGGTTTCCTAAAGACAATCAAACGATTAAATATATTTATCAACAATAAGTTGACGATGATATTTAGTATGATAGCGTTTAATGCAACAAATTAAAGGCAAAAGCAGCATAAATTTGTAACATAAAAAAGCCAGTATTAAACTGGCTTTGGGCTTATAGACATGGTTGTCAGCGGACAATCGTATAAGGATTTGATGAATTATAGCTAACATTTTGAAAGCCATTGCTGCTAGTACTAGAGCGCAGATTGGGGTCATTGCGATATAGGTTGTTGTAGCGGCTTAACACGCGTTGTACGTAGTCACGAGTTTCACGAAATGGGGGGATACCGCCGTATTTACTGACGTTGCCTTCACCGGCATTATAGCTCGCTATCACATGCTGAACATTACCAAAACGGTTTTGTAAAAATTTTAAATACTTTGCCGCGCCTTCGATGTTCTCCGCAGGGTTCCAAGCGTTATACACACCAAACCGCCTAGCTGTCGCAGGCATTAATTGCATTAACCCCTGTGCCCCAACAGGTGAACGCGCGTTGGGATTGAAACCTGATTCAGTATGCATCATGGCTTTCATCAATGCAGGGTCAACCCCATGACGCAGCGCAGAAGCCACAATCATACTATCGTAGCTATTTTTGTTGCCACGCGCACTAGCAGCTACTGCAGCTTCATTGGCGCCCCAATTGCTATAACTATGCACATTGGTATCCGCGTAATAAGTCACTTTGACTTTTTTGGTAAAATTTTGGAAGTTATTTCCTGCAGGGCGATTGTTGCTGACTACATTGGTCAACAGTACCTGACCGTTGCTGTCTTTAAACACATACATATTGCCAGCGTTCGCTGCATCCATACTTGCCAAACTGCCCAATGACAATAGGGAAGCCGATAGCAAATAGGCTAGGCGAGGTTTCTTTGCAAACAATACCATAAATATACCTATGTAAAATTTTTGACAATACGTCACGGTAAAGCAAATGACTATAAAATTTGAGGTCAGCGTAAGGCTTTAAACTGACATAAAAAGATAAAATCCGTTATGTTTCAATGACATTTGATAACAATATTATAAAATAATTGGCATGAAATATACCATAAATCTGTCAAAAACTGGTTAAAGTTTACAAAAAATCAGATAAGGGGAAATAAGGGAATCAATTGCCAAACAATTTGTAGACTTTTTGGGTTGGATACGAAGGATTAGAAAGACAAGGGTTCAAAATTTTTAGCCATAAAAATTATCAAATTTTCAAGCCTTAAAACTTAAAAAAAAAAGTAAAATTTTTTGCTTGCACTTTGCAAAAAACTATAACTCTATGATTTATATAACTAAAATAATTGGTTAAAAAATAACCAATTTAGAGATAACCTATAGTGATATGCGGTTTATTGTTGTCAAGTCATAAGTTATCCACATGGTTATCCACATAAATTGGGGAAAATAACCTAAATTATTGATATTGATAAAAAATAAACTCAAATAACCCTCAAAATAACTGAAAAAAATCTGATAGCGTAAGGGAGGACATGACAAAAGAATGACAAATTGACAAATATATTTTTAAGATTTAACCAACTTATGGTCAATAGGCGCAGTTTATCGGACTTTACGGTCATTTATTCAGTCAAAAAAAACCTGCATCAACTTAAATTTTGATGCAGGTCTACTATTATTATATTGTTAAATAGATAACAAGTTATGTCTCGTTGACGGTATCCAATGGCTGCTGTAGTAGTTGTTCAAATGGCTCAAGCACTGGCGCAAGCAGTTTGGCTTGCGCTTGCGACAACACTTCTTCAGGTCCGATACCAAATTCACCCAACAACTGCTTAAGCTTGTCCACCGACATCATTGCAGTCAGTTTGGTTTGACCCGTCTCATCATAGCTGAGGTCTTCAATCACTTCTAACTTATGCAATTCGTGTTGCAATTGTCCAAAATTGGCCGGTAAGGTTAATTCAAACCGCTGTAATTGACCCACCAATAACTGCTGCACGGCAAGGGTAAGTTGCTCGATACCTAATTGCTCATGGGCAGAGACATACACCCGATTGGGCTTGGCTTTATCACTATAACCGATATGTGGCGGCTCACCTGTGAGATCAATTTTATTAAACACATTTAGCACAGGCACTTGATTATCAATTTCCGCTAACACGGATTGTACCGCGGCGATTTGCTCATGCATGTCTTCACGATGACTATCAATGACATGCAGCAACAAATCTGCCTCTAAGGTTTCTTCTAGCGTGGCATGGAAGGCTTCCACTAGCTCATGCGGCAAATGGCGAACAAAACCGACCGTGTCGACAAGTACCACCTTACCCACACCCGACCACGACACACTCCGTAGCGTCGGGTCAAGCGTCGCAAATAGCTGATTGGCGGCATAGATGTTTTCATGGGTCAGGGTATTAAATAAGGTGGATTTACCTGCATTGGTATAACCGACCAGTGAAATTGTCGGCACCGATGATTTTTGGCGTTTGGCACGACCTTGTGCGCGGGTTTGTTTGACCTTATCAAGCTTGGCTTTGAGCTGCCCGACACGCACCTGTAACAAGCGTCTATCGGTTTCAAGCTGGGTTTCGCCTGGACCGCGCAGACCAATACCACCTTTTTGGCGTTCCAAGTGCGTCCAGCCGCGTACCAAGCGAGTCGCTAAGTGATTAAGCTGGGCAAGCTCAACTTGCAGTTTACCTTCATAGGTTCGCGCACGCTGGGCAAAAATATCCAAGATAAGACCCGTTCTATCAAGCACACGGCACTGCACCAAGCGCTCAATATTGCGCTCCTGCGATGGGGTCAAACTATGGTTAAAAATGACAATATCTGCCTCATATTGCTTGACAAGTTCCCCGATTTCTTCGGCTTTACCCGTACCCACAAAGTATTTGGCGTCAGGCTTAGACCGCGTACCTGTGACCAAGGCTTGTTTTTGTGCCCCTGCCGAATCCACCAGTAATTCAAATTCTTCCAAATCGTCTGGGTCATTGAGATGGGTAATATTTAAATGGACTAAGATGGCTTTTTCACCACCTTCATAACGCTCAAAATACTCCAATGATTTATCCTTTCGTTGTGAGTGTAAAAATGTGTCTATTTATAAGTGTACTATTACTATTTAAGTCTATTAAGTTAAACATTCGCTTAAATAGTCGATAGCCGCGTTAGAAAAAGCGCTAGACACGATAGATGGATTATGCATATCAATATAAGGTTTTTTTGCAGAACTTTTAATCAAATTTACAATTAGTAACTTAAAACGGGGGTAAAGGCAAAGGTTTGGTCATGGTTTTGCCATGAAAACGTCATTGAAACGACACGGGTGTCACGCATACTGACCTCATGCAGACTACTATCAAATCGGATGATGGCGACTTTGTAGCGTTGAGAATGAGTCAGTGACAAGCTAAGGCATTTTTCGCTCAGCAGCTGGCTAATGCCATAGCAAAAACCACCATAGGTAACAGTAAGATGACTGATTTTGTAGAAACTAATTTTGTAGCACAAAATAACGGCGCCAAATTATACGAAGATATCGCCACTTATCCTGTTGATAGTCTTTTTAATACCCAGTTGATTGCGCAGTTGCTGGCACATAATTTTGCTGATATGGCTGTGGTCGAGACCCTAGCACCGCTGGTGAAGCCAACGCTTAGCCGCCCAAGTGCGCGTCATCGCCCGTTATTTAAGTCAGTGATGATTAACGTGAGTGAGGATAAGTTTTCGCTACAAAACGAGCAGCATTTACTCAATGCCCAGCGCCTACGTACTTTGACCTTTACCCAAGCGTTTTCAGTAAGTTTTGCGGGATTTCATCCAAGCTCAGAGCAGCCGCTAGATCGGGATGATTTTGATAATTATTGCACCCATGTGGTGGTGTATGACGAAACTCGGCAAGATAGCTTTGGGCAGCCACTCGCGGTGGCAACCACCCGATTATTAGATAAAAACGGCGCGATAAAAGCTGGGCAGTTTTATAGCGAGCATGAGTTTAGGCTGGGTCGCTTGCTCGATGATTACCCGTATAATGTGCTAGAAATCGGTCGCACCTGTGTGCACCCAGATTACCGAGGTATTACCACGATTAATCATTTGTGGGAATCCATCGCGGCAGTTGCCAAAGCTTACAATGTCAATGCGTTTATGGGCTGTGCCTCAGTTCCGATGGAAGAGAGCAATGTGCAAAACTGGTTAGATCATCAGCTTGATAGTACCAAGCTAGATGTCAAAGTGACCCGTAAATTGCCAGAAGACAAATTATCCGCTATCGATTTGGCGCAAGTGGCTGATGTGGACTTGGCGAATCCGCAAAATTTTGCCTTGCCAGCGCCGTTAAAAATGTATGTCAAAATGGGCTGTAGTCTTGGCGCAGAGGCTTGTTATGACCCTGAGTTTGACTGTGCCGATGTGTTTGTTTGGTTGCCGTTTGAACAGGTCAAACCGCGCTATCAGCACTATTTGCACTAACTTGTTTATTGATAAAGGCAAAAGTGCTAATCTTAAACAAGATAAACCCTATTTGCTGACCTTTAAAAATCAAACAGACCTAATAAGCTGTGTGCCCAATAATTTGCTATACTACATCCACAATTTTTCATTCACATATTTACCTTATGCAAAAATCTAACCATAAAACCGCGCCATCGGCGTTAACGATCAGTAGCCTGCTTAGCGAAACAGCAAAACAACTGCGACAACCTGCTACCTATAGTAAAAAGAATTTGGCGACCCAGTGGCAACGCATCAAGCGCGTTGTAAATTTAATGGCAGCGATTCAAACAGGTATTGGCTATGCGTGGCAGATTAGCCACACACCAAATCCCGATAATCAGCAAATCATCCAATTGATTCAAAAATTCTGTAAAAAATCGCTCAAAGCGTTAGGCATTGAGGTGATTGCACTTGAGCCAATACCGACACATCACGCGCTATGGGCGAGCAACCATATCTCTTGGCTTGATATCCCTGTGGTGGGTAGTATTGTACCGACCTTCTTTTTGTCCAAAGCCGAAATCGCGAATTGGCCGGTGATTGGCTGGATGGCGACCACCGCCCACACTTTATTTATCCAGCGCGGTTCGGGCGATACCAGCAAAATCAGTGAGCAGATGCGTGAGTTTTTATCACAAGGCTCACCCGTGGTTTTCTTCCCAGAAGCGACGACCACAGACGGCACAGCGATTAAACGTATTTATGGCAATTTGTTGCAGTCTGCGATGGACAGCCAAGTGCTCATTCAACCGATTGTGATTTGCTATGTCAACCAAGATGGCGAACTTGACCAAAACATTCCATATTATGGCGATATTAGCTTGATAGATAGCGTCAAACGTGTCCTTGATAACCCCCCTGCCAAAGCGTATGTGTTGCCATTAGCAGCCATTGACCCTGCGGGTAAAACCCGAAATGAAATTACCGCTATCTTGCAGCAGCGCATGGTGGATGGACTGGCGCGTTTGCATGGGCAAGTGCTTCACGCTAAAAAACCTTAATCGTTACGGTTATTGTTAACTGTAAAAGCCAAGCTGTCATCGACTTGGCTTTTTTTTATTATGTGAATATCACAGACGCTCACTAAAATTTTTCAGTCTCATTGTATTGTAATAAAATGTAAAAATTTCATCAAATCTGTTATCATATGTACAACAAAACGTTATGTGACAATCACTTGCGATTAAATAGTCGCTACAGCGGTTAAACCATTAACCTGCATCAATCACCTATGAGCCACGCTTAATCAAACCGTCACTGGACAACGTTTGTCATCTATTTGTGCACGGTCATTTTTATACGATTATTTTGTACCGTTATTTTTACAATCTGCCCGCCACAATGACGAGTGAGTTTAATACCGATTAGATGAGTGCAAGCTTGTGGTTATTTTGACCGGTAAATTTGTTCACCAACCCCTAAATTTTTTCACTAACCCTCTAAATTTGTTTACTAAAAAGGTTCTTGATATGCGTACCGATATGTTCCAACAAATCTTAAATGACCTAAACAGCTCTTCAGCGGATGTAGAAGCCTCTGCGCTGATTTCAACCGATGGTTTGATGATTGCCTCAGCATTGCCAGCAGGCATTGATGAAGACCGTGTCGGTGCGATGTCAGCGGCGCTGCTATCACTCGGTGACCGTGCAGGTCGAGAACTAGCGCGTGGCAGTATCGAGCGCGTTATGGTGCAAGGCGAAAAAGGCTATGTGATTATGTCCGCATCAGGTACAGAAGCAGTATTGACCATTTTGACCAAACCAAATGCCAAATTGGGTCTAGTGTTCTTGGATATGAAGCGCGCGGCTGAAGCCTTATCAAAACTTATCTAAAACTTACAAAGAGCTTAACTGTGTCAGCCAATCACTAATATTAGCAACCATGACTCAATCAAAAATTTATCCATCAAAAATTTATTATAAGGAGAGGTAATGAAATCCGTACAATTACCCGATATGGACAAACCGGCTGGCGATGCCACAGCGCATCGTCTGACTTACTCAGATGGCTTAAGTCGTGTCGTTTATACTACCGAAAACGAGCTACCTTACCCCGATGGCAAACTTATCGTTTCACGCGTGGATTTAGATGGCATTATCACCCACGCCAATGACGCCTTTGTGGATATCAGTGGCTATAGCCGTGATGAATTAATTGGCGCGCCGCATCATATTTTACGACATCCACAAATGCCAAAAGCCGCCTTTAAAGACTTGTGGCAAACAGTCGAAGCGGGCAAAAAATGGCATGGCTATGTCAAAAACTTGTGCAAAGATGGTAGCTACTACTGGGTGTATGCAACGGCTGTACCCAATATCCGCCATGGCGAAACGGTTGGCTATACCTCGGTACGACGCAAACCATCACGCAGCAAAATCGCGCAAGCTGAAGCACTGTATCGCAAAATGCTAGAGGAGCAAGCCTAATGACAATTAATTTACTCATTGCGCCTGACTTCGCGCCTGAGCGTTTTGCAGGCTGGCATATGCTCAATACACTGCTACAAAAAAAATCCGGCATTCACATTCACTTACTGACACCCGCGTCTGCGCATGAACAAAACGACTTAATCCAAGCGCAAAACGTGGATATTATCTATGCCAATCCCTTTGACGCAGCGACAATGATTCGGGAGCAGGGTTATCGCGCCGTGGCGCGTCCACTGGGCAAATCTGATGAAATGGTGATTGCTGCAAAAGCCGACAGTGGCATTGCAGCACTTGGTGATTTAAAAGCAGGCTGCACCATTGCCATGGCAGACAACCGTGATGTCAAATTGATTGGGCTTCGTCTGCTAGAAGCCGTGGATTTGTTAGAAACGGACATTACTTGGAAAGTTACCGAGACTTACCAAGCAGCTGCGCGTAATTTGATTAAAGGCGAAGCCGATGCGGCATTCTTTTTATCTGAAGTTTATCATAGCTTGTCACGCTTGACCTTATCGCAGATGCAGGTATTGATTGAAAGTGATTTGAGCGATATCAGCCATGTGCTACTGGTTAAAGAGAGTTTTGCCGACAGTGAGCCATTTATCGATGCTTTATTAAGCTTAAAAGACACCGCAGAGGGTGAACAAGTCTTACAAGAACTGGGGATGAGCGATGGTTTTGAGCCGATGACCCAAGAAGACGGCGAGTTTATGATTGATTTAATGGATACCTTATTGGATTAATCAGTCAAGCTTGTTATCTTGCCCAACAGCGCAATTCATGTTTAGATGGAGTTGCGCTTTTTTTATGCTGAAGCGTTTTGATTGCAATCGGGTTTAATAGTATAGTAGGGGATAAATGCGGCAGTTTTTCACAGCGCTAGTCATTAATACCTCACCCTTGTCACATAACTTTTTATATAATTAGGCTAATTTTTTGAGGAATCAGCATGTATTCATTGTCGAATCGTAATCGTAGAAAATTTCAAAAACATTGGCTTAGTTTTCGTCTCTATAGTCGACAAGTGATTGACCAACCGATGAACATGGATATCCATACCAGCCGCATCATGGCAGCGATGGAGCTTGATGAAAAAGAGCCGTTGCAAGGTGCGTTAGCCGATATGTTTTATGGTTGTTGGTTTGACGTGCCCTATTTTGGCGACCGTATGCTCAACCAAGTGAGAGAAAAACTAACGCCAACGCTGCTACAAGGGTTTGACCAATGCGTCAATCATGGTGAGTATGTGTTTAAAGTAAGCCATCTCGCCACGCGCTGGAGTGTATTGGTATCGCCTTCAATAGTCACTTATCAACACCAAATGCGTGTGTCCACCGATGACTCAAAAGTAGTGGCACAAACGACGATTGCTGCGTTATTAGATATCATGGAAGAAGAAGACCCTGAAGACCAAGCCGAACAAATTGCCGAAATCGAAGAAGAATTCTTTAACCATTGTCTTGTTTGTCATGACCGATTGGCATTTAGTATGGTTTGGTGGGAAATGTCAAAAAACAAATGGGACTTTAATGACAAATGGCTTGAGACCAAAGAATATTTTGCCAAGCAAGCTGCTTAACCTTAACCGACTCGATGAATGAGCTTTTGCATTCACCAACGCTATCATACAACATTACCTTTGCCGTCTATCAAATTTAAGGAAAACACCATGCCAGAACAAAACGACACCTATGTAATTTTAACGCCTGCCGGGGTATTGCATGGTTTTTCAAGCGCCAATCCATCAGAGCAGCAACTAGCCTTGCAAGCGGTGCTTGCACCTGAACAAAGTATGACGGCGCGGGAATGGGGTGAGCGTTATAGTGACACTTGGCTAGATATGTTTATCGAAGAAGGGTGGATTGAGACCATTGAAAAGCGGGTGGTCGCTCCGCACGTGCAGCTGGATAATTTCTTAAAATATGTAGCAGCGAGTCTATCGGGTAGTCGCCGTGTCGTAATTGCGTCAGATGAAGGCTTCTGTCTAGCAAAAATGGGCTTTACCCAGCAAGAAGCAGATACGCTGTCGGTAGCCGCCGCCGATTTTTATGGCTTTTTAGAGCGCCAACAGCAGCGCGGTTGGGCGGTACATGGCTATGGGGTGTCATTTTTTACCAGTATTGATATGCTAATGCCCAATACCAGTATTGTGTTTTTATGGATCAATAAAACGGGCTATTTCTTGATTATCGAAGATGAGCCGCTCATCAATAACCGCGCTTTTGTAGAATTGGTGTGGGGTATTAAAGCGACGGGCGAACGGTTTGAGCAGCGTGCAACACTGGCACAACAATCAGACGCTAAAGAAGGTGATGCGGCAGACGATGACACCCAAACGGTTAATTGATAGACTGTAAAAAACCGCTGAGAGTTAATCAGCGGTTTTTTTATTGAAAACTTCCATTCAGTTTAATGCCAGTTGAATATCAGCTGAGTGTGACACCTTTACTATCTTTGGGGGTCACTCTAAAAATCTGCACTTTAAACAGTATATTTTGACCTGCCAATGGATGATTAAAATCCACTTTGATAGCATCTGCAGTGACGTCACTCACCACACCCACGAGCGTGGTTTTGCCTTTGTCTTCAAATTCCATCATGGTGCCGACTTCAGGCAGATTGCCCGTCACGGCAAACTGCGCATGACTAAAAGTCTGTACGTTATCAGGGTTCCATTCACCAAACGCTTCTTCAGGTGACAGCGATGCGGTGCGCGTGTCACCTGCTGTCAAGTTGATAAGTACCTTCTCAAACCCTTCAAGCAGACTGCCATCACCCACCACCAAGCGAACAGGTTCGCCACGCTCAAAGGTTGAGTCGATGACGGTGCCATTTTCTAAGCTGACCTCAAAATGCAAATCAACGGTTGAGTCTTGAGTGATGCGGGTTTGTTCGTTTGGCGTAATAATGTCATGATTCATGCGGTTGTTCATCCATCTAAAAATTAAAGGGTTTTACGTTTGGATTCTAATAAAAACGCATCGATTAAAATCAATGCAACGCCAATATTAATCGCCACATCAGCTATATTAAAAATCGGGAAATGCCACGCATTGCCATAGTGCACATGCAAGAAGTCAATCACATAGCCTAGACGCACCCGATCAATCAAATTGCCCAAAGCGCCCGCCATCACCAATGACAAGCCCAAAGCCAATAATTTGGCTTGTTGGGGTATTTTGCGTAGATACGCCATGAGACACAAGGAAACAGCCAGTGCCAGTCCGCCAAACAGCCATTTTTGCCAGCCGCCTTTATCTGCCAAAAAACTAAACGCCGCGCCATAGTTGTGGGCAAGGGTAAAGTTAAAAATCGGCTCAATAATCGCCGTGGTTTGGTACAGCTGGTAGTTGTGCTCAAAGTACAACTTGGTGAGTTGGTCGACAATTATTGCCAAAACCGCAATACCATACCACATCATGGCTTTATTGCCGTTGATGGGTAGGGTAGTGGATGAATGAGTGGCAGCAGTGGTTGCCTGTGTATTAGGCATAATGACGTACCTCGCCTTGACCTTCGACATTCTCGACGCAGCGACCACAGATTTCTGGATGGGCAGGATTGATGCCGATGTCCTCGCGAATGTGCCAACAGCGGATACATTTTTCACCCGTAGCAGGCTTGACCACTACCGCAACTTGGCTGTCTTCATCGGTATAGGTCACATTGCTTGGTTTTTCGGCGAATGGTTTTACGCTTGCTTGACTTGAAATCAACACAAATTTGAGCTCATCACCCAGTTTGTTAAGTGATTGGACGGTGCTGTCTGGGGCGAATACCGTGACATCGGCTGACAAATTGGCATTAATCACTTTGTCGGTGCGCGCAATTTCATAGGCTTTGTTGACGGTTTCTTTAACATTCAAAATCGCTTGCCAATCCGATTCGCTCACGTCATCTAATACCACTGGTGGGAATTCATACCATTCTTCGGTAAAGATGTAGCCATTGCCATTGCTTGTATGCGTCCCTTTTAAGATTTCCCAGGCTTCTTGTGCGGTAAACGATAAAATTGGTGCAATCCAGCGCAGTAACGCATGGGCAATATGATAAATCGCGGTTTGTGCTGAGCGGCGCGCTTTACCATTGGCTTTGGTGGTGTATTGACGGTCTTTGATGATATCTAAATAAAAACCGCCCAAATCTTGTGAACAAAAACCCACCACCGCTTGACACACTTGGTGAAAATCCATGTTGGTATAAGATTGGCGAATGTCAGCTTGTACCGCCTCAGCGCGTTTTACAATGTACTTGTCAAGGCTGACCAACTTGCTAGCATCCACCATGTCGGTGGCTGGGTCAAAGTCGTCTGTATTCGCCAGTAAAAAACGAATGGTGTTACGAATACGGCGATACATATCGGTAGTGCGCGCAAAGCCTTCAGTCGATACTGCCATCTCGTAACGGTAGTCACTTGAGCCGACCCATAGACGCACGATATCAATACCATATTTATTGGCGAGTTCTTGCGGCTCAAAGCCTTTGGTATTGCCTTTGGATTTTGATAATTTATAGCCTTTGGCATCTACGGTAAATCCGTGCGTCAACACTTGCTTGTACGGTGGACGACCATAAATCGCTTCACTCACCAAAAGCGACGACTGAAACCAACCCCGATGTTGGTCAGAGCCTTCAAGGTATAAATCCGCAGGATTGGCTAAGTCAGGGCGATTGGCAAGCACGGTAAAATTGGTTGACCCTGAGTCAAACCATACATCTAGCGTATCGGTCGATTTTTGATACGCTTTAGCATCGTCCCCGATAAAGTCTTCAGCCGCGGCATCAAACCACGCTTCCACACCACCTTGCTCAATCACTTGCGCGACTTTTTCCATCAGCTCAGCCGTATTTGGGTGCAAATTGCCCGTGTCTTTATGGATAAAGAAGGCAATCGGCACGCCCCAAGTACGTTGGCGGCTGATACACCAATCTGGGCGACCATGCATCATCGATTCGATGCGATTTTGTCCCCAACTTGGCGTCCATACCACCTTTGGAATATCGGTCAACGCTTGCTCACGCAGACCTTGGCTTTCCATGTTGATAAACCATTGGGGCGTTGAACGGAAAATAATCGGCGTTTTGTGTCGCCAGCAATGCGGATAGCTGTGAGTAATCACGTCATGCTTGAGCAAATGGCCACTGGTTTTGAGCGTTTCGATAATTTTTGGTTGCGCTTTATAAATATGTTCGCCGACAAAAACTTTGGCTTCAGGCAAATACACGCCGTTACCTGCGACTGGGTTTTCGGTGGGTAAGTGAAATTTTTGCCCGACCATATAGTCATCGACGCCGTGCGCGGGCGCAGTGTGCACCAAACCCGTACCGCTATCCGCCGTCACGTGGTCGCCTGTGATAATCGGCACTTGGCGCTCGGCAATCAGTGGATGCTGGGCTTTAAGTACGGTTAACGCATCGCCTTTCACGGTCGCCAACACACTGTATTCTTTGGCGTTAAACACACTCATTAAATGCGCAACTAAATTGTAAGCAAGGATAAAATTGCCTTTATCGGTTTTGATCACTGAATACTCAAGCACTTCACTCACGGTAATCGCCTGATTGGCAGGCAATGTCCAAGGCGTGGTGGTCCAAATCACCGCCTGCAAAGCGCCATCAATCGCTTTAGTCGCCGCTAATGCTTCACGGTTGACGATATCAAAACCGACATAAATCGCATCGGATTTTTTATCTTCATATTCCACTTCCGCTTCTGCGAGCGCCGAACCACAATCCAAACACCAATTCACCGGCTTCATACCGCGAGTGATATGCCCGTTTTTGTAGATTTCTGCCAAGGCGCGTACCGTATCAGCTTCTTGCTTGAAGTTCATGGTCAGATAAGGATTTTCCCAGTCACCCAGTACACCCAAGCGTTTAAAGTCAACCATTTGCAGGTCAATTTGGCTTTTGGCATAGTCACGGCAAGCGCCGCGAAACTCGGTTGACGTCACGAGGGCACCGTTTTTGCTTTTGTCTTTATGGGGTTGACCCACTTTACCGATAATGCCTTCTACCTTTTGCTCAATCGGCAATCCATGACAATCCCAACCCGGTACATACGGCGCGTCATAACCGTCAAGCGTCTTGTATTTGACAATCATGTCTTTGAGCACTTTATTCACCACGTGACCCAAGTGAATC
The DNA here is from genome assembly GCA_016888885.1 of Faucicola osloensis. Taxonomy (GTDB): domain Bacteria; phylum Pseudomonadota; class Gammaproteobacteria; order Pseudomonadales; family Moraxellaceae; genus Faucicola. The sequence continues at coordinate 2,513,762 of CP069437.1, forward strand.
TGACCGTTGGCATAGGGAGGGCCATCATGCAATACATACTTTTCGCGACCTTGACGAGCGCGACGAATTTGGGCATACACATCGTCGGCAAACCATTGTTCTAGCCATTTAGGTTCGCGTTTGGCAAGGTCGCCACGCATGGGAAATACGGTATCGGCAAGGTTTAGGGTGTCTTTATAGTCGATTGACTGATTGTCAGTGTTGTCGGTCATGTAACTCTCGGTATTCTATAAAAAGTGCAAAAGGTAAAAAATTGATAACAGGGTATTATATGTTAAAATTGGCAGATTGACAAAGCGTGCTTTGGCTTATCTCATGCTTGATTTTGGTAAGCTTGTCATAAAAAAATCTCACTCACCAAAATAGCTATAAACGCTAAAAATAGTTAAAAAAGCTAAAGATAGTTGCTGAAGGATAGCAATGCTCATCAGCCTAAGGGCATGATTTTGCAAAGGCTTGCTGCTCACGCCAGTCAAGTAAATCCACCACATCTTTTTCAATGCCTTTTTTTAACGCATCCAGCCCATCATAATCCCTTTCCCCATGTAAAAAATGCAAAAACGTCACCGTCAGTTCTCTGCCGTACAAGTCGCCTTCAAACTTTGGAAAATTGACTTCCAGTCGCCATTCTACCCCATACTTATTTTTTAGCGCAGGGCGAGTACCCACATTGCAAGCGCCAAACAAACTGCCTTTGGTGAGTCCTTGCACGCCAGTTTGAGTATTTTTCCCCAGTGTTGATAAATCTGTGCCATCGGTAGCGGTCACCGACACCGCAAAAATCCCATGCAGGGCAGGCTTGATGCGGTTTAGCGCAATATTGGCGGTGGGAAAATCAAGCGTGCGACCGATTTTATCGCCATGTTCCACCATGCCAGTAATCGCATAATCTCGCCCTAGCAGATGCTTTGCGGTTGCCAAGTCCCCTTGTTGCAAACAGTCTCGAATGCGGGTTGAGCTGACACGCTCATCTTGATGCGCATGGTCGGTCACGGTATGCAAAATTTGCACAGGCAAGCCAAACGCACGCAAAAACTCACTATCGCCAGTGCGGTCATGCCCAAAGCGAAAATCATCCCCCAATACCAAACGCTTCACGTTTAACTTGACCAACATTTTGGCAAAATCGTGTGCCGATAAATTCCGAAAGTCATTATCAAAATTTGCCACAATCAAGCTATCGATACTGTGCTGAGCAATCAATTGGGTTTTTTCTGCCAAATTGGTGAGCCTTGCAGGGGCGGTTTGCGGGCTAAAAAACTCACGCGGCTGTGGTTCAAATATCATCACCATACTGGCAAGTTGCTGAGATTTTGCCAAAGATTTGGCTTTATCCAGCATCGCTTGGTGACCCAAATGTACCCCATCAAAATTACCAATCGTCAGTACCGAATCAGGTAATAGGGTTGGACTTTTTAGCCAGTCAGATAAGTCAATTACGTTCATGAGCATCGCAAACTATTAATTTTATGAAATCGCTTATTATAAAGTAAAAATGTTGTTAACATACGCGCTAATAAGATTTTTCGGCAAATTTTAGCCGCATTTTTTGGTTTAATTTTGGAGTCGCTATGTCTGCAGCGCATCACAACCTTAGTATTCGTCTAGCTACGATTGATGATTTACCGCGCATCGTTGAAATTTATAACCAAAGTATCGCAGGTAAGCAAGCCACGGCAGATTTACAGCCTGTGAGCGTGGCAGATAGGCAAGCGTGGTTTGACGCCCATACGGGCAATCGTCCGTTGGTGGTTGCCCAAACTAGCTCCGAAACTAGCTCCGAAACTAGCTTGGGTGAAATCATCGGTTGGGGCAGTTTATCTGATTTATACGCGCGCCCTGCCTATCATATCAGTACTGAAATCAGTATCTATGTGGCAGATGAAGCCAAGGGGCAAGGCGTGGGCAAGGCTTTGGTCAATTATTTAATCCAAATTGCGCCAAGTTGTGGCGTGCAGCAAGTTGTTGCGCTGATTTTTGCCCATAACACACCGAGCCTTGCGATGTTTGATAGGCTAGGATTTGAGCCATGGGGCAAGTTTAAGCAAGTTTGTGATATGAAAGGTTTTATAGCGGATGTGGTGATTTTGGGAAAAAGTGTAGATTAGATAAAAAAAGGCTCAATATGAGCCTTTTTTGTGTTACACAGTTACTATGATTATTGGACAATAGCTTGTTGTTAGAACATGGATTTCTCATTTGCTGCGCTATGATCATCAGATTGCAATGAAAAATTTAGTTCATTTTCATCAATTTTATTGGCTGATTTACTCTCCAGCTTAATGAGTAGGCGTAAATCATTGGGTGAGTCAGCGTGTTTGATGGCATCGCGGTAAGTAATTTCGCCATTTTCATACAAATCAAACAACGCTTGGTCAAAGGTTTGCATGCCAAGTTCACGAGAGCGTTTCATGACGGGCTTAATTTCGTGGACTTCCCCTTTACGGATGTAATCACCAATCAGTTGCGAATTGAGCAAAATTTCAATCGCAGCGCGGCGACCTTTGCCATCAGGGGTGGCAATCAATTGCTGCGCTACAATGGCGTGAAGGTTCAATGACAAATCCATCAAAATCTGCTCATGATGTTCTGCGTCAAAGAAGTGAATGATACGGTCAATCGCTTGGTTAGCATTGTTGGCGTGTAGGGTGGCAAACACCAAGTGTCCTGTTTCGGCATATTGAATGGCATAATCCATGGTTTCGCGGGTACGAATCTCGCCAATCAAAATCACATCGGGCGCTTGCCGCAGGGTGTTTTTTAACCCTGCTTCAAATGATTTGGTATCAATGCCAACTTCGCGTTGGGTGATGATACAGCCTTTGTGCTCATGGACGTATTCAATCGGGTCTTCGATGGTAATGATATGACCGCGCGAATTCTCGTTGCGATAACCCATCATAGCCGCCAGCGTGGTAGATTTACCTGTACCTGTCGCACCGACCAGTAGCACGATACCGCGTTTTTTCATGGCAATTTCATTCAAAATCGGCGGTAGATTGAGTTGCTCTACCGTCGGAATTTTGGTTTCAATTTTACGTAGCACCATGCCCGCACAGTCTTTTTGGACAAAGGCAGAAACACGAAAGCGGGCGTTTTGGTGTTTGTCACTAATGGCAAACTGGCATTCGAGGGTTTCGTCAAATTCTTTGATTTGACTAGGTGTCATCACGCTTTTGACCAGCGTCATCGATTGCTCTGGGGTCAGCGCTGACTTGGTGACTGGCATGATAGTACCATTGACTTTCATTGATGGTGGCGCATCGGCGGTGATAAAAAGGTCAGAGCCGTTTTTTTGTACCATTAGCTGCAGTAATTTATCAAAATCCATATCAGATATCTCGCATTGTTTGTATAAATTTTTAGAAACCGTGTTTTGATAAACATTGTTTCTATAAGATGGTTTATATAAAACAGTGATTACATAAAGCTTTCCGGTTGTTTAGCATATTGGCGCGCCGATTCTTTGCTAATCACGCCTTTATTGACCAGTTCGCGAAGACTTTGATCAAGTGTGGTCATACCATCGCCTGCACTGGTTTGGATGGCAGAGTACATTTGAGCGACTTTGTTTTCACGAATCAAGTTACGAATCGCAGGCGTACCAATCATGATTTCATGGGCGGCGACACGACCACCCGTTTGGCGTTTGAGTAGCGATTGCGAAATAACCGCTTGCAGCGATTCAGATAACATCGCACGAATCATGTCTTTTTCAGCGGCGGGGAACACATCGACCACACGGTCAATGGTTTTGGCAGCAGATGAGGTATGTAATGTCCCAAATACCAAGTGCCCTGTTTCAGCAGCGGTCAATGCCAAGCGGATGGTCTCAAGGTCACGCATCTCACCGACAAGAATAACATCGGGGTCTTCACGTAGGGCAGAGCGCAGCGCGGCGTCAAAGCTTAAGGTATCACGGTGGACTTCCCGTTGGTTGATAAGGGATTTTTTTGATTGATGCACAAATTCAATCGGGTCTTCGATGGTTAAGATATGCTCTTTACGGTTTTCGTTGATATAGTTAATCATCGCCGCAAGGGTGGTTGACTTACCCGAACCGGTTGGACCTGTGACCAGTACCACGCCGCGTTTGTAGTTAGAGATTTTCTCAAAAATCGGTCCCATCCCAAGTTGCTCCATCGTCAAGACCTCAGACGGAATGGTACGAAATACCGCACCTGCGCCACGGTTTTGGTTAAAGGCATTGACACGAAAGCGCGCCACATTGGGAATTTCAAACGAAAAGTCAGTTTCAAAAAACTCTTCATAATCGGCACGTTGTTTGTCATTCATGATGTCATAAATCAAACTATGCACTTTTTGGTGATCGAGCGGTGGCATGTTGATTTTGGTGATTTCACCATCTACCCGAATCATCGGCGGTAAGCCTGCTGAAATATGTAAGTCAGAGGCTTTATTTTTGAATGCAAAACGCAACAAATCGTCAATCGATAATTCCTTTGCCATGATAACGAATCCTACAGGTGGGTAATGAAAATACAAAAGCAGCAATAGAAAAAAGCCGCGGGAAAAAAAGATAGTTATACTATAATCATCCGCCCACAAAAAAAACAGAAAAAACTGACTAGGGGTCATAGTTTTTTGTTGATTTTAGCTTATGTTAAACTCAATTGGAAAATTGGGCACACAAGTGCAAAAAAAACGTTACCTTAACCCCGTAGCCATCAAGCCAGTCCACTATCAACAAGAAAAGTTCAACAGGAAAAGTTAACCATGCAAACATTCGACGCACAGCAGCCATCGGCGACAATCGCAACAGACGCTGAAAACCAAGCCTTGATAGCGCGTTGGCAACAGGTGAAAACTGACGTTACTAGGCTCAATCCAACTGTCAAACTGCTTGCCGTATCCAAAACCAAACCCAACTGGATGATTCGCACGTTAGCGCAGCAAGGTCAGCAGGATTTTGGTGAAAACTATGTGCAAGAAGCGGTGACGAAAATCGCCGCACTCAAAGACGTCACTGCCAACGAGCAGCCATTGGTGTGGCATTATATCGGTCATATCCAGCGTAACAAGACCAAAGAGTTGGCAGCGCATTTTGATTGGGTGCATGGGGTGGATCGCTTAATTATTGCCCAGCGTCTCAATGAGCAAAGGGGTGAACACCTTCCGCCACTCAATATCTGTATCGAAGTCAATATTGACGATGAAGCCAGTAAATCAGGCTGCCAGCCAGACCAGTTACCCGAATTGGTGACACAGATTAGTCAATTACCCAATTTGCAATTACGCGGACTGATGATTATCCCTGCCAAAAATTCCGCGTCTGCCTTTGTCAAAACCCAACAGCTTTTTGAGCAAAACAAGCCTTATCATGCGCATCCTGAGCAATGGGATACTTTGTCAATGGGCATGAGCGGCGATATTGAGCAAGCCATTGCCGCGGGTGCCACCATCGTTCGTATTGGCACCGCCATTTTTGGGGCGAGAGATTAGCGAGAATGACGGAGTAAAAAGACAGCAATTTAACGATTTTTAGCCGTTTTTACTTAACTATTAAGCAGGGTTAGTTACACATTGCCCCTGCTTTTTTTACATTACACCAAAATAAATACGGGATGATAAGGGGTTATTTAAGCCAATGTTGTGTTAAATCAACGATTTTATTACCCAATTATTGCTGTACACTTTCTATAAGCTTTCTGTAAGCAAATTAGCTTACATTGTAATATTTTTTAACATTTTATGGAAAAAAGATATCCACATCCAAAAAACTTTATTGGTATGATGGCGTTGTTTTACAGAATGTAACCAATACAATAGTTATGTAATTTTTATCCGTATATCAACTTTTTAGCTTCTAGCAATCAATTTTGATATAGCCCATATACGGATAAAAGTTCTGAACGGATTAAAGCCCTATGAACTTTCTTCAAAAAACTTTATTAACCGCTCTACCTTGTGTCTTGTTCAGCCTAGCCCCAACCGCTGCCAATGCCGACAATGGTATCACAGAATATTTCGGTAGCTTTAACTCAAGCGTTTCTGAAAATCCGGAGGGTGGCTCAAAAGTAGATAGCCTCATTGCAAAAGCCAAAAACTTTATCGGCTTACCATACCACTGGGGTGGTACGAGCCCAACGAGTGGTTTTGATTGTAGCGGCTTTATGCAATATGTTTATAAACAAACCGCCAACATCAATCTACCACGTACCTCAGGCAGCATGGCGCAAGTGGGTGAACGTATTAACCGTAGTGAGTTAAAACCAGGCGATATGGTGTTTTTCTCTCACGGTGGTGGTCGTATCTCTCATGTGGGCATGTACATCGGTGAAGGTCGTTTTATTCATTCACCATCAACCGGCAAAAGTATTTCTATTACAAGTTTAGATTCTGGCTATTGGGCAAACAAATTCGTGACAGCGCGCCGCGTATTGGACGCTTGAATATAATCGAGAACGTTACTATTAAAAAATATTGTTGAAAAAACCAATAAAGTTAAAATGCTGTAAAATGTTGATCAAGGTAAGCCCATGCTTACCTTTTTTATTTTGTCGAGGAAATTTTGATAAAATAGATAAGTCAAGAATAATTAAAAAAAATTAAACATTTAACTATTGGTTATTAATAAAGTATTAGAATGAAGCAACAATACCTTATATAATCTTTAAGGTAAGTTAAATGCAAACCACTAAAACTAATCAATGACTGACATAACCGTGTTGATTTGTTTAATGCGTGACGCTCTTTTTTAATAGATTTATTGATTTTGCAATAATCCTATGACCCAAACCGCCTTGCCAAGCTTTAAAGAACAATTGCAGCAAACGCTAAAATTTTTTAGCTTTAAACCTTCGCTATATATTAATTCGCCGAGAGTCAACAATACCAATAAATTCATGTTGTTTATTATGTTGGCGTTGGTTGAGACATTTTTTCATTTAATTTGGTATGCGACAGTTCTTGTCATCACATTGCCCATAGATATCTTTCCCTTTGCGCACAAGTTTAACCAAATCTTTAATCGCAGCTTGATGATAAATATCACCTATTTGGGACTGGCGATGGTATTGTTTTGCGGGTATTCACTATGGGTCATCACCCGCATTCCTGAACAGTCAAGACTTTGGCGAGAGTATCAAATCTTTTTTGTAATCATCTATTTGATTTATGAAAATCTTTTTATCGTCTGGATTGGCAACAACAGTGCGCTTGAAGGCGTAATGCTCATCAGTGCCACCGGTCTTGGCATGGTGCTATTAAGATGGCGACTGGTCTGGGTGTCGTTTGTCAGTTGTATTGTTGCATTATTTATTTTTAATATAAGTAATAGCATGAACTGGTGGCAATTGTTGCCTAGATTGTATCCAAGCTTAGCAGCGCGTAGTCATTGGCTTTGGGGATTGTCTTTTAGCTTTTTGGTAACCGCCAAGGCAACGGCCACGCTGTATTGTATTTTGCAGGGCATGAAAGTCATCAGTTTTCAGCGCCGCAAAATTTATGATTTGCTAGAAGCCGATGCGCTCACCAATATCGCCAATCGGCGTACCATTTATAGTTTTTTGAGTTATTTATGGCAACGTAAAAGCGATTGGAACACGCTTAGTGTGATTTATATTGATTTGGACAAATTTAAACATATCAATGACGAATACGGTCATGACGCCGGTGATGCGACGTTGATTTGTACCGCGAATACCTTAAAAAACTTCTTACCCACAGGGACGATGTTTGGACGTATGGGCGGGGAAGAGTTTTGCATCATCTTGCCAAATACTGGGATTGAGCAAGCTGCCGACATGGCAGAGCAGCTGCGCCAAGCATTTGAAAAGCAAGTGGTGAGATATGGGATTTTTGATACAGAAATTCAATTTACCGCAAGCTTAGGTATTGCCAGCGTTTATCAAAATCATGGGAGAGATAGCGACCGCACGGTTGATAATCGCGGTTTTATCGAATATATGCGCGAGTATATGCATAGTTTACCGACCATGCCTGCACTGCCGCCTGCCCTTGAGCGCATTATCAAATGCTCCGATTTGGCAATGCAGCAAGCCAAAGCCAATGGTCGCAACTGTGTGGTCAAAGGTCAATGTTATTTATTGATGACGCAAAGCAATCAGCCTTCATAACTTAGCCTTTATAATTTAGCTTCTATAACCCAGCCTTCATAATTCAGTGGTGAGTACCGAGCTTGCAACAAGCGTATCAATCATCGTCGTCGCAAAACTGCCTGCCGGCAATTCAAAATCTAACACCAGTGTCTGATCCTCTTGCCAAACCCATTGCAAGTTACTGGGCAGCATACGTAGGGGGCGGCGCTGCTGCTTTAAACCAAACTCAATCAAGCCTTGACTTAGCTGCTGATAAATGGGATTGTCAGTGATAACTGATAGTTCTAATGCGTTAACCTTACCACTGCTTTTTAACTCGCCTGCGCCCCACATTGGTGCAGTCAAATGGATATCGCCACTTTGTAGTCTTGATATTATAGTCTCATCTATGCGCTGTGCCACAAAGATACTGTTCGAACCCACCAAATTCATCACCTCGCCATCAAGCGGTTGGTTCCAAATGCCCAATGCGATACGTTTTGCTAAGATGGCATTGAATAATTCACTACGCGCTGCCGACAGATACAGACTGATTTTATCTTGGTCAAATTTGCGATGAATTTTTTTGCCCTGAATTGTATGATGGGTAAATAGTTCGATAGCGGCATCAATATTATTGGCATCTTGCCCAAAGCGCTGCTCGCCAAAATAATTGGGAACGCCTTGTGTTTTGATGGTCGCAAGTTGTTGCTCGATTACGGCTTTCTCACCCACCACGTCGCGTAAGGTGATGATAAACTGATTGGCCTGATGAGTACCGCGACCCAGTTTTTTATGATGCCAATGCTGTGCCAGTATTTCTAGGGTTTCATCGCTAGCTAGTTTAGTTTGGACAAATTGCTCAAAGTTTGGTTCAGGGGCAATTTTTTTTGGCAAGCGAAGACTAAACCATTGCGTCGTCAGTGCATGACGATCTTTGAGCCCCGAGTATCCCACATCCTTGAGTGGGATGCCTGCCCATTGTGACAGCAACTTTGCCACAAAATTGGTATTCATTCGGGTCTTTTGAATGTGAAGCCAAAGATGCTCGCCTGTATGGCTGCATTCAATGCCAAGTTTTTCATGGACAATAAAATCAGTAGGTTGTTGTTTATAAATGGCGGACTCAATCGCAGGGGTATAGGGTGAAGGCAGTTTTGGCATGCTAGGGTTACTTGCAAAAGGTTTATTTTAACAAATGGATGATTGATAAACCATCTCGATTACGGATTCGATTACAGCAGCGCTTTATTATCGGCATGCTTTATTGTCTTATATAAATAGGTTAAAAATATGACGGCAACAACAATGACGTCAAATATGGCTTGAATGCCAAAGCAATTGCCAATAAAGTATCATTCAATAAAGTAACAGTGCATAAGCTAGATATACTGGCTAATTTAGATGAATTGGGTGCATTGGGTGGCAAAATCGGTCAGCTGACTTGGCAAAATGTTTAACGCATCCTATGTTTAGCGAATGTGAGCATAAAAAGAGAAAAAACATGAAAAACCCTGATAGCGATATCGATAAAAACGCCGTGCAATTACGCGTTGCCACGCAACAAGACGTCGAAAATTTGGTAACTTTGCTCAATCGCTGTTACCGCTCAGATGAAGGTTGGACCAATGAAGCTGCTTTAATTGGTGGGATTCGTACCACGCCCGAGGAAATGACAGCCCTGATAGACAACCCCAACGTTTATCTATTCGTCTTTGAAAATCCGCATGATAGCGATGATTTGCTCGGGTGTATTTCTGTGGATTTCTCACCCATTAATCATCAGCCAGCGGCGTATATTGGTACTTTTGCGGTTCATCCTGCTGTGCAAGGTAGAGGCATTGGCGATACCATGCTGTCTGCGGTAGAAACGTTTGCTATCAGACACGCCCACGCCAAAAACTTAACCTATTTACCTTTAACCCATTTACCTTTAACCCATCTATCTATGTCGATTTTAAGTCATCGACCAGAGCTGTTACGTTATTATCAGCGCCGCGGTTATTTACTGACAGGGGAGAAGATGGCATTTCCAAGGGACGGCAACAATGGCGACCCCAAACGCGATGATGTATTTTTAGAGTTTTTGCAAAAACCCATTCAAGCAAATGAAGCGTCCATCAAATCTAGTAATACAATCGAATAACAATAATTATTATGCTCGGCAATAGCGTCTTAAGGGCATTTTATATAATGGTTGCGATAATTTTTTACACAATAATTTTAAACAAAAGGAAAGCATGATGAAAAAATGTGCCAAAACCTATTCACTAGCGCTAAGTTGCTTGATAGCAGGAACGCTGGCAATGACAGGCTGTCAAACCATAGCGGATAGTAAGTCAGGGATGTCTAACCCGACCCAAGCGCTCACCTTACCGTTAGCCGATGCCACGTTGCAAAATTATCGCTGGCAATTGGTCTCGGTGACTGATTTGGCGGGTAAACCCACTAAACTTGAATTGTTTAACCAAGCCAAACCGCTGTTGGTCAGCTTTGATAAAGGTCGGGTTAGCTTTGACAACACCTGCAATCGTATGTGGGGCAATTATAGCTTGACCCATGACAATGTATTGATAAAAAATATCGTTTCCACGCGCATGATGTGTATGCCAGAATCGCGCATGGCATTTGATGCGGCTGCGCCATCCACATTACAAGGACAATTTAAACTGACCCAAGATAGCAAAGGCACACCGATGTTGACGGTAACCGATAACAACCAAATCAGCCTGTTTAAAGCGATTGCCAAATAATGTTTTTCATTGAATTAAAGCTGAGTAACCTCAAACGACCTCTGTGCCTGCTTCATCTTCAATAACTATATCGGTTTCTGTCAACGCCTGTTGTTGCCAAGTCTGCATGCTTGGATGAGCAAGCATTTTTTGTATATAGATTAAAGTCATGGGTCGTAACTCTATATCGGAGGCTTTTGCGTAAGTGATGAGGCGAAAAATAATCGGGGCAAAAAATACATCAGCAACACTAAATTCGCCTAGCAAATAACCTTCAGAGCCATTTTGTTCAAAGCCTTCGGTTACGATGGTTTCAAACCGCGCCAAGTCGCTTAAACAGGGTGCGGAAGGTACAATGTTGCGCCTAGCTCGAATATTCATTGGCATTTCATTGCGTAGTGCAGAAAATCCACTGTGCATTTCACCCAGTAAACTCATGGCTAAATGCGGCTGGTTACCCCAGATGTTTTGCGTAATTAAGTATTTTTCCGCATATAAAGCAATGCCGACACTGTCCCAAATCGTTTTGTCTTCATGTAACAGTACAGGCACTTGACCTAGTGGCGTATAGGCCGTCAAAATCTCTTGATTACTCGGATGAAATAGCTTAATTGGCATTTCATCGAAGGCTACACCAAAGGCATGTAGCATAAGCCATGCTCGCAAAGACCAAGTGGAGTAGTTCTTATTACCAATAATTAAAGTAGGTTTGTTAAACCAATTTATTTGATTACCAAAAGTTTTAGCTGTCACTGTCTGACTTCCCCATGCCCAAACACAATCCATTTTTGCGATGTTAAACCTTCAAGACCCACAGGGCCGCGCGCATGGATTTTATCGGTAGAGATACCAATCTCTGCGCCCAAACCATATTCAAACCCATCGGCAAAGCGGGTTGATGCATTGACCATCACGCTACTAGAGTCAACTTCACGCATGAATTTTAACGATTTTGAGTAGTTTTCGGTGATAATCGCATCGGTATGGTGTGAGCCATGTGTATTGATATGGGCAATGGCTTCGTCGATATCGGCGACTACTTTAATCGCCAAAATCGGTGCCAAATATTCGGTATCCCAATCTGCCTCACTCGCCGCTGACAGATGACCTGTTAATTCAGGGGTATCGCTCAAGATGGCTAAGGTTTTTGGGCAGCCGCGTAATTGCATGGCACTGTCTGCAGCAACAATGGCGCTGGCGATTGATGGCAAGGCTTGCGCAGCGATTTGGCTATCAATCAGCAGCGTTTCCATGGTATTACAAGTGCCGTAGCGGTGAGTTTTGGCATTGACGCAAATAGCGGTTGCCATAGTCAGGTTTGCATCGCGATCGACAAAGGTATGGCAGTTACCATCTAGGTGCTTGATGACAGGGACGCGCGCTTCATTGCTGATACGCTCAATCAGGCTTTTACCACCTCGCGGCACAATCACATCGACATAGCGATTCATGGTGATGAGTTCCCCCACTGCCGCGCGGTCGGTGGTTTCCACCACTTGCACTGCCGCTTCTGGCAAACCAACTGCCTGCAAACCCTGTTTGACACATGCAGCCAATGCTTGGTTAGAATAAAACGCTTCTGACCCCCCACGTAGAATAATCGCATTGCCAGATTTTAATGCCAAAGACGCAGCTTCAATGGTGACATTGGGGCGAGATTCATAAATCATCCCGACAACACCCAACGGCACGCGCATTTTACCCAACTGAATGCCCGATGGACGAAAGGTCATATCCGTGACCTCGCCAATCGGGTCGGGTAGCATGGCGACATCTTTTAGCCCTTGTAACATGCCTTCAAAACGCGCATCGGTGAGCGCTAATCGGTCAAGTAGCGCGTCATCCAGTCCTTTTTGTTGACCGTTTTGCATATCGGTGGCATTGGCAGCCAGCACCTGTGATTTGGCTTGTTGCAGGGCATCATAGATAGCGAGTAGGGCGCTATTTTTGAGCGCGGTGTCTGCTTTTGCCAAAATCGCTGAAGCGGCACGCGCTTGCTGTCCCACGGTTTGCATATAATGTTTGGTATCAGTCATGGTTTGCATAGTCAGTCCCTAATATAATCATCGCTTCATCATAACAACTTCAATCCAAAAATGGAATTTAGAAAGTTTTGACAGACAAAAATTAATGGTTATGACTCAATCTAAAAACAAGCGCTAAAGACCGGCGCCATAAAATAAAGTTAAATGAGAGAAAAAGTTGCGTTTTAGTAGCATTTTAAGCGAAAATAGACAGTTTTTTTCCACCTATCGTCAAATTTTGGATTGAATATCATGTCAGATGCTATGCCAAACTTACAGCGTCCTGTAGCCTTGCAACTTAACAATATCCACAAGAACTTTGGATCGCTTGAAGTACTAAAAGGTGTATCGTTGACCGCTTATGATGGCGATGTCATCTCAATTCTCGGCTCGAGCGGTTCGGGCAAATCCACCTTGCTACGCTGTATAAATTTGCTTGAAAACCCCTCGCAAGGGGAGGTTTTTTTGGGCAATGAAGCATTGCTATTAAAACCGAATAAATCCGGGGATTTGGTTGCCGCCAACCAGCGTCAGCTTGAGCAGTTTCGCTCAAAAATGGGTTTTGTGTTCCAAAACTTTAATCTATGGCCACACCGCACTATTTTACAAAACATCATTGAGGGGCCGACCCAAGTCCTAAAAATCGCCAAAGACCAAGCCATCAGTGAAGCTGAAGTGCTACTAAAACGTGTCGGACTACTGGACAAAAAAGACGCTTACCCAGAAAACTTATCCGGTGGGCAACGCCAGCGTATCGCCATCGCTCGTGCGCTAGCGATGAAGCCACAAGTATTGCTATTCGATGAGCCAACCTCTGCCCTCGACCCAGAATTGGTCAATGAAGTATTAGCGGTGATGAAATCGCTGGCTGAAGAAGGTCGCACCATGCTGATTGTGACCCATGAAATGCGTTTTGCGCGCGATGTATCAAGCCAAGTGGTGTTCTTGCATGAGGGACGTATTGAAGAAATAGGCACACCCGAGCAGGTGTTTGACAATCCGCAATCAGCGCGGGTGAAAGACTTCATGGCAAGCCATCAAAAATAATTCAATCAACCTATGAGCCGTCAATCGCCTTGTGATTGGCGGTTTTGTAATTTTAGGCATCAGAAAAATTTATCCTCTGTTGCCGTAAAACCACCGACTTCAGGCGGTGGATATAAGGCAACTCCATAACCATGCTTACGCACAGATGGTATTTAGTGCGGTGTATTCTGCTGTTCAATGTACTGGCGGATAATCTCAATGGGAGCACCACCACAACTACCTGCAAAATAACTCGGCGACCACAACGCATCGCCCCATAACTGTTGCTTGATAGACGGATATTCTTTCTTACGCAATAACCGACTAGACACACCTTTCAAGCTATTCACCAAACTAGAAATAGCTACTTTAGGCGGATAAACCACCAATAAATGCACATGGTCGTTTTCACCGTCAAACTCAACCAATTGTGCCTCAAACTTTGAACAAACTTCCTCAAAGATGACTTGCATATCGTCTAAAATCTGTTTGGTAAATACTTTTCTGCGGTATTTCGCCACAAAGACCAAATGCACATGAAGATTGTAAACAACGTGCCTACCACGTCTTAAATCGTTTGACATATAATTAGACCAACTGTAAAATAAAAAAATCCAATTATACTTAAACCCATGAAAACACTCAAGTTGCGCATACGAGACAAACACATAGCGAAGCTTAACCGCCTAAGCGGTTCGGTCAATTTCGTGTGGAACTATGTTAATGACTTGAGTTATAAGCACTTACAAAAGACTGGTAAATTCTTTAGTGCTTACGACCTAAACGAATATACCAAAGGTAGCGGTGAATTACTTGGCTTACACTCTCAAACCATCCAAGCCATCAACGAAACCCACGCCAAAAGCCGTAAACAGTTTAAAAAGGCAAAGTTAAACTGGCGAACCAACAACCCAACATCAAAGCGTAAAAGCTTAGGTTGGCTACCATTTAAACAATCTGCCATCAAGCATATTGCCACCCACCAAACAGGCAAAAAGGGCTTAAAATCCACCTTGCAACTATCCCTAGCCAAAGGGCAAAAACTAGTCATTGACCTATGGGACAGCTACAACCTTAGCCTATATCAAATCAACACTTGCGAGTTAGTCCAAGACAGCCGTAACCGTTGGTATGCCTGTATCACCGTCAAAGAATACCCTAAAACCACTTGTGGAACTGGTAGCGTCGGTATTGATTTAGGTTTAAAAGACAGTGCTACCACCTCAAAAGGCAATAAATTACAAATCAAGCAAACGCTCAAATATGCCAAAGCATTAGCCATCGCCCAACGTGCCAAAAACAAACAGCGTGTCAAAGCGATTCATGCCAAAATCAAAAACACACGCCAAGACCTAATCCACAAATTCACCACACAGCTAGTTAAAGACAATGCCCTAATCGTGGTAGGTGATGTTAGAACTACCCAATTTAACAGTAAAAAAGGCAAACTAGCCAAATCGGTTTACGATGCAGGTTGGTTTGAACTCAAGCGACAACTGACCTATAAATGCGAGAACGCAGGTTGCCGTTTTGAAATCGTAAATGAGAAATACACTACCCAAACTTGCTCGTGCTGTGGCGATATGTCCAGTAGCTTGAGCGGTAGAGCAGGTTTGCGAATAAGAGAATGGACTTGTGCGAAGTGTGGCACACGGCATGATAGAGATATCAATGCCAGTAAGAACATTCTTGCGGTCGGGCTTGACCGTCTTGTAGAAGGAATCCCCGAACGATAGAGAGGGGAGGAAGTCAATTGATTTAATTGTTGCTGCATACGTTTTTCACTTGCAAAAATGTTAATTTATGTTAATTTTAACTAAATTGTAAACTCGCATTGATTTTAGTCGCATTGATTTTAAATATTGAAATCGCTGAAAGCGAAACCTGATATTAAATCGCTTTTTATTCAAAAATTTCATTTCTAAGGAACATCCATGCAATCAACCTTGAATTCAACCTACTCAAAACTCGCCTTGGCAACGGTATGTGCAGTTAGCATGGGATTAACCGCCTGTCAAAAACCTGCTGAAAAAACAGAAGCTGCAGCCGCCAGCCAACCCGCTGCCAGTGCCAGCACAGGCAAAAAAATTCGTATTGCCACTGAAGGCGCCTACAAACCATTTAACTACACCAATGCCGATGGCACGTTAGGCGGTTATGACGTGGATGTTGCCAAAGCCGTGTGTAAGCAAGCGAAACTCGACTGCGAAATCGTAGCGCAAGATTGGGACGGTATTTTGCCAGGCTTGATGGCGAGAAAATACGACGCGGTTGCCGCAGGTATGTCAATTACCCCAGAGCGTTCAGCGCAAGTGGATTTCACCACGCCTTATTTTAAAAACACCATGGTTTGGGTCGCTCCCAAAGGTGGCAAATTTAACCCACAAGCGATTTCAGGGCTAAAAATCGGCGGTCAACGCTCAACCACCATGGCACAGTACCTTCAAGATAAACTGAGCAAAACCAACGAAATCAAATTGTATGACAACTATGACAACGCCTACATTGACCTAAAATCAGGTCGTATTGATTCAGTGCTGTCTGAAAAAATAACCGCAAGCGAATGGCTAAAACAAAACCCCAACTACCAAATCGTCGGCAGTGAGATGGATAATGGTGACAACATCGCAATGGCTATTCGTAAAGGCGATCCACTAAAAGCAGAATTTGACAAAGCCTTAGGTGCACTACAAAGCAATGGCGAGTTGGCAAAATTACAAAAGCAACATTTTGGTAATTAATTGACGTTGTATTGAGCGATTTAAGATTTACACAATAGATGTGGGTGACCCTCAAATTTTGACAAAAAGGTGTTGTTATGAAACAGTTATCGGTTTTGGGTGTATCGTCGTTGGCCATTTTGATAGGGGTAACCGCCTGTCAAAAACCTGCCCAAAAATCAGCAGACACGGCAGCAGCAAGTAACGCTACCACGGCAGCAAACGCAGATATGCCACAGATTCGTATCGCTACCGAATCAAGCTTTGTCCCCTTTAGTTATAAAGATGCCAATGGCAAATTAATCGGCTTTGAGATTGATTTGGCAGATGCGCTATGTGCTGAAGCCAAGCTAAAATGTGAAGTGATTTCCCAAGATTGGGATGGTCTGATTCCAGGGCTACAAGCACAAAAATACCATGCCATCATGGCGGGGATGTCAGACACCGCAGAGCGTCGCAAAGTGGTGGCATTTAGCGACCCATACTTTACCAATAACCTCGTTATCATTGGCAAAAAAGGGGTAGACAAAGGCGCTGATGACCTAGCGGGCAAATCCGTGGGTGCGCAGCGTTCTACGACTGCCGCTGAATACTTAGCCAAAAACTTCCCAAAAGCCACCCCAAAACTGTATGATACCCAAGATAATGCCTATCTTGACCTAGAATCGGGTCGTATAGATTTGATGATTTCTGACAGCGCCCCAGCCTTATACTGGTTAAAAACTGCCAAAGGTCAAGGCTTTGAAGTCAAAGGTCAACCAATCAATATTGATGACAAAATTGCCATTGCCTTTCGTCAAAATGATCCATTGATTGGCAAATTCAACACCGCACTAGCGGCGCTAAAAGCCAATGGTACTTACGATAAAATCAGCCAAAAATATTTTGCAGATTTGCCGAAATAAGCCGTTAAATAACTTATTTGCCTGTTAGTGTAGTTAAAGCTTACAAGCAAAAATTGTCATGTGTTAGAAGTTAAAAATTAGGAGTATCAGGTGAAGGCAAATATTTCATTATTGGGTAGCTTGGCAGTGGCAGGTCTAGCGCTGGTGGGCTGTCAAAAACCTGCGGAAAAAACGGCGGCGGGTAGCACAGCCGCTTCTACAACGGTGACTACCAGCACAGAGACATCAAGCAGTATGGCAGGCAAAACCATTCGCATCGCCACTGAAGGCACTTATAAACCCTTTAGTATCACCAAAGCGGATGGCAGTTTGACAGGTTTTGATGTCGATTTTATGCAGGCTTTATGTGCACAAATGAAAGCTAACTGTGAAATCAAGCCACAAGATTGGGATGGTTTATTGCCAGGCTTGATGGCAAAAAAATATGACGTGGTAATTGATGCCATGTCTATCACCCCAGAGCGTCAAGCGCAGGTCGATTTTACCGACCCCTATTTTACCAATACGTTGGTGTTTTTAACCAAACAAGGTAGCCCCATCAATCCAGATGACCCTGCCCAAATTGACAGCCATACAGTTGCGGCACAGCGTTCAACGCTATCAACCCAGTGGATGGAAAAAAATCACCCAAAAGCCAAGCTAAACCTGTATGAAGGGTTGGATAATGCGTTTATGGACTTGGCAGCAGGGCGTTCAGATATGATGATTTCGGATAAAGCCCCGGCCGCTTATTGGCTGACTACGCCAGAAGGTAAAGGCTTTGAAATCAAAGGTAAAGAGATTGATGTCAATGACAAAATGGGTATTATCGTCCGTAAAGGTGACCCACTGCGTTTAGAATTTAACAAAGCGATTGCCACGTTAAAATCAAATGGCACGTATGACAAAATCTATAATCAATATTTTGGTAGTGCAACCACCACAACAGCGGCGGCAAGCAGCGTGGCAGTCACGGTCTCTAGTACTACAGCGACCACGACGACTGTGGCAAGTACGAGCAAATAACTTAACCAAGCGCTTGGGTTCAGTCAAAAACTGGGTGAAAAGTCACTCAGTTTTTTGTTTTTTTGATGGTTTTTGATAGGGCAATCACGTAAAATTGCACCCTGCAAAAAACAAAGCAAAAGGTTATATCCGTTATCACCTTTTGTGTATGTGACGGTAAAACTGCGTTTTAAGCATTTTTTGGGTAATAGGTCAACAAACAGAGTTAAAAAGACAGGGTATCGATATTGTGTTAGATCTACAAGGTTTTGGGCAGCTATTATTAAGTGGCGCTTGGGTCACCATCAAACTGGCATTGACTAGTTTAGTGATTGGGCTGATTTTGGGATTATTGGGTGCGACCGCTAAGATGTCACGGTTTAAAGTGCTCAACGCCATCGCCACCGCTTACACCACGATTATCCGTGGTATTCCAGAACTGCTGTCAGTCATGTTTATTTACTTTGGCGGCTCGATGTTGATGGGGCTCATTCTATCGCAATTTGGCAATACGGGATACGTGGATGTCAGTCCATTCTGGGCGGGAGTTGCGGCGCTGTCTGTGGCATTTGGTGCGTATGCGACCGAAACTTTTCGTATGGCATTTCAAGAGATTCCAAAAGGTCAAGCTGAAGCAGCGCAAGCGATTGGCATGAAAAAATTTCAAATACTCTGGCGAGTGACGTTGCCACAAGTGTGGCGTATTGCACTGCCAGGACTGGGTAATTTGTTTTTGGTACTGCTCAAAGATACCGCGTTGGTTTCTGTGGTCGGGCTTGAAGATATCATGCGCCACGCCAAAACGGCAGCGACTTCCACGCAAAGCCCGTTTACTTTCTATATGGCAGCAGCATTGTTGTATTTGAGTCTGACCGTCATCATCACCGGTGTGATTATGTGGCTAGAATGGGTCAATAACCCAGCAGAGCGTTATGCAAAACGCCTGCAAAAAATCGGCATGGCAAAATAGGGGATTCATCAATGAACTGGAATTGGCAAATTATTATTGATAGTATCCCAAAACTGCTGCAAGGTAGTATTATCACCATTGAGCTTGTGGTGTTGTCGGGCTTATTGGGGTTTATGTTGGCAGTGCCGCTAGCCTTGGCTAGGCTGTCGAAAAAACCTTGGGTACAGGCATTGGCGTTTGCGTATATTTTCTTTTTTCGGGGTACGCCGCTACTGGTGCAAATCTTTTTGATTTATTATGGCTTGTCACAGTTTAAATGGGTGACCGAGTCCGTGCTGTGGAAATCGGGTGTGTTAGCCAGCCCATTTTGGTGCGCTATCATCGCTTTTACCCTCAATACCGCAGCTTATACCGCAGAAATCATCCGCGGTGCTATCAAGTCAATACCCAAAGGCGAGAATGAAGCTGCCGACGCCATTGGCATGTCGTATAGCCAAAAATTGCGCCGAATTATTTTTCCTCGCGCCTTTGGTATCATGCTGCCTGCGTATGGCAATGAAGTGATTTTTATGCTCAAAGGCAGTGCGCTGGCATCGACCATCACTTTGATGGATATCACCGGTGTGGCAACCACGATTATGTCAAAAACTTATACCGTTTTTGAGTTGTTCTTTGCCGCAGGTATCATTTATTTGTTATTGTCTTGGCTATTGATTGGGATGTTTCGATTGGCAGAAAAACGCATCAATCGTCATCTTTCTTATCAGCCCGTCAGTAATGGGGGCGTCACTGCCTAAGTTAGGCTAAGCTAGATTAAGCTAGACAAAGAGTTTGGATGTATTGGAGGCGTGCCAATGAAACAAGCAGTTATAGTATCAAGTTTGCTGATGGGTGGGGTGTTACTCGCGGCTTGTCAACCTGCCAGTGATAACAAGCCAGCGCAAAACAGCACAGCAAGTGCCACAGTAAGTGCCACAGTGGCTAGCGTTCAAAGTCCGCATCACGTTGCCAGTGTAGCTGTCGCCAGTACCGTATCTCCCCAAGCCGCCCAAAACGGTGCGCCCAAACAAATCAACTGGGCATTGGTGGATTCGGGCGTTAAGCCAGTCGATAAAGCTAGCTTTAAATACCCGTTTGCGCTCGATAGCGAGCCTGTCAAAGCGTATGCCGAGATGTATCATGTGGATAATGAAACATCTCGCTACAACTTAACGGTGGGTATGGCAGTCAATGAAGTCTTATCCAAAGTGCTTGACCAGCTGGGTACTGCCTATGTGTCACATGAACTCACAGCCGGTAAAAATAGCGCGTTTGTCATCCATACCACCCAGCAAATTGCCCCGAGTCAATACACTTATGTCTTTGCCGAGCCCTTTGCCAAAGGGTTAACCATTCCTGTCAAAATCATCAATGATGGCAAAAAATAACTAACTTGCCATCGGTATGTTGACGTTTATTTATTGTTTAAGGAAATACCATGCGTGTGCTAGGACTGGAAACATCCTGCGATGAAACGGGATTAGCCATTTTTGATAGTGACCAACGTCACCAACCCAATCAAGGTTTGGTCGGGCAAGTGCTGTATAGTCAAATCGCGCTACATGCGACATATGGTGGGGTAGTCCCTGAACTTGCAAGCCGCGATCATATCCGTAAATTAGTGCCCTTGTTGCAGCAACTGCTGGATGACTGCCAACTCAACAAAACCGATATCGATGCAATTGCCTTTACCAAAGGTCCTGGACTGGTGGGCGCGTTGATGACTGGGGCATTATTTGGGCGCAGTTTGGCGATGGCATTGGGTATTCCTGCGATTGGCGTACATCATATGGAAGGACACTTACTTGCGCCGCTATTAGGCGCCAATCCGCCTGATTTTCCGTTTGTCGCGTTGCTGGTGTCGGGTGGACATACCATGTTAGTGGCGGTCAAAGGCATCGGACAATATGAAATATTAGGTGAGTCGATTGATGATGCCGCAGGCGAGTGCTTTGATAAAGCCGCTAAAATGCTAGAGTTACCTTATCCTGGTGGACCTAATATTGCACGCTTGGCGCAAACAGGCAATCCATTAGCCTATGAATTACCGCGCCCGATGCTCAGCAAAGGATTGGATTTTTCTTTTAGTGGTATGAAAACCGCCGTGCATAATTTGATTAAAGACCATCCAACCGATAGCCATAATCCTGAACATGCCCAGACGCGTGCCGATATTGCAGCAAGTTTTCAATATGCGATGGTCGATACGTTGGTTAAAAAATGCGTTAAAGCCTTGCAGCAAACGGGCATGAAACGTTTGGTGATCGCAGGCGGGGTGAGTGCCAATCAACAACTACGAGAATCGTTAGCTGAGGCATTAGCCAAAATCAATGCCACTGTGCATTATGCACCGCCTGCCTTGTGTACCGACAATGGCGCCATGATTGCCTTTGCCGGTTGGCAGCGTTTGAATGCCGGTCAACAGGATGAACTAGCCGTTAGCTGCTTGCCGCGTTGGGATATGACAACGCTGCCAGCTGTCCATCCAACTAAATCATAACCATCTACAAGGACTTGAAGATGCCATGGCTGTGGATAGGACTGGGGGCGGCATTTGGGGCAATTTTGCGCTGGTGGTTAGCCAGACTCAACAGCTTACATCCTTGGTTGCCCTATGGCACATTATTTGCCAATTTACTAGGTGGGCTGTTGATGGGATTTGCCTTGATACTTACCCAAAAGATGCACCCAAACTTACGACTGTTTATCACCACAGGTTTTTTGGGGGGACTAACAACCTTTAGTACCTTTAGTGCCGAAGTGTTTACGTTGTTGAATACTGGCAAGGTATGGCAAGGTTTAGCCTTGATTGGTGTCCATGTGCTTTTAACCTTGATTGCGACTGCCATTGGTTTTTATAGTCTTAAGCTACTAAGTTAAGAGTTAAGTAGCTGTTAAGTTGAGAAGCTGTTAAATGATTAATTGCCTCTTTCCCATGCACCGCTAAAAGTCACAAAACTCTTTAAGGCTTTGCGAATCGATAAGCGAGTTAAATGTACTTCTCTAGTCTATTTATACCGTGCGCAATCGGTCAGTCATCAAATTGTCATGATACTGTCACATTTCTTTGTAATCATATACACAATTTTTATACAAACCAAATTATGGTTATTATCATGACAGTTAAATCGGTCAGCTTTGAGCTATCCTAGTGAAAATAACCAAAGAAAGTTAAATTGTACCGTTGGTGACATTTATTTCATTCAGGCAGTTTCATTATAAACTCAAAAAACGTTTTTAGGAGCTATCCATGCGTTATTCATTATTAAGTGTTGTCGTAGCATCGACCTTAGCATTAACCGCTTGTGGTAACAAACAAGCAGACAATCAAGCAGCGGGTGCCTCAGCAACATCAAGCACTTCTACTACAGGCGCTACAGGTAGCGACAAAAACGCCGTATTTACCATCACAGGTGCAGGCGCCTCTTTCCCACAACCTATTTATGCTAAATGGGCAGCTGAGTTCAAAAACGCCACTGGCGGTCAAGTAAATTACCAATCAATCGGTTCATCAGGTGGTATCAAACAAATCCAAGCCAATACCGTTGACTTTGGTGCGTCGGATGCGCCTTTAAGCAAAGAAGAGTTGGATAAAAGTGGTTTAATCCAGTTCCCAACCGTTATCGGGGGTGTTGTACCGGTTGTTAACATCGAGGGTGTTGCACCCGGTCAATTAAAACTAGACGGTGCCACCCTTGCCAATATCTACTTGGGTAAAATCACTAAATGGAATGACCCAGCGATTACCGCATTAAACCCAGGTGTGACACTACCAGATGCGCCAATCACGACGATTTTCCGTTCTGACGGTTCAGGTACAACCTTTAACTTTGCAAGCTACTTAGCCGCTGTATCACCAGAATGGAAAGCAGGTCCAGGTGTAGATAAATCCATTAAATGGCCAACCGCTGCGACAGGTGCAGGTGGTAAAGGTAACGAAGGCGTGGCAAGTAACGTCGCTCGTGCCAAAAACTCAATCGGTTATGTTGAGTACGCTTACGCAAAACAAAACAAAATGTCGCATACTCAGCTAAAAAATGCAGCAGGCAACTTTGTACAACCATCGGCTGAAAGCTTTGCCGCTGCGGGTAATGCAGATTGGAAAGGTACACCAGGCTTTAACATTGTATTGACTAACCAAGCAGACCCAAATGCCTGGCCAATCTCTGCAGCAACATTCATCTTAGTCCATACTAAACCAACCAGACCAGAAAACGTCAAAAATACCCTTAAATTCTTTGACTGGGCGTATTCAAACGGTGATGAATCAGCAAAATCCTTGGACTTTGTACCATTCTCAGCAGAAAGCAAAGCTATTTTCCGTGAAGAGTGGAAAAAAGTTGTAGGGACTGATGGTAAGCCACTATTTAGCTCAGAGGCAGCCACAGCAACTGCGTCAGCGGCAAAATAATCTCATGATGATGGTTAACAGTTAACAGGGTTAGGCATGTCAAACGATACGTAGAGCAATAAACAAGTTAGTGCTCTACGTTTTTTTTTCAAATTTCTAGAATTAGTAAACTAAAACTATTTTTTGATGGCTGGGTTCTTATGTCGGATTTACACGCAAAACTCGCAAAGCAAAAACAATTAGACTGGTTGTTTGTCAACGCGACTCGTCTTTTTGCGTTTATCGTGCTGTTGTTGTTAGGTGGTATCTTAATCTCACTATTTCTTGGCGCATTGCCAAGTATGAAAGCGTTTGGCATTAACTTTTATACCAGTAAAGACTGGGATACAGGGATGGATGTATACGGCGCACTCGCACCAATCTATGGTACGCTAGTGACTTCTGTCATTGCCATTTTGATTGCGGTGCCGGTAAGTTTTGGTATTGCCATGTTTTTGACAGAGCTTTGCCCCAATTTTTTAAAACGTCCTTTGGGTATTGCCATTGAGTTGTTAGCGGGTATCCCTTCAATTATTTATGGTATGTGGGGATTTTTCGTATTTGCACCTTGGTTTTCAGAACATATCCAGCCCTGGCTGATTGACCATTTGGGTGATGTGCCTTATGTGGGTCGTTTATTCCAAGGTGCACCGATGGGTATTGGTCTGTTCACCGCAAGTTTGATTTTGGCAGTTATGATTATCCCGTTTATTGCATCGGTCATGCGTGACGTTTTCTCCATTACCCCAAAGATGCTTAAAGAATCTGCCTATGGTTTGGGTTCAACCACTTGGGAAGTGATGCGATACGTGGTGTTGCCTTATACCAAAGCTGGTGTGATGGGCGGTATCATTTTGGGATTGGGTCGCGCATTGGGTGAAACGATGGCAGTCACCTTTGTTATTGGTAACGCTTATAACGTCAGTCCAAGTTTGTTCCAGTCAGGGGTGTCAATCACTTCGGCATTGGCAAATGAATTTGCAGAGTCTGAAGGCTTGCACCAATCATCGCTACTACATTTAGGTTTCTTACTATTTATCATTACCTTTATTGTACTGGTGATTTCAAAATTGATGCTCAGTCGTATGGATAAAAATGCGGGTACGAAATAAGGACGCTGGGGAATACTATGACTACTACCAATATGAATCGTAACAACGCCATCTACAAACGCCGCCGTTTGACCAATGTCTTAGGACTTATTTTTGCCGGTCTATCCATTGTATTTGGCTTGACCTTCTTAGGTTTAATTTTATTCAAATTGTTTTTATCAGGCTCGCATGCGTTATTGACCATGCCCATTTTTACTCAAGACACGCCATCGCCAAACGAAATCGGCGGTCTTCGCAATGCGATTATCGGCTCAATCATGGTGACAGGATTAGGGCTTGTAGTCGGTACGCCGATTGGTATCATGGCAGGTATTTATCTGGCTGAATTTGCCGAAAACAGCTGGCTTGGTAAAGTCACCCGTTTTATGAACGACATTTTGCTATCCGCACCCTCGATTGTGATTGGTCTATTTATTTTTGCGCTCATGGTACAAGGTCGTAACTTCTCAGGTTGGGCAGGTGCAATGGCTTTAGCGCTATTGGTTATTCCTGTGGTGGTACGTACCACCGAAAATATGCTGCGTCTAATTCCTAATACATTGCGTGAAGCGGCTTATGCGCTTGGTACGCCAAAATGGAAACTGGTAACATCCGTTACTTTGCGAGCTGCCAAAACTGGGGTATTAACAGGTATCTTACTGGCATTTGCGCGTATCTCGGGTGAGACCGCGCCGTTACTATTTACCGCGCTCAATAACCAATTCTTTAGCACTGATATGGGTCAACCCATTGCCAACTTACCAAACGTGATTTATCAATACGCCAGCCAGCCATACCCTATTTCAAACCAATTGGCTTGGGCAGGTGCGTTACTCATCACCTTGGCAGTATTAACGTTGAATATTTTGGCACGTGCCTTAAGTGGTAAAGAGCAATCATCACATTGATGATCAATAGAAGATTAAAGCTATTTGCTAGTATCAAACAAAATTTATTAAGGTATTCATCATGACCGCAAAAATGCAAATTCGTAATCTAAATTTTTATTACGGTAAATTTTTAGCCCTTAAAAATATCAACATCGATATCGCTGACAAAAAAGTTACCGCGTTTATCGGACCGTCAGGCTGTGGTAAATCAACTCTGCTGCGTACCTTTAACCGTATGTATGACCTATACCCAGGCATGCGTGCCACGGGCGAAATCAACCTAGATGGACAAAACATCTTGGATAAATCGGTGGACGTCAACTTGCTGCGTGCTCGCGTGGGTATGGTATTTCAAAAACCAACGCCATTTCCGATGTCAATCTATGACAACGTGGCATTTGGTGTGCGTCTGTACGAAAGCTTAAGCCGCGCTGAACTAGACGAGCGCGTTGAATGGGCGCTCAAAAAATCGGCACTATGGAATGAAGTTAAAGATAAACTTAAAGCATCGGGTCTGTCATTGTCTGGTGGTCAGCAGCAGCGTCTGTGTATCGCCCGCGGTGTGGCAACCCGTCCTGAAGTATTGCTACTAGACGAACCCACCTCGGCACTTGACCCTATCTCAACAGGCTCAATTGAAGATTTGATTTCAGACCTAAAAAATGATTACACCATCGCCATTGTCACCCACAACATGCAGCAAGCGGCACGGGTGTCTGACTATACCGCGTTTATGTACTTGGGCGAAATGATGGAAATGGGAGATACCGATAAAATGTTCACCAACCCAGACCGTAAAGAAACTGAAGAATACATCACGGGTAAATTCGGCTAGGCTATTTGGTTGTAAGGCGATCTGCGCGTCATTTAGCCCATCACAATACCTCGCTGCTGCGGGGTATTTTTTTGCCTAAACTGCTAAGCGCAATCAAAGCAAAATAAATATTGATAACGATTCTCATTTACACTATAATTCGCAAATTGTCATTATTTTTTTATTATTTATTCGTGTTTACTTTTAAGGATGTTTTATGTTGAGCCGTACTTTTACTTTATCAATATTACCCCTGACGATATCTGCATTACTCTTGACGGCTTGCCAAAAAACCGAGCAAAAAACCGACTTAGCACCTGCTGCAAGTAGTGCCGCAACAGCGCCTGCAACGAGCAATGCTTCTGCAGTCACAGCGTCGGCGGAGAGCTCAGTTGATATGAGTAAAGAAACGGCGGAATACAAAGCTTGGGTACAAACCCAAATTGATAGCTTGCTCGCCGATACCCAAAAATTTGTCGCACTGCTCGAAGCGGGTAAATTAGAAGAGGCGAAGGCGTTATACCCAAAAGTACGCATGTATTATGAGCGCTCAGAGCCGATTGCTGAAAGTTTTGGCGACCTTGACCCACGTATCGATAACCGTGAAGCCGACCTTGAGCCCAATGAAGCATGGACAGGCTTCCATGCGATTGAAAAAATCTTGTGGACGCAAAATACCACCAAAGGCACCGAAAAACTGGGCAAACAACTGATTGCAGATGTCAAAGAGTTGCACGCCAAAATTCCAACGGCAGAGGTCACAGGCGATTTGATGGTGCAAGGTTCAGTAGATTTGCTCAATGAAGTATCAACGAGCAAAATCACCGGCGAAGAAGAAATTTTTTCGCACACAGACTTGTATGATTTTAAAGCCAATATTGAAGGCGCCGAGAAAATATTTGCCATTTTAAAACCAAAAATCCAAGCCAAAAACCCAGCGTTAGTCACGGAGCTTGAGCAAAAATTTGACGCAGTCAACCAACTACTTGCCAAACACCAAGTCGGGCAACAAGACTATAAATCCTATAAAGAGTTAACCCCTGCAGATACCAAAGCGCTAGCCGAAGCGGTGAATAGACTTGGCGAATCCTTAGCGCAGATGGGCATTGTATTGCAATAAGTCAAAGGTGAAGCAAAAAACTGCTTCACTTGACGGTTTTAGGGCGGCATAAAAAGGTAAGTATCAAGTTAGGGGCAGTATGAAACATAGTAAATTAGATAAGCAAGCGCAAGAAACAGGGGTGGGATTAAAAATGTCAAATCGTCGCAGTTTTTTACGCCAATTTGGTGCGCTCAGTGTCGCAGGCGCAGGTTTAGCCGTGTCAGCCTGTCAGCAAAAACCAAGTGAAAACTTACCTAACTTGCAAGCTTTGGATGGTAATCAGTCCAAAGATAGCGATAAAAACGAAAATCCTAAACATGCCGGTAGTGATGCCAATACTACCAAAAATTGTTTTGCGGATGTCAAATATGATTTTTATGGCGAACACCAAGCAGGCATTACCACGCCGCAACAGCGTAATATTTATTTTTTGGTAATGGATTTACATACCGATAAGCTCGACGATGTCAAACAGATGTTCAAAGACTGGACGACCTATGCGGCCAATTTGACGCAAGGTAAAAACATCAAAGCGTATGAAAAAAACCCGTTTGTGCCCCCGACCGACACAGGCGAAGCAGACAGCATGGGCGCGTACGGATTGACGTTGACCTTTGGCATTAGCCCAAGTTTTCTAAAAAAGATGGGACTTACCCATAAGCAGCCCAAAGAATTCCAAGACTTGCCCAAGTTCCCGCGCGATCAATTACGAGAAAATTTGACGGGGGGTGATATCTGTATTCAATCCTGCGCCGAAGATGCCCAAGTGGCGTTCCACGCGGTACGGCAACTGGTTCGCCAAGCGCGTTCTAATATTACCATGCGTTGGAGTCAGTCAGGTTTTGTTGGGTTTGATACCGGTGACCATACGCCCCGTAATTTATTTGGTTTTAAAGACGGTACTGCCAACCAAAGCACCATCAAAGCTGCGGACAAAAACCTATGGGCGGACGCGCCTGATTGGATGAAAGGCGGCACTTATTTGGTCACTCGCATCATCCAAATGCATCTTGAAACTTGGGATCGCACCTCGCTTAAAGGTCAAGAAGACACCTTTGGTCGACATCGTGATAGCGGCGCGGCGATTGGACAAAAAGGCGAATTTGACACCTTTGATGTGCACGCCAAAGACGCGCAGGGTAAAGCAGTGATACCTGAAATTTCCCACATGGGACTGGCAAAACGCACAGGCGTGGAGATGCTACGCCGTTCGTATTCTTACAGTAGCGGCATTAACCCAGCCACTGGGCAGTTTGATTCAGGGCTGCTGTTTATTTCATTCCAAAAATCGCCCGAGCAATTTATCATCATCCAAAATGCCCTAGGTCGTCTTGATAAAATGAATGAATACACCACCCACATTGGCAGTGGGCTATTTGCTTGCTTCGGTGGTATCCTGCAAGGTGGCTACATTGGACAAGCATTATTTGAAGCTTAAAGTTAAAATGCAACATCCATCACTTAAAATAGACGGTTAAAAAGTTACTCATGATAAACATCACCCAAAAAACCTTGCTAAGTTTTGGTCTAGCAAGTTCGCTGCTCATCAGTAGCCAAGGCTTACAAGCCCAGCAACCAACGCCTGCAAGTGCGCAGATAGCGACGCAAGCGAGTCAACCAGCCAGCAAAAAGCTGAATTTAAGCCCTATTTTTATTAAGCTATCAGACGCAATGGCGGCGATTAAAGCCAATGATGCCTCAAAAGCCAAGGGCACCCTTCTACAAATTCAAACAGCCTTTGATGCCATAGATGCAACGGCAAAAAATTCCACGCTTGGGCAACAGACAAGCCAAGCGATTGGGCAAGCCATCAGTAATCCCACAGAAGCCAATTTATCAGCCGTGTCAAATGCGTTATATGCCTTTGAAAAAGAACAAAATCCTGTAGATTACAGCACGAAGCGAAAAGAGTTTGCCAAAAAAATGGTACCGGCGTATGATAATCTTAATCAAGTCATACAACGTGCAGCGCCGACAGATGTCGAAGCGTTACGGGCGGCTTACAACCAGTTTAATGCAGTTTGGCTAGGTAATGAGCGGGTCGTACGCAATACCAGTATGGGGCACTACGGCAAAATCGAAACACCCATGGCGCTGATGCGAGTGGCGATTGAAACCCAACCCATCAATATGGCGCAAATCAAAACCCAATCTGCTGCGCTAAAAGATGCCATTGACAGTTATAACAAGGGTGACGTAGCCGCTGTACAAACCACACAAACTGTCACTCTAGCAGATAGTATCCAGCTACTGCGCGATGGTTTACAGGCGTTTAAAACAAACGACGCAGCAACTGGTCAAGCCAAGTTAGGCGAGTTTATTAGTATATGGCCAACGGTCGAAGGCGATGTCAGCACGCGTAACCCCAGTTTATATAATCGGGTGGAAAGTCAAATTCCACTAGCCATGGCGAAGGGTCAAGACCCTAAACAGCAGCAAACACTGCAATCGATTATCAATGAATTGGCAGCAATCAATCCAACAGCCCAATATACCGCGGTTGACTCGATGCTGATATTGCTTCGAGAAGGGTTGGAAGCCTTATTGATTGTCATCTCGCTGTTATCGGCTTTAACCGCTGCCAAACAAGTCAAAGCCAAAAAATGGGTGTATGCTGGTGTGGCTTTTGGCTTACTTGCCAGTATCGCAGGCGCGATGGCATTACAGCTATTATTCCCTGCGGTGACTTCTGCCGCCAATCGTGAGATGTTTGAAGGGGTGATAGGCATCGTTGCAGTGATTATGATGATTGGCATTGGCGCGTGGCTGCATAGCAAATCATCCGTCCAATCATGGAACGCTTATATCAAGCGTCATATGGGACAAGCCATGACGGCAGGTAGCTTTGTGTCGTTGTTTGTATTGAGCTTTTTATCCGTGTTTCGAGAAGGCGCAGAGACCATATTGTTTTATGTCGGTATATTACCCAATATCAGTATGAGTAATTTTTTAACCGGGATTGGTTTGGCGCTTGTAGCATTGGCAGCAGTGGCTTGGGTGATGCTAAGAACTTCGGTCAAATTACCGATTCCACAGTTGTTTAAACTGTTAACTTGGGTGATTTACCTACTGGGCTTTAAGATTTTAGGTGTCAGTTTGCACGCGCTGCAATTGACAGGGTATCTACCGATGACCGCCATGAGCGGCTTGCCCGCCATTGAATCGTTGGGATTTTACCCGACGCTACAGACATTTTTGGCACAAATCGGCTATGTTATTATTGTAATCGCCATCAATCTTTGGATGAAAAACCATCAACGTCAGCAAACGGCTGCGTTAGCATAACCTTTAACCAAAGAATATCAACGCCATAAAAAAATGGATAAAACTTATTTACCCATTTGGTTGTAGCGTCTAGTTTATAACGCATAGTTTGCATAACATAGTCTAGACTAAGCTATAGACTACACTACGCCGTTTTTTCTATCCGCTCGCGCTGCGATTGACTGCGATTGACCTTGCCATAAGCCTTCTAGGTCATAAAACGTGCGGGCTTGTGGCATCATCACATGCACCACCACAGCGCCCAAATCAATCAAGGTCCAATCACTGGTGCCTTGACCTTCCACACCAATCGGATTAAACCCTGCTTGCTTCGCTTTCATCGCGACATGGTCGGCAACCGCTTTAAGGTGACGGGTAGATGTGCCTTCGGCAATCACGATACGCTCCATGACTTCAGTCATATCAGCAACATCGAGTACGGTAATGTTTTTGGCTTTTAAATCATCCAAGGCATCTTGAACGATGTCAAGGCAGATGGTTAACTGTTGGTGGGCAGGGTGTTGATTGACTAAACTAGCAAATTGGGTATCGGTCATAAATGCGTGGATTCCATGAATTGGTTCATAAAGATTGAGTAGCAATGATTGGGTTATAAAGGTAGCTTAAAATAGGATCATGACAATCCTAAAAAAAGTGCGCTATTTTAACAAAAATCTAACGCACAGGTTATCAAAAAATGTAAATCAATATCAGGCTAAACGTGTGGGGCATATAACTGATGCTCAACAATATACCGATAAACTTGACTCGGTAAACTTAGCCGCGCTTGCTGCCGTTGCCGAGCTTGTGTGCTGTATAGCCAAGCCCTGATATCACGACTGGCAATATCAGGCACGACAAACTTATCAATATAAATATGGTTAGTGGTTTGATTTATCAAGTCTTTTGGCGAATGAATGATAAAAGGCACTAACCGATTATCAATAGTGAGTCTCGGGGTTTTATGCGTATTGGCTAAAGCATTTTGCTTTAAATTATGGCTAAGGCTGCCCAAGGCGGGACGGGGTAGCACCCATAGATTGGTCAGCGAAAGCAGCTCAAAGCCGCGATACCATTTATCAAGTTGTTCAACACTGTCTTGTCCAAGGACAAAAATCAGTAGGTCATTGGGGTAACGCTGTTTAAATTCACTCAAGGTATGAAAGCTATATACAGGTGGCTGACACTGCAGCTCAGTCTCATCAATCGACAAAAAAGGCACATCGTGAATCGCAAGCGAAAGCATTTGAAGGCGTTGCTGGTTGGAAGTTGGCTGGGTTTTTAAGGGCGAACCCGCCGTGGGCAGTAATTTGGCGATGATATCAACATTGGGGAAAGCGCGCATGAGCTCATGGTACACATGCGTAATCATCTGTAGATGCGCCAAATGTATCGGATCAAATGAGCCACCCAACCAGACACGAATACAGCGAGGCATTGTCACAACCACAAGCCCAATACAAGTTTAGGGTAAAGAAAACTAAAATCCTTCATCATCACTGACACATCTTATGGCTGGTTCGGCGGTTCATCGGTTGGCACATTGCGCACAAAAATCACTTCGTGCGACATTTTACCATAAAGCAATTTTTGGACATAACAGATTGTGGCGCACTAACTTAGTGGTGGGAAAATAGCCTATTCAGCGAAAAATAGGCGAGTGTTGGAACAGTAGCCTTGCATTTAAGCTGATATCCTGTGTGACAGGCAATGGCGATAGACAACAAAAAGGCGAGTGTCACACTCACCTTTTTTTAAACATGAACGCTTAAAACTCACTGCTAGCGGC
Source organism: Faucicola osloensis (assembly GCA_016888885.1). GTDB lineage: Bacteria > Pseudomonadota > Gammaproteobacteria > Pseudomonadales > Moraxellaceae > Faucicola. The sequence goes on from CP069437.1 coordinate 2,546,502, forward strand.
TTGCACGGCTGTGACCGCAATGGTATAGACAATATCTTCAACCAAGGCGCCACGCGACAAGTCATTCACAGGCTTATTTAAGCCTTGCAATATAGGACCGATGCTCACCACGTTGGCAGAGCGCTGCACCGCTTTATAGGTAGTATTACCTGTGTTCAAATCTGGGAAGATAAACACATTGGCTTGACCTGCCACTGGAGAATTTGGCGCTTTGGACTTTGCCACGCTTGCGACACTGGCAGCGTCATATTGTAACGGACCATCAATGAGCAAACCAGCCATGCCCATCTCAGCCGCTTTGGCTTTGGCGATTTCGGTGGCTTGACGCACTTTATCCACGTCCGCACCTTCACCTGATGTCCCTGTCGAGTAACTAATCATGGCAACTTTGGGTTCGATACCAAACGCTTTGGCAGTTTGGGCGGATTGTAGGGCGATTTCAGCCAGCTGCTCCGCGGTAGGGTCTGGGTTGATGGCACAGTCACCATACACCACCACTTGCTCAGGCAGGAGCATAAAGAAAATCGACGATACCAGCGAGTACTGAGGTGCTGTCTTAATTAACTGAAACGCCGGGCGCACAGTATTGGCGGTGGTATGCACGGCGCCAGATACCAGACCATCGACCTCACCCAAGTACAGCATCATGGTACCCAGCACGACGGTGTCTTTGAGCTGTTCATGGGCTTGCAGTTCATCAAGCTTGCCTTTACGGCGCTCAACCATAGGTTTGACGTACTTGTCAATCAAATTCTCTGGGTCAAGAATCTGCAGGCCTTCAGGTAGGGTGAGCCCCAAGTTCTTGGCAACCTCTTCGACCTCACTGCGTTTGGCAAGTAAGATACAATGGGCAATACCACGATTTTGACAGATGACCGCCGCTTCAACGGTACGGGGCTCAGTGCCTTCAGGCAGTACGATGGTTTTTTTGGCAGCTTGGGCTTTTTTGACCAAGGTATAGCGAAAAGCCGCAGGGGAGAGTTTGCGGTTGTTGTTACCTTGACTAAAAGTGGCTTTGATCCAGTCCAAATCCAAATGCGCGGCGACAAAATCGGCGACTTCACTGGCGCGAGTGGTATCATCTGCGGGGATTTCATGGCTGATGTGGTTAAGTTTGATGACAGTATCAAAGCTGTCAGTGTCAACCAGCATTACAGGAATCCCCGTTTTTAGCGCGGGGCGACACAGATTGATAATTTTTTGGTTTGGCATGATGCCGCCTGTCAGAATAAGACCTGCTAGCGGCACACCATTCATGGTGCTAAGCGCAGTCGCCAAAATCAAATCATCACGGTCGCCTGCGGTCACCAGTAAGTTGCCACGGGTAAAAGAATCTCCAATATTGGCAACGGTACGCGCAACCAGTAAAGTCTTGAGCACACGGCGGTTTTTGGCGTCGCCTTCATTGAGCCATTTGGCGTCAAGCTCACGAGCCACGTCCCAGGTACGGGGGACACTTAAGGTATTGCTAAAAGGCACCACGCCAATCAAGCGAAATTTATCGGAGTCAAAATAAGGGGAGTGGGATTTAATCGCCTGTAACTGCTCAGCTGCCAAATCAACTTTGGCTTTACCCGGGGCGACGGGTGCTTCATCATAGTGGTTGTCCACGTTTTTGACGCGCATCAAAATCGTGCCTAACGTGCGCTCGCTTGCCATGCCGCCAAAATCACGGGCAAAAATATCTAGCTTATCTGCCAAACTATCAGGACTTGCAATATCGCCACTACTGACCAAGATGACTTTGGCATCTAGCGCGTTGACGATGGCTAAATTCACCAATTCTGCATAACTTGAATCATTGTCAGCAGCCAGACCTTCACAGACGATAACGTCATATTGGTCAGCCAATGTTTGGTGCATGGCAACCACTTCTTCCATCAAGTCATCTAACTGACCATCCCCAATCATGCGCTCTAAGCGGCTACGGTCAATGGAGGGTGGCGGGTTTAAGTTAAAGGCATGTTTTACAAGCACATTTGAGCTGTCATCACTCTCATGATTGGCAGTGATATTTTGGCTAAAAGGTTTTAAAAATCCTGCTTTTAGCCCGATATAATCGAGCGCACGGATAAAACCCAAACAAGCTGAGGTCAAGCCAATGCCGCTACTAGTAGGCACAAATAAAATCGTTTGCATGATAGTTCCTATTTGTTGTTTTATTCAAACTAAAAACCCTGATGGGTCATCAGAGTGAGAGGGTCTATAAACCCAAGACTTCTTTGGTTTCTTTGGCGATTTGGTATTCTTCATCGGTCGGAATCACCCACAATTGTAGCTGGCTGTCGGCTTGGTGGAAACTGCCTTCTACGCCACGAGAGAGCTCGGCATTTTTGTCAAGGTTCGCTTTGATGCCAAAATACGGCAAGTTTTGTAAGATTTTTTGACGAATTGAGGCGCTGTTTTCACCGATACCCCCGGTAAATACCAAGCCAGTGAAGGTCGGTAACGCACAGCTGAGTGAAGCGATATAACGGGCTGCTTTATAACAGAAAATTTCGATGGCAAGTTTGGCATCTTCGTTGCCTTCATTGGCAGCTTGCTCGACCATGCGCATATCACTTGAGATACCTGAAATGCCCAATAACCCGCTTTGTTTATTTAAAATCGTATCAATTTGGTCAAGGCTATAGCCCAAAATACGGTGTAAATGAATATGCAAACTTGGGTCAACATCACCACTGCGCGTACCCATGACCACACCTTCAAGCGGGGTCAGACCCATGCTGGTGTCCAAGCTTTTGCCATCATACACGGCGGTTAACGAGCAACCATTGCCCAAATGCACTGTAATCCAACCATTGGCTTGGTGATGAGGGGCTAGGCTGTCAGCGCGGTGGCTGACATAGGCGTGCGAACTGCCATGAAAGCCATAGCGACGGATGTAATGCTCATTGTACAAATCTTTTGGAATGGCATAGCGGTAGGCTTTGGCGGGCATGGTTTGGTGAAAGGCGGTATCAAACACGACCACTTGCGGTAAATCTGGGTAGATTTTTTCCACCGCTTCAATACCTAAGGCATGGGCAGGGTTGTGCAGGGGCGCCAATACTTTTAGCCGTTTGACTTCCGCCAAGACATGGTCATTGACTTTTTCAGCGTGAGAAAACTCACGTCCGCCATGCACCACACGGTGACCCACGGCAACGGGTTTGTAAGCTGCTAATAAACCTAATATTTTTTGCAGCGCCCATTGGTGATTGGCGCCTGCCAAAGAGATTTCGACTTTTTCCCCATTGAGGTCGGTGTGTTTGATACGCGCCGTATTTAAGCCCAAGTTTTCCGCAAGACCGGCAACGCGCTCGCTGCTGTCATTGCTTAATAACGCGTATTTGATTGACGAAGACCCACAATTAAGTACTAAGATCGGATTTTGCATGGCTGTTCCTTTAAGCAAGATCTTGTGCATTCCTTGCAACAAGCCCCTTCCTAACTGGATTAAATTTTAAGCTATCCTTGTCTTAAGTAATTTATTGTAGATTAAAAAAATTGTATTGTGGTAATTTTTTGCCAAATTTTTGTTGTCATCACGATAGCAAAAAAGCATACCACAATAATGAGGGTGTCAACAAAATGAAAATTTAACAAAAATCATGGATTTAACGCTCATCTTTAATAAGGTGAGATAATTGCTTATAAAACGCAAAAACAGCTACAATAACCCCATCGCAAATTTTATTTTTACACTTATTTTATTCTTAAAATTAAGGGCATTCATGCAAATTTCAAAACTATCCCCAACAATCGCCGTGCTGACGGTGATGTTGGCAACCAATGGGCTGACAGGATGTGGGCAAAAAGGGGCATTGTACCTACCCAGCAACACCAGCAACAATAGCCAACAAGTAGTCGATGCGGCCGCCAAACCGACCAGCACCACTGCCAATGCCTCTGATACCAAAGTCGATGTCAACACCCAAGACCCCAACGTCATGATTGATAATAATGCAGCCCCAGCACCGCAATCAGCGCCTCACTCAGCGACCACGCCATCGGTGCCATCTGTGCCATCGGTTGGAGGTAAAAATGATTACTGATGATGCAGCCGCAAGCTTAGCAATCAACCCGACCGAACACGTCAAATCAATCAACGCTCTGAGTTATAATGGCAATGCCTTGATGATGGATGGCGTCAGTCTTGCGGATATCGCAAAGACCTTCGGCACACCGACCTATGTGTATAGTCAGCAGGCGATTTTGGCAGCCTATAAAGCTTATGATGATAGTTTTGCTGAAATTGACCATCAGATTTGTTATGCGGTAAAAGCCAATAGTAACCTTGCCGTATTAAACGCACTTGCCAAAGCAGGGGCAGGGTTTGATATTGTCACAGGTGGCGAGCTTGCGCGGGTTTTGGCTGCGGGCGGCGACCCCAAAAAAATCGTATTTTCAGGACTTGGCAAAACCGCTGAAGATATCCGCAGTGCCCTTGAAGTAGGGATTGCTTGCTTTAATGTCGAGTCAGAAGCTGAGTTGTACCGTATCAATGCAGTGGCAGGCAAACTACAGCAGCAAGCGCCAATTTCGCTACGCGTCAATCCCAATGTCGACGCGCAAACCCATCCATATATCTCTACAGGGCTCAAAGAAAATAAATTCGGCATTACCCATGAAGAGGCGCCCCGTATCTACCAAATTGCCCATGACCTACCGCACCTAAAAGTCGTCGGTATTGATTGCCATATTGGCTCGCAGTTGACCCAAGTTCAGCCTTTTATGGATGCATTGGATAAAGTCATTGAGATGATTCACGCACTTGCCAAGCAAGGTATTGCGCTTGAGCATATTGATTTGGGCGGTGGCTTGGGTGTGCAGTATATTGACGAAGACGTTGCAAGTATTGAAGAATTTGCGCAGTTACTGTTACCAAAACTGAAAACTTTAGGCTTAACCCTCTATTTAGAGCCAGGTCGTAGCATCGTTGCTAATGCAGGTGTATTATTGACCCGCGTGGATATTTTAAAACCTACCGAACACAAAAATTTTGCCATTGTCGATGCGGCGATGAATGATTTGATTCGTCCGGCACTTTATCAGTCAGAGATGGCAGTCATCCCCACACAGTTGAACTCACCGGTTGAACCCAAAGTATGGGATATGGTCGGGGCGATTTGTGAGACGGGCGATTTTTTGGCAAAAAACCGTGTGTTAGCGTTGGCTGACAATGATATCCTAGCCATCACAGGCGCAGGGGCGTATGGGTTTGTGATGTCGAGCAATTATAATAGCCGCCCACGTGCTTGTGAAATTTTAGTCAAAGAGGGTCACGCCCATGTCATTCGCGAGCGTGAAACGGTTGAGAGCCTTTGGCAAAACGAAAAATTGGTAGATTAAATCTAAACTGTAAGGTTTGCTGGCAACGCTAAGCCTTATTGATTCCTCTGAGCCCAAAACCTTAGCAACTGAAACCAAAACCTTAGCAACTGAAACCAAAACCTTAGCAACCGAGCCCAAATTTGCTTGACTTGCTAAGGTTTTTTTGTTCCCCAATTACCTTATAAAAAATCAGCTATCATGATAAGATAGCGTGCATAAATCAAAATAATTTTAAGGAATAACAATGTTAATTGAATTTACCAAAATGCATGGACTGGGGAATGACTTTATGGTCATTGACCTGGTCACACAGCGACTTCACTTGACCAAAGAGTTGGTAGCGTTGTTAGGGGATAGACACTTAGGCATTGGCTTTGACCAGTTGCTGATTGTTGAGCCGCCAAGCCGCCCTGATGTCGATTTTCGCTATCGTATTTTTAACAAAGATGGCAGTGAAGTGCAGCAATGCGGCAATGGCGCTAGATGTTTTGCTCGCTTTGTGCAGGCGCGTAAATTGTCATTTAAACAGCGTATTCGGGTAGAAACCGCCAGCGGTATTATCACCCTTAGCACCGATGATTATGGCTGGGTAAAAGTGGATATGGGTAAACCAAAATTTGAGCCTGATGAGATTCCTTTTACTCCCAAAACCATTACCAAAGTTCAAAATTCATATCGGCTCAATGTTGATGGTACGCCTGTGACACTCTATGTGGCGAATATGGGCAATCCCCATGCCATCATCAAAGTAGATGATGTATTGACCGCCGAGGTGGAAAAACTCGGTAAAGCCATTGAGAGCCACCCTGCATTTCCTGAGCGCGTCAATGTGGGGTTTATGCAGGTGATGAATAATCGCCATATCAGGCTGCGTGTGTATGAGCGCGGCGTGGGCGAAACGCAAGCTTGTGGTACGGGCGCGTGTGCTGCCGTTGTCACAGGGGTGCGTGAAGGCTGGCTAGATGAAGGCGTGGATATTCGCGCCCAGTTGTATGGCGGCAGTTTGGTGATTCGTTGGCAAGAAGGCTATCCTGTGTATATGACGGGTCCTGCGACCTTTGTGTATGAAGGGGTATTTAGTCCTGAGGGTTTAATGGCAGGTGCGGGGCTAAAATTTGTGCCGGCACAACCAAGTGAGGAACATCGCTCAGATGAGGGGCATCCTTACCATGAATAGCACCCAACCTCGCTAACTTACACTATGCCAACTAGCCGTAGCCTAAGTCAAGGGAAAAATAGTCAAGGGAAAAAGCGCAGCCGTGTAGGCAAATCAGCAAACGATGATTTGCCCACCCACTTAACGCCGCATGCGGCAGAAACTGTGCTCAATACCAATGACCAAGCTTTGGTAGATCGCTGGCTTGCTGAGCTAAGCAGTAAGCGTTATAGCGCAGCAACTATCAAAAGTTATCGCCAAGCGCTACAGCCTTTTTTGGCGTATTGCTATGAGCAACATACCGAGCTTTGTCACATCACCCGTCAGCAATTATCAGACTTCCTAATTCAACGATTGGATGTCGATAAAATATCCAAATCCAGTAGTCAATATGAACTGACCGTGTTGCGTCAACTTTACAAATGGTTGATTGCTCAGCAGCTGATGACACTAAACCCCACCACAACCATACGTCTCAAACGCGCCCCGAGACCCTTGCCCACATTACTTGATATCGATGTATTATCCCAGTTATTAGACCAAGCTGCGCCAGAAGATAGCCATGAAGCGCGGTTATGGATGCGCGATAAAGCCATGCTAGAATTACTGTATGGCAGTGGTTTACGGGTCGGCGAGCTCGTGGGACTTAATATGTCTGATATCGACAAATCACAGCGGCTGTTACGAGTACTGGGTAAAGGCGGAAAAACGCGCATCGTACCGATTGGCGAAAAAGCCTGGCAGGCACTCATCAACTATTTGCCGCATCGCTCGCTATGGGTGGAAGAGCAAGACCCTGCGGTATTTGTCAGTGAGCGTTATGGGACGCGTATCTCAACACGCACCGTGCAGCTGCGTATCAAGCTACAGGCCAAACGTGCCGGTATCGCACAAGATTTATACCCGCATTTGCTAAGGCACTGTTTTGCGTCACATATTTTAAGTGATAGTGGTGATTTGCGTGGTGTTCAAGAATTGCTAGGACACAGTGATATTAGTACCACACAGATTTATACCCATTTGGATTTTGGGTATTTATCGCAAGTATATGACAAAGCGCATCCCCGCTCACGACGATAGCGCACAATAATAGGCAGGTTAAGCAGTAATATTAAACATGAAAAAAATATTAATCTTAAGCCTAGCCACATCAGCCTTAGCCATCTTAAGCATTTACCGCGCGAGTCAAATGCTCAGAAGTACGGCGAAGATTAAGGCTCAAGATGATCGCTAAGCCACGCAGCATCTCAACACCAATACGAGGATAATCTGACAAAAGTCGCTCAAAGTCAGCGCGGGACAAGGTGACAAGCGCACATAGGCTGGTGGCTTTAATGGTAGCGGAGCGAGTTAATAAATCTAACAGTGCCATTTCACCCGTACTTTCGCCTGCCCGAATTTCACCGACTTTAATTTCTGCCCCTGAAGGGCTGTATTTAATGACTGACAGCTCACCAATCAGCAAAAACGCCATAAAATCGCCATGCTCGCCTTCCGTAAATAATACTTCTTGCGGACTCAACTGTTTAAAATGTAGTGAGTTTTCGACCACTTGAAACATATAAGGATCAAGACGGCTAAAGATTGGACTATTCTTTAAATATTCAAAAAGTGGATTATCCATTTTTCGCTTAAGGATCGTTAGATATTATTTGCTATGATAGTCAATTTTTGACATTCGAGCAACGCAATATTCTGCCGAGTTATTTGCTGCGCATCCGCATCAAAGTCGGCGAAAATCACGGTCGGGGCTTGCTGTGATGGGGTTGTTTTAACCGCAGTTTGATCAGCAATTTGGTCAAGCTGTTGGTAACTATCTGACTTAGGCAGCCAGCTTGCTGCTTTGGCAGATAAAGGTAAATGCGCTAAATTGTTGGTGATATCAAAATCTCGGGTTACTGCATCGTTTGCTGCGTCGATTGCTGCATTAATTTTTTGGGTCAAAACGCGCTCACCATCGCTGCTGATAAATTCGCTATGCCCCCAAGTGCTGCGAACGTTGCCAGGCGCTGAGGGATTGACCACATGGTCACCCGTCTGACCTGCACCAATGACCATGCACTGACTATCGAGCGCTCTTGCGGTGAGTAGGGCATGCCAATGTGCTTTCCCTGTTTGGTAAGTAAACGCCGAAGGCGCGGTCAATATATCTGCACCTAGTTCGCGTAGTTTGACGGCAAGGGTGGGGAAACGAATATCAAAACATACCATCATGCCGACCTTGCCAAACTCGGTATCCGTCACAATAAGCTCATTACCGGCTTCGAAGGTTCTACCTTCATCATAGTTGCCTGTGCTATCATTGACGGTGGCTTTGAACAAATGAATTTTATCATAGCGCGCTAAGCAGTCACCTGCCGGGTCAAATAATAGTGAGCTTTGCCGAAGTTTGCCATCAGCCACAGGCGTACCATCAGGTCGATACGGGCAGGGCAAGGTACCTGCCAGCAGATACACACCATAGTGGCGGGCAGCCTGTGCCGACCAAGCTTTCAAGGCATCAAAATATTGACTGGCAAAACCCTGTTTGCCAAAACAAAAAGCGTTTTCTGGCAAAATCACCATGCACGTGCCGCGTTCACTGGCAATTTTAATACCTAATTCAATAGATTGAAGATTTGCTAAGATATCGGTCTGGCTATTGAGTTCAACAATCGCAAATTTTGTCAGTTTTGTCATGGTTTGATTTCGTAAGCAAAAAATTTAGGGAAATTTGTGGGTGCTGCAGCTAAGTAAAGCTAAGCACAGTTAAGCTAAGTGCAGATAATTAATATACGGCTGAATGTCAAAAAATACTAGCATATCTTGTTGAAACAATACTAAACTAGCAACCTAGCAGAGCATGAACACACCATCTAAACTAACCTCATTAGAGTAAGGCTTAAAAAAACGCGTTATGAAAATTGGTATTGGGGCAAAGCTAACGACGGGGATGACACTCACCCCGCAAATGCAGCAGGCAATTCGCTTGCTGCAATTATCGAGTCTTGAACTTGAACAAGAAGTGCAGCTTAAACTCGATAGCAACCCCCTGCTTGAGCGTGAAGAAGAGTGGGAGACGTCTTATGACGACGCTGATAACCTACCCGATGGCGAAAACTATCCAGAACAAGACATGGATAACGACTATGACTATGACGATGATGACTATCAAGTAGAAGGTGTTGAGTTGTCTGAAGTTGATTTGGATGACTATAACCGCCATGAAACTGAGGTGTTGGAGGATTATCTAGCGTCGGATGATTTTTATCCTGCTTCTGCTAGCCAAGATTATCCCCCGAACAGTGAACCCTCGGCAGTGCATGAGTATGCAAGTCATAGCCCAAGTGATAGTTACAGTGACAGTTATGATGACAACAATAGGGACAGTTATTCGGATAGCGATTATCGCTATGATGAGGAATTTGGCTTAGACGGGATAGATAGTAGCGAGCATCTTAGCAGCCAGCAAATCGACATGCCGGTGGATGCACAGTGGGATGATATCTATAGCTATGAATCTGCGGCAGCCACTGGCATTGATAGCGAAGACAGTCAGGATGATTATAAGCTTGCCACGCAAGGAAATATTCAAGATTATGTGCGTTGGCAACTGAATTTAAGACGGCTCTCCACCATCGATATGCTGATGGCGGAGTATCTGATTGATAGCATGGACGAGCGCGGTTTTATCACGTTATCAAATGATGAGCTATTTCAAAGTTTTGATACCATGTTGTCATTTTATCAAGTTGAAAACGTGGACTTGGCGCTTGAAGACATTGAACTTGTGGTTAAGCAAATACAAAACTGCGAGCCACTGGGCGTTGGCGCAAGAAATTTGGCAGAATGCTTGCTGATTCAGCTCAATAAATTGCCGAGTGATACCCCCTCTTGGCAAGCAGCCAAGCAAATTTTGATGCATTCAGAGTTTTTTGCCAACAATAACATCAATGCACTGCTTAAATCATCCAATCTTGATGTCTCTGAGATTCAGCCTGCGCTTGCCTTATTGCGCACATTAAACCCCAATCCTGCACTGTCTTATGAAAAATCACAGCGCCAGCTCGATAATGCCATTGAAAGCTACGACATTCCTGATGTCATTGTTGTGCAGCGAGGGCAGCATTGGGAAGTCAGCCTAAACCCAGAAACCTTGCCAAAACTGCGTATTAACCAAGTGTATGCCAAGCTTGTCAGTCGCAATGACAACAGTGAACAAGGCGTCTATCTAAAAGAGCAGTTGTATGATGCGCGGCTGTTTATCCGTAGTATCGAAGAGCGTAATCAAAATCTACTAAAAGTTGCAACCTGTATCGTCAAGCGTCAGCAGGCTTTTTTTGAGCAAGGCGTTATGGCAATGCAGCCGATGGTACTCAAAGATGTGGCAGATGAAGTCGGCTTGCATGAGTCAACCGTTTCTCGTATTACTACTAGCAAAACCATCGTTACCCCCAAAGGGCTATTTAGCCTAAAATATTTCTTTTCCAGTCAAGTCAGTAGTGATGAGGGGGAAGGCGTCTCTTCGACCGCTATCAGTGCGATGATCAAGCAAATGATTGAGGCAGAAGACCCCAAAAAACCGCTATCTGATAGTAGTATTATGAAGAACCTGCAAGATAAAGGTATTGATATTGCCCGTCGTACCGTGACCAAATACCGAGAAGGTATGAACATCGGTTCTTCCACGCAGCGTAAAGTGCGGTTTTGATAGCAATGTTGGGCTTAGATAGTCATTCAAAATCTTTTCTAGCTGAACTTTTAAATATAAGTAAATTTTCAAATATAACTAAACTTGTAAATTTAACTCAACGCTCGAACTGTTAACAAATCTCTTGGTATTTTGCTAAACACCAATGGTTGATGGCATGCCCACCTTTTTGCATAATGGATTCATAGGGGATAAACCTTTTACGCAGTAACGTGGCTTAGCAATAATTGCTCAATAGCAACTATTTTTACTACCAGTTATTTGAAGTGATATAAACCAAAATGATATAAACCAAGTTGCAAGGCTCTTTTAGCAACTTATCTTGGTACACAGGTATGCTTGAAAACTATAATTTGATTTTACTTTTTTTGGGGTTGGCGTTTTTAATCGGGGCATTCTTTCCTGTACTACCCCGCAAGCTTTCGATATCCTTGCCTATGATACAAATTACCTTTGGCGCACTGCTAGGGTATTTTTTTATGGGGCTGCCTAGAATTAATCCGCTTAATTATGGCGTTCCTATCGAGAAAGTTACAGAAGTGGTGGTGCTGATTTCGTTGGTCGGTTGTGGTATCAAGCTTGATAGTCCGCTCAATTGGAAAACTTGGCAACCGACCTTAAGGTTGTTGGTGATTGTGATGCCAGTAGGTATCGCCGCGATGGCATTGATGGGGCATTATATTTTTGGACTCAGTGTGGCGGCGGCTATTTTGCTCGGTGCTGTGCTAGCACCAACCGACCCTGTGCTAGCGGCTAGCATTCAAGTCGGTCCACCCAACTCCGAACGACAGGAAGATGTGACCCGATTTACCCTCACCTCAGAGGCGGGTCTCAATGATGGACTGGCATTTCCGTTCGTGTATTTAGCGATAGCGATTGCTACCGCTGCGTCTCTCAATCAGGGTTTTGGTGCAGAAGATTGGCTGCATTGGTTGGGCTATGATGTGTTATGGCGAATCATTGCAGGGGTGGCGGCGGGTTACTGTGTCGGTAAGTTTTTGGCAAATTGGCTGTTTACCAAGGCACATCCGGATAAAGTTGAGCAAAGTTATATGGTGTTAGCCTTGATGTTACTGGCTTATAGCATCACAGAATTCGTGCATGGTTATGGTTTTATTGCGGTATTTATTGCCGCGTTAACCCTTCGGCGTTCAGAATGTGAACATGAATATCATCAAGGCTTGCATGATTTTGCTGAGCAAATTGAAGGTTTGCTGATGTCGCTCGTGATGGTATTCTTGGGACTATTAGTGGGTCAAGCGTTAGCGAGTGATGTTACCCTTAGCTGGCAAGTGTATGTGGTATGTTTGGCGTTTATATTTTTGATACGTCCTATCGTGGGTTATTTTAGCCTAAGTAAACTAGGGATGAGTCGCAATGAACGCTGGGTAACGGCAGGACTGGGCATTCGCGGGATTGGTACCTTGTATTATATCGCCTATGCGATGAATAAAGGCGTATTTACCAGTGATGAAGCGCTAAAAATTTGGGTGATTTGTGTGGTAATGATTGCAATGTCGGTGTTTTTACATGGGCTAACCGCCAATCGTTTATTAGCCATGACCAAAAATTAGTGCAACGCAAAAACAAAAAAGCGGGTAAGTTACCCGCTTTTTTTTACGCTGATATGATTAGCCACCACCCACCGCTTGCACCACTTCAATGTTCATACCATCTTGCAAGGTGACATTTTCCAATTGGCTTTTTGGAATCAATTCACCGTTGATTTCAACGGCAAAACGACCTTGGGTTTGCCCCATTTCATTCAAGAATTGTAAGAGATTTTGATGTAACGTTTGTTTGACGTCACCATTTAAAGTCACTTGTGGCATTATTTCGCTTCCTGTTTTGTTACGCTTTCTGTTATGGTTAAATTGATGAAGTATGCTTAGCAACACTGATAGCAAGCCAAATCCATGCAATAATAAACAGCGTGCCGCCAATCGGGGTAATTGCCCCAAGCCAACGTGGCATACCCAAAGCCATCAAATATAGCGAGCCTGTAAAAAGCACAATACCCAGCTGCATCACCCATGCGATAGTAGGCGATGTGAGGTTTATACGCAATAACATACCAACCATCAACAATCCAAGCGCGTGATAAAAAAAGTATTGTGTACCTGTCTGCCACCAAGCCATTTGCTCGGCTGACAAACGCGGTTTAAGCCCATGTGCGGCAAACGCTCCACAGGCGACCGCCACTGCCATATTTATCGCGCCAATACTTAGCCAATTCATGACAGTTAATCCAACTGCAAATGGGTATTGGCTAACATGGCTTCTTTGATTTTATCCATGGCATTTTTTTCAATTTGGCGTACCCGTTCCGCTGAGATATTGTACTCTGCCGCCAACTCGTGCAAGGTCGCTTTTTGCTCATTGAGCCAGCGCTGCTGTACGATATCCCGCGAGCGATCATCTAAGTCTTCCATCGCCTCCATCAAGGCCGAATTGTTATTTTCTTCCCAATCAGCATCTTCTACCATATCAGCTGGGTCAGCCGCATCTTCTAAAAAATACTGCGGTGCATAGCGGCCTTCATCTTCATCATCACTTTGTGCTTCAAACGATGCATCATACGAAGTCAGACGGCTTTCCATCTCTAGCACTTGTTTGACGGTAACATTTAAGTCTTTGGCAATCGCTTCGGCTTCTTCGAGCGTTAACTGGTTGTTGGTTTTTTTCAGTGAGCGCAAGTTAAAAAACAGCTTGCGGTGCGCTTTGGTGGTCGCCACTTTGACGATACGCCAGTTGCGAATCACAAACTCATGGATTTCAGCTTTAATCCAATGCACCGCAAAAGACACCAAACGCACGCCTTTGTTTGGGTCAAAACGTTTCACCGCTTTCATCAAGCCGACATTGCCTTCTTGAATCAAATCGCCTTGTGGCAAGCCATAACCAGAATAACTGCGCGCAATGTGAATCACAAATCGCAGATGCGACATAACCAGTAGTCGGGCTGCTTCTACATCCCCTTCATCAGTATAGCGATGCGCTAGCTCCTGTTCTTGCTCTGCCGTCAAAATAGGAATTTGATGAACCGCGTTGATATACGCGCCTAAATTTACCCCAGGCGCAGATAACGCAGTCGGCATGGTAGGAACAAGGGCATTGGTCATGGCTTTCTTTTGACGGGATCGCGATGCAATCTTTCGTGGTTTTTCAACAAACGCATCGTCATAGTCGTCATCAGCCTCGTCCACCAACTCATCATAGTCATCATAACTATCAGGGAGCTGTGCAAGGTCAATATCGTCGTCACCTAAGCTATCAAAGTCTAGCTCGTCAAATTCATCGAGTTCGTCGTCGTCGATGTCATCAAATGCAATGTGTGGGTCGTCACCTAGCTTATCGTCAAGCTTGGTCGATTTTTTCGCGTTGGCAGTCTTTTTTATTGTCGTTGTTTTGGTCTTTGTAGCCATGAAATAGCCTGTCAATTGTCCTTTAATTTATGTCATTTAGTATGCCTTAAAGCCAGCTTTTTTGTAAGAGGCGTTTAGCAATTTTTGGTTATGATCGAGTGAAAGATTGTGTCTGTTGTATTGTCAGACGGTGTGATTGATGTGTGCTGTACCAGTGTATATCCGGCATGCTGACAAAAAGCTGCGATGTCACGCTTGCTGTTAGGGTCGGTTGCAGTCACATACACTGCATGACCCAACGCAGTCTTTTTTAGTGCCATTTTAAGTTTAAGCAGCGGCATCGGGCAGGCGAGTCCTTTACCATTTACATAGTGCTCAATTTGAGCATTGATGTTGAGATTGTTATGTTCGCCTGAGCGAAACAATCCCCAATCTTGGCAAAAGGCGTCATCTGAGAGTAAGGCAGGATTTAGCATAATCTGAGAAGAATCCGTCATGGTAATAAAATCGCTACTGGAAAATTCAAAGTGTGTTAGGTGGTTATTATAGGCTAAATTACAAGTGTAGACGATTGAGATAAATCAAAGTTAGCATTATATTTTTGAAAATCTAACCTTTATCCTGTACTTAGTGGTCGGTAGATTGTAGCAAGATATCATTACAAAATTTGGCTTTTTAAAGCTGCTGAAATTTGTATATTGAGCAGTATTATTTAGCATTTACCTTTCTTAAACACCATTTTTTTAAACATCATTCTAAGCTAATTCGCTGTCAAAGGTCGCGCATGCCCATCAATCCATTTGCTGGTTATTTATCTGCTGGTTATTTATTTAGAAAAACGCCCGTAGTGGCTTTATTAAGTACCCTATCAACGGGCGTGCTTGCTGTCGATAACTTCTCCTATCAAAGTGCGCCGGCTTTTAATCCAGTCATGATTGCAAGTGCTGAGCCTACCAGGGTCAATAGCCAATTAGCCTCTATGGACAATGGGCAAGCGCTCATCGATACCGAGCAAAATCGCCAAGTCGGTGAGTGGGCGCTTCGACAAATCAACGGCAATGCAGCGCTGATAAAAGACCCTTGGTTGCAGCAATCGCTTGAACAAATTGTGTGGCAAATCAATGCGGTGGCAGGTCTCAACGCACCTATGGGGCTGGTGATTATCAATGACAAGCAAATCAATGCCTTTGCAGTACCCTCTGGACTTATCGGCATCAATGTCGGTTTGTTGGATAAAGCCAAAAGTCTGGATGAAATAGTGAGCGTCATCGCGCATGAAATTGCCCATGTCAGCCAGCGCCATTATCAACATCGCAATGATGAAAAGACCAAACAGCTACTGATGCAGGCAGGCGGTCTTTTGGCGGGCGTTGCAGCATCTAAAGTCGGGGATGGTGATGCCGCTGCCGCTGTCATGCTAGGCTCTCAGGCGATGTCAGCCAATGCTGCTGCTTCCTATAGCCGCGGTCAAGAGCGAGAAGCCGACCGTATTGGCATGCAAATCATGAACCAAGCGGGCTATGATGTCAACGCCATGCCCAGTTTCTTTGCCACCCTAGACCAACAAAACCCTGTTAAAAGTAACACCTTGATTCCCAGTTTTATTTTAAGCCATCCGCTCACCGCAGATAGAATCAGTGAAGCAAGGGCGCGAGTCGCAACTTACAAGCGTGATAGCCAGGCTAATATGGCGTCAAACCGTTATCAATCTATTCAACAGCAGCGCGCGCAACTGTTTGAACAAATCCAGTGGCGTGCGCGCTACTATGGCTATCTAGTCAACAAAGCCGATTTGGAACAAGGGGCAAAAACGAGTGAAGGTGCCAAGCTTGCGCTGATTAATTATTATCTCGATAACGGACAACCCAAAGCGGCACAAAGCTTACTGCAGGATTTTGACAAGGACATCAACACGCTCGCCAATCCCCTAGCAGTCGTGACATTTAGCCAGTTAGCGGCGCAGCAAGGCAATGTCGATGTGGCAATCGCTAAATTGCAGCAACTCGCCTCTGTGTATCCTGAGCGCACAGATGTGCCACGCTATCTAAGTGACATTTATTTAAAATATCGACCTACCGCAGAAAGTGGTCAAAAAGTGTTAGCGCTGCTTCAACCCTTATCCAAGCAAAATCCCCGCGACGTCATGCTGTGGGATCGATTGCAGCAAGCCAGTCAACTACTTGCAAAACATCGTAGCGGTGATGAGCAACTGATTCATCGCATCAATACATTACGCTATCGCGCGTATGGCGAGTTATGGCGCAATGAGCTAAAAGACGCGGTGACATCACTGACCCAAGCCAAATCGTTAGCAAAGCAGCTACCTAGTAACCAATCTTTGCTGGCACTGCTGAACCAGCAAATCAACCAAGTACAAGACGCCAATCAGTTTAAACCCTCTTAACGATTAGATGGTTAACGTAGGTTCATTATCTGTTGGCTCATCCTGCTCGGGTAGCGCCAACCAGTTGCCAAGTTTCAGTGACAGTTCGTCGAGCCCAATCCTATCTTGGGCGGAAAATAATTGAATACTAAACGGCAATTTTAATTTATTAAGCTGATTGCGGGTTTGCTGTAGCGTGTTTTTGGCAGCGCCATATTTGAGCTTATCGGCTTTGGTTAATAGCACATGAACTTCAAGCTCACCGTCTTTTGCCCAGTGTAGCATTTGCTCATCAAAGAATTTTAATGGATGGCGAATGTCTGTGAGCAGCACTAAACCGGCGAGACTTTTACGCGAAATTAGGTATTTTTCAAGCTCTGACTGCCATTCTTTTTTCATCGCCTCGGGCACGGCGGCATAGCCATACCCTGGCAAATCCACCAACCGCTGATCCAAATTGCCCATATTAAAAAAGTTAATCATTTGGGTGCGACCTGGGGTTTTGGAGGAACGGGCTAACTGGCGCTGCTGGGTCAGTGCATTAATGCAAGAGGACTTGCCAGCATTTGAGCGGCCAGCAAAAGCAACTTCGCGACCCGTATCGGCAGGACATAGTTTAAAGGTAGGGGCGGATAGCATAAATTGGGTTTGATGTAACCAGCGTTTTGCCGCATCACTATCGTCAGTAATCGCAGTTGGCGCAAGGGTGTTAGTAGAATCCATCATCAGCACATAATCTTAATGTTAAAGCGCTATTGTATCAGCAAATACCCATAACCCAAAATTTTGAGCACTTGCTACCGCTGTTTTATAAGATATTTTTTGTAGTGAAACCCGCTTGCCAACCTGCAAATGACTTTTACATGATTATCGAGTTATGGCATAATAATCAGCCATATCAATTATTCGATTATGGTTTTAATCATGACTATCACTGTAATCGACAAAACCCTCGGTGTTTCAAAGTCATTAAGCTAACTTAAATGTCGTATTAGCCATATGATTAGCGTTCATTAGTGGGGTAGCCTACAAATTTTGCAGACAAGCGCATGGTTGTCTTGCTATAATATTGTAACTTAGTAGATACATTCACCAGTGTCAAAGCAATAAATATGTATGATGATAACTGGGTGTTGCTTTGATATTGTAAGTAATGCCTTTGTCGCTAGCTCATTGTGAGTCATAACCAACACGCTTTAGTAGGAATTGTTACCGATGAAAAAAATACTCACTGCCGCAAGCCTTTTAATTGCCAGCGTAAGCGGTTCTGCAGCTGTTACCGTACCAAAATATGACATTGCCAAAGGTAAGGTTATTGCTGAATCAGTTTGTGGTGCTTGTCATGGCGTCAATGGCGTTAGTACTGTTCCTGCACAGCCTAACCTTGGCGGACAAAACGTCAAGTATCTCTATAAACAGCTAACCGAGTTCAAATCAGGCGCGCGTGTCAACCCTATCATGTCAGCGCAAGTGGCAAATTTAAATAACCAAGACCTGGCGAATGTGGCAGGTTATTATGCAAGTCAACCACGTTGGGGGGTAAGTTATGTCAATCCTGCTTACGCAGCAACAGCGCAAAAATTATATTATGGTGGTAATAGCACACGCGGTGTGATTCCTTGTGCAGGCTGTCACGGCGGTAAAGCCAATGGTAACGATTTAGCCGCTTTCCCGCGTATTGGGGGTCAGCATTCAGCTTATATCGCAACCCAATTAAAACTATTCCGTGCGGCGGGTCGTGAAGACGAGGTGACCGACCCATCACAAACGCGTATGAATGATGCCGCTAAAAAAGGCGATAAAGGCATGATGCAAATTGTGGCATCAAAATTATCAGACAATGACATTAAAGTATTGTCTGACTATATCAGCGGTCTACACTAGTATTTAGCGGTATATCATTTAGCCAAGCTTAGCGCTTGGCTTTTTTATTGACTAAAGCCACCTAAACCAATAGTAAATTTTAGTGGCAAACTAGCCGGTTAACAAAAGCTTAAGCATAAAAAAAGAGCCACCGAAGTGACTCTTTTGTATGCTTATTAACGATTAGTCGTTAACTTTAGCAACAACACCCGCACCTACAGTACGGCCACCTTCACGGATTGCAAAGCGTAGGCCTTGGTCCATTGCGATTGGGTGGATTAGCTCTACGTTCATTTCAACGTTATCGCCAGGCATTACCATCTCTGTACCTTCTGGTAATTGGATTGCGCCAGTTACGTCGGTAGTACGGAAGTAGAATTGTGGACGGTAACCATTTAAGAATGGGGTGTGACGACCACCTTCTTCTTTTGATAGTACGTATACTTCTGCGTCAAATTTGGTGTGTGGTTTGATTGAACCTGGTTTAGCCAATACTTGACCACGTTGTACGTCTTCACGTTTGGTACCACGTAGTAGTATACCACAGTTCTCGCCTGCACGACCTTCGTCTAGCAGTTTACGGAACATTTCAACGCCAGTACAGGTGGTTTTGGTGGTTGGTTTGATACCAACGATTTCAATTTCTTCACCAACTTTGATGATGCCTGATTCTATACGGCCGGTTACGACTGTACCACGTCCAGAGATTGAGAATACGTCTTCGATTGGCATCAAGAATGGTTTGTCAATCGCACGTTCTGGTTCTGGGATGTAGCTGTCTAGGGTGTCAAGTAGTTCTAGCACCGCTGGTTCACCGTATTTGCCTTCGCCGCCGTTTAGGGCTTCTAGGGCAGAACCTTTGATGATTGGGGTGTCATCGCCAGGGAAGTCGTAGCTTGATAGTAGTTCACGTACTTCCATTTCGACGAGCTCTAGTAGTTCTTCGTCATCAACCATGTCACATTTGTTCATGAATACGATGATGTATGGTACACCTACTTGGCGTGATAGTAGGATGTGTTCACGGGTTTGTGGCATTGGACCGTCAGTGGCTGATACGACTAGGATAGCGCCGTCCATCTGTGCGGCACCGGTGATCATGTTTTTAACATAGTCAGCATGGCCAGGACAGTCTACGTGTGCGTAGTGACGTGCTTGGGTGTCATATTCAATGTGTGAGGTGTTGATGGTGATACCACGGGCTTTTTCTTCAGGGGCTGAGTCAATTGACGCGTAGTCTTTGGCTTCACCACCGTTGTGTTTTGCTGCTACGGTCGCAATCGCAGCTGTTAGGGTTGTTTTACCATGGTCAACGTGTCCAATGGTGCCTACGTTAACGTGTGGTTTAGTACGTTCAAACTTGGCCTTTGCCATAATTTAATCCTCTTTTGTTAATATTAACCCAATATCTTAGGTCATTTGCTTTATTATCAACGCTTATAGGTTATGAAAATTTGACCCATTAAATTTAACAGGTCAAATTAGCTAACTTATAATTTTAATAGTGTCGAATAGGATTGAAGAATTTGAGTGGGTTTAACCATCAAATTGTCCATCAAACTTATTCTTCATCATCTTTATGAGTGAATTTTTTGATGATTTCATCAGCAACGTTACGTGGTGTCTCAGCGTATTTTGCAAACTCCATTGAGTAGGTTGCACGACCTTGAGACATTGAACGTAATTGGGTTGCATAACCAAACATCTCGGCTAGTGGCACTTCAGCACGGATTTGTTTAACACCGCCAAACATATCATCCATACCTTGAACCATACCACGGCGACGGTTTAAGTCACCCATGATATCACCCATGTAGTCTTCCGGCGTTTCAACTTCTACTTTCATGACTGGCTCAAGTAGCACAGGGTTTGCATTCATAAAGCCTTTACGAAATGCCATAGAACCTGCCATTTTGAACGACAACTCATCTGAGTCAACGTCATGGTATGAACCATCATACAGTGTTGCTTTAATACCAACGACTGGGTAACCTGCAAGAACACCATTTTTCATACGTTCTTGAATACCTTTGTCTACCGCACCAAAGTACTCTTTTGGTACCACACCACCAACAACTTCTTCAGCAAATTCATATTCTTTGCCGTCAGCCGTATCAAGTGGCTCAAGACGTAACCATACATGACCGAATTTACCACGACCACCCGTTTGGCGTACGAATTTACCTTCTTGTTCAACGGTGTTACGAATCGTTTCACGGTAAGCAACTTGTGGTGCACCGACGTTGGCTTCAACGCTAAACTCACGTTTCATACGGTCAACAAGAATTTCTAAGTGCAGCTCACCCATACCGCTGATAATAGTCTGACCAGATTCTTCATCGGTGTGAACACGGAATGAAGGGTCTTCTTTTGCCAAGCGGTTAAGCGCGATTGACATTTTTTCTTGGTCAGCTTTGGTTTTTGGTTCAACGGCCAATGAAATAACAGGATCTGGGAATTCCATGCGCTCAAGCGTAATGATATTGTTTTCGTCACATAGGGTATCACCCGTTGTTACATCTTTTAGACCCACAAACGCAACGATGTCACCTGCGCGGACTTCATCCACTTCTTTTTGTGAGTTAGCGTGCATCTCAACGATACGACCAATACGCTCACGTTTCATTTTCACTGGGTTATAAACAGAGTCACCTTGTTTAGCAACACCTGAATACACACGTACGAAAGTTAAGTTACCCACGTATTTGTCATTCATGATTTTGAACGCAAGAGCCGCAAATGGTGCATCATCCGATGATTCACGCGTCGCTTCAGTTTCAGCTTTGTCATCTAACACACCTTTGATCGCATCAACGTCATTTGGTGCTGGTAAGAATTCGATAACCGCGTCAAGCATACGTTGTACGCCTTTGTTTTTAAACGCCGTACCGCAAAGCATCGGTTGAATTTCGCCCGCTAAGGTACGTGCACGTAAACCTGCTACGATATCTTCACGTGATAAATCACCTTCTTCTAGGTATTTATCCATCAGCTCTTCTGAAGATTCAGCGGCTGCCTCAACCATGTTGTTACGCCATTTTTCGGCGATATCAACCAAGTTAGCAGGAATTTCTGCATATTCAAATTTCATACCTTGAGAAGCAACATCCCAAATGATGGCTTTCATTTCTATAAGGTCAACAACCCCTTCAAACGTGTCTTCCGCACCGATTGGTATAACCACAGGTACTGGGTTACCACCAAGACGTTGTTTTACCTGTTCAACAACGCGAAAGAAGTTTGCCCCTGTGCGGTCCATTTTGTTCACGAACGCAAGACGCGGTACTTTATATTTGTTTGCTTGACGCCATACTGTTTCTGACTGAGGCTGTACACCACCAACCGCGCAGTAAACCATACATGCACCGTCAAGTACACGCATTGAACGTTCTACTTCAATGGTGAAGTCAACGTGACCGGGGGTGTCAATGATGTTAATGCGATGCTCTGGGAATTGATGACTCATACCAGACCAGAAGCAAGTCGTTGCCGCTGAGGTAATAGTAATACCACGCTCTTGCTCTTGTTCCATCCAGTCCATGGTTGCAGCACCTTCATGCACTTCACCTAGCTTATGGTTTTTACCTGTATAAAACAAAATACGTTCAGTTGTTGTCGTTTTACCCGCATCAATATGTGCAGAGATACCGATATTACGGTAGCGATTCAAGGGTGTTGTACGTGCCATAGTTAATTCCTAAGGACTAAAGATTAAAATTATTCCATTATCAATAAACAGTTATGTCTTAAGATGAATAATAATTAGTTTTAACGTTTGATTGAAAGATCGACAACCAACTAGATAAAAGAAAGCCTTACTCTTGACATAAGTGCTGTATGATAAGAGCTTGCCATGACAAACGCATGACAAGCTTGTTTTTCAATATGAAGTATTGGGCTGAATTTGCAAACTTCAAGTCACCCAATATCATCTATTTTATTATAAGCTAATTGCTACCTAGGTGATAGCAATCAGTATCAATTAGAAACGATAGTGTGAGAACGCTTTGTTTGCGTCAGCCATACGGTGAACTTCGTCACGTTTTTTCAGTGCATTACCTTTGCCATCAGCCGCGTCTAGCAATTCACCTGCTAAGCGTAAAGCCATAGATTTTTCAGAACGTTTTGCAGCCGCATCAACTAACCAACGCATTGCTAATGCAGTACGACGGGAGGGACGTACTTCCATAGGAACTTGGTAGGTAGCACCACCCACACGGCGGGCTTTTACTTCCACCATTGGGCGAACTCTTTCTAACGTATCTTCAAAAAACTGGACAGGATCAATGCCCGAGTTTTTTTCTAAAACACGGTCTAATGCACCGTATACGATTGATTCTGCAACTGACTTTTTACCATCAACCATTACATGGTTGATGAATTTAGCAAGTGTTTTGCTACCAAATTTAGGATCTGGTAGAATTTCACGGGCAGCGATGACACGACGTCTAGGCATGATAATTTCCTTGTGTATTCAGGGTAGTCTGGTAGCTAAGCGGTTGCTTTTCACCAGCCTTACTGCATAGTATTGTAAAACTACAATCAACCATGCAAACAATGTTAAAAAATGGGGTAAAAAACGGCTAAAATTATGCTTTAGGACGTTTTGCGCCGTATTTTGAGCGGCCTTGTTTACGATCTTTTACGCCGGCACAGTCAAGTGCGCCACGAACTGTATGGTAACGAACACCCGGTAAGTCTTTTACACGACCACCACGGATAAGTACAACACTGTGCTCTTGTAGGTTGTGACCTTCACCACCGATGTAGCTAGATACTTCAAAACCTGACGTCAAACGTACACGGCATACTTTACGCATTGCTGAGTTTGGTTTTTTTGGTGTGGTAGTGTATACACGGGTACACACGCCACGGCGTTGTGGGCAAGCTTTTAAAGCTGGCACTTTTGATTTTTCAGTAATGGTATTGCGACCTTTACGAATTAATTGATTTGTAGTTGCCATAAGGCACTCTCTCCCGTTTGTTGTCAAAAAATCTCTAAAAACAGCTAATAAGCTATTTTTAGGACAGCGTATTATAGAGATTTTTATTGGTTTTATCAACTAAAAAATTACCTAGATGATGTATATGATGATTGTTAGCAAAATTTGAAGAAAAGTAGGGGAAGGCAAATTATCAAACATTGTGCTTATCAAGCACAGGGTATCAAACACACTGTAAAACATCACAACAGACTAAAATAAAAAAGACCAAAACTAAAAGAACCAACGCGCTAACTTTGAAAACCTTATGAAACTTATCGGTTAAAAGTCAACGCATTGGTTCTAGCTCAGTTATTATTTATGGTTATTCTTCAGTCGTATGCGTCAACTTTGGCGCGGGGGCAAATACCGACATCGCAATTTCAATCACTTCATTGATAATAATATTGTTGTAAGCCGTACCCAAGCCAACCGCAGTGAGTGGAATAACTTTATGTAAGAAACCGAAATTAAACCGCTCAATGTTGATATTAAACTGCGTCGATAGTTCTTCTAGTTTGGTTAATATGCCCATCGCTGATTGGCTGTCTTCTTCGGCAAGTACTGCCGCTCTATATTCTTCAATCGACTGGTCGGCCATCGCTTCAAATATACCCAAGCCTGCGAGCAAAGTTTGCTTTTCTTGCAATTTATTGAGATCCACTTTAGCTAAAATTTCATAAGCAATGGCGATACCTTGTTGGCCCGTCAACGGACGGTCATAAATTGCACTGATTTGGAAAATCGTCCGCAAACACACCGCCAATAGCCACATTGTATCTACCAAAATACCGGGTAAACCTGCCAAGTTACTAAGTCCACCTAGCGTGGCTAAAGCACGGTTTTGATCGCCAATACTACGGGCTAAGGCTTGTCGTTCACTAGCAACCAAAGTGTCTTTAAAACGCGCATCACGCGCCAAATCAAAATTTGCCCAATTTTGCGACAGTTTACCGACTTGGGAAAAAACCGCATCCGTTGCTTTATCAAAACTTGCCTTGGGGATTAATGTGGTCGCCATTTTGGTATAGCTGCCAAATGGGGTTTTACCAAGTAGTTTTTTTGATAGTTTGGGAATATGCTCATGAAACGCATTTTTATCATTTGATAACGCTTGTTGAAGGCTATCAAAATCAATATCCGCTAATGGTTTGGTTTGTATCGTATCTTTTGCGCTCAGTTGTGCTAATTTGTGACCCAGCGCTTCAAAGACACGGCGGCTAATAGAAGTAGAGGCTGACATAAGAGTTATCCTTGATATTATGCTTTTTTATTGGAAAATACTGTTGTAGTAAAACAGGGTAAAGAAAGTGACCGCACTTTTCAACTTTAATGCGTAAAGAGACGTTACACAATGATATCTTTTGTCGATTTGTTTGAGTGTTTCGCATATATCGAATTTTGGTAAAGACAAGATAACTAACTATAAACGTGATGAATAGCGGTGGCGTAAGAAATATTTTGTAACATTTTTGGGGAAAAACTAGGCAGGTGAAATCCAGAGGGGTACAATAGCGTGATATTTATCATCAATTGATTAAACCAAAAGGAATGGTATATGCAGCGCGTTGTAATCACAGGGGCAGGACTTATCTCGTGTATTGGTAATGACTTAGCCACAGTCAGCGAATCGCTACAGCAAGGCAAATCGGGCTTGGTATTTAATCCCATTTATCAAGAAAAAGGCTTTAAAGCCTGTGTCTCAGGTAGTATTGATGACGATAACCTAGATACTTCACATATCGATCGCAAACTTAAACGGTTCTTGTCAAAAGCCAGTCTATACGCCTATCTAAGTGCGCTACAAGCAATCAAGCAAGCAGGATTGTCATTAGCAGATATTGCTCATAACACTAATATCGGCGTGGTAGCAGGCTCGGGTGGGGCATCGAGTGCCGATGTGGCGGCAGCGGTCGATGCAATGCGCGAAAAAGGCTTGCGCGGTGTCGGCGCCATGGCAGTGCCAAAAACCATGGCAAGTACGGTATCAGCCAGCGTTGCAACGGGGTTAAAGATTGGTGGGATTAGCTACTCTATTGCATCAGCTTGTGCGACCTCAACGCATTGTGTGGGTCATGCTATGGAGCTGATTCAATTGGGTAAACAAGACATCGTGATTGCAGGGGGCGGTGAGCAGGAAGACTGGACACAATCTTGTATGTTTGATGGTATGGGCGCGATGAGCACACAGTACAATGACAAGCCGCAACTCGCCAGTCGCCCTTACGATGCAGATCGAGACGGCTTTGTGATTGCAGGCGGTGGTGGTATGGTGGTGGTTGAGAGCCTAGACTCTGCTAAACAACGCGGCGCGACGATATTAGCAGAGATTGTTGGCTATGGTGCAAGCTCTGATGGGGCGGATATGGTAGCACCCAGTGGTGTGGGTGCTATTAACTGTATGAAACAAGCCCTTAAACAAGCAGGATTAAATTCCGTTGACTATATCAATACTCATGGCACCAGTACGCCGATTGGCGATATCACCGAGCTTGAAGCGATTCGCCAGGTGTTTGGAAGTGAATTACCACCCATTAGCTCAACCAAATCAATGACAGGTCATAGCTTGGGTGCAGTAGGGGTGCAAGAATTGATTTATTGTTTGTTGATGCTCAATCAAGGCTTTATTGCGCCCAATATCAATATTGAAAACTTGGATGAAAAAGCCAAAGATTTTGATATTGTGCGTGAGAAACGGGATGCAAATCTTAATACGATTATGACCAATAGCTTTGGTTTTGGTGGTACCAATGCCAGTTTAATCATCAAAAAGTTTGTTGAATAAATACTGATGGACGGTCATAATTGATAAAAATAGGCGATGACAGTTACCCGATTGTTATCGCTTTTTTGACGCTAAATATAATCATAAAGGTAAAGCATGTACCCAATGCCAAGTTTACAACATCTTGCGCCCTCTCAACTCATCACCCTGTTACAACAGTTTAATACGACCAATAATCATGCAATCTATCCGCTTTGGCTCAATAACGAAGGTCAAAATGTTATTGGTTTATTGCCAAAAACAATATTTGAAATACATTCTCAAAATCAGCTTACCCAAAAGCAACGTCAAAATTGCTCATTCGATGATTTTGGGTACTGTGATACTGTGATTAACACTGGTGCTGATACTGCCACTAATAGGGCAGCTAAGGCTGTTGATATTGGCGAATTAACGGCTGTGCTTGAGGCTTATCAACACCAGCAGCTATCATCTAAGCAGTCTGCTATCCAACATACGGCTAATGTGAACTACCAAGATGGCTTTATAGGTTTTGTTAGCTACGATTTATCAGCGCATCATTTAGCAAATGCAAACCATGTGCAAGCAAGTGCAGCTCATGGGGAAGCCAGTTACTTAACGCCCAATCAGCCGCAGCTATTTTTGGGACATTATGATATTTATCTAACCTTTGAAAATAATCACTGGCAACTACATGCAACCACACAAGAAGCCATTGAGCAAATAGATGTGATTCAACATTGGCTGACGCAAACGTTAACCGTTGAAAATAACCCTGTTGTTAACCCTATAATGCTGCAGCCAATTTGGCAAACCAGCGATTATGAAAACGCCTTTTACAAAGTCCAAGACTACCTAACAGCAGGGGATTGTTACCAGATTAATCTTACGCAGTGCTGGCAAGGTGAGTTGTCCAATCAGCAGTTGGTGGATTATCTGCCAGGCTTACATCAATCGACTAACGCTCCGTTCGCAGGTTATCTTGGGTTAAACAATTTTGAACTACTAAGCTGCTCACCTGAGCTATTTTTTACGTTTGACAGAAATGGGCAAGGCGAACACACCATTATCACCAAACCCATCAAAGGCACGCGCCCACGTGGACAAAATGTAGCCGCTGACCAAGCCAATAAAAATGAACTTGCCAGCAGCGAAAAAGACATTGCCGAAAATGTCATGATTGTCGATTTGCTGCGCAATGATTTGGGCAAATATGCTAAGACTGGGACGGTAAAAGTCCCAAAACTGTTTGATATCGAAAGTTTTAGCAATGTGCACCATATGGTGAGCACCATCACCGCCACACTCAAAGATGACATTAGCCCTTGGACGGTATTGTTTGAAAGTCTGCCCGCTGGCTCGATTACCGGTACACCTAAAAAGCGCGCCGTAGAAATCATCAATGAATTGGAAGCCAAACCGCGCGGGGCTTACTGTGGTACCATGGGGTATCTCAATTTTGATGGCACAGGGCAATGGAATGTGCTGATTCGGACGCTACAAGCTTTAGATAGTAATGTCAGTCTGTGGGCAGGGGGCGGCATCACGATTGCGTCAGACTGTGAGGCAGAATACCAAGAATGTTTTGATAAAGTAGGAAATTTACTAAAAATATTGCGCCAGTAAAGTTACAACAACCTGCCATCAAGCGCGGTATTGAGTTCAGCTGCCCTGATGGGCATGCTGTCGCTAGCAAATGGATTAAACACTGGCTCGATATCATAAAAGGCGATATGGGTATCCACAATCGCCAATTTTTTATCTCCCAAGGTTTGACCAAATGCCAACAAATCCGCTTGATGAGCGAAGCGATAAGTCACCACCTCGCCTGTTTCGATATTTTGGCATTTTAAATAAAACTGTATGAGTTGATCAGCAGTCATTACTGGTACTCATAACCATGAAAATAATCTTTTTTCCAAGCTCGCCACGCGTTAATTTCTTCGTCTGAATAGGACTCTATATCTTCATTAAGAAACTCTGTTAAAGCATGAGATTTTGAATGATGCGTTTTTTTTAAATAATCTTTGATTGCTTTAATGCCATAGCAATAAATAAATTCACTATCCACACCGCATTGGCTATCAAAATCAATAAACTTTAATTCATAAAAATCAAAGATATTTTCAATATTTTGATAATGCGTTAATAACCAAGCAGAAAAGTACAAATTATCAACATCATCTTGAGCATTATTATAATAATTTTTATCTTTTCGCCACATCAGTTCTTGGTCAAATAAAAACTTAGCTATTGAGTAATCTGATAATTTAAAGTCGTTATACAAGGCAATATTTAAAGCTAAACGTTCTGCCTGCTTACTTTCATTTGACTCTTGCTGAAAACGATAATTATCTAATAACGTCATGTCATTACGCACAGCATTAAGTTGATTCAAACACGTTTCAAAATCTTGTACATTCATAATTAATTATTCAACCAATGATATTAATGAGTCAATTAAACGTTGGTTTTGTTCTGCTGTACCGATGGTGATACGCAAATAACTGCTAATTTTTGGCTTGTTAAAATGACGAACAATCACCCCTTGCTCCCGCAGTTTTTCAAATACCTGTATGGTTTCCCCCATTGACGCAGGTGGTTTGGCAAACACAAAGTTGGCTTGTGAAGGCAAGACAGTAAAGCCTAATTGGGTCAAAGCTTGCGTGACATCATGGCGTAGTGCGATGACTTTTTGATTGCAAGCAACAAAATAATCGTTATCTTGCAAGCTGGCAACTGCGCCGGCTTGGGCAAGGCGATCTAGGGGATAGCTGTTAAAACTATTTTTATACCGATTTAATGCTTCAATCAGTGAGTGATTGGCAAACGCCATGCCGACACGCAGCCCTGCTAATGAGCGAGACTTTGAAAAGGTTTGGGTTACCACTAAATTATCATATTTATCAATCAAACTGACCGCCGAGGCATTGGGGGTGTCTGCAAAATCAATATACGCTTCATCAATCACAATGACCGCATTGCGATGTTCTTGTAGGAGTTTTTCGATATCCGCCAGCGGCAAAAGTACCCCAGTTGGCGCATTGGGATTGGCAATAATAATGCCACTACAAGGACGACGATAGTCATCGACATCAATGCTAAAATCGGCTTTGAGCGCAATGGTCACCAAATCCACGTGGAAAGTATCGGCATACACAGGATAAAAACTGTAACCAATATCAGGGGTTAATACCGAACGATCTTTGACAAAAAAACAAGCAAAAATATGCGCCAACACTTCATCAGAGCCATTACCGACAAAAATCTGATTGGGGGCTACATCATAAACTTGTGCCATTACCGCACGGAGTTCATCAGATTCTGGGGCAGGGTAGCGCTTTAAATGATCGGCTTGATTGAGCAAAACTTGTGCGATAGCTTCAGCGACTTTGGGGGAGGGTGGAAAAGGGTTTTCATTGGTATTAAGCTTACACAGATTGTCATGCTTGGGCTGTTCACCCGGTGTATAGGGCGTTAGGTTGCGAATCAAGGTGCTCCATAGTCGAGTGTTAATTTCGGGCGTTGCATCTGCGTTTGAAGTAAGCGTATCCACCATGACAAATCCTTACAAGATAATCAATGTGTTAAATCAATGTGGCAAGTCAATTTGCTAAGTCAATTTACCAAATCAAGTTACCAAATCAAGTTACCAAACCAATGCGCCAAAGCTTGGCACAAACAATACATAGTAGCATAAATTGGTTAAAAATTTATCTACCGCAGCCCACTGATATCATAAAATTTGGGCTAACGGTTGAGCAAGACGGATAGACAGTGAATTTTTAGCCATTATGTGAATAAACCGTGCGCTGGCTTGACGAATATGTTAAAAGATAACCTTTTAACTCAAGCCCGTTAAACCAAGCCTATTAACTCAAGCCCATGAAAATAAGCTTATTAAATCATCCTTGATAATAAGTTACCTAGTTAAAACTTTGGAAGATGTATGAAATTCTCAGCGTCGCAATCGAGCGAGTCGAATATTCACCCTGCTGCTAACGCGTCTCAGATGCCGGTAGCGACTGCCCCGAGCAAGGCATTAATTATCACGGTAGTCATTGCCATTTTACTGCTCGCTATCAATATGCGCGCGCCCATTATTGGGTTTGGTGCGGTAGCAAAACTGGTTCAGCAGGATTTGGGGTTAACGACCAAAACCATTGGTTTGATTGGTACGATTCCTGTCATGGCATTTGCATCGAGTTCGTTTGTTGCGCCTATGCTGTCAAGACGTATTGGCTTGGAAAACACCATGATTTTGGCAACCAGTTTGCTTGCTATCGGTATTTTTGTGCGAGTGGCGCATCCGCAATTAGGGTTTTTGCTAGCGGGCACGGTGCTGCTATCGTTGGCGATTTCACTCGGCAATGTATTAATCCCGGCCGTCATCAAAAAATATACTCCCAATCACATTGGACTTGTGATGGGAAGCTATTCGATGTTTTTGTCGGTGTTTGCTGGCTTTGCGTCAGGTATTGCGATGTGGCTTGTCAGCTTGTCCAACTGGCAATTTGCACTGGGGGTATGGGGCTGGGTCTCCGTGGCAGCGGTGGCGGCTTGGCTAATGGTCGCCCATTTGCGGTTACGGCAAAAAATTAGCACCCATGATGCTCAAGTCATTAATCAAGCGGTTGCCGAAGCAGGACAACCAAGCCGAAAATCGGTCTGGAAAATCCCGATGGCATGGTGGATTAGTGCCTTTATGGGCTTGCAATCACTACTTTATTATACGCTCGCCAGTTTTTTACCGTCGTTACTCATTGATAAAGGGCTGAGCAAAGCGCAAGCAGGCAATGTGGGCATGGTGTTTCAATTGGTCGCTTTTCCTTCGATTTTACTGTTGACCAAATGGGTTTCTAGCCAGTGGAATTTACGCACGTTAGCGTTGCTTGCCGCAGTGGGAAACTTGGTAGGCGTGTTTGGCTTTGGGTTTTTGCCCCTGCAAGGCTGGGTATGGGTTTGGAGTATCGCATCTGGCTTTGGATGTGGGGTGATTTTCACTTTATGTATGATGATTTTTACCTTAAAATCAAAGGATAGTCAACAAGCCGCTGAACTGTCAGGGATGGCACAAACCGTGGGTTATAGCATCGCAATAACCGGTCCTATTGTGACAGGGTGGCTTAAAGACTTGAGTCATACTTGGACACTATCGATGGGGTTTTTAACTATTTTGATGGCGATTAATTGTGTGTTTAGTTGGTTGGCAACGCAAAACAAAGCGATTGAATAGCGAGGAAAAATTCGTAATAACCTTGCGCGTTTTCCCCCGTATTTTTATGTTAAAGGCTTGTGTATCTTTCAGCTAAATTGAGTAAAAAATCCTGTTTATTGCCCGCTTTTTATCTATACTGTGAGCGTCATTACCAATGCAATTAACGGTAACTAACGGCAATAGTATTGATAATGCTCTGTTTTATCCTTAACAATTATATAGCCAATCTTGGTAGCCAATCAGGCGATAACGTTGTTTAGTCAAGATTAGCCATCTTATAAAATCAGCCACAAAAAAAATCATCAGAGGAAAATAACATGTCAAACGATAAGCGTATTTCAGACGCAATGGAACAAGCGTTAAACAAGCAAATGATGGAAGAAGCCACACAAGCGCAGGCATATATTGCGCTAGGCAGCTGGGCGGAAGTGAACAATTACCGAGGTATTGCAGATTTTTTCTACAAGCATTCGGCTGAAGAACGTAACCATATGTTCAAATTTTTAGCTTACATCAATGAGCGTGGTGGCGAAGCTAAAATTGAAGCGATTCCCGCACCGCGTGACAACCCTGTCAGTCTCGAAACCTGTATCGAAGACGTTTGGCAACATGAGTTAGAAAATTCAAAAAAAATCTATGCACTTGTGGACCAAGCCATGGCAGAGCGCGATTGGGCAACGTTTAATTTCTTACAATGGTTTGTCAAAGAACAAATCGAAGAAGAATCGTTAATCAATAATCTACGTGATAAATTTGCCTTGGCATCAAAAGATAAGGCGGATAACCAAAACTTCTATGAGTTGGATAAAGACATGGCATCAGCCTCCCAAGAAGGTGATTTGCCACAAGAAAAATCGGTTGAATAATTTTGCCTGCATAAAAAAAGCTGAGAATCAATCTCAGCTTTTTTTGTACTTCATTATTATTTATAGTAAATCCTAAATTAAACTGAACAATGAATAACACAGTCATTGAGTGACTCAAACTGACTCATAGACAGTTGCACATTTTGCTTCACTACCGCCCACTTATTCTCTACAGGATTTAACTCAGGGGAATATGGCGGTAAGTATAACAAGGTTAAATTATATTGTTTAGCAATCTGATTTAAATTGCCACCCCGATGAAACCTTGCATTATCCATGATTAAAAAACGCTGTGGGTAGCTGTCGAGTTCATGTTTAGGCAAAGATTGACCAAGCGTGTGAAGCCAATTTTCTACCGTATCACGCTTACACCCACCTTCAAAGGTCACAGGTGCAATCAGTTTAAATTCAGCCATACTCATTGCACCAATTAGATTTAACCGTTTACCTTTGTTGGCCTCAATTTTAGCATAGCAGGGTTTGCCAACAGGTGACCAACTACGCTGATAACTTTGTCTTTGGTAAAAGCCTGTTTCATCCATGAATAAGATATTGGATAACCCAAACCAAAACGCCATGATAGCTAAACATACGCTAAAACCTTGTTGTTTTACAGGGTCGGCTTCTTTAAAGGTAAAGGTCTTTTTTTAAATGTCCAGTTGATACGATGCAAGGTATCGACAAACGCATTGTAGGATATACTGACATCAGGATGGTCTTTTAAATATTGTTCTCGTAGCTGTTTAGCGGTGTCAAATTCCTGAGATTTGACGTATTGTTCAAAAGCAATAAGGTCGGTTATGATGTGTTTTACGCCGGTTGGTTGTGCTTTTTTAGGCTGGGTATTACCTTGTTCTTGATACAAATCTATCCAACTGTCTAGGGTATTGCGACAGATACCAAAGGTACGAGCGGTTTTACTTTTGTTGTTCGTTTCTTGCCAGTAGGCGATGGTGCGCTTTCTTAGGTCTTGGTCGTATAGGTTCGGCATGGCACTATCTATGAAAATTTAAATTGTGTTCATTATAATATAGGTTTAACTATAATTTCAGTTTTTACTTCAGTGGCAGCTTAGCTTTTTAAATTAGCTTTTTAAATTAGCTTTTTAAATTAGCTTTTTAAATTAGCTTTTTAAATTAGCTTTTTAAATTAGCTTTTTAAACTAGTTTTTTAAACTAATGTCACTGGCATCGACTGGCAATTGATTGGGTTTTAACGCGACAGGCTGTGATACCAACGCCGCTTTAAATACTTCATCAATCGTTTCTACTGGCTGGATGCTTAAGCCCTGTTTGACATTGTCAGGAATATCAATCAAGTCACGCTCATTGGATTTTGGAATCAACACGTGTTTGATACCGCCACGATGCGCTGCAAGCAGTTTTTCTTTCAAGCCACCGATACGTAACACTTTGCCACGCAAGGTAACTTCGCCTGTCATGGCAATATCGGGGCGAATAGCAATACCCGTCATCGCAGAGGCTAACGCAAGCGTTAACGCAATACCTGCCGATGGACCGTCTTTTGGGGTCGCACCTTCTGGCATATGCACGTGGATATCTGTGCCTTTGAGCTTATCATAGCTGACGCCTAAGCTATCAGCACGGGCACGAACCACCGTCATCGCCGCACGAATTGACTCTTTCATTACATCGCCCAGTGAGCCAGTAAAACTTAGTTCACCTTTACCTTGCACCGCAACCGCTTCAATGGTCAATAACTCACCACCGACTTGTGTCCAAGCCAAACCTGTGACACGACCAACTTCAGGTTCCTGCTCTGCCAAGCCATAATCGAATTGGTATACACCCAAGTAATCAGCGACATTTGAACTATCGACCGTTAATTTGTGTGCCGCGGTTTTATCTTCCGCTTTGTCTTTGCCCGATGATTCGACATTTTGTTTCACCACTTTGCGGGCGATTTTGTTGATTTCACGTTCAAGGTTACGCACACCTGCTTCACGGGTATAACGCTGTACAATCGCTTTGAGTGCCTCATCGGTGATATCAATTTCAGTATCACTTAAGCCATTTTGCTTAATCGCTTTTGGTACTAAGTATTTATCCGCGATGCTGATTTTTTCATCTTCGGTATAACCTGGCAAACGAATCACTTCCATACGGTCAAGTAACGCAGGCGGGATATCCATACTATTAGCGGTACAGATAAACATCACTTGTGATAAGTCTAAATCCATATCCAAGTAGTGATCGTTAAAGCTATGATTTTGCGATGGATCTAACACTTCAAGCAGTGCTGAAGCAGGGTCACCACGAAAATCTTGCGCCATTTTATCGATTTCATCGAGTAAGAATAGCGGATTTTTTACGCCCACTTTTGAGAGTGATTGTACGATTTTACCTGGCATAGCACCGATATAGGTACGTCGGTGCCCACGAATTTCGGCTTCATCTCGCACACCGCCCAATGCCATACGGATAAACTCACGACCTGTCGCACGGGCAATGGATTCACCTAAGGATGTTTTACCCACCCCAGGCGGACCTACTAAGCACAGAATCGGACCTTTTAAGGTATCCACGCGAGATTGCACTGCCAAGAACTCCAAGATGCGGTCTTTCACATCTTGTAAACCATAATGGTCAGTGTCAAGCACGTCATGGGCTTTGTTGAGATCGATTGAGACATCACTGGTTTTGTTCCAAGGCGTATCTAAAATCCACTCGACATAGTTGCGCACGACCGATGACTCAGAAGAGGCAGCAGGCATGGTTTTGAGTTTACGAAACTCATTTTCTGCTTTTTTACGCACTGCTTCTGGCAAATCAGCTTCCGCTAAACGTTTTTCTAGCTCGGCAATGTCGTCATCTTCATAATTTTCACCGCGTTCTTCATGAAGGTCAGAAAGTTCAGATTTTATCGCTTTCATTTTTTCATTTAAGAAATACTCGCGCTGGTTGTTTTCCATCTGGCGACGGACCGCTTCTTGTAATTCTTGCTCGATATTGTGCTCGGCACTTTGCTGAATCAAATAGTCTGACAACTCTTTGATATGCGCAGTCAAATCATCGACTTCCAAAAAGTTTTGTTTAATCGATAAATTGAGTGAGACACGCGTCGCAATGAAATATACCAACTCTTCAAGCGAGTTGATACGCTCTGCCACACGAATCAACTCGCGTGAGTTACGTAGGCGATTTTCCGCATATTTGCTAAACAAAGCAACTAACGCTTCTTTGTGCGATTTTTGCGTTTGAGCGCTCATATTCACGGTGATGGGCGCTTTTTCAAAATCGGCCAGTAATACTGCTTCTTCCTCATCCGTGTCTTGGATATCGACCAATTTGGCACGGTACAGACCTTCAATCAGCACTTTGATACAATTTTCGTCATTTTCATGTGGCATGGTATTGACGACACGGCACACCGTACCATATTCAAATAGATTACTGGCATCAATGTCTTCAGATAGTGAATCTTTTTGTGCCACCACCAATACTTTATTGTCGAATTCATTTTGCGCAAGCTCGATTGCTTTGACTGAAGGCGTACGACCCACAAATAAAGCAATTTGCATTTGTGGATATACCACAACGTCACGTAAAGCTAACAATGGTAGCGTAGTGAATTCTTGCGACTCAGATGATTCTGGATTTGTCATTAAAACATCATCTTGCATATATTATGTCCCCTTAAATAACACAACAAGCAACTGACCATTTGTGAGCAAATGATGGCTTGCTGATAGACTTAAAAATATAAATGGCGTCAATGCAAAAAATTGCAAGGCTAGAGATTCAAAGGAAAAAAAAGAATATATGAAGGGATTTAAAAGGCTAAAAACTGTGGTGGCTAAGGCAATTTTCTAGCTCGGCATAGCAAAAAGATATTTAAAATAAGAGTCAAGATAATTAAAAAAAGCCCAAATTTGACGCTTGAAGGAAAAATATCTAGCATGGCGCTATAATCTTCAATTATTAAACGCTTGTATTGGGCATAAAGCTCAAACCAAATCGCCAAAGTGCAAGCTGTCATACTGACAAAGATTATCAAACTAAACCAAGCCTCACCTAGCCAACGCTTCAGCAAAACAGGTTGTGTTAATCCCAGTAGCGGCAACAACCAAGCCAAAAATCCCAATAATATACTAATCATAAAGTCACTCTAATATTGATTCATTACAGCCTAGAAGTCAACCAAGTCTTCAGAATTCACTCGGGTAAAGGCATCAGCTTGGTTTAAAAGTTGCGTTAATCTAGCGGGATTCATGACACTGGCAATTTCTGCATCGCTTAACTCATTAAGATTTTCAGTTAATTTGGCATTATTAGTGGGTGAATCTGAAGCGGTAGTTGGAATGCTGTCATTGTTTTTTTTATCGTTCATCTAATTATTATCCATTCATTCTTTAGACACCAAATAGCGTCTAAATAACCATAGTTTACTAGGGGTGATAAGGGCATCAAGCCTGATATCCCAAGGATTAGCGTTTAATTTTTCAACCAATTGAAAATCATAAGCCCAGCCAATTTTAAGCGGTTTGTTTTTAGCCTTGGTTAAGGTGCGGTCATAGTAACCGCCACCCATACCCATACGATTGCCAATTTTATCCGCTGCCACTAGCGGCATAAACAATACATCAAGCGCCGCTACGTTAAGCATTTTTCCTTTCTCAGGTTGGCGCATACCTAGTGGATGTTTGGGTAGGCGAGATTGTCGCCAAGTTTTTTGGCTAAACTCGATAAATACAAGCGGCTGATGTTTGCCGGTGACGACAGGTAAATAAATACGATAACCGCGCTGTCTTGCCCAATCCATCAGCGGTTGGGTAGGCATCTCCCCAAAGGCATCTGCAAAAATCCCGACCTTGACGTTTTTGCCAGTTAAAGCAGGATGCTGTAGTCGGTTTAAACTTCGTCGTGCTTGATAAGCCCCACGATTACGGTGGCGCTTGGATAAGCGTAGACGTTGTTGACGTAACTGTTTACGCAAGTGATGAGCGTTCATAGATTCATAGCGATGATGGATTGGTAATGGACTATATTTAAGCCATTCATAATACATCATGATAATAAATCAAAATCAAAAAAAAGCCAAATGGCTGATTTGGCTAATTTGGCTTAGTTGCTTAGCTATTTATTCACTTATTTATTCGCTTAGACACCCAAACATCCTACCGCTAGTATATAACCCATAACAAGTGTCCACTACCTGTTATGCCATGCCCTTTGAAATCTTTGAAAAATAAAGTATTTTTGCCGTCTGTAACACTGGATTTTAGTAGCCCTACAGACTCAAACTTAACCAGCAGCGCCTGTAAAAGATGATATGATTGCTGATAATGAGAATGACGGTTTATGTATACGTCTTTAAATTTTTATCTCAAGTCCAATTACCAAAGTTTGGCTTGTAAGTTAGCTGGTTTGTAGTTTATGTTGCATTTTTTTAAATTGCTGTGTTAATAACTTAGGAAAAATTAATGGATGCACTCAGTATGTTGCTTGAAGATATACATTTGTATCAAACTCAGTATCACTATATACACGCCACTGGGGAGTGGTCGTTTGAGTTAGATAAAAAAGATTGTATCGTGTTTTATTTGATTACCACAGGTGGGATTAGTATTAAGGTCGATGATGTATATCGCAACGCACACGCGCGCGATGTGGTCATGGTGCCAGGCGGCAAGAAACACCTGATTTGTGGTGTGGGGCAATCGGATATCCCATCAATTGACATTGCCCCGTTATTAACTAGCCAGACTGTTGAAACTATCAACTTGGGTAAACCCGCTATTCATAGCCAAGGTGATGAGCCAGCGCAAACAACTGAAATGGTGGCGATTGTGTGCCATTACGATCGAGAGATTACGCGCCCGTTACTCAGCGCTTTACCAAAAATTTTGCCAGAAAGCGAATCAAACGATGAGCAAAAAATGATTATGCTTGATTTGGGTGTCAAATTTTTGGCATTAGAGTCTGAGCAGAACCGACTTGGCAAAATGACCATTATCAATCGTATCGCCAGTATTTTGATGATTGAGTGTGTACGCAGCTATATTGAGGACTTGCCCGAAGCGACGGATAATTGGCTAAAAGCTGTGAAAGACCCTTATCTTGCCAAGGCGTTGGCAGTCATGCATGATCGACCCGAGACCAATTGGACCATTCATAAGTTAGCCGAGGTCGCCGGGATGTCACGCAGTAGTTTTGCCGAGCATTTTCGTGAGGTAGTGGGGGTGCCGCCGTTAACTTATTTAACCGACTATCGACTTCGTCTTGCCGCGCGTTATTTACGGCTACAAGAAAATAGCATCAGCCGTATCAGTGAGTTAGTGGGTTATGCCTCCGATAGTACCTTTAGCCAAGCATTCAAACGCGTCTATAAAATGTCACCACGAAAATATCGCCAGTCGTTTCGAACCGAGGGTGTGCATTTTGCTGACAGCTTGAGTGAGCAATAAGTCGGTAGTTAATAACCCTGAGTAACCACAAAAAAGCAGGTTTGCTGCGGTTTTGTGGTTATCGCCACTTTTATAGCAAGCTTTATATCTTATAGCCAGTTTATCGCAGCCAAGAATGACCAGTCTATTTTCATAGCAATATCTGTTAGGTTATGTCGATAGGGGTATGATATAGTGACAAGC
The DNA here is from genome assembly GCA_016888885.1 of Faucicola osloensis. Lineage (GTDB taxonomy): Bacteria > Pseudomonadota > Gammaproteobacteria > Pseudomonadales > Moraxellaceae > Faucicola. The sequence goes on from CP069437.1 coordinate 2,585,697, forward strand.
ACTGTCCCATATTTTATCAGCTGCGATTGCCAACATGGAAACTTCAACTACCAAAGGTCAACCTGTCGAAGCACATGGCTTGCACATCAAGCCCAATCCAGAACACCCTGCGATGGACCATCGTGGTGTTCACCCAATGGATGTTACCAGCCACTACACCGCCGTGTTTCATGCACAAGAAAACGCAGTGACCGAGTATTTTGAACACTCCCAACCCCACCAACTGTTATTTTATATTTCCAGTAAAAAAGCCCAGTTTATTGAAACTAAAAAACTGCAAGTCGCCAAATATTTGAACATGCGCGATAATGTTGGGCTGATGCAACTGCAGCATTTGTTCAATAATTTACATATCGTCGATGATTTGGTGATGTCCATTAGCCATCATTTACCGCCGCAGCGACCGATTGGTTGGCAGCTTGTCAGCCAAAACAAAAATTTAATGAACCTGCCAACCGTAGGCTTGCTGCCATCATCCGCTGATTTTCGCGGTCTTGAGCATAGTTTGGCGGCGACCGTGATTGAGTTTTTGGGGGTGGCGTGCTATCACAATGACCGGGGTTATTTTGTCGGGCATATTCTAGGTTATTTATTTAGTTGTTATTATTTTGCCCATCTCGGTGTCAACTATTCAGTCACCCCATTAAAAGAGGCGGCGATTCCCAATTACCCTTACCAAGTCATCAATGTGGCAGAATTGGTGAGACTATTGCAATCACTCGATGAGTCGCTCAAAGCGCAAGTTTATCAATTAGCCATCTATTGTGCGCAAATCAGTGAATACGCGGTTGATAAACGAATCGAGAAAATGCTGATTACCGAGGTCAATAGCTTTAACAAACAAGACTTGCGCGATGAGCTATCGGTGTTGGTACAATATGATTGCAATGAAAACGAGTCTTTATTTCAGCCTATTAAGCCTTTAAAATAACGCTAATCTTACCCGTTGGGAACTCACATGCCCGCATTTCAGTATAAAGCCATGGATACCCAAGGCAAGTCACACCAAGGTATTCTTGAAGCCGATTCTGCTAGGCTAATCCGCCAACAACTGCGCGATAAAAATTTACTGCCTGTCGAAGTCTCACCTGTACAAAAAACCGATGTCAGTCGCAACCGCTTGTGGCAAAAAGGGGTAGGTGCGTATGATTTGGCATTAATCACCCGCCAATTGTCGGTGTTGTTGGCAGCGTCGATACCGATTGAACAAGCGTTGCAAGCGATTGCCAAACAAAGCGAAAAACCGCATGTCAAAGCGTTGATGCATGGCGTGCGTGCCAAAGTATTGGAAGGCTATAGCCTAGCGAGCGCGCTACAAGATTCGGGTAATTTTCCAGCGATTTATATCGCCACCATTGCCGCAGGTGAGCGCTCAGGGCATTTGGATTTGATTTTAAACCAGTTAGCCGATTACACCGAAAATCGCTTTGCCATGCAAAAAAAGGTACAAGGCGCGATGGTGTATCCGATAATTTTGCTAATTATGGCAGTGGCAGTGGTGGTGGGCTTGATGAGCTTTGTCGTGCCAAAAATTGTCAAAGTGTTTGAACAATCCGAGCAAGCGCTGCCATGGATCACCCAAGTGGTGTTAGCATTGTCTAATATCTTAACCCAATGGTGGTGGCTGATATTAGGCGGGCTAATCGGTGCGGTTTTTTTATTTGTGAAGTTTATTAAAACGGCGGCAGGCAAAGCCACTTTTGACCAATTTGTCTTGCGCTTGCCGGTGTTTGGTAAATTATCGCGAAATCTGAATGCATCACGTTTTGCCAGTACGTTAGCGATTTTGGTACGTTCAGGGGTGCCATTGGTGGAAGCACTGGCCATCGGCGCGGCAGTCACTACCAATACCCATATCAAACATACCATCGCGCGCGCCACAGAAAAAGTCACCGAAGGCGCGAGCCTATCAAGCCAGCTTGAGCGCAGTAATTATTTTCCGCCGATGATGGTACAGATGATTAAAAGCGGCGAGAACTCAGGCGAGCTTGACGACATGCTGACGCGTGCAGCAGCGATGCAGCAAAATGAAGCCACCAATATGATTAGCACGCTATTGTCACTACTTGAGCCGCTGATGTTGGTACTGATGGGGGTGATTGTCATGACCATTGTGATGGCAGTAATGCTACCGATTATTAATATGAATGATTTGGCAGGCTAAACCCTAAAACCGCCAAATGATTAATCGCCAAATGATGAATGGCTAAATCATCCAACAAAATTAACCAAATCGGTATGCAAATTGTCAAAAAAGCCGTGTAAAATCCTAATACGTTATCAAAAGCGCTAACAATTTAAAAAATGGAAATTCGTATGTGTTGTGCTCATGTATCAAAAAATCGTCAAGCGGGTTTTACCTTAATTGAAGTCATGGTGGTGATTGTCATTTTGGCAATTTTGGCAGGTCTTGTGGTACCCAAAGTAGTGGGTCAAAGTGACAAAGCACGCATCAAAACCACCGAAACGGCTTTATCCACCACCTCAAATGCCATTGATATGTTTAAAGTGGACAATGGTCGCTATCCCACCACCCAAGAAGGGTTAGAAGCCTTAAATAAACCACCACAAGGCGCCAAAAACTGGCCAGAGGGCGGGTATATTAAAGGCGGTTTTCCGAAAGATGGCTGGGATAATGACCTACAATACGTTATCCCAGGTACCGAAGGCAGAACCTATGATTTATTCTCATTGGGCGCTGATGGCAAAGAAGGCGGCGAAGGACAAGACGCAGACATTTTTGCTAAGTTATAAGTTTGGTGTTTTCACTGGGTTAACGAAATCAGAGTCACGCACTCTGATTTTTTTTGCTAGGTTTTTGGACAGGGATTAGCTAAAATTAGCCGTCATAGTATAATTACGTGGCTTAAAACGTATAAATCTGAAACGTATAAATTTAAAACGTATAAATTTAAAACCTGTGAATTTAAAACATATGAGAAGTTGTCTTTGAAAAATATATCCCCTATGCCTACGCCCCTGTGTTGTTTTCGAACCGTGAGTCGTCATGTCTCTTTGCTTGGCATGCTACTGGCTGTCACTAGCCTCACTATGCCAAACGCCCAAGCGATTAGTTTAAGCGAGGTTTTTGGCGGTAATGACAATCCCAGCTTGACCGCCAAAGACAAGCCGCTACCGGTGCATGAGGCTTTTAAAGTCTACACGGAGCAAAAAGGGCAAGTAGTGACCATTCATGTGGATGTCAAACCAGGCTATTATGCGTATCGGGATAAATTAACCTTACAATTGCCTGATGGGGTAACAGCGACGCCGCTACAATTTAGTGCAGCACCGACCTATGTGGATGACCCGGATTTTGGTCGGGTGCCTGTATTTGAACAATCCTTTACTGCCACAACCACCTTGAGCGCGGATAAGGCAATCACCTCGCAACCTGCTACGGTCAAATGGCAGGGCTGTGCCAAGGTAGGACTTTGCTATCCCCCTGAAAAGACCAAATTTGTCATCACCCAATTGGCAGCTTCCACCAAAAATGGCGCAAAAAAATCAGACGCAATGTCGTCAAAAACCGCCCAAGCCAAAGTCACCAATACTGTGGCGACGACCAATGACGCCGCCCCGACAACGACTCAGCAATCTGCTAGCTTGCCCCCTGCTAAAACCGTCAATGAGGCAACTAGCACACCGTCTGCCAAACAAGCGCTGTCCAGTGGCAATACAGCCGCAGCGGGGCAGCAGGTTGCATCAACCACAGCGCAGTTAATGGCATCCGCCCCTGTCGTATCTATGGCATCCTCTCAACCTGTCCAAACAACTGTCATGACTAAACCCGCGGCTTCATCGGCGGCGGTGGCAACGAGTTTGAGCGGTAGCGCTAGCAATCAAGATATTTTTGGATTGACCAAACATAGCGGTGTTGCATTATTGCTGTTGTTTTTAGCAGGATTAGGGTTAGCGTTTACCCCTTGTGTGTTACCCATGCTGCCGATTGTAGCCAATATCGTTGCCCGTCAACATCGTCCATCTGCCAAAAAAGGGTTATTACTCACGGGCAGTTATGGTTTGGGTGTTGCCACCAGTTATGGCATTTTGGGCGCAGTGATTGCGTTATTTGGGCAATCTTTGGGGATACTAAACTGGCTACAAAACCCTGTTATTTTGCTAATTTTTGCAGGGCTATTTATCCTGCTTGGACTGTACATGTTGGATGTCATTCGCTGGCAACTGCCGCATGCGCTTCGTGTTAAGTTCCAAAAAATCAGCCAAATTGGGGCAAATCGACTCGGTAGCTTAAGTGGTAGTTATTTGACGGGCTTGTTCTCTGCGCTGGTTGTCTCCCCTTGTGTGACGGCACCCCTTGCAGGTGCGTTGGCAGGTGTGGCAGCGCTGGGTGATCCTGTGATGGGGTTTGCCGCATTGTTTTTATTGGGGCTTGGGCTATCCACACCGCTCATTTTACTCGGCGCCACCCAAGGTAATTTTATGCCAAAAGCAGGCGAGTGGATGAACTGGGTCAAAACCAGTTTTGGTTTGCTGTTATTTGGCGTCGCTTTATTGATGATAGAGCGTATATGGCTATCAAGCTGGATGCTGCTGCTATGGGCGCTGTGGTTTGCTGTGATTGGCTTATGGCTGTGGCGCTGGCAGGGCAAAAAAGGTCAATTACTCACTCAAGCACTAGCATTGCTAGCATGGATTTGGTCAGCGTGTCTTGTAATAGGCGCTGCCTCAGGTAGTCAAGATAGTTGGCAGCCGCTTAACAAGCTTGTGAATACTTCAGGGCAATCGGCATTCACGGCAACAAAGACCACCCAAACGATTACAATCACTAAACTGTCAGAGCTTGAACCCTTGCTTACGCAATATCCAAAGCTAGTCGTCGATGTCACCGCAGAGTGGTGCATTGAATGTCGTATCATGGATAAAACACTTTTCGCCAACCCGCCGCAAAGTTTAGCTAGCTGGCAAGTTGTCAAACTCGATGTGACTGACAATACGGCGGATAGCCAAGCAATCTATAAAAAACTAGCCGTGTTCGGTCCGCCTGTATTGTTGTTTTACCAAAACGGTCAACTGGTAGCAAGACAAAACGGTGAGGTCAAACGCCCTGATTTTGAGCAACTCTTGTCCCAATTAAATTAACTCTAAACTCAGTTAAAGAAAATTCAGTTCAAGAAAACTCAGTTCAAGAAAACTCAGTCAAATGATTCATTGACCCATCCAACCATTAAGGCTAAAAAAATTGAACTATCACTTAGCAAAGTCTATAGCCATCTCGTTAACTTTGGGGGTGCTAATTTTTGTCACTGGGTGTTCCCATGAAGGCAATGCCGACCAACAGCCCAGCCAAAATAAAAGCCAAAACCAAAGCGGAAATAGCCAGTTAGCAAGCTCAAATTCACCGTTAGTGGACTCAAAGTCCAATCAACAGACGGCTAAAAACTCAAGCCCTTATACTGACAAAAAACGTCAGGCAACAAATATTCAATGCAACAATGCCGCCATTAATCAAGCTTATCAAGCCAAAAATCCCAGCGTTAAACGACAAGTTTTAGGGTGTGGTACGGTGATTAAAGTGCTAAAAGACGATAATGAGGGTAGCCGGCATCAAAAATTTTTGGTCAAAATTGATAACTACCCAAACATCACGGTGTTAATTGCCCATAATATTGATTTGGCACCGCGCATCGAGGGTATCGAAACCAAAAATCCCATTCGTTTTTATGGTGAATATATTTATAACGACAAAGGTGGCGTTGTACATTGGACACACCGTGACCCCGCTAGCCGTCATCAAGACGGTTGGCTTGAGTATAAAGGCCAGCAGTATCAATAGAATTATCCATACAAGCACCAATAGAAATAACAATAATTGACGAGCCAATAGTGGATTGGAACTTTACTTTACTGTTAAAAATTATTATGTATTTGTTAACTATTTGTCATCAATTTTTGCTATCATGAACGATATTTTTGTAAGAAGGTCAACCTATGTCACAACTTACGCTTTACCGTACCGCTTTATCGCTTGCTATACTAGCCACACTAACAGTTACAGCAACTACGCAGGCAAAAACTTCAACAAAAGCTTCAACAAAAGCTTCAACAAAAGCTTCAACAAAAGCTTCAACAAAAGCTTCAACAAAACCCTCAACACAAGATTCAACAAAAACTTTAATAACAACAACCGTTATTCCTGTCGACGAGCAAATGCTGCTAACCTGTTCAAAAATCACTGACAATGTCGCGCGTCTAGCTTGTTTTGACAAGATAAGCGTTGGTAAAATCGAACCCGAAGCCAAGGCGCCCCTTGATATTGCCAAAACCTTGAAAGTGAGTATCAAAGAAGGTAAAGCAGTGCCCGTGTTAGCCGTGGATCAAACGACAACCGTCACGACTCCCACTAAAAACGAGCAAAAAAAACTGGATTACTTGGTACCCAACAAGCAAGACAAAACCATCTTAAAACAATTGGGGGTGACTGCAACAGATGTGGAAAAATATACGCCACTGAGTGTGTTATATGACTTGGATAAAAATGATCCCAAAGGGATACTGACGATACGTCCGCATTTGCCCATGTATGTCATGCCGCTTTGGTACAACGCGACGCCAAACTATGATATTCATTCGCCCACCCAAGATCATGTTCGCGCATCGAAAGATTATTTGCAGCACTTAGATAGCAAGCTGCAAATTTCAATGAAAACCAAGCTTGCCCAAGATGTGTTCGATACCAATGCCGATGTTTGGCTTGGCTATACCCAGCAGTCTTATTGGCAAGTGTACAATGGTAAGTATTCAAGACCTTTTCGCAGCTCAGATTACCAACCAGAGATATTTTTGACCCAGCCTATCAAGGGTGATTTGCCTGGGAATGGCTCATTAAGAATGTTAGGCGCAGGGCTCGTGCATGAATCAAATGGACAATCAGACCCGTTATCACGCTCTTGGAATCGTATCTATGCGATGGCAGGGACAGAGTGGGGCAAACTTACCGTGATTCCAAGACTGTGGCTCATCGCAAATGAAGAATCGGATAACCCAGATATTGGCGATTACATGGGCTATGGCGATGTGCGTTGGTTGTATTCGCTCAATGACCAAAGCACGGTGGGCGGTGTGATGCGTTATAATCCAAGTACCAATAAAGGCGCTATACAGGTGGATTATGCTTATCCATTGAAAGGCGGTATGAAAGCGATTTTACAAGTATTCCATGGCTATGGTGAAAACATCCAAGACTATAATCATAAGAGCACCAATATCGGTATTGGTTTTATGTTCAATGATTTTAAAGGGCTTTAACTGCGTTTATGGCAATCATAGCCCCCTTGCCTTGGTGGCGATTGCCCTTTGCCATGGCGCTAGTGTATCAAGCAAAAGTTCATCACCGTTGCCAATTATGTGGCATCAATGATTGCGCTGCAGCACGCTTTGATAACTTAGCACCGCGTCACCATGAGCATTGGTTCAATCGACAGCAATTTCTTTGTCAGCCATGCCATAGCCAGTTTGCATGGTCAGCGTCATGCTTTACTTTGCAACTCAAGCAAACGTCACTGCGTGGCGTAGCCAGCGGCTACTATCAATATCCCCTCAATAAAATCATGCTTGGGTACAAAAATGGGCAGCAGTTACATCATCTGCCCGTTTTGGTACACGCCATCCGCCAGCTTAAGCTGCCTCAAGGATGCCATGCCAAAAATTCGTTAATCGTTAAAGTGCCAACAAGTTTACAGCGCATTAGGCAACGCGGCTTCGATCCGCTTGCCATTTTAACCGCTTATCTAAGCTTTCACTGGCAAATCCCTGTTTTTACCGGTGTGCAGCGAATGGATCGACCTCACCAGCAGGGTCTAAGCCGAGAGGAGCGTTTAGATAATATCAAAGATGCGTTTTCTCTGACAGATATGCCCCCTAGCAAACATTTGATTTTGTTTGATGATGTGGTGACGACAGGCGCCACCCTGTCTGAATTGGCTAATCTACTCACAAATTATTACCCATCTGCCCATATTCATGCGTATTCAATCTTACATGGTAAGGTTTTGCATTAGGTTCTGCTTGTCACTGTTTTATGAACAAAGTTACACTACCATACCGTTAAAGCTCGCAGTTGACTTCCTCCCCTTGCTAAAGCAAGGGGATTCCTTCTACAAGACGGTCAAGCCCGACCGCAAGAATGTTCTTACTGGCGTTAATATCTCTATCATGCCATGTGCCACACGTTGCACATATCCATTCTCTTATTCCAAGCGATTTTCTACCTTTCGGACTATTGGCGGTGATTTCACCGCAACACGAACATCGCTGGGTCGTGTATCTCTCATTCACGATTTCAAAACGGCAACCTGCGTTCTCGCATTTGTAGGTCAGTTGTCGTTTCAGTTCAAACCAGCCTGCATCGTAAACCGATTTGGCGAGTTTGCCTTTTTTACTATTAAATTGATTACTCTGAATATCACCGACCACGATTAGGGCATTGTCTTTGACTAATTGGGTGGTAAATTTATGGATTAAGTCTTGGCGTGTGTTTTTGATTTTGGCATGGATTGCCTTGACACGCTGTTTGTTTTTGGCACGTTGGGCGGTGGCTAACGCTTTGGCATATTTGAGCGTTTGCTTGATTTGTAGCTTGTCACCGTTTGAGACGGTGGCACTGTCTTTAAGCCCTAAGTCAATGCCTACACTGCCTGTACCGCATTGTGTCTTGGGGTAGTCTTTGACGGTGATACAGGCATACCAACGATTACGGCTATCTTGCACAATCTCGCAGGTATTGATTTGGTATAAGCTAAGGTTGTAGCTGTCCCATAGGTCAATGATTAGTTTCTGCCCTTTGGCTAGGCTAAGTTGTAAGGTGGATTTTAGACCCTTTTTACCTGTGGCATGGGTGGCGATGTGTTTGATGGCGAATTGTTTAAAGGGTAGCCAACCCAAGCTTTTACGCTTTGATGTTGGGTTGTTGGTTCGCCATGACAATTTAGCTTTTTTGAATTGTTTTCTAGCTTTGGCATGGGTTTCATTGATGGCTTGAATGGTTTGCGAGTGTAAGCCAAGTAGTTCACCGCTACCTTTGGTGTAGTCGTTTAGGTCGTAAGCACTAAAGAACTTGCCAGTACGCTTAAGATGCTCATAGCTTAACGCATTAACGTAGTTCCATACGAAATTAACCGAACCGCTTAGGCGGTTGAGTTTATCAGTATGTTTGTCTCGTATGCGTAACTTGAGTGTTTTCATGCAAATTATTTTAGCAAAATTTATGCAAGCGTTATAGTGTACAAGTTGCCTTATATCCACCGCCTAAAGTCGGTGGTTTTACGGCAAGGGGTGATAAAAATAGGCTACAAGTAGGTTGTTGGAAGGATGCTTTAAAATACTGAGCTAAAAATGATTTGATAATACGTGAGCACCCTTTCGTCCTAATTCGATTAGCAACGATAAGTGGCTGAGGTAAACTATCGGTAGTAAGCTTTAGGTATGACAATTAACAAAAACACTGCGATAATAGGTATGTTTTTTGCTTTAATGTTAGAATTGTTTGTGCTAGCAAACATGGTATGATAGATCGTTTATCGAGGGGTATGGATGGGTATCGTGATGAAAGTTTTGAACAGACAGTATCATCGTGACCAATATCGTGAACAAGGTTTTACGCTGATTGAGCTTGTCATCACCATTGCGATTATGGCTATCATTGCGGCGATGGCAGCGCCTAGTATGCAAAAACAGATACGACAAGCGAGAATCAAAGATGGGGCAAACATCATTGAAGCTGCGCTAAAAGATGCTAGAACCCAAGCAATGATTGCTCAGCGATCTACTAGGGTAGTGCTAACCAACAGCGCATCAAGCAAAAAAATTACCGTATTGTATGTAAAAAGGTCGTCAACGGATGCCGATGAAATACTGTCTGATTATACGCTAGACAAAAATTTGACGATTACCACTAGCCCGACTGCCTTAACTGCAGTTAGTTTTACCCCTTACAAAAAAGCTTACCAAGGGGACACGGGAACAGGGACTCTTACAGATAACTCGACCAATTTTTCAGTGTGTTATGGCGCTGGGTCTGATAAATATACCATTACGGTCGATGCAAGCAGTAATATTGTCACTAGCAAAAATGGAACATGTTCATGAATTCACAAAAAGGTATTGGATTGGTTGAAGTTTTGGTAGCTTTACTTTTACTTGCGATTGCTGTTTTGGGATTTTCGGCAATGCAGATGACCGCAGTCAAAGCCACCGATGAGAGTTTGATGCGTACCCGAGCATTAACGGTACTGCGTGGTGCAGCCGAGATGATGCGAGCAAATATAGATGGCATACCCGCATTCAAAACAGCGATTAACGGCACCGCCACTACACTCACCAATACAGATACTAGCAATGTGGCTATCACCAAAGATAGTTGTATGACAGGTGGTACGCCTGTGTCCTGTACGATTAAGCAATTGGCAGTAAAAGACGCCTTAACCGTCAAGCAATATGCCACAGACAATGGCTTGAACGTGGGTATGGCAACTTGCCCTACCAAACGCACGACAACCACTAGCGCTAGTGGTGTTGCCACAACGATTAGTACGGTTGGACAAGACCGCCAATGCCTGATTGCTGCTTGGGGTGATACCGACCCGATTTTTTTGGATACCGCCGTTGCATCCGATACGACTAAAGACAAACCCTGCGCTAATGAAGATGCGGTCTATAATTTTGGTGCACAATGCTTCATTATGGAGGCTTATTGATGCGACCTATGCATTCACTTAGTCATGGATTTACCCTCATTGAGCTCATGATTTCATTGGTATTGGGGCTGCTGATTTCTGCTGCGGTGATACAAGTATACCTAACGAATACCAAAACCGCTTCAACCCAAAAAAGCGGCAGTGAGCTACAAGAGGCAAGCGTTTTTGGTTTGCAGCAGCTAGAGAGCCATTTGCGATTGGCAAACTTGGGCAATTCAGTAACCTCTATTACCGATAAAACGGTGGGTGGTGGCATCGTCATTTCACCTGAAAATATTGGTTTGGAGAGCTCAGACACATCCAAAAATCTTTATTTTACCCGCACTGGAGGCGATTCTAATATCACAGGGATCAATAGCGACCAGTTAACGATTCAATTTAAAAATACCACGGGTGTAAAAATTCCTGATTGTGAAAGTGCTGATATTGATCCAAAAGCTACTGTAATTGAACGATATTTTATTAGAAGTTCAAGTACCACAGGGCAAGGGCTGTTGCTAGCTTGCGATGCGGGTAGGGTTACAACTGCAGGCATTACTGGTTTGAGTGCGAACTATCAAAGCGGTGGCAGCGAGGTAATCTTAGGGGTAGACCAATTCAAAATCTTGTTGGGTATCCAAACTGACGCACCTAATGATGCTGGGTTGATGCGTTACTTGACCGCCAGTGAGTATTTAGCATTGTCTGGTACCAAACCGCCCATTACCGCAGTCAAAATTGGGCTTATTGTCCGAGGTAGTTCACCTGTCATCGGTAGCGATGTCGCGACCAGTTTTAAGTTATTAGGTGCAACTCAGCCATTAAAATCAGGACAGCCTAAGCTGGTACGTACTACCTATGAATCTACGACCTTATTGAGAAACGCGCGAGTTATCAATATTGACACCAGTACGACATTAACTGCGGGGAGTTAGCCAATGCGCAATCCAATCCTATCGATCAGCACGCAATCCGCGCTTATCCGTCCAATAAACAAGGCGCATAATTTGCCATCTCATCAACGTGGCGTGGCGCTCATTGTAGTATTGTTGTTTTTGGTGCTTATCCTGTTGGCAGGGGCGATAGCAGTACGTCAAAGTACTACGGATCTCAGAACTGCCACCGCTGATCAAATCAACACCCTGTTGCTACAATCAGCCGATAGTGGCAATCAAAAGTTAGAGGCGATGGTGAATGCCAATCCTAGTTCACAGGCATATAAAGATATCACCAGCGTGTCAGGGGCTATCGGGCATTTTTTACTCAATTCTGACAATGCTACCAACGAATTTATCTACTGCTATAATCCACGTGAAAAAAAATACCTTGCCAAAAACGCGACCATTCTAAAAAAAGGCGGGGGCTACTGGAGTGGGCGTAACAGTGGCTACTGTGACTATACCAGTGCCGATAGCTATAATAGTGATAGACAAACCTCAATGACCCAGATGAATATTGCGGTTACCCCACCTGAAACCGATGCTGAACCATTTTCACAAATGGTGATTGGAAAAGAAGTAGAAAACCGCACCAGTAAAAAGTTCAAGTTTGACATTCGCGCCACTGCAGCCTTACCTGCGTATGCAGAGCCTAAGGTGGGTTCTGATAAGTGCTTTGAACAAACCGCTATCCAAGACAATGTTAGTTCAGGAAAATCTTCTCTGATTGAGTGTATGCGTGAAGCAAACACCCCAAGCAAGATGCTTTACGAGCAAGCGGATGTCGAGAATATGTCAAGCTCAACCAACTGTATTCCGTTTGGTAAAGGTACAGAGGAATTATCGTCAAAATGTCAGTTAATCTGATAAGGCAGTTAAGGTTTGTTAAGATAAAGGTAATGTGGTGATAACGATGAAACCCAAATTTGGTGTTAAGAGGTCTAAAGCAATGAATCAATCGTATCAAGGTAAAATAACGACTTCAATCAAATATGTAGTTATTGCTATGTCGATGACGGTAGCAGTGAGTACTTCACAGGCGGATGTCGTCAAAAAGCAAATTGGTGACCTAGAGATTTATGCCTTACCCACGCCTGGCAATCCAAATATCATGATGATGCTTGATATCTCAGGTAGTATGGATCGTACCAATAATAGTATATCAGGATGTTATAATCGTGCAGCAACCCAAACTAACACTTATACTTATACTGACCCATCAAATTCAGCTAATACCTTTTCAGTAACTGCCAATTTATGGCAATGCAAAGCTAATGAAGCTGGGACAATTATTCTCTATGATCGTATTGGAACCCTTAAAAACGCCTTACTGAAAATGCTTACTGATAATAAGGTAAATAATGATATTGGTTTAGGTATTGGCGTTTTTTCTTACAATGGTGATGGAGATACTGCAATTATTCGTTATCCGATACAGAAGCTGACGATGGCAAATCGTCAGGAGATGGCGACGTACATTGCAGGGTTGACAGCGAATGGTGGTACGCCTAGTCCTAGTGCACTTGCGGAGGCAGGCGCTTATATGCTGGGCACTACAACGGGTGGTACTTACTCTGCAGCATATCAGCCAATCGTCGCTAAAGCTACTTATAACTATAATACTCGCAGATGGCAATATTATACCTGTACTGTCCAAAGCACTAGTAATTACCGTTATGGCTATCGTGACTGTGCTACATATAGCACGGCGAGTAATAATGAACCTTCATCAAGTAGTTATGTAGAGTCGTATTACACAGATAATTATTATAGAAATGAAATCATTTACATAGGTGCAACAGTCCCTGAACAAGGTCTCGTCGGTTCAGGGTTTGACAATTCTGATGCTAGCACTAAACTTGCTGATGGTAGCCGATATCGACAAGGGGCTCAACAAACTACTTGTGCCGGTAATGGTATCTATCTATTAACCGATGGTCAACCAGAGACCAAGACAGTTAAAGAATCTCACGTCAAAACACTGATGAATACATCTTTAAGTACTACTGCTACAAAAGTAACTAATTGTGGGCTATTGCCAGATGGCGACAAAGGTGCTTTAGGTTGGGGCTGTATGGCGAACTATGGACAAATTTTAGCTTCAAATAGTAATGCAACTGGTCTTCCTATCAAGACAGCTACGGTGGGCTTTGGTTCAGATATGGCAGGTCTAAGTACACCCACTACGATTAATGGCAAGAAAGTATATAACTGTACCTCATCAACTGATAAAGATGTTCAAAACTTATGTAGACTTGGTCAAGAGTTTGGTGGTGGCGGCTATTACTATGCTGATTCATCACAGGATGTTATAGATAGCTTGGCTGCGTTTATGGATGTATTAGGTGCTGATATTCGACCAGTCCCTTCAGGAACGATTGTAGTACCTGATGACCCTTATCGCGCAGATAGCCAACTTGCAGTTGCCTACTATCCGATTTTGCAAGCAGAAGTGGGTAAATCAACTGCTGTTTGGTCAGGTAACCTCAAGAAATATAACCTTAATGAAGGTACCTTATATGGTAAATCCAATGCTGCATTGTTCTCTGACATTGCGGGTAAATTAAATCCTAGTACAGAGGATTTATGGAGTGCTGTGAGCATCACCAAAGATGGTGCTGTCGCTAATGATCTAGTGACATCAGGTGGTTTTTTTAGTAATTTAAAAACCCCTGATACGGCAGTCAATAACATAAGGACGTTGTATCTAGAAGACAAACAGTCTGCAACGAATAATACACCAGTGATACGCAAATTTGGTGTTACTAGTGCAGGTAAACTCACCTTGACCAATCTGTCAGATACTAGTGGAGATGCGATTAGTACCACTAATACCTTTAACGATACCGCTATTTACAGCCGCGATAAAATTAATTATTTGCTACAGTTTTTGGGTTTTACATTGACTGATGCGCAAAAGACGCAGTCATTGACAGATTTGGTACTTACTGCACCGCCTTCAGCTGTTAAACATTTAGGTGCAACTATCCATTCAACACCAAGCATGGTATCTTACTCTGCAACCCTTGACACCGATGGTAAAGTGACAGCCACACGTGATGACTATGTGCTTTTTGGTTCTAGTGATGGGTCACTACACATGGTAAATGCCGATGATTACACCGCTACAGGCAATGGGGGAAGAGAGCAGCTTGCCTTTATCCCTAAACAAATGCTCATCAGCCAACCACAGGCGCTTATCAATGGTACAGGCACAGAGGTGGGCAAACCTTACTTTGGTGTGGACGCGCCTTGGCTAGTGAGTTCTAATTATTTTTATGACCTTGATAATAACAGAGTCACTGTAACGCCTTGTGCAGAAAATAAAACTATCGACCCAAATAATACCCGTGACTGCCGTAATACCTACGTCCGTGCTTATGGCGGACTACGGATGGGCGGAGAAGGACTGTATGGCTTGGATTTAACGGATAAAGATAATCCTAAGATGTTATTTAGAATCGATTCTGCTACGACAGGCTTTGACCGTATGGGACAAATTTGGGCAAAACCTACCAAGGCAAAAATTGCCACAGGCATAGACTCGACAACCAAAAAAGTCAATGCTTATAAAGATGTGTTAGTCTTTGGTGGCGGCTACGATACTTGTTATGAAGACCAAGGTTATCAAGTGGGTACCACAACTTCGACCTTACGCAATCAAAAATCACAAGCATGTAACCGCACAACCGCTACTGAATCCCTAGGCAATGCTGTATATATGGTTGATGCCAAAACGGGGGATTTAATTTGGTCAGCCACCAAAACAGCCAATGCGGTATCCGGTGCTACCAATACAACAGTCTCTACCCTCAATAATAGCATCGTAGGCGGGATTACTGTCCTTGACCGCAACAACGATGGCTATATGGATCAGTTATACTTTGCTGACCTGGGTGGGCAAGTATTCCGTGCTGATTTTACCAATGCTGGATTCATCAAACCTGTGAGCAGTGGCACAGCTGAACCTGAAACTGCATTTAGTAATACGCGCGTAGTGCGTCTGCTGCAACCTGCTTTTAGTGGTACAGATATCAAGTATAATCACCGTTTTTATGAGCGGCCTGTGGTCAGTTTTTATCGGGGTGATAGTAGCTTTAATAATGGTCGGTTATTTGCTGTGGTTAATGTCATCTCAGGTGACCGCAGTTCGCCGTTATCAAAACTACGTACTAGCGATGCCTATGCCGATAGACTGTATGGCATCATGGACACCGATGTCACGTTGGCAGATAGTATCTTATACGCCAGTGATTTTACCACCCGCAAAGAATCTACCGCCACAGATGCGCCTAAAGTACAAAAAGTGGTAGACTTGACCGCCAATACCACAGCGGCTAGCGACTTATTGGCGTTACCAACGGTTACCACAGATTATACTTTAGCTACCAAACAAGCGGCTATCACTTCTGTAAAAGCCAAACGTGGCTGGTATTATCCATTAACGCGCTTTGATGGATTTAATCAAGTCAAATACACCAAAGGCGTGGGCAAGTCTGAGGTTATTAATAGTTTCTTATACACCACTGTCTACAACCCCGATATGAACTATGGCGTCACTGAGTCTTGTTCTGCAAAAATCACAGGCGGCTCGGAGCGTCAATTGTACTGTCTACCTTACGGTATCTGCTTAAAACAAACCACAAATTCAGCAGGGGTGGCTATCGATGAGTATGCGACATCAAAAAATGGCACGGCAGGTTTTGCGCGGGCAGGGCAAGGTATCCAAGAGTTGACGCTAGGACCGCGTAGTTCTACGTTATCCAATCAACGCTTATTGATTGGTACGCAAACTGTCACCGATAGAGCCTCCAACCGAGTGGACTTTGGTGATGACAGCGGTAAGCTGTTGGCGGGTGATACGGGATCTAATAATATTGGACTTGATAGAATTAGCCAACCATTATCTGGTCTAAGTAAAACAACGGGTGATGGCTCAGCTATAGAGAATATCTACAATGACCGCTATACCTTAAAGCCAAATACTTGGTATGAAGTCAATAAATAACTGAGGCAATGATGAATCGTCACAAGGGCTTTACGCTGATTGAACTGATGGTAACGGTAGCGATGGTTGCGATACTTGCCAGTATCGCTATCCCATCGTATCGGCAATATGCTATTCGCAATGCCGAATCGCAAGCGCAAGCCAAAATGAAGCAGCTAGAGATTGAGCTCACTCGCTGGCGCGCCACTGCACTGACTTATAAAGGCTTTTTACCCAAAAAAATTGCTAGTGATGGTACAACCAGCTATGGTTATGATGAAACAGATAATAAAACTATTTATGTCCCTGCCAATAGCACAGTAGATAATTATCAATACAAGATACTGTTGGTGGATGGCGATAATACTGCCAATAGTCTAGTACGTAGCAGGTCAACCACGACATTGACAAATGCAGATTTGGTGACAGGGCGGTCTTGGGTCATGTATGCCACCCCTAATCCCACAAAATTTAACGATGCGCATAAAATTTTGCTCACGAGTAGTGGAACACAATGCAAAACTAAAAATAGTGACACTAGCGTTACCATCGCATCAACCAACTGTGGTACTTATTCGGAGACATGGTAATGAAAAATCGATATAGTCAACAAGGGTTTACCCTAATCGAGCTGATGATTGTGGTTGCTATTATTGGCGTGCTGGCGGCGATTGCGTATCCTAGCTATCAACGCTACGTCATCAAGACCAAACGCACCGATATGATGACAGAGATGCAAAATATCGCCTCGCAGATTGAATCACGTAAACTGGCACAAGGCAGTTACACGAACGCAGGCACGGGATTAGATGGGAGTTTCCCTAGAAGTGGTACAGCCTTGTATACCATTGCCCTAGCACCCACCCCCCTCACTGACCGTTGGACAATTACAGCCACACCTGTTAGTTCATCGCAGATGGCAACTGATGGTACGCTCACGCTAAACGCGCAAGGGCTCAAATGTCGCGATAAAAATAATGATGGCGATACCCAAGATCCAGGCGAATGTGGTATGGGTCAAGAGTGGAATAACTAGCTTGTCAAGCTAGACATTGAACAATTTTTGGCAGTATAGACAATATGTAGGTTGGGTGGTATAAAATACTAACAAAGGCGGTGAAAAGTGATTATGAGCAGCTGAAAGAAGATTATGAAATACTGCTAGAAAAGTGCCATTCGCTGTTGCTGGAAAATTTTGAATTGAGGCAAAGTACTCGGACTATTTGATTGATATAGCCACTCAGTTTGTGAACTTAGTGGCTTTCTAATAAATGGCGTTAAAAAATATGCCGTTAAAATTATTGCCACGGTCTGAGATCTACTACTTTGATGATGCTTGCAGATTCTTTGTTGACTAAAACCACCATATCGACAATATTGATATTTTAGAATAATTGATAACCATACTCCCAAAATCGGGGGGGTGTTGATGGTAAACTTTCAGATAAAGCAGATGTATAAAAAAACAAATAAATAAAAGCCAGAGCAATTGAAATATAGGCTATATACCCAAAAACTTGGGAAACTGTTGAGGCTTCATATGTTGATGGATGAAAAGAAGCCGCATGTTGAAATTCAGGATTTTTAAGTAAAAAGACGAATAACCATAAAAGTGCAACTTGTGTAACAGGATAAATATGTATACCTGAAAAAGATAAGTCGATACTTACTGCTATAAAAGCTGAAATTACAAAATAATTTTCCTTAAGATTCCATTTTATTCTTTTTAAAATATTCCAAATGACCAAAATAAGAAAACCAAATCCTATTAAGCCTGTTTCTGTTAAAACTTGAATAAATAAATTGTGTGGATGTGCTGAAATCACACCTGAATACTGATCTAATTGATAAAACCCGCATCCAAAGATTGGATTTTGTGACCAGCATTGAAAAGCACTTACCCAAAGCTCATAGCGTCCACTCGTTGATTCTCTAACAATTGAACCTACAATAGAAGCAGAATGACTTGAAAAAAATAAAATAGAAAAATATGCAAGCCATGTAGCAACATAAGTGAATAATAATTTAAATCGCGCCGCATGGTTAAAAATACATACGCATGCAATAAAAACACTATACGCTAAAGTTGCTGAACGACCACCATCTAAAAGAATAGATAAAAATGCCAAAAACAAAAAAATTAAATAGATATTTTTAAATTTTTCTTGTTTTAAATAAAACCAAACTGCAAAAATAGATAGCACTAAAAAATAGCTATTATAGACTCGAATATTCCATGGCATAGGATACCAATTTGGATAAACGCCACTTAGGATAAACTCTGTAATAGCAATAGGTAGCATCAAAAAAATAGAAAAACTTAACCAGATTAAAAGTTTGGATAAAAACTCATTGTAATTTAAATTAAAAAAAGCCTTATAGAGTAAATAAAACAAAATAAGTTCATAAAAAATATAAGAATAATTTGACCAAAATAAAAAACCTAACAAGGTAAAAATAAGAAAACAAAATTCATATTTAGAAAAGTAGTTCTTTTTATGAATTAAACCATAAAGCCCTAAACCAATTAACAGAAAAACTTCTAAAACCCTTAATTCGTTATAAAAATTAAAACTATATATAGAAAAACCCACAATAAACAACAAAAAATAAAGAGCTACGAATAGCTCTTTATTTTTAAAATGTTTAATTAAATTAAACATTAGGTCCCACGGCAGTTTGCAGGTAAAAATTTTGCAGCAACTGTTGTACCAGTTCCACCACACCGCCAATTTACTTGAGAACCCGCACTTGCTGCAGCACTTAAATTTAATGCTGTAGTACCATCTGCACCAACTGGCGTAAGTGTTAAGTTATTTGAACCAGTAGGAACAACCGCTGGCTTATATACAATTGTAATTACACCAGCCGCATCACTTGTGATAGAAGCAACATTTTTATTACCCGCTAAAGCTGTCGCATCCATTGGAGATGCTCCTATTGATGCACATGTAGTTGCATCAGTACATGCCATGCTAGAAGGCCCTTTACTTTGGAAACTTTCAGCAATAGCCGTTTTTAAACCATTTGATAAAGTCAAGCCTTCAGAAATCTTAGCTCGAATTGTATAATCCTGATAAGCAGGAATCGCAATCGCAGCCAAAATACCGATAATAGCGACAACGATCATTAATTCGATAAGGGTAAAACCTTTTTGAGCGTTCATAAACATTCTCCACAAATGTTATTAATTTAATTATAAGCTTTGTAAGCTATTTTATACTTAGCACTAAACGTGCCAACCTTTATTATAGACAATTTACACAGAAAAACAGCAACTTGTGCATAAAAAAATTCAGATTATAAATTCATCTCCCTATTTTTATTAAAAACTGACAATTATTGTCAGGTTAGATGCTATTCTTTGGACAAATATTGTCATGGGGTGATTTGCATCACCTATTGTTTGTTTCTGTTTAGGTGCAGTGATAGCGTAAATTTTTTACCTTTGAAAGCTTACCAAACAGATATAGTAGTATCAAGATATAAATTTCGTTGCTGAATCGAATACTTATTTTATAAAAAATGCTAAACTACCTCGTTTAGCATTTTTGCGTTTAACCCATACGAAAATCCTATGCTGCCATCTACGCCACCCCAAACCCTCAATCAACATATTCGACTGTTTACCCTATTCATGGGGTTAGCCATTTTGACGTACCTCATGCCTTGGCATTCGCCGTTAGGTCGAGATTTTGTCGTCAATGCCACCGCATTTGGGTTTGTGAGTTTGGCAATCGCGGCGTTTTTTTGGCAAAACCCGATTACAAAATTGAGCAAATCTGTGCTTACTTGGTTGCTGCTAGCGCTATTGATTGGATGTCAGCCATTATTTAATCATATCGCTTACCCTGATGCCTTAATCTTTCCGGTGATAAGCTTAGTGGTCGTTGCCTTCACTGCGTTGATAGGCAGTAATATTGAAAATAAAGCGAATTTATTAAACCGGCTGTTTATTGCGGTATACCTCATGG
Source organism: Faucicola osloensis (assembly GCA_016888885.1). Lineage (GTDB taxonomy): Bacteria > Pseudomonadota > Gammaproteobacteria > Pseudomonadales > Moraxellaceae > Faucicola. The sequence goes on from CP069437.1 coordinate 2,606,290, forward strand.
CAATCATCACCTTTATGATTCAACTGATGCAGATGAGCGGCTATCAGATTGATTATAAAGGCTGGGTGATTGCCCGTGGTAATGCCAATGGCGGACGCTATGACGGCAACTTTGGGCAAGCCAATCACGCAGGCTACGCGTTTGTGCTGGCGCTGTGTGGGGTGCTGTATCAACTGCAGCAGTCGTTTCAAGAAAGGTTAAATGCCCCGCAGTGGCTCATTGGTCGATACCGACAATATGCGCGGTTTGGCTTGATGGTATTGTTTGTGATATTTACCATCGGGCTTGCCTTGACCCAAAGTCGGGCGGGTCTGGTGATGATGCTTGCTGTGATTCCCATTTTCTTTTTGACCCAGCCGATAGCGTGGAAAAGCAAACTTTCTGCCACCGTTTTGGGGTTAGTTGTTTTTGTATTGTATTATATGGGCGCAAGCTGGCTTAGCAATTATAGCAGCGCCAATCAGCTTGGGGCGGTGAGCCGTATGGCGGGCGGGCAGGGGAACCGCTCGGCGATGAGCGAACGCGCCATGATGATATTTCATGACCATGTACTCACCGGGGTCGGCTGGAACAACTACATGGGCGCAAGCGTTGATTATGCCCAATATTTTAAATGGCCAGAGATTGCCGACCATTCGCATAATTTTGCTACCATGATTTTGGCGGAGCTAGGTGTGCTGGGTGCGCTGTGCTTTGTACCGATTGTCTGGGTGCTGGTGCGGGCGATTCATCTGCGCCATAGCAGCGAAAGCGCGATTGCACTGGCATTTGTCATCGCCAGTATCTTGTATGCCAGTGTAGAATACCCGTTATGGTATTTTCGTTATCTCGCGGTGTTTGCCTTGTTTTTGGCGTTGATTGATCAGCCCAAATGGCAGCTTGCGTGGCAACCCAAGCTAACAAAAGCCCTGTCTGTTATCATGCTTGGTTTGGCGATGTTATCAGGCTACTATATTTGGCAATATTTTCATCTTAATTATTTGGATTATAATCGCTTTATCAAGCACACCAATCATCTAAACCAAGACAAAGCAGTTGACTACCAAAATGGCGTGTTTGGCTTTAGCGCGTATCATGACCGCATCCTTGCCATGCAAGTGCCGATTAACCGCCATCAAGCAAGGGTAAAAGAAGAAATCTTTGAAGAGGTGCTAAATACCGATTCTTCCCAGTATAATATATTAGCCTATGCACAGTTCTTAGCCTATAAAGGTGACCAGCAAGCGGCATTAACCCATATCAAAGCGGCTTGTGTGATGGTCAAAGATTTATCCGATTGTGACAATGTCGCGACCGATTTGGGTAACTTGGCCAAACAAGATCCTGCAACATTTGCAGCTTTATACCGTGAGTTTAGACAATGGCGAGACGCCAATCCTGAAAAAACAGGACTTACACCATAATGCAGCGGGTAATTTTCTTGGTATGGCAAAATCTTGTGTTTCGCCTCATTGTAGGATGGTTGGTGGTGGTAATTTTGCCGGCGTTGCTGATGTGGCGAATGCGCTTTTTGCAGGGGCGCTGGCTGATTACTGAGTTTAATAGTATGGTGTTAGCCACCTTGGGTGTCTTGCTAGTTACCCTTGGTTTGCGCAAACTCACCCAGTTTCCAGGTCAACGTTCCATCAGCTTTGTGTTGCCAACCTTATTGTTGGTGATGATGCTGTTAGGCATGGTGATTATCGTTTTTCGATTGCCGTATTCGCTGTATTATTTTGGCTTATCGGGCGTTATCGGGGCAGTGTTTTTCTTTTTATCGTTTTTACTTGAGCAAAAAGCGCACCAACCTTATATGGCGTATATTCCACTGGGACATTGTCAAAACTTTGAAGCGATTTTTCAAATCCGTTGGCTGCGTCTTGAAAAACCGCATTTGGATGCCATACAATCCAAAAAAGTGCAAGCGATAGTAGCAGACCTGTCATCGCCTGCACTCGATGAAGACTGGCAGCGATTTTTAACCGAGCAAACGTTACAGGGCAGACCGGTGTATAATAACCGCCAGGTGTATGAGTCTTTGACCGGTCGTCTGCCGATTCATCATTTGTATGAAAACGAGTTGGGCTCGCTGCTGCCATCGCAGACCTATTTAAGGTTTAAACAACTGCTTGATATTATAGCGATTTTATTGGTCTCACCCTTTGTATTGCTGATTGCGCTGATAACTATCATTGCGATACGGTTGGAAAGTCCGGGTAAGGCCATATTTGTCCAAGAGCGGGTCGGGCAAGGCGGCAAGTTATTTAAAATCTATAAATTTCGCAGTATGCGTTTTGACTCAGAAAAAAACGGGGCAAAACTGGCGCAACAAAATGACCCGCGTGTGACTAGAGTCGGTAAGTTTATTCGCAAAACCCGTATCGATGAATTGCCGCAATTTTTGAATGTGCTCAAAGGCGATATGAGCTTGATTGGACCGAGACCCGAACAGCTAAGTTTTGTCAAAACCTTTGAAAAAACCATCCCTTTTTATAATTATCGACATATCGTCAAACCCGGTATTTCTGGATGGGCGCAGGTCACACAAGGCTATGCCAGTGATACCGATGAGACAGCGCTTAAGGTACAGTACGATTTTTATTATATTAAACATATTTCTTTTGCATTAGATATCTTGATTGTGCTCAAAACCATTCAAACCATGCTGACAGGTTTTGGGGCTAGATAAACTGCGACAAATAACTTTAGCCATAATAGGTAGTGCACTATGTTAAGCAATTCAACCATTTTAGTGACAGGCGGGACAGGCTCATTTGGGCATACCTTTGTGCCGATGACGCTTGAAAAATACAATCCCAAAAAATTGATTATCCTCTCGCGTGATGAGATGAAACAGTGGGAAATGGCAAAACTGTACCAAGGCGACCCGCGGGTACGTTTTTTTATCGGTGATGTGCGTGATAAAGACCGTCTATATCGCGCGCTTGATGGGGTGGATTATGTGGTGCATGCGGCAGCAACCAAAATCGTGCCCACTGCCGAATACAATCCATTTGAATGCGTCAAAACCAATATCAACGGCGCAATGAATTTAATTGATGCCTGTATCGATAAAGGGGTGAAAAAAGTCGTTGCCTTATCGACTGACAAAGCGTCCAGTCCCGTGAATCTGTATGGCGCGACCAAATTGGCGTCGGACAAACTGTTTGTCGCAGGCAACGCCTATTCAGGGGAGCATGGCACACGCTTTTCGGTGGTACGTTATGGCAATGTCATGGGCAGTCGTGGCTCGGTGATTCCGTATTTTCTCTCAATTAAAGACAGTGGCGTGCTGACCATCACAGACCCGCGTATGACCCGTTTTATGATTTCGCTTGAGCAAGGCGTGGAGCTGGTTTGGCATGCATTTGAAGACATGGTGGGCGGCGAAATTTATGTCAAAAAAATTCCATCCATGACTATGCCAGATGTGGCAACTGCCGTTTCTGCCACTGCCGAGCAAAAAATCATTGGTATTCGTCCTGGCGAGAAACTGCATGAGCAAATGATTAGTGCCGAAGATTCTTTTCACACCTACGAGTATCCTGAGCATTTTAAAATCTTGCCTGCGATTAATGGCTGGGATGAAACGCCTGAGCGTATCAAAGATGGTGTTAAAGTGCCAGAAGGCTTCGTGTACGCCAGTGATAATAACAGTGAGTGGATGACGACTGAGCAACTCCAAGAATGGATTGAAACCAACAAAGCAAAAATTGGTAAAATTTAATCGCTAACCCTTGATAACAAACCACTTGATAACAACCCCTTTGGGCAAATATTATGGCAAATCAATTTATCCCTTATGGTCGTCAGCATATCACCCAAACTGATATTGATGCGGTGGTCGCCGTGCTACAGTCTGATTTTTTGACCCAAGGTAGTCAAGTACCGGCGTTTGAAGAACGCGTCGCTGCCTATACGGGGGCGAAGTTTGGCGTGGCGGTGAATAGCGCGACGTCAGCACTGCATATTGCTTGTTTGGCATTGGGGCTTGGTCAAGGTGAAAAGGGCAAAGACGACTGGCTGTGGACGACGCCGATTACCTTTACCGCATCTGCCAACTGTGGATTGTACTGTGGTGCTAACATTGATTTTGTGGATATCGATCCGCTAACGCTCAATATGTCAGTGGAGGCGCTAGAAGCCAAGTTGAAAGTTGCCAAAGCTGAAAACCGCTTGCCAAAAATAGTCATTCCCGTGCATTTCACCGGTGAACCCTGTGATATGGCGGCCATTCATGCGCTATCACAGCAATATGGCTTTAAGGTTATTGAGGACGCCTCCCATGCCATTGGTGGCAAATATCACAATCAACCAATCGGCAATTGTGAGTTTAGCGACATTACCGTGTTTAGCTTTCACCCTGTTAAAATCATTACCACCGCAGAAGGCGGACTGGCAACAACGAATGATCCGGTGTTGGCGGAAAAAATGCAGTTACTGCGTAGTCATGGTATCACCCGTGATGCCAATCTAATGACCCATGAGCCTGACGGTGGTTGGTATTATCAGCAAATCGATTTGGGCTTTAACTATCGCATGACCGAATTGCAAGGGGGATTGGGGGTGAGTCAAATGAACTATTTGGATGACTTTGTCACTCGCCGTCACCAGCTTGCCAAGCGGTATGATGACTTATTAACAGATTTACCGATTATGTTGCCTTATCGCAATCCTGCTAATTATTCGGGGTTTCATTTATATCCCATTCAACTAACAGCAGACAGTGGCAAAACGCGTAAGCAAGTGTTTGACAGTTTGCGGGCGCAAAATATCGGGGTGAATGTGCATTATATCCCTGTGCATACCCAGCCGTATTATGCCAAGTTGGGCTTTAGACAAGGCGATTTCCCCAATGCTGAGCGCTACTATGCACAAGCGATTAGTTTGCCATTGTATTATGATTTGAGCGAAGCATTGCAAGACCAAGTGGTGGATGCCTTAAAGATAGCGTTGGCTCAGGCGTTAACCTAAATGAATATCTGCATCATTCCTGCGCGTGGGGGTAGTAAACGCATTCCCCGCAAAAACATCAAAGATTTTTGTGGCAAGCCCATGCTGGCTCGTGCCATTGCAACGGCAAAAAACAGCCAACTGTTTGAGCAGATTATCGTCTCCACTGATGATGGCGAAATTGCCGATATCGCTCGACACCACGGTGCTACTGTCAGCCAAAGACCTGCCGCGCTTGCCGATGATTACGCCACTACCGCTGCAGTGATTCGGCATGTGCTGCAGAGTGTGCCAAAAGCTAGCCATATCTGCTGTCTATACCCCTGTACGCCTTTTTTAAAACCGCAGTATTTAACCGACAGTTTTGAGCGTTGGCAGTCATCCAACAATTTGTATTGTTTTCCGGTTTTAGAATTTGAATCCAATGTGTTACGCTCACTGAAATTAAGCGATACTGGTGAAGTGTCGAGCATGTTTAGCCAACATGAGCTCACCCGAACCCAAGATTTGCCGCAGGCGTATTTTGACGCAGGTCAGTTTTATTGGGGCAGTCGTGAGGCATGGCTCGGCGAGGATAAAATCCATAATCATGCGCTAGGCTATGTGTTGCCAAAATACAGCGTGGTGGACATTGATGATGAAAATGATTGGCGATTTGCTGAGCGCCTGTACCAAGCGCAATTGGAGCTACCATGAAGATCGTGGTGCGAGCAGATGCAAGTTTAACGATGGGTAGCGGTCATATCATGCGTTGCTTGACCTTGGCTGACCGGTTAAAACAGCAAGGGCATGACATCTCGTTTATTTGTCGTCAGCATGACGGGCATTTGGCGGATTTGATTGGGCAAAAAGGTTTTGCTGTGCAGCTGTTAGCCAAAAGTGGGACTGTAGATTTTATCAAACAGCATGCCCATAGCGAATGGCTTGGCGCCAGTGAAAGCGATGATTTTGCCGAATGTAAACCCATCTTACAAGCATTAAAGCCAGATTGGCTGATTATCGACCATTATGCGATTGGTAAAAACTGGGAGCAGCAAGCCAAACGACTTTTGCCAAACCTTAAAATTTTAGCCATTGATGACTTAGCTGACCGCACGCACGACTGTGAGATTTTGCTTGACCAAAATTTTGGGCAAAAAAACGAAGATTATCAACCGCTTGTGCCAAGTGATTGCCAGCGCTTACTAGGCACGCGTTATACATTATTACGGGATGAGTTTGCCAACTGGCGAGCGATGAGCCTAAGCAGACGTAAAAGCATACAGCCGCCCAACAATATATTGGTCAATCTTGGCGGTGTCGATAACGATAATGTCACGCTCAAGATTTTGCAGAGTCTCAATACCTTTGTCCAACAATCTACGCAAGCATTTAACGTGACTGTCGTCATGGGCAAAACCGCACCGCATATCGAAAGTGTGCAAAGGTTTGCCAAGCAAGCTGATTTTCCCTGTCATGTCATTGTCAATGCCAACAATATGGCGGAGTTGATGGCAAATGCTGACCTTACGATTGGGGCAGCAGGCAGCACCACTTGGGAGCGCTGTTGTTTGGGATTGCCGATGGTGCTGATCGTGCTTGCCGATAACCAACAGGTGATTGCCAAAGCGTTGGTGGATAAAAACCTGGTCAAAGTGGTGACTGACATGGCTACATTGGATGAGCAACTGCCCCGCTTGTTGAGCGAACTGGCCGACAATTATAAAAAATTCAGCCACCAATCTGCCAAGTTGGTCGATGGGCAAGGGGCAAAACGGGTTGCGCACTGGATTGAATTTGCGCAAAAATTTCAACATTGTCAAGTGAGGCAAGCGACCCAAGCCGATACCCAGATGATTTGGCAATGGCGTAATCACATCGACGTGCGCCGGTGGATGTTTGGGCAAGATGAAATTGCCCTTGCTGACCATGAAAAGTGGTATCGCAAACAGCTTGACCGTGCCAATGTGCATTTGCTGATTTTTGAAGTCGCTGGTGAGCCAATGGGGCTAGTCAATGTTACCCAAATGACGGTAGATAAATACCAGACGCTGCAGTTGGCAAACACCCATACGCCAAACCCTAATTCGTCAAGCCCGAATGAAAAAACCGCCAGTTGGGGGTTTTATTTATCCCCTAATAGCGCAAAAGGGCAGGGGCTTGGCTTTGCGTTGGGGGTTTTGGCGATTGCACAGATTTTCAACACCACAGGCATTGGTAAAATCACCGCGCAAGTGCTGGCATATAATACCGCGTCGTTGGCGTTACATCGTAAATTGGGATTTAGCGAAACAGGCGTGTTAAAACAGCATTTTGGTGTGGGTGAAAAATTGTATGATGTGGTTGAGTTTGAATTAAAATCGCAAGATTTTTTATTTTAGGGGTGGGTCTGAGTGGGGTGTCTATGAATCAAAATATGAATCAAAATTTCAGCATTAACAATCGCCCAATCGGCATTGACCATGCGCCATACATCATTGCTGAAATGTCCGCCAACCACAACGGCGACATCAATAACGCTTACCGTATTATTGACATGGCAAAGGCTTGCGGTGCTGATGCGGTCAAAATGCAAACCTACACCGCAGATACCATCACCCTCAACAGCACCGCCGCAGATTTCCAAATTCATGGGGGATTGTGGGACGGGCGTACCTTATATGACTTGTACCAAGAAGCTTACACGCCGTGGGAGTGGCATAAACCATTGTTTGAGCACGCTCACAAAGTCGGTATCACCATGTTTAGTTCACCGTTTGACTTTACTGCGGTGGATTTGCTCGAAGATTTGAACGCCCCAGCGTACAAAATCGCCTCGTTTGAAGCCATTGATTTACCGCTTATCAAATATGTGGCAAGTACCGGCAAGCCAATGATTATCTCCACAGGGATGGCGGACCAAACCGAAATTGCTGAGGCGGTTGCCGCGGCTCGGGATGGCGGCTGCAAACAGCTGGCGTTATTGCACTGTGTGAGTGGTTATCCAGCTCCCGCACAGGACTATAACCTGCGTACCATTGTCGATATGCAGCGCCGTTTTGGCGTGCCGATTGGCTTATCCGACCATACGCTTGACAACACCACTGCGGTAACCAGTGTGGCACTTGGGGCGTGTATCATTGAAAAACACGTCACCCTAGACCGCAATGGCGGCGGGGCGGATGATAGTTTTTCACTGGAAAAAGACGAACTCACCGCGCTCTGCCGTGACAGTAAAACCGCTTGGCAAGCGTTGGGACAAGTCGATTATGGGCGAAAATCAAGCGAAATCGGCAATGTGCAATTTCGCCGCTCACTGTATTTTGTCAAAGACATGACGGCAGGGGATGTGATTGATGAAAGCTGCATCCGTAGCGTTCGCCCTGGCTTTGGGCTTGCCCCGAAGTTTTATGATGAATTAATGGGCAAAAAAGTGCTAACGGATATCCAAGCCAATACCGCTACCTCGTGGGATGTGCTTGAAAGGTAATGTTAAATAAAATCAAACGTTTAACACAATCCGCCTTACTCAAAGACAGCCTGATTTATGTGGTGGGCGAGATGACCGCCAAAGCCGTGCCGTTTTTGCTATTGCCCTATTTGACACGGGTATTAGGCACAACGGGCTTTGGTGATTTGTCCTACTATTTATCGCTCACGGCATTTATTGTAATCGCCATGAGTCTGTCGCAAAATGGCGCTTTGACCCGTTATTTTTATGTGTATGGCAGGCATGGGCTGGGCAATATTTTATTGGCGGGCGGGCTATATAGTGTGGGCGTGCTGCTGATTGGCACAGCGATTAGTTGGCTGTTACATAGCGAATTGTTATTTTACTGCTTTTTTACCGCCTTTTTGCAAACCTTGATTCAAAACCAACTGGCACTGCGGCAATGCCAAAAACGCCCGTTTAGCTATCTGGCTATCCAACTGGGTTTAGCCTTGGGCAATTTACTATGGACGGTGCTGATTTTTCAGTTTTTTACTGGCGATACCACCGATAAAGTTGCCCAGCGTCTTATCGCGATTATCTTGGCGCATGGGTGTACTTTTGTGGCAGCGTTGGCGTGGGCAAAATACCAATTTGCTATCAAATTTCGCTTTACCCCAAAACGGCTCAAACTGGGACTTGGCTATATTTTAACGCTAGGCTTGCCGCTGCTGTTACATGGGTTAAGCTATACCATCAAAGGGCAACTTGACCGAGTGTTGATTCACCAGCGGTTTAGCAGTCATGAGCTAGGCGTATATTCGGCAGGGGTGCAGGTCGCCAGTAGCTTGACCATTGTGATTATGGCGGTCAATTCTGCGCTAGTGCCTCACTTATATGAACGGTTAAAATCGCAGCGCATGACAGTGATACAATTGCATCGACTGTTTTGGCTAAGTTTAATGGTGCCTGTTATGTTGACTGCCATGGCTTGGGCGATGCCATCGTCATTGATGGCGTGGCTATTGGGGGCAGATTTTGCCCAAAGCCAGTATTATGTGGTGATGTTTGTACTGGCGTTTTCGCTGATAATTCCGTATTTATTATTGGTGAATTTTTTGTTTTATCATGCCAAAAGCGCGCAAATCTCGCTGTGTTCCGTCATCTCAACGCTGGTGTATTTGCTTGCCTTGTGGCTGTTAAGTGGCGTATCCCTAGCGGTAGTGCCGTATGCGACTATTATTAGTAGCGTGGTGATTTTGCCGCTATTATATTATTATACGCTGCAGGTGGAAAAGGTCAAAAAAACGCCATGAATCTCATTCTTTGTATCACCCCCTTGCAAGTGTTGATTGCCAAGCAAATTATTAAGCAGCACAGTACCCCCTTTATTGGGCTGTATTTGCCGTATGGCATTCATTCAAAAAGCGAGCCCAAACACCGCTATTATTTTGACCAACTTGAGCAGGTCTGCGAAAAATCCGCCTTTATCGAACTGAACAATAAAACCTGGGGCGAGCGTTTTGCTACCCTAAACCACATCAAAACCACCCTTAACACGCTTGATATTTGGCAAAAACCTATCGAAAACGTCTATCTTGCCAGTATTGACGTGCTGTTTTTGCAATATGTTATTTCTAAAGTAAAATTCCAACAGCTGTATACCTTTGATGACGGCACCGCCAATATTTTCCCCAACTCTAGCTATTTTCAACCGTTACCAAAATCCTTACCATTACAACTGTTTAAACACGCCGTGGGCATTACTTATCCCAGTATCCCTAGTATTCTGGCTATCTCCAAAAAACATTACACCATTTTTCCCCAGGAAAAAAATATCATAGACGCTACCCATCCCGTTTATTTATTTGATAAAGTAGACCATCAGCCTGATGAGAATTTGCCGGTAAAACGGCTGTTATTGGGGCAAGCACTCAACAATTTTATCGGTGACAAAGCTTATGCTGATATTGTAGAAAAAATGGTCAAGGCATTTCACCTTGACGCATTTTGTCCGCACCCGCGAGAAAACTTGGATTTTAGCCATCTTTTGCCGGTGATTGATAGCGATAAAATCATTGAAGATTATCTAAGCGAGGCATTGCAACAAAGCCCCCAGCAACGCTTTGAAATTTATACCTTTATCAGCACTGCCGTGTTCTCGCTCAAAGAATTTCCCCGTACCCAAGTATTTATGGTGTATACCCAAGCGCTGTGGGATAAATTCCCTGATGCTTATCAGTTTCTTGCCAGTCGTGGTTTTACCCTGATTAATTTAGATGACGCAGATAATCTAAATGGGTTCAAAGGGTAATCATATGAAAAAACACGCCTTACTTATCCAAGCCCACCAAGATATCAGTTATTTTATTAAGCTGGCGAAAATTCAGCCGAGCGTCAATTTTTATGTGCATATGGATGCAAAATCCGATTATTTTCCTGACGCTGAGACTGCACAGCTAGCCAATGTATTTTGGCTCAAAGATAGAATAACGGTACGTTGGGGCGGGTTTAGCCAAATTGAAGCGACGTTAAAATTGTTTGAAACTGCGCTTGCCAATGAGGACAATGCTTATTTTCATTTGGTAAGTGGTGAAGATGTGGTGTTACAACCATTTGAAGTGATAGAAAAACAGTGGCAACAGCGCTTTGGTTTTCAGGCGATGATGACCTGCGAGATAGCGCCACAGTATGCCTATCGCTTTATTATGGACAGTCCCCATGCCGATAGTGACTGGCAACGGCAATTGACGGGTAAAATCATCACCAAACTGCAACAAGGCGTGGCAAAAGTAAAACCCTATCACTCACCCATTTATTTTGGCTCACAATGGTTTTCAGTGACGCGTGCAGACTGGGAAAAAATTGTGCCTTTTACCGATGAATACAGTGATTTTTTCCGTCACAAACTGGTACCCGATGAGCATTTTTTTCAAACCTTGATTTGCGAAAAGCTGACTCAACAAAACCAAACTGAGCAAGAGCACAGCCAACAACAGCACAGTCAACAACAGCATAGTCAAAAAAACTCCGCTAATCAGCTTCGCCTTAGTAACAACAACAAACGGCTCATCGTGTTTGATAAAGCCATCAACAATGGTAATAGCCCGATTTATTTGGATTTATTAAAGCTTGAGCGGGCGAAATTTGATGGCTATTGGTTTGCTCGTAAAGTAAAAAAGGATGTGGCATTGACTTGGCTGGGTGAATTAACATGAAATTTTCTGTACTGATGTCCCTATACGACAAAGAAAACCCCGAATTTCTTGCCGAATGTTTAGCCAGCTTGGTCAATCAAACACGCCAAGCCGATGAGATTGTGTTGGTGTTTGATGGTCCAATCAATTTGGCATTGCAAGAAGTGGTACAAGAGTTTAAGCCGCAACTGCCGTTAACGATTATCCCTTTAACAAAAAACGTCGGACTTGGACAAGCTTTGAATGCAGGTCTAAACGCTTGTCAACATGACTGGGTCATGCGCATGGATACGGATGATATCTGTGCACCTAACCGCTTTGAACAGCAAATCAACTTTATCCAAAACCATCCCAAAATTGACGTGTTGGGCGGACAAATCATTGAATTTGAAAAGCAACTATCACAGGGGAAAAAATCTCGCACGGTGCCAACCTCACACGAGGCGATTTTTACCTCAGCCAAGTCGCGCAATCCCATCAACCACATGACCGTGGCATTCAAAAAATCAGCGGTACAAGCGGTCGGTAGCTATCGGCATGCGCCGCTGTTTGAAGATTATGATTTGTGGGTACGGTTATTGGTCGCTGGCTATCAGTTTGCCAATTTGCCAGAGGTGCTGGTGTATGCACGGGCAGGGGATGCGATGTATGAACGGCGCGGGGGCTTGGCGTATGCCCGATACGAGTGGGCAATTCAGCAAAGCTTTTATCAACAAGGGTTTTTGCCTATTGCGCAATTGCTTAAAAACCTCGCCATTCGCTTACCGGTGCGATTATTGCCAAATAGTTTACGCAGTTTGGTTTATCAAAAACTGCTGAGAAAATAACTTAGCGTCGAATGACCTTGCGATTGGGACTTAAGTTTTTTACCATCTTTTCAGACAATGGCAAAACTTCTCCACACATCAGTCCCGCCAACAGCTCACTACAAATCGGCGCATAAGCATAGCCCTTTGACCCCAATGCCGAAAAGGTCCAGACTCGGCTTTTGCTTTCATAACCCGCTTGCCACACCTGCCCAACTAAGGGTAGATAATCCACAGTTTGGCTGCGGATACTGGCGCGACCCTGCCAATGGGATATGTTTTTTTCGACGGTAAACATATCGGTGTTGTTGACCCAATCGGGCACCGCATCCGCCAAATCTGCCACATTCATCTTATGGTCAGTGATGGCTGGCGTGGTATCCAAGGTATCCCTAACAAAACTTGCCCCAAGCATAATATGGCGTTTACTGTTTTCGTTAAAACTGGCGTAATAACTGCCATACTTTAGCGGCAGTTTTGGCAACTGTGCTTTATCATGCTCATCGACAGCAAACCACGTCACTTGCCCACGGCTGTGATTAAAGCGTTTGATGGTGGGTAAAAAATTGCAGGTGTCTAACGCCATGCACAAAATCACATGGTCAAAAAACTGTTGGCGCTCAGTGAATGTTAATAGCACTTGGTCGCAATCTTGCTGAAAATAGGCTTGCTGAAAATAGGCTTGCTGAAAATATGTTAGTTCCTCGGTTTGAAAGCTAATATTAGGGTGGCATAAAACAGCTTGGGCAAAGTTTGCGGTAGTGATTAACCCGGCATTGGGCAAAAATATCGCTTGCCCAACCTCATAACCGACTTTTGCTTTGGCTTGTTCAGCGGTCAATAAACGGGCAAATTCAATGGGAAAATCTTTGACTTCATCGAGTTGTAAGCGATTGTGTGAGAGTAAATCCAAACAGCCGGTGGTCTGTAGGATGTTAATACCGGTTTGTGCGGTCAAATAAGGGTAAAATCGACAGCTTGCCAAGTAGCCAATCGCATGTAAATTGGTTTCAAGGCGTTTTAGGCTGGTAAGTTTTGGCGCAAGAAAACCGCGGATGTTGCCCGATGCCCCTGCCAATGGCTTATCTTTATCAAAAATGGTGACCTTGTGTCCACGGGCGGCTAAGGCATACGCACTGCTTAACCCCGCCACACCCGCGCCAATCACCGCCACAGACAGCGGTTTTGTAATAGCAGAAAAATTGGGTAGTTCAAAGCCTTTAACGTTATTGGCTTTTCGACGCTGACGACGTCGGGATTCAAACGTGTTAGTAAAGGGTAGGGTGACAAAAAATGGTTTAATTTTCTTGTTATAGCGAAAATAAAGCTCGCAAAAACTGGCGGATGTTAACTTAGGTTGAAAGCTTGCGGTGAGCATTTCTCGCTTTTTGCCAAAGCCTTTACGTTTGGCTAAGGTAAAACCGTGATGTTTTAGCCCCTGTTTGACTGCGCTTGCCACGCTAAATGTCGCCAAAGTCGTGTGAGGTTTGGATAATCTTGCGATTTGAGCCAATAAATCCTTTGACCAAAGCTCTTGGTTACAGCTCGGCGCAAACCCATCAAGCAGCCACGCATCGACTTTACCTTGCCCAGTCACTTGCGACAAACTACTCGTCGCATCGCCAAGCCATAAATCAATCGTCAATCGTTCGTCAAACCAGTTCAAACGATGGCAGCCAGCCAGTGGCGGTGGATAGTTGTCAATGAGCTGTTGTGATAACCCAGCAAGCTCTGTCCAGACGCTCAATGCTTGTTCAAGGTCAGTTTTGCTTAAGGGAAATTTTTCAGTGGTAATGATATGTAAATGGCTGTGATTGTCAGGTCTGATTTGTTGCCACAGTTGCCAAATAGCCAAGATATTAAGCCCTGTGCCAAAACCAATTTCACCGATGACAAATCGTTCAAAGTTCCGCAAATTAGCGAGGCGAGTGGTTAACTCGTTGCCATCAATAAAAACATGGCGAGATTCTGCCAAGCCGTCTGTTTTGGAAAAATAAACATCGCCAAAGTCGCTAGAGACGGGGACAGTCACGCCGTTATCATCTAGCTGCCAGTGCAGTTTGGCGGTTTGAATGGTTGCTGCTGGGGTGCTACTTTTGCTTGAGCTTGAGCTTGAGCTTGAGCTTGAGACAGGAGGTTGGCTAGATTGTGGCATCAGTGACCCATAATAAATAACTAAAAGTTAGTGCTAAATAAAATATTACTAATACAAGGCTTGAAAACAGCGATTAGGGGGTATAGCATAACTGATTTTTTATCGTTGCAACATGGCATGCAGCTTTTTTTGGGTGTGGTAACAACATGAATCAATCAACTAACGGGCGTTATAACTTAATCACCGCATTGGCAATGATTGTGGGGATTGTGATTGGCTCAGGGATATTTTTTAAGGCAGACAATGTTTTAAAATATACCAACGGCAATGTGGCATTGGGGGTGGTGGTTTTTGTATTGGCGGCGGTGGCGATTATTTTTGGTTCGCTATCGATTGCTGAGCTGGCAAAACGTACCGATGCGCACGGCGGCTTGATTGGCTATGCCGATGAATTTGTCAGCCCACATTTTTCTACGATGATTGGCTGGTTTCAATTGTTTTTGTATTACCCGACGCTTGGCGTGGTGGTGACATGGGTGGTGGGTATTTACACTGCCCTGTTATTTGGGGTAAAAGAGGCATCGCTTGAATTACAAATGGGCATCGGGCTTACGTGGTTTGTCATTTGTTATCTGTTTAATGTGATGGCAGCGGTGTTTGCCGGGCGTTTTCAAGTCTTTGCCACCATCGTTAAATTAATTCCGTTATTTGTGCTAGGGGTGATGGCGTTTGTCTATGGCGACCCTGTGGCTGCGTTAACCCATCCAAGTGAATCCGCGCGTCAAGCGACCCAGTCTTTGGCATGGCTCGGCGCCATCGGTCCGATTGCGTTTTCGTTTGATGGCTGGGTGGTCTCTACCAGTATTTCAGGGGAAATCAAACATGCCAAACGTAATTTACCGATTGCCTTAGTCGTCGCGCCTATATTGATTTTATTGGGCTATTTGCTGTATTTTGTTGGACTCACCGCGTATCTAGGCGCCGCAAAAGTGATGGCATTGGGTGATGAAAGCGTCTATGTGGTGGCGACCCAGTTATTTGGTGAAACCGCTGCCAACGCCTTTCTGGTATTTGTGGTGATTTCGGTGATGGGTACGGTCAATGGCTTGGTATTAGGGCTGATTCGTCTGCCGCATTCTTTAGCGCTCAAATCATTGATTCCGTTTAGCGCGCAATTGCGTCAGGTCTCCCCCAACTATCAGCTATCGGTTGGTTCAGCGCTGCTGGGTTTTGCCTTATCGATGTTTTGGGCGGCTGTGCATTATGCGGTGATGAAAAGTCAGCTGCTTGGCGATATGGATATTTCAGAAATCGCGATTGTGGTGAGTTACTTGCTATATTTGGTATTTTACTTTGCGGTGTTTCGCTTATGGCAACAAGGTCATATCAAAAGTATGTTATTGGGTGTGATATCGCCGATTTTGGCGGCATTGGGCTCACTGATGGTAGTGTTCGGTGGTATGCAAAATCCGCTGTTTTTGCCTGTCTGCTTACCGATTTGCGCGCTCGTGCTGCTGCTTGCCTACTTTTACAGTCGCTATCTACACAGTCGATAACTGCCTTACGCCAAGTGCTTTATGTCAAGTGCATTGCGTTAACTTTTTGGATAACGCTAAAAACTGCGCCACGCCTTGTCCGGCGGCTCGACCCGTGGCAAAACAAGCCGTTAGCAGATAGCCACCCGTTGGCGCATCCCAATCAAGCATCTCGCCACAGCAAAATACATAAGGATTGGATTTTAAGGCAAAATTGTCGGTTAACGCTGAGCGTTTTACCCCGCCGCCACAACTAATCGCTTCTTCAATCGGTCGAAAACTATCGAATTCTACCGTTAACTGTTTGATTGCTTTTGTCATTTTATCAGCATCATGCCAGTGCGTTTTTGCGACGATTTCTCTGAGTAAAGCGATTTTTACAGGATCAAGTCCTGCCTTTCGCCAAAGGTTAGCCAGCGATTGTTTTTTGGGATTTTTTAAACTACTCAATAATTTTTCGTCAGATACATCAGGTAGCAAGTCAAGTTGTAGTGATACCTTGCCCGTATGATTTAATTGCTCACGCATGGCACGATTGAGCCGATATATCAGCCCGCTTTCCATGCCATACTGGGTGAGAATAATATCACCAAAACCCTGCTCAATTTTGCCATCGGGCAATGTCACCTGGGCTTTCACCCGTTTTAACGCTTTGCCAAAATCGCGGTGTAAATGCGCTGACCAAGGCTGCGACAGTGGGCGACAGATACCGACATTGCTGGCATAAAACGGCGTCAATTCTGTGTCGCTGAGCCATGCCTGCCATTTGCCATCACTACCGAGCCGCGACCATGACATCGCGCCCGTTGCCAATACAATCGCATCAAAGCTTTGGGTAACAGTCAGGTTGCCGCTTTCACGCACTACCGAAAAGGTTGCTTGCTTACCCTCAATGTTGTCACAGCTATGCCGATAAAAAAACGTTACACCGTCCTGCTGCAGCGCTTGCAACCACGCCCGCAGTAGTGGCGAGGCTTTCATCATGGTAGGAAAGATGCGACCTGTCGAGCCAACAAAAGATTCAATCCCTAGGCGGGTCATAAAATCACGGATATGCGTCGCATTAAAATCTTGAATATGCGGCGTTAGCCAATCATTGGGCTGATAACGTGTGACAAAGGTACCAACGGGCTCAGCGTGCGAGATATTGAGTCCAGATTTACCGGCCATCAATAGTTTGCGAGCAGGGGATGGTTTTTGTTCAAATACGTGGATTGTAACATCAAACTGGCGCAGATAATCTGCCGCCATCAGTCCAGCAGGACCTGCGCCAATGATGGCGACGGTGGGCTTTTTTGGCAAGTCGGCTTGGTTATTTGGCATCATGGCAAGTCAATGTTAGGCTTATATTATAATTATAATAGTAGGCTTATAAAGTCGACTACCAACGACCTTTACGCCCTGCGACCAGCCAGCCCAGTGCGATACCCAGTATCCCACTGAGCAGTGCAGTGACCGCACCATAGATAAAAATCTGTCCACTGCGCTCATTGACAAGTACTTTGACCTGCGTATTTAAACTATCGACTTGGTTTTGCAATTCAGCATTTTTTGCCAAGAGTTGTTGGTTGGCGTTTGACAACTGGCTGTCAGTGGGCTGGTTGAGCTGGGCAAGGGTAGGTTGTTTGGGGTTTTGCATCGGTGAGGTGCTACTGGCAACGCTCGAGGCAATCTCTGGCTGTTTGGCGAGTGGTTGTCCTGTTTTTGGGTCAGTGACGACAACTTGCGGTGCTGCATGGGTCAGGCTTGTCACCTGTAATACCGTCAATAACACTGCACCGCTTGCCAACCTGCCCACCAATTTTTTCATGCTTGTCACCTATCACCACCCAGACTTGCCAATTATGTACTACAAACAACTGTTAAACCCAACATTAACTCACTGATTTAGGAAAAACTTGGATAAAAGGTTTGATATCCACATGACTATACACACCATTTAATAAGTAAGGCTCTTCACTTGCCCAAGCCTGCACAGCTTCATCGCTGTCAAAATCCACGACCAATACACTGCCACTCATTTCAGGCTCTCCATGTGTAATGGGCGTAGGGCCTGCGATGATTAGACGGCGCTGTTCATCTAACCGCGTAAGACGCTCAAGATGGGCAGAACGGAATTGTTTGCGTAGCTCAAGGCTATCAGGGACGTCATGACCGATAATAATATAAAGTGCCATCCATATTCTCCTTTAGTTTTTTCCTTTATCATTGATTTGTTGCTGTATATCTGGATTTAGGTGATTTTTTAAGAACACAAATTGCCCGATTAAAAACACCAACATCACCGGTATCCATCCCCAGCTTTTAAAATTAATCCAGGTATCGTTGTTGGTAAAAAACGCAAAATAATATTGCAAACCTGCCATCAGCAAGAAATACCCTGCCCAAGCGAGGGTGAGTCTATTCCAGCCCGATTGGGTCAATCGAAACACATTTTTCATTGCCAGTTCTAATAACGGTTTACCTATCGCGACACTGATAATGAGGGCAATCGCAAATACGCTATTGATGACGGTTGATTTCCATTTTAAAAAGGCTTCGTCATGGAAAATTAAGCTTAATCCACAAAATCCCACGGTTAAAATTAGCGTCACCCACTGCTGTTTATTGAGCTTGCCTTTTTGCCGGGCAAAATGCACGACATATACCACCAGAGTCGTAATCAATAATGCCGCCGCACCTGCCAATACCCCTTGCTGTTTGGAAAAATAAAAAAATGCCAGTAAAGGTAGCAAATCCAATAAACCGCTCATAGTCATCTCTAACAAAAATCGCTTGTAAAAATCTTAGCCGCTAGTTTACACGGATATGCTAAAATCGAAAAGTAACTTTGCGATTTTCCTTGCTTCATCCACCACGTGCACTTGTGAGTAAGCCAGCGCAGAGTTAACCCCTATTTGTCTTAACCCCTCTTTGTCGTATTGTTGGCAACCAGCTTTTGTAATTAAGGCGTATTTGTGAATTCTTTAAATCTTGATATCTTGTCTAGCAGTCCTATTTATACCCAACTTCCGATTGATATGCACTGCCACAGTACTCGCTCAGATGGCACTTTTAGCCCAAGCGAAGTGGTGCAAAAAGCGCATGAAAAAGGGGTGAAAGTATTATCCTTAAGCGACCATGATACGGTGCTTGGTATCCTTGAGGCGCGCCAAACCGCTGATAGTCTTGGTATGACGCTGATTCATGGCGTTGAAATCAGCTGCCGTCATCGTGTCATGGGCGGCTACTCCAAAAAACCTGCCCAAAATGAAAAGGTGATTCATGTATTGGGGTACGGCTTTAGTGATATCGAAACAATGCATAGCAAACTCGCTGCCATCCAAGCCAATCGAGAAACGCGCGGCTATGCGATGTGCGAGCGTGTGGCAAGTACCTTTAAACGCCCGATGGATGAGATTTGGCAGGCGGTGTTAGTGCAAGCCAAAGGTAATCCCCAAGCGGTCGGTCGTACCCATATCGCCAAAGTGATGGCGGATCAAGGCTTGGTGAGTGATGTGCAAAAAGCCTTTACTGGCTATTTGGCTGACCATAAATCTTGCTATGTGGCACTTGATGGCTTATCGCTTAAAGATTGCATCAATTTGATTCATGAGTGTGGTGGCAAAGCGTCTTTGGCTCATGCGACCCGTTATAATTTAACCGCCAACAAAGTGCGTAAACTAATTGCAGATTTTGCCAGTAGCGGTGGCGATGCAGTGGAATTGCCTGCCAGTAATGAACCGACTTCAACCCGTCATATGGTCGATAGAGTGATTAAAGAGCATGAGTTAAAGGTGTCTATCGGTAGTGATTTTCACGGCACGACTATGCCGTGGCGGGTGCTCGGCGGTGTGCCAAAATTGCACGAAGGGCAAGTGGGAGTTTGGGAAGTATGTTAATAGTCACACGATGACCCTAAAAATACATCAAGTCTTATTAGCCATTGTACTCATCGTTATTGGGGCAAGCTTACAATATTACACCGATGGTTTGCCAATCGGTACACTGGCTTTCGTTGTTGGGTTAGTATGGTTCTTATTCGGTTTGGCTAAGCATCAAACGAGTTATCTGGCATTGCCTTTTAATCAATTAGAACAAGCCACTGTACCAGAACAATTACCTTCTCTCGCCATTCCTTTAGTCACCAAAAACGGCTCTGCAGCGTTTTTAGTCATGATGGTATTTGTGCTGCCTAGTTTGTGGCTAGGGGTTTATCTATTAGTAAAAGTCATTAATCATTGGGCATGGTTTACATTATTTATCAGCTTATTGGTATTGGGTTTTTCATGGTTAAGTATCTTGGCTATGGTCAGCGAAATGCAAAGAGATACCACTCCAACCCAACACGGCTCGCTGACTATTACGCCACAGGTTTTTCACATTAATTTTAAAGGGAGAAATTATCATTTAAATTGGTTTGAGTTGCGCGATATCGTGGCAAGCGATGGTGCAGGTAGTTCAAAACAAGTTATCCTAGTCATGTCTATTGCAGGCAATTTACAGGAATTGGTAATTCACCAACATGAATGTAGTGTCGAAATACGTAAACTCACGACCTTTTTACAGCATTATCGAATAAAGGCACAAGGACGCCAAGTGCCTACTATTAGTTAGTTTGTCACTTCGGTTGTTTATCAAACGCGGTCAGTGGCTTAAAGTCAATGGACTTCGCCATCGGCAATTCCTCAATTGCACGCAGTCGCCAGCTATTGGCTGGGTCATGCACCACGATATAGTATTTGCCTTTAGACGGGTCTAGCTGTACATTGCCCGCATAACTGCCATCACTTAACCGTTTGACAATAATGTCACGGTCTTTTTGCTTTTGGGTGGCATGGGAAATCTCCACTGCCAATTGCTCAGGTGCTTTAAACTTGTCACTGACGGGCGCCTCAAGTTTAAAATTGACGGACTGATTATGAATCATCATTTGACCGGTTAGCCCCAAATCATGTGCCAGTTTGTCTTTTGACACATCCGCATATAAGGTCTTACCATCCATGTACCAGTCATCACGCACAGTAGAGTCTTGGATTCTCACCGAGTAAAACACGAACCAGATACAGGCGACTACCACAAATAGCGGCAGACCAATGACAAAAATCCAAACCATATAATTTTTATACCAAAGTTTGGATATCGACTGATTAGAAGTTGATGAAGCAGAAGAATTTGTCGGTGTTGCCATAGACCACTCAGCAGATAACAATCAAAAAGCTAGTATAGCAGAAAAACCCATGCCCCAATAACGTGCCCCAATAATTTGGCACAAAAAAAGCCGATTATCAAAACCAGCTTTTTTAGCCAACCAAACTTATTTATCCGTGGTAAACACGTTATCTTTTACCGCTTTATATTTACCGCCATCATCCACACTTACCACTTGCATTTGGATAGGAATATTGCTTTTGGTAATCACTTTTGGATCGCCCAGCACAGTGACAGGGAATTCATAACTTTCGCCCGCTTCTAATGGAATGGTTTTAAAGCGGCTATCAAGTTTTAAGCCGGGTTGTGGTGTCAATGTCACCGCATACTCATGGTCTTGCTGGGTTTTATTGGTGATTTTAACGATGTAGTTATTTTCTACCAAACCTTGCGCATTGATTGACGACAACTGATTACGGTCACGGCGAATATCAATCTGCAGCGGTACACGGCTGGTTAAAAAATAAACCCCCGTCCCAATCAACAACGCAATCACCGCCAAATAAGCAAAAAACCGTGGACGCAAAATTTTACTTGGCTCATTCTCTACCAACTGGCGTTCGGTACTATACCGTATCAAACCGCGTGGTTTATTGACTTTATCCATAATGTCATTACACGCATCGATACAAGCCGCACACTGGATACATTCCACTTGCAAACCATCTCGAATATCGATACCCGTCGGACACACTTGCACACACATCAGACAGTTGATACAGTCACCTAAATTCTCATCTTCACCGCCTTTTCTACGCGCCCCCCGTGGCTCACCACGTTTATAGTCATAGGTTACAATCAACGTATCTTTATCGAACATCACGCTTTGGAAGCGGCCATAGGGGCAAATATGGGTACAAAAGTGCTCACGCATATAGCCTGCA
Source organism: Faucicola osloensis (assembly GCA_016888885.1). Taxonomy (GTDB): domain Bacteria; phylum Pseudomonadota; class Gammaproteobacteria; order Pseudomonadales; family Moraxellaceae; genus Faucicola. Next base: position 2,628,317 of record CP069437.1, read on the forward strand.
TTGGCAAACGTCGCAAAGGTAAAAATAAGTACCGAAACCCAAGTTAATGGCGTCCAATCTGGCACAGGAATAACGCCAAACCATTGCCAATTATGATAAAGATAATCAGTCCCAACAGCATAACTAGTAAACGTCAATGCCGTCACCAACGCCATGATAAACCAAATCAGATACACCAAGCCGCGTTTCATGATTTTTTCGCCATTCCAAGGCGCTTTATCTAACTTAAACTGCTTATTACGATCGCCAATGACAAGCTTCTCAGTATATTGGTACATATGCGTCCAAATCGTCTGTGGACAGGCATAGCCACACCACACACGACCGGCATAAACGGTTACCATAAACAATAAAAAGGCCGCAACCATAAAGAAAAACGCAAAAATAAAAACGTCTTGGGGTAAAAAAGTTAGCCCAAATAGCACAATCTTAGAACCCGAGAAATCAAACCATATTGCTTGGTGTCCGTTATAGCGAATCCATGGCAACACCAAAAACAACAACAATAAAGAATACATACTGACAACGCGGATGTTTTGATAAAAACCCGTCACAAAACGAGGATGTACGCGTTTTTTAGTGGCATCTACTTGGTGGACAGGTAGTCTAAAATCATTACCAGCAGGGGAAGGAGGTTGTACAGACATTGTTTGCCCTCACATATTTTCTGACATGAACATAAAAAAATGAAAGACGACAACCGCAAAACCACCGAACATCGCCTAACGAAAAATTGTTTAAACAATATATTCAATTATATATCAAATGGCAGTAAATACCCACAAAATAAAGGGAGTTATCAACAACTGCAAAATAAATGAAAAAATTTTCGTAGTGGTATTGACATGGTGAAAGAAAAGCGTATAATACGCACTCACTGGCAGCGACTACAGCCACAAACTGTAGTAAAAACAACAACTTAAATTAATATAGATTATAAGTTGAGCGGTCATAAAAAATTAAAGAAAAAAGTTATTGACAACACAAAATAAGCTGTTAAAATAGCGACCTTCTTAACGACATCAGCCGATGATGTTGTGAACTAAATAACAACAAACACAAGAACAACTTGTGTGGATTTTCACTTAGGGCGATAAAATTAAGACTTTAATTAATTGTATTGTCAGAGTGAAGATACTCGTAAGTTTATTTGAGCAAAGACAGTATAAATAATTGAGTCAACAAATTAAATCTATTGACATCGCATAGCGATGACAATAGATAGAAAGATTAAACTGAAGAGTTTGATCATGGCTCAGATTGAACGCTGGCGGCAGGCTTAACACATGCAAGTCGAACGATGAAACTCTAGCTTGCTAGAGAAGATTAGTGGCGGACGGGTGAGTAACATTTAGGAATCTGCCTAGTAGTGGGGGATAGCTCGGGGAAACTCGAATTAATACCGCATACGACCTACGGGTGAAAGGGGGCGCAAGCTCTTGCTATTAGATGAGCCTAAATCAGATTAGCTAGTTGGTGGGGTAAAGGCCCACCAAGGCGACGATCTGTAACTGGTCTGAGAGGATGATCAGTCACACCGGAACTGAGACACGGTCCGGACTCCTACGGGAGGCAGCAGTGGGGAATATTGGACAATGGGGGCAACCCTGATCCAGCCATGCCGCGTGTGTGAAGAAGGCCTTTTGGTTGTAAAGCACTTTAAGCAGGGAGGAGAGGCTAATGGTTAATACCCATTAGATTAGACGTTACCTGCAGAATAAGCACCGGCTAACTCTGTGCCAGCAGCCGCGGTAATACAGAGGGTGCGAGCGTTAATCGGAATTACTGGGCGTAAAGCGAGTGTAGGTGGCTCATTAAGTCACATGTGAAATCCCCGGGCTTAACCTGGGAACTGCATGTGATACTGGTGGTGCTAGAATATGTGAGAGGGAAGTAGAATTCCAGGTGTAGCGGTGAAATGCGTAGAGATCTGGAGGAATACCGATGGCGAAGGCAGCTTCCTGGCATAATATTGACACTGAGATTCGAAAGCGTGGGTAGCAAACAGGATTAGATACCCTGGTAGTCCACGCCGTAAACGATGTCTACTAGCCGTTGGGGTCCTTGAGACTTTAGTGGCGCAGTTAACGCGATAAGTAGACCGCCTGGGGAGTACGGCCGCAAGGTTAAAACTCAAATGAATTGACGGGGGCCCGCACAAGCGGTGGAGCATGTGGTTTAATTCGATGCAACGCGAAGAACCTTACCTGGTCTTGACATAGTGAGAATCCTGCAGAGATGCGGGAGTGCCTTCGGGAACTCACATACAGGTGCTGCATGGCTGTCGTCAGCTCGTGTCGTGAGATGTTGGGTTAAGTCCCGCAACGAGCGCAACCCTTTTCCTTATTTGCCAGCGGGTTAAGCCGGGAACTTTAAGGATACTGCCAGTGACAAACTGGAGGAAGGCGGGGACGACGTCAAGTCATCATGGCCCTTACGACCAGGGCTACACACGTGCTACAATGGTAGGTACAGAGGGTTGCTACACAGCGATGTGATGCTAATCTCAAAAAGCCTATCGTAGTCCGGATTGGAGTCTGCAACTCGACTCCATGAAGTCGGAATCGCTAGTAATCGCAGATCAGAATGCTGCGGTGAATACGTTCCCGGGCCTTGTACACACCGCCCGTCACACCATGGGAGTCTATTGCACCAGAAGTAGGTAGCCTAACGCAAGAGGGCGCTTACCACGGTGTGGTCGATGACTGGGGTGAAGTCGTAACAAGGTAGCCGTAGGGGAACCTGCGGCTGGATCACCTCCTTAACTAAAGCACTAAGTGAGAATTCACAGCAAGCTGTTCTTGTGTATAAATAAGCTAATTCGAGGATGAGCAAAGCGATGCTTTGTAATTTTCGTTCAGGGTCTATAGCTCAGTTGGTTAGAGCACTGCCTTGATAAGGCAGGGGTCATAAGTTCAAGTCTTATTAGACCCACCACCTCTTACTTAGGGGCCATAGCTCAGTTGGTAGAGCGCCTGCCTTGCACGCAGGAGGTCAGGAGTTCGACTCTCCTTGGCTCCACCATAATTAGCTTAACGTAATAAAGCAGACAGAGTAATTTAGTAAGCATATTAAGAGATTACTTCAATCTGTTTTATCAGAAATCACGACCTGACGAAGGTCTGATAATTCAATAACAACATAGAGAAATGAGTCTGGGTTAATTATCAAGTTCCAACGAAGATAATTAACCTTAGTAATCAGCCAATCAGACCCAAAGAAATGATTGGAATAACTGATTACTTAAAAGTAAAGAGAACTGAATCAAGCGTAAACATAGGTGAAGATCGTTACCATTACCTATACGACCCTTTAGGGTTGTATAGTCAAGTAATGAAGTGCACATGGTGGATGCCTTGGCAGTCAGAGGCGATGAAAGACGTGACAGCCTGCGAAAAGCGTCGGGGAGGCGGCAATATCCTGTGATCCGGCGATATCTGAATGGGGAAACCCACTTGTCATAAGACAGGTATCGTAAATTTATTTACGAGGCAAACCGGGAGAAGTGAAACATCTCAGTAACCCGAGGAAAAGACATCAATAGAGATTCCCCTAGTAGCGGCGAGCGAACGGGGAGGAGCCGACTGATTATAATTTAGAGGAATGACTTGGAAAGGTCAATCGTAGAGGGTGATAATCCCGTACTCGAAAGGTTATAAGAAGCATATTAAGTAGGGCGGAACACGAGAAATTCTGTCTGAAGATGGGGGGACCATCCTCCAAGGCTAAATACTCCTGACTGACCGATAGTGAACCAGTACCGTGAGGGAAAGGCGAAAAGAACCCCTGTGAGGGGAGTGAAATAGAACCTGAAACCGTGTGCATACAAGCAGTCGGAGCATCATTTATGATGTGACGGCGTACCTTTTGTATAATGGGTCAGCGACTTATATTCTGTAGCAAGGTTAACCGAATAGGGGAGCCGTAGGGAAACCGAGTCTTAATAGGGCGTCTAGTTGCAGGGTATAGACCCGAAACCGAGTGATCTATCCATGAGCAGGTTGAAAGTGACGTAACAGTTACCGGAGGACCGAACCCACTGTCGTTGAAAAGCCAGGGGATGACTTGTGGATAGGGGTGAAAGGCTAATCAAACTCGGTGATAGCTGGTTCTCCCCGAAAGCTATTTAGGTAGCGCCTCGGACGAACACCATTGGGGGTAGAGCACTGTTTCGGCTAGGGGGTCATCTCGACTTACCAAACCGATGCAAACTCCGAATACCGATGAGTGATATCCGGGAGACAGACGGCGGGTGCTAACGTCCGTCGTCAAGAGGGAAACAACCCAGACCGCCAGCTAAGGCCCCAAATTCCTAGTTAAGTGGGAAACGATGTGGGAAGGCACAGACAGCTAGGAGGTTGGCTTAGAAGCAGCCACCCTTTAAAGAAAGCGTAATAGCTCACTAGTCGAGTCGGCCTGCGCGGAAGATGTAACGGGGCTCAAACTAGGAGCCGAAGCTGCGGATTTAATTGTTTCAATTAAGTGGTAGGGGAGCATTGTGTAAGCCTGTGAAGGTGTGTTGTAAAGCATGCTGGAGGTATCACAAGAGCGAATGCTGACGTGAGTAACGACAATGCGAGTGAAAAGCTCGCACGCCGGAAGACCAAGGGTTCCAGTCCAACGTTAATCGGGGCTGGGTGAGTCGACCCCTAAGGCGAGGCCGAAAGGCGTAGTCGATGGGAAATCGGTTAATATTCCGATACTTGTTTATGATGCGATGGAGGGACGGAGAAGGTTATGCCAGCTTGGCGATGGTTGTCCAAGTGGAAGGATGTAGTTAGGTTTAGTAGGCAAATCCGCTAGACTATTAATGAGATCTGATAGCAAGCTGTACTTGTACAGCGAAGTGGCAAATACCCTGCTTCCAGGAAAAGCTTCTAAGCGATAGTCATAAAGAAATCGTACCCTAAACCGACACAGGTGGTCAGGTAGAGAATACCAAGGCGCTTGAGAGAACTCTGCTGAAGGAACTAGGCAAAATGGTACCGTAACTTCGGGAGAAGGTACGCTGCCGATGGTGAGTAGTCACGCACTACAAAGCTATTGGCAGTCGCAGATACCAGGCCGCTGCAACTGTTTATTAAAAACACAGCACTCTGCAAACACGAAAGTGGACGTATAGGGTGTGATGCCTGCCCGGTGCTGGAAGGTTAATTGATGGGGTTAGCGTAAGCGAAGCTCTTGATCGAAGCCCCAGTAAACGGCGGCCGTAACTATAACGGTCCTAAGGTAGCGAAATTCCTTGTCGGGTAAGTTCCGACCTGCACGAATGGCATAATGATGGCGGCGCTGTCTCCAGCAGAGACTCAGTGAAATCGAAATCGCAGTGAAGATGCTGTGTACCCGCGGCTAGACGGAAAGACCCCGTGAACCTTTACTACAGCTTTACATTGAACTTTGACCTTACCTGTGTAGGATAGGTGGGAGGCTTTGAAGCAGGTACGCCAGTGTCTGTGGAGCCATCCTTGAAATACCACCCTGGTAATGTTGGGGTTCTAACTCAAGCTTAACAGAGCTGAGGACAATGTATGGTGGGTAGTTTGACTGGGGCGGTCTCCTCCTAAAGAGTAACGGAGGAGTACGAAGGTGCGCTCAGAACGGTCGGAAATCGTTCGAAGAGTATAAAGGCAAAAGCGCGCTTAACTGCGAGACCCACAAGTCGAGCAGATACGAAAGTAGGTCTTAGTGATCCGGTGGTTCTGTATGGAAGGGCCATCGCTCAACGGATAAAAGGTACTCTGGGGATAACAGGCTGATACCGCCCAAGAGTTCATATCGACGGCGGTGTTTGGCACCTCGATGTCGGCTCATCTCATCCTGGGGCTGAAGCAGGTCCCAAGGGTATGGCTGTTCGCCATTTAAAGAGGTACGCGAGCTGGGTTTAGAACGTCGTGAGACAGTTCGGTCCCTATCTACCGTGGGCGTTGGAAATTTGAGAGGATCTGCTCCTAGTACGAGAGGACCAGAGTGGACGAACCTCTGGTGTTTCGGTTGTGACGCCAGTCGCATTGCCGAGTAGCTATGTTCGGATGGGATAACCGCTGAAAGCATCTAAGCGGGAAGCCCACCTTAAGATTAGATTTCCCTAAAGAGCCGTTGTAGACTACGACGTTGATAGGTTGGGTGTGGAAGCATAGTGATATGTGTAGCTAACCAATACTAATTGCTCGTTTGGCTTGACTATACAACGCCTAAATGGCTTTGTAGGTAATAACGATATTCACCTCGCTTGATATAGCTCATACTTTACTTTTAAAATAACTCATTTCTCTATCCCCCTTTGCTGACGATAATAGCTTGGAGGTCCCACCTGATCCCTTCCCGAACTCAGAAGTGAAACTCCAATGCGCCAATGGTAGTGTGGTTCGCCCATGTGAGAGTAGGTCATCGTCAGCTCCCTATCCCAAAACACCCCCCTTACTGCTGTAAGGGGGTGTTTTTTTGTATCCCTGAAAGACTTAGAGAAAAACTCAGAATAGAAAATTAATGTTTTTGTCGCAGACTTTGGGTAAAATAGGCGAAAATTTTTGGTGTGAAATTTAAAGTGAGTGTTACCATGCAAATTACCGTTATTGACCATCCCTTAGTTAAGCATAAATTATCCTTGATGCGCGAGGCAGATAGTAGCACTTATAAATTTCGTACCTTGACTAAAGAACTTGCCCGTTTGATGGCGTATGAAGCAAGCCGTGATTTTCCCATAGAAATAATCAGCATTCAGGGCTGGGAAGGCAACCAAATTGAAGGCATTCAAATCAAAGGTAAAACCGTCACTGTCGTACCCATCTTGCGCGCAGGTTTGGGAATGCTTGATGGGGTGTTAGACCTTATTCCCACAGCAAAAATCTCGATGGTTGGACTGCAACGTGATGAGGATACCCTTGAGCCCGTGCCTTTTTTTGAAAAGTTGGTCAAAGATATTGATGAGCGTCCTGCGTTGATTTTAGATCCTATGCTTGCCACGGGCGGTAGTATGGTAGCAACGATTGATATGATGAAAAAACACGGTTGTAAAGATATTAAGGCGTTGGTATTAGTGGCAACGCCTGAAGGGGTGAAAGCGGTGAATGATGCCCATCCTGATGTGAAGATTTTTACCGCAGCACTTGATAGTCATCTTAATGAACAGGGGTATATTATTCCAGGGCTTGGGGATGCAGGGGATAAAATTTTTGGTACAAAACAGCACTGATGGGCAAAACAGTAAAAAGCTAGATAATTCATCTAGCTTTTTTATTGACAGTTGTATAGTGGCTATTTTTTGCTGGGTTGTAAGCTATCGGCTAAGTCGATGAGCTTGACAAATTCGCGGCGAATACCTTGTGGGTCGTTACCGATATTGGCTTGGGCAAGTCGCTTGCTGTCGTTTAGTTGCCAATTACCGAGGTATTTGCTTTGCTTGAGGGTTTCACCAAAACTTGCCACACTTAGCGCAAATGCCAGCTCGCTGCTTGGCTGTTGGGTCTGATTGCTAATGGGCAGGGTCAAAAGCGTTGATGTGTTGCTATTTGGGGCTTTATAGCGCAGTTTTAAAAACCCCAGCTCAGTATTTTTGCCCGTTTGACTGATAGAGTGAGCTTGGTAACGGCTATCGTCTAGCCAACCTTGCTGACCGACAGGGGTAATTTCAAACAGCGCAACCACGGATTTGCCTGCACCTAGCTCCCCTGCGTCTACTTTATCGTTGTTAAAATCTTCTTTTTCAAGGACGCGATTTTCATAACCAATCAACCGCCATTCTTTAACCGTCTGGGGATTGAATTCCACTTGGACTTTGACGTCTTTTGCCACGGTGTTAAAGGTTGCTGACATTTCGTCTACCAAGGCTTTTTTGGCCTCAGAAAGGCTGTCAATGTAGCTATAGTTACCGTTGCCGTTATCCGCGACTTGCTCCATCATGTGGTCGTTTAAGTTGCCTTCACCAAAGCCAAACGTGGAAAGTGACACACCGCTATCACGCTCACGGCGGATAATATCTAGCATTTCATCGACGTCCGATACACCGACATTAAAATCCCCGTCGGTCATCATCAAAATGCGGTTGATGCCATCTTTTTTATAGTGGATTTTTGCTTGTTGATAAGCCAGCTTTATCGCCGCTTCGCCATTGGTCGAACCACTGGCATCTAGGCTATCAATCGCGGCTAATATTTTGTCGGTATCACTGCCTTTAGTGGCAGGAAGCGTCACTTGGGTACGACCAGCATAGGTCACGATACTGATGGTATCTTGCGACCTCAATTGCTTGGTGAGCATTTTTAGCGAAGATTTGACCAGTGGTAATTTATCGTTGTCTGACATCGAGCCTGACACATCCACCAAAAATACCAAGTTGGCAGGCGGTAAGGTGCTTTGTTTGGTGATGGTAGGGTCATCCGCTTTGATAGCTACTTTGATGATACGATTGGCGGTACGCCACGGTGCGGCAACTATTTCGGTGCTTACCAAAAAAGGAGCATTGGCAAGGCGCTTGGCTTGTGAAAAATCATAGTTAAAATAGTTGATAAGCTCTTCAATACGCACCGCGTCAGTGGGCGGTAGTTGTCCGTCGCTCAGAAAACGGCGCACATTGGCGTAGCTGCCCGTGTCGGTATCGATACTAAAGGTGGCAACGGCATCGGTGGCAGTTTGGTGAATAGGGTTGACTGCAAGATGCTGATATTTTTCGCTATTATCCTGTGGTATCGGCATCGGCATGATGGGCGAGTAGCGTGCCATCTTGCTCATTGCTGCCGCTTCCATCATCATGGTAGGTGCAGCAACCACGGGCGTTGGTTGAGCAATAACGGGTGTGGCAGGGCTGGTATCACGGCTATTTGACGGTGAGGGGCTACACGCTGTCAATAAGCTTTGGGCGATGACAAGGCTCAGTAGTGTTGGCTTAAAAATGTCGCGCTGCATGACTAACTCCTTTTCAATCGTGACTGGCGTAATCACAGTTTACGACATTTTTTGATGAAAAAGGCAGTTTTTTGCGATAAAACCCGCTAGACAGGGCTGTGGTTAGCGCGGTGTCAGCGGTTAAATAGGTTAAGAATAATAGTGAGAATGATACTCACGATAATCATGGTGACGATGGGGAAGTGAAAACTAAAGCCGCCGCCTTCTGAGCGATAATTAACGTCCCCCGGCATACGCCCAAACCAACTAAAGGCGTTTGGGAAAAATAAGTGAATCAAACCCAGTACCAAAAATAAAATACCTAATCCAATGAGAATTTTTGCCATTATAAAATACCTATGAAACTTAGTTGTGCTATATTTATTCTTGTTTTATTATACCAAATAGTTGTTGAAAAATGATTTTATATAGGATTTAAAATATGCACATGCCAATTACCTATTATGAAATTCTGAAAGATAAAAATAAAGAATTATTTGAACTAGTGTCATTAGCGAAAAAAACAATTGTAAAGAATAATGAAGTTGTACAACCCGTACATTCTGCTGATAAGCCTTTAAAAGAATTCATAAATTATGAAGAGAAAGAATTATATAGTTTTCTAAAAGTAGTTTCTCAAAATTCTGGTATTCCGATAGAGTCGATGATAAATGAGATTCGTACAAATAGTGATACTCAAAATATTTTAAATATAATAATTGAGAATGCAACCCTTGAGTTTTTTTCTGTATTAAATTTTGAATTATTTGGAAAAAAGACCTTTTTCTTTAGGGATAATTTAATTGATAACTTGTTGAATACTGAAATTAACTTGCCAGCAAAAGAAATTCATTTACCATTTGACAGTTGCCAATTAGTTTTTACTAATAGAAATTTAATAGACGCTTTTTATTCTTTGCATAAAAAAAATGAAAACGAAGAACTCAATATTGATTACAAGTCACCAATATATGTTTTTGTCACTATATATCAAAAAACGAGAAATGATGTTCTCAATCGATGTGGACGAGAATTAGAATTAACGTGTTTGCATGGTAATTATTCGCAAGTATATATGGTTCAGAAACGCAGATTATTCTTAGATGATACTTGGGAGTTAGAAGAAACTCTTAAAACAGATTGGGAGCATTTAGCTTCAAAAAAACTTGATAGGGGATTGGTAGCTAATATAAATCAGTTAGACAATATAAGCACTGCAGTAGATAGCATATTCTATGAAGATGGACTAATATTTTTTAGAGCAGTTTTAAATAGTGTATTATACATTTCTTCAGAGAATCCTGATTCAGTCACAGTTAATAAAAGTTCAATAACTCAGAAAACCAAAAAAAAGAAAATTAAGAATCAAACTTTAGAACAAAAAAGAAATAATTCATCAGAACTTAGTTATCAAGATGTTGGCAGTTCAATTCAGCCTATCATTATTGATAAGTCAATGCAGGATAAATTTTCAAACTTTAATAGTTCTACTCAGAAAAAAATTCTTCGCAGATTCATGGTTCGTGGGCATTGGAGAAAACAGAGAGTAGGTGAAGGGCTTAAAGACTTCAAAAGAATCTGGATAAAACCATATCTCAAAGGACAGGATTTTGCAGAAGCTATCAATAAACCCTATTTAGTTTAATTTAATAAATTTTATAAGTTTCTGAAAGTTTCTACCTTTGCTTTCTCGGTGGTAAGCCTGTATGCTGAGTTTGGAAGTTACCTTTTTTCGGCTGTTTTTGGTTTGACGGTTTTTTGCCAAAACTGCTTGGCGTGGGTTTCTTACCCGACTTTTGAGCCGTGTTATCCTTAGCACTACGCTTGACCGAATCGCCCCCTGCTGAGCTGTTTTTCTTTCTCGCTGATTGGTAAACATCTTCACCTTCCAATTTTGGGTTATAAGGCGGAATTAAACACTGACTGCCATGCCCAATCAAATCCTCACGCCCCAAGTCTTTAAGCGATTGACGCAGCAGTGCCCAATTTTTGGGGTCGTGATAGCGTAGATACGCTTTGTGGAGTTTACGTTGTTTGCCTGATTTGACGATTTCCACTCCTTCGCTGTCACGGGTGACTTTATGCAGCGGGTCTTTGGCAGTATGGTACATGGTAGTAGCAGTTGCCATCGGGCTTGGGTAAAAGGCTTGCACTTGGTCGGCACGAAAGCCATTGCGCTTGAGCCAAATTGCCAAGTTCATCATGTCTGTGTCGCTGGTGCCAGGGTGCGCGGCGATAAAATACGGAATCAAATATTGCTCTTTGCCTGCTTCACGGCTGTATTTGTCGAACATCTGCTTGAAAGTATCATACGTCCCCATACCCGGTTTCATCATTTTGGAGAGTACATTGGTTTCAGAGTGTTCGGGGGCTATTTTGAGATAACCGCCGACATGGTGGGTGACCAATTCTTTGACATATTCGGGGTCTTTGACTGCCAAATCATAGCGCAAGCCTGACGCAATCAGAATTTTTTTCACCCCTTTGATATCACGAGCTTTACGGTACAGTTGGGTAAGATGACTGTGGTCGGTGAGTAAGTTGTCGCAGATATCGGGATACACGCAGGAAGGTTTGCGGCAGTTTTTCTCAATGGCATCGTCTTTGCAATGCAGACGGTACATATTGGCAGTCGGTCCGCCAAGGTCAGAAATTACCCCGGTAAATGACGGCTCGGTGTCGCGGATTTTTTTAATTTCGCCCAAGATAGACTCTTCTGAGCGGTTTTGGATAATGCGTCCTTCATGTTCGGTAATCGAGCAGAAGGTACAGCCGCCAAAACAGCCGCGCATGATATTGACTGATAATTTAATCATGTCGTAGGCAGGAATTCTTGCGTTGCCGTAGCTAGGGTGGGGCAGACGGGCATATGGCAAATCAAAGATATAATCCATCTCTTCCATGGTAAGTGGAATAGGCGGCGGATTGAGCCATACATCAATGTCGCCATGTCGCTGCACCAACGCGCGGGCGTTATGCGGATTGGTTTCTAGGTGCAAAATACGGTTGGCATGGGCGTAAAGTACCGGGTCGGATTTGACTTGCTCAAAGTCGGGCAAGCGAATCACGGTTTTGTCACGGGGCGGCAACGGGCGTTTGTGTTTTAAGGCGTTTTTATTGGGGTCTTTGAGGTTGACCACTTGGATGTCTTGGCTTTCAGCGACCTTATCAGCATTGAGCACTTTGTGCTGGACTTTATCTGCCACAAACCCTTTGTATTGACTCTCAAGGGTTTTTTCTTGTTCGATATGACAGTCGCCCACATCTTCCATCATCACATACGGATTGATAATCGGGTCAACGCGCCCAACAGTGTCGACGTCGTTACTGGCGATTTCTATCATGTCGCGTTGCCAGTGTTTTTTGGTTTGTGTCGACAGATACGCGGTGCCACGCACTTTGGCAAGGTCTTCAAAACGGTAACCTTTGGCAAGTGCATGTACCACATCGACAATCGCGCGCTCGGCATTGCCATACAGCAAAATATCAGCGCGGCTATCCATCAAAATGCTACGGCGCACTTTGTCTGACCAATAATCATAATGGGCGATACGGCGCAGCGAGCCTTCAATCCCGCCCAAAATAATAGGCACATCGGGATAGGCTTCACGGCAGCGCTGGCTATATACCACAGCCGCACGGTCGGGGCGTTTGTCGGGGGCATTGTCTGGCGAATAGGCATCGTCACTGCGAATGCGTCTATCGGCGGTGTAGCGGTTAATCATGCTGTCCATATTGCCTGCGGTGACACCCCACGCGATGGTCGGTTTACCAAGTGTCATAAAAGCGTCTTTGCTCGTCCAGTCAGGCTGGGCGATGATACCGACGCGAAAGCCTTGCGACTCTAACAGTCTGCCGATGATTGCCATACCAAAGCTTGGGTGATCGACGTAGGCATCGCCTGAGACGATAATGACATCACAGGCATCCCAACCAAGGGCGTCCATTTCGGCTCGGCTCATCGGCAAAAATGGCGCAGGCTCAAAGCAGCTTGCCCAGTGTTTGTCATAGTCAAATAGGGCTTTGGTGCCTTGTTTAAAGGCTTTGTTGGCAATAGTTTCGGCGGACATAGGCTTGGATATTAAATAAAATGAATATGGCTCATTTTACCATGAATCAATTTTGCGATGGGGGTTTATGGGGCGAAATAACAAAAAAACCTGATTAAATTAGTCGGAATTTTATTGGCTATTAGACAAAATTTTTTGCAAGTAATTACATTATAATAAGCGTTGAAATTTTTTTACTTGTCATAAATTATTTAATCACGATGACTTTAGGCGATAATTTTATTGGTAGTATTTTTTTTGTTGGCAACAGCTAAATATAAGGATAATTGATAATGCAAATCTTACCACTAACTGAACAGGATAAAACTAACTGGCAAGCCTTGTGGCAGGGCTATTTAGAATTTTATCAAACAGATCTACCCCAAGCGACTACGGAAAATACTTGGCACAAAATTATTGACGAAACATCACCCATTTTTGGTTTCGGGGCATTTGTGGATGATAAGCTTATCGGCTTTGTACATGTTGTATTGCATCCTAATACATGGAATACCACAGACTGTTGCTATCTTGAGGATTTGTTCGTCAAAGAAAATGGACGTGGTAAAGGTGTGGGAAGAATGCTGATCAAATATGTCTATCAATTTGCTGAAGATAAAAACTGTAATCGGGTCTATTGGGTCACTCAAGAAGGCAACGTTTCTGCTCGCCGTCTGTACGACCATATCGCTAAAAAGACGGATTTTGTGCAGTATCGGCATACTTTATAAATAAGATTTTTTATAACTGCCCCAAAACTTTGGTGGTAAACTATAGCTTTCTTGACTTTTTTGTAGCGCCTTATGAGTGATACCTTTGCTGATGCCCTAGAAGCGCTTGATCCGCTAACACCTGAGCCTACTAAGCTTTCGCCGCCGACAGAGCCTAAGCCTAGACGGCGGTTGCCGTATATGGCGTATGAACACCAGCAGCAAATCACCCGTCTGTGTGTGCGCTGTGGGCTGCTACTCATGCAATATGGGGCAGAGTCGGCAACGGTAACAGATTTGTGCCGCCGATTGGGATTAGCGTTGGGGTTGGCTAGCGTAGAATGTGGGATTGCCTATAACGGCTTGACCATTACCACAATTTATAATAACCGCTGTATTACCACCTTGCGCGCGTCAACCACCCATGCCATCAATGTCAATATCATTGTACAAATTCAGCGAATTGTACTGGATTTGGAAAGTATGCCGGTGACGAGTACCCTAGAGCACGCGACCTATCGATTTGATGAGATTGATCGGGACACTTATCCTGCCAAGATGGTCGCGCCGATGGTCGGTGTGGCGTGTGCTTGCTTTGCGTATTTGGCAGGGGGCGATATACTGGTGTGTTTGGTGACTTTTATTGCTAGTATGATGGGGTATTCGCTGCGGCTATGGCTGAGTAACCGCAACTTTAACCCCTTTATATCCGCGCTCATCGCGGCGTGTTTTGGCTCTATATTTGCCAGTACCGCGCTGTTATTGGGGATTGGTAACGACCCGCATATTGCTATGGCGTCGAGTGTGCTTTGGTTGGTTCCCAGTTTTCCTTTGATAAATTCGTTGTCGGATATGCTAAAGGGTTATATGAACATCGGTATCGGGCGCTTTATGTTTGTGATTATCTTGACGTTATCGAGCTGTATCGGCATCGTGTTGTCATTGCTATTACTAAATATCAGTCATTGGGGCGTGGGTTGATGAAAGCGTTTGATAAAATTTTATTGCCAATATTGGGTAGGATGAAAAATGGCGATTGATGCGATTGCCTTGATACGCGCAGCAACTTTTGCTTGCTTGATGACGCTTGGCTGGACACTGCTTGTCAATGTGCCGCGCCGCTATATTTGGCAATGCTTATTGTTGACCATGCTGGGTTACGGACTTAGAGAGCTATTAAAACAACTGTCAGTCAATTTGATACTAGCGACGTTTGTGGCAGCGGGTATTTCATCGTTTGTGGCAATTTATTTGGCAAAAAAATATTTACTCACCCCAAAGATGATTTTGGTGCCTGCCATGCTGTGTATGATGCCAGGGATTACCGCGTACAAAGCTATGATTAGCTTTGTACAGCTAGGCTACTATGGCTACAATCCACAAGTATTTACCCAAATGATGGATTTTAGCTTCAATGCGATATTTGTGACCGCTGCGTTGGTGTTTGGCATTTCGTTGCCGACGTCATTTTGGTATCGCACCAAGCCTATTGTTTGAGCCCATTGTTTGAGCCCATTGTCTGATGGCGCATTAATCTAACTAATCTAACTGGATTTTAGTGCCTACCTTGGAAAAATTCATCACAAATTGACTTTTAAAGCGTCGGACATTGTTTTCATAAGTTAAATTATCACGGGTAAAACGGTGATATTCCGCCATATTTTTGGCGTGTACCAATAGCAAAAAGTCATAATCCCCTGAGATTTCATAACAACTCATCACGTTGGGCAATCGGCTCATCAAGCGCTCAAAGCCATGCTGCAGCGCGGTATTTTGTTTTTCCATTTCAATCAGCACAAACGCGCTTAAATCAAAGCCCAATTCAGTGGGGTTGACAATCACCACTTGGCGGGTAATCACCCCGGTCTCTGTCATCATTTGGATACGGCGCTGACAGGTCGCTACCGATGCATGCACTTTTTCGGCGATGTTCTTTAGTGGTAGGGTCGCATCTTCTTGCAACAAGTTTAAAATACGTTTATCGATATCATCGATTTCATGAATCATAGCCATGTCCTTCTAAAAATA
The DNA here is from genome assembly GCA_016888885.1 of Faucicola osloensis. Lineage (GTDB taxonomy): Bacteria > Pseudomonadota > Gammaproteobacteria > Pseudomonadales > Moraxellaceae > Faucicola. The sequence continues at coordinate 2,643,984 of CP069437.1, forward strand.
TACAATAAGAAAAATTGAGAAAAATATAGCAAATTTATCTTATATTAATATTAAATTATCACAAATGTGGGTATTTTGAAATAATTTACCAAAGATAATTGTTATACTGCTTGGCAATTTAACCGCAAAAGCAAAAATGTAACAAGGTCAATTATGTCAGTCTCCAGCGTTTTATCACCATCGTCTATCGTTGTCCCCCCCAAGGCAACAACTTCTCAGCCCGCCACCGCTGCCAAAAAGTTGCGTTTTGGGGTGGTGCTGGCATTGATTTCTAATGTGTTGTTTGGCGTGCTGTATCTGTATAGTCACTGGCTTGCACCGTTGTCAGGCACGCAAGTTTTTTTGTGGCGCATGGTGGCGATGTGGTTTGGGTTGGTGGGGTTGTTGGCAATGACGCAAAGTTTTGGTCAACTCAAAGCATTTTTGATGGGATTAAACAAACAACAATGGGTTTTATTGCTGTTGCCGACACCGATTTTGGCAAGTCAGCTGTGGCTGTTTATGTGGGCGCCTATCAATGGACAGGCGGTTAATACCGCAATGGGGTATTTTTTGTTTCCCTTGATGATGGTACTGATGGGCTGTGTGGTGTTTAAAGAAACCTTAAATCGATTGCAGTGGGCGGCGATTATCGTTGCGGCAGCAGGGGTAGGATTGCAATTTTGGCTTGCGGGGAGTGTATCGTGGGCGACTGCATGGGTGTGTTTGACGTATCCGATTTATTATGGACTGCGCCGCTGGCAAGGGGTGCCTGCGCTGATGGGGCTGTTCGTTGATTTGTCAGTGATTGCCCCAATTGCCCTGGGTTTTTTATTATGGCAAAACAGCAGTATATCGATAGTCACGGGGTCAATGACAATGGGGCTGCTATTGATTGGACTGGGTATGATTAGTGCGCTTGCTATGCAGACCAATCTCAAAGCCAGTCAGGTGTTGCCGATGAATACCTTTGGTATGCTCAGTTATCTTGAACCTGCGCTGATGTTTTTATTGTCCATTTTTGTGTTGCATGAAGCTGTCAATGACACCATGATTGCCAGTTTTGCTTTGATTTGGGTAGGGGTGTTGCTGATGATTGTAAATGCAATACGAGCGTCCAAAAATAACCACTCAACCGCTATTTGTGACTAGCTAAGCTAATATTCTTGATTTAATGGATGGATTAGTATGTAAGAAATTGTTAAAATTGCGCTGAACAAAAATTGTACAATCATAAAGACTGAGGTGCTGCTTGGGGCAAATTCATTATCTAACTTATGTGAGCCGGATGACGTTGAAAGCTGGCGTAACCCCTAGAACGCTGTCTGATATCATGACGGTGGCCCAGCGTGAGAACCTTGTCCATCAAATTACCGGTTTTTTGTGCTTTGGTAATGGCTATTTTTTTCAGTACATTGAAGGCGAAAAATCAGCGATTGAGAAATTATTTGGTAACATTCAGCGTGATGGGCGCAACCGCGATGTCACGCTCAAGTCTAAAGGGGTGATCGAACAACGGCTGTTTCAAGATTGGCAAATGTTGATGGTCAATATCAATAACCCAGAAACGCATGAAGATGTTATCAATGCGTTTTTACCTGTATTGCCAGCTGGGTCAAAAGCGGCAGCGGCTGATAAGTTTGTTGAGGTCATGCGGTCACACTACCATCGTCGTAGCTTGGTGGATTTTCAAAGCTATTCTCTCAAAAATGTCAGTTATTATGGGGTCAATCTGCGCGGATTGCTCAAAGTGCATCAGCATTTTTTATTGGTTCAAAGCATTTTATTGGTATTGATTTTTATTAGTTTTAGCCTATTTTGGGGGCTTTAGCATCGAGAAATCTGTAGCATCGAGAAATAGGTTATCCGCTATTGAATATTGACCCCGCTTAGCGAAAATCACACGCCGCTACATGGTCATTCACCATACCGACTGCTTGCATAAACGCATAGCAAATCGTCGAGCCCACAAATTTAAACCCGTCTTTTTTGAGCGCTTTTGACATGTTATCTGAACATTCAGTGTTGGTGGGGATATCAGCAAAGGTTTTTGGGTGGTTATCCTGTGGTAGTTTTGCCAAGCCACTGGGCGACAAGTCCCAAAGGTAATCGCTAAAAGATTGCGTTTGGGTAATTTTTAGATAGCATTTGGCATTGTTGATGATGGCTTTGATTTTACCGCGGTGGCGAATAATGCCCGCATCGGTCATGAGACTATCGACCATGTCATCATCAAACTGCGCGATCATTGCAGGGTCAAAATCAGCAAATACTTGGTAATAACGCTCGCGTTTTTTGAGGATGGTAATCCAGCTGAGTCCCGCTTGCATACCTTCTAAACACAACATGGCAAATAGATGACGGTCATCATAACTGGGCTTTCCCCATTCATTGTCGTGGTAAGCTTGATAAAGTGGGTCCGTGCCGCACCATTCACAGCGGTTATAGGCTTTCATCCTAGGTCTCATGGTATTGAAAATTTTAGTATTGAAAATTTTATTATAACCGCCTTGGGCAAAAAAAACGCCAGCATTTGCCAGCGTTTTTGAGGTATCAGTTTTTAGTCTATCCTTTAATCTATGTTCTAATCCATCAAATCGATATTTTTGGTTTCTTTAATTGAGAATAACGCGATGAGAGAAATCAAACCGTTAATCACAATATATATAGCCACACCTTTCATGCCATATTGCTCATTGATTTTGATGGCATAAATCGCAGGAATCGAGGCACCCACAATCGCCGCTAGATTGTAAGCCAGTGACGCACCTGAATACCGTACTTCGGTGGGGAACAGCTCTGGTAATAGCGCTGCCATTGGACCAAATGACATACCCATACATGCCATACCCAAAATGAGGAAAATAAATACAGTCGTTGGTGTGCCATTGCTGAGCAGCATTGGCATAAAGTAGGCAAACACCATACATAATATAGTCACGCCAATCAGCCATTTTTTACGACCGATTTTGTCAGCGCCAATCCCTGAGATACTGGTAAAAATACCAAACACAATCGCAGCGACCAATAAAAAGCCAGTAAAGGTATTTGGGGCAATACCTAACCCTGTTGGAAAGCCAAAAGAAGATATTTTTGCCGGGCTTTTTGAATAGGCTTGTACGAAGGCAGTCATGATATAAAAAATCACATAAGTCATTGACATCAAAAATGTGCCTTGCACCAGCGGACGCCAATATTGGGTAATGACTTTTGACACAGGGGCATTAACTTTTTTGCCTTCGGCTTCAGCAGTAAGGAATACATGGCTTTCATGCAGGCTTAAACGTACCCAAAGACCCACACCTACAAGCACGATTGAAATAAGAAACGGGATGCGCCATGCCCACTCGACCAAGGCATCTTTTCCTAAAAAATAACTGAGTAAAAAGAACACTAAATTAGCTAAAAATAACCCAATCGGCGCGCCTAACTGCGGGAAAGTACCATACCAAGCACGTTTGCCTTCTGGCGCATTTTCGGTGGCGACCAAGGCAGCACCGCCCCATTCACCGCCAAGCCCAATCCCTTGACCCACACGAAGTAAACATAACAATAATGGGGCAATGACGCCTACTTGGGCATAAGTCGGTAGCAAACCAATCGCTACGGTTGACAAACCCATCGTGAGCAGAGACGCCACCAAGGTTTTTTTACGACCGAGTTTATCACCAAAGTGACCAAATAACGCTGAACCGAAAGGGCGGGCAATAAATGCCAATGCCAACGTCGAAAGCGAGTAAAGCATCGCCGCTTTTTCATCGGTTTTATCAAAAAACTGGGTATTAAAAATCAATACCGCCGCAGCGGCATAAATATAATAATCATAAAACTCAATAGCCGTACCAATCATGGATGCCACGGCGACCTTCTTTGGGTCATTGCGTAGCGCGATATTGTGATGATCAGGGTGCGCGGTTGCAGCGGTCGTCATGATGTCATCCCTCCTTAGATAATAAAAGTTTAAGTGAAAATTAAGATACATAAAATATTGGAATGAATTATAAATCATAATTTGTCATCAACTTGATAAAAATAGTTAAATTGATGCAAAAATTTGGTTATTAATCGCTGATTTGATAAATTTCGTCAGCTTATCCATAATAAGCCATCACAAAATAGACATTAAAAATTAAGAGGTAACCATGATTCGTGAGCTAGCCATTACCGATTTTTTTGCCACGGCAAACGATACCGTTTGGGATGTGCGGGATAGTAAAGCATTTGCGCAAGGACATATTGAGTGTGCCAAAAACCAACCCTTGGATACGCTGACGGCAGAGTTATTGGCAACCACGGATGGCACTGTCTATGTGCTGTGCGGTGGTGGCAGCAAAGCCGCCAAAGCTGTCGCTTTGCTCAATGAGATTGACCCAAAGCGGGACATCGTCCATTTGACGGGTGGTACGCGTGCGGCAAAAGCGGCAGGTATGACTATCGTGAGTGATAATCTGTCATGAGTGAGCGGCCAAAAAATATCATCTATACGGGCGTAGCAGGGACAGGCAAAACCTACCGACTGCAACAAATCGCCAAACAATATACCGAGTTTTTGCCTACCGCCACACAAGACGATTTACTCAAAAATCTGGTCGAGCCGTTAAGCTGGCGAGAGGTGATTTGTTTGGTGTTGTTGGATGAAAAACAAAAAGGTAAAAGTTTGCTAAAAGTACCTGAATTGGTGCAATCGGCTATTTTTTTAGCGAAAGCGAGTTTAAAAGATAGAAAAGAAAATTTAAATCAAACGGTTTGGGGAACGCTACAACAATTTAGTAATCCCAATTCTTTGACGGTTAAATACAATAGCCGAGCCAGTCAAGCTTTTTTTGATAAAGACGAATCAAGTAACTGGTTTTTACTGCCCGAAAGTTTGCCGTTGTTAAGCGATTTACAAAACAAACTTGATGATTATCAAGCGGCGATTCACAGCCAGTTTCAGCCCAACTATTTACAGCCAAAGCTAGAACGCTTTAGTTTTGTCAGTTTTCATCAAGCGTATGGGTATGAAGAATTTGTCGAAGGCATTCGTCCCCACATCGCGGACAATGGACAAATGAGCTATCGCGTTGAGTCAGGGGCATTTCTTAGACTGTGTCAACAAGCCAAACATGACCCTAGTCACCGTTATGCCATGTTGATTGATGAAATCAACCGCGCCAATGTCGCCCGCGTGTTTGGGGAGTTGATGAGTTTGATTGAACCGACCAAACGCGCAGGACAGACAGATAGCCTGTCGGTGAATTTGGCGTATTCGCGTCAGCCATTTAGCGTGCCTAGCAATGTCGATATCTACGCCACCATGAACAGCCAAGATCATTCATTGTCGCCGCTCGATATGGCATTTCGCCGCCGTTTTGAATTTATTGAATGTCAACCACAGCCACAGTTATTGGGTAAAGTCATGGCAAATGGGATTGAGATTGATTTAGCCAAATTGTTGACCGCATTGAATGAAAGAATCTCGCAAAATTTGGCAAAAGACAGCCAGTTAGGGCATAGTTTTTTGTGGGGTATTGATTCGCTGCACGCGTTAAGCGCTGCGTTTAGCCAATCCATCATCCCACAAGTGGCACAAGCCTGCCAGCACCATGGACAAATCTTGCAAGCAATCTTTGGGCAAACCTTTATTAGGCTGATTGATAACAAAAAAGCAACGGGATTTATGGCGCAGCAAGCGGGGTTTGACATCTATACCCAGGCGCTTGATGACCCAAATAGCTATCTTGCAATCTATCAAAGCGCCTCATGAAAGCCATCATCACGTTTGAACATAGTTACCTGACAGCGGCAGATTTTGATGATGGGCAAGATTTTGACTGGCTTATCGAGCAAAATTTTGACGTATTTCGCATTGAGCGTAAACAGCAGCGGTGGCAACTCAAAGTGCGCCACTATATCGGTGTGATTGGGTTGCCCAGTGGCGGGCAAGTGGAGATTTTGCCAAAACTTGCACAAGCCCACATTACCCATGCTGATGAAGTTACCCAAACCCGTCAATGGGTGCAACAGATGCTGACAGCGGTATGGCAAGCCTTATTGCCCAAGTCGTTAGCCAATCTAGCCAATCAACTACTCATCAATCCTGCAGCCAGCAATCCTCCACCCAGCAATCATTCACTGTCGCTTAGCGAGTGGCTGCAAGCGTATTTTTGGCAGGGATTTGCGCAGTACGTGCCCAATCAGCAGTATCAGCAATTTGAGCAAAATCAGCCCTATCTGCAGGGTAAATTACTAATCAAAGAGCAATTGCAGCATAACTTCCACCAGCCGCATAAGTTTTATCATCAGACTGAAAATTTTGTGATGGATACCGCTGGCAATCGCTTGGTAAAAACCACCATCGAGCGAGTGATAGGCAGCATGGCTATGCCATTACCGCCGCAGTGGCAGGCAGTGGCTACCGTTGCCAAAGACTTATACGACAGCTTATTTTCTCAAGCGCTACAAGAGTTGACCGCGTTGCCGAGTCTGACTGCCCAGCGTAATTATACTTTTATCAGCTTTTGTTATGCACTGCTGACGCTACAACAAGCGAGTAGTCAAGGGCAGTTTTTGACCCCAACTTGGCTGGTGAATATGCCATTTGCCTTTGAAAAATGGGTGGGCAGGAAAATTCAAGAACAATTTGTAGGGCAGAATTTTGAGCTAGTTGAGCAAAAAAGACAGCCATTGACCGTGCAGCAAGGATTAACCATCAAACCCGATATTTGGCTAAAGTCTGCCGATAAACTCATTATCGCTGATATAAAATGGAAAAAAACTGCTACTTTCAACGACATAAGCTTGGCAGACATGTACCAACTACTTACCTACGCCAGTGAATTTGATGCCGATGAAGCTTGGCTGATTATCCCAACACTAAGCACGCAGTTAATGGCACAGCAGATTGAATTTTGCCAACCCAAAAAAACCCGATTTTATCTGATGCCTTTTGCGGTGACACAAGGGTGTTTAAACCTTTTTCATTAAAATTATTCAAAAAAAGCGCTGATTTGTTTTATTTTATCAATGAGAAAGGTGAGAATTAACAACTTTTCTAACCACCAAAACTTGGTAGAATAACCGCATATAACTTTGAAAATGACCAAAAAACAGGAAGAATTATGAGCAAACATTATGATTATATCGCGATCGGTGGTGGGTCAGGGGGTATTGCATCTATCAACCGTGCTGCCAGCTATGGTAAAAAATGTGCCTTGATTGAAGCCAAACAGCTAGGCGGTACTTGCGTCAATGTTGGCTGTGTGCCCAAAAAAGTGATGTGGTATGGCGCCAATATGGCAGCGGCGATAAATCATTATGCGCCTGACTATGGCTTTGATTTGGATGTTAAACAATTTGACTTTGCCAAATTGGTACAAAGTCGCCAAGCTTATATCAGCCGTATTCATCAGTCGTACAACAATGGCCTCAAAAATAACCAAGTCGATGTAATTCATGGTTTTGCCAAATTTGCCGATAAGCATACGGTTGAGGTGTATAAAAATGACGGCACAATAGAGACCATTACCGCTGACCATGTTTTACTAGCAATGGGCGGTCGACCTGTTCGCCCAGCCATTGAAGGGGCAGAGTTGGGTATTGACTCGGATGGTTTTTTTGAATTGACCGAATTACCACCACGGGTAGCGATTGTGGGGTCAGGCTATATCGGTGTTGAGATTGCAGGGGTGATGAATGCATTGGGCTCAAAAACCCATTTGATTGTGCGTAGCAAGCGGGTGCTTAAAAACTTTGATGCCGACATTGTCGCCACGCTCACCCATATCATGCACGATGATGGTATTGAATTTCATTATGGATTGCTGCCACAACAAATACGCAAAAACCAAGATGGCTCATTGAGCATTGAATTGTCAAATAATGAGACCTTGACGGTGGATTGTTTGATTTGGGCAACGGGTCGCGCGCCTGCAACCGATACCATCAATCTTGATAAAGCGGGCGTTGAAGTCAATGAGCAAGGCTTTGTTAAAGTCGATGCCTATCAAAATACCAATGTCGAAGGTATCTATGCCGTCGGCGACATCATCGAACATGGTATTCAATTGACCCCAGTGGCGGTGGCAGCAGGTCGCAGACTATCTGAGCGTTTGTTTAACAACAAACCCAATGAGCATTTGGACTATAATCTAGTGCCGAGCGTGATTTTTAGCCACCCACCGATTGGTACGGTGGGGCTCAGTGAAGAAGAGGCGGTCAAAGGCTATGGCATCAATGCGGTTAAAGTCTATAAATCCAGTTTTACCCCGATGTATAGTGCTGTGACCAAGCACCGTGAGCCGTGTCACATGAAGCTGATTTGTGTGGGTGAGGAAGAAAAAGTGGTGGGCTTGCATGGCGTAGGTTTTGGCGTCGATGAGATGATTCAAGGTTTTGCTGTGGCTATCAAGATGGGCGCAACCAAACGTGACTTTGATGACACGGTGGCGATTCATCCGACTGGCTCAGAAGAGTTTGTCACCATGCGCTAGGCGGATTTTTAGGGTAAAAAAGCGGACTTAATCATAAGCCCGCTTTTTTTATAGTTGTTTTTATAGTTTTTTAATGACCGCTTATTGAAAAATCACATATCCACTTTGAGCCTATCCCAATACTGCTGATATAGCGCCATTATCTCATCGCCTACGTCTTCACGAAACATGGCATGTTTTAGCAAATCAACTGGCGGATACACAATCGGATTGTTAGCAAGCTCAGGCGGCATTTCTTTTTTCGCCGCCTCATTGGGCGAGCCGTAGCCGATTTCTTCGCTAATCATGGCAGCGTATTTGGGTCGCAAGATAAAATCGATAACTTTTTGGCGTTGTCGTCGTTTTTGGCATTTTTGGGGATGACCATGTTATCCATTCACAGTCGATAATAAGGGGTTGATTTGGCACAAATAAGCAACGTAACTTTTTACCAAAGCCATTAAAATAGCAAGCTTAAATGACTTTTATATGATGATAATTTAGCCAGTGACCGATTGAACATTTAGCTATTGAATATTTACCTATTGAAGATTTAAGAGACACGCCATGCCTAGCAAAAAAAAGCCTCAAGACCCAGCGACTGAAACAACAGCCACTCAAACAGCAAATGCCCAAACAACAACCAGTCAAACAGATGCAAACAATACGGCTTCTCAAACCACGGCTAACAAAATACCCGCAAAAACACCAGCCGCTAAAGAAACAGCCACCAAAAAACCAACAACGGACACAACAGCCGCACTGCCCATCGCTATCGTTTTACCCAAATCCTTACAGCATGCTCAGTGCGTGGATTTGACGCGCCATCGCTACCAAGGCAAGCTTCTAAGCCAAGCAGATAGTATTGCACTTGGCAAACAGCAGCGTAAGGCGTATCCATTAAAAAACTTGGCTGCCATCAGCCAACGTCCGACTGCCATCGACGCGCTCAGTCTTTATCATTGGTCCAATCAAGGTCGCTTATTAGAACTGCTGCCCATCCGTGCCAAGCGCATGAGTGTATCGCCGTTTACTTTTTTTCGCGGGATGCCCGCTTTGATGCTGTTTGACCAAGCATGGCAGGGGCAACATTCTGGGCTATTTCAGCAGATTTGCGGTGATTGTCATGTCAGTAATTTTGGCGGTTATGCCAGTCCTGAACGCAATTTATTATTTGGCATTAATGATTTTGATGAAACCATCGTTGCGCCATTTGAATGGGATTTGCAGCGACTGGTCGCCAGTATTTTAATCGCCAGTCAAAGTTTTAAGTATGTAGAATCGGTGGGCTATAAGGCGATAGAAAAACTGCTGACCAGTTACCTTGATGGATTAGAAGCGCATCGCAGCTTGTCACCGCTACAAGTGTGGTATGAAAAAATCGACACCCATAAAATATTGGCAAATACCGAAGACGTGACTGTTCGTAAACGCCGTCATGCCGATTTTGAAAAAGCCAAAAAAAATGATGCGGTAAAAATGCTGCCAAAATTGACTGAGCGTGATACTGTCACAGGATTACGCGCGTTTAAAACGGATGGTGAATTGCAGCGACCACCACGCCGAGGACAGCCTTTTTTTAGCCGTACCGAGGCTTTTTTTGACGCTTATCGAGATACCCTAAAGTCAGATAGACAAGTGTTGTTTGACCGCTATGATTTTACCGATGTGGCGCTCAAAGTAGTTGGGGTGGGGAGTGTCGGTACTGTGTGTGCGGTGGCATTATTCCAAGATGCCGACCATGAGCCGCTGCTATTGCAAATGAAGCAAGCCAAAGCGTCTATCTTGACACCCTTACTGGCAAAACAATTTAGCCATCAAGGAAAGCGCGTGGTTGAGGGGCAACAATTGATGCAGGCATCGAGTGATATTTTCTTGGGCTATGCATCGCTCGATAACTTTGAGATGGATTTTTATGTCAGGCAGCTGCGGGACATGAAGTATTCGGCGTCTCTTGAGAGCATGACGACTGCCCATTTTTACGAATATATCGAAAGCTGTGGCCATGCCTTGGCGCATGCGCATACCAAAGCGGGCAATGCCGATACGCTTATGGGCTATCTGGGCAATGGTAGTGAAATCATCTCTGTTATGCAAGCGTATGCCGAACAAACTGCGGCTCGCAATGCCCAAGATTATGCGCAATTTATGAACCAAATAGCCGATGGGCATATTGCTGTGGCAGGCGATGAGGTATTATAGTAGCTAGGAAGTTATTTTAGAAAGTCATCTTGATGTTTTAAAAAAGTTAAAATGATAAAAAATATCGCGTTGTATATCATCATACAGTTCGTTATTGTATCTGAGTGAAAGGAGAAAACCAAATGTCAAACAGTCACTTACCGCGTCCCGAAACTGCCGAGCAAGCGCTCGAGATGCTCAAACAAGGCAACGCACGATTCGTAGAGAATGTGCAAAACCCCCAATCAACCTTGCTAGCGTCTAATGCGCTCACCCATGTGCATGAACCGTTTGCGATTATTTTGGGGTGTTCTGATGCGCGCGTGCCGGCTGAGATTGTCTTTGATCAAGGGTTGGGTGATTTATTCGTCATTCGTGTAGCAGGTAACGTAGTCGCGCCCTCTCAGATTGGCTCGGTTGAGTTTGCCGCTGAAAAATTCGGTACCAAGTTAGTCGTGGTGTTGGGTCATTCCCATTGCGGCGCGGTGACGGCTTGTGTGGAGACACTGATCAATCCTGATCAGCAGTTTTCCCCCAATTTACGTTCGATTGTTGACCGGATTCGTCCCAGTGTTTACAACTTGCATGAAATTTATACCGCCAATGGACAAGACATTGACGCGCAAGAGTTGATTAATCGGGGTATTAAAGCCAACGTGCGTATGTCTGTCACCCAGCTAAAACACGGCTCTCGTATTCTTGAAGATGCGGTTAATAATGGTAGCTTAATTATTGTTGGGGCGGTGTATGATTTGGACACCGGTAAAGTGACCTTTATTGAGTAGCAAATATTGCATAGCGAATAGCGAATTGAGCAGCTTACCTAAGTGCAATGTTATTAGCCTTGATGTTATGAGCCATTATGTTATGAGAAATGAGGGCTATATTTTTACCCAAAAGTTAATTAAAATTAAACAGTATTGAATTTTTGGCAAACTGTCGCTATTAATGAATTTTAGTTAACGTCTTTTTCTTTTAAGGTTTTTTCTTTTAGAGGCATATTATAATAAGGATCACTATGTCAAACTTGTCCGCTACCAATGGGTTTATCTTTAATCACACCATGCTTAGGGTAAAAGACCCGCAAGTGTCTTTGGCTTTCTATCAAGATGTATTAGGCATGACGCTACTACAAACCAAACGCTATCCACAAGCGGAATTTGATTTATATTTTTTGGCAAAGCTCACCGATGAACAGGTGGCAAATTTGCCGACCGATACTGCCGCTTTAGCCGCATTTACCTTTAGTCAGCCAGGGGTGCTAGAATTGACCCATAATTATGGCACTGAGTCTGATGCAGAGTTTCACTATCACAGTGGCAACAGCGAACCACAAGGATTCGGGCATATTTGTTTTGCTGTGCCAAATCTGCAAGAAGCGGTTGCTTGGTTTGAGCAACATCAAGTCACCTTCAAAAAACGCCCTGAAGAAGGTGCGATGAAAGATATTGCTTTCATCTTGGATCCTGATGGCTACTGGATAGAAATCGTACAACCAAACTTAATGGGTTAATCGCCCATTAAAAAAAGGGCAACTGTGATTGCCCTTTTTTATTGTGTTTTATTAAGATGGCGTTTTGTTAAGCCTTGAGGTTCAGCCAATCTCTGGGTTTTAGATAAAAATCCGTGAGTTCAAATTCAGGCGTTCCTGCGAGAGGCTCATAACGATATTCCCAGCCGGTGAGCGGTGGCAGACTGACCAAAATTGACTCAATGCGCCCGTTTGATTGCAAGCCAAACAAGGTGCCGCGGTCATACACCAGATTGTATTCGACATAGCGACCACGGCGATATAGCTGAAAATTACGCTGCGGCTCGGTATAGCGCGTGTGTTTGCGTTTCTCAAAAATCGGGATAATACCTTCAAGATAGCCGTCGCCTACCGCCTGCATAAACGCAAAGCATTTATCAAAATCCCAACCCATGCTAAGCGTGTTCAAATCATCATAAAACAAGCCGCCGATGCCGCGTTGTTCGTTACGATGCTTTAAATAAAAATACTCATCGCACCACGTCTTAAACTTGGGATAAACGTCTGCCCCAAACGGCGCGCACAAATCATGGCACACTTGGTGCCAATGCACGCAGTCTTCCATCACAGGATAAAACGGCGTCAAATCAAAGCCCCCACCAAACCACCAAATCGGCTCGTAGCCTTCTTTTTCTGCGATAAACATGCGCACGTTGGCATGACTGGTTGGCACGTTGGGATTGGTCGGATGAATCACCAGCGAGACACCGAGTGCTTGCGCTTGGCGACCGGCAAGTTCAGGGTGGCGAGCGGTGGCAGTGGCTGGCAGATGGTTGATAACAATGTGGCTAAACATCACCCCGCCTTTTTCGATTACTTTGCCGCCTTGCAGTACATTGGAGCGACCACCGCCCAAATTTTGATGGGTGCCTTGCTCAGTGGGTCTCTCCCAAACATCAGCGACAAATTTGGCATTGCTGGCACCTTCAGCATATAGATTAAACCCGCCAGTGGCTTCTTGGTGTTCTAGCGCTTGGCAAATACGGTCTTGTAAATCAAGTAAATAAGCGCGAACGGCTTGAACATTGGGTGAGGAGAGCAGCATAGACATAGCAATAGTTCTTTTAAAAATTTTTAGTGGTTAATTTTTAATGATTATTGTAACACATAATCGCGTGGGTAAAATTGAGCGTATTGACTGATGATACGCATAAATATTTACATAAAACCCTTAAAAAAATCGTCACAGCCGCTATCCAAACGCTCAGAAAACTCATAAAATGCTATGACGTCTAGATAACTTCATTGATAAATATTTGTTAAAGGTGTAATAAATTTATTTAATGATAGGGTTATCAGATGGATGATTACATTAACCGTTTTTGGAGAAAACTATGAATAAATTATTAATCGCATTAGTGACGGTCATCAGCCTCGTGGGCTGTGGTAAAAAAGAAGAAGCCAAGACTGAAACCACCACGACGACAACGACCACCACAACCGCTTCTGTACCTGCCAATACAGCAACTGCAACGGCAAATACAGCGACTGCTACTGCGTCACCGGCAAAATAATATTAACCAATAGCCTAATTGATAAAACCGCTAATCCACTTAGCGGTTTTTTTTATGCTTTTTTTTATGCCATGGCAGATTTATCAACTTAAGGCTTTAGCAGGTTTAGCCTGATTTGTGTGTACCAAGTCAGTATAGATCAAGTCAGCATAGATTTAATGAATAATCGCTAAAATTTTGCTAAAATAAGCGCCTTTTTTTGATACCTACACTCTAGCAACATGCGGTTAAAACAGCTCAAACTGGCAGGCTTTAAATCCTTTGCCAATCCTACAACGTTTCATTTCCCCAAAACCATCACCGCGATTGTCGGTCCCAACGGCTGCGGAAAATCCAATGTGATTGATGCCATCCGCTGGGTGCTGGGCGAATCCTCCGCCAAGCAGCTTCGTGGCGGCGCGATGAGTGATGTCATTTTTGCAGGCACGCAAGACAAGTCCGCCAAAAGCTTGGCAAGCGTAGAATTAGTGTTTGAACATACCCGCGGCGAAGATGGTAGCAGCGGCATCCACCACGCGCTCAATCTGTATCAAGAATTATCGGTACGCCGTCAAATCAATAAAGAAGGCAAATCCGATTACTTTATCAATGGCACCAAAGTACGCCGCCGCGATGTGGTCGATATTTTTTTGGGCACAGGTCTTGGCGCGCGTTCTTATGCGGTGATTGAGCAGGGTATGATAGGGCGCATCATTGATGCCAATGCGGTGCAGCTACGAGAGTTTATCGAAGAGGCGTCGGGCGTGTCGCGCTACCAAAGCCGGCGTGATGACACCCAAAAACAGCTCGATGCCGCAAGCGATAATTTAGCGCGGCTGCATGATATGGTCAGCGAGTTGACCAGCCAACAAAAACGCCTAGAAAAACAAGCCAAAACAGCACAACAAGCCCAGCAATGGCAACAAACGCAGCAAGCGATCAGTGAGCAGCTACTCATTGATGACTATGGGCGGGCATGGCAAAAACAGCAAACCCTCGCGGCAGATTTTCAAGCGATGCGTGAACGTGTGGATGCCCAGCAAGTATTGATTGAAGGATTAATCGAGCAGCAGCAACTTGCCCAGCAGGCTCTGACCGAACAACAGCAGACTCTACAAAACCAGCAAAATCTTGCTAAGGATTATTGGCAGCAGCAGCATGAAACCCAAAGTCTACTGAAACAAGCTGAACAAGCCCTTGCCAATGACCAACAACGCCTGAATATCCTCAATGTTGAGCTGGGGCGTTTTGCAGAGTATCAACAAGCGTTGCAAGCACAAAAACAGCAAGCACAAATGCGTATTGAAGGCTTACCTACAAAGCTTGAACAGCTCACCGCACAGTTGCGCCAATTGCGTGATGAACAAGATGATTGCATACAGCAGCGTGAGCACATTGCAAAAAATTTAGTGGCGTTAAATAAACAAAAGCAAGACGTAGAAAAAAATCTTGCTGTCAGTGAAAATGCCCTCAAACACCATGCCAGCCAACAACAGCGCCAACAACAACGCCAAAACGAACATGACAAAGCCGTATTGGCATGGCAGACTGCTAACGCCACATTTGATCAGCAATTTGCAGCGTTTGAGAATAACGAACTAGACACGCAAATGACGAGACTCAGTGATGAGATTGAACGTCTTGAAGCCAATATCATCGCCCGTCAAGAGTCTATCGCTGACCAAGCCGATGAAGTTGACAGCTTAACCCGTCAGCATCGCCAAGCTGAGCAGCAGTACCAAGCGTGGCAAGCCGAGCAAGCGACACTCCAAAATTTGCTAGCACAACAAGAAACTGCCCTTGCCCAAGTTAGCCACCAGTCACCCAATCAAGAAAATAATAGCAGTTTGCCAAAACTTATCAGTCAACTGCAATTGACCGAAACAGGTAAGCGGTATGCCAATGTTTTTGATACCCTAGTTACGGTATTTGCCAAATGGTCGATTGCTGCTGACCAAGATTTTGCCCAAATCATCCATGACCATGCGCTGTTTATTGATAATCAATCCACTTTACATCACACTTCGGAAAATCACACAGCGAACAGCCATCTAATAGAAGGTTGTTTGCCACTGTCTGCTTTGATTGCGGCGCCCAATCTGGCTATTTTTCAGCAGGTTTGGATCAGTGCGACGCCACTTGACTGGGCAGATGTGCAGCATACAGCGCTGCTTGATAGCTTGCCAATGGGCAATTGGTTACTGGTGCAGACCTCAGCGCAACAGCTGATACTCTGTAATCAGCAGCTGCTGATTAACCTAAGCCATTTGTTGCAAGCTGAGGGTCAGCAGGTTATCAGTTTTAGCCAGCAGTTGATGAATGAAGCGCGTATTGAAGAGCTCGATGAACACTTGGCGCAGCAACAACCGCAACTGCAGCGTCTAGCCGATCGCTTGCAACAAGCGAGAGTTAGTCTGCAAGAATGGCAAGCGCAAGACCGAACTGCGCGTAATCAACTGCTAAACCTAACTCAGCAACAACAGCAATGTCAGCAACAAAAACTACAACAGCAGTATCGCTATCAATCCGCACTCGATAAACTTACGCAAGATAAAAAACGCCTCGACAGTGACAGCGAGCGTCTACAACAAGAGTGGCTAGGTTTTGCGGAAAAATTGCAGCAAGAGCAACAGCGGGTTTATGCGCTAAGCAATACGCTTTCGCATTTACAACCGCAATTACAGCAACAAATCAGCGAGCGCCAGTCACTCGATGAACGCTTAAACCAGTTTGCCAGTCAGCAGCGCGAGCTAGAACAACAACAAAATCGCATCACCCAAACACTGGCAACCGGACAATTGCAAATCACCGCAAGTGAGCAGCAACTTGCCAAAGCTTGCCAAGACCAAGCAAGACTCACCAGTGAGCAGCAGCTGCTGAGTCATAAAATTAGCGAGCAGCAGGCACACTTGCCACAGCTACAACAGCAACTCACGATGGACTCGACGCAACTGCAAACCGCCAATGACAGCGTTACGCAATTGACAATGACCTTGAAAACTATGGAAACCGAGCTACATCAAGCGCAATTGGGTGTGCAAGAGTCTCAGCAGCAGTTAAGCCAACTACAACAGCAATATCACACCACCGACACGGCATTGGCACTAGCCAAGCAAAACGTGGCATTGATTGGTGAGCAATTGACTGGTCGCAAAATTACCGTGCCAAAAACTGACAATATTGAGTTACTGGGTAGCAGCAAACGCGAGCAACTACAACGACAACTCGATGAGTTAGCATCACAGGTGGTTAATCTTGGCGCAGTCAATCATGCCGCGGTGGCTGAGCTCAGCGAAGTGAACAGCCGCTTAGCGCCCCTTGCTGAGCAAAT